>NZ_AP027271.1:0-470000 GCF_036322735.1 Marinomonas pontica
ACAGGGCATTGGCTTTTTTTCTATTTATGTGTGGATAACTTTACATGGCCGATGTAAAATCCGCTCCTTGTCTGTCACTCAACCAGGGAGTACGTCTACAGTGTCTTTGGAGCATTGGAATCTTTGTCTGCAGCGTTTGCAGAGTGAGTTTTCCACATCTCAGTTCAACACTTGGATTCGTCCATTGCAGGCGGAAATGATGCCTAATGGAGAATTGTGCCTAAGTGCACCAAACCGTTTTGTGTTGGATTGGGTGAGTAACAAATATCAAACGCGCATAAAAGAGCTTTTGTCTGAGTTTGCAGGTGACGATCTTGCGCCTGCATTAAAGCTCGCAGTGAAATCACAAAATTTTGCTCAAGCAAACCAGATATCAACGCCTCCTCCACCTATTTCAAATGAGCCAGCGATTAGCCCTTTAAATAATGAAGTGGCGCGCGAGTCCGGTTATCGTCCGGGTTTTGGCTTAATGGATGAAGAAGAAGGCAGCCCAAATGCTGACCTTGAATTTGAAGCACCATTAACCTTATCTGGAGCGGGATTACGCGGAGAGCTTGAACCTTATGAACAGGGGCAGCTGCCATTAACCGCGCCCAAACGTAAAGTACAAGTGGAAGGTGGTATTAACCACGGTGCCAATCTGAACAACTCCTTTACCTTTGATAACTTCATCGAAGGTAAGTCCAACCAGTTGGCTCATGCGGCCGCCTTGCAAGTGGCCGAAAATCCAGGCGGTGCTTACAACCCTCTCTTTATCTATGGTGGCGTTGGTCTGGGTAAAACTCACTTAATGCAAGCCGTTGGTACGGAGATGATGCGTCATAATCCGAATGCCAAAGTGGTGTATTTGCACTCTGAACGCTTTGTTGCCGACATGGTAAAAGCCCTTCAGTTAAACGCAATCAACGATTTCAAGCGTTACTATCGTTCGGTAGACGCGTTACTTATTGATGATATTCAGTTTTTTGCTGGCAAAGACCGCACCCAAGAAGAGTTTTTCCACACCTTTAACGCCTTATTAGAAGGCGGCCAACAGATGATTTTGACCTGTGACCGTTATCCTAAGGAAATTCAAGGGTTGGAAGACCGTCTGAAGTCGCGTTTTGGCTGGGGGTTAACCGTGGCCATTGAGCCGCCAGAATTGGAAACTCGTGTGGCTATTTTGATGCGCAAAGCAGATGAAAGCGGCATTAAGTTATCTTATGATTCTGCTTTCTTTATTGCCCAGAAAATTCGCTCTAACGTCCGTGAATTAGAAGGCGCCTTAAAGCGTGTTATCGCCAACTCGCACTTTACTGGACGAGCGATTACTCCGGATTTTGTTCGCGAATCGTTAAAAGACCTTTTGGCCTTGCAAGACAAGCTGGTAAACATTGATAATATCCAGCGAATTGTGGCGGAATACTACAAAATTAAGATCAGTGATTTGCTGTCGAAACGTCGTAGTCGTTCTGTTGCTCGTCCTCGCCAAGTGGCGATGTCGTTAGCCAAAGAATTGACCAACCACAGCCTGCCAGAAATTGGTGACGCTTTTGGTGGTCGTGACCATACGACAGCCTTGCACGCGATTCGCAAGATTAAAGAACTGCAAGATACGGATTCGGATATCCGTGAAGACTACAAACAATTGATGCGAATTCTGACCACCTGATGGTCTAAGACTTTGAGTTTACGAGGAAAATAATGAAATTTTCAGTCGTCCGCGAGACACTCCTTAAGCCACTTCAACTAGTGGCAGGCGTTGTAGAACGCAAGCAAACTATGCCTGTCTTGGCCAATGTATTGGTGGAAGTGAAAGACCAAGTATTAACGCTTACTGGTTCCGATTTAGAAGTGGAATTAGTGGGTCATGTGCCATTAGACGAGTGTGAAGAAGGCCGAATTACAGTGCCCGCTCGCAAGCTAATGGACATTTGCAAAAGTTTACCTGACAGCGCCGTGATTGAATTCACCCTGGATGACCAAAAAGCGGTGATCCGTTCAGGTCGTTCACGTTTTAGCTTGTCTACTTTGCCAGCGGATGAATTTCCGAATATCCAAGATATGCAAGGTGATCTAACGGTTTCTATCCCACAAAACAGCGTACGTCGTTTGATCGACCGTACGGGCTTTGCAATGGCAAACCAAGACGTTCGTTATTACCTAAACGGCATGTTGCTAGAAGTGGCGGATGGTCAGTTGCGCGTGGTTGCAACCGACGGACACCGTTTGGCGACCGCTGTGGAAGACGCTCAAGTGAGCGGCGACCTAACGCAAGTAATCGTACCTCGCAAAGGGGTATTGGAACTAAATCGTTTGCTAAACGATACCGATGAAGTGGTCGAGCTAACGATTGGTACAAACCATATTCGTGCGAAAGTGGCAGAATATGTGTTCACCTCTAAGTTAGTGGATGGAAAATTCCCTGATTATCATCGCGTTATTCCGCGTAACAACGAAAAAATCGTCATTGCTGATCGTTTGGAGCTTCGTCAAGTGTTCCTACGTGCATCGATTCTTTCTAACGAGAAATACCGTGGCGTGCGTTTGATTCTGTCTAACGGCATGTTGCAAGTCTTCGCCAATAACCCAGAGCAAGAAGAGGCCGAAGAATCTGTGTTGGTGCAATACCAAGGCGACAACATGGAAGTGGGCTTTAACGTTGGCTACTTGTTGGACGTGTTGGGCGTTGTGGACTCTCAGGAAGTGCGTTTGTCCTTGAATGACTCGAACAGCAGTGCCTTGATCGAAGAAGCGCAAAGCCATGCAGCACAATACGTTGTGATGCCAATGCGTCTGTAATCGCCTTTCCGATCAAAGACCTATGACCCGCTTGGTGACTCATTTATTCAATCACCAAGTGGGTCTTCCCCACCCTAAGTAAGGTTTATCTGTTATGCCACTGGTGCGTTTGGACATCTCTCATGTTCGCAACCTTTCTAGTGTGCGCTTCGAACCTTCGCTTCAAGTGAATGTGATCGTCGGCAAAAATGGCAGTGGTAAAACCTCGGTGTTAGAAGCCATTCACCTATTGTCGTTTGGTCGTTCCTTCCGCAGTCATAAGCACAAAACCTATATTCAGCACGAAAATGACGCGTGTCTTGTTTTTGCACAGCTGCATCAAACGCAAGGCAGCCCTATTCGTGTTGGTTTGCAACGTCATCGTGATGGTCAAATTGACGTTCGTATCCAAGGACAACGAGCGCAGTCTGTCATTGAGCTGGCAGAACGTCTCCCCGTGCAGCTGATTAATCCCGATGCCTTTCGATTATTAGAGGGTTCACCCAGCATTCGTCGCCAATTTATTGACTGGGGAGCCTTTCATTTCGATAAAGACTTCATTCCGGCATGGCGAGGCTGGCAAAAAGCATTAAAACAGCGGAATACCTTGCTTAGACGTGGTAAAATATCTCTCAGTTTATTGGCGGCATTTGATCAGGAATTGATCCGACTGGGTGAACAAGTCAATCAATCTCGCAAAGCGTATGTGGAAAAACTCACACCGCATTTTGAACGTGTTTTATCGCTATTAACGTCAGAACTTTCTGTGAATCTTCAGTTTTTCCAAGGCTGGGACGCACAAAAAAACTTAGCGATGGCCGTGGAAGCGGGACGCGAGCGCGATATTGAACTCGGTTACACCCATACCGGACCACAACGAGCGGATTTACGAGTAAAAACCGCCACGGGAGACGCGTTAGATACGCTTTCCAGAGGCCAACAAAAGCTTGTTGTGTCTGCGTTGAAAATTGCACAAGGGCAACTCTTGATCGAAATGGGTCGCCCACTGGTATTTTTAGTGGATGATTTACCAGCCGAGTTGGACGCCAATCATAGACAGAAGCTCTGTCGATTATTGGAGTCGTTAAACAGCCAAATTTTTATTACCAGTGTCGAGCCCGATACAACGGATTTTACTTGGGCTGACACAACAGACGTTCGTCAGTTTGTTATGAATCATGGCGAACTGTCTTTATTGAGCAAAGGTTTGCAGGAGAGTTAAATGAGTGAAAATAATTACGATTCGTCCAGTATCAAGGTGCTCAAAGGGCTAGATGCCGTACGTAAACGTCCTGGCATGTACATCGGCGACACAGACGATGGCACCGGTTTGCATCACATGGTGTTCGAAGTCGTGGATAACTCCATTGATGAAGCCCTTGCTGGTCACTGTGACACCATCACGGTATTGATTCACCCAGATGAATCAATCTCGGTTTCCGATAACGGCCGTGGTATTCCGGTTGATATTCACGAAGAAGAAGGTGTTTCTGCTGCCGAAGTTATCATGACGGTACTTCACGCTGGTGGTAAGTTTGACGATAACTCATACAAGGTTTCTGGTGGCCTACACGGCGTGGGTGTTTCCGTTGTAAACGCCCTGTCCGAAAGTCTCACGTTAACTATCCGTAAAAACGGCAAAGTGTACGAACAGCACTATGTTCACGGTGTTCCACAAGCGCCATTGGCGATTATTGGGGATTCCGACGGAGCCGGTACCACTGTACATTTCAAACCTTCTGCAGACACGTTTAGCAACATTCTGTTCATTTATGACATCTTGGCGAAGCGCCTACGTGAATTGTCATTCTTGAACTCTGGCGTTGCGATTAAATTGAAAGACGAGCGCTCTGGTAAAGAAGACTTTTTCAACTACGACGGTGGCTTGCGTTCATTTGTTGAGCATTTGAACACCAACAAAACACCAATCAACGACATTTTTCACTTCATTTGCCAGCGTGACGACCTAGAAGACGGCATTGCCGTAGAAGTTGCCTTGCAGTGGAACGAAGGCTTCCAAGAAAACATCTACTGTTACACCAACAACATTCCACAACGCGATGGTGGTACTCACCTTGCGGGATTCCGTGGTGCGTTGACGCGTACGCTCAACACCTTCATCGAAAAAGAAGGCCTAGCGAAGAAACAAAAAGTGGCGACAACCGGCGATGACTGCCGTGAAGGTTTGACCGCCATCGTATCGGTGAAAGTGCCAGATCCGAAATTCTCTTCTCAAACCAAAGACAAGCTCGTATCGTCGGAAGTAAAAACCGCCGTAGAGCAAGAAATGGCGAAGCGTTTCTCTGAATTCCTACTCGAAAAACCCAACGAAGCGAAAATCATCGTCAACAAAATGATCGATGCTGCTCGTGCTCGTGAAGCCGCACGTCGTGCCCGTGATATGACGCGTCGTAAAGGCGCGCTAGACATCGCAGGCTTGCCGGGTAAATTGGCCGACTGTCAGGAAAAAGACCCAGCGCTTTCTGAAATCTACCTAGTGGAGGGTGACTCTGCGGGTGGCTCTGCAAAACAAGGTCGTGATCGTCGTACGCAAGCGATTTTGCCTCTAAAAGGTAAAATCTTGAACGTCGAGAAAGCCCGTTTTGACAAAATGCTGGCGTCGGTTGAAGTGGGTACCCTGATCACCGCATTGGGTTGTGGTATCGGTCGTGACGAGTTCAACGCCGACAAATTGCGTTACCACAGCATCGTTATCATGACCGATGCCGACGTCGATGGATCGCACATCCGTACCTTGCTTTTGACTTTCTTCTTCCGTCAAATGCCAGAAATCATCGAACGTGGTCACATCTTTATTGCGCAACCGCCGTTGTTCAAAATCAAACGTGGTAAGCAAGAACAGTACATTAAAGACGAAGCGGCATTGGATCAACACTTGATCGAAGTGGCTTTGGACGGCGCTCACATGCACGTCAACGAAGACGCTCCGGGCATTCAAGGCGAGCCTTTGGCGAAGCTGGTACGAGATTACATTCAAATCGAAGGCGATATCGACCGCTTGGCTCGTGTGTATCCGAAAGACGTCATGGGCAAGCTTCTGTACTGCAAAGCCTTGACGCAAGAAAGTCTAACCAACGAAAGCATTGTTTTAGAATGGGTTGAAGCCATTCGTAACCAAATGCCGCAAGACGCGCGCACCGGTTTCCGTTTTGACTTCTCTGTTGAAAAAGACGACGAACGTAACATCTTCCTGCCAGTGGTCGACATTATGTCTCATGGTGTGTCGAACCGTTACCGTTTTGAAGGTACTTTCTTCAACTCTCCAGAATACAAACGTATTGTCGCGATGTCGGACACCGTGGCTGAATTGTTTGGTGAAGAGTCCTTTATTCAACGTGGCGAACGTCGCGAACCGGTAAAAACCATCAGCGACATGAAAGCGTGGCTAATGAAAGAAGCGTCTCGTGGTATGACCATCCAGCGCTACAAAGGATTGGGTGAGATGAACCCTGAGCAGCTTTGGGAAACCACCATGGACCCTGATGCACGTCGTATGCTTCGCGTCACCATTGATGACGCCGTTGCCGCTGACCAAATGTTCACCACCTTGATGGGTGACGAAGTGGAACCACGTCGTAACTTCATTCAAGACAACGCCTTGAACGTAGCGAACCTAGACGTTTAAGACGGATTATTGACCATAAAAAGCCCCCGATTTCGCGAGAAATCGGGGGCTTTTTTGTTTGCCTAGCGGGCTGTGTAAGCTCTGTTATCAAAGATGCGCTGACAACGCTTTGATGTGTTCTGGTCCAATACCACAGCAGCCGCCGATTAAGGTGGCGCCCTGCTCTTTCCAGCGTTGTGCCCACACTAGATAAGAATCAGGCGTAAGGTCGCTACGCAACTCGTCCAAACCATCATTTGCAGTCGCATTTTTGGGTTGAGGAGGAAATGCGTTGGCGTATGCGCCTAACTGTATGGTGTCTTGGTGTAACGCGGACAAGACGTCTTGTGATAGTTGGATGGCGTCGGCAATGATTTCTGGCTGACAACAGTTAAACAGAATGCCATTCACGCCAACGTTGGCCATCGCTGCGACAGCTTCTTTGACGGTTTCGCCAGAGCGTAAACGGGGCTGATCGGTGGCTTCTGAATCTTCCAATGTAAAAGAAACCCAATAAGGTTTGCTTTGGCCGTCTATTTCATCCACCAGCGCTTTCATTTGCAGGGTTTCCGCCAGCAAGCTTTGGGTTTCGTTTAGCCAAAGATCAACCCGCGGGGCGAGCGCTTCGATAATAGGTCGAGCAATCTGTTCTGCGCGATCCGCTTCGTATAAATCGGCACGGTATGAACCAAATAAGGGCGCTAAAGAACCGGCTACTTTTACTTCTTCATCCGCTTCCTCTGCGGCTTCACGAGCGACGCGAGCAGATTCAATGACCAGTTCCGTCACGCGTTGTTGAAAGACTTCTTCCCCAATATGGAAAGGCACCAAGGCGTAACTGTTGGTAGTAATAACCCGTGAACCAGCGTCTATGTAGGCTTTATGAACGTCTTTGACGATTTCTGGTGCTTCCATCATGGCCAAAGCCGACCATTCTGGTTGTTTAAAAGGCGCGCCGCGACGCTCTAATTCGCGACCCATACCGCCATCTAGAATAGTGATTGAATGCATAACCGCTCCCGTATTGTTAATAGGAGGCATTTTAACCATGAGCGCGACAGATAGACATGGCTTTGATTATAAAATTAGGGTCAATATTTGGTTTTTAAGGGTATAATGCGCCGATATATTAAAAATATCGCCTTACCAATTAAAAAACCTTGGTCTTAGGGGCGTATTCCATAGTTATTCTTCCTGACGGCTTTCCGTTATATTGTCCCGCCAAATACCCCCTATAATGTCTGTATCCATTGCGTTTTTAGCGCAACGGGTGAACAAAACGAGGAATGTTATGAAATTTGGTCTTAAAAAAGCGCTGTCGAGTGTCGCCTTAGTCGGTGCCTTATTTTCTGCTACTGGCTATGCCGCAGAACCGGCTATCGACAGTATTTTGTCGAGCGGTGAACTGAAAGTGTGTTTTGAAGCGGGCTACATTCCTTTCGAAATGAAGACCAAAGACGGTCGTTTTATCGGTTTTGATATCGACATTGCGAAACACATGGCGCGTTCGATCGACGTGAAATTTGTGCCAGTCAACACGGCTTGGGACGGCATCATTCCGGCACTTCAAACGGGCAAGTGCGACATTATTATTGGTGGTATGGCCATCACGCCTCAGCGCAACCTAAAGGTCATGTTTGCCGACACTTACATTGAAATAGGCCAAACGGTGCTGATCAAATCCGAGTTAGAAGACAAAGTGACGTCTTTTCGAGATTTGAACGATCCGAAATACCGACTAGCATCGCAGATTGGCACAACGGGAGCGCAAGCGGCGAAAAAATATTTCCCGAAAGCGACTCTAGATTTGTTTGAAACGTCCGCTGATGCGGTGTTGCAAGTGGCCAATGGCAAGGCGGATGCCTTTGTCTATGACCTGCCGTACAATGCCTTGTATGCGTCTCAGCACAAAGACACAGTGGTGCATTTGGACCAGTCGTTTACGTATGAGCCTTTAGGTTGGGCGATTCGTCAAAACGACCCTAATTTCCTAAATTTCTTGAATAACTACCTTGTTCAAATCAAAAAAGACGGCTCCTACGACCGTATTTACGACAAGTGGTTTAAATCGGATGCCTGGGTCGACAGCATCCAATAACCTTGTATTTTATTATCGCGTTTCAAAGAGCCTACATTATGTAGGCTCTTTTTATAGTTAAGAGAGCTCATGCAAACACAATCTTCACGTTGGCTTGGACACGGGTTATATCTGGTGATCATGGCGGTATTGATTTCTGGCGTGTATTTCGCGGGTCAGAAAATCGATTACTCCTGGCATTGGGAACGCTTATGGTCTTACATAATCAATACCGAATCCCAAGACATTGTCGCCATTACCGATGGAACGGCGGTGGTCGATGCCGCTGGACGACTGTCTATTGAGCCAGACTTTGGCGATGACCCGCAAATCGTGAACGTCTACGACACCTTGGTATCGCGAAATGGCGATTTGATTTTTCAAGGGGACACGATTGCGCGTATCGATGGTTGGCGTTTTGGGCCAATCGCAGAAGGTTTGTGGGTGACCATTAAGATCTCCTTTATTTCGTTGATCTTTGCCGTGTTATTGGGCGTGATGTTTGGTTTGATGCGAGTGGCGCACGGTCAAGTGTGGCGTAATTTGGCGGTGACGTATGTGGAAGTCATTCGTGGTACGCCGCTGCTGGTGCAAATTTTCATTGTGTATTTCTTCATCGGTACGGTGTTTGATTTAGATCGTTTTACCGCTGGTGTGGCGGCCTTGTCTATTTTCACCGGGGCGTATGTGGCGGAGATCGTCCGAGCTGGGATCCAGTCTGTGCCTGTTGGACAGATGGAAGCCGCGCGCTCGCTGGGAATGAATTACGTTGAAGCCATGGCGTATGTGATTATGCCGCAGGCGATTAAACGCACTTTGCCACCGCTTGCTGGGCAATTTATTAATTTGATCAAAGACTCTTCTCTGGTGTCGGTGATTTCCATCACAGATTTAACCAAAGCCGGTCGTGAGGTGGTCAGCGGCAGCTTTGCGCCATTTGAGGTTTGGTTTACAGTTGCCGTGCTGTATTTGGTGGTGACGGGTGGCTTGTCTTTACTTATTCAGCGTTTAGAAAAGAGGTTATCGGCCAGTGACTGATTCAACGACCGCGTCTGCTACTTCAATGCCTTTGATTCAAGCGCGTAACGTCAATAAGGTTTTCCCGAACGGCTGTCATGCCTTGAAAGACGTTTCATTGGACGTGCAACGGGGTGAAGTGGTGGTGATTATCGGACCAAGTGGTTCGGGGAAATCGACTTTCTTACGCACTCTTAATCAACTAGAAACCATCACCTCGGGTGGGATTTTTGTGGATCAAGTGGATTTGACCGATAAGCGCACCGACATCAATGTGGTACGCGAGGAAGTTGGCATGGTGTTTCAGGCGTTTAATCTGTTTCCCCATAAGACGGCGCTTGGCAATGTGATGTTAGCGCCTATGAAGGTGCTCAAACAGAGTAAAGCAGAAGCACAAAAAACCGCTGAGAGTTTGCTAGAGCGAGTTGGTCTTGCGGATCGTATGGGAAATTACCCTTCGCGCTTGTCGGGTGGACAACAGCAACGAGTGGCCATTGCACGATCGCTCGCGATGAAGCCCAAAGTGCTGTTATTTGATGAACCAACCAGTGCGCTTGATCCAGAAATGGTCGGCGAGGTGTTGGATGTAATGAAAGAACTGGCGAAAGAAGGCATGACCATGGTTGTGGTCACGCACGAAATGGGCTTTGCTCAAGAAGTGGCCGACCGTGTGGTGTTTATGGAAGACGGGGAGCTGGTTTTGGAAGAAACTCCAGAACGTTTCTTTCATTCTGATCATCCGCGCTTGCAACGCTTTTTAGGTCAGGTACTCTAACGCTTCGTCTTTTTAGAGCGATGGTTAGAGTACCGAATGAACCAAAAATCCCTCCCTCCGTTAAACTGGCTACGAACCTTTGAAGTCTCTGCGCGCAGTCTGAATTTCACCAAGGCCGCACACGAGCTTCATTTGACTCAAGGTGCCGTTAGCCAGCAAATACGCTTGCTTGAAGGCCATCTTGGCGTGGCGTTGTTTACTCGTCTCCCTCGCGGCTTGGCTCTGACTGATGAAGGCATGTCTTATCTTCCTGTGGTGCAGGATTCTATCTCCAGATTGGCGGCAGCGACCAATGAGCTGTTCAATCAAGATCAACGAACTCCGGTCAAAATCCGCGGTAGTTTGTCCTTCTTTGTGCATTGGTTGGCACCTAAATTGACAGAGTTTCATCGTCTGTACCCTAATATTGATATTCGCTATATCAGTTCCCTTTGGGTGAAAGATTCAGAAGCCGATGACGACTTCGAGATCCGCTGGGGCAATGGCCAATGGCCGGGTTATGTCTCACAGCGTTTAAGCTGGGACAGCCTGTTTCCTGTTTGTTCGCCAGAACTCATCGACCGTTTACCACTGGCGACTACCTCAGACCTTAGCGAGCATACGTTATTGCACGTGTTAGGTTACGAAGAAGGCTGGGGGTATTGGTTGTCGATGGTGAATGACGTAGAGGTGGACCCTTCACGAGGAATGCAATTGGACACACTATTGGCGTCGTTGCGATTGGCTGAGTTGGGTGTGGGGGTCGCACTAGCAAGGTCTTCGATGGTGGAAGACATGTTGGCAGATGGTCGGCTGGTGGAGCCTTTTGATTTGCGTATTCCCGCCAGTGAATCTTTTTATTTGGTGCGTAAATCCGGCACCGAACTGTCGGCAGAGGCCACGGTCTTTTTTGACTGGCTAGAGCGACAAGTCCGTTTATAAATTGGCTAAGACAGAGTGCCCTGTCTTAGCCAATAATTCTACGTCAGGCTAATTACAACGCGGCTTTGATGCTGTCTTCAATAGACGTTGTTGGACGACCAATGAGCGTCGACAGTGTTTTGCTGTCGTCAAACAAGCCGCCTTTCGATGCGCCCACTTCTGAATTCGCCAAAATGGCAGCAAAGCCTTCCGGTAAGCCAACACCGACCAATATCTTGGTGAATTCGGCTTCTGGCACATTGTGGTAGGCCACGTCTTTACCAGATGCCTTGCTGATGGCTGCAGCGTATTCGCTTAGAGTGAAGGCGCTGTCGCCTGCCAATTCATATACTTTGCCTGCTTGTTGGTCTTTCAGTAACACCACGGCAGCGGCTTCTGCGTAGTCGGCTCGTGCTGCTGTAGACAATTTGCCCTCTTCAGCACAACCAACCACACCGTGTTCAAGTGCACCCGCTACACCCATGGTGTAGTTTTCTGAGTACCAGCCATTGCGCAACAACACATGCGGCACACCAGATTCTGCCAACAGCGCTTCGGTTGCGACGTGTTCTTCCGCCAAAATCAACGGCGAGCTGTCTGCACGCAAAATACTGGTGTAAGCAATCAAGGAAACGCCAGCGTGTTTTGCCGCATTGATGACATTGGCGTGCTGAGCGGCACGTTGGCCTACTTCACTGGAAGACACCAACAGCACTTTTTCAACGCCCTGCATCGCAGCAACAAGAGCGTCTTGGTCTGTGTAGTCAGCCTGACGAACTTGAACGCCCTTTTCTGCCAAATCGGCTACTTTTTCTGGATTACGAACCGCGGCAATGATATTGCTGGCGGCGGTTTTTTCTAATAAAGAAGCGATGACCAGACGGCCAAGTTGACCGGATGCGCCTGTGACTAAAATCATTATTTTCTCCTTTGAGTTTTAAGTAGATGAAAGTAGAATACTTCACTAACAAACTTTTAGTAAGTACGTACAAAAAGGTAAGTATGGAAAATATTTTGCAAACCAATCAGAGCGGCATGTCAGGTTTATTTAATAGAGGCGATGTGTTTTCAGATAAATGCCCTTCCCGAGATATTCTGAAACATGTGACCAGTCGTTGGGGAGTGTTAGTGCTGTTTGCGCTGAAAGACGGCGAGACGCAGCGCTTCAGTGAGCTGCGCCGCAAGATTGTTGGCGTGAGTGAAAAAATGCTCGCGCAAACCTTGCAGGCGTTGGAGCTGGATGGGTTTGTGTCGCGAATTTCTTATCCGGTTGTGCCGCCTCATGTGGAGTACAGTTTGACGGAGTTAGGCGTTGAAGTGGCCGCGCGAGTGGCGAATCTGGCGGATTGGATCGAAGATAATATCGCGGATATTTTGGCGATTAAATCCCAAAAAGAAGACAACCTAAACGGCTAAAATCATTCTGTTAGAGCAATAAAATCGCACCATTACCCGTTACTTGCAGGCAATGTGAATACTCACTTACATGCAGTTACATGAGATCACGTTTTTTTACAGAAAATCGTATCAGGCACTATAAAAAAAGCCGCTTTAGGCGGCTTTTGCGGGTGATCATTATAGGCAGAGAAAGGGCTAAATCCCCAGTTTATCTCGCATGTTGTAGTAAGCCGCGCCCACTGCCGTATAAGGTATGCGCAATAAGCGTCCACCAGGGAATTGATATTGTGGCATGCTGGCAAACACGTCAAAGCGCTCCATTTCGCCATCAATCGCGTCCGATAAAATCTCGCCCATGAGATGGGAGTTGGTCACGCCGTGGCCAGAGTAGCCTTGAGCGTAATAAAGATTATCGCCAATTTTGCCGACTTGCGGCATGCGCATCATGGTCAACAGGAAGTTACCTGTCCACGCAAAATCGATTTTAGTGTCTTTCAAGATCGGATACGTTTTCAGCATTTTGGGCACGATAATGGATTCGATCTTCCCCGGATCACGAGCGCCATAAGTGGTTCCGCCTCCGTAAATGAGTCGTCCATCGCCGGACAAACGATAGTAATCCAATAAATAGTTACAATCTTCCACACAACGGTCTGTTGGTAACAGTTGTTTTTGAATGTCTTCTGGCAACGGCTCGGTCGCAATTACCTGAGTACCACAAGGCATGGCTTTCTTTTCCACTTCAGGCAGCAAGCCAAAGATGTACGCATTGCCTGCGACCACAATGGTGTCTGCAACCACGGTGCCTTGCTTGGTAACGACTTTGCCCGGTTTACCCTGCTCTAAACGAATGACTTCGGAATCTTCAAAGATCTGCCCACCGAGTGCTTCAAAGGCGTTGGCTTGGCCAAGAACCAGATTCAGTGGCTGAATGTGACCGCCCTTTTTGTCCAACAAACCGCCTGCGTATCGGTCTGATCCGATGTGATCTTGGATAGACGACGCCGTCAGCAATTCCAGCTCATTGTGGCCATGGGACTCCCACAAGGCTTTTTTGGCTTTCAATTCTTCAAATTGCTTTTTGTTGCACGCTGCAAAGACGTTACCGTGCTTGAGGTCACAATCGATGTTGTATTTTTCGATGCGATGACGAATCAATTCAGAGCCAGCAAACGCCATTTTGGCCATTTTCTGACCAATGTCATCGCCGTAATTTTTGTAGATGTAGTCGATGTCGCGGTTAAAGCTGTTGACGATTTGGCCGCCATTACGGCCTGATGCGCCAAAGCCAATACGCGAGCCTTCGACAACGATAACTCGCTTGCCCTTTTCCGCTAAGCTAAGGGCGGTCGATATGCCAGTAAACCCAGCACCAACGACACAGACATCACAACGATGCTCACCCGTTAGCTGTGGACGAATGGCTTTATCATTTGCGGAGGCCGCGTAGTATGAATTTGCATGAGTAGGGGATGACATAGAGAACCTCTCCTATAGCGTGTAGACGCGTTAATCCGTGCGTCTACAGTAGTGTAAAAAAGCGGGGCTATTAACGCCCCTATTAATCCAACGATGGCTTGCGAGTCTTAGGTTTGGTTTATTTCAGACTGATCCAGGTGTTTTTAATTTCAGTGTATTTTTCCAGCGCATGCCACGATTTATCTCGGCCGTTTCCAGACGCTTTAACGCCACCAAAAGGCACCGTTGTATCGCCATCGCCCCAGGTGTTTACCCACACCATGCCAGACTCTAGTAGACGGCTGACACGGTGCGCACGGCCCAAGTCATTGGTCCAAATTGATGCACCTAAGCCGTATTTCGAGTCGTTCGCCAATTCAATGGCTTCGGCTTCGGTGTCAAACGTCATCACCGCCAACACAGGGCCAAAAATCTCTTCTTGCACGAAGGTCATTGCGTGGCTTGCGTCGGTAAAAATGGTTGGTTTAGCGTAGAACCCCTGCCCTTCTTGATAATCGGGAACGCCGCCTAACGCCAACGTGGCGCCTTCAGCAATCGCACTCTCAATAAATCCTGTTACGGTATCCAGCTGGGCTTTGTCGACCATTGGCCCCATTTTTGTTGCTGGGTCTAATGGGTCGCCGGGTACGTAGGTTTTTGCTGCCTCAAGCAAGGCGACCATGAAGGCGTCCTTGATGCTGCTGTGAACGTACAAACGGGAACAGGCAATGCACACTTCCCCTTGGTTGGTGAAAATGGCCGTTGCTGCGCCTTTGGCAGCCGCTTCAATGTCTTTGCAATCTTCAAAGACGATGCAAGGCGATTTACCGCCCGCTTCTAGCCAAACCCGCTTCATGTTGGATTGACCCGCGTATTGCATCAGTAGTCCTGCCACGCGGCTAGAACCAGTGAATGCTAAGGTGCCAATATCATGGTGCAGCGCAAGGGCTTTTCCAGCGGTGTGACCAAAACCTGGGAGGACGTTGAATACGCCGTCTGGAATCCCCGCTTGCGTTGCCAACTCGGCAATTCTGAGAGCGCTCAACGGCGATTTCTCAGACGGTTTTAGAATGATGCTGTTGCCCGCAGCCAAAGCCGGTGCAATTTTCCACATCACCATCATTAATGGGTAATTCCAAGGCGTAATAATAGCGACAACGCCCAATGGTTCGCGGCTGATCAGTGCCAAATTGTCTGGGTTCGTTGGAGCTATTTCACCGTACAATTTGTCGATGCATTCGGCCGACCAACGTAAGCTGTCGATGGAATCTGGTACGTCGATGCCGACCATCTCCGAAATCGACTTACCCATGTCCAAGGTGTCGATCAAAGCCAATTCGTCTTGGTGCTCTTCTAGCAAATCCGCCCACTTTTGTAAGATGCGTTTGCGCTTATTGGGTGCCATGTTTGACCAGACACCGCTTTTAAACGCGGCTTTGGCCGCCGCGGTCGCCAGATTCACATCGGCTTCGTCACAGCTGGCGACTTTTGCCAACAAGGATTCGTCCGTAGGATTGATACAATCAAACGTGTCACCGCTTTGTGCTGGCGTGAAAACACCATTAATGTAGGCGTTGGAATGCAGGCTAATCGTGTTTCGAAGGGCTTGCCATTCTTGGTAAGTTTTCATATGTAATTCCTTTCTTTGGCGTCCAACAAAAACGCTAAATGGGTTGCTATGAATCTAAACTAACTGAGCAGCGTCCTTTCACACCATATCCCCGTGGGGGTATATCGTAATTTTCCGAATTCTCTAAGATGGCGAAATTGGCTTTAGAACATCGTTTAGTCAGACAAAATAATGAAAAAACTTCTAACAAACTGTCATTTGGAGTACTCAGCTTATGTCAAAGATAACCGTTGCCGCCACGCAAATGCATTGCACGTGGAACCAGCAAGATAACCTTGATCGTGCGGAAAAGCTAATACGTTCGGCGGCTGCCAAAGGCGCTCAAGTTATCCTGATTCAGGAGTTGTTTGAGACGCCGTATTTTTGCATAGAGATCCACGAGCCCTATCATGATTTGGCGACCACGTTGGCTGAAAATGCGGCCTTTAAACGCTTCCAAGCGTTGGCGGCCGAATTGAATGTAGTCTTGCCGTTTAGTTGGTTCGAGAAAGCCGGACAAGTCCGTTTTAACTCCTTGGCAATGATCGATGCGGGTGGCGAGTTGTTGGGTGTGTATCGTAAAACGCACATCCCTGACAGCGATGGTTATTTGGAAAAATACTACTTCAGCCCTGGCGATACTGGCTTCAAAGTGTGGAACACAAAATTCGGTTGCATTGGTGTGGGTATTTGTTGGGATCAGTGGTTCCCAGAAACGGCTCGATCCATGGCGCTGATGGGCGCCGATTTGTTGCTTTTCCCAACGGCCATTGGTTCCGAGCCGAGCCAATCCGATCTCGACAGCATGCCACACTGGACAAACACCATGCGCGGTCATGCTGCCGCCAACCAGACGCCAGTGATTGCGTCCAACCGAATTGGCACGGAACAAGCGGAACACCGTGATTTGGCACTGACCTTCTATGGTTCGTCGTTTATTTGCGATGAACGTGGTGAATTAATCGAGCAAGCAGACCGCGAGAGCGAAGCGATTCTTGTGCACACGTTTGATTTGGAAAAAGTGCGCACTCAGCGTAAGGCGTGGGGGCTTTTCCGCGACCGTCGACCAGAGCATTACGATGTCATCAAAATCCTCGATGGTCAGGTCAAATAGGAGGCTGCATGTTAACCACTCCCAAAGCGGATGATTTTTGGATGCCGGGTGAACACAGTCCTCAGAGTACGGTGTGGCTGGCGTGGCCCACTCGTCCCGATAACTGGCGTGATAATGGCTTGCCTGCGCAGGCGGCTTTCGCGCATTTTATTGAACGTTTAAGCGGCTATGTCACGGTAAAATTGGCGGTGTTGCCAGAGTACGAAGCGCAAGCCAGAAGCATGCTGCCCAGCTCTACTCAGCTTTTTCCCATGGCTTACAACGACGCATGGATGCGAGACATTGGCCCGACGATGGTCGTCAATGACGCCGGTGTTAAGCGTGCGGTGAATTGGCAATTTAATGCATGGGGGGGCGAATTGGATGGACTTTATGACGATTGGTTTGACGATGAAAACGTCGCCACGCAGATTGCTCAGCAAGAAGGGGTAGAACGTTATGACGCGCCTTTTGTGCTTGAAGGCGGCTCGATTCATTGCGATGGCGAAGGCACACTTTACACAACGGAAGAGTGTTTGCTGCACCCAAGCCGAAATCCCGAGCTAAGCCGAGAAGACATCGAAGCGCAGCTGAAAGCCTACTTATCGATTGAAAAAGTGATCTGGCTGCCGTTGGGATTATTCAACGATGAAACCAACGGCCACATCGATAATATTTTGCATGTGGTTCGCCCCGGTGAAGTGTTATTGACGGTGTGTGATGACGAAAATGATCCGCAATACGCCATCAGCCAGCAGGCATTGAACTTATTGGCGGAAACGCGAGATGCGCGTGGACGTCAGATCCTAGTCCATAGATTGCCTATGCCGGGGCCGCTTTATATTCGCGAAGACGAAGCGGCCGGATTGGTACAACCAGATCGTATGGCGCGTGCGGCAGAAGATCGCTTGGCAGGCTCTTACGCGAACTGCTTAATCTGTAATGGCGCCGTGTTTTACCCGTTATTAGACGAAGCGAAAGATCGCGTTGCCCACGATGTGCTGCAGAAAGCGTTTCCACACCATGAGCTTATCGGCATCCCAGCGCGCGATATTTTGTTGGGTGGAGGCAACTTGCACTGCATTACGCAACAGATTCCTGCGTAATGTTTTGCGGGTGTTGCACCCATAAAAATAGCCTAGCGACGCATCGCTAGGCTATTTTTGTTTTACGCTAGGGTTACCGCTTCTTAGCGTCCGGTTTTAATGTCCGTCCATAGACGCACCATCAAACGCTCGATTTTTAGGCCGCGAACTTTTTGTGCGAAGAGTTTCTTTTTCACCTCGCTGCTTGGGTAAATGCCTTCATTGCTCGAAATATCAGGGTCTTGCAGCGCCATCGCGTCGAGGTTAGGGTTCGCGTACGCCACGTAGTTTGAGACATCGGCAATGACGTCTGGACGCAATAAGAAATTGATGAACTGATACGCAGCGTCTTTGTTTTCGGCTTCTTTTGGCACGGCAAGCATGTCAAACCAGATTTGCGTGCCTTCTTTTGGAATGCTGTATTCGATGTTCACGCCATTATCGGCTTCGATCGCGCGGTCTTGGGCTTGAATCACATCGCCAGACCAACCAATGGCCACGCAGATGTCGCCGTTAGCAAGCGCGCTGATGTATTGAGAAGAATGGAATTGTGTCACATAAGGGCGCACGTCTTTCAGCAGTTTGACCGCTTCGCTGTCCAACGCATAATCTTGTGGGTTGCGGCTGTTGGGGTTTTTGCCCAAATAATTCAATGTCAGTGGGTACAGTTCGTCAGGTGAGTCCAAAAACATAACACCGCATTCTTGCAGCTTGGCCATGTTTTCTGGTTTAAACACCAAATCCCAGCTGTTTACGGGAGCATCGTCGCCTAGAACTTCTTTGACTTTATCGACGTTGTAGCCAATGCCCGTTGTGCCCCACAAATACGGTACGCCGTATTGGTTGCCCGGATCGACCGCTTCAAGGAAGGACAATAGTTCTGGGTCGAGGTGTTTTAGATTCGGTAACTTGGCCTTGTCCAATTTGCCAAACACGCCCGCTTGAATCTGACGCCCCATGAAAGACGCCGTCGGCACCACCAAATCATAACCCGAATTGCCCGCCAGCAGTTTTGCTTCCAGCACTTCGTTGCTGTCAAAAACGTCTTGGATGACTTGAATGCCCGTCTCGGCTTCAAATCGTTCAACGGTGTCTTCGGCAATGTAATCCGACCAGTTGAAGAATTTTAGCGTTTCGGCAGAAACGGACGTTGCCGTTGTGCCTAACGCACAGACCATACCCGCAATGGGTAACAATTGACGCATTTTACGGTTTTTCTGTGTCATGATTTGCTTCCTTTAGTGATAACGCTACATGCACCACGCAAGGCTTTTTTATCCTTGTCGTGATGCTCTGTGGATTAAAAATAATTACACATTCAACAATAGATGCTCGCGTTCCCATGAGCTGATTACCCGGTTAAAGGTTTCGAACTCACTGCGTTTTACACCCATATAAGCAGTGACAAAGTCTTTGCCTAAGATGTCACATAATGGCTCACATTCTTCTAGCAAACGTAGGCCTTCTTCTAGCGTTCGAGCGATTTCCACTTCTGGGTAATCGGACGGTGGCTGATTCGTTTTAATCGGATCGGTGGGTTGTAGCTTTTGCTTCATGCCTAAATAACCACACGCCAACGTCGCCGCGATGGCGAGATACGGGTTAGAGTCGGCACCGGGGAAACGGTTTTCGATGCGCGTGCCTTGTGGCGGTGCAAATGGAATACGCAGCCCTGCTGTACGGTTATCAAATCCCCAGTTCATGTTAATAGGCGCGGCCATTTCTGGTGAAAAACGGCGATACGAGTTGACGTTTGGCGCGAAGAAAGAGATCGCGTTGGGTGTGTACGTCTGCAACCCCCCTAAATAATGGTAGAACAATTCGCTCGGTTTACCGTTGTCGTCAAAGACGTTTTTACCGGTTTTGGCGTCCACCAAACTTTGGTGAATGTGCATCGAGCTGCCGGGTTCGTCTTTCATCGGTTTTGCCATGAAGGTGGCGTACACACCGTGTTTGAGTGCGGCTTCTCGAAGCGTGCGTTTGAACACAAACACTTGATCTGCCAAATCCAATGGGTCGCCATGAATGAAGTTGATCTCCATTTGCGCGGCACCAGATTCGTGGATCAAGGTGTCTACGTCCAGCCCCTGAGCCTCGCAATAGCTGTAAAGCGTATCGATGATGGTGTTGAACTCGTTTACTGCATCAATGCTGTATGAACGGCGTGAGGTTTCGCGTTTGCCGGAGCGTCCTGCTGCCGGTTTTAGCTCATAATCTGGGTCGGTATTGGGTTGAATCAGATAAAATTCGACTTCTGGTGCGATGACGGGTTTTAAGCCTTCCGCTTCATAAAGCGATAAAATATGACGCAAAATCGTTCGGCTGGCCAACGGATGCAGGTTGCCATCGGTGGTGTAGCAGTCGTTGATTACTTGAGCCGTGGGTTCGTCGGCCCATGGCACCATGCGCAGAGTATTTGGGTCGGGTTTCAACACCATGTCACGGTCGCTGGCGTCGACAATATCGTAATGATTGTCGGCCCAGTCTCCGGTCACACTTTGCACTAGAACTGTTTCAGGGATGCGCCCTGTCTTTTCTGCAAGGAACTTGAACGTCGGGTAAAACTTACCCCGCGCGTTCCCTGTCATGTCTGCTAGTGTTGACTCGACTTCAGTAATTGCATGCTCTTTTAAAAAAGCTTCAAACTCTGTCATAACTCACCTTAAGTTGGCTGCTTAACGAATATTCCTACGCCGTAATGTGTTTTTTACTGGCTCTTTTTGTTGGGTTTATGATTTCACAACCCGAATAATACTTCGGTTTAAACATTATTTTACTTTGATCATTAAATCAACACCTTGTCAAAAAATAAGTTCATATTACAATTGACACTGCCTATAAAATCGATCAATCATTCGGTTATTGAGTTTTGAATTATGACAGGAGTGCCCCTTGAGCAAACACGAACCGTCTTACTATGAGGCAACCGCAAAAGAGTACAAAAGTCGTCCTCAGCTAGTGGGTGATCACAGTGCCGATATTTGCATTATAGGCGGCGGATTTACGGGAACCTCTGCGGCGTTGCATCTTGCGGAAGCGGGGTTTCAAGTGACTTTATTGGAAGCCAATGACATTGGCTGGGGCGCTTCTGGGCGCAACGGCGGACAAATTTGCCAAGGCCATAACATGGGCCACGCAGAGATGGTCAATAAAGTCGGTAAAGAGACGGCGGATGTGCTGTGGCAAACCTCTCTGGACTCGGTGGAATTGGTCAAGGACTTGGTCGAAAAATACCAAATCGATTGTGATTTAACGGCTGGCGTGCTGCATGTGGCGTCTAAACTAAGCCACGCAACGGACATAAAAGACGCCGTTGAATACAAGCGTCAACAGCTTAAATACGAGGGTGTTGAGTTCCTAGATGCAAAAACCGTCGCTGATAAATTGGGTACAGATCGTTACTACGGCGGTGAATGGTACAAAGATGGCGCGCACATTCATCCGCTTAACTTTGCGCTTGGATTGGCGAAAGCGGCAGAAGCCCATGGGGCGAAGCTGTACGATCATTCTGCGGTATTGGAATACACGGATGGCCAGCAACCTGAAGTCATAACCGCCAAAGGGCGCGTGCGTTGTCGTTATTTGTTGTTTGCGTGCAATGGTTATCTTGGTCACTTGAACGGTCCGGCGGCGCGAAAAATCATGCCGATCAATAACTTTATTATTGCCACAGAGCCGCTTCCTGAACGCGTTGCGGATCGGATCAACCCAGACCGTATCGCGGTGGCGGATTCGAAATTTGTGGTGAATTACTATCGTCTGTCCAAAGACAGAAGAATGCTCTGGGGCGGCGGTGAAAATTACAGTCAGCGTTTTCCGAAAGACATTGCTGGGTTTGTTAAAAAACACATGCTAGCTACTTACCCAGAGTTAGGCGATTATCGTATCGACTATGCGTGGGGTGGCACCTTGGCGATTACGTTAAACAGAATGCCGCACATTGCGCGACAGCAGGAAAATATTTTTGTGGCGCAAGGTTATTCTGGTCATGGCGTGGCGATGGCAACCTACGCCGGTGCGATCTTCGCTAAAGCGGTGCAAGGTTCGTTAGAAGAAGTGGATGCCTTCGAAAAGCTGCCGATGCGAGACTTCCCCGGTGGTACCCTACTTCGCTGGCCAGGTTTGGTCGCTGGCATGTTGTATTACTCGATGTTAGACCGGTTGCCGTAATGCGACGAACGCTGTGCGATGGGTGTGTTTAGTGTTCATGGGTATGTGTATAATTTAAACACTTTATTTGATGTTCTCTGTTTATAAGGAAGCCAATCCCGATCATGGCCAACCCCCCTACGACAATGAAAACCATGCAATCTGTTTCGCCTCGTAGCGAGCCTGTGCAGTCTCGTTCGATTAAACGCGCGCAACAAATTTTAGATGTGACCAGCGAATTGTTAGAAACCGTTGGTTTGAACGATCTGAATACGGCGATTATCGCGAAAGAAGTCGGTATTTCCGTGGGGTCTTTGTACCATTACTTTCCCAATAAACACGCCATTTTGTATGCCATGGGCAAGTCTTGGCTGGACAGCATCGAAGACGTTTTAAAAGGCATTCAGGAGTGGCGTTTAGAAGACATGACGCTGCCCAACTTTATTGATCAAGTTGTCGACATTAATTTGCGTACTTATCGCCAACAGCGCGCGGTATTACGTTTGGTGCAAGCCATGTTTTCGGTGCAGGAATTGCGTGAATTAGACGAACGCCATGATGACATGGTGATTTCTCAAATGGCTAAGGTGTTCAAACGCTTAGGCTTTAAAAAGCACATACGTGAACGGGAACGTATTGCGCGTCTGTACCTAGAAGTAACACACAGTACCTATCTGGTTGTTGTGAACCAAAATGAACGCCGCGCTGCGCGTACCCTCGACGATTTAAAATTGATGCTGACGTGCGTGCTAGAACGACATCTGAATGAACCAGAATAGTCGTTCTTTGGGCATCTTCTAGGTTGATTAGCTTTTTTCTCTGTCTAAGGCATCTAAATGACTGAGGAACAAAGTAAAAATTTCTGACTGCGTGGATGTGTCTAATCGCGCGTGAATGTTTTTGCGGTGTACTTTGACGGTTCCGGCACTGATGCCTAATTCGTTCGCAATGGATTTTGACGAGTGTCCTTTCAATAACAAGCCCAAAATTTCCTGCTCGCGGGTGGTCAATACGCCATGCGCAAAGGTTTTCAGTGCGTATTTTAACGGCCCTGTACTGGATTCCCTCTCGACGAACTCCCCCGCTTGCGTGAGCCAAAATTGGCGGATCAAGGCTTCTAACATGGGGAAAACGCTTTTCAAATTGTTCAGTTCTGTTCGGCGAATCGAGCCGACGGTTTTTTGTCGGCCTAATGACACGGCGCAGGTAGTGGCCGCGTCTAATTCCACCAAGATGTTGATTTCATCGACTAAGTCAAAGTTGCGGTAACAGGTTTGGTAGTATTCGGTTTCTTCGAACGAATCGGGTGACATGTCGACCAAACGATAAACGCCCGGTGCGATCCCGTGTTGTATGGCGTTAAACAAGGGATCTAGCAAGTAGGCCTTGTTTAAATACATACGCAGGGTGTGACTTTGCTCACTTGGGTCACTCGGATGGATCAGCAGTGGCTTTAGCGCTTTTTTGTAGGTCACGATAATGATGGTATCGAAATAGCACAGGTTGCTGAGCACCCCTTCTAACGCAATAGGAAAGCTGGGTACCCGAATGTGATTGGTAAGCGCGCCGAGGTCTTTCATTAAGTCGGGTAAAGACAATTGCCCTCTTAGGGTGTTTTTCTGCATTGTTCTGAAATCCTTTGTCATGTATCGCCGTGTTATCCAGCGTCATGAACTTGCTCTGAGTGTACGGCTTCAAACGAGAAACGGATAAAACGCACACTGCTGGCTATTTTTAATGTGTCGATTGGGTTGAGTTCAAGTCGACTTTTTACTCGGTTTTGTCTTCATCCCTAAAATTGCTCCGCTGGCGCAAAATTTCCATCGACTTTTTTATTCTTTCTGTAGTAAAAATGAATGCATAACCTGAATGATTTTTCGGCTTATATCGCTCGAAAGCGCTGTCCTCAAACACATTAAGGTGATTCTTTATTAATACATATCAGCAAAATAGCTGAAAGTGAAGAAAAGCAGTCATCTTTTAGAGTGTGATTTATATACAAGTGGTTCCATCTTTGCATATACCCACTCGGGGATAGTTACTCACATCATTTGCTCGGGTTAAGGTGATTTATATCGGAAGAATGTGGCTTTAATCCTGTGCAAGCAATATGAAAATCGAAGTAAAGTTCGATTATCAGACGAGTAAGCACAACGTCTTCCGCAGTAAGACTAATTTCATAAGAGAACATTTTATGTCGGATATGTACGAAGGGAACAACGAATTTGATCTGTTCATCACAGATTTAAACGGCAACTTGCGTGGTAAACGCATGCCCTCCAGCGGTTTAAAAAGCGTCATGACGCAAGGGGTAAAACTTCCTCACTCAGTGATTGGTTTTGACCACTGGGGCGACGATGTTCTCGACAATGGTATGGTTTTCGAGACGGGAGACAGTGACGGTGTGTGTTTTGCCGTCCACCCTGAACCTATTTCTGTGCCGTGGGCGGAATCGGCTCGCGACCAAATTTTGGCGATGATGTACAACGCCGATGGCACTCCATTTTACCCAGACCCTCGCCAAATATTGACGCGCATTGTTAAGCGCTTCAAAGATTTAGGCTACACACCTGTGGTGGCGACGGAGTTGGAGTTTTACCTGTTAGACGGCCAGTCCGAAGCTCAGCGTCGACCTTCTCCTCCTATTATCGTAGAAGGCAACGGTGTGCGTTTGAATAAAACCGACTGCTATTCCATTGAAGAAATGGACGGCTTAGAAGGCTTTTTCGCCGAAGTTCGCCGTGCGTGTGAGATTCAAGGCATTCCTGCGGACACCATTATTTCTGAACTAGGCCCCGGTCAATTCGAAATCAACATGAAGCATTGCAACGACGCTGTTCTCGCCGCCGACCATGCGATTATGTTTAAGCGCCTGATCAAAGGGGTTGCACGTCAGCATGATTTTGGTGCGACTTTCATGGCGAAACCGTACGCAGATAAAAGCGGTAACGGCTTCCACGTTCACTTTAGTTTGTTGGACGAGCAAGGCAATAACGTGTTTAACAACGGCACCGAAGAAGGCTCAGGCTTATTGCAGCAAGCGGTGGCGGGATTATTGAACCATATGTCTGATTCTATGCTTGTGTTTGCGCCGCATATGAATTCTTATCGCCGTTTCCAAACCGGAGCGCATGCGCCGACGTTTGCGAGCTGGGGCTATGAAAACCGCACTGTCGCGGTACGCATTCCCGAAAGTGATAATGTCGCGCGTCGTATAGAACATCGTGTGGCTGGCGCGGACGCGAATCCTTATTTAGTATTGGCAGCCGTGTTAGGGGCTGCTTTGCATGGTATTGAAACAAAAATGTCGCCACCACAGCCGATTGAAGGCGATGCGTACGCGATGTCAGAACGTTTCGAACCGCTACCCAATCGTTGGGAATTGGCGACGGAATCGTTTGCAGACAGTGCCTTCTTGAGTGAATACTTGGGTGAAGAATTTGTCCGAGTGTATGGTGCGGCAAAAGAACAAGAACAGCAAAAAATACACGGCCGTATTTCCAATGTGGAATACGAAGCGTATTTGTAAGTGCGTTGCGAACCTTGGTGGCTTTTAGACTTGGTGGCTTTTAGAAGAGTGACTGCAAAAACAGTCACTTTATACAGAGCCACTTTAGAAAGAGTCAGCTTAAAAAGAGTTACTTTAAAAAATAGAGTCCGTTAGAGGCTTTGCTGAAAAGCAAAACGACATCACAACTGGAACCAGCCAATGTAACCTTGGCTGTAAATTGGAGAATTTCACATGAAACGCAATGTATTGAGTGTATTGATCGCGGGTGCGGCATCGACTTTTGCTGTGAGCAGTTACGCCGAAGACGTTCTAAACGTATACAACTGGTCGGATTACATGGCGCCAGGTGCTTTGGAGCAGTTCTCTAAAGAAACGGGCATCAAAGTAAACTACGACGTTTACGACAGCAACGAAGTGTTGGAAGCAAAACTGATGGCGGGTGGCTCTGGCTACGACGTGGTTATGCCATCTAACTCCTTCTTTGAGCGTCAAGTAAAAGCGGGTGTTTACCAAGCCATCGATAAGAGTAAGCTGAGCAATTATGGCAACTTAGATCAAACATTGGCGAAGCAAATCGAAAAACACGATGCGGGCAATGTGCACAACATTCCTTACGCTTGGGGTACGATCGGCATTGGTTACAACACCAAGATGATCGAAGAGCGTTTGGGTACAGCGGATATCGATTCTTGGGATATTTTATTTAACCCAAGCATTGCGGCTAAACTGAACGATTGTGGTATTGCGGTGTTGGATTCTCCTGCGGAAGTGATGTCGGTTGTGAATAATTATCGTGGCGTTGATCCAAACTCAGAAGACAAAGATGACCTAGCGGAATCGGCCAAATTGATGTCGGTTGCCGAAGACAATGTGCGTTATTTCCACTCCAGTAAATACATCTCTGACTTAGCCAATGGCGATGTGTGTGTGGCGATTGGTTATAACGGTGATATTTTGCAATCGCAAAGCCGCGCCGAAGAAGCCGGTCAAGGCGTTGATATCAAGTTTGTGATTCCAAAAGAAGGCACCTTGGTGTGGTTTGATTTGATGGCGATTCCTGCGGACGCGCCTCACCCAGAAGCCGCACACAAATTTATCGATTTCATCCTGAAAAAAGACATCGCGGCGGCCATTTCGAACTATGTGTTCTACGCTGTGCCAAACACCGCGGCGGTTCCTCTTCTAGACGAAGAAGTGGCCACCAACAAAGGTGTGTACCCAACTCAGGAAGTAAAAGAGAAACTGTTTGTGCAAGTGGCTCACACGGCGCGTTTTGATCGCCAATTGACACGTGCTTGGACAAACATTAAAACCGGTCGCTAAGCAGCCTTCTGTACGTGGGTGACACCATTAGGTGTCGCCCTTCTTGAATACTTACCATGCTGACAGGTGTGTTTTATGTCTGTGTCTTCTGTTTCCCCCATCGTTACCTCTCAAACGATGCCAACTTGGCGTCAAAAAGACGCTGAGCCTTTCGTTCGCATTGAACAAATCAATAAAACGTTCGGCGACTTCACGGCGGTGAATAACGTCTCTCTGGATATTTATAAGAATGAACTCTTCTGTCTGTTGGGCGGGTCGGGTTCCGGTAAAAGTACCCTATTGCGTATGTTGGCGGGTTTTGAGTCGCCTACATCGGGTCGCATTATCATCGATGGCGTGGACATGTCGAATGTTCCGCCATGGGAGCGCCCTGTTAATATGATGTTCCAGTCTTATGCTTTGTTCCCGCATTTGACCGTCGAAGCCAACGTCGCGTTTGGTTTAAAACGTGAAGGTTTGCCAAGCCACGAAGTCAAAAAACGCGTCGCTGATATCTTGGAAATGGTACAAATGGGGCATCTTGCTCGTCGTAAACCGCATATGTTGTCAGGTGGTCAGCGTCAGCGTGTGGCGTTGGCGCGTTCCTTGGTGAAACGCCCTAAGCTGCTGTTGTTGGATGAGCCATTGGGCGCGTTGGACAAAAAATTGCGTGAAGAAACACAGTTCGAATTGATGCGATTACAAGACGAGCTAGGCATCACCTTTGTGGTAGTTACTCATGACCAAGAAGAAGCGATGACATTAGCCACACGCATTGGCGTAATGAACAACGGTGTGATCGTCCAAACCGCCGAGCCTCACGAAGTATACGAATACCCAAACAACCGTTTTGTTGCGGAATTCATTGGTAACGTGAATTTGTTTAGCGGCAGCGTGGTGTCGGATGAGCGCGACAGCGCGGCGATCCAATGCGATGACACCAATGGCCTTATTTATTTGGATCACGGCATCAGCTGTGCGCCGAACCAAGTCGTCAGCGTGGCGATTCGCCCTGAAAAGATGCGCATTGCGCGTAACGCCTCCAATACGCCAAATAATTCCGCTGAAGGGGTGATTACCGAAGTCGCGTACATGGGCAGTCAGTCGATTTACAAAGTTCGTTTGTTGTCAGGTAAAGAAGTGCGCATTACCCAACCCAATACCCAACGGGATACGGGCGAGCGCCTAACGTGGGACGATCATGTGTATCTGTCTTGGGATGCCGATAGCAGCGTGGTACTCACATCATGATGACCACTTCCAGCAATACAACTCGACCGAACCTATTGCAGCGTTTGCAAACTATTCGTCTGGGTCGCTGGTGTGTGATCCTGATGCCAATGCTTTGGTTGGCGGCATTCTTCTTCATTCCATTTTTGGTGGTGTTTAAAATATCCCTGTCTGAGGCGATGATTGCGGTGCCGCCCTACTCGCCTTTGTTGGAATGGGACCCTAGCAACGCGTACGCGACCCTCAAAGTGACCTTTGGCAACTATTTATTTTTGTTTGAATCGCGCTTTTACTTAGACGCTTATTTGAGTTCTTTACGCATTGCCGCGGTGTCGACGTTCTTTACGTTATTGATTGGTTTTCCGATTGCTTATCTTATCGCCCGCAGTGGTCCGACCTCTCGTACGATATTGTTGTCATTGGTTATTTTGCCTTTCTGGACGTCGTTTTTATTGCGCGTTTACGCGTGGATGTCATTGTTGAAAAAGAACGGTTTGGTCAACGATACCTTGATGTCACTGGGGTTAATTGATCAGCCATTGCAAATTCTACAAACGGACGTCGCTGTGTACATTGGCATTGTGTATACCTATTTGCCGTTTATGATTCTGCCGCTGTACACCACGCTAGAAAAAATGGACATGAGCCTAATTGAAGCCGCGAAAGACCTCGGTGCAAAACCGTGGCGAGCGTTTTGTCTGGTGACGTTGCCTCTGGCGAAGCCGGGCATCATTGCGGGCTGTTTATTGGTGTTTATCCCGGCGGTCGGCGAGTTTGTTATTCCTGCCTTGTTAGGCGGTTCAGATACGCTGATGATTGGTCGTGTGTTGTGGGATGAGTTCTTCCTGAACCGAGATTGGCCTCTGGCCTCAGCGGTTGCGATCATTATGCTGATTGTTTTGGTGGGTCCAATTATGTTCATGCGTAATGGCAACAAGGAGGCGATGTAATGAAAAATCATTCTTTAGCGCTAAAGCTTAGTGCTGGCTTCGGCTTTTTGTTTTTGTACGCGCCCATTGTGGCTTTGATCATCTACAGCTTTAACGAGTCCAAATTGGTGACCGTTTGGGGTGGTTGGTCGCTGAAATGGTACGTTGAGCTGTTTCAAAATGATCAGATCATGGACGCCGCGTGGGTGAGCTTAAAAATCGCCTTTATTAGCGCGACGTTGGCTTCCATATTAGGCACGTTAGCGGGCTTTGTGTTGAGCCGAATGGGCAAGTTTCGTGGTAAAACCATGATGGCAGGCTGGGTGACGGCGCCATTGGTGATGCCAGAAGTCATCACCGGTTTGTCACTGTTGCTGTTGTTTGTAGCGATGGAAAGCATGTTCGGTTGGCCTGCAGGTCGAGGCACGACCACGATTGTCATCGCGCATACGACGTTTTGTTTGGCGTACGTGGCGGTGGTGGTTCAATCGCGTTTGTCGTCCATGGACGAGACCTTAGAAGAAGCGGCGATGGATTTGGGTGCTAAGCCTGTGTCGTTGTTTTTCTTAATTACCTTGCCGTTGATTGCCCCTGCCATCTTGTCGGGTTGGTTGCTGTCTTTCACCTTGTCATTGGATGATTTGGTGATTGCGAGCTTTGTGTCAGGGCCGGGGAATTCGACCTTGCCGATGGTGATTTTCTCCAAAGTTCGACTTGGTGTTACACCCGAAATCAATGCGTTAGCGACGCTGATGATATTGGTTGTCTCGATTGCGGTCATCGCGGCCATTTTCATTATGCGCCGTCAAAATCGTTTCCAAAATCCTTAACCGCTGTGTTTTTTGAGGTAAATAATTCATGAAGATAGGAATTCTCGCCGCGGGCATTACGCCCGACGTATTGCGCTCTAAGTACCCAACATACGCGGAGATGTTTGCTCAACAGATTGCTGTGTTAGAGCCAGAATTGTCGTTCGAAATTTTTGATGTGCGCTTGGATGAGTTCCCAGACAGCATCGACTGTTGTGATGCTTGGCTGATTACCGGTTCTAAATCGGACGCTTATGGCGATGATCCATGGATCATTCGTTTGTGTGAGTTTATCCGAGAGATAGACGCCAAGGGACAAGTGCTGGTGGGGATTTGCTTCGGTCACCAAGTCATTGCGCGAGCATTGGGTGGTCGCGTTGGTAAATTTGACGGCGGCTGGGGGGTAGGGATTCACCATTACCAAGTGTCTAACGAAGTTGAAACCCCGTTGACTCAGAAAGACATCGCGTTTTGTGCTTTCCACCAAGACCAAGTGTTGGAAAAACCGGAAAAAATGTCGAGCTTTTTGAGCAGTGATTTTTGTCAGTACGCGGGGCTGATTTATCAAGATCGTATTTTGACGTTCCAAGGCCATCCTGAATTCTCGAAGGCGTATGAGAACGAATTGATCGATTTGTACGATGGTGTCACGCTAACGCCAGAAGTCGCTGCTAAAGCGCGTCAGACGGTCGCACAGGACGCAATAGACAATCAGCAGCTCATGGCTTGGGTTGGACAATTTTTAAAAGGCTAACTTGGAAAGGCTAACGCGTCTTTTCTTTTCCCTTTGCCTAATGGTCTTTTTGTGCCGCTCAATGTGGCGGCACAAAAAGATGAGTTGGTGCTTGCTCTCTTAACTTCTCCTCTTTTTCTTGTTTTTCTTTTTCTTTTTCTTGTTTTGCTGTTTCAGCTTCTGTGAACAACACTGTGGGTGTTTTCTTTTTCCGGTCTTTCTATGCTCTCTATTAATTAATCAAGTTGCGTGATTAAATCCAATGTCAATGTGTGGATTCGAACGAGACGCGGTGTCAGGTTCGAGCGTGGCAAATAATAAAAAATGGAAAACACTATGCAGGAATTAACGCGTACGGGGCTTTATTGCGCCATGTTTATTGCCGCGGGCGCGGTATCGGGTCTGTTGGGACCGAGTTTGATTTACCTGTCTGACCTGATCGACGCTTCTGTGGCGGAAATATCGATTGTTTTCAGCGCCAGAGCCATAGGAAATATTCTGGGCGCGTTGTTGGCGGGTCGCATGTTTGATCGTTGGCAAGGTCATCATTATTTGATCGTTATGCTGCTGTGCGTGATTGTTGGATTGTTTCTGGTGCCTTTTTCAACCAGCTTGACCATGCTGGTGGCGCTGTTTTTCTTGCTCGGCGCGGCCGAAGTGTCGGTCAACGCTGGCGGCAATATGATGATGCTGTGGTTGCATAAAGACAAAGTGGGCTCGTATGTGACGATCTTGCATCTGTGTTACAGCTCAGGCTGCATGCTCGCGCCACTGATTTTAATCTTTGCAGAATGGACCGGTCACGGCTACGGCGCGGGATATTGGATGGTCGCTCTGTACGCGCTTATATTGCCGCTGTTTTTGTGGAAACAACCCAGCCCTAGGTTCGAAGCCAGAAGCACTGAAACAGTGCCTGAGACCAAACAAAAGACCACCTTTTTGGCGTTTTTGTTGGTCATCTTTTTGTACGTCGGGTTTGAAATCACCATCGCAGGCTGGATCAGTACCTACGCGATTTTATCGGGCATTAATCACAATGCCGCCGCCATTTTAGTCACATGGTTTTTTGTTAGCTTATCGATTGGGCGTTTACTTTCGGTGTTTTTACTGCGCTGGATAACGCCTCGCCAAGGCATTTATGGCCTGCTGGCCATCAGCGTGACCGGCAGTCTGCTCATGGTGGTATCAGACGCTTCGCTGGTGTTGGCCGCGCTGTGGCTGGGGCTAGGATGTTCGGCGTTTTTCCCCATGCTGTTTTCCTATGCAAACAGCATCATGGCGCTGGACGGCAAACGCACAGGATACGTTTTTGTGTGCTGTGGGCTTGGTGCTCTAGTCGCCCCCTCGTTAACCGGGCCCATCATCGAAGCCTTGAGCGCAAACGCCTTCCCGTATTTGTTGTTGATGCTGGCGATGTGTATGGCATTCAGCTGGTATCGACTGGACACCATGACGCGAGCGAGAGTCGATTCGTAATCAGCCTCCTCGCAAACAAATTTTTTGCGGCTTGCAGTAAGTTGCTCATGGTTAAGATGCCACATCAGCCTCACCACGAGGCCATCGATAAGGTTTAATTGAGTGGTTTTTCAATACACAGAAGTATGTTGTTAATTAGGAGATTGATATATTTGCTTTGTGTACTTATTGTTCATACATCTCATCTACCATGTGTAGAAGGAGTTACGGCACCGTCCCCTTCTGGGGGCGAGGCCTGTCACCGAGCAGATAAAATCTATCAATCTTGATTCAACGATTAAATTGAACGGCTGGCAATATCAGTCTAGGAAGACGTAAGCGCTCACACTGTGAACTTAAGAACTCACGCCAGTAAGGCCAAACATGGAAACTTGCGTTTTTTAACGAAAACTCATCAACCGCTTCCGTCTCTAGTAACTCAGCCATTGTATACTCAGCAATAAAATCAGCCTCAACCAAAGCCTTAACTTCAGGCTCACTCCCCTCAACAGGCATCCCCCAGCGAGTACCCAAGCGAACGTACACTTTTAAAATCAAATTGCCTTCGTTCGTTTGAAGTATTTCACTGCCGCGCACAATATGCATTTGTTGAACAAGCAACTCGGTATGCTCAGTGCGCTTAGGATCAAAACCCTCACTGCACTCTGCTTGAGAAGACTTTAAATAAACATCTTGAATAGACAGGTTATCAATCGCTTTTTGCAAGCTCACACTATTTTTAGTAGCCATAGGCCACCTTTTCATTTAGTGAATGAGAACGCACGACTGTCAAGCTTTGTTTAGTTGTCACTGAGAAATCAACATACTGCACAGCTTCCCATACAGACTCTATATTGGAGCTAACACCTGCGTCTTGTATTAGCTTCTCTAGCATCATTGGAAACGCTTCCGCCATACGCAGCAACCTATCCATAGAATCCGATTGCATTACGTCATCCTTTTCATACTTTGAGAAAGCAACTGGACCACCACCAAAAACTTTCGCGGCTTGCTCTTGGCTTAACCCCCATGTTTTGCGTAACACACGTACCTGCTCACCCGTTAGTAAGCCTTGAACCTCTTTCTTAAACGCGATCATGGCACGCTTATTTAAACGCGCCTCGGTCGTACCGGCTTGCTCACTACCGCAAGCATCGCATTCCGCATAATGGCTTTTGATCTTGCCTGTGTGGCCAAGGTGCTCAACATCAAACCATTCCGTCTTTGCATGCAACTGCCCCATTTCACAAATTGGACATACCTTGTTTTTCATATCTCACCCCTACTGCGATAAATGACAGGAAACCAGCAACAATAGTTTGCCAGCTTTGTTTATCGCGAATTTTACATAGTAATTACAAGGCAATTCCTTGCCTGCATTCTCAATCCATTCCATACGAGCTAAAAAATAGCTATCACACGCCGCCCATGGGCCTGTCGGCTTTTGTACACACCACTCAGAGTTAACATAACGACCATTTAGCAAGGCCTGCTTCAACAAAGCTCGTACATCCTCGATCTCGAACTCTAACCGCTGAACATCTTGAATACACTTTCGAGTCCAGAGATGCGTATGTGCATCCCCTTTATCTAGTAACGCCAGCACTCTGGACTTATCGTAAAGTGGCCCGCTGTCGATATGTGCTCGACCTTCTTCCCGAGATGCAGGTGGTATTCCATCGTATGCACTAATATTGACTGCATTATTTACCATTATGGTAAGTTAATCCACGGTAAAAATGTAAATTTACATGCGAGCATTTTGTACCTCCTTGTACATTATCAAAGGGAGTCAGATCCCATTCCGCCTACACCGCCTGAGCCACGAGGGCATCGGTTAGGTTTAACTGGGTGGTTTTGCTGTCGGCGAGTTTGGCTTTTAGCTGATCGCAGAGGACCATTAATTGATCGACTTTGGCAACGATACGGTGCTGTTCTGTAATAGGAGGTAGGCTTACCAACATTTCACCTACGTCTCCAAGACGAAAACTATTTTTTATCCCTCGTTGAGGCGCGTTGAACTGAATTTTAGCTAATTGAGAACACATAAATTCAGGGAAGTATCTATTTCTTGCCTCCGGCATAAAGCGAAGTAAGCAAGTATGCTGGTTAATATAAGCCTCTCCGAAACCTTCGGGAATTAAACCTAAATTGCCGACCTCACCAGTTATAGATATTAGAAGATCATATGCTTCTAGCCTTGTCCTTGCACCTTCACTATTCTGGGGCGGATTAACATATCTAAGATTATCCAGTCGTAGCTGATAACTGGATTTAGATAGGTTCCCCATTGTTACAAATAAAGCACCTGATTCTGAATAGTACTTTGCCCAGTCACGCGAACCAGATGTAGTAAACATTGCAATATCGTTTACTCTAGCCCACTCCCATCCCTTGGGCAGTTGAAATGGTTTTTCATCATCGCTGATCGGCGGTAGTGGTTTCTGTTTTTTGATTTTCTTTTGTTTAACCAGTTCTTCTTTTTCGGCGGCGATGCGTTTAAGTAGCTCTGATGCGGGCTCGTCGTTAGGATCTTGGGGTACAAGTTTGCCCATCACGGCGAGTTGCAGGATGGTTTGTTTTAGCTGGTCGATGCTTTGTTCGGTGGTAAATAGCAGATCAAAGTGGGCACTTAGGCGTTGCCAGTTTTGCTCTAGCTCTTCGGCATCGGGGCTTTGTAGCAATGTATCTAGCAGGGTTTGCACTAAGGTTTGATGATCATCGAGGCTAGATTCGGTTTGCTGCTCCAAAAGATCGCAAAGCGCCATTAGCTCATCGACTTTAGCAACGATGCGGTGTTGTTCATTTAGAGGAGGCAATGATATAGGACAGTTTCGTAGCTTACCTAAAGAAACAAACTTCTGTACTCCACCACTAGCTTCACGTCTAAGCTCAGCGCTCATCTTTTCCAAATAAAGTTGTAGAAAAACAGGTGAACTCAACTTTAGATCAATATATTTGAATAAAGCTACATTCTTAATGCTGAAGTCGATATCAGTATCAACGATAACTGGATTACCAATACTGCCGATCATAGCAAAAAGGATATCGTATTTATCAACCTTTGATCGCTCGATAATCTTCTTGTGATCTTCTAACGAGATATATTTTACATCATCAAAGTTTAGAGTCCCTGAAGAGAGGTTCTTACTAGTAATTAACGGAATACCCTCAGGGATATTTTTAGGACTATCATGCGTGCCATCACGCACATCATAAACAGAGTCTAATCGAGCCCACTCCCAACCTTCCGGCAGTTCAAAAGGCTTTTCGTCTTCACTAATCTCTGGCAGTTTTTTGGGCTTTTTGAGTTTGCCCTGTTTAACCAGTTCGGCTTTCTCGGCGGCAATAAGATCTAGCAATACCGAAGCAGGCTCATCACTCGGGTCTTGAGAAACCAGCTTGCCGCGTACCGCTAATTCTAAAATCAACTCACGCAGTTTTTTAATGCCGTAAAGTTCTCGCTTACTGCTACCACCACGACCCGCGCTGGATTTTTCTTTAACCGCGCCCGTCCAAAGATCAATATGCTGGGTAATTAGCTGTTGGACATTACCTTCCTGTGAAAAGTCTTTTTGTAGAGAGTGAAGCTCAGCCATTAGCCACGTTCCTCTTCCGAGTCGTCTTGCTGGCTGTTTGCCGTGCTCATTAGGGCATCGCCTAGGATGTTTTTCAACTGTAGGCGCAATTCACTGATCTCGGTTTGCTGCTGTTGGTAAGTTGCCAGTAGCTCTTCAGGGTCGTGCACTTCCACTTCTTCTTGGAATGGGTTTTTAATATCCAAGTTGAAGTTACGGGCGATGATGTCATCAATGGACACTTTCCACGCTTGGTTGGTTTCGACGCGGCTGGCGAAGCCATCTTCTTCATTACCCCACCAATCGATTTCCGTTTGAAACTCTTCAAACTTCATCGGCTTGGATTTGTTGTAGTTCTTCACACCTTCTGGATACGGATGCTCGTAGAACCAAACGTCTTTGGTTGGCTGACCTTTGGTAAAGAACAGAATATTGGTCTTAATACCCGTGTATGGGTTAAATACGCCATTGGGTAAACGCACGATGGTGTGCAGATTACACTCTTCGGTCAGTAGCTTTTTGATCTTGGTTTTTACGCCTTCACCAAATAGTGTACCGTCTGGCAGTACCACGCCTGCACGACCACCCTTTTCATTCGCGGACGGTGCTCGCAGTACTTCGATAATCAGCTGCAAGAATAAGTCGGCGGTTTCACGGGTTTGCATATCCGCAGGGAAGTTTTTTTCGATGCCGTCTTCTTCGGTGCCGCCAAACGGTGGGTTGGTGGCGATCACGTCGATGGTGCTGTCCCAGCTCGAAAGCGGCTTGTTTAGGGTGTTGCCGTGGCGTATTTGGGAAGGCACTTCAATACCGTGCAGCATCATATTGGTGATACATAACAAATGCGGCAGCTGTTTTTTCTCTACGCCGTGAATTTGCTGTTGCAGGGTTTGGTGGTCTTCGGCGGTTTTCACATAGTGGTCTTTCACGTGATCAAAACTGCACGCCAGGAAGCCACCTGTGCCCGCACACCCGTAACATTGATTACTGGTGACAAGGGCTGTAGGCCATGATTTCTCTGCATTGTAGGCGATTTCCAAATTGTCCATAGATTACCATTCTAGATGGTGACATTTTTATATTTTTGTCACCACGCAATACGGTCGTGATTGCGTGATAACAGCCTTAAAATTAGCTCTGCTTTGTTCTTTTACTCAACGTTCCCACCTACACCTTTAAACTTCTCTACAAACATCGCGATTTTTTGGAAAACACTTTGCTTCTTAGTTTTGTATTGAGGGTTCAGCGGGCTCATTTTGGGAAGAGCTTCATTTAGCGCCGTTCCATTTTCACTGGCATACTCTCGTTTCAAGGATGCTGAGATATAACGCTTAGCCGCATCTTCATTGAGACCTTCGGATTCAATCAACTCCTTAGCCTCTCTTCGCTGCTCTGCCTGGGCAAAGGTAAAGAAGGCATCAATAATGCTAGCCTTATCGCCAATATCATCGAGGTTGGTTTGGTTAATAAAGTCTACGATCAAGCTCTCTTTGGCGCGGTTACCAAGGCTTGCTCGAATCAGGCGACGGACTTCATCAATAAGCTCTGCCTTACTCTTATTCTTCTTGTTGTGCTCAAAAATCAGTTCCAAAATATAATCAAGGTTGATCTCTTGGGACTTCAACAAATCTACCTCAAAGACCACATCATCCCAGTCGATGGTGGACTTTTCTTTCTCGTCTGCTGATTTTTGTCGGCGCTGCCAATCGCGCACATCGTTGTACGTCGAGCGGTAGTCTTGAATCTTACGCTCGGCAGGAAGGCGTATGGCCTGCAACTCAGCCAGCTTTTCATCATCCAGGTAATGCTCGGTTTTAAACGCTTCAACGGCTTCTTCGTCGCTCATGTCTACGTCTTGAAGGGCTTTCAAAGTGGCAAACTCATCATAGTTTTGCAGCACGTTTTCTACACGCAAGTACTCACCAAACAGTTTGGCAAAGTCTTTCTTGTCGGACTCTTTTTCTATAGCTGAGGGATCAGGGAAGCGCTGTTCTAACTCGCTTACTACGTCCATAAAACCCCGCCGTGCTTCACCTGTCACCACATCGGTAAAGCCTTCCATGTATTCCTTGTAGCTTTTTTCTAGCACGACATTCTTGGTGTTCTTGTCACCAAACAGGGTAATGGCATCTACCGTGGCCCGTTCTAGATCGCGGAAGGTGACAATATTGCCGAACGTTTTGGTAGCGTCGTAAATGCGGTTAGTGCGCGAAAAGGCCTGCATCAATCCGTGATAACGCAGGTTCTTATCCACAAACAAGGTATTGAGTGTCGGGGCATCGAACCCCGTTAAGAACATGCCGACTACAATCAACAGGTCGATCTCTTTAGATTTAACCCGTTTCGCCAAATCACGATAGTAATTCTGGAAGCCATTGCTATCGACACTGAAGTTGGTTTTAAAGAAGGCGTTGTAATCATCTATCGCTGCATTTAAAAACTCTTTAGCGCTACTATTCATCGCCGAGACATCAAAGCTCTCATCCAAAATCTCGCCCACTGCATCCTGCTCTTCATTGGCAGCAAAGGAAAAGATGGTAGCGATTCTTAATGGCTTTTCCTTGTTCTTATATGAAGGGTCTGCCTGCAATTTGTTGAGGGATTCATAATACAACTTAGCTGCATCCACACTGCTTACGGCAAACATGGCATTGAAGCCCTTAGCAGTCGACTGTAATCGGTGTGTCTTCTGGCGGAAGTTTTTCAGTACATACTGGGAGATTTCGCGAATACGCTCTGGGTGCAATAAGGCCTGTTTGTTTTCAAGAGCACTTAGTTTCTTCTCATCTTGCTCTGTTTCAATAGCCTTAAACTGTGCTCGCACATCGTTATAGTCCACCTTGAACTTGAGCACTTTCTCGTCGCGTATCGCATCGGTGATGACATAAGAATGCAGCTCACGACCAAACACGCTAGCCGTGGTTTCTGCACCTAATGCGTTTTGCGGGAAGATAGGCGTACCGGTAAAGCCAAACTGATAGAATCGTTTGAATTTCTTGTTCAGGTTTTTCTGTGCTTCACCAAACTGGCTGCGGTGGCACTCATCAAAAATGAACACTACCTGCTTGTTGTAGATAGCTAGGTCGCCCTCGCTCTTCATCAGGTTGTTGAGCTTCTGAATGGTGGTCACGACGATCTTGTTATCATCTTTATCCAAATTGCGCTTTAAACCAGCGGTACTGTCTGAGCCATTCACACTGTCAGGCGAAAAGCGCTGATATTCTTTCATGGTCTGATAGTCGAGGTCTTTCCTGTCGACCACAAAAAACACCTTGTCGACAAACGCCAGCTCTGTGGCCAAACGTGCGGCTTTAAAGCTGGTTAAGGTTTTACCAGAGCCTGTGGTATGCCAGATAAAACCACCACTTTCTGGTTTGCTCCAATTTTTCGCTTCAAAGGAACTTTTCACCTTCCACAATATGCGCTCGGTAGCGGCTATTTGGTAAGGGCGCATGACCAGTAAAGTATCGCTGACATCAAACACCGAGTAATGCAGCAACACGTTAAGCAAGGTATTTTTTTGGAAGAAGGTTGCGGTAAAGTCTTTAAGGTCTTTAATCAGGCTGTTATCAGCTTTAGCCCAGTTCATGGTGAAGTCGAAGCTGTTTTTATTGCGCTGGGTGGTATTGGCAAAATAACGGCTGTCGGTGCCATTCGAAATCACAAACAACTGCAAGTACTTATACAGCGAATGCTCACTGTTAAAACTCTCTTTACTGTAGCGGTGTACCTGGTTAAAGGCCTCACGAATAGCGACACCGCGCTTTTTCAGCTCAATTTGTACCAACGGTAAACCATTGACCAGAATGGTCACATCATACCGGTTGGCGTGGCTGCCAGTTTGCTCGAACTGCTTGATCACCTGCACCTTGTTACGAGCAATGTTCTTTTTATCCACCAGGTAGATGTTTTTGATGCGGCCATCATCAAACACAAAGTCGTGAATATAGTCATCGTGAATCTTACGGGTTTTATCCAGGATGGTGTCGCTGGGCTTATCCAGATAAGTTTCCACAAAACGCTGCCATTCGCCCTCTAAAAACTCTACATTATTGAGAGTTTGTAGTTGCTGGCGCACATTGGCCAGCATAGCCTCAGGATTATTTAAGCCGGGTAAAAACTCATAGCCTTGGTTTTGCAGATCCTGAATCAACTCACGCTCTAAGGCATCTTCACTCTGGTAGCTTTCGGCCACTTTCCAATCTTTTTTGTATTTATCCAGAACAATAAAGTTGTTCGATTCGGCGATGGTTTTATAGTCAGTCATCCTGTGAGCCCTTATTTTTTAACAGCTTTTTCATTTCCCGATCAAAATCGGATTCGATACCTTGCTGCTTATTAAACTTATCGTATTCCGTATGGGCTTTCTGCTCAGCCAGCTGCGCGAAACACTTCCGTAGCCTTCCAGAATCTGATACTCATTGAACGCAAGAAACTTGTTCACACTCTCGGCAAAGCCTTCCATGGTAAAGGTATTGCGACGTTCAATAATGCCCTCTATGTAATCAAAGAAGGCCGACACCGCGCGTTCCAACTTTTTGATGTCGTCTTCGTTTAAGTAATTTTTAGCCACCGTGGCATCCGATTTTAACACCCGCCCGTCTGGTGCATTTTTATAGGTGCTCATGCCCATCAGGGCTTGGCTGGCATCGGCCTTTAGCGAAATAATCTCGGCGGCGGTATGGCCGGTAATGGCAAAGTGAAACTTGTCTTGCACATGGGCGTAAAACTGCTGGGTGGTTTTGGACTTAGGGTCGTAGTCGATACTGCACTCGGCAAAAATATCGGTGATCTGCTGATAGATGCGCCGCTCGCTGGCGCGTATGGAGCGCACCCGCTCCAACAGTTCACGAAAGTAGTCTTTACCAAAAAAACGGCCATTTTTCAGGCGTTCATCATCCATGGTAAAGCCCTTGATGATGTATTCTTTGATGAGTGCAGTCGCCCAGATGCGGAATTGGGTGGCCTGAGCGGAATTGACCCGATAGCCCACCGAAATCACCGCATCCAGATTGTAGTACTGGGTTTGGTATTTCTTACCGTCTTCGGCAGTTGTTTCCAAAATGAAAAGAACTGACTCCTGCTGTAACTCACCACTTTCAAAGATGTTTTTCAGATGCTTGGAAATGGCCGGCACGCCCACGCCAAACAGCTCGGCCATACGCTTCTGGGTAAGCCATAGGGTTTCGCCACTGAGCAGAACCTCTACTCTTACCGCGCCATTAGGGGTGGTGTAGAGTAAAAATTCAGTGGTTTGGTCTTTCAGGCTCAGCTGTTTGGTCATAGGGTTCCTTCCTTATGAATGAATGTCTGGGGACAGTATGCTCCTGTGAGCTTAAGCGGAGACATCAGGCCGCCGCCTCTGTATCAGGCTTAGGGAAGCTTAATAGTAAATCGCGGTAATACTCGTATTGCTTTTGGCGTAGTTCGATTTCTCGGGGTAGACCTTCGGTGATCGAATTGATGAGCGCGTCGAATTTGTCGAGGATGGCGACTATACGGGCTTGCTCAGCAAGCGATTTTTCAGGATCGTTTGGATACGGTATTGGAATAGATGTTTTTTTAATATTGTCATTATACAACCGCTTAATCACTCCACCGTCTGAAACATTCCAGTTTGCTATTTGATAAAAATAAAATAGAAATTTGTTCAGCACCTTACTTTCATCATTCTCAAGCCAAACAATGTTGCTATCTTGAAAATATGCATCTTCGCCATCAAAAATTACAGCTCTACCTATTGTGCCGCTAGCGGAAATAAGTACTTCGCCAACGTTAGGGTAGTTATATTTATCCCTGTACTCCTCGAAAATTTCGCGTGAAATATACGAGTTAGGTTCTTTGCCAAATGTTCCAATTTTAAAAAATGGGATGTCACCCGCGTCTAAAGTCTGATTTTTCATAATACGCTTACACATGCGAACTTCGCCAATCCAGCCTAAAGTCTTCCACTCCACATCCCCTTCTTCAAAACTCAACAACTGGTCACGATAGTAGTTGTATTGTTTTTTACGGGCATTAAGCTCGGTGGTCAGCTCGGTGGTCAGCTCGGTGAAGGTGTCCAGTATACGGACGATTTCGGCTTGGATTTCCAGTGATTTTTTGGGGTTGTCTGGGCAAGGGATGGGAATTTGGAAATTTTCGAGCATTGGCATGGTTATGTAAGGAACAGAACCTTTTCTCGAATTTTGAGTAATATATGCTTTCAAAGTATGTTTCAAATAGTGAAATAAATACATCACCTGAACGCATTCTTGAAAGTCACCAACGATATAAGTTCTCTGGTAGGCGTTAAACTTACCCTTGTAGTAATTTAAGTGGCCAACTTGACTTCCATTCCCTGATATTAAAATAGCCTCCAAATCAAAGGCATGTGTATTTATCTTATAAGGTGCTTCCTTGCACGTAAAAAATGGATAGATGCCATCATCTTCCATAGCATTAGCGTTTAATTTACCCGTTGTAATCAAACCGCACAGAGATTTCAGTGGTAGCCATTTTGTGACTGCTCCACCCAGCAGTTTCTCCATAAAACTCAATTGGCTCATCCCTCAATCTCCGCAACGATCCCATCGATATCTAAGCGCAGTTGATCGATCTTGGTGACAGTAATCTTCAGCTCAGCATTCAATTCTGCAATATTGGTTACCTCGCGGGTATCTTTAGCCTCTACATAACTGCTCACCGACAGGTTGTAGTCGTTAGCAACTTCATCATAAGGCACAGACCTAGCAAAGTGGTCCACATTTGCTTTGCTATCAAATACGTCCATGATCGCTTTGACGTGTTCATCGGTGAGGGTGTTGTTATTGGTTTCTTTCTTAAACAGCCCGCTTGCATCAATAAACTGGGTATTGGTGTCGGTTTTATGTTTGGAGAGCACTAGAATCGTTACGGCGATAGTGGTACCAAAAAACAAATTGGGCGCGAGTGAAATGACCGTTTCGACGTAGTTGTTGTCTACCAAATACTTACGGATTTTTTGCTCAGCGCCGCCCCGGTAAAAAATACCGGGGAAGCAAACAATCGCTGCACGGCCTTTGCTCGATAGGTAACTCAGTGCATGTAGCACAAAGGCAAAGTCGGCTTTGGATTTGGGTGCGAGCACGCCTGCGGGCGCAAAGCGTTCATCGTTAATGAGCGTTGGGTCGTCACTGCCTATCCACTTCACCGAATAAGGCGGATTAGAAACGATGGCATCAAAGGGTTTATCGTCACCAAAGTGCGGGTCAGTCAGGGTATTGCCCAACTGCACATTGAATTTGTCATAGTTGATGTTATGCAAAAACATATTCATACGGGCTAGGTTGTATGTGGTGTGGTTTATCTCCTGCCCGAAAAAGCCTTCTTCAATAATGTGGGCGTCGAAATGCTTTTTGGCTTGCAGCAGCAGCGAACCGGAACCGGCAGCTGGGTCGTAAATTTTATTGACGCTGGTTTGCTTGTGCATGGCCAACTGGGCAATCAGCTTTGATACGTGCTGCGGGGTAAAGAATTCACCGCCGGATTTACCGGCATTGGCGGCATAGTTGGAGATAAGAAATTCGTAAGCATCGCCGAATAAGTCGATTTGGGCAGCATCACTCTTTTCATAAAAATCATGACCAAAATCCAGGCCTGCCACGCCCTTTAAAACAGCGGCTAAGCGCAAGTTCTTATCTTTAACGGTATTACCGAGGCGGTTACTGGTGGTATCGAAATCGGCAAACAGGCCTTTGATGTCGCCCTCAGAAGGATAGCCACTGGCCGAGGCTTCGATAGCGGCAAAGGTGGCGGCTAAATCGGTGTTCAGACTTTCGTTGTTGTTGGCGTTTTTAGCCACAGTGGCAAACAGCTGGCTGGGGTAAATGAAGTAGCCCTTGGTTTTAATGGCATCGTCTTTGATGTCTGGCGTGATCACCTCATCGCCGAGCGCGGCGTAATGAATACTGTCGTCACCGGCTTCAATATAGAGGGCAAAGTTTTCGCTGATAAAGCGGTAAAACAAGGTGCCGAGGACATATTGTTTAAAGTCCCAACCATCTACTGAGCCACGTACATCGTTGGCGATGGCCCAGATCTGGCGTTGAAGGGCAGCACGTTGTTGTGAGCTTGTCATGTAGTCTTCCTGTTTATAATTGTTGGTTCGTTATCTTTAAAAGATTGTTCATTGCTATGCCAGTTCGAGCAGGTCACCTACCTGGCACTCAAACAGCAGGCATAGTTTCTCAATGGATTCTAGGTCCACTTTCTGGGCCGTTTCTTTGTAGAGCAGCGTGATAGTAGCGCGACTAAGCCCCGTCTCTCTGGCAACGTCAGCAATACGCATCTTGTGTTCGCCCATCATACGGGCGAGATGGCAGCGGATCATGGCTGTGCCTCTAGCAATTTGTTATTAGAATTAACACCGTAGCATACCAGCAATTATAGATTTGAGTAGCATTTTGTGAGTTCAACTTAAATTATTTCGATCAGAGAGATGCGTTACTTTACTGCTTGGTAATTGGGCACGAAGCCGTTGGTTTTCTAAGGTAAGCTCCAGAATGCATGTCTGAGCATCTAGCAATTGGCTTAGCGCCTTATCGCGCTGTTCTTCCAGAGACTTGTATTTCTCTTTTAGATCCCGGTTTCTCGATCTTTGAGCAAGCATCATTTGCCTAGACGATTTATGCGTTTGCTCATCTTTGTGGGTCTCGATCCAATCTTGAATCTCTGACACCAACTCAGGAAATCGTGCTCTACGAAGCGCAGAAGGGTCTACGCCAGCTTCTTTAGCAACATTGTTCTGGCTCAGTGGTGTGCCTTTTGGGACTATGTCTGGCTTTCCAAGTTTGAGACGCTCAAAGGCATCTCGAAACTTTAATTCAGCTTTACTGATTTTCTTTGGTTCAAGTGTTTTCGATGACATTGATTGCTCGCTCCGCTGATTCTAATTGTGCTTGTAATGATTCATGCATGGGTGAGCCTTCTTCGGCTTCAATAATTTGAATAGAAACCACTTCTCTAAGCTGATTTATCATCGGTAGTTTGTCTTTATCCAATAATGCAGATTTGCATGGCTTTTCTTCGCCGAACCCCATACAGGCGCTTATATTGCTGATACCACCTAATGGGCAGGGAGGCCCTGAGTTTGCGCAACCACCTAGAAATGTTTGTCGGTAACTAATATTGCCTGCCTTCGCTGCTTTGATTAGCTGCTTATGATCTTTTTCAGTTATCTCGTGAAGAATCTGATCCTTCCGTTTCTCACCATGAGGAGATACATATTGATCAGATTGTAAGGACTTAAATTCGCGTACCATTGCCTGGTACATTTGACGCAGATAATAACCACGGGTTTCATCGTTCAGTGGTTCTTTTAGGCGATAATAGTTTTTGCCATAGTATTGGCTCATGGCGCGACTAGCATGCTTAAGTTGGTACTGAAGTGAAGCTTCGCTCACCAATCCACTAGCAAGCATATTTACCGCACCGGTGCGTCTCAGTTGATGCCAGGCTAATGGCCACACTTTACCTACAGCAAACTTTTCAGGATCAAGCCCGTCAGTCAACCGGTTAGCCATCTCTAGATCTGCTTCTGTAATAGTCAGTTCTTTAGCATCGAAAAGTTTTGGCCAGATGTTCCAAATATCGCCATAGGATCGCGCCTTTTTGTATTTCTTGATAGGTTGCTTTAGCGGAGCCCGTGGGCTCCATGGCTCATGAGGTAGAGACTGCAAGACTGGATTTTCTATATCTTCCTTGGCTAATTTGATAAATGGGTTTTCTATAGCAGCTTTCATTCGCATACTTGCAACAGCTGTCATCGCTTTAACTGCAATATCTACAGTTGGTGAAACAATCCAACGAGCGTCGCCATCTTCAATGGTTTTAGTCGTAATACCTTTTAAAAGATGGATATCATTACCCAAAGGATCGGACTCTAGCTCATAACAGTCGGCTCTTAGTTTTCCAGCTTCTTCTACACGCATCAAAGAGAAGTTCAGAATATACGCAAGGCCAGCTTGGCAAACTAAACTCAAATAGCTTGAAAGAGTCACTGGCGCCATCTTATTCTCAGTGTTGCACCACTTTTCTAGAAGCCCCTCAATTTTATAATTCCTAATCGTGTCGCGAAACTTTCCATAAAACACTTTACCTGATTTCTGCAAGCCGATAGATCGCCTGCCGTTAAATGGGGCGTTGATTCCAATCCCTCCAAAAGCCATCGAAAGACTGCCTCCGGAATTTTTTGCATAGGCATCCAAACAAAAATTGTAACAAGCTTCGATGTCATCTTTATGGGCCATAAAGTCATCCAGACATTCTCGCAATCGGGTGATCTGATAATTCCAAATACGAACAGGGATATAAGCGGTTTGTATTGTCTCAATATTTGGTAAAGCTTCGCTAAGAATTTTTATCCCTTTTTCATTGAGTAAGGTAAACCCTAATTGTTCCTCGGCATAACTCAACATATTTAGGTACGAGATAAGCCGATTGCCCCTAGCAGAGTAATAGTTAGCAACGTCTTTGATTACTCTGGGGAACTTATATAACTCGGATGCAACTATGCCGTTATCTGTGCACGCTACAAATAGCGGCTTGATAGACTCAAACTTATGAACTAAATAACGGGCCGAGCGCACAGCACCCGCGCCCCAAAGCCACCAAGCAACTATTTGACGCAACAAAGAGGCATTCTCTGGACTTATTTTTTTTCCTTGCCCTGGCCCATCGCCGAAATGAATGGTTAGAGTGTGGCCTGCCCATGGAGATAGATCCCAACGAACATCGCCATAACGCGAAACCACATTTCCTTTAGCATCAGCAATCACTGGAAAATCGATCGGAGGCGGCCAACTAGATGGCCTGAAATTTTCCGCGCCAGTCGTAATTATCGGTGACTCAATTTGTAATCCTGGAAGCTCAGCAACATTCATACAATCATCTCCAACAATTTGATATGCCCGTCCCAATAAGGGTGATACCTGCCCGAGCGAATTGAATCTTTTGCTTCTTTGACCCACATAGCTCTAATTTGACTACCTGAGGCAATCGCTTCGAGTTTTTGAGTGATTCGGTCGATAACGCGATAACCTGGGTGTACTTCTTGTTTATTAGACGGTTTATAGAGAGCCGTCTCCAAACTCTTTATGTGAGAATGAGAAGCGAGTTTCCAACAATATTCAGAACTCATAATATCTCGATGCTTGGTACAGAAAAGACAACCTTCCGGACTAACGCAATCTGGTTTTGGCGCTTCTTTGGGAAGTTCTGCTATCGATTCAGGTTTATGGCCTTCGTCAATACAAAGACCGGGGCCAGGCGGTGAAAAAGCAGGATCTGTTGCGTTGTGAAAATTAATAATTTCAGCGGCTGCTGATTGGTGATGCGGCATCTCGTAGTCACGTAGAAGAACACCTTTATCGTGTGCCATTTGTTCAGCCGTGAGATTTAGGTCACGACTACGTCTAAGCAACCAATTTACTCGGGTTTTACGCAGTTGCTTAGGCCCAATGAACGCTAGGTTGATTTTCTTGAATGTCTCTTTGGTAGTAGAAAACTTCACTTTAGCGCCTTTCGCGCGAATCATTCCTCTACTCAAAAGAGGGAATAATCGATTGTCATGATCACTAAACCCCGTTTCATCTAGCCAAACCATATATTTTTCTAGGTGCTCACGATACGATTTGAAACAACGAAAAATGGCTTCACCACTACGGCGACCTTTATAAACACGAAAGACCTCAAGATCTTCACCGTTTGATTTCCATCGATAGCTCTCCTTTTCAAGACTCGCTGCTTGGGTAAGATTCATTCCAGTTTGCGCAATAAATATAAGCAACTCTGCTTCTACTCTTTGGTTAAGTATTCCAGAACGCTTGTGTCTATCGAACAGGCTTTCATCATCCGTCAATGGCGCTCTGGCAATCTGAGCATTGCGCCTCATGGTCATACCTTTAATAGAGTTTGTGTCCATACCTGGGTCTATTAAATTCCCCGCTAACGTCAGCACCATGTCACTGCCGACATCAATCAGTATCGGTAACTTTCCGCGGACTGTTGTTACATCCAAGGCGCCGCATATTTTTGTTAGTACATGACCATACTCGAATGTGTGATTTAGGTTCTGCTTATCGGCTTCGGCTCCTAAAACGCGCTTCTTCTCAGGCGGTTTTCTCATTCTTGTTTGAAGTACTAAGTTTTTACCGGGTTTAGCCCCAGGTAGCTGTAATGCTTTTGCAATTAGATCAGCCATTCTTGATACTTGCCGATAAGCGTAATTGGCGCTGATTTCTTTTTTGACATGAGATCTATGAATTTGGAGCTCAGTCCATCGTTTGAATATATCGATTAGCGTTTCTCGAGAAATATGCTCCGAATTAGCATCTGACCAAGAAAAAAAACGCCAAAGTACTTCCAAGCTTGATTCAACTAGTGCCCGAGATTTTCCGAGGCTAATCATAGAAGAAATAGCTTCATGAAAAGCAATAACTAGTGGGATTCGTTCTTCGATTGGCTTGCCAAATTCACCCTTATCTATCGATAACATCGCCGATTTTCGGGCTACAGTTGCAGCATCTTTGAATAGTAGTATTTTCATATCCCATGGCACTTGATGTGTACCAAGTGGAAAACTAGGAAACGTAAGATCTAGCTCACTCATCAGCAGATCCTCTAGCAAGCCCCATGAATAAGCTAGTAAATGCATCTGCCGCTTCGGACATTGCCTTATTAGCTTCGATGAACTTTATGTATTTCATGGTTGTGCTTTCATCTTTATGAAGACAGGATTCCCTCACATACTGAATGGCATCACCAACCGGCATGAACTTAAGTGCAACCCGCATTAACTCCGTTGCAAAAGTTGCTCGAGTTCTATGAAAATAAAATCCACGCAGCACTTTTATGCCTTCTTTTTTACCAGCTGACCGTAGGCGCGACATTTCCACGTTGACGGCTCGGCTATCATCACCACTATATGAATTTCCATAACGTGTAAGAAAAAGCAGACCTTGATCTTCAGGACTTGCTAATGCTTGCCGCTTTAGTCGTCTTGTACTGATTGAATAATCGAGCAGAAGATCAAGTAACTCTTCAGGAATTGGCACCGCCCCAGAAACACTAAATTTTGTTGCCACTGGCGGCCTTGCTCCGGGTCCAACTGCCAAACGCTTCCAACCAACCTCTGGAACAATCGTGGCATCCATTAATGTTTTTACTTTAAGGTCAGTGATGGAACCTAATCTCAAGCCAGTGAAGAAACCTATCCTAAGCATCAGCGAAAGCTCTTCTGTAGACACGTTATCTACTAAAGCTAGTATTTCTTTCATTGCTGAAATGGACACGGGTAATAAGCCATCTTCCAGTTGGATTGCTCCGGCAACTTTGCGATTAGGTATCGAGAGATCAGTACTAGACACACGCATAGTGTGTTCGAGACCAAATGAATTCGTGAGAGTTATTCCTACAGAGCGCTCTTCCCACATTGGCCATTCCGGTGAAATAAGCCGACGTGAGAGCATCCATTTATAGAAACGGATCACTGCCGCCATTCTCTGTGACGCAGTGCTTGGCGCAAGCTCGCCATTATTTCTTGCTGCTACCAAAGCCCCTCTGAAACGAATAAGGCATCGCTCACTTTCTCTTTCAGGGAAATGCCTCCAAGTCATTGACTCAGCTTCCAACCATTTCGCATACGCAAGAAGGTGAGATATATTAGAACGGACTGTTTTTAAATCACGCTTCGAGGATGTGGCTTGATCCAACGCCCAAAGATTAGCTTCAGCCCAAGTTGAATTATCTTCCCAAACAATTTGTGGAAGATTTTTGATTGGTTTTCTTTTTAAGTCTTTCCACTGAAGCGAGCCATCATTTATCTCTGCTCGTCGTGGTTGATAATGGATAAGCTCAAGACTGGCCATTAGGTTCCTCCTTGAATAGCTCAATACTAGTCAGCAAGGATTTCCATCTGAACAAAGAGCTTTTTAATTTGTCACCATTGAAGCATGTATGGTGTGGGATTAAAAGAAGGTATGTAACGTTTGCCGGCGGCAGGGTCCATAATTTGGTCGCCGAGCTTAGGGTCTAGGCGATTGACAATAAATTTGGTTACGGCACGGGGCGTGTAGAACTCCCCCGCATTACCTGCGCTTTGTAGGTCGCGCAGGATTTGTTCGTAAATGTCGCCAAACAGGTGGCGTTCATTGGAGTCGGTGAAGTCGATTTCGTTGAGTTTGTTGATCACCTGACGCAGCAAGGTGCCGTTTTTCATGTAGTTGTAGGCATCGCTAAACGCCTCTTTCACCACAAAGCCACGAGGGTTTAAATCGCGCGGTGCATTTAGTGCCTTCATATCAGGAAAGAGATCATCATTAACGAACTCTAAAAGCTCTTCACCGGTAATGCCTTCTGGGTTGGTGGCCCAGTTGCGCCATAAGTAGTTTTCTGGAATCGGCGCTTTGTACGAATCGTCCATCTCAAACTCTAACTCTTCTTCTTGCGCGTCAAAGACTTTTAAGAAGAGTAACCAAGACATTTGTCCGAGGCGCTGAGCGTCGCCGTCTACACCGGCGTCTTTGCGCATAATGTCTTGAATGGATTTGATAACAGTACTGATTGACATAAGGTTCTCTATTTTTTGAATGCGGGTGACACGCTACGCGTTCACGCCTGCGTAGTTATGTGCGCTGGCGTGGGCGTGTTGAGTATTAGGCTATTTGAGGTTGGTATAGCTCGTTTTCCAAGGCTTTTACCGCGTCGTAATATTGCTCTTTATCATTGTTGAATCCATTTTTGATGATCTCTCTCATGCGACCTATTTGGTCAAATGGGGCGACTTTAAGGACTTGAATATTTTCGATTTCGGATACGCCTTCATCGGCGTATTTGTCCAGCAATCGGGTGAGCACTTCTTGTGCCACGCCATCGAATTTGGTGAAGTAGTTACGCTTTTTCACGTTGTTCGCACGTTCTTTGCGCGTCAATGGCGGCTGATCATAGACGATATGACAAATCATATCGAATGGGTCGAGGTCTTTACCAACCTCTTGCTCTAGTAAACTCCAAATCACGCCCTGTTCTTCGAGCTCTTCGATGATGACTTGTTTTTTATCGGCGTCACGCCATTTTTTCACAAACTCATCTAAGCTGGCGAACTGCTTTTCAACGGTTTTACGGGTGTAATCTTTAAACGATTCTGTAACCAGTTTACCATCAGAATCATAGTACTGTACCCGTTCTGCAAGGACGCTCACTTTTACGCCTTTGACATGAAATTTGCGTACTTTGTCTTCGTCTTCACTGTCGTTGTTTAGGTTGTAGTCTGTATTGTCCCACGCATCGGGATTATCGTGGTGATATTCTGCGTCTGGTTCTTGAATGGCGTCTGGGTCCGAATTTTCGTCTGGAAGAACCCCGTCGTCGTGCCCATCAATAATCGACTCGAATGCGTCATCGGCTTCGAAGTCGCGCGCAGAGGCCACTTTTATTTGCTCTGGTTCGCCATCGAAACGTGGGTCGGCAAACAGCTCGGTGGCTTTTTTGAAGTCTAAAATAGTGAACCAAAGCTTGCCGTATTTATCGTCGATTCGGGTGCCACGGCCAATAATCTGTTTGAATTTGGTCATGGATTGGATGTTCTGATCCAAGACGATGAGTTTGCAGGTTTTCGCGTCGACACCGGTGGTCATGAGTTCTGAGGTTGTTGCGATTACAGGGTACGATTTTTTGGGGTTGGTGAAGTTGCCAAGTTGGCTTTTGCCTTCCTTTTCATCCCCTGTAATGCGCATTACGTATTTATCGTTTTTCATCATTTGTTCGGGATTGAGTCGAACTAATGCTTCTCGCATGCGTCGGGCATGGTCGATGTCGTTACAAAAAACGATGGTCTTGGCCATCGGATCGGTTCGCGTTAGGTAGTTAGTGATGGTTTTAGCGACCAATTCTGTGCGGTCATCGATCACGAGCGTGCGATCAAAGTCTTTCTGGTTATAAATTCGATCTTCTATTAGGTTGCCATGTGTGTCGACCTGATTTTTCTCTGGCCGCCAACCCTGCACATCTTTATCAATGTCCACTCGGATGACTTTATAAGGCGCGAGGAAACCGTCTTCGATGCCTTGTTTGAGCGAGTAGGTGTAAATGGGGTCGCCAAAGTATTCAATATTGGATACGTCTTCGGTTTCTTTTGGGGTGGCGGTCAGACCTATCTGTGTTGCGCTGGAGAAGTAATCCAGAATCTCGCGCCAGTGACTGTTTTCGTCAGCGCTGCCACGATGGCACTCGTCGATAACGATTAAGTCGAAAAAGTCTTCTGATACGTTTTTGTAGGCTTTTTGAAGCTCTTCTGACCCTGTCATGCCTTGATACAGACCTAGGTAAATCTGGTAAGAAGGGTCGATTTTATGCCCTTTTATGATCGTCATGTTGGTATCAAATGGCTGAAAGTCACCAATATGGGTTTGCTCTATCAGCGCGGTACGATCCGCTAAAAACAAAATACGTTTCTTGGCTTTGGCTTTCCATAAACGCCAAATAATTTGAAAGGCGGTGTAGGTTTTGCCTGTTCCAGTCGCCATCACTAATAAAAGACGGTCTTGTCCTTTGGCTATGGCATCGATGGTTTGGTTAATGGCCTGCATCTGATAATAACGCGGCGCTTTACCTTCGCTATCGTTGTAATAGCTCTGGCTCACTAACGGCAGCTGGTGTGCTTGGTAACCTTTCCAAACAATGTATTTTTGCCAAAGCTGTTCGCAGCTTGGAAAGTCTTCTAGCGCTATTTCCGTTTCGATTTGATTCGGGTTCGTTTTATCGTGGAATAAAAAGCCATCGCCATTAGAGGAAAACACAAAAGGTACTTTTAGTAATTCAGAGTAGCCTAAAGCTTGTTGGATGCCGTGACCAATAGGGTATTTATTGGCTTTGGCTTCAATGACTGCCAGTGGCATGCCGTCTTTATAAAACAAAACGATATCGGCAAATTTCGCTCGTTGACGAGCTGCCATTTGCCCTCGAACCACCACCTTGCCATCCGTAATGGGAAACTCTTGGCGTATCTGAGTGTGATCATCCCATCCCGCGCTTTTGACGGCGGGTAGTATGAGTTTGGTGATGATGTCGGTTTCGGTAAGTTTGGCTTTGTTCATCCCTTGAGACATATAGACTTCCATAACTAAACAGGTGTTTGCTTTATGATAATTTACTTATCTTGAGATTGAATTGCTACTCATGTTGCATTTCTCTGAAAAAGTGCCTGACAAATACCCAATAAAATCGGCGACCTAATAAAGACAAACCCGCTGTTGGTAAGCAGTTACTAACAGTGGGTTTGTTGTGCGTTGGGTGTGACGTTCGATCAGCTGTATTTGTGCAATGTGGCGATGGTAAAGGCGGCAAGGTCGGTATAGACAGCGAAGGGAAAATCGATCGCTTTGTACTGCGTCTCACGGCCTTTTCCTGTTAATACCAATACTGGCGAACAACCACGTGCATTTCCTGCCTGAAGGTCTCTCAGAGAGTCTCCGACCATGATGGCGGGGTGTTCTTCGAATGACAGTCCAAGCTCCGCTTCGATGTTTTCGATCATGCCGCTTTTGGGTTTTCGGCAGTGGCAGTTGTCGTCTGGTCCATGTGGGCAATATTGAATGCCGCTGATGGTGCCGCCCTCTGCTTCTACCAGTGCGATCATTTTGTCGTGCATGGCTTGCAGCGTGATGTCGTCGTAATAACCGCGCGCAATGCCGGACTGGTTCGTCACCACAAAGACGTTAAAACCGGCTTTGGAAAGTGCGGCGATTGATTTGATACTGCCCGGAATGGGTTGCCATTCTTCGACGGATTTTACATAGGCGTCGGAATCTTGGTTGATGACGCCGTCTCGGTCTAACAAAATAATCGGTTTAATTTGCGCCATATAAAATGCCTTTGTGTTGAGCGTGTTTTAAGAAAGATGGGGGTTTGACGTTTATTTGGCGTCGCCAATGTCTGCGAAGACAGCGTTACGACACGCTAGGCTGAGGTCGCCAGGAGCCAGACCGATGTCGAGCCCTCGTTGGCCGCCGCTGACGTAGATTTTGTCAAAGTGGTGCGCACTTTGGTCGATGCATGTCACGAGACTTTTCTTTTGGCCGATTGGGCTGATGCCACCGACCAAATACCCTGTGAGCCGTTCCGCTTGCTTGGTGTCTGCCATGTGTAATTTTTTCACGCCCAGCGCACTGGCAGCGCGTTTTAAATTCAAAGTGCCGGTGACGGGCACAATGGCAACAAACACCTGCTTATCATCGCTGACCAGTAAAGTTTTGAAAACACACGCAGGATCTAGGTTTAGCTTTTGCGCCGCTTCTTCTCCAAAATTTGTGCAATCTCGATCGTGTTCGTATTCGTGAATACTGAAAGCAATCTTCGATTTTTTGAGCAGGTTGATCGCCGGTGTCACCGTGTGAATCCTTTTATGCTGAGCAAACGTTTAACGCGCTCTATTTTTGCCAAAACATGGGCGTGAACAAGACCAACAAGGTAAAGACTTCCAAACGCCCTAACAGCATAGAGAAACACAACATCCATTTGGCAGGATCGCTAACACTGGTAAAGCTTGATGCCACGTCACCTAAACCTGGGCCTAAGTTATTTAACGTGGCGGCCACCGCAGACCAGGCGGTTACCTGATCCAAACCCGTCGCCATGAGGCCAATCATTAACACCACATACACCAATAGATAGGCGGAGAAGAACCCCCAGACAGCAGACACAACACGTTCGTTGATCGCTTTGCCGCCGACTTTGACGGGGATGACCGCGTTGGGGTGAATCAGACGTTGAATTTCACGCATGCCTTGTTTGAGGATAAGCAGAATCCGTATTACCTTCATGCCGCCGCCGGTTGAGCTTGCGCAGCCACCAACAAAGGATGTGACGATTAATAAGAACGGTAAGAAATGAGGCCAGCTGGCAAAGTCTGACGTACCAAAGCCAGACGTTGTCGCGATAGACACACTTTCGAAAACGGCGTAACGAATGGAGGTCCCCCAATCGTAAGTCGATGTCATTGCCAGTACGAGCGTGCTTAGAATCACCGTGCTAGAAAGTATCAATAAAAAGAAGCGCGCTTCTGGGTCTTTGAAATAATGCCAAACGCTCTTGTGTCGCCACGCGTAGAAATGCAAGGCAAAGTTGAATGCAGACACGATCATGAAGAAGGTACAAATCATCTCGATAGCAACGCTATTGAAATAACCGATACTGTCGTCGTGTGTGGAGAAACCACCAATCGCCACTGTTGAAAAACTGTGGCAGATGGCGTCGAATAAACTCATTCCCGCAATCCAATACCCCAAGGCGCAAACACTCGTTAGGGTGGCGTAGATGTACCATAGTGCTTTGGCTGTTTCTGCAATACGTGGCGTGAGTTTGGTGTCTTTTACCGGCCCCGGTGTTTCTGCACGGTAAAGCTGCATACCACCGATGCCCAGCATAGGCATGATGGCAACCGCCAATACGATGATACCCATACCGCCCAACCAAGTGAGCAACTGACGATAAAATAAAATCGATTGAGGCAAGTCATCGATTCCCGTCAGGATGGTCGCTCCGGTGGTTGTTAGCCCTGAAATGGATTCAAACAAGGCATCGGTAAAGGTGAGATCTGGCGTCTCGGCCAAAAAGAATGGCACCGAACCGAATAAACCCAGTACCGTCCAGAACAACACTGTGACCAAGAAGCCATCGCGAATTTTTAATTCGCCACGTTCTTTTCGAACTGGAAACCACAGGAAAAACCCGCCCGCAATGTTGATCGCCAATGCGTATAAAAAGGCATTCAGTGCGCCATCGGAATAAATCAATGAAACGATAATTGGTGGTATCAGTGACACACTGAACACCATAACCAATAATCCGATGACACGTAAAATAACACTAAAATGCATACTGCTTTCCTTGAGCCGAACCGTGTTCGTTGGTTTGGCCTGCGTTAAAAATCGGCGGACACTTTTGAATAAAAGCGGTCTTTTTATACCAATGGAAGTTTACATTAAAAGAAAGTTAAACCCACTTGGAACAGTTGCTCAACCGCCGGAATTTGTTTTTTGTTGGTGACAAAGATGATGACGTGGTCTTCTGCTTGGATGACCAATTCACTGGTCGCCACGATCAAATCGTCTTCGCGAACAATGGCACCGATGGTGGCGCCTTCGGGTAGATTCAAATTCGCAATACTGCGACCAACCACTTTTGAGGAGCGATAATCGCCGTGCGCTACGGCTTCCAATGCTTCTGCCGCCCCTTTGCGCATCGAGTGAACATTGACCACGTCACCGCGGCGGATGTAGCTCAATAAAGAACTGATGGTGGTTTGTTGAGGCGAAATGGCGATGTCGATCATGCCTTCTTGCACGATGTCCACATAAGCGGGGTTGTTGATGATCGTCATAACCGTTCGCACGCCCAGTACTTTGGCCAACATAGAAGACATAATGTTGGCTTCATCGTTATTGGTCAGCGCACAGAAAACGTCGGTGGATTCAATGTTCTCTTCTAACAGCAATTCTTGCTTGGACGCGTCACCGTTAAGCACGATGGTATTGTCCAGCGTTTCGGACAAATAGCGGCAACGTTCTGGGTCACGCTCAATGATTTTCACGCGATACTCTTTTTCCAAACTCTGTGCCAATCGCTCACCAATGTTGCCGCCACCGGCGATAATGATGCGTCGATAAGGCGTGTCCAAAGGACGCAATTCGCTCATTACGTCCAATACATCGCGTTGCGCAGTCAAGAAAAAGACTTCGTCATTGGCATGGATGTGCGTGTTGCCATCAGGCGAAATGGATTTACCATCTCGATAAATGGCCGCGATTCGCGTCTGAATAGACGGCATGTGTTCTTTCAAAAAGCTGATTGGTTGGTCGATTAATGGACCACCCTTTTCGGCTTTGACCACCACTAGCTGAACTTTGCCTTCGGCAAATTCCATGACTTGCAACGCGCCTGGGTAACGAATCAAACGACTTAAATGTTTGGTCACTTCTTTTTCTGGACTGATTCGAACGTCCATCGGTAAAGCTTGGTCACTGAATAATTCTGGATAATGTGAGTAAGCACTGGAACGGACACGACCAATTTTGGTAGGGGTTTTAAACAAGGTATGCGCAACCTGACACGCCACCATGTTGGTTTCATCTTGGTTGCTTACGGCAATCAGCATATCGGCGTCATTACAGCCGGCTTGGTTTAACACATCTGGGTGTGCACCGTTGCCTTCTACCGTTTGTATGTCCAGTCTGTCTTGCAGTTCTCTAAGGCGATTTAGATCTGTATCAATGACGGTAATATCGTTATCTTCACTTGCTAAGTTTTCAGCAAGCGTCGCGCCGACTTGGCCCGCACCTATAATGATGATTTTCATAATCTGCCTTTCGCTACCTTAGGGATCGCATTGTGTGTTGTGGTGGTCTTCGGATCTTTGAATTCGCGTGCTTATTTTTTACTCGAATCCAGTAGTGCAAGTTTACCCACATAAAGGCAAATATTTAACTTGAACTTGCGAAATACTCGTAATTATTTTGCCTTATCAACGCCTGTTTTTTTCTGGACTGGTTCTAGGCTAATGAAATCCATTCAGGTCGGTTACTTTACATTTTCAATTTGCTCTCACTAACGTCTTATCAAGAAGGAGCCTTTGATCAAGTAGGCACTTTATTTCAAGCCGGCGTTGTTGGCTCTAAAGAGTTAGACCTAAAATTAAGGCAAAAAAATACCCAGCAAGCTGTGTTTCATGTGAAACAATTTGCTGGGTATTTTCGGGAAATAGAAAGCAGCTCAATAAGTTGGCTGTATCTATCGGTTACTCATCGTTCTTTAGACGCCATTTTTGTTATGCGGTTTTTTGCAGTAGGCAATAATAAAAGCCGTCATGAGCTTCAACCATCGGGAACAGCTGGCGTCCGTGGCTCACTTCCATTCCCCACTCTAAGGTTAGTTCGGGTGCCAATGAATTTAGCGGGACCTCGTTGGCGTCATCTTGTTGAGCCAGAAAATGCCGAATCTGCTGCTCGTTTTCTTCTGGCATCAAAGAGCAAGTTGCATAGAGCATGTGGCCACCGGGTTTTAATGTCTTCCAAACATTCTGAAGGATGTCGCGTTGAATCTCGACCAGCTCGTTAATGTCCGCTGGCTTTCGATTGATCTTAATGTCTGGGTTGCGGCGAATCACACCCGTTGCTGAACAAGGTACGTCGAGCAGTATTTTGTCGAATGGCTCGCCATTCCACCATGAGGTAATGTCACCCGCATCGGCGCAGATCAAGTTGGCTTGGTAGCCTAAGCGTGCGATGTTGGATTCGATTTTTTCCATGCGCCATGGTTCTAGTTCGACGGCGGTCAAATCCAAAGGATGAGCCTGCTCTAATAAATGCCCTGTTTTGCCTCCGGGAGCGGCGCACGCATCCAGAAGTTTTTCGCCTGTTTTCGGTGCCAATATATGAGCAGACAGTTGCGCGGCTTCATCTTGCACACTGGCAAAACCTTCTTCGAAATTAGGTAACTCACCTACTCGCACTGCATTTTTTAGGTACAGAGCTGACGGTGAGAATTCCCCTGCAGTGGATTTTATACCCAGTTCTTGGAGTTGCGATTGATATGTTTCACGTGAAACTCGACTCTCGTTCACTCGGATACACATTGGCGGATGCGTGTTGCTGGCATCGACAATGCCTTCGAACTGCTCTGGCCAATGTTTGTTGAAGCGCTTTAGTAACCACTTTGGTTGGTTGTATTCGACCGATGGTGTCGATTCTAAGCTCTCAATAATTTCATCGGCTTCTCTCTGGTAACGACGCAATACTGCGTTCATTAGCTTGGTTGCCCAGTCTTTTTTCAGCAGTCGACATGCTTCGACGGACTCGTTCACTGCAGCGTGATCTGGCGTGTTCATATAGCTTAATTGGTACAAGCCTAATAACAAGGTCGCGTATAAATCTGTGTCCTTTTCTTCGAACGGGTGCGCCAACAGATGCAATGCAATGCTGTTTAGCTTTGGGTATTGACGGCATACGCCAAAGCAAAGCTCTTTTAATAATGGAATATGTTCGCTGGCAACACTGGTTTGATGGCGAGCCAATTGGGTGCTCAGTGAACCCTGCTGAAGCAAAATATTGGTAATGACTTCGATCGCAACTTGGCGGGCGCTGTGTTGGATAGACACGGTCTCGGTTGGTGTATTCGGTTGGCTCATAATGTTTGCTCGGTAAGGCCAAGGCATTGGCCAATTTCTAGGGCGGCTTTGTGTTTGCCGTTTAGGGCATCTTGAATCTTCATGCGTTTACCACCAGCAAACTGCACTTCACTAATAAGTAGAGACCCTTGGCCGGTTGCGACAATAATACCCTCTTTACTCACCACCAATATTTCTCCTGGTGAAAAGCTGTCGTCGCTCACGGTGGCTATTTGGGCGGCATGAATCTTCATGATGCCAGCCAAGCTGTTGGTGTACGCAACCGGCCACGGAGACAAACCGCGAATTTGACGTTCGATCAATTCTGCAGACTGGGACCAATTTACATCGCCTTCTTGCTTAGTAAGCTTTGCGGCGTAGCAAGTGACACTGTCGTCTTGTTGCTCCGGTACCAAAGTTCCTTCCTTAAATTTTTCCAGTGCGTTAATCAATGCACTGCCACCCAGAACAGCCAAGCGATCGTGCAGCGTGGCAGATGTGTCGCTGGGCTTGATGTCACAATGCGCTTTTAACAGCATTGCGCCCGTGTCCAAGCCCACATCCATTTGCATGATAGTAATGCCTGTTTCAATATCGCCGGCCATCAGAGCACGGTGAATAGGCGCCGCGCCACGCCAGCGCGGTAATAAAGAAGCGTGCACGTTGATGCAGCCAAATTTTGGGGTATCCAGTACCACTTTCGGCAGAATAATCCCGTAAGCGGCTACGATCATAAGATCCGCATCAAGCGCCGCCAGTTGTGCTTTGTCTTCGTCAAGTTTGAAATTGAGCGGCTGAAAAACAGGAATATCATTGGCAATAGCCAGTTGCTTAACGGGGCTTTGAACCAATTTTTGGCCGCGACCTGCTGGGCGATCTGGTTGCGTGTACACGCCGACGAGTTCATAGTGATTGTCCGCTTTAGCGTCTAAAAGCGCCTGTAGGCTGGCGGCGGCAAATTCGGGGGTGCCTGCAAAAACAATACGAAGTGGTGAGGTTGGCATAGGGATTCCTTAACAAAAAATCAGGCCAAAGCCTGATTTTATAAAACGTTGTAATGATCTAAGGCAAAACCAGACGTATCGGTTTAGCCTTGTTTTTGTGCCAGCTTGTGGGCTTTTTCTAGTTTGCTTTTGATGCGGTTGCGCTTCAATGGTGACAAATAATCGACCATAAGCTTGCCATCAAGATGGTCAACTTCGTGCTGAACACAAACTGCCATCAATTCGTCAACGTCCAACGCGAAGGGTTTACCATGTCGGTCTAATGCTTTTACTCGCACTTTGGCGGCACGGTAAATGTGTTCGTAAAACCCCGGAACCGACAAGCAGCCTTCTTGGAATTCGTTTGGCTCGTCGTCCAACACTTCAAACTCTGGGTTAATGAACACAATGGGTTCGTTACGCTCTTCAGAGAAATCCATCACCACAAGACGGTAATGGTAATCCACTTGTGTGGCCGCCAACCCCAAGCCATTTTCGTCGTACATGGTGTCTAGCATGTCGTCGATTTGAGTTTGCAGTGCGTCAGTGAATTCAGTAATAGGCTTCGCAACTTTGCGTAAGCGGTTGTCTGGGTATTCGAGTACAGTTAAAACAGCCATGATCTTTTCCAACGATGTGTCTTTGTTCATGAGAGGAGACGCTCTCTCCTGCTCTTTATATTGACTCTATTGTAACGCAAGTCACGCTGTTGAGCAGTCTTCTCATGGCGGTTTTTTGGTCAATATGATTGAATAGACTTCATAGCCACAGACTATGCGTAGATGGCTTTGTGTTTTTTAGACTCGTTTGGGCAAGGAATGCCCGATAAATACCCACAAGGAAGCTGCTTATTATGCCCACTGCTAACGCCACGGGGTTGTCGTCGACGGATTGGTTGTGCCTGAGTTTTTTGGAAGGCATTGGCCCATCACGACTATCCCGTCTTTGTACTTACCTCGGTCAATTGAACCAACCGCCGTCATTGAGCCTCAAGCATCATTCGGATAGCTTGTCTTTGTTTGATGATTCCACGTCAGCCGACACCATCACTTATGATTTGCTAATAGCGTTAAAATGGCCGCCCATTACGGCTCGCCAAGCGATGGCGTATTTGTCGGATGGAAGCCTTACCAAAGAGCAAGAAACCAAGCGTGATGACACCTTAATGTGGTTAGCGGAGAGTCACCATCATCTTGTTCGCCAAGAAGACGACACTTACCCAGAGGCGCTGAAAGAGATCGGTGTTGCCCCTGCATTTTTGTATGTGAAAGGCCAGTGTGACGTATTGGCATTGCCAAAAATAGGCATCGTTGGCGCCCGAAAATGCACTCGTCATGGACGCGATGCCACGTTTCAATTTGCTGAGCAATTGTCGTCACGGGGGATTTGTGTGGTGAGCGGTGGTGCCATGGGCGTAGATACGGCGGCTCACCAAGGCGCGTTGCACAGCAAAACAACACCCACCATTGCGGTCATGGGAACGGGTTTGCAGCATGTCTATCCCAATCACAATCGTGGATTATTTGAAGACATACTTGCCCAAGGCGGAGCCTTGATAAGTGAATACCCACTAACGACCAGCCCTCGCCCTCACCTTTTTCCGCCACGCAATAGAATCATCAGCGGGTTGAGTATGGGCGTATTGGTGGCGGAGGCATCGATCAAAAGCGGCTCCTTGATCAGCGCCAGTTATGCTATCCAGCAAAACCGAGAAGTCTTTGCCATGCCTGGGCGATTGACGGATCCTCAGTCGGAAGGCTGTCACCAATTACTCCGCCAAGGTGCGACTTTGGTGCGTCATGTAGACGATATTTTAGCGGAGTGTTCGCCTTCGTTAACGGCGTATGATCAAGACAAAATGCCTTCTGCTTCAGCGTCGTTGCATGCTTCCTATCATGCCTTGCCGGAGTCGTCCTCCAGTGACGCCAAAGCGCTGGCCATATTAATGGAGAAGGACGGAGCGCCGATGGATTTTGATGCCTTGATTCGCCAAAGTAACCTGGATGCAGGCATTATGATGCAGGTGTTAATGGAGTTGGAATTGTCAGGCTGCGTGGAAAATCGAGAAGGCCTTTATGGTCGTATTTGACCGACCTTCTTGTATTTATTCTATGCCGCTAAAGATGTCTTTTTTAAGCTGCTTGATATCGCGACGTTCTTTTTTGTTTGGCTTGTGGTCGGACATGATACGGCCACCAAAGGACTTGTTTTCGAGGGCGCGTTTTTCACGTTTTGCAATCGACTCTGGTGTTTCCTCGTAAAGCAATTGCGCTTCGGGGGCACCACGGCGTTGTTCGCTGATGGCTTTGATTTCGACGACTCTTTCATCCCAGCCGAGACGAATGCCAATTAAGGCGCCAATTTCCACATTTCGGCTGGCTTTGCCTTTGCTGCCGTTGTAAGACACCTTGCCACCATCAATGGCGTCTTTACAAAGTGAACGAGTTTTATAAAAACGTGCGGCCCAAAGCCACTTATCTAAACGAACGGCTTGTGGTGCCGACTGCTTTTCTGGTTTACTCATAAAGAATGCGTTGACCCTATTCTGTTGTCATATTTGAGGCTGTTATGCAGGACGTTAGTAGACACCCAATTTTCCAAGCTCTTCAAAAAATAATACACGATGCTGCCGACGCGATCATGGATATTTATCAACGCGCCGATTTGGGTATCGAGCAAAAAAAAGATGATAGTCCTGTTACGGCGGCTGACCTTGCGGCTCATAAGGTCATTCTAGCAGGTTTGCAAACACTTACACCTGACATTCCAGTGTTGTCTGAAGAAGGTGTGGTGGCGTTCGAAGAACGCTCTAATTGGCCCATGTTATGGATCGTCGATCCTCTGGATGGCACCAAAGAATTCATTAAGCGCAATGGTGAATTTAGCATCAACATCGCGTTAGTGGAAAACGGCGCGCCGATTCTTGGCGTGGTGTATTTGCCGACCACAACGGAAGGCTATTTTGGTGTCACCAAAGCGTGGCAAGATTTACCTGTTGGCGCGGTAAAATGGCAAGGTGATGAATACGAAAGCATCAATGTTCGTGAACCGCGTGAACCCATTATTGCCATGACAAGCCGTAGCCACGGCCCTGCGCTTCCTGCGTCATTGAAAAACAAATTGAAACTGACGTACGAACAAGTTCGAGAACTCCCAAAAGGCAGCTCAATAAAAGGCTGCCGAATTGCCGAAGGGATTGCCGATTTGCATCTACGCCGCGGCCCGACCAGCGAATGGGACACCGCCGCTCAGCAAGCCATCATTGAAGCCGCTGGCGGAATGCTCGTTACTCCGGAGGGTAAACCGTTTCGATATAATCAAAGAGAGACCCTACTCAATGGTCACTTTTTTGTATCGGGTGCAGAACTTGCCCCGTTTGTAATGAATTGGTATTTAGAAAATGAGGAAGAAGAGTAACGATTACTCTGCTTCCCAGACCATTTCCATCAAGATGTATAAGTCAGCGGACGATTCATTCCGCTGTTAAGACGATGAATAATGCGCGCCTGCGCTCGCTTGATGAAATCCCTTTGCATCGGCTGAGTGAAAGATCGCGCGATGGCAACCGTTCCTACCAGCGAAACGACGGTTTCTTCCGCTAAGACATCCGCCTCTTCACTGCCACGTTTTTTTAAAATCGTCGCCAGTCGTTCTACTAAGCTGTCAAAGCAAGCTTGATAGGCTTGGCGTACTTTCTCTTCTTTATGCGCCGCATCCGTGACTAAGAACTCCAAAGGCGATGGATGATCTTTGTCGTTTTTAGTCCAGCTCAAATACCTCGCGACTAAGGCTTTTAAGTGTGTTTCTTTGTTCTCGGTTTGCTTGTCGTCCCGCGCCCAAAATGCATTCGATGTGGCGAATTGCATCGCGGCTTCGTACAGGCTGCTTTTCCCCGGAAAGTGGGCATATAAGGCGCCGTGGGTCATGTTGGCCTTCTTCATGATTTGAGTCAGCGTGACGCGATCAAAACCATGGGAGCAAAATAACTTGGCGGCCGCTTGCAAAATTCGCTGGCGAGTTTGTTCTTTGTGTTGTGGCGTATAGGGCATAACGAAGCTCCTGAACGGATAGTAAACCCATTATACAAGGGTGTTTAAATATTATCTTGATCATATAAAGACTCACTCTAGCATGGCTCTTTTCTTTCTGCTGAAATTAAAGAGGATGAACCATGTCGCTTAAAGAGCGTATTGTGATAACAGGAATGGGCATTGTCTCGCCATTGGGCGTAGGTGTCGCATCGGTTTGGGACCGTTTGATTCGCGGTGAATCCGGTGTTCGTGCCCTACTAATGGAAATGACTGAAGGGCTTTCAACCCATATTGCCGGTCAAGTCCCCAGCCATCACGAGCAAGACAACGGTTTAGATGAATCGGACTATCTGTCCCCTAAAGATCGTAAACGTGTAGATCTGTTTACCTTATTTGCTTTGGCTGCCGCCGAAGAAGCGTTAACCCAAGCCAATTGGCGACCTACAACGGCGGAAGACCAAGAAGCCACTGCCACCATCATTGCAACAGGCATTGGTGGCTTGCCGACCATCACGCATGCGCACTCTATTTTGAAGGAGCAAGGCGCTCGACGTTTGTCGCCTTTCACGGTTCCTGCGTTTCTTGCCAATCTAGCAGCGGGTAACGTTTCGATTAAATACGGTTTTAAAGGGCCGATTGGCACACCAGTAACCGCGTGTGCAGCGGGTGTACAAGCGATTGGTGACGCAATGCGTCTGCTGCGTACGGGAGAAGCGAAAGTGGCTCTAGCGGGCGGTACCGAAGCCTGTATCGATCCCTTGTCTTTGGCGGGCTTTGGTGCTTTGAAGGCATTGTCTACACGCAATGATGACCCAGCAAAAGCGTCTCGTCCTTTTGATAAAGACCGTGAAGGTTTTGTCATGGGCGAAGGCGCTGGCTTGGTCGTACTAGAAACCCTTGAACATGCGCTAGCACGAGGCGCGACACCATTGGCAGAGATCGTTGGCTATGGCACCAGTGCGGATGCTTACCATCTGACATCGGGGCCAGAAAGTGGCGAAGGTGCGGCTCGCGCTATGCAAACGGCGCTCAACATGGCAGGTATTTCGTCTGATCAGATTGGCTATGTGAATGCTCATGCGACATCGACGCCTGTTGGGGATCGTGGGGAGATTAATGCCCTACGCCGTGTGTTTGGTGAAAAAGTCACAGACGTAGCAATATCTTCGACGAAATCGGCGACGGGTCATTTGCTTGGTGCGGCCGGTGGCGTGGAAACCATTTTCAGTGCTCAGGCGCTAATGTCAGGTATCTTGCCTCCGACGCTCAACCTTGAAAATCCAGAAGACACCATGGCCGATTTGGATCTTATCCCATTGGTTTCACGTGAAAAAAGTGTCGATTATGTTCTGTGTAATGGCTTTGGTTTTGGCGGTGTAAACGCAGCGATTATCTTGAAGCGTTATTAACCTACGTAAACCACCGAGCAAACTGAAATAAAAAAGGCGACTCCATTGGAATGAGTCGCCTTTTTATTGTTGTGCTGCTAAAAGGTATTGGCTTTAACCATCCATTAGTTGGCTAGGTAACCAAGTAACCAATTCTGGGAACATCATCACGATGACAAGAACCAAGAGTTTTAACAGTACAAAGGGTAGGATAGATTTGTAGATATCCAACATGGTGATGCCCGGAGGCGCAATGCCTTTTAGGTAGAACAAGGCAAAACCATAAGGCGGCGTTTGTACGGCGATCTCAATGTTAAGAATCATTAAGATACCAAACCAAATTGGATCGTAGCCAAGCGACACAGCAATAGGTGTGAAGATAGGCGCACACATTAGGACGATGATAAATTCATCGATAATGAAGCCCAGCAATAACATGATCAATTGGAACAACATGATGACGACAATCGGTGGTAAACCCAAATCTTGGGTGAAACCCGCAACCATGTTTTGAACGCCCATCAGCAAATGGAAGTTACTGAACACGGACGCGCCAACAATAATCCACATCGCCACACTGACCAGCAATGCGGCTTGCATCCCCGCTTTTTGTACCATACGTGGCTTGAAGCGCTTAAAGAAAATCGCCAGAACAATCGCGCCAACGACACCGATAGCACCAGATTCTGTTGGTGTCGCAATGCCCATGATAATGCTACCAAGTACGGCAACGATCAGCAGCAGAGACAACAAACCGTCACGCGCGGTGAGGAATTTTTCTTTTGGCGTTGGTTGAACTTCTGGCACTACATCCATCGGCGCGCGCTTTGGGTTCAACTTACAGGAAATCACCACATAAGCGATCAGCAAAATGATGGTGATCAGCGCTGGAATCAAGGCACCGATAAACATGCGCCCTACGGAGTTTTGTGTAGACGATGCAAACATGATCATTGGAATGCTAGGTGGAATCAAAATCCCTAAGCCGCCGCCAGCCATAATAACGCCAAGTGCGAGGCGTTTATCGTAGCCACGTTCCAACATAGGACGCAGTGCGATACTGCCAGACGTCATGATACCTGCGCCAATGATACCCACCATGGCACCAATCATCGAACATACCACGATGACGCTAATCGCCAATGAACCGCGCACACGGCCGATGAGCATTTGACTCGCGGCGAACATAGCGTCGCCAATACCAGAGCGAGTGAGCAATTGCCCCATGTAAATGTACAAAGGGATAGCCAACAGAATAAAACTGAAATGGGTGGATTCTAGGGTGGTCGGAATGACATTAAAGAGCGCATCGCCCCAAGTCATGTAACCTATGCCCATGGCGATACCGCCAAGCGCCAAACCAACAGGCGCACCTAAGGCAAACGACGCGATGATGCAGGCAAAGAGAATGCCTGTTAATAATTCAATGCTAATCATTGTGCGCTTTCCTCTTGTTCGGACGGTGCTTTTGGCAACAAAGGTTTGCCAGTAATGGCTTGGTGTAAGGAATCAATCCAATCGCTGGAAAGCTGTAAAATAAGCAGCACGCTGGCAATGGCCATCATTAACCAATAATGATGCATGTGCGGAGCCCATTCACTTTGACGTCGATAGTTAAACTGGAGCGCTTCTTCAAACTTACCTATGCTCATTTTGCAAACGATCACCATGAAGAACATGGCAAGGGCGAATGAAAATAGGTTAAATATGCTTTTCGTCCGAGCTGAAACTTTGTTGTAAAGGATATCCACATTGATGTGAGCGCGTTGCTGTTGAGCATAAGCACCGCCTAATGCCGCAATATAGCCAAAGATAAATAAAGAGGTGTCGTAGGCCCAAATAGTCGGGCTGTCTAAGAGGTAACGAGAGAAAACCTCGAACGCCACGACAAAGGCTAATACTGGCATAAGATAGGAAACGGAATTCCCAATGAAAGCCACCAACGCGTGGACTCCAAGACAATAGCGCCTAATCGCAGTCATTATCATTGTTTTGTACCTGTCAGGATGAATCGGAAAAGTAAAACGGCCTTCTTAATGAAGGCCGTTTTAGTTATTGCTGAGTCAATTATTTCTGTTCTTTGCGTAGAACGTCAATCAACTCTTTGCTGTATTTGTCTGCAGCGGCGTACTCATCCCAAAGTTTAGAACCCGCGTCTTTCCATGCGGCTTTGTCGGCAGCACTTGGCTCAGGGCTCCACTGAAGACCTTTTGCTTCCATGTCGGCAACGGCTTCAGATTCCCAAAGTTTAGACTTGGTCATTTGCTCTTGTGCGTGAACCGTTGTTGCGGCTTTTACAATCGCTTGTAGGTCAGCTGGCAGTTTGTTCCAAGCGCTTTGGTTTACGATAATAGGTAACACTTGTGCGCCAGCTAGTGGAAGTGGGTACATGTATTTCGCTACTTCAACGTGGTTGCCGTCGCGGTGATCGATCATGTTAGATCCGATAGAACCGTCGATTACACCAGTAGATAAAGACGTGTAAATTTCAGACCAAGCAAGTGACACCGGAGAAGCGCCTAGGTTGCGAAGGAACTTACCGTATGCGCCTGGTGCACGAATTTTCAAACCTTGGAAATCAGCAACAGAGTTGATTGGCTCTTTAGTGATAACGTAAACCGCTGGCTGAATGTAAGGGTCAAGCCAAACTAGACCTTGTTCGCCGTACGCTTTTTTAAGGATTGGCGCCCAGCCTTTTTGTTGGAACAAGGTTGTCAGTTCACCAACGTCGCTTGTGCCACCTGGTAGACCGATCTCAACCAAGCCTGCTGGCAGTTCGCCTGCGTTCAAAGATTGGAAAGTCGCACCCATGGTGATTAGGCCTGTTTTCACGGCACCAAAAATACCAGAAGAACCCACACCTTCACCATCGTACAATACTTGTACTTTGATGCGGCCGTCAGACATAGTCTCAATGTTTTTTGCCAAATCTTCGTACACAGCACCGAAGGCAGAGCCACGACTGTATAGGTTGGCAAAGCGCCAGTTATAGTCAGCGGCCTGAGCGGCGGAAGAAGCCATTACGCCAAGACCTAAAGTGACTGCTAGAGAACTCGCCACCAATCGTTTTTTTACTTTTAGTATCGTATTAATCATTGAGCTACCTCGAGAGCAAAAAGTGCATAAAAAGATCACGTCTGACTGACGCGATAACTTGTGTTCGATACTTTCAAAAAGGCTTCGTGCGTTAAAGCACGCAAAATCTATCTAAAGTTTTGTGGGTATCAAACAATCAAAAAATTCAAAAGCCCTTAAAAATCAGGCTACTAAGGGAAATGGCCGCACTCAAATTGCGCGCAACGCACAATATTGGTGCAAGTTAATGTTGAAGGTGGCTCATCAATAACGTGACGTTATTTTATCTATAATGTTGAAAACGTGCACTTTTTTTACCTTTTTAGAGAAACGACCGTTCTCCTCGAACAATACGGCAAGCCCGCACCAATTTTGTGCGGGATTTTGCTCGATAGCGAGTCTGCTCCTAAAAAGTCGCTCTATGCGACGTCAAAGCCTTGTATCTGGTTCGCCAATTCTTTTGTTTGGTGGTGAACATTTTTATTGGCCATCTGAATTGACTGGGTTGCAATGTGATTGTCTTTGATGTCGTGAGCGATGATGTCCATGTCTTGCGCCATCTGTGCCGTCGTCAGAGCCACCTCATGGATCGCTTGGGTGATTTCTTGCGTGTTGTTCATTGCTTCTAGGGTGTTTTTCTCGATTTGATGAATGGTGATGACCGCGTGTTCGCCTTGTTCCTTGCTGCGTTCTACTTTGGTTAAACTTAGGTTCATGGCATCGATAACCGCTTGGGTTTCTTTTTGAATGTTTTCCACTTTTGCCGTGATATCACCGGACGCTTTCACGGTTTGTTCGGACAAGGTTTTTACCTCGTCAGCCACAACGGCAAAGCCCCGCCCTGCTTCACCGGCGCGAGCGGCTTCAATCGCTGCGTTTAACGCCAGCAAACTGGTTTGTTCGGCAACACCGACGATAAGTTCGATGACGACGTCAATTTCTTTCGACAGCGCTCCCAATCGTGCCACGCGCTCATTGGTGTCTTGAATGGTACTCGCCACATCACTGATGCTGGACATGGCGTCGCGCATAACATTGACCCCGCTGGTCGCCGATTCATACGCGAGGTTCGCCACACTTTGAACCGCTTGCGTCATGGTTTGTACCGTGTCGGCGGTCGCTGAAATTTCTTCTGTCGAAGCGGCTAAGGTGTTGCTGCGATCTCGAATGCGTTCGCTGCCGCTGACAATGATTTGAATGCCACTGTCTAATTCATCCGCACTGATGACCAGCTTCTCGTTGCTGCTCACCAAGTGGCCAATCAATAAACGCAAATCGTGGGACATTTGATTGGTGGCAATAAATAACTGCTGGAACTCGTCAGGTTTTTGGTTTGGTAGATGTTGTGGACGAGGTCGGAGTTTGCCTTGCGCCACCTCATTTAGTACCACTAAGACAGCGTTCAAATTACGGTTCAAAGAGCGAATTACGGTCGTCAGCACAAGGCCGATGGCCAGTGCCAGCAAAATACAAGCAATCACCAATGACTGTCTGGCTTGTTGAGCCGTTTCTAAGGATTGAGCTTGAGCATTGGCGAGTAAGGTGTTCTGCAAATACGCCGCACTTGCGTCCATGGACTGAGTGTATTGATTGCTTAATAAGGCCAATGTTTTATGTTGCGCTTGGATTTTAATGGACAGCGCGATCACGGGGGACAAGGCGTCTTCATAGGTCTGGATCATAGGGTTAAATACGTCGCCGAAGCCGATGTTATCGACGTTTGTTTTTAGGGCTTGGATAGCGGACTGCAGTGCGACTTGATGTTCGGCATCGCTGTAAGCTAGGAAGTCTTTTTCCTTGGTTCTGACTTCTTTAAAACTGGATGCAAAACTTGCTAAGGCTTTGAGCTGTTCCGCAAGCGCGTGTGCCGATTGATTCAGTGCGCCTAACAGCCCTTGTTCACTGCTTAGACCCAATTCGATGAGGTCTTGCACGTTACTTTCGAGCGCAGACAAGTATTCTGGTTGTAAGGTTTGGCTGGTCGCTAAGAGCGCCTTGCCTTTTTGGTCTATCAAGTCCTCTTGAATGGAAAAACCAGCCGCTGTGTTTTGCTTGATGGTGTCCAATGTGTGCTGGAGAAGGTCAACATTGGCGGGCGACAAGGCCGCCATTTCTCGCTCAAACTTCAGAAAGGCGATCTCGACTTCTTTGACCTGGGTCGTCAGACGATTTAATTCACTGGCGTTATTTGACGCGCTGGAAATTTGGGACAAGTTATAAACCGAATACGCCCCGAATCCCGCGTAGCCCACGCTGACAAGTACAACGATAGCAATCAGCTTTTGACGAACAGATAACGCAATAGGCATAGCAATCCCCTGTGGATCCTTTTCTACGACAAAAAAAGCCTGTTCATCTCATCAAGACAAACAGGCCAAAAAAACGAGCTGGAAGAACAACATTCAGACGAGCAGTCAGCCTGAATTTGTAAGGTATAACCAAGCGGCTACCGCTTATCTGGGAGATTAAGCAGCGCAACCATTCATTCGCTGCTTGCGTGGTAACCGACCTTTGTAACCATAAAGAAGCAGAAAGAGGGATGAAAGTGGAATAAATCAATGTAAAGTTAGAGAATCAACGAACTAAATTACGACAGTCATTTATAACGGTGCGGCGGACAGTCGTCGTATCATAGCCATTACGTGTATCGCGCAAACGAATATTGGTTTCATAGCTTCGTAAGAATAAAATGCATGTCGGTACGGATGGAGAAAGGCAATGAATGTACAAAACTATTCGCTGGGTCAGGTCGGTGATTATGAAATTAAGCAGCTAAAAGTCTTTAAAACGGTCGTGGATTGCGGTGGCTTTTCGGCGGCTGAAACCTCTCTGAACATTGGTCGATCAACCATCAGCCTGCATATTTCCAATCTAGAAGCGCGCTTAAACCTTGTACTGTGTAAACGTGGACGCGGCGGTTTTTCTCTGACAGAAGAAGGCGTCATTATTTACAAAATGACTGAAAACCTTCTGGAATCACTGGATGCGTTTCGCACGACAGTAAACAACTTAAATGCCAGCCTCACCGGCAAACTGCGTCTTGCTCTTTCCGACAAAGTCAGCCTTGACCCTCGTAGCCATTTCCCTGAATTGATTCAACGTTTCTCTACCGAAGCCCCAGAAGTCCTGATCACCACCAACGTGTCTTCGATGTCCAATATCGAACGCATGATATTGAACGACGAAGCCGACATTGGGTTCATTCCCTATCATCGTAAGTTGGACGGCTTAAGCTACGTGCATTTATACAGCGATGACTGCTACCTTTATTGCGGTAAAGATCATCCTTTAGCGACGATGTCAGTGGCAGACCAAGAAGTGCAAGCGGATCAGTTCCCAGCAACTCATGCCGGTTTAAAGCCACACGAAGCGGTCAGTGAACAAATTTCGCAAATGAATTTAACGGCAATTTCGTATTTCTACGACAGTCGCCTAGCACTGATTTTATCGGGTCGATACATAGGATTCTTGCCTAAGCTCTACGCTGAACCGTATGTCACATCGGGAAAAATAGTTGCTGTCGCGCCAGAGCAACGCTCCTACACGCTCGGTGTGGCCGTGATTTGCAAGAAAACCACGCAACCCAATAAACCCCGTGAACTGTTTCTCAAGGTATTGCGTCAAACGGTCGAAGAGTTGATGGTCGCTCCGTATTGAGCGCAGATCAGTATGGCGACTTTGTTGATCCGGATCAGAACCAAAACGCTGAATGACGATCTATACTTTAAATGCTTCTTTGCTTCTTTGCTTCTTTGCTTCTTTGCTTCTTTGCTTCTTTGCTTTCATGTGCGAATAAACAGGCGACTATTATGAAAAAAGTACTCGTGTTGGCGTCCGCTTTACTCACTGCGTTATCAGCCAATGCCTCGTCAGTAAGCGTGGCGTTGGATACGGCTCCAGACAGAGAGAATTCGGGAACATATCGCTATGTTGATAATTTACTTCAATCCTTGAATGATAAGGGCTGGCAAACCGAATCTTATCCGCGCAATTCTGTGGGCGACGAAAGTACGCGCCTTAATAAAGTTCGCGCTGGGACGCTGGATATCTCTATGTCCCAGTATTCCTCAGCGGCGCAATTTGTGCCTGAAATGCAGGTTTTGCAACTCCCCTATACATTTATCAATACAGACCACCAATACAATTTTTTCATCAACAGTGGCTATTTAGACAGTATAAACCGTCGTTTGAGCAGTGAAGGATTGCGTGTATTGGCGGTGATTCCAACGGGAGCCTTCTTGGGGATTTTCAATAACGAGCACCTAGTGAAAACCGTTGCTGACATGTCTGGGTTACGAATGAGGGCACTGGATACGAATCAGCTGACTATTTTTCAAATGATGGGCGCATCGGGGGTATTGATTCCGTTTTCTGAAGTACCGAATGCGTTGCGTCTTGGTATTGCCGATGGCTACTTAAATGCGTCTCCCGTTCCGATCATCTTTAAACACACGGAATTACTGAAATATTTCACCGATGCTAAAGTGATGATGTCCGCACGCCTCGTCTTAGCGTCGCAATATTGGTGGGACAATTTGACCAAGGAGGAAAAAGCGCAATTTTCTGCGTCGTCAATTGAGGCACAAAAGGACGTTTTCCAATGGGTGAATCAGTCTGAAGAAGCCCACCACAAAGCATTAATGGCGGCTGGCATGGAGGTTTATCACCCCACAGAAGAGGATTTGCTGACTTTCAAATCGGCGGTGGCAACCATGAACCAAAAGGTCAAAGGCGTGCCGTTTGAACGTGTTGTGTTGCTGCAAAAAATGGTCAGTGATTACCGACCCAACAACTAGCCTGTGATAAAAATGAAAACGCCGCGCTGGGTTTCCAGCGCGGCGTTTTTTATTGCCTTCAGGACGGTTTAAACAAGCTCTTTGAAGCAGCGTTTAAAGATGTCCATGCCTTCGTCAATGATGTCCATTTCGATGGTTAACGCAGGTAGGAAACGAATAACGTTACCGCGAATACCACAAGACAATAAAACTAAGCCGTTTTCAGCGGCTTTGGCCGATAATTTCTTAGCAAGCTCTGGGTACGGCTTGTTCACATCGCCATCGTGAACGAATTCGACCGCGATCATCGCGCCCGCATTACGTACTTCGCCAATGATCTGTGGGTACTCCGCTTGCATTTCTTTCAGGTGCTTAACGAAGTGAGCGCCCACTTCCACGGCGCGGTCGCACAGTTTCTCTTCTTCAATCACATCAAACACCGCAAGACCGGCTGCACAACCCACCGGAGAACCGCCGTAAGTGCCACCTAGACCGCCAGGAATGGGGGCGTCCATAATGTCTGCTTTACCGACAACGGCGGCAATTGGGAAACCGCCCGCGATGCCTTTCGCCGCCGTCATCAAGTCCGCTTCAATGCCCGCTTGTTCGTGGCAGAACATAGTACCTGTTCGGGCAAAGCCCGCTTGGATTTCATCCAAAATCAACAACATGCCGTGCTCGTCACACAATGTACGAAGCTTTTGTAGGAAGCTGGCAGACGCTTGGTAGAAACCGCCCTCACCTTGTACTGGCTCAATGATAATCGCCGCAACGCGAGACGCTTCGATATCGCACGTAAAGCGCATTTGAAGATCAGCAAGTGCTTGTTCTTCAGTGATTCCTAAGTAGTCATTTGGGTAAGGAACATGGAAAATATCGCTTGGGAAAGGACCAAAGCCGATTTTGTAAGGGTTTACTTTACCCGTAAGACCCATGGTCATGTTGGTACGGCCGTGGAAGCCACCGTTGAACGCGATGATGCCTGGACGACCCGTGTAAGCACGCGCGATTTTTACGCAGTTTTCAACGGCTTCAGCGCCCGTTGTTACGAAGATCGATTTTTTCGGCGTGTTACCTGGCGCCGCTGCGTTTAGCTTTTCCGCCAAAGCAACAGCAGATTCGTATGGGCTAACCATCACGCAAGTGTGTGTAAAGCGTTCAAGTTGCGCTTGTACGGCCGCTTTCACTTTAGGGTGATTATGGCCTGTGTTTACGACGGCGATACCAGCACCAAAATCGATATGGCGTTTGCCTTCCACGTCCCAAATTTCTGCATTGACGGCACGGTCAACGTAAACGGGAGCCATGTTGCCTTGGCCACGAGCGATCGCACTTTCTTTGCGTTTTTGTAGATCAGCGTTGTTCATTTGTTTTTCACCTTTTGAGCGTGTTCTTTGTTTGGGTTTTAAATGTCTTAAGCGTTAAAAGTCGTTTTGCTTAGTTGTTCATCTCAATAGGAAAAACTACGCTAATCCGCCCATGCACAAGTATTTGATTTCAACGTATTCGTCGATGCCGTATTGCGAACCTTCACGGCCACTGCCGGACTCTTTCACACCGCCGAATGGTGCCACTTCACTGGAAATAATCCCCTCGTTGATACCCACCATGCCGTACTCCAAGGCTTCTGATACACGCCAAATACGACCTAGATTTTGGGAATAGAAGTACGATGCCAAGCCAAATGGGGTATTGTTTGCCATGGCAACGGCTTCGTCTTCGGTTTTAAACTTAAACAAGGGTGCAACAGGACCAAAAATCTCATTAGAGAAGATGTCCATGTCTTCAGTAACACCAGTTAAAATTGTCGGTTCGAAAAACTGAGCGCCCGCCGCAGAGGCTTTTGATCCACCGATTAAGGCTTTCGCGCCTTTTGCTACCGCGTCACCAACAAGTTGCTCTACTTTGCTGATCGCAGCGGGATTGATCAGTGGGCCAATGTTGACGCCTTCTGCAAAACCGTCGCCTGTTTTAAAGGTTGCTACGCGTTTTGCTAATTTTTCAGCAAAAGCATCGTACACGCCTTCTTGAACCAAAATTCGGTTTGCGCAAACACAGGTTTGGCCAGCGTTACGGTATTTAGAAGCAATCGCGCCTTCGACAGCGGCGTCTAGATCAGCATCATCAAACACGATGAAAGGTGCGTTGCCACCTAGCTCCATTGACGTGCGTTTTACCGTTTGCGCGCACTGAGACAGCAATAATTTACCCACAGGCGTAGAACCGGTGAAAGACAACTTACGCACTGTTGGATGGCCGGTTAATACACCACCAATGGCTTTCGCGTCTTTACCAACCACCACGTTCAATACGCCGGCTGGAATGCCTGCCTGATGTGCCAGTTCAGCTAGTGCCAAGGCGCACAAAGGCGTTTCGTCAGACGGTTTGATAACAATCGCACAACCTGCCGCCAACGCGGGGCCGGCTTTACGTGTGATCATGGCAATTGGGAAGTTCCAAGGCGTGATGGCCGCCACAACGCCGATGGGTTGCTTGATGGTCAAAACGCGCTTGTCTTTAGCAAACGTCGGAATCACATCACCGTTTAAACGGCGTGCTTCGTCGGCAAACCAGTCAATGAAAGACGCACCATAAGCCACTTCGCCTTTGGCTTCGGCAAACGGTTTGCCTTGCTCTAATGTCATTAAGGTCGCCAGGTCGTCTTGGTTGTCCAGAATCAGCTGGTTCCAACGACGCAATAACGTCGCACGTTCTTTGGCCGTGCGGCCTTGCCATTCTTTCTGTGCTTTTTCAGCCGCTTCAACGGCGTTGGTTGTCTCTTCTGCCCCTAAATCGGCAACGTCAATCAGGTGTTCGCCATTCGCTGGGTTAGTAATGGCGAAGGTCTTGCCAGATTTAGCATCAACCCATTCACCACCAATGTACGAGTGGCTTTTGAGTAAAGAGGGCTGAGATAGTACTGCTTTCATAAGGTACTCCAGACTTGGCTGAATAAGGATCGTTAGTTAAGAACTGCGTTTATTAACTTAGCACTTTTAATATCAATCGATAGTAGGCAATGACAACAGTTTGAAAAATGAGAAGCTATCAACTCAATGTTTGATGGTGTTCAAACATTGTGAAAGGCGTCTTATTTCATTGCGATAAAACCATCATGTTATAGGGATTTTGTGCGATGACACGGGCTGTGTGAAATACCCCCGTGTAGGTATAAACACATCGGCCAAGGGAATTGAGCAGAAAAGCGTGGCTTTCGTCGTCATTAAGCGATTTTTGAGTATAATACGGTCATTATTTGCCGTGCTGTTTGGCCAATAAAAACAGCCTACTAGAACTAAGAGAGGGTATGAAATTGGCACAAAAAAGAGCGGTTGTTCGCCAAAGTTTGCCTGATGTTATTGTGGCGGATCTGCGTAAACGCATTCTGAGTGGTGACTTAGAAGAAGGCACCTTGATCCGTCAAGAGCTGCTCGCCGAGGAATACGATGTGTCGCGTATGCCAGTTCGAGAAGCGCTAAAACGTCTGGATTCAGAAGGGCTGGTGGTTTTCCAAAACAATCGCGGTGCGACCGTTACTAAACATTCAATGGACGAAATTGCGGAAATTTTTGATGTCCGCATTATGCTCGAAGTGGATCTTTTTCAACGTTCTATCCCCAACATGACCGAGGCGCATTTTGCCGAATGCGAAGCAATACTAGAGTCGATGGATGTGTCTTACAAAACCGGTAATATTGCGGATTGGGGGCCTCTTAACGCCACGTACCATGGCAAACTCTATGAAGCCGCTGGGCGTCATTTGACCGAAGTGTTGTTAGCAAGAGTGACCTTGCAAGCCAACCGTTACGTCAGTATGCACATCGACAAATTAGACAACCGCGATAATGCCAGTCTCGACCACCACCGGTTGCTTGAACTGGCACGCCAACGTGACGTAGCCAGTGCAACAGAGCAACTACGCCGTCATTTGGTGAATACCAAAGACCAAGTCATGGCACTGGTAAAACAAACCCGCACGTCATAATTCAACTCTCTGTTCCATTCTTTGCTTTTGATGGCGGGGCTATAGGTGGTCTTGTCATCGGCGCAAAAATAGTGAACAATTGACTCAGTTAAAATTGGATACAAAATACAAATATAACCGATTCATTAAAAAACGAGGGTTTCATGACTTTTACTCCCCACGGAAAACACTTAATTGCTGGTCAATGGGTAAGCTCAGAGCAGCAGTTTCAGTCCTCCCCAGCGCACGGTGCTGCTTATTCTTTTTCAAAGGGTACGGTTGACCAAGTTAATACAGCGGTCACGGCAGCAGAAGGCGCTTTTTATGAATACAGTGGACTGTCACGTGAAAAACGCGCGGCCTTTTTACACGCCATTGCGGACGAAATTGACGCTCGTGGTGATGCCATTACCGCAATCGGCACTTCCGAAACTGGCCTACCAGAAGCCCGTTTGCAAGGCGAGCGAGGCCGTACTTGTGGCCAGTTGCGTTTGTTTGCTCAGCATATTTTGGATGGTGACTATTTAGATCGCCGCCATGACCAAGCCTTGCCAGATCGACAGCCATTACCACGCGCTGAACTGCGTTTGATGCAGCGACCGATTGGCCCTGTTGCGGTGTTTGGCGCATCCAACTTCCCTCTTGCCTTTTCGACAGCGGGGGGCGATACCGCTTCGGCGTTAGCGGCAGGCTGTCCTGTTGTGGTGAAAGGCCACAGTGCTCACCCTGGAACGGGTGAGATCATAGCGGAAGCCATTCATGCCGCGATGAAAGCATGCGCCATACCAGCGGGGGTTTTCAGTTTAATTCAAGGCGGTAGCCGTGATGTGGGCACCGCATTGGTAACGCACCCACTGATTAAAGCGGTTGGTTTTACGGGATCCTTGGCGGGTGGACGAGCCCTATTCGATTTGTGTGCGGCGCGCCAAGAGCCCATTCCTTTCTTTGGTGAGCTCGGCTCCGTCAACCCTATGTTCTTGTTTCCTAATGCCGTTTCACAGCGTGGCGAAGCATTGGCAAAAGGCTGGGCGGGTTCATTAACCATGGGCGCGGGTCAGTTCTGTACGAATCCGGGGATTGCGGTTCTATTAGCGGGATCGGACGCTGACACATTTGTATCCGCAACGAAAGAAGCTTTATCAACTGTACCTTCTCAAACCATGCTAACGGAAGGGATCGCCGAAGCGTATCGTGTTGGGCAACAGCGCATTGCCGCCAGCGCTGGTGTACGCGAAGTGCTTTCGACCAGCTGTGATTTGCGCAATGCAACGCCCTATTTGTACACCACCACAGCGACCGAATGGTTGGCCAATGAAGATCTAGCCGAAGAAGTGTTCGGCCCGTTGGGAGTTGTGGTGTTGGCGGACAGTGTGGATGATATGTTGAACGTCGCGAAACACTTACAAGGTCAGCTTACCTGCACGTTGCACCTAGACGATGCCGACGTCGAAACGGCTCAGGCCTTCATGCCAGTGTTAGAACGCAAAGCGGGGCGAATATTAGCCAATGCGTTTCCTACTGGTGTCGAAGTGTGTGACACCATGGTGCATGGCGGCCCTTACCCTGCCTCAACAAACTTTGGGGCGACATCGGTGGGCACAATGGCCATTCGTCGTTTCTTGCGTCCTGTGTGTTTCCAGGACATTCCAGCGGCGTTATTGCCTGCTGATTTGCGTTAACAAGGGCGCTTCCTTGGGCGAAAAAAAAGCGGTCTTGGTCTCCCAATGCCGCTTTTTGTTTACCCCTTTCATTCTTTAGCGCGCTATTTTTTCAGTTTGAGCAAATCGTCGTACAGTGCCCGTGGAATCTCGAGTGCGTTGCGCTCTAAGTTGAACGCCTGTGCGGCTTGACGACGTTGAGATGGCAAACGCGCGCCTTGGTCGATCACATCGGCAAACAGGCGTTCTGCGCGGTCATTGTTTTCTGCTACGCGACCTCCGCTGAGCATGTTTGGGTCAAAGGCGAGAATGATTTCACCGTGATACGGTGCTTCTGGCTTGCCTCCGGCTGCTTCCATGCTCTCTTTGCTGGTTAGGTCATCAATTAATGGCCCTGCCATTAATTCAATCATCAGCGACAACGCCGACCCTTTGTGTCCACCAAACGTCAACATCGCGCCGTTCATTGCGGCTTCCGCGTCTGTGGTGGGATGACCGTCTTTGTCGATGGCCACACCTTCGGGCAACGGCTTACCGGCACGGCGGTACAGTTCAATTTCACCTCTTGCGAATTGGCTGGTGGCGAAATCAAAGGTAAACGGCGCTTTGCCAGCCCGCGGCCAACTAAAAGCAAAAGGATTGGTTCCCAATAAACCGCGCTTACCGCCAGCAGGTGCTACCCAAGCATGACTTGGCAACATGGCCATGCCTGCTAAGCCTGCTTCAGAGAGCATTTCCACTTCAGGCCAAAGTGCCGAGAAGTGGAAGCAGCGATTAATGGCCAACGCGGCGACCCCGTTCTTCTTTGCTTTTTCGATTAACAATGGCATGGCGGCTTTCATGGCCAACAATGAAATACCGTCGTTTGCGTCTGCCCGCACGACAGAGGGGCCAGTATCCGTAATGATCGGAGTCGCTGTCCCACTGGCGCGCCCCGACCTAATGCTCTCGGCACACATAAACAAACGATACAAACCATGGGAATGACAATCGCCTAATTGATTGGTGTAAATAATATCGGTAATGGCTTGAGCATGAGCGTCATTGAAGCCATTGCTGGTAAGCACAGAATTACTTAACTCACGGACTTCTTCCAAGCTCAGTGTAATGTTGTCGCTCATTTGGTCTCCCTAATTTTTATAAAACGCCATGGTTTGATGCAAACGATATCATGGGGCTGCGTTATTTGAAGCGTTGTGCACGGTAAGCCTCTATTGGGATACTCGGCGCTTTTTCGTTAATTAATTCGGCCACCAGTTCTGCGGTGCCTGCAGATTGGGTAAGTCCCAAATGCCCATGCCCAAACGCATAAACGATACGTGTTGATTGGCTGGCGTAGCTAATGACGGGCAAACTGTCTGGCATGGAAGGCCGAAATCCCATCCATTGCACGCCGTTTTCAGTGTTTAACCCGGGTAAAAATTTCGCCGCTTTATCCAATAGCACTTTTGAACGCTGGTAGTTTGGTGGCAGCTCTAAGCCCCCCAGCTCTACCGCGCCTCCCACTCGTACCCCGTCACCGGCTTTGGTGACGACAAAACCGTGATTGCTAAAGGTAATGTGAGTTTTTAAATCAAATGCACCCGCTGGTAAGGTGGTGTTGTACCCTCGTTCGGTATCCAGCGGAATGCTGTCCCCTATTTGCTGGGCTAACGATTTCGACCAAGCGCCTGCCGCCAGCACCACATGACCGACTTCATAGCTGTGTTCCTGAGTGGAGACGACGACGTCATGATCACGGTGTTTGACGGTCATGACTTGAGCGATCTGTATAGCGCCTCCCAGACGGCAAAAGTGATCGGCTAAATGCTCTGTCCAAGTTTTAGGGTGGACGACGTTTTTCCATTCTGGGGTAAAGCCTGCATGGGTAAAGCGCGGATCGATACCTGGCTGGATGTTGGCGATGGCTTCAGGGCTTTCCAATAACTCAAATTGTACGCCATGCGATTTACGTATTTGCCAGCTTGGCAAGGCAGCCTTGAATTCTGCTTCACCTTCATAAAGCTGCAATTGCCCTTCTCGACGGATAAGATGCTCGCCACTCACCCCTTGGATCTGGCGTTCTAACGCGGCTTTTGACAGTTCCATCAAGTCGGCTTGGGCTTTAAGCGCCGCAGCATAGCGGTCTTTCCAACTAGCGCGCCAGAAATGCAGCATCCAAGGTATGATCTTGAACGCATAAGCCGGACGAATGGATAAAGGCCCCAGTGGGTCCAGTAACCATTTTGGGGCTTTGCGCATAATCCCGGGAGTGGCTAATGGAATCACATCGGCAAAGGCAAACGCACCCGCATTGCCTGCGGAGGTTTCTGCGGCGACGCCTTTACTGTCTAGCACCAGAACTCGCTTACCTTCTTGTTGCAGCTTTAACGCACTGCTGATGCCGATAATACCGGCACCAATGACGATTACGTCGTACATAGGTGAATCACTCACAGCCAATCTCAACGAGAAAAATCCGATACAAAAACGATTAACCGTGTGCCATCACACGGTTAATGTCACCCCGTGACGCAGCGGGTCTGTGGGATTCACGACCATGTTTGCTTCACGAGTAATAAATGCTTGCCCCGTAATAGAAGGGATAATGCCGCCTGCTTTGCTACCTGTTTGGTAACTTAAGGTGTAGCCGCTACCAATGGTGCTTTCTTGGTAAATTTCCTCACCTGGCGCTAAACGGTTATCGGCCGCCAAACAGGACAAGCGTGCTGAACTACCCGTACCACAAGGGGAGCGGTCGTAGGCATCATCTGGACACAAGACGAAGTTACGGGTGTGACCCTTATCCGTTAACGCCGGACCATAGAACACGATATGGTCAATGATGCCGCCATTTTCCCCTTCGATGCCGTTGGCATAGATGGTTTCACGAACCTTAATGCCGACTTCTGTGAGGGTGCGGATATTGTTGGGCAGAACGGGGGTTGGACTGTCATCCACAATAAAGAACCAGTTGCCGCCGTAGGCAATGTCCCCTACCACTTTACCCACGCCTTCTACATCCAGCTCGACGCCTTTCTTAAAGCGGTAACTTACGATGTTTTGCACAGTAACGGTGTTTTTGTCGCTTAACGTGACTTCGACAATGCCCACTGGCGTCTCGATCTTGTGGGTGCCGACACCGATCTTGCCAATATGAGCTAGCGTGGCGGCTAGGCCAATGGTGCCGTGACCACACATACCAATAACGGCCGCAGCATCGAAGTAAATGACTCCGGTGACACAGCTCGGATCGGTAGGCTCTACCAATAGCGCGCCGACCATGGCTTCTTGTCCGTAGGGCTCTACTACTAAGGAGCGGTAAAAATCCTTATGTTCTGTTGCTAGACGTTTCGCCCGATCTGACAAAGGCCCTGATCCAAGATCAGGGCCTCCTTCTAAAATTACTCGGGTCGGTTCGCCTTCTGTATGGCTATCGACGATTTTTAGCATTCTGTTACCTGCATATTGGACAGCACTCCACCTTGTTTTGACCAATCCGCAAACCAAGCTTTGAACAGCGAGTACTGTTGCTCACAGTAGTGGCGCTGAGCATCGTTCAGTTCATCCGTTTCGTTGAAGTGTAAGCGATACTCTTCTTCACCGTTTAGTACAAGTAGATATTTGAAGAACAGTACCAATTCTGGGCCTTCGTCAAAACTCGCCAAAACGCTGAATGCTTCTTCCAATTCTTTAGCGCGAACACGCGCTTCCGCATTGCCTTGCGCCGCCAGGCGAGAAAGATTGGCAAGCAACAACACTTCTTTAGGTAACGCGGTACCGATACCCGTGATGGCACCCACTGCACCGCAGTTAACGAAACCGTGGAATACCGCCGTATCCACACCCACCATCAACAAGACTTCGTCATCTTTAGAAGTAATGTTTTCCGCGGCATAACGTAGGTCTGCGTCGCCACCAAATTCTTTGAAACCGATCAGGTTCGGGTGTTCAGAACGCAGGCTGAAGAACAAATCTGCGCGTGTTGCAAAGCCGTACACTGGGCTGTTGTAAATGATGGCTGGCACATCTGGTGCGGCTTCTAAGATCGCTTTGAAGTGGTTACGTTGAGCCGCAATCACAGTGCCGCGTGACAACACGCGAGGAATGACCATCAAACCCGCTGCCCCCACTTTTTGTGCATGTGCAGCAAGTGCAACCGCCGATTTTGTATTGATCGCCCCCGTGCCCACCACAACAGGGATGCCTGCTTGAGTCAGGCGCTCTACGCCTTCCATACGTTGTTCGTCGGTGAGTAACGGCCAATCTCCCATAGAACCACAATAGACAACGGCAGACATACCCGCCGCGATCATTTCATGGCCTTTCTTCACTAACGCGTCGTAATCTGGTGTACGGTCGGCTTTACATGGTGTCATTAGAGCTGGCATTACACCGTTAAATACTGCTGTGTTCATAATTAGAGTTCTCTTCTGCGATGTTTCAGGATGTTAAGCGCTTATTGGATAAATGTATTTTGTATCCAAAATATACCTAGCGCAAAAAAGAGTCAATAACTGAAAGATGAGTTAAGGAAAAAGACAGATAAAATAGCGTAAAGTCATGTATTTCATTCTAGGAGCGATCATTGCCCTATTTAGATCAGTTTATGCAGCAGTGGAAAGCTTTTTTGACGCAGCAGCTTTCCCTATCGGGTTTGAGTTACCTTGTCTCAGACGCTGATGATGCTACGGATATTAAAGCGAATTCAATGGCGTATTTTGCTTGGTTGAGGACGCATTCCATTGAGCTTGTTGGAATTGATGAAGCAAGGGATGAAGTCGCTTGGGTGATGTTGGAAAAGCAATTAAAAGCTCTGGCGAATAAAGCCGAAAACGGCACATTTGATCTTGTTTCTAAGCTGCACCTTGAAGCAAACCAAATCCAGATAGTTCTCAATTTTAGCTATGATGACGAGCAACATATCGTTTATGTGAGTTGATAAGCATTTCAGACTAGATCTTGTATTTCATGATATGTAAAAGAGAAAAGCCGTTTGATCAAACGGCTTTTTCATTGTCTAAGCTATAGTCTTTAATCAAGCATTCTAAAGGGATGTGCAGACCTTTATTCAAGCTGCGGATCATTCTTAGGTTTAACGGTCTTTTTTTGTTTAAGATCTCGCTGACTCGACTACGTTGACCTAGATATTCGATTAGATCTGTATCCTTTAAATTCATTTGTTCCATGCGAAATTTAATGGCTTCGATTGGATCTGGTGGATCGATAGCGTGGTGCTTCTCTTCATAGGCTTCGGCAAGTGCCGCCAAAATTTCCATCTCATCGCCTTCTGGCGTATTCGGTTTAGCGCCACGTAGGCTACGCATGCGCAAAACAGCAGCGCCTAGATCGTCATCGTTTTTAATGGGTTTAATATTCATTTTCTCTCCTTTACTTAAAGTACCTCTACTAAAGTGAATTGATATCCACTTTGTCGTATTGTTTGTGAGTGCCTACGAACAGTACGTAGCAGTGAGAGCACTCGTAATCTATTTCAACAACTAAGCGGTATTTATTTCCGTGGATATTGAAGATTACCTTGTTATTTTTTACGACACTCGCATTACGATATTGCTCCTTTATATCGTGTGGTGTTTTCCATAAAGCATGTTTTGCTTCATCGTGCCATGCTTTTAGTGGCTGTTCAGAATCCTGAAATTCCTTTTGTTCCCAAAATTTTCTTAGAGTTCTTTTGGTGAATATTCTCATAAGTTTAGCTTTCCCTGCTTGAACTTTCCCATTATGGGAAAGCCTATTGCAAATTGCAATTCATTTTTCCCGTAATGGGAAAAGCCGACGAGAGTCGGCTTTTTATTGGATGAAGTAATATGGACGATTGAGTACGTTTACTTAACCTTCTTTGCTTTCTTATTCGGCATGTCGGTAATCGTCCCTGCACCGAGTTCCGCTGCTAAGCCGACGGTTTCGTGCAGGCTTGGGTGGGCGTGGATGGTTAAGGCGATGTCTTCTAATGTGGCACCTAGTTCGATGGCTAGGGTCAGTTCACCGAGCAATTCTCCAGCGTGGGAGCCAACAACTCCAGCACCTAAGATGCGCTCTGTTGCTTCGTCATAAATGAGTTTGGTTTTGCCTTGGGTTACCCCAGAGGCAATGGCTCGTCCGCTGGCTGTCCATGGGAAAATGGCGGTTTTAACTGGAATATCCTGCTTTTTCGCTTCGGTTTCGGTCAAGCCAACCCAAGCCACTTCTGGAAAAGTGTAGGCAATAGAAGGAATAGCAAGCGGTTGAAAATCGACCTTGTGACCCGCAATCACCTCGGCGGCGGTATGGCCTTGGTGAGAGGCTTTATGCGCCAGCATCGGGCCATGGGTGACATCGCCAATGGCATAAATATTGGGTACAGATGTTTGGCACTTATCATCAGTCAATACAAAACCACGTTCGTCTAATTTGACGCCGATGTCTGCAATGCCAGCGGTTTTACCATTAGGCGAGCGGCCAACGGCAACCAGTACTGCATCGACAGCGAGCTGGCGTTCGCCATCTTTGTCCTTCAAGGTAACGTTTAACGCTTCTGGCGTGGCTTCTATATCGGTTACTTGGGTGTTGGTTAAAAAGCTCATGCGATCTTTGTTTGCTTGTTCGAAGACACGCACTAGGTCTTTGTCTGCGCCAGTCATGATTTGCTCACCCAGTTCCGCCACGGTGATTTTCGCGCCAAGTGATTGATAAACAGTGGCCATTTTTAAACCGATAATGCCGCCGCCGAGAACTAATAAGTGTTCTGGGATACGTTCAAGTTGCAGTGCACTGGTTGAATCTAAAATTCGCGGGTCGTCATAAGGTGGCTATAACGCGTTTAGCTTCCGAGACATTGCTGACGCAGTGGGTATCAAGAGTGCGAGTGTTCACTATCATTATCCGACTAAAGGAGACTTGGTCTCTGCTGTGATGGCTCGTTACACCGAATCGTTCTCTATACAATTACCCGACCCAACAGACGAAAACTTAGATCCAAAAATTATGATCAATGGATTCATCGATGGCTTTAAAGCCAAGATAGTTGATCAGCATGACATGAGCTTGTGTACTATGTTGACCTCGAATAAGGCCACTTTACCTGAAGCGGTTTGTATTGAATTAGCCGCGTTCTATCAGCTGATCTTAGATTGGTTGACTCACGTATTTGTGCGTTTGGATAAGGTTGATAAAAACGCAGGATTCATGCAAGGGAGTCAATTACTGGCTAGTCTCCATGGCGCTTCGATTTTAGTGCAAGGCACGAATCAGCCCGATGTCTTTGATAAAGCTTTGTTTGAGTGGCGCAGTCGATATAAGTAAAACCAGTAAGATATTAATTTGAGGCATTTTATGATTGATGTATCATCAAGCTTTCATAATTCATGCGAAAAGTTTGCTTAATGAGTTCAGCCGAAAAGCACTTATACAATCCCACTTTTGAGTGGCGTTTTCTTTTGCCTAAGTATTGGCTGACGTGGTTGGGCGTGTTTTTCGCGTTACTGATCGCGTATTTACCTGTGTGTTGGCGCGACAAGTTGGCCAGCTGGATCGCCTGTCGATTGCTGCATACAAAAAGCGGTGCGCTTAAAAGAGCTCGTATTAACTTGGAGCAATGCTTTCCGGATAAATCGCTGGAAGAGCGTGAAACCCTTCTAAAAAGAAGCTTTCAAACGGCAGCGCAGTTTTTCATTGCGTATGGCGAGCTGATTGTCCGCAGTAAACGACACTGTGAAAATCGTTGCAATATTATCGGTGGTGAGCATCTGTTCCCGCTTTTGAATAGTGATCAAAATGTCATTGCTTTGGTTCCGCATTGTTGGGCCATTGATTACGCGGGCGTTATGTTGACGGCAAAAGGTCATAAGACTGTTGCCATGATTCGCATCCAAAAAAATCCAATATTGAATTGGCTGATTCATTTACAACGCATCCGCTACGATGCGCGTGTGTATTGCCGTAGTGCGGGTATTAAGCCCTTTATGTCTTCTATCAAAGAGGGGTATTTAGGGTATTACTTACCAGATGAAGATTTGGGAGCCCAGCATTCAGTGTTCACGCCTTTTTTTGCTGCAAACAAAGCCACCATGAAAGGCTTGGGGAAATTGGCAAAATTGAGCAATGCGAAAGTCGTTCCTATGCTCCCTGCTTACAATGCCGACACTGGCCGGTATGAATTGTTTATCTCCCCTCCTTTGGAAAATTTCCCCAGTGGCAGCGAAGAAACGGACGCCTTGATCATGAACCAAGCGCTGGAAGCGATGATCTCTAAACACCCAGAACAGTACATGTGGGTGTTGAATTTACTGCGCACTCGTCCAGACGGTTCGCGTCTTTATTAAAGAGTTCCTTCACGATACGTGTCTTTTCAGTGGTAAACTACGGCCTTAATGAGTAGGCCGTTTTTATTTATTCGATCCAAGACACAACAAGATGGAGCATTTCATGTCAGCAAGTTCACCCGCTACGGAAACGAATCTCGATGTTCAAGCCGTTAAAGCGTATCTCCTGTCTCTTCAAGATCATATTTGTTCGTCTTTAGAAAGCGTTGAACCTTCGGCACGATTTAAAGAAGACGCATGGGATCGCCCTAATGGCGGCGGTGGACGAACGCGAGTGATCGCGGGCGGCGATGTGATCGAAAAAGGCGGGGTGAACTTTTCACATGTTATGGGCGATAACCTTCCGCCGTCTGCGACTGCTGATCGCCCTGAACTTGCGGGTGGTCGTTTTGAAGCCATGGGGGTGTCTTTGGTGATTCATCCCAATAACCCATTTGCACCCACTTCCCATGCTAATGTGCGTTTATTCATTGTGTATAAAGAGGGTATGGCGCCAGTTTGGTGGTTTGGTGGCGGGTTTGATCTGACTCCTTATTATGGATTTGATGAAGACTGTGTCCATTGGCATCAAACGGCTTTCAATGCCGTTGAACCCTTTGGCGAAGGGTATTATGCTCGCTTTAAAACTTGGTGCGATGAATACTTTTATTTGAAACACCGTGGCGAGCCTCGTGGTATTGGCGGTTTGTTTTTCGATGACTTTAACGAAGGTTCTTTTGAGCAATGTTTTGCGATGATGCAGGCCGTGGGTAACGCCTACACTGAGGCGTACTTACCTGTGTTGAAGCGCCGCAAAGACTTGCCGTTTACCGAACAACAGCGCGACTTCCAATTGCATCGTCGTGGTCGATATGTTGAATTCAACTTGGTGTTTGACCGCGGCACGCATTTCGGATTGCAAAGCGGCTTGGGTCGAACCGAATCTATCTTGATGTCTTTACCGCCTGAAGTGCGCTGGACATACGAGTATCAGCTGGAGTCTGGCAGCGAAGAAGCCAAATTGACCGACTATTATCTGACGTCAAAAGATTGGCTTAATCTTGTCACATTGAGTTAATAAATAGCGCGATTATCGCCGTTTAACGTTGTTAAGAGGACGCATTTTGGATCAGTACGCCGTTGCAGGAAACCCCATTGCTCACAGTAAATCGCCCAGTATTCACACCTATTTTGCAGAGCAAACGAAACAAGAGTTGGTGTATTCGACTTTGTTGGGTGACGAGGTCGAGTTTGAAAACCAAGTCAGAGACTTTTTTGAAAAAGACGGCAAAGGCCTAAACGTGACGGTACCGTTTAAAGAACGCGCCTATGCCATGTGCGATATTTTAAGCCAAAGAGCAAAGCAAGCCGGTGCGGTGAATACTTTGCTGATGGGCAAAAATGGCGACCTGTTCGGCGACAATACCGACGGAATTGGCATGGTGAGAGACATTGTCGAAAACCAAAAGCAGAGCTTGACCGGCAAACGCATTCTTATTTTGGGCGCTGGTGGCGCGGTGCGAGGCGTGCTTGAGCCTGTTTTGGCGGAGAATCCAGAATCTGTCACCATCGCCAATCGTACTCTTGAAAAAGCCCAAGCTTTAGCGGATCAATTTGATTGTCTGGCGTCGTCTTTTGACGCGCTTGAAGGCGCTTTTGATGTCATCATCAATGGTACCTCCGCGAGTTTATCTGGCAGTCTGCCGCCATTAAAAGACGAATTAGTGAGCCCCGAAACCTGGTGCTATGACATGATGTACGGCAAAGAGCGAACCGTGTTTTTACAATGGGCGCATGAACGTGGCGCTGACGGGGCAGATGGTTTAGGTATGCTGGTTGGACAAGCCGCCGAAGCGTTTTATTTGTGGCGACAAGTACGCCCTGACACCGCCAGTTTGGTCGAGTCGATGCGCCAGCAAATGGAAGCCGCTAACTGAGCGTCGCGCAAGGGGCTCTCATAAAGGAAAGCAGTATGAAAGTGCAGTGGTTCAATTCGGTTGATCAAATAGGCGAAGCCAAATGGCAAGCGGCTATTGGGGAAACGCGTTATCCGTTTGCGCAATTTGCTTTTCATCAGGCGTTAGAACAAAGCAAAAGCATCGGCGATGGAACGGGCTGGTATCCTGAATACTTGTTGGTGATGGACGATGACGACAGTCCGCTCGCTATCGCTCCAACCTATTTAAAAACCCACTCCCAAGGCGAATTTGTCTTCGACTGGTCATGGGCGGATGCTTACCAACGTTACGGCATGCGTTACTTTCCAAAGCGTATTTGGGCGATACCGTTCTCCCCAGTGACCGGCGTGCGGCTTTTTTCACACCTTGATCCAAAAGGCGATGATGTACCGTTCTCGCATCTGTACCCAGCGCTTGCGGAGTTAATGACCCAAGCGAATCAAGAACGCGACTTTTCCAGCTGGCATTTGTTGTTTACCAAGCCAGAACACGCAGCCTTGTTTGCATCAAACAAAGATCTGGTACAGCGCATTTCCTGTCAGTTCCACTGGTTTAACCGTGGTTATAAAGACATGGAAGATTACTTGTCCCACTTCTCTTCACGCAAACGCAAAACTGCTCGTAAGGAACGCGAAAAAGTCGCGAAGGAAGGCATCACACTGACTCGAACCATCGGCCGCGACTTAACCCCAGCCGACATCGATTTTTTCTATCTGTGCTATCAATCCACTTACGCCAAACGCGGACAACAGGGTTATTTGACTCGCGAATTTTTCGCACAGTTAGCTGAAACCATGGGCGAGCAGATTCTCTTAGTTCAAGCCTATAAAAACGACGAGCCTATCGCCGCTTCTTGGTGTTTCTTCGACGATCATTCTTTATATGGCCGCTATTGGGGTTGTATGGAAGAGGTGGATTGCCTGCATTTTGAAGCCTGTTACTACCAAGGCATCGAGTTTTGTCTGGAAAAAGGGTTACAGCATTTTGATCCAGGCACCCAAGGGGAACACAAAATCGCCCGAGGCTTCGAGCCTGTTTTCAGTCACAGCATTCACTACATCGCCCACGAAGGCTTTCGTGACGCCATTGGCAACTTCTGCGAAGAAGAAGCGCAAGCCGTGCGCGAGTATCATCAAGATACCCAAGAAATGCTGCCGTTTAAGCGGGAAAGCTAGTAATCCCTTTCAATCTAATTAGCAGGCTAACAGAGATGAGATTAATACAAATCTGTGTGAAATTGAGACTGCCATTGTGGTTCTGGAAGAATGTCTTGCAGAGTCATCAGAACAGACTGCCCGAATCCCTCTCGACTGCCGCACACATAAACATTCGCCCCCTGTTCGGTCACCCAGTGTCGAATGTCGTTGCGTGACTGCTGTAACAGATTAGGAACATAGACCCCATCACTGCGTGACCATGCTCGATCAAACCGGTTAAGTACTCCTAACTCTTGGAGCGAAAGAAGATCTTGTGCAAAATAGTCATCATGTTCTTCGTATTGCTCACCAAAAAATAACCAACATGGTGCTTTGTCTTGAGACGCTTGGCGTTTTTTTAAAAAGCTTATAAAGGGGGCCAGTCCAGTACCTGCGGCAATCATAATCCATGGTACATTTTCCTTTGGGTGGAAAGTAACATGCTCACGCACACTGGCTGAAATACGATTACCAGGTGTCAACTGACTCAGCATCCCCGACGCCAGCCCAATGGTTCCATCCGTACGGATATGCTGACGCACTAACAGCTCTATTGTGTTGTCTTCGTAGGATGCAATCGAGTACAGACGTTCGTGCTCATCCTTTTGATCAGGCTGTACTGCCAATAGATCGCCGGCTTCGTAGCGCGCATTGGCACAAAACAATGTCACTCGATGAGCCAAGCGATGCACTTGTCCTGGGTTCAAGCATTCGTTCGCCACCACCGTATAGTCATCGTATTCAAATAATTCAGACGCAGTATGAATACCAAGCAACTCCCCTACTTGCTGCCACCAATGAGCGACCCCTTGGGGATCCATTCGATCGATTTCCGTTGTTGGAATGGCCCTTTGGTAGCCTTTTTTTTCTAGTAATTCAGACAAATAATGACCGAATGCACAAAATGTTTGGTACGTTCGATCCCCCAATGCGAGCACACTGAACTGGGTGTGAGAGGCAGCCGAGTTGGCCTCTTGCAATGTATTAACGAACCGTCGAGCGCTGTCGGGTGCTTCTCCTTGCCCATAGGTACTCACCACAAAGAAGACCCGTTGATAACGCTGCAATGTTTGCTCGGTCAGGGTCGAGATACAGGCAATGTCCATCAGTGCATGGGTGGTATCATGTAGGCGCTGCGCCAAATACTTCGCACTACCCGTTTGGCTGGCGTAGACAATAAGCGCCTGATTGTTGGTCTGGGCGATAGGTAAAAATCTGGCGGCCCAATGTGTGCAAAGCAACGCGACCATAAGTCTTAGTAATTCCCACCATGGCAATACCACTCCCCAATTTGGTAATAAATAGAGTGGTGAAACGATAAGCAAACCACAGGAAAACAAAGTGACGGCAGCATAAAGGCGATAGACTTTATTGAGCATGATAACCAAGCAAAAAAGCATCACAGCGGCCAGTAATACTTGGCTAGAAATCAGGACGCCAACGATAAGAAACCATTCTCTTTGGGTAAACACATGCCCCACTTCGCTCTCAGAGACATGCGCCAACATCCCCTCTTGCAGCTGGTATACAAAATGCCCTGAGAACTCAAAACTAATCAGAGTATCAAGTGAGGAATACAAGGGTAATGGGTGGCTCATGCCAAACTCTAAAGTGGCCCAAATATAACCAAGTCCAAATAGCATTCCCAAACACACCAACCGCATCGCGGGTTCAATCTGTCTTATCGTTTTGATTTGCCAAGAGGATGACACTGACGGCTCCGTTATAAAAACTTTTTGATAATGATTATTATTATATTGGAAAAAATAGTTGTAATCGATTATCATTAGCAAACAAAAACACATTTGAATGCTATTTAATGACAACCAGACTCTCAATCATCAACCGCTGGGCACGATGGCTACATATTTACAGCGCTGCGCCAGTTTTATTGCTGATGCTGTTTTTTTCTATAACTGGGGTGTTGTTGAATCATACCACCTGGCACTTGGGAGAGACGGTAAAGGCAAATCAAACTTTTGATTTGCCAGAATATTTACTTGAGCAGGATTGGCAAACGGAGTCAGCGAAAACGGCTTTAAGTGTCTTAAGTTGGCTGGACAAAGAGCATGGCATTCATGGAATTGACATCGAGATAAGCTGGGAACTCGAAGAGTCCCTGCTGATTCTCACCCTAGAGACACCGGAGGGTAGCTATACCGTTGAAGTTTACCCAGAGGATGAGGTCGCTGAGTTGTTTGTGCTCGATTTGCCATTTTTAGAAATGCTCAACAACTTACACCGTGGCAAACACGTGACGGGGTTTTGGCGCTTTCTTTCGGACTTAGCGGGTATTTGTATGTTCGTTTTTTGCGCCACTGGACTGTGGCTGCTATTGACCAACGCCTTACAACGACAAAGCACACTGAGCTGGGTTGGGCTCGGGTCAATTGTCATGGTAGTGACCATTTTTCTAATGCATTAACAAAGGAGAGCTTGATGCGCTCACTGTTTAAAACCTCTATGTTGGCCGCAACGCTAAGTTTTGCTGGTATCACGCATGCCGCGTCAATGGAGGTGTCTTTTGATATTCCTCAAGTGACAACGGGAAAGTATGCCCGCCCCTATGTGGCTATTTGGGCTGAGCAAGACAAAGAATCCAAACCGCTTCTGGTCTGGCACCTACAAGGACAAGAAGACAAATGGCTGAAAGACCTGCGTCGCTGGTGGCGCAAAATTGGCCGCTATGATGACCACGTTGACAGTTTAACCGGTGCGACAAAAGGTCCTGGTCATTACCAAGAAACTTTAGATCTTGGCGACTGGAGCGAGTTCACCCTGTACGTCGAAGCGGCCCGAGAAAATGGCGGTCGCTCTTTAGTGAAAACCAACATCGATCTAAATAACGCGCAAGCGTACAGCATCCCGGCGGATGCCGAAATCGGCCCCATCCAAATTTCCATTAACCCCTAAATAGTTAGGATTGAATATGTTCAAGACAAGTCTTTGTGCTTTGGCTGTCGTTGCGGCAAGCTCAAGCTTTGCTCACGACCTAATGGTGTTACCAAGCAAATCTATCCTGTCAGCTGTGCCTGCCAATGTTGCGGTTGACGTCACTGCAACGCATGACGTTTACCGTTTTGATAAAGCGGTTTCTCCTGACAATGTGACGGTTTACGGCCCTGACGGTAAGCGTATTCGTGACCTTGGCACCATGGTAAAAGGCGCAACACGTACATCATTTGATCTGGCCGTTACTGAAGAAGGCACTTACAAGATCACCTACGGCTCCAGCATGGCTGGCTACACGACCACTTATGAGATCGGTGAGCGTAATACTCGTAAGCGTCTACGTGGTAATCAGCAGGAAATGGCTGACCAAATCCCAGCGGATGCAAAAAACATCGAAACAACTAAAATGGGCCGTACTGGTGTGACCTACATCACCAGCAAAGCACCAACTGATACGGTATTAAAGCCAAGCAATCAAGGCTTTGAAATGGTGCCCGTGACTCACCCAGCCGATTACATTAACGGCGAAGAAATCGAAATCAAAACCCTAATGGATGGCCAGCCACTAGCGGGCGCGAAAATTGTAGTTAAATCAGAATCTGCAATGTATGGCATTGCCAAAGAGCCAGTTGAAGTCAGCACGGATAAATCCGGCGTTGCTAGCTTCACTCTAGACAATGCAGGTCGCTACAACGCAGCGGTTTCTTACAGTGGTCCAAGCAGTGACCCATTGGCAGATAAAGAGTCTTACACCGTTTTCTACACCTTTGAAGTGGTATACGAATAATGACCAAAGCTACCTTACTCATGGGTAGCCTAGTGGCTTTGCTTTCGAGCAAAGCCATGGCTCATTACCCAACCTTAGACTGCCAACTGGATCAGCAAGAAGTGGTTTGCGTGGCCGCCTACAGCGATGGTTCTGTCGCGTATAACGAGCACGTAGAAGTCCGTAGCTATGACGATGACGTGCTGCAAACACTCACCACAAATGACGACGGTGAAATTCGTCTCGCTCAGCCAGATGGTGAATATTACTTAATCTTTGATCCTGGCCATGAAGACCCTGCTGAGTTCGACTATGCCGAATTCTAATATTGAGATCATTGCACCGGCGGATGGTCGCGGGGAGACTCGTAACTTCCTATTGGTATGTGTTGTGGTGCTTGCTTGTGCCATCGGCTTGCTTTCTATGATTCATTCCTCACCTCAAAATGCCTTATCGGAACTGCCTAATCAATTCAGCAACCTAGCGACTCAGGTGAGCAACGCGGTAGAGGAAATCGAATTGCTGGAAGAAGCCGAGTTGATCAATGCACCTTATCAGTTGGCCGATCTCCCTTTCCCTACATATCAAAATCAGTCATTCATTCAGCTAGACGAACATTGCTTTAGCCTGTTCCAAGGACAATATGTGTTTGTTGTCGAACGTCACGAAGATGGCTGGGATGCTCACTGGGCACAGTCAGAACAAGCCGTTGACTGCCACGCTTCACTTGATTGGCATTCGCTTAACCAATAGGAACCCCCATGCGTTTACTTTTACTCAGTCTTTTGGTGTTACTCAGCTCTCAGGCAAGCGCCCGCTTGCAAGTTGGCATCACATTGCACCCTTACTATTCCTACGTGAGCAATATCGTGGGAGACAAAGCCGATGTGCTGCCGCTGATCGACAGTGGTTTTAACCCGCATAATTACCAGCTAAACCCTGCCGATATCGAGCGTTTGAACAATCTTGATGCCCTAGTCGTGAATGGCATCGGTCACGACATGTTTGCGACCAATACCGTTGATCGTCTCCAACCAAAGAACCTGACCGTCATTTACGCCAACAAAGATGTCCCTCTGATCGGGCACGATGAAAAAGTAAACCCCCATACCTTTGTCTCCATTGATGCCGCTATTCGTCAGGTTTATACCATTGCTAAAGAGTTGGGTGCTTTGGATCCAGACAACAAATCATACTTCCTCAAGAATGCGCTGCAATACGCGAAAACGCTAAGAGCGTTAAAGAAACCGGTTCAGCAAGCACTGTTGAATAAAGACGTCAGCAAGCTGCGCATTGCCAGTACTCATGGCGCCTACGCTTATTTACTTCAAGAGTTCGGCTTAACCGTCTCTGCGGTAATCGAGCCAGCCCACGGTGTTGCGCCAACCGCATCACAACTGGAAGAAACCATCGAAACCATTCGTCAGCAGAACATTGATGTACTGTTCACCGAGCTGAACATGGAAAACAAATACGTGGATCTGATTGAACGCGAGACAGGGATCAAAATTTATTACTTCAGCCATATGACCCATGGCGCTTATAGCAAAGACCAAGTCGAGCAAGAAATGGGGCACAATTTGAGCAAACTTGCCGAGGCACTGAGTTCATGATGGGACCAAGTCTTCATTTATCTAATGTCGGTGTCACAGTAAAAGGACAAGTCCTCGTAACACCACTAAGCCTGCAACTGAAGGGCGGCTTGTGGCACGGTATTGCTGGCCCCAATGGCGGTGGTAAAAGCACCTTACTCAAAGCCATTGCCGGCCTTCACAATCATGTGGGGGAAATCGCCTTACATTGGCCGTCGGATCGCGGACAGATCGGCTACATGCCTCAGTTATCACCTTTTGATGCATCTCTTCCCGTGACAGCGCTGGATTTCTTGCGAATGCATTGCGATAGGCAACCTGTGTGGCGTCGCTATCGTGGCAACCCCAACATAGAGCAAGTCATTGAAAAAGTTAACATTAAAGGGCTGCTCAGTAAGCGCCTTGGCACCCTATCGTCAGGGGAGCGCCAGCGCATCCTATTAGCGTGCGCCCTAGTGAACAAGCCCGATATTTTATTGCTGGATGAGCCGCTTGCAGGGGTCGATAAGGCGGGTCGAGAACAAATTATCGAGATTCTTAGCGCCTTTAAAGCGGAGGGTGGCTCACTCATTATGATCGAACATGACTGGCAAATCTTACAGGCTCATTGCGATACCCTGTCATGGATTGATGGGAGCTTACAGCACCACGATTTTCCTGACGCTATTTTTACCAAGATAAACAGTCATCATATAGGTCTTCGTCATGCTAGCTAATCTGCACAGTTTCTTTTCAGGGCTAGTGGACGCTGGCATGTTACCGACCATGTTCAGTTATGGCTTTGTGGTCAATGCTTTTATCGCCTGCCTGATGATCGGCCCTCTACTCGGTTTATTAGGCACCTTGGTGGTGGTAAAGCGCTTGGCGTTTTTATCTGAAGCGGTTGGACACAGTGCGTTAACTGGTGTCTCTATTGGCATTTTGATGGGAGAGCCCGTAACCGAACCATGGATCAGTTTATTCGCTTTCTCAGTCCTGTTTGCTCTAACACTGCAATGGGTCCGAGGCCGAACGACTGTTCCCTATGATGCTTTGATTGGGGTGTTCCTAGCCTTTGCTTTGGCGCTCGGGGCAGCATTACTGATGTTTGTCGCGAAGAAGATTAATGCACACCTAGTGGAACAAGTGTTGTTTGGCTCTATCTTAACGGCCTCTGCCTATGACTTAGTGATATTAGCTATCATCACCAGCGTGGTGTTAGTCCTCGCGTTTTTCAGTGCCAACGAGGCGTATTTAAATGCCCTCAGTCCCGATATTGCTAGGTCTCGCCGCATTCGTACCACGCTACATGATTATGGCTTTGTGCTTCTGATTGCATTGGTCACGGTGGCCGCTGTCAAAATCATCGGCGCCATCTTGGTCGGGGCTCTGCTGTTAATCCCAGCCGCCAGCGCCAGATTAATGGCGAGAGACTTGAGAGGTATGGTGGGTTATTCCGTCTTGATTGCTACCACCAGCGCCCTCATTGGTGTAGTGCTGCCTATGTATATGAAATGGGCGATTGGTACAGGCCCTGCCATCATTCTGGTGGCGTGTGTTTGGTTTGTTATCGCCATCTCTGTTTATTCATTGCGTAAAGAAGGGCAACCGGCATGCGTATAATCTTTGTTAGCCTCTTCATGTTACTTGCCAATATTGGTCAAGCTGCCAATATTGCGACAGTGTCACCAATCGCTCATAGCATGAGTCGCACTTTAGTCGAAAATACGCCCATTGAGGTTACCTACTTACCCCCTACTCGCTTACCGATCAACCGTATACCGAGTTGGTTAAATCGCTCAGCAACGGAGCCCATGGAGCACTTTGATGCCATCGTCAACATCAGCTCTATGCGTCCAGACCTCGCATTTTACGTGCCTTTGCGCAGTCGCAATATTCGCATTGTGCCGATTGATATTGCCAAGGCTATGATTCCTGGTGGGGAGCAAGTGGCGACCCATCAAGCCGATGAGTACTTCTGGCTAAACACCAATAACGCCTTACTCATGCTCGGCATTTTAAAGCGAGACTTATCCACCCTGTGGCCAGAGTACGCAGAGCAGATCAGTCAAAACTATCAAGCGACTAGCGCTGCGTTACGTCAGTTAGCACTGGACATTGATGATGCATTACTGATGAAGGGTTACGACGCCATTCATCTGGATAAGTCGTCATTAGAGCCGTTTAGCAAGGGGTTATTGCTGCCCACACTTGATCCTTCTGACGCAGAGGGGTTAAACATGATCACTCTCTCAAGCAAAGCTTCAGCAAGCACTTGGCAGGTAGACGACTTCAGTCGCTATAGTGATGTGCCGTTTATTGAGCGCTGGCAACAAGCCATCCAATCCATGCCGTAACAGCTGTTTTTAACGCTCTAATAGAGCGTTTTTCTCTCGACTATCTTGCTCGTCTACCAAAGCGGAGCTCTGTTTTCAGGGCTCCGCTTTTTTATGCTCAAATTAAATGAATGAAAATTTAATGTAAAATAACGTAAATTCACTATTCAAATAATACTCATTATCGATTAGCATCTCCTTCTCATTAAAAATATAAATAACTCTAATATAAATTTTGTATGGATAAACGAATGAAAAACGCGGCTCATAGTTACACTCCTTTCAAAGTAGCACCCATTGCTATCGCGGTCAGCTCTGCACTCGCACTGATGAGCTCAGCAGCTCTTGCAGCAGAGCAAAGCGACATTGAGTTGGAACAGATTGAAGTGGTTGATACAGCACAAGATGGTTATGTGGTGAAATCCGCTGCGAGTGCGAAATACACGCAGGAATTGGTAGATACGCCTCAGACAATCAATGTGGTCAATGAGCAAGTTTTAGAAGACCAAGGCATTACTTCTCTCGAAGATGCTTTGCGTAACGTATCGGGCGTTTCTACTTTTGGCGCTGGTGAAGGCGGTGGTGGTAACGTAAACACAACAGATAATGTGACGATACGTGGCTTTGATGCAAATGGTAGTATTTACTCCGATGGCATCCGTGATGTAGCTGGCTACAGTCGCGATACGTTTAACACAGAACAAATTGAAGTAGCGAAAGGTGCCAATGGTACTATTTCAGGCAAAGGTTCAGCAGGTGGATCGGTTAACTTAGTAACCAAAGCAGCCAACTTACGTGGTGACAAAAACAGCATCAGCGCCTCTTATGATGAAGGTGACACCGCCCGATTAACTGGTGACTTCAACAAAGTATTATCTGAAGACAGCGCCCTTCGCTTAAACCTGATGACTGAACAAGGTGGCGATTACTGGGACAACGGTGAAGAAGAATACAAAAGTTACGCCATTGCACCCTCTTATTTCACTAAGGTCAGTGAAAACACAGACTTAACCATCAACCTTATGCATATGAAGCAAGACAACACTCCTGTGATTGGCTTGCCGTTCATTACTGAAACTGTTGCAACTCAAACAGGTTTATCTGAGGGTATGATTGCAGAACAGTATTGGAGTAATTACTACGGCGTCAAAGGACTGGATTTCGAAGAGGTCGATGCCACAACCCTAACCGCGATTATCAACCATCAACTTAATAACCGCTGGGCTTTTCGCAACCAAACTCGTTTTGGTGTAACAGAAACCAAGAGCATTATTACACGTCCTTGGGCAAACTCAGATGGCACCTATAGTACTGAGCGAGCGAGTACTAACTTTAGCGAGAACCAACTGGCCGTTTCACAGTTTGACTTCTTAGGTGAAATCATAACCGGCTCAATCAAGCACGATCTTGTGGTTGGTGCAGAAATTTATCAAGAAACACAAAAGACACCAAATGTAAGCTTGGATAATGTGGTGCGTTCACAAACCAGCTACGATGCAACAAACCCTGGTGTTACCACGGCAACAGGCTCGTACACAGTGGATGGCTACTCCAAAGATGCTACTGCAACAGGCTTAGCCGCTTACTTAAGCAACACTGCCACGTTAAATGATCAGCTTCAATTAGCTGGTGGCGTGCGACTTGAGAAATACAAGATCGACAGTACACAAAATGTTGGTCGCGGCTCGAGCGCTACATCCGTTAGTGCTGTCGATAAATCAGACCTAATTAGTTGGCACACGGCAATTAATTTTAAACCAACCAACAACGGTAGTATTTACGCCTCTTTTGCTAATAACCAAGAACCTAACGGCAACAACTTATCATTGAATGGTCGTAGTGCTGAGCAAGTAGCAGAATACACAAGCCTAGATCCTATTGAGTCTATCACCGCAGAGGTCGGTACGAAGTGGGAGCTATTTGACGACAAACTTTTGTTGGCCGCAGCGGTTTTCCAAACAAGAAAAGACGTTTACCAAACAGTTGATAATGTCTTGGAAGCATCCGGTGAGCAAGAAAGCAAAGGGGTGGAACTGTCTGTTACAGGCCAACTGACCGATACGGTTAGCATCACTGCTACCTACACTCATCAAAATGCGAAAGTGACTGAATCCTCATCATCGGATGATGTGGGCGATGGATTAAGCTCAGCTCCTGAGGAATCCGCTAGCGTTTGGCTTTCATACAAAGGCGAGAAACTAGGTTTAGGACTAGGCGCAGAATATACATCTGGCAATGACTACTGGCGTCGTAGTGAGGTCTACTTCACAACAGGCGAAGTAACTTTGGTTAATGCCATGGCGAGCTATGCCTTTACTGAAAACTTGTCAGCACAGTTAAATATTAGCAACCTAACGGATGAGCGTTATGCATCAGACTACAGCGCTAAGGGGCACTTCTTGCCTGGCAACCCACGCAATGTAAAAGCAACAGTGAAGTACGATTTCTAAGACGACTTCAATCTAGCTAAATAAGAGCCAAGTGGCTCACCTTTTTTCGCTCTTACAAAGTAGCTGTGTTAGTTTTAGCGCAGCTGCTTTGTCGTTTTAGCTTTCCATTTACCCTCATAAGAAGCGTTTCAACATGTTGTTACACCTCAAAGATATTCTTACCAAAGAGCAAGTCAAAGAGATTCGCCAAGCCTTAGATCAAGCCAATTGGCAAGACGGTAAACTCACCGCTGGTAATGCATCACGACAGCAGAAAAGCAACTTACAACTTAACCAAGAAGACCCATTAGCCCGCAAGCTAGGGGACTTTTTATTGCATACCCTAAGTCAACGAGAAGACTTTATGGGCAGTGCGCTACCAGCCAAGATATTCCCGCCGATGTTCAATCGCTATGAAAGAGGCGGGGCTTTTGGCTTCCATGTGGATAACGCTATCCGCCAGGTGCCCAATACACCAGTAAAGATTCGCACCGATTTGTCGATGACGATTTTCTTGAGTGAACCAGAAGAATACGAGGGTGGCGAGTTGGTCATCCAAGATACCTTTGGCACCCAAGAAGTAAAGCTGCCAGCAGGAGATATGGTGCTGTACCCTTCAACCAGCGTACACAAAGTTAACCCTGTGACCAAAGGCGCACGTGTCAGCTCCTTTTTTTGGCTACAAAGCTTAGTGTCCGATAACGAACAGCGTCGCACGCTACATCAGCTTGATCAAAGTATTCAAGGTCTTAGAAAAGAACACGGCGAAGAAAGCGAACATATCCAAAACCTAATTTGGGTGTACCACAACCTGCTTCGCCAATGGAGCCAAACCAACTAATGTTCAGAACGTCAATGTATTAGGTTGGTACAAGCATTCGGACGTAATGTCCTGCACACTGGCACAGCCACACAGTGCCATGGTGGCTTCCAATTCATCTCGTAGGATGCGCAAGCAATGGGCAACACCTAATGGACCCGCCACAGCTAGAGCGTAAAACACCGAGCGGCCAAGTAAGACCGCATCCGCACCTAACGCAACCGCCTTAAAGATATCACTACCACGGCGAATACCGCTGTCCAATAAAACCGTCGTCTCTTTGCCTACCGCAGCGCGAATAGCAGGCAAGACCTCAATGGTAGCAGGTTGGCTATCGAGTACACGGCCGCCATGATTAGAGACGATGATGCCATCTAGCCCAAGCGAGACAGCACGTTGAGCATCTTGTGCTGACATAACGCCCTTCAATAAAAGCGGTAACTTAGTTTGCTCACGTAACCAAGCAAGGGTTTGCCAATCCGCAGCTTGTCCCATCCAACAGGAAAAAACAGAGTCCCCCTGCGCTGCACTAGGTAGGCTTTCTAAATTCACCGCCCTGACGCCCTCTGGCAAAGAAAAGCCAGCTCGCTGTTCAGCATTGCGTACGCCATTAATCGGCGCATCAGCGGTGACAACAATCGCCTGATAACCGGCCTGCTCTGCACGGCGCACAAGTTGCAAAGTGGTTTCACGGGAGGGCTGGCAATACAACTGGAACCAACGGGTGGCATCTGGCGACATTTGTGCCACATGCTCCAGAGGCGCACTGGCTAGTGTGGACAAACAGAACCCTACATTTTGCGCTGCTGCCGCTTGGATCGTTCCCAGCTCTCCTGTGGGATGAGCCAACTTTTGATAGGCCAGCGGCGCTACCAACAATGGCATGGCCAGATGCTGGCCAAATAAGGTCTGCTGACAACCGCCCTTGGCCATGTCTTCACATAACACGCGCTGCTGTAACAAGATCTCATCGAGCTTTTGACGATTACGCTGGTAAGTCAGGCCATCCATGGCCGTTCCAGAGAGATAAGCCCATGTAGGCGCTGGCAATACTTCTTTCGCATGTTGCTCATAATCCGCTAATGAGCAAACGCCTACAGGGATGGTGGACATCTAAAACCTCTTATTTTGTTCGTAGCGGACGCTCTGCGGGCGGTGCAATGAAACGCACTACGCCCAACAAACGCCATAGTTTGGCAAAACTTTCTGGAGCAAAGTTCACTAACACTGTCACCGCGAGAGCCGATACGGTAATCAGCATCAGCCATGCCATGATACCAATGCCCATTCCCCAGTGTTGTATGGCTGGTACCAAGGTATATAGCAGTGTTACCCAAGCGACACTTTGCAGTACACGGAACTCTTTGTTGGTAATGGTCATTTTCTTATATAGGTCGCGATGATGCTTTTGCACCGACACAGCAAAATGCATAAAGCTAAAGAAGCTGACAACTAAAATTACCCATAATGCGGTCATTTTACGGCTCCTTCTAAGGTGGGTTTACGAGTGGCTGGTTTTGGGGATGCGACACGACGAGCCTTGCTCTGTAAATAACGTGCGGCGGCCAACATAATACCGCCTAATAGCAAGCACATCACATCAAAGCTCAGGCGCAATACATCCACATGAATGATGGCATGCAAAAGGCTAGCGGAAGACGTTAGCGTGTCCAGTACTGGAATCAAGCAGAACAATGCACCAGCAATGCCTAACTGAACCACCCAAGCGCCTTTATTTCGGTAGAAAATGGCATGAATCAATGACAGTAACCAAGCCACGAAGAAACCATTAATTTCCCAGTTAATACGGTTTTCTAATGTGGCAGGCAGTAAGCGGTTTAACCAGAAGTAAACGGCCACCGCCCCACACAAACCGGCAATGCTGGCGATGTTTGTGATGACCACCAATTCATAACCGAATTGTCCCATCTGACGCTTGGCGCGCTTAACCGCCCACAAGACAGAACCCGTTCCCACCATAATGGTGCCCATCACGCCCGCTAAGAAAAATGCCCAACGGGTGATAGCATCGGCGAAACGCGCTTCATGCAAAGTATGCAGCACACCACCGGCGGCACTGAAAAAGGAATTGCTTTCACTCGCTTTCGCTTGGTTACGCTCAATCTCTAATCCCGTGGCAGAGAAAGTAACGCTATTATTAGAACCTCGCTCCACCATCAACATATCGCGATTCACTGGTGAAAAGACAAACGTCGCGTCTGCCGTTAAAGGGTTCTGAATCTGTACTCGACCAATGTCTCCAGCAAACAAAGATTCGGCTTGAGTCAGCATGCTAAGTAACGGCGGTGTTGCTATATCTTGGCGATCTTGATGACGAGCCGTTTGACGACCTTCGCCTCGGGTTCTTCGTTCACCTAAACGCTCACCCTCTGCTTCGCGAACATCGCGATTAGGTCTAGCACGCACTTCTGATGTGTCAGCGCCAGCACGAGCAGCATCTTGTCCACCACGCGGGCCGCTCTCTGCCATTTGCTGTTGGGCATTAGGTGCTTGGTTACGTTCTCCGCCGCCTCCGCGGGTGTTCTCCGTCCAAAATATCAAACTAGAGGACAACAGCAGCAAACCAGAAAAGGTAATCATAATGTGGAATGGCAACGCCAGTACCGCTGTCACCGCGTGGGCATCCGCCCAGCCTAAAGAACGGTTTTTGGTTCGCATCATAAAGAAATCACTGAAAATTTTACGGTGCATCACAATGCCACTTAAGATCGCAATAAACATCGCCATGGTGGCAATTTCGACCACGGCTCGAGCAAAGCCTCGTGGCATACCGTACAACTCAAAGTGGAAGCGATACAGAAAGTCACCGCCTCGGGTTTCTCGACCATCAATGGATTCACCTGTTGCCGCGTTCATGGTTTCTTGAGGGCCACGGCGACGCTGGTTTTCACCTTCGTTCTGCCAACTTAGGCCCACCGTATTCTCACGCACAGTTGGCAGAGAAATACTCCAACTATTGGCATTAGATGCCACCTCAGAAAGACGTTCATAGGCTTTTATAATGGTGTCGTCGGTGACATAAGATGTATGCTGCTCAGGGGTCATCCAATGGCTGATCTCGCCTCGAAAATACGACAAAGTACCGGTCAGAAAAATCGCAAACAGTAACCAACCTAATAAAATGCTGCTCCATGTGTGCAGCCATGTCATGGTTTTACGTAATGGCCCCTTCATACCGTTTGTCCTCCGAGCAACCACCAGCATCCCCACGCTACTACGTTGGTACCTAAAGCAATCCAGACACTACGGTAAAGAGAGTTAATCGCCACGAAGGTCATAATAGAAATGGCGTAATATAAGAAAAACACAAAATGCACGATGGTGCGCATTTCACGCTCAGTGCCGCCAATGATAGTGCCAGTTAGCAAGCTTAACCCAGCAGACAGTACATACCCACCTACCAACGCCAAGGTCAAACGTATTGTCAAAGCCATCTTTGGTGACAACACAAGGTCGCCCCTTTTTTTAATTACATGCAACATGTTTAAACATTTCATCCCTATTTTAAATGAGAATGATTATATTTCGATGTGCTGTTTCAAGCGATACTTTGAATGTAAAGTAAAGTAAATAACATCAAAGGCGATAATGGTTTTTATTTACTTATTTTCGGCAATTTGTAAAGATCACCCCCCTATTTGCCAACTTGATATTTAACTCTATGAAAGTCCTACTCCTTTCTGCTGCTTTAAGCCTGACTCTAAGCGTGTCAGCCATGTACTTTTTTAGCTCGTCTTCAGGTCAGCAACAGCTGCTCTCATACGTCGGCTTGTCGGATGATGCCACGCCATCTCAGAGCGAGCGTCCACGCCGCAATTTTGACGTCAATAACCGTCCAGCAAGGAGCGAATAACCGCCATGGCAATCTTTCGATTTACGATGAAATGTGTTCTGTGGAGCATTGCATTGGGTAGCCCTATTTTCGCTGGCTGGTGGCTTTACCATGACAGCCAAAGCGCTTCCGTTACTTGGTTAACGGATACGGTAAAAACGGGCTCTATTGAGATCACAGTGCCTGCAACGGGAACATTAGAACCCTCTAATTACGTTGATGTTGGCGCACAGGTGTCAGGACAAATCAAAACCCTGCATGTCAGCGAAGGCGATGTAGTGAAAAAAGGCCAGCTGCTGGCTGAGATAGACGCAACGGTGTTTGAAACGGAAGTCAAAAGAAGTCGTGCCAGCCTGTTAAGCCAAAAAGCACAACGAGATCAATTGGTCGCGCAATTGGAGTTAGCTGAAAGTCAGCTTGAGCGAGATCGACGACTCAATGCCCGTGGTGCGGTCAGTAACGATTCACTAAAGCAAAGCGAAACGGACATTGTGGTACAAAGTGCAAAGCTTGCTGCGACCGAAGCAGAGCTTCAAGTGGATGAAGCGGCACTGGAACAAGACTTGATCACATTATCTTACAGCCAAATTTATGCACCGATGGACGGCACGATTACCAGTGTCGAAGTGCGTGTAGGGCAAACGCTGAATGCCAGCCAAAGCGCCCCAACACTGATGACCATTTCCGATTTGTCCCATATGACGCTGCGTGCCAATGTGTCTGAAGCCGATATTCAACGCCTGTCACCAGATATGCCAGTTCGTTTTTCGACACTGGGCAATCCGAATGATTTTTTCTATTCCTCTTTGGAAAAGGTACTCCCGACTCCTCTAGTGAATAACGACGTCGTGCTTTATCAGGTCTTGATTAACGTTGATAACCAAGCTGGACATTTAATGGATGGCATGAGCACTCAGGTCTTCTTTATTGAGGCGCAAGCCAAAGACGTGCTGATTATTCCTTTAGCGGCCATTTCTGAGCGGCCACGCGGCCCTGTGGCTTATATTCCAGGACAAAAAAGTGCCTCGCGCGCAACAACACCGGTAAAAATTGGTCTTAAAAATCGCACTCAAGTGGAGATTATCAGCGGACTGAGCTTAAAAGATATCGTTATCGTTGGGCGAGAGAATGGAACCAGCGGAGAGAAAAGCATCAGTTTAACGGGAGGGTCGTCGAGCAGTCGAGCGCCAATGGGAGGGCGTCGTGGATTGTAAACGTCCGCTGCTGTCAATTGAGCAGGTCAGTCGTCATTACCGCAATGGCGACTCACTAATCAGTGCCTTAGATGGTGTGTCTCTCTCGGTACAAGAGGGTGAGTTTGTCGCCATCATGGGGCAATCTGGATCCGGTAAATCGACCTTAATGAACATCATTGGTTGTTTGGATCAACCCAGTGAAGGGCGTTATCTTATTAATGGCCATGATGTCAGTAAGCTCAATACCAATCAACTCGCAGCATTGCGCCTTAAAACCTTTGGTTTCGTTTTTCAGCGCTATCAGTTATTGCCAACGTTGAATGCTAAAGAGAATGTTGCTTTGCCTGCTCTCTACGCAAATACCGCAAAAGAGAAGCGCTTACAAAACGCTATGACGTTGCTGAAAAAACTTGGGCTGGAAGGACGCGAACACCATAAGCCGAGTGAGTTATCTGGAGGTCAGCAACAACGTGTTTCCATCGCACGTGCAATGATTAATGGGGCAGACGTTATTTTAGCGGATGAGCCAACGGGTGCTCTGGATTCAACAAGCAGTGAGCAGGTGTTGGCTCTACTCAGCGAATTGAATGACCAAGGCGTCACCGTCATTTTAATCACTCACGATGCGGACGTTGCGGCAAAAGCCAAGCGTCAGGTACATATTCAGGATGGCAAAATTCTATCCGACAGCAATGCTTCAAACACCGATCCGGTGAGCGAAAACCCTGAAACCATGCAAGAGCTACCCTCCATTGGCATTGATGAAGCCATCAATATTTCGTTTAAAGCGCTGCGGGCTAATTGGTTTCGTACCATCCTCACTCTACTCGGAGTGGTGATTGGCGTTGCCGCGGTGGTAGCAATGATGGCCATCGGCGAAGGCGGCAAACAGCAAGTGGTACAACGTATTCAGTCTATGGGCACCAACCTACTTCTGGTTCGTCCAGGCGGCGCGAATATGCGCAACACAGGAGACATTGCCACCTTAACAGAGTATGACGCCGAGGCACTGAGTACCCTTGAGCATATTGAGTTCGTGGCACCAGAACGCGAAAGTCGCTCGACCATCCGTTATCGCAGCCAAGATTATCGAGGCAAGATCATGGCCACAACGCCAAATTATATTGACGTAAAAGAGTGGTCTTTATCGCAAGGGGTCATGTTCGACCAACAAGACATGCTCAATAAGGCCCCTGTGATTGTTATCGGTGACACCATTGCCACGTCTTTGTTTGCGGATGAAAACCCAATCGGCCAATACGTGATGATGAAAAGCGCCTTGTACCAAGTGATTGGTGTGCTCAGTACTCAAGGCGCCACAGCCAGCGGCGTCAACAACGATGAAATGGTGCTGATACCTCTATCTACCGGCCTGTCACGGGTGTTTGCTGGTCAGTACCTAAATGGCTTAACCGTCAAGGTGGATGACACGGACAGTTTGGATAGCGTCGAAGACGCCATCCGTGCGCTCTTGATCCAGCGACATGGCACAGAGGACTTCCAAGTGTTGAATACGGCGTCGTTAATCGAGGCTGTCTCAGAAACCCAAAACACCATGACTTGGTTGCTCGGCTCCATTGCCGCCATTTCGCTGCTCGTCGGAGGTATCGGCGTGATGAATATTATGCTGGTGAGTGTTTCAGAACGACGTCGAGAAATCGGCTTGCGTATGGCGACGGGTGCCAAACCAAAAGACATCTTACGCCAGTTTAATATCGAAGCATTGGTGGTGTGCTGCAGTGGTGGCCTACTGGGGATTGCGATTGGGCTGAGTGCCGCCTTAGCCATGTCCAGCTTTAACCTTGCTATCGCTCTGTCTTGGCATCCACCAGCCCTGGCGTTTGCCTCGGCGTTCTTTGTGGGTTTGATTTTCGGTCACGCGCCAGCACGCAAGGCTTCTAAGCTCAACCCAATTGACGCACTCTCGGAGGAATAATGAAGTATCTAATCACCGGCTGCGCCGCGCTATTATTATCCGGCTGCGCCAGTCAGTATCAGTATGAAGCGCCCTCTGTCACTGCAGAAGCTATGCCGACGTATGCCCTTGCAGAATTTTCAGCCAACCAATGGTTAAGCTTTGGCTCCCCTGATCTGGAGGCTTTATTAAGAGCTGCTTTTGAGCATAACTGGACCATCACGGTGGCGGCAGAACGGGTACGTTTAGCACGATTGGCAATCGAGACAGAAGAAGCTAACCAAGGTATCTCAACCACGGCAACCCTCATCGCAGGATCGACGCAAAGCGCCAACACCAATGACCTGAGTAACTTCAGTAGTTCGGATGCGTCGTCACTGTCCTTTACTGCGAAATACGAATGGGATTTGTGGGGTAAGTTGCAAGCCGGGATGGATCAAACGCTGCTGTCAGTGCAATCTTCCCAGTGGAGTTTTGAATCGGCGCGTCTGTCAGTCACGGCTAGTATCGTCAAACAGTACATTGCGTTTTTGTCTCTTAAAGAGCAACTTACCCTTGCGCAAAAAAATTTAGTGTCAGCCAAAGAAAGTTACGATCTTTTTCTAGCACAGCACGAAGAAGGTTTAGTGTCGCGCATTGATCTGATTGATCAACAAGAGACGATACTTAGTCTGGAAGAAAAAATCGAAACCTTACAGTTAAACCAACAAGATCAAGAGCGTGCGTTGGCTCTGTTAACAGGGCAGGCAAACTGGCAAGAAAGTGATCCGCATTTTCGTTTAACGGACTTAACCGTGCCAACGATTGCGTTGAACCAACCAGCAGAGTTAATTCGTCAACGCCCTGACCTAAAAGAAGCGGAAGCATCCGTCAAAGCCGCCTTTTTAAGCAAAGTGGAAACCGAGCTAGATCGTTGGCCAAACCTATCCATTAGCCTTAGCCTACGCCCTTCCGATTTATATGACTTAGCGGAACAGTGGACCGTGACCTTAGCCGAATCCATTAGCTTGGCGCTTTATGATAATGGCGATAACAAGCGCGCTTTGAAAAAGGCGGAAATCAACGAAACCATTGCGCGTATCAATTATCAAAATACCGTAGTGTCAGCATTGCATGAGGTTCAAGATACGTTGAGTGCTTATCAGCAAAGCCGTATATCGTACCGATATGTGCAAATCTCCCACCAGAATCAAATCGTGAAAACTCAACTCACGGAGTATGAATGGGAAGAAGGCGTGCGTGACAAGTCAGATTTAATAAGTGCTCAACGCAGCCTATTTAGCACCGAAGAATCCTTGGTTACAGCAAAACAAAGTGTTCTTAATAGTATTGTCGCGTTGTACCAAGCGAACGGTACAGCGCCTAATTTCTAAACCGTCTACACCTTTCTTGTGATGAGTCGGTAAATGTGTATTTACCGACTTTGTGTGTCTATAACTTGCCACCCATTGTTATGCAAGGTCCGCTATTCACATTATGGCTCTTTAGATAATGCGTTGCAGTTAACGAAACGGCATGTTCCAATATATACCCAAATACAAACAATAATGATTAACATTACCATTCAATTATTTTCTCCCATATGTTAATATTTCTTTAAATTTACTTATCTTTACATTCCTTTGACACTATGGAGCCGCATTATTATGAAACCCACTTTGGTCGCACTGGCTGTTGCATTGGCATCCGGTGCCCTACACGCCGACAATGAACTAAATACACTCCTGATTGAAGGACAGGCAGAGCTTCAAACAACAGACAAAGCTCGCGTGAGTGAAGCCGAAGGTGCAACCACTACGACTAGCGAAGACATTGTTGAAGCACAAGCTTCGAATTTGGCAGACGCCTTGCAAAGCAATGCTGCCGTACAAATCGACGAAGTGGGTGGCTCTCGCGGTAGCACCATTACCGTTCGTGGACAAACGGGTAATGCTGTCAGTGTTCGAGTAGAAGGTGCTCCCAACAACCGTAGCCAGATCATGCACAAAGGCAGCAACGACCGTGACACCATTTGGTTAAACATGGACATGTATGAGTCTGTGACGGTTATCCCTGGCGCCGCGGCAAATACCTACGGCAATGGTTCAACCGGTGGCGTGGTTCTACTAGAAACCAAAGACCCAGAGTCGATTATTCGCGAGGACCGAGATTGGGGCGCCAACCTGCGCTACACCCATGAGACGAATGGTGAAGCAAATGGTATTAGTACGGATGTTGCGAAGCAGTTTAACGACAAATTCTCTGCAAATGCGACCATCTCCGCCAAGGACACTAACGCCTACGAAGATGCGAATGGCGTCAAAACAGACAATGGCGGCACTGGTTCAGATGACCTAAGCTACCTATTAAAAGGTGTATTTACTCCTAATGAAGAGCAGCGCCTAGAAGTCAGCATTCTACAAAACAATATGGACTATTCAGACTATGCTGATGATGGTACCGAAACGAAAAAGAAAGTACGTGATCGTACTTTATCAGGACAATACACCTACAACCCAAAAAACAATGACCTTGTCGATCTAAAAATCCGCGTCTCGCAAGCAGAAAGCGATCAAGATTCCGATGCAGGCACTGGAGATTGGTCAAACACAGGTGGCGTGACAACCACCTACGCAGAAATCGAAAATACCAGTGTTTTCTTCCCGACTCAAAATACCATGCACGTTACCCGATACGGTTTAGATTACACCTTTGATGATGTGCGCATGTCTTACGACAATGATGACGGCACTCCAAAGCAAGTGGAACGTACTTCCATCGGTGCTTATCTGTCTGACACCATGCACATCGGCGAAGATCTGCAGTTAACTGGTAGCTTGCGTTATGACTCTTATAACGCCGATTATGCTGGGCGTGAAGCACAAGGCGAGGATTCTATTAACTCGAAATTGTCCGCGCTTTGGAAGCCATTTGAAAACACAGCCATTCATGGCCTTGGCTTTACCGCGTTAGTGGGTTCTGGTTACCGTGCTCCAGCCGTATATGAAATTTACGGTAAAAAGTTCACATCTGAATACTTTACAGGCACAGATGCTGACGGTGATGGTGTATACGAAACAGGCAACCTAGCCGGGTGTGGCGATGGCAACGGTAACTGGTGTGTCATCGAAAACGAAGACCTTACTGGTGAAACTTCCTTGGACACAGAAGTGGGTCTGACCTTTGAGCGTATGGGCATATGGCAAACCACTGACCGTTTAGATGCCAATATCAGCTACATTCATAACGACTTAAAAGACAAAATCTACAACGAGCTACTGGGCACACTTGATACAAGCATCGGCACTTACAACGGTAGTGCCTACAATGTGCGTCAGTTTGTCAACAAAGACGAAGCCGCCATATACGGTTGGGAACTGGCCGCTCGCTATGATAGCCCTCTTATCTTTGCCAATTTCACATTCCAAGATATGAATGGTTATGTGGTTGAAGACGATGGTACGAAATCCAAAGATACTAGCATTATTCCTCGTAGCATTAGCGTCACATTAGGTACTTACTTTAACGATCAAAAAGGTCGTGTCGGCTTCGATACCAAGTATCGAAAAGGGCGTGTTGAAGAAGGTACTCGAAGCACCAGTGAATACCTGACATACACCGTATATGACGTGTTTGCTTCTTACCGTTTCACTGAAAACCTCAGTGCCCAACTACGCGTTGATAACGTTACTAATAAGCTATACAGCAAGAGCGAGACATCGGAAGACTCAACCACGGGCGAAGATACAACGTCTTACCAACCAGGTAGAAACTTCAAAGTGGGTGTAAATTATCGTTTCTAACCCCTTTAGAAACGATCGCTTTCTTTCTGTTTGAGCAGCCTTAGGGTTGCTCTTTTTTTACTATAAAAACACGTTCTGAGTGTAAATCTAGGTAAATACAAATGAGAAGCAATGCTATTTAAGGGCATAATATGACCAAATTATGACGATTTAATAACTCATTCTATGTATCAGACTTATCGTTCTATTAAACCCTATCTATTTACTGGTTTTATGGCGGTCACTGCGGTGGTTGCATTTGCTCTGCACCAGACCACAGTGACAGCAGCAGCCAATCAATTGTTTATCAGCGAAGTATCGTTTGCCAATAACGATAAGCAGGATTGGATAGAACTCTACAATCCAAGCCTCAACAGTGTTTCCTTGAAGGGCTATTACCTTAGCGACGACCTAGACGACCCCGAACGTTTTCGTATTCCGTTTGATGTCATCGTCCCTGCACATGGCACCGCTTTGTTGCATGGGGAAAAAGCGGAAAATCTACCTATGAATGCGATCAAGCTTAACTTTAGTCTTGGCAATGGTGAAACAGTCACTCTGACCAGTCCACGTGGCAAAACCCAACTGGACCGCATTGCTTTAATCGCTCCGGCTTCTTACAAAGGCCAATTTTCGATAGGCCATAAAATAAAGAATCCTGACATCGTGGAAATTTCCTATCAGCCAACACCTGGAGAACTTGTAGGGGTGACGGCTCGATGAGTAAAACATTAAAAGTTCAGCGTCATGAGGTGAAGTATTACATCAGCTACGCGGATTACGAATACGCGCGCCATCTACTTGCAACCCTCATGCAGCGGGACCCTCATCAAAAAGACGAACGAGGCTACTTCATTCGTAGTCTTTATTTTGATGACGACTATGACACCAGCGTTGAGGAAAAGCTGGACGGGATTGAGCACCGTGATAAATACCGTTTACGCACCTACGACCCAACGCTTAACTGGGTCAAGTTAGAACGTAAGCGCAAGCACAACCAATTTGTGAACAAAAGCTCAGTCCGCCTGAGCAAGGCTGAAGCGCTGCAAATGATCGATGGGGATGTGGACTTTTTACTTGAGAAGGACAGCCAAAGTGCACGTTCTATCTACTTTGATTTAAAACGTAAATTTATCCGCCCGAAAGTGATCGTCGATTACGACCGGGAAGTCTACATGCTCGACTACAACGACATTCGAGTGACGTTTGATAAAAACATCCGCGTTAATACCAGCGACTTAGATCTATTTAACCCGGATCTTGAAACGCAAACTTTGCAGCGCCCGGACACCATCATCATGGAGGTCAAGTTCAATACCTGCTTGCCCTCTTGGTTCTCGACTTTGCTGAAGCTCGATGGCACAACCGCCATGGCGATTAGTAAATATTGCCAAGGCCGAATGCATATGCGCGAGTATTACGGCGACTGATTTATCCCCTTTAACTCATTAACCCTTGAAACAAGACGAAACATCATGGACTCAACTAACCTAAGCCAAATACTCAATAACAGCCTACTCTTTTCGGAAAACACCATGAGTGTGCTGCAGATTTTGTTGTCATTATCGATCACTTTCTTGATGGCAATGTTTATCTATTTTATCTATAAGCGCACCTACAATGGTGTACTGTACTCGCAAAACTTCAACATCACCTTGGTAATGACGGCCATTGCGATCAACGCCATCGTCATCGGCATCAGTGGCAATTTAATGCTGTCTTTGGGCATGGTCGGTGCCTTATCGATCATCCGTTTTCGTACAGCCGTCAAAGATCCTCGCGATACGGCCTTTATCTTTTGGTCCATCATGGTGGGTATCGCCAATGGCGTGGCCTATTACGAGTTGTCATTTATCGCGAGCATTTTCATTGCCATCGTTCTCTGGGGGCTGTCACGTTCGGTCACCTTCGAGCCTGCTTACATGCTTATCATTAAGTATCCACGCAGTAGCGATTGGGCGTCTGTACAGAATATTTTAGATGACCGCAAATTGGTCAACAGCTACCTAACCCGCTCTGACACCCTAAAAGGGGACGTGGTCGAACGCGTTACCGAAGTCAAAATTAAGCGCGGTCAGCAAGAACCTCTTCTTACTCAGCTGCGCTCATGCGCGAGCATCAACAGCTGTGTTCTTCTTTCAAGTAACGGCGAATTTACGGAATAATATGATGAAACACCTATCTCGACGTTGGGCCATCGCGCCTTTATATGCAGCCTTGTTCGCAGCCAGCACTCAGGTCTCTGCGGCCAACAATGCCATTGAACTGAATGTGGCACAGCCACCTTTATCGACCCCAGCTATCTTAGTCAAAGACGGCCGTATCCTCATTACCCGCGGTGGTACTTACCGCCTAACGGGACAAAGTGACAACGGTCAAATCTGGGTCAACACAGGGGACGAGAAAGTTACGTTACAGCTGGATAATATCCAACTGTCCAACGCTTACGGGTCTGCTCTGTACATCGAAGAAGCGGGTGATGTGGATGTCGAATTGATGCCAAACTCCAACAACCGTTTTGAAGACCACAACCACAGCGCGGAGAAAGAAGGCGAAGCAAAACAAAACGCGCCAATTTACTCTAAAGCCGATCTAAAAATCACCGGAGCACCACAAGCCACATTGACCATCGTGGGCCGTTATAAAGACGGTATCGTGAGTAAAGACGATCTTGATATTCGCCGCGCCAACATCAGCATCGAAACCGTAGACGATGGTTTATACGGACAGGACAGTGTCGATATCCGTGACTCTAAGATCCTAATCAAGGCGGGTGACGACGGCATTAAAGCCGACAATGAGGAGCGCGAAGACAAAGGTTTTGTTCACATCGAAGGCAGCGATATTCAGATTTTCGCAAAAGACGATGGCATCAAGGGCGTCCGCAAAGTTGACATTTACAGCGGCAATATTCGTGTCGAGGAATCCTATGAGGGCATTGAGAGTCGTAACATCACGATTCATGGTGGCAATATTTTTGTTAAGTCGGAAGACGATGCTCTGAATATTTCAGATGGCAGTGGCGCCAATGAACCAAGCTTTGGCGAACGTGTGAAAGGCTTTTTCAAAGGCGGTGAGCGTGGTGAACACCCTGAAGGCGAAATGGGCGAACGCCCTCCTCGCGGCGAGCGACCAGAAGGCCAACCTGGTGAACGTCCACCACATGGCGGCGGTAAAGCCAAAGTAGATGGCATCATGACCATCTTAGGCGGCCGCACGCACATTCAATCCAGTGGTGACGGCTTTGACTCGAATGGTGACGCTATGATGAGTGGCGGTGAACTGTTTATCGAAGGCCCAACCAGTGGTCGTGATGGCTATATTGATGTGGATGGTTTCTTCAAACTGACTGGTGGCCGTTTATTTGCCATGGGCAGTGCTGGCATGGCACAAGCCCCTTCTGACGACTCTACTCAGCCAGTTATTCAGATCAACTTAGAAAGCACTTATGCAAAAGGGGCCACCGTCACCATCACCCATGTCGAGAGCAATCAGGTGTTTGAACAAGTGATGCCAATGGACTTCCAATCGTTCACTGTTTCTGAGCCTGAATTCACGCTGGGGCAAACTTACCAAGTGCAAATTAATGGCGAAGACATTACCACTGTCACACTGGAGACCGTCATTACCCGCTTTGGTAATGCTGGACGCGGCGGCCCTAGAGGTGAGCGGGGTGAAAAGAAAGGTTGGTGGTAAGTAGATTGTAGATCTTCACTGTGTCAATCCAGTCTCGTCAAAGATAGGAGACGCTATATTCCTATCTTTGACGCGTTTAAATGGAGCTGAAAAATATTCCGAGACTCCTACTCACTATTGTTTGCCTCTTCTTGTAGAGGTTCAAGCGTAGTGGCACATATTGATGACTTTGATTGACTGCTAAACCTCTTGATGTGGGCCGAAGAGTTCGTAATGAATGCGGTCGGCTTCTACACCAAGGCTGAGTAGTTGCTGTTTCACAAACATCATGAAGCCCACTGGGCCACATAAGTAAAACTCACCATCCGTCAGCGGTAGGCTGTCTTTTACTGCGTCAATTTGCATCTTACCGTTCAATACGCCTTGCGCTTCATTGTCTGCTTGTTCGTACCAAGTGTAAACAGACAGGTTGAGCTGCTCTTTTAGGCTGTTTACGTGGGTGTCAAATGAATGCTGACCTTGATGCGCACAGGCGTGTAAGTAGCTGATGGGTTGGGCGTATTGTTGTTTTGCTAATGTGTCTAACATGGCTTGCATCGGGGTTAAGCCAACACCACCAGAAATCAGCACCACCGGTCTTTGTTTGTCTTGGAAAAAGAAGTCGCCTGCGGGTGGCATGGCTTCTATTTCATCGCCTACGGTGATGTGATCATGCAGGTAATTCGACATGACGCCGGCGATCTCTCCTGTGCCTTCGCGTTTCACGCTGATGCGATAGCTGCTGCCATTTGGCGCTGTAGACAGTGAATATTGACGAATTTCGTCGAACTCGTTGCCTTCTGGGTGCAATTTGATGCCAAGATATTGACCTGGTTGATAGTCGATCACCGCGCCGCCATCAACAGGTTCGAACACAAAGCTGGTAACCAGATCCGACTCAGGTGTTTTTGACGCCACTCGAAAACGACGGAAGTCTTTCCAGCCGCCTTGTTGCGCCGCGCGCTCCGCATATAGGTCGCCTTCTACCTTAATAAAAATACCCGCAAGTTGTGTGTAAGCCGCAACCCACGCCTCTTCTACTTCTTTGGTGAAGGCGTCTGGCGCCAGTTCACGTAGGGTTTCAATCAAGTGATGACCCACAATATCGTATTGGTTTGGTTGGATATTGAAACTGGTGTGCTTATGGGCGATACGCATCACGGCGCTGGTCAGTACTTCCAGGTTATCAATGTGCGTTGCGTAGGCTGCGATCGCATTAAACAGTGCAGCAGGTTGGCCACCCGTTCTTTGGTGTGTCATGTTAAACACATCTTTTAACTCTGGGTTGTGTGAAAACATACGCTTGTAAAAATGCTCAGTAATGGCCGTACCTGCAGACGCAAGAAGTGGGATGGTCGCTTTCACTGTATCTATGTGTTGTTGAGATAACATATTGTGTCCTTTGCTTTAGTAAGTCATAAAACGGGAATGAAATTGTTGAATTGTCTTTACTATTGCGAAGGACGTGCCAAATAAAAAATTACAATAAAATCAACATTTTGGGTTTTCATGTCGTGATTTAGAGTCATAATGACACAAAAATAGTAAGGTCTTTATGATCTGATTGAGTCATAATGACCTAACAATAATGAATTGCGAGCGTCCATGAATCAGGTATCCAATAATGCTCTACTGAGCTTTGCACTGGATTTGGCCAGTGCTGTGAATCAACCCAACCGATTTGAACAATTGGTTTATGCCGTGCGAGCCACCATAAACTGCGATGCCGTTGTCCTATTGGCGCATCATCATGGCGTGCTGATCCCCCTTGCACAGCGCGGTTTGTCGGACGATGTGATGGGACGACGTTTCGTGATTGAAGAACACCCACGACTACGCGAAATCTGCGCGGGGCATTATCCAGTTCGTTTTCCTGCACATTCGACCTTGCCAGATCCCTATGACGGCATGGTACTAGGCCACGACGAACAGTTGCCCGTGCATTCTTGCATGGGGGTTCCGCTTTACTTAGAAGGAAAATTGATTGGCGTGGTGACGCTGGACAGTATTTTGCCTGGTGTATTTGATGACATTGATGCGCGCGCTTTAGAAATTATTGGCGCCATGGCGGCCATGACATTGAACACGGCGATGTTAATGGAACAACTGGAAAATCAATCTCAACATGCTCAAAACGTATTGAAAGTAATGGGCGAACAAAGCCGTGAGATGATAGGTCAAAGCAAGGCGATGCAAGACCTCAAGCAGTCAATTAATTTGGTTGCCTCATCGGATTTTTCTATCTTAATCGAAGGCGAAACGGGCGTCGGCAAAGAGCTTGTTGCACGTGCGCTTCATGAGCGCTCTAACCGATCTGACGCGCCCATGGTGTATGTGAACTGCGCCGCCATTCCGCATCATCTTATTGAAAGTGAGCTGTTTGGCCATGTAAAAGGCGCGTTTACTGGTGCGGATCGAGACCGAGACGGTAAGTTCTTGTTAGCTGACGGTGGCACCTTATTATTGGATGAGATTGGCGAACTGCCGTTAGAAGTACAAGGTACCTTGCTCAGAGCGATTCAAAATCAAGAAATCCAAGCCGTCGGTAAAGATCAGATTCGCAAGGTAAACGTGCGCATCATTGCCGCAACCAACCGACACTTGGAAACCGAAGTGGTCGAGCATCGTTTTCGTGCCGATTTATTCCATCGCCTTAGCGTCTTTCCTATTCAAGTTCCTGCCTTGCGCGATAGACAAGGCGACATTGCTTTATTGGCTGGCTTCTTCGCCGAACGCTTTCGCCGAAAACTGGGATTGCAACAACTGACGCTATCGCCCGCCGCGATTCAGTTATTAGAAGCGTATCACTGGCCAGGTAATGTTCGAGAACTAGAGCACGTCATCTCTCGTGCCGCACTTTTTTCCAAAGCAGATCACCCAACCGGCATCACGGTTATTTCACCTGCGCACTTAACTGGGTTACAAATCGATAATAGTTCCCAAGAAAAGATACAGAAAAATGAACTGGAGCCACCGCGCTTAGAAAAACACAAACCAATCGATTTGCGTTTAGAAACAGAAACTTATCAACGAAATCTAATCCGTAAAGCGCTAGAAGAAAATCAAGGAAATTGGACCAAAGCCGCTCAGCAGCTATCTATGGACCGCGCCAACCTAGCGCGCTTGGCGAAACGCTTAGGGATCGTCGTTGCAAAGGAAGTGCGTATTTAGACCCCCTCCTAGCCTCCCCCTTCAAGACACAAGGGGGAGGAGCAGTACCGCTTTGTTCCCTCCCCTTATCTTCAAGGGGAGGGTTAGGGAGGGGTTGCAAGTTCTTAGTTATGCCTCGCCGCACTCACTTGACGAATGCGTTCCGCAGGAAAAGCGAGCTGAGGCAGCAAATACGCCTTCAAATCTTCTGGATAACCCAATTCATCGAGCGCAGCGGCCATGCAGTTTAACCACATGGCTTTTTCTTTTTCGGTGACAATTAAATGTGCGTGCGCTTGCGGTAAGCTGATCGGACCGTATTTTTTCGAGAATAACTTTTCGCCGCCCATCCAACCGGACAAAAAAGACACCAGCTTGTCGATGGTCAGTTCGATATTGCTAGGATGCATATCAAACAGTGGCCGAAACTCAGGTGTGTTTTCCATAATGCGATAGAAGGTTTCAACCAAGGTTTGTAGCCCCGTCAGCCCTCCAACGGCTTGTAACGTGGCGTCGCCTTCTCCGTAAACGGGTGTACTGGAAGGCGTCATCTTATTCGCTGTCTTTGGGTTGGTTTTGTTCTTTCTTGGCGGTTTTTTCTTTGTCCATCTTGATCGAGTTACGATAGCCGCCTAACGCGGCCAATGCGCCAATAATGAAGCTCATATACAGAGGAATTTGGAATAACATTGTGATGCTGATGAAAACGCACCCGACGGCTAAGCCTTCAATAAAGGGCTTTAATTGTTTTGGCATAAGGTTGCTCCAGCGGCAAAAAATAAACGCGAGTTTAGCAAATTTCTGCGATGATGTGAGCCAGATTGTGGAAAAAAGCACCACTTATCCAACATTAGCCGTGTTGAATATTTCCAACGATTATGGGCGATCGCTTTGTGGGTAAGTTGATCAACAGTGCAAAAAACAGTCAAAAGTTGACTTTTATCGGTGGAAAACCCTGAAATCTTGGAAAAAATGCCGCTCAATGTGAATAACTGCTATGATTTTCCACAAAAATTTTGTGTCGATAATTTGTGTTTGATTGAACTTTACCCACAGAAAATAAAGTATCCACAAAATAGAGCCAATAACTAAAAAGCATAACGACAAGCGAGACATGAATGTCGAAATTATCCTTACAGGCCATTTCCGGCTCATATCGTGCGAATATCGTACTGAATCGTAAAATTTGGCGCATGGCGTGGCCTCCTATGGTGTCGAATATCACAACGCCGCTCTTGGGCTTAGTCGATACGGCGGTGGTTGGTCACTTGGGTACGGCAACGCATCTTGCGGCGGTGGCGATTGGCGCGAGCATTTTTAGTTTCTTGTTTTGGGCGTTTGGCTTTTTGCGCATGGGCTCGACGGGATTGACTGCACAAGCTCTCGGTCAGGGCGATGAACGACGCGTGCGAGAGCTGCTTCTGCAATCGATTTTGATGGGCGTTTTTATCGGGCTCATGCTGATTTTATTCCGAGCGCCCTTGATTGATTTGGCGATTACCTTGATGGAGCCCAGCGAGGAAGTCGAACCTTGGGCACGTTTGTATTGCGAAGCGCGGATTTTCAGTGCGCCGGCTGTGTTAGCGGGTTATGCCTTAATGGGGTGGTTCTTTGGCGTGCAATATTCCAAAGGGCCGCTGTGGATGCTGCTGGTGATCAATGTCGCTAACATGATTCTCGATTACGTCGCCGTTTATGGATTGGGCATGGCGAGTGACGGCGTGGCGTGGGCAACGGTGTTTGCGCATTATATTGGCGTCACGGTCGCCGGTGTTTTGGCTTGGCATAAGTTAAAAGGCTTTTCCGGTCATGTACCGTTAAGCGTCTTGGCGAAATGGCGTGAATACATGGCGTTAGTCAAAGTGAATCGCTATTTGTTTGTACGCACGATTCTCTTGTTATTAGTGATGTTATTTTTTACCGCACAAGGTGCTCGACAAGGGGATTCTATTCTTGCCGCCAACGCGGTTTTACTGACATTCTTGATGATTATTTCTAACGCCTTGGATGGCTTTGCTTTCTCGGTGGAAGCTTTGTGTGGTGAATATTATGGTCGCAAAGACAAAGCCAATTTTAAGAAGGTTATTCAGCTTTCTACCTATTGGGCGCTGTTTGCCGCAGTTATTTTAATGCTGATATTTTGGCTTTTTGGTAATCAAATCATTGCCTTACTAACCAATGTACAAACCGTGCGAGACGATGCGGCTCTGTACCTACCTTGGTTGATCTTCTTTCCTCTGTTGGGTATTTGGTCCTTTATGTTGGATGGCATTTTCATTGGCACAACCAGCGTAAAGCAAATGCAAAACACCATGATCATTTGTGTCTTCGGCGTGTTTTTCCCTGTGTGGTTTATTAGCCAAGATCTTGGTAATCATGGCTTATGGCTCAGCCAAGCCATGTTGTTTATCGCCAGAGCCATCACCTTGTATTGGTGTTATCTGCAGAATATGAAGAAAAACGTTTGGTTCGCGGATGCTTAAAGTTTCTTACTGGCTATAAAAGGCGCTGTTAACAATTGAAATTTTTCTGGCGACTGGGTTTGCTACCATGCGGTGAAGTGTTCTTTTTACAGCCACCAAACATGGAGAAAATTCGGTATGTCGAAGCATTTCTTAAGCAAGTTAACGGGGTCTTTTGCCACGCCAGCCTTAGAAAACCCCACGGGCGTGATGATGGAAGCCGCGTATCGAGATTTGGGTTTGGATTGGCGTTATATTAATTGTGACATTCAGCCTGAGGACCTTAAAAACGCCGTATTAGGTGCGAAAGCCATGAATTGGCGCGGTTTTAATTGTTCAATTCCTCATAAAGTGTCGGTTATTGATCACCTTGATGAGTTAGGCGAGTCAGCTCGTATCATTGGTGCGGTGAATACTGTGGTGAACCGTGATGGCAAGCTAGTTGGTGAAAATACGGACGGTCGTGGTTTTGTTGAATCCGTTAAATCCAGTTTAGAGCTTACTAATAAGCGTGTTGTTTTGTTCGGCGCTGGTGGTGCGGCACGAGCGGTTGCGGTTGAATTAGCTTTGGCTGGAGTGGCGCACATAACCATTGTGAATCGTAATCAAGAGCGTGGCGAAGAGCTTTCCAAACTGGTTGCCGATAACACGTCGGCTGGCGCGGAATACCATGCTTGGACAAAGCAATATCAGATTCCTGCCGAGACGGATTTAGTGATCAATGTGACCTCTATTGGTTTGTTTCCTAACGTAGATGCAGAGCTAGATATAGACACAGAATCAATTAAATCAAGCATGGTAGTTGCAGATGGGATTTTTAATCCACCTGAAACGCGATTGATTCAAACCGCGAAAACTAAAGGCTGCACGACGGTAAATGGCTTGGGCATGCTTGTCCAACAAGGCGCAATTGCCTTCGAATATTGGACGGGAAAAACACCTTCTATCGAGGTGATGAAAGCCGCATTGAGTGATGCTTTGTGCGTCACTGATCTGGAAAGGACAGAAACATAATAGTCACTGGAATCCCCAAAGATTGTTTACAACGGGTTCTGGTGCTCGTTTCTGCGTAACGAGCGCTGGATCCGCGTTTCTTCTTGGCGCATTTTCAGTAAGTTATCTTCCACGAAAACCAAATGCGTATGCGCCGCCGTGCGAGCGGCTTCGGCGTCGCCATCCATGATGGCTTGATAAAGGTTGGTGTGTTGTTCCATTACGCGCTGTCGAGCGGCTTGCTTCTCAAATAGATTCCTTAAGTTACTCGAAATGCTTTTCGCCAACATGGCGTGCAAGCTGCGAAGTGTGTGAAGCAACACCACATTGTGCGCCGCTTCCGCAATGATCATGTGAAATTCCACGTCTAACTTGGCTTCCAAAGCGAAGGCTTTGTTTTGGTTGGCTTCTATCAGCTGATTAAAACAATGTGTCAGCTTGGTTTTATCGGCGTCGGTACTTCGCAAAGCGGCGTAATAAGCGGCGAGACTTTCTAGCGCATCGCGAAACTCCAATTGGTCGTATAAAAACTCATCGTGGGAACTGATCAAATCTTGCAGCGGATCGGCAAAGGAAGTGCCTAGTTGTTCGGAAACGTAGGTTCCGCCGCCATGACGACTGAATAATACACCGCGAGCGATCAGCTTTTGAATGGCCTCCCGCAACGAGGGTCGAGACACTTCAAAGCGTGCGGCTAATTCCCTCTCTGGTGGCAGTTTTTGTCCTGCCGTAAAGCTGCCTTCTAAAATCATGCTTTCGAGTTCTTTAATGATGATGTCGGAAATTTTAGGCTGCTTAACGCGACCAAAGTGATTGGATTCCATGACTTTTCCTAAAAATGTCTTCTTTAACGGTGGTTTTCTTAATTGCTGTGCATAAGTTAAAAAGTGGTAAAACCAATTAATCTTGCTGCTAAAATTCACGAAATATCGACTAAACTATCAGTTGACAAAGTTTATCTGACTTCTTACTGTGCCTTATATTTAAAAGGTAAATTGGTATTACCAATTTGTCTAGCGTTAATTTTTAGTATGAATAATAAAAAACAGGCGACTCGCCGTGGGACTTCTGATGAACACAGCCACCACTGATAAAGACTCAATTGCTCATAAAACGGCTCAATATCGCGATGTGTATTTTGCTTTGAAAGACGCAAAAAGCGGCGCGATTGAGGAATCTCGATTGATTCGTGATCCACTGCGTACCTTGGCGTATGGCACGGATGCGAGTTTTTATCGGTTGATTCCGCAGCTGGTAGTGCGAGTCGATAACGAAGCGGAAGTGCAGTTGGTGCTGAAAGAAGCCAGAAAGCGCAATTTGCCAGTGACATTTCGAGCGGCAGGAACGAGTTTGTCTGGGCAGGCAGTAACCGATTCCATCTTGATGCAATTGTCCGATAACTGGAAAGGTCATCGAGTTCACGAACATGGCCATCATATTTCACTTCAGCCAGGTATTATCGGTGCGCGAGCGAACCAACTGCTCGCGCCTTTCCAACGTAAAATAGGCCCAGATCCTGCGTCTATAAACGCTTGTATGATTGGTGGTATCGCTGCCAACAACGCCAGCGGCATGTGTTGTGGCACGGCGCAAAACAGCTATCACACTATCCAAAGTGCCCGTCTGATTTTTGCCGATGGCTCTTTGTTAGATACCGCTGATGGGGCCAGCCGATTAGCCTTTGGCAATCGCAACGCTGACTTGCTCGATACGCTGAGCCGTTTGTCTAAAAGCGTGCAGGCTAATAGTGAATTAGCTGAAAGAATTAGACACAAATACCGTTTAAAAAACACCACAGGATACAGTTTAAACAGCTTAACCGATTACCAAGATCCGTTTGATATCTTGCTGCATTTGATGATCGGCTCCGAAGGCACCTTGGGTTTTATCAGTGAAGTGACCTATGAAACCGTGGTTGATCATCCGATAAAAGCCGCAGCGATGATCTTTTTTGACGATATGGAAACGACCTGCCGAGCGGTGACTGCGCTAAAAAGTTCGCCTGTGTCTGCGGTGGAATTGATAGATCGAGCTGGCTTGCGTGCGGTGGAAGGCAAACCGGGCATGCCGGAAACCTTGTCGTCCCTTGGTTCGCAAGCAGCGGGTTTATTGGTCGACGTACGCGCCGCCGATGCCGAAGAATTAGACGCCAATTTGGCCTTGGTGAAACAAGCATTAAGCGGCCAAGAAACACTGAATCCCATTGAATTTACTCAAGACAAAGTCACTTACGATTCCTATTGGAAGATCCGCAAAGGCTTGTTCCCTGCCGTTGGTGCGGTGCGTCCAGTTGGCACGACAGTCATTATTGAAGACGTCGCCTTCCCTGTCGAAAAACTTGCCGAAGGCGTTTTGGAGCTACAAGGCGTGTTTCAAAAACACGGTTATCGTGAAGCGATTTTGTTTGGTCATGCGTTAGAAGGCAATTTGCACTTTGTCTTTACCCAAGGTTTTGATGATCCGAAGGAAGTGACGCGCTACGAGCAGTTAATGGACGAAGTCGCGCAATTGGTCGCGGTGAAATACCAAGGTTCGTTGAAAGCGGAACACGGTACTGGCCGTAACATGGCGCCTTATGTGGAATTGGAATGGGGTAAAGAAGCCTACGACATCATGTGGGAAATCAAGCGTGCGTTTGATCCGCAAGGCTTGCTGAACCCAGATGTGATTTTATCCCACAATGCCAATTTGCATGTGCAGAACCTCAAGCCTTTGCCAAAGGCCAACGACAAAGTCGATACCTGCATCGAATGTGGTTTCTGCGAATCCTCTTGTCCGTCAAAATCCATTACCTTAACGCCTCGTCAACGCATCGTGATTTGGCGTGAGATTCAGCGACTAACCGCAATGGGTACAGATCCTAAGCGTTTAGAAGAACTGAAAAAAGACTACGATTATCAAGGCGTTGATACCTGCGCTGGCTGTGGCTTATGCTCGATGCAGTGTCCCGTTGGCATCAATACCGGCGATTTAACCCGCGAATTACGCCATGATCGTCACCCAAACAGCAAAGTCGGTTACTGGATTGCCGATCATTTTGAAGGCGTCACCAAAACAGCAAAAGTTGGCCTCAACCTTGCCAGCGGCGCGCGTCGCATTATTGGCGATTCAGGCATGACAACCATTAGTTCAGCGATGAATAAAATCTCCAATGGTGCTGTGCCGAAGTGGCATAAACAGATGCCCAACGCCGCGTCGTCTTTGAAGTCTATTCCTGTCATTCAATGTAATGAGATGCAAAGCAATGACCTACAAAAAGAAGTCATTTACTTCCCTAGCTGTGCGACTCGTGTCATGGGCGCGGGGCCGAATGCCGACGATAAACGTTCCGTCATGGAGGTGATGTTCTCTGTATTGCAAAAAGCAGGCTATAAAGTCACTGTACCCAAAGACATCGATAGCCAATGCTGCGGTATGGCGTTTCAGTCCAAAGGACAATTCGACGCAGCGAACAAAAAAACCAACGATCTCAATAATTTACTACTCGAAGCCAGCGATAACGGACGAATTCCTATCGTCTGCGATGTCAGCCCTTGCTTGCTACGAATGCAAGAAAGCCTTGATCCTTGTTTAGAACTGCATGAACAAGTTGGCTTTGTCTCGACTCATGTGATGCCAAATCTAACGGTGAAAGATAAGCTCGGCAAAATAGCCCTGCATGTCACTTGCAGCACCACCCGCATGGGTCTCGCCGATAGCTTCGTACAGCTTGCCCACCAACTCGCCGATGACGTGGTGATTCCGCCAGACATTACCTGCTGTGGCTTTGCTGGCGACAAAGGTTTCTCGACACCCGAACTCAACGCCAGCGCCTTGAAAACCCTCGCCAAAGCCGTAGACGGCTGCGAAGCGGGTTATTCAAACAGCCGCACCTGCGAGATTGGCTTATCGGAACACAGCGGCATCGAGTATCAATCTATTGTCTATCTGGTAGATCAACTGACTGAATCCTCACCCGCCTAGTTAGCCGATCAGCCGCACTTATCAAGAGGACGTTTTGCTTGCGTCACTGACGTCGTCAGCGCAAAACGTCCTCTTGAACCGCTCCTAAATTGGGATATTCGCAACATCGAACGAATAAGCTCTGATATCTCGGCATAAGAGTTACGCCAGCAGAGTATTTCTCATCAGTTTTTTTGAACAACTGACTTTGATATCGCTGTTTCCAGATCAACATCTCGCGGATGTTTGCGCTTTAGCGCCGGAGCGAGAGTTGATCTGGAAACAGCGTTACTGCGGACTAAAGCATAAACGTCGAGTACAAGCCAAATCCGCAGACGATGAGCAGCGCCCAGCCGACGAATTGGAAGAAGACGGGCGTTTCGGCTTTTTGGATGCGTTCATGTAGTTTTTGCCCAAAGACGTGACCAAGTAAGGCACAAGGCAGTAACCAAAGTTGATGGATTAGTTGTAAGTCGATATCGGCGATCAGGAAAGAGGCCATCTTGATCATCACCAAAATGAACCAGAGTACAAACAAGGTATCGCGCAGTTGGTGGCGTGGGACTTTGGTGGCGAAGACGGAGACGATGAGCGGTGCGCCGATTAAGGAGGTGCCGCTGACGTAACCGCCAAGCATAAGGAAAATGGTGTCGAGGAATTTGTTGTTGGTATAAAACGGTTTATTCAATATGTAAGACACAGCAAAAACGGCGACGATAACGAAAATCACGCCTGTCACTATGTTGCCGGGTAAGGTTAATAAGCCAAATACGCCGATCAGTTTCGGCACTATCATAATACCGAGGGCTTTCTTTAAATAACCCCAAGCGATGTTGCCTTGCGCTTCTTGCGGTGCTTCGCCCCGCTCTGCGGTGAGTTGAGCTTGTTGTTTGGTGGCTCTCGATCCTTGCCAAGCAATCCAGCTGGAAAACACCAGAAGGTGGATGGAAATAATCGGTAAAAATAACAAAGGATCGTTTTTGACTAACAATAGGAAAGGCAAAGCGAGTACGGCGCCGCCAAATCCTAAGCCACTGCGGACAAAGCCGCTCCATATAAAAATGGCGCCGATTAAGGCGTATTGCCACCAGAGTAAGTGTTCCATGAGCACCCTTTGTCGTTAGAAGAATAAATGATGAGGGTTAGTGTAACCAAAGTTGCTGTTGAAGAAATTGCTGTGTGAGGTTTCGTGCGAAGTTTATTTTGAGAAATTAGTATATTTACGCATATTGTTGTTTTCTAATATTGAGATGACCTTGAGTCGGTTAACTGTTTTTTGTCGGGGCACTTTATTGATCGGTACGAACGATAGAGAGATGAAAAGCGCATTAGGAGAGAAAAATGAAGCACAGAATTATATTTGCGATGTTAATGTCGTTTACGTTATCGCTGGTGATGTCGGCATGGATTACCTATGTGAACATTGGAGTAAGATCCGACTTTGTGTCTATTTGGATGCATGCATGGGTCTTGGCGTGGCCGGCAGCGGGGATAATTTCGTTTATTGCGGGGCCGTTTCTGCACGGTTTGGCGCATAAAATAGCAGCCAAGCTGTAAGCACAAAAAAACGCGACGAGCTTTGGGTTGCCTGTCGCGTTTTTTGCATCAGAAACAAATGAGTATCTAACCGCCTTATTTGCTTGGTTTTTCGTCCCAAACACTTAGGTCAATATCGTCACGAATTTCTGGGTAATCGTCTGAATTAAACACCGGTGTATGAGTCTTTAATTGAGCGAAATAGTCTTTGGTCAGTTTTACGACCAAGCCAGATAGCATCATGATGGCGATTAAGTTGATCGTTGCCATTAGACCCATTGCCGCATCCGCGGCGTTAAATACCATTGCCACGCTTTCATAAGCGCCCCATGGGATCATGGCAAGCGCCAATACACGCAAAACAAAGATACCTGGTTTATTGGCCCATTTTAGGTAAGTCAGTGCATTTTCTGCGTAGCTGTAGTTACCAATGATGGACGTGAAGGCAAAGAAGAAGATCGCGATCGCTACGAAGTAATGACCTGCGCTGCCGATGTGAGTTGTCAATGCCGTTTGCGTTAAGGCAATGCCCGTTTGACCATTACCCAAAGCGCCAGACAGAAGAATCATCAAAGCCGTTGCGGTACAAATCAGCAAGGTATCAATGAACACACCAAGAGACTGAACCATGCCCTGAGAGGCAGGGTGATGCGGGTTCGGAGTTGCCACCGCGGCAATGTTTGGCGCAGAACCCATGCCCGCTTCGTTCGAGAATAAACCGCGTTTAACACCGTTTAGCATGGCGCCTAAAACGCCACCTGCGGCTTGTTCGATACCGAAAGCGCTTTTAAAGATTAACGCGAACGCCGCTGGCACGTCAGAGATATTAGTAAAGATGACATACAGAGCGAGCAGCAAATACAACACCGCCATGAATGGCACAACGATTTCAGCAAAACGCGCGATTTTCTTGATACCACCAAAGATAACAACCGCCGCCAACAGCATGATCACAATGCCAGTGACATTGGTGTCGATGCCAAATGCGCCTTCCATTGCGCCTGCAATAGAGTTGGCTTGTACGGCATTGAAAACCAGACCAAACGCTAAGATAAGCGCAAGTGAAAACACCGCACCCGCCCAAGGGGCTTTTAAACCTTTGCTGATGTAAAACGCTGGACCGCCGCGCAATTGACCATTTTGATCACGCATTTTGTAGAGCTGAGCCAAGGTGCTTTCCGCATAGGCGGTTGCCATACCGATAATGGCTACCACCCACATCCAAAAAATGGCCCCTGGGCCACCTAAATAGAGAGCAACCGCGACCCCGGTCATGTTGCCAGTGCCAACGCGAGACGCGAGGCTAGTGCATAAGGCTTGGAAAGGCGAGATACCGCCACGATCCGATTGTGGGGCTTTCATTACGGTGCGAATGAATTCTGGAAAACGTCGAATCTGAATGAATCCTAAGCGTAAGGTGAAATACACACCGACCGCCAACAGTCCGTAAATTAGGATATAGCCCCAGAAAATAGTGTTCAGAAAGTCTATGATTGCTGCCATGTAGGGCACTCCCGTTACTCGATAATATCGATGGTTTTATTGTTCGTGGGTTGAATTTAGCGTGCCTTTTTGGATAAAAAAGACACACTAAGAAACGCGCAGACGCTTAAAAAGGGTGCAAGAGTAGCGATTTAATGGGAAACCGCAAGAGGAAAAACTTTTTTGCGCACCTAAAAAGTGCATAAAAAGTGAGTTGTGTGTCATGAAAGGGTCTTTTGGCGAACTTTTGCGATGGCGTTTTGTCGCCATCGCAAAAGCTTTCCGTTTAATTTAAGACGCGTTTGGATTAGTGGGTAAATCAAACTGGCTTGTTTGTATTGGATCCTGTTCTGCTTCTCCCCATGATTTTTCTAATGGGATAACGCCCGCCCAAACTGGCCAGTCTTTGTCTTCTGGGTCATCGATCGGTGGCTCTGCTCGGAATTTGACTGAGGCCTCTTCTATTTTTATTCGGACTAAGCCTGTAGCTTTGATTTCGGTGTCATTGACCGGTCTTAATTGCGTCCATCGACCCGGGCTGACTTTTTCTAGGAAAATCTCAAATTGGCGACGTTTCTCTTCATGGTCTTCAATCCATTCTGGTACGCCAAACAAGGTTACTGAACGATAGTTGACGGAGTGATGGAAAGCAGAACGCGCCATGACTAAACCATCGAGTTGTGAAATGTTAATGCAGACCTTTTCTGGTGCATCAATAGGCCCTTTTACATTTCGAGCTTTGGAATGGCCATGCCAATACAAGTAGTCACCATCACGCCAATGGCAAGTGGGTGTCACAAAAACTTGCCCTTCTCTGGTTTGCCCGACATGGCACATAAGCGAAGAGTCGATAATATTCAGCGCCGTTTGTTTGTCGTAGGTTGCGCGGTTGGGTCCGCGCTTTATCTGACTTAAATCGGTTTTGTTTAACCTTGTTCCATCTAATGTGGATTGTGTTGCTTCGCTCATGGTGGCTTTCCTTGTGTCTTTGTCTATGACGGTTTATAAGAAGAATGTAGATCAGTCTGGCTTTTATAAAAAGAGCCAGAATAGAGATAAAATAAAAGGCCAGATATGAACTATGCCGTTGCCAGTTTGCGCTTGTCTTTGGACGAGCAGGGCGCACCGTATTATCAGCAGCTCACAGAGCAAATCCAGCACGGCATTCGGTCGGGCGCGTTGTTGATTGGCGATAAGCTGCCTTCGTCGCGTTTTTTAGCCAGCGCATTAGGGGTTTCTCGTACGACGACATCGCGGGCTTATGATCAGTTAATCGCGGAAGGCATTTTAACCAGCGAAGAAAAGCGTGGTGTGTTTGTGGCCGCTTTGCCTATGCTTGGTGATCGGGCGGCGGCGCTTAAACCAACGATGCCGTCCAGTGATCAGAAAGCAATGTCAACAAGGTGGGCGTTTGATGCGGGCGTGGATGTGTCGGCTTTTCCCACTAAAGAGTGGGCAACGAGTATGCGCCGTAGTTGGTTGTCGCCGGATCTGACGGTGTTAGAAGGCGGTTATCCTACGGGTTACCCTGACTTAAAAAACGCGATTGTCGATTATTTATATCGCGTGCGTGGTTTGGAGTGCTCTGCGGAACAAATCATTGTGACGGCAGGCAGTCGCGATTCGTTGTTACTTTTGCAGCGTGCGTTTGCCATGTTGGCTGGCGAGTCTTTGGCGTGGTGGATTGAGAATCCCACCTACCCTCCTATTCGTGAAGCGCTTCATAAAGGCATCGTGGGGACGCTGAACATAGATGAAGAAGGCCCTTGTCTGGCGGATAGTGAGTTGGCATCGAATGTGGCGGTTGTCACGCCCAACCGACAATACCCACTGGGTGTAAGCATCAGTGCTGCGCGTCGTCAGCAATGGTTGCAAAGGTTACAGAATGCGTCGCCAAGCTGGTGGATTATAGAAGACGATTACGACAATGAGTTTGTGTATCAAGGGCGCAGCAATGTGCCTTTTATGCAGACGGCGAGCGTGCATGATGCCGCGCGGGAACGCGTTTTTTTCGTGGGAAGTTTTTCGAAGGTATTGTTCCGCGGTTTGCGACTTGGTTTTATTGTCGCACCGAACAAGCATGTTGCGGTAGTAGAGAAAAGCCAGCGCGTGTTAGGGGCGTCGGCGTCTTTGCCAATACAACCTGCGGTCGCGGATTTCATGCTTCAAGGACATTTTGATCGTCATGTGAATCGAATGCGTCGTCATTATCGACTGAAACGAGATGCGTTGCTTGTTTTACTCGACCGGCATTTATCTCCTTGGTTTGAATGGAAAAAGCCTCGCGGTGGCATGCATATTTTGTTGATGATAAAAGCCGATGTGTTGTCCGCCATATCGACGGAGCAAGCCATTGATCAATACATCGCGGAGGATTTGGTAAATCGACAAATAGTGCTGTCGCCCTTATCGCTGCATTTTTCGGCCCTGTCGCAAGACGAGCGCGGTTTTGGTTTTTTGTTGGGGTTCAGTGGGCCAACTGAAACGACAATGGCGCAAATTGTTGTCGCATTAGAGCAGTGGTGTAAGGAAAACATGAGTTACAATAAGACGTACAAATTGTAAGGAATTTGTATTGTAAGAGTGCTAGTCTTGTGGTCTCCGGCACAAATTAGTCAAATTTCCATAAGACAAGAATGTGAATTTTTCTAAAAAGACGGTGAAGCAAATAGGAACAAAGGCTAAACTACGCTTTGTATGGCTGTATAAATTTTGCTATATTTCGCACACGTAAATTCGTGTGAAGCGAGTAACAGCGGCAACTTCACTTTGGTTTTTTGTAACTTGGATGGATAAATTGAACGCATTTCAACGTATTCTACTTGTATCATTGCATGATATATCCAACGTTTTGGCGGCTTCTTTACGCCCATTGTCTGTTGTTTTTGCTGTGTTTCTGTTTGCCCTTACGGCGTTCTCTCTTTTAGTTATGGGTGGCTTCGAAGCCATCGTAACCGACCCTATTTTTAATGCGGGGCTTGTTGCTAGCCTTGTATTTATGCCCCTGTTATTGGTTAGTTATTGGTCCGTTATGGCCAATAACAACCCTGCTCGCCAGATATTGGCCTTCTCTTTAATTCGTGTGATTGCGCCTAACGAGCAATCACGTTGTGCTGAGGCACGACGCACGATGAGATGTGGAGCTCCCTTTTTCAGATTTAGGTGATCCAAGAAAATTATTACTGCGTTAATACTCTTAACTCGGTAATGGTTTTTGTGCTGTTTACAGTGTGGTGATCTTTACTGAAATACCCGGCATTGGCCGGATTTTCGTTCTGTTGCTTGATTTTCAGGTGGCAGTTTTGTGAACCTCGGGGTTAGAGGATGATTCTCTTGTTAACTCGTATCCTTAGTAAAGTCGCTTTGGCGCTAATGGTGGGCTTGCTCGCCGGTTGTCAGGGTGGTGTGCTCGATCCTAAAGGGCAAGTTGGTATTGAAGAGAAGCAACTAATTATTGTTGCGACTTTGTTGATGCTTCTTGTGGTAATTCCTGTCATCTTCATGACACTGTATTTCGCTTGGAAATACCGTGAAGGTCGTGACGAGATTTACGAACCAAAATGGTCCCACTCCACAAAAATTGAAACTATTGTTTGGGCAATCCCTGTTGTCATCGTCATCGTTCTTGGCGTGATCACTTGGAAGTCGACTCATGCACTGGATCCATATAAGCCGTTAGAGTCGGATAAAGAACATATCAATGTTCAGGTCATTTCGATGAACTGGAAGTGGTTGTTTGTCTATCCTGATCTAGGTATTGCTACGGTGAACGAGCTGAGATTCCCTGCAAACGTTCCTGTTGCTTTCCAAATTTCATCTGAAGGCACGATGAACTCGTTCTTCATTCCTCAATTGGGTAGCCAGATTTACTCAATGGCAGGCATGGTGACTAAGCTTCATTTGATTGCAAATGAGCCTGGCTCATTTGACGGTATGTCCGCAAACTACAGCGGCGCCGGCTTCTCTGGGATGAAGTTCAAAGCTATCGCAACACCGACAGAAGCAGACTTTGATGCTTGGGTTGAAGGTGTTAAGGCTGGAACTCATAACGTCATCAACAATGGCGTATTGGATCAAGCATCCTATGAGAAACTTGCTGAGCATGATATAGACGCGCATCACGTTGAGCCAACACCAGTTCAATATTACAACTCAATTGCATCAAGTATTTTTATGGACAACGTTATGAAGTTCATGAAAGACCACGGCAAAGTTGAGTTGCTAAAAGGCACAGCATTTGATTCTCAAATGATTCACAATAATTCAGCTCATGGCGAAATGAATCATGGTGAAATGAATCATGGTGAAATGAATCATGGTGAAATGAATCATGGCGAGTCTCAACACTCATCGCATGATATGCATACGGAGGCTGAAAAATAATGTCTGCACTCTTAGGCAAACTATCGTGGGACGCTCTTCCGTACGACCCAATCGTTATCGGCACATTATGTGTCGTTGCGGTTGGTGCGTTGGTGCTTGCTTTCCTACTTATTAAGCACAAATTGCTTGGCGTACTCTGGAATGATTGGTTAACGTCTGTTGACCATAAAAAACTGGGTATTATGTATATCGTTCTAGCATTGGTAATGCTTATCCGTGGTTTCGCGGATGCCATTATGATGCGTTTGCAGCTCGCGCTTGCTACGAACGGTGATCCAGGCTATTTACCTCCAAGTCACTATGACCAAATCTTTACGGCTCACGGTGTGATCATGATCATCTTTATGGCGATGCCATTTATGATTGGTCTAATGAACATTGTTGTGCCGTTACAGATTGGTGCGCGTGACGTTGCGTTCCCATTCTTAAACAACCTAAGTTTCTGGCTGGCGGCTTCTGGTGCCATCCTAGTAAACATCTCACTTGGTCTTGGTGAATTCGCTAAAACGGGGTGGGTTGCATATCCGCCTTTGGCTGGTTTGGAATACAGTCCAGGTGTGGGGGTTGATTACTACATATGGGCATTGCAGATATCCGGTATAGGAACAACCTTAACCGCAGTTAACTTCTTGGTAACCGTCTTCAAGATGCGTACACCTGGAATGAAGTTGATGGATATGCCGATCTTTACTTGGACCTGTACTTGGGCCAACATTTTGATTGCAGCATCCTTCCCAATTTTGACTGCTGTATTGGCTATGTTGACGCTTGACCGTTACCTAGACTTCCACTTCTTCACGAATGATGGCGGTGGTAACTCGATGATGTATATCAACTTGTTCTGGGCATGGGGTCATCCTGAGGTGTATATCCTAGTGCTACCAGCATTTGGTATCTTCTCTGAGATCGTTTCTACCTTTACGGGTAAGCGCTTGTTTGGCTACAAGTCAATGGTTTGGGCGACAGCATCGATTTCCATTCTTGGTTTTATCGTATGGCTTCACCATTTCTTTACCATGGGTTCCAGTGCCAACGTTAATGCCTTCTTCGGTATCATGACGATGATCATCGCGGTACCAACCGGTGTGAAACTGTTTAACTGGTTGTTCACTATGTACCGTGGTCGCCTTCGTGTGACTGTGCCAGTACTATGGACACTTGGTTTCATGGTGACGTTTACTGTTGGTGGTATGACAGGTGTACTACTTGCTGTACCTGGTGCTGATTATGTATTGCATAATAGCTTGTTCTTGATCGCTCACTTCCATAACACCATTATTGGTGGTGCGGTATTTGGTTATCTAGCAGGTTTTGCTTTCTGGTTCCCTAAAGCAATGGGCTTCCACCTAAATGTTAAATTGGGTAAAGCGGCTTTCTGGTGCTGGTTGGTCGGCTTCTTCTTAGCCTTTATGCCATTGTACGTTTTGGGCTTCCTAGGTATGACTCGTCGTCTTAACCACACGGATAATCCAGATTGGAACATTTGGCTGTATATCGCTCTTGTTGGTGCCCTTGTTATCTTTGCAGGTATTATCTGTCAGTTCCTACAATTGTTCGTCAGCTTCCGTGACCGTAACAAAAACTTGGACACAACAGGTGATCCATGGAATGGTCATACGCTTGAATGGTCTACGGCTTCTCCGCCGCAGTTCTACAATTTTGCTGAATTACCAGTTGTTTCTGATATCGATGCTTTCACTGATATGAAAGAAAAAGGCACAGCTTACGTTCGTAAAGAAAGCTATGCACCTATCCACATGCCTAAGAATACCAAGGCTGGGGTTATCATCGGTGCCCTTATTACGGTATTTGGTTTTGCAATGATCTGGCATATTTGGTGGTTGGCAATTGTTGGTTTGGTGGGTTCAATCGTGACTTTTATTGCTCGCGCCTACACCAAAGATGTCGATTACTATGTTCAGCCTGATGAAGTCGCTCGCATAGAGAATGAGCATCTAGATAACGTGGCTAAGGGGTAATCATGAGCACTACACATATGAATACGCACGACGCTCACGAAGCTGGTGCACACCACGACGAGCACCATGATACGGGTGGAAACACCGTATTTGGGTTCTGGTTATATTTAATGACAGACTGTTTGCTATTTGCATCAGTCTTCGCTACCTACGCTGTGCTCTTTATGAACACAGCTGGTGGTGTATCTGGTAAAGAGATTTTTGATCTTGAGTTAATCCTTGCGGGAACGGCGGCGCTACTTGTTTCAAGTATCACATTCGGTTTTGCAATGATTTGTGCTCATAACAAAAACCGTTCAGGCACGTTAATGTGGTTGCTGGCGACTTTTATATTTGGTGGTGTGTTTATAGCCCTAGAAATATATGAGTTTCAGCATCTGATCCATAATGGTAACGGCCCTCAAGCTAGCGCTTTCTTGTCAGCGTTTTTTAGTCTTGTTGGTTTGCATGGATTACACGTTACAGCCGGTTTGATTTGGATGGTTATTTTAGCTGTTGAAATCATAATGACGGGGCTGACAGGCCGATCATTGACTCGTTTGGCTTGCCTAAGCTTGTTCTGGCACTTTTTGGATATAATCTGGATCTGTGTTTTCACCGTTGTTTATCTGATGGGGGCGATCTAATGAGCGATCATTCTTCTGAAGCGCACTCACACGGTAGTGTTAAGTCTTATATCGTTGGGTTTATCTGGTCTGTTATTTTGACCGGTATACCATTCTGGATGGTAATGACTGAGGCGTTCGATAAAGGTCCAACTTACATCACAATCGTTGTATTGGCTGTTATTCAGATCTTTGTTCACTTGAAGTACTTCCTTCATTTGGACTTCTCTGAACAAGGTAAGTTGGACACATATTCATTCATCTTTTCTGCTGTGATTATTGTGATGGTTGTCGCGTTGTCCGTATGGATTATCTACGCTTCCAACGCAATGATGATGTAAGCAGAGTTATTTGATGATTATGCGGACTTCTTTCATTATAAATAATGAGTGTCCGATGGGAGCCTATAGCGATGTTTAAGCGTTATCTTCAGGTAACAAAGCCTGGCATCATTATGGGCAACCTCATCTCTGTTGCGGGGGGCTTCTTTTTAGCCTCCCGTGGCGAGATTGACTGGATTCTTATGCTGGCGACAGTCGTTGGCTTGTCGTTGGTGGTTGCTTCTGGCTGTGCCATTAACAACTATGTTGATAGAGATATTGATGCAAAAATGCAGCGCACACGTAACCGCGTGACGGTTAATGGAGAAATGTCCGGCAAAGCCGCTTTCTTTCATGGTGTTGTATTAGGCGTAATTGGTTTTGCTCTACTGTCGTATTTCACGAACTGGGTTGCTGTGGCTTTTGCCGCCTTCGGTTATGTGGTCTACGTTGGTTTGTATACATTACACTTCAAGCGCAAATCGGTTTACGGCACGTTTGTAGGCAGCTTGTCGGGTGCGGTTCCTCCTGTTGTGGGGTATTGTGCCGCTGCAGGCCAGTTTGATGCTGGTGCTGCAATCTTGCTAACAATGTTTTGTATTTGGCAAATGCCACATTCGTACGCGATTGCCATCTTTCGCTACAAAGATTACGAAGCGGCAGGGATTCCTGTCTTGCCTGTGTCACAAGGTATCGCGAAAGCAAAACGCCATATTATTCTTCACATCGCCGCTTTTGCAGTGGTGGCAGCGCTTTTACCGCTGACCGGATATGTGGGAATTGGTTTTATGGTGGTTGCATTAGCTACCAGCCTTTGGTGGTTAGCAATGGCATTGCGCGGTTACCGTCCGGGTATTGATCTGAATGGATGGGCACGACAAGTGTTCTTCTTTTCTATTATCACTGTTACGGCATTAAGTGTGACCATGGCATTGGATTTTAATGATGTCTCACCCAATTTAGTGGTGTTTAGCGCTCATTAATTCATGCTTTACAAAACGGGCTTTTAGCCCGTTTTTTATTTCCTTCCTCTGTAACTTTCTATTATCCTCATTATTGGTTATTTTGAAGCCTACTCATTGAGACTGATTTTTAAAAATATTCCCTGCATTGTGAGGAATACGTTTTGGGTCTGCTTCTACAATCAAAAAGGACGATGTGAATGAAAGCGCTTTTCACCTACATAGCACCCACGTTGGCACTGTTATTATTAGGCAGCAACTCGGTTTATGCTGTTAATTGCCAAACGTTAGTCACAAAAGCGCCTCAGAACGTAGAAATTAAAACCACCATGATGGGCAGAGACAAGGATGTAAGAAGTCCATATTGTTTGGTGTCGGGCGTTATGTCACAGCGAATGGGGGTGGGGAGCAAGTTCTATTCGATCCAGTTTGAACTGCGTCTGCCCAACTTTTGGCAAGGCCGTTTTGCTTATCAATTTAATGGCGGCAACGATGGCGAAGTCAAACCCGCATTGGGCGCGGTAACTGGGCTAACGGGTCCTCAATATGCCATTAACCAAGGTTTTGCCGTGGTGTCTAGCAATGGCGGTCATGATGCGTTAGCTAACCCAGAAGCAGGGCTTGCGAGTCCTGTGATGTTTGGCCATGATCCAGAAGCCCGCCGTGATTATGGCTACAGTGCTGTGGAAAAGTTAAATCCGGTCGCTCGTACGTTGGTTGAAAGCTACTACGAATCCCCAATCAAACATTCCTACGGTCTTGGTCAGTCGAATGGTGGCCGCATGGCCATGGTTGCCGCGACTCGTTTCCCTACCATGTTTGACGGTTTGCTGGTTGGTTACCCAGGCTTCAATTTACCGAAAGCCGCGTTGCAACATGCGTGGGACGTTCAAGCCTTACATCGCGTCAATGACGACATTAGCCAAGCGTTGAGTCAACGAGACTTAGACTTTTTTTCGAATAAAATGCTTGAGCAATGCGACACCTTAGATGGTATCAGTGATGACATGATCTTTGCGGCCGATGCGTGCCAAAAGGTATTCGAGCCTAAGGCATTGGTGTGCAAAAGTAACTTCGACCGCGACTGTTTACCGCTGAATAAAATTGGGGCGCTCATGCGAATGCACATGGGACCTCATAACTCGAAGAACCAAGCCTTGTACACCAGTTGGCCTTATGACGCTGGCATTCGATCTCAGAACTGGCGCATGTGGAAAATAGAAAGCCCTATTTCAGCATGGAGCAATAAGCCGGTCAGCGTGGTGATGGGCGGCGCTTCGCTGGCGCACATTTTTACCACACCCTATACCAATGTGTCTGGTGATGTTTACGCATTAGAGAATTACTTACTCAAGTTTGACTTCAATAAAGACGCCCCGAAAATTTACGCCACGAATAGCCAATTCAAAGAGTCTGCCATGTCGATAATGACGCCGCCAGACGCCGCTAAGCCGAGGTTAACTCAGTTCAAACAACATGGCGGGAAAATGATCATTTTTCACGGTAACAGCGATCCCGTGTTCTCAGTGCAAGACACCATGCGCTGGTATGATTTTTTAGACTTTATGCTGGAAGGGCGTGCGCCTGAATTTGTGAGATTGTATCGTGTGCCAGGTATGCCGCATGGTCAAGGAGGTCCCTCTGCGGATCAGTTTGACACCTTGCAGCCATTAATAGCATGGGTAGAGCATCGCACTGCTCCTCAGAGTATTGTGGCGGCGACACGCACAGAGAATCCAGACATAACGGCACGAATGGCCGGTTTAACTCGTCCGCTTTGCCCTTATCCGTCCTATGCGAAATATCGTCAGGGGAGTTTGCAAAAGGCGAGTTCATTTCAATGCGTGGTCAGCAAATAATTGGACTAGGTCTCAGCGCCCGCCGTCCACGTCGATAAAGCCACCCGTGGTGTAGCTGGATTTATCGATCAATTCCTTCATTCGCTAGTACTGTCTAGAGCCACACGTTATCATGCGTGACATCCTTATCGATTTCTTTGTTTTCGGTGTTATGGGTTTTCTTTGGAGGCGGCATGAGTGTATTAGATCGACATTTCATATTAGGTTATGGCAGCTTAATCAACGGCGAAAGCCGCGCGAAAACGGGTGAAACAGGCCATGTTTGGCCAGTTAAATTACACGGTTTTGAACGTCATTGGTCAGTGATGTCAGTGGATTATGGAATGAGTTCTGTGGCCGTGGTTCATGCTCCAGATAAAGCCTGCAATGGCGTGTTAGTCGAAGTTCCTTTTGATCAGTTTGCGTTGTTTGATGAGCGAGAAAAAGGTTATCAGCGTGCCAAAATCAACGCTGAACAGCTGACCGCTTACCAAGATGACCCCTTACCGACAGGCACGTATTGGGTGTACCACACGGACGATGTGGTTGAACCGCATCACGATTGCCCGATTGCACTGAGTTACTTGGATGTTATCTTGTCTGGTTGCTTGGAGCATGGCGATGCGTTTGCACAAGACTTTCTGGTCTTGACCAAGGGGTGGTCATCGCCTTTACTCAATGATCGACAAGCACCACGCTACCCAAGGGTTCAACCCGATCTTTCGACAGCGCGTTTGAATACATTACTCGCGCCTGTCACCACACTTTCTATTAAAGAGCTATCTGTAACTTATGAATCTTAACTCGACGAGCCAACTACTGGCACGCAACGAAGAGGAACTGGTTGGCAATATCTTATTTGCGAACCCTGAAGACACCTACCCACTTGACCTCAGCAGAAAAGCGACAGTGTCGGCATGGTGCCAATCTAAAACGAATTATGACGCCTTGTTGCGAGTCGGTTTTGCCGATGACAAACTTTTCTTGTCTGAACAATGGTCGTTGGAGAATGGGCAAGAGTTTGATCATGTGGTGATTTATCAGCCCAAAGCCAAAGAGCTGTTGGATTACCTGCTTGCTGCCGTTTTGCCTGTGCTTAAAGATGGTGGTCAAGTCTGGCTGGTGGGCGACAACAAAAGCGGCGTGAAATCGTCGATGAAACGCCTAGAATCTGGATTAGACGAAGTGGGTAAGGTCGATGGTGCTAAACACTGCTTGCTTTACACTGGCTACAAGCGCCGCCCAGCCAAGCCGTTTGTGTTTGAAGACTGGATCGTCACATGGAAACAAGACGTGGCAGGACAAAGCCTGACATTGTGTAGTCTTCCTGGTGTATTTGGTCACGGTAAACTCGACAAAGGCACTGATATTCTGCTCAATCAATTGAATCAACACCGTTTTATGAGCGATGTTGCCAGCGCCCGACTGCTCGACTTTGGGTGTGGTGACGGCATTATCGCCCTTTGGTTGCACAATAAAACCGGTGCCAAGATCACCGCATTGGACGACAGCGTGTTAGCGCTGAAAGCCACAGAACTGACCTTCGCGGCGAACCAAGTGAGCGACGCCGTTACGGTGTTAGCGTCCAACGGTTTGTCCGAAGTAAAAGGTCGCTTTAACTATGTTGTTACCAACCCGCCGTTTCATACCGGTGTGAACACGGACTACAGCATAGCGGAAAGCTTCTTTATGACCGTGAAGCAGCACCTTACCTTGAACGGTGAATTGTTTGTGGTGGCCAACGATTTTTTGCGTTATCCACCGATACTAGACGCGGCATTGGGCACACACACCCGTTTGTACCGTGACAAAGGCTTTGCGATTTATCACGGCCGTCAACCAAAGAAAAAATAACCGCGTCACTCTCCAATACTAGGAATTTACTTTGAACAACAACGATATTTTACGCCGACTTCGATACACGTTTGATCTAAAGGAGTTAGAGATAGTCGATATCTTTGCTGCGGCGGAGGGCGTTGCGTCACAAGAACAAATCACTGCGTGGCTAAAGAAAGAAGACGATGCTGGTTATGTTGAGATGATTGACGTGGAAATGGCGACATTTTTAAACGGTTTCATCAATACCAAGCGCGGCAAACGCGAAGGCCCGCAGCCTGTGCCGGAAAAGCGTTTAACCAACAACGCTGTTTTTATGAAGTTGCGCATTGCCTTAAATCTGCAAGCGGAAGAAATCCTCGACATCATGTCGCTAGCGGAATTCAATCTTAGCAAGCACGAACTTAGTTCTTTCTTTCGCAAACCAGACAACCGTCATTACTGCGAATGCAAAGACCAAATATTGCGCAACTTCTTGATGGGGTTGCAAAAACAGTTCAGAGTGTAAGCAACGGCTTTTCTCTTTCTCTGTTTTTTCTTAAAACCGCGGCCAATTTTGTCCGCGGTTTTTTTGTTTTTATTGGTTCTTGCCGTCATTGATTTCTGTCATTTTGTCTTGGTATTTCCCTCTCCACTCAGTGTACAAAGATTGCACTATATGGCTATTTCACCCTGCTGCACTTTGCGATATTAGCTGCTCATAATAAATATAAATGACAAACACAGAGTGGTATCCAACATGCTAATGAAAAATAAAGTCGCACAAGCGGTGATTATTGCAGGCCTATCTTCTCAAGGTTTTGCACTGGAATTAGGTGAATTTAATGGCACTCAATTCAGCGTAGGTGGCTATATTAAGGCAGAAGGCGTTTTTAATAATCCCGATGAAAGCGACAACTCGTTTGAAGGCAGCGCTAGCCAGTCTCGTTTGAATGTTACGACCAGCCGCAAAGAAGGCGACCACAGTTTGAAAGGCTTTATTGAAGGAGACTTCCGTGGCTCCTCTTCCGTGTTTCGCTTACGTCATGCGACTTTGACGGTGGATAATTTAACCGTGGGTCAAACTTGGACGGGACAGTTTTTTGCCAATGCGCCTTTTGACACCGAAATGATTAACTTCTACGGAACGGGCATCGGTACCGTATCGGGCAATGGCGCGGTTGTGCGACCAGACCTTGTTGCGCATTATGTAAAAGACGGCATGCGTTTTACCGCACAAGACCCACTTTACAGCAACGCCAGTCTTCCTGATTTGATTGCCGGATACACAGTACGCTCGGCAGAAGGTCATGCGTTTAACGTGACAGTGACAGGTCGTGATGTCGACACAACACCTTCCGTGACGACGGACAGTGAGTCGAAATTTGGTACCGCTTTGTCGTTAGCGGCCAAACTAAAATTTGGTGATACCAGTGTGTCATTGAGTGGTTTCTCGGGAACGGGCGCCGCCATTTATGCGGGCTGGGGATACAACGGTGCAGCGGGAACAGCGGCGTCAGCTGAAATAGACAGTGATGGCGATCTATTGACGGTCAGTGGTTTCTCGGCAGGTATTGGCCACAAAGTAAATGATAAGTTACGTGTGAACCTACGTTACGGGCAAGTCAGCGCAGACGATTCTAGCTTGGACGATGATACGCTGACCATTACGACGGCAAACCTGATTTATGCTTATCTTCCAGGTTTGGAAGTGGGTGTTGAGTTGCGTGATCAAAGCGCAGCGAGCAATGGCGCAGCAAGCGGTAGCATCGCAACCCGCCCTGCTGGACAGCAGGTGGAAGTGATGGCCATGTACAAGTTTTAAGAAAAGAGCACGAGCAAGAACAAACTGGGCTTTACCCTTTTGCCCAGTTTGTTTTTTTTTATGGTGTTAATGCGCAAAGTCTCGCAATGTTTGTGAAGGCAACTCCCCAATTTGTTCACGGTATTGAGCCGAGAATCTTCCTAAGTTTGTAAACCCATATTTCAATGCGACTTGCGTCACGTTTCGAACGCGTTCGTTATTTTTTAGTTCAGCATAAGCGCTTTCTAGTTTGAGTCGGCGAACATACGCTGATGGTGTTAGACCGGCTTCTCTTTCAAAAAGGTTATACAGAGATTTGCGGCTTATTTTGCAAACATCGGCTAATTCATCGATCGTGATATCGGCGGTAATATGATCCAGCACATAATTGCGCACGCGCTCCACATGGCGATGCAAGGATAAGGAGGTGAGCGGAGATTGGTTAAAGTTGCTGTTGAACATAGTCAAAATTGCGCTATTAAATAATCTGCAGTAATAGATCAAGGCGCGATCATACAGAGTGCTTTTGTCTTGTTGTAACATGTCATTAAGCAAATTGAACAATGGTCCCGTCATGGGAAAAACGTTTGCTTTATGCTCGAATTGAATGGGGTCTTTTGTCGACATATAGCCGAATTTTCGTGCCGTCTGGTGCAAAAAATCCGTTGGTATTTTGACGATGAGTTTCCGGCAATCTTTGGTGTTATGGGATTCAAATCGAGTGCCGGGCATGACCAAAATGGAGTCGCCTGTGTTTAAGGTACGCTCTTGGTTATTGGATTTACCGATGCTTTGACCGGCAAGAATGATGTGCAAAAAGTAGGCGCTCGTGTCTTTAGACGCACGAATAGTGGTGATTTCGCCTGCTTCGTATTCCAAAATAGACAGCGGCCCAAACTCTTTGAACCTTAACTTTGCGTACTTCTTCAGAGGCGTACTCTGAATAAAACGATACTCTCCAAATCCTTTGTCCAATAACACTTTCGTGAGCGTTTGCGAAGACGCGTCTGCGACCTCAAGGTCGTAGATAGAAAAATCAAACGTCATACTGACACCAATGCATTCATTATTTTTATAAGTTAGCAATCTGAGTAAGGCTTTGAATGGCTTTCCTCAGTGTCTAAAGTGTAATGCTTGAGGTGTGGACTTGGTCATCCAATTTAGTGCTGTGTATATAAATTATTGGTATAGTAAACAATATGATTTTATGTCTGCTAGACTGTTTCGATAAGGGATACAAAAGATCTGGTCATAAAAAAACGCCCTTCCGGGCGCTTTAGAAACAGACAAATATCGAATGGATTCGTTTACGCTGCGCCCACTGCGATGGCGTCAATGCGGTTTTCTTCCACAGCATGACACGCAATCAAATGGCCTTGCTCTTCGCTTTCTTCGCTGTCTAATCTCAATATTGGCGTTTCGGTTTTACAGCGGTCGTTGGCGTAGCTACAACGTCCGTGAAAAGCACAGCCAGAAGGCGGATTAAGCGGAGATGGCAGTTCACCTTGCAGCTTAATACGAACACGACGTTTATCCGGTGAAAGCTGCGGCGTACTAGACAGCAATGCTAATGTGTAAGGGTGTTTTGGGTTCTCGAACAGTTGTTCGCGAGAGCCTTGTTCCACCACTTTGCCTAAATACATCACCATCACGTCATCGGCGATGTGTTCGACCACAGACAAATCGTGGGAGATAAACACATAGCTCAAGCCAAACTCTTTCTGCAAATCCATCATCAAGTTCAATACTTGTGCCTGAACGGACACATCCAGTGCCGACACGGGTTCGTCCGCGACAATGACATTTGGGTCGAGCATCAAACCACGAGCGATGGCGATACGCTGACGTTGACCGCCAGAAAACATGTGCGGGTAACGGTCGTAATGTTCGGTTTTGAGGCCGACTTTTGCCATGATGGAAAGCGCTTTTGCTTTGCGTTCGGCTTTGGACAGTTTAGTGTTAATCACCAAAGGTTCTTCCAAAATAGCGCCGATTTTCTTACGAGGATTCAGTGAGCCATACGGGTTTTGAAAGATAATTTGAATCTTCTGGCGTAGCTTGGCTTGAGCGTCCGCGCTTAACGCCAGCAAGTCTTCGCCAAGATGCGCCAACTTACCGTTTGTTGGTGTTTCGATCATCGTCAGCATGCGGCCAAGAGTGGATTTACCACAACCAGATTCGCCGACTACTGCAAGGGTTTTGCCTTTTTCAAGATTGAAACTAATACCATCGACGGCTTTCACTACGGCATCAGGTTTAAACAAACCTTGTTTGACGTGATAATGCTGCTTTAAATCTTCGGCTTTCAAAATTAAGCGGCTATCGTATGAGTGGTCAGACTGATTCATGCGGCTGGTCTCCCTTCGCGGTCCAATGGCGTATGGCATTTTACTTGGCGATCAAGGTCGCCTTGGTTCGCAGGTTCAACCTTGCGACAATGATCGGTCGCATAAGGACAGCGTGGGCTGAGCAAACAACCCAAAGGACGATCGTATTGGCCTGGAACCACGCCAGGCAAGGCTTCTAGACGAGCTTTACCCGCAGCGGACTCAGGCAAAGAAGCCAACAGAGCTTGCGTGTAAGGATGTCTTGGTGTGCTGAAGACTTCTGACGCTGGGCCGGATTCAACAATTTGACCCGCGTACATAACGATCACGCGATGCGCGACTTCGGCCACCAAAGCCAAATCGTGCGTGATCAACACCAAGCCCATTTGCTTCTTGCGTTGTAGCTCGATCAATAGATCAATGATCTGTGCTTGAATGGTCACATCAAGAGCGGTAGTTGGCTCGTCGGCGATCAATAAGCGTGGATCGCAGGCAATCGACATGGCGATCATCACTCGCTGGCTCATACCGCCAGAAAGCTGATGCGGATAATTGTCCAAACGCGATTCCGGTGCTGGTATGCCCACTTGCGTTAACAACTCAATAGCGCGCGCTTTCAGCTCTTTCTTGCTACCGCCTTGGTGCGTTTTTAACGCTTCGATGATCTGATAGCCCACGGTGAAACATGGGTTTAAGCTGGTCATTGGATCTTGGAAGATCATCGCAATGTCAGACCCCGTAAGCTTACGGCGTTGCTTTTCTGGCATCGCCAACAGATCTTGGTTATCAAATGTCAGCTGATCTGCGCTGACTTTTCCTGGGAAATCGATCAAGCCCATGATGGACAATGAACTGACACTCTTGCCTGAGCCAGACTCCCCAACGATGCCGAGAACTTCCCCTTCTTCGACCTTGTAACTGATGTTATCCACGGCGCGAAAATTGCCGAAGGTAACGCTTAAATTTTCCAACTGTAACAGTGACATAACAACCTCTCTTACTGTTTCAACTTGGGATCAAGGGCATCACGCAAGCCATCACCCATGAGGTTAAACGCCAGTACTGTGATCAAAATCATCAAACCGGGGAAGGTCACTACCCACCACGCGCGCTGAACAAACTGCAACGCATCGGCCAACATAGAGCCCCACTCAGGAGTGGGTGGCTGCGCGCCTAGGCCTAAAAAGCCCAACGCCGCCATATCCAAAATCGCGCTGGAGAAACCTAACGTTGCTTGCACGATCAATGGCGCTAAGCAGTTTGGCAAGATACAAATAAACATCAAACGCAGCGGGCTCGCGCCAATGACGCGAGAAGATGTCACATAATCTCGTGACATTTCGGCCATGGTCGCCGCACGAGTCAAACGGACATAATGCGGTAATGAGACAATGGAAATCGCCAAGGCCGCATTGACAATGCTTGGCCCTAAGATCGCCACGATCGCAATCGCCAACAACAAGCTTGGCATCGCCAGCATGATGTCGACAATACGCATGATGGCAGTGTCGATCACGCCGCGGAAATAACCTGCGACAAGACCCAATAAAATCCCCATGATCAAAGAAGCCGTAACCGCGACGATGCCCACGGCAATCGAAAGGCGTGAACCGTAAATCAAACGAGATAAAATATCGCGACCAACGTCGTCTGTACCTAAAACGTAAGACCAATTACCGCCTTCTAACCATGCTGGTGGCAGCAGTAAAGCATCACGGTATTGGTCAGAAGGTGAGTGTGGTGCAACAATATTGGCAAAAACCGCCATGAAGCAAATCAGCACAATAAAGGCCAAGCCCGCCACCGCGCCTTTGTTGCTGCTGAAGTAGTGCCAGAACTCTTGTAATGGCGTCATTGGTACTGGCGCAGTCAATGGAATGTCTGTCGTGGACGTTTTTGTAGAAGTTGTCATAACGTCTCCTTATCGGCTGTGTCGAATGCGTGGGTTAACAATGCCGTATGTGATATCCACCAAAAGATTCACGACAATGATGATACATGCGACGATCAAGATGCCGCCTTGTACAACAGGGTAGTCACGGCGTCCAATGGACTCGATCAGCCATTTACCAATGCCCGGCCAAGCGAACACGGTTTCGGTAAGAATCGCACCGGATAACAAAATACCCACTTGCAAACCAATTACGGTAATCACTGGGATCAAGGCGTTACGTAACGCATGAATCACGATCACTCGCCAAGGGGCAATGCCTTTCGCGCGGGCGGTGCGAATATAATCTTCGCTTAATACTTCCAACATAGAAGAGCGCGTCATACGGGCGATAACTGCCATCGGAATGGTGCCGAGCACGATACTTGGTAAAATCAGATGAGACACCGCGGACGAAAACGCGCCTTCTTCACCAGACAATAAAGAGTCAATTAACATGAAGCCGGTAACATCGTCTATCCAATAGACCACGTCGATCCGCCCCGAAACGGGCGTCCAGCCTAAAGTGACGGAAAACACCAACATCAACAGCAATGCCCACCAAAAAATAGGCATCGAATAACCGGTAAGAGAAAACGTCATCACCGAGTGATCAATCACGGTTCCGCGTTTTACTGCGGCAAAAATACCCGCGGGCAAACCAATCAAAATCGCGAAAATCGCGGCACAGAAGGCTAATTCTATGGTCGCAGGAAATAGGGTGAGGAATTCTTTCATCACGGGTTCACGAGTGATCAAAGAGTTGCCCAAGTCGCCTTGCAATACGCCAGACACATAGCGGAAGTACTGGACGTACAACGGCTGGTCAAAACCAAGTTGTGCACTTAGCTCGGCATGGCGTTCATCGCTCACACCACGTTCGCCGGCCATCACCTCGATAGGATCTCCGGGAATTAAGCGAATTAGGGTAAAGGTCAGCAAGGTAATCCCGATAAAGGTCGGAATGACGAGGCTTAGACGACGGAAAATAAATTGGAACATAAAGGACTGGCTCTCTTGAGATTATGTGATCGAGCAAACCGCTCGGTCAGCAAAACACTTACTCGCGTCCCAGCGAGTAAGTGTTTTGGTTCGTCCGAAGACTTTTTATCAAAAGTACGACTTCAACATCGATTATTTGCTGACGTTGTAGAAGTAGTGACCACCAAGTGGGTCGATTTTGTAACCTTTCACTTCTTTACGAATTGGCTCGTACACAACAGAGTGAGCAACAGTGATCCAAGGGGCTTCACGTTTGAAGACAACTTGAGACTCTTCGTACAACTTAGTACGCTCCGCTTTGTCAGACGTTTGCTTCGCTTTTAGCAACAGGTCGTTGAACTCTTCGTTACACCACTGGGCACGGTTAGAGCCGCCAACGCCGTCACAACCTAGCAAAACGTAGAGGAAGTTATCTGGGTCACCATTATCACCAGTCCAACCTAGCAACACGGTATCGTGCTCGCCTTTCTTAGAACGGTTTAGGTATTCACCCCATTCGTAAGACACGATCTCTGCTTTTACACCGATTTTAGACCAGTCTTCTTGCATGATTTCAGCCATACGACGCGCATTTGGGTTGTATGGACGTTGTACTGGCATCGCCCAGATGTTGGTTGAGAAGCCATCTGGATAACCCGCTTCAGCAAGCAATTTCTTCGCTTTTACTGGATCGTATGGGTAATCCACAACATTTTTGTTGTAAGACCACATAGTCGGTGGAATTGGGTTTTTCGCGACTTTACCTGCACCTTGGAACACCGCATCGATGATCGCGCTCTTGTCTGTTGCTAAGCTCAGGGCTTGGCGAACACGAGGATCAGTGAAGGGTTTTTTCTGAGTGTTAAAGGCCAAGTAACCCACGTTCAAGCCTTCTTGGCTCATTAGGTTGATGTTTGGATCTTTTTCCATCTGCTTAAGGTCAGCAGGATTTGGGTAAGGCATCACATCACATTCGCCGGCTTTCAATTTTGCGTAACGAACAGACGCGTCTGGTGTGATAGAGAAGACAAGACGGTCGATTTTTGCTTTGCCTTTCCAGTAGTCTTTAAACGCGGTGTAACGGATTAAAGAGTCCTTTTGGTACTGAACTTTTTGGAAAGGACCTGTGCCCACTGGATCGATGTCCAATTTCTCAGGTGTGCCTTTCTTCATGTAAAAATCCGCTTGCTCTTTAGAGAAGATAGACGCGAAGTCCATAGCAAGGTTGGCAATAAAAGGCGCTTCTGGTTGGTTTAGAACAAATTTGACGGTGTAATCGTCAACTTTGACCATTTCTTTGATCAAAGAATCCATACCCATGCCCGTGAAGTACTCGTAAGAGCCGCCAGACACAGTGTGGTATGGGTTGTTTTTGTTGCCTTGACGGTCGAATGTGAAAATCACATCGTCGGCGTTAAAGTCACGTGTTGGTTTGAAGTCTTTAGAAGAATGGAACTTCACGCCTTTACGCAAATGGAAAGTGTATTCAAGGCCATCGCTAGACACATCGTAGCTGGTTGCTAAGCCTGGTTCTGTTTCAGTCGTACCCAATTTGAATTCGACTAAACGGTTGAACATATTTTTAGACGTGGCATCAAACGTGGTACCCGCAGTATAGAACGCTGGGTTGAAGCCTTCAGGGCTTCCTTCTGAACAATAAACCAAAGTGGAGGCAGCGTGAGCGGATGTGCCGATTGCTCCAGCAGCCATAAGTGCAAGCGTCAGTTTTGCTAACCCTTTTTTCATTGTAACTCTCCATTAGCATAATTATATTCGTGTCGAACACGTGGGAAGTCGAATCAAGGTATTCGTTACTTTTGTGATTGTCTCGGGTAGGTAAAGAGTCTTCTTTGCAGTGCGTTTCTTTACAGTTTAAAAAAACAAACCCCATTCAAACTCCTAGTTCGAATGGGGTTGTCCTGCCTCGTCCTTGAGCCCCCTTTAGCTATAAACGATGGAACTGAATGAACAGAACCATCAAAAACAGCGTCTCTGAAGAGTACTGAAGCCAATTTAAATAACCAATCGAAATAACGATATGGCCTATGCGTGTAACGAATACAGAATTTGCATAACAGCGGGGAAGCCTTGAAAACAATGGTTTTGCAGGAAAATTGACGCGTAAGGAATAGGGAAGAAAAAGGATTATTTATTTTAGAAAACAGAAAAAAGTGGAAAAACGAGAGATTGAAAGAAGGTTTTTAGCGAGTTTTTGTATGGCTAAAAAGAGAACAACCCCTCCTTAATCCTCACCTTGAAGATAAGGTGAGGAAACAAGCAACACCAGCTCCATCTCTTGAAAATAAGAGGTCGTGTGGAGGGGACAACACCAACTTCTCCCCCAGCTAAGGGGGAGTGTTGGGAGGAGGTTACTTTTTATCGAGTGCCTTTATTAGGACAGACGTGTCTTGGCGACCTCGGCCTTCTGCGATCAATGCCTGATAATCTTGATCAACGGCTTGTGTTAATGGAATCTTGAGTCCCATTTTCTCTGCTTGCGCAAGACACAGACCTAAATCCTTATGCATCCATTCGATGGCGAAGCCAAAATCAAACTCTTCTTTTGCCATGGTTTCGCCACGGTTTTCTAATTGCCAAGAGCCTGCGGCCCCGTATTTTAGCGTATCGACTAAGGTCGCAATGTCCAAGCCTGCTTTCTGAGCAAAGCGAATCCCTTCGGACAAACCGGATAAGACGCCGCCAATTAAAATCTGATTGACCATTTTGGCGATCTGACCGTTTCCTACCGGCCCCATTAATCGAGTGGCTTTGGCGTAACAATCAAGCACGGGCTGTGCTCGTTCAAGGTCGCTGTCTGTGCCACCAATCATCACCGTTAACACGCCGTTGACGGCGCCCGCTTGGCCGCCTGAAACCGGCGCGTCCATGAAGAAGAAACCGCGCTCTTGAGCGGCTTGATGCAACTCTTTTGCTACTTCAGCAGACGCGGTGGTGTGGTCTATAAACAGCGTGCCTGCTTTTGCTTGCTGGAAGGCGCCATCAGCGCCCAAATAGACGGCACGCAGATCATCGTCGTTACCTACGCAGGTTAATACAATGTCGGCGTCTTTTGCCGCCAGAGCGGGCGTAGTGGCAAAGGTTCCTGTGTATTCCTCACGCCAGTTTTGTGCCTTTTGAGTCGAGCGGTTAAACACCACAACATCATGGCCTGCATTGCTGACGTGTCCAGCCATTGGGTAACCCATGGTGCCAAGTCCGATGAAGCTCACTTTCATTGCTTTTCTCCTTACTGCATTGATTCAAGTTGTAGTAAATCATACGGATTTATAGGTTGATTACGAGGTACAAAAAATGCTGAAACACAGCATACAGACGCAAAAAAGAGCGTTTTTTGGGCAAATGAAGCGAGGGACAGAAAAGTAGAGCTTGCGCACTCACCCTGTGGATAACTTTGTGCAAGAAAAAAATGGCGAGCGATTATTTCGTAAAAATGCCGGAGTTTGTAAATAATCGTGCATATTTTGTACGATTTGTGTGCGTTCCTTCTGCTCAGTTTGACATTGAGCAGATTGTCAATAGGGAATCTCAACAAAAAATCAGATTTTGATCCCGTCAATTTTTTGTGTTGAGATCGGTTCTCTTTTAAAACGCCGGCATTTCATTTTTAAAATTCAAATAAAAACGATAAAAAACAGTGAGTTGAGATCAAACTTTAGTCTTTATTAAATCGTGCAACGCGTGTGCTAAGGCCTCATTGGCCTGAGCGTCCAAGTGCACACCATCTACCTCGCTGGGCTGTAAAATGCCCGCTGCATTGAGGAAAATACATTTGTTGTGAACCGCCATATCTTGATAGTGCTGGTGAAAATGTTGTGATTTTTCAATGGCGCCCGCGAAACTTTCGGCCATAGCCCCTGTTGGGGATAAAATATTTGGCGGCGCGATGACCACTAAGGTCGGGTTAGGGAAATCGTGCGAATTCGGCATTCTTGACTTTTCAATCAGCTTTTCTACGCCTTTTGCCGCTTCATAGGCGCCCACATTGAAATGTCGCTTAAGATCGTTGGTGCCCAACATCAAGATTACAATATCGACTGGTCCAAAGGTTTCCAAAGCGGCTTGTAAATACGACAGACCGTTTCGGCCTTCTAAAAAGGGGTCATTCCAGATGGTGGTTCGACCCGGCAAACCAAAGTTAATAACCTGATGATGTTTGCCCAACAGCTCATTTAAAATAGTGGGCCAACGTAGATGTTTGGGATACCGTCCGCCATTCGGAATGCTGCCCCAAGTAAGGGAATCGCCGTAACACAGAATCGTTGCCATGATCCTCTCCTTGCTTTTTTTATTTGTCATTCGTTAGTGTAGTTAAAACAGAGCGTCTTCGAGCGAATATCACGCGCATTTTTCGTTCGTGTTTATGGACAATAACAATGAGAGCCAACGAGGCCCCAATGACAACGACTGATCCCCAATATTCGTCGCATGACGCGATCCATTCTGTGTTTGCGCGATTAAAACGCACGGCGCAGCAAACACCCTATCCTTTAGCGGAGAATCGTCTGCATTGTCTGCAGCAGCTGCAAGAGGCAATACAAGACCATGAAATAGCCTTGTTGGATGCGTTGCGAGCAGATTTTGGTCATCGTGCTCACGAAGAATCTCGATTGTTGGAGTTGGTGCCGTTATTGGGAGAAATCAAACACGCCAAACGGCATCTCAAAGCGTGGATGAAACCGTCAAAGCGTCGTGTCCATATAAGCGCCCGGCCTGCCAACGCTCAGGTGTTTTACCAGCCGAAAGGCGTGGTGGGTGTGATCTCGCCTTGGAATTATCCAGTATTGCTGTCTCTGGGGCCTTTGGTGGGCGCATTAGCCGCGGGCAATCGAGTGATGCTGAAACTGTCGGAGTTTTGCCCTGCGACCAATCGAGTAATACGCGATATCGTGATGTGTGCCTTAGGGGAAGACTGGGTTGACGTAATAGAAGGCGAAGCTGACATCGCAAATGCGTTTAGCTTGTTGCCGTTTGATCATCTTTTGTTTACGGGTTCGACATCGGTTGGCCACATTATTATGCGCAATGCAGCGGAGCGTTTAACGCCGGTGACATTGGAACTGGGTGGCAAGTCGCCTGTGCTGGTAGCGCCATCGGCGGATTTGAGAGACACCGCTAAAAAATTGGTGTTTGGAAAGCTTCTTAACGCAGGACAAACCTGTGTCGCTCCAGACTATGTGTTGTGCCATCGCGATCAAAAGTCGTCATTGATTGACTATATAGAAGAGGAACTCGCGGCGTATTACCCAAAAGGTGTGCTGAGCCCTGATTACACCAGCGTGATCAATGAACGTCAGTTAGGGCGTTTACAGGGCTATTTAAACGAAGCCAGAGCCGCTGGCGTGAAGTGCGATAATCTTATGCCAAAAGGGCCAGAGACCCGTGACGGTAAGTTGGCGTTTCATGTTCTGCACGAACCAGATGACGCGTTAAAAATAATGCAAAACGAGATCTTCGGGCCGCTGTTGCCAGTGCTTATCTACGACGACATGGCCGATGCACTGGCGTACATTCAGCAACGGCCTAGGCCGTTGGCTTTGTATCTTTTTACTCAGCAAGCGGCAGATCGCACTCAGTGTGAAGCGCACACAATCAGCGGCAGCTTGGTCATCAATCATACCCTAATCCAAGTGGCGCAAGCCGACCTGCCTTTTGGCGGCATTGGTGCGTCTGGCATGGGGGCGTATCACGCAGAAGAGGGTTTTCGCACCTTTTCCCACAACAAGTCGGTATTGCGCAAGCGTGGTATTAACCTGCTGGCGTTGTTTCGCCCACCTTATGGGCGTGTTATTCATCGCTTGGTGGCGAGGTTTTGGCCGCTTCTTTGAGTGTACAAAGTGAGCGGTCTGCCGTGTTCCACCCATAAAAAATCCCACAATGAAGCCTCATCGTGGGATTTTTTGTTCTGTTGCTGGATTATTTCAACGCATTGAGTCGGTTAGCAATGGCGTCGATCTCTTGGCTCATGCGACTAAGATGGCTGGAGTCGCTGGCGTTGCTGCCAGTCAATTCCTGCAATCGGGACACAAACATGCTCAAATCTTGCGACACTTTTTGCTGTTCGCCAGCGGCCACAGAAATTTGCGTTGCTTGGTCGGTTATCTGAGAGAACGCGTTCACGACTTGCTGTAAATGCGCAGCGGTCGATTCGGCCGTGGCCACGGCACGCTCGGTTTCACTTTGCCCCAGTTCCATTGAGCTGACCGATTCTTTCGATGCGATCTGTAAGCGCCCAAGGACTTGCTCAATTTCCACCGCGGAGCTTTCACTCTTCGCCGCAAGGTTACGGACTTCGTCAGCAACTACGGCAAAGCCGCGACCTGTTTCACCCGCACGAGCGGCTTCTATCGCGGCGTTCAGTGCCAATAAGTTGGTTTGCTCTGCGATGTCACGAATCACGCTCAACATACCATTGGCGCGGCGGCTGTCTTCGTCGAGCTTCAGTATGTTGGTTTGTGCTTGTGTCATGGCACTGGTGAGCGAGCGCATGGTTTCGATCACGGAGCTCATTTCTTTGCCGCTGTTGCGCACATCGGTATGAATGCGTTCCACAGTGTCTTTGGTTTCGTTGGCGTACATGGCCACATCGTGCGATGTGGCACCCAGTTCTTCGGTCGCCGCTGCCAATGTGGTGTTTTCATCGCTCAAGCTGTTAGCTTTGCTTAAGAAGTCATTGCTGAATGTGCTCAAGCGTCCTGCGTCTTTCACCAAATTGGCGGATTCGATGTGGATTTGCTCCAGCAATTTTTTCAATTTATCGCCGTAGGCGTTGACGGCTTGGCGCAAATCGCCCAATTCGTTCAAAGTGCCTACTTCCAGCTCTTGTGTGCTGCCACCGTCGGCCAGCTCTTGTATTTGCTGAGTGGTTTGGTTGATTTTACTCAGCAAACTGCGGAAGTAAGAAATCGCAATGATGCTCACAATAATCAACAAAGCACCAATCACCAGCATGAGGAATAATCCCATGCTTTGGGCAATTTCTGTCATGCGGGCCTTTGGAACCACCAAACCAACTGTCCAGCCGGTTTCGGGGTGGCGAACTAGGTCGACATAGGCCGCTCCGCCGAGTATGTCGTCGTGACTTAAGGAGATGACGGTTTCTTTGTCTGTTGCGTTAATTAATGCGGGTTTGAGCCAAGGGGATTGGTTGCCAAGCTCTGTGGCAGTAAGCATGCTGCCATCGCTTTTAACTAGATTGGCTTTGCCTTTTGGAAAGCTAAGGACTTGGCCAGTTTGGTCAATGGCAAACACATAGCCTTGGTTTTCAGCGCCGTATTGTTCTAGTGTGTCGGTAATGCCATCCAGCATCATGTCGACAGTGGCGACACCGGTGAACTTATTGCCTTCTTTCATTGGAATGGTACAAGTCACCATAGGGATGTTAGTAACCGGATCAATGTAGGCTTCTGACCAAGCGCAGCGATTGACTGGGGAGGTTCTCCCAACGCTGTACCAGCCTTCATTATGGTAGCCCGATCCGGCAGGGTCGTTGTAATCATCTAGGTAGCTCATTTTGCTGCCATCGCGCCCCCAGAAAAAACTGCGGCGCTCAGTACCTTGAGTAAAGGCCGAAGGCTCTGGCCAGATGCCGCCACCCGCGATGCTTTTGTCATCGTGATTATTGATGATGTTAGGGAAAACTTTTTTGAACAAGGCTTCGTCTTTTGGGAGCTGAGTGCTGGCCAAAGCGAGTGTGCTGGTTAAAAGTTGGATTTTTTCGAGTTTGGCGCTGAGAAGTTCGCTCAGGCCTTTTTGGTTGACGGAGATTTGCTGTTGGCGTTCGGCCGTTAGGTCGGGTTTTACTTTCGTTTCAATAACAAGATAAATACTGGCAAGCGCGAGCAAAAGAATGATCACTAAGCCAATGTTTATTTGTTGTCGGATTCTGATCGGTGATTTCATAGCAACCTCAATCTTCGCAACATGGGGGATAACTAAAACAATAGTCTGATACAAATACCAAGGGCAAGCGCATTTTTTACACAAATTGTAATAATAATAAAAAAGAAGACGTCCGAATGGTCGGGGTCTCATCGTTTACATCGGCGTATTCGCATTAATATAGGAGTATTGGATGAAGTCATTTTTTCTGTTCTTTACGTTCACACTAATCCTCGGCTGCAGCAATAAAGATGTGTACAGCAATTTGCAGCGCAGTCATGCGTTTTCGTGCCAGTCGTTAAAGGCGACACAACACGAGGAATGCATGAGTCAATACAGCGATTCATACGAAGATTACACCGCAAAACGCAATGGGACGTTGCGCCCATAAATTATTCTTTATTGCGGCTGGTTTTGTGCGGGTGCTCGCGCTAGCATGAGGGAATTTTCTGCGGAGCCTTGTCCATGTTTCAACTTGTTCTTCTTAGTAATCAACAACATATTGATGTGGGCAATGTATCGCTGTCTGCTGAATTAATGGGTTTGCCGAAAGACATCCCGATCAGCGTACAGCAGACGTGTTTAATGGGCGGTAAACAAGCGGGCTCCTGCTTGATCACATTAACCGTCGGCGATTCTGTGGTGCGCGTGGTGCCGACTCGCGGCATGGCGGTGTTGGATGTGCTCAGAAAGGATAAAACCGGAAAAGACGTGCGCTTTGGTTGGGATTCACCAGTCAAAGAAGTCGTTCACCCAAGCTTTATTAATCAAGAAGCGTCTGGCGGCATTGGCTGGTTGGATGGTTTTAATGAGATGGTCGTGCGTTGTGGGTATCAATGGGCAGGTCACCCAGGTCAAGATGGCGATGAGTTTTTGACCTTGCATGGTCGTATTCAAAACACGCCTGCCGACGAGGTGGTTCTAGAGGTAGAACAAGTGCCGCCGTATCGAGTGAGTTTGCGTGGGCGCGTCGATGAAAAGCGTTTTAAGTTTACGAATTTCGAGCTACACACTGTCTTGTCACTGGCGCCGGACGAGCCATATTTGCTGGTTGAAGACACCTTGGTCAACAAAGGCAGCTATCCCCGAGAGTACCAAGCCATTTACCACAATAATTTTGCTCAGCCTATTCTGGAAAAAGGGGCGCAACTGCATGTTCCCGTGGCGGAATTATCGCCGTTTAATGACTACGCTGCGGGTGGTTTGAATGATTGGAATCAGATGCCTGCGCCAACCCAAGACTTTGATGAAATGGTGTTTAATATTCGTCCGTTGAGTGACGAGAAAGGCTTTTCTCATGCCTTGTTACACAACGCTAACGCGAGCCATGGTATTGAGGTGAGTTATCAGACCGACACCTTGCCAGTGCTGACCGTGTGGAAAAATACGGACACACTGGAGCAAGGTTATGTGGTGGGCATCGAACCGGGCACCAGCTTCGCGTATAACCGTTCTTATCAGCGCGGATTGGGCTTGGTGCCAACGATTGCGGCTGGTGAGTCAAAACACTTTGTGGTGCGTTTTGGTTTGTTAACCAATGAAGATCAAGTCCAAGCAAGTATGGCGAATATCGCGCAATTACAAGGTACGCAAACGGCTCAAATATTGCCTACGCCGATTGTGCGCGTTGGTGAGTCATAGCGGTTCGAAAATAGCGCTCCCAATCGCCTGCTTCCATGTACGGTGCGTGGTCTAGGGATTGGTTGTAAACATAAATCCAGCCTCGACCGTAAGGGGAGAAAACGCGCTTTCTAATGTACAAAGAGCTATCAGGCGTGTTTGGGTCATAGCCTTCAAGCTGGTCCAAAGACGCCAGTATTTCGTCTGATACGTCGTACCATTCCACACGGATGCGTCCGCTTTCATCGTGAGTCGATACGATACCGGGAAAGTCGCCAAGGTTGTGCATACGAAACCCAGTCAACCAGCCTAATCCGATGCGTTTGCATTCTGACAATACGGTGTGATTATTCAGCCCCTCGCGAAGCGTTCCATATACGGCAACAATGTTTGTAGGCATGTTGAATTCCATCTAATACGAGTCAAAGTGTACACCATGAACGTGCCGAGGCGTCATTTCAAGAGCGACTGACCGAAATTACATTGTGATGACATAACCTTGATGTATTCATGAAGTTCGCCGCATTTTCCTGTCTTTTCTTATACGTTTTACGCCTTAGGTGCATGGCTTTTTTCATGATCGAGCAACCAACGTTTGCGCTCTAGACCGCCAGCGTAACCCGTCAAACTGCCGTCTTTACCGATGACACGATGACAGGGGATGACAATGGCGACGCGGTTCATGCCGTTGGCGCGGGCGACCGCTCGCACGGCTTTGGGGTTATTTAATCGAGTGGCTTGCTCTTGGTAACTGGCGGTCTCGCCATAGGGAATGGTGCCGAGCATTTGCCAAACGCCATTTTGGAAGTCGGTTCCTGGTGTGTGCAGCGGCACGCTGAACTCGGTTCTGCTGCCCAAAAAATACTCTTCTAACTCTTGCTTTAGTTGCGTGATGTGCGCATTTTCGCCTGCCATGATGGGGGCTTTCAAGCGACGTTGTAGGTCTTCAAATTCGGTTTCTAGCATGCGTCGGTCGACGAATTCTAGTAAGCAAATGCCTTCGTCTGTGGCGCAAACGAACATGGGACCAATTGGGGTGGTTAATCTGTCGATTAATATCACAGCGTTCTCCAAATGCAGAGTCGGCGAATGGCCGAGTAATTTTTTAAAAGTGTAACCGAAACCGCTTAATGAATCGTAACCCGAATCCAGTGCCGTATGCGTGGCGGTTTTGCCCGTTTTTAACTCCTGAAACGCGTGGTTTATTCGAAACATACGTTGGAAAGTTTGAAACGTCATACCGTAATGTTGGTTGAACCAGCGGCGTACGAAAATAGGGCGAATGCCCGCTTCTCTTAATTGTTGATCGGTGATTTTAGTCTTGGTGCTGTCTCGCACTAGGTGCATGGCGGCTTGCACTTCAGGGGGAGCTTCGAACGCATTTTCAGTGGGGCGACAAACTTTGCAAGGCCGAAATCCTGCGTCCATGGCGTCTTTGAACTGGGTGTAAAACTCGACGTTTTCGCGTTTCGGTTTGCGTGCTCGACAGGTCGCAATACAAAAAATAGAGGTGGTTTTGACCCCCACAAAAAACGTCCCGACAAAGCTGGGTTCTCGGTTTAATAGGGCTTCATAGTATCGGTCGGCTTGTTTTTGGTCGGTAATGCGCATGGGGTGATCCGCTTGGCTGAATATCGTGAGAGAGCGTGCCTGATAGACCTAGGTTAGCGTGCTTTAATCTGCAGCAACAACCGAAAACTGGACGAGTATTTTATTACGTCGACGACTAAGTGTACGAATGTGTCATGAATATTGAATTTACTGCACCAATCAAGCGTAAATGTGTATTTGTTTGATGATATGGCCTATTTTGGTTTTATTTAATGATGCTTTATAAGGACGTTATATGCTTGGTACGATAGTGCTTCAATCCCCAAAGAAGTCGACGCATTTATTTTTATTGTTTCATGGTGTGAATGCCACCCCTGAAAGTTTACACCCGATCGCCACGATGTTGGCTCGATCCTATTTACACGCCGCGATTGTCTTGGTTCAGGCACCTTATGCGTCTGATTTTGGTCAAGGTTATCAATGGTTTTCTGTCCAAGGTGTGACCGAGCAGAATCGCACACAGCGAGTTGAAATGGCGATGCCTGCTTTTGTTGAAACGGTACGTAATTGGCAGAAGAAAACGGGAGTGAATGCCGAGCAAACGACCTTAATTGGCTTCTCGCAAGGGGCGATTATGTCCTTGTCTTCGACACAAATGGTCGAGGACGTGTTAGCGGCAAGAATTGTGGCTTTGTCAGGGAGGTTTGCTACATTGCCCAAAAAAGGGGTCGATCAAACCCAAATTCATTTTATTCATGGCGATCAAGATAACGTGATCGATCATCGAATATCCCGAATCGCTCACGAAGCACTGTTGGCGCGCGGCGTGATGACCACGTATGACCTTATTCCCCATCTTGCACACAGTGTGGACCAAACCGCTATTATGAGCTTATTCCAACGTTTGTCTGACGGTAAGTAACAGAAAGAATCTTTTGTCAGTCTGCGCAATTCTCCTTATTATTCGTCCCTCTTTTTTCTCCAGCTTCTAAATAAGAACAATGTAAGGACAATGTTATGGATTACAGCGTATTCACGGTTTCGCTTTTAATTGGTACTGGCTTTCTTGCTGGCATCATTAACACCTTGGCTGGTGGTGGCTCCAATCTGACGTTACCCGCTTTGATGGTAATGGGAATGCCCGCTGACATTGCTAACGCGACGAATCGTGTTGGGGTGTTTTTGCAGAATGTGGCAGCAACGTTTGGCTTTCGTAAAGCCAAAAAACTGGATAATGCGGATATCTTGCCAGTGATGATTCCCTCTTTACTTGGCGGCGTTGTCGGTGCCTTTGCGGCCAGTTATGCGCCAGAAGCGTGGCTGAAACCCTTGTTATTAAGCGCCATGATTGGCATGACGGTCATCATGATTGTGCGACCTACCATGATTGCGCCGCCAGAGGGCACAGTGCCGTTCAAAGTGTCAGAAAAGCCAAGTGCTTGGATCGCTTTGTTTATCGCCGGTGTCTACGGTGGTTTTGTGCAGGCGGGGGTGGGTTTTATTTTGATTGCTGCGTTGGCTGGTACATTGCGTTATGACCTTGTTCGTACCAATGCGTTGAAAATGGTCTGTACGCTTGGCTTTACCGCCTTGGCGCTAGGCGTGTTTATTTGGAATGACCAGATCCTTTGGATTCCGGGGCTGATCCTAGCTTCCGGCACTATGCTGGGGTCTTATCTTGCGGTAAAAATGGCGATCAAGGCCAACCCTAAGCACTTAAAATGGTTTCTGTTTGTGATGACGGTTTGCGGCAGTGCGGCGGCATTGTTGAGCGATTAGTTTGGCATAAAGACTGATTTCTTCTTCTATTAATTGTATAAAGTAAAAACATACCCCATTTAGGGGGGATGTTCAAAAATTGTATAAATAACGATTTTTTCGATGGAAAAGAAAGTGCCAAACATTATTTGGTCTGCTTGGAGTAAGCGTGGTTATTCGATATTTAGAGCAAGCGTTTGGGGTGGCGTCTTCGCATCCTGATTTTCGCTTCAGAGGCTTTTTGTTTTCAGCCCTTATATTAATTTCGTCGGGTTTTGGCTTCTTTAGTTTCTATAACGCCGTGATTGATTTTTATCCTCCGATGCTGATCGCCGATTTAATCGGTTTTTTCTCTTGTTTCATCGGCGGCTACTATTTGCTGGTGAAAAAACAGCCCAAAGTGGCCGCAGCCATTTTGCAGTTGATCGTTACGCTCATTACCTTTTTGTTTATCTTGGTGGATGGAAACGAAGAGTTTGCCCTTGCGTTTGCTTTTTTCACTCCAGTAATGGGAATCTTCCTTTTAGGGTATAAGTTTGGATCCATTCTGAGCGTCATTAACTTTGCTGGGATTTTTTATTTTTGCTTCACGCAAATGGGCACTTGGCAGCCCGCGCCTTTTCTGAGTATTAACCTGATACATTTTTCTTTTGTTTATACCATTCTTTTGATTGTGTCTTTTTACTATGACTCTAGCCGGCGAAAAGCCTACCAAATGTTGGCTGAAGCCAATGTAAAACTTCAAGAGCTTGCGACAACCGATGCGTTAACGGCATTGCGAAATCGTCGTTATATTGATGATGTATTATTAAATGCCACCAGTGATCACTACATGGCGATGATTGATGTGGATGACTTTAAGCAGGTAAACGACCAGTTTGGTCACGATAAAGGTGACAAGATCCTTGTTAAGCTCGCGCGCGTGTTAGTCAGCAGTGTTGGCGCAAAAGACATTGTTGGTCGATGGGGGGGCGAAGAGTTTGTTGTTATTTTCGCGGAGCCATCCTTGGCGCATGTCGAAGAGTGTTTAAAGTGCCTTAACCAACACATCGCGGCCACGGACTTTGGTATTCAGCGGCCGGTGACGATCAGCATTGGTTTGGCCAACCATAATGCAAAAAGTCATAAAGAAAGCCTACGCTCTGTTGACCAAGCGCTTTACGAGGCTAAATCAAAAGGGAAAAATACCTACAGCATTGCGTGTTAAGGTTTCATTTTGTCGACCATTTCTACAAATCGAGAGACGCCAGAGGTGATCTCTGTCAGACCTCGTGATACTTCGTTGATGCTTTCTTGGCCGTGCAGAGCGATGCCTGTTACTGAGCGTAGCATGTCGTCCATCTCGGTGATCAAGTTGTGGTTTTTTTCCACCACGTCGCCGATTTCTGCGGTGGCGGTATTGCTGGCCAGTTTACGCGCATCGATCGGATGTGCTTTCACGGCCTAACAAACCCTTTCCTCGCCAGATCGATTTTCTCTCGCATAAAACAGTCTTTCGCGTGGTCGTTGATGAGTCCCATGGATTGCATGAAGGCGTAGATGGTTGTCGGTCCGACGAACTGCCAGCCGCGTTTTTTGAGTTCTTTGGAAAGGGCAATGGATTCGGCGCAGGTGGTTTGGGTTTCGGGCGGCGGTAGGGTGTTTTCGTCGGGTTCGTAGCGCCAAATAAAGGCCGCTAACGAGCCTTCTTTTCCGATCATTTCAATAGCACGTTTGGCGTTGTTAATAACCGCGAGAATTTTACGTTTATTACGAATGATGCCTTGGTTGTTAAGTAATTCTGTTATTTCTTTCTCATCAAATAACGCCACTTTATGAAAGTCGAAACCTTTGAAGGCGGCACGAAAATTCTCTCGTTTGCTTAAAATGGTTCGCCAGCTCAAGCCTGACTGAAAGGTTTCTAGACAGAGTTTTTCAAATAAACGTTGGTCGTTATCGACAGGAAAACCCCATTCGTTGTCGTGGTAATGAGGAAAGTCTGGTGCTGTGCTGGCCCACTCGCAGCGGTGACGGCTATGATTATCCGATGAGATCGTTTTGTTCATGCGTTACTCAATTGGCTGTGTGATCAATGCTATCTGTATTTTTTTGACTAGAATCATAAGTAGATAAGCTGTTAAGGCAATCTAAGTTTACGGAATTTAATTCACTCATATCGATATTTTGTTCAGATGATGAATAGTAGTCTTGTCACATAACTGTCATCTAGATGCTTTCTACTGTCTGTATAGTTGATCATAAACTTTTAGGGAAAATGTTATGTCTTCACCCCCAGTGGTGTCTTCGCTTCAAGAGCATGTGTCGTTTCTCTTGAATGAAGTGGAAACACACTGTCATCTTGTTGAGCGATTTTTTACGTCTGGTTCTACTTCTATTTTATCGAGTATTCGCAGCCGCCGAGGTTATGTACAGGCGTTGCGTGAGAAGGCCGATATTGAAACGGCGCGGTTACTAGAGCGTCGTAAAGCGCATACGACGTTCCATGCGCAGGTGTCGGGAATGCACGCTTTGGTGATCGCGCTAGAGCGGTTAACTCAGCATTGTTTTGATTGTGTTCGAGAAGGCACGTTAGCGTCGTCTTATGAGCACCCAACCGGCCCAGAATGCAGTAAGTTGGTAAAGCGCATTCGGCGTGCGTTGCGTTTGGTGCGCGTTGGTGTGAGCGATAATCGTCGCCGTACTGGCATCAAGTTAGGTCGTCGGACTCATAAATTGCTCGCCAGTTATAACGAGCTGCAAGCGCTCACCGTGCAAGCTAAGGCAGATTTAAGCGATGACCAGCTGCGCGCTGCGATTGTCAGTAACGTCAGTGTAAAACGCTTGGTCGAGCAGTTGGGTGTGGTCGCAGAAGCCTTGATTAAAGCGGATCTTGGCCAGATCGCCACTTTGCAGAATTATCCACATTTGCTAGACAGTGCAACCAATTTGAATTATGACCTGCGAGACTTGAAAGTTCGACGTTTGGCGTTGACTCGTTCTGGTAGCGCGATTGCGGCGATCACCCATAAAGACGAATCGGGCAAAGAGGTGTTGGCGGTGTACAAGGAAGGGGATCGCTCCAAGATCGAAGAAGAAGTCGCGGGTGTGAATCAGTGGCGCAATATCGATCCAAGATTAGCCCCTAGCGTGCTTTCTCAAACTGGAACGTCTCGAACCGACGGCGGAAAACACAAAGACAACAGCGAATCGTCGTCGTTACTCATTGAACACATTCCCGGAAACACATTAGAAGCCTTGTTGTTGGCGGGGGATCAAGACGGTACCCAAGCCGCGCTAAAAACCTTATTCAAAACGCTGAACCAAACGTGGAAAACCACATTAACAGCGGAATCCTGCGCTGCGAATTTTATGGTGCAGTTGCAAAAACGCATTGGTGACAGCCGCAAAGTGCACCCCGATTTTTTTAAAGACGAAGAGCGCATCGGTTGTTACGTCAGCCAAGGTTTTGATGAGCTGGTGGAGTGTGTGGCGGAAAAAGAAGCACAATGGCGTGCGCCTTTTTCCGTGCTGACACACGGCGATTTTAACGTCGACAACCTCATTTACGACGACACGGAAAAACGTGTCTACTTTATCGATTTACACCGCTCGGCGTATTTTGATTACGTTCAAGATGTTTCGGTGTTGATGGTTTCTATCTATCGCTTGCAGGTGCTAAGCGGCGAAACGCGAACCCAGATGATGGACAGCGTGAAAGCCGTTTATCGCTTTGCTAGGCGCTTTGCGGCACGCCAGCAGGATACGACCTTTGAAGTCAGGCTGGCGGCGGGGCTGGCGCGATCTTTCGCGACCTCTACGCGTTTTATCTTCGATAAAAAACTGGCTTCTCGCATGCATTTACGCGCTCGCTATTTGCTTGAGCGCTTGGCGAAGTTATCGCCCGAACAAGCCCAAAAATTTACCTTACCATTGAAGGATCTCTATGTTGAATAAGCCGAAAATCGGGGTCATTGGCATCCCCGGTAAATGGTCGACTGAAGTGTTGGCTGATCGCCTTGAAGAGCAAACTGGATTTCGCGCCGTGATCGATATGAATCAAGTGGAATTGCGTTTAGACACCAATGAGCTGATGTATCAAGGGCTGGATTTGATGACGCTGGATGGCTTGATCATCAAAAAAATCAGTGAGGTGTATTCTCCAGCGACAGAAGATCGGATTCATTTGTTGTCTCACGCCGAACGTGCGGGGGTAAAAGTCTTCAGCCCGACTGACAGCGTGGGTAACTTGGTGAACCGCTTGAGCGGCACGCTGGCGCTGCAGCAGGGTAATATTCCTATGCCGAAAACCCGTATCACCGAAAGTCCTGCTCACGCGTTTGAAACAGTGCGAGAGTTCGGCTCAGCGATTTTAAAACCGCTGTATTCCACTAAAGCGCGCGGCATGATCATGTTGACGGACGACGACAGCGATGAATTTGTGCGCAACGCCTTAGAAGAATATCGTCAGAATCAGTCCATTTACTACATCCAGCAAACGGTGAAACTGGATGGTCGTGATTTGGGCATGGTCTTTGTGGGTGGCGAGTATCTTTGCACTTATGCTCGTGTGGGCAATAAGGACTCTTGGAATACCACCATTAACAGTGGCGGGAAATACGAATTATTCGAGCCTGATGCTAGGCTGATTGAGCTGGGTCGCAAAGCGCAAGCGTGCTACGACCTTAGCTTCACCACGGTGGACATTGCCCTAACGGATCAAGGTCCGGTGGTGTTCGAAGTGTCGGCGTTTGGTGGCTTTAAAGGCGCACTTGAAGGGTGCAACATAGACGCGGCACGGGTCTACGCAGAACATGTTTTACAGGAGGTAACGAAATCATGATTAAAACATTATTGAACTTGGCCCACGTGGATGAAGGGACAAAACATTGCACCGACACAATACGTTTGGTGTTTGCGGATTTGGCCGTCACGGTACACGCCAATGAGCCGATGTTGCTGGCCGCACTGGCGGATTATTATCGCAGCTACACAAGCATTGAAGCGCAAGCGACAGTGGCGCTGGATTTGTATGTCATCGAGCAAGAGGCCGCAGGCGAAGAGCTGGACTGGCTCGCCGTGCCAAGAGAAGAAGGCAAGCAAGGTCGAAAAGAAGGCTACATCGATGTGGCTGGCGGTCGTTGGATTAAGAAGTTCAAAACCGGTATGGCGTTTTTACAGCGTCCACAAAAGTTATTGGCGATTGGTCCCTGTGCGGCGAATTTGGCGCAAATTATTAATTTTATTAACAACCAGTTTTTAAATTTGTATTTGCGTCATGACTTTACCTTAGGGCATGCGTCTGCGTTCAGTGTTAATGGTGCGGTGACGGCCATTGCGGCGGGCTCTGGTGGGGGGAAATCGACGCTGATGCTGCGTTGTCTTGAAAACCCAGCGCGCCACTTTCTGACCAACGACCGAATCCTGCTGAAGAAAACGGAGCAAGGCACAAAGGCCATGGGGTTAGCAAAACTGCCAAGAGTAAACCCAGGTACTTTGTTGCATTCGGATCGTTTGCGTCACATTTTGCCTGAATCTCGCCAGCAAGCGTTGGCGCAAATGACACAAGCTGAATTGTGGTCAATAGAAGAAAAGTACGATGTGCAAATCGAAGACGATTACGGTGCTGGTCGCGTGGATTTGGCGGGTAATTTAGAGCGGCTGATTATGCTGGATTGGTCATTGAGCAGTGACGAACCCACTCAGATTGAAGCGGTTGACTTGTCCTCCGAACCCGATGCCATTGAAGGCTTGCGTAAGCGTCCTGGGCCTTTTTTTCAAGGCAAAGACGGTGCGTTTATTGATTTGAATGCGATTAGGTCGGTGTCGCACTATGCCTCTGAGCTTAGCCAAGTGGCGGTGTATCGATTGAAAGGCAAAATCGATTTTGATTACGCTTATGAATTAATCGCTGCGCTGGACTGAATGTCACGTGCCTGATTAATGGCTCTTTTAATAAAAAAGGTAAACACAATGCAAAGCCCTATCCCAACCGTCACAGATCGACCTCATCATGCTGACATTATTGCTCGCTTACCGAGCGAGTGGACCGCTTGGCCGCGGGATGATGGTTCGGTAAATAGTCATGTATTAGAACCGAACAAAACACCTTCTTTATTTAAGAAAAATAAGCTGCGCTGGCCAAAGCGTTCGGTGGTGTTTATTTCCGATCCGCACGCGGACGCTCATGCATTTGAAGCGTCATTGATCGCGGCGGGTGTGGCAGAGCGCAAGAAAAAAGCGGGCTTGGGTCAATTGACGTTGACGAAAAAAGGCAAACAGTCGGAGATCATCGTCGGTGGGGATTGTTTGGACAAAGGGCCAAGCAACCTCGAATTACTGCGCAGTGTAAAACAGCTTTATAAGCTGAAAGCGCGAGTGACGCTGCTGGCGGGCAATCACGATTTGCGTTTGCTCATGGGCTTGTTAGCGTTGGCGCGTAAAAAAGACGTCGGCAATCAGCACTTCTTTGTGCGCATGGGCAAAAAAGTCGTGCCATTGTTTCGCGAAGTATTCGACGAATATTTGGCGGACACGCATTGGGACAAAAAAATCCCTGATGAAGATACCTGTCGAGAATTGCTTTTTCCTGGCGACGAATGGTTTAAAGAGTTTCCTTTTCATGCGGCTGGCTTTTTGACGGCGGAAGGCATCGATCGCGAAGTGCGCAAAATGGAATCGAAGAACCACAGCTTTGAAAAGCATTGCTTGGCTGCGGGATTGAGCCTGCGCAAGGTGTACGCTACCTCGTTGAAATGCCAAGCTTTGTTCCTACATAAAAAAGGCGAGTTCAATTGGTTTTTCCGCAAAATGGAGCTGGTCGCGAAACGTGGCTCGTTCTTGTTTTTGCACGCGGGATTGGATGACAGCATGGGGCAAATGCTACTAAAAAGCGGCACCAAATACGCGAACAAGGCCTTTCACCGTAACCTCAAGCGTCGTGACTTATTCAGCTTTTACTACAGTTCGATTGCCAACACTTTTCGAACCAAATACCGCGATGCCGACCTGCCACTGACCAAACGTGGCGTCGAAGCGATTCATAAAGCGGGCATTCATGTGGTGGTTCAAGGCCATATCAACCGTCAGCAAGGTCAGCGAATCACCATCAAAAAAGGCTTGGTGCACGTGGAAGCGGACATCACGCTAGACGCGCATTCTCGCAAAGCCGAAGGTTTAAGCGGCTTTGGCATAGGTGCGACTTTAATAGGGAAAGACGCCGGTATTGTTGGGTTAAGTTGTGACTACCCAACCGCAAAAGTCATTACGGCTCAGGATCTACAAGGAATTTACGGATAACATTTATGAAATCAAAAACCGAGTTCAAATACGAAGCGTTACTGGATGCTGATGATATTCAAGGCGTATTAAAAGCGCTTTCCAAAGGCTTATCCAAAGGCAAATTGGAGTTCAGCGAAGACAAAGACGGTGCGTTGACGCTCGACCCAAAGGGCCTGATGCGCTTGAAAGTCAGCGCGTCAGAAGACGAAGACAGCCAGCAATTTGAAGTCAAAGTACGCTGGGAAAAACGCCCTAAGCGCCTCAATAAAACCGCTCCCACTATTTCGTCGTGATTGTTTTAGACTGTTCTACCTCATAATATTAGATAAAACTGTTTCGACGGGGCGTTTTATCCAGCCCATTACTATAATTATAAAAAAGAAAAGGGGATGTCCGTGCTTAAACACCTGTTCTTCCTTGTCAGTTTGTTGTGCTCGCCTTCGTGGTTGTTGGCGGCCAATCCGTCTATTAATGAGCTTAATTCTTGTTTTGCTTTGGTGGATTTTGTCGATTCAAAATTGGACGAATTCGCGGGCAATTATGCAAAGGAAGACGTGCTCGCGGTGCATGCTGGTTTATCGGCGTATGGCGGCTTTTTGCAAAATGACATGATTAAGCCCAAGTTGCTGAACATGTATGGTGGCAATGAAGCCCAAGCGAAACTCATGCAAGCGCTGTTTGATCGTCAAAAAGCCAGCTTTTATAAGACGCTAAATGGGCGTTACACCGAGAAAAAACTCTTCACTGAATACGCTGCAGGCATCAATGATTGTCGTGCGAATGTCAGCATTCCCCCTGCCATCGCCAAAACCCTTAATACAGCCATCAACACCATGATTAAAATGGCGAGACAGAGACCGTAAGCCATCAGGCTTGGCTTATTGACAGGGTCGGCGCGCTAAAAACCGCTAGGTTGATCGATCAAGTTAGCCACTGACAGCAAATGTTGCTCATTGAGGTAGTTCAACAGTTCCGTGTTGACGTCATTTTGTATGGTAGGCAATCCTTGGTTGCCAAAGATACGATTGATTTCAATCACATACGGCACTGAACCGACCATGGCAATGTCGAAACCTGCGTGGTTGATGTCTAACGATTCGGCCAAATAGGTGACAAGATCTTGCGCTTCTTTTGGAATCAAGGCCGCTTCCACCTGCCCACCTTGGCTGATGTTGTTGTGAAAGCCGTTGTCTGACTGCAAACGCCAGTAACCGTTAACGATTTTATTACCAACCCAGATGACGCGCATGTCTCGGTCAATGGGCAGGTATTCTTGCGCATACAGCACGTCTGTTTGCGCCACGTAGTCGCGCCATTGACCGATGGTTTCGATTAAAAAAACGCCGTTGCCCATGCTGCTGCGTGGAATCTTTGCCACGAAAGGAGAAGGCATGTCGTCCCAGATTTTCTCGGCTTCGTAGGGCGTGTTGGCTGCGATAATCGTGTAGGGATGTTGTGCGGGTGCGACGGTACGAAACGTCCGCGTCATTTCCACTTTATCGTGCCCAATCATGTAGGTGGCCAGACTAGGAAAAATTCGCTTTTTCAGCCCATGAACCAAGGCGTTGAGTTGCCAATATTGAGGAAAAAGCAGCCAATCGGCGTCTTTTATTTCATCCAAATGGTCGTACATCGATTCGGGTTTGATGTAGCGAACTTGCGGCAAATGCAAGGTTCTAAGGGCGTCAAAAGAGATGATTTTCATAGCGTATAATCAGTAGACAAACATGCCGCGATTTTGGGACTTAGCGCCTAAAAAAGAAACAAAAAACGACGGAGTTTATATATCCAATCATGCTAAAAAACTGTTTTATTAGACCGTTTTGTTTTTCATGTGTTCGCTTTCTCGTGGCGCGTATTTCAGAAAAATGCCAAGTGAAATCAATAGAAAACCAGCACCTAACGTAAGGCGTTTTTATCAAGTGCCTGTTTGGCTCGGTTTTTACGAATTTTACGAACCGAGTCGAGAATCAATATGACAAGCGCCGACCAGATCAGCACAAAGGTGGTCAGCTTTTCTGGGCTAAGCGGTTCGTCGTACAAAAACACCGCGAGAAAAAACATGCCCGTTGGGCCGATGTATTGAAAGAACCCAAGCGTCACCATGCTGACTCGGTTTGCCGCTGCCGCAAAGCACATCAACGGCACCATAGTGACTGGCCCTGCCGCGAACAACAACCAATTTACATGCGCGCTGTTGTCAAAAATATTCGCCGTAGCAGATGGGCTCCAGATCAAATACAAAAGCGCAAATGGCAACATAATCCCCGTTTCTATCGCCATGCCGGTGAAGCTGTCGACGGCCACTTTTTTGCGAACCAAGCCATAAAAGCCAAAAGTCACTGCGAGAATAAGCGCGATCCAAGGCAAAGAGCCGAATTGAATCACCTCAAACACCACCGCACAAAAGCACAGAACAACGGCAGCTTTACGTACTTTATCGAGTTTATCCTGAAAGAAAATCATACCTAACAAGATACTGATGAGAGGGTTAATGTAGTAACCCAAGCTGGCGCTGAGCATCTTGTTATTTTGTACCGCCCAAATAAACGTCCCCCAGTTGAAGCCAATAAGCAAAGTTGAAACCAGCATGGCCAACAGTGTTTTACGAGAGCGAAGCACGGTTTTCAACGCGTCGGTATAGCGAAGAAGTAAGATCAATATCAGAACAAGGATGAAGGACCAGACGACTCGATGAGCGAGAATTTCTTGTGCCGGAACAAATGACATTTCTTTAAAGTAAATCGGCGCGATGGCCCATAAAGTGAATGCCGTCAGCGCATAAAAAATGCCGCTTTTGGAAGAGGTTTGCATTGAAATCATCCTATTCAATGAAGGTTATTCTTGGATATGAACGTGTGCATGAGAGTGTATAGCAATACTGCATAAATGGTCAGAATTTTGTTGATAAAGAAACAAACAATGTCATTTTGCGGCGGTCAATTTATCGCCGGTTTATTGCCTAAACAAAGGGATAGCGGTAAAGTGGCGGTTGAAATTTTTACATTAATCGAACTTCGGGGCGGGGCGAAATTCCCCACCGGCGGTGATTTTTTTGAATCGAAGGATTCAGCAAACAGCCCGCGAGCGCTTTGTGTCTTATTTAACTAAACCTAGGTTAAGACGCAAGGGACAGCAGATCTGGTGAGACTCCAGAGCCGACGGTTACAGTCCGGATGATAGAAGTCGACCAAGTCTTTGTGGCGCCTGATGCTTTTCAGGTGCTTCTGAGCTGTGCTTTTCTGCGTACAGATCTTGGTACTATTCGTTCTCATCACCCCTGTGCATCTTACTGATTGGAGAAACCAAAGATGGCAGGCACATTTTTCATCATGATCGCGTGTTTCACGTGGGCATTGGATACCTTAATTCGTTACCCTTTACTGGGCGCGGGTTATTCCACACTGCAAATTGTTCTCATCGAACACCTTACCTTGGTGCTGTTCGTCAGTCCTATGCTGTGGCGCTATCGTCACGTTTATCGTCATATGTCGATCAGCGGTTTTTCGTGCCTGTTTTTTATTGGCGGCATAGGCTCGGCCATGGGCACCTTGGCATTTACGGAAGCCTTTCATTATTTGAATCCAACTGTGGTGATCTTGCTGCAAAAGCTGCAACCCATTGTGGCGATTCTATTGGCCTACTGGTTGTTGAAAGAGCGCATTGAAGGGCAGTTTGTTCGCTGGGCGGCGGTGATTTTGCTGGGCAGCTTCGTGATGATGTGGCCAGACCTTCGCCAATTGGGTGATGCGCAATGGCACTATTCAAGCGACACTGCCAGCATCATGAAAGGTTACGGTTACACGCTCATCGCCGTGATCGCATGGGGCGCAGCAACGGTGTGCGGTAAATATTTATCGCATCAACACATGCCCGCCAATGCGATCATGTCAGGGCGTTTTGTCGCGGGATTATTGGTGTTGCTACCGATGGCGTTGGCACAGTCTGAGAGCCTAGTACCAATGACGTCTATTGATTTGAGTTTGGCGGTTGTGATGGCTCTACTAAGTGGTTTTATCGGCATGTGGTTCTATTACCAAGGGCTCAAAACCGTCCCCGCACAACTTGCTACCCTGGCCGAACTGTCCTTTCCCGTCTTCGCCGCCGCCATCAACTGGCTATTCCTAGACATGGGCTTAACCGGCTATCAAATCATCGGCGGCTTGATGCTGATTTTAGGCAATATTGGCTTGCGCATGAAAGAGCTGAGAAAAACAGAGCTAGCGCCAGCGGCTCAGTAACAGAATGGTAAGGGCCTGATTGATAAATATCGGGCTTTGTTTCTGCTTTTCCTTTTTTAATTCCGCAAATACCTGCCCCTATTTGGGGCTTTTTGCATTAGAATGGCGCTCTTAATTTGTCCGCGAGGTCAGCTTTTAGCGGGTCTTTTCGTATGGATGCCGTCATTTTTACTCTAATAAGGAAGCGAGATGCCAAACACGTCTGTTCATTCTCCAATGGTTGAGCCGAAAACCCAGTGGCTAAACGTTATTTTATTGTGGATCGCGGGGATTTCCGCGGCGATGCAGTTTGCTAAGGTGTCGGTGTCGTTTGACGCGTTGCTGGCGCATTATCAAATGGGCGCGCCGTCTACAGGAGCTGCGTTGTCTGCAGTGGGCATTGTGGGTTTGGTGTTCGGTGTGTCAGCGGGGATGATTGCCAGTCGCGTTGGGTATTTGAAAGTGTTGGTGGGGGCTTTGTTATTGGGCGGCACTTTGTCGTTTGTTCAGTCCAGCTTACCTTCTTTTCAGGTGCTGTTTATCACTCGAATGTTAGAAGGCTTTTCTCAGTTGGGTGTGGTGGTTGCGGCACCCACTTTGATTGCGAAATTGAGTGCGCCACAACATAGATCGTTGACCATGGGCATTTGGGGGACGTTTTTTGGTGTGGCGTTTGCTGTGTGCGGCTGGTTGGGCAAGAGCATTCTAGGTCATTACGGTTTACAGGCTTTGTTTCTTAGTCATGGTGTGTTTATTACGGCCATTGGCGTGGTGTTGTTTTTTAAGTTGCGAAAAAATCCGGTGTTGGATTTGGTGCCTGTGACAGAAATGCAAGAGGGCTTTTTGAAGCAAATGATGCAGGTTTATCGTAACCCGAGAGCCTTGCTGCCTAGCTGTGTGTTCTTGTTTTATACCTGCACTTTAGTGTCGATTTTGACCTATGTGCCGGGGCTGATTGATGATGCGTCGTTAAAGACGTTGATGTTGGTGGTGTTGCCGTTAATCAGTACCAGCGGTACGTTTTTAGCGGGGGCGATTGCGCAGTATTTGATGAAGCCGCAGCGCGTTGCGCTGATGGCGTATTGCGGTGTGGCGAGCTGTGCCGTGGTGCTGTCTTTCATTAATGGTTCCGCGGGGTGGTTTTGTTTTGTCGTTGGGATATTGGTGCTGTTTTTGGGTATGGTGCCGGGCTCTGCGTTGGCGATGATCCCGACTCTGGCGCGCAATCCGAGTGAGCAGGCGCAAGGTTATGGTTTGCTTGCGCAATTTGGTAACCTTGGTGCGACCGTTGGGCCGCCGTCGTTTGCAACGGCCATTTCGCTTTATGGTTTGACGGGGCTGGTGGCGTTGGTATTGACGGTGTGTTGTTTTGGCGTTTTGTTTAGTCTTCTTGCTGGGCGCATTAAAGGCACTAGGTAATCTTTTCTGGTTAGTCTTTTTCTGGTTAGTCTTTTTCTGGTTAGTCTTTTTCTGGTTAGTCTTTTTCTGGTTAGTCTTTTTCTGGTTAGTCTTTTTCTGGTTAGTCCTTTCTGTGTTTTGGCCGTGTTTGATTCACAAGCATGGCCTCTCTTCATGTTTTGTTGCAAAAAGAATCCAAAGTCCTGTAATAATTTAGGCTTGGGCTCAGTCTAATGTCTACACATCGAATCAATTGGTTTTTATCCAGAGTCGAAAAGGCTCTTTCGGGGTTTTACGAATGAAAAAAATGGGATTGCTGGTATTCATCGCAGCATTAGCGGCGGGCTTCTTTTATTTTGACCTGCATACGTTATTGACGCTGGATGGTTTGAAGTCTGGGCTTGCGCAATTTGGTGCGTGGCGCGATGACAGCCCGTTATTGGTCGGCGGCGCATTTTTGCTGCTGTACGTTATTGTGACGGCGCTGTCTTTGCCCGGCGCGGTGATCATGACCTTGGCGGCAGGTGCCTTGTTTGGCTTGTTGTGGGGGACGGTGATTGTGTCGTTCGCCAGCAGCATTGGGGCAACCTTGGCGTTTTTGGTGTCGCGTTATTTGTTGCAAGACACGGTGCAATCGCGTTTTGGCGGGCGTCTAAAAGCGTTTAACGAAGGTATTGCCAAAGACGGCGCGTTTTATCTGTTTACTCTTCGTCTGGTGCCGATTTTCCCTTTTTTCTTAATTAATTTGCTGATGGGGTTAACGACGATTCGTGCTTTGACTTTCTATTGGGTGAGCCAAGTGGGCATGTTCGTCGGAACCTTGGTGTACGTCAATGCGGGAACTCAGCTGGGTCAATTGGAGAGTTTGTCGGGCATTTTGTCTCCGTCTTTGTTGTTGTCTTTTGTCTTGTTAGGTGTGTTTCCGCTTATTGCGAAAAAAATCGTTGATGTGGTGAAGGCGCGTCGTGTGTATGCTGGATTTAGCAAACCAAAATCCTTTGATCGTAATTTGATTGTCATTGGCGCTGGTGCTGGTGGCTTAGTGAGTGCTTACATCGCGGCGACAGTAAAGGCTAAAGTCACCTTGATTGAAGCTCACAAGATGGGCGGTGATTGTTTAAATTACGGCTGTATTCCGAGTAAGGCGTTAATCAAGAGTGCGAAAGTGGCTCATCAAATGCGCCATGCTGAAAATTATGGATTGAACAGCAGCGAGCCGACCTTTTCGTTCAAAAAAGTCATGCAACGTGTTCACGATGTGATCTCGAAGGTTGAGCCTCATGATAGCGTTGAGCGTTACAGCAACATGGGTGTCGATGTGGTGCAAGGTTACGCTAAATTGATTGACCCTTGGACGGTGGAAATTCAACGAAACGACGGCGATACGCAACGTTTGACGGCGCGCAGTATTGTGTTGGCAACCGGCGCACGTCCTTTTGTGCCGAATTTACCGGGCTTGGACGAGGTAGGCTATTACACCAGCGACACTCTATGGGAAGCTTTTGCCAAATTCGATGAGCCGCCGAAGCGCCTTGTGGTGTTGGGTGGTGGGCCGATTGGTTGTGAATTGGCACAGAGTTTTGCCCGTTTGGGATCGACGGTCACGCAAGTGGAGCGCTCGGCTCGTATTATGGGGCGAGAAGACGAAGACGTTTCTGCTCTAGCACAAGAAAGCTTAATTCAAGATGGCGTAATCCTGCTGACTTCTCACAGTGCGGTGCGTTGTGAAAAAGACGGTGATGTGAAGCGTTTGATTGTTGAACACAATGGACAAGAGTCTGTGGTGGAATTTGATGCGCTCATTTGTGCCGTTGGCCGCGAAGCGCGTCTGGACGGTTACGGTTTGGAGAATCTGGGGATTGAAACCAAAGGCACCATTGTCACCAATGATTACCTTGAAACCCTTTACCCTAACATTTTTGCCGCGGGCGATGTGGCGGGACCTTATCAATTTACTCACGTTGCCGCTCACCAAGCGTGGTATGCCGCGGTGAATGCGTTGTTTGGCTCGTTTAAAAAGTTCCGTGTCGATTATCGAGTGATTCCTTGGACGACGTTTGTTGACCCTGAAGTGGCGCGAGTGGGCTTGAGTGAAAAAGACGCCAAAGACCAAGGCATTGCTTATGAAATGGTGCGTTACGAATTGGATGACTTGGACCGCGCCATTGCCGACAGCGCGGCAAAAGGCTTTGTCAAAGTGCTGACGGTGCCGGGCAAAGATACGATCTTGGGCGTGACCATTGTTGGCGAACACGCTGGGGATTTGTTGGCAGAATTTGTACTGGCGATGAAACATGGTCTTGGCCTGAATAAAGTCCTCGGCACGATTCACACTTATCCAACGTGGGCGGAAGCCAATAAATACGCTGCAGGTGAGTGGAAACGTGCCCACGCGCCACAGCGTATTTTGAATTGGCTGGAAAAATACCATGCTTGGCGTCGAGGTTAATGTGATGAATAAACTTCGCTTATTGGTATTCACGCTATTGAGCTTTACCTTCGCTGGTTTGTTCAGTGTTCAGGTAAGCGCGGCAAACGCATTTGATCATAGCCAGTGGGATGCATTGCTAAAACAGCATGTGTTGCCGCTCAATGGCGGTCAGACAAGCCAAGTGGATTATCAAGGCTTTGCCGATGATAAGACGCAACTGGATCGCTACTTAGCGGATGTGTCTCAAGTAACGATCTCTGAGTTTGATGATTGGCCGAAAGACGAACAATTGGCCTTTTTGATCAACGCGTACAATGCGTGGACAGTGGATTTGATTGTTAGTCAGTGGCCGGATTTGGAGTCGATTAAAGATCTCGGTAGCTTTTTTCGTTCACCGTGGAGTAAGTCGTTTATTCCGCTATTGGGTGAAACGCGCTCTTTGGATGATATCGAACATAATTTGATTCGTGGTTCAGATCGTTATCAAGACCCACGCATTCATTTCGCGGTGAATTGCGCGAGTATCGGGTGTCCTGCGCTTCGCAATGACGCTTATACGGGCAAGCATTTAGATGCTCAACTAGACGAACAAACGCGACTTTTCTTGCAAAATCGCAGTCGAAACCGAATAGATGATGGCAAGTTAGCGCTGTCTTCTATCTTTAAATGGTATCGAGAAGACTTCGAAAAAGGCTGGAAGGGTTATTCATCATTGGAGCTGTTTTTAGTCGATTACGCGGTGGATTTGTCTTTAAACCCTGAAGAGATTCAGAAGCTGAAAGACAAGGATATGACCATCCGTTTTCTAGATTACGATTGGGAATTAAATAAAACCTCATAGCTCGTTTTGTGTACTGTTAGAAAGGCTTTTCATCATTTCCCAGAAAACATTCGCTTGCGAACTCTGTGTTTGATGGCGTAAGCGAATCATGAAAATGGGCAGCTGATTCTGTGAGGTGAAATTTTCTACTTCAATCGGCACCAGCTGGCCATTGTCTAACTCGGCTTGAATGCAATGTTTTGGCATGCGTGCCCAACCCAGTCCGTGTATCAACAAGGTTTTCTTTGCTTGGAAATCGTTCACATACCAGCGTTTGCCTGTGGGTAAAACGTATCGGTGGCCATTTTCTGAGGCGTTGGCGGTGGTGTCGTTAACCAAAACTTGGGGAATCGAATACAGGGATTGTTGCTTTATTTTGGTGTCGCTGGCGTTAAGCGTGGCGAGTAATTCTGGGCTGATCACCGCAATCATGGTGATTTTGTTCAGTTCGATAAAGGCGTGTCGGTCATCAAGCCCGTATCGTGGGCCAATGGCGATTTCGCATTTGTTCTTGGCGAGCTTTTCTTGCACGCCATAAAGGTGATCTGTGGTGATGTCTAAGGCAATATCCGCGTGCTGATGCTGAAAGGCTTTGATGCGTGACATGCAGTCATCGTCGAGCGCCATTTGGCTGAGGCAGAGCTGTAACGGTGCTTCTATGCCTTTCGCCAAATCATGGCCAAGATTTTCCAACTGCTGCGCTTGTGAAATCAGTTTTTTGCTTTGCTGGAAAAAGGCATGACCTTCGGCGGTCAGTGTGGGCCGGTAGCTGTTTCGGTCAAATAGCAAAATGCCATATTGCTCTTCTAAGGCTTTTACGGCCGCGCTGATCCCCGGTTGGGTTTTATGAATCGAATCCGCTGCAGAACGAAAACTGCCCGTTTCGACAACCGCAATAAAGGCTCTGAGTTGGTCGAGTTTCATGTTGTCCTCAATATGATCATTAATTCGAATCGTTTTGATAATAAAACGAAATTATTTATTGTTCATTATTTGCTTTACCATAACACACATTAAACGAGCTATCTCGTGACGGATTAAGAGGAGAAAAATGTGGATACGACGGTTATTGTGTTGTTTTTAGCGGGTTTGATTACCGGCTTTTCGAAATTTTCGGTGGGTGGCATGGGGTTGCTGGTGCTGCCGATTGTGATGATTGCTTTTCCTGGCCCTGAGGCGTTGGCGATATTATTACCGCTTTATATTATTACCGATATTATGGCGGTGTTTAGTTATAAGTCTAAGATTGCTTGGTCGGTGTTAGCGCGCTTTTTGCCTTTGGCATTTTTAGGTGTGTTTGTGGCGAGTCACTTTTTGGCCAACATTAATGCGGATCAATTTGTCGGCTTTCTCGGGGTGATGATCATTGCCATGATTGCACTTGGGTTATATCTGGATTACCGCCCTACGTCTTTTATGCAGAAGCCGCTTGCGGCATATTCCATGGGGTTTATTGGCGGGATTGTGACCATGATGGCCAACGCCGCAGGGCCGATATTTAGTCTGTTCTTGTTAGAGCAAAAACTGGATAAAACAACCTATGTGAGCACGCGTGCGTGGGCGTTCTTTATTATTAACGTAGTGAAACTGCCTTTCTATATTGGTCTTGGTTTGCTGTCTGTCGAGAGTACCGAAGCCAGTTTATACGCTATTCCTGGGTTGATTATCGGGTCTTTTATTGGCTTTCATGTCCTGAAAAAGGTCAATCCTATTCAGTTCAAATGGCTCATTCGTATTATGTCGACGGCGGCGGCGTTGAAGTTGTTTCTGTTTTCTTAGCTAGAAAGGGTTAAAATGGCAGGAAAAGAGAAATTTTATAAGGTTTAACGACTGAATGAGTGACGTTAAAAACTATCTTGGTGCTTACAGTGCTCAAGTTCAAGAACAAGCGCAAACCTTGTTGGATTCGGAACAATCTGGGGCTTGGTTACTCAAAAAATACCCGACGGCGCACACGTTAAATGGCCCACGTGCTTTGTACGAATACGCGATGGATTTAAAGAACGACTTTATGCGCAGTTCGCCGCCGATCAGTAAAGTCATTTATGACGACAAAATTCACATCATTAACAACGCGCTGGGACTGCATACTTATGTGTCTAGGATGCAGGGCAATAAATTAAAAGCAAAGAACGAAGTGCGAATCTCGTCTTTGTTTCGACGCATTCCTGAGCCGTTGCTCAAGATGATTTTGGTGCATGAATTGGCGCATTTAAAAGAGAAAGACCACAACAAGGCGTTTTATAAACTGTGCTGTTACATGGAGCCGGATTACCATCAATTGGAATTTGATCTGCGTTTGTACTTAAGCCATCGAGATCGTTTTGGGGATTTGTGGTAACGCGAAGTAGGCCGCAAAGGGAGGAGAAAAAGGCCTATTTTTATCCAATAGGCCTTTTTTGGGTCTGTGATTTGTTCTGAACTAGGTTACGCGTTTGCTAATGTGAAATCCGGCTTAATCGCGGTGATTTTCTTAGTCAGATAATTCAATAACACACCATACATAGGGATAAACAATCCAAGGCTGATAATCAGCTTGAAGCCAAAATCTGCCAATGCGATTTCTTGCCAATGTTGTGCCATGAATGGATCTGGGCTTTGGTAAAAAGCGATACCGAAGAACGCTAATGTGTCTAAACCATTACCAAATAAGGTAGATGCCGCAGGCGCGACCCACCATGCTTTTAGTTGGCGAAGACGATTAAATACCTGAATATCAAGCACTTGACCTAGAAGGTATGCCATTAAACTGGCGATCGCAATTCGGCCAACAAAGCTATTTAATGAAGCCAACGCCCCAAAACCCTGAAACTCACCCTGCGCGAACACAACGGATAAGACATACGAAACGATTAATGATGGGATCATCACTAAAAAAATGATTCGACGAGCCAGAGCCGCGCCAAAAATACGCACGGTTAAATCGGTAGCCAAAAAGATAAAGGGAAAGGTAAAAGCTCCCCATGTCGTGTGAAACCCAGCAATCGTAAAGGGAATTTGTACTAAATAATTGCTAGACGCAATGATTAGCAGGTGGAACATGGCAAGGTAGCGCAGTGCTTTAACCTGCTGCGCGGGCGTGAATGTACTCATAGTGTGACCTTTTTCGTTGAATTGGGGTTAGGGAACCCAAGTGGTTGACGGATCTGTCGATTATACATTTGACCTAGTGGTCAAATGCGGAGCGGAATTATACATTAAACAGCTGGTTAAAAAAGAGCCAAAAGCTAAAAAAGTGGTTTACTCTGTCATGGTGACGGTTTGATGGCATAACTAATTCGTGAAATCTATAAGTAGACCAATCGGTCTCTCTTGTTGGTAGACAGCATTGTCTCCTTGTGTCAGTGTTCGTCTTGATGAAGAGGAAATATATGACTAAGCCAGATTTATTGATTCATACGGCGTTTAAACTTTTCTATGAACAGGGCATTCATGCGGTTGGGATCAATACGATTTTAAACGAGACGGGAGTGGCGAAAAAAACGCTGTACCATCATTTTTCCAGCAAAGAAGCCTTGGTTGAGGCGGTATTAAAATACCGAGACCACATTTTTATGGACTGGTTAACGTCTCGAATGTTGGCTGCTGGAGAGGGTAAAGCGGCTGTTTTGGCTATATTTGATGCTTTGGACGATTGGTTTCATAACCAAGTACCAGAGCTGTTGCCGTTTAAAGGCTGCTTTTTTGTCAAAGCGAACGGTGAATTTTCTGATCACATGGTGAACGACATGTGTCAGCGCCATAAGCAAAATATAACGTCTTTTATCCAGGCAAATCTTGTTGGTCATTCATCGGAATTATCTGCAGGTGATTTAGCACAGAGCATCAGTGTGCTGAAGGAAGGAGCGATCGCACAAGCGTACGTTGCTGGTGACTTAGAGGCGGCCAAGAGGGCAAAAGCCATGGCTGTTGCTCTCTTAGGGTGATTTTAAAATCTGTACCTAATGTCAATCGTCGTCGTTTGAGTCCTTAATACGAGCAAGGCGCTCTTGTTCTTCTTCAAAGGCGTCTTTGATTTCTTGTAGAACAGAGTCCACATCGGCTTCTTCGGTGGGCTCGTCAAATTCGCCCGTTAGCTCTGTCTCTGGTGTGAGCTTACCGGCTTCAAATAACGCCCAAATTTCTTTGGCGTACTTGGTCTCAAGAAGATCAGGTGCAAACATACCGTAGTAATTCCGCATGTTATTCACATCACGTTCTAACATCCATTCAGCGTTGTTGTTTGCCGCAGCGTCAACGGCTTGTGGAAGGTCGATGATGACCGGTCCATGAGAATCCACCAATACGTTAAACTCTGACAAATCCCCGTGCACCAGTCCTGCACATAACATGCGTACTATGTCTTTAATAATGGTGTCGTGGTCTCTTCGCGCTTGTTCTTCCGTTAACACCACATCATTGAGTCGAGGCGCTACTTCGCCGCTGTCGTCTGTTACCAATTCCATGAGCAAGACACCATCAAAGCAACCGTATGGCGTAGGCGCACGAACGCCGGCGGCGGCCAAACGATAAAGCGCATCCACTTCGGCGTTTTGCCATAAGTTTTCTTGTTCGTCGCGGCCAAATTTAGAGCCTTTTTCCATGGCCCTAGAGCGTCGACTGTTGCGTACTTTGCGGCCTTCACGGTATTGAACGGCTTGCTTAAAGCTGCGTTTGCCGGCTTCTTTATATACTTTGGCGCAACGGATTTCTGATCCGCAGCGAACGACGTAGACAGTCGCTTCTTTTCCGCTCATTAATTGTCGAAGTACTTCGTCTACTAGGCCATCTTCAATGAGTGGTTCTATTCTTTTAGGGATTTTCATGCGGCTCGTTATACAGTGATTAGGTGACAGATGAAACAACCAGGAATAGACATTTTCACTGGTGTTACGAAATCGGATTTATCTGCCTTAGGCAGCTATTCGTTCATTTCACGCTTTTTATATTCACTCCTCACCAAATACTCAATCATTTCATTGATTTTCATGTTTCGTTCTTCTGCCAGCGCATTGAGCTTTTGTTTCGTATTCAGCGTCATGCTAATGCTGTACGGTTTTTTGCCGCTGGATTTCTCTCGAAATTTCTTCTGGCTCCACGCTTTTTTCATTTTATCAATGATTAACGCTTTACGGTCTACGTTATCAGATAAATCCAGAGTAGCAATAACCACCGCCTTTTTTTCTGTGTCTGAGGTTGGCATCCAAGCTTGTTCTAACGGTCGCTGACTTATGTTCTGTAAATACGCCCACGCCCATGCCCATTGGGAAGGGTTGTTGGGTTCCAACCAGTTCACAACCGATTCATTGAAACGAATGTCTTGCCATTTGGCTTTTAGGAGGTCGAGCAACGCCTGTTGTTGTTCTGTATCGGCTTCTCCGTCATAAAACGCGCTCAATATGTCCATATAACGGTCTGATGTACTGTCCTTATCATCACTAAAGGCTTTTTCTGATAACTGAGAAAGTTCAGTACTGTGTACTGCGTTTGTTGTGGTTGCTGTGTCTGTTTGTTTCGTATGGGTTTTCAGGTAGCACCACAGCCAATTACACAGTCGTTCGTCTTTTTTGTCGATCCAACGGAAATAATGGGATGGCAATTGCGTTGCTTTAAATGCAGTGCGCATTTGAGAGGTAAAGTTTTTTGGCGCGCGATTTTTATTGATGAGCGAGTCCAATTCTTCATTGAGTTTTTTCAAACGCTCAGCAAGAGAGTCCCCCCGTAAATTTTTGGCAGAACTTCCGCGAATCGTTTTAAGCAAATAATCGGTGTAAAAAGCACATTCTCTTTCTGAGACGGCGACTAAGACTTCCGAGGGATTTTTTATCATTTTTATTCCTTTTGGCTATTTGCTTATTCTTCTTTCCATTAAATTACTGTGTAGAGTGTTCCGTAAACCTTACGTGTATTTTAGTAAACTTACAATAATTTGACAGTGAATTTGATGATTTTTTGATCTACTTTTTAGGTTAAAAAGTGCACATTAATGGAATGGATTGACTGTTTTAATCGGAAATTCTTGCATCGGTGAAAGAAGGGTGCAGAGGAAGGCCAAATAAACGATTTATAGTGAATAAGTGCATTGTTTGTTGGGGGGCTGGCAATAAGGTCAGGCGCATTCCGGATATAGGTTCGCCATTACTGGAGTAAAATAATGCGCTCCAGTAGGCGAGTCATGCAGATCTGATAAAGGGGCTGAAAGGGTTAGCGTCTTCTACGCTTCGGTTTTTTGTCTTTGGATGGGGAAAGCCCCAGCGCTTTTGCACGCAGTTCTTTTTTCGATGGTTCACGTTTTTTTGGCGTGTTGTCGAGCTGATTTAGGTCGGGCTCAAACCCTGGAAACCACTGCGGAATGAATTGCTCATTCAGTAATTTTTCGATGTCGGTTAATAGGTAACGTTCTTTTTCAGCCACTAAACTAATGGCAAGGCCGTTTGCGCCAGCACGCCCAGTACGTCCGATTCGATGGATGTAATCTTCCGCATTGTATGGCAGTTCGTGATTTACCACGTATTGCAGTTGTTCTATGTCTATTCCCCTTGCTGCGACATCCGTCGCAACAAGTGCGCGCACTTTGCCGCTTTTAAAGTCGGCCAATACACGTTCACGCGCCCCTTGGGATTTGTCACCGTGGATGGATTGGGTCGTAATACCGTCTTTTTGCATTTCTTTGGCGAGGTCGTCTGCGCCTTGTTTGGTACGCGTAAAAATCAGCACCTGTTGCCAATTTTTTGAGCCAATCAAATAAGAAAGTAGAGCGCTTTTGCGGTTTTGATCAACGGCATACACCACCTGTTCGACTTTATTTGCGGTTGTGTTGCGATTGTCGACTTCAATCAGTTGCGGGTCTTTTAGTAGGGTTTTGCTCAGCGCAAAAATGTCGTCGTTAAACGTTGCGGAAAAGAACAGGGTTTGACGTGATTCGGGCAGAGTTTTTAAGATTCGTTGGATATCAATGATGAATCCCATGTCGAGCATGCGATCTGCTTCATCCAGCACAAGGGTTTGCAGTTGGCTTAAATCGATCAATTTTTTCATGATCAGTTCAAGCAAGCGACCTGGAGTAGCCACCAAGACATCGCAACCTTGTTTTAAGGCGTCGAGCTGAACATTGATGCTGGCTCCACCATAGGCAACGACAGATTGAATTGGTAGGTTCTCACTGTATTTCACAAAACTGGCGTGGACTTGTTGTGCTAGTTCACGTGTTGGTGTCAAAACAAGCACTGTGATGGCGGTTGTTTCAGCCGGTTTGTTTTGGAGAATATGGTGCAACAGCGGAAGCGCAAACGCGGCGGTTTTACCCGTCCCTGTTTGTGCGCCAGCCATCAGATCTTTGTGCTGAAGGACAACAGGAATAGCGGCTTGCTGGATAGGTGTCGGTGTTGTGTAGTTGAGTGTTTGTACTTGCTGAAGAATGTCTTGGTGAAGTCCTAATGACGCAAAGCTCATGGGTGTCCCGCTGATAATAAAAATGCACGTTGAAGGCGCTAGTGTAGCACTTTGACGTATTTTTTGATGTTTTTGGGGACGATAATTTGTATACGAAGACGAAGCAAAACTAAAGAGAAAGGCCAGTGTGTCTTTCTTAAAATAAAAGGCAGATTCCTTTCAGAATCTGCCTTTTGTTGTAGCCGGCTAAATAACGTAGGGACGGTTATTTAGCTTCGGCACCATAATTCATAACCAACTCATTGTTTTTCTCCCATCGTGCTTGTTCTTCAGCAGAAGCTTTTGGAGAGAAGAGTCCAAGCTGTGCGTACATGAGACCTAATACGGGTGAGATCCAGCACGCAAACGCCAATGGAATGTAGAGTAAGTTTTCGAAGTTACCGTCGCCAATACTTAATCCCAATGCTCCGATAACAAAAGCACCACCTGCATTCCAAGGAACAAGAGGAGATACCAAGGTGCCGCCTTCTTCAATGGCGCGAGAAAGGTTCAACGTAGAGTATTTCATACCGCGGTAAACGGGTGCATACATACGACCTGGTAACGCGATCGATAGGTATGGGTCACCTGCGACAAGGTTGGTTGCAACCGACGTTAACGTGGCAGACGTTTGAATACCTTTGAACGTAGACACTTTGGTCATAATCGCGCTGATGATCGCTTCAAGACAACCTGTACGTTCAAGCGCACCACCAAAGCCAAGTGCGATCAAGATCAAAGAGATGGTCCACATCATGGACTGAATGCCGCCACGGTTTAGTAGGCTATTGATCGCATCAGAGCTGGTGGTGATGGAATAACCACTGTTGGCATAAGTGATGATGTCGTGAATGCCAGCGCCTTGAGTAAACACCGCCACAATGGCGCCTGCTACGACACCGGCAAACAAAGACGGAATCGGAGGCATACGGCGAACCGCCAACACGATAACCACTAATGCAGGAGCAAGAAGCCACGCAGAGATTTCAAAGTTACGTTGTAAAGAAGAGGTGATGGCCGTGATGCGTTCAAAAGAACCGTGATCGCTGTCGATCAGAGTGAAGCCTGCAACCAAATAAATCACAAAAGCGATCAGCATGGCTGGAATGGTGGTTGGCATCATATTTTTGATGTGAGAGAACACATCGGTGCCGGTAACCGCAGGTGCTAAATTGGTGGTATCGGAAAGAGGAGAGACTTTATCCCCAAAGAACGCGCCAGAAACAACCGCGCCAGCTGTCCAGTACATTGGAATCTCGAACCCAGCACCAATGCCCATCAACGCCAAACCAACGGTACCAACAGTACCCCAAGATGTGCCCAACGATAGCGAAACCACGGCACAAAGAAGCATGGCCGCTGCTAGGAAAATCTGTGGCGATAACAATGTCAGACCGTAATAAATCAGTGTTGGAACCGTACCACTGGCAATCCACACACCGACCAACATACCGACCAGAATCAATACTGACACCGATGGCATGGAGACGTGAATAACATTGAAAATACCTTTTTCGATTTGTTTCCACTTCAGGCCTTGTTTGATTCCGACTAATGACGTGAGCGCCAAACCAATAGCCAACGGAATATGTGGGGTGAAATCGCCAAAGTAAAAAATTTGAATACCAAGTAACGCAAGCGTCAATACAACGGGGACAAGAGCAAGCATTAAGCTTGGCTTTTGCATCTCCGCAGATCCAGTGTTTACAGACATAGGAAGTTCCTTTGTTTCTTTTTTGTAAGAGGTTAGAAAAAGGAGTGAGCAAGATCGCAAGGCGCTCTTTTTTCTTAATGGATGTTTTAGCAGGAAGATTTAATTAATTCACAAACAAGTCGTAATACTTTGTATGAACAATGTGAAAGGCGAAAACAGTAAAAACACCGAGTTTTGTGGCAGATTTTTGACAGAAACACCCACCCATAAGAGTAATTTTACTGAATTGATGATAAAAAGTGCGTCGAGACAGACGCTTAAAAGCAACACAGCGTTCAGTGTTTATTTCAAACTGCGTTACATAATTGTGCAAAGCAGAAAGTGAAGTCGAAGGCAATAAACAACATTGGCTTAGTTCGCTTTGCTTGCTAAGTGAATCACTGTATAAAACGCACCAATATTGCTCTGTGACGATATTGTGACTCCATTTAAAGCATGAGCTTGGCAGATTGAGTAAACGATAAAACCAACCAAAAGAGAAGAAAGCACCAATCTGTCATGAAATGGTTTTATTTAAATATATTTAAACAAAAATTATAAACGTACATTTACAAAGTCTACCTTCATTTACATCTTGTTAATATTCCAATATTAAATCTACTCTCTTATCTTTTACAGACGTAATTGTTATAGTTCTTGGAACAACTCATGCAATGATTTGTTCAATATTAAAAATAACGATAAAAAACGATCTCGAAATATTGGATTTAACTTTTACCTTGTGTAGTGCCTAGCTATGTTAATGTCAGACAGTAAAATTCTCGTTGTTGACGATTCCAGCGTCATCCGAGAAACCCTCGAAAGTTACTTTGCAGAAGAAGGTTATACCGTGGCAGGCGCAGAAACCGCCGAAGCGGCAGAGCTGTTGTTAAACGAACAAGAGTTCGACCTCATTCTGTTGGATATTCGTCTGCCAGGGAAAGATGGCTTAACCCTCACGCGAGAATTACGAAGCCGATCAGAAGTTGGCATCATCTTAGTGACGGGGAAGCAAGACGACATTGACCGGATTATCGGCCTAGAATGTGGCGCCGATGAATACGTGTGCAAACCGTTTAATGCAAGGGAAGTGTTAGCGCGAGGCAAGAATCTCATTCGTCGCGTGCGCAAACAAAGAGAGCTAGCGAAGCCCATGGTTGAAGAACCTGTTTTGCGCACCGTGGGGACATGGCAATTAGACACGTCGCGCCGTGTTCTAGTGAAATCGGATCGCACTATCAGCCAGCTTACCGAAGGGGAGTTTCAATTATTACTCGCCCTAAAAGCCAATGAAGGCGTTGCCTTAACCCGTGATCAGTTGATGGATCGAATCAAGAACCGAACGTGGAATGCCACTGACCGAACCATTGATGTGCTGATTGGCCGCATTCGTCGTAAATTAAGCGAAGACCCTTTGTGTCCGCAGGTGATTATCACCGTGCACGGTGTTGGGTATCTTCTTAGTCACACTGCACAAGACGACTGTTGATGTTGGCGCGTGCCTATCGTTGGGTCGCCACGCTGGCAATCATGGCGAGTGTGAGTGCGCCGATCTTGGCAGACATGCCGCCTGTGACGGATGAATTGTCTGGGTTGACCATCAGGGTGTGCGGTAACAGTGCTTACCCTCCCGTGTCTTGGGTGAATTCTCATGAAGAAATAGATGGTGTGAACGTAGCGGTGATGCGGATGCTGTTGGAGCCGCTCGGGGTAACCATTGATGCGCAACAAGACAGTAATTGGCGTCGTTGCCTAAAAGAAGTGGAATTGGGCAACGTGGACATGCTGTCCGGTTTTAAAACCGACCAACGCCAGACGTTTATGGTGTATTTGGATGCGCCTGTGATTCGGGAGGTCATTTATCTTTATTATCCCATCAAGCACCCTTTGGTGTTCAGCGGTTGGGAGGACATGGCTGGGTTGCGTGTTGGTGTCTTAATGGGAGACAGCTTTGGCAATGAGGTGGATGCCGCCTTGCATGAATACCCAAGCCTTGAGTTCGTTTCAACGCAAGATCAAAACCTACTAAAGCTGGCCGACAACCGATTGGACGTAGTGCCGATGGGCAAACTGTCGGGGCAATTGGATGTGCATCGGTTGGGGCTAGAAGGAAAGATCGGCTACACCGAAACCGATGTGAGTGACTTTTGGTATCTGGCTATTTCCAAAAAATCGCCGCTGTTGAAGTGGTTGCCCTTTTTAAATCAACGCTTAAATACGCTCTTACAAGACCCGGACACAGTGGCCAAGCTGGTGTCTCAATATCGCCAAAAATACCATTCAGACCTTGGATTGAACACGGGGAGCCGTAACCAATGACACCTCAATCGACCTCGTCAAAATCTCACATTGCAGAACCCGCTAAATTCGCCTTAATTCCTAATCTGCTGCGTTATAAGCAAATGCATCCGCTGGCGTATCGGATTTTCATTAAACTGTTGTCACTGAGCCTTTTGTTGGCGCTGATCTCGACCAGTATTCAGGTATTTAATGAATACCGCCGCGAGCGCGCTTCCATGCAGCAGCAAACCGACTACATCACGTCTTCGCACATCGAAGGTGTTCGCAAAGGCTTATGGGATCTGGACAGCGAGCAACTTGAGCTGCAGCTCAAAGGCATCATGAACTTCTCGAACGTGAACGCGGTGACGCTGCATTCTGCCGATTGGCAAGACGATATTATCGTGGGAGACAAGTCTGCGATTTCCAACAATAACAACGGTACCACCTTGCCGATTTATTACATCGATCGTGAAGGAAAGCCCACACAGCGCCTGCTCGGTGAACTAACGGTGTATCACGACATGGCTGCCATTCAGTCCAAATTGCTTCGATCCGCCATCGAAATCGCGCTTTTTCAAAGTTTATTGGTGTTGATAAATGGCGTGTTGCTGCTGCTGATTGTGCATTTTATGGTGACACGACACCTTGAATACATGGCGCGTTATACACGTTCTATTGGCGCAGGGAATTTAAAAACCAAGCTGATTTTGCCACACAAAACGCCTCGTACAGACAGCGACGAAATCGACTCTGTGGTGAACGCGATGAACGACATGCGTGAAGCGATTTTGGCGGACATCAAGCAAAAAGACCTGATTGAAGCCGAGTTGCGTTATCACCGCGATCAGCTTAAAGAGCAAGTGAGCCGCCGCACACGACGTTTGCAAGACGCCAAAGAAGCCGCAGAAAAAGCCAACTTAGCCAAGAGCCAATTTTTGGCCACCATGAGCCATGAAATCAAAACGCCTTTGAACGGTATTTTGGGTATGGTGGAGCTATTACAAAGCCAGCCCCAGCCTGCGCAAAGTGCGGAAAAATTGGCGGCAATTTACCAATCTGGTGAAGCCTTGCTGGAAATTTTGAACGGTTTGCTGGATTACGCTCGTCTTGAAGAAGGCATGTACAGCCCAGAGATTCTCCCCTTTTCCCTTAGCGAATTGGTGAACTCCACCAGCTTGCTGTTTTTGGCACAGGCACAGCAACAACATACCCAATTAAATGTCATCATCAGTGATCAACTGCCAGACCGTTACCAAGGCGCGGCGGGCGCGCTGCGGCAGATCTTGTCCAATTTGGTATCAAACGCGATTAAATTCACTCGGAACGGATCCGTAACGATCTCTGTGATGCCCGGAAACGAACAGCCGGATCATTCCAACGGCGTATTGATCGAAGTTGAAGATACAGGGATGGGCATTCCCGATCATTACCTTGCGCATATTTTCGAGCGTTTTAGCCAAGCCGATGAAAGTGTGACTCGTCGTTTTGGTGGGACGGGTCTTGGGCTGGCGATCACTGCGCAATTAGTGCGAGTACTGGACGGAGAAATGGGCGTCGAAAGTGAGGAAGGGCGCGGCAGTGTGTTTTGGTTCTACGTGCCATTGTTGGCCGCAGACAATCAGCAACACGAACCGGCGAAGGCAATAGAACCGCTGCGTCAACGGCCACCCATGTCCATCTTGTTGGTTGAAGACACGCCAATCAACCAAGCGGTCACCACCGAACTATTAGAGCAAGATGGCCACCGCGTCACGCTCGCGACCGATGGCCAAGAAGCCTTGAAAAAAGCCGCAGAGTGCCACTTTGACTTGATTTTAATGGACATTCACTTACCTCTGATGAGCGGTTTAGAGGTGGCCAGCCGACTTCGTCAAGAAGGCCAAACCAATGCGCAAACCCCCATTGTGGCGCTCACGGCCAATGTCTTGCCAAGCAACGTGAAACAGTGCCATGACATCGGCATTCGAGCCGTGATTCCTAAGCCTTTTAAACGTGAATTGTTGTATCAAGTGATGGACGAACAGCTAGACCGTCACTATCAATTTGCCATTGATCAGCAAGCCAACAATGGACTGCTAAACATCAGCCTAGTGCACTCTCATCTGGCCGCCTTGGGCAAACAGCGCCTGCAAAAACTGGTGACGTTGTTTTCTTCCGCGATGGAACGAGGCTTGGATGAGATGGCGGAAATGAACGCTCAGCAAGATATGTACGAACTGGCTGACATCGCACACCGCTTGGCCGGTGATGCGGATGCGGTGGGCGCACAAACTCTCGCGGACGCGTTCCGAGCCATGGAAACTCATTGCAATGTCGGCACAGACGAAGACTTTGGTGCAGACATTGCTGCGCTGCGACCGCTCTATGAAGCCACTTTGACATTGCTTGAGGACAAGCTGAAAACCGTTTAGAAACGGTCTACGCGCAGTGCGTCCAGCGGAATTAGGCTGGGCCGCTGTTCGATCTTGTCCAGCAGTAATTCTGCACTGATCGCCGCTTGAGTGATGCCCAAATGCTGGTGGCCAAAAGCAAAGGACAAGCGCGAATACATCGGATGCAAATCGATCACCGGCAACGAATCTGGGAACGACGGTCGATACCCCATCCACTCTGTCGACTCAAGTTGCGGATTGTCAAAGAGCTTAGGCAGCAGCCCTTTTGTGTGTTCGCGCAACACGCGATAGCGTTTTTTGATCGCTGGTAATGTCGTGCCACCGATTTCACTCATTCCCACCGCGCGCAGTCCTGCGTTGAGTGGCGATAACACCAACTTTCTGTCTGCGGATAAAACAGTGTGATGGATGCGAGCGGCATCATGGGGAAAGGTGACGTGATAACCCCGCTCCGCTTCCAGTGGGACGGTTATGCCGACGCGCTCCAGTAACTGTTTACTCCAAACCCCTGCACACAGGGCAACTTTGTCAAAGCGCTGTGTTTGAGCCGCTATGCGTAGATCGATGTGAGTATTACTACTGGGATGAACGTCGTCCACTTTAGCGTTAATGAACACGCCACCACGGGCTGAAAATGCATCAAAAAGCGCTCGACACACCTCGTAAGGATCGGTTAATCGGTGGCTTTCAGGAAAAAACACCGCGTGGCTGAGCGACAGCGACAGCTCTGGTTCGAGCTGAGCCAAGCGTTCTGCGTCCACGAATTCGCATGGAATATCGTAGCGGTGCATTTTCTCTATCAGTTGATGGGCTTCGTCGCGTTTTTGCGTATTTTCCCACACCACAAGGTGACCGCCTTTTATCAGCAGCGCCGAAGCGTTGATGTCGGCTAAGGTGCGTTGCCACGCACCCACGGCCGCTTGATTAAGCTGGTGGATCATGTCTGTTCCGCGCTGTGCTGGCTCGGCTTGCGCGGCGTTTAAAAAACGCCAATACCACGGGATTGCTTTGGCAATATAGCGCCACGGAGTGCAAATTGGACCCTTGGGGTTTAGCCACAACTTGGGCGCAGCCCGTAAGACGTCTGGCGTGCCTAATGGGTCAATAATTTCGGTCGCCAAATACCCCGCATTGCCATACGAAGTGGCTTTTCCCGGTTCGGTATGGTCGATCAAGGTGACGTGATGACCACGTCGTTGTGCTTCTAAGGCGACACACAAACCGACAACCCCCGCGCCCACGACGGCAAACTGAATGCCCGCAGAACCTTGGTGGGGTAACGAAGTATTCGTAAACGCAGAAAGGGGGTTATCGTACATGTTGGCTCTCCTAAAAAAGCGGTGTTAATGAACGTGACGCAAAATTGGGTTAGGCGTTATTTGTCGACTCGGACGGCTGATAAGCCAAAATGGCCGCGGCCAAATCTTCCCTAGAGTCGCCAACCGATTTAAACAAGGTGATAGCGTTGTTTGGTTGCGCTAGGGCGGAACGACCTAGATGGGTATTTCCACATAATTCGGTCAATTCGGCTTGAATGTCTGTTGTCGCCATTGCCCCTTCTTTAATGGGGATAATAAGATCACCTGTCTCCGCTAAAGCGCCCGCTCGGGTATCCACAAAGATCTTCGCTTTTTGCATGGCAAGATTGTCCACTTCGCGCATGGTGGGTGTGAAGCTGCCGACCAAATCTACGTGAACGCCAGGCGATAGCCATTCGCCTAAGACCACGGGGTCGTTGGCAAGAGTGGCGCAACTAATAATATCGACTTGACCCGCAACGTCTGGCAATTGTTCGGTGCGGCACGAACGGACATCGATGCCCTGTGACTGTAACTCAGCAACGAAATCGGATACGGCGGCGTTGTTACGATCCCAAATCCATACAGTCTCGATCGGGCGAACACTGCAGTGAGCCGGCACAAGGTGGCGTCCCATTCGGCCTGCGCCAACCATCAACATGGAGCGAGAATCTTCGCGTGATAAATACGTCGAAGCCAACGCCGAAGCCGCCGCTGTTCGAATAGCCGTAATTACATTGCCGTCCATTTGCGCTAAGGTTTGGCCCGTTTTACCGCAGCTCAAGGTATACAGGCTGGTCAATCCGGGAAGACCTTTGGCGTTGTTGCCAGGAAAAACACTGACTTGTTTTATGCCCAAATACTGACCTTCGATCCACGCTGGCATAAGTAATAAAGTGGCTTGGGGGGCGTTTGGTACGTCGATAAAATGATGATGACGCACAGGAGAATGTACGTCTGCCACAAAAATGTCGCGTAATGCGGCGATCATTTTTGGCCATGTTAAACGCTCTCGTAATGTGTCTGCTGAGATCTGCATCGTCTTCGTCCTGTTGGTTGAGTGATTGAGGTGCCATCCTAGCAAGCCAATCCACAGACGAGTTGACCAAAACTACGGTGATTGATACCAAGGCTATGCACTGTTTAAGGGAGCTGTTATAAAGAGAGGCATTGGTAAAATAGAGTGGGTGAACACGGCGCAAATGAAAGGCACGCACAGCGAAATTCGTCGCAATTTGATCTCGACACAGCACGGCGAGCATCTGCATGATTTTTCTCAGATCCTGATAGGGTGGCAGGGAAAAATGACGTGCGAGTTGCCTTCGTCTGCGCGTGCGTTAAGTCGCGGCCAGTTTGCGTTCGCGCCAAATGATATTCCCCATTTGTTTTCGGGTCAGACCCAAGACTGTGAGTTGTTGGTGGTCGACATTCATCAACAAGATCCGTTAATGACCTATATAAAAGACAGTGCAGGCGTGTCTTTGGACACCTTGATGCGCTCGTCTGCAATGTTTTCCCAGCTGCCGGTTGAAATGATGGGTTGCCTTGAATTTGCGGCTAAGCAATTGCATCAAGCGCCGAATGCGTTACGACGCCGTATTAGTACTCAAATGCTGCCGATGTTATTGCTGCAAATTACCGACATTGTCGCAGAACAAGACCGTGCATGGCGTTCCGTGACGCATCAGCGGTTGGATTTGGCGGTGTTCAATGCCTTGATCGATAAACAGTTAGATCAGACGTTTAGCAATGAATGGCTCGCTCACTATTTCAACATGAGCACGAGCCATTTTTATGTGGTGTGTCAGGCTCAGTTGGGCATGAGCCCACAAAAATACATCTTGGCGCGCAAACTTCAGCACGCCGATTCTTTGATCAAGAGCACGTCCATTCCTATTTCTATATTGGCGGATCGCTATGGTTTTTCGAGTGTTTCTTCCTTTTCTCGTGCTTACCGCAAAGTGATTGGACGATCCCCGCTCCAAGCGAGGCGTTGACCCGCCAGTTGTTTGGTTACAAAACGTGTCTTTTTTTTCATCAAAAAAAGTGTTTCATTACACCTTTACGTATAATGGCTTAATTGTTGCTTTACTCGAATGGCCGCGTCTTGCTTTCACAAAATGGAACCGTTTTGAACATGACTATTAAGTCACGCTTTTTACTATCAACGACGTTGATTTTATTGCTTACCTGCTTTTTTTCTTGGCTTTCTATGCGAGTGTTGGCAGAAGACATCATTGTCAGCTGGGTGGAGCGGTATGCCGAGAAACAGATTCGGTATGATAAAGTCAGAACCTTATTGCCGCTGATTCAAGAAGTAAAACTTTCCAAAGAACTGGCTGAGCTGGAATCGTTAAAAGCGTGGGCGAAGCAACCAGATAATGAGGCGTTAAAGCAGCAAGCCTTAAACGACATAGAAGCATTCCGACACCGTTTTTCTGATAAATCCTACTTCATCGCGTTAAAAGCCAACGACCGTTATTACTACAGTGATGGTTCGACATCGGAGGATCCTTATCGATACACGCTTCAGGAAGAAAAGCCCTCCGATGCCTGGTTTTATCAACTCATGGCGATCAAACTGAATCTGCATTTGAACGTGAATCCCGATGTGGAACTAGGGGTGATCAAACTGTGGAGCGATGTATTGATTCGTGATGGTGATGCGGTGTTAGGAGTGGTCGGAACGGGTCTGGATTTGTCTACATTTTTGCAACAAATGGTCGAAAAACAGGACATTTATTCTGGCATTGTATTTACCAATTACGAAGGGGCGATTCAGCTTCATCAAAAAGAAGAGCTGATCGATTTTGCGTCGATCACGAAAAACGCCCACAATAAAAAATTCATCTTTCAATTGCTGAGCGATGCAGACTCTCAAAAGCGTCTACAACACAGCTTCGCCAACGCGAAAAGCAATCCCAACAAGGTCGAAATGACCTCCGTGAATAAAGACGGGGTTCGTCAGTTAGCCAGTGTTATTTACATTCCTGAAATTGATTGGTTCCAAGTAAACTTTATAGACATCAATAGCTTCCTTCCTCTGACTGAGTTTTCCGGCTTGTTGTGGGTGTTCTTTGTTAGCTTGGTTTGCGCCTTAGTTATTGTCTATGTCTTGATGACATTAATGGTCACAAAGCCATTAGAAGAGCTGGATTTATCGATAGCTGAATTAGGCAAAAACCACAATCGTAAGCCTAAACTGAGCCGCTTTGCGGGTTTGGAAATCAAACGCTTGATTTTGCATTATCAAAAAATGTCGACGTCTCTTTTAGAATACCAACAAGAGCTGGAAAGCAAAGTGGCGGAACGCACAGAAGAGCTGAACCGGATTGCTAAGCTAGACCCCTTGACCGAACTGTATAACCGTCGTGGTTTTGAAACGCACATGAGCGAATACATGGCGCACTGGCAAGCTACTCAGCAACCATTCGGCCTTATTAATGTCGATATTAACCGCTTTAAAGACATCAATGATCAATACGGTCACGCCATTGGAGACCACGTTTTGCAAAACGTCGCTGCGTATTTACACGCCATAGTGAAAGGCAAAGGCGAAGTGGCACGATGGGGCGGCGACGAGTTTCTTATCTTGGTAAAACAATCCAATGACAAAGTGGTTCAACAGATTACAGAGCGTCTGTTAGGCGACCTAGAATCCTTGGTGATCAACATACAAGACCACGACGTCACGATTGAATTTAGTGTCGGCAGCGCTCTTGTCCAAAAAGGCGACACACTGGAAAAACTACTGCACCGCGCAGATAAAGCCATGTACGCCGTTAAATTTGCTGAGCGTTGAATACCTTAGTCTCAAGAAGAGCCAAACAGACGCCCATTTTAGTCGTAGTGGACGTTTGTTCGGCTTCTGGTTGTATTTGCCCGCTATTCAATCACTCGTAAGGTCATTAAGTCGCTGTCTTTGGTGATGACCAAGCTGGGGTCGACACGCAAACAACTGCCAGCGTAATGTCCTGCGACTGAAAACGTACACACTTGTGAGCGATAGCCTTCGATGTCGGGCAGTTTCCACAGTGCTTGGAATATTTGATCTTGATGAGAGAAGCGGCCAACGGTTTCCTCCATTAAAGCGTCTTCGCCATCGTACATACTGATGTTAAAACCACAGCGTCCGGCGATGGGTTTGCTTACGTAGCCGTGACTTTTTAGTGAATCGCTTAATTCAAAAGACGATTCCAATAAATACGGATGATCGGGGAAAAGCAGCCATAACACCGGTAAAATCGCTTTATTGCTTGGAATGAGCGTCCAAAGTGGTTCGTACACCATGACGTCTTTGCGCAATAATACGTCCACCAATCGTGGCGCTTCGCTGCGAGCTACGTCGGTTTTGTAGTCACGAAGACGTTGTTCGTCGTCATCGCATTCCGCACGAATTTGGTCTAGCGCGGTTTCCCATGCCCAGGTTTTCCATACCCAGCGTATTTTCACGCCATCAGCATCGACGACATCACCGTCTTCATCCCAACGCAGGCTGCTGACGCCCTTGATGACTTTGCATTGCAGACCGGCTTTTTCCATGGTGCGCTTCATGAAAAGGGCGTGATAATTTTCTTCAAGATCGGTGTCTTGCATGATGTGAATCACGCCTTTTACCGCACTGTTTTTCCACGCTTCGATCAGCTCGTCGACCAACTCTGTCGCGGAACCTTCGCCTTCCGTTGCGCCATAATGTTTGGCCCATTTGTCTTGGATAATACCGGCTTCCATGTAACAAGAGGCCGAATCGCAGTTGTATTCGTAGACTTTAATTCCTTGTGCTGACAGGCTGAAGTCAAAGCGTCCGGTGATCATTTGGTTGCGACGATTGTCCCAAGATTGGTGAATCTTCGGCCATAAAGCTGGAGGAATATTAAAACTCGACAGCAATTCGTCGTTTTGCAAAACGTAATCGGTGGCGTGCATAAACAAGGCGTGCAGTTCGTTTGTCGCACGTTTTAATTCTCGTTCGGCGGTCTGTGTCATCACCATGTATTTGCCGTCGTCTTCTGGTCGGCTGGCGAGTTTGTGTCCGCCCATCATGTCGACAAAGGCTTCTTCCGCCGGATTGGCGATATTTAACCAAGCACGAGAGGCTTGGTTTTTATTCGGGACATGCCGAATCTGTAAATCAAACAGCGCCGGATCGTCGGGTTCGATGTTTTCAGCGTGCTGTTCTTCGTCGGTTTGAATTACCCAACCTAGAATGGACGCGTCACCGTAGGAGCAACGCAGCCAATAACCGCCATCGGCGCTGATGCGGGCTTCTAGTTCGCGAGAATAATTTTGTCCCTCTGGCCAAATTTGGTGTCCGACGTTTTGTTCGACTAAATACAAGCGGTCTGGCAATACCTTGGTGACGATAGCCACATGGCCGGTGACTTCAAATTCGCCGCCTTCGCTCCAAATCAAAAGAGCGCCAACTTCGGGATGACGTAAAGAGCCATTGCGAAAGGATTTCAGTGGCAAACGACTTTCATCGGCAATCAGCCGAGCTGACGTCAGGCGGAAAATATCATAGGCCATGGCGACATCATCAAAGATGTAGCCCTTGTTTATGTACAACCAGCGTCGAGCAAATTCCACGCATTGCCATTTGTATCCCATGAAAATACCGTCGACATAACTGCGATACGCATGACGATTGGGCAACGCTGCTTCATCGGCGGTATCGTAGTCAGAAGAGTAGACGGGCACATTGCCTGGGGCCATGCCCAATAAAGTACCAAAAGGTGAAACGGGTCTATTGGAGTCGGATGTCATTGCGTTGGATTCCCTCACACAGAACGTGCTTCAAAGGGTCAAAGGAAGGCGACTAAGGGGTCGTCAGATGCTCGCAATATAGTCCTTGCTAGGGCGGGCTGCAAGGTCTGAAAAAGAGTATTTTTTGATCGGCTATTGAGTGAAATTATGACTATCATTCAGTAAAGAAAGTGCAAGCGATTGTTTTTTAATAAGCCAACCCAATTGACTAAACCATCTGAAAGATCAAGATTAAAAATTATTGGAGTAAGTGATGTCTAGTACAGAGAAAACCTTGTTCAGCCCTGTCAAAGTGGGCGATGTCGAATTGCCAAATCGCTTTGTGATGGCGCCATTAACGCGTACTCGTGCGCCAGGGCATTTGCCAAATGCCTTGATGGCCGAATACTACTCACAGCGTGCCAGCACGGGATTGTTGATCACCGAGTGCACCATGGTGACAGAAGGCACGTCGTCTTTTGGTGACGACCCAGGCGTTTACTCGAAAGAGCAAGTTGAAGGCTGGAAGTTGACCACGGAGGCGGTTCACAAAGCAGATGGTCGTATTTTTATGCAAATATGGCACGGTGGCCGTGCGGCTCACCCTTTGTTGAACGACGGCAAAGAAGCTGTGTCTGCCAGCGCGATTGCCATTGATGGTGAAACGCATACGCCAGAAGGCAAAAAACCTTACACTGTGCCGCGCGCCTTGACCGTTGCTGAAATCAAAGACATCGTGAACGATTTCCGTTTGGCCGCAATTAACGCTAAAGAAGCAGGCTTTGATGGTGTTGAAATTCACGGTGCCAACGGCTATTTAATTGACCAATTCCTGCGAGACAGCGCTAACCAACGTACGGATGAATACGGCGGCTCGTTGGAAAATCGCTCCCGCTTTCTATTCGAAGTGATTGAAGCGGTAACGGGTGTCTTTGGCAGCGGTCGAGTGGGGTTGCGTCTTTCTCCTTTGAACAGTTTCCAAAGCATGAAAGACAGCGACCCGATCGCGTGGACTCGCTTCTTGGCTGAGCAACTGAACCGCTTTGATCTTGCTTATTTGCATTTGATGCGTGCGGATTTCTTTGGCATTCAACAAGCCGATGTGGTGAGTGTGGCGCGTGAATCTTATAAGGGGCACTTGATGGTGAACATGGGTTACACCCCAGAAGAGGCCAACCAAGTGATTGCCGATGGCCAAGCCGACAGTGTGGCGTTTGGTACGGGCATCTTGGCAAACCCAGACTTCGTTGAGCGAGTCAAGCAAGGTGCTGAATTGAATCAACCTAACTCAGACACTTTCTACACGTCAGGCGCAGAAGGTTACACGGATTACCCGTTTATGAGCGCGTAAGTTCAACGTCACGGTGCAATACGAAAAACGCTAAGGCTTGAGCCTTGGCGTTTTTTTATGGGTGGATTATTGACGGCCGATATCCAAGTCTTTTAACGTAGCGATCATGACTTTTTAAAGGCGCTTCCATCGTGACCATGGCTTCCCCTCTTGTTTCCAAGTTGCCGTCTGTCGGCACTACTATTTTTACTAAAATGTCGGCGTTGGCGGCGGAAAAAGACGCGATCAATTTGTCGCAAGGCTTTCCGGATTTTCCTCCCGACGCGAGATTACTAGCGCGCGCCTCAACGGCGATTTTAACGGGCAATAACCAATATTCGCCCATGACTGGATTGCCAATGTTAAGAGACGCCATTGCGCAATTAGTTGAGCGGCATTATGGCCGAATCGTCAGTTCGCAGGATGAAATCACTGTCACCAGTGGTGCGTCCGAAGCGATTTTTGATGCGATTGCCGCCTTGATCCGCGATGGCGATGAGGTGGTACTTTTTGATCCCGCATACGACTTGTATGAACCCGCTGTCACATTGGCCGGTGGCATTTGTAAACGCGTAACGTTAACCGCGCGAGACTTCCGTCCAGATTGGCAGGCGTTCGCATCCTTGCTCACTGACCAGACGCGATTGGTTATTATCAATACGCCACACAATCCAACGGGAAGCTGTTGGCAGGCGGCAGATTTAGAATCTCTATGGCAAGCCATTGCGAGTCACGATATTTATGTTTTGTCCGACGAGGTGTATGAGTTTATTCACTTTGGTGAGTCTGCAGTCAGTGTGCACAAACACGCAGGGTTATCAACACGCAGTTTGGTGGTGTCTTCCTTTGGCAAAAGCTTTCACCTGACAGGATGGAAAGTCGGCTACATTATCGCGCCCGCGGAGCTGACGGTGGAGTTGCGCAAAGTTCACCAGTTTGTCAGCTTCTGTACGGCCACACCGTTACAGCAAGCCTTGGCTGAGCACCTTCTTGCTTTGCCCGACGCCAGTGATGAATTAGGGGCGTTTTACCAACAAAAGCGCGATGTATTGAGACGTGCTTTGGCCGACAGTCGTTTTACACTGTTGCCGTGCGATGGCACCTATTTTCAACTGTTGGATTACAGCGCGATCAGTGACCTTGACGACGTGGCGTTTTGTGAGTGGATGGTGGATGAAATCGGTGTTGCTGCGATTCCCGTGAGTGTGTTTTATCAGCAAGCGCCTGAAGGCCAGCGCGTTATCCGCCTGTGCTTTGCCAAAGAAGAAAGCACTTTACTCGAAGCGGCAAGCCGTTTAAGCGGGCTTTAATCTCGGTTTATAGTGTGATTTGTTAAAGGCAAACAAGCGAATCTACGTAGGCTTGTTTGCCTTCGTCAATTTAGGTTGGCATGCCATCGAAGGCGGCTACGTCGCCTAAATGATCGTCCCAGTTGCCTTTGCTGCCCATGAAAATATGCGCGTTTGGCATAATGTCTACATCGCTGTCTAAGCAACCAGCTGGGACAGCAACGAGGCCTCGCTCTTTAGAGTCGGTTGGCATATTTGAACCGCACAGCGAGCAAAATGTACGCGCGAAGTGTGTGCCTTCCACGCGGTAATAGCTCAGTTTGTCTTCGCCACTCAACCACGTCAATGTCGCGCCAGGTGCGAACAGATTAGCGCAATGGGCTGTGCCTGACGTTTTTCGGCAGCGGCTACAATGACACAAGAAAAACCGTTTGAACTCGCCTTCTAACTCAAATTTGGTGGCGCCACATAGGCAAGATCCAGTGTGAAGATGGCTCATAATTGAATGCTCCGACAAAACAGTAAGGGTTAAACACCAACGGAAAACATGCCTTCTAAGTCATGTTTTGAATACGCGCGAAACGCCAGCATGGTTTCGGTTTTTAAAATGTGATCAATCTGCGCTAGGTGGTGAGTCACTAACTCAGACAGTTGATCATTCGTTTGAACACGCGCAATGGCGGTAATGTCGTATGTGCCACTGACAGAATACACTTCGGATAAACCGTCGATGGACGCCAGTTTTTCAGCGACTTGGTTGATGTGCTTTTTCTCAACAGAAAGCATGATAATAGCGGTAACCATGGGTGTTTCCTCTTTGAATGTGTCGTCTGCGTTGTCATTTTTACATAAAGAAATGCCAACGAATAATGGAGAATTAAAGCACCTTAAGCGGTGATTTACAAAGGAACAAAGTAGTAACCAATTAGGGATGATGTGGGATGCGCGAGACGTTTAGAGGAGCACTCTGATGCATTGAAAAACGGCATGGATAGCCATGCCGTTTGAAAATCCAATGCAGCGCTTAATTAATTGAAGCGGCTTGTAATGTTGGCAACGCGTTCTCCGTAAATGCGTGCTGTTTCTAAATCGCCTTCCGGAATAGCGTCGTCGCCAGCATCGGATGGAGACTGGACTAAAACACCTACAGAACCACCTAAGTTATTTACGTCGCTACGGGTAGAAGCCAGTGCATTGGCTGGTGGAAGTCCTAAACTTACCCAGATACCGCCATGTTGAGACGCTAATGTTTGTAAGTAAATAAGAGTGACTTGCTTATCGCCGTTTAGACTTGCGCTGTTGGTAAAACCACCAAACACTTTGTCTTTCCATGCTTGCGTGAACCACGCTTTGGACGTTGCATCAGCGAATTTTTTGAATTGCCAAGGCGCGCCGCCCATATACGTTGGAGCGCCAAAAATGACAGCATCGGCGGCGTTTAAGGTATCCCAATCCGCATCGGTAATATCACCATTCTCATCAATTTGGATGCTTTCTGCATTCGCCCCTTTTGCAACAAACTCTGCGACGCGTTTGGTATGTCCGTATCCAGAGAAGAAAACCACGACTGTCTTTTTCATTATTCACTCCAGTGTTATTTCGGGATTGATTCGTTCGAGGTGAGACCTCGTCTTGTTTCAACACGATTGATAGTATATTTTAGAAACTAACCCTACAAGAAGTCACCAATTCGAGACTAGGTTACCTAAGAGAAACCACCATGAATCAAGACAAAGCCCCTTTAGCCTATAGTATTTACTCGAAAGATTGTCCAGCACGGGCTTTTTTTGATCGACTGGCAGATCATTGGACATTGCTCATTCTTGGGTTACTCAGAAACAAAGCTTTTCGTTTTAATCAAATCAAACGCGAGATAGAAGGCATTTCACAGAAAGTCTTATCCCAGAAGCTTAAACAACTGGAGCGAGACGGTTTGGTCATTCGTACGGCCTTTGCGACGGTTCCCGTGACAGTGGAATATCGTTTAACGGACTTGGGGCATGACTTCGCCCAAACGATTGAGCAGTTTGCTGTGTGGGCAGAGAAAAATGTAGGGCAGGTTGAACGAGCACAAAAAACGTACGATGAAGCTGCTTCCTAGCCTGACTTTACGCTTATTTCATCTCTCTTATTCTGTATCAGTTTCCTATTGCTCTATCTAAAAGACGGCGCATGATTTCACTCTCTACCGGAACAAAATCCCCCTGCTTTTGTGTTTTTATCTATGCTTTAACGTAGCGTCGGCTTGTCCATCTAAGCAAAAAAGTGGTTGTGATGCGCAGTCGTAGCGTGCAATATGCGTGATTTTGATTTTCGAGCGGTGATGATTTGCCTGCTTAAACGATGATAATAAATGGAATGAGAGAGTATTATGAATACAACGTTTAAAGTATTACTTGGGATGGGGCTGGGTATTATTGCCGGGCTGATCCTCAATCTTACTGGGCTGAACGCTGAAGGTTCGTGGGCAAACAGTTACTTAACGGATGGCTTGTTTAAAGTCGTTGGCAGCATGTTTGTGAATGCACTGAAGATGTTGGTCGTGCCTCTGGTCTTTTTCTCGCTGGTGTGCGGTGTGTGTGGGATTGGTGACATTAAGTTACTGGGCAGAATAGGTTCTAAGTCCTTTGTCTTGTATCTCGTTACGACGGCGTTGGCGATTGCTACGGCGCTGGTGATTGCGACTGGTTTTGGCATCGGCGAAGGAATGAATGCTGAATCCTCTGCGAATTTTGCAGGGAAAGATTCTCCACCACTGTCGACCGTTCTGATCAATATTATTCCTTCCAACCCGATCAGTGCCATGGCGCAAGGTGACATGTTGCCGGTGATCTTTTTCTCGATCATGTTTGGTGTGAGCATCTTAATGGTGGGTAAAAAAGCCACTGTGGTGAGCGATTTCATTGAAACCTTAAACGACATCATGATGAAGATGGTCACCATCATTATGGAAGTAGCGCCATACGCTGTGTTTTGTCTTATTGCCCGAGCCATTGCGGATTTGGGAATGGATTTACTGGCTCAGCTGTTGGGTTATGTATTGGTGTTGATTGGCGTCTTGCTCTTCCATTTATTTGTCACCTTGCAGGTGATTTTGAAGGTTTTGTCCGGCTTGAGCCCTGTCACCTTCATGAAGAAAATGCGCAACACACAAGTGTTTGCTTTTAGTACATCCAGCTCCAATGCGACGATTCCTGTGACCTTGCGCGCGGTAACAAAACGTCTGGGCGTGAAAAACTCAGTGGCGTCTTTTACTGTGCCGTTTGGTGCGACCATCAACATGGATGGCACCGCCATCATGCAAGGTGTGGCGACGGTCTTTATTGCCAATATCTACAACGTAGAACTTGGCATGATGGGCTACCTAACCGTGATATTGATGTCTGTATTGGCATCGATTGGTACGGCAGGCGTGCCCGGTGTTGGTTTGATCATGCTGTCGATGGTGTTCTCACAAGTGGGTTTGCCAATCGAAGGTATTGGTTTGATTCTGGGTGTGGATCGCTTGTTAGACATGATCCGAACGGCGGTTAACGTGTCTGGCGATGCAATGGTGTCTACCGTGGTTGCTAAGAGCGAAGGCCAGTTAGACGAACGTGTCTACAATGACCCTGATGCGGGTAATCAGTCTGAAATGCATTTAGAGCAAAATCAGGCGTAGACAGCCTTCACGTTTACTCTAAGTTCATAATAGTAAAAAGCGCTTACCTTGGTGGTAAGCGCTTTTTTTTTGGGGTGCTTTGAAGTTGGTCAACTCACATTTACTGCGCGGTATACCCCCCATCAATCACGATGGCTTGGCCGGTGACACCTTTTGCCGATGGGCTGGTGAGAAACAAGCAATAGTCTGAAATCTCTTCAACGCTAAGCAGGCGCTTTTGCGGAACCAGTGGCCAAATGACTTCGTCTAAGACTTTGTCGAGAGAGACGTTTCGCGTTCTGGCGAGGTCTTCTAATTGATTGCGCACCAGCGGCGTGTCCACATAACCCGGGCAAAGCGCATTCACTGTCACGCCAAATGGCGCGGCTTCCAGCGCGGCGACCTTGGTTAGGCCAATCACACCATGTTTGGCCGAGTTATAGCCCGCTTTGCCTGCAAAGCCGATTAAACCATTGATCGATGCCATGTTGATAATGCGGCCTTCACCGGCTTCCTTCATCAGCGGCAGCACTTTTTTTATCGCCAAAAAAGGCGCAATCAACATAATGTCGAGCAAACGCCGATACGTGTCCGAAGGGAACTCCTCTATCGGCGCAATGTACTGCACTCCGGCATTGTTGATCAAAATATCGATGCCGCCAAACTGCGCAACGGCGTCATCGATGGCCCCCATAAACTGCGTTTCGTTGGTCACATCACACGCAAAAAACGCACAATGCTGATGGAATGCCGCGAGTTGAACGGTTGCCGCGTCTATGGCGCTTTGGCTGAAGTCCAAAATGGCGACGTTCATCTCGGCTTTAAGAAACGCGTGGGCAATTTCCAAGCCGATACCGCTGGCCGCGCCTGTAATCAATACCGTTTTATGTGTCATGGTTATTCTCCAAACGGGTAATCAAAAGGGTTAGCCGTAAATGACTTTTGGCAACCAAAGTACGAGATCTGGAAAAATGAACACCAGAAATACCGCCAGTAACTGCAACAAAACGAAAGGAATGATGCCCTTATAAATGTGCAGTGTGGTGACGCTTGGCGGCGCGACACCTTTTAAATAAAACAGAGAAAAACCGACAGGAGGCGTTAAAAAAGAGGTTTGCAGTGCCAAAGCAAAAAGCACCACAAACCACACCAAATTGAAATCCAACGCGACCACAACCGGCCCAACCAAAGGCAGCAAAATCAAACTGATTTCCAACCAATCCAAAAAGAAACCCGCGACAAAGGCGATCAACAAAATCACCACAATGATGCCCGTTGGCGACAGTGGGATGCTTTGCAATAGGTCACTGATGAACTCATCACCGCCTAGGGTTCTTAGCACCACCGCAAAGGCCGTAGCACCCAAAAAAATGCCAAACACAAACGATGTCGTAATGGTGGTTTTGCGGCACACTTCAGCGAGCATTTTCATGTTGAAGCGTTTATTGATGATGGCCAACAAGGTGGCGCCAAACGCACCCACTCCTGCGGCTTCGGTTGGTGACACTATGCCCATGAAAATGGAGCCCAACACCGATAAAATCAGCGCCAGCGGCGGAAAAATCGCTTTCAGCGTGTCCCAAATTAACCCCATGGTAACGGGTGGCAAATTCTGCGGTGGTTGACAGACTTTCGGGTTAAAAATGGCCGACAGAATGACGTAGACAATATAAAGGCCGCCAAGCAACAAACCGGGAATCAGCGCCCCCATGAATAAGTTACCAACCGACAAAGACAGCTGATCCGCCATGATAATCAGCATGATGCTAGGCGGAATCAAAATTCCCAAGGTGCCAGACGAGGCCACAATGCCGCTGGCAAACGATGGTGAGTACTTTTGCTCCAGCATTACGGGCATAGACAACATCGCCAATAACACGACAGACGCACCAACAATGCCTGTTGAAGCGGCAAATAAAATACCGATCAAGATCACCGCAACACCGAGCCCGCCACGGAAACGGCCGAATAAGTTCACAAAATTGACCATCAGGCGTTCGGCCACGCCAGAACGCTCCAGCATTAATCCCATGAAAATAAACATCGGCAGCGCCACAAGCACCCAGTTGCTCATTTGAGCAAAAATACGCTGGATAATGGTGCCGTAAATCCGCCAGTCATTCATGTAATAGGTGTCCCAGTCCAAATACTGCGACGTTGTTACACCAATGACACTGAAAATAATCGCCAATCCGGCCAAGATCCATGCGACAGGAAAGCCAGAAAAAATCAATAAAATGAAACTGCCAAGCATGGCAATGACCAAGAATTCGTATGTTTCGAACACAAACTTCCCCTAATGACTAGTCGTGTGAAGGGCGACTGGTTGACGCGCCGTTTAAAAAGGCGACACAGCGCAGCCAGCGAGAAACGGCGGCCATGATCAATAACGCCAGTGCAATTAAAATGAATGACTTCAGGACCCAACGCATAGGCAAACCATCAAAAGACAGTGAAACCTCATTAAGACGGTAGGAGCGTTCAACGAAGGGAAGGGCATAGTTAAACATCACAAAACAAAAAGGTAACAGTAATAGGCTAATGCCAAAGACTTCGATCCACACACGTCGTTTCATGGACCAATGTTCGGCCAACGCATCCACTCGGACGTGACCATCGTGAATAAAACAATAAGACAACCCCAGCATGAAACCCACGGCGTAGAGATGCCATTGTAATTCTTCTAATGCCACAAACGTGGTGTTGAAGAAATAGCGCATCAACGCATTGCCAACGATCAAGAGCATGAGAAACAGCCAAATCCAAGACACGAATTGCCCCATTTTCTCAATGCAAGATTCCAAAAAGTGCGACACTTTAGTGTGTGGTAATGCGGCGATATTGGAATGCGATAATCTCGCCTCGATTTCAGCCAAATTCAATTCTGTTGATTGATCGGACATTTGCCTCTCCTTTGATTCCGGATGGTGTGCATCCAGTGAAAAACGTCGGCATCGTATGATGCCGACTCACTCTAATGGGGTTCAAATAGAGTTATTTTGTGCCCCAATCACGTGGCAAGTATCCGAATTTCTTCCAAGTGCTGTGTTCTTTTTGGAAGGCTTTCATGGAAGCGTAAATCTTCGCGAACTCTGGATTTTCAGCCGAATGACGCGCCATAACTTTGTCAGTGGCTTTTTCAAACGCGCTTAAAATCTCGGGAGAATACTGGTGAAGCTGAACGCCTTTTTCCTTGAACTTCTCTAATACTCCGCCTTGCAACGCTTCGGATTTCGCCAAGGACATGGTATTGGCCGCCACACAGGTATTTTCGATCAAGGACTGAGTTTGCTTGTTTAGCTTGTTCCAATCTTTTAGGTTGATGTAAAGGAATTGGTTCGTGGACGGTTGGTGCCAGCCCGGTAAGTAATAATGTTTAGCGACTTGATAGAAGCCAAGCTGCTCATCCACGGTTGGGATCGAAAACTCGGTGCCATCAAGCACGCCCGTTTCCAGAGCTTGGTACAGTTCGCCGCCTGGGAAGACGTTAATTGACATACCGAATTCAGACATGATTTCACCGCCAAGACCCGCTGCGCGGAATTTAAGGCCGTTTAGGTCGTCAACGGTATTGATCTCTTTGCGGAACCAACCAGCCGCTTCTGGGCTGATTGTGCCACACAAAATTGGGTAGACATCGTAAGGTTTGAACAGCTCCTTGAGCATTTTATCGCCGTCGTGATAGTACATCCACGCGGTAAATTCGTTGGATTCTAGACCGAATGGTGTCGCGCCAAACAGTGCCGCCGCAGGAATTTGTCCCCATTCGTAGCCCATCCATGAATATCCTGCAGACACGTTGCCAGCGCTGACATTATCAAAAATACTAAGTGGCGGAATCAGTGTGCCGGGTTCAAATACTTGCAGATTTACTTTTTTACCACTGGATTCACTCAACATTTTGGAGACTTCAGGCATGGCATCGCCCAACGCCGTTAAGGACGATGAGAAAGCCATTGGGACTTGCCAACGGACTTTATCGAAGTCGGCGTAAGACGGCATCGCGAAGCTTAATGTTGTTAAACAAGTTGCTGTTATCAAAGCATTTTTCATTGTTTTTAATCCTATTATTTTTATTGTGTGTGCGGTTACACGCCATAGCGCTGTGTGTTCCTGACAAAGCATGGTGTGCTGTGGTGCTGGAATTGGCTAAATCAAGAAAGATGCCACAAATAAAAAAGCCTTAATTTTCAGTGGCTTATATTTATTTTTACACAGACTCTCAACGTTATGACAACCATACTCCGGAAAACCGGACGATTGATTCGCCAAAATACGCTTTTACGCGCAAGAAACCGTCCGATAAACAAGACTGAGTCCGAATGATCGGACGGTTAGGGCGGTTTTTTATGAAGTTTAGATGGCGGTGATCAGCTGATGCCATGTTTATCGAGCTTTTCGTACAGCGTGGATTTGCTGATGCCGAGTTGTTTGGCGGCTTTGGTTCGATTGTCTCCACACTCGATGAGCACGGCTTTAATGATGTTGCGTTCTGCTTGGTTGAGCTGTTCTTTTAAGCTGCTGGCGTTTGGCTGAACCAAGTTTGGCAGCATGGCATTGTCTTGAAGGTCGGCGCCATTCTGAGCGAGCTGAGGGGGCAAAAGAGACAGCGGAATCTTCCGATCGTGGCTGGTATAAAATGCCGCTTCCATGACGTTTTCCAATTCACGGATATTGCCCGGCCAGTTGTACGCCAGCATAGCGGTTAAGGCTTGTACGGTCAGCTTAGGTGCGCGTCGTCCTGTTCTTCGAGAGAGCTTCTGCAGGAAAAAATCCGCCAGTTTGGCAATGTCGTCACGACGTTCTCTTAACGGTGGTAAATCGATGGCGACCACGTTGATGCGATAATACAAGTCTTCTCGGAAATCGCCGCTTTCAATTAGGCTTTCTAATGGCCGATGCGTGGCGGTAATGAGACGGATATTGAGCGGTGTAGAACGCGTGCCGCCAACCGATTCGACCTCTCGGTCTTGCAGTACGCGCAATAACTTGGCCTGCATTAACAACGGCAAATCACCAATTTCATCAAGAAATAAGGTGCCGCCATTGGCGAGTTGGAATTTACCGGCTTTGCCGCCTTTTTTCGCACCGGTAAATGCGCCTTCTTCGTAGCCAAACAATTCACTTTCGAGCAAGTTTTCGGGAATGGCCGCGCAATTGACTTTAATAAAGGGGAATTCGGCGCGATCCGAAAGTTGATGGATGGCGTGGGCGTACAATTCCTTGCCAGTGCCGGATTCACCACGAATCAACACTGTCACATCGCCTGACGCCACTTGGGTGACTTTGGCACTGAGGGACTTCATTACCTGACTGTCGCCAATGATGTCGTTAAGGTGAAAATTGGCACCGGTTTCTGTCTTGTCGGCAGTGAGACTTTTCTGACGGTGGAAATCGTGTTCGGCTAAGAGGGCTTTGATGTGGCTGTTGATCTGTTTCCATTCGTGGGTGTCGTGGAAGATAACGGTGCCAACCGCGCCAATAACATCGCCTTGCTCAATGATGGGAAAGCGATTGGCGATCATGTTGCTGCCTAAAATCTTTTGGAACGACAAACGTTCTGCTTGGCCAGTTTGTACCGTGATGTGCATGCGTGTGTTTTCGATCACATCGGTGACTTTTTTACCGATGACGTCTTCGGCTTTGACACCAAGAAAACGCGCGTAAGGTCGGTTAATAAAAAAGATTTTGGCCTGGTGGTCGACAATCACTACCCACTCTTCCATCGCATTTAAAATGGTTTTGTAGGTGTTGGCCGCCTGTGTCAGTTTTTCTAATTTTTTTAATGGCATTCCGATTCCGACTCCGCTTGGTTGAAGTTCAACCTGCTTTTTTTGTTATAGAGTTGTGCGTCTGAATGGCTATTCTAATCTAATTGGCAGGGTTTACACCTTTAGCTTCGACAGAATGGCGGTTAATTGATTAACGGCTTCCACGTTGTCTTTGTGGTTGGACGACAAACCCGACACCACGTCTCGTAAGGCTTGCGCGGCATCACTGATGATGACAAGGTTGCGGTTGATCTCTTCGGCCACATTGGACTGTTCTGTGGCAGCGGAGGCGACTTGCGAGGAGTTTTCTGAAATGGTCACCACTCGGTCGTTCACAAAGCCGAGTTTTTCTGCGCTGTTGTTGGCGGCGGTGACGGTGTCGCTGACGTTGGATTGGCTGTTATTGATTAAACTCACAGCGGAACTGACATCCTCTTGCAGGGCTTTAATCAGTGTGTCGACTTCTTCGGTGGAGTCTTGTGTGCGCGCGGCCAAATTACGAACTTCGTCGGCGACAACGGCAAAGCCTCGACCTTGCTCGCCTGCTCGGGCGGCCTCGATGGCGGCGTTCAGTGCCAAGAGATTGGTTTGTTCGGCAATCGCGCGGATAGTGTCTAAAATACCGTAAATGGCATCGCTGCGCTCTGACACTTTGGCCACTTGCGCGCTGGCTTGATTCAGCTCAGACGCTAGGCTTTCCACTTGACCTCGGTTGTGTTGCACCAAGTCGAACGACTCTTTCAAGTAGCCGCTCATTTCATTGGTGGCGTTGCCGTTTTCTTGCGCCAAGTTCGCCACGTCAAAGGCAGAGCTTGACATTTCCGTTACGGCCGTTACGACAGACTGAATTTGATCGGTTTGCGAGGAAATGGAGGAGTCGACCTGCGCCGTAGTCTCCACAAAACGTTCATTAGAGTGTGCGACAACATGGCGCTGTTCATTGAGTTGCAGGATCATTTTTTGCAGTTTTTCCGCAAACAAATTAAATCCATCGGCCAGTTGCACCAATTCGAAATGTTTTTGCTGTCCTAAGCGTTGGGTTAAATCTCCCTCTTCTGATGCCAGTTCTTTCATGCGTAATGCAATGTCGCTCAACGGTGCCGTTACCGAGCGGACAATGACATAAATAATACCCAGCCCGATGACCACCAAGGCCAACGCTAAGCTAAGTAGAACGGTAACCGATTGATCGGTTTTGGTACTTAGCCCAGCGTTCAACGCAATGGAAGGCGCCAATAAAACACGGGTAGGAACCGATAAGTAGACTGTCCAATTTTGTGTGGCGTTGCCGATGGCAAAGTCACTGGTGAATGACCATTCTTGCTGACCTTCAATTAAGCCTTTCTTTGTCAGATCCACACCGGACAGTTGGGTGTCTTTTATATTGCTGCCCACGGCTTTGGGGAAGGCGCTAGAACCCACTACAATGCCTCGCTGACTCACTATGGTGATTTGCCCTTGGCCATCAAACAGGGTTTGCGCTAGCGATGTGACTTCGGTTTGGATTTTAGGTAAGTTGACATCCGCACCGACCAAGCCGACGGAGGTTTGGTTGACTAAGACCGGCTCAGTGTAACTGGTCATCAGTACGCTGTTGCCTTCCGATATTTCGTACAGGTAGGGGTCAAGCAAGCACGCTTTGGCGGTTTCGAGAGAGCATAAGTACCACTCAGATTCACGAATGCCGTTGTCGTCTTTTTCAGTGCCGTATTTTTCCGCTGATTCGGTTTCGTAGGAGGCAAACTCACCGTCTTCTTTCACCCAATACACATCCAGAGTGCCCACGTCCGATGTCGTCAGAGTGTTTTTAGGTGCGCTGTTGTCTAGCTGGTCGTAGCCGTTTTTTTCAAATTGCGCATAAAGCGCGCTCATGGTCGGCGTGCTTTTTAAAAAGCCCTTTGTCATCGCATGAACGCGTTCACGGCTGAAGCTCTCGCCATCGTTGCCCTTGGCCGTTTGCGTGAGCAGCGACGCAAAATTGGTTACTGTCGAAGCGGTAGCGCCTAAAAACACCCGCACCTTGGTTTGTGCTTCGCTGGCGGTGGATTTGAGCAGCGTTTCAGCTTGATCTTTTTGGACTTGATTCAATTCATCCGAGGCGAATTCGTTAATTGAGCGAATGGATTGGGTGGATGCCCAGATCATGATGCCAACTAAACACACGGCAAAAAAGCCAACGAGACAAACAAGCTTTACTCTGATACTAAGATTCGACATTTGGTGCCTTCTATCGGTGAGTCAATCGGTATGGATTCAGCAAGTGAATACGGTGCGTTGATTTTCAGTATAGACAACGCAACGCTAAAAGATAAAAAGATGGGCGCTTAAACGCTATATGCCCTTGGGGGTAGATGGACTGATTGCTCATAAAATTGATGTGGAGTTAAGTGAAATTATGCTCAAAGATACATAATGTGTACCATTTTATGGTTGTTTCTTTCTTGAGGTTTCTTACTATGGAAGGGTGGCATTGACGCTGTGTCGTTGTTTTAACGCGTGAATATAAAGCGTCGGGCCCCTTTTTCATCGGCTACGAAGAGACATTATGGCGTTATTGGCAGTGGTTTTTCGGTGGTGTTTCATTGCCTTCCTTAGCGCAGGCGCATGGGGTGTGCACGCACAAATGCCACTTCAACTATCGAACCAGTCGGTGAAATTGACGGACGCTGGCTTATGGTATCGCTTGTCGAATGTTTCGTCTGACTTCGCGTCTGACTGGACACCTTCCCTAGATCAGGCCGAGCTTATGACGGGCTCCATTCTGGGTCGCTCAGGGCGTTTTGTTGCGTCAATACCGCTGACCAACCAAGAAGCCAGAACGTGGTTTGTCATTCCAAACACCAATTTCATGGATCAAGGGGTCGCTTACTGGCAGCCGGATCAAGGCGTCGCCAAAAAAATAGCGGACTTTTCTCAGCAAAGAGGTCAGAGCATCCCCAGCCTTTTACATGCTCAAACATTTCCTCTGAATTTGCCTGCCAATGCCTCGGGTCGATTGTGGATTGTGATCTCAGCTCAGCATTACCCAACCCCTGTGCCATTGTCTTTTGACACACAGTCCGAGTTTTATCATTACAAATCGGTGATTAATGCGGTCACCATTAGCGCGGTTGTGGTCATGCTGACATTGGCTATTATTGCGTTAGTGATTTCTTTGAGGGTTCGGCTAGGGCTGCCTTTTTGGTGCGCGGGCTATGTGGGTCTTCATGGTGTGGGTTGGGCGGTGGCGTCTGGCTTGGTAAATGATTTGGTTCCTTCGATTCCGGTCAACCTGACGTACGGTGGCATGTATATATTTCCCTTCGCCATTGCGTGCGCGGCCATGTTTTCAAAAGGGTTATTTTCGCCATTATTGAGTGAGCGAAAATTAGGCAAGGCGCTCCAATACTTTGCCACGGCCTCTTTTGTATTGGGTGTGATTCTCGCTTTTGTGCCTTTTCAAACGACTTTTTATGTCTCTCATATTATCGCCATGGTGTGGGTGCCGCTGAGCCTTTATATCGGCATTACCATGCTGTCTAAGCAAGACTTTCGCGCCAAGTATTATCTTGTTGGTAACCTTCTCTACAGTATGTCACTGATGTATTACGTGGCTTCCCATGGGAATGTCTTTGCGCACTTGCTTTACCCTGAATTGGTTGTACTTGCGGCATTAGCGCTGGATTGTATTTGTATCATGCTGTCGTTGTCTGAGTGGTTGCAGCTCAAACAAAGAGAATATCTCAAGGTGATGTTTGAGGCGCGCATTGATCCGCTGACGCAAGTCGGTAATCGCTTCGCTTTGAATGAAGCGCTAGAGAGTGTGGGCAAGGATTATTGTATGGTGTTCATTGATTTTGATGGCGTAAAACAGATTAATGATGGACAAGGTCACAAAGCTGGCGACCAATTTTTAATGGATGCCGCCGATCTAATGCGGCGACACGCTCCGGCGGCAGATCAGGTTTTCCGCTCTGGCGGAGACGAATTTGTGTGGTTGATCGGAGGGGATGACGTGTCAAACGACACGTTGGCCTCTGAGCTTGAGCAACGAATTTTAGACACGGAAGTGGCGTTGAGAAAGCATTGGCCAACGGCAGGTATCAGCTATGGCATTGCTCATAAACACACGGGCAAGAGTCCGATTGACTGTCTTGCCACGGCCGACAAACGGATGTACCAACACAAAGCCAGCAAACGCAAACCCTCATTGAATGATTCGTTATGACGTCATGGCTTGCTTAGCTTAGCGTTGATTCAGGAACAATGACACTCAATGACTTAGGTCTCACGACCACTTCGAGTGTCTTCGCTTCACGCACTTCACCGTCTACCACATAATGGCCGACTTGGCTGATATCCACCGTCACACGCTGTGCCGAACGATGAAAAATACCGTTGTTGCTTTCTGGGCTATTGTTGTCTTTTGATAAGTCGCTGTTTTCATTTTGGTCGCCCAACCCAAGCATAGCCAATTCTGCCAAGTTCAATATTTGCATGCGCTCTGGGTCTAACCACGTCAAATCCAACTCACCATCCATAATATCGGGTACGCCTTTGCCTTGAGCCAATAAGGTCGTGATGGGGGCCGCATTGGCAATGGTTAGGCTTGGTGTGGTGATGGTAAAAGGCTCATCGTCGTTTAATTGAATCGTAAATTCATACACTTCGTTTTGTCCGATGGCTTCCCATAAGCCTTTCAAATAAGCGAGCTGGCCACTGGTGTTCTTTTTGCTGCGATCGGCTTTTTCTATCATTTGTTGTTCGAAGCCGACGCCGGCGAGCAACAGCATTAACTCGTCGTTGCAGGTCGCGGTGTCGATGCGTTGTTCGCAACCGTCAATCAGGTTTAAACAAATGCTTTCTATTGGTGCCACTTTTGACATGGTGCCGCACAGCACATGACTTAACGCATTGGCGGTGCCAAATGGAATAATGCCTAGCTTAATATGAGTGCCCACCATAGCCGCGGCCACCTCGGTTACTGTGCCGTCACCGCCACAGGCAATGATCATATCGGGTGAGGCTTTGACGGCTTCTTTGGCAAGATCCGTACCGCTAATATCAGGAGTGGTGGTTTTGACGGTGACATCAAAATAGGCCGATAAATAACGCAGAATTACGTCTTTTTGTTCTTCCCATTGGCGGGTGCCAGACACTGGATTAGCGATCAACCAAGCCGAGTTGTGTACCACCAACAGCTTGTTTTCTAACGCTCGTTTTAAATACCTAAATTGGCGCTCATTTAAACGTACGGTTTGGCGAATTTCTCGTATTTTTTCCATCACCTCGCGCGGTGTGGATTTTGGGTTTTGGCTCAATAAATACGCCGCCATCATAAAGGCGGATCGGCCACGACCTAAAGCACAATGAATAACCACGGAGCGTCCGGTTTTGCGGTGAGTGTGGATCCAGTTTAGAGCGCGCTGAATTTGCGTATCCGAAGGCACCGAATGATCCAGAATCGGAATGTTCAAGTAGTCCACATCGGCTTGGTATGACACCCAATTTAAAGAGCTAAATTCAGCGGTCACGTCTAAAACGGCGCTGATGTTCTCGCTTTTTATTTCATGTATATCAGAAGGAAATAAGCGTCGTGCCAAGAACAGACCATCGTCTATTTTTTGCAATGCCGGTACCGAATCCGTGCTTCTTGCCCAGCTGTTATAAAGCTGGGTGCTCCACAAAAACGGCATAAATACCCAACGAATATAAACGGGCACGGTACCGTCGGAACGTTTGCGAAAAATAGTCGGTTTATTAAGAAGGTAGGCAAGACTGACGGTGAAAAAAGACAGGGCGAACCATGCCCACGCGAACTGAAAATACACATTGCTGGTCTTAATCACCAACAAAACAAAAACCGCTGCGACCAATAAAAAATAGCTTGGTTTAAACAATTCAACTCTCCTAGCATCCAGCTATCGAGTAATCAGAGTAACACACCGCCTTATAAAATAAAGACAGGGAAAAGTGAGAAGCCTGTAAGGTTAGGAGTAACGACTGCCCTAGATGACCTTTTCAACTCCGTTTACACGAATATAGAGATCCACGTCGGATTGGTTCGTAACACTTACTCTTGGAAAATGATTTTCCGAGGCAAATGCAGAACCATTTAAAGTGATAAAGATCGTGATTATGATCAGGTAAATGGCGTGCGTGTTTCGGAATAGCAAACCGCACCTCAAGGCCGTCATGTTTCTTTAACTGTATTAGTATTGCACAAAAAATAGACGGTTTTATCTGGATTAATCTGTTTGAGTTTTGTTAGTCGCTTGTAATCAGGTCGTTTATCGCTCTGGAAATCAGGTCTTTTTTCACTAAGGTGCGCGTCACGGGTTTATCGAACCAAAAGTGCATAGGTTGATCAAAACCAATGCCGTGCATGTAGTTGTAGAGTGCTTTGCGCAGACCTTCGCCGATCATGTCGTGGTCGGTTCCGGTTGGGTCGGTGAAATCCACATCGTTTTCTGCGAACAATATCTCTGGGCGCTCGGCCAGCGTAATGCCGTATTCTTCAGGGTGAATGCCAATCGGACTGTGAGCCGTGGCGGCAAAGCGGTGCCAATAAGCCGATTGGAAACAGCCATGCTCCATCATTTGACGCACCATGTCTAAAGCGTCGATGGATTCTTGTTCCGTTTGCGTTGGAAAACCGTACATCAAATAAGCGTGTACTAAAATGCCGGCGTCGCTAAAGCCTTTGGTTACGCGAGCGACTTGCTCGACGCTGACACCTTTTTTCATCAGTTTTAGCAATCGATCGGACGCGACTTCCAGACCACCGCTCACCGCGATACACCCTGAATCCGCCAATAATTGACAGCGCTCGGGCGTGAAGGTTTTTTCGAAACGGATATTGCCCCACCAACTGATGACCACGCCCCGCTCGATCAAACGTCTTGCTAAGGCGAACAGGGCTTTGGGCGGTGCGGCTTCATCGACAAAATGGAAGCCGGTTTGTCCGGTTTCTTCGATCAACTCTTCAATCCGATCCACCAAAATGTCGGCACCCGCAGCGTCGTAACGGTCGATGTAATCCAATGTGACATCGCAAAAACTGCACTTGCGCCAGTAACAACCGTGGGCAATGGTCAGCTTGTTCCAGCGGCCATCGCTCCAAATACGGTGCATGGGGTTAAGCATTTCGCACAAGGACAAATATTCCGTTAATGGCAAACCATCGTAAATTGGCGTGCCCACATCGGTTTGCGGAATATCGTGCAAGTCGGCGTTTTCATTGTAGTGAACGTAGGGCTCACCCTTGTCGTCTTCTGCAAGGAAGTAAGTACGCACTAACTCGTCGATTTCACGCTTGCCGTCAAAAAATTCCAGCAAGGTCATAAACGGGCGTTCGCCATCATCGAGACAGATAAAGTCGACAAATTCAAACACGCGAGGATCTTTCAGCGCACGCAGTTCGGTATTTACAAAACCGCCGCCCATCACCACAGGAAGATCGGGGTTAATGGCTTTGCAGGTTTGCGCGATACGCAACGCGCCGAGCATGTTGCCTGGGAAGGGCACGGTTAAAGCGACCACACTGGGTTGGGCTTCTTCCAGATATTGTTCGACCAATTGTTCGAGAATTTCAGAACTAAAACTGGGCTCGCCCATTAGGGTGTCGTACAAGTTGTCGAAGCTAGGGTTTGCCGCTGCCAGACGTTCACCGTAACGGCTGACTTCAAAATACGGATCGACGCCTTGGGTAATGACCGCGGACAAATCGTTGATAAACAAGGTCGCCAAATACTTGGCTTTGTCTTGAACACCTAAATTGCCGAACGCGCTTTTTAGCACATCGCCAGACACGGCTTCCATTTGTGCAATGGCGTCAAACGCAGGGCCTTCTGGTAAAAAGCGGCGAGAAATAATACGCAATGCAAGACTGAGGTCTTTGCCTTGCAAAAAGCGAATGGCAGGTTCTACCGCGAGGCGATATCGGTCGAACTCCGCCAAAAATGTGTATATCACATCGGGTAATTCATCGTCTTCGAAAGACTCGAAATTGTCTTCCACATGCTGGCGAATAATGTTCAACGCGGGCGCGGTCATCATTTCAAGAAACAATTCAATGGCCGGATCGCGCTGCACCGCCTCATAGCCCCGAGAGCGCAAAAAGCCTGTCAGATACGCCGTCGCAGGATAGGGCGTATTCAGTTGCGTCATGGGAGGGGTCATCAGAAGAACGGTCATAGCGTGCCTTTAAAGTAATACCTAATCGGAATAGGGCGGATTCTAGCATTTAAAAGAGGCCACCACCCTCAAAAAATGATCTGGCTATGTTCTCGTTTTAATCCAAAATCGCAGTGAGATAACCGCTTCCGAGTTGCTGCATTTGAACTTCAACCCAGTCGACTCGTTGGCGAAGATAATAGGTCAAATCATTGGGGTTCCGAGTGCGTGGGCTGGGTAATAATACCGCCAAATGAGCCGCCATATTTTTTTGTAAATACCGTGTCTACGTTTTGCCATCTAGGATCTCGTAATAGGATGAGTCAGGCGCTCTGGCCTGTGATTTACCACAGTATAAACCATCCTGCTAAATGGCCTGCTTTTTACCTTGGCGTTTGCAACGCTCGGAGCAGTATTTTACTTGTGCCCAATCGCGCTCCCACTTTTTGCGCCACACAAATGGCCGCTGGCAAACGGGGCATATTTTTTCGGGTAAATGGTTTTTCTTGTGAGCCATAAGCGCCTCTTTTAGGCCGACATGGTTACATTCAATCGTGCTAATCGTATTCCTGAAACCATTGAGTGATCAGATCAAACACTTTGCGAATTCGTGGGTTGGTGTGTAACTCGCGGTGCGTGACAAGCCACAAAGGTACCGTAATAGGAGCGCCAAAATGCTCAAACGCACGCACGAAGCTGGGTTCTTTGTCTCCAATGGTTTGGGGAAACAGCCCCAAGCCCAAGCCCTTTTTGACCAATTCCCATTGCAGTCCTTGAAACGGCGTGACGATGGGAAAGTGCTGCTCCGTTAATGGCCAGCCCAAGGCATGTAAGCGACGGAGGAGATCGCCTTCTCGCTCAAAACCAATGATTTCCACCGCCCCAAGGTCTTTTGGCTGTGCGGGTGAGCCATAACGAGCCACCGTGTCAGGTAAACCATAAAACCAAATGGGCTCGTCGACCAAACGACGAGCAATCAAATCCAGCTCGGTTGGCTGAAAGCTTCGTATGGCGATATCAGCATCACGGCGTTTGAGGTCACTGATGCTGTTATTGACATGAATGGTCAGCCGGATCGTGGGCGCGTGTTCTCTTAGAAAAGCCGTGATCGCGGGCAGCCGAAACAGCGCGTCTATTTCGCTGACAGACAGGCTGACTTCGCCCTCCAAGTCGGACGACAACCCCGACACTGCCAAGCTCACTTGTTGCGCGGCCATGCCCATTGGCGCGGTGAATTCTAGCAAATGCTGCCCAGCGTCGGTCAAGACTAAGCCTGTGCTAAGGCGTTCAAACAGCGTGACGTTAAGCGCGCTTTCAAGGTTGTAAATCTGACGGCTCAGGGTGGGTTGAGTCACGCCTATGTGCTTGGCCGCTTTTGAAAAAGAACCTTCTCGTGCGGCGGTAAGAAACGCTTTTAACGCATTCCAATCTAATTGCTCGTATTGATTCGCCATACAAATACGCATATCCGCTCTTTGATTTTGGGTGATTTTAATAGCATATCGACCCCGTTAGACTTTATCCATACAAAAACGAACAGGTAGATAAAATGACGGTAACCAAACACATTGCCATTATAGGCGGCTCGGGCAAGCTGGGAAGATACATGATCGAAGAAGCTCTCTTGCTGGGTTACCAAGTAACCGCAGTGTGTCGACCTCAGAGTGTGGGAAAATTGGAACAATGGAAAGACCGAATCCAAATCGTGCCCGCTTATACCGACGACCGTGAGGCATTGGGACTTTTGTTGCCCAAGGTCGATGCGGTGTTAACCGTATTAGCGCCTTGGGGTGTCAATGGCTATGCCACGAATACCGCCAAGGCCGTGCTGGATTTCGCCCCAGTCAATGCACGTTTGATCTTCTCATGCGGTTGGCACATCAGCCGTGATGGCAAAGACCAGTACTCCTTCAAACTAAAATGTTTCGTCGCCGTCTTTGAAAAATTAGCACGCTGGTTACGCATCGCCGACATTGCTGATCAAGTTCGCGCGACTAATGCCATATTTGCCTCAAAACAACCTTGGACCGTCGTACGCGGCTGTGATCTAGAAGAAGGTGAAAGCCAAGGAATGCCTATTTGGGCGGAACACGTAGGGGATGAACGCATTGCACACAACCTAGTGCGTCGCATCGACTTCGCCAAATTCATGGTCGCTGCTATTGAGAAAGACGAACTGATACAAACCGCGCCCGCTATTGCGAGTTGCTAAATTGGGGCAGATGAAAATAGAAAACTTTGGCAACCACATGAACTTTAGCTCAAGCTTAGCCGCCAGCAAAAAACGCGAGCGAAGCGTTACCAAGCTTTATTCAAATGCCACATCCCAGAAGAAGAACTCGGACGGATTCGATCCGCGACGCATTCAGATATGGCACTGGGAAACGAACGTTTCAAAGAGCAGATCGAGAAGCTAACGGGTAGGCGAGTGACGCCAAGAAAGCGCGTAAGATAACAGGATTAGAAGGCGTGATTTTCATCTATCCCTAACTGTCTGAAGAAGCAGGTTTTGTTGCGACCGCTGTTTTTTGCTTCGTATAAGGCGATATCGGCTTGATGAATGAGCCGTTCTAAGGTGATTTCTAAATGCTGCCCTGTATATTCTGCGACACCGATGCTGACCTTGAGATGATAGTCATTTAGCGTCACGCGATGCAGGTCTTGGTGGAATGTTTTGTCAAACATGATGACGGTTTGCATATCGGTATTTGCTAAAGCGATGAGAAACTCTTCACCACCCCATCGACAAATAACGTGATTCTCCGGAAAGTTTGCCTCAAGACGTTGAGCAACCTGCTTTAATATTAGATCGCCTGTTTGATGTCCATAGGTGTCGTTGACTTTCTTAAAGTGATCAATGTCGATCAACAATATGGTCAGTGGGTGCAGATAACTCGCTTCGCCCATTAAATCGTGTATTCGACGCGTAGCTTCACGCCGATTCAGCAGACCGGTGAGATCGTCTACGCTAGAGAGTTTGGTTAGATTTTTGGTTTGTTGTTCTAATTCGTCCCGCGTGGTGATCAGCTCTTGATACAACTTATCCCGTTTCTCTGATATGAACAGAGACCAATAGACTTTATCGTCATGAGAGAGGCGAGTGTTAAGCGTGACTGGCGTTCGTGTTTTGTTTGCCGTCAGGATAACTGCCTGCGTTTCATCAAGAAACCCCTCTTTGATTAAAGAGGGGTAAAGGTAGCTTTCAAATAGGATTTCACTAGCTTTAGTGAATAAATTTGCCACGTCGTTCCCCGATAATTCTAAAGGGGCGAAACCAAAGCGTTCCGCAAAGAAGTCATTAGCGTACTCGATTTTTCTCGTTCTCAAATCACTGATTAACAATCCACAGGGAAAAGACGGTGGCTTCACTTCTTGGCCTGCTGAGTAATAAAGCGTTCGATATAGACTGAGACAGTTTCTGGATGCGTCATGTGTAAGCAGTGTCCGGTTGCGTGGATTACTTCCAGCGACGAGTGAGGTAAATGTTGGTGAACATACTGCCCGATGTCTAAGGATGCTAGGGAGTCGTTTTCACTCTGCAAAATTAAACAAGGGTGCTTTGATTCGCTAAGCAAGTGGCGGTAGTCGGAAAAGAAGGTTGCCTTAGCGAATGGCTTAGAATATGTGGGATCCGTTGAGCAAAAGCTGTTAGTAAGATGTGTTGTTAATTCTTCGCTGTGACCTGTGCCCATGACAAATGGAGCCAGATAATTAGCCCACCCAATGTAATTTTTATCCATTAGGTTGATCAGCTCTTCTAAATCCTCGCGTTCGAATCCCCCTTGGTATTCTTCGCCAATATTCAAAAAGCAGGGTGAAGGGCAAACCATAATTAACGATGCGAACAATTCTGGGCGTTTTAACGATGCCAATAAGCCGATCATACTGCTAACCGAATGGCCCACGAAGATGACAGAGGACATCGACAAACCCTCAAGCAATTCGATTACGTCAAGGGCATAGCCTTCGAGCTTAGTGTAGCGTTCAGGGTCGTAAAGACTTAATTGAGATTGGCCGCTGCCCACATAGTCGAAGCAGACCACCGTATAGTTGGATTCTAGGTGAGGGAGTAGATAACTCCACATGGATTGATCGCACCCGAAACCGTGGGCCAGAACAATCGCTTGGTTTCCTTGTCCAGAAATTTTGACGTTGTTACGCTGGATAACGTCAATGTTATTGGTGGAAGAGTTTGATGTTATCAACATAATTTGCCCTATTTTTTCATTATTAGCACAGCTTATGTTATCTAAAGCACATTATCAGAAAAGGGCAAGTCTTTTTATAAAATTGGTGAAATTGGGCAGATGAAAATAGAAGATTTATAGTTTTGCCAGTGAAGCTTAGCCGTCAGCAAGAAACGCGAGCGAAGCGTTACCAAGCCTTATTTAAATACCACATCCCAGAAGAAGAGCTCGTATGGATTCGATCCGCGACGCATTCAGATATGGCACTGGGAAACGAACGTTTCAAAGAGCAGATCGAGAGGCTAACAGGTAGGCGAGTGATGCCACGAAAGCGCGGTAGCAAACCGAGCCAGATGGGTTGAATTTTCATCTGACCCCAATTGTTTAATCCGCTACGCATTCAGATATGGCACTGGGAAACGGTAAGCGTGCGGTAAACCACACATAGGCAGCGTCAATTTTTTATTGCCATAAAACTTGTATCTGACACGTGATTGTAATAATTTAAGATTTGACAGAGGGTAAATGGATTTACCTATGCCTCCAGGACGGAGGCTCTGTCTCTTTTCAGGAAGATTCAAGGCTGCATGGATGCAGCGGGAAGATTTTTATCTTTATTCTCAATCTTAAGTCAGCTTGATATTCCACGGCAATAATTCTTCCATGTCATCGTTTTCTTTTCTTCTCGGCAGCTCTTCAAACAATCTTACTAAGTAATCATAAGGGATAAGCCCATTGGCTTTGGCTGTTTCTATTATGCTGTAAAGCGTTGCACTGGATTTTGCACCATTCCCCGTATTGGAGAACAACCAGTTTTTGCGTCCAATCACGAAGGGCTTGATGGCGCGCTCCGCTCGGTTGTTATCGATGTTGATACGATAATCGGTCAAGTAAACGCTCAGTTTGTCCCATTGATTGAGATTGTATTGGATCGCTTTGCTCAATAAGGATTTCGGTGGCACTTGTTGAGCCGATTTTTCAAGCCAGGCTTTGTAGTTCGCTAAGACTTCGGGCGCTTGCTCCTGACGGATTTTAAAGGCGGCTTCTGCATTGTCAGCCTGTTGGGCCAACGTCTCGATAGCGTACAGCTTTTTGATGTGATTGATCGCCATCGTTGCTTTTCCTGACTTGCCTTTCGGCATGCCTTTTTCCGCTTCAATAAACTTACGACGTGCATGTGCCCAGCAACCAGCCAGCTTGGCTTGGGTCGATTCGTACGCTTGGTAGCCATCGACATTAAGATAGCCATCGAAGCCTTGTAAAAAGTCGACGGCGCATTGCCCACTTCGTGTCGGTTGGTAATCGTATAGGACGATATTCGGGATCGGATTGCGTTTGTCTGGGGCATCTTTGCCTGTGCAATACACCCACATGTAACATTTCGAACGAGCTTCTTTGATCACATTGAGGGTGGTTTCATCCGCTTGGATAACGGACTGTTTCAGTAATTCTTGATGCAGCCGTTCATAAAGCTTCTCTAAGGCATCGGCACATTTTTTCATCCAATCTGACATGGTTCGTCGGCTCAACTCGATACCGTATTGCTTAAATAAGGTTTCTTGTCGATAGAGTGGTAAGCTGTATTGGAATTTGCCCGTGATAATCTGACTCAGCAGACTAGGGGTCGCGATGCCTTTGGGGATAATGCTCGGTGGCACAACCGCTTGCTTAATCGCATTCTGGGTGCCTGTTTTCTCACACTCACGGCACGCGTATTTAGGGCGAACCGTTTCGATGACCTTGAGTTGAGCCGGGATAAAATCAAGCTTTTCAGAACGGTCTTCACCTATGCGATGAAGTGCACCTTGGCAACATGAGCAGACTTTGTCTGACTCAGCGATATCCAGTACAACCGTTTCGCGAGGTAAATCCTTTGGCAGGGGCTGACGCTTAGGTTTCGAGCGAGTGTAAGAGACGGTCTGCGTTTCAGTCTCCGTGTCGATGACATCAGATTCGGCCGCCATTTCATCAAACAACTCACCTTGCCCAGGTGAGGTTTCCGAGCTTTTGCCAAACTGCTTTTGCTGCGCCAAACGCCACTGCTCTAAAATGAACGTGTATTTCGATTGCCACTGTGCAAGCTGCGAGTCTTTTTCACCCAACAGCCGAGCTTGCTCAAGCAAGATAGCCTTGAGTGACTCAACGTCATTGGGTAAGTTTTCTGGAAGCATTTTCATGGGTTGGATTATACCAACCTAATGGGTTATTCGTCATGATATCGATAGGTTAAATGCGGATGAGCCTCTTGAGAGTGAAGAGGCAAACCATCCAACAACCAATTAAGTTGTCGATGGGATATGTGCCGCGATAAATGTTCATCCTCAATGCCAGGCCATTGGAAAGAGCCTTTTTCCAATCGTTTGTAATGCAACCAAAAACCATTATTAGACCACTGCAATATTTTGATCTTGTCACGGCTCGACCACAGAAGACAAAAATGTTCTCACTACAAGGTTCTTTTTCAAGATCGTAGGCGACGATATTGCAAAGCCCATCAATGGCTTTACGCATGTCGGTAGGCCCACAAATCAGTGTAACGTTAAGCTGGGAAGATGCAGTAAACATGAGTCTGTTGCTCCTATTTAAAAGACAACAGACTTTAAGGGGTTTGGGAAAGATTAAAATGTGTGGTTTGCCGCACGCTTACGATCAAACTATCTTGGTTATCTTACAGTCTACCCCAAGGCTCTTTATCACAGACTGTTTATTGTCGGTTGCAATACGTTGGTGTCAGTACTAAAATTGATCATTTAGAAGGGCTTAACATATGACTCATTACTGGATTGTCCATATGTTCTCACGCTACCAATGATTCGCCGGTGACATCATTGTTGATGGTTAGACTAAACATTGTTTAGTCACCCTGACCCCAAAGAGCTAAAGGGCTGCCACGAACTATCATTTTTCATTTTAAAAAAGAGCATTTGTCTTGCTCTTTTTTTATGTTTGTTAAAAAGTCGCAATGATTGTTCAGAGGGGGGCTGTCATAGGCGCTTACAATGCCGTAAAAGGTTCTGAGAACATGTTTCAATGTGTTTATAACATTGCGCAAAGCTAGCGAGTGTTTTAGTATTGCATTTAACACGGCCCCTGCCTCTTGGCTCTTCGGAGTTTACGCGGGGGTTTTTTGTGTCCACCATTCTTGCCAGTTTTCTGGTGCACCCATGTCTTTAATCGAGCAGGTTTTATCTGATTTTAGTTCAGGAAAGCTCTCTAGCATCTGCTCTATCCTGATATGCCAATGAGTATTTGGACAAATCCCTAAAATAAGGTGTCTTACAATCGCGATAAGTAGAAATGGCTTAGCGATCAAGTCTTGCTTTCCGATAAAGTTATCGCACCATTCGATCTGACCAAGGTTTGGTAGTTTAGGCTGATCAATGATGTTGCGGTTCCAAAGTCTGCTGTGATGAGCAACAATATTCCTTAAGTAGTTTAGTGACCTTAGCCAACTGGCGAATACAGAGAAATCTTGTACTCCATATTTCTGAGCAATTTGTGCCTGATCTTTGGTTTGCATCATCGAAAAAAGCTGAGACATGGAGCCAAAATCCCAAATTTCGATCGCTATCCATATTGGTAGGTCTTCGCCTGGGTATCGCGTATGGAAGTGTTTTACGAAGTCTTCTTTAGAGCGCTTTAGTAATCCCGAGTACTTTTCTTGCCATGCCTCGAAGGCAGGTTTACCACGAAACTTTTTATTGGCAAATGTGGGGTGGAAGAGAGTTTTGTCTCGGTATGCAAAAGCATCTTTAGTACCAAGTAAGTAGGCCATATCGACTCTAAGCGCGATTTCGATTCTTTCTAGTGCATCGGTGAGACTCAGGCGCAAAGATTTATCAAATAGATATAGGTTAACGGCATCTAAAAAGTGGGTGTTTTTATAAAAATCATCTTGCGCTTTCAGAACGAGTTTATTGTTCTGTTTATTCATCTCTAATTGGAAGGTACGAAATGGGTACCAATATGCGCTTAACCGATAATAGCCAATTCGCTCTAGGTATGAGCGAGCCTGATTAGGTTCACCAATGTTCATTCCACGAACTTTGAGCAATCTCAGTTGCTCTTCAAAGGATTTCCAAGGTTTTTGGTATTTCATAAAGCATCCTTGCTTTTAAATGTTATTTTTAATGCGCCTCGTCCCAGTTACCCCCAACCCCAGCCTCTACAAGCAAAGGCACGTCAATTTGGCTGCTATTCTGCATGATGTCGACGATTTTCTTCTGTGCCGCATCAAGGTCTTTTTCGGCGACTTCGAAGATGAGTTCATCGTGTACTTGCATGATCATTTTCACGTCTAGGTCGGTTTCTGCTAGCCAGTCGTGCATTTTGATCATGGCGCGTTTGATGATGTCGGCGGCGGAGCCTTGCATTGGGGCGTTGATCGCGGTGCGTTCGGCGGCTTGGCGCATCATGGCGTTTTTCGCTTTGATGTCTGGCAAGTACAAACGACGGCCGTAGATGGTTTCTACGTAGCCTTTTTCTTTCGCGCTTTCGCGGGTGTTTTCCATGTACTGCTGTACGCCTGGGTAACGTTCGAAGTAGCGTTTGATGTATTTGCCCGCTTCTGGGCGACCAATGCCAAGCTGTTTCGCGAGACCAAAGGCAGACATGCCGTAGATCAAGCCGAAGTTGATGGCTTTGGCGCGGCGGCGTTGCTCTGTGGTGACGTCTTCTAGGCTGACGTCGAAGACTTCCGCGGCGGTGGCTTTGTGCACGTCAGCGTCTTTGGTGAAGGCGTCTAATAAGCCCGGATCTTGCGATAAGTGAGCCATGATGCGCAATTCGACTTGCGAGTAGTCGGCTGCAACCAGTTTGTAGCCTTTAGGCGCAACAAAAGCTTGGCGAATACGACGACCTTCGGCAGAACGAATCGGGATGTTCTGTAAGTTCGGATCGGTCGATGACAAGCGACCTGTGGCGGTAATAGCTTGATGGTAAGAGGTATGGATACGGCCGGTTTTCTGGATCATTTCTGGCAGTTTGTCTGTGTAAGTGGATTTCAACTTAGACAGTGTGCGGTGTTCCATGATCAAGCGCGGCAGTTCGTGTTCTTGCGCCAGTTCTTGCAAGATCGGCTCGGCAGTAGAAGGCTGGCCTTTTGGTGTTTTCTTGATCACTGGCAAGCCCTGCTTTTCAAACAAGATGACTTGCAGCTGTTTTGGCGAACTTAGGTTGAAGCTTTCGCCCGCTTCTTCGTGGGCTTTGATCTCCAGCTCTTGTAGCTTGCCTGCGATTTCAGCGCTTTGGGCATGAAGCAGCTCTGGATCGATCAAGGCGCCGGTTTGTTCCATTTTCGCCAAGACCGGAATCAGTGGGCATTCGATGTCTTTAAAGATGCTGACCAATTCTGGTGTGGTTTCTATTTTTGGCCAAATCGCTTGATGCAAACGCAAGGTAATGTCGGCGTCTTCCGCGGCGTAGAAAGCGGCGACTTCTAAATCGATTTGGTTAAAGGTTTTTTGTTTCGCGCCTTTGCCAGCGATGTCTTCAAAGCTCACATTGGAGTGACCAAGGAACTTGCTCGCCAAGGTGTCCATGTCGTGACGTGAACTCACGGAATTGTAGACGTACGATTCCAACATGGTGTCGTAAGCGATGCCGCGTAAGGTGATGCCGTAGTTGTTCAATACGTTGGCGTCGTATTTAAGGTGTTGGCCGACTTTGGCTTGGCTGTCGTCTTCTAGCCAAGGTTTAAGTTGCTCTAGCACCCAATCCCGATCCAGTTGTTCTGGTGCGCCTTCGTAGTCGTGGGCAACGGGAACGTAAGCCGCTTCGCCTGCTTTGATGGAGAAGGACAGGCCAACCAGTTCGGCGGCCATGTAGTTCAGCGAGGTGGTTTCTGTGTCGAAGGCAACCAGCTCTGCGGCTTGGATTTTTTCCAGCCATTTGTTGAAGCTGTCTTTGTCTAAGACGGTGTCGTAATTGGCTTCAATATTGGATTTAACCGGTGTTTCCACTTGGCCATTTTGCTCTGAGGAAGCATTACCAACTGTATCGTTGGCGGTTTCGACGCTTGGTGCTTTGTCTAGGTCAGATAGCCATGTTTTGAACTCCAGCTTGGTGAACCATTCACGTAGGGTTTCTTTGTCGGCTTCACCGTTTTTCAATTCTTGAGGGTCGAAGGGCAGTTCTACGTCGCATTTGATGGTCGCCAAGGTATAAGACAGCTCGGCCATCTCTTTGTTGTCTTCCATTTTTTGCTTCATGGTTTTCGAACCACGGAAGCCCAAATCGGCGATCTCGTCTAAGCGGGTGTAAATCTCTTTGATGCTGCCTAAACCTTGCAGCAAGGCAAGGGCGGTTTTTTCGCCCACGCCTGGTACGCCAGGAATGTTATCGACTTTGTCGCCCATGAGCGCAAGGTAATCGATGATGAGTTCAGGCGGAATGCCGAACTTGTCTTTCACGCCTTGGATGTCCATGACGGTGTTGTTCATGGTGTTCACAAGAGTGACTTTGTCGGTCACCAGCTGCGCCATGTCTTTATCGCCCGTGGAGACGATAACCTCGCGGCCAGCCTCGCCCACTTGTTTGGCGATGGTGCCGATCACGTCGTCGGCTTCTACGTTGTCTATGATCACCAGCGGCAAGCCCATGGCTTCCACCATGCGGTGAATGGGTTCGATTTGCGGGCGTAGATCGTCTGGCATCGGCGGACGGTGCGCTTTGTATTCGCTGTAAATGTCGTCGCGGAAGGTTTTGCCTTTGGCATCGAAGATGATGACCATGGGGGAATCTGGGTAGGTTTTGATTAGGCTGCGGATCATGCTGATCACACCGCGCGTGGCGTTGGTCGGGTGGCCGCTGCTGGTGCTCATCGGTGGAATCGCGTGGAATGCTCGGTAAAGGTAAGACGAACCGTCTACCAAGATCATCGGTGTTTGTGTTGTAGAATCCGTAGCCAAAATAGAACCTCTTTGTGAATCGGCAAATATGAGGTCTATTCTAAGCACTTATAAGGATTTTTACAGCCAAAACTCGGCATAAACGGAATCTAGCGCGTTGGTTTAATCCAACATCATAAGACGTTTCATCTTTTCGGACAGCTGCGGTTGCATCTCACTGAACATGACCACTTGATCGCGGCCATTTTCTTTTGCGTGGTATAAGGCTTGGTCGGCTTCTTCAATCAGCCGATCGAAATCTTGGGCGCCGGCAATGCGAGACACGCCGATGCTGGTGGTGACTTTTCCCACAGTACGAAAGGGAATATGACGAAACACCGTGTGGCAATCTGCGGCCAATTTATTCAGCGCGGCGGGTGCTGGGTTGGCGACCACCAAAATAAATTCTTCACCGCCCCAGCGCGCCAAACAATGATTGTCGTGATACACGGTGCGCAGACGCGAGGCGATTTCAACCAAAACATGGTCGCCAGTAGAATGGCCGAAACGGTCGTTGATATTTTTGAAGTAATCCACATCGATCAGCAACAGCCCCATCGATTCCAGTTGATGGTTTCGGGTCAACCAACTGTCTAATCCACGTCGATTTAACGTGTCAGTTAAAAAGTCTCGATCGGCGTGAAGCTTATAACGTGTTAGATCATAAGAAATTTTTTCCATTTGCTCACGCATGCTTTGCTGATACGGAATGATGACAAAAATCAATAAGCTGGCTGGGCCGAAAATAAACAACAAGTCATAGCCGCGCGTGGTATGTAATTCCTCCGGATGCGTAAACAGATAATGCAGAACAGGCAGGGCGTTTAGTGCCCAAATTAACGCCGCTAATTTGGCGTATTTTTTGGGCAGCATTAACATCACCAATGTCGATGTTAAAACAATCATGCCTGAAATTGGTGGATAGCTTTCGATAAAGCGAATATCACCTTGCCATGCCCCGTGCGTGAAATAAAAGGTGGCTGGAGTGAAGGTCAACAGCGTGATGGCCGTATATATATTGGTGGTTTTGCGAATTCTGGTCAGCGGTTTCTGATGGAAATATAACAACAGCAGCAAACACAACAGGCTGGTGATCGCAGGCTGTAGAGAGTCGATAGCAAATTGGGTTGGGTAAATATTAAAAAACACAGCACAAAACCCGTAGCTGAAAATAGATACGATAAGCAGCCGATAGACGGCGGATTTGACGATGTTTTTTTGGTGGCTGGTTGTGTTCATTGCGCAGTTCAAGGTTATGTGTCTGGTTAAATAATAGTCAGTTTTGCGGTATTACTCTGTTTTATCTCAGTGAGTTTATGTTTCGTAAGTTATCTTGAGTGTTAATCGTGGGTGTTTGGGTCGATAAAATGTGCACAGAATAGGGCGATTTACGTGACTTCGAATTGACCTTTTGCGGCTTATTGTGGAGCATAGGCGTTTTCTTAATCGCATCATTTTTTTGATCACAAATTAGGTAGCACAACTTGGCTGTTTACACATCCCTTTCTGACTCAGACATGCGGGCCTTAGTGGCGGATTATTACTTAGGCGAGCTGGTTTCATTCCAAGGTATTTCTGGTGGCGTTGAGAACACCAATTACTTTTTGACCACCACCACAGGCAAGTACGTGGTGACCTTGTTTGAAGAATTTGATTTAGAAGAAGTGCCGTACTTTTTGGATGTTGTTGCGCATTTGAAACACAAAGGGTTTAACGTGCCTGCGGCTTTGATTGATATTCACGGTGAGCGTCTGCGTGAAGTGAATGGGCGTCCGACCATTATTGTGGATTGCTTTCCCGGCGGTGAACTAAAAGGCACGGACGAAGTGTCTTGTCGATTGATGGGGGAAGCCTTGGCGAAGCTGCACATTGCCGGTGAAGATTTCCCAGAGCATCGCGACAGCCATCGTGGTGTGGCGTGGTGGCACAAAACCAGCCAAGCGATTGCCGATCAATTAGAACCAGAGCAAGCCGAATTATTATTGTCGCAAATCGCGGAATTTGATGACTTTATTGCGCAACACCCAGATTTGCCAAAAACCACCATTCATGGGGATTTGTTCTACAACAACACCTTGTTTGAAGGCAATAAACTGTCTGCCATTATTGATTTTTACAACGCTTGTCATTCTTGGGTAATGTACGATTTGGCGATTGTGGTAAACGACTGGTGTTCGGACATGACAACGGGCGAGTTAGACAACGCCAAATACAAAGCCTTGGTGAAAGCCTATTTGCACGAACGAGAAGCGACCCCAGAAGAAATGCTGGCGTGGCCTCATATGTTGAAAATCGCGGCGTTGCGCTTTTGGCTGTCCCGTTTAGAAGCGTGGCACGGCGCAAAACACGATCCTGAGCGTTTGGCGCAGCAGCATGATCCGCTTGAATTTCAGCGTGTTTTAGAAGCACGAGTGCGTTATACACCGAATTTGGTGCCGTCGTTATAAAAGGAAATCTGTGATGCGCTTTTGGTTATCTTGTTGCTTAATGATGATGTCTGGTGTGGCCTTGGCGCATCCGCATGTTTGGGTGGATTCGCAATATCGCATCGATGTCGATCAAGCCAATGTTAGCCGTCTAGAAGCGACATGGGAATTAGACCTGTTTACGTCGACCAGTTTGATTGCGGAATACGATGTCGATGGCGACGGTGAATTTACCGGCCAAGAAAAGCTCGACATGATCGAGGTGTTAAAGAGCTTTGAGAATTACGGCTTTTTTATCAAGATGAAACAAGATGGCGCGAATTTGGTGCCAGAACAAGTGCATGTTGTGGATGTTCGTATTCGAGACCAAATGTTATGGATTCGTCTAGGTATTGATTTGCCTACGCCCGTTAATTTAGAAACTTCGACTCTGAGTCTAGCTTTTGGTGATGATGAATTGTATTTCGCCATGGAGCCATTGGAAGAAGGTTTAGTGCGTTTGTCCGGTGCCTTATCTGAAATATGTACGCCTGTAGAACGTGAAGCAACAGAAACATCGGTGGCGGTTTGGATTGATTTAACGTGTCAGCCTTAAGTTAATTATTATCTTGTGATTTTTGTTTTTAACGCTTCATATAAGGTTTTAGTACATGTTAGAGCATTTCCAATGGTTGCCTTTTTTAGCCGCTATCACGGTACTGACGATGAGCCCGGGTGTGGACACAATCATTGTGATGCGCAACGCCGCGTCAGGTGGTTGGCGATTGGGTTTTTTGACTAGCTTGGGTATTTGCATGGGATTGTTTGCTCACGCGACGGTATCTGCGTTAGGTTTATCGGTTATTCTGCTTGGTTCTGCTGGTTTGTTTACTGCGTTTAAGTTGGTGGGCGCAGCGTATCTTGTGTATTTGGGTGTACAAGCCATTCGCAGTGCGATGAAACCGATGGGCATGACGTTCAAAGACGCCAAGAATCCTAAGGCACTCACGGCATGGGGAAGCTTTCGCCAAGGGGTTTTATCGAACGTATTGAATCCAAAGCCGATTATTTTTTACATGGCGTTTTTGCCACAGTTTATCGATCCAAGCCATTCTGCCTTGGCTCAATCTCTTTTTATGGCCTCACTTCACTTTATCATTGCGATGGTGTGGCAAACGTTTCTGGCGCTTATGGTTCATAGAGCGCGAGTCTGGCTGGCGCGACCAAAAGTGGCGCAAGTCTTGGATAGTCTAACGGGCGTATTGCTGTTGGGCTTTGGTGTAAAACTCGCATTAAGTCAGCGCTGATCGCGTGGCTGGGTGCTTCTTTGGTAATTCGCTAAAATGAGTTTATTGATTTCGACTTGGATTAAGTTCTTTTTCCTTTTCGCGCCTTTCTTTGTGTTGTCGATGTTTCTTGCGCTAACGCGCGGTGAGTCATCGTCTTCACGCAAACAGGTTGCGAACAAAGCCATTATTGCCTCGGTGGCGATATCTATTGTGTTGTTGTTTTTTGGTGGCAGCTTGTTTGCTTTGCTTGGCATCACTTTAGATTCATTCCGTATTGGCTCTGGTATTTTGCTGTTTATGTCTGCCTTGAGCTTGGTTCGTGATGGCACACGTAATCATGCGGTCGGAATGCCAAGTGAAGAACGTGACGATGTGTCGGTTGTGCCATTAGCCGTGCCGACCATTATTGGGCCTGCGACCATAGGTACCATTTTGGTGTATGGTGCTGAGTTGCAAGGCTTGGAATTATTCATTGGTCTGTGCGGTTTGTTGTTGGCGTTGGGAACCTTGGCGATCATTTTGTATTCCGGCTCTTTGATTGAGAAGATGCTGGGGCGCACGGGGTTGAACGTATTGTCGAAAATCACAGGTTTGATTTTGGCGGCCATGGCGGCGCAGATCTTCATGAGCGGTGTGATGGGTTTTTTGCAGCCCGTCACGCACTAACCGTTTCTCTTTAGTGCATTAAAAACGACGTTTCTAGGCTTTGGCTTCTCCTTGGGTATGACTTGTTATATCATAACAAAATTATAGTCAACCTCGGTGATAGCCAATCATGGCCAAGAACGTCGTTTTTTTATTGCTGACTTTTATCGGTTTCAGCTCACCTCTTTATGCCGCGATGGACGTTGCAGCGTATCAAGATTTTATTCAGTGGATTATCGCGCAACAAGCCACTTTCCATCGTGAATTGGTGTCGTTGGTGCGCTCCATCAGTAAGGGCGGCAGTCCGGTTTTATTGTGGGGATTAGTTTCTACTAGCTTCTTTTATGGTGTGTTTCACGCGGCTGGGCCTGGTCACGGTAAAGCGGTGATTTCTGCGTATATGTTAGCGAGCAAAGCGCCGTTACGACGTGGCATTAGCTTGGCTTTTTTGTGTGCGGGCGTTCAGGCTGTGATGGCGGTGTTGGTGATTGTGGTGCTGAGCCAAGTGTTTTCTTTGGCGGGAAAAGCCATGCAAATCAGTCGCTTCTTTGAAGTCGCGAGCTTTGCTGCGGTTGGTTTAATTGGTGTGTGGATTCTGGTGCGATTATTGCGCGGTCAATCTGGCTGCGGTCACGATCATTCGCAAGATCATCTTGATGACCATTCCCATGAAGGCCATTCTCATGAAAGTCACGGCCACTCGCACAGTCATTCTCATGATCACACTTGCTGCGCACATCATGCCGACGAGGCGAAAACCGCCCGTCGAAGTATCTGGGCGATGGTGGCCGCGGTGGGTATTCGTCCTTGTACTGGGGCGATTTTGGTGTTGTTGTTTTCGTTAAGCGCGGGCATTTTTGTCTGGGGGTTGGTGGCAACGTTTGCGATGGCGCTGGGTACGGCGATCACAGTGGCGGCATTGGCAGGCGTGAGCGTGTTTGTTCGTGACACCGGTTTTGCGTTAAGTCGTGAGCACCAAGTGATTCGACAGCGTGTGTCGCGTGTATTTGGTTTTGTCGCGGCTTTTGCTTTGATCATCATCAGTACTTCGATGATTTGGAGTTACTTAGACAATGCAGGAAGGGCTTTTTAATGAATCATGATAATTCACATCAGCATCATAACCACAATCACTGTATTGAAACGGCTTTAGCGACGGCGGAAGCCTTGTGCGCGGAACAAGGGCAGCGATTAACCAAAGTGCGTCGACGTGCCTTGGAGCTAATTTGGGAAAGTCATCGTCCGCTTGGTGCTTATCAGCTGTTGGCGAAGTTGGCCGAAGAGGGGTTTAATTCTGCGCCTCCGACTGTGTATCGTGCGTTGGATTTTTTGTTGGCGGCGGGCTTAGTTCACAAGGTGGAATCGATGAATGCGTACCTTGGCTGCGCTCACGCGGATAAGGTTCACAAAGGCTATTTTTTAATTTGCGATGAATGCCGCAATGTCATGGAATTTGATTACCAAGACATTCACGCGGCGCTGATCGAAAAGGCCGCTCAACAGGGCTTTGAACTGCGTGCGGAAACCATTGAGCTAACGGGGCTGTGCGCGAAATGTAAGGCCCAAGCGGTGGGAGAAAACGCATGAATAAGCGCTTGGTTGCCTTTGAAAAAATAGGCATCGCGTTTGATGGACGCGTTTTGTTGGAAAGCATTGATATGACCATCAGCGAAGGCGAAATTGTGACGCTGATTGGCCCCAATGGCAGCGGCAAAAGCACACTGATTCGTACCTTGCTTGGTCTGCAAGAAGCGACGTCTGGCAAGGTGGTTCGTCATAAAACTCTGCGCATTGGTTATATGCCGCAAAAGCTGCACATCGATCCAACCTTGCCATTAACCGTGAAGCATTTCTTGGCATTGGTACGCGGTGTGGATAAACGTCAAATTTTGCCAACCCTTGAAAAAGTGGGCATTGGGCATTTGTTACAGTCGCAAGTGCATGTCTTGTCTGGTGGCGAAACTCAGCGAGTATTGTTGGCGCGGGCCTTGTTGAATAAGCCGAATTTATTGGTATTGGATGAGCCTGTGCAAGGCGTGGATGTGAATGGTCAAGTGGAGCTGTACAACCTGATCGAAAGCATTCGTAACGAGCTAAATTGCGGCGTGTTGATGGTGTCTCACGATTTGCATTTGGTGATGGCGAAGACAGACACCGTGGTGTGTATCAATCAGCATGTTTGCTGTTCAGGGAGTCCGCAACACGTGACGGGTCATCCTGCTTATCAAGCTTTGTTTGGTGTTCCGGGAGCGGACGAATCTATTGCGATTTATGCCCATCAGCACGATCATGTACATGATGAGCATGGCAGTATTTTATCAGACGAGGGCGATGCACATGCCCACGATCATGCCCATTGTAAACATCATTAATCACGCCTAAGTTAGCCGATATTGGAGTTAGTTAAACCATGTTAGATCTTTTGCTCAGAGCCTTGTTTGGTGGGTTAGGTGTGGCGGCGGTCGCAGGGCCGTTAGGGGCGTTTGTGGTGTGGCGACGCATGGCGTATTTTGGCGATACGTTGGCACATTCGGCGCTGTTGGGTGTGGCCTTGGGCTTTTTATTCGACATTAATTTGAACCTTGCCATTATCGTGTTGTGCGTTGGTTTGGCGTTGGTGTTAGTCACTTTGCAGAAGAAACACATTATCGCGACCGATACTTTACTGGGGATTTTGGCGCATTCGGCGCTGTCACTGGGCTTAGTGGCGGTGAGCTTTCTCGATAATATCCGCATTGATTTAATGGCGTATTTATTTGGCGATTTGTTAGCGATTAGCCAAACCGATGTGTATTGGATTTACAGTGGCGGCTTGGCGGTCATTACTCTGTTGGTGATCTTTTGGAAGCCGTTGTTGGCTGTGACGGTGAACGAAGAACTGGCAAAGGTGGAAGGGTATCCTGTTGAAGCGATTCGTCTGTTGTTGATGTTGCTGGTGGCTTTGGTGATTGCGGTGGCGATGAAAATCGTCGGTGTATTGTTGATCACGTCTTTGATGATTATTCCAGCCGCCACGGCACGGAAGCTATCGAAGACGCCGGTACAGATGGCGTCAATCGCGAGTGTGATCGGCTGCTTGTCTGTGTGCGGTGGCCTATGGGCGTCCTATCGTTGGGATACGCCAACAGGCCCAAGTGTCGTAGTGTGCGCGGCGATGTTGTTTTTGGTGGCTTACACTCTGCCGTTTAAACGTCTGCGTTAGTCCTTGTCGGATTCTTTTGTTTTAGCGTATGACTTTGACATAGCGCGAATGTTTTCCATTTGCTTGCCAAATTGGCGACACGGTGTGCAAATCGCCGTGTGCATTGCCAGGGCAATTTTCTCTTTTGCGCTTAATGGGCGATCCAGTTTTTCCGAGAGCATCTGGGTCGCTTGTTTGCACTTCATCATGTGGCGGTCTCCTTCTGAAACCAGTGATCTTCTAAGCACTCTCGTAAACGCAAACGCGCGCGGTACAAGGTGACATTCAGACTACTGACGGATACGTCTTCATTATGGCAACTTTCGCTGGTGTCCATCTCAAGAAACTCGCGCATCATAAATAATCGACCGTATTTGGCGGGCAGCGCATTCAAACAAGCATCAAAAACTTTCCAAAAATGCGCGTTTTCCACACCATGATCCGGTTGATCCCATTTTTTTGGGCGCTCATCTTTTTGCCAATGGCCGTTTTCCTCGAACAAATGTTCAATGAGCGCGTCGCCGCTTAGATTCGGCCCATCTTCAAGCTGGCTGGCTGACGTGTGGCGTTTTTCTTTACGCAATAAATCAATAATTTTGTTCTTTAAGATAGAAAATACCCAAGTCTTAAACGCGGCTTGGCGAGCAAAACGATCAATGTTTTGATACGCCGATAGCATGGCTTCTTGTACGGCGTCTTCCGCTAATTGGCTGTCTCGTACCTGCAAGGTGGCAAATTTCAACATTTGCAGGCGCAACTCATCGATAAAAGCCGTGTCATGAAAGACGTGGCTTGCTGCTGAAGGTTCCATCTCAACAGCGAGGTTCATGTTCGTCATTTATGCCTCGCAGGGTATCAGATAGTTAGACGGCGTTCCCGTTGGCTATCTTACACTTTGGTGATGTTATTTTTGGGTGTCTTGAGCGTGTGCTTCCGCAAGGTATTCGTCTTTGAGTTTGACGTAGTTCAGTCCTGCGTACTGGAAGTATTCGATTTCTTTGTCGTTCAATGGGCGGATTTGTTTTACCGGAGAGCCCATGTACATAAAGCCCGTTTCTAAGCGCTTGCCCGGTGGCACCAAGGAGCCAGCGCCAATGATGACTTCGTCTTCAATCACCGCGCCATCAAGAATGGTGGTTCCCATGCCAACTAAAACTCGGCTTCCAATGGTGCAACCATGCAACATCGCCATATGACCGACAGTCACGTCGTCGCCAATTTCCAAAGGGTGACCTTCTGGCTTGTAGGTACTGGCATGAGTAATGTGCAAGCAGGAATTGTCTTGTATGCTGGTTCGAGCACCAATACGAATACGATGCATGTCGCCACGAATGGCCACCAAAGGCCAGACGGAACTGTCTTCGCCTATAGAGACATCGCCAATAACCACCGCGCTGTCATCGACCCAAACTCGGTCGCCTAGTTGTGGTGTTTTACCACGGAAAGATTTCATCACCATAAATACTCGCTTAAAGGGTGTTATCGCCAATTCATTGCGTTAATAAATGAAGGAACTATTAACACAATAGGCGTTTATGCATTGAAAAAGAGTTAAGACAACCTATCTTAGTAAGCATAGTATTGACCAATGCAATACAGCGTTCAATTAATATAAAAGGATATCACGATATGTCACAGTCTGTATGGGACGCGACCAGTTTACCGAATTTTACCGACGTCGATGTTGCGAACATTGAAGCGGATCTAGAGAAACTACTGAAGCACAATCAATCGGCAATAGACGCCTGTGTGAGCGAAAATACGCATCCAACATGGGAAAGCCTTGTTTTGCCTTTGGATCAATTACATGACGACCTAAACAATTTTTGGTCGCCGATTGGCCATCTGAATTCTGTAAAGAACACCCCAGAGTTGCGTGCAGCTTATAACGCCTGCTTGCCAAAATTGACACAGTTTTATACGGATCTTGGCCAGAACAAAGCCTTGTATCAAGCGTATAAAAATCTTGCTGAAAGTGAAGCAGCAAAAGAGCTGAATCAAGCACAAACTGAAGCCTTGACTCAAACGATCCGTGATTTCGAATTGTCTGGTGTGGGTCTAGAAGGCGACGCCAAAAAACGCTATGGCGAGATCAGCCAGCGCTTGTCTGAGTTGGGCAGTCAGTTTGGTGAAAACGTGTTGGATGCGACACAAGCTTGGAGCAAGTTAATCACTGACGAAAGCGAACTGTCTGGTTTGCCAGAATCGGCGTTGGCACAAGCCAAACAAATGGCCGAAGCCAAAGAAAAAGACGGTTGGTTATTCACTTTAGATTTCCCTTCTTACATGCCGGTAATGAGTTACGCCGACAATGCCGAACTTCGCGAAGAAATGTACCGCGCTTTTGCAACGCGCGCGTCTGATCAAGGCGGCGACATCAAGTTTAATAACGCGCCTTTGATCGATGAAATTCTGCAATTACGTCATGAGATGGCGCAGATTTTAGGGTTCGATAATTACGCGGAATTGTCCGTTGCGACCAAAATGGCCGACAACGGACAGCAGGTGATTGATTTCTTAGACGATTTAGCGAAAAAATCAAAAAACTCGGCAGAACAAGATCTTGCGCAGCTAACAGCGTTCGCGAAAGATGAAAACGGCGTGGAAAAATTGAACGCTTGGGACATGACGTACTACGCGGAAAAATTGCGTCAGCATAAGTACAGTATTTCTCAAGAAGAACTGCGTCCTTACTTCCCAATGAACAAGGTTTTGTCTGGATTGTTTCACGTGGCACAAACCTTATTTGGTGTGGATATTCGCGAAGAAAAAGATTTCGATAGCTATAACAAGGACTTGCAGCTTTTCACTATCAGCAAAGATGGGGAAGACGTTTCTCGCTTCTACCTAGATCCGTATGCACGCGAAGCAAAACGCGGCGGTGCATGGATGGATTCTTGCCGTACTCGTCGTCGTTTGAGCGACAACCGTTTGCAATTGCCGATCGCATACTTGGTATGTAACTTTACGCCACCTATCGGTGACAAACCGGCATTGTTGACGCACGACGAAGTCACCACCTTGTTCCACGAGTTTGGCCATGGCTTGCACCACATGTTGACCCAAGTGGACGTGTCTTCGGTATCGGGTATTAACGGTGTGGCGTGGGATGCGGTGGAATTGCCAAGTCAATTCATGGAAAACTGGTGTTACGAACCAGAAGCATTGGCTCATATTGCCGGTCATTACGAAACGGGCGAAGCATTGCCACAGGACTTGTTAGACAAAATGCTAGCAGCGAAAAACTTCCAATCCGGCATGCAGATGATGCGTCAATTGGAATTTTCCTTGTTCGACTTCCGTTTGCATATGGAATACCAAAAAGGCATTTCTGTTCAATCGGTTATCGACGATGTGCGCAGTAAAGTCGCGGTGACTACACCGCCTGAGTTTAATCGTTTCCAAAATAGCTTCTCGCATATCTTTGCAGGCGGTTATGCGGCTGGTTACTACAGCTACAAATGGGCCGAAGTGTTGTCCGCCGATGCTTTTTCAAAATTTGAAGAAGACGGCATCTTCAATAAAGATACCGGTGCACGCTTCCGTGATACCATATTGGCAAATGGCGGCTCCCGTCCGGCAGCGGATTTGTTCGCTGAGTTCCGTGGTCGTGAGCCAAGTACCGATGCCTTATTGAGACACAGCGGCATCGCGGCGTAGAGGTTAGAAGGTATAAGGTTATGACAGTAAAACGCTTTATCGCTGGGGCGGTGTGCCCTCGTTGCAGTGAGATGGATAAGATTCGTGCATGGCGCGATGACGACGCTGAAAAACAATATCGTGAATGCATTTCTTGTGGTTATACGGATGAGCAATCGACCATTGTTCAGGCGCAGCCAACGGAGATTCCAACTCGAGTGAATCAGCCTCATAGCAGCGCGCCAGAAACGGAAGAGGTAGTGATTAACTTCATACCGAATCCGGGAATGACCAAGCACTGATGACGTACAGAGAGTGAAGAAAAAGCGGACTGATCGAGAGGTGAGTCCGCTTTTTTTATTCGTTGTCTGCGTAGCCACTGCCGATGGCGCTGAAAGGCATATCAAGATTGAGCTCGGGTACTTGTAAACCGATCCAAGTGGGAAACGTGTTGCTGTTTGGGCCGGGGAATACGGTGTATTCGTTTGCCCAAGGGTAACGTTTTACAGCGGCGTTTATTTTTGGAATCAATGCTTCGGCTTTTGGGCCAACAAGAGACAGTACTTTTTCTGGCTTGGCGCCAAACCAGTAACGATCCGGCGTCGGCGTTTGGTATTCCGAAAGGGCAGGAAGGTCTCGATTTACTCGCCAACCAACCACTTCATGTACCGTGTATTGCGCGGCATTTTTTTCCTTGGTTGCGACCCAAGTGTGAACCGCAAACCAGCCGCGCCAGCTGTAAGCGTCGGCGGCATAAAATTCGATAACCGCGTCTTTCTCTGTTTCAGGCGATGGTGCGATGCCAGCAGGCTCGCGACTGGCGGTACGCCAACTGTCATTGGAAGAGCACGCGCTTAAAAAAAGCGAGATAAAGAGCAGTCCGACATATTTTGCCATGCTTTGTCCTTGGTCTGTTGGGGATTTTATTGCTAATAACATACGCAAATTTTGGTGTATTCGGGTCACTATTTGTGACTTTGGGCGACTGTTCCCTATTTTTTGCTAAATTTGAAAAATGGGCAAAAAAAACGCCAGAAGACTGGCGTTTTGGCGTTGTTGCTTCAATGAAACAGCAAATTAGTTCATTTCAGTAATAAATTCTTCTGTAGAACGACGTACTTTTTTAAGGTCTTTCAACCAGTCACCTTCGTCGGCGCGGTAGCCCAAAGGAAGCAGGATGACAGAGCGAAGTCCACGCTCTGTAAGGCCCAGAATTTCATCCACTTTTGCTGGATCGAAGCCTTCCATTGGTGTGCTGTCAACGCCTTCTTCGGCCGCTGCAATCAACGCTGTGCCAAGGCCAATATAAGCCTGACGTGCTGCATGTTGGTAATTCACTTCGGCATCACGTGGAGGGTAAGCGCCAAGGATCATTTGGCGGTAGTTTTCCCAACCTTCGTTTTTAAAACCACGTTCGTCGTTGACAAGATCGAACATCTTGTTGATTCGTTCTTCTGTGTAGTTGTCCCATGCCGCAAACACTAAAAGGTGAGAGCCGTCGGTGATTTGTGCTTGGTTCCATGCGTGAGGCACAATGGCTTCGCGAAGTGCTTTGTTTTTTACCACGATGACTTCGTATGGCTGAAGGCCGCTTGATGTCGCGGTAAGGCGGATGGCTTCTAAAATACGATCTACTTTGTCTTGCTCAACCGCTTTGCTTGAGTCCATTTTTTTTGTGGCATAACGCCAGTTCAATTTTTCTAACAGGTTTGACATTTTTATTCCTTAAATCGGTGTGTGTATGGCATCAATATTGGACTTAAAAGAGGGAACTTCAAGCGTTGCTTTGAGCATAAAGTAAGGAAGTTGAATGATCGGTTAAATGTGGAACTTGGTTGAGATATGGCATTAATATCCGAGATAACGCCCTAAAATGGTTCATTTTTTTAGTCGGATGCAGTAAGGTGCGGTTCCGAAAACTTCAATGGACCCCTTTCTAATGACGTTAACCCCTAAACCATCGCTGTTACAGCGCTATTTGCGTGGTAGTTTGGTGCTGCAAATTGCCATCGGTATTGTCTGCGGTATCGCCTTGGCGTATCTCTCGCCAAGTATTGCGCTGTCGACCACATTGTTGGGCGATTTCTTTGTAAAAGCGTTAAAAGCCATTGCGCCAATTTTGGTCTTCTTATTGGTAATGGCGTCTATCGCTAACCATAAACAGGCTCAACAAACGCATATTCGTCCTGTTTTGGTGTTGTATTTGTTTGGTACCTTTATCGCGGCGTTAATCGCTGTGGTGTTCAGTTTTGTGTTCCCTACGCAATTGCATTTGGTGTCGCCAGATTTAAGCCAAAGCGCTCCTCAGGGTGTGGGTGAAGTCCTGCGTACATTGGTCTTTAAAATGGTGGATAACCCAGTGAATGCTTTGGTTCAAGGCAATTATGTGGGCATTTTGACGTGGGCGATTGGTTTTGGTTTGGGATTGCGTCATGCGTCTGAATCCACAAAAGCATCATTGCAACATCTGGCGACCAGTGTGACCAGTATTGTATCGGTCATTATTCGTTTGGCCCCGTTTGGTATTTTTGGCTTGGTGGCGAGTACGATCGCAGCCACAGGCTTTGATGCCTTATTGGGTTATTCGCATCTATTGGCGGTGTTGGTTGGTGCCATGCTGTTTATTGCGTTTGTCACGAATCCTTTATTGGTTTTCTGGAAAATTCGTCGCAATCCGTATCCATTGGTATTTAAGTGTTTAAGAGAAAGTGGCGTTACGGCTTTTTTCACTCGCAGTTCGGCGGCCAATATTCCGGTTAACTTAGACCTTTGTAAGCGTTTGGAGTTAGACGAAGACACTTATTCTGTGTCTATTCCATTGGGTGCGACCATTAACATGGCTGGCGCTGCGATCACCATCACGGTATTGACGCTTGCGGCGGTGAATACGCTGGGCATTTCGTTAGATTTTGGAACTGCACTGTTGCTCAGTATTATCGCTGCAGTGTCGGCGTGCGGTGCGTCTGGTGTGGCGGGTGGCTCGTTATTGTTGATTCCATTGGCGTGTAGTTTATTTAACATTCCGAATGACATCGCGATGCAAGTGGTGGCGGTGGGCTTTATCATTGGTGTGTTGCAAGATTCAGCCGAAACCGCGTTGAACAGTTCAACCGATGTCTTGTTTACAGCCGCGGCGTGTTTGGAAAATACCAAAAACCCATAAGTCGGTATTTGGCTAAAACGCAAAAAAGGGAAGCACTGGCTTCCCTTTTTTGTGGCTAGAATCGTCGATTCTGCGGCAGACAGACCAAAGACGTTAAAGCTTAAACTGTGTCACCAGTTGATCCAGCTGGGCAGACAATTTTTGCAAATTGGTGCTGGATGCGGTCAGTTCATCGGCAATTTCTGAGGTTTCTGTTGTGAGTTGGTTGATTTCTTCGACGTTTTTACTCATGTCGTTCACCACAAGGGATTGTTCTTCTGTGGCGGTGGCAACTTGAATGTTCATGTCGCTGATTTGACCAATATGCGCGGTGATTTGTTCCAACGCGCTGTTTGCTTCGTTGGCTTGTCCCACTACTGTGTTGCTTTGGTCTTGTCCTGACTGAATGGTAGCAACCGTCTTGGCGGACTGTTCTTGCAACTGATCAATCATCTTCTGGATTTCATCCGTGGAGGCCGCTGAGCGGCTAGCAAGATTTCGTACTTCATCGGCCACGACGGCGAATCCTCGCCCTTGTTCACCTGCACGAGCCGCTTCAATCGCTGCGTTTAGGGCGAGTAGGTTGGTTTGTTCTGAGATGCTGCGAATGGTGTCCAATATGCTGCCAATCGAATCGGTTTGAGTCGCTAATGAGCCAATGTCCGAGCTGATGTGCTGAATTTCTGTCGACAATGATGTCACGCCTTGACGTGCTTTTGCCACTAATCCCGCGCCTTGATGGGCTTGTTTGTCAGCTTCTTGTGCGGCTTTTGCCGCTTGGGAAGCGTTCTCGGCGATGTTTTCTACCGTCGCGCCCATTTCATGAATGGCGGTGGCGATGTGTGTGGTTCTGTCGCGTTCATTTAGACAATTCGTGTGTGTGGCTTTGGCTTTTGCAGCGACATCGTTGGCCGTGTGAGCCAGTTGGCGCGAATTCTCTGCGACGTTTTCGATGGCCGTACGAATCTTGGTAGTAAACTGGTTGAAGTGTTGGGCAATGTCGCTCAGCTCGTCTTTGCCTGACATGGACATGACTGAGCCAAGGTCTAATTTGTCACTGGCGCTGGAAATGTGTTGTTGTAGCGAGGATACTCGTTGGTTAAGACGTCGTAACATTAGCCATGCCAAAAGAATGGACGCTGCCAAAGCGATGACGATTAACACCATCATGTTGTTTCGGCTTTTTTCGTAATTTGCTTGGCTTTGGGCGTAGCTTTGTTGTCCTTGTTCAAGCAACTCATCCAGTATTGTGTTGACGGCTTTGCGCATAACGCCATAGCTGTTGGCGTACTGGTTTTTGTAAATGTCTTGGGCGACTGCCATTTGATTTTTTTCCATGGCCGCCAGCATTGGAGACAATTCGTCGCTTTTTACCTTAGCAAAAATATCGATCACCTTTTGTACTTCTGCGCGCATTTTGGGTGTGGCTTGCGACTCTAACGCTTGCTTGAGTGCCATGTCCATTTCTGGAATGTCTTCGGTGCGAGTTTCTTTGATGCGCGTAATAACGCCTTTTTTATCCTGCATGGCGGGGACTTCTTGCAGCAGAATGATGTCTATGCCGACTCGCATGCGAGGGATGCGCGATGCCACTTCCGCCAGAGAACGCATTGGCGCGCTGGTGTTCTGGGCAAGTTGTTTGGTTTGTTCTTGTGCGCTGGAAAGGCCGCTTAGACCCGCCCAACTGACCAGTAAGAGCACCAAACAGGGCAAAGCAATAACGGACACGAATTGCGATTTTAACGACATATTGTTGAATATCACGATGAATTACCTGCTAGTAGTTATTGTAATTAGACGCTTGGGGTAAAACCTTTAGAAATGATCTATTCACAGCATAGAATGTGACAAGTTGATTGTAAAAAGATCTTTTGCAGCAACGCCATTTTTTACGGTGTTTTCCACGTAATATACCGGTGAAAGCATGCCATTTAATGTCAAATTCACACGTCATGCTAAACCTATAAGGAGCCTGTGTTGAGTAATGCATTTCGTTCTTTGTCTAATCCGAATTATAAGCTGTGGTTTGGTGGGGCGATTGTTTCCAACCTAGGGACTTGGCTACAACGCACCGCGCAAGATTGGATTGTGATTGCGGAGCTGTCAGATAAAAACGCCTCCGCGGTGGGACTGGTGGTGTTTTTGCAATTTGCGCCGCAAATTTTGTTGTTGCCCATTACCGGTTGGGCAGCGGATCGAATGGACCGCCGTAAGCTGCTGTTTATTACCCAAAGTTTGATGGCGGCTTTGGCGTTGATACTGGGGTTGTTGGTGTTAAGTGGTCATGTTGTGTTGTGGCAAGTGTGTGCGTGTGCGTTTGCGTTGGGCTGTGTTGCTGCTTTTGATGCGCCTGCGCGACATGCGTTTGTTTCAGATATTGTTAGTGAAAAAGAGTTGTCGAATGCGGTTGGGCTGAATTCCGTGTCCTTTAATTCGGCTCGTTTGGTAGGCCCTGCGGTGGCGGGGATTTTGATCGCTCTGATCGGTACCGGCTGGGTATTTATGATCAATGTTTTGTCGTTTATTCCTTTGTTGATCGCCTTGCATCGCTTCAAAAAACGTTTGCCCAAAGTCGAAGCTGACAACACGAAAGCCTCTCCCGATGTGGCGAAATTTCTCGATGGTTTTCGTTATATTTGGCAGCATCGTGAAATGGCGGTGATTCTGGTGATGTCCTTTCTTATTTGCAGCTTGGGAATGAATTTCTCGGTTTATCTATCGGCGATGACGGTGCATGTCTTTCAAGGCCATGCGGATCAATACGGTTTCTTGATTTCTATGATGGCGATTGGCTCCATAACGGGGGCGATGGTGACCGCCAGCCGTCGCTCGTCGCCGTCGTTCCGTTTTATGATTTATGTGGCGGCGATGTTTGCCGTGAGTTGCTTTTTGGTGGCGATCAGTACGTCGTTTTGGGCGTTTGCAGTGTTGTTGATTTTGCTCGGTCTGAGCTTGCAATTGTTTACCACCTCGACGGCGTCGTATATGCAAGTGACCACTGAAAAACGTTATCGTGGTCGTGTCATGGCGGTGGTATTAGCGACGGCATTAGGTAGTACTGCGTTGGGTGCGCCTTTGGTCGGTTGGATCGCTGACTTTTTGGGTGCGCGATGGGCGATTGGGATGGGCAGTGTGACTGGCGTAATCGCGGCGGGTTTGGGCTTTTGGTTTTTGCGCAAGCAAGCCCAGGCAGAGCCCCGCTAGCATTGAGCTTGGACTGTTTACTCTGTTTTGGGGTTTTCTTGGCACTCTTGGGGAATTGAAGTAATCTTCATTTAAGCTGTTCTGAATAATTCTAATAATATTGATGGAGAAGTGTATGTCGCAGCACCTTGTATTGAGCTTTATTGGCGAAGACCGTCCAGGCATTGTTGAGCGTCTTTCCGACACCATCGCACGTCATCATGGTAATTGGTTAGAAAGTCGCATGGCGCATTTGGCCGATAAGTTTGCCGGTATCCTGACCCTGTCTGTGCCGTTGGAACATCAGGAAGCGCTGGTCGGTGCGTTGCGTAACTTTGAACAACTGGGACTGCATGTCACCGTTGAGCTGGCTAATCAAAACGCATCAGAGGGTTCAACGTTGTCGTTATCCGTGGTTGGCAATGATCGTCCTGGGATCGTCAAAGAAGTGTCTCAAGTGTTGCATTCATTAATGGTTAACGTCAAAGAACTCACCACTACGTGTGAACCAGCGCCGATGAGTTCCGATATGCTGTTCAAAACGGACATGGTGCTGGCTGTGCCAAATGACCTGCCTTTGGCTGACCTAGAAGCCGCGCTAGAAAAAATCAGCAGTGATTTAATGGTGGAATTATCCGTTAATCAGTTTGCTTAGTTATAAATGTCGTATAGCGCATATTCGTGAGATTTTTTGAGCGTTGAAGAACGCTGTTACAGCGCTTCAATGTTTTCTAAACACCATTCGGCTCTTTCTAAGACGGCGTGCTTTTGCGCGTCGTCTTGTTTGTCCCAGTTGCCGTAAATCATGCCGATGCGAGGATTTCTGGCGAGACGCTCTCGATGTTTGACCATAAAACGCCAATACAAGCTGTTGAGCGGGCAAGATTCCTCACTGGTTTTTTCTTTTACCTTGTAGTGGCAATCTCTGCAGTAATCGCTCATTTTCTGCATATAACTGCCACTGGCCGCGTAAGGTTTGGAGGCAATCCAGCCGCCATCGGCAAATTGGCTCATGCTTCGCGTATTCGGCAGTTCTACCCATTCGAGTGCGTCCACATAAATCCCCAAATACCACTCGTCCACTTGTTCTGGCTGGATTTCTGTTAACAGGCAAAAATTGCCCGTCACCATCAGTCGTTGAATATGATGGGCGTAAGCGTAATCGAGGGATTGCCCAATGGCGCTGGCAAGGCACGCCATGTTGGTGTGTCCTGTCCAGAAATAGCTGGGTAAGTCTCTTTCGGCGCGTAGCGCATTCTGCTGTTGATAATCCGGCATGTTAATCCAGTACATGCCACGAACGTATTCACGCCAACCGAGAATTTGTCTTACAAACCCTTCTATTTGCGCAATGTCGATGGTGTCGCTTTCGTGATAAGCCGCAACCGTGGCTTTGATGACGTGTTTTGGGCTGATCAATTTGACGTTCAGTGCAAACGACAATCGGGAATGGTACAAGCTCCAGCTGTGTGGTGTTTGGTTTGTCATTGCGTCTTGAAAGCGGCCAAAGTTTGGTAGCAAATGTTCACAGAAAAACGTGAGCAAGTTCAATGCGTCTTGGCTTGTCACAGGCCAAAGCAGACTAGATTCCGCTTTGCCAATAGATGGGATTTGGTGATGTTGTATGCGCTTAAGTAAATGCGTCACATCGTGCTGAAAACACAAAGGTTCTGGAATGTCGGCGAGGTCTTTGGCTTTGAGTTTATTGCGATTGGCGTTGTCGTAGTTCCATTGGCCGCCTTCAGGTTCTCTATCGCCTGCCATCAATATATTAAAGCGCTGACGCATTTTGCGATAGAAGTGTTCCATCCTAACGGTGCTTTTTGCTTGGAAAAAATTCGGAATGTCGTTGAAGGGCAATAAAAAATGCTCGCTGTCGACCATGCTAAATTTGGGTTGGGTGCTGGTGGTGATCAAGTCGTGATATTGCTGGAGAACACGGTATTCATCAGGACGCTGCAGCTCAACATGGCCAATATTATGCTGTTTGGCCAGCGATAAAATGACCTCATCTAAAGGCTGTTGTTGCGTATCATCTAAGGTCAGATAACACACCTCATGGCCGTTCTCTTTTAGGGCGCTGGCAAAGCGCTCCATGGCAAGGAAAAACGCACAGAGCTTTTGAATGTGATGTTTCACATAGGTCGCTTCTGGGTGCAGCTCGGCAATCAAGTAAAGCACGCCTTGATCCTGCTGTTTGAACCAAGAGTGCGCGGCGTTCAGTTGATCGCCAAGGGTGACGCGCAGTGTGTGATAAGCGTTGCTCAATTTACTCAGCCTTTGTACTTCATTGTTTTGATAAATGTTATTACGCAGGCAATCCGTTTTTGGTTTTATGCCCTAGCTGAAGGGTAGGCACAATCGATTGAAAAAGGCGTTTCTGAAAAGATATAAATGTAACTAATTGTAGTGATTTGAAAAGAAATGATAGTCAAATCACAAAATTAGATAAATGACAATGACTCCCATTTGGATAATGAGTTAAATAAAATGATATAAATCAATAAAACATCACTTACTAGGGAAACTGCGATTAAGTCCCCAATATGAGACAATGCCGATCTGACCATTACCTCAAGACCGAATGACATGAATCAGCTTTCCTTCGCCGATACCGAATTTACCAGCAAACGCCGCAAGACTCGCAAAGAGCTCTTCCTTGGTCGGATGAATGAGCTGATTCCATGGCTACAGCTCGAAGCTCAGATTGAGCCGTTTTACCCAAAAGCTGGCAATGGTCGGCGTCCATACCCTCTCGCTACCATGCTGCGCATTCACTTTATGCAGAACTGGTACAACATGAGTGATCCAGCGATGGAAGATGCCCTTTACGAGATCACCTCTATGCGGCTGTTTGCTGGCCTATCATTAGAAGGTGCGATCCCAGACCACACGACCATCATGAATTTCCGTCACCTGCTTGAGAAGCATAAGCTGGGTCGTAAACTCTTCAAAGAAGTAAACAAATGGCTGTCTGATTCTGGCACCTACTTTAAAGAAGGGACAATCGTTGATGCGACGATTATTGAGGCAGCAAGTTCCACCAAAAATAAATCTAATGCACGCGATCCCGAAATGCACCAAACGCAAAAGGGAAAACAATGGTTCTTTGGCATGAAAGCTCACATCGGTGTTGATGCAAAGCGTGGGTTAGTTCACAGCTTCACCACGACGCCTGCCAATGATCACGATTTAAACCAGTTGACGGAACTTCTTCATGGCAATGAGTCATTTGTATCGGCGGACTCTGGCTACCGTGGCGTAGAAAAGCGCACAGAAACAAAAGATAAGAATGTCGATTGGTTAGTAGCTGAGATGCCCAGCAAGATACGTGCTTGGAAAAAGCACCCCCGCCTCAACAAGCAGCTGATCCGAACGGAATACTTAAAGGCGAGTATCCGAGCGAAAGTCGAGCACCCGTTTAGAATACTGAAATGCCAGTTTGGGTTCCGCAAAGTCGTCTACAAAGGCCTGTCTAAAAATGACAACAAACTCGCCGTGCTGTTTGCACTTGGAAATTTGTTACGAGTAGATCAGATGATACGTTCTGCACGGGGTTAATCCGTCCAAATAACGGTTGTAAGGTGCTTGAAGTACCTTACAAGTGGGTTAAGTGGTGATTAAATGTCGCTTCTGAGGAAATACTGTCACAAGCTGAATGTCAGCTAAAAATTGTCTTACTTGTTCGTATGTTCCCTAAGCTCTTTCGAAAGCGCGTTGATGGTATTCGCATTTTTATTGTCTGTGTATGTTGTGGTTTTAAAGCGCCAACAAGGGCATTTTTTAAGGTATTTACAACATAAACTAGGCAAAGCCGCATTCAAACACCCTGTCGCAACGGCGACTTATACCCGCCAATCTTCCACTATTGGTGATATTTCAGTAGGTATTAAAAGTTTACATTCCAGACTGGGCACCATACTTACTCGAATTGAAAACGGCGCTTCTGATGTCGAAAAAGAGATGAAGGTGTCCTACTCTTCTATTTCCAATGCCAAAGCCAAAATACAGCACCAGCAAGAGGAAACCGACTTAATCGCGACCTCAATGACGGAAATGTCGTCTACTATTTCAGAAGTGTCGCACAATATTGCAGAAACGGCGGAGTACGCGAGCAAAGCGTCTGATATTACTCAAAACGCCGCGATTGCAGGCAATGACGCAAGGCTATCGATTGAGACATTAAACGCCACGGTAATGAGCATTGGCGAGTCGGTAAATCGCGTGGCGGCGCTGGCGGAGAAAATATCCACGTCGAGTAATTTGATTGATCAAATTGCTGAACAGACTAATTTATTGGCCTTGAACGCGGCTATCGAAGCCGCGCGCGCGGGTGAGCATGGTCGAGGGTTTGCCGTGGTGGCCGATGAAGTGCGGCATCTGGCATCCAAAACACAATCATTAACTCAGGAAATCGACAAAGCCATAGAAGACCTACTAAATGGTGTGAAAGCAACCTCCAAAGTGGCCGAAGAAGGCGTGATGATGTCGAAAGAAAGCCTAAACAAAGTGGCCGTAGAAGACGAGCTGGTAAAAGAGGTCAATGTGGTTGTCGGCGAGATCGCTGCGCGTTCATTACAAATGGCCGCTGCCACTCAGCAGCAATCTATTGTGATTGAAGAAACCAGTCATCAAGTACACAAGATCGCGAAGTTAGGGCACGAAAACACACAAGAAATGGAAGCTACCGAAGCGTCTCTTTTACGCTCGACAGAATCCACTCAAGCATTGTACGAATTGGTGAAAAGGTTCAAGTAACAGATTATGGCGATAGACAAGGAAGGCTCCCTTTACAAAGCACTGTTTGAAGCGGCTGCGGATGGCATCATTATTATAAATGCACGAGGCATTATTCAATCCTTTTCGCCTTCGGCTGAGTTGCTTTTTGGTTATAGCGAAGCCGACGTTTTTGGACAGAACGTGTCCATATTGATGCCAAAAAGTGACGCAGACCGACACGACGGCTACCTGAAAAACTATCTAGACTCTGGCAAAGCCGCGATCATTGGCAAAGGCCGTGAAGTGACCGCAATGAAAAAGAGCGGGCAACTTTTCCAAATGCATTTATCGGTCGGACGAGCTGAAACACCAGAAGGTCAGCCTTTCTTTGTTGGTATCTGTCATGATTTATCTATGTATCGAAATGTGGTCGAACAATTAGAACGAGTGGATGTTCGTTATCGAAATGTGTTTGATTCTGAAGGACTTTTTATTATTCGGATCTCTTTGGAAGGCACCATTATCCTGTCCAATAAGTCCTTTTCTCAGCAATTTCATACACACCAACTCGCCGGGGATGACTTTTTGGGATGCGTGGCAGGGTCTTCAAAAAGAGACGCGAAGTTGCTGTTTTCGTTGTCTGAGAACGGTTTTAAAAATGAATTAAAAATGTCCTTGATGATGAAAGGTTCTTCGTCTCATACGGAAGTGGAATGGCGCTTTAAATTAGTCAAAGACAACATAGGTTGCCACATTCAAGGGGTGGGCATCGATGTGTCAGAAAAAATCGTCGCCGCCAACGAAGCTTTCTTCCTAAGAAACTTTGACTCAGTGACTAAACTGCCACAGCTTGATTATGTCCAACAGCTTTTTGACAGCAATCAAGCCGAAAACACCTTGTTTTGTTTTATGGTGTTTGAACTGACAGATTTCGATCGTATTCGAAAATTGAATGGAGAAGTCTTGGCCGATAAAATGTTGGAAGAATTGGCACGTTCCTTAGAAGAACGAGTCAGTTATTTGCATTGCAGCCGTTTACAAGCCAGCCGATTTTTGCTTATTTTCGCTGTGGACGCTACGCAAGATTTGGCGCAGCAAGTAGAGCAAAAAGCCACCGCGTTGCACACAGAATTACAGCGTACCGTCGGGGACATAAGCTCAGAAATTCGTGTTGGCAGTGCGTATTTTTCCAAACACAAAGACACCTTCAGTGACGTGGTTGAGTGCGCGTTGATGGCCATCGAATATTCCCGTCAAAATATGTTGTTTTTGTCCTGTTATAACGAGTCAATCCACCACGCCGCAGACCGTAAAAAAGGCATCCAAAAAGCGCTCATTAAAGCGATTAAGCATGCCGACATTGATGTGTATTTTCAGCCCAAAATCGACTTTAAGCATAATCGTGTTGCTGGTTATGAAGCTCTAATGCGTTGGTTTAGTGATGACTATGGCCTTGTTCCGCCTTGGGAAGTGATCGAAACCGCGCAAGAGTTGAACTTGTTGATCGAGTTAGACAAGTGTGTGATGAACAAAACCTTGTCTATCATCAAAGCCAATCCTTCTCTATTTCATGCCGAAACGCCAGTGGCGATTAACCTCTCTGCAAAAAGTTTTGGCATGAAGCGCATCATTGATGAGCTGATTGAAAAGATACACGAACTGGGCATTGACCCTAAATCGATCGAAGTGGAAGTCACGGAAGATGCCTTGCTCACCATTGGCGATCAGGTGAAGTCAAACGCCTCTGCGTTGCGTGAGGCGGGAATCAAAATCTGTTTAGATGACTTTGGGACAGGTTATTCCGCTTTGAGTTACTTGGGCAAATTGCCTTTGGATAACCTAAAAATCGACCGCAGTTTCGTAATCGAATCCGAGCAAGAAAGTGGCCGCTTGATGCTGGAAGCCATTGTTTCAATCGCAAAATCATTCCATTTAACGGTGACTGCAGAAGGTATTGAAACGCCAGAACAACAAGCATTTTTAGCGAGTATTGGCTGTGAATACGCGCAGGGTTTTTACTATTCAAAAGCCATACCAGTGACGGATATTCCGTCTTGGATTGCGTCTTATCAACAGGAATAACGGATTGACTTCAGGGTGTCATGTGGCTTCTTTTGGTGTGGTCTGTTTGACTTTCTTGTGACGGTTCGAGCGCACATGGGTAGCTAATATACGACGTTTTTCTTGCAGCACGTTTGGTTGTGAGCGATAGCCCCACAGCCTGTCTCTCGCCGCTTTGGCGGCTTCTTTAAGGTCAACAAGAGGCGCGGGGTAATCTTTACCAATCGAGCACCGATAAAGTGCCTCTTCCATGGGAGACATTTTCCAAGGTGAGTGAATCAAAGGTGCGGGCACTTCCTGCAACTCGGGCACCCAGCGGCGAATAAACGCTCCGTCAGGGTCTTGGTCTTGCGCTTGTTTAACCGGATTGTAAATCCGAATGGTATTTGCCCCCGTGACACCGGCCTGCATTTGCAACTGTGGGTAATGAATACCGGGCTCAAAATCGAGAAACAGCCTTGCGAGATGGTGTGTCCCCAAACGCCAATCAATATTGAGGTGATGGCACAGAAAGCTGACCAGCATGGCACGCATACGAAAGTTGATGTAGCCCGTTTTGTGTAACGCGCGCATGCACGCATCAACCATCGGGCAGCCTGTTCGGCCTTGTTGCCAAGCAAGCAAGTCGGCCTCGACACGATCGTCTTGGCGATAAGGAAATTGCTCGTAAGCGCGGTTGACTGGCTGATATTCCATACGGCATTCGCTCTCGAACTTTTGCATAAAATGGCAGTGCCAGTGCAGTCGTGAACTCAGCGCAATGAGCGTTCGCTTCCAGCCCGCGGTTTTCCAACGGGACAGGAGATCTTGATAGACTTCTCTTAGGCTGATATTGCCCCACGCTAAATAAGGCGACAGCCGAGTACAGGCCGATCGGCTGCTCAGCGGACTGGAAATGGCGCGGTAATAGTCTTTTCCTCGACCTTCATAAAAACTCTCTAAGGTTTTCCAAGCCAGTGTAGAACCGCCCGTTTGGATGCCTTTTTGTGGGGTTTGCCATGAGGTTGGGATGGCTGGCGTGGGTGTGTCAATGTCGTACCAGGTTATCGCTTTAAGGTCGATGTTTGCTAAGGGAGCTCGCATGATTTGTTGCCAATCTTCGTCCCACGTTTCCCGATTATGTAGTCCACGAAAAACAGCGCCAGTCGGCGATTCTTGCCAAGATATTTGCTGTTGGCGACACCAAGCTTTAATGTGCAAATCGCGCTCAAAAGTGACGCCAATGCCAATCTCTTCGCTACTGAATAACGCGCCAAATTGCGTGGTTTCATGCAGCGATTCAAGGGCAGATAGCGCGTCTTGCCAAACGATATGCAGGTGGCCACCATGGTTGGCAAGCTGGTGATGCATGTCTTCTAATGACTGCCAGACAAAGCGCCAATGACGCTCATCGTAATGGGGGTCGGCAATGAGGCTGGGCTCAAGAATATAGAGCAGAATGACGGGACTGCCCGATGCGATGGCTGACGCCAACGGCGGATGATCGCTGAGTCGTAAGTCGCGTTTTAGCCACACCACAACGGGTTTTGGCGCATGTTCAGTGGTCATGTTTTGGTGACTCATTGTGCAGGATAAATAGGCCAGTCCGCCGCATCGACCGAATCCAACTGCGTGTCACCTACGTGACCTTGCCATTTTTGAATAAACTGTTGAGTCGGGTCGTATTGTTCGGTTTGCTTTTGCAAATTGAAATGACGACCGCCTCTGGGGTCGGCGCCAACACCGGCGATGTATTGCCAATTCCCCCAATTGGAGCCGACACTGTAATCGAGTAATTGCTCTTCGAAATACGCTGCACCATAGCGCCAATCGATGCCCAGTTCATAGATCAGGCAACTGGCTGCAATTTGTCGGCCTCGATTGCTCATAAAACCTGTTTCATTAAGTTGCTTCATGCAGGCATTTACGATGGGATAAGGCGTGTTGCCTTGGCTCCATTTGCGAAAGCGTTCTGCGTAATAACTGCCTTGAGTGTGCTTTCCAGTTAAGCCGCCGGGCAAAAAAAGGCGTTTACCATAGCGCGTCGCGTACCAATGAAAATACTCGCGCCACAGCAGTTCGAAATAAATCCAGTACGTTGATTCGCTAGCGCCATGGTCGCGCTCATACACGTCTAGGCTGGCTTTGATTTGTCTGGCTGACACACTGCCTTGCGCCAACCAAGGTGAGAATTTGGTGGAGTTTTCCCAACCGTCTAATTCGTTACGGGTAGCCTTGTATTGGCTTGGCAGATCGGTGGAAAAATAATCGCTGAGCTGATCCATAGCGGCGCGTTCGCCGCCGGTGAATGTGTTGTGGTTGTCGATGGTTTTTTGTTGCCAAGGTCGCAGGCATTCAATGTCAAAATCTGGCATTGGTGACAATTTTTGTAGGCTTGGTAAAGGCGTAAAAATATCGACGTTCTCGACTAAGCGACGGAATTTCGAAAAGGAATCGGGCAGCTCAGTGATCTCAAAAGGCAACTCAGACGGTGTGAACAGACTTAAGCCGTGGTCTAAATGAATGCGCACATCTGGGAAGTGATTGGCGATGCGTTTTAGAGTTTGTTGTTCGTCCCAGCCACCATGATGATTGCGGTACAGGTGTGAAATGGGCACCGCATTGAGCAGCACGTTTAGGCTACTGAAAGCGTCCAAGGAACTCACAAACAAGGTCTGCCCCATTGCATTTAATTGCGCAGAGAGCTGATTCAACCCCTGTTCCAGAAAGCGCCGACGATTGGCCGACATGCCTTGCGTTGCGTATCGGCTTGGGCGCTGTTGATGTGGCTCGTCGCAATACAGACACACAAGGAAATCGACTTCCTGAACCGCTCGCCACAACATACTTTGATCAGCGCAGCGCAAATCATCCCCGAACCAAACCACGCCCAACTTCATTGCTTCATCCTATTGATTGCTATTCACTAACTTTAGTACGCAAAGAAGCCGGTGTTGGTTTAATTTTTTTGGCGGTTTAGCGTCAAATGAGGTTCAGTGTATCGGTACGCGAGCAACCCTATCCCAAAAGCAGATGCGCTAGAATCAGCAAGGCGGTCGTGCATAAAATAAAGAAGGTAATCATCATCCCGCCTTGGCGATAGATCAGCGGTTCTTTTTCTTGGCTGACGCCATAAGCGTGAATCAAGCGTCCAATGCACAACAATGCGCCCATAAGATGAACCAAAATCGGCGCCCCAGGCAGACTTTCGTACATCCATAGTAACAGCAGAGCAAAGGGCACATTTTCAGCAAAATTACCGTGCACGCGAATCGCGCGAGTCAAAAGGGGATGATCGCCATCACCAATGCCCACCTTGTATTTCATTCGCAGCTTGATGACTCGAAAGCTCAAAAAAATGTACAGAAAAACCAGCAGGGCCGCGTAAATAGGGGTGATCATTGGGAATCCTTATCTTTGCTAAATGGTGATTATTATTGTGTATCCAGTGTTGGGAAAAAGCGCCGTCTTGTCCATGTTTTTTCGTACTTTCGCTGAGTGACAAAGAAAATTGAATTTTTTTCCTCGTAATGAAAAACCTTATTAAGAATGAGGTTATAATGCGTCAAATTATTCCGTTTTACGTTAGAAGGTAGTGATAAATATGAGTCTTCCAAATTGCCCAAAATGCGATTCAGCTTACGTTTATGAAGATCAAGCTATGCTGATTTGCCCAGAGTGCGCGCACGAATGGAACCCAAATGAAGTGGTTGTAGATGAAGACGCTCTGATTATCAAAGACATGGGCGGTAACTTATTGCAAGAAGGCGATAAAGTCACTTTGGCAAAAGACCTTAAAGTGAAAGGCTCTTCTCAGGTGCTAAAAATCGGCACCAAAGCAACGATCAAGCGTCTTGTAGACGGTGATCACGATATCGATTGCAAACTGGATGGCGGCGGTGAAATGATGCTGAAATCACAATTTGTGAAAAAATCGTCTGTGTAGTTTTTGAACGAAATCAAAACACAAAAAAGAGAAAGCGAAGGCTTTCTCTTTTTTTTGACAAATAGACCATGACTCTTCTGTTTTAGGCTTTGCCCCATTTCCTTTTGACCGAAAAGGCACGCAGCGTTGCCAAGGGCACATTCCCAACCATCGTACCGGTGAGGATGAACAACAGCGCCAGAGTCAATCCGGTGGTCCATAACTCCCCAAACAAAGGTACAGCCAAGACGCTGGCAAATACAGGCACCAGCGCCATCAATCCGCCCATTTTAGTCGCCCCTAAACTGTGCACCGCGCGTCCGTAACAGACCATTTGTACCGTTGTTGCCATCACGCCTTGGTAGAAGGCTTGTAAACCGATCATCTCCCATGATGCCTCACCCAAATGATGCGGTAGAAAAAGCAAATACACAGGCGCAAACAGCCCCGTTGTGACGGCAATGATGCCCAATGTTGCTTGCCAAGGGGCGAATTTCCAGCGGCGCAATAACACGGTGAAAATACCCCAAAACACACACGCCACAATAAAGCTAATATCGCCTTGCCAATATGACGCGCCAGACAGCATGGTTTCGGTCAACAAAGCCAGAATCCCCACACTGCTGATACCAATGCCGATCCAAGAAGACACAGAATGGCGCTCGCCCGCTAAAAAATACGCAAACACCGCGATCATAATGGGCATCAAACCGGGCAGCAGTAACGCCGCATGGGTAGCGGGCGCCAATTGAAAACCATTGAACACAGACAGCGCGTAAGCCAATCCGCCGATACTGCCTAAGGCAAACATACGCCATTGCAAGATGGTTTTACGGTGTTGCCAAATAAACGGAAAAAACAACACAAAGGCCGTACCAAAACGCACCATCATCATGTCAGGTAAGGCTAAAGCCCCCAAAGCGCCCGCTTTTGACACCAAGATAAAACCTGTCCAAATCGCCACCGCCGCCAACGCATACCCCAGCCCGGCCAAGGGCACAGAAGGCATTTTTGCATTTGATTGAGTCATAATCTAAGCCTCTTTCGCTTTGAATTTTTCACAGTATAGAGGTATATTTCTTTCATTAATAACGAATTATAAAGAACATAACATTCATAAAAAATGAAGGTTTATAGACTGTGGATATTTCAGATTTGGTGGTGTTCAAGGCCGTTGTCGAGCACAAAGGCGTCACTCGGGCGGCCGAAGCCTTAAATCGAGTGCCGTCTAATGTCACCGCACGAATAAAAAAATTGGAAAGCGAGTTAAAACTCGACCTGTTTCTAAGAGAAAACAATCGCCTGTCTGTGACCTCGGCCGGGTTGCGTCTCATGGAGTACACAGACAAAATACTTCAGCTGCAAAAGAGCGCCATCGCCGAATTAACCCATACTGAACCCGCAGGGCTATTGCGCTTAGGGTCAATGGAAAGTTCGGCCGCGTCACGTTTGCCCAGCTTACTGGCGCGCTATCACAGCACTTTTCCTGCGGTACAGATTGAACTGATGACCGCCGCCTCCATGCCATTGATTAACCGTGTCATTGATGGTGAATTGGATATTGCCATGGCGTCAGACCCACCGGACGACCCACGAATCCATGCCGTTAAGTGTTTTGACGAAGAACTCGTACTCATCATGCCAGCAGCATGGGCAGCACAAGACACATTACCCGAATCCCTCACCATGGTTGGCTACAGCAAAGGTTGTTCTTATCGGCATCGATTAGAAACTTGGCTAAAACGCCAAGGCCGAGTGTGTGAAAAAATCATCGAAATCCCCAGCCACTACACCATGATTGGTTGCGTCATTGCAGGCATGGGCATCGGCATGATACCGCGCTCGTTACTTTCGCTTCATAAAACCGAAGGGCTGGCTTTTAGAACCATAGAAGCCGACATCGCCAACGCGCCAACTTACTTGGTATCGCGCAAAGACAACCCTTCCAGTGCCATCAGCGCGTTTGTGGAATGTACCTTGGGGTTAGATAAGCTCTAGTTTTAGTTTTTTACCTAACGCTTTCGCGGCATTATCCAAGGTATGAAGCGTGACAGACGTGTTGCTTGGATCAAGCAGTCGATCTAACCCCGAGCGGCTTGTTTTCATCAGCTGCGCCATTTTTGTTTTGGATAAATGTTCGTGTTCAATCTTTTGCTGAATCTGCCAAGCTACCACTCGTTTTATAGCCACAGCGTTGGCTTCAGCTAAGATACCTTCCTCTTCAAGGAAATCATCAAATGAAGAACCAATGTGTTTGTTAGTCATGTTCTGCGCCTTCTTCAATCAGGTCTAACGCGGATGCAAGTTCGACATAGTCTCGATATTCTGTGGCTTTAATGGAATCGACTTGATAGTGGATGTTTAGTATTTTGAACCATAGCAAACCTATTTTTTGTGGTTCATTTTTAGAATTTGTAATTAACGTTTTAAATAGATCATTTATAGGAGCTACTTTTTCATCATACTGTGAGCTATCGAGGCTTATGAATAGGACGCTCGGTCTGCTGAAAAGCTTTAAAAAGACTTCTGTTAGATAAAGCTTGAGTGATAACACATAAATATCAGGTCCATAAGTGTTTGCACGAGGGCTGTAATTTGAAGGAGTGAGTGTAGGTATAAGCTCCATTGGATTTATTTGCATTTTAATAAGTGACTCACAGCCCCCAAAATGGTCTTGTATGTAATCCTTAAGCTCAACGTCTTGACCACTTTTGTCTTGGTATTTTAGATCGCGAGCAATGATTCTTTTAAATCGTTTATGATCTTCTTCATAAAAGCACAGCAGTGTCGTTAGCATCAAAATATCAATTTTAGAGCCTTTAGACATGTTGGAAATGGTGGCGACCACACGGTCAGCGATTTGAATGGCGGTTCTAGGTGGCATTTTAAACGCATCTAAAATCACGGAAATATTGCTTAGCGTAATTTTTGCATCATCGTTGGGAGGAAGGATCTGAATACCTGCGTGTGCTAGATACTCGCCCGATAATTTGCTGATGTCGGTATGTACTTCCAAAAAGCTTTTTAGGTCTGGCGCTTTAAGGCTAAAGCGACTATTGAAGAAGCGGCCAAGATAAAGACGAGCATCAAACCCTTCCCCATAAATGGCTTTTACCGCATGTTGCAGTTGTTCAGTATCTGTAGCGACGACAAAGACAATGCCTTGGATGTCAAAGATGTGCTTGATGGTTTCGAGCATTTCCACAGCGTAACTTGGGCGGCAGCGATCTAACTCATCAATAAAGATAAAGGCTGGATAGGACAGTTTTTGTGTTTCAGTAACCGTTTTAACCCAATTTGCCACATGAATTTTTAAGTCATCAATGGCTTTCTTTTTACCATCATGTTCATCAATAAGTTGCTTCACCATTGTTGAGGCGAGCTCACTTAGATCAATGGGGTTCCCCTCGCCATCTTTGGCGTCTTTCAGTTCAGAGTCATTGTCAGCTTGTAGAAATGCTGCGAGATCCATATCCAAGTAGCGTTTCGCCATACTTCTGGCAAAGCCTGGAGCGGCCGCTTTTAGAAGCCCTAATGCTTTTTTTGGAAGTTGAATCTTTGGGCTGTTTTCAGGCATATCCGCCTGTTCTCTAAGCTGTTTGATGATGGACGAAATCGCCGTTATTAATGGATCATCAGAGTAGTCTTGTTGCCATGCATCGATATAAACCACAGGGAAGTTATTTTTTAAGTCGTTTGACCAGCGCTTTAGAAAGTAGGTTTTGCCAGACCCCCATTCGGAATTGAGGTTCAGTACATAATTACGCTTTTCATCGCCTGATTCTCTTGTTGTGTCATAACCTTGTCCCACGAGAAAATGGGTTAAAAACTCAGCGTATTTAGCACGGTTTAATGTGTCTCTAGGAAAAGACTCTCCGTCAAACTTCAGTTTTTCCGACCAATCTAAAAAAATATTTTTTTGCATTTTAGGCGTCCTTGCGGCAATGGTTAGAAGGGGGCGGCTAGTAGTGATAGCGACACTGAACGATGAATAACTGGTTATCATCGACTTTATAGACAAGTCTGTGTTCTCGATCTATACGTCTTGACCAGTAACCCGACCAGTTATGTTTTAGTGGTTCAGGATCTCCAAGTCCTTCAAAGGGGTGTCGGGTGACGTCTTTGATTAATGTATTGATGCGTTTAAGTGTTTTTTTATCTTTCTGTTGCCAGTAGAGATAATCTTGCCATGCATTTTCAGCCCAAGATAAAATCATTCCTCAATCAGTTCCCTTGTCTGAGTTTTGCCTGCTTCCACTTCGGCAATGGCTTCGTTTAAACGAGAGGCGTTTTTTGGACTTGCCATTAAATAAGCCGTTTCTTCATAGGCTTGGAAATCTTCCAAACTAATAAGTACAGCCGGTTTGCCGCCCTGACGAGTAATGAGAACGGGCTTGTGATCGTCATTCACTTTATCAAGCGTGCTAGCAAGATTTGTTCTAAATGCTGAATAACTTAATGTATCCATGAGGGTACTCCCTTAAAGTAAGTACTTGAAATTGTACTTGTACTTATTTTTGTACGCAATGCGTTAATTGTTAATTTAGTTGAAACAAATTCCCGCCGAGAGGTATTTTTCTAACTTAATTGCAGGAGCACAAAAAACCGCCATCCAGTTAAGCCAGAGGGCGGTTTATGTAACTCTAGTTGTTTGTTTCGTTAAGACGAACCAACCAACGTCCTATAGCGACTTTTCGCGCTTGCGCGTGGAGCAAGGGGCGTTGGTCGGTTCGGGTTGGCTGAAGACTGGTTCTCTTCGCGGCCTAGTTCCGAATCAAGTAATCGAACGCGCCAAGAGCCGCCGTCGCGCCAGATCCCATGGAGATGATGATTTGCTTGTACGGTGTCGTCGTAACATCGCCTGCTGCGAATACACCTGGAATAGAGGTTTCGCCGTGGGCATTGATAATGATTTCGCCGCGGTTGCTCAGCTCCAATGTGTCTTTTAGGAATTCGCTGTTCGGCACCAAGCCGATTTGTACGAAGATCCCCGCTACGTCCACAAGGTGTGACTCGTCCGTTAAACGGTCTGTGTATTTTAGGCCGATGACTTTTTGTCCATCACCAATAACCTCTGTGGTCATGGCGTTTTTGATGATGGTGACGTTTGGCAATGAGTTGGCTTTTTTCACCAATACATCGTCGGCACGCAAGGTGTCAGCAAATTCAAATACCGTCACGTGTTCTGTGATGCCTGCCAAGTCAATCGCGGCTTCGATACCGGAGTTACCACCACCAATCACGGCGGTTTTCTTGCCTTTGAACAAGGGGCCGTCACAGTGCGGGCAGTAAGCTACGCCCTTATTACGGTATTCTTGTTCGCCCGGTACGTTCATTTCTCTCCAACGTGCGCCAGTGGCTAACACAACGGATTTGCTCTTCAAAATGGCGCCGTTTTCAAGTTCTACTTCAATGAATTCTTTCTTCTCTAGGCGAACCGCTTTTTGCGTTTTCATCAAATCAACATCGTAATCCAATACGTGTTGTTCAAGGCCTGCGACCAATTTCGGGCCGTCAGTGGCTTTGACAGAGATGAAGTTTTCAATCGCCATGGTGTCACTGACTTGTCCACCAAAACGCTCGGCAACCACGCCCGTACGAATGCCTTTCCGCGCTGAATAAATCGCGGCGGCAGCACCCGCTGGCCCCCCACCTACGACCAACATGTCGTAAGGGGCTTTTTCTGATAAAGCGGCCGCTTGTTTGTCGGCCGCGTTGGTGTCCACTTTGTTCAATATTTCGTCCAAGGTCATGCGGCCTTGACCGAACAATTCGCCGTTTAGGTATACAGACGGAACGGCCATGATTTCGCGTTTTTCCACTTCGTCTTGGAATAAAGCGCCATCGATCATTGTGGCTGTGATGTTTGGGTTAAGCACAGCCATAAGGTTGACAGCCTGCACCACGTCTGGACAGTTGTGGCAAGAGAGGGAAATGTACACCTCAAAGTTAAGTTCGCGGTCTAGGCCTCTGATCTGATCCAGTGTGGCTTGAGCCGCTTTGGATGGATGTCCACCCGCTTGCAATAGAGCCAATACCAAAGAGGTAAATTCGTGGCCCATTGGAATGCCTGCAAAACGAACGCGAGGTGCTTGGCCTTGAGGACCAATCGCCATTTGTGGCGCACGACCTGCTGAATTCTCGTCTACAGATAAAGAAATTTTGTCGTTGCGTAGCTCGGTAATTTCACGCGCTAGGCTAAGTAATTCTTCTGCTTTCGCAGAACCATTTGAGGACACAGTAATCTCAATCGGATTAACGATATTTTGTAGGTATGTGCCCAACTGCTGTTTGATGTTTGCTTCTAACATGATGTAAAACCCGTTTTGATTGAGGTACTTGCGGTAGAGATTTAAAGAATAAAGGGGGTCAGATCCCTTAAGATGAGTGTCACCTCAAGGGATCCCTTAATGTGGTATTAAGGGATCTGACCCCTTTTAGGGTCTTTTAAAGTCAGCTTAGATTTTGCCAACTAGGTCAAGAGATGGCGCAAGCGTCGCTTCACCTTCTTTCCATTTTGCTGGGCAAACTTCGCCTGGGTGAGTAGCAACGTACTGAGCTGCTTTTACTTTGCGAAGTAGGTCTTCAGCGTCACGGCCGATGCCTTCTGCTGTGATTTCCATCGCTTGGATCGTGCCTTCTGGATCGATCAAGAAAGTCGCGCGGTCAGCAAGACCTTGGCCTTCACGCATTACACCGAAGTTATTGGTGATGTTGCCTGCTTGGTCGCCTACCATGTAGTAGTTGATTTTGCCGATGGTTTCAGAGCTGTCGTGCCATGCTTTGTGAGTGAAGTGAGTGTCTGTAGACACAGAGAATACTTCAACGCCGCGAGATTGTAGCTCTTCGTATTTGTCTGCAACGTCACCGAGTTCCGTTGGGCATACGAAAGTGAAGTCAGCTGGGTAGAAGAAGAACACGGCCCATTTGCCTAGTACGTCTTTTTCAGAGATTTCTACGAATTCGCCGTTTTTAAAAGCAGTTGCATTGAATGGTTTGATTTGAGTGTTGATCATTGTGTTTCTCCTAAGTGATAGATCGTTTGCGTTACCAACGAGATCCATAATAAGGAGAATGGAGTTATTATTAAAATTGTTATTTTCTGTTCTTTTGATTAATAAAAACTATTTAATATTCTTTATCTGGGAGTAATGCACTTTGCCTGGAATGAATGCTCTTCATCGGGATAGGCGGAGCGGATTTTCTCGATGTCCGGCATGACCTGATGCAACAACTTGATGAGAGCCGGGTCAAAGTGCTGACCTGCGCTCTCGTCCATGTATTTCAAGGTGTCTTCAAGCGACCATGCGGCTTTGTATGGGCGTTTTGACAGCAGCGCGTCCATCACGTCGGCGATGGCAACAATGCGGCCTTCTAAAGGAATGGCGTCGCCGACTAAGCCTTGTGGGTAGCCTGAACCATCCCATTTTTCATGATGCGTGAGCGCAATGACTTCGGCCATTTTGAGCATTGGGTCGTCCTCACCATTAACCAGTATTTTCGCGCCGAAGACCGTATGTTGTTTCATGATTTCCCATTCGTCTGCGTTCAGCTTACCGGGTTTAAGAAGAATGGAATCGGCGATGCCTATTTTGCCCACATCGTGCATTGGTGCGGCGTTAAATACCATTTCTACCCATTCCGGGTTGCCACCGTACGCTTCTGCGAGCAATTTGGAGTAATGGCTCATGCGAATGACGTGCGCACCGGTTTCGTTGTCTTTGTACTCTACAGCTCGACCAAGATGCTGAATGATACGCAGCCGGTTTTGTTCAAGCGAACGAGTGCGTTCTTTGACTTTTTCCTGTAGCAGACGGCTTTGGTTGTACAGTGCTATGTGCGTACGCACGCGGGCTTTTACTCTGGGCGGGCTGATGGGTTTGGTTATGTAGTCAACGGCACCAAGTTCAAAACCTTGCTCTTCATCGCATGGGTTGGCTTTGGCGGTCACAAATAAGACCGGAATATTAGAGGTAACGGGGTTGGCTTTTAACTGACGGCACACTTCGTAGCCATCCATTTCTGGCATCATGACATCGAGTAAAATCATTTCGGGTTTGGGGTTGCTTTGTTGAGCGATTTGCAGCGCTCGCTTCCCATTGGTGGCGATTTTGAGATCGTAATCATTGCGCAGCGTGGCTGCCAATACATCGATGTTCTCGGGCGTGTCGTCCACAATGAGAATGATAGGTTTGTATTGGCTTTGATTAGGCATGGAAGAATCCGCTTTTATAATGAGTTAAGTCGTGTGTTTACTCTTGCGTTGGCATTAGTTGTTCTAATTTTTCTAACGCCGCTTCAAAATCATAGCGTGTAATAGACTGACGAATACTATGAATAATGTCGCTTTTTTCCGACTCTTCCGTGATGATTTCTAACTCGGCTGCCACAAGATCTGCGTCCAGTTTGTCGTCCATTAAAAGATCGTACAGCGCATTTAATAAACTTTGATAGTGTTCGGGTGACGTTTTTTGTCGTTTTTTTGTTGCAGTCGGTGTGTTTGACCCTAAATTGGCGCGTTTTGCCTTTTGAGCCAGAATAGGTGGAAGCACTCGCTGCAATTCTTTTTCTAGTCTAGCAAGCGCATCGGCAAAATGTGTCTCTGATTGCTCACACGCCGCTTCTAGTTCTGCCGCGCAGTGCATTAGGTCGATCATGCCGATATTTCCCGCGTTGCCTTTTAATGTGTGCAGCATGCGTAGGGCGTCTTCTTTGTCTTCTTGCTGAAATTTTTCACTAAATTGCGAGATGAAGACCGATTGAGAATCGTAAAAACGGAACAGTAAACGCCAGAAAAAATCGATGTCATGCTGAGTAATCGCCAGGCCAATGGCGAGGTCAATGCCGACAAGCTGTTCTAAGTCCTGTTGTGCTGCAGGAGTGAGGGCACGATGATTGGTGTTGGTCGTGACCGCTGGCGCCGTTTGAAGTTTGGCTTGTCTTGGCGTGATCCATTTTTTTAAGGTATCAAACATGGCGTTGACTTGGATCGGCTTGGAGATGTGATCATTCATGCCACTTTCAATGACTTTCTCTTTGTCGCCAGCAAGCGCGTTGGCGGTCATCGAAATGATGGGTAAGTCTTTGTATGTGGGGTTTTGACGGATGAGTCTGGTGGCGGTATAGCCGTCCATAACCGGCATTTGGCAATCCATCAAAATGCCATCGTAGGTGTTCTTTTCGAGCTGATCGAGCGCTTCTTGGCCATTGCTCGCCGTGTCAACGGTCAGGCCATGACTGAGCAGCAGTTCTTGCGCGAGCTCTAAGTTAAGAGGGTTGTCTTCCACCAGTAATACATGTGCGCCAATCAAGGAAGTGGCGTCAACTTGGGTCTTGAAGGTCTGCTTTATGGGGAGTGCTTTCTCTGTATGAGACGCTTGTATGACCGCGTCAAACAATGAAGAGGGCGTCACTGGTTTGGTTAGGAAACCGGCAATGTTGACATTTTTACTGGCGCGTTTGGCTTCTTCCAAACTGTAGGCGGTGACCATCAAGAGGGTTGGGAAATCGTCGTCGGACGCATGTTGTTCATGCAGAATACGACAGGTTTCGATGCCATCCATATCGGGCATTTGCCAATCCACCAACACCAAGGTAAATGGGTCTGTCGCTTTATTGGCGGCGATAGTTTCCAGTGCGTCCTGACCGCTGTGAACCGCGGTGGCGCGCAGCCCAAAGTTTTCAATAATATGATGCAATATATCGCGAGCCGAATCATTGTCGTCGACAATCAGCACGCGATGGGACAGCGGCAGACTGGGCAGCTTTTGTGCTGGCATCTGGCTGACTTCAAAAGGGACGGTGAAATGGAAGGTGCTGCCTTTGTTGACCACACTTTCTGCCCAGATATGCCCTTGCATTAGATCGGTGATTTTTTTCGAAATGGCAAGTCCCAGCCCCGTTCCTCCAAACTTGCGAGTCGTCGATGAATCCGCCTGAGAAAAGGATTGGAAAAGTCTGGCTTTTTGTTCTGGGCTGATGCCCATGCCTGTGTCTCTCACGCTGAAGTGCAGCTCAACCATATTGTCTTTTTGTTTGAAAACATGCGTTGAAATGACGATTTCACCTTGCTGTGTAAATTTAATGGCGTTGTTGCCTAGGTTCAGCAATATTTGACGGAGTCGCATTGGATCGCCAGTTAAGTGCGACGGTACATTGGGTGAAATATCGAATAAAAGTTCGAGGGATTTTTCCTCCGCTTTCAGAGCCAAAATATTGGCGACATCGCTAAACACATCATTCAGGCTAAAGTGAATACGCTCTATTTCTAACATGCCGGCTTCAATTTTAGAAAAGTCGAGAATGTCGTTAATAATTCCCAGTAAAGACTCAGCAGAATGGCTGACTTTTTCGATGTAATTGCGCTGTTTGTTGTCTAACTCTGTGAGCAGTGCCAGATGCGACATGCCAATGATGGCGTTCATTGGAGTGCGAATTTCGTGGCTCATATTGGCAAGGAAATCGCTTTTGGCCTTGTTGGCGTGTTCGGCGGTGTTTTTCGCAATTTCGAGCTCTTTTGTGCGGTTTTTTACTTCGACTTCAAGCTGTTCACGGTGTGCAATTAGAGCGTTCTCCGCCAGTTTTCGTTGTTGAATATTATGCCAAGTACACAAGGTCGCTGGGTGGTTGGCGATCATAATGCTCGCCATGGTGATTTCGGCGATGAGTGGCTGTTCTGTCGCGTCAGTGAAAAGCCATTCGAAGCGATGGTAACCTCGATCTTCTACCCGTTTGATGACGGTTTCGAGTGAATTGGAAGACCGACTGCCATCGGCCTGATTCATTGGACTGAGCTCGTCCATGGTTTTTTGTTTGATTTGACGTTCGTGAGTGAACCCCAATTGTTCGACTGCGGCTCTGTTGCACTCGACAATGCGGTGTCCACTCAAAATCCAAACAGGGTCTGGAGACAGTTCGAACATAGAGCGGAAGCGATTTTCACTGTCAATCAAATCCGCCAATTGCTTTTTCACTCGTCGGGATACAAGCACCGAAAGTGCCAGTAAGACAATGACGCCAATCATGGCGGTTGATGTCATTTTTTGAGCAAAATCGTTGAGTCGGTTTTCTACTTCCTGGTTGGTTTTTTGAGACTGATGTTGAACTTGTTCACCGATGGAGTCGAGCATTTTGGGTAAGTCTTGAAAGGCGTTGTAAAAACGTTGGTCTAATTGTCCTCGGTCGTTTTCAAGCTGTAATTGGTCAAAGCGCATTTGGTACAGGCCTAAACCAGAGGGCACTATGACACCGCGCTGTTGATTAATGTAATATTTTTGTCCGAACAGATTGTGAGCCAGTTTTTCGGTCAAGATGGCCATGCTTTTGGCTTCTTTTTCGTAGTTTTTTTCCATCAGCGAAGGCAGGCGATTTAAGCGTTCTAGTATGGGTTTGACGCCATTGTCTTTAAAATCCTTTAGGTTGTCTTTGACGGCTTCCGTTAGCATGAAATTAATAAACACTCTTAAATCCGACAGGTTCTGAATCACTTGGTGCATTTGGTAATTCAGTGGGTCGTTGCCCATTTCACTGAACTCAATCGCTAGGTTGGTCTTTTGGCTGCCTGTACTGTTGTTGTAACGATGCAGAATCACGGCTTCTTTGAGGCGAATTTTTCCTTCTACGGTATCGAGTAAGTCTCGCATCTGTTGCAAGGTATGTAAGGTGTCGTCTTTGTGTTTTTGGCTGGGGTAATTTTGCTGGAAGGTATTTCGTTGGCGGCTCCATACTTGAATGTCTACGGTGAGCTGTAATATTTGATTGAGTCCTGCGTTTAGCGAGGCGGATAAAATGCTAAATTCTAGGTCGTTTTTGCCGGCTTTTTCGAGTGTTTCTATGGCTTTATCAATTCTGTCTATTTGTTCTGCTGGTGGGTAAACGGCGGCATAGTCTTCTTTTAATACTTGGCGTAAGCGATATTGATGGGCGGGTAATAACTCCCGGAGCTCCGAGGACGCAAACAATAATTCATCTTGCGAGGCTCTGGCGTCTGTGTAGGTTGTTTTGAGGTCGTTTAATGCGGTGGAGAGCATGATAGTGAAGGCGATGGTCATTGCCATCGCCAAAAACGTAAGCAGCCAGACTAAGGATTGGATGTTGGATTTGGGTAGTTTGCTCGACACATTCATTCCGTAGGATTACCTATTCTAAGAGGCTGGCATTATTACTATACAGTTCAGGTACTTTGCTAAAAGGAACTGGTTTTAATTTACCGTCTTTTAGCTCAGTTAACCAGACGGAGTGACTGGCTTGATGCTCATCGGGAGAAAGCGTAAGCGGAACACCAATGCCGAGATCAAATTGTCCTAGAGATTCTAAGCCGTCAATAATTTTTTCACGATCGGTAGGTAAGACATCAGGTAGTGGTTTAATAAAGATTCTTGCGGCGATGTAGCCTTCCAAACTGAGTGAGTTCAATTCCGCTTGAGGTGAATATTGCGCCATGTCGCGATGAAAATCGGCCACAAGAGGAAGGCTTGTGTCGTTGAAGAAAGGCACAACTTGAGTCACCAAAACTCTGGCGGGTATATCCTGCAAGAGCTGTTCAAAGCGTCGACTGCCCATAAAGGAAATACCGACGAATAAAGGATCTAAACCATATTCTCTGGCCAACCGAATGAACTTGGCGCTCGGCCCAGCACTGCCAACCATAAACACGACTTTAGGGGTCGGATGATGGATAAGTAAGTCCGCTACGGCACTTTCGACCGCTAAGGTGTTGCGTGAGTATTCCATTTGGAAAAGGCCGTTTTTTGGGTCTATGTTGTGTTTATTGATAAGTTTGTTGAGGTGCTGGCGACTTGCGCTGCCAAACATATCCTGTTGATTAAAAAGAGCAATGTCATCTTGAGACAAAGAAAATTCGGCGGCTAATGTATCGAATACGGCCGTCAGTTCTTCCTCATAGCTGGCGCGATAATTGATTAAATACCGATCTGGCGTGGTAGGGCGGATAACCGAAGAGCCGGTTACTGGTGCGAACAGCAGTGTTTTGTCTTCCAGTGCAATGGGCGCGCTGACCGTGACGGTGGGGGTGCCAATGTTGCCAAACAACACGTTCACCAAATCTTCTTCGATTAGGGTTCTGACATTGGGTGCGACTCGTCTAGGTTCGTACGCATCGTCCATTGTGAGCAGCTGAATCGTGCGGCCAGTGTCATCGTGAAACCGTGCAAACGCGGCTTTTGCACCCGCACTAAAATCTTCTCCCATGGACGCATTGTCACCAGAAAACGCACCGCTCATCCCCAGCTTTATCATTTGCGCAGCAAAACCGTTGCTTGTAATGCACAAGCAACTGAGTGTGATCATGAGTGAAACGATGCGGCGCCGTGATACGACCATAGCTTTATTTTTCTCCATCGTGCGGTATTTTGATTAGATAGCTTATGTACGCAATGGTTCAAAAAACGGATCTAGATCAAAAAGACCGATCAGATGAGATCATTGTAGAGCTTTTGGTTGAAAAATTAAGGAAGAAATTGTGTGGAATGTGTCGCGATTTGTTACGGTTGTGCATTTTTTGAGCGCAAGCCCTAATCAATTAACGATGGTTTTGATTAGGGCGTAATCTCCACAACTAGCGCCACTGGGCGAGTCGCGCCATTTGCAAATGGCGTTCTTGCTCGGCCTGATCGACCGTGATGGGCGTAAATTGAATAATATCGCCCGGTTTCTGTTGCGCTAAAATGCTGCCGCCAACGCGGGTTACACAGCCCATTTTTGGATAACCGCCAATGGTTTGTCGGTCTTGCAGCAGGACAATAGGCTGGCCATCTTTCGGGATCTGAATCGCCCCATAAGCAATGCCCTCGGAGATAATGCCTTTTAAGTTGCTGTGGACTTCTTGACCTTCCAAGCGATAACCCATGCGGTCTGAATTTGACGACACCTTGTAATCGCTAGAGAAAAAGTTTGCCCGTTCCAATACGGAGAAAGACTGGTATTGATAGCCCAAAATCACCGGAATTTCTGTTTGGCTGTAATCTGGAATGGCTAAGCGTGGTACAGATCGTTGTTGGTGTTCTGTGCCGGCTTGGTATATCAAACGATCGCCTTTTTGCAATTTGTCGCCTTTGCCTGTTAAACCGCCAATTTTTTCCCGCATTACCGTCGCCACACTGCCGAGGGTTGGCTCACAGAGAAAACCGCCTTTCACCGCGAGATAAGCGCGCAAGCCCCAAACTGGCTGGTGGAAGGCCAAAATATCGCCCTTTTTAATGGCGTAAGTTTGCCAAGGCGTGATGCTTCTATCGTTTAGCGTAGCGCCAAGATCCGCGCCAGTGATCGCAACGCTGGTGTCGGCTTGTGCCTCCAAAGTCAACATGCCAAAGGTGATTTCGATTTGAGGGCTGTTGTCGTGATTATCCAGTAATGCATTGCCCCAACGAAAAGCGACTTCGTCCATGGGGCCGCCCGTGGTTAGGCCAATGGATTGATGGCCATGGCGGCCCAAGTCTTGAATCAGCGCCAACAAACCGGGTTTGATTACCTTAAAAGCCATCGAGCTGACCTCCTTGCACTAAGAATTCATCCCGAGAGATAGGCTCAAATCGCACCGAATCCCCCATGGCGATCAACGCGAGGTTTTTACTGCCCCAATCGATCAAATTGACGGGAGTGCGGCCAATAATTTGCCAACCTCCAGGGGTGATACTGGGGTAAACGGCGGTCTGATTTTCGGCCAACGCCACACTGCCAATGGGGACTTTTAAGCGGGGGGTGGTTTTTCTTGGCACGTGAAGCTCATCGGGTGTATTGCCTAAGAAGGCAAACCCCGGCGTAAAGCCAATCGCATAGGCGCGATACGTTGTTTCGCAGTGCCGTTTGATCACCTCATCAACGCTTAGATTGCAGTGCTTGGCCACGTCTTCGATATCTGGCCCGACCTCTTTGCCGTAATACACGGGAATCACCACTTCGCGCTGATCTTTGAGCGAAAACTTAGTGGGGTCAATGGCTTCTATGGTCTGGCGAATGGTTTTGAAAATCGCAAAGCGGTCATAATGATCGTCATCAAACACCACCAACAGCGTGGTGTAGGAAGGCACCAAATCGACAATGCCTGCCAATGTCACCAGTTCCTGTGTCACTTGGGCGATGTAATTAGACGTGGCTTCGCTAATCACCTGACTAAAGGTCAGTAAGCAGGCCTGATTGCTGACCATGTCTATGCTTGGAAAATCGTCACGACTCATGATTTATTTCACGTCTGTTTTCGTTGTCTGAGACCGCGTTAGGCTATCAACCAACGAGCGAATACGAGTGACCGCATCCAGCGCATGTGCGCCATCGCCATGCACGCAAATGGTATCCGCATGGATCGCAAGCTGTTTGCCAGATGCAGTGGTTAAGGTGCCCGACTCGCACAGTTGCTCGACTTGTTTTTCGATTAAGTCAAAACTGGCGTGAACCGCATTGGGTTCTTTACGGGGCGTGAGTCGACCTTCGTCTGTGTATAAACGGTCTGAAAAGGCTTCAAACCAAACACTCAGCCCATATTTTTTGGCCATCGCCTTGATTTCCGGCGCTTCTGGCACGGCCATCACCATCAATGGTAAGGTCGCGTCTAGTTCGCTGACGGCTTGCATGACGGTGTTCAATACAGTGAAATCCGCCATCATGGTGTTGTATAGCGCGCCATGTGGTTTAACGTAATCCACTTGGGTATTTTGGCTTTCGCAAATGCCCTTTAGTGCCCCTATTTGGTATTGAATAATTGCTTTTAGTTCCGTTGGCGCGATGTCCATATTACGACGGCCAAAACCAACCAAATCAGGGTAAGCGGGGTGCGCGCCAATGGTGACATTATGCTGTTTCGCCAAGGCAACGGTTTTCGCCATGGTCAATGGGTCAGAAGCATGGAAGCCGCAGGCGATGTTGGCTTGATCGACAAAGGGCATGATTTTATCGTCTAAGCCCATTTTCCACGCGCCGAACGCTTCGCCCATATCACAATTTAATTTCATCTTTTATTCCTTGTGCTTGTTGACTGTCTAGACCGTTACTTTTGAGACATGGTGGTTGGCAAATAGGTAACGATTTCTGGAAACACACTGATCAGTAAAATCGCCACGCCAATCAATAAGAAGAAAGGTAGAGCGGCTTTGGCGACATACAAAATATTTTTCCCCGTTAGTGATTGGATCACAAAGAGGTTAAAGCCAACCGGCGGAGTGATTTGCGACATTTCCACCACCAACACAATGAAAATACCAAACCATAGCAAGTCAATGTTCGCGGCTTGCACCATAGGCAGAATCACCGCGACTGTGAGCACTACCACAGAAATTCCATCCAAGAAACAGCCTAGCACCACGAACAACACCGTAAGGTAAAGGATCAATTCCATTGGCGATAGCGACATGCCAGAAATCCATAAAGCCAAGGCTTTGGGGATGCCCAAAAAGCCCATCGCCAGCGTAAGAAAGTGTGCGCCAACCAAGATGAAGCCAATCATACAGGAGCTTTTTACCGCGCCTAATAAACTGTCCATGAAACTGTGACGGCTTAACGATCCCGTGCAAGCGGCTAGAATGAGCGCGCCCGTTACCCCAATGGCTGCAGCCTCTGTGGGTGTCGTGATACCACCGTAAATAGAACCCAAAACAAAACCGATTAAGCCAACAACAGGCAGCAGCTTTCGCAAGCCTTTAATGCGTGCTGACCAGCTGATTTCGTGTCCGGTGGTGTTGGGTAACTCGTCTTTGTGAAGGTAACCCCAGATCATGGTAAAGCCCATAAACAGACAGACCAAGAGCAATCCCGGCAACGCACCCGCGATAAATAAGCGGGCGATGGACACTTCCGCCGCCACACCATACACAATCAAAATGATGGAAGGTGGAATCAACAGGCCTAATGTTCCAGAACCGGCCAAGGTGCCAATGGCCATACGGTCGCTGTAGCCTTGTTTGCGCAGCTCTGGCAAGGTCATGCGACCAATGGTCGCCGCGGTTGCCGCAGAAGAGCCAGACACCGCCGCAAAAATGCCGCAGCTAAGAATATTAACGTGCAGTAATTTACCCGGAACACCGCCTAACCAAGGTGACAAACCTTTGAACAAATCTTCTGATAAGCGCGTACGAAACAGCACTTCGCCCATCCAAATGAACAAGGGCAATGCGGTCAGCGACCACGCGGTACTCGCCCCCCAGCTGGACGTCGCGAAAAGGAGATCAACTTGGTAGTTTTCAGACAGAATTAACCCCAAGCCACCAATGGCGATTAAGGTAAAAGACACCCAAACGCCAAGCGACAAAAGCGCGAGCATGGCAAACGCCAGCAGGATAGAAATCCACATCATATCCATTAGATTTCCTCCAAAGACAAACTGTCTTCTTGTTCGCTATAGGTTGGTTGTTTGCCACGTAACACCATGATCAAAGCGTCTAAAATGGCCAAATTGAGGGCAACAACGCCAATGGCAACCGTGGTTTGCGGTATCCACAACGGCACGGGAATGTAGCCGTAAGAGACTTCATCATAAATGTAAGATTCGTACACCATGTAAGAGCATGCGTAAGATAGGTAACATAAAAGGCAGAATGATAAGACTAAAATAGTGCCTTCTTGGATTTTTCTGGGCAGCGGAGAAAAGCGCTCAATCAGTAAGGTGACACGAATATGACCGCCTTCACGAAAGGTGTAAGCCAATCCAAGAAAGGTGGATGCTGCTAACGCGTAACCGGCAAAGTCTTCCGCAGAGGGGACAATAAAGCCGCATAAGCGACCAACGATCTGCGCTAACAAAAGCAACGTAATAACCACGATGCACAAACCGGATAACAGGCCAGAGCAGAGGTAAAGTTTTTCTTTTAATTGGCTCATAGTGTTCACTTTTTGAGGCGTATTGACTAATCCCTCCCCTTATCGTCAAGGGTTAGGGAGGGGTGGTTCGTCTTTCTTTGATCCCCACCCAGCCCCCCCCTTCGCAGGAGGGAGGTGTATTTACTATTTCAGTTAGGTGGGGGATTTATATCGCTAATTAGTTCTGGTAACGCGTTAGGATCTCGCCGACTTCTTTTGGCGCTTCTGCTTTCCACTCTTCTGTCATGGTTTTGCCTATGGCTTGCAGTTCTTTCAACAGTTGAGGAGACGGCTCTGAAACCACCATGCCGTTTTCAATTAAGGTGGCTTTGTCTTTCGCAGCGCGTGCGGCTACTTTTGTCCAGCCTGCGGCTTCAGCGTGTTTTGCAGCGTCCAAAATCACTTGTTGAGTGGCTTTATCTAAACGACGAAAAGCGCGTTTATTCACCACAATGATGTTTTTAGGAATCCACGCTTTTACGTCGGTGTAGTTGTTTACATAATCCCACGCTTGGCTATCCACACCGGTGGATGGCGAGGTGATCATGGCTTGAATGATGCCCGTACTGAAGGCTTGTGGGATGTCTGGTACTTGAATCGTGGTTGGGGTGGTTCCCATTAGATCCGCAAGGCGGGACGTTGATGGGCTGTAAGCGCGCATCTTTTGTCCTTTTAGGTCGGCCAAACTGTTCACTGGATCTTTGCTGTAAAGGCTCTGCGCTGGCCACGCTACTGCATAAAGCAGCATCATACCGTCTTTATCCAATTGTTTGGAGACCGCTGGCTTCGCCGCTTCCCACAGCTTTTTCGCGTCTTCAAAAGACGTCGCTAAGAAGGGAATATTATCGTGCTTATACACGGGGTTTTCGTTGCCAAGAATCCCCAAGAAAACTTCGCCCATTTGCACTTGGCCGGTTTTTACCGAACGAGGAATCTCAGTGTGTTTCACCAAAGAGCCACCAGAGTGAACGGTAATGTCCAATTCCCCTTTGGTGTTTTCTTTGATTTCTTGCGCGAAAGTATAAGCGATTTGAGTGGGCAGGTTACCGTCACCGTAAGGTGTTGGCATGTGCCATTTTTCAGCAAAACTCGCCGTCGAAGTAAGACCACTGATAGCGACGCCACCAATGAGTAGAGCACGATTTAATGTCATCATTGTTCCGTTCCTGTTTTGATGTTGTTGTAGTGTGTTGCCTGTTATTTCTTATTATTTTGCCTACCTAGGTGCTTTTGTCTCATTCAAAAATGATGGGCTAAAGCACCGCCAGATCCATGTCTAAAATATCCGTCACCAGCATTTTTCCCGGTGCATGAGTAATACAAATAGGCGGTTTTGCATTACGAATCGCCACCTGCGGTGTTACGCCACATGCCCAAAAAACAGGGACTTCACCGTCTTTGATACTGACAGCATCACCATACTCTGGTTTGCCTAAATCCGTAATGCCAATGTCTTGTGGTGAACCAAAGTGTAGTGGAGCGCCGTGCGCTTTGGGAAAACGAGTGGTAATTTGAATGGCACGAATGGCATCTTTTGGAACATAAGGACGCATGGTCACCACGGTATTACCGAAAAAACGCCCCGCAGGCACCGTCGCAATGTTGGTTTCAAACATAGACACATTAACGTCTTCTTCTATGTTTCTCGGGGTTAGCCCTGCTTGTGACAACGCATGTTCAAACGAAAAAGAACAACCCAAGACAAAAGCCACCATGTCGTCTTGCCATAGGTCTTCAATGTCCGCGCGGCTTTCGACTTTCTCGCCATTGCGATACACATAGTATTCGGGAATGTCGTGGCGCATATCAATATCATGACCCAGTTCCGGCATGTTGAAATCGCCCACTTCAGAGACGCCTATCAAAGGGCAAGACACTGGATTCTTTTGGCAGTAAAGCAAAAACTCGCTCGCCCAATCCGCCGGTAAAATCACCACGTTGCCTTGCATCGCGCCTTGTACCAAACCGCTGGTAGGCCCAGTGTGCGCTTTGCTGCGGATCGCTTGGCGTAAATCATAGGTTTGTTGCAATAACGGAGACGGAGTGGGGTTCATGGATGTTTTCCTTATTCTTGCCACAATTGGATTGTCTAAGAGTAGATCTAGCTTGGTCGTAAAGTCTAATCGTGATTTTTTGGGTAATTTGATCAATTTTTTTTATCAAGGCGCTGTCGTCTGATTATTCTCCCTTTGACGAAACGGATCAACAACGGTACTTTTTGACGCAATGTATGATCAACACTAGGCGAATGTATGACGCAATCAAAACCATCGAATGTTGCTTGGCAAGGCCGAGATTTGATCGCTGAGTGGAAGCGCTCCTTGGGCATTATTGAGACAAAAGGTCAGTCCGTTTTTACTGAGCTTTTTGATTATGTCGAGCCACAACAGGGCGTTTTAAATGGGTCGATTATTTCGATCAAGGACTTGTTTCAAGTGCAAGGCTATAAGACGCAAGCAGGATCGATTTTTTTAGATAATACGCCCGCCGAGCAAGACGCGGTCGCGGTCTCTCAGTTACGAAAAGCAGGTGCGAGCTTCGTGGGGCACACCAATATGACCGAGCTGGCGTATTCGGGGCTGGGTTTGAATCCGCATTATGGCACGCCTGACAACCCGATACAGGCCGGTCGCATTACCGGTGGTTCAACCAGTGGTGGCGCAGCATCGGTGGCGTTGGGTGTGGCGGATGCCGCGCTGGGTACTGACACGGGTGGATCATTGCGCATTCCAGCGGCGTTTTGTGGCTTAACGGGGTTTAAGCCCTCACAACACTCGGTATCAAGAGAAGGCTGTTTGCCCTTGTCCGATTCACTTGATTCGGTCGGTCCAATGGCCAAAACAGTAGAGGAGTGCGAGTTGTTGTGGCAGGTATTGTCTGCAACAACAACGCCAGCGGATTTCTCCAGAAGCGCAGACTCTTCTCCGCTAAAACTAGTGGTACCCAGTAACTTTGGTATGAATGATTTGGATGCGCCCGTTGAGAAAGGTTTTGCCGAGAAATTATCTCAGCTTGAAGCCGCAGGCATGGCGATTGAGCGGCGTTTTATTGATGCGCTAGAAACCTATAAAACCTTGCCTGTTTGGCAGTTTTCGGCGTTTGAATGTCAGGCGTTTTATGGTCAAGATTACGATCTAGAAAACGCAGACATTGACCCGCGAGTGGCGTCACGTATCGCACGTGCCAAAAACCTTCATGCCGAAGACTTCCAGCAAACGCTCGTGGCGCGAGCGGCTTTTATTGAACGAATGGCAAAAGAAGAGCCGAATACGGTTTTCCTATTGCCAACCGTGGCGGTCGTCGCGCCCAAACTGTCTGATTTAGAAGAGGACGCGGAATACGATCGTCTTAACTTGTTGTGCTTGCGTAATACATCGCTGGCCAACGTATTGAACGGTTGCAGTATTTCCTTGCCGTTTCGATTTGAAAACGAGCCAATGGGGCTGATGCTCACCGCCGCAAATGGCATGGACAAGGCGCTACTTGCATTGGCGAAACGCGTTGAACCGATCGTGGCGTATTAAGGCGCATTATAATGTGGTGAGGGCTCATAGCGGCTGATTTCCAAACCGGTTCCGACCGGCAGAAGTACTCCGCTCATGTGGGCTTTTGCTCTTACTGCAAGGCCGTAATCTTTGACTTCCTGATTGCCCGGCCGGATCATGTTGTCGGCGACAACGATGGCGCCAGGGTTCAGTTTTGGATAAAAGACGTCCAAGCAGGGAACGTACATGTCCTTCCACAAATCCAATAAAATAAAGTCGAATTTGCCCTCATATTGCTGAATAAGTTCAACCGCGTCACCAATCTGAAAGTCGATATAGTCTGCTAGCCCCGCCTCGGTGGCTTTTTGTTTGGCGTAATCGCTTTTGTATTGATGCATTTCAAGTGTGGTCACACGACCGCCCGTTGCTTTGGCTGCTTCAGCAAGCCAAATGCCAGAATAGCCAAACGAGGTACCGATTTCCAAGATATTGGGGGCTTTTAAGCTTTTAACCAGCAGGTTGAGTAATTGGCCAGTGTCTGGGCCTACGGCTCTCATGCGCTGATCGTGACCGCCATCTCGGCCGCCTTTTGGTTCTATTCTTGGGGCTTGTCGCTCTTGCTGAATGCGCTGGTGGTATTGCTCTAAAACCGCTTGTATTTGATGATCCATTAACACTTCCTTTTTAACCAACAAAGTTGAGATGCAACGATGCTGCCGTCTTTTGTTGATCAAATCAAGATGGTTTTCATTATCATTCTCATTGTTTGGACATTGTGACGCGGTCTCTTCTTATTGATTGTATTCTTCGGCGGCCAGCACGGCGATGTTGGTGGCGATTTCTGCAATGGGGTTGAAGGGTTCATCGGAATAGGACGCTGTGAAGGTCAGGTCGCTGGGTGTCCAAACCGCACGAATTTTTTGCAGACTGCCCGCTTCCAGTTCTTTGGCAATCATAATGTTCGGCAAGGTAGAAATACCGACCGCATCAATGGCTAAACTTCGGCAGGCGGCCAACGAGGTAGAGGCGAAGAAGTGCGCAGGTGCGCCATCCAGTTCACGGAATTTTTGGTTTATTTCCACATAAGGCTTGGTGGCACGGGCGTAGGTAATAATGGGCCATTTGGCCAATTCCTCTAAATACAGCAAGCGATCAGGTAGCTCTAATGTGGGGCTGGCGACCCAAGACAGCGAAAACGTACACAACGCTCGGTTCACAATGTTGGGTTCGGAAATGGGGCCCATGAGCAATCCTAAATCTAGGGATCTGTCTTTAATTCCAGTGGTTAAGTTTGAGGTGATGTCCACTGTCATTTCGACGTCTAGGTTGGGCATGTCATTGTGTAAACGAGAGAGAAAATCGGGCAACCAAGTATTAACAATGGTTTCAGACACCCCCAAACGCAGTACGCCTGTGTAAGCGTTGGAAATATTGGCGCGTTTTTTCAGTTGCTCTGTCTGATAGAGAATTTTCTCTATGTACGGCAGCAATTCTTTGCCTTTTGACGTCAGAGTGATCGGACTGGAGCCTCCTTCACGCTCAAACAATTTAACGCCCAGCTCCTCTTCTAATCCTGAAATGCGTGCTGAAATAGCGGGTTGTGTGGTGTGCAGTCGTTCGGCGGCCTTACGGAAATTGCCTAACGAGGCAACCCTGACGAAGGTTTCTAGGCGTTTATAGTTCATGTTATTGCTCCGTAAGAGACCTCAATAAAGTCGTTATTGTGCAAAAGGGTATAAGGCTGACAGTGTTTCGGCAATCTTTTCGTCAACTCTTGTCAGAGTCATAGGAGTGGCACAGACCTTGCGGTATGCTGTACAAAATTTAATAGGATCCTTATGAAAATGAACAAATTGATTACCTTGTTATTAAAAGGGTTAGTGGCTGTTTTGCCCATTGGGTTAACGGTGTATTTGATTTATTGGTTGTTGGCGACGGGCGAGGCGATTGCTCAGCCGGTCTTGTTATTGCTGATTCCTGATGCCTTGTATTTCCCCGGCTTAGGCTTGATCGCCAGCTTAGGCATGTTGGTGTTAACCGGTTTTTTGGTGAACCTGTACGGTATTCGCTACTTGGTGAAATTAAGCCATAACATTTTCGAACGTATTCCGTTAGTGAAGTCCATTTATGGTGCGATTAAAGACATGATGATGGTCTTTAATTTGGCGGAAAAAAAGGAAATGAAAAGCGTGGTGTCCATTGAATGGAATGGCGCGCAGGTGATTGGCTTTATCACTGGTGAGAAAACCGGACAGCAATTGTTTGCAGACCAAGATCTGGTGGGGGTCTATGTGCCATTGAGTTATCAAATTGGCGGCATGACCTTGTATATTTCCCGCGATAGATTGACAGAGCTGGACATTGGCGTGGAAGAAGCGATGCGTTTGGCATTGACCGCAGGAGTGCAGAGTCGACCTAAGTCCTAACGATTACCCTAAACTTTGTGGATTAGCCATTGGGGCTTGGGGGAAAATTCTTTATCATGCGTGTTTTTTTATAGTGGGTATGGGTCAGTATGCAAAATGCGGTGCAAACGCAAAAAACAGTCATTGTTGTTGGCGCGGGCCCAGCGGGTCTGATGGCAGCAGAAGGGATTTGTGCCGCAGGTCATCAAGTCCATGTATACGATGCTAAGCCCAGCGCGTGCCGCAAGTTTTTATTAGCGGGTGTGGGTGGCATGAACATCACTCATTCCGAAGCGTACCCCGAATTCATTCAGCGTTACTACGACAAAGCCGATTGGCTGGACACGTCGATTCGTCACTTCAATGCCGATGATTTATGCGATTGGATCCATGCGTTAGGCATTGAAACCTTTGTTGGTACCTCTGGCCGCGTTTTTCCCAAAGACATGAAAGCCGCGCCATTACTGCGTAACTGGTTAAAACGCTTACGCGATGCGGGTGTGCAGTTTCATATGCGCCACAAAATGGTCGCGTTGTCGGTCAATGATGTTGTTTTTGATCACGCTGGTGAAAGCGTGACGGCAAAAGCGGATGCGATTGTGTTGGCAATGGGCGGTGCGAGCTGGCCGAAGTTGGGTTCTGACGGTGCTTGGCTTCCGGTGTTGACGGAAAAGGGCATTGATGTCGCTCCTCTGCAAAGCGCCAATTGCGGTTTTTACAGCGAGTGGAGTGAGCACTTACAATCCAAGTTTGCGGGCAGCCCTCTTAAAGACGTGGCGTTTTCTTTTGCGTTAGAAGACGGACGTGTCGTGACGAAAAAGGGCGAATGCATTGTCACCCGCGATGGCATGGAAGGCAGCCTGATTTATGCGTTTTCTAAATATTTGCGTGACGGCATCAATGCGTCCGGTCGGTCGTCGTTATTGATGGATTTCCTACCTCTGCAAAGTGAAGCGCAAGTCATTCAAAAGCTGCGTAACACGAAACCAAAAGAATCCTTTAGTAAGTATTTGAAGCGCACCTTGGGCATCAGCGGCGTGAAAGCGGCGCTGCTGTACGAGGCATTTCCAAAAGACGCCTTTCAGACACCTGACACTTTGGCGAGATGCTTAAAAGCCGTGCCGGCAAGTTTTTACAAAACCAAGCCCATTGAAGAAGTGATCTCGAGTGCGGGCGGTGTGTGTGAAAACAGTGTCGATGAGAAACTCATGTTGAAAGCCATGCCCGGTGTGTTTTGTGCTGGTGAGATGCTGGATTGGGAAGCGCCAACGGGCGGCTATTTATTAACGGCGTGTTTTGCGACGGGCCGATTGGCCGCACAGGGTGTCCGTGAGTTTTTAACCTGATCGATAAAACTCAAAACGCTCAATGTCACCATTGGGCGTTTTGGTCTGTATCGACGGTTCAAAAAAATACCACATCCATGTGGGAGAATGATTCGATTATGTCATGTGCGATTAATTGGTCGTTTGTTGATTCGGCATGCCAAAGCTGTACTGCACACCAATGGACGTTACGTTGTCCAGATGGTTGTCTTCGATGTCTTTCACCAGACGGAAGTCTGCTCTAAGATCCACGTCGCTGTTAATAGCGTATTTCACACCACCACCGGCGTTTACCAGTAAGTTATTGGAGTCTCCATCCACATCCGTTATGCCCACACCTGCCGCGAGGTAAGGTGTTAAATTCACGGTGTCGAAGGCAGGTAGGCTGTAGAGCCCGTCCACACGATATTGATCTAAATCGTTGTCTCGGCCATTGCGGCTGGCGTCTGAATGTAAGTACACCGCTTCCAATGCCAGAGGGCTGTTGGTTTGGTAACCGACACCAATGGAATAGGAGGTGTCGTTGCCCGCTTGTCGATTTCCATCTGTGTTGTAGTAGCCAATGCTGGGTGTAAAAGTAATGCCTTGTTTGGGTGTTTCTGCATAGGCCATAGTGGCAAGTGATGAAGCAATTAATGCGCCGCTGAATAAAGTGCGTTTTTTAAAAGAAGTAATCATGTTGTTTTCTCCTAATGAACAGAGTGTTGTGTTGTTCGCTAGTTAGATTACGCGGAATTTTATGATTGAAAACCCCGCCAACAATGCGCAAAAAAATAGACGTGAACCGCCTCTGCCCAATCATGACGTAAGCTTTACTTATGTGACGGTATCTCAGCAATGAAACACTCAAATGAACACCAAAGGGTGTAGAAAATACGCCATTAATTACAGTAAGTTTTCATTTGAAAAATCGTTAGCTGGAAATAAGCAAGTGAGGTGAACAGTGTGATCACCTCACTCGATTTAGAGGGCTAATCGTGCATTAACGAAAAATGCGCACCCACTCCGGCCATGACGCCAGACGCGGAGGCGAGCGTGGCATTTTGCATTGGGTTCGACACGTCGCCAGCGGCAAATACGCCGTCGACGCTGGTGTGTTTCATCGCATCGGTTTTGATGACCAATCCCATTGGGCCTTCTTCAAACTCGCAGCCTAGCTGTTCGGCAAAGGGGCTCGACATGTGTGTTTTTGGCCCCACAAAGAGCGCCGCAATGCGTACCGTACGACCATCCGCAAGGTAAACTGATGTCATCTCCGGCGCTCTCCCTAGTACTTCCAACACGGGCGTGCTTTCAATGGTAACGCCGCGTTTTAGTAGAAACGCTCGTTGCTCTTCATCTGGCTCAAATTCGCCTTGGGTAAAGTAAGTCGTTGGCCCCCAATCGGGAATCATCCCAGCTTGATGAATGGACAATGGGCTGGTGGCGATAACGCCAAGTGGCTGGTTGCGAACTTCATAGCCGTGGCAATAAGGGCAATGGATGACCGTCGCTCCCCAACGCTCTTTCAGGCCGGGGATATCTGGAATTTCGTCTCGTAGCCCAGTGGCGAGAATGAGTTTTTTGCTGCTCAGAAGTGTGCCGTCTTCCAGAGTAACATCGAACCCTTGCGCCTGTTTTTCGACGGTCGTCGCTTTGCCTTGCACTATGGTGGCGGTCGGGTAGTTAAGTAATTGGCGGTAGGCTTCTTGCTGAATGGCAAAAGGCGAGACGCCGTCTAGGCCAAAGAATCCATGGGATTCATCTGAGAAACGGTTTCTGGGCTCGCCAGCATCGATAACGGTGACGTGCCTTTGGCCTCTTGCCAACTGCATCGCAGCTGATAATCCTGCAAAACTTCCACCAATGATAATAACGTCTAATGGCATGAATAAGTCCTTCATTTGAAAGTGGGTGATTTATATGAAACATCATAAGTTACATGAAATACCAAAGTCAACTCACGATACTTTTAATGTTTCGTGAGAAACTGAGTTAGAATGCGTCAATCGTTATTCGCCATGAGATTACTGATGAGAAAAGACAGCCGTTTGTCCCGCATGTTGCACGTGTTGATTCACATGGATCAGCTGGATGCGCCCGCCACCTCCGATAAAATCGCCACTATGCTCAATACCAACCCTGTTGTGGTGCGTCGAACCATGGCGGGTTTACGAGAGAAGGGTTACGTCACCTCCGTGAAAGGCCACGGCGGCGGTTGGACATTATCGACCCCTCTGTCTGAGATCACCCTGTTGGATATTCATAATGCGTTGGGCGAAAGCTCGGTGTTTACCATTGGGTTGTCAGATGAACACACCTCGTGCCCTATTGAAATTGCGGTAAACCAAGCCATTAGCGATGTCTTGATGGAAGCCGAAGCGTTATTACTGGAACGTTTTCAAAACGTGACATTGGATGTGTTAGCGGTGGGCTTTGCGGATTATCCGCTGAATCAGCAAGTTTCTTCGCAAGACTAAAATTTGAATGCGATGTCATGATAGGTATTTCTTTAATTTAAAAGAAACAAAAATGAAACTTCAGATTTAATTATTAATTAAAATGAAATGATGGGTTAACTGGATGCGTATTGATCAAGCCAAGTCACCAACCTAGACTGATCGCATTAAATAAAGCGTATTTAGCGTCTTGCTAAATAGCGGATTATTCTAGTTTTAGAGGTGAATGATGATGTTACCCACGTATTTTATTTCCCATGGCGGTGGCCCTTGGCCGTACATAACAGACATGCGCGCCATGTTTGCAAACCTTGAAGCCTCTTTGGTCAGAATGACACAAGAATTGCCTGAGAAACCCAAAGCCATTTTGATGATTTCTGGTCACTGGGAGCGCAAAACCTTTGGTGTCCAGTCCAATCCAGCACCGGGTATGGAATATGACTATTACGGTTTTCCTGCGCATACTTATGAGATCAAATACCAAGCGCCGGGTTCACCAGAGGTTGCGGCTCGCGTCGCTGAACTCATCAAAGGTGCTGGATTTCCTGTGGATCTGGATGACAAAAAAGGCTTCGACCACGGTGCGTTTGCGCCTATGGCCGTGATGTACCCTGACGCTGACATGCCATTGGTTCAGTTGTCGTTAAAATCGAACCTAAACCCAGAAGAACACATGGCGTTAGGTCGCGCTTTAGCGCCTTTACGTGAAGAAGGCGTCTTAATTGTCGGCAGTGGATTGAGTTTTCATAACCTTGGGTTACGAGGTCCACAAGCCATCAAACCCTCTACGGAATTTGATGCGTGGTTGCAAGAAACCTTATTAGAATCTGAGCCCGCTGAGCGCAGTGCAAGCATAGTGGAATGGGACAAGGCCCCTTATGCCCGCCTTTGTCATCCACGAGAAGATCATTTGATTCCTCTCATGGTTGCCCTTGGTGCCGCTGAAAAAGGCAAAGCGACGTGCGTCTACCACGATAAAGGGCTTTTTGGCGGCTGGACAGCCTCTAGTTTCCGCTTTGATTAAGCGTTCTTAGGTTTTTTCGTTGCGTATTTTTTGGTGGCTCTAGACCGAAAACCGGATCTAGCGCCCACCTGCTTAATGCGTCCTTTCATTTCCAGCATGGCGATTTTGATCTTTTTGTTCGAAGTCGCCAGCGTCTTTAACTGCTCGATTTCTTTTAACGCCTCGGCGAATTGTTTTTTGGCCAGTAATATTTCAACTACTTTTTGCATATTTTCAACGACTTCTGTGTGATCCGAAGAGAAGTTAGATACGCTGATTTCAAACGCGTTTCTTGCGGCCTCTAGCGTCTCATCGGTTTGATCTGTCTGTTTGTCGTTGCGTGTCATAGTGGTCATGAAAGCCTTGGAGGGTAGATTATAATTGGCGTCTAAAATCGAGTCGTAATACTTGTCTCGGAAGATTAGACACATTCGCAGAAAAGGTGTGAAGGCAGCGTGGATCCATGACGATGATGTCGCCCGCTGCGCCGGTCAATGGGATGGCTTTCTGTTCGATGCCATGCAGCGTATTGCCTTCTTCTAGGAATCGTTGGATTCGTTGATCAGGAGAGCCTTCTTTAACCAGCGCTTGGAACCAAGGGTCTTCTTGAACAAGGGGATCTAACACCTGATCCATAGGCAATAGGATTACGTCGTTCGGATTCTCAAACAATCCGCTGTTCACCGATTCAAAGGCGTTTATTAATGCTTCGTTATTGGATGTCCCGAGTGTTTTTGCAAGACGCTCCGCGCGTCGATGAGACCCAGAAATGACGGTTGTTGGCCCCATGTCTACAGTGACAGTATCTAGAAACACAAAGACAAATACGCTCCATGGTTCAGCGTCACCAACCACACAAGGCTCATCGCTGTGCCAAGACTTATGAGGTACATTCCAGACCGCTTCTGAGCCAGGAAAACTCAACAAAGAATACCAAAGATCTAACGGACGCCATGCATTAGCCACAAATACCTGATCGATAACCGATTGGATCGCACGCTCGACATCGTCTAATTTCCCCGAGGCTTTGAGCTCTCGCATTATCGACCCCATGCCGTTCAACCGTTTGGCACGGGCGTCTCCGACAGGGTTGTTTGCATTGGAAAACCATGTACTGGGCTCGTCGAGTTGAATGCCAAACTTGCGGTCAACCTCCTGCCAAAAATGGGCTTGCACATCAGCCACCTTTTCAACATCGATGACATTGTTGAGCTTAAGAACACCCTTGTTTAGGAAGTCTTCCTGTTTAGGTACAGTCATCGAATTGGTGTCCTTGTCAGGGTTAGCATCGTTGTGATTTGTCTCTTAGACCCATCATACCATTAGGCGCTCTGGTAGGTATTCCTATCCTATTTTAGCGACCGATATTAGGCAGTGTTTTTTTCGATCCACTCATTAACTTTTAGTTTGATCGATGGTGGCTTCGAAAGGATTCAGTCAACGATCTTTAGGTAATGCAAATTACAGTCATGACTTTGTAAGGCTAGGAGTTGAGAAAAAAGTACTTTGCTATGCTCGCCCATTCGTAGAATGAGGAGATAAAAATGAAAGCCACTTTACTTATAATGGCAGTCAGTCTGGTATCGTTAACCGGTTGCGAGATAAACCGAGTGGGCGGGAAATTTGCTGGCATTGATATCGAAGCAAAGAGTGATGAAGGTCACAAGGATAGCGGATCTTCGGGTAAGTTTTGCCCTCCAGGACAAGCTAAAAAAGGTGGCTGTTAGCTTTACCTATAAACATAATCCCTATTGTTTAACGTAAACTGGCATGAATTGAAGTTGTTTCGTGTCAGTTTTATGGTGAGTTTTTCCGTTTTTTACATAAATTTTCTTATTTATGACAGAGTAATTTCCAAAATATTGTCTATTGTTAGACATTCCACATGCCATCTATGGAGAGAACCAGCATGAACAGAAAAGATAACAGTATCGCACGTTTAGTGAATCTGCTCGAAGATCTAGAAAAAGTATCCCTTCAAGACATAGCCCAAATCCCTTCATCACAACAGCATATATTGGCGGAAAAAATCGAAAGCTTACAGGATGAGCTAAAAGCATTGATGAAGGACGACGAACACACCACACATTGACAGTATGACGCAGACGTTTCCGCTTCTTAACAGCAAAAAAAAGACCGGCCAAGGCCGGTCAAACGTTCAGAGTGCTGGGAAAATCACATAACGAATATTATTCCCAAGAGCGCAGTAGGTCGTCATAAGAGACGGTTACGCCTTGTGGTTTTTCATTCGCCAATTTCGCTTTCGGAGCGCCTGGTTGTGCCAACCAGTACGCTTCGTCACGCGGTTTGTTCAGTTTTGGTCCACATAGAGGTTGCACGTTAGCGCGTTCTAGACGTTCCATTACTTTATCCTGCGCGGCGGCTAGGCCGTTAAGCGCTTCTTGTGGAGTGGCTTCGCCGCTTGCCGCTTGCGAAATGTACTGCCACCAAAGCTGAGCTAACTTAGGATAATCCGGCACGTTGATCCCTGTTGGTGACCACTGTTTGCGCGCTGGTCCTTTGTAGAATTCAACCAAACCACCCAATTTTGGCGCTGCTGCTGCCATTTCTGGAGAGTTGATGTCTGACTCACGAATCGGCGTTAGACCGACGAGTGTTTTCTTCAAAGAAACGGTTTTTGCCGTTGTGAACTGAGCGTACAACCAGGCTGCTAGACGACGGTCGTCTGGTGTCGAGTTCATGAAAGTCCAAGCACCCACGTCTTGATACCCTTTCTTCATGCCTTCTTCCCAGTATGGCCCAACCGGGGACGGTGCCATGCGCCATTTTGGTGAACCATCTTCGTTCACAACAGGTAAGCCTTTGGTTGTCATGTCAGCCGTAAAGGCGGTGTACCAGAAAATTTGCTGAGCCACGCCGCCTTGAGCCGGTACTGGACCAGATTCAGAGAACGTCATGCCTTGTGCTTCTGGTGGCGCGTACTTACGCAACCATTCAACGTATTTTGTTGTCGCGTATACGGCCGCAGGGCCGTTGGTTGCGCCGCCACGAGAAACGCTTGAACCAACTGGTGAGCACGCATCTTTGATACGAATACCCCATTCATCCACGGGTAATCCATTTGGCGTGCCTTTGTCGCCCGCACCCGCCATAGAGAACCACGCATCCGTGAAACGCCAGCCTAGAGATGGGTCTTTTTTGCCGTAATCCATGTGACCGTATACACGCTCGCCATCGATGTTTTTCACTTTGTCAGTGAAGAATTCAGCAATGTCTTCGTAAGCGGACCAGTTCACTGGTACACCCAGCTCATAGCCATAAATGGATTTGAACTTAGCTTTTAAATCCGGGCGCGCAAACCAATCGGCACGGAACCAATATAGGTTGGCAAACTGCTGTGTTGGCAATTGGTAAAGTTTGCCGTCAGGCCCTGTAGTGAAATCCAAACCAATGAAATCAGCAAGATCTAGCGTAGGAGAGGTAAAGTTTTTACCGTCGCCAGCCATCATGTCAGAGATAGGCACGACTTTACCGTAACGGAAATGCGTACCGATCAAGTCGGAATCGTTCACGTAAGCATCGTAAATATTACGACCAGACTGCATTTGGGTTTGCAATTTTTCGACCACGTCACCTTCTTGGATCAAGTCATGATTGACCTTGATGCCAGTGATTTCTTGGAAGGCTTTTGCCAACACTTGAGACTCGTATTTGTGAGTCGTTAAGGTTTCAGACGCGACGTTGATTTCCATGCCACGGAATTTTTTCGCGGCTTCGGTAAACCAATGCATTTCATCAAGCTGTTGTTGTTTGGTCAGTGTGGAGACGGTGAATTCGCTGTCTACCCACTTTTCTGCTGCGTCGGAGTATGCATCGGCCCAGATATTGGCAGAGTGCAACATAACAGCAAAGGGTAAGGCGGCGAGTGCAATTTTTTTCTTATTGTAGTGCATGTTTTACCTCAACTAAGTTTGGTGTTTCTTTTTGGTTTTTGTAAGCGGCTTCCTTGCCAGAGATTCCATTGTTCTTATTGATAAGCGCGACTGATAAGGACGCTGACTAGCCCCAACGCATCAGGATGATCATCCAAAATGCACACAGGGCGGTTGCCACCGCGATGTTCACATCCGTTAACGCAACGAATGCAAGGTGGATAAAAGCGCTGCTAAGCAGGCCAATGAATAAGCGATCACCGCGTGTGGTGGCCAAGGGCAAAAAGCCACGACGTTCCACACAAGGTGAGAGTATTTGCCATGTGGTCATACCGACCAAAATCACAGCAATACCAATAAAAAACAGAGCAGTGGGTAATGTCCAAGACATCCAAGCCATTGTAATTCTCCTTACACTCGACCAAGGGCAAAGCCCTTCGCCACATGGTTACGAACGAAATAAATGACCAACATACCCGGAAGAATAGTCAGTACACCGGCCGCAGCGAGCAGCCCCCAATCCATCCCAGATGCCGACACGGTTCGCGTCATAATGGCCGCAATGGGCTTGGCATCGACCGACGTTAACGTTCGCGCTAACAACAGCTCTACCCAAGAGAACATAAAGCAGAAGAAAGCCGTCACACCGATACCGGAGCGAATTAAGGGGATGAAGATACGCATGAAAAATTTCGGGAACGAATAACCATCGATGTACGCGGTTTCGTCTATTTCGCGCGGTACGCCGCTCATAAATCCTTCCAAAATCCACACCGCCAATGGCACGTTGAACAAGCAGTGTGCTAAGGCCACAGCAATGTGCGTATCGAACAAACCCACTGACGAATACAGCTGGAAGAAGGGCAATAAAAACACCGCTGGTGGCGCCATACGGTTCGACAGTAACCAAAAGAACATGTGCTTATCGCCAATGAACTTATAGCGACTGAACGCGTACGCCGCCGGTAAAGCAACGATCAAACTGATGACCATGTTCATGGACACGTAAAAGATTGAGTTCACATAACCCATGTACCAGGTCGCGTCACCAAAGATTTTGGCGTAGTTCTCCAAGGTGAAATCCGCCGGAAAGAAAGACAATCCGCTGAGAATTTCGGTGTTGGTTTTGAAGGACATGTTTACCAACCAATAGATGGGTAAAAGCAACAAAACGACGTACAGAACCAAACCAAAGCGACCACGAAGGTTGGCATTGCGTGCTTTTCGTTCCGCACGGCTATACACGGGGGCTTGCTCTTTGGTAATGCCTTTATTGTGTGAGATAGGTGTTGTAGATGACTGAGTCATAATCCGCTCCTACTTGTCTTTTTGCATGTTCATGATGGTGGTGTAGAACACCCAACACACGAGCAAGATGATTAAGAAGTACACCAACGAGAACGCCGCTGCAGGGCCAAGATCAAACTGGCCGATGGCTTGCTGTACCAAGGACTGACTCAAAAAGGTCGTGGAACTACCAGGGCCGCCACCGGTGAGAACGAAGGGCTCGGTGTAGATCATGAAAGAATCCATAAAGCGCAATAACACACCAATAATCAATACGTTAGTGAGCTTAGGTAACTGGATATAGCGGAACACTGCCCAACGAGACGCTTGATCAATACGCGCCGCTTGGTAATACACTTCTGGAATGGCGCGCAGTCCGGAGTAGCACAATAAGGCAACCAATGGCGTCCAATGCCACACGTCCATCAACACTACGGTTAACCAAGCATCGGTTGGGTCTGACGCATAGTTATAATCGACACCGATGCCGCTCATAAAGGCACCAAACAACCCGATGTCTGCTCGGCCGAAAATTTGCCAAATAGTCCCAACCACGTTCCATGGAATCAGCAAAGGAATGGCCACTAATATCAGCGACAACGAAGCGCCACGGCCTTTGGTCGGCATCATCAAGGCGACGCAAATCCCCAATGGCACTTCGATGGCCAAAATGGTGAAGGAATACAGGAATTGACGCAGTAATGCTTCGTGCAAGCGGCTGTCCAGCATGACTTGTTTGAACCATTCCGTGCCAACAAAGTAGCGCGTGTAAGGGTCAAAAATATCTTGTACCGAATAGTTCACCACCGTCATTAATGGAATGATGGCAGAGAACGCCACGATCAAGAAAACCGGCAGAACAAGGAACCACGCCTTGTTGTTTTCAACTTTAGTTTGCATGGTCAGTCTCCTCAACCGTGTCGTTCACAGCGGCTTGATCGGCGATGTCGATCAAATAGTCATCCACGTAGACCTTGGTCCATTGTTCCGGAAAGCTCACATAGATTTGACCTGATGGCACTTTCTGGTCTTCGCTCAGGCGAGCCTTCATGACTTGGCCGTTGAATAAGAAAGACAGAATTTTGTAGGTACCAAGGTCTTCCACGTAGTCCACATCCACTGGGAACGCGTCGTTGTTTTTGCCGTCCCAGACATGCACAAACTCGGGGCGAATGCCCATGGTGACTTTGTCTGCGCCCATGGCGTGTAAGCGGGTTAGCATGGCATCGCTGACGGAAATCTCATGATCGCCAAACATCAAGGCCGCTTTTTGATCGCCTTGGCTTTTTAGCTCGGCGTCAAAAAAGTTCATCCCCGGGCTGCCAATAAAGTAGCCAACAAAGGTGTGCGCTGGGTTTTCGAATAGTTCTCGTGGCGTACCGAACTGGACGATCTGCCCGTTGTACATCACGGCAATTTTGTCCGCGAAAGTAGAAGCTTCGAGCTGATCGTGCGTCACATACACCATGGTTATGTTGAACTGTTCATGGATTTGTTTGAGCTTACGGCGCAGCTTCCATTTCAGTTGAGGGTCGATAACGGTGAGTGGTTCATCAAACAAAATCGCCGACACATCGTCGCGTACTAAACCGCGGCCCATGGAGACTTTTTGTTTCTGATCCGCAGATAAACCTTTGGCTTTGCGTGTCAGTTGGTCAGACAGCTCAAGAATCTCGGCGACTTCGTAAACTTTCGACTTCACCTTGTATTCCGGTACGCCAATGTTACGCAGCGGGAAAGCCAAGTTATCAAATACCGTCATGGTGTCGTACACCACTGGGAACTGGAAAACTTGCGCAATATTGCGTTCTTCGGGTTTCAGCTCATTGACGCGTTTGCCGTCGAACAAGACTTCGCCATCGGAAGGTTCCAATAAGCCCGAAATAATGTTCAGCAGTGTGGATTTGCCGCAACCAGATGGCCCTAGCAGAGCAAATGCGCCGCCTTGCTCCCACACATGCGTCATTTCACGAATGGCGTAATCTTCGGGTTTGGTTGGATTGTCGGTATAGGTATGCGCTAAGGCATTTAAGGTTATAGAAGCCATGATTATTGATCCCTCATTCGTGCTGGGGAATGCACCATCTTGCCTTGAGCGTCAAAGGCGTACAGCTTGTGCGTTGGGAAGTAGACCTTAATTTCTTGATCCACTTGATAGGCATGAACACCAGACAGATGAAGCACTAAATCAAAGTGTGGATTGTGCACGTGTAGGAAGGTTTCGGAGCCACTGATCTCTGCTAAATCCACACGAACTGGCAACTCTAAATCGTCGTCAGAGTGTGGCACCAAACCAATGTGAGACGCGCGTACACCAAACTGATAATCGCCCGGCGCAAGACGGCGCAAGTCGCTGTTTAAACGAAAATGCACGGTGTCATCGAAGGTCACTTCCTCTTCGCTGACTTTGCCCGGAACCACGTTAATGGGCGGTTCAGAGAACATTTCTGCGGTAATGATGTCTTTTGGCTGGTGGTAAACTTCGGCGGTTGGCCCCATTTGCAATAAGCGGCCTTCGTTCAAAACGGCGGTGTTACCGCCCAACGCCAAGGCTTCGTTAGGTTCGGTTGTGGCGTAAATGGCGATGCAATTACGGGCTTTGAACAAGGCGCGCAGTTCTTGGCGCAGTTCTTCACGCAGTTTGTAATCGAGGTTCACCAGAGGCTCATCAAAGAGGATGATTTGCGAGTCTTTTACCAAGGCTCTTGCCATCGCCGTGCGTTGTTGCTGACCACCAGACAGTTGTAATGGCAAACGATCAAGGAAAGGATCGATGCGTAACATTTCGGCGGTTTCACGCACACGACGGTCGACTTCTTTTTCATCCATTTTGGCCAAACGAAGAGGCGAAGCGATGTTTTCGTAAACCGTGAGGTTGGGGTAATTGATGAACTGTTGATACACCATGGAAATGTTGCGTTCGCGAACAGGCACCCCTGTTACGTCCACCCCATTCATGAGGATTTTACCTTTGGTAGGTCGATCAAGACCGGCCATAAGGCGCATCAGCGTGGTTTTGCCAGACAGCGTGCGGCCAAGCAAAACGTTGAATGAGCCGGGTTCGAGAGACAAATTCACATCGTCGATCCACGTCTCGCCTTCAACAACGCGCGATACATTCTGCAGCGTCAGAGACATTGTACGTACCTTTTTTGTTGTTATTTTTTTCGTGTACGACCGGGTTTGTTTTTAAGTGATTCGCCAACAGGCATGCACAAGATCAAAACCGAACGTACCGTGATGAGTAAATACATTACAAAAGCCATGCCAAAAATATTTTTATACGATTGGTTTTATTTAAACCATTGAAAAATATAGACTTATTTTGGTTTTCTGGTCTTTTTAAGCGATTTTCACTTTCGAACAGGGGCTGTTCACGAGTGTTCAAAGTGTTTACAGTTCGTTAAAACAATGAACATTTCGTGCACAGTATGGGGTTTTGCATGCTGTTGTGGAGTTGGAAATGCAAGACGAAGAAAAACAAAAACAACAAGCCGAGCTGAGCCGCGGCAGTCTAGACCCGCAGTCAATGACAACCCAGTCACACAAAGAGCGAATCCAAGCGTCTTGGTATCGTTGTGAACAATTTGGTCTGGAGCATGGCAGCCGTCCAGACTTTGCAACCTTGCCAAAAGGCACTTTGACGGATCTAATCGATCAGCATCGCAGCCTATTGGAAACCACTGAAAACGAAGTGCTGCCTTACTACGAAAATATTCTCAGCAATTCCGCCTGCATGATTGTTCTGGCGGATCGCCAAGGACACGTGTTGAACACATGGGGGCAACCACGCTTTGGCAGCGCTGCGGAACACGGCTTGATCGGTGGCAATCAGTGGACTGAAATGGGCGTCGGCACCAACGCCATTGGCACCGCTTTGATCACTGGTGAAGCGATTCAAGTGGGGCGCGACGAACACTTTTTGCGTGCCAATCGTTTTATGGTCGGTTCGGCCTCGCCCATCTACAACACAAAAAACGATTTGGTCGGCGTGCTCGACATTTCTTCAGACGCGTACCTTCCACAGGATCACACGTTCGGCATGGTGAAACTCATGTCGCTCAGCGTGGAAAATCGCCTGATATTTTCGGCTTTTCAGCAAGAGCATTTTATTCTCAGCTTTAATACCAACGTGGTCAGTTTGGACAGTCATTGGTCGGGTATTTTGGTATTGGATGAAAACGGCACGATTGTGTCGGCTAACCGTCGTGCCGAAGTGGTTTTGGCTCGCGATTTGGCTTTGCTGAACATCAATCAAGTGTTTGACATTCAAATGCGGGAAATCAAACATCATCCATTCAGTTTGCCCATGAAATTGATCGCCATGGGGCGCTATCAGTTTTACGTCAAAGTGATTCCGCCGGTGCAACAAATTATGCGTGTGCCTGACTTCCGTCAGCGCACAGATTATGTGGCACCAATACAGCCAGAACCCCTTGTTATGAATGAAAAAAAACCAGAGCTTGAAAAAGCAGAAAAGGTCAAAAAGACAGACGATATTGGCGTGCTTGATATCCCCGATAATGTGATTCCTTTAGCCGAACTGCAGCATGGTGATGAGCGTGTAGAGCGTCTTGTTCGTCAAGCTCATAAGATCATGGAAAAAGACATTCCTATTTTGATTCATGGTGAAACAGGGGCGGGAAAAGAGATATTTGTTCGCAGTTTGCACTATCATAGCTCTCGTTCTAAAGAGATGTTAGTCGCAGTAAACTGCGCAGCGATTCCGGCAGAACTAGTTGAGTCTGAACTTTTTGGTTATGAAAAAGGCGCTTTTACTGGCGCACAAAATCGCGGCTCTATTGGCCTGATTCGTCGTGCCCATCGTGGTACATTATTTCTCGATGAGATCGGTGAAATGCCGATGGCTGTGCAGTCGCGTTTATTGCGTGTTTTACAAGAAAGAGTAGTCACACCGTTGGGTTCTACTGAAGCGTTTCCTGTGGACATTAAACTGATTTCCGCCACCAATCGCATCTTAAAAGAAGAAGTGAAAGAAGGGCGCTTTCGCCAAGATTTATATTATCGAATCTCAGGGTTAAACATCGAATTACCAGCATTACGTGAACGTACCGACAAGGCTGAATTGATTCGTTATTTGCATGAACGTCTGCGAAAAGAAGAGCCCGGCCCTGCTTTATCGTCAGATATGCTTGAATTATTGGTTAGACATCCTTGGCCGGGGAACATGCGTCAACTCGCTCATGTATTAAAAGTCGGCATGGCAATGGCCGATGAGGAAGAGCTAGAAGAATGGCATTTGCCTGATGATTTTTTTGACGACCTCGATGCCATGGGGCAAGTTGATGATTCAGCATCATCAAAGGCTGCCAGCGAACAAGATGAACCGTTAGAAGACTTGATACCTAGGCTCTTAAACGAGTTCAAAGGCAATGTCTCGCAAACCGCCAAAACCGCTGGAGTGAGCCGGAACACGGTTTATAAATACGCGAAGTTAAAAGACGAAAATGAAGAATGATTGCGAGGTTAGAATGGATGAGAAAATTAACCTTATTAAGGACGTTCACATACATGATAGTTAAAAGTGTGTTTGCCATTGTTTTTGCGTGTGTATTGTCTGCTTGCAGCGTTATGAAAGATACGCCTCAGGTTAGCTTGCCTTTGTTGCACGGCTGGCATGATGGCAAAGAAGTTCGCTACATTACTACCGATGTATCAGATCAAGCGGTGGCAAAAGCCAAAAATGCCAATTATGCGCCTCGGTTGCGTGATGCCGTGCCAAATTATCCCAAACCGCCCCAAGTCAAAACGGTATTGGAGCGTGTGTATGCTTTTCCAAATCAAGAGCAAGCGTGGAGTGTATTTGCGTCGGTTCCTGAGCCATTAGGCTATGAAAGTCAAGATACTCATTACTCACCACTTTGGTTGATGTACGTCGTTGTATGGAAAGACCCAAGTAAGGCAACAGAGCTTAGGTCTGAAGAAGCCATTCTTACGGCTGAAGATCAGGGCTTGGTCACCATCGAACGGACCAATATTGTGCTCAATTGTCCGGTTATTCCGTTTTCCCTTGTTGATTAGAGTCCGATAAAACAACGCTCTAGCTAGGGCGTTCTCGTCTTTCCCAATCTATTTATTCTCGAGAAAAAGTAACTGCTTCGTGCTGTGTCTATTTTTGAATCATGAATATAATTCATTATATTTAAATTTAATTCATTTTTGTTCATGTTTGTAGTTGCGTATAACAGTACTCAGAGAATAGTTAGGCCAATCGCCAACAATCAACAAACTGGCAAGTGAGAACAAGGAATAGATCCCTATTTCACTTCAGAAAATAGGATATCAGATCACCATGAATAACGATTTTACCTTTACCATTAAGAGCATTTGTTTCGATGAAAGCTATCGTCCTTCTAGCAATACTCGCATCACAACGAACTTTGCGAATTTGGCTAGGGGAGAGCGAAGACAAGAGAATTTACGTGACGCATTAAGGATGATTAACAATCGTTTTAATACCTTGGCGCATTGGGATAACGCAAAGGGAGATCGTTACACTGTTGAGCTTGAAATCATTTCGGTTGATGTTGATATCGAAGGAAAAGGCCAGTCCTTTCCAACCATTGAAATCTTGAAGACGAATATTTTTGATCATCACACTGAGCAGCGTATCGAAGGCATTGTAGGAAACAATTTCTCTTCTTATGTGCGTGATTATGACTTCAGCGTTTTGCTACCAAACCATAACAAAGGTCAAAAAGAATTTAGCATCCCCGAAAATTTTGGCGATCTGCATGGAAAACTCTTTAAAAGCTTTGTGGCATCAGACAGCTTTAAAGAAAATTTTAGCAAACCACCTGTTATTTGTCTGAGTGTTTCAGACAACAAAACGTACCAGCGAACAGGAAACCAGCATCCGGTCTTGGGCGTTGAATATGAACCAAGTGGCACCTCTTTGACCGAACATTATTTCCAGAAGATGGGCTTGAAGGTTCGATACTTTATGCCTGCCAACAGTGCAGCCCCGCTGGCGTTTTATTTTGTGGGTGACTTGCTGAACGATTACAGCAATCTTGAGCTGATTAGCACCATCAGCACGATGGAAACTTTCCAGAAAATCTACCGACCAGAAATCTACAATGCTAACGCGGTCGCTGGAAAGTGCTATCAACCCAACTTAAACAACCTCGATCACTCTCTAACGCAAATTGTTTATGACCGTGAAGAGCGTAGCCAATTGGCGAGTGAGCAAGGCAAATTTGCTGAACAGCACTTTATAAAACCTCACCAAAGGCTACTTGAGCAGTGGGCTGCGAATTACGCATAAACGCTAGAATCCATGACGACTTGGTCAATATTACATTTAATAGACGGTATTTTTATTATGACAACAGCGACGAATAACACACTTCTACCCACGTCAACAGCCGGCAGTTTGCCTAAACCCACATGGCTGGCAGAACCAGAAACGCTTTGGTCGCCTTGGAAATTAGAAGGTGATCAATTAGTTGATGGCAAACAGGATGCGCTGCGTATCTCGCTGCAAGAGCAACAGCAGGCGGGCATTGATATTGTTAGTGATGGAGAACAAACGCGCCAACACTTCGTGACCACCTTTATTGAGCACCTCAGCGGTGTGGATTTTGAGAATCGTCAGACGGTGAGAATTCGTGATCGTTATGATGCGAGCGTGCCGACGGTGGTTGGCCCTGTCAGTCGCATCAAGCCTGTGTTTGTTGAAGATGCTAAGTTTCTACGTCAGCAAACCAAGCAACCGATTAAATGGGCGCTGCCAGGCCCAATGACGATGATTGATACGCTTTATGATGATCATTATAAAAGCCGCGAAAAGCTCGCGTGGGAATTTGCCAAGATTCTCAATCAAGAAGCCAAAGAGTTAGAAGCCGCTGGTGTAGATATCATCCAGTTTGATGAGCCCGCGTTTAATGTTTTTTTTGATGAGGTGAATGATTGGGGCATCGCGTGTTTAGAACGCGCCATCGAAGGCCTTAAATGCGAAACCGCAGTACATATTTGTTATGGCTACGGCATCAAAGCCAATACGGATTGGAAAAAGACGTTGGGGTCTGAATGGCGACAATATGAAGAAGCCTTTCCTAAGCTGCAACAATCCAGCATCGATATTATTTCGCTTGAATGTCATAACTCTCATGTGCCAATGGAATTGCTCGAATTGATCCGCGGTAAAAAAGTCATGGTCGGCGCCATCGACGTGGCAAACCATGCCATTGAGACACCAGAGGAAGTCGCTAATACTCTGCGCAAAGCCCTGCAGTTTGTGGACGCCGACAAGCTTTATCCTTGTACTAACTGTGGCATGGCGCCGTTGCCGCGTGAGGTTGCAAGAGGCAAACTACATGCCTTGAGCGCTGGCGCAGACATCATTCGAAAAGAGCTGGCTTTATTGTCGAATTAATCTCTTCGGGTGTCATTGCTCGCTGCTCGTGGCGCGAATAACTATAGTCACGATTGTCATTCCCGCGAAGGCGGGAAACCAGTGGTGTTGTCTAAATAGGGTTGTTTTTGGTGAGCATAATTGATTGATTCCCGCCTTCGCGGGAATGACGTATGTATATAGCTAGCGTTAATCCAATAAAACACCGATGCCTCGCCCCTTGGGGTGGGTATTTTGCCTCAATCGTAAAAAATCCCGTTTCGAATTTATATATCGAAACGGGATTTTTGATGTGTTGCTTCTAATTGTAATAATAGAATCTGGTGAATCTAAATATTCGACACAACTTTTAACATATTCAAAAACGCATTCACGGATTCTACCGCCGCTGATTCATGCATGGTGTGGTAGCCGATGGTGGGGATTTGAATGGTTGTGCCATCTACCAAGCCATTGGATGCGGCGATAATGCGGCCAAGCTCGGTACTACCAAGAGAACTTGGCGGCAAACCTTGCTCAGCACGTTTGGCGTTTTCATTTTCTACATAACGGTTCTTGTATAAATAACTGACGTTGTTTTTGACGCACAGTTCTTCAAGAAGCTTGGTGCTGTCTTTATTAAAGGTCGCGTTGGCGTCTTTTTCCCTAAGTACCAGAAGCTGTTCATTGGCGGCTTCTACGTTGGGAAATGGGCTGGTATCCACCACAAACAAGCGGTTGGTTGAGCCACCAAAGCGGCGGAACCACTCAAGCAAATAGCGCCAGCTTTTTCCTGCTTCTTCCTGTGCGGTAAAAAAGGCGGTGCCTTTGAAACCATGGTCAAAAAGATGCACCAAAGCCGCGGCTGAAATCACGTTGTCTAACTGACCTTCTAAGCGATTATCAACTACATGTAATTGGTCTTTAAACGCAATGGGAGTGCCAGCGACAACGCTCTCTAAGCCTTCTGTTTCGAAAATTAAGTTGTTACGAAATTCACAAACGTATGAGCTTTTAATGGTGCCTTTGCCACGGTATACGCCAGACCAAGGCTCGTAGGCGTAGATTTCTTCATGGTTGAAACGCTCTGTAACCTTGGTCATCAACTCCTCAGAAACCGAGTTATTCAACAAATCGGTGCGATTAGCTGAAACAAACGCGGCGTATTGGAATTCATTCGGGCCCGTACACACCAAGCCATGACGATCAATGTGCGCAGAGAACATGGTGCTAAACGGATCGCTGCCTTGGGCAACCAATAAACCTTCGTACCAAGTGACTTTTGCCCCTCGCTCTTCCAGTTCGCGTTGTAACACGCGGAAAAACGAATGCTCGGCGCCCACCACACTGGGCGCGCGAATAAGCAATTTGAGCAGGTCGATAAAGTCATCACTAGGCATGTAAATAGGATCCAATAAAAGAGGGCATATAGCTTAGTTTATAAACTGAATTGACGGATTTACATAATGTTTTTTGTACGTCTATTGTATAAAATTTCGTTCTCTGCTTTATTGATTAAATTATGACAGGCCACCATTAAGGTTAGCTGAACTGAACTTAGGAAAGGAAGCAAATGTTTTTTTCTAATTTTTGGCAACAGCTAAAAAATGGGAAGTTCGTGTCTCAACGATTTAAACGTTTTGATAGCCGTGGCAATGTGGTGTGGCTAGAGGCGTCATACAATCCGGTTCATGATGACAGCGGTAAATTGTACAAGGTCATTAAATTGGCGACTGTGATTACAGAGCAAATGAACCGTGAGTTTGCAATTTCAGAAACCTCTGAAATTGCCTTCGAGATTTCGAAGAAAACCGATGCGAGTGCGGTCTCTGGTAAACAGGTTATTGAGTCGACCATTAAAACAATGAATGAGTTGTCTCATCAAATGGGCACTGCTGGTCAGGGTATTTTTGAGTTGAATACGCAGTCCATGAAGGTGTCTGAATTAGTGGAAAGCATCCGCGGTATAGCGGATCAAACCAACTTACTTGCGCTTAACGCAGCAATTGAAGCCGCGCGAGCGGGTGAACAAGGCCGCGGTTTTGCTGTTGTTGCGGATGAGGTCAGACAGCTCGCGTCTAGAACCAGTTCCGCGACGGAAGAAATTATTAAAGTGGTAAGTGACAATAAAAAACTCACCGAACAGGCTGTATCCATGATCGAAGAAAGCATGGAAAAAGCGAAAACAGCACTAAAGCTGTCTAACGATGCTGGTGATGTCATGAACGATATCCAAGTTGGCGCAAAGCAAGTTGTTGATGCGGTGAGCCAATTTAACAACAAGCTCTAACCTGAATTTGTTGTGTTAATCATTCCCCTAGGTGTTTTCGTCTAGGGGATTTTTTTACCCTACAATTAACTAGATTAAAACAACGCCATTTTATCGCTACATGAATCAGACTTTTGCTGCTATTTGCGTGAGCAAGTCTATGTCTCTGAGTATCCGCGTACTTTTGGTAATCAGCGAGATTGCGGATGATGTGCCTGTTCTTCTTGAAATAAAAATGCCCCAACAAAACTATCTTGTTCTGTTGGGGCTTATTAGTCTTTGTACGCCAAGCAATCTTCCAATAAATAGCTATGCTTGTATTTACTTTTTATAAGTAGAAAGATACTTATCCAAGGTTTCTTGGCTAGCAGCTTTCACTGTCATGCCATTTGGGCCTGTACCAATACTGGTAAACTGTTTAGCTGGTTCACCGTGTTTTTCAAAGAAAGCTAAATCTTCAGAACCTTCTTCAAATACCCATAGACGACCATCTTCGATTTTCGTTTTGAAGCCTTTGATGTCAAACTCAGAACCTCCAGAGATGGCTGCTAGGTATTTGTCTAAAGACTCTTGGCTTGCCGCCTTGACTGTCATGCCCTCTGGGCCGGCACCTATGTTAGTAAACTGCTTTGCTGGCTCGCCGTGTTTTTTGAAGAAGGCCAATTCTTCAGAGCCGTCCTCAAACACCCAAAGGCGACCGTCTTCAATTTGTGTTTTAAATCCGTCGATATCGTATTTGGCGGCCATAGACGTTTCTGTCGCTGTAGAAGCACAGGCAGCTAAAGAGGCGCCTAACAACATGGTAATAAGAAGTTTGCTTTTATTCATAAGTAGTACCCTCACAAGTGGATTGTTTAAAACTGAATAAATTCATAATGAAAGATGTACATGACAGAAAGATGACAAAACACGCATCTTATATTTTTTTTCATATATATTAATTTTCATATATTCTAAAAAACATATGTATTAACATTGCCAATACCATCAGGCTTAACCGTCTTATGGTCCCATAGCATAAAGGAGCATCCTTTGAACCCTATAACATTTTACAAGTGCCTCGCTGACGAAACACGTTTGCGATGCATCCTACTGATTCACCAAGAAAAAGAGTTATGTGTCTGTGAACTTATGCAGGCTCTCAATGAAAGTCAGCCCAAAATTTCTCGCCACTTGGCTCAGTTACGAAATTGCGAACTACTTACAGACAGACGACAAGGTCAATGGGTTTTTTATAGCATCAATCAAGCGCTCTTTCAGTGGATACACACTGTTTTGTCTGAGACACTCCAAAACAATCCAGACTTCTTGGCGGATAACATTATCGCACTTGAGGAAATGGGGAATCGTCCACAACGAGCCCAATCATGCTGTGCATAATCATGGGAAATACACTATGAAAATACTCTTTCTTTGTACGCATAATGCCTGCCGCAGTATCGTTATTACTGTGTGTGATCAAGCCGCTGGCGAAACTTGCCCTATTTGGTTTGGCAAAGCTATTAAAGGGTACTGGGGATTACCCGATCCGACCAAATTACCCGCGGAAGAAAAAGACGTTATTTTTGACAAAGTATTTTTAATCTTAGAAACACGTATTCGAATGCTAGTAAATGCCATTGATCATAGTTCACATCAGGAATTGTCCGAGCTAATCGAGCAGTTAGGAAAGGCTGAATAAAATGGGAGTATTCGAACGTTATCTTAGTATTTGGGTCGGCTTGGCAATCATGCTTGGCGTTTTTCTGGGCAACATTATCCCAAGTTTTTTTTCCGCTATTGCAGACTTCGAATTTGCTCACGTCAACTTAATTATTGCCGTATTAATTTGGTTAATGATTTATCCAATGATGATACAAATAGATTTTTTATCATTGAAAAATGTAGGCACTAAGCCAAAGGGACTCATCCTTACATTGGTCGTTAATTGGTTAATAAAACCTTTTACCATGGCATTTTTAGGCTGGTTGTTTTTTAAAGGGATCTTTGCAGATTGGGTAGATCCGCAAACAGCGACTGAATATATTGCAGGTATGATATTACTTGGGGTTGCCCCGTGCACGGCAATGGTATTTGTGTGGAGTCAATTAACAAAAGGGGACCCCAATTACACGTTGGTTCAGGTATCAGTAAACGACATCATTATGATATTCGCATTTGCTCCGATTGCGGGTTTCTTGCTCGGCATTACTGATATCACGGTTCCTTGGAATACTCTGCTTTTATCTGTCTTGTTATATGTCGTGCTTCCTCTTGTAGCAGGCGCAGCCACTCGAAAGATTGTGGATAAAAAAGAAGATCATCAGGCACTCGCTCGTTTGCTTTCGACACTGAAGCCATGGTCGATTATTGGCTTACTGACCACCGTAATCCTATTGTTTGGCTTTCAAGCACAAACAATTATAACCAACCCACAAGCCATTGTGCTCATTGCCATTCCGTTGCTAATTCAAACTTACGGAATTTTTGCAGCAACCTACTTTATCGCGCATCGAATGAGACTCCCCCACAATGTAGCAGCTCCTGCTTGCATGATTAGTACTTCCAATTTTTTTGAACTCGCTGTTGCTGTTGCTATTTCATTATTCGGACTACATTCAGGTGCGGCACTAGCGACGGTTGTTGGTGTTTTGGTTGAGGTGCCTGTTATGTTGAGCTTAGTGTGGTTTGCCAACCGCACTCGCCATTGGTTTTCTTAGTTACTTTGAATAAATAGGAGATTGTTATGACCATTAAAGTCGGTATTAATGGCTTTGGCCGCATGGGACGTTTGTCTTTTCGAGCAGCATTCGATTGGGATGAAGTGGAGTTTGTAAAAATCAATGATCCCGCTGGCGATGCCACCACATTGGCGCATTTAGTTACTTTCGACTCTGTTCATGGGCGCTGGCATCATCAGGCTCAAGCGGAAGATAATGTGATGATAGTCAATGGCCAACGCATTCCCTGCACACAAAACAAAACCATCACAGAAACCGACTGGTCTGGCTGTGATGTGGTTATCGAAGCCAGTGGCAAAATGAAAAGCAAAGCTCTACTGCAAGCTTACCTTGATCAAGGCGTAAAACGTGTCGTGGTTACCGCACCAGTAAAAGAAGAGGGTGTACTGAACGTGGTCATGGGGGTTAACCAGCATTTGTACGATAAAGCCCAACATACTATTGTGACGGCCGCCTCTTGCACCACGAATTGCTTAGCGCCTGTTGTGAAAGTGATTCATGAAAAACTGGGCATCAAGCATGGTTCAATGACCACGATTCATGATATTACCAACACGCAAACCATTCTTGATGCGCCCCACAAGGACTTACGTCGTGCCCGAGCCTGTGGCTCGAGCTTAATTCCAACCACGACGGGATCAGCAACGGCCATTACGCATATTTTTCCTGAGCTAAAAGGTAAATTAAATGGTCATGCGGTGCGTATTCCTTTAGCCAATGCCTCGTTAACCGATTGTGTGTTTGAAGTGGAACGTGAAACCACGGTGGAAGAAGTTAACCAGCTGTTGAAAACCGCATCTGAGAGCGAGTTAAAAGACATTTTGGGATACGAAGAACGTCCATTGGTGTCTGTGGATTATAAAACCGATCCACGCTCTAGCATTATCGACGCCTTGTCCACTATGGTCATCAATGGTACGCAGGTAAAACTCTATGCTTGGTACGACAATGAATGGGGCTACGCCAATCGCACCGCCGAATTGGTGCGCATGGTAGGTCTTGCAGATAAGGAATAATCGACTATGACATGGCTAACACAGCTTTCCCCGCAAATTCGTCAATACATGATAGTGACGGGGAATTATTGGGCATTCACCTTAACCGATGGTGCATTAAGAATGTTGGTGGTGCTGTATTTCTACGGGCTAGGTTATAGCCCTTTTGAAATCGCCATGTTGTTTATTTTTTACGAAGTGTTTGGCGTGATCACCAATTTGGTGGGCGGCTGGCTCGGTGCTCGTCTCGGCTTGAACCGCACCATGAACATGGGACTGTTTATGCAAATCCTTGCCCTTGCCATGCTGCTGGCTCCTGCCAGTTTGCTCACTGTGCCTTGGGTAATGGGCGCGCAAGCCTTATCCGGTATCGCCAAAGACCTTAACAAGATGAGCGCGAAAAGTTCGATTAAACTACTCGTGCCAAACGATGCCCAAGGGCAACTGTACAAGTGGATCGCCATTCTAACTGGATCTAAAAATGCCTTAAAAGGCGTTGGCTTCTTTTTGGGAGGTGCACTGCTCAGTCTATTAGGGTTCCAAGGTGCTATTTTGCTCATGGCGGCAATGTTAACAGTTGTGTGGATCGCCAGCTTAATCAGCCTTAAAAAAGACCTTGGCAAGGCCAAAAACAAACCCAAGTTCACCGATATTTTCTCGAAAAGCCAAGCAGTAAATACCTTATCTGCGGCAAGAATGTTTTTATTTGGCGCAAGAGATGTATGGTTTGTTGTGGCCTTACCCGTCTATCTTGCCACCGTCTTTAATTGGGACCACTGGTATGTTGGTGGCTTTATGGCTACTTGGGTCATTGGTTATGGCATAGTGCAAGGCTTTGCCCCAAAACTAACCGGTAATCGCAAAGATACTCCCCCAGATGGTCGTCATGCCATGCTGTGGGCCCTCGCGCTCGCTATAACTCCTGCGACTATTGCACTATCACTTTATTATCAGTGGAATGTCCCATTTATTTTAATTGCTGGTTTACTAATATTCGGTGCTTTATTTGCTGTGAATTCCTCATTACATAGCTACCTTATTGTCAGTTATGCGGGAAAAGACGGTGTTTCTCTGGACGTCGGCTTCTATTATATGGCCAATGCAATGGGGCGGCTGATCGGTACCGTTTTATCTGGCTGGATATATCAAGAATACGGACTTGGGATGTGCCTTGGAATATCCACTCTATTTATCGCAATAACCGCAGTTATATCAGTAAAATTACCACGAGGGCAGGAAAGAGTGATTCGTGTTGAAAAGGGCTAGAACAGCGCCATTTGGTCGCCTTCTTTTGGCGGAACCGCAAAATGACGGCAATCGAGATAGCTTAGGCGGTTGTCATCCAATCCATACTTGCGTCGTGCTACGTGAAAACGTTGGTTAATTAAATCTGCAAAAATACCTTCACCTGTCATGCGCTTGCCAAATTGGCTGTTGTAGAGCTTGCCGCCGCGCATGTCCATAATACGCTGCAAAACGTGTTCTGCTCTGTCTGGGTAATGCTGGTGGAGCCAATCCGAAAACAAAGGCGCAACCTCGTGAGGTAAACGCAACATAATGTAATGGATGGATTGCGCGCCCACCTCCGCGCAAGCAGTGACGATTTCTTCTAGCTCGTTATCGTTGATAAAAGGAATCACCGGCGCAACCAGAACCGAAACCGGAATTCCTGCTTCGCGTAAGGTTTTAATCACTTGTAAACGCGTCTTCCCAGACGCTGTTCTGGGCTCCAAAATACGCTTTAAATCGTTATTCAGTGTTGTCACACTGATTGCCACGTGGATAAGCTTTTTCTCTGCCATTTGCGCGAGCAAATCTATGTCTCTGAGTATCAGTGTGCTCTTGGTGATCAGCGAGATTGGCTGATGGTGCGCCAAGGCGATTTCCAATAATTGCCGAGTGATTTTGAGCTGTTTCTCAATTGGCTGATACGCATCGGTATTGATCCCTAATGCAATGGGTTCGCAGCGGTATTTAGAATGCGCCAATTCTTCTTCAAACAAAAACGCCGCATTGGTTTTGGCAACCAGTTTGGTTTCAAAATCCAACCCTGGCGACAAATCCAAATAGGCATGAGTTGGGCGAGCAAAGCAATACACGCAACCATGCTCGCAGCCTTTATAAGGGTTCACTGACATACGAAAAGGAATATCAGGAGACGAATTGCGACTAATAATGCTTTTGGCGCGTTCGTAGCGAACTTCTGTTTTGGGCGAAGAGGTTTCTAATAAGGCAATGGCTTCGTCGTTTTCATCCACTTCCACCAAGGTAATCGCAAAACGCCCGGCCATATTATTGGCTGTTCCGCGCCCTTTGATCGGATTATTAAAAGGGGATTTCTCACCTTTTTGATCGCTGTTGTTGGTAAAAGAAGTAGACATAACATCATCCAAAATACTGTATATATAAACAGTATTTTGGATGTTAGGCTTCAATAACGCAAGTGTTCTTTTGTTCGCAACTTACAACGAGACGTTACGTTTTTGCCGCATCAAAAAGACGAAGGCAATGCCGCCGACAAGGCCTGTAAGAATACCGATTGGCATGTCTTCGGGTGGCATGATGACTCTGGAAGCAATGTCAGCCGCGACGAGGAACAGAGCGCCGAATAACGCCGATAAAGGTAAGACTTTGCGGTAATCACCACCAACCAACAAGCGCACGATATGCGGTACCATTAAGCCGACAAAGCCGATGACACCAGAAAAAGCCACCGCCGCGCCAGTCAGCAGCGCGCAGACAACAATCACAATCAGGCGGAATCGCTCAACCGGAACGCCCAAGGTGCTGGCGCTTTCATCGCCAAGGGTCATGGCATTTAGATAACGGGCGTTGTAAATCAAATAGCCGGAACCTAATAAAAGCGTGACCAGTGGAAACCAAAGTTGTCCCCATTGAGCCAGTCCCAAGCCGCCGAGCATCCAGAATATCACCGTATGAGACGAGCGATGATCGCCCATAAAGATGAATAAATTCCCTAAGGCCGTCAGCACAAAGGCTACCGCCACGCCCGCTAGAATCAAACGCCCCGCGCTGTGTGCCGAGGAAAAGTTCGCGACGGCCAAGACTAAAAACATTGCACCTAAGGCACCAATAAAGGCAAACACGGGAACCGTAACCACGCCCAGAATCATGCCAGTGTGGAGCAAGGCTATAATCGCGCCTAACGCCGCACCAGAAGACACACCCAATAAATGCGGATCGGCCAAAGGATTGCGAGTAACAGATTGCAACGCCGCGCCCACAATCGCTAACGCTGCGCCAACCATGGCAGCGAGTAGTGTTCTTGGCAAGCGAACGGCCCAGATGATGTTTTCGCGTCCCATCGACCAGTTAGGCTGCATATTGGTAATCGATAATTTATGGCCGATCACGCTCCACACAGTGGACTGGCTAATGGACACGGAACCCACGCCAATCGCCACGCCCATTAATAACAGCAGCAGTATGCTCAGCATGATTAACAACGCGGGCAGGGGAACGCGTCCCATGATGGTGAGCTTTTTCTGACCTGCTTTCATGACGCGGTTCTAAACGCCTCAGCTAAGCGTTTAATCGCATTAATATTACGAGGACCTGGTGTGGCCTCGACGTATTCCAATACCACGAAATGGTTGTTTTTCACCGCTGGGATATTTTCGAAGGCAGGATTGCTGCGCAAGAAATTGATTTTTTGCTCTGCAGTCACATCGCCATAATTGACGATAATAATCACCTCTGGAGATCGGTCAATAACGGCTTCCCAACCAATTTGTGTCCAGCTTTTTTGTACATCATCGACGATGTTTTTACCGCCTGCCGCTTCGATCAATGCCGTTGGCATACCGAAGCGACCAGAGGTAAAGGGTTGTTCTTCACCGGAATCGTAAACAAAGACTTTCGGTGCTGTTTTTAATGGCTTGAGATTAGCTTGGAAATTCGCAAGGTCTTGTTGATAACCTTTTACTAAGGCTTTGGCCTTTTCTTCTTTGTCAAAAATACGACCTAGGTTGAGTAAATCCACATACAGGTCATCCATGGAAACTTTTGGTTTGTCCATGATGTGAATGCAGCTTTCGGTTAGCTCGTAAACCTTGATGCCAAGCGGTGCTAATATGTTTGGCGTAACGCCACCGCCGACACGCATACCGTAGTTCCAGCCAGCAAAATAAAAGTCGGCATCGGCACCTAATAGGACTTCTTTGCTTGGGTATTTAGAAGAAAGTTCAGGTAATTCACCAATGCCATCGCGTAGCACAGGGTCTAGTGTTTTCCAGCCAGAAACGCCAGTGAAGCCGACCATGTGATCCTGTAGACCAAGGGCCAACATCATCTCAGTTAGATTCACATCGTTTGATACCGCGGCTTTGGGCGCTTGCTCAAAAGTGGCCTCACGGTCGCAGCTTTGTACCGTCACAGGATAGCCAGAAGCACTGGCCAAACCAGTGTGTAACAGGCCGAGTAATGCGCCGCCAATAAGTAATGATGTGTGTTTGGTGTATGTCGTGGAATTCGCTGTCATGATAGAAAGCCTATGAAATATGTTAATCATTGATGTAAAAGGAAAATCTAGGTCGTTGTGTGATGGGGTGTTCATCAATTATGGTGTCTACATCAAATACTTGTTTGATGCGTTGCTGGGTAAAGACATCATTGGGTGGCGCGCAGTCTTGCATTTCGCCATCCTGCATTACCAGTACTCGGTCAGCGTAAGCGGAGGCGAGAGCCAAATCGTGTAATGACACAATAAGCGTGCAGGGCAGTTTTGCTAATAAGGCCAACACATCAAGCTGGTGACGAATGTCGAGATGATTGGTTGGCTCATCCAGAATCAGTACGTCAGGGCGCTGCGCCAAGGCTCTGGCGATCATCACTCGTTGGCGTTCGCCACCAGACAAGGAATCAAAAGAGCGTTCGGCTAAATGCGCCACATCAAGCAAGGCGAGTGCGCTGTCGACGATCTGATAATCTTCATCGGAGCGCCCCCAAACAAGAGACTTAGGAGTCAGGCCGATTTCTACCATTTCAAACACGCTTAGACCAAATTCACCGCCAGTGTCTTGTAACACGGTGGCGATGCGTTGGGCACATTGGCGTGGCGACAGCGACCAAACATCAATGCCATCGAGTAAGACGGAACCCTTGGTTGGTTTGTTCGTTCGATAAAGGCAGCGCAATAAACTGGTTTTTCCAGAACCATTTGGCCCAACCACCGCAAGAAACTCGCCTGGATGAATATTGATGGTGATTGGCTTGAGCAACTCCTGACCCCGATAAGGTGACCAAGCAACGTCGTTCAACTGCACTCCAGCGGGCTTGCAAGCAGAAAAAAACGCGTAGGGAGCATCGTCTTGTTGGCGGTTGTTGATCGGAGTATTGCTGGTTTGGCTGGTCAAGGTGAATAGAATTCCATAGTATTTAATTGTTATAATATAACAAAATGAGGCATGGACACAATCTGCCCTTGGAAAAAGCTGACTATACGGAAGGACGATTAGCTCAACAAGGCCTGTTGGCTGGTGAATTTTCATCTTCACATGCGCTACTTCAATAAAGAAGTAGCGAGGGGCTGTATGGGCGGACTACGCTTGAGTAATGGGAATAAACCAATCCAAGGCTTCAATGTCACGAATCCAACGGAGAATATTCGGATATTCAGACAATTGATAAGCGCCGCCTTCCTCCGCCACGTGGGTGTAAGGGAAAAGGCAAATATCCGCCAGAGTGATGGAATCTCCCACCAGAAACGCGTGTGTTGCTAACGTTGTGTCCATTTGCTTCAATGCCGCGTGACCCTGTTGAATGCGGTCTGGCAGCATGCGTTCTTTTAACTCCGTCATGGCGTTGTGAGTCAGCCAAAAACGTGGCGAGGCAATGTTCGGCTCGTGGCTGTATTGTTCCCAAAATAACCATTTATAGACCTTGGCTCGAAGAATGGGGTCGGTGGGTAATAACGCCGACTTATACTGCTCAGCAAGGTAAAGCAGAACCGCGTTGCTTTCGCTCAAGCATTGTCCGTCATCCAATTCCAACACCGGGATTTTACCGTTTGGGTTCATCGCTAAAAAGGACGGTGTGTGTGTTTCTCCTTGGGTAATGTCGTATTCTTTTAGGGTGATTTTTAGTCCCAAACACGCACACATCAAACGAATTTTGTAACCATTTCCCGAAGGCAAAAAATCGTGCAGAATCATAGTGGTTTCCTTTTTGGTTGATGGTCGAATATTGCGCCAAGTAGGACACGGAAAAAAGCCAATTAAATTGAAGGCTGGCATCACGCATATTGATGAATGTGCGAACGTCAGGCCGATGAATAGACAAGAGAGGATGGCATTGGATACGGAATTATTAAAAACCCTCGTGGCGATTGTCGATCACGGCAGCTTTCAGCGTGCCGCTTTGCAGACGTTTCGTACGCCATCGGCCATCAGTATGCAGATGAAGCGATTGGAAGAGCACGTTGGTGCGGCGTTGTTTCATAAACAAGGACGCGACCAAGTGTTGACCGAAGAAGGGCAGCAACTGGTGCATTACGCGCGGCGCATATTGCAGCTACAAGAAAGCGCCTTGCAATCCATCAAAGGCCCACAGCAGGGTGTTTTGCTTAATTTAGGTTGCCCTAATGATTACGTGGCGAATTTATTGGTCGTCATTATGTCTGTTATGGAAAGCATGCTGCCGAACATTCGCTTTCGGATTCGCACAGGCACATCTGCTGAACTAAGAGAGTTGATGGACAAAGGCGAAGTGGATCTGGCATTGGTCACTCGCACGCCAGACAGTGACGAAGGCTTAACCTTGTTCCAAGACAAAGGCGTTTGGGTCGCTAAAAAAGGCTTTGATTGGACTTCACTTAAACCGCTTTCGCTCGCGCTGTACGAATCGAGCTGTAAATTCCACTCCAGTGCGGTCGATGGTTTGCAAAAGAAAGGCACGGATTATCGATTGTATTGCGTCACCGCCAATCTCACTCTTATTGAAAGCCTGCTAATGGCCGAAAAAGCCATCTCCGCCATTGCTAGCATCAGCGTGAATGATTCACTGGAAATCATCGAAAGCGAACTACTGCCTGCCTTGCCAGCGGTACAAATTGCCTTTTCCCGCTCCGCCTCTGCACCGGATTGGCTAACGGTTGCATGGATAGAAGACGTGATTGAGCGGGTGACGAAGTAAACTCCGTGGCAGTTTTAAGCTTCTGAGATCGTATTCAACCGCTCAACATTTTTCGTTACTTTACCCCAATGAGACGCTTTCACTCTGGTTTGATGTTTCTCAAATGCGACCTTGTCGGTGAATTCTTCATAGACATCAAAGCGTTGCGGGTTGCTTGAGTCTCTGGTGACAGAGAAGGTGATGCAGCCCGCTTCTTGATGAGTCAGCGCGATGTGGTTGGGTAGTTCTGCCAATACCTCATTGAGATCTTCTGATGGCACTTCAATGTGGCCGCTTAGGGTGATTTTTGACATGGTCGTTCGTCCTATTGTTTCTTTGTGAGAGAAAGCGTCCAATTAAATTTTACGGCACTGACGGCCAATAATATCAGTATCACGCCAAGGATTTGCATGAGGCTGATGTGAGTTGAAAAGGCAAAGTGGTCGACAAATAACGCGGTAATCGGATAAATAAAAGACAGCAAAGCAATCAAACTGGTGGGTAATTTTTGAAAGCTGTCGTACATGATGATGTACATAAATCCGGTTAGCACGGCACCGAGTATCAATAGATCCATCCATTGGCTGGTTTGTGTTGGCACATTGTCGAAATCTGCGAAGGGTAAGAGCATAAAGACGCCAACGATCACTTGTACCAGAGCCACAAATGTCGAAGGTACTTGGCTGACTTTTTTCGTGACCAAGGTGGTTGCCGTATACAGTAAGGCCGCACCCAAGGCGAGCAACAACCCAAACAATGCCGAAGAACCGTCATGGCTTTGTTCGTCTGAAAATAGCGCGCTGATCTCGTTTAGATCCAATTCAACGATCAAAAACAAACCAACAAACGCCAATGCGAGCCAGCACAATAAGTGGCCCGATAACTTTTCTTTGGTAATTAACGCACCTGTTATGACTAAAAATAACGGCTGCATGTGATAGGCGACGGTGGCGATAGAAAACGGAATGTAATTGAACGAGGCGAACAAGAATACCCAGTTTGCCACTAAGGTGATGCCACCTAAGATAATCATCAGCAACACGTTGCGGCGGAAATACTCACGACGAATAAGACCCGCATAATAAGCATAGCCCCCTAGAACGACGGCACCAATGACACAGCGGAAAAACACCACATTCCAAAACGCTTGCCCTGAACTGATCACAAAATAGCCGATGGTGCCAGACAGCATCATGGCTAAAATAAGCTCGATGCTGCCGAATGTGTTGCTGGAACTATTCATGTTGTTTCCCAATGAATGAGGTTGAGCTATTTTGTTGCGCTTACTGAGCGAAGAAGACTGAATTTATACTACATAGCACGGCGTGGAAAGGCGCTTTTCTCACGGGCGGTGCGCGCACAAGGTAACGTGCACTTGCAAACCGGGTTGGTTGTCTTGGAGTTCGAGTTTGCCTTTGTGAAATTGGGCGATGGCTTTGATCAATGGAAAACCCAATCCATAGCCGGGACTGGTACGGCTTGATTCTAGGCGAAATAAGCGTTGCAGCACTTTGTCTTTAAATTCATCCGCTATGCCTGGGCCGTTGTCTTTGACAATAAAACCTGTGGGAGTGGTGATGAATTCAATCGTGCCGCCAATGTCTGTGTATTTGCAGGCATTTTCTAGGGTGTTAAACATAGCGCGGAAGATCAGCGTTTTATCGCCCTGTATAAACGATTGGGGGGTGATGATCAGCGATAGCGTTTGCTGTTTTTCCTGCGCTAAGGGTTGTATTAAATCGATCACGTCTTCTGCAACCTGATTCAAATCAACATGGCGAAACTGGGAGCGAGCTTGTTTATCTTCCAGTCGACTTAGCTCTAACATGGCGCTAAACGTGGTTAGGATGTGATCCAAGTCTTCCAGCATTTCTTGCAACTGTTCTTCGTTAATGGGGGTGTCGTTGATGGAGTGAAGGTGGCTTTCGAGTCGTAGACGCAGCCTGCCAAGAGTCGTTCGAAGATCGTGGGCAATGGAATCGGTGACACCCGACACGGCATGAAAAGAATCTTCAAGCTGGTTGAGCATTCTGTTGATGTAGCTGGCAAGCAGGTCAAATTCGTCGTTGCGATGACTAATATGGATGCGCGCGGCCAGATCGCCAGATTGGATGACTTTGGCTGTGTCATTGATGCCTTTTATGCGCCCCAACAATTGCGTCGACAAATATCGCCCCGACAAAATGCCCAGTGCGAGTGTTAGCAGCAAGGCCAGTACGCCCGCACGAAGAAATTGCACCCGCAAAAAATACAGGTTTTCGTCATCGAATGCGATTAACAGACGCCCGTTGGCGAGCGGTTCGATGCACCCTATGTAGAAGCGCAGCTCGCTGATGCTGTCGACCAGAAAGGCGGTTTGCGCAGGGCAAGCTAAGAGATTGTTGGGTATGCTCGTTAAATGTCCGTAAGTCGTCTCTGCATTTTGGTAGGCGAGGATAATGTTATTGATTTGCTGAGTTTGGTCGCTAAATTGAGCCAAGTATTCTTCTTCGCTCATTTGCTCATTGAACAGGCGTTGTTGCTGGGTAATGAGCTGAATTTGCTGTTGGTAACTTCGGCTGATCTCACCAATGCTAAGCTGATAAAGCACAAAAAACACCACGGCGATTAAGGTGATGAGCAACGCCGTGTAGAGCAGAGTAAAACGCCAGACAAAGCTAGCCCGTCGTGTTTTCAACCAATCGATAACCAACGCCGCGTATTGTTTCAAGAATCGGGGGAAGGTCATCGTTTTCTACCTTTTTGCGTAAGCGTGCCACATGAACATCAATGACATTGGTTTGAGGGTCAAAATCATAATCCCACACCGCCTCAAATAATAAGGTGCGGGTGATGACTTGTTTTGGGTGTTCCATTAGATAGCGTAGAATCTGAAACTCTTTCGGCTGCAGACTTATTTCTCTTCCAGCACGCCACACTTGTCGGCTGAGCAAATCCATTTTTAGGTCCGCGACGCGCAACAATGTGTTTTGTTGTGCTGTGCTGGTGGGTTGCCTTCTGAGTAATATTTCAACGCGTGCGAGCAGTTCGGCAAAGGCAAAGGGTTTGACCAGATAGTCATCCCCACCTTCACGCAGCCCTTTTACTCGCTCATCAACGGAATCCAACGCACTCAGAATCAAAACAGGCAAGGTTTTTTGGGCATTGCGTAATGTATTAAGAACCGTCAGTCCGTCTAACTTTGGCAACATACGGTCGAGAATGATCAGCTGATAATCCGATTCTAACGCCTGAAACAAAGCGTCCTGACCGTCACTGGCAACGTCAACCTGATAGCCTTGTTCCGTCAGTCCTTTTTTAATAAAGCCTTGTGTGACGAGATCGTCTTCTACCACCAAAATGCGCAAAGTAGGTTCCTATTGTCGTTGTTCAGTCTGAGAACGTCTCATATGTTAGCAAGTTTTTCGGTTGCTGAAATCTTTAGCGTCGCAAGGACGGAATGACGTCACCGGATTTTGCGTCCATCAGTTGCTTGGTCCAGCCCATTGGACCGAGAATTTTTATTTCATAAAAGGTAAGCCCGCGTTTGTTCTCCAGCTCGATGGATTCAATGTAGGCGCCTTCTGAAAGCGTTGTTTTTGCAATAACATCGAGAGCCGATAAACCTTGGTCTTGTATGGTTTCTAGCGCTTCTACGTCATGATCATCCAATTTATTGAACCCCAAGAAGCTCAACGATTTGGAATAATTATCGATTTCTTCGCCATTGTGTAGCGCGTATTGCACCTTGTATTTGACCCCATCTTCAAGGTTGATGCCTTTGACCTCGTACACCAATATATGGTCTTCATCGTCCAGTTCAATTTCCGTTACGATGGAAGGGTAGTCAGCTTTGAATTTTTCCAGAATCTGGGTGATCGAAACCTGACTTGATTTCAACGCCAGCAGCATGAGTTGGTTTTCGCGGTAGTCGTCGTGGTTTTTTGCTTGCGCTGTGCTGCTCATCAGCAGCGCAGTGGAACACGCGGCGACTAAGACGCTGATGGAAAAAAAGGTTGTGAAAATGATTTTGAGCTTCGCTTTAAGTGTCATGGTAATGCCTCGTTTTAATGTGGTGGCTTGAATGAGCATGACGTCACTATAGCGCAGGGTAATTAACGGCAAGATGGCCGTAACATTAAACTTTGTTCATTTAACCGCAAATGAAGAAAAATTTAGCCGTGTGTGGTTGCCGCTAAAAGTGTAAAATATTTAATCATTATCGCTATAACAATGTGCGCCACTATCAATGAGAGCTTATGACTTCTGACCATTCTAAATTTTCCGGTAACCCTTTGCTGCTCGACAATCAATTGTGCTTTGCCTTGTATTCCACGTCTTTGGCGATGACGCAGTTCTATAAAGAGCCACTTTCTGCCATCGGTCTGACCTACCCACAATACACCATCATGCTCATTCTATGGGAACAAGACGGTGTGAGTTTGAAGCATATTGGGGATGCACTTGGACAAAAATCGGGTGCGCTAACACCAGTCATAAAGCGCATGGAAAGCGATGGTTTAGTGCAGCGCTTACGCGGCGTGGAAGACGATCGCAGTTTGAGCATCGCGCTGACGGAAAAGGGGCGACAGCTTCGTGAAAAAGGCTTGGAAGTAAACCGTTGTGTGGCAGAAGCGTGTGATTTAGACATGGCGTCTGTGGTGGCGTTGCGTGAACAGTTGGTGGCTCTCAGAGATCAGCTTGTAAAATAATGGTTGCGTAATAATAGTTATTGCAATAACATAATTGCCAACAGCTCAGGTAACTGAGCTTTTATTTAATTTTATAGTTATCGCGATAATAATTATTCGAATAACTTAGTCTTGTCATGTTAGGAGCAATATTATGCAAGCAATTTATAGCGCAACAGCAACCTCTACCGGTGGCCGCGATGGTCGTTCAGTGTCATCTGACAACAAATTGGATCTTGCCCTAAGCACGCCAAAAGAGTTAGGCGGCGCGGGTGGCGAAGGCACTAACCCAGAGCAACTTTTTGCAGCGGGTTATTCTGCGTGTTTCATTGGCGCACTGAAGTTGGTGGCGTCACAACAGAAAGTTAAAATCCCTAATGATGTTAACGTTACGGCGACTATTGGTATTGGCGCGAACACCAAAGGCGAAGGTTTCACTGTCTGCGCCGATTTGGAAGTGAATGTGCCTGGTGTTGAAAAGGACGTTGTTGAGCAATTGGTTGAAGCCGCTCACAAGGTTTGCCCATATTCAAATGCAACGCGTGGCAACATTGATGTGAACTTCACCATCAAATAAGGTTTTTTTTATAAAATGCTTGGTTCTACGAATCCCTTTTGCACTACAGTGTAAAAGGGATTTTTTGCATTGATACAGAGGAAAAAAGAATGACGCATCGAAAACTTGAACCACACGAGATAGAGCAAGCACTCCAACAGCTCAATTCAGCAGGGTCACCAGATTGGACTTTAGACAATGGCAAACTCACTAAAACCTTTAAATTTAAAGACTTTCAGCAAGCGTTTGGGTTTATGACTGTGTGCGCGATGTACGCAGAAAAAAAAGACCATCATCCAGAATGGTTCAACGTTTACAGTACGGTGAAAGTGCAATTGACCACTCACGATGTGTCTGGAATATCGCTGAAAGACATCGACCTCGCCAAAAAAATGGAAGCCACGGCATCGCGTGGCTAACGTCACTTTTTTGTCTTAGATAAAAAGACGCTTAGTGGATCAAAATAGCCGACAGTAATTGGCTAGAAGTAGGCACCAGGCCGACTTTAAGATCGAAGGGCTTAAATACTTTGTTAATGATTTCGGCCGTGTAATTGCCTTTGTCATTTTCAATTTCAGATAACGTCTTGCGAGACACTCCTGTTAACTCAGTGTACGCATCCTGTCTTAGCCCCAACACCCCGACGCGTAATTCTCGTAATGCCGCGCCTTGGGTTATCTCATCCATAAGCAAGCGTTTAATGATCAGGTTAATCGCGATCAACTGCTCTTCTTTTGTCATTGGCGTGAGGCTTTTGGAAGCACGTTGACGGTTAGTGTTGCTAGTTTCCGCATCAAGGCTCTCAGCTTGCTTGAGACGACTTTTTTGGTCGACAATTGACGGAGTAATATGCGTGTTGGTTTCTGCTGCTTTCGGCTTGTCGGCTTTTTTTTCTTTGCTGTGTTTCTTTGCTTCCAGCTTCTCTTGCTTCTTCTTTTTTAGCTCATTCTTTTTGGACTTCGCCTTGTGCTTTTTCATCGGCTGAGCGCTCTCTAGTTGGTCCTTCATTTTCATTATGTCGTCTCCATAAGCGGTGTTAGCGGTTTATCTATTGCTAGGGTACGAAATTAATATGACAGATAAGTAACAATAGACGATTTTCTTAGGTGTATTTTTTCAGGCTTTTAATCGCCTTGTTTTCATAACGTCCTCAATCCTGTTTTAGGACGTATTACTCCTATTTCCCTTTCAAAATGACTTTTTTTAAAAGCACTTTGAAAGGAAATATCATCATGAAACGATTTGCGTGTTTTGTTTTTTTAGTCGGCTGCTGGTCTGTGAATGCTTCTGCGTATTCGGTGGGTTTTGATCAGGTTCAGTTATATACAGACAACAATAGGCCGTTAAAAGCCAGTGTTTGGTATCCATCACAGACGACCTTTCCCACTGAAAAAGTTGCGGAAAATGCGGCGTTTTTGGGAACCAATGTAGTACGAGTGGGAACGCCTCAGGCGGGTAAGTTTCCGCTGGTAGTGATTTCTCACGGTTATCGTGGCAATTGGCGTAATCAGAATTGGCTTGCAACGAAATTAGCTCAAGACGGTTATGTTGTGGCGTCGCTTGATCACCCTGGAACCACGTCGTTTGATCATTCTGCGCAAGCAGCGGCTCAGTGGTGGCAGCGTGCAGGTGACTTATCGCGTTTGTTGGATTGGTTGTTAAACGAGTCTTACCTATTGCCAAATATCGACGCTAATAACGTTACTGCAATTGGCCATTCATTGGGCGGCTGGACGGTGATGTTGCTAGCGGGTGCGCAATTTGATCGTGATCAGTTGAAGCAAGAATGCAGCCTGAAAGCGAGTTCTCGTGTGTGTGGTTTGAGGGCGGAACTTGGCCTAGAGCAAGTGCAAGTGGGCGAACCAACGGGCAGTTTGCAAGACACGCGAATCAAGCGAGTGGTTTCATTGGATTTAGGCTTGGCGCGTAGCTTTTCCCGCCAAAGCTTACAGCGTTTCACCATTCCGACATTAATTCTCGCGGCCGATGTCGATATTGGTGATTTACCTCAAGCAGAAGAGTCCGGTTTTCTCGCCCAATATATTCCTAAAAATCATCGCCAATACATAGTTTATCCAGACGCCGCGCACTTTAGCTTCATGCAGCTTTGTAAGCCCGGTGCCATTGAGTTGATCGAAGAGGAAGAGCCGGGCGATGGCATTGTTTGCCAAGACGGCCATGACAGGTCACGAGATGAACTTCATCAGGTGATGTATCAAGACATCGTTCGATTTATCCACGCTTCTTAACTCTTCTTGTTAGCGCGCCGAAAGGCGCTCGGTGTTTGTTGCGTCACGCGAGAAAACTCTCGATGGAAGTTCGATTTCGTCTGAAATCCGGAATCTAAATAGATTTGGGTGATGGTTTTGTCGGTGGATAACAGCAGTGATTTGGCGCGCTCAATACGGTATTCGTTCACGACTTGTGAGATGTTGCGACCGTAAACTTGGTTGATCGCGGCGGAGATCTGACGCGCAGGAATACAGGCTTTTCTAGCGAGTCGATCGAGCGTGAGATCTGGGTCGAGAAACACGTCTTTGGTGGTCAGCAAAACATCGATTTTGTGAGCGATATCGTGCACTTCATCGTCCGACAACGATTGGGTCGACGTCTCTTTTGGCGCGTCAGTATTTGCCATTTTGGCGTTGCTTTGGGCGGTGTCGACACTGCTGGGTGCCATGCTCAAACTCAATAAAACCACCGTAATGCCCAAAACGGGCAGCAACACAGCATGACCAATAGCGAGAATGACCTGAGCATGTTGACCGGCAAAAACAGCGAAGTCGACCGCCAAGGCTCCGTCAATAAGCGCAGACATCAACAGCATGGCGCCGGCGATGCGTTCGGCTTTTAGTGCGTTATCCATGTCGGATAAACGCACTTGCTCAGGTAAGTCGGACGCTTTGAAAGACGCTCGTATCAATGCCACGCCATAACCCACATAAAGCAGCGTTAACATTGGGTCCAAAGGCGGTCGCCAGAATGGATAGGTGAAAGACGCCAAGGTAACGAAGACCGGTGGTAAAAGGTGCCAGACTTTAAATTTATGGCGCTGATGAGCACTTGAGAAACAGTACCAAGCCGCAACAGGGATACACGAAGCCAAAATGGGTTGCAGCAATCGCAATAATGCGTAATCAAACGTCCAGCGTAAACCCACGACCGTTGTTGTTAACGCGCATAAAGCGACAAATATAAACGCGGATTGCGTGGTGTCTTCTCTGCGAACAAATAATAAAACCGCCAATATCGCCAGCAGTAGGGCAACCACAAAAGGTAAGGGAATAGCGATCATTTTGGCTCCATTTTTTACTGCTCAGATCTTTATTATGTCCTAGATCCTTATCGAGAACGTCCTTAAACCTGATTTAGGACACGAATCTTTCTTTCACAACGTACTTTTTAACCTTCAGTGTCACTTTGGGTTAGACAAAGGAGAAAAGTATGAACTGGTATCTTGATGCGTGGAAGCGTTATGCGCAATTTTCTGGACGAACATCGCTAAAAGCATTTTGGATGTTCTTTTTGGTGAACTGCTTGATCTCGGTTGTGTTTGTTGTGTTGGAAATAGTCTTTCAATCGACATGGAAAATAGAGGCGCTTTATAGTTTGTTGGTTTTCTTACCTATGCTGTCTTTGACTGTACGTAGGTTGCATGACACCAACCGTTCGGCTTGGTGGTTGCTGGTGGTTTTGGTACCTGCTATAGGCATGCTTGTTTTGCTCGTGTTGTTGGCTTTGCCAAGTGAGTCGAACAAGGATTTTGGCAATTATCCACAAAACAAAGCCATGCTATAAACAGGAGCCAAACATGAAATTTGTTAATAACTTACCCCACTTATCCACCATGTTATGCTCAGTTTTGCTACTTTTTTTGGTTTCTGCGTGTAGTAGTGAAGCAAAAAACACGAATGAAAGTAACTTAGCATTTTCAGATGACGTAAAAGCCGTGGTCTACATAGAGTCGCCGAAAGTTGGGACTTTATTGCAGCTGCGAGGTATCGCAGGAAAAGGCGTGTTGATTGCCAAAAAAGACAATCGGCAAGAAGAGCAAACAACGTGTGTTTCTTCACCGATTCGACTCGCAGCAGGTGACTTCGGTGGTGACAGCATTGGGATTCAGTCAGCAGAGCCGATTCGACTGCTTATCTACTCCGATAAGGTCGCAGAAAAATTGGTGGGAGGAGATGAAGTCGTCAGCGAGCATTATATTATTACCGATCAAAACGGTGCCGGACTTGGCGACATCAAAATCGAATCGGGTTTAACGCTCAGTTATGGCTTTGTTCTTAACCCCGGCGAATGGTCTTGGTCGTCGGTATTTGGCTTGGATCACGACGAAGTGGATTGTGGACTGTTAAAAAGGTTAGCATTATGAAATGCTGATCTGAGCGTTGTTGTCAGAGCTGGTGATTTTTATTTAACTTAGTCAAAATGTCGAAGCACACGATGTTGGCAATGAGTAAATGGTCACCTTCAGTGCGAAAGACAAAGCCCTGCCAATTAAGCAAGCTCTGGGAAGTCCACTATATAAAATGTGGGCCATTGGGATGCTATCCAGAGCCACTACTGAACGTCTTTATGGAAAAATCGCTTGGTGCTGTTGATGATCAAAAGAGAGTGTCATGAAAAACCTTGAGCTTAAAATTCCCCCTGTTGTCTTGGTCGCGGTCGTTGCTGTTGCTATGTGGGCGGTGTCGCGTATTGCGCTGAATTCACATTTCACCTTTCCCTATGTGGAATGGTGGTCGGCTGGTTTGGTATTGCTTGGTATTTGTATCGCCATTGCGGGAGTTTTACAGTTTAGAATGGCTGGAACAACCGTTGACCCTAGAGTACCAGATCAATCAAGCAACTTGGTGGTGAGTGGGATTTATCGTTATAGCCGTAATCCGATGTATTTAGGCTTTTTACTGGCGTTGTGTGGATGGTGTGTATTTTTAGGCAGTCTGGTTTCTGTGTTGTTTTTGCCTGTTTTTATCCTTTATATGAATTGTTTTCAAATTGTACCAGAAGAGCGGTTTATGCAAGAAAAGTTTGGGGCGTCTTATCGTCAATACCGATCGCAGGTGCGCCGCTGGATCTAAAGTCAGAGTCAGCCTGTGCTGTAACGGGCTTCAAGTTGGTGCCGATTAAATTGCGTATGGTAACGGAATTCGCATTAGGCATATTAATCAATAGGATCTGGGGTACATTCTCCAACGCACCATGAGGTGTTTTTTTAAGTACCGTCATGATGCCTTGGCTGTGTATTGTTCTGGGCCTTCGTATTCTTAAAGCACAGCCCCCATAAACTGTTTCAATTCATCGGTTTGCGGGTTAGAAAGTACGGTTTTAGGATCGCCTTGTTCCCAGACTTTGCCTTGGTGCATGAAGACAACTCGGCTGCCGACGTCGCGGGCGAAGTTCATTTCATGAGTCACCAACACCAAGGTGATGCCTTCTTTTGCCAGTTGTTCGAGTACTTTTAATACTTCGCCAACCAGTTCAGGGTCTAGGGCTGAAGTAATTTCATCGCACAGCAAGACCTTTGGCGACATGGCCAAGGCGCGGGCGATGGCGACACGTTGTTGCTGGCCGCCAGACAGTTTTTCTGGGAAGCTGTCGAATTTTTCTGCCAGTCCTACTTTCTCTAACATGGCGCGAGCGGTGGCTTCGGCTTCGGCTTTGCTTTTCTTCAACACAATTGTTGGTGCAAGCATGACGTTTTCGCCAACTGTCATGTGTGGGAATAGGTTGAAGTTTTGGAAAATCATACCGACGCTAAGCGCAAGACGACGTACTTGAATGTCTTCGGTGGTGACTTCTTTGCCGTCCACCGTGATGCCGCCTTCTTGGTATTGCTCCAAGCCATTGATGCAGCGCAGTAGAGTACTTTTACCAGAACCACTTTTGCCGATGATAGACACCACTTCGCCTGCTTTGATGTCGAGATCAATGCCTTTGAGCACATGATGATCGCCATAGTATTTATGGACTTGATGTAGGTTAACGAGAGACATTGAATTTTTTCTCCAGATGCTTGCTGTACAAAGACAATGGATAACAGAGTACAAAATAAATAAGAGCGACTAGGGTGAATATTTTGAAGGGTTCAAAGGTGGCATTGTTTAACATGGTGCCGACTTTAGTCAGTTCGACAAAACCAATCACCGATGCCAACGCGGTACCTTTAATTACCTGAACAGAAAAGCCGACCGTTGGTGCCGTCGCGACACGAATCGCTTGCGGCAAGATAATATGTCGTAGAGTTTGTAAGAAGCTCAAGCCCAAACAGCGGCTTGCCTCCCATTGGCCTTTTGGCAATGTGTCGATGCAGCCACGCCAGATTTCCACCAAGAAGGCGCTGGTAAAAAACGTCAGCGACAAAATGGCGGCGCTCCACGCTGAGATTTCGTAACCCAGCATGGACAAGCCAAAAAAACATAAGAACATCTGCATCAGCAAGGGCGTGCCTTGAAACAGCTCCACATAGATTTTGACGATGCGTTGCATCACTGGATTACGCGTTAAGCGCATAGCCGTTAATGTCAGCGCGACGGTTGTGCCACCGATAAACGCCGCCAGTGACAATAAAATCGTCCATTGTGTCGCAAACAAGAGATTGCGCAGAATGTCGTAGTTAGAAAATTCGATCATTGAGTGTTCCTCATTTTGCTTATTGAATGCTTTTTAATTGGACGTTCGATAAGCAAATAGGCGTTTCCCTAAAGCGTTGAAAGCAAATCGCAGCAGAATAGACAAACCAAGGTACATCAAGGCGGTCACCAAGTAGCTTTCAAAAGCTCGGAAATTACGTGATTGCACAAGGTTGGCTGCGTAGGTTAAATCTTGCACTGAGATCTGAGATATCACCGCAGACCCCAGCATAACGATGATGCATTGGCTGGTAAGTGCTGGGTAAATCTTTTCAAAAGCCGGAATGAAAATCACGCGCGTCAGTGTTTGGCGAAAGTTCAGACCTAACACTTTTGCCGCCTCGATTTGTCCTTTTGAGATACTGGCAAGACCGGCACGAATGATTTCTGTGCTGTATGCGCCAAGGTTAATCGTCAGTGCGATCATGCTGGCTTGCCATGGTGACAACATCATGCCAATGGCAGGCAGGCCAAAAAAGATAAAGAACAGCTGAACAATAAAGGGTGTATTACGAATAAGTTCCACATACACACTGACAACTCGTTGACCTGCTCGGTTGCCGTATTGGCGTACGGTCGCGCAGACCGTACCCAATACCACTCCCAAGATCGTTGTCAGTACAGTGAGCTCAACAGTGGTTTTTAAACCACTGAGGAACACGTCGCTGTATTGCAATAGATCAGAGAAATACAACATAACAAAAGCCTTATGCGCCGAAGCCTTTAGGTAGTGGTGCTTTTAACCATTTCATCGAAATGTCGTTTAGTTCACCCGATGCCAAGGCGCCTTTGATCAGTTCGTTTACTTTGGCTTGTAATGCTGTTTCGCCTTTTGCCATACCGATGTAGCAAGGGGAGTCTTTCAACATGAATTTACTTTCTAGGACACCGGCTGACGTTCACCGAAGGAGGGCGGTGAGCGTCTATCGTACTTTTTTGCGCCATAATGAATCGTAGTGGCTTTGTTTTGGTGCAAAACGTCACTGCTAACCGCCAAATCAATAATCTAAGTTGGCAGCTAAACGATAATCCATTACCGTAGAGCAAAATATCCCGAACCGAGGTTTATACGTGGCGACAAAGCAGGATGTACTATCCCTGATCGAGCAAACTTACCCAACGCTTTCTCCATCAGCGCGATCCATAGCAAACTATTTACAACAGAATCCCTTAGCGATAGTGAGCCAAACGTCGGCTGAAATTGCGGAAAACACCAACACATCAAAAGCGACCGTGAGTCGTTTCTTTCGTCAGCTTGGCTACGATTCGCAACAAGGCGCGAAGCAAGCGCAACTAGCTCTGCGCGAAAGTGGTGTACCAATATTCACTCAAGGCTCGTCTTTGGATCAAACCGCGCAAGAGCTAAAAAACCTATCGCTTACTTTTGAAGGCTTGCGTCCTGACACCCTGAACGAGATCAGCGAGCGTCTAGCCAACGCCAGCCGCGTCACCTTAATTGGCTTTCGCAATGCTTATCCATTAGCGTTGCATTTCCGTCAGCAGTTGCAACAAGTGCGTCATTCTGTGCGCTTATTGCCGCAACCAGGCCAAACGCTAGGGGAAGACCTGCACGATATTCTGGATGATGAAGTGATTGTCCTTTTGGGCTTCCGACGTCGTACCCGCCAGTTCAAACAAATCGTAGAAGCCTTGCAAGGCCGAAACACCGTATTAATCACCGACCCAACAGGTCAGGTTTATAACCAACAAGTGTCTCATGTGTTGGTTTGTCACCTAGGAAACGAAAGCCCATTCGACAGCTACGCCGCGCCCATGAGTTTGATTTCCATGTTATGCAATCGCGTGTTTGGCTTTTTGGGTGATGCAGCCAGCCGTCAGACGCAGGCAATTTCAGCCCTATACGAAGATTTGGATGAACTAGAACCTTAATTTCTAAGAGAGAATACACCCACACTGTTTGCGGCATTTTTTAGAAAATAGCAGAATTATTTTTTGTTTCAGTTGACAGGGTGGTGAAACGATTGTTTCATATGTTTTACTCAAGCGGAGGACATATGAAACATTTCATCGCAGACAATCCCTTTCTAACACTCTCCAAATCGGTTTGGAGTGATACTTCAACGACCGATGAAAGCGCGGCGTTAAGCGGTTTACGTTTGGCGGTGAAGGACTTGTTTCATATGGCCGGATTGCCGACTTCGGCGGGTAATCCTACTTGGCTTGCTACTCATGCTATTCCAATGGCCACTGCTTCCAGCGTTGCTTCTTTGTTAAACGCGGGCGCTGTTTTTTGCGGTAAAACCATGACGGATGAGCTGGCTTACAGTCTCAATGGTCAAAATATTCATTACGGCACGCCGGAAAATCCGGTGACGCCAAATCGTCTCCCGGGCGGATCGTCATCGGGTTCGGCGGTGGCGGTGTCATCGGGTCTTGCTGACATTGGTTTGGGCACCGACACGGGCGGCTCGATTCGTGTGCCAGCAAGTTACAATGGATTGTTTGGATTACGCCCGACCCATGGCGTGATTCCAGCCGATAACATGGTCGCCCTCGCGCCGTCTTTTGATACGGTGGGCTGGCTTACCAAAGACCTAGTGACTTTAGAAAAAACCGCCAAAACACTTTTTCACAGCAAAACCCACACAGTATTCTCTAACGTATTGATCGCCAAAAACTTAATGGATCAAGTGGCGCATGTGAAAGAACTTCATCACCAGCTTCAAACATGGCGCGAACAAGGTCGTTTTCCCAAAGAATCTTCCATCGTAATCGACACGCAAGCATGGAAAACCAGCGAGACATTTAGAACCCTACAAGGCGCAGAAATTTGGCATGAACATGGCAAGTGGATAACGGAAATCGGTGCGTTGGAAAAGGGGAAGGCGGTTTTTGCGCCAGACATTCAGTTGCGTTTCGAGTGGAGCCAAACCATTTCGGCCGCCGACGTTGCCGCTGCAAAACAGCAAAGACAGCGCTTTACCGATTGGCTGGAAAATGAAATCGAAGGATCGGTGCTTATCATCCCAACCACACCGGGTTTAGCGCCTTTGTTTGATGCGCCAGACGACGAACTCGCCGTTTATCGAAACCAGCTCATGGACATTACGGCCATCGCGGGATTGGCTGGTTTGCCGCAATTGCATTTACCCGTTTGTACTTTACAGGGCGCGCCATGTGGCTTGTCTTTGGTGGGTTCAAAAGGCACCGATTTGGCGTTGATTGAATTCGCAAAAAAATTAATGGAGTAGCGTCATGAAACAGAACGACATCGCGTTTACGGCGCCGCATTTTAAAGCCACAGAGACAGGGCGAAACATCCTAGAACAAGGCGGCACCGCAATAGAAGCCATGGTGGCGGCCGCTGCGACGATCGCCGTGGTGTACCCGCACATGAATGGCTTGGGTGGCGACGGATTTTGGTTGATCAGCGAACCGGGTAAAATGCCAATCGGCATTGATGCTTCAGGTAAGGCAGCGCAACTGGCGACACTGGATTTTTATAAAGGCCACGACAGCATTCCAGCACGAGGCGGAAAAGCCGCATTGACTATGGCGGGTGCCGTTGCAGGCTGGCAAGAAGCCTTGGCAGTGAGCCAAGAATGGCAAACCGCCGCCAAGGCAGATAACTTGTCGTTAACGACCTTGCTGGACGATGCGATTCAATTAGCGAAGAACGGCAGTGAGGTGACAAAAACCTACGTCGATGCCAGCAAGAAAACCTTTGCCGGCTTGGTAGACGTTCAGGGTTTTGCTCCGTCTTTTTTAAAGAACGGCAGCCTGTACGAACAAGGCGATAATTTGACCTTGCCAGTACTGGCACAAACGCTGGAACAACTCGTAGAAAAAGGCTTAGAGGATTTTTATCAGGGTGATATTGCCGCGCGATTGGCGAAAGACTTGGCGACGGCTGGTTCTCCGATTCGCTTGGCGGATTTTGAATCTTATCAGGCAAAACGCGTTGCGCCTTTAAAGGTTAAAACCAGTGTAGGCTCGCTTTATAACTTGCCAGCGCCCACGCAAGGTATCGCGTCTTTATTGATTTTGGCCCTGTATGACAAGTTGTATACGCAAGGGAAAAGCGCCACAGACATGGCGCATTTGTTGATTGAATGCACCAAGCAAGCCTTTATTGCCCGTAACCAATTTGTCACCGATGAATCGCGTTTGGCAATGGACTTGTCGTCTTTGTTGGATGAAGAACAGCTAGAAAAAATGTGTCATGAGATCGCCTTAGAACGTGCGCAACCTTGGCCGCATCAAGCGAAACATGGCGACACTATCTGGATGGGCGCCTGTGACAGCGAAGGCCGCATGGTGAGCTACATCCAGAGTTTGTATTGGGAGTTTGGCAGCGGCGTGGTCAGTTCTTCTACGGGTATTGTGTGGAATAATCGTGGCTCGTCGTTTTCGCTAGATAAACACTCGATCCAAGCACTTTCGCCGAATTTAAAGCCTTTTCATACCTTGAACCCCGCGTTTGCTGAACTAAACGATGGCCGTCGTATGAGTTACGGCACCATGGGCGGTGAAGGCCAGCCGCAGACGCAAGCCGCGTTGTTTAGTCGTTATGTGTATCACAATATGCCATTGGATAAAGCCATCAGCGAAGGTCGTTGGTTGCTCGGTCGAACGTGGGGCGATGTCAGTCATAATTTGAAAATCGAGCGGGACTTTGCGGATATCGCCGCCGAGGAATTGGTGAAACGCGGGCACGATCTAGTCATCGTTGACTCGTGCAATGAATTAATGGGCCACGCGGGTGCGGTGGTGCTTCATCAAGATGGGCACACCGACGCTGCGACAGACCCACGCAGTGATGGCTCGGCCATCGATAGTCGTTTTATTCGTAATAATCTCATTTAGGAGCAAACAGAAACATGTCATTCATAATGGAAAACTATTCCATGATTCTCGCCATGATGGCCACGGGTGTGGTTGGCGGTATTTTAGCCGGTTTGTTGGGCGTTGGCGGCGGTATCGTTATCGTACCGGTGTTGTTTTTCTTGTATCAAGGCTTGGGTGTGAGTGCGGATACGGCCATGCTGGTGGCGACCGCCACGTCTCTTGCAACCATTATTCCGACCTCGATTAGCTCGATTCGTGCCCATAAAGCCAAAGGCAATGTGGATTTCGATTTGTTAAAACGTTGGGGCTTTTTTATCTTCTTAGGCGTAATGATTGGTAGTTTTGTGGTAACGCGTGTGGATGGGCAATGGCTGACTTTATTGTTCGGTATTCTCGCGACCTTGTCTGCGCTCAATATGTTGCTGGGCAAAAAAGACAGCATGTTTAAATCTTTACCGGGCAATGCTGGCCAAGGCGTGATGGCAACGTGTGTTGGCTTTTTTAGCTCCATGGTAGGAATCGGTGGTGGCACCTTGACGGTTCCTATGCTGACTTTCTGTAATTATCCGGCGCACCGTGCGGTTGGTACCGCCGCCGCGGTGGGTTTGATCATTTCATTGCCAGCGGCCTTGACCATGTTGATATTCGGTGAAAGCCCGATTGATTCACCTTTTGGTACTGTTGGTTTGGTTAACTTGATTGGCGCTGCGTGCATCATTCCGCTAACCGTTTTGTTTGCTCCTGTTGGCGCGGGATTAGCGCATCGCCTAGACGCAGCCAAATTGAAGAAAGTCTTCGCTGTCGTGTTGATTTTTACTGGTATCAAAATGCTTTATCAGGTTTTAGGTTAGGAGATCATTATGCAGCCGCTTTCATTACCTCCAAGATTATTAATGGGCCCCGGCCCGATTAACTGTTACCCACGAGTGTTGTCAGCGATGTCCACTCAGCTAGTGGGACAATACGATCCCACCATGACCAGTTACATGAACGAAGTCATGGCGCTCTATCGTCGTGTTTTTAATACTCAGAATCAGCAAACCTTTTTGATCGATGGTACGTCTCGGGCAGGTATTGAAGCGGCTTTGGTGTCTTGTTTAGAACCTGGCGATAAAGTACTGATTCCTATCTTTGGTCGTTTCGGTCACTTGTTGGCTGAGATTGCCGAGCGCGCTGATGCGGAAGTTCACACCATCGAAGTGCCTTGGGGGGAAGTGTTTGATCCTCAGCAAATCGAAGACGCGATCAAGAAAGTACAGCCAAAATTATTGGCGATTGTACAAGGTGACACCTCGACCACCATGTTTCAGCCATTAGAAGAATTGGGTGATATTTGTCGTGCCCATGATGTGTTGTTTTACACCGATGCGACGGCATCGATTGGTGGTAACCCGTTGGAAGTGGACGCGTGGAAAATCGACGCTGTGTCAGTGGGTTTGCAAAAATGTCTTGGTGGCCCATCAGGCAGTGCGCCAATTACATTGAGTGATCGCTTTGTGTCTTGTGTACGCAAACGCGCCCATGTGGAAGCGGGGATTCGTGATGCGCATCACCAAGGTTCGTCTGGCATGCGTATTCGTTCGAACTATTTTGATTTGCCGATGATTATGGATTACTGGGGAGAAGAGCGTCTGAACCATCATACCGAAGCGGCCACCATGTTGTTCGGTTCTCGTGAATGTGCGATTCAGCTACTTAGCGAAGGTCAAGATGCGGTAATTCAGCGCCATCAGTTAGCAGGCGATGCCATGCTGCAAGGCGTTCTAGCCATGGGCTTGAAGCCATTTGGTGACTTGAAACATAAGATGACCAATGTCGTGGGTGTACACATTCCAGGGCACGTTGATGGTGAACAAATACGTCATGATTTGCTAAATATCTTTAACATTGAAATCGGCACCAGCTTTGGTCCATTAAAAGGCAAGGTTTGGCGTATTGGCACCATGGGTTACAACGCTCGCCAAGACGCTGTATTGCATACCTTGCAGTCGCTAGCAACCGTACTTCGTCGTGCTGGTTTTGCGTTACCAGCCGGCGCTGCGGTAGACGCGGCCATGTCGGTTTACGCAGGAGAAAAATAATGACAGATTACGGCAAACTCGCTCAGTTGGTCATGGACCGCTGTGACGAACTTGGCAAAATCAGTCAAAGCGACGATTGCCTAGATCGTCGTTATCTCACCAAAGAACACAAACAAGCCAATGGATTGGTGGGCGGCTGGATGCAAGAAGCAGGCATGCAAACCTGGCAAGATGAAGCCGGTAATCTATGGGGACGCTGGCAAGCAGCCGACCCTGATGCACCGCGATTTATCATGGGCAGTCATTTGGATACTGTACCAAACGGTGGTCAATACGATGGCATGTTGGGTGTTATTACGCCGGTTACCTTGATCGCTGCGATGAAAGACGCGGGTGTTTGTTTGCCGTTTCATCTGGATGTAGTGGGTTTCGGCGACGAAGAAGGCACGCGTTTTAGTTCAACCTTGCTTGGCAGTCGTGCTCTAACGGGACAATGGCCTGCAAGCTGGGCCGATGTGAAAGGCAGCGATGGCATCAGTTTATCGCAAGCACTGAAAGACTTTGGTTCGGACTTCGCGAGCATTCCCAACGCGGCCATCGCAACCGATAACTTACTGGGTTACCTTGAACTGCACATTGAGCAAGGGCCAGTTCTAGAAGATTTAGACTTGCCCGTCGGCGTGGTCAGTGCCATCGCCGGGGCAAAGCGCTTTGAATTTAATATTACCGGCATGGCAGGACACGCGGGCACTGTGCCAATGAATCTGCGCCAAGATGCCCTTTGCGCCAGCAGTGAAATGATTCTTGCTGTGGAAAAAGTCGCTCAAAATCATGGCATAGTTGCGACTGTTGGTCGTATTCAGAATCGCCCCAATGGTGTGAACGTCATTTCTGGCAACACCGGTTTTTCCCTTGATATTCGCAGTGAATTTGATGACAAACGTGACGTCGCGCTCGATGAAATCTTGCTGGAATTAGACGCCATTGCCGCCCGTCGTAATGTGCGTATTGAGCGTAAAGCGACCCATGCTGCTGATGCGGTGCATTGTGACGCCAAGCTACAAGGCGTATTGCGCAAAGCAATTGAAGTGCAAAACATCCCCGTTCACACCTTGTTCTCTGGCGCTGGCCATGACGCCATGGCGATTGCCGACATTTGCCCCGTGGCCATGCTGTTTATGCGCTGCGACAAAGGCATTAGTCATCACCCAGCGGAAGCGATTGATACGCCAGATGTGGCCGTGACCTTGGCCGTACTTAACGAGACATTACAGAATTTGGCCTAAAGCTTTTTTGGGCTACTCCGAATAACGCCTCGCTCCCCGAGCAGGCTCGAAGAATCGCTCTGGCGTTATGCGGAGTAGCTGGTTGTGTGTGGCGTAACGCCCCGCTCCTGTTGGACTTTACCCAGTATCACGCTTCGCTCCCCGAGCAAGCTCGAAGAATCGCTCTAGCGTAATTCTGGGTGCAGTTTGTGATGGGCGGTTGGATAATCGTTCTAGCGTTGTAATACGAATACACGAAAAAGGCTTCCATGCGTTTAATTGGCGCTGACGTGTCGAGGAACGAGACAATACGCAAGCCAATTGAATTGCATGGAAGCTTATGATGACGGTAAACGAGCAGACTAGAACTTATAAATTTGGTAAGTAGAGAGAATTTTGATGATTTTTACGCGTATTTTTAACGATGATCAGGGAAAAAGTCATTTCGGCGATTTGAATATTGATGTCCGTGATGGTGGCCCCATTGGTTTCTTGTCGGAGCGTTTTCCAGCGGGTGAGATGATTTTTCGTGAGACTCCAAGCGACTACGATTTTAAATGGCATCCAGCGCCGCAGCGTCAGCTTTTGTTCATTATAAAAGGCCGTTGTGAGTTTAAAGTGTCGTCTGGTGAAACCCGCCAATTTGGTGCAGGTGATGTGGTTTTGTTAGAAGACACAGAAGGCGAAGGCCATTGCAGTAAGGCATTATTCAACGAAGTAAGACATTCTATTTTTGTTACTGTGCCCGAAGACGTGGTGTTTTAGGTCGTTTTATCCGCAGAAGAATGGCGATTTTCTCTAAAGGGAAATCGCCATTTTTTATGCTCAAGCGGGCGGATGATTTTCTATCCAGTGATCAGCGATGTCTTCGCGGCGGGCGATCCAGACGTTGTCGTGGGATTGCACGTAATCTAAGAATTTCTTCAGTGCCATGAAACGGCTTGGTTTGCCTAATGTTCGGCAATGCATGCCGATGGACATCATTTTCGGTGCCGTGGCGCCTTCTTCGTACAAGCAATCAAAGTTGTCTTTCAAGTATTGGAAGAATTCCTCGCCATGATTAAAGCCATAAGGTGAGGAAAACTTCATGTCGTTGCAGTCGAGCGTGTACGGTACGATAAGGTGCGGTTTGCTGCCACCATCAGGCGTATCGACCTTCACCCAATAAGGTAGGTCGTCGCCGTAGTTGTCCGAGTCGTATTTAAGTTGAGGCTGTTCTGCGACCAAGGCGCGAGTATTGGGTGAATCGCGTCCTGTGTACCAACCAGCAGGTTTAACGCCAGTAATTTCTTCTATCAAGGCGAGCGCTTTTTGCATGTGTTCCCGCTCTTGTTTGATTGGCATGTCTTGGTAGTGAATCCATTTTAAGCCATGGCAGACGATTTCGTGTTGGCCTTCCACAAAGGCTTTTGCCACTTCTGGGTTACGCTGCAATGCCGTGGCGATGGCAAAAACCGTCAGCGGCAGTCCGCGTTTTTCGAACTCGTTAAGGATACGCCAAACGCCAGTGCGGGAACCGTACTCGTAAAGGGATTCCATGCTCATGTGGCGGTCTTTGAAAGGCTGCGCGCCGAATATTTCGGATAAAAAGGTCTCGGCGTGTTCATCGCCATGAAGAACGCAATTTTCTCCGCCTTCTTCAAAATTTAAAACAAACTGAAGAGCCACTCGGGCATTGTTTGGCCATTTTACGTTGGGCAGCCCTTGGCGACCATAGCCGGCGAAATCACGTTCTAAATAATGTTTCATTGTGTTGTTTCCATATTATTGACTGAATGACCAAAAAAGAGGTAATTGCCTGTCACTTAGCTCTCTTTTTTCATGCAATTACTATGCACGATATTGTTTCCTCCCAGAACGAAAAAGCCCCGCATTAAATGCAGGGCTTTATTTTTTTAACGGAGTGTTATGCTGGTCTATTACGCCGTAGCGGCAAGGTCCGCTTCCGCGGCGGCCAGCATGTCGAACTCTTCTTCAGGCGTTTTCGCTACAAGGCGGTTTTTGCTGTACAAAAAGTAGTAAGCAGCGCCGATGGCGAACAATACCAAGGTGTAGAAAAACGCGCGTGGATCGTAAGCGTACACACCGGTCAAAGCCAACAGTGACAACAAAAAGGCGATGGATGACGTCACGATGCCACCCGGTGTTTTGTATGGGCGTTCCATGTCTGGTTGTTTGATGCGTAATAAGATATGGCTAAGCGCCATCAAAGCATAAGACACCGTCGCGCCAACAACCGCCATGGCCAACATCAGGTCGCCTTCGCCCGTCAAAGACGCAAGGAAGCCCAATACGCCCGGTACGATCAAGGCACGAGCAGGTACTTTGCGTTTGTCTGTTACAGATAGGCTCTTTGGAATGTAGCCTGCGCGAGACAAGGCAAACACCAAACGGCTGTACCCGTAAATGATAGAGAAGAAAGACGCGATCAAACCAGCAAGACCCAATACGTTGACCGCCGTGCCTAGTGATTCATAGCCTGCAAAGTTCAAGGCATCGACCAGTGGAACTGCGCTCTTACCCATGGCGTCAGCGCCAGCGGCACCGGCTAATAAAAACACCACCAAAAGCGCCGTGAACAGTAAGAAGATCATCGCGCCGATAATGCCTTTAGGCACATCTTTCGCTGGGTCTTTGGCTTCTTCCGCTGCTAAAGGCACGCCTTCAACCGCTAGGAACAACCACATGCCAAATGGCAATGCCGCCCAAACGCCATACCAACCCATTGGCATAAATTCCGATGCACCAGCGGCGTCGGTGACTGCCACGTCAAACAAACGAGCCGTGTCAAAATCACCAATCAAGGCCACCGCCGTGGCTAAGATGGCGATCACCGCCAAACCACTGATGACCATCATGACTTTTAATGCTTCGCCAGCACCCGCTAAATGAATGCCGATAAAGACAAGATAAAACGCGGCGTAGACCCAAGGTCCATTAAAGCCTAACAAGGCTTCTACCGCAGAACCGATAAAGATAACAATGGCCGCCGGTGCCAATGCGTATTCAATTAACACCGCCAAACCGGTTAAATAACCGCCCGTTGGCCCCATGGCTTGGCGAGCAAAACTGTAACCGCCGCCTGCTGCTGGGATAGCGGCAGACATTTCCGCCAACGACAACACCAAGGTCAGATACATCACCGCCATCAGCGCTGCTGCGATTGCAAAACCGCCCCAGCCCGCTTCCGCAATACCGAAGTTCCACCCGGCGAAATCACCAGAGATAACGTAAGATACCCCCAAACCCGCAAGCAAAATCCACCCTGCGGAGCCTCGTTTTAGCTGGCGTTTTGCCAGATACTCTTTGTCTAATTGATCACTCATAGTTGTTCCTTTTATGCTTTTGTTAAGTGGTTTATTGGTTGTTTTTTGCCCTTTGGGCTTATAGTTTTCTGGTGTTTTTCGTACGCTTTTTGGTTCAGTTCCCTCAGGATATGAGGAAGTTCTTCGACTCCTTTGATGTGTCTATGATTAAGTCGTCATCTGATCGGTCTTTGAGCTTTACGCCAGACAGCTTCAGAGTTTGAGCTTCGTTTAATAAATAAAAGGCTTTGCGAGCGGCTTCTTGGTACACCAAGCCCGCTGGACGAACGTTGGAAATGCAGTTGCGATAGGCATCAGTCAGACCGACTTTACCGCCCCACGTGAGGTACAAACCTAAGCTGTCGGGTGAGCTCAGTCCCGGACGTTCTCCCACTAGCACTAAGACGCACTTGGCATTGAGTCGCTCACACACATCATCGCCAATGGCGACGCGGCCTTGCTCGACAAAACAAATGGGCGCGAGGCTCCAACCGTTCAGATACCCCGCAAGCGCCTGTAAAAAGGGCAGGGTATTTTGCTCTATCGCCAGCGATGACAAACCATCGACCACAACAATAGCGAGGTCATATTGTTGCGAGGTGGACGCTCGGTGTTCGTCTAGTATGTTGGCCGATTCTTCATCTAGCCTGCGGCCATAATCTGGACGCTGCAAATAGATTGCGCGGTCCGTCGCGCGACTGTGCAACAGTAGGGGGGCACAGTGTGTCGTCCAATCTTTTGCCCAGTCTTGGGCGGTTAATTGCGCGGCCAAACCTGCCGAATCCAGTTGCGTATGAACCGCATCAATCGCCTGCGCATGAGCAAGCTGAAACGCCAGTAAATGTTTGGTCGGCACACTGATACCAGAGCGACCCAGACCCACGCGCGCGTCTGTGAAGGCATTGAGTTTGCTCCAAGCGTTTTCCGTCACAGGCTCATGCTGTTCTGTCACCGCTTCTGCATGAGGGTGTGTCGGAAAAGAATGATCGTTTGGGTAGTCGTCTTGGCTCATGAAAGTCCTCCAATCATGCGATTGAGTGATTTATGGAACGCATCGGGCAGCTGGTGGTTGAGCGTGAATTGCTCGTTGTTCTTGAATATTTCCATCTTGGCGAGCCAAAGGTCGAATTCAGGCGCGGGTTTTAAACCCAAGGCGCGACGAGCGTACAAGGCATCATGAAAAGACGTTGTCTGGTAGTTCAGCATGATGTCGTCGGAACCGGGGATGCCCATGACAAAGGTGCAACCCGCGACACCTAACAGTGTCAATAAATTATCCATGTCGTTTTGATCGGCTTCGGCGTGGTTGGTGTAACACACATCGCAACCCATGGGTAAGCCAAGTAGCTTGCCGCAGAAGTGGTCTTCTAAACCCGCGCGGGTGATTTCTTTGCCATCGTATAAGTATTCTGGGCCGATAAAGCCAACAACGGTATTGACCAACAGCGGATTGAATTTACGGGCCACAGCGTAAGCGCGGGCTTCGCAGGTTTGCTGATCCAAACCGTGATGGGCGTTGGCGGACAAGGCGCTGCCTTGGCCCGTTTCGAAATACATGACGTTGTTGCCGACTGTACCGCGATTCAGCGATAACGCCGCGTCTTGGGCTTCTGCTAAGTTAGCGAGATTAAAACCAAAACTGTCGTTGGTGGCTTGGGTACCACCAATGGATTGGAAAACCAAATCCACGGGAGCGCCTTGGTCAATGCATTCGATGGTGTTGGTAACGTGAGTCAACACACAGGATTGCGTGGGAATATCATAATGCTGAATGACTTCGTCCATCATTCGAATCAAACGAGTGGCTTGCTGCACATTGTCGGTCGCTGGGTTGATGCCAATCACCGCATCGCCGTTGGCGTAGAGCAAACCGTCTAACATACTGGCCGCGATGCCGGTTAAATCGTCCGTTGGGTGGTTTGGTTGTAAGCGCGTCGACAAATGCCCCGGCAACCCTATGGTGTTACGAAACGCGGTTTTGACATGGCATTTTTTGGCAACCAAAATCAAATCTTGATTGCGCATTATCTTACTCACTGCGGCGGCCATTTCGGGTGTCACGCCCGGACGAATCTGAGTCAGTACCTCGCTGGTGGCCAAATCGCTGAGCAACCAATCGCGAAAACCGCCAACCGTCAGATGGGAAATAACAGCAAAGGCCGCTTTGTCATGATCGTCTAAAATGAGCCGCGTAATTTCATCGGCTTCGTAAGGCACAAGCGCCTGCTCAAGGAAAAGACTCAGCGGCACATCGGCCAGTGTCATTTGCGCGATAGCCCGTTCTTCTGCGCTGTCTGCTGCCACGCCCGCTAAACGATCACCGGAACGCGCTGGTGTGGCTTTGGCCATCAGATCCGCAAGGTCGACAAAGCCGAACGTGCGTTCGCCAACAATATTGCGGAATTGAAAAGTGTTTCGTTGAAAAGTCGAATGTGGCTTGCTCATAACCTAATCTCGCGCTTTACTGGTCTTGTGTTAACCCCTAAAAAAGACACTTGTATACATGAAAAAGGGGCATAATTTTTGCATTTTTATCGGGATAAATTGCTTCATTTATTCCGTTATCTAACCTTACGCAACTTCATAAGGTGACGTTATCGAATAATGGCAAGATTAATAAACACTAATTATTTCAGTCATTTAGTGCTTTTATTTCTTATTTTCTACGGTCTAACGAGTGCAAATAGGTGTGGTTATGTTGAATTCTTCGATCGATGCACCAAAAAGGGGCTTTTCCTCGACTGTGTCGGAAGCTGATCTATCGAATGTTAGATTGTCAGAAGCGCACGATGCCGACTTGCACGCCAGTAATTTGACCAATTGGCAACAAGAATACGACCAAACCAGCCGCGGCAGTTTTTATGGACGCATTGTTGAACTGCCGTTTGATGGATTGCAGGTATTTTGCGAACACACCAGTCAGGCGTTGCAGCAAAAATGCGTAGTATGGCCAGATTCTGTCTGGCTGGGCATTCCGCTGGCCCATCAAGAAGAAAGCCGCATTAATGGTTTAACCGTTCGCCAAGACACCATAATGTGTCGCCCTGGTGGCTGTGATTTTCAACTATCGACACCGCAAGACTATGATTTATATGGTTTAGTTGTGGATCGCTCGAAGCTGATTAAGATGGCATCGATTCATGGTGTGGAGTTGAATTGGAAAGAACTCACCGAATATGGCCGCCTTGGCGTGCCAGCCAAAACATTAGAAGAAGTGCGCTTTGTGCTCGCGCGTTTGCTCTCGGTGCAAAACAAAACCACGCCGTCTAGATTGCAGCAGGACATCGTAATGATGGCGCTGTTGGAAGTGTTAAAAGAAGAAACGCCGCAACCTGCTAAAACACAAAGTTATTTTCACCGTAAAAAAGTCGTCGACTGCGCCCGTCAGTTTTTGGATCACCACCTTGATGAAGCCGTAACGGTCACCCAACTGTGTGAAATTGCCAACGTCAGCCGACGCACCCTGCAATACAGCTTCGAAAGCATCCTCGGCGTCAGCCCGATTCAATACCTGCGCATCAGCCGACTAAACGGCGTGCGTCGCGCCCTTGTCAAAGCCGACAAAAGCCAATCCGTCAGCGACATCGCTGCCCAATGGGGATTCTGGCACCTAAGCCAGTTTGCACAAGACTACAAACAACTCTTTGGCGAAAGCCCGTCTACCACACTCGCAGGTTTGAATGATTGAAAAAACAACAACGGCTTTATCGTATTTTCAGACGACCAAAACCTGACTTGGCTTGTCCAAGAAACAATCAAAAATCTGACTTTTGCGCTGGTAGCAGATCATAAAGACCTTTAGAATCAATCGATAAGAATATTGGCAGACGAAATAACATACTGCGCTTTCTTGAAAGAAAGACGATACAACCCTCGTACTCGGATTTCCAATTAATCTATCTGTGGAAAAATAAAAAGCACTATAAAATCAGTTTTTTATAGGGATTCATATGGAAATTTAAAATAGTTTAGATGCGCAAGCGCACTATTAACATGTTACATTTCACGGCAGGTTTAGGCAGAGTTGTCAAAAGGAGTAGGAAAAAGATGTTAGTGGTTCATAAAAAGGAAAAGTCAAATGATTGAAGTCATTTCTCAGCAAAATAAAAAGAACCTAATCCTATTTGTTCATGGATTTTGCGGAGGAGAAGCGACCTGGAGGAATGGCGAGGCACGATCCTTCCCTGAATTATTCTCCGATGATTTAGAAATATCAGAAAATTATGACATAGCCCACTTTTCATACTTCACCAAGTTACTAAACCTTTTTTCCAAGGCGGGTAAAGTTTCTACGCTTGTTAAGCGTATGTTTAGAACTTCACATGGAAAACTAGCTAACAACATAAGTATTGAGGAAATCGGAAACTTACTTAGAACTGAAATCCGGTTTAAACTACAAGCATATGACAATATTATCATTGTTGCTCATAGCATGGGCGGGTTGGTAACTAAAAGTGCTATTACAAAAGATATTGAAGAAAAGAAACCATCAAAGATCAAACTCTTTATCTCATTGGCCGTACCCCACCAAGGAGCAGAGGCAGCAACTTTTGGAAAATTGATAAGTGAAAACCTTCAGATAGAAGGACTTTCACCACTCAATGATTTTATTCACAAGATAAATGATGAATGGCTAAAAACTAGCTTAAGGCCAGCCACAAAGTATTTCTACGGTGTGCATGATTCGGTTGTCAAAAAAACAAGCGCCGTTCCGATAGATAAAGAAAAATCGGATGCAATATCAGTAGATGAAGATCATACCAGTATTACGAAACCCGAGAACCACGCTAGCACGATCGTCATGGCTGTCAAACAATTAATATTAGACTTTGAAAAGAGTGATCCTGGGATATCAACACTTGAACTAAAACAGCTTGAAGATGAAACCGACTTTGACGATGAACTGTTTGTCTTAAAATTAATTTCTGCCGATATACATAACACTACAATAAGAGAAGCCAAGGAAGCCTTTCTAAATGCAGAATATATAAGGAAAATATTTAGTAGCGCTTCGGATCAAAAGCGACTAGTTGAATTATATGCAAAAATACGCAAGGTTTATCAGAATAGCTACACAAAATATATTCATGACGGCATCCCAAATTCTGGATTATTGTTAGGGAAACTGCGATTAAGTCCCCAATATGAGACAATGCCGATCTGACCATTACCTCAAGACCGAATGACATGAATCAGCTTTCCTTCGCCGATACCGAATTTACCAGCAAACGCCGCAAGACTCGCAAAGAGCTCTTCCTTGGTCGGATGAATGAGCTGATTCCATGGCTACAGCTCGAAGCTCAGATTGAGCCGTTTTACCCAAAAGCTGGCAATGGTCGGCGTCCATACCCTCTCGCTACCATGCTGCGCATTCACTTTATGCAGAACTGGTACAACATGAGTGATCCAGCGATGGAAGATGCCCTTTACGAGATCACCTCTATGCGGCTGTTTGCTGGCCTATCATTAGAAGGTGCGATCCCAGACCACACGACCATCATGAATTTCCGTCACCTGCTTGAGAAGCATAAGCTGGGTCGTAAACTCTTCAAAGAAGTAAACAAATGGCTGTCTGATTCTGGCACCTACTTTAAAGAAGGGACAATCGTTGATGCGACGATTATTGAGGCAGCAAGTTCCACCAAAAATAAATCTAATGCACGCGATCCCGAAATGCACCAAACGCAAAAGGGAAAACAATGGTTCTTTGGCATGAAAGCTCACATCGGTGTTGATGCAAAGCGTGGGTTAGTTCACAGCTTCACCACGACGCCTGCCAATGATCACGATTTAAACCAGTTGACGGAACTTCTTCATGGCAATGAGTCATTTGTATCGGCGGACTCTGGCTACCGTGGCGTAGAAAAGCGCACAGAAACAAAAGATAAGAATGTCGATTGGTTAGTAGCTGAGATGCCCAGCAAGATACGTGCTTGGAAAAAGCACCCCCGCCTCAACAAGCAGCTGATCCGAACGGAATACTTAAAGGCGAGTATCCGAGCGAAAGTCGAGCACCCGTTTAGAATACTGAAATGCCAGTTTGGGTTCCGCAAAGTCGTCTACAAAGGCCTGTCTAAAAATGACAACAAACTCGCCGTGCTGTTTGCACTTGGAAATTTGTTACGAGTAGATCAGATGATACGTTCTGCACGGGGTTAATCCGTCCAAATAACGGTTGTAAGGTGCTTGAAGTACCTTACAAGTGGGTTAAGTGGTGATTAAATGTCGCTTCTGAGGAAATACTGTCACAAGCTGAATGTCAGCTAAAAATTGTCTTACTTGTTCGTATGTTCCTTAGCGGATGTACACGAAACTATCATTAAAGAAGATAAGAAATTTTTAGATACGTTTATTCTATTTATAAACGCCATCCACAAACAAGGAATGCTCCACCAACTAGCGAACTCAAAAGATGAAAATATTTGGTGGGTAAAAGACGGGGCAGCAGAATCACTTAGAGGCCTCTTGGCGGGGGGTGTAGGTGAATAAACTTCCATTTATTCAGCCGGAACGGGAGCTGCACTATAATTTAGGCATACTTCTCTTGATACTCGGGAGCCTTGCGCAAACGTCCAGAAATAAGAGTAAGCGTGCGGTAAACCACACATAGGCCGCGTTAATTTTTTATTGCCATAAAACTTGTATCTGACACGTGATTGTAATAATTTAAGATTTGACAGAGGGTAAATGGATTTACCTATGCCTCCAGGACGGAGGCTCTGTCTCTTTTCAGGAAGATTCAAGGCTGCATGGATGCAGCGGGAAGATTTTTATCTTTATTCTCAATCTTAAGTCAGCTTGATATTCCACGGCAATAATTCTTCCATGTCATCGTTTTCTTTTCTTCTCGGCAGCTCTTCAAACAATCTTACTAAGTAATCATAAGGGATAAGCCCATTGGCTTTGGCTGTTTCTATTATGCTGTAAAGCGTTGCACTGGATTTTGCACCATTCCCCGTATTGGAGAACAACCAGTTTTTGCGTCCAATCACGAAGGGCTTGATGGCGCGCTCCGCTCGGTTGTTATCGATGTTGATACGATAATCGGTCAAGTAAACGCTCAGTTTGTCCCATTGATTGAGATTGTATTGGATCGCTTTGCTCAATAAGGATTTCGGTGGCACTTGTTGAGCCGATTTTTCAAGCCAGGCTTTGTAGTTCGCTAAGACTTCGGGCGCTTGCTCCTGACGGATTTTAAAGGCGGCTTCTGCATTGTCAGCCTGTTGGGCCAACGTCTCGATAGCGTACAGCTTTTTGATGTGATTGATCGCCATCGTTGCTTTTCCTGACTTGCCTTTCGGCATGCCTTTTTCCGCTTCAATAAACTTACGACGTGCATGTGCCCAGCAACCAGCCAGCTTGGCTTGGGTCGATTCGTACGCTTGGTAGCCATCGACATTAAGATAGCCATCGAAGCCTTGTAAAAAGTCGACGGCGCATTGCCCACTTCGTGTCGGTTGGTAATCGTATAGGACGATATTCGGGATCGGATTGCGTTTGTCTGGGGCATCTTTGCCTGTGCAATACACCCACATGTAACATTTCGAACGAGCTTCTTTGATCACATTGAGGGTGGTTTCATCCGCTTGGATAACGGACTGTTTCAGTAATTCTTGATGCAGCCGTTCATAAAGCTTCTCTAAGGCATCGGCACATTTTTTCATCCAATCTGACATGGTTCGTCGGCTCAACTCGATACCGTATTGCTTAAATAAGGTTTCTTGTCGATAGAGTGGTAAGCTGTATTGGAATTTGCCCGTGATAATCTGACTCAGCAGACTAGGGGTCGCGATGCCTTTGGGGATAATGCTCGGTGGCACAACCGCTTGCTTAATCGCATTCTGGGTGCCTGTTTTCTCACACTCACGGCACGCGTATTTAGGGCGAACCGTTTCGATGACCTTGAGTTGAGCCGGGATAAAATCAAGCTTTTCAGAACGGTCTTCACCTATGCGATGAAGTGCACCTTGGCAACATGAGCAGACTTTGTCTGACTCAGCGATATCCAGTACAACCGTTTCGCGAGGTAAATCCTTTGGCAGGGGCTGACGCTTAGGTTTCGAGCGAGTGTAAGAGACGGTCTGCGTTTCAGTCTCCGTGTCGATGACATCAGATTCGGCCGCCATTTCATCAAACAACTCACCTTGCCCAGGTGAGGTTTCCGAGCTTTTGCCAAACTGCTTTTGCTGCGCCAAACGCCACTGCTCTAAAATGAACGTGTATTTCGATTGCCACTGTGCAAGCTGCGAGTCTTTTTCACCCAACAGCCGAGCTTGCTCAAGCAAGATAGCCTTGAGTGACTCAACGTCATTGGGTAAGTTTTCTGGAAGCATTTTCATGGGTTGGATTATACCAACCTAATGGGTTATTCGTCATGATATCGATAGGTTAAATGCGGATGAGCCTCTTGAGAGTGAAGAGGCAAACCATCCAACAACCAATTAAGTTGTCGATGGGATATGTGCCGCGATAAATGTTCATCCTCAATGCCAGGCCATTGGAAAGAGCCTTTTTCCAATCGTTTGTAATGCAACCAAAAACCATTATTAGACCATTGCAATATTTTAATCTTGTCACGAGCTCGCCCACAAAAGACAAAAATGTGCTCACTACAAGGTTCTTTTTTAAGATCGTAGGCGACAATATTGCAAAGTCCATCAATGGCCTTACGCATATCGGTTGGTCCACAAATGAGAGTAACGTTAAGCTGGGAAGACGCGGTAAACATGAGTCTGTTGCTCTGATTTAAAAGACAACAGATTTTAAGGTGTTTGAAGATAATTAAAATGTGTGGTTTGCCGGACGCTTACAAATAAGAAAGTACTAACTATTGACAAAATTCAATCGTTCTACTTCCTAGTCACTAAGCCAGCTTTCTTGAACAAAGTGCTAATGTTGGCTAACAAGCGCCAAATTGCCATTGATGATGTCGACTATTACACCGTGGACACACTTTCTGTAAATGTCGACGAGCTCTTTGATCGAGAGCGGCTATTGATCATGATAAAAATACTTTCATCTAAAAAATATTTGTCGTCTGAATATTCTAGCTCAGAAGGATTTTTATTTGACCTGACGGATACCGGAAAGTCCATCTTTAGCAACCTGGAGAGTGGGTACTTCCGAAAGATAAAATTGTTTACTGAACAACTTTCATCGCTTCAATCGCAGAGCCCTAGCAAACTCAATGGGTATATAAACACAGTGTTAAAACAGGGGATATAATGGATCTCTCTCAAGGATTACTTTTAAAAAATTTAATACTGCACGGGCATCGAAAAGATTATCGAGTTAAATTTCACCCAGGAATTAACATAATTTATGGTGATGTTGACACAGGAAAGTCAAGCATACTCAGGCTTGTTTACTATCTTCTTGGCGGAAAGCAAATCAAAATAGACGAAGAAATTTCTTCGTCAGTAAAATATGCAGTACTTGAAATAAGTGTAAATGGAACACCCTACTGCATCAGTAGGGATATTTTCAATCCCGCCAGAGATATTGACGTATATTCTTGTAAGTACTCTGAAATTTCAAAATCTTTTCCCGAAAAGTACAAATCCAGTATTATCCGGCATTATGTAGCAGTTGCACAAAAATACTCTAATTAAGTAATAGACTTATCTATTACCTTTTGATCTATTGTGCGTCTTGCATAACATTTGGCAGTTTTTTGCATTAGTAGCGCCACCTTTACTCCATGCGGCCACATGGTCGGCGTCCATATCTTTCAACTCCCAAATTTTGGTTTTATTCGCATCATGTCCAATCGCACAAAAAGGACAGTTAGAAATACCTTTGCTTTTGGCCTCGGTCGTTTGCTGATTATAGGTCGATTTTTTTGTAGCTTCATCAAATATACGAACATCAAGCAGTTTCGTATCTTGACAACCACCTAGCACAAATTCAAAAACTCCTTTTCGGTTTTTAACATATGGATCACTATATAATTTTCTAACCTCAGATGATACCGTTTTGGGGTCGTAAGCCGTATCCTTATAAGTTTCATATAACCGCCCCCATTCCAGACCACACATCTCCTTTTCAACATCTTTGAATACAGTTGAGACCCAGTCAATAACGCTGTTGAAATAGGTTTTGAGTTCATTAATGTTGTCATCATTGCGATGACGGCTCATGTAATCACTTACATTGCCATTGCTTACCCAAGCCAATGCGGTTGCCAAAAAGTCTTGTCGTATAGCACTTCCACTTACATAAGCCGCCCATTTATAAACATTGGCATTTTGGCTATTACTAAATTCAGCTTTGGCGAGTGTGACGAACTTTCCAGAGAAAACGGCATTTAACAATTCTTGATTATCCTAAATTCAGATAATAAGTGCGACACTGCAAATCAGGTGTAGAAGAAGCCAACTGCTGAAGTTGATACACTTCTTCTTACCACAGATAAAGCAGTACCAACATGAATTATCAGCAGTTGACCGAAGGCAAAAGATACCAGATTTCCGCTCTTTTAGGGCAAGAAATATCAGTGGCAAATATTGCACTCATCCTGAATTGTCATAGAGCTACGATTTACCGTGAGTTAAAGCGGAATAAAAAAGTAACAGAATATTGCCCTGACAAAGCCCAAAGAGCCTGTTTGATAAGGCGGAAGACAGCGGCAAAATATCGCATATCATCAAAGACAATTGATTTTATTCGTATTTTAATTGAAATCGACTGGAGTCCTGAGCAAGTCTCTAACGTACTCAAAAACTGCGGTGTTCCCGTCAGTCATCAATGGATTTACCAATATATCCATGATGACAAAAGAAACAAAGGGACACTTTACCGCCATTTGAGGCAAGGAAGAAAACGCTACCGGAAAGGCCAGAGAACAAAAGCTGAAGTGATCAAGAATAAGGTATCCATTGATGATCGGCCTGTGATTGTTGATACCAAAAAGCGCTTTGGAGACTGGGAGATAGACACTGTTTTAGGTAAGCACGGCTCAGGCTCAATTGTCACCTTGCTAGAAAGAAAGACACGTTTTTACCTTATAAAGAAAGTGGATTCGAAATCAGCCAAAGATGTGACTCAAGCAACCATAGAGCTATTGCTGCCTTTTAAAGATCATGTTCACACGATCACAGCAGATAATGGTCGAGAGTTCGCGTATCACGCTGAGATAGCCGAAGCATTAGAAACGACAGTGTATTTTGCTCATCCATACAGTTCTTGGGAACGTGGAGCAAACGAAAATAGCAACGGACTCCTAAGGCAATATGTGCCCAAAGGTACCGATTTAAGACGTGTTACAGAAGAGAGAATACACTTCGCAATGAGACGAATAAATAATCGTCCAAGGAAGTGTTTAGGGTTCAAGCAACCAGCCGTAGTGTTTAAAGAAATGTGCTTAGTTGCTTGAAGTGAAAGTGTCGCACTTCGGACTTGAATTCAGGCCTAAACACAATCAATTTGAATATTGAGCAGCAAGAAGAGGCAAAGAGCAACGCTATTCGAAGCATTGAAAGATTTAGCCGACTCCTCAATGATTACCAAAATGACATTGATAGAATTGAATCCAGCCTATCAGCCAAAGAGATTATAGGTAGAGATGTCCAGGAGAAAACAAGCTGCCCTATTTGCGAATCTATAATCGATGTTGGTGACATTTCCGACAAATTTGATATCCCAAGCGAAACTCGTTTAAAAAGTGAGCTGACATCGATCAAGAGGAGGTTAAAAGATCTTAAACAGTTGATATCTGATAACAGATCAGATTTAGAAACAGCCAACTCCCTCCTTACAGAATTATATCTGGAGAAAAGTAAAGCCAGAGAAATAATGGATGAAGAGCTTTCAAACTCTATTTCCCCGTATTTAGCCGAGCGAGACGCAATAGTCAAAGAATTAGCGCAGCTTGACGAACGTCGAGAAAAAGCAGTTCACTCTCTGAGAGTAAGAAACAAGCAAGCCGCACTCGCTGACCAAATAGGCCGCCTAGAAGGGACGATCGAGAAACTAAGGATTAAGTTAGATGATCTCAAAAACGACGCCCCGTCACTTGATAATGTTTTGAAGGATCTAGGAACAGATATCAACAAATTTATTCAGCAGGTAAAGATTAAAAACCACCACGGGGTAGGAATAGATGAAAAGACATTTTTTCCAAAAGTCAGAAATATTGAATACAGAAAAATTAATTCAGGTGGTCTTAGAACAATTGTCTCTATCGGATACTTGGCGTCAATTTTACTGCAGAAGTTACGTAAAGAGACAAATATTCCAGGATTATTAATGATCGACACAGTAGGAAAATTTCTTGGAAAAACTCCCGAAGATTCTGATGACAGTCAAATTGACAGCGAAAATGATGGTGACGGTGTGGCAGATCCAGAGAAATACAGAAATCTATTCAATGCATTGGTAACGATTGCTGAAGAGTTCGATAGCAAAGGCAAGCTCTGTCAGATTATATTGGTAGATAATGACATGCCTCGGGATGTTGCGTATGAAAACAAAGGTTTTGAAATAGCCCACTACAGATCTAACGGTATCAATGGGCTTCCAATAGGTCTCATTGATGATTGGGATTCGGCCCCTAAGAAATAGAAATGTAACAAGTCAAAGCACTCGGACGCGCTATCGCGCGCCGGTGTTTGAGGCGTTATGCATAATAGAGGCATATGAGTGGACTAACAAGACACCCACACAAACTTAAAATGAATAATATAGACTGGGCTCTGGCGGAAAAGCTTGTCGAGATTAGGTTTTTCTACAGGCTCGTTAGGCTCAAATCCAGAATCGAGAACAATTAAGGAAGCATAAGTTGAGCATTGAGTTTTTAGAAAGTGATTTTGATAAAGTCAGCTACCTCGTAAACTTACTCACAGCTCGAGCAACTGGGCTGGCGGCTGACGATCATTAGTTTCCTATAAATTACTCGCTACGCTCCATATTTGCCGCAGAGCGCGGCTTTATGCCCCAAACATTGGATTCACATCCATACTCTTATGTAAGATCCTGATAATTTTAATATTCTGACTACCAATCTGTTGATAAAAAATAACATGGCTTCCTTGCGGAAACTTTCGGTAGCCATCTTTGATTTCATCACATGCTTTGCCAATGTCAGGGTTTTCAGCGAGTAGCCAAAATGATTCATCGAATTGTTTGAGATAAATATTTCGCTGCTCTCGCCCCCACCGACGGGAGGTAAACAAGGCAATATCTTTTAAATCGGATTTTGCCTTGATGGTAAGTTGGAATGGTTTCATTTTTTATCTTCGTTATCGAGTTCATTGATTAACGAATCGAGGTCATAATCTGCCATACCACTTTCTTCACCTTCAACGAGCAGCTGTCGTAAGGTATTCATTTTCGTTTCTTGTGTTTCAAGTAAACGTAAAGCGGAACGAATCACTTCACTTGCTGAACCATAGCGTCCACTTTGGATCTGGCTACTGATAAAGCTATCAAAATGTTCACCAAGCGTAATGCTAGTATTTTTCGCCATTGGGATCTCCTGAATACCAAATAATACCTAATTATGGTACTGGGTTGGTTTTATCGCAAGTGGAGGATGACAAACAATGTAAGCCGATTCGTTACGAGTGGACGTCGTTAATCCTTGTCTTTTCATCGCTCCGAAAATTATTTTTCAAAAAATATCCTTTATCTGAAACCTTTTTTTAAAAGATGAGTATCTCTATATGAGCCACCTAATTGGGTGACAACTAGTTTACTAATACAACTCATATAGGATGATTATGATGAAAAAGACGATTATTGCTGCCTCAACCGCTCTCGCTGTTTCTGCTTGTTCCACTGGCTTTTACGGAACATCGGACCAAGATAGCCCTATCGCCGGATACGCGCTTGCTAACAACGGAACGACTTTGATCACAATGGGGTCTATCGCGTCTCCTGCTAAAATGGACACTTTTACGCTAAGCAATAAGTTGGATGCGATGGCGTATCGCCCCGTCACAGGCGAGTTGTTGGGTTATTCTAACGGCGCGGTTTATGTTGTGGATGCTAAAACCGGCAAGCTAACCGATCTGGGTGCTACTTTTACAAAAGGTGCCATGATTTCTAAGGGGGCTTCTGCCACCGCGATGGATTTTAATAACGCGATTGATGCTGTTCGTATGGTTGGGTCTGACGGTACAAATTTGGTGTATTTCCCAGTTGGTTTTGGTAAAGAAGATAAGCGTGCCAATTCCGTATTGAAATTCACCTCAACATTCTATGCAAAAGGCGACAGCAACGAAGGCATGACGCCTGAAATTTTTGCCAACGCTTATACGAACGCCATTGCCGGTGCAAAAGCGTCGAGCACTTTTCAGTTTGCGTTAGACAGCAAAACAGATTCCTTGGTCAGCCTTGCTAATAATGCAGGCGAATTAAAAACCGTCGCTAAGATAACCATCAATGGCAAGGCCGTTGACGTATCACCAATGGGTGGCTTCGATATTGTTTCTGCCACAGAAGGTTCTGACGCCGCTTACGCTGTATTGCAGCTCGAAGGGGCATCAAAAGCTGGCCTTTACTCTATGGACCTGACGACAGGCGCGGCAACCTTAATGGCTGACCTGCCAATGGGTGGCTTTAGCGGCTTTGCTGTCTCTGGCGGCAAATAATAACAAGGATAGATAGGGTCAGGCGTATTTTTCATCTAATGGAATGGTCCACCCCGCCCCCATATCGGCTTCAAATGAGCCATGATGAAGTGAGTTGTGTAAACAATGTCATTCATCAAAAGAAACGGAGCGAACCATGAACGAGCATAGCAAAAAAGGTCAGGTATGTACTCTCGGAGTCGATTTGAGCAAAACCAGCTTTCAACTACACGGCGTAGACAGCCACGGGCAAACGGTTATCAGAAAAAAGCTCAGCCGTAGTAAGTTGTTGCCTTGCATCGCTAATCTTCCACCTTGCGTCATTGGTATTGAAGCCTGTGGCGGTGCACATTATTGGTGTCGTCAATTTACGGCCTTGGGGCATTCTGTTCGTATTATTGCCCCTCAATTTGTCAAACCCTATGTCAAATCGAACAAGAATGATGCTGCGGATGCAGAGGCTATTTGTGAAGCAATCCAACGCCCAAGTATGCGATTTGTGCCTACGAAAAGCATTGAGCAACAAGACATCCAGAGCATTCACCGAGTGCGTAGCCAAGCGGTTGCCCGAAGAACGGCGCAAGCCAATCAGATTAGGGGACTACTGATGGAGTACGGCATTACCATTCCCAAGGGAGTCTCCTATGTTCGAAAGCACATCCCCCTTATCCTCGAAGAGGCCGAAAGTGGCCTAAGTGACGTATTCCGGGCGTTGCTCAGTACACTCAGCGATGAAATGGTTCACTTGGATGATCGGATTGAGGCACTTGAGTTACAACTGGCAACCATCGCTAGAAACCATGAAGATTGCCAACGCTTACTCACCATTCCTGGTGTCGGCCTGCTGACCGCCACCGCACTGATCGCGGCGATTAGTGATGTGGCCGTGTTCAAAAACGGCCGTGAGCTGGCCGCCTGGCTTGGGCTGGTGCCCAGACAGTATTCCACTGGTGGAAAACCCACCTTGCTCGGCATCAGTAAGCGCGGGGATACCTACCTGAGAACCCTGATGATCCATGGTGGCAGGACAGTTGTCAGGGTAGCTGACAAACATGATGATCGCCGCAATCGTTGGGTAAAGGAGCTTGATAACCGCCGAGGCAAGAATGTTTCAGCCGTTGCGGTTGCCAATAAAAATGCGCGTATTGCCTGGGCAGTATTAAGTAAAAAAGAATCTTATCAGGCAGCAGCTTGATCCTGACCGTGCTGGGTATGAGATTCAAAGAAAAGTTAAATAGAAAAGCGGTTAACAAGGTAAATCAGCAACGAGTTGCGTGGATAAAGTACAAGTGATGGCATAAAAGGTAAGACCTGCGTTCCTAAAACCTGCTAGGGTCTAGGGCTCATAGAGGCCGATCATCTGATGAGGTAGGAGCGAGCGAATTCCATCAGGGCCAGAGGTTACAAAAACCTCAGTTAAAGGCCGGATATATGGAAGCAATATCTTTCTGTCATACCAGTAACTTTATCTTGCATCGCGGGATGGGCCATATATGGACCCTAATATCTCTTATACACTTTCGCAACTCCTCGAAGATCTTGGGGAAACCGACGAGATAAATTGCGAATAAGTTCCTAGACCTGAGACAATCGAAAAAAGCGGGAAGAAGCGGACTTGATCGTACTTTCCTTACCATGTTGATAAACTCATAATGTTGATGATAAAGACGGTGATGAAGAATATGGCAGCACAACATCGCGTTGCTCGGCGGTCCCTCCCGACAGGCCCCGTGACAGCGGCTTATGAACGCAAAGTGGATGCGGAGGAGGTGCGACGAGATGACGCTCAAGTCGCTCTGGCGGCAAAACTCGATGCACTGCACGAGTCTCTTGCTTCGCTCCCACCAGTACCCATGCGCACCGACCATCAGACAGAGGGCAGCACCACAAGCAGCGGTCCGCTGTTACTGGCGCGATCCCTGGCATCCACCCAGTCCTTTCTTCGAAAGAAGTTCTCTTTGTGGTCTTTTGGTCCACCACCGCGAGGTATTTACATTCATGGGCCGGTCGGGGTCGGCAAAAGCTTTCTAATGGATCTCTTTTACGCCTTGGTTAATGTTCCTAATGATGATTCTTGCTGTAATAGTGACAGCCACAGCCACAGCCACAGCCACAGCCACGCAAAAATTTCCAAACGCCGCGTCCACTTTCATGAATTTATGCTAGACGTCCATCATCGAATCTTTGTCTACAAACAGGAGCACCCACGAGGTGATGCGATCCCCATCATTGCGCAACAATTGGCGCAAGAAGCCCAACTCCTTTGCTTCGATGAATTTCAAGTGACAGACGTTGCTGATGCCATGATTTTGAAACGACTTTTTTTATTTTTATCGGATTGGAATGTCGTGGTGGTGGCCACCTCGAATCGCTCCCCCGATGCCTTGTATGAGGGAGGCATTAACCGCTCCCTCTTTTTGCCATTCATAGACATGTTAAAACACACGTTCGACATTTTTTCCATGGAGGATTCCCAGAAGGATTATCGACTCGAGAGTCGGGCGGATGGCCAATCCTATTTTTGGTCAAACAAGGATATTCATGGCGATAATAATATTAACAACAACATACAGGCGCAATTGGAAGAAATATTTGGCGGCACTGCATCCACAACTGAGGCCGAGAGCATTTCCGTCCTCTTTGGTCGCACCGTCCAGGTCGCCCGATTGAATGACCGATGCGCCTGGTTTGACTTTTCCGAGTTGTGCTACCAACCGCTCGGGGCGGCCGATTATATTTCCCTCTGCCGGAGATTTCCGGTCATTATCATGGAACGCGTCCCGCAACTGGACTCCAATCACCTCAACGAAGCACGACGATTTGTGACCCTTATTGACGCGTGTTATGAGTCTCGTACCCGCTTGGTGCTGGCGGCACAAGTCCCGCTCGACGAATTGTTTGTTGATTTTGAAGCGCAAGTCGAAAGCAGTGACGGCGATGGCGAATTGATTGTCAATGACAAGGGAGGAAACTCGAGTTCCTTTGCGACCACCATGATCCGCACCAAAGAGGGGAAATATTACGAGTGGTCGGCGACGGGTCGAATTGGCGTGTCACTGGCACAATTTTCGTCTGCCAATGATCTCGCCTTTTCCTTTCGACGAGCCGCGTCTCGGTTGGTAGAAATGGGTAGAAAGGGATGGGGACGGCAATGACGAAAGCTCTTTACCTTGCAAACCATTGAACCTATGGCAGATTTTTACCTAGGGAACATGCGAATAAGTCCCTAATATGAAATAATCTGCCATAAATGATAACTCATAAAGAACGCATCATGAGCCATCAACTTACTTTTGCAGATAGTGAGTTTTCCAACAAGCGTCGTACAACGCGTAAAGAGATCTTTTTATCACGGATGGACGCTCTGTTGCCTTGGCCTCAACTCCTTGCGGGAAAACCGGGGTCAGATGAAGGTTTCTAGATTAATGTTCATCTGGAAGCAATATCTTTCTGTCATACCAGTAACTTTATCTTGCATCGCGGGATGGACCATATATGACCCTAATTTGTTCTAATTTGTTCGAAAGAAGAATTTGTTTCCGGCTTCGGCGATGAGCATGCCCAGCAGTATGCTGGCTGCGCCGATTAAGCCGATGATGCCCAGTGTTTCATTAAGAAAAATGGCCGCTGTTAAGCACGCGAAGATAGGTTCTAGGGTAAAAATAAGCGCCACTTTGTAATCGGGTAATATTTTCTGGCACGCAGACTGTGCCCAATAAGCGTAGGCTGTGCCTAATATTCCTGCGATCAATATGGCCGACAATACGATCGGTGAAAAAACACTGTCGTACCAGCTAAGCGGTGTATTTCCTGCTAAATAAAATGCGGGTTCTGACGAGACAAATGCACTGATGCCACTGTAAATTCCCACCGCCAGCAATTGAATGATCGTCAGCGGAATGACGGGCATGGCGCTCACAAAGCGTCCCGTTAACAACATGTGAATGGCGAACGCAAACGCGCAAATTAATACAAGCGAGTCTCCTTGGTTGAAGACCAGTTTGTCTCCAACCGTTAACAAATACAGTCCTATCGTGGCAAACAACACGCCAACACACACGGAACGACTGATCTTTTTTCTGAACAACAGAAAGCCCAGTACCGGCACCAGCGGCGACGCCAATCCTGTGATAAACCCCGCGTTCGACACGCTGGTGTGCCTAAGACCTTCGGTCTGCGTATAAAAAGCAATAAACAGCAGTAAGCCGAGAAGCGCGCCTTTGAACAGCAAAGAGGGGGTTTGCTGTGTGGGGATGCGTTCCGCAGAGAAGAGAAATAACGGTATCAGTGCCAGTCCCGCCAAGGTAAAGCGAATCGAATTAAAGGTATTTACCGGCATCACTTCCATCGCCAAATCTATCAAGGTGAATTCAGACCCCCACACAAAGGCGACAAAGGTCAGCATCAATAGGGCGGTGCGATGGGATCGAACTATCATGTATTACGTCCTTGTTATGGCATGTATTAGGCTGCGCGCCTGACAGGAATGGTGAACAAGCGTAAGTCATCTGCCATGTTGTCTATATACCTACAAAGGGTTAGGCAATTAACCTAGGTTAATTCTTTCTATGCTGTGCTGCGGTAATCTCGGTGGTATGACGAATTGATTGAGCATTTAAGGAGCGCCGTATGGGGTTGTCGTCCAGTCTACAAAATTATCTAGCGGATCTAGATTTGGTTGTGCCGGATCAGCCGAGTATTGAGTTTGTTAAGGCGTTGCAGGAAAGGCATGTGGCGCGGTATAGCTTTAACAGTTTGGCGGTGGTGATGGGGGAAGAGATCTCTTTGGAGATTGGGGCGATCAGCCAAAAAATCGTTTCTCGAGGTTTGGGCGGTTATTGCTTTGAACACAACAAGCTGACGTTTGAGTTGTTAACCGCCTTGGGCTATGACGTGACGCTCAAGCTAGCGCGCGTGCTGAATAATAATCTCGAGCGGGAAGCGGGCAGAACTCATCGAGTGACCTTGGTGAGGCTTGATGGTGTGAGTTATTTGGTGGACACCGGTTTTGGTGGAAATGGGCCAATTGCGCCATTGCGCTTAGATACAAACACCGATCAGGTGGCGGGTTTAGATCGTTATCGTGTTCTTTCAACGGATAAGGGCGAGTACGATTTGCAGGTCGTAAAAGACGATGATTATTTCACGCTGTATCGTTTTGACAGTGCGACTTACACCGATGCCGATTGTGAATTAGGGCATTTTTATTCTCATAAACATCCGCAGGCGGTGTTTTTGAAAAACCTGATGGTGACGCTGAAAAAGAAGAACCAGACCGTTGCGTTGGTGAATTCAGAGCTGATCACAAGAGACCAACAAGGCGAGCGTAAACAGAGGATCGAAAGCCCGGATGCGCTTGGTGCGGTTTTAAGCGCTGAGTTTGGTCTTGTTCTTGATGCTGCGGTGGTGGAGCATTTGTTTATCCGATTTTTACAGCCTGCGTTGACGGCAGATAGCATTGGAGAATCCGCATGAGTGCGTTATTTACTCAGCTGTTGTGGGCATGGCTGATGGCTTCTTCTTTCATTGTTTCAGGCCACATGGTGGAATTCGCCAGTCCTGTTGCTACGTCGGCGTTTCGCTTTGTATTGGCGACCTTGATTATGTTGCCTGCGTTGTTGTTTCGTTGGCAGCGAGCTAAGTTGAATAAAATGGAGCAATTCAAAGCCTTGTTCGCTTCTCGTCAGCGGCTGTTTCATTATACGGTGATCAGCGGTGCCTTGGTTGGATTCTTTATTGGTTTGTTCGTCGCGCTGCAGTCCACAACGCCGTTGAATACCTCTGTGTTGTATACCTTGGTTCCGTTGATCGGTGTGGTGATAACGAGAGTGTGGCTCAAGGAAATCGCACCATTATGGCGAGTGGTGGGCTTTGTGTTGGGTTCAATGGGCGCGATGACGGTAATGTAAGCAAGGTAAAAGTAGTCCATGGATCGAATTCAACTGCAAAATAGTTTCGAGGCGTATTTTAACGAATTGGGCTATGACATCGATTGGCAAAGGCTCACTGTGCCCATGGAAGTGCATGTGATTCAAAAAGGCGACTACTTGTTCCAGCAAGGCGATGCCGCGAATCGTTTGTACTTTTTGCATTCTGGGCTCATGCGCTATGTGAGTGTGTCGGATGAAGGAAAGGAGTTCACGCAAACCTTTGCAAAAAGCCCAAGGATTATTGGCTCGACCAAGGCGATGGTGACAGAAACGCGGGTTTTATTTGGTATCCAAGCCTTGGAAGATTGCATGGTGTCTTCTTACCCTTGGCAGGCATTTTACGCGCAAATGCGTCACGATATGGGCTTTTTAGAATGCTATGCTACATTCTTGGAACGTATTTTTATCGTCAAAGAAGAACGTGAAAATGCGTTTGTGAAGCATTCGGCGGAACGACGCTATTTGGATTTTTGTGCGGCGTATCCCGAACTTAAAAACACCCTTCCTCAGCAGCAAATAGCGTCTTATATCGGCATTACGCCCGTGGCACTCAGCCGCATTCGGCAGAAGCTAAAGCTAAGCCAAGGCTAACTTTTGCTCAATGGTTAACGTCAATTCGTCAATAAAGGTGTCGATCAGTGGTGACTGTCGATCGCGGTGCAGGGTGATGCCGAGGGTGCATTCTGGGTTGGGCAGTTCAATGGGGATTTGCTTGAGACGCGGGTTGAGCTGGTGGATGTTCCAGTCATCGTAGAACAGTAAGGCGATGGCGTCGCTGTGGATAACCAGCTCTTCAGACGAGGCAAAGGTCAGCATTTCAAGTGCTTGGATTGGTGGTTTGTTGTCTATGCTGTGAAACAAACTTTCGAAATAATCTCGTATCGGCGTGCCGTGGCGCGCCACAATCCAGCGTTCATTAGTGAGATCATTCAGTGTTTTAGCGTAACGATGCACGGGGTGATCTGCTCTGGCGATCAAGGCGTATTGTGCGCGAACCAATGGCAATTCGATCAAGTCGGGATGAATGGGGCCTTTTCTCATTAGACCAAGAAAGCAGTCTATCTCCCCTTGTCTGAGGGCGTTGGATAGCAGGTGATACGGGCCTTGCATGGCTTGCAGACGAATGCGCGGATGTTGTTTGAAAATGGAGGCAAAGGCCACCGGAACAATGTCTTGGCAAGAAAACGACAGCATTCCCACCGATAATCTTCCGGTCAGTTCATTGGGTAATGATTGCAAGGTGTGCCGTAACGCCTGTGCGACAGGGGAAATTCGTAAGTACAGCGAGGCGAGCTGCTTGGCCGCTTCCTGTGGCATCAAGCCGTGACGAGTGCGCAAGAACAACGGCTGCTGCACCATGTTTTCGATTTCTTTTAAGGTTTTGCTGACCGCTGGTTGAGTAATGCCAAGAGCCTGCGCCGCCACCGACGCGCTGCCCACTTTTACCACGGCGTCAATCACCATAAAGTGTCGCCATTCGGCGTAGGCTTTGAGTTTCAATAAGCTGCTGACATTCTGTTGTAAATGGCGCTCAGTGTCGGTCATCATCTGCAATAGGGTATTGCAAGACGAGATCACCACTTCCCCTTCTGACGTGGGCTCAGCGCCGCTCCAACCACGAGTAAAAATGCTGATTTGCAACGCACTTTCTGCCTGTGATAGCGCGCGTGAAACGCTGGGTTGGCTTAGGTTCAGCGAGACACTGGCGTCTTTTTCGGTGCCTTTTTTCATGATCTCTGTGATCACGCGACATTGTTTTAGCGTCAGAGGGAAATCGACCATGGTGTTGTTCATTGTGGTTTTCCTCTTGATGTCGTTGTTGTCGATGTCGTTGCGAATGTCGAGAGAGGTTAATTTAAGATATAACCAAATTTTACTCCATGTTTATAAAAACGCATATGCTAGACGCCTTTTTTCCCTATACCTTTTAATGAAACAAGATCAGTGTGGTGATCACGCTGTTTTTCGATTTAAGGTAAGACGCGCATGAATAATAACAATAAGCCTTACAGCAACATTCCTGGTACTACGGTGTTTGATGGCGACATGGCCAGAATGGGCTTTCATCTTAATCAGTTTTGCATGTCCCTCATGCAAGCCTCAAATCGTACGGCGTTTAAACACGACGAGCGTGCGTATTTAGACCAATGGCCGCTCACAGAAGAGCAAAAAAACGCGGTATTGGCTCGTGACTTTACGACGCTGATCTCCCTTGGCGGCAACATCTATTACCTCGTCAAAATCAGTTCCACCGATGGGCTTAGTGTCGCGGCGGCAGTGTCTAGCATGACCAATTTATCCCTAGAGGATTACTTGGAAATGATGCGCAATGGTGGCCGTTCACCAGAGGGAAACCGTTACGTTGAACATGCCCCATCCGAGGAGAAGACATAATGGCAAAGATCACGGCTGGCTTGGGCACCTCTCACATTCCGTTGCTTGGGCACATTATGGATAAAGGCGACAGCGGAGACGACAAATGGGCGCCGATCTTTGACGGCTTTCAGTTCACCAAGCAATGGATTCGCGAGCAAAAACCCGATGTGGTGATTTTGGTGTACAACGATCACGCGACGTCTTTCGATATGAAGTTTATTCCGACTTTTGCGATTGGCTGCGGCGAAGAATATCGCCCTGCCGATGAAGGCTATGGGGCACGTCCTGTGCCTGTCGTTAAAGGCGCACCTCAACTGGCGTGGCACATCACCGAGTCTTTAATACAACAGGGTTTTGACATGACCATCGTTAATGAAATGGACGTGGATCATGGTTTAACGGTGCCTTTGTCGATGGTTTTTGGCGAGGTAGATGAATGGCCATGCCAAGTCATTCCGTTGGCGGTGAATACCGTGGTGTATCCGTCTCCCACCGGAGCGCGTTGCCTTGCTTTGGGCAACGCCATTCGGGCGGCCATCGACCAATACCCAGAAGACATTAATGTACAAGTATGGGGAACGGGCGGCATGAGCCATCAGCTGCTTGGCGAACGTGCCGGTTTGATAAACAAAGAGTGGGACCTCGCGTTCATGGACGATTTGAAAAGCGACTACGATAAGTTAGCGGCGATTTCCCAAGTTGAATACATCCGAGAGTCGGGCACGGAAGGTTGTGAAATGGTGATGTGGCTGATTATGCGTGGTGCGCTGAATCATCAGATCAATGAAATGCACCGTCATTATCATGTGCCGGTGTCGAACACGGCATTGGGGCACATTATTTATGAAAATGCCGACCTTGATGTCGACAATGAAGAGGATAAGGCGTGATGAAAACATCTACCTCAACGAACCACGCAACGCCAACCTTGGTCTGTTTAGCGGGCTTGTTGTGTGACCAACGCATGTGGCAAAACGTCGCGGAGCAAATGTCCACGCAAGCGCACGTTAGCATTATGAGCTTTGCGGGTTTTGATGACCTGACGGCGATGGCGGAGCATGTTTTGGCCAGTGTTGAAGGAAATTTTGCGTTGGCAGGGCATTCGATGGGCGGTCGTGTGGCGCTGGAAATTTATCGTCTTGCGCCTCTTCGAGTCACGCACCTTGCGCTATTAAACACCGGCGTTCACCCTAAATCGGACAAAGAAATTCCCGGTCGAATGCGTCTGATTGAAGCCGCAAAAACCGAAGGTATGTCCGCACTCGCAAACCAGTGGTTAATTCCCATGATGTCATCGAACGGTTTACGCAATGTGGCGTTAATGGAGGATCTCACACGCATGGTGGAATCGTATGCGGTTGAGGATTTTGAGAAACAAATACACGCACTGATTCATCGCCCGAATGCGCAGGTGTTATTGTCGCAGATTCGGGTGCCGACGTTACTTTTGTCTGGCAGCGAAGACACGTGGAGTCCTGTGTCTCAGCATCAGGCGATACAACAACGCATCGCGGGCAGTGAGTTGGTTGTTGTGGAAGGCGCCGGCCATATGGCGCCAGCGGAAGCACCCGATCAGGTCGCCAAGGCGTTGATGCATTGGTTGGGCAAACAAGAGCATTCAGCCGTCAAAAGCCAAACAACGGATCAAGCCATGCAGACGATGTTGATTGAATGGCAATGTCAGAAGTTGGTAACCCGTTCGATTAATTTGCTGGATAACGCCGATTGGCAAGCGTTGGCGAATTGCTACACCGAAGATGGCGTGCTCTATCGCCCAAGTGCTCCCACGGTGAAGGTGGAGGGACGGGCGGCGATTCTGGATTCTTTTGTGTCTCGTCCCGCCAAAGAAACATGCCATGCGCTGACGAATGTCGAAACAACGGTGATTGATGAAGCAAATGCCGTGGTAACGTCGCGTGTGGTGTTGTTTTCGGCGAACCAAAAAGTACAAAGTATAGAGAATATGCTGCAAGCCAACGCCGATGTGTATGTAGGGCGATTTGTGGACAAATTGAAAAATATTGATGGGGAGTGGCGAATTGCCCAAAGGCAAGGCTCGATTGAACTAAACTATAAAAATGCCTAAATATTGAGAAAAAGGGGTATGAACGGCAAGAATGTGCGATAAGTGAACGATGAATATTGAACGTAGGGTTTCTATTTAAGAAGGGCGATTTGAGTATTCGGATTGTCTGGTTACAAAAATAACAAAGCCTTCAGAAGGCACTAAAAGTAGCATTTGGGAGAAAACACATGAAATTCAATAAATTGATTCTTGCTGCGTCGGCAGCGATGGCGATATCTGGTCAAGTAAGCGCGGAAGAGTTGAAATTTGCCAACTTTACTCCGCCGTTCCATACCATTAATGCTTCTGTGATTGAGAGGTTGAACAACGATTTATCCGCAGCGACCAACGGCTCGCTGACTGTGCGCGGGTATCATGGTGGGGAATTGGGGGCGGGTCCTGTGGAGCAATACGTGCGAGTGCTTCAAGGGGCTGCTGACCTTGCTTGGGGATTGCCCGGCTATACCTCATCCCAGTTTGGTAAAACCATGATTGCGGAATTGCCCGGTGCGATTCCAGAAGACATGCCTGGCTATGAAGCTCTATGGCGCGCTTACGACAAACATCTAAGTAAAGAGTTTCCGGGCACCAAGCCTTTGGCGCTCTGGACGTCTGAGCCAAACATTTTCATTATGCGTAACAAGATCATTCGTACTCCGGCGGATCTTGCGGGTCTAAAAGTGCGCGTAGCTGGAGCAACCGCGGCGGAAGTTGCGACGGCTTTAGGAGCAACGCCAGTGCAGATGCCAATCAGCCAAGTGTATAACGCCATGCAAACGGGTCTGATTGACGGTGTTATCACTGGGGCATCGACACTGCGAGATTTTAAATTAGACGAAGTGGCGGACGCATTAACGCTTGGTGCGCCATTGGGGCGTTTGACTTTTTATACCGTGCTTAATGGCGGTGTTTATGCGGATTTAAACGCAAAACAGAAAGCCGCAGTGGATGCCGCAAGTGGTGCGGGCTTGTCTAAAAGTGCCGAAGACGCGTGGATGAAAACCGCCACGGCCGCGCTTGAAGTGGCACGAGGCGACAGTGCGAACAGCGTTGTTGAACTGACCGCAGAAGAAAAAGCCGCCTTTACGAAAGCGGTTTCTGGTGTGGTTCAGTCTTATGTGAAAAGCGTCGGTGGCGCGTCCACTCTCGCTGCGATGCAAGGCAAATAAATCATGCTGGCTGTTGTGCGTAAATTGGCGGATGGGCTTATTGCCCTATCCGCCGCTATTGGTGCTTTAGGCTTGTTGTGTGAAGTGGTGATTCTGTTGGCGGATGTGATTGGTCGGGCATTTGGCTCGCCTATTTATGGCTCGCAAGACTTAATCACCATGACCATGGTGATTGTGGTGTTTGGCGCCATGGCCTTGTGCGATCGTCAAGGCGGACACATTTCTGTGGATCTTTTTGAACGCAGTTACCCTGAGCTAATGAACCGTGTGATCGATATTTTGTCGGCGCTTTTGGGGGCGGTGATTTTCTTTGGTATCGCGTACGCGGTGAACGAAAGCGCGAAGATTTCCACCATGCTGAATTTGTCGACTAACTTGTTGCGCTTACCTAAAGACCTTTTTCAAAACGGCCTGTCTATTTTTGCCTTACTTACGTCGGTGGGCATGGCATTGCGTGCTGTTGAGTTGACCTTATCGGGTCGTGATATTCGAAAAGGAGACACAGCATGAGTGCATCATTGATCGGTTTTATCGGCATTTTGGTCATGTTTGCTTTGTTGGTGTTGCGGGTGCCCGTGGCGTTTGCCATGTTCTCTGTGGGCTTTGTGGGGATCACGGTGCTGGACAGCAGTCGATCTGCAATGAGCTTGTTGGCATCAGAGACCTTTACGTTAGCCTCGTCTCCTGAGCTGGTGGTGATTCCGCTCTTTATCTTAATGGGCAACGTGGCTTCGATTACGGGGATGAGTCAAAAACTCTATGATGCGGCGTATGCGATTATCGGGCAGTTTCGTGGTGGCTTAGCATCGGCTACGGTGATTGGTTGCGGTGGCTTTGCGGCGCTGTCTGGTTCGTCTGTCGCGTCTGCGCTAACCATGGGCAAGGTCGCTTTAGGGCAAATGGACCGTTTTAAATACGACACTCGATTGTCTACTGGTGTGGTGGCCGCAGGCGGTACGTTGGGGATATTGATTCCGCCGTCTACGGGGTTTGTTATTTATGCGATTTTGACCGAGCAAAGTATTGGGCGATTGTTTCTGGCGGGTGTTTTGCCGGGGATTATGCTGTTGATGCTGTTCATCTTGGTGATCATGGTGATTTGTTGGTTCCGTCCTGATTTTGGCCCTGCGGGTCCAGCAACCAGTTGGCGCAACAAGGGCAAAGCATTGATTGGAGCCGGCCCTATTGTGGCGGTTATATTGCTGACCATTGGTGGCATTTACGGAGGTTTGTTTTCTCCAGTGGAAGCGGCCGCTGTTGGTGCTGGGGTGGTGATATTGGTGGGCTTTTTGACGCGCACTTTGTCTATCAAAAACCTTTGGAATGCGTCCCGTGATGCGATCGTGACAACGGCCACGGTGATGTTGATTCTGATTGCGGCGCACATGATTAACCCCTTTATGGCATTAAGTCATATTCCTACGGCGGTAGGGGAATTGTTGTCGGGGTTGGGGTTAGGCGTGATTGGCACCTTGGTGCTGATTCTTGCTATTTATCTTGTGCTGGGCTGCTTTTTGGAAGGCTTCGCCATGTTGGTGCTGACATTGCCGATTTTCTTTCCGATTATTCTGTCGCTTGGTATTGATCCTATCTGGTTTGGCGTGTTGACTGTGTTGACGCTTGAAATGGGGCTGATTTCACCTCCGGTTGGGATCAACGTTTTTATCGTGAAGTCGGTGGCTCCGAACGTTGAGCTTGGGGACATTTTCCGTGGCGTATTACCTTTCTGGTTGATGATGATCTTGGCGGTCGCATTGTTGATTATTTTCCCTCAGATCGTGCTTTTCCTGCCGAATACCATGTTTGGTTGAAGGGGAAGTTTCTTGTAACCCGATGACCTCTGCCCATGTTGGTGACAGCATGGGCAGAGTGGTTTTTATGTGTCCGAATGGGTGAACGGACTATTCTGCTTTTTCTTTTTGCAATATCTCTTCGATCGCATTCTGAAACACGTCTGCTGGTTGCCCTCCAGAGATTGCGTATTTGTTATTGATGATCACGGTTGGAACCGACGTTATGCCGTTTTGTTGCCAAAACTGTTCTTGTTGTCGAACATCGTCAGCAAAGTGACCGTTCTCCAAAATGCCTTTGGCAGCGCCTAGATCAAGATTGACGCTGGCCGCTAGATTCGCGAGCGTTTGGTGGTCACTGACGTCTTGGTTGTGAGTGAAATGCGCTTTGAACAGTGCCATTTTGAGCTCCGCTTGCTTGCCTTCTAGCTTTGCCCAATGCAACAAACGATGCGCGTCAAACGAATTGCGCATGCGACTTTCATCTGTGAAGTTAAAGTCAAAGTCGACGTCTTTGCCGCGTGCCTGAATCATGGCTCGGTTTTCATCCGATTGTGCTTTGGTAATGCCGTATTTTTCTGTGATGTGTTCGCTTAAATCCTGCCCTTCTGGCGGCATGCTGGGATTCAGCTCAAACGGCTGAAAGGTAAAATCCACCTCGACAGCGTCTTGTAATGACGCTAACGCTTTATTGAGATTACCTAAACCGACCACGCACCAAGGGCACATAACATCGGAGACGAATTGAATATTTAATGGCTCTTTCATGGTGAACTACCTTGCTAAATAGAGAGTCTATGATGTCTATTGTTGTGGGTAATTTGACAGAATGAAAGCGCTGATCGCAAAAAATAACGACATTGCTTTTAATTTACACCATGATGATGGTGTATTTTTGCTTTCTTTACTTTGTGATTTTTTCTAGGTCAAAATCCCTTTAATATTCCTCAATCAGAGAGAGTGTCTTGGCCGAAGTTATTTTGACCCGTTACCGTCACGATAAATTGCAGTTGGTTCCCGTTTTAAAAAGTCTTTTAAAGAGCATTTTAATATTGGGTATTGTGCTTGGTGTTATTGTGAACCTAGTAAGTCTTACCATTTGTCGTTGCCATAGCGAAAGGCAATAATGGAAAATCAACGGCGAATGCGATTGCGACAACCACACTAGTGTCTTCGGTTGTCATTATTGTGGGAATTCCGATTATTATCAGCCTGACAAATTAATTATGCGTTATTTAAGCTAAGGGATATGTAAATAAAAAAAACCCCAGTAATTGGATAGTCCAACTATTGGGGGTCACTTCACTGAATCACGGTTTTTTTGTACCTCGAAATGAGGTGGCTAGGCGATTAGATTACGCCTAATTCCACTAAGCGTTCATGCAAGTAGCTTTTCGCCGTATGGCGGTCGGACAACACGACTTCTGGTTTTGGGTGCAGGAATAACGGCAAAGAAATGCGGGATTTGGTTTTGTCAGCGCCTTCTGGGTTGATCACGCGATGAGACGTCGATGGAAAGTAGCCGCCTGATGCTTCTTGTAACATGTCGCCAATGTTGACGATTAGGGTGCCAAAATCGCAGGGCACATCCATCCAGGAGCCATCTTTGGCTTTGACTTGCAGACCTGGTTCGTTCGCTGATGGCAAAATCGTCAATAGGTTGATGTCTTCGTGAGCCCCAGCTCGAATGGCTCCCAGCTCTTCATCGCCTTTTAATGGTGGATAATGCAATACGCGAAGCAGCGTTTGGTCACTGCCGTCCACCATGCTTGATAACGGCTGTGAATAATGTTGTGCGACGGCTTCTGGAGAGTGTGCTTCTACCCAAGCGAGCAACTCGGACGCAAGTGTGTTGGCTTCAGAATAATACTGTGCCAGTCGCGTTTTTTTGTCTGCTGGGCATTGTCCCCAAGGGTAGTAGTGAAAATATTCTTTGATGTCTTTTTTTGTATGGCCTTTCGCGGTTTCTGATACATCCGGTGGAAAAAAACCGTCTTGAGTGCCGACGTTGTAGCGATAATCGTATTTGGATTCGCTGTCGAAAAAGCTTTGCCAGTCTTGATAAATGGCGCTGACCAGTTCTTTTTTGATGGGATGGTTTTTTAGTACGCCAAATCCCGTTTCACGTAGGGATTTGACGAAATCAGCCGCGGCAGTTGAGCTTGTGTAGTCAATGGCTTGTAATTGCATGATTGTTTCCTATGGGCCAAATAATGGCCATTTTGTCTGAGGTGCATCGTTTGATAATAGACGGATGCGGTGGTTTTTCTAGAACAAAATAGGCGGTTACGAAGACCAGCCACTGTGGAAAAAATAGCGTAAATCGACCGTTTCCGCTTGGTAGTGCTGCTGCCACTGGGTCAAACTCATTACTGAACGACGCACTAACGCCTCGGCTTGTGCCGATTCATTGGGTGTGTTCAGAGATGAGCATAATATCATGGTGTGTTTTCTACTTTTCAAAATGCCGCAATGGCGAAATGTGTTTGTTGTGCTAGTTTACTGCGTGATATGCCGATTTTGAATAGATTCGGTAATAATTTGTATTTTGGGGTGGGTTAATTCTCAGTATGTCCTATACTGCTTGGGTCGGCTGTGTACATTTGCCGTCTTCTTTTGCACTTCTCTACAGTCTATATATCGTTTTGTGTTGGCGAGTTCTGTCTTGGTTCAAGTACTTCTTATGTTTACGTAATCAACGCGATCTTTGCGTTGTCATCCATTTAAAGAGGGCACATGACTATGAATACATTTTTCGATTCGTTTAAAAATCATTTTTTAATTTCAATGCCACATCTCGACGACCCCCATTTTGAACACACGGTTATTTATCTTTGCGAGCACACCAAAGCGGGTGCGATGGGGATTATTATTAATCGCCCATCAAATGTCGATTTCACAGAATTAGCGAATCACTTAGGCATCCAAATTGACAGCCCGAGCTTGGTGTCTGAACCCATTTATACGGGAGGCCCCGTTGAAGCGGAGCGAGGTTTTATTCTGCATACGGCGGATAAAGTCTGGAGTAATACACTGCGAGTAACAGACGAGGTGTCTTTGTCTGCGTCACTGGAAGCGCTGGAAGACATTGCGCAAGATAAAGGCCCCGATGCTTTTCGAATCACGTTAGGTTGTGCGGGTTGGGATGCTGGTCAGTTGGAAACGGAAATAGCCAATAATGATTGGCTGGTTTGTGAAGCGGATTTAGACGTATTATTCTACACACCAAGTGACATGCAATTTACCGCAGCGACTCGCGTCTTGGGAATTGATATGACAAGACTTTCACCGGATATAGGACATGGTTAATGACAGCGTCAATCTCGACAGAAACGCCTAGCAATGACAATCACAAGCCCAATACTGCTCGTTCAGTATTGGGCTTTGATTTTGGCACCACGCGCATGGGAGTGGCCATTGGTCAAAGTATTACCGGCACCGCGCGTCCATTGGATCCATTAAAGGCCAAAGATGGTATTCCGAATTGGGATGAGATCACGCGTATTGTGACCGAATGGAAGCCAGATGCCTTTGTGGTGGGCTTGCCATTGGATATGGACGGTTCAGAAAATGAGATGTGTCAACGGGCACGTAAATTTGCGAAACGATTACATGGACGTTTTAATCTTCCATACCATATGATGGACGAGCGGTTGTCGTCTTATGAGGCGAAAGGGCATGTGATGGCTCGGGGTGGAAATCGCAATTTCAAAGAGAATTCGGTCGATGGTTTGGCTGCCCAAATGATAGTAGAGACATGGTTTGCAGAGTCATATTAAGCACATCAGTTTGACTCGCGTTTTTTACGAATTTATTAGCAAGGTTTGATCCATAATGAAGTTAGATTTAGAACATTCTCTGGCGTCGATGAAAACGCAGCTGGCGGCGTATTGCGAGCAAAAAAACATCGAAGACGCCATTGTGGTTGGTATTCATACTGGGGGTGTTTGGGTGGCGGAGCGTTTGATGTCTGCGGTGCCAACCAATGAGCCTCTCGCGACGCTGGACATTACTTTTTACCGTGACGATTTTACCAAAGCGGGATTAAACCCAAAAGTGAACCAAACTTTGTTGCCAGCGATTGAAGATCGGCACGTGATTTTAGTAGACGATGTGCTTATGTCCGGTCGTACCATTCGTGCCGCGATGAATGAAATATTCGACTTTGGTCGCCCTGCGAGTGTGACCTTGGCGATTCTGTATGATCTTGGCCAACATGAGCTTCCGATTGCAGCGGATATCGTTGGTGAGCGCTTAACGCTTAATCCTGAGCAAAGGGTCAAGTTGACTGGGCCAAAACCACTGAATGTTTCTGTGATTGATGCCCATTAATATGCGTAACAACGCTTTATTTTTTGTTAAACACATACGACAATTAACCGATGGATAAGATTGACGATACGGCGGTTAGCAGAATGAATTTCCTCCATACTATGTGGAAGGGTAACCGTTTAGTGTCATTAATGCCCGGTTGCAGTGTGTCTGTACCGGGCATTTTCCTATCTACACTTCCTATTTTAAATAGAGAATGACGACCATGTCGTCTTTGCAGTTTGAGGAAAGCAAACCATGATGCGATCCGAACCTCGGGCATTACAGTTAAATGAACACGGCCAGCTAAAGCATTTTTTAACGTTGGATGGATTAGACAAAACCATTTTGACGGAAATTTTAGACCGAGCCGACTCCTTTCTCTCGATGGGAGAACAGTCTGTTAAGAAAGTTCCTCTGCTACGCGGTAAAACCGTAGTCAATTTATTTTTCGAAAACTCTACCCGTACACGTACCACGTTTGAGCTTGCCGCTAAGCGTTTATCCGCAGATGTCATCAATTTGAACATTGAAACGTCGGCAACGTCCAAAGGGGAATCTTTGCTGGATACGTTGAAAAACTTAGAAGCCATGCAAAGTGACATGTTCATTGTTCGCCATTCAGACAGTGGCGCGGCGCATTTTATTGCCGAACATTGCACACCGAATGTGGCCATCATTAATGCGGGTGACGGACGTCACGCTCACCCAACGCAAGCGATGCTAGACATGTTGACGATTCGCCGTCATAAAGGCCGCTTCGATGGTTTAAAAATCGCGATTGTTGGCGACATTCTGCATTCACGAGTGGCGCGCTCTCAGCTGCAAGCATTGACTACCCTAGGGGTGAGTGATGTGCGTTTGGTGGGGCCGAAAACCTTAGTGCCGAGTTTCTTCGCAGAAATGGGTGCGACCATTTGTCATGACCTAGAGGCTGGTCTAAAAGACGTGGATGTTGTGGTGATGCTACGACTTCAAAAAGAGCGTATGAAAGGCGCGTTATTGCCGAGCGAAAGTGAGTTCTACCGTTTGTATGGTTTGACGGAGGAGTCTTTGTCATGGGCGAAGCCTGATGCGATCGTGATGCACCCAGGTCCTATTAACCGTGGCGTTGAGATCTCCTCTGACGTGGCCGATGGTAAGCATTCAGTGATTTTAGACCAAGTAACCAACGGTATTGCAGTGCGCATGGCGGTATTGTCTATGGCCATGAGCGGTCAGCTGCAAAGTGATGAATCGCCAGCGACGAAGGACGAAGAATAGTATGAAATTACGTATTCAAAATGGTCGTTTGATCGACCCAAGCCAAGACATCGATGCGATAACGGATCTGTTTATCGACAACCAAAAGGTGGTCGCGATAGGCGAGGCGCCTGAAGGGTTTGAAAATGCCGACGTAGTGGACGCTACGGGTCAGTGGATTTTGCCTGGCTTAGTGGATCTTGCGGTGGCATTGCGTGAGCCAGGACAAACGCAAAAAGGCAGCATTGCGACGGAAGGCCGTGCGGCTGTTTCGGGTGGCGTGACGACGTTGGTTTGCCCGCCAGACACTCGTCCTATTGTGGATACGCCAGCGGTGGCGGCGCTGATTCAAGACAAAGCCGATGATGCCGGTATGGCGAATGTGTTCCCATTGGGAGCGTTAACGCAAGGGCTGGAAGGCGCGCAATTGAGCAATATGGTGGCGTTAACCGAAGCAGGATGTATCGCATTGTCGAATCATCGTCACCCGATGGCGAGCACCAAGGTGTTGTCTCGTGCGCTTGAATATGCGGCGACCCATGATTTGTTGGTGGTGTTCCACCCTGATGAATCCAGCTTATCTGAAGGCGGTTGTGCGCACGAAGGTTTGATGTCGACCATGCACGGTTTGGCAGGCATTCCAGAAGAAGCGGAAACCATTGCGTTAATGCGTGATTTATTGCTGGTGGAAAAAACCGGCGTACGCGCGCATTTTGCTCGTTTGTCTTGTGCGAAATCGGTTGAGATGATTGCTGATGCTAAAGCCTCTGGGCTGGATGTTACGGCGGATGTGGCGGTGCATAACTTATTGCTTAATGATCAAGTGTTGAGTGGTTTTGATGGCCATTATCATGTGTTGCCACCTTTGCGCAGTGATGAAGACCGATTGACTCTTATTGAGGGGATAAAAGCTGGCGTTATTTCCGCCATTTGTTCAGACCATCAGCCGCATGAAAAAATGGCCAAAACAGCGCCGTTCGCGGCAACAGAACCAGGTATGGCCAATGTCGAAATTTTGCTTCCTTTGGCGATGCAGTTAATGGACGAAGGCGATTTGGACTTCTCCACTGTTCTGACGTGTTTAACATCGGGCCCTGCTGCGTGCTTTGGGTTGGAGGCTGGTTCTTTGTCCGTGGGCAGTTTCGCCGACTTCATGTTGTTTGACAGTACGGTTCGTTGGACGTGGTCTTACGAAGGGCGCAGAACCAAAGGTCATAACTCTCCTTATTTTGGCGAAGAGTTTGTTGGTCGTGTTATGTCAACCTACATCTCTGGTCAACGCGTATACCAAGTGGCGTAAGCCAACCCATAAGGCCGAGCTGAGTTTTTCTTGGCTCGGTCTTACTATTCCTTTACTTTTCTTATTAGGCCGTTAATCTAGTTTGAATTACAAATTATTATGGTTTTAATTTCTATATGCCTACCGACTCACTAAACGCATTGCTAGAGCAGCAGCAAGCCTTGCGGTCTCGTATTGCATATCTTGAGAAAGAAAGAGATTTTATAAAAAGTTTGTACAGCAACATGCCTCAGGTGCTTCAGTCTATTTCGAAGGGCGCTTTGCTTGGTACCTTGCTAGATGGCTTTAAAATCAAATTACAAGCGCAATTGTCTAGCGCATATTGTTTGTTTCTTGTGTGCGATAAAGATTGTTTGCAGTGGCGCTTGCAATATACCGATGGCATTAATGACGCTTTATTAAATTCAAATAGCCTATTGGGCGTAGTGCCCAAAGCCTTGGTTACATTTGCCGCGAGCCCTTCTTGTCCGAAGCGACATGACAGCAGTATTCAAAACGCATCTGGTTGGGATCATTGGTCGTCATTCATTAAAAAACATGCCTTCACCGATGTGTCCATGGTCAGTGTGTCTGATGGTCAAGGCGCGATCTATTTGATGTTGGCATTTCAGCGTGAAGAGCATCGTTTAGAAAGTGAGTTGATGACGCTGGCGTTAGACGCGTATTCCTCTTGGCTCAGCGCCGTGTTCGAAAGAGAAAAAGCAGACTATTTGCTATTGGAAGACAGTCACCGAGACCCATCCACGGGCTTGTTGCGTCGATACAGTTTTGAAAACAGTTTTGGGATTGTGTTGAAGGATGCGAGACGTCATTTTTTACGCGCCGCAGTGCTGTCCATTAAATTGTTATCAAACTCGACGATCAAAGAGGAAGAACTAAAGGCGTTGGCGGATGTGATGCAGGAAACGGTTCGAGACAATGACCTTATTGCGTATTTTGGTGAGCGCGAGTTGGTGATGGGAATTCGTATTCAACATTTGACCGATGCTGAAATTGTTGCGGCAAAATTGTTGAAATCGTTGCACTCTTCTGCGTTTTCAGGCAACAAATTAGCGCACGATGGTCTGTCTATTGGTATCGCTTTTTATCCGGAACACTCTTCTCTTGATACTCTTTATCAGGCGGCATCAATGGCGGCTAATTCCTTGAAGAATGTATCAGGCTATCGCATTGAATTTCATGGCAAATATTATAAATCGAGTGCCGATTTTTATTCTATATAAATGGCTTTGGTAAGCCGTTTTGGTGTGTTTAAACAATATTGTGGTTGGTGTCCATCTGGCACTTGAGTAATAAAGAGGTGTAGTGGTTCATGGGTGTTGACGTAAAAGATGAGGATAGAAAGGCGATAGCGGCCAATTTGGCCTTGGTGTCTCAGCAAATAGCGTTGCTTGAGCAGCAATATCATCGAATCGCTGGCAGTGTGCGTTTATTGGCGGTCAGCAAAACGAAGCCTGTTGAAGCGCTGGAAGCGGCGTATCATGTAGGTCAGCGGGCGTTTGGTGAAAACTACGTACAAGAAGCTGTGGATAAATACCACGCTCTATCTCATTTGACAGACATTGAATGGCACTTTATTGGCCCGATTCAGTCGAACAAGTCTCGGCTCATTGCACAGACCATGGCGTGGGTGCATTCGGTTGATCGGGAAAAAATTGCGCGCCGCCTGAGTGAGCAGCGTCCGGACAATTTGCCGCCATTGAATGTGTGTATCCAAGTCAATATCAGTGGTGAAGAAAGCAAAGCGGGCGTGTCTTTGTCCGAGTTGGACGACATGGTGGCACTGGTTAATCATTTGCCAAATATACAGCTTCGAGGGCTGATGGCGATTCCCGCCCCTCAGGTTGATCATGACGCACAATGTCGAGTGTACGAACCTTTGCAGCAGGCGTTCATTGAATTATCCAAATCTGATCGCATGATAGATACCTTGTCTATTGGTATGTCGGCGGATTTGCCCGCTGCCATCGCATCTGGTAGCACCATGGTACGTGTTGGCACGGCTATTTTTGGTGCACGCGATTATTCGGCTAAGGCTTAATCGCGTTGATGACATGGTAAACCTAGCAGACGTTACATAATATAAAGTCGCTTGAAGAATGAACTAAAAGGACACGAAATGACACTAAGTATTGCTTTTATCGGCGTTGGAAATATGGCGAGGTCCATTTTCAGTGGTTTGCTTGCGAGTGGGTATCCAGCGGAGAAAATCATGGGTACGTCTAGAACGCCAGAAAAGCGTGAGTACTATCAGCAACAATACGGTATCTCCATGTTGGCCGAAAACGAGCAAGCCGTCAGCCAAGCGGACGTGGTTGTGCTGTGTGTCAAACCTGCGCAAATGCAAGCCGTTGTAGAAGAGTTCGCGGATTATGTCCGTGATGATCAGTTATTTCTTTCTGTCGCCGCGGGCGTGGAATTAGACGCGCTGGAACATTGGTTAGCAAAACCTGTGGCTGTGGTGCGCAGTATGCCAAATACGCCATCTCAATTGGGCGTTGGTATGACGGGCTTAATCGCCAACAAACACACTAATGCGTCTCAAAAAGAATGGGTGACGGAGCTGTTTGCCAGCGTTGGTAGCTCGGTATGGGTTGATGACGAAGTACACATGCACACGGTCACGGGATTATCCGGCAGCGCGCCTGCGTATTTTTTCCGCTTCCTAGAGGCCATGATCAAAAGCGCGAAAGAGCAAGGTTTGGATGAAGAAACCAGCCGTAAATTGGCAAGCCAAGCCATGCTAGGTGCCGCGCGCATGGTGATTGAATTGGATGAGCCGATTGATCAGTTACGCAAAAACATTACGTCGCCAAAGGGAACCACAGAACAAGCGTTGCTGTCCTTTGAGGCGGCGAATATAGATAAAGTAGTAGGCGATGCGGTATTCGCATGCGTAGAACGTTCGAAGGAATTGGCGAAAGCTTTTTCCGCTCAGAAAGATTGATTTAAGGATTGTACAATATGCATTCAGATCCATTTATAATGCTCGTAAAGGTGATTTGTAATCTTTACTTATTCATTGTTTTGCTTCGTTTGGTGCTGCAATTGACGCGCGCTGATTTTTACAACCCGATTAGTCAGGGTATTGTGAAAGCCACCAGTCCAATTGTCATTCCATTGCGAAAGGTGATCCCTGCGTTTGGTCGTTTGGACACGGCGTCTTTGGTGTTGGCTTTGTTGGTGCAATTTGTCACCGTGGCGTTGGTGGTTGTTATTAGTGGTGCTGTTATTGCGCCAGGGGCTTATGCGATTTATACGGTGGCTGGCACGCTTTACCATTTGTTGGATTTGTATTTCTGGGCGATGCTGATTTCGGTGATTCTGAGTTGGGTTGCGCCGGGTGCAAATCATCCTGGCGCTATGCTAGTTGGGCAGATTACCGCGCCTTTATACCGAACTTGCCAGCGCTTTATTCCGACGTTGGGTGGCCTTGATTTATCGCCTATATTTATCTTTTTGGCGATTTCGTTTTTGAAGCAAGTACTGGCTCCGTATAGTATTTAGTCTTTTTGTTAGATGTCATGCCGTGTCGAGGTAACGGTTACCTTGTTGCGACGAATTGAGAACAGGGGCGTATTCCTATATGATGCGACCCCTAAACGGGAATTAGAGCGAATAATAAAACGCCAGCAGCCCTATATGTTCTTCTTTATTAATTTTTTGGATGAAAGCTATGAGTACGATTGCGGTTTATCCGGGGACATTTGACCCTATTACAAACGGCCATACGGATTTGGTTGAACGCGCATCAAAGCTATTTAACAAGGTTATTGTGGCGGTGGCAGCAAGCCCCAAAAAGCGTCCTGCTTTGTCCCATGAACTGCGTATTTCATTGGCGAAAACTGTTTTGGGTCATTTGCCCAACGTTGAAGTGGTCGGATTTGATAACTTGTTGACGGAGTTTACTCGCTCCGTTAATGGTCAAGTGGTCATTCGTGGTCTTCGAGCGGTGTCTGATTTTGAATATGAATTCCAATTGGCCAATATGAACCGAGCGATTGCGCCTGATGTAGAAAGTATCTTTTTGACACCGTCAGAAAAGCACTCCTATATTTCTTCGACATTGGTTCGTGAGATTGCTTCGCTGAATGGCGACTTTGGTCAGTTTGTCAGCCCAGAAGTAAAGCGCGTTTTGCAAGAGCACTATAAAACCATTTAAACCTGGTTTGTTCATTATTGTTATTTATTCCGCGATAGACACTATGGCGGTTTTAGGAGAGAAGAATGTCTCTTATTATTACTGATGAATGCATCAACTGTGATGTGTGTGAGCCCGAATGCCCGAATGAGGCGATCTCTCAGGGTGAAGAAATTTATGTCATTGAGCCATCAAAATGCACCGAATGTGTTGGTCATTTTGACGAACCTCAGTGTCAGCAAGTGTGCCCAGTAGACTGTATTCCACTAGACCCTAATCATAAAGAAACGGAAGAGCAGTTAATGGAAAAATATTTAACGCTCACCGGTCAGCTTTAATCAATAGGTTGTTGCCAACATCGACACAAATAGTTTTATTTTTTTAGCGGGAATACTGTTATTAGTCAGTATTCTGGCCAGTTCATTTACTGTTCGTGTCGGCTTACCTTTGTTGCTTGTATTTCTGGGAATCGGAATGCTAGCAGGAGAAGAAGGAGTAGGCCGATTAGATTTTGACAACCCAAATCTTGCCTTTTTTGTTGGTAATTTAGCATTGGCCGTTATCCTTCTGGATGGCGGGATGCAAACAAAAACCAGCACCTTCCGTGTGGCCTTATGGCCCTCTTTGTCTCTTGCGACGCTAGGCGTTGTCTTTACCACGGCTTCCGTAGGCGCTTTTGCGGCTTGGATACTGGACGTTAAACTGATTTATGGTTTATTGCTTGGCGCGATCGTTGGCTCGACTGACGCGGCGGCGGTGTTTAGTTTATTGCGCAACAGTGGCGTGCAGCTGAATGAACGCGTAGGCGGTACGCTAGAGATTGAGTCAGGTGCCAATGACCCGATGGCAATTTTGCTTGTGGTGATGCTAACCGGCTTATTGCAAAGCTCGGATTCATTAAGTTTGTGGGCTTTTCTAGGGCAGATGATCCAACAATTCGCGGTGGGCGGTGTTCTTGGTTTGCTGGGTGGCAAACTGCTGTTGATGGTATTGCGCCGTGTTCCTCTTATTGAAGGTCTATACGCACTACTGATTATTTCATGCGGTCTTGCCACTTTTTCTGGCGTCAACATGATTGGTGGCAGTGGCTTTCTGGCGGTCTATCTTGTTGGGTTGATGGTTGGTAATGGGCGCATTAAACAACAGGATGCCATTTCTCAAGTTATGGATGGATTGGCGTGGTTGGCGCAAGCTGGCATGTTCTTGCTGTTGGGCTTGTTGGTAACGCCATCCAGTTTGTTGATTCATGGCTGGCAGGCCGTGGCGATTGCTGCGTTCTTGATATTTATTGCGCGTCCCGTTGCTGTGATCTTGTGCCTTTTGCCGTTTGATTTTCGCTGGCCAGAGCGGTTTTATATCAGTTGGGTGGGGTTACGCGGCGCGGTACCAATCGTTTTGGCTTTGTATCCTGTTATCGCGGGCTTGTCTAATTCTGAATTGCTGTTTGAAATTACTTTTACCGTGGTTCTTATCTCTTTGTTACTGCAGGGATCGACGGTTCCTCATGTGGCGCGGTGGTTAAAAATTATTGTGCCTTCAGCGCCCGCTCCGACGACACGATTTTCTCTGATCAATGATGTGGACGCGCATCGCTCGTTAGAATTGTATGAGTTTTTGGTTCAAGCTGAAGGCATTCGGATTCCGGCTTCTATTGTACAAAATGTGCCCAGTGCAACGCTATCGACACCGCAGTTGGTTTCTTTGGTGCGAGATGGTCGACCTATCATTGTGAATGCCGAAACGGTGTTGATGCCGTTAGATCGGATTTGGATGCTGTTGCATCCTGGTGATGTGAATGATGTGGCTCAAATTTTTTCTCAGCCGGCTTCATCGTCCTTTTTGCTGCAGAATTTTTTTGGTGAGTTTGTAATACGTGGTGATGCTTCGTTGATTGATTTGGCGAAGGTGTATGGCGTGCCTTTGGATGGCATTGATGCAGAAGATACCGCGGCCGCTTTGTTGCAGCGTCAGCTCGGGCAACATTTGGTGGTTGGGGATCGAGTTCGCTTTGGAAACATCCGTCTGACAATCAGACAAATGGACGGTAACCGCGTTGAAAGCATTGGGCTTAAATTGCTCAATAAGCAATTATGAGCCCAATCTAGATTAACATTTGAACAAACGGCTTATCTCTTCGTTAGATGGAAGCACTTGATCGTCGTTGATCAAGATAATAAGCCCCTCCGCATTGATGATCGAATGCGTCTGCGGATGCGTGACAATGTCCCCGTTTTCTCCCACATAGCCCAACGCTGTGCCTATGTCGTTTTGGATGAGCGTCGTGACGACCTGAGCCCATGTGACCTTTTCCAGTCGCACGTTTAAACGAATGGTGTGATCGCCTTTATGACGGAATAAGTCTTCCAATACTTGTTCTGTTCCGGGAGCAATCAGAGATCGAACCAGCATTTCAGGGTACGCGCGAACTGGTCTGATGACAGCCTTTGCGCCAGCGCTTTTGAAGCGTGGGCGGTTGGTGTCATTGATTGCTTCAGCCATGATAAACGCCGAAGAATTCAATGCTTGGATACGATGTAACGTATCAAAGGTCAGGCTATCTGAGTGGCTGTCTTGGTTGTCTTGGCAAAGCACAATGATGTATTTCGCTTTGTGCGCGCCAGCGGATTCAAGCATGCCATCTTCTAATGCGTCCCCTGTGTGATGCACCACACCTTGTGATCTTAAATCCAGCGGCAACCCTTCAGGGAAGGCCGGCGTTAATATCTGAATGGGGATATCAATCAGTTCTGGAGTTTGGCAAATTTGGTCGATCAACAGTCCCAGATAGCGTTCTGCGTCGTATTTTGGCGTATTGATAATCAGTATGTGGTTTTGCATATCGTCCCATCTCATGCGGCCTTTGATGCGCATTTCTTTGCGCGTCAGCCTGAGTTCAACATAATCACTGGCAATTTGAGCGAGCAGCGTAATTCCCAAGCCATATATCAGCAAAATAGTCGAAAACTGTCCCCAAAAAGTAACGGCAGATATATCACCATAACCGGTTGTGCTGGCTGATGTCATGGTTAACCAAAATGCCTGCCACCAATTGAGGTCTTCGAAAAAAACCATAGCTAGGCTGTGCATGGCAATCACGCCAGCCAACAGGACAAGCCGTTTTTTTAGATCGCTGGTTTCATGAAGGTGCACTTTTTTGCGAAAGCGCCGACGACTATTTTTGCGTTTAAGGAGTAATCCTAGAGAATTCATTTTACCTCGGCGTATTATTCGGCATCGATTGGCATGGCATAACCCAGCTGACGCCAAGATTCGTACACCATCACCGCCACCGTATTGGATAAGTTTAAACTGCGGGAATTGGCTTGCATGGGCAGACGCAGCCTTTGTTCCAAGGGTAAAGCGTCAATGAACTCAGCAGGTAAACCGCGCGTTTCTGGTCCAAACACCAATACATCGTTTTCAACAAATGACGCTTCGCTGTGTGTGCGGCTGCCTTTTGTGGTTAGTGCGTAAATCGTGCCGATTTCATTCTGATCAACGAAGGACTGAAAGTCTGGATAACGTTTTAGGTGGGTGAATTCATGATAATCCAAACCAGCGCGACGCAGCTTTTTATCGTCTAAGTCAAAACCAAGAGGCTCGATAAGATGGAGGTGGTAGCCTGTGTTGGCGCACAAACGAATAACATTGCCTGTATTCGGCGGAATTTCTGGTTGGTAAAGTACAATATGAAGCATGGTTTTATCTCCTTGATATAAAGAGATAATACCAGACGAGCAGAAGAAACTAAGTTTTTAATTTTTTTTCAAAAAAACTATTGACCCATCAAAAGGTTTCTCTATAATACGCCCCACTTGCCCAGATAGCTCAGTCGGTAGAGCAGAGGATTGAAAATCCTCGTGTCGGCGGTTCGATTCCGTCTCTGGGCACCATGATTTAAAAGAAAGCCTGCTATTTTAGCAGGCTTTTTTTTGGTCAAAATGGCTTGCGTATCCTCATAGTCATTTTTCTGTTTGCCCAGATAGCTCAGTCGGTAGAGCAGAGGATTGAAAATCCTCGTGTCGGCGGTTCGATTCCGTCTCTGGGCACCATGCGTATCTCCTTTCTTCTGTTGCTGCTTTTCCTTTCAAATGGTATTACATATTTTACTGTCGGTTTTCTGTCGCGCCGTTTATTACACAAGATAACCATTATTTGATCTTCATATCTCACAGTTTTGGCTATGCTTAATACGTTTTTGATGGAGCAAATAAATATGATGAAAGTGATGTCTGTCGTTGTTCTAACCGCGTTAGGGTATTTTTTGCTGGGTGTGGTTGGATTGGCTGTGGCGATTTCACCCGGTTATTCAACCATCATTTGGCCCGCTTCTGGTGTGGCTATTGCCGCGGTGATGTTTTTTCCTAAGTTCGCACCCTTTGGTGTGTTTCTAGGCTCTTTACTGCTGAATATTAGCGCGACTTGGTTTAATTATCATGAACTCGCGTTTGCTCTTCCCGCTTGCATAGCGTTGGGTTCCACGTTGCAATCTTGTGTTGGTGCGTATCTTGTTCGTCGTTTTGTTGGTGTTCCTTTTCTTTTTCATCAAACTCGCTTGGTTTTACGGTTTGTTTTCTTAGCTGGCATTTTGTCGACGTTAATTGGTGCCAGCATTGGCTCTATTTCGCTGCTTTCATTTGGTGTTATAGGACGAGAGGAGCTGCTGACGAATTGGTTGGTGTGGTGGGGCGGCGATATGATCGGGGTGCTGGTGATGGTGCCATGGCTTGCCGTTTGCTTCCCTTATTATTTTGGTAACCGATTAGAGCACCCGTTTCGTGTCTTGTGCGGTTTTTTGTTTGTCCTAGTCGTGACGGCGGCATTGTCTCTGGGCAGTAGTTATTCGGAATGGAATAAACAGTCTAAAGAATTTCGAGCCAACGCTGAATTGTTGGGAGTGTTGCTGAACAACCGCATTAAAAGCAGTATCGATATGCTGCACAGTTTTGTCGGCTTGATAAACGGCAGTGAGCAGATTGAAGCGAATGAGTTTGAGCTTTTTGCAGATAGTGTGATGCGCAGAGATAATTCCATTAAGGGGGTGTCATTAAATTTTGCCGTGGCTGGAAAAGATATTTCTAGATTTGAGCAGTCGATTCAAAAAAATTACCCAGACGATATCTTTCGTGTTAAGGAAAGGGACAGCGAAGGTAAGCTTAAACCTGCGACGCCAAGAGATAGGCACATTGTGGTGACTTTTATTAGCCCCTTACAAAGCAATAAAGCGGCATTAGGTTACGACGTTTATTCGCAAGCCGATCGACGTTTTGCCTTAGATCAGGCTATTTCGTCACGTCAAGTTTACCCCACGGCTCCACTCAAGCTAGTTCAAAATTCGAATGCTGTATTATTGTTTTTGCCATTTTTTGATCGAGACACCGATGTTTTTTTAGGTGTTGCGACAGCGGTCATCGAGATTGATACGTTAACCGATACCATTGTTAAGCAAGGGCTTCTCACCAATACTGAGCTCTACTTGGTCGATACTGATAACGCGACATCCAAGCCGATTATCGTGACAAAAAATAGGGCAGCTCATTTGTCTGCAGAAGACTTGGTTACTCGTTACCTGGCCGGTGAATTTCATCATGCGGTTAATTTCGTTATTAATGTGGGTGGCAAAAACTGGCAGTTGTATCAAGTCAGTGATAATTATTTTTTCAAACAACCTTGGATCGTGAAGTTTGTTTTAGCGTGTGGTTTTTTATTCACTGGTTTGTTTGGCTGGTTTTTGTTGATTGTCAGCAGTCATACGGCGGAAGTGGAAAATCGAGTGAGATTAAGAACACGCGATTTGCAGTTGGCAAATGAAAACTTAAAAGTGTCGGAGCTGGAGCAAAGTAAAGCCAAAGAAGAGGCGTTGCAGGCGAGCTTAGCGAAGAGTGAATTTTTGGCGAATATGAGCCATGAAATTCGAACGCCGTTGAATGGCGTGATTGGGTGTTTGTCTTTGTTGAAGAATACAAAGCTGCAAACAGAACAGTCTAAATTGGTTCAGTTATCCCAACACAGCGCAGAGTCTTTGTTGGATATTATTAATGACATTTTAGATTTGTCGAAAATCGAGATGGGTGGACTTTCCCTCGAAAAACACGAGTTTGCCTTGCCAGAGTTAATCGAAGAGGTGAGCAATATATTTGTGTTGAAGGCGGAAGAAAAAGGCATTGTGCTTAATTCACCTGCAACGCTAATACCGGAACTCACTTTGCTGGGAGACCGTTTGAGGCTCAAGCAGGTTTTGGTAAATTTATTGGGTAATGCGGTGAAGTTCACTCATCAGGGTGAGGTTTCGTTGCGTTTATCGATAGAGCCTTTGACAGACAGTAGCATTGTATTGCGTGCTTCTATTGAAGACTCTGGCATTGGGGTGTCTAAGGAAAATCAGCGTCGATTGTTTCAGCGCTTTAAGCAGGCTGATGGCTCTACGACACGCAAGTTTGGTGGTACTGGATTGGGATTGGCCATCAGTAAAGAAATTATTGAAATGATGGAGGGGGAGATTGGTCTGGAGTCTGTGGAAGGAGAAGGGTCTACCTTCTGGTTCCGAGTGCCGCTTGAGGTGTGTGCTGAATCATCCCAGGCTCGCAAGCTGAGCTACCCAACACGCGCCACAGTAATCTATCAGAATCGCACAGGTCGTCATTATCTAGGGGCATTGCTGGATTCGTTTGGTGTCCTTTACAATGCGTACCCCAGTCTTTCTCAGGCATTGTCTGACAGTGAGTGGATTGGGCATCATGTTTTGTTGGATTCGGCGGTTTTAGAGGAGGCGGATGATGCCGATAGAATGGCGTGGGAGGAATTGTGCTCTCAGCATCGGGTAACGAAAGTGTTATTGCATGGCCGTTCAAGTGTGCCAGCGGAAGACCACGCTTATGACGTGGCCTTAATAAAGCCAATTTTTGGTCATTCTTTGTTGGCGGCCTTAGAGAATCTAAAATCTGTATCAGAAGGAGAGACTGAAATGTCGGTCGAAGAAGAAAAAACAGCGGATAGTCGTCCTGTTTTTAAAGCCAATGTGCTTTTGGCGGAAGATAATCTCACCAATCAGATTGTGGCTCGAGGCTTATTGAATTTATATGGGGTAGACGTCGTGGTGGCTGAAAATGGCCAAAAAGCCGTAGAGTTGGCACAGTCGACCGCGTTTGACATCATTTTTATGGATTGCCAAATGCCAATCATGGACGGTTATGAAGCCACCCGAACTATCCGTCAGTTTACGGACGGTAAAACGCCGGCGGATGTCGCTATTGTCGCACTAAGCGCCAATGCCATGAAGGGAGATGAAGACGAGTGCTTTGCCGCGGGCATGAACGATCACATTGCGAAACCCATTTCTCAAGATAAGCTGGTGGCTACGTTGACGAAATGGCTTGGCAAGGAATAACAGCGACCTATATGGAGAGTGGTGTCATGCTCGAACCAAAAGTATTTGATAATGCGGACTATGAAAGTCGACTTGCCTGTAATCATGAGTTAATGGCTTTGGTTGCATCAGAATTTATAAAGGAAGCTGAGGGCTTGTTAGTCGAGTTGAGCCACCATATCCAGAACCAAGATTGGGTTAGCTTTGCTTTGGTTGCGCACCGTTTAAAAGGGGCGGCGTTGGAGGTGTCGGGTTATCGATTTTGCCAATTAATCAGTAAGATGGAGCGCCATGCGCTTCAGTCTGATCACCAATCCTTGGGCGAAGATCATCGCCATTTGAAGAGCGAATTTATCGTGCTGGTGAAGGCGCTCAAGCTCGATATTCTTTCTTAGCGACATCTTGTTAAGTGTTTCTTTAACGGCCATTCTTTGAATGGCTGTTTTCATTTCTATTTTAAAATACGCCGATCAGCGCAATTTTATTGTCTTTTTGTTTCATTTGAATTGAGATTGTATTTCAAATGAAACCTAACTATCATCAAAGTGAAATATTTTCTTTCTATAGTCGTTCTTTCTTTTCTAATAAAAACTCATTGTGAGGAACACGGAAATGCATAATTTGAAGTTAGCGTCAGTGGTTGTTGGTTTATCTATTGCAAGTTCAGGCTTTGCCGCCACAGAAATAGAATGGTGGCACGCAATGGGCGGTGCAAATGGTGAAAAAGTAAATGAAATTGCCAAAGCGTTTAACGACTCTCAAGACGCTTATGAAGTAAAACCGGTTTATAAAGGCAATTATACCGAGACAATGACGTCAGCGATTGCCGCTTTTCGTGCCAAACAACAGCCCGCTATCGTGCAAGTTTTTGAAGTGGGCACTGCGAGTATGATGGCCGCCAAAGGCGCGATTTATCCTGTATACAAACTGATGCGTGAGTCAGGCCAGTCGTTTGATGAAAGCGCTTATTTGAGTGCGGTAACGGGTTACTACACCAACAGCGATGGTCAAATGCTGTCTATGCCATTCAACAGTTCAACGCCTGTTTTGTATTACAACAAAGACTTATTCAAAAAAGCGGGCATCAGCCAAGCTCCAAAAACGTGGCAGGAAGTAGAAAGTGCGGCAAAAAAATTACAAGCATCCGGTGTAACTTGTGGTTTTACGACGGCTTGGCAATCTTGGGTGCAATTGGAAAACCTAAGTGCCCGTCATAATGTGCCTTTTGCTACGCTGGATAATGGTTTTGGTGGTCTGAAAACCGAGTTGAAATTTAATGGTCCATTACAAGTGGCTCATGTTACCAAAATGGGTGAATGGCAAAAGAATGGAGTTTTTAGCTATTCAGGCCGCACCAATGATGGCGCCGCGAAATTTTACAGCCAAGAATGTGGCATGTTTACTGAGTCTTCTGCTGGTTACGCAGGCATCAAGCGTAATGCAAAATTCGACTTTGGTGTGGCAGAACTTCCATACTGGGAAGGCAAGGTAAAACAGCCTTCTAATACGATTATCGGTGGCGCGTCTTTGTGGGTGCTGCAAGGTCATTCTAAAGAAGAATACAAAGGCGTAGCGTCTTTCCTAAGTTACCTATCTCGCGCATCGGTACAGGCCGATTGGCACCAGTTTTCTGGCTACTTACCAATCACCAAAGCAGCGTATGATTTGACGAAAGGTCAAGGCTTCTATGCTGCGAACCCAGGTACCGAGACCGGTGTCATGCAAATGACGACTGGAACGCCTACGGCAAATACCAAAGGTTTACGCTTGGGTAATTTTGTGCAGATCCGTGGCATCATTGACGAAGCGTTAGAGTCTGTGTGGAGTGGTGATGTCGACGCCCAAACGGCTCTGAATACCGCCGTTGAACGTGGTAATGCGCAGCTTCGCAAATTTGAAAAAGCGAACGATTAATAAAACCTACGCCCTTATCTTGTATTCATAGGGGCGTTTTTTTATAGAGAGCTTTGTACGCGATGTCGTGCAAAGGTCTCCCTCAAATTGTTTTTTTTTCATTGTTTGGATTGTCTGATGACGGTTACGTTTCCCCAAAAAGGCCTGCCTTGGCTATTGCTGTTGCCACAACTATTGATCACAGCGATTTTCTTTCTTTGGCCAGCAGAACAAGCGCTAGAACAAGCGTTTTACCAAGAAGACGCATTTGGCTTGAGCCGCGAATTTGTTGGTTTAGAGAATTTTCTTGATCTGTTTACCGACCCCTTGTATTACCAATCAATCTTGACCACCTTGGTGTTTAGTTTTTCTGTTGCCATTGTGGGTATGTCGTTGGCGCTGTTGTTGGCTGTGATGGCGGACCGGGTGATCCGTGGCAAATTGGCGTACCAAACCTTATTGATTTGGCCTTATGCTGTGGCGCCTGCATTAGCGGGGGTGTTGTGGTGGATTTTGTTTGACCCGAGCATGGGGCCGATTGCCTTATGGTTGAAGTCGGCGGGTGTCGATTGGAACCATTATCTTGATGGTAACCAAGCGATGATCTTGGTGGTGATTGCGTCGACGTGGAAGCAAATCAGTTACAACTTTTTATTTTTCCTTGCGGGTTTGCAAGCCGTGCCGCGCTCGCTTATCGAAGCGGCGGCGATTGACGGTGCGAGTCCGTTTAAGCGCTTTTGGACCATTGTTTTTCCGCTCCTGTCTCCGACAACGTTTTTCTTGTTGGTGGTAAATCTTGTGTATGCCTTCTTCGAAACCTTCGGTGTGATCGATGCGACCACCAAAGGGGGCCCTGGACAAAGCACTACGACCTTAGTTTACAAAGTGTTTGATGATGGTTTTGTCGGTTTGGATTTGGGTGGATCGGCGGCGCAATCGGTTGTGTTGATGGCGATTGTCGGTCTGATGACGGTGATTCAGTTTCGTTTTATTGAGCGTAAGGTGCAGTACTCATGATCGAGAATCGACCTTGGTTAACGTTTGCGAGTCACGCAACATTATTTACAGGGATTGCTTTGGTGGCCTTGCCTGTGTGGTTGGCGCTGGTGGCGTCGACGCATCCCGCTTCGGCGTTTGGCGTTGGGCACATTCCTTTGTGGTTCGGCGATGCCGGTGCTGAAACATGGGGAACTGTGTTGTTTGAAAAAGCAGGCAACGGCGTGGACACTCCCGTCTGGTTTATGATGCTGAACTCCTTGATCATGGCGTTGGGTATTACGTTCGGTAAGATCGCTATTTCGTTGTTGTCGGCTTACGCCATTGTATTTTTTCGCTTCCCGTTTCGTAATCTGTGTTTTTGGGTCATTTTCATGACTTTGATGCTGCCGGTTGAGGTGCGAATCGTGCCAACTTATGAGGTGGTAGCGAATCTGGATCTGCTGAACAGTTACACGGGGTTGACCTTGCCCTTGATCGCCAGTGCGACGGCGACTTTCTTGTTTCGTCAGTGTTTTTTAAGCATTCCAGGGGAGCTAGTGGAAGCTGCTCGAATGGACGGAGCAGGGCCATGGCGGTTCTTTTTTGACATCTTGTTGCCGTTATCTAGAACCAATATCGCGGCCTTGTTTGTGATCTTGTTTATTTATGGTTGGAATCAATATTTATGGCCTTTGTTGATCACCACAGATGACGCTTATTACACCTTGGTAATGAGTATTAAGCGCATGTTGTCAGTGACCGATGGTGATATCGCATGGAACCAGATTATGGCAACCACCTTATTAGCCATGCTGCCACCCGTTGCGGTGGTGATAGGCATGCAGAAGCTGTTTGTTAAAGGCTTAGTGGATTCGGAGAAGTAGTAATGACGGACGTTATTTTAGAAAAAGTGGGTAAGACATACCCGAATGGTTATCACGCCATTCCAAGCGTCGATTTAACGATTGAAGAAGGCGAATTTATTGTTTTGGTCGGCCCTTCTGGTTGTGGTAAATCCACCTTGCTGCGCATGGTGGCAGGTCTGGAAAGTATTTCCACTGGTGAGCTGCGCATCCGTGGCGAGCGCATGAATGAGAAGGAACCCGCTGAGCGAGACATCGCCATGGTGTTTCAGAATTACGCCTTGTACCCGCATATGTCGGTGTACGACAACATGGCGTATGGCCTGAAAAACCGCGGTATGCCAAAGGATCAAATTGCGGAAAAAGTCAGCGATGTGGCGGCCATGCTAGGGTTGACTGAGTTGCTACAACGTAAACCGCGTCAATTATCGGGCGGCCAACGTCAGCGTGTTGCCATGGGGCGCGCTATGGTGCGAGACCCGAAAGTGTTTTTGTTCGATGAACCCTTGTCTAATCTAGATGCAAAATTGCGTGTGCAGATGCGTGTTGAGATTCGTCAGTTGCAGCGCAAATTGGGCACCACGACCTTGTATGTGACACACGATCAGGTGGAAGCCATGACCTTGGCGGATCGTTTGGTGGTATTGAATAAGGGCAAAGCAGAGCAAATCGGTACGCCGATGGATTTATACAATAAACCGGCGACGCCTTTTGTGGCGGCGTTTATTGGCTCTCCTTCAATGAATTTGATCAACGCGAATCTGACGGATCAAGGTATCAACATCTCTGATGTGCTAACTCTTCCTTTGTCTCATCAGCATCGCGGCGGCATTGTGTGGGGAATTCGTCCAGAGCACCTGGAAGTGAGCGATGAGCAAAATGCCGATTTCGCTTTGCGTATCCAAGCGGTAGAATCCTTGGGAGCTGAAACGTTAATTCATGGCAAAATAGAAACGCAATCAGGCGATGGCGAACCTATGGTAGTACGTTTGTCTGGACCGCATTTACCGGATGTGAATAGTCTTATGTGGTTGCATGCACCCGCGCAATATTGGCATCTATTTGACGCAAACACTCAACAGAGATTGTGAGGCGATATGAGCAATGACACGGTTATGCAGAACGATATTCTGAAAACAAAGGTGATGGGGCATCGTGGTGCGGCGTTGTTGGCACCAGAAAATACCCTGGCGTCGATTCGAGCGGCCGCTGAAGCGGGCGCCACTTGGGTGGAAATTGATGTGTATTTGATCGCCGAAGGTGGGTTGGTGATTTTTCATGATGATACGCTTGACCGGTGTACCAATGGATCGGGTGTGACCCGTGATGTTCGGCCAATGGATATTGCAGAATTGGATGCGGGTTCTTGGTTTTCGGATAAGTTTGTAGGCGAGAAAGTGCCTACTTTGCTGGACGCGCTGGAATGCATTCAATCGTTGAATTTGGGGTTAAACCTTGAGATTAAACACGATGGTGCGGACGTGGAAAACATTGTGCCAGCGGTCATGGCGATATTACGTGATCATTGGCAAGACAATGACAAACTGATGATTTCCAGCTTTAATCTCGCGGCATTGGCTTTGTGTTATGAGATCGATGATCAGCGTTATTTGGCGCCTTTGTATGAGGACATTCCTGATGATTGGCAAGCACAGCTTGTTGCCATCGAGGCTTACAGCTTGAATTGCGATTACTCACGATTGACTGAGGCGCAAGCGAGAGCGGTAAAAGCCGCTGGTTATAAATTGCTGTGTTATACCGCCAATGACCCTAAAAAAGTAGCAGCCCATTGGGAGTGGGGGATGGACGCCGTGATTACCGATGACCCAACTCAGTTTGCGTCATGGTTAGACAACTAAATTAAGGGTGTTGTGTGGGACTGAATGAAAGGCAAAACCAGATTTTAAATTGGGTGCAACAAGAAGACGCACTACTGGTGGAGGACATGGTGACGCGTTTTAACGTGTCATCACAGACAATACGCAAAGATATTAACCAGTTGGCCGAACGTCATCTTGTACGCCGAACTCATGGTGGAATTGCGCCTGTTTCCAGTACAGAAAACTTACCCTTTGATCACCGTCAATTCTTGAACAGTGATGCGAAAGAAGCCATTGCAAAGCTGGTGGCAAACGTCATACCGGACGGTGCTTCAGTGTTTTTAGGAATAGGTACCACCGTTGAGTACGTGGCTAAGGCTTTGGTGTCCCATCGGAACTTGCAAGTCTTCACCAATAATTTAACCGTGGCGAGTATCTTGGGCAATTATCCGCAGGTTCGAGTGCGTGTGCTGGCGGGAAAATTGCGACATAAGCATCACGATTTGGTCGGAGAGGAAACCTTATCCGGTCTGCGTCAGTATTTTTTTGATTACGGTGTGCTGGGGTGTGGCGGTTTGGATGAAGCACAGGGGGTGTTGGATTTTGATCCAGAAGAAGCGTCCGTCAGTCGAGTGTTAGTAGAGCAAAGTCGCCACAGTTTGTTGGTCGCGGATCAGCATAAATGGGGGCGCAAAGCGATGGCGCGCGTGCATTCTTTTGATTCAATCGATTGGCTTTTTAGTGATGAATTGACCGAGTCGCAAACCCGTTTACTCACCGATCACGGTGTTCACATTCAACTTTGTTCATAAGGCAATTATGTCGACGTCTGATTTTTCAACATTAACACTGTCTTCTTTGGCGCTTTCTTCTATAGATAAGAATGCTTGTCAGAACTTGCGATTTATCTTGACGGATTTCGACGACACGCTGACTTGGGAAGGGCAGTTGCCTGTGGAGACGTTGCGAGCGCTAGCACAATTAGAGGCAAACGGAATCAAGGTGATTCCTGTGACCGGTGGTTGTGCGGGTTGGTCGGACATGATTGCCAGAGCGCTTCCCGTTGATGGCGTGATTACCGAAGGCGGGGCATGTTTTATTGGCCGTACTGCAGATCGTCATCTGACATATTCCTTTTGGCGTGACGAGTCGGAAATGCGTGCAGAGCAGGCGGACATACTGGCTCAAGTGACGGCGCTGCTTGTTCAATTTCCGCGTTTGCGTTTGGCGAGAGATCAAGCCTATCGGCTGACTGATGTGGCGATCGATTACGCTCAGGACGTTAAGCCTGCCGCTGTGGCTGAAAAAGACGCTTGTTTGGCGGCATTGATTGAATTGGGGTTAAATGCGAAGGCCAGTTCGATTCACATTAATGTGTGCTCTCAAGGCTACGATAAGTTCTCTATGGCGCAGCGCGTGTTAACCGAGTCGTATGGCCTGAGTGAGACACAGCAGCAAGAGCAAGTGCTCTATGTTGGCGATGCTCCGAATGATGAAAGTATGTTTGCGCGTTTCCCATTGAGTGTTGGTGTGGCGAATATCGCGGAACATTTGTCGATCATGCGCCACCACCCACGTTATCAAACGACGCAGCCGGGCGGGTTAGGGTTTGCTGAGTTGGCGGATTTTGTTTTGTCTTCACGACACGCTTAGCGTGTCTTTGGTCGCGTTTGCCTTTGGGTAAAAGCGACACCAACGTTAATGCCATTAAAATTAAGCCATCCAAGTTAAGCCAATCAAAAAGCCCCTTGTATTTAGCGCTTGTCCACGGCCTAAGTGGGGTGATCTCATCAGAACACATCATCCAGTAACGTCGTTATGTCAGTTTGTCATTTCTGATTTCCGTAACACTTCTTAAAATGAATACGTGCTATGGTTTGTGAAGGTCGCATTTTCGGTCTACGTTGTTAAGCAGACTCTGTATTTTAATGTTGCGGCCTTTGGAAAGATAATAGCGCGGTATTTTTGCTGTTTTACGCTACGCATGTCGCTGTATCTATGATGGAATAGAATATATTGACACTCATGGAAGTGTTGCTCGCCTGAGGGTATTGGTAAGAGGTTTTATATGACGAGCTCTTTGCGTATTTGGCGCCGTATGGTGATGCCGGACCCTATTCGTGTTCACCGTTATCAAAGTTTGCCAGAACAAGGGCCTAAAGTACTGTTTTTCAGTGGCGGTTCTGCTCTGAATAAAATTAGTCGGGTTTTTAAAGAATACACGCATCATTCGGTGCATTTGGTGACGCCGTTTGATTCTGGCGGCAGTTCGGCACGTTTACGAGCGGCATTTGATATTCCCGCTGTGGGGGATTTGCGCAGTCGGTTAATGGCGCTGGCGGATGAAACCGTCATGGGGCAGCCGGAAGTCTATGCGTTATTTACCCATCGTCTTGCGGTAGATGCTGAACCAGCCGTTTTGCAAGCGCAGTTACAGCAGTTGGTAATGGGGGAGCATCCCCTTATTGAAACTATCCCCAACCCAATGAAGTCATTGATTCAGACGCAATTGGGCGTGACTCAAGCCCGGATTCATGAAGATTTCGATCTGCGTGGCGCCAGTATTGGTAATCTGATTATGGCGGGTGGTTATTTAAATAATCAGCAGCAATTGGATCCTATTGTGTTTTTGTTTTCCCGTTTGGTGAAAGCGTTGGGCGAGGTAAAAACGACGCTAGACGCCAGTTTGCATTTAGGAGTAGAGCTGGAAAATGGGGACATTGTTTTAGGGCAGCATCGGATTACCGGTAAGGAAACCGACATATTACCCAGCCCGATAAAACGCATGTGGCTAAACAAAGGCCTGCGTAATAGGATGCCGACAAATTGTACGATTGCAGACGATCGTAAAGATGCGATAGAAACTGCCGATCTAATTTGTTATCCGCCCGGCAGCTTTTATAGCAGTTTGTTAGCGAACCTTATGCCGGAGGGGGTGGGAGCGTCGATTTCTGCAAACCCTAATCCCAAAGTGTATTTGCCCAATTTGGGGGTTGACCCAGAACAACAAGGTTTATCGATGATGGAAAGGGTGGTACGTTTAATGTCTACCATTTCGGGCGATAAAGAAACCGCAGGACCATATTCTGTGTTGGATTATTTATTGTTGGATGACGCATACGATTATGGCGAGTTGGATGATGCATTACTGGCTCGCTTAAATGTCACTGTCATCAAAACGCCACTTATTACAGAGAAACCTCATAAATACGACGAACACTTGGTTGCGAGAGCTTTGTTATCTTTTGTATAAAATGACGTATTAAGATTTAGAAAAAAGATCTGTCTGATATGATGGCTGTATTTTAGAAACATCATCTTTAGTGCCTTGGTAAACGGCGCTTTTTAAAAAGAGAGTAGTAATGAGTACACGGGTACTGATTTGTGATGATTCCAAAATTGCACGGAAGCAATTGGCGAGAGCTTTACCGACCGATTGGGCGGTAAGCGTCGAGTTTGCTGAGCATGGCCAAGAAGCATTGGATATGTTGGCGTCGACGACGTTTGATATCTTGTTTCTGGATTTGAATATGCCGGTAAAAGACGGCTATGAAACGTTAGAGGCATTGCAGGGTTATGCCGACGCGCCGGCCGTGATCGTTGTGTCTGGCGATGTGCAACCGCAAGCCATCCAGCGTGTCAAAAGCATGGGCGCGGTTGCCTTCCATAAAAAGCCTGCTTCTACGGAAGAATTGCGTCAGCTGTTGATTTCTCTCAAGTTGTTTACGGAAGGTGGCAGCGACAACCCCAATAATCAGTTGGCGAATACATTAACCGCTGCCGAGCAGTTCACGCTTAACGAATGCCTGCAAGAAGTCTCTAACGTGGCAATGGGTCGTGCTGCGAGCGTGTTGGCAAATATGCTGAATGTGTTCGTTAAGTTGCCGGTTCCAAAAGTGAATATTTTGGAAGTGGGTGAACTGCAAATGGCGTTGGATTACAGCATTAAGGAAGACAGCTGCTCTGCGGTTTCCCAAGGTTTTGTTGGGTCTGGTGTTGCGTTTGAAACCCTGTTGATTTTCAGTGACTCAAGCTTGCCAGATATGGCTAAGTTGCTGAGTGTTTTTGAAACGATTGACAGCGTGGTTGAGGTCGAGCTTCTGATGGACGTATCGTCCGTTTTGGTTGGGCCTTTTATTGATGCTTTTGGCAAACAATTGAATATCGACTTTAGTCACAGTCACCCTGTGCTTTTGGCTCGCCATGCGAAAGTGGCGGATTTGGTCAATGCGAAAAAAGCAAAATGGAAGCGCACGCTTGCCGTTGAAATTGTGTATGAGGTGGAGAACTATCAGATTAGCTGTGACTTAATGTTGCTGTTTACGGAAGATTCTGTCTCTGTACTTGAGAACTTGTTGTCTTATTTGGTTGAGGAAGAGTAGATACATGAGCGCCGCAGAAGACATGATGGAACTGCATTGGCTCTTCGATATGTTGCAACATATCGATGTGGGTTTGGTGGTACTTAATGAAAAATATGAAATTAAGCTGTGGAACAGCTTTATGGAAAACCACAGTGGTGTCAGCTCTTCTATCGCCAAAGAACGCTCTATGTTTGATGTTTTTCCAAGCATTAATAGCGAATGGCTCCAGCATAAATTGGACAATGTGATAGCTCTACGCACTCCTATTTTTGTGTCTTGGGAGCAGCGACCTCATCTTTTTCCTTTTAATAGCTACCGCCCGATAACGGGAATGGCTGAAAAGATGTATCAAAACGTTGCCTTGCGCCCTATTACCAGTGCCGATGGCACGGTCAAATTTGTATGTATGGTGGTTTACGATGTGACAGACGTTGCCACGAATAAAGAATCTCTGTCGAATGCCAATCGTAAATTGGATTACCTCAGTAAAACGGACCCGCTCACTGAACTGCACAATCGAGGTAGCTTGGATGGCACGTTACAAAGTACCTTTGAGCGTTATAAGCGTGAAGGTGGAAAGCACAGCTTGGTGATGACAGACATTGATTTTTTCAAAAAGGTTAATGACCAATACGGTCACCCGGCTGGGGATTTAGTGCTGAAAACCATTGCGAAAATATTGGGTGGTAGTATTCGTAAAACCGATTTTGTTGGGCGATACGGCGGCGAAGAGTTCGCTATTTTATTGCCTAATACGGATGCCGCCGGCGCGCTTTTCTTTTGTGAAACTGTGCGTAAGAAAATCGCGGAAACAAAAATCAAACTTCCAAATATGGACATTTCGGTGACCATGAGTTTCGGGATATCAGAGGTTAAGAAAACAGACCAGTCTAAGTCTGAATGGTTGAGCCGATCCGATGAAGCCTTGTACAAGGCCAAAGAAGGTGGTCGGAACCAATCTGTTGTGTCCTCTGCGACTTAGTTTTCTTCGCTTTTATGCATTTGGCCTAACTTAGCCATGTAAGAACTGTCAGTCATGTACATAGAGAACAACATGGCTGACAGCGTGACGTTTACATTGAATATAAGCCTATTAATGAGTCTTGCGCTCTGTCGCCTTGCAGGCAAAAGCATTCTGGGTCAATCAGCACGCGCCCATTCATGGCTTCTCTTCCTAGTAGCATTCGATAACCCATGGTGTCTCTGTTGGTCAAAGTGACTTCGACTTCCCATGTTTGTTCTCCAAGAGAAAGGGGAACCTTGATCACGGGACGCTTCTCTTTGTCGCCGCTTGAACTTTTGATGACACGCTGATCAATAAGGGGCGCTTCACAATGCACGGTGACTTTGCGATTCTTTTGTAAGGGATGAACATCAAAACGTACCCAATGCTCGTCATTACGAGTAAAGCGTTCAATATTGATTGCGTGTATGGAAGAGGTCTTTGCTCCTGAATCTACTCTGGCTTTGATAGCAGGAATGTTTAGCGTTGGGAACGCACACCACTCGTCACAACCTATGACTATTTTTTGTTCATTCATAAAATACAGCGCCTTTTGCAAAGAAAAATAGAGCACACGATAGAGAGTAACCATGGTCACTATGTTGTTGTGTTTTATAGCCTAAAAGTGGGTGTAGGTTAAGTTTTAATTGCTGTGCTGTTGGCTTATCTATTTTGTTGAATTGTTAGTATAAGTCCAAACTATTGTAATCGTGTTCGTTGAAGTTAATATGAGCGTATTAAAACACCTAAGTGGAGTAGTTGATGAATGGCCGACTGATGCAAGAGTTGGAAGAGTTGGGTGGAGAAATTCGTCCAGCGAGCTTTAAAAAATGCGATGAAATTGTGATTGAGCAACCGGGCTTTAGTGCGTCGATAGCGCTCTGGGGCGGGCATTTAGAAAGCTTTATTCCTGCTGGCCAAGAAGATCTTTTGTTCCAATCTGAGAACCAAGGCGGAGAAGGTCGATTTGGTCGCCGTCACTTTGGTGTGCCTGTCTGCTGGCCTTGGTTTGGTGCCAATTATGTGCATGATGATTACCCTGCTCATGGGCTGGCACGCTATTTTCGTTGGGATTTTATTGAAGCGGGTCGCTTCAAAAATGGCGATGTGAAAATTGTGATTCGCTTGGCATCGGAAGATCATCCTCTGATTGAGGAAATGTGGCCACATGCATTTGAGCTTCGGCAAGTGTTTCGTTTTTCCAGTAAGGGCTTTAGAGTGAATTTTTCGGCGGCGAATTTGTCTGATCAGCCCATGCCGGTCAGTGAAGCCTTGCACACGTATTTTAATGTATCCGACAATCAAACCACAGAGGTACATGGACTAGATCAAGTGACGTATGTGGATAAATTTGATAACGGTAGCCGCCAATTACAAAACGGCCCAGTGACGCCATGTGATCATATGGATCGAGTCTATCTGTCGGCCCCAGAAGTGTGTGAAATTCATGACGTAGGTTTGCAACGACGTCTGGTGATTAGCACCGAAGGCAGCAACAGCACAGTGTTGTGGAATCCGGGCGCAGAGCTGGCTAAACAGCGAGCTGACATGGAAGACGATGATTATCGTCGTTTTGTGTGTGTTGAGGCGGCGAATGCACTGACAGACGAATACGACATTCCACCTGGTGGTATCCACCAACTTAAGCTTAAGGTGAAGCACAAGCCTTTGGTGGACAAGTGATGGTGTATTAACAGCGACAGTGCGAAATGAGATAAAAAAAAGCCCGCAGATTCAATCTACTGGCTTTTTTTATACGTCAAAGATCAACACTTAATCAATATTGTATTCCATGATAAGTGGAGCGTGATCTGAAAAACGTTGGCCCTTGTAGATAGTGCCGCCTTGAATGAGGTTTTTGATCCCAGGTGTGGCGATTTGATAGTCTAGTCGACCACCTTCGTCCAGTTTCCAAGCGCGCTCGTAATCCGGCCACCATGTGTACTGTTTGTCTTGCTTGTTTACCTGGCGGAAAGCATCAATGTATTCCATTTCATTGAAGATCTCGTTAATCCATTTGCGTTCTTCAGGTAAGAAGCCTGAGTTACGCTGATTTACGAACCAGCTGCTTACATCAATCGGTGAACGTGCCACATTGGCTGTGCCACAAAAAATAAACTCGCGACGCTTACGGCGCGTTTTAATGAGGTGGTTTTTAAAGCCTTCCATAAAACGATATTTGTGTTCCTGCAGGGCTTCTTCATGATTCGAGCCGTGAGGCGTTAAGAAAGCACCAATGCTGACTTTATCAAAGTCTGCTTGAATAAAGCGTCCTTCAAAGTCGCATTCTGGAAACCCCATGCCAGTCATAATTGCTTTGGGCATGGTTTTACAATAAATGGCGACCCCTGCTTGCTCAGGATTTTCCATAGAGTCAAAGAAGTACGTATTGAACTCTGGTGGAAAGAAAACGCTGTCATTTAGACTGCGCTCGTCTGCTTGTATATCTTGTAGACATACAACATCCGGGTTCTGACGAACCATCCATTCGAAAAAGCCGCGGTCTGCTGCTTGTCTTATACCGTTTACATTAAGGCTGATGACCTTCATTTCTGGTCCCTACAATTCCTAGCCGTGTGTTATATTAGCGCCTATCCAATGTTGGCATGGCTTCGCTCGATCTTGGCGGCGCTTTGTTGTGTGTTATTTTTATCTTTCTGGAGTTGGCATGAAACCTTACCAAAGAGACTTTATCGAATTCGCTATCGAGCAAAATGTGCTACGTTTTGGCGAATTCACGCTTAAATCAGGACGCGTAAGTCCTTACTTCTTTAATGCTGGCCTATTTAGCTCAGGCCAAGCGTTAGCAAAGTTAGGACGCTTTTACGCCACCTCATTAATGGAAGCAAATGTTCCATTTGATGTTCTATTCGGCCCAGCCTATAAAGGCATACCGTTAGCAACAACAACGGCTGTTGCTCTGTATGATCATCATAATGTAGACACACCATACGTTTTCAACCGTAAAGAAGCAAAAACTCACGGTGAAGGCGGCTCCCTTGTTGGCGCTCCGCTTGCTGGCAATGTCATGATTATTGATGACGTTATTACCGCTGGTACAGCCATTCGTGAAGTCATGGCGATCATTAAAGACGCCAATGCGGTTCCTGCTGGTGTACTTATCGCCTTGGATCGTCAAGAACGAGGCCAAGGTGAATTATCTGCCATTCAAGAAGTCGAAAGAGACTTTGGAATGCCAGTGATCAGTATCGTTTCTCTAAACGACATCATGACGTATTTGGCAGAACAGGATTCTCCTGAATTTGCGAAACATCTTGATGCGGTTAAAGCTTATCGTCTTCAGTACGGTATCTGATGCCAATACCAAACGCTAAGTTTTGGGGTATTACCTCAAACCTTAGCGGTTTAGCATCAAGTTTTGTGCCAATACTGACCATTGTTCTTGCCAAATTTCCATTGGCTTCACTTTAAATTCACTGCGCACGTAGTGGCGAATTTTTCCTTCAATGACAGCAATTAAAAAATTTGCACACGGTGCGACGCCCATCGCTGGTCGTAAGCCCTGTTTTAAATCCGCTTCACGAATGATTTGTTTTAACTGGGTTTCAATGCGGTCAAATACTTGTGCAATACGTACGCGCAGTCGCTCTGTTTCGCCAGCTAAGGCATCAGCCGTTAATAAACGACACATGCCAGGGTTTTGTTCAGCAAAGCCAAGAATCAATGTCATGATCACTTCTATTCGAGCGACCACGTTGCTTTCTTCTTGGATGATTCGGTTGATTCGAGTAAATAAACTTTCTTCAATGAATTCAATTAGGCCTTCAAACATTTTTGCTTTGCTAGGAAAATGACGATACAAAGCCGCTTCCGATACTCCAACTTGCTTTGCCAGAGCCGACGTCGTGATACGTGCTCCAGGGCTGCTCTCTAGCATTTGTGCTAAAGATTGCAATATTTGAGTGCGGCGATCGTTTTTCTTATTGCTCATGTGTTGAGTCCACTGTTTTTGCTTGTGTTATTTATTGCTTATTCTAATGACCAATAATGCAGTTATTCGCCCGCTTTGGTATTGGTGATCAGTGTTCCAACACCCGTATCAGTAAAAATCTCTAGTAGGGTGGCGTGAGGTACACGGCCATCAATAATGTGTGCGCTGGTCACGCCTGAGTTTACCGCTGACAAGGCACAGCTGATTTTTGGCAACATGCCGCCGTAAATAGTGCCGTCAGCAATCAAGGCGTCAACTTGTGCCGTGCTCAGTCCAGTAAGAACCTTGCCTTGTTTGTCTTGAACGCCAGAAATATTGGTCAGCAACATCAGCTTTTCAGCACCAACGGCTTCCGCCACCTTGCCCGCTACCAAGTCAGCGTTGATGTTGTAAGAGTTACCTTGATCGTCCACACCAATAGGTGCAATAACCGGGATTAGATCGCTGTTCTCAAACAGTTTTAGGAAGCTGGTGTCCACACTGGCCACTTCGCCAACATGACCAATATCCACTTGCTCTGGTGTGCTCATGCCTTCAGCTTGGTGTTTCACAAACAATTTTTTAGCCTTGATGAAACGACTGTCTTTGCCTGTAATACCGATGGCTTTACCGCCAGCTTCACAAATTAGATTAACAATTTCTTTGTTTACTTGTCCGCCAAGCACCATTTCAACCACATCCATTGTGGCGGTATCCGTAACACGCATGCCGTTGATGAATTTGGATTCGATATTGAGTTTAGCCAATAAATCGCCAATTTGAGGTCCACCACCGTGAACAACAATAGGGTTGATGCCAATGGCTTTCATTAAAACGATATCTCGTGCGAACCCAGCTTGTAGGGTTTCGTCAGTCATAGCATTGCCGCCGTATTTAATTACCAGCGTTTTTCCAGCAAAGCGTTGAATATAAGGAAGCGATTCGCTTAATACCTTAGCAACATCTAAAGCAGACTCACGAGAAAAGGCCACGGCTTATGTACTCCTGTAAACAAAAAAATGGATCGCGACAAAAAATATACGGTCTTGATACGTGCACGATTTTATCAAGCCTAATGTTAGTGATTCACTGTGGCAAAACGATGACAGATAAGGCTGGCAACGAGTGTAAGCAACCACTTAGGTTTGAAATAATAGCGTGATATTAGAGGATTAACTATAGAAATTTATATGAAACGGGCAAACTTTAGACTTATGAAAGTTAATATCGTTTGACTCAGAAAAGAAGGATGAGCGAATGCCGTAACGAGAAGAAAAAAGGTGAAATATTCTCACCTTTTCTCTGTGTTTGAGGCTATTTTGTGCCAGTGTGACCAAAGCCTCCTTCGCCGCGTTCGGTGCTTTCGAATTCTGAAACAATGTTAAATTCAGCCTGAATAACAGGCAATAAAACCAATTGGGCAACCCGTTCGCCTGGTTCAATCGTGAAAGTAGTATTACCACGGTTCCAGCATGAGACCATGAGTTCACCTTGGTAGTCGGAATCGATTAAACCGACAAGGTTCCCTAAAACGATGCCGTGTTTATGGCCTAACCCAGAGCGCGGTAAAATAGTCGCGGCCAAATTTGGGTCTTGGATATAAATAGACAAACCAGTTGGAAGCAGCGTGGTGTCGCCCGGTGCAAGGTCGATGGCCTGATCAAGGCATGCGCGCAGATCTAAACCAGCTGAGCCTTCGGTTGCGTAGCTTGGTAGTGGAATCTCTTTACCGATTTTGTCGCTAAGGATTTTTAATTGAATGGCGTGTTTCATGGTTAACTTCTCTTTTTTGCTGAATTCAGTGACGGCGTGATACGGCGTGTTGGTGGATGCATTCGACCAATTGGATAGCGAGCTCATGTTTTGCGGCTTTATCTGGCGACCAAATCGACTCTTTCGTAATAACCGTGACTTGGTTTTCGTCTTGATTGAAGCCAATGTCGGAACGAGATACGTCATTGGCAATAATCATATCCAAGCCTTTTCGCGCCAATTTGCCTTTCGCGTATTCCATGACATTTTGTGTTTCCGCAGCGAAACCAATGATAATTTTTGCGCGTTTCTGCTCGGCCAGTGTGGCAATGATGTCTGGGTTTTTAACTAACGTCAGAGTAACTTCATCCGTATCAGACTGTTTTTTCATTTTCTGATCGTTGGCGGTTTTCATTTTAAAGTCGGCAACCGCTGCCGCGCCAATAAACACATCCGCAGGTGTTGCCATGCTTTGCTGGCACGCGGCAAGCATGTCATCCGCGCTTTTCACCGCAATCATATTTGCGCCTGCTGGTGCCGTTATTTGTACGGGGCCGCTGATTAACGTGACGGTCGCACCGCGAGCCATCGCCGCAGAGGCGAGCGCATAGCCCATTTTTCCTGAACTGTGATTGCTGATGTAGCGCACAGGGTCAATGGCTTCCATGGTGGGGCCTGCGGTAATGACCCAGTGTTGTCCTGTTAAATCTTGCTTAATAAGACAGCGATCGAAGTGAGCGGCAATGGCATTGAAAATATCGCCCGGTTCGCTCATGCGGCCAGGGCCAATATCGCCACAGGCTTGTGCTCCATCGGCAGGCCCAATGCTTAATGCGCCTCGTTCGGCCAGTAATTTTGCATTGGCTTGTGTTGCAGGATGACGCCACATGGCTTGATTCATCGCAGGTGCCAGCAAAACAGGGGATTCCGTGGCCAAACATAATGTGCTTAGTAGGTCGTTTGCCATGCCTTGAGCGTATCGTGCCATAAAGTCGGCAGAGGCTGGAGCGATCACAATTAAATCTGCCCATTTCGCTAATTCTATGTGTCCCATGCCCGCTTCGGCATTTGGGTCTAATAAGGTACTGCGTACAGGATGGCCAGAAATCGCTTGTAGTGTCATCTCAGTGACAAAAGCTTTTGCACCTTCTGTTAAAACGATCTGAACCTCAGCACCTACCTTGGTTAATAAACGAATTAACTCGATGCTTTTATAAGCAGCGATGCCGCCAGTAATGCCTAATAGAATGCGTTTTTGAACGAGATTTGACATAAAAAACTTCTCAATTCGATCTGTGATAGATAAGGTTAGCAAATAAGGCAGGAAGCCTTTTGCGGTTGTTGTTACATCGCCGCTTTTATTTGCTTGTCTAAATTAAAGCAAGATTATCATGTATCAAGGAGTAGATCATGAGTATTAAACATTGGCCGGAGCAGGAAAGGCCGCGTGAGAAACTGATTCATCAGGGCGCGAGCGCATTGAGTGATTCGGAATTGTTGGCTATTTTTTTGCGCACAGGCACTCAGGGTATTAGTGCCGTCGATCTGGCTCGTCAAGTTTTGTCCCAATTCGGTGGATTGCGAGCGTTGATGTCGGCCAGTCGTGAAGAATTTTGCCAAGGCTTTGGTCTTGGTGATGCTAAATACACCCAGCTGCAAGCGGTGCTGGAAATGTCCAAGCGCCATCTGCAAGAGCAGCTAATGCGCGAAACGGTATTCACCAGCGCGGAACATGTCAGAACCTATCTTTCTTCCCAACTGCGTCATTCTCCGCGAGAAGTGTTCGCGGTGCTTTTCTTAGATACTCAGCACCGGTTGATCCGCTACCAAGAACTTTTTATGGGCACCATTGATGCCGCTGCCGTGTATCCGCGTGAAGTCGTTAAAGCGGCTTTGCAATATAACGCCGCGGCGGTGATTCTCGCTCATAATCACCCCAGTGGTGTTGCAGAGCCAAGCCAAGCGGATATCAGTATTACCGATAAAATCAAACGAGCGTTGGATCTTGTCGATGTGCGATTGCTCGACCACTTTGTGGTGGGTGATGGCTCGCCTGTGTCGTTAGCAGAGAGAGGATTGATGTAAGTTGCTTTTGGGAAAAGCATAGTGATGTTCCGAATGAGGTAGGCGCGAGTTTCGATAAGGAACATCACTGTGTTTTTCTTTGAGATTCTTGTTTGAGTGCTGGTTGATCATTTTTTTAACAAAAGAATTGCTCAATAGGTGTGGTTATGGGAAAATGCGCGCCGCTATATCCTCGGTATGGGATTTTTTTGATTCATAAGGAATCATGCTCCGCCTGAGGAAGTGAAACACTTCCAATAATCTTTCTGGATAGCAAAAGGTATTTAATTATGTCTCGCGTATGTCAAGTTACTGGGAAACGTCCTGTTACAGGTAATAACGTTTCTCACTCAAAACGCCGCACTAAGCGTCGTTTTCTTCCTAACCTTCATTGGCACCGTTTTTGGGTCGAAGGTGAAAACCGTTACATCCGTTTACGTGTATCTTCTAAAGGTATGCGTATTATCGATAAAAAGGGCATTGAGACAGTTCTTGTTGAAATGCGCGCTAACGGCGAAAAAGTATAAGGATCTGAATCATGGCTTCTAAAGGCGCTCGCGATCTAATTCGCATGGTATCTTCTGCTGGTACTGGTCACTTCTACACAACTGACAAGAACAAGCGAAATACTCCTGACAAACTTGAAATGAAAAAGTTTGATCCAGTTGTACGTCAACACGTAATGTACAAAGAAGCGAAAATTAAATAATTTTCGATTTTTGTCAAAAGGAACCGACTCATTGAGTCGGTTTTTTTTTATCTAGCATATAGTAGTAGAAGCTTTTTGTTCGTTTGGTCAAAATTGCTTGTATTACATGACGCAGAATCCCATGAGGTGGTGAGATGATCCTATTTGAGGTTTTACTGGAGATTGCTTATGCCTGAATTACCCGAAGTAGAAACCACATTGCGTGGCATCGAAACCAAGTTAGTCGGACGTTCTCTTGCTAGTGTGGACATTCGTCAGCCAAAGTTACGTTGGTTGATCACGCCGGAACTAAGTTCAGACATGGTCGGCGAGGAAATTACACACTTGTCTCGTCGTGGTAAATACATTGGTATTCACACGTCAAAAGGCACCTTGATTGTGCATTTGGGCATGTCTGGTAGTTTGTACTTTGTGCCTGCTGAGACACCGCCGCTGTTTCATGATCATGTGGATTTTTGTTTTGCCGATGAGGATGTGTGGCTGCGATATACAGACCCACGTCGTTTCGGTGCGATTTTGTGGACGACTGACGATTGGCATGAACATGAACTGATTAAGCATTTAGGTCCTGAACCACTGTCTGAGCTTTTTAATGGTGACATGCTGTACGCAAGAGCGAAGGGGCGCAAAGTGCCCATTAAGACCTTTATCATGGACAGTAAGGTGGTTGTGGGTGTTGGGAATATTTATGCCAATGAAGCGCTTTTTAAAGCTGGGATTCGTCCAGATCGTTTGGCCGGCAAGATCAGTAAGGTGCGCATGACACGGTTGGTTGAGTGCATTAAAGTGGTGCTTTCAGCTGCCATTAAACAGGGCGGAACCACGTTAAAAGACTTTGTCGGTGGCGATGGAAAGCCGGGGTATTTCAAGCAAGAATTAGCGGTATACGGGCGTGCTGACAAACCTTGCGTGGTTTGTGGTGCGGCATTAAAAGAAATTCGTCAGGCACAGCGCAGTACGGTTTTTTGCTCAAACTGCCAATCTTGACCCTGTGTTTATGTCCGCTGTGAATGGCGGCATAAGAATTGCTGTCTATAATAGTCGGTAACACAGATAGTTAGAAAAGTGTTTTCTGGATTGGCTTTTTACTATATACGTAAGAATATTGCTCAAAATGTGCATATTGCGTTGCGGTATTTTGCTATTCGGTTTATTTTTGACCAGTTAGGCAAGATTTACATTGTGCCTAGATTAAATTATGCCTAGAACATATTACACAAATAAGAGGAATTGGAATGAAAGCTGTCTTTCTTGCGTCTGTCACGGCGTTGGCTATCTCATCAAGTATGGCTCACGCGGCATCAGAACCTGCTGTTGTTTACGATCAAGCGGGTAAATTCGATAAATCGTTTAACGAAGGTGTTTACAACGGCGTTAAAAAATACACGGCTGAAAGCGGTGTTCAGGTTCGCGAATTTGAACCTAAAAACGAAGCGCAAGTAGAGCAAGGCCTACGCCGTTTAGCAAAACGTGGTTATTCTCCAATTGTTACTGTTGGCTTTAACATGACGTCTGCTGTTGAGAAAGTTGCGAAAGATTTCCCAGAAATCAATTTCACTATTATTGATGGCGTGATCGACCTTCCAAACGTTCAGTCCGTTGTTTTTAAAGAGCATGAAGGTTCTTTCCTTGTTGGTGCTTTGGCTGCAATGGCGTCCAAAACCAATACTGTAAGCTTTGTTGGCGGCATGGATATTCCTCTTATTCGTAAGTTTGCTTGTGGCTACGAGCAAGGTGTGAAATATCAATCTCCTAATGCCACTGTTTTTCAAAACATGACAGGTTCTACTGGTGCGGCGTTTAATGATCCAACAAAAGGATCTGAGCTTGCGAAGAGCCAGTTCTCTAAAGGGTCTGACGTTGTATTTGCTGCCGCTGGCGGTACTGGTATTGGTGTTTATCAAGCCGCAAAAGACGAAGGCAAATTGGCGATCGGTGTTGACTCAAACCAAAACCATATTCAACCTGGCACTATGTTAACGTCCATGGTTAAACGTGTGGATGAAGCCGCGTTTAAGACCTATTCTGATTCTGCTGCAGGTACCTGGAAGCCAGGCTTAGTGGTATTGGGTCTTGCTGAAGATGGTGTTGATTGGGCGCTAGACGACAATAATGCCAAGCTAATCACGGCTGATATGAAAGCGAAGATCAATGATATTCGTTCTAAAATTATCAGTGGTGACATCAAAGTTCACGATTACATGTCTGACAATACATGTAACTACTAAGCTGTCGATGAAAACAGTTACTTACTTTTGGTAGGTAACTGTTTTTTTTGCTCTAGTGTGTTCCGTTTTTAAGCAGATGAATTATTTTTAGTTATGACGAATAAAACAATGCCATACGCAATTGAATTGCGAGACATCAGTAAACGTTTTGGTGCCGTTCAGGCCAACAAAGACATTTGCTTACAAGTCCCAGCCGGTACAGTTCACGGAATTATCGGTGAAAACGGGGCAGGAAAATCCACCTTGATGAGTATCATTTATGGCTTTTATGAAGCCGATACTGGCCATATTGAGGTTGACGGTAAGCAGGTTGATATTCGCAGTTCTCAAGATGCTATAAATGCTGGTATTGGCATGGTGCACCAGCATTTTATGTTGGTGGAAAATTTTAGTGTGCTTGAAAACGTTATTTTGGGCGCAGAAGGTGGAGCGTTACTGAAAAACGGCATCGATACTGCGCGAATCGAATTACAACGTCTTGCTCACGAATACAGTTTGGATATCGATGTAGACGCTATTGTCGAAGATTTGCCAGTCGGATTACAGCAGCGAGTCGAGATTTTAAAAGCGCTTTACCGTGGCGCCCGTATTCTTATTTTGGATGAGCCTACAGGGGTTTTAACACCACAAGAGGCGGATCATCTTTTTCGTATCCTGAAAGCCTTGAAAGATCAGGGCGTGACCGTTCTATTAATCACCCATAAATTGCGCGAAATTATGGCTTCCACGGACAATGTGTCAGTGATGCGCCAAGGCGAAATGGTGGCCCACCGTGAGACAGCACAGACCAGTAAAGAAGAGCTGGCTGAACTGATGGTGGGTAAAAAAGTCCGTCTTACTGTTGATAAAGACGAAGCTCAGCCGAGTGAGGTTTTATTGTCTGCGCAGAACCTTTCTCAGTTTGATAGTCAGGGCGTGAAACGCTTAAAAAATGTCAGTTTAGAATTACGTGCTGGTGAAATTTTAGGCATTGCTGGGGTGTCTGGTAATGGTCAAAGTGAATTATTGAATGTGTTGTCTGGCATCGTTCCTATGGACGAAGGCGAGATCCATTTTGCAGGTCAAGTCATGACCGCAAAAGCCCCAAAAGATGCTGCGCAGATGCGAGACCTTAAGATGGCTCACGTACCAGAAGACCGCCATAAAATGGGGTTGGTGACGGGTTTTGAAGCGTATGAAGCCGCGGTGTTGGGCTACCACAATTCGCCTGCGTATAACGGCAAAATCCTTATGGACCGTAAGGCTATGCTGGATGAGTGTAATGAACGTATGGCGGCGTGGGACGTTCGTCCACCCAATCCACATTTAAAAACCGCTAACTTTTCCGGTGGTAATCAGCAAAAAATTGTTATTGCCCGTGAAGTAGAACAGAACCCAGATGTTTTGTTGATTGGTCAGCCGACCCGCGGTGTGGATATTGGCGCGATTGAAAATATTCACGAGCAAATTGTTAAATTAAGAGACGCTGGCAAAGCTATTTTGTTGGTATCCGTAGAACTGGATGAAATTATGGCACTGAGTGATCGCATCATTGTGATGTTTGATGGTGCGGTCGTTGGTGAGCTTGATGCGAAAGACGCAGACGAACGCACCCTTGGCTTGATGATGGCTAACGCCTATAACGAAGAACAAGGCGAAGAGCAAGAAGGGGTATCTGCATGAGTCAGGCGAAAGTTCCAGCTTGGGTAAATATTGCACTTATCCCAGTACTGAATATTTTATTGGCCTTTTTAGTATCTGGATTGGTGATTCTGGCTATTGGTGAAAATCCAATCGAAGCGGCTGGCTATCTGATCTATGGTGCTTTTGGTTACGACGAAGGCATTGGCTATACGCTGTATTACGCCACGAACCTGATTTTTACCGGTTTGGCAGTGTCGGTTGCATTTAAAGGTGGGTTGTTCAACATCGGTGGTGAAGGGCAAGCGTACATTGGTGGTTTGGGTGTGGGTTTGATCTGTTTATCGCTTGATCACACTATGCCGTTTTATGTGATTGCGCCATTGGCGGTGATAGGCGCTGCTGTGTTTGGCGCTGCATGGGGTTACATTCCCGCGTACTTGCAAGCGCGTCGTGGTAGTCACATTGTTATTACCACCATCATGTTTAACTTTATTGCGTCGTCTTTGATGGTTTACTTGATTGTGAATTGGCTAAAAGAAGATGGCCGCATGGCACCTAATAGCCGAACGTTTGAAGAAAACGCGTGGTTGCCTTACTTACATGAAATCTTTTCCCCATTAGGGATTGAGATTGGTGATTCTCCACTGAACTTGGCTTTTGTGTGGGCATTGTTGTGCTGTGTCTTTGTGTGGGGATTGATTTGGCATACTCGCTGGGGTTACCAGCTGCGTACATTGGGAACCAATCCAACGGCCGCGCGTTATGCAGGTATTGATACGGCAAAAGTGACGATCTGGGCAATGTTGATTTCGGGTGGTTTGGCTGGTTTTGTCGGTCTGAATGAAATCATGGGTGTTAACCATAACTTGCTGCTTAATTTCACTGCTGGTTATGGTTTTGCGGGGATTGCGGTGTCGTTGATGGGGCGCAATCATCCTATTGGTATTATTTTGGCTGCGGTTTTGTTTGGTGCCCTGTATCAAGGTGGTGCGGAACTGGCTTTTGAGATTCCAACCATCACACCTGAAATTGTGGTAGTGATTCAAGGTTTGGTTATTTTGTTCTCTGGTGCGCTTGAACACATGTTCAAAGACCGTATCGAAGGCTTTTTTATTCGCAGAGCGGTCGCGTAGGAGAAGAATATGTTTGAAACATTAATATTGATGCTAGACGCGACCATGCGTGTATCGACACCGCTTATCTTTGCGGCGTTAGCTGGCTTGTATTCTGAGCGTGCAGGCATTGTAGATATTGGTTTAGAAGGTAAAATTTTGGGCAGTGCGTTTGCGGCTGCAGCGGGGGCCGCGGTGTTTGGCTCTGCGTGGATTGGTCTTTGCTTTGGGATTATGGCGTCGGTGTCGTTGGCGATGATTCACGGTTTTGCGTGTATTACGCATCGCGGTGACCACATCGTTTCGGGTGTGGCGATTAATACCATTGTGGCTGGTCTTACGGTTACTTTGTCGATGGATTGGTTTGGCATGGGCGGTCAAACGCCGGCTTTGACGGGGGATGCGCGCTTCTTAGATATCACCTTTCCTTTTGCTGATGCATTAGAAAGTGTGCCAGTGATAGGGTCGATCTATTCGAATTTACTGAGCGGTCACAATATTCTAGTGTACTTGGCGTTCGCGATGGTTCCTGTGACGTATTGGGTGATTTACAAAACGCGCTTTGGCTTGCGTCTTCGCGCGGTGGGGGAAAACCCACATGCTGTAGATACTGCGGGTATTTCGGTGGCGTTTATCCGCTACCGAGCTCTCATTGTGTGTGGCATCTTATGTGGTCTTGCGGGGGCGTATTTGTCGACTGCGCACAATGCAGGATTTTTGAAAGACATGAGCGCGGGCAAGGGCTATATGGCGCTGGCTGCACTGATTTTTGGTAAGTGGCGCCCAGTGCCAGTCTTATTAGCGTGTTTGCTGTTTGGTTTCTTGGACGCCGTTGCTGTGCGTATGCAGGGCGTTGAGATTCCTGGGATTGGTGAAGTGCCTGTGCAGGCGATCGAAGTGTTGCCGTATGTGCTGACGGTTCTGTTGCTTGCTGGCTTCATTGGCAAAGCCGTTGGACCAAAAGCCGTAGGCCGACCCTATGTGAAAGAGCGAGCCTAGTATGCCTGATTTGACGCAGAATACTGAGCTATTCGAGCTGGCGAAAGAGGCGATGAATAAGGCGTACGTGCCTTATTCTCAGTTTCATGTTGGCGCGGCGATCTTAACGGCAAAAGGTCAGTTTTATTCCGGCTGTAACGTAGAAAATGCGGCTTACCCAGAAGGGACCTGTGCCGAAGCGGGAGCGATTGCTGCTATGGTGCTGGGTGGTGATACGCTGATAAAAGACATCTACGTTATTGGTAATGGCGATGGTTTAGTAACGCCTTGTGGTGGCTGCCGTCAGAAAATTCGTGAATTCTCTTCTGCGGACACCATGATACATATTTGCGGTGCAGAAGGCGTAAGAAAGTCACTTACTATGGATGAGTTATTGCCTTTCTCGTTTGGCCCAGAAAACCTTGAACAAGCGGGCTAGCGGTCAGTTCAGTTTATTGTTTAAAAACCACCTTCGGGTGGTTTTTTCGTTTAGGCTGTTTGGTTTCTCGAAAGCCAGCGCGCCAGCATTGGCCCCGCAATGAGCACCAACAAAAACCGAGCCACTTGCATGGCCATCACAAACGACACGTCTGCACTGGTGGAAGCCGCAATGATGGCAACTGAGTCTGCACCTCCTGGGCTGGTGGCGAGAAATGCCGTCAGCGGGTCAATTCCCGCAAACGTAATCAAGAGACCCGCAACGCCTGCGTTGATGGTAATCAGTGCGATAATGGCCCCCAGCACGTGTGGAAAAACGTGCCAAGCATGATGCAACACTTGTCGAGTGAAACGAAAGCCTATTCCCCAGCCAAGTACCGCGAAGCTCAAAGCTAAACACCAGCTTGGTAATACAATGGGCAACAGCCCCGTGAACTTGATTACCAAACCAACCGACAAAGACAGCAGCATGGGGCCACTTGGTAAGCGCAGCAATACTCCCGCCACACTGGCCAGCAGGATGATGCCAAGTGTGATGCTAAAACCAAGCCATGATGACACGCCAAGCCAATCTGTGGGCACAGCGGACACATCGTCAACGTGGAATAAGGTGGCTACAATAGTGGCTGCGACGGCACAACAGGCAACGCGTAAATATTGCATGAAGGCAACCAATCGCATGTCTGCACCATAAGATTCCGACATGATGGTCATGGCCGAAGCCGCCCCCGGCGATGACCCCCAAATAGCCGTCGTGCCCGGCAGCAAACCAGTTCGACTCAATAGCCACCCCAACAAACTGGACGCCAATATCGTAGACACCGTACCGATTAAAAATAACGGCCACTCTAACGATATTTTAGCAAATACGGTTAAGGGCAGGCTGTTGGCGATCATCATGCCCAGTATCCCCTGAGCAAAGAGAAAGAGCGGCTTTGGCAATGTCATACCAGCACCGCTTGTAGCGAGTAAAATGGCGGTGATCATAGGGCCAAGCAACAAGGCCGCAGGAATTCGAACGTATTCAAATACGCACACCAAAACAAATGAGACGCCAAGCAGCATCATTAAACGCCATGAGGTAGGCCAACGAGAAGGGGTTTTGCATAAAGACAAAAAAGGTGAGCGCATAGCAAAATCAGAGACAATCCATCGTTTAAAACGGGGCCATCATACCTGAAATCCATCATGTCGTGTCGGCACTGACGGTGATGTTAAGCATAGGTGCTCATGATATTAGGTAGAGACAGCAACATAACATTTATCAATATACGCCAAGAAACTGACAGGACGCTGACGCAGGTTTCGCTTGGTAGCGTTGGTTTTTTCTCGTTATCTGGTTACCATTAACCGCACTATTTTTTAATGCCTCAAGGAAAAGAAAAAAATGCGAGTAATGAGTATTTTATCTTGGGTGACGCTCTCTCTTGCGCTAACGGCTTGCGCCAGTGGCCCAATTAGCCGATCAGATGCGGTTGGGTTTGAAGAAAGTGGTGGTGCCAGTTATTACGCGATGAAATACCAAGGCCGTAAAACGGCGAGTGGCGAATTGTTTGATCAAAAAGCCATGACAGCTGCCCACAAACGTTTGCCTTTTGGTAGTAAAGTCAAAGTCACCAACATCGAGAATGGCAAAAGCGTTGTGGTACGAGTCAACGATCGAGGGCCCTTTGTTCGCGGTCGGATTATTGATCTGAGTAAATCCGCTTTCCAACGAATCGGAAACACTCGCGATGGTGTAATAGAAGTAGAGATTGAAGTGCTACGTTAGGAAGCACCTCGACACTTTTCGAGCAAGCTGGGGGTTAGCTTTATCGTGGCGATGACTTGGCCGAAATCGTCTGGATCCCGCTGTATGGTAAAGCCCAAATGACGACAGAATTCGATCATGCGTTTGTTTTCGGCTAGGACGATACCTTTCATTACTCGAATGCCTTTGTCGGCGGCGACCTGAAACAGTTGTCGCATTAGATAAGACGCCAAACCCAAGCCCTGAAACTCATCCCCTAATACCACCGCAAACTCACAACTTTGATCATCAAAATTGTCTATGTAACGCGCGGTGCCTACCAGCCGGTCTTGTCCTTCGCGGTTAATGACGGCAAGTAACGCCATTTCTCGGTCGTAGTCTATGTGCGACATGCTGGCGAGCATGCGCGGTGTCAGTTCTTCTATGTTAGAGATAAAGCGAAAGTAACGGGTTTCGTGGGACATGCTGCGCACAAAATCGGCCAATATGCTCGCATCTCTTGGTAAAACGGGTCTAACGGTGGCGGTTTCGCCATTTTTTAGGTCGCGCTCCGATACCCATTGTCTTGGGTAAGGGTGAATGGCGAGGTGTTCATAGCGGCGCCAACTTTTGCATAAACGAAGCTGAGCAGACACGTCCGCGTAAACGCTGCCGCTGTCGTGGAGTCGCACGTCTGCAAGGTCGAGACGTTCAATTTCGGGTAATTCACACACCATGGTAGATAAGTTACGCAGCAGGCTTTCTAGTTCGAATGACTCTTCACCGGGAAAAGCGCGCTGTATTAAATCTTTTGCCAGAATGGTGTTGAGCGGTGGCAAAGCAACGGCTTCCGCCTGTTTGTGTTGTTGAGCGCCTTCCAATGACAAACCAATGGCAGGGCCAAACACAGCGTCTTGAAAAACGCGCAGGTGAATCGGTGCAGACAATTGATTGGAAGCCTGACGGCGCGTGATTAAACGAATGTGAAACAGCTCAAAAATTTCCCGTAAGGCATCGGCGTTGGGCGTTTTTTGTTTGTCTTTGAACAGTTGGTTCAGGGCTTTTGTTGCCTCGGAAACGTCAATTTTGAAGCGGAAAGCGTGGCTGTCTGGGGATTGCTTGGCGAGCAATTGGTTGCGTTGAAATTGCACCAAAAACTGAAAACCTTCAATGGCGGTTTCTGGCGTTCTAAAAGTGGGAATGCCCGCTTCGTTGATGCGTGTGCGCATGTTGGTCATATTGCCACCGCCGAGTAAACACACCATGACGAGTTTTTTCTGCGTGCGATGCAGCTTGATGATGAGATCATACAGGGAATCAATATCAATCAATGCCGTAGGACTTAGCGTCAGCAGTACGGCACCGCAGTCGTCACTGTGTAACGCGTCGGCAGCAAGGTCGATAAACAGATCCGTCGCGCAACTTGCCCAAACCGTAGTCACTGGGCCTATGCCGCCACGACCTGCCATGGTGGTTTCCAGTTTGTCTCTGAGCTCGCCTTCTGGTGTGAGCAGATCAATCTCTAATTCCATGGCGCGTTGCGCGGCGAGTTCCCCCGGTCCTGCGCCATTGCCAATAATTAACAACGAGCCCTCTTTGACGCGACGGGCGTTGGTCATGACCGACGCGGCCGCGATTAAATCGTTTAAGCGACGGCCTCGTACTGCGCCGGTTCGGCTCAGAGCAGCGTCCAGCACTCGCTCGTCCGCACCGATCGAATGTTCTGTGACCACGGCCACGGGTTTGCTTCGTCCGGTTGCTCGTAAACTGCTGAGAAAGCGCGTCGGGCGGCCAATTTTTTGCAAATACATCAAAATCGCCTGACTCTCAAAGTCATTGGATAAATAGTCCAGTACTTGCGAAGGCATCACATCCACGGGAGTTCCCATCGAAACGACTTGTGAGAACCCAATGCCTTGCCATGTCGCCCAATCGACTAAGGCACTCGCGACCGTGCCGGATTGTGACATTAGAGCGAGTCGGCCAGTTAAAGGTTGTGTGAGGCCAAGCCAGGCATAAACGCCTTGTTTTGGGCGGCAAATGCCAAAGCTGTTCGGGCCAAGCAAACGCACATTGTGTTGACGTAATGCTTCAATCAGTGACTCTTGACTGTCTCCCGTCCAAGATAGCATCAGCAAAGAACCAATTCCCGCCGCTCCGCAACTCGCAATGATGTCTTCCATCGACTGATGACTGTGTGTGCCGACCAGCACCGCGATGTCTGGACTATGAGGTAATTCGGTTAAATGCGTGACGAGCGGAAAGGCAAACGGTTTGGCGGGTTGAACGCCCGACAAAAACACAGGGCAAGATTTCTGAGCGTCAGACAACGAGGTTAACAGTGCCAGCATAAGCGGGTTCTGTGCATCATCACCGGTCAACACCACCATCGATTTTGGCGCGAGTAGAGATTGTAATGCGTGTTGGCTCACCTGATCGTCTCCTGAAACTCACGTATATTTGAAGTCATAGCACTGTCTTAGGACTGTAGCACAGTTCTTTGCTGTGCGAATGGTAGACCATCGTAGGGTAGACTGTCCTTAGCGTGTGTGGCTTGATATCAAGCAATTAAACGTCAGAATAGACAACAATTAAAAACGTCAAAAATAGCAATCGTCAAAAATAACAATACTGGAATAAAGATGACCACGGCTTACATCACACACACCTATTGCGACAAACACAACATGGGGGAAGATCACCCAGAATCTCCTCTGCGCCTTGGTGCGATTCAAAACCGATTGATCATGGGGCAATTAATGGACTTTCTACGCCGTTTGGAAGCCGAGCCCGCGACGCGTGAGCAGCTGAATCAGACGCACTCAGCGGCGTATGTGGATGCCATGTTTGCCCGCGCGCCAAAAGAAGGGAGCATTGAATTAGAGCCTGAAACCATTATGATGCCGCACACCTTGGATGCGGCTTTGTATGCCGCAGGCTCTGTCGTACAAGCGGTTGATTTGGTGATGTCTGGTGAAATGGACAATGCGTTTTGCGCGATTCGACCACCTGGTCATCATGCGGAACAAGACAAAGCCATGGGTTTTTGTCTGTTCAATAATATCGCTGTGGGTACTCGTCACGCCATTAAACAGTTTGGCCTAGAGCGTGTGGCGATTGTGGATTTTGACGTTCATCATGGCAACGGCACAGAAGATATTTTCAAAACCGATCCTAGCGTACTGTACGCCTCCAGCTATCAGCACCCATTTTACCCTTACAGCGATCCGGGGGCTTCCCACGATAATATTCTTCATATGCCTCTGGAAGCAGGGTCTGGCAGTGACGCCTTCCAGGCCATTATTACCGAGCAACTCTTGCCTGCCTTGGACGCGTTCAAACCACAGCTTATTATGATTTCCGCAGGGTTTGACGCCCACAAAGAAGACCCTATGGGGCAACTAAGGCTGAGCGAATCGGACTTTACGTGGATCACCGATCTTTTGATGGACGTAGCGGATCGACATTGTGATGGAAAAATTGTCTCGGTCTTGGAAGGCGGCTACAACATAGACGCGCTCGGCCGCGCTGCGTTTTGTCATATCAAAAGTTTGATGAAGTTGTAGTTATAAAACAGAGCACTTTTCTTACCATTTCGCCTCTTATTCCTCTTGGAAAGTACGTCGAGTGTCCGTTGGTGGTTGGCCAAAGAAGCGGTGGTAGGTGCGGCTGAAGTGGGCGGCACTGACAAATCCACAGGCAACTGACACCTCAAAAATGCTGAGGTTTGACTGCTGAATGAGCTGACGTGCACGGGTTAAGCGGTATTCCATATAATAGCGGGCGGGCGTAACGCCGACGTTAATTTTGAACAATCTTTCTATTTGGCGACGGGAAATTCCCACTAGTTTGGTGAGTTCATCGATGCTTAATGGGTCCTCTATGTTACTTTCCATCAGCAAAATGGCGTCTTTTATACAGTCTGGCGTATGCGTGTCGGAGCGTAAAAATCGGTTTGCCGCTTTGTTGTCTGTTTTATGGATTCGGTCAGAACCGATGACTTCGGCAACGGCTTGGGAGCAATCCGCGCCATACGCACCTTTGATAAAGTGAAGCATCATGTCGAGCGCGGTGTTCGGCCCTGAGCAAGTAAACAACGAACCCTCCTCGGTAAAAGCAGACGTTGATAAATGTAACGCCGGAAAGCGCTCTTGCATGATGGCTTTATTGTCTTGATGAATAGAGATGCTCTCGCCAATTTTAATCTTGCTGTCGGCGATGTAAAAACTGCCGTTCCAAAGCCCCATAATAGTGGCACTAGATTGGGCGGCTTTGGCTATTTTTTTGTTCAGCGCAGGTTCGGGTTTGAGTGCGCTGCGAAACCCACCGCAAATAATAAGAACAGAGTCTTTGTCTGTTTCAATGTCTTCGATGTTGCCATCGGTTGTTAATTCGATCGAGATATCAGAGAGCGCTTTGTTGTCTTTCAGGCCGTATGTTTTGCATTCATAAATGGGCTGGCTGTGGACAAGATTCAATGTGATCAAGGTGTCTAAAGCGACGGAAAAGGAAGACATTGAAAAATGGTCCAGCAGCACGAAGCTTGCTCTTCTTATTGGTGCAGAAGTGTTTTTGGTCAGCGTGGAGTGAGAGAAAGCATGGTTTGAGCGTTTCAGATGGCTCTGAAACAAAGAGGCGTTTAGCTTCTCACTGACTTCCAACATTCTATTACCCTTTATGTTTGTTTGTGGACACAATATCCGATTTCAAATGCAAAATAAATGCCGTTATTCAAGCCGATATAGTGTTTATCTTGGCTGTGTTGGGGAATTAAGAGAGGACGTTTTTTGGGGAGGGAGGCAGAAGAGGAAAAAGAGCCGCGCATAATTCGCGACTCTTTTCGCATTCGATTATTGATCCCAATTCAATAGCACGGGCTGTTGTGCGTCATGGGCGAAGAAGTAACCTGCTTTCGGTGTAACGTATAAGGTTTGGCCTTTTTCGAAGCCGTTTTTATCGAATGCTTTGTGAGGCAGGTCGATTTCCCATACGTCGTTGCTGTGCCAATCAATCGGAGTCAGTTCTAGGCGAACTTCAGCACCAATTGGGTTGATGGCAATCACGCGCAGCGGCAAGTTGGCTTGCACCGTTGGTTCTCTTGAGACAAAGAATTCATGGGAGCGAATGTACAGTTGGCCGTCTTTCTGTTCTGCACCATTTGGCAGAACGATATTGGCTTGCAGATTTTGCCATTTGCCATTTTCTACTTTGCCATCAAAAACATTGGCGTTACCAAGAAAGTCGAACACAAATCGGCTGTTGGGTGAGGCATAAAGCGCACCGGGTTGGTCGATTTGCTCTATGTGGCCGTTGCTCATCACGACAACGCGATCAGACAGCTCCAAGGCTTCTTCTTGGTCATGGGTGACAAACACGCTGGTGAAGCCTAGTTCGTCGTGCAATCCGCGCAACCAGCGACGTAGCTCTTTACGAACCTTGGCATCTAAAGCACCAAAGGGTTCGTCTAGTAGCAAGACTTCAGGCTGAGTCGCCAAGGCACGTGCCAAAGCAATACGTTGTTTTTGACCGCCAGAAAGCTGGGATGGGAAACGGCTGGCAAGATGCTCAAGCTGCACCATTTCCAATAAATGCATCACGCGGTTTTTTATTTCAGTCGGGGTTGGGCGTTCTTTACGTGGTAAGACTTCTAAGCCAAAGGCGACGTTATCCGCCACTGTCATGTGGCGGAACAAGGCGTAGTTTTGGAACACAAATCCTACGCGACGATCTCGCACATGTAAGTTGGTTACGTCTCTGTCACCAAACTGAATGCGGCCAGTGTCTGCGCCTTCTAATCCAGCAATAATACGCAATAACGTGGTTTTTCCAGAACCGGATGGTCCAAGCAAGCCAATCATTTCGCCTTCGTGGATGTCCAATGACAACGGTGACAAGGCTTGAAAATGCCCAAAGTGTTTGGAAATGTTTTCAATCAAAATGCTCATTGTGTCACCTGTCTTTCTTTTTCAGCTTCAATTTTTAAACTACGTTCCTGACGCCATTCAATAAAGGCTTTCAGCAATAAGGTAAGTAGGGCAATCATTGCCAAAAGCGAGGCGCTGGCAAACGCGGCAGCGGCTTGATAATCCTCATACTGGGCTTGTACCTGTAATGGCAGCGTGTTGGTTTCACCGCGAATATTGCCGGACACCACAGACACAGCGCCGAATTCCCCAACCGCACGCGCGTTGGTCAGGATCACGCCATAAATCAGCGCCCATTTAATATTCGGTAACGTCACTCGGCGGAATAATTGCCAGCCAGAAGCGCCCAGAATTACCGCCGCTTCTTCGTCTTCTCGACCTTGTTGTTGCATCAGCGGGATCAATTCACGAGCCACAAATGGACAAGTCACAAACACGGTGACCATGACAATGCCCGGCCAAGCGAACATCAATTGGATGTCTTGATCATAAAGCCAAGAGCCAATCCAACCGTTATTGCCGTACAACAATAGATAAAGTAGACCAGCTACCACGGGCGACACGGCGAAGGGAATATCCATCAGGGTCATCAAGAGTTTGCGACCAGGGAATTCAAAGCGGGTTACGGCCCATGCCAGCATCACACCGAATACCAAGTTGATAGGCACGGTTAACGCTGCAACGACTAGAGTCAAACCAATGGCGTGCAAGGTATCAGCTTCAATCAAACTGTTGAAGTAGTGCGCTGCGCCTTCCACAAAGGCTTGTTGGAAGATGGCAATCAGCGGCACGACTAACAAAATCGCGGTCAAAAACAGCGTGAGACCAATGAGTAACCATTTCACCAATGGGCTGTCGCCGACTCGAAGTTGGTTTGATGAGTGTTTAGACGATGACATATAAGCTTCCTAACTGCGTCCGTGAAGACGACGTAAATAACGTGCCTGCCAAATGTTAATGGCGAACAAGAGGACGAGCGACGCCATCAACACGACCGAGGCAATGGCGCTGGCGGCAGGAAAATCGAACTCTTGTAAGCTAACGAAGATCATCAAAGACGTAATCTCGCTGACGTAAGGCATGTTGCCTGCGATAAAAATCACCGCGCCAAATTCGCCTAAGCTACGAGTGAAAGACAAGGCAATGCCCGTCATCAAAGCTGGCCATAAGGCGGGGAAAATAACCCGACGAAATACCGACCAATCGGACGCGCCCAGCGTCATTCCTGCTTCTTCCTCTTCTGGTGACAGTTCTTCCAAAACGGGCTGTACCGTTCGAACCACGAAGGGAATACTGGTAAACGCCATGGCAAGTACAATGCCCCAAGGTGTGTAAGCCACTTTTAGCCCTAGGCTTTCAAGGATGTCACCATACCAACCGTTTTGAGCGTACAAAGTCGCCAAGGTGATACCTGCCACCGCTGTTGGCAACGCAAAAGGCAAATCGACTAAGGCATCTAAAATACGGCGTCCGGGGAAGTCGTATCGCACCAACACCCAAGCGAGTAGAAGGCCAAAAAAACCATTGAAAACAGAAGCAATTAACGCCGCCCACAGCGTCACCTTGTAACTGGCAACCACGCGTTCGTCACTGATGACTTGCCAATATCTGTCCCAGCCCATATCGACCGATTGCATCACCAGTCCGCTCATGGGGAGTAATAGAATCAAGCTGATAAACAGCAGAGACGTGCCCAAACTCAAACTGAGTCCGGGCAAAACTCGCTTATGGCGAGGCCGTGTTTCGGTCGCGCTTAGATGTGTTGCCATGTTTTTGCCTATGGTGTTCTTAATAATTAAACGCGCTGTTCAGAGACAGAAAAGCCGAACACGCGTGCGTATCCGGCTAGTGTTTCTCTATGTGATATTAGCGGCGCTGAAGTTGGTCTAGTTTACCACCATTTGCGAATAATTCTTTAGTTGCTTGTGGCCAGCCACCTGCAATGTTTTCGACGGTTAGCAAGTTAACTTCTGGGAACTTGTCAGCAAATTCGGCTTTCACTACGTCGTTATGCACGCGGTAGTTGAAACCCGCCAATAGACGCTGAGATTCCTCGCTGTACAAGTAGCTTAGGTATTCACGAGACACGGCTTCGGTGCCATTTTTCTTCGCATTTTTTTCCACTACAGCGACTGGGAATTCCGCCAAGATAGAGGTTTTTGGTACAACCACTTCGTACTTGTCTGCACCGTATTGGTTACGAATGTTGTTTACTTCGGATTCGAAGGTGATCAACACATCACCAATGCCACGCTCAACGAAAGTCGTTGTTGCGCCACGGCCGCCGGTATCAAACACAGACACGTTTTTCAGGAAAGTACCTAGAAAATCGTCGACTTTCGCTTCGTTGTCTTTACCAAAAGTATTTTGTGCATAACCGTAAGCGGCTAAGAACGTGTAACGGCCATTGCCAGAGGTTTTTGGATTTGGGAACACCAATGCCACATCGTTACCGGCTAGATCGCCCCAACTTTTGATGTTTTTCGGATTGCCTTTACGAACTAGGAAAGCAATCGTTGAATAATAAGGCGAGCTGGCATTTGGGAATTCATTTTTCCAATCGGCTGGAATCATACGGCCTTTGTCATGCAGAACTTGAACGTCAGTAACTTGGTTAAAAGTAACGACGTCTGCTGACAAGCCATTCATGATGGCATTGGCTTGTTTTGAAGAACCTGCGTGAGACTGTTTTATCTCGATGGTTTTGCCGGTTGTTTCTAGCCAATGTTTTTCAAACGTTGGGTTGTAAGTCGCAAACAGCTCACGAGCAATGTCATAAGACGTGTTAAGAATGGTTTGATCCGCAGCCGACGCTTGAACGGCGCCGCTCAATAACAATGTACCAATAATAGATTTTAAAAAGCGTGGTTTAGTTTTCATGGAATCCTCATCTGGGAAGCAATAAGTTAGATTGCTCACGAGATTACTTAAAAGATTTAGTTATTACAATCGGTAAAAATAAACTTTTTTGGAATAACTATAGTGCGATATTTCGCCAAATCAGGCCTCGATTTTGGCAATCAGCGTGTGCAGCCACGTCATGAAAACCACTAAGCGTTTTGGCGGCAAGCGACGAGAGGGATAGAGTAATGACACCGGCATAGGGGCGGCTTCGTATTCGGGTAATATTGCCATAAGTTGGCCCTGTTGGATGAAGCTTTCCACGCCAATGACTGGGATTTGTGCGATGCCTAAACCGGACAGACAAGCCTTTAAATACGCGTCCGTACCATTCACCGCTAGGCTGCTCGGCATAGACAGTTGCTTCACTTTACCATCTTCTGTGTATTCAAACTGAGCGTCAATATTGCCCAGTGTGTGTGAATACTCTATCAGCTTGTGGTGCACTAATTCTGGCAGTGTTTGTGGTATGCCAAATTTTTCGGCATAGCTTGGTGACACACAATTGACGCTACGATATTGAGTAAGAGGGCGAGCAATGAGGCTGCTGTCATTCAAATCACCCACCCGAACCACACAATCAATACCTTGTTTTACTGGGTCGACACGATAATCGGCGCTGCTGATCTTTAATTGAATATTGGGGTAAGTTTGCAAAAAATCCGCCAGATGAGGAATCACCACGGTGCTAGCAAATCGGCTGGGCATATCGATTCTGAGCACGCCTCGAATGTCGTCTGGTTCGCGTTGAAACTGACTGTCTAGGGCATCCATTTCAGCCAGTATGGCTTGGCATTGAGGGAAATAGGTCTCGCCGTCCTGAGTCAATGTCACGCTGCGAGTACTGCGATGAAACAGCCTAATCCCCAAATTTTTTTCAAGACTTTGGACAGAGTGGGAAACGCTCGATTTGGGCAAACCAAGGGCGTCAGCGGCTTTGGTAAAACTACCCGATTGCGCCACCAAAACAAATCGTTGCATTGCCTCAAATTTATCCATTATCGATTCCATTGTTTGTTTAATCCGAACAATGTTATCAGTTTTGGTGCGTTTATCTAGATTAATAAACGCTCTATTCTGCGTCTGTGTTTCGGGAATCGAACAAATAAACAATCGAGTAAACAACGACTAATTAATGAGGACGAGAGCATGACAACATTAGCGATCATCACTGGCGCAAGCAGAGGGCTAGGTAAGAGCAGTGCATTAGCATTGGCGGACAAAGGCGTTGATGTGCTGTTTACCTACCACCAAAATAAAGCGGCGGCTGACGAGGTGGTTAAGAGCATTCAGCAAAAAGGCCAAAAAGCCTTTGATGTTCAGCTAGACACACGAGATGTGGCGGCATTTGACAACTTTAGCGGTCAATTGTCCGCCATTCTAGAACGCGAATTTGGCCGTTCAGATGTGGATTATTTGCTCAATAATGCTGGAACGGGATTGCATAATAGCCTAGAAAACACCACCTACGATGAGTTAGAGGACATGTTGGCGATTCATGTGAAAGGTCCGTTCTTTTTAACGCAGGCGTTATTGCCTTACATCAAGAATGGCGGTCATATATTGAATGTTTCTTCTGGTTTGGCGCGCTTTAGTTTGCCAGGTTCCGGTGCCTATGCCATGGCCAAAGGTGCTGTTGAAGTGATGACGCGTTATATGGCAAAAGAGTTTGCAAGCCGCCAGATCCGTGTGAATACATTGGCACCGGGGGCCATTGCGACGGATTTTCGTGATGGTAATGTGCGTGATAACCCACAGATGAACCAAATGGTGGCCTCCATCACTGCGCTTGGACGCGTTGGTGAGGCCGAAGACATTGGTAACGCGGTGGCTATGTTGCTGAGTGAAAACAGCGGTTGGATTACGGGGCAACGCATTGAAGCATCTGGCGGTATGTTTCTTTAATCGATCTTTGTCACGTCATGCTAAGCCCTCTTGCTGAGGGCTTTCATCTTTTTATTCCCTCTTTGCGGCAATCTTTTCGTTTTGTGTTTACTGAATCATTACATTTAAGCGCTGGTGACGCCTCGCGTGTGTGAGTCATAATACGCACCAAAATTGATTTGATAATTGTTATCACGTTTATTCTTGGAGAGATCATGCTTCTTTCAATGCTGTCGAAAGGCGTTGTCGCTGAAATTCATTCTATTTCGCATCCTCAAGAAGACATGCAGCGTCAGCTGTTGGCGCTGGGATTTGACCCTGGTGAAACGGTTCAGTTGATGACAAGAGCGCCGTTTGGCCATGCTTTACAAGTCAAGGTCGGCGCGACCTTGGTCGCCATTCATAGTGATGACGCCAGCCATATTCTGTTGCGTGACTAGTGTTTCCCGTTGTTGTTCCTTTAATTAAGAGACCGTAAACCGCATGTCTTTTCACATTACCCTAGTCGGAAACCCGAACACTGGGAAAACGACACTATTTAATAAGCTGGCAGGGACGCGGCAAAAAGTTGGCAATTGGGCCGGCGTTACAGTGGATTGTAAGACTGGTTTTTTCACGAGCGCCGATGAGCGCGTTGATATGACGGATTTGCCGGGCATTTACAGTCTGAACAACCAGACTGGCGGTATGGACGAAGTCATCGCACGACGCTTTCTGAATGACAGCGATTACGATGTCATTGTGAATGTGGTGGATGCCAGCAATTTAAAGCGCAATTTAAAACTCACTCAGGAATTGATCGCGCTTGGTCGGCCAATGGTGATTGTGCTGACCATGACCGATTTGGCTCGTAAGTTAAATGTGATGCCAGACATTGAGCGCCTTTCGAAGAACATCGGTGTGCCTGTGGTGGATGGTTATCAGTTGTCAGTGAGCGACCTACAAGCTCGCCTCTTATCCTGCTTTCATGCATTACCGACAGTCCTACAAAATATTCTGCAGAAAGACGCCGCGCCGCCGAGCCATGTTCCCAGTGTGGGGATCTGGATGTCCAATGTGGTGGAAGGCCGTGCCCATGCGAAGAACTTTACCGACAAAATAGACCAAGTTGTGCTGCATCCTTGGTTGGGGATCCCGATTTTTTTATTGGCTATGTATGTCATGTTTGCGGTAGCGATTGGTGTGGGGACGTTGTTTATTGACCCGATTGATTCGCTGGCGGGTTATTGGTTTGTCAGTTTGCCAAGTTATTGGATGACACAGTGGGGAATTCCTCATTGGGTGATTGTGGTGTTGGCGAATGGCTTAGGCGGCGGTGTGCAGTTGGTGGCAAGTTTCATTCCTGTTATCGGCTTTTTGTATATCTGCCTGAGCATATTAGAAGACAGTGGTTACATGGCGCGGGCGGCGTTTATTGTTGATCGTATTATGTCGTCGATTGGTTTGCCGGGTCAGGCGTTTATTCCATTGTTGTTGGGTTTTGGTTGCAACGTGCCATCCATTATGGCGACACGAAGTCTGATCAATGTGAAACAGCGTATGCTGACGATGGCGATGGCGCCGTTTATGTCCTGCGGTGCGCGTTTGGCTGTATACGTTATGTTTGTTTCGGTCTTTTTCCGTGAAAACGGTGGCATTTTGGTGTTTGGTCTGTACTTGCTGGGCATCGTGATGGCGGTAGGGACTGCGTGGATTTTTAGGAAGCAACTGTTTCGAAATGCGCGAGTCAGTGTGCTTATGGAAATGCCGCATTATCACCGCCCACGTTGGAACAACATCGGTTTGTCTAGCTGGCATAAAGTGCGTGGCTTCATTCTGCGTGCAGGGAAAACGATTGTTTTGGTGTCGGCTATTTTAACCATCTTGAATTCGGTTCCCTCATGGCGTGCCAGCGATGAGGGTGGCAAGCCCTCTGCGTTAGCCGAGATCGGCCAAGTGATCACGCCGGTGTTTTCACCCATTGGTATGGGGGAAAACAATTGGCCTGCAGCCGTGGGCGTATTTACGGGCATTTTGGCGAAAGAGGCGGTGGTTGGCACCATGGATGCGTTGTATTCCAATGCCGTCAGCACGGTCTCTGCGGTTGAATATGAATCGCCCATCAGCAACGCCATAGGAGTGGTGACTTTATTGGGTTCAAACCTGGCGGGCATTGTGTCTACCTTGACTGACCCTTTAGGATTAACCAGTGTGAGCGACGCAAAAAGCCAAGAGATGACGGCGGGGCATCGCAATATGGTGTCTTTGTTTGAAGGTTGGAAAGGCGCGTTTTCTTATTTGGTATTTGTGTTGCTTTATACGCCTTGCGCGGCGACCATTGGCGCTTTGATGAAAGAGGGCGGACTGCTGTGGACCAGTGTGGTTGTGGCATGGAGCACGTCAGTTGCTTACGTGACCGCCGTGATAAGCTTTCAGTTATTGACCTTTGGTGAGAATCCATTAAACGCGATGATGACCATTGGCATTGCTAGCCTTTGGCTGATTTTGTTTATTATTGGCTTGAAAATTTGGGTCAAACCAAGAGTAGAAAGCCACATTATCGCGGTTGGCTAATGAGACCAAAGAAGGCGGTGTTTACACGCTGCCTTCTTTTTCAATCACCAAAATGCGTGCTTCTCCAATGGGATGCGCAACATGTTCTGTTCCGACCGCTGCGAAGAAAATATCACCCACTGACATCAATTGAACACGTTCTTTCCCATCGACTCGATAATGCATATTTACCACGCCGTCTAACACCACAAACACCTCTTCACCGTCGTTAATGTGCCATTTATACGGCTGATCCGTCCAATGCAAACGCGTCGTCACACCGTTCATATTGGCAATATTCAACGCGCCCCAAGCACGGTCGGCGGTGAAGTCTTTGGCTTTGATGAATGTCATAAAAATACCTTTGTGATGTTGTTACAATAGCAGATAACTCAATGGATGGATCAACATACAATCTAATAACTTTTTCGCCAAGAAGAGCACAACGAAAACGTCACTCTGACGGTGAAAAAGGTGTTTTGATCGTAGCTTGACAGGCTTATGGACTACATTGATTTACGATTTTTTTGATCCAAATTGCCACTTAATGCGTAAGATCTAATACAGCATTTTATAAAATAATGCTGACAATTTTCATCACTCAATCACTTCCGTTTCGTCTAATCGAAAAACCAATTGAAAGGCTAATAATGTCGACCTCCCCAGAAAAAGTGTTAAAAAATGATGTGTTTATTTACCGGTTTCTACTACTGCAGATCTTAATATTGCTAGTGAGCGGTATGGTGGGAGAAGGGTTGCTCTCGTTTACCTCAATCAGTGCAGGCGTGTTATTTATTGCGATACAGGCGTCTTACAGCCTGTTCAAAGGCAGCGCCGTCTTTTCTGTACTTGCTGGTATTTTGATGATGCTGTTCTCATCAGCACTCATCCAGAGTCAGCTGGGCATGATTGAAATGCACTTTCATATATTTGCGTCCATCGTCGTGTTTCTAATCTATCAGGATTGGAAACCCATCATTGCTGCCTTGTTAACCACCGCGGTATATCACGTTGGTTTTATGTACCTTCAAATGCAAGGCGCACAGATCGGCGATATGCCCATCATGGCATTTGAGGGGCACCACACTATGTGGATAATGATCGTGCATTGTATTTTTGCGATCTGTCAGTCCGGTCTGTTGATCTACATGGCGTCGCTGATGAAGGGCGAGTCCAGCTCAAACCAAAACATAGCCAGCGCGATAGAAAGTGTCTCAAAAGACAACGATCTGTCCATACGACTTGACAATCCTAAGTCGAATGCAGAGCAGTCTTTTAACCAGTTATTGGATAAATTGGCGAACATATTCACCGATTACCAAAATATTGCCAACAAACTGGTTTCCAGCAGTCAGCAAATTCACACCATTAGCGAAGAAGTGACTGGTCGTGTAGTGCATGGCAATACGTTGGCTAAAAGTGCGTCTGAATTGACCTTTGATGTTTCTCAATCTATGCAATCTATTACTCAGCGCAGCGGCGAATCGGCAAACTTGGTAACGGATTTGGAAAAGGGTATTCTGAGTGACAGCCATCAAACATTGGAAGTGATGGAAGACATGCAACTCTTGTCTAAAAATACATTAACGGCGTCGGAATCACTTAACTCTCTTACTGCTGATGTGGAGTCGATTACGACGTTGCTCAGTTCAATCAGAAGTATTTCTGAACAGACCAACTTACTGGCGCTAAACGCCGCTATCGAAGCCGCCAGAGCAGGCGAAACGGGGCGCGGCTTTGCCGTCGTCGCCGACGAAGTCAGAACATTGGCACAAAGATCCAGTGAATCCACCGATGAAATCGAAAAAGTGCTCGCTAATTTGAATACCAGTGTGAAACTGACGGTCAGCTCAATGGAATCGAGCAAACAGAGAACATCGATCAGCGTAGAACACGCACAGACTATCTCGAACGCCCTTGTCGAAAGATCAAAAGCCGTAGGGAATGTCGCAATAGCCAGTAAAACCATTGCGGCAGAATCCATAGAGCAAGAAAAAGTGATCACCTTGATCAACAGCAAAATCAATGAAAATGAACAATCCATTAAAATGCTGTCGAATTTAATGTCGAACCTGCAACAAAGCAGCGAAGAAATCGCATCGATCTCCAAGAACTACGAAGCCAGCGCGTACTTGTTTAAAACCAAGTAATGCCAGAATAGTTGTAAGTGTCATAAATACAAAAAGCACCGCCAGACGGTGTTTTTTGTGAAAAACACGAGAGCAACTTTAATGGACTGACAGCTCTTGATAAAAATTTGGATTGTCTTGAATGGTTGCCAGCACTTTGGCCGCCAAACCTGTTGGGTTACGGCGTCGGCTTTCCCAGCTTTTAATTGTATCCACACTAGTACCAAGCGCTTTCGCAAATTCCGCCTGAGAGACTTGCAGGCTATCGCGAATAGACTTTACATCAGCGATCTCAAAGCGAGTAATACGAGAGGCTGCTTTACGACCTTGGTGGATTTCTACTGCTTCTTCTAAAGAAGATTTTAATTCTTTGAAAAGGGTCATGGTGTCTCTCTAAGTAAATTTATTTGGTGTACATAGTACTCTTTTGTTTCTGTTTTCAAAGTCTGAAATTAGATAAGTAGATTTTGCTTGGCTAAAAAGGCCAGTATGAATTGCCTGAACGCGCTATTAGGCGCTACTCTTGTCCCACTTTCATTTATTCACAAGGACGTAACAGAGTGCTTACCTCTCTCATTCGTTTTGCTTTTATCAGTGTTCTATTTTCCTCAGCGGCTGCCTTCTCGGCAGATAATGCATCAATTTCAACAGAGCCAAGTGCTTCACAAGTTACGCCACAAAATACATCGAATACTCAACTTCCCGAATGGTTTTATCGGGAACTAACGTCAATTCGCAAAGACGTCAGTATGCTCGATGCAACAGGCGCATCGAAAGAGCAAGTTCTCGAATTGAAAGAACGGATTGGGAAGGTAGAAGTACGTTTTGAAGCGTTTCAATCACGAATTGATGACAAGCTATCTGCACAAGGGAAATATGTTGAAGCGATTAATGCTTCTACTGATCGTTTTGGGACACTTGCTAGTATTCTTGGGCTTGTTGCATCTATTATCGCCGTAATTTTTGGTTGGGTTTCAGCTGGGAAAAAGGCTAAATCAGAAGCTAAGAAACATGTTGATGATTGGTTAGAAAATAATAAAGCTGAGTTAGATGCTCAGTTGGCTGAAGCAAAAGAAAAAGCCAAAGAAAGTTTGGAAGGGACTTTGGAAGCCGAAATAGTCTCAGCTAAAAAACAAATAGAAGAGCTAATTCGTAGTAGTAAAGGGAAAATTGAAAAAGTTGAGGCCCGAGTCGAATCTCTGAATGAGAGTTTAAAAGATGTCGTTTCTAAGATAGAGGAAAATGAGCCAGAGAAAATTACAGATACAAGCCGTAACAATATACATAAGAGAGCTGAAGAAGTATCAACTAAACCAATGGGTGAAAGAACAGCTGAAGATTGGAAATTACTTGCTGTCAAATCATATATAGATAAGAAATTTAGTGAGTCACTAGATCATATTGATCAGGTTTTAGCGAAAGAACATGTTCTCACAAATAAAGAAATTGCTGATTCATTATTTTTAAAAGGGATGATTTTAAATAAATCGAAGCGTTTTGAAGAAGTAGTTGAAGTTTTAGGAGATCTAATTAACCGATTTAAAGCTAATGACGACCTAGCTATTCAAGATGTTGTTACTAAAGCACAAATGAATCAAGGCGGAGCTTTCAGTGAGCTTAATCGATTTCATGAGGCTATTGTTGTATGTGATAGTTTGCTTGAACAATTTAACGATAGTAATGAACCGATTATACAGGAACGTATTGCAACAGCTCTGGTTAATAAGGCTTTTGCATTGGGTAAATTAAATAAGCTAGAGGATAAGATAGCAGTCTATGATGAATTGCTTGAACGCTTTAAAGACAATAAAGATATAGCTATCCAGAGAAATATTGTGAAAGCACTGGTAAACAAAGCCATTACGTTAGGCCAATTGAATCGTTCAGAAGAAGCGATTGCGGTGTATGACGCGTTGCTGGAACGATTCAAAGAGAGCGACGAACGTAAGCGTGCGGTAAACCACACATAGGCCGCGTTAATTTTTTATTGCCATAAAACTTGTATCTGACACGTGATTGTAATAATTTAAGATTTGACAGAGGGTAAATGGATTTACCTATGCCTCCAGGACGGAGGCTCTGTCTCTTTTCAGGAAGATTCAAGGCTGCATGGATGCAGCGGGAAGATTTTTATCTTTATTCTCAATCTTAAGTCAGCTTGATATTCCACGGCAATAATTCTTCCATGTCATCGTTTTCTTTTCTTCTCGGCAGCTCTTCAAACAATCTTACTAAGTAATCATAAGGGATAAGCCCATTGGCTTTGGCTGTTTCTATTATGCTGTAAAGCGTTGCACTGGATTTTGCACCATTCCCCGTATTGGAGAACAACCAGTTTTTGCGTCCAATCACGAAGGGCTTGATGGCGCGCTCCGCTCGGTTGTTATCGATGTTGATACGATAATCGGTCAAGTAAACGCTCAGTTTGTCCCATTGATTGAGATTGTATTGGATCGCTTTGCTCAATAAGGATTTCGGTGGCACTTGTTGAGCCGATTTTTCAAGCCAGGCTTTGTAGTTCGCTAAGACTTCGGGCGCTTGCTCCTGACGGATTTTAAAGGCGGCTTCTGCATTGTCAGCCTGTTGGGCCAACGTCTCGATAGCGTACAGCTTTTTGATGTGATTGATCGCCATCGTTGCTTTTCCTGACTTGCCTTTCGGCATGCCTTTTTCCGCTTCAATAAACTTACGACGTGCATGTGCCCAGCAACCAGCCAGCTTGGCTTGGGTCGATTCGTACGCTTGGTAGCCATCGACATTAAGAGTAAGCGTGCGGTAAACCACACATAGGCCGCGTTAATTTTTTATTGCCATAAAACTTGTATCTGACACGTGATTGTAATAATTTAAGATTTGACAGAGGGTAAATGGATTTACCTATGCCTCCAGGACGGAGGCTCTGTCTCTTTTCAGGAAGATTCAAGGCTGCATGGATGCAGCGGGAAGATTTTTATCTTTATTCTCAATCTTAAGTCAGCTTGATATTCCACGGCAATAATTCTTCCATGTCATCGTTTTCTTTTCTTCTCGGCAGCTCTTCAAACAATCTTACTAAGTAATCATAAGGGATAAGCCCATTGGCTTTGGCTGTTTCTATTATGCTGTAAAGCGTTGCACTGGATTTTGCACCATTCCCCGTATTGGAGAACAACCAGTTTTTGCGTCCAATCACGAAGGGCTTGATGGCGCGCTCCGCTCGGTTGTTATCGATGTTGATACGATAATCGGTCAAGTAAACGCTCAGTTTGTCCCATTGATTGAGATTGTATTGGATCGCTTTGCTCAATAAGGATTTCGGTGGCACTTGTTGAGCCGATTTTTCAAGCCAGGCTTTGTAGTTCGCTAAGACTTCGGGCGCTTGCTCCTGACGGATTTTAAAGGCGGCTTCTGCATTGTCAGCCTGTTGGGCCAACGTCTCGATAGCGTACAGCTTTTTGATGTGATTGATCGCCATCGTTGCTTTTCCTGACTTGCCTTTCGGCATGCCTTTTTCCGCTTCAATAAACTTACGACGTGCATGTGCCCAGCAACCAGCCAGCTTGGCTTGGGTCGATTCGTACGCTTGGTAGCCATCGACATTAAGATAGCCATCGAAGCCTTGTAAAAAGTCGACGGCGCATTGCCCACTTCGTGTCGGTTGGTAATCGTATAGGACGATATTCGGGATCGGATTGCGTTTGTCTGGGGCATCTTTGCCTGTGCAATACACCCACATGTAACATTTCGAACGAGCTTCTTTGATCACATTGAGGGTGGTTTCATCCGCTTGGATAACGGACTGTTTCAGTAATTCTTGATGCAGCCGTTCATAAAGCTTCTCTAAGGCATCGGCACATTTTTTCATCCAATCTGACATGGTTCGTCGGCTCAACTCGATACCGTATTGCTTAAATAAGGTTTCTTGTCGATAGAGTGGTAAGCTGTATTGGAATTTGCCCGTGATAATCTGACTCAGCAGACTAGGGGTCGCGATGCCTTTGGGGATAATGCTCGGTGGCACAACCGCTTGCTTAATCGCATTCTGGGTGCCTGTTTTCTCACACTCACGGCACGCGTATTTAGGGCGAACCGTTTCGATGACCTTGAGTTGAGCCGGGATAAAATCAAGCTTTTCAGAACGGTCTTCACCTATGCGATGAAGTGCACCTTGGCAACATGAGCAGACTTTGTCTGACTCAGCGATATCCAGTACAACCGTTTCGCGAGGTAAATCCTTTGGCAGGGGCTGACGCTTAGGTTTCGAGCGAGTGTAAGAGACGGTCTGCGTTTCAGTCTCCGTGTCGATGACATCAGATTCGGCCGCCATTTCATCAAACAACTCACCTTGCCCAGGTGAGGTTTCCGAGCTTTTGCCAAACTGCTTTTGCTGCGCCAAACGCCACTGCTCTAAAATGAACGTGTATTTCGATTGCCACTGTGCAAGCTGCGAGTCTTTTTCACCCAACAGCCGAGCTTGCTCAAGCAAGATAGCCTTGAGTGACTCAACGTCATTGGGTAAGTTTTCTGGAAGCATTTTCATGGGTTGGATTATACCAACCTAATGGGTTATTCGTCATGATATCGATAGGTTAAATGCGGATGAGCCTCTTGAGAGTGAAGAGGCAAACCATCCAACAACCAATTAAGTTGTCGATGGGATATGTGCCGCGATAAATGTTCATCCTCAATGCCAGGCCATTGGAAAGAGCCTTTTTCCAATCGTTTGTAATGCAACCAAAAACCATTATTAGACCATTGCAATATTTTAATCTTGTCACGAGCTCGCCCACAAAAGACAAAAATGTGCTCACTACAAGGTTCTTTTTTAAGATCGTAGGCGACAATATTGCAAAGTCCATCAATGGCCTTACGCATATCGGTTGGTCCACAAATGAGAGTAACGTTAAGCTGGGAAGACGCGGTAAACATGAGTCTGTTGCTCTGATTTAAAAGACAACAGATTTTAAGGTGTTTGAAGATAATTAAAATGTGTGGTTTGCCGGACGCTTACCGACGAACTGGCGCTACAGGAGCCGATAGCGACAGCACTGGTAAACAAAGCCATTACGTTAGGCCAATTGAATCGTTCAGAAGAAGCGGTTGCGGTGTATGACGCGTCGCTGGAACGATTCAAAGAGAGCGACGAACTGGCGCTACAGGAGCCGATAGCGACAGCACTGGTAAACAAAGCCATTACGTTAGGCCAATTGAATCGTTCAGAAGAAGCGATTGCGGTGTATGACGCGTTGCTGGAACGATTCAAAGACAGCGATGAACTGGCGCTACAGGAGCCGATAGCGAAAGCACTGGTAAACAAAGCCATTACGTTAGGCCAATTGAATCGTTCAGAAGAAGCGATTGCGGTGTATGACGCGTTGCTGGAGCGATTCAAAGACAGCGATGAACTGGCGTTACAGGAACGGGTAGCGACAGCACTGGTAAACAAAGCCATTAGATTAGGCCAATTGAATCGTTCAGAAGAAGCGATTGCGGTGTATGACGCGTTGCTGGAACGATTCAAAGACAGCGACGAACTGGCGCTACAGGAACAGGTAGCGAAAGCACTGGTAAACAAAGCCATTACGTTAGGCCAATTGAATCGTTCAGAAGAAGAGATTGCGGTGTATGACGCGTTGCTGGAACGATTCAAAGACAGCGATGAACTGGCGTTACAGGAACGGGTAGCGACTGCACGGGTAAACAAAGCCATTAGATTAGGCCAATTGAATCGTTCAGAAGAAGCGATTGCGGTGTATGACGCGTTGCTGGAACGATTCAAAGTCAGCGACGAACTGGCGCTACAGGAACAGGTAGCGACAGCACTGGTAAACAAAGCCATTACGTTAGGCCAATTGAATCGTTCAGAAGAAGAGATTGCGGTGTATGACGCGTTGCTGGAACGATTCAAAGACAGCGATGAACTGGCGTTACAGGAACGGGTAGCGACTGCACTGGTAAACAAAGCCATTAGATTAGGCCAATTGAATCGTTCAGAAGAAGCGATTGCGGTGTATGACGCGTTGCTGGAACGATTCAAAGACAGCGATGAACTGGCGCTACAGGAGACGATAGCGAAAGCACTGGTAAACAAAGCCATTACGTTAGGCCAATTGAATCGTTCAGAAGAAGCGATTGCGGTGTATGACGCGTTGCTGGAACGATTCAAAGACAGCAATGCTGTAACTAAGGAGGTCTTTGTTGCTTTAGCTAACAAAGCTGAACTGGTGCTGGCTGCGGGTGATAAAGAGGAAGCGAAAAAGGCGATATATGATGCGATTATCTTTATGAAAGATGGTTATAAAGAACAAAGAGCTGTAATGGAAATGCTGAGCTTTATTATCGAGGATTCGACGGCAGATGAGGCGTTAGGACATATTTATGCTATTTCAGATGAAGAGGTTGATCAGAGTTTTGATCCTATTCGCTCAGTCATTGAAAACCTAGATTATCCTCACAAAGAACAAGTCCAAGCCTTTGCTCGCTATTTCGAAGACCACCACAGCAAAGCTAAGTTAAAAGAAGAGTTGGGTCAGATTTCTAAACTCTAGTCGACTAGGCTATAAATCCTTTTCTGTGAGTATCTGTCGGCAGTTACGCACCGTTAATATTCGGATTTCGGTGCTGATTATGTAGATTATTCGATAGTTACCAAAAATGAGTTCACGGAGATTTGCTTTTTGTAACTCTGGGACAAGTCGTCCCATTTCAGGTTGGTGGCTGAGTAGATCTGTTTTATCGAATAAATCGTTTACCCATATCTCAGCTGCATTAGGATTATCTAGTGCGATAAAATCGGCAGCATGCCCAAGTTTTTCCATAGCGAGAGGTGACCAACTTACTTTCATTTTTTCAAGCGTCCTAAGGTTTGCTTTCTTGCTTCCTGATTCGAAATGCCTAATCCTTCGGCAAACTGTGATTCAGCGGTGCGTATCTCTTCGAGTAATTCTATTTTTTCTTGCATGGCTTCGTATTCAGCCACATCGAGCATGACAGCGACACCTTTGCCACGTTGTGTGATGAGCAAAGGGCGGCGAGTTTCATTAATCTGTTTAATGAATGACGTTACACCAGAACGAAATTCTGATAATGGTTGTATGTCTTGATCTAAATTTATGCGGCTCATGTGAAGTTACCATTGTACGTTTATTTGTACAAAATATAGTGCAAATTTTGTTTATTAACAAGTTGAAGTATTTTTTGACGTGCCTAAACAATACTGTATTTCTGTCTTGCTTATCTTCCTCAAAATCTATACTGTACTAGTACGTGAATACATAACTGCTTATCAAATAGAAGTGCCTATGAAAGATTTGGTCCAGTTTTTAACCGAAGCCGGTGATGAAGCGGTGTTGGAGAGGCGCTTAAAAGCCTTACTAACTCCGAATGAGATCAACGAGATGCAACACAGATTACAAATTTTCTCTCTGTTGGAGCAAGGCGTACCGCAGCGAGACATTGCGAAACAATTAGGTGTGGGTATTGCCACTGTGACCCGTGGCTCCCGAGCATTGAAGGAATTAAAAGAGATATGAGTTCATATAACAAAAAGCCGCAGCGCATCACGCTGCCGCGTAAGCCTAAGTACGTCACCATCAGTTCTACCTGTGATTTTTTTGATCTGTTTAAGAAGGTTGAGAAGCGTTTTGACAACTGTTTTATGTTGGAATCCCTTGGTGAAGAGAGCTTCATTTCCCGCCATTCTATTATCGGTTTTGATCCTGAGAAATTGATTTGGGCCGAAGGCAAGCAGCTGTTTATCCAAGAACGTGACGGCAGCACGGAGTCTTACGAATCGGATAATCCGTATTACTTGTTACGCGAGATCGTGCCGCAGAATATTTTGTCGCGCGGTTTTGCTGGTGGTTTAACGGGTTATATCGGTTACGACAGCATGAACTATTTCGAGCCGACTTTGGATCTGCAATCGAGCGACATGTTCGATGCCTTCCGTTTTGGTTTGTATAAAGATGGCCTGATTCTGGACAAGATGACAGGCGAAGTTTTCTACTTCTACTACGATGATAATCGAGTCGAGTTGGTGCAAGAGATGATGTCCGCTCCAACACCAGAAAATGGTCCCTTTGTGGTCACGCCAGCGGGCGAGTCTATGAGCAAAACGGATCACGCCGATGCGGTTGCCAAGGTGAAGCAAGACATTATCGAAGGTAAGATCTTCCAGTGTGAAGTGGGCTTCAAAAAATGGTTCGATATGGAAGGCGACACCATCAATTTGTACGAGCAATTGCGTGAAGTGAATCCTTCGCCGCAAATGTATTACATCAAATTTGCTGAGCAAAAAGTTATTGGTGCCAGCCCAGAGTTGTTGTTCCGAGTGCGCCAAGGGGAAATGGAAACCTTCCCGCTAGCAGGGACAGCGAAGCGTGGTAAAGACGCCGCAGAAGACACGGAATTTGCGCGTGCTTTGTTGAACGATCCAAAAGAAATCGCCGAACACAATATGATTGTCGATTTGCACCGAAATGATATTGGCCGTGTTGCGCGATTCGGTACGGTAAAAGTACGCAGCTTGATGGACATTAAACGTTTTAGTCACGTTCAGCACATTTCCAGTGAGATTGTCGGCATCATGGCGGAAGATCACGACATGTTCTCTGCCTTGGCGAGTAACTTCCCTGCGGGAACCTTGACGGGCGCGCCGAAAATCGAAGCGATGAAGATCATCGATGATTTGGAAAACGATGGCCGTGGCCCTTACGGTGGCGCGGTGGGTCAATTCTCTTTCAATGGCGATTGTATGTTTGCGATTCCAATTCGAACCGTGTTTGCCAAGGGTAACAAAGCTTATGTGCAAACCTGTGGCGGCAATGTGTATGACTCCAATGCCGAAGACGAATACGAAGAAATTCAACGCAAATTTGCTGGCACTAAACGTGTGCTCGACAGTTTCGCGCCAGCCAACACACAAGACAAAGCGTAAGGGAAGCCGACATGAAAGTGTATATTATCGACAACTACGATTCCTTCACGTACAACCTGTATCAGTTTATTGGTGAAGTATTAGAAACCGAAAAAAGCCGTGGTGAAATCGACACGTTTGAGGTGATTGTCAAACGTAACGATGAAGTGACATTAGACGACATTCGTGCCGCCGCGCCAGATCGTATTATTATTTCCCCAGGGCCAGGTTCACCAGACGACAAGGCTTACTTTGGTGTGTGTGCGGACGTGATTTTAGAGTTCGGTAAAACCATTCCATTAATGGGCGTTTGTCTTGGTATGCAGGGCATTTGTCATGTGTTCGGCGGCAAAGTGGTCAAAGCACCATTGCCAATGCACGGTAAAACCAGCCCAATTACTCACAACAGCGAAGGTATTTTTCATGACATTCCAGACCAACTAGAAGTCATGCGTTATCACTCGCTCATCGCCGAAGCGGAAAGTTTCCCAGATGTGTTGGAGGTGACGGCTTCTGTTGGTGAGTTAAAAGAAGCGGACTTTAAGGACATCGCGACGATTCACAAAGGCGGTAAGTTTGAACTCATGGGCGTTCGCCATAAAGAATACCCAATTCAAGGGATTCAGTTTCACCCAGAATCCTTTGCAACCGAGGGCGGAAAAGACTTGATTAAGAACTTCTTGTTTCAGGTTTGATTTATTAGAAATCGGTACTTTTGAAGTAATAGAAAAGCAGTGTCCAGTGATGGGTGCTGCTTTTTTTAAATTGAAAATATAGCTTTAAGGCTATATAGTTTGAAAGCTATTATTTTATGTAAAAGGGAATTTATGTGGAGTATAGAAACAACGGATGTGTTTGATGAATGGTTTGAAGCTCTGGATGACATTGATAAAGAAAACGTGTTGGCAACATTGCTTTTACTACAGCAAAAAGGACCGCAATTATCTAGGCCTTATGCTGATGCTGTGAATGGCTCGAAGTTCGCGAATATGAAAGAGCTAAGGACGCAAAGTAAGGGTAACCCTATACGCTCGTTTTATGCTTTCAATCCAAGCAGAACTGGTATTTTATTGTGTGCTGGAGAGAAAACAGGGAAAGATAAGCGATTTTATGAACAGATGATTTCAGTTGCGGATAAAGAGTTTGAAAAGCATCTACTGGATCTAAAAAGTCGAGGTGAGTAATGGCTAGAACACTTGATAAATTAATTTCAGATCAGAAGCCTGAAATAGTAAAAAATGCCCGTAAAAAGGCGGATGACATGGTGCTTGGTATTCATCTCGCCCAGTTGCGTGAACGCATGCAAATCACTCAAGAGGATATGGCAAACACGCTAGGTGTGAAGCAACCAACGATTGCAGGCATGGAACGCAAAGGTAAAGATGTCAAATTATCTACTTTGAAGCGCTATGTTGAAGGCGCTGGGGGCAAACTAACCGTGGACGTTGAGTTGCCAGATGGCAGCCATTACGGGTTTAATTTATAAAGCATGCAACTATAAAGGATTATTTCTAGAACGAATTTCTGCTTTAAAATCTGCCATTTGAACATTGGCTTCTTCGTTCGACACAAATACAGCAAGGCCGTTTTCCATATACACGAAAGCGGCGTTAACTTGCTGTGTTAACCAAGTATCGTGAGATATTTGCTCATCTCTTTTGTTCGCTTCAAATGTCATTTTAGATGTCATTGTTTACTCCTCAATTTTTAATCCATTGCCAAGTACGTCCAAGCCATTCGTAAAAGGCGCGTTGGCTTTTGTAGTTGGCAGTGGCGTCAATTTGCCAGTCGCTTTTTTCGGACCCTAAATACAGAGCCGGTGCGGGAATAATGTTGATGCCTGCTTGTTCGAAGAAGATAGACGCACGTTTCAAGTGTGATGCTTCGGTGACTAGCGCGGCGCGTTTTCTTTCTAGGTAGGGCTTCATGCTGTTGGCTTCCTCTTCTGTGTCTTTGGCGAGAGGAAAAGCTCTAATTCTATCGGGTTGGACGCCTAATTCTATGGCGGCTCGGCGCATGACTTCTGCGTGCGGTTCGGTCATCTCACCTGAATAACCGGAAACAAATAATTGTGCACTCGGATTGGCTTTTAAAATGCGTAACCCTTCTTCGAGGCGAAATAATGCGCTGTTGCCTAGTGCCATTACAGTGGGAGTATTACTGAGGTCTTTATGTCCACTGCCAAGAACGATTACTGCGTCTACCGGTTGTTGAACATCAAATACTGGGAAATCGTGTTCCACCGTGGCGATGAGTGAATTCGCCACCGGATTCCAGCTGGTCAAGCCTAATAAAAGTACGGCGCAGAATAGCAGTAGCTTGGCGAACTTTGGGCATTTCTTCATCAATAACAATGTTAGACACATCGTCAGTAAAGTGAGGGGAATGGGCATCAACATCATGCCGATGATTTTTTTGAGATAGAACAGAATAAGGCTCATGATAGATCAGTAATGATTATAAAAGACGTTTTAGCATACCGTTTTATGGGTAAAATAGTCGCGACTTTTACGTGGATTGTATGAATATGATGACGCCCGAGATCTTTATTAAGCGCCAATGCAAGGCCGACACAGTGGAGCGAACCTCTTTGATTCAGTCATTGTGGAGCGGTTACGGCGAGGTGGTGCGTTATTCGCTAACGGGACAAGAGTCGCCATCGTCTGTGATCGCCAAACATTGCACATTTCCCTTGGACGTGAATCACCCTAGAGGCTGGCATTCGGATCACGCGCATTTGCGTAAAGTGCGTTCTTACGAAGTGGAGCAAGTTTGGTATCGACAATGGGCGTCGCGATGCAATCCATCGGCTCGGGTTGCGCAGTGTTATGGGGATTTCCATGACGAACACACGGGGCAAAGGTTGACGTTGTTAGAAGATTTGGACGCCGCTGGGTATTCAGACCGATATTGGGAACATAATATGGATTATGTGTTGTCTTGCATTAATTGGTTGGCGGCGTTTCACGCGAGTTTTATTCATTCTTCTCCTTCGCTGAATTGGCCGCAAGGCTTGTGGAAAAAAGGCACATATTGGCATCTAGATACGCGACCAGACGAATGGGCAGCAATGCAAGAAGGCGAGCTGAAATCGGCGGCGGCTGAATTGGCTGAGTGTCTGGATAACGCACGCTTTAAAACCATTGTTCATGGTGATGCCAAAGTCGCCAATTTTTGTTTTTCCCCAATGCATTATTCAGTGGCGGCGGTTGACTTTCAGTACGTTGGCGGTGGCGTTGGGGTTCAAGATGTGGCGTATTTTCTGGGCAGTGCGCTGACTGAATCTGAACTGGCCGACAATATCGACTATTTACTGGCGCATTATTTTGCTGAGTTAGGGCGTGAGTTAATGGCGCAAGGCGAGTCACAGGCTTTGGTTCATGAGGTGGTGGACGAGTGGCAGCGCTTGTTCCCGATTGCGTGGGCGGATTTTCACCGTTTTATTATGGGCTGGTCACCGACACACTCTAAGAATACGCCCTTTAGTCAGCGCCTTACCGAACAAGCGCTGACACAATTAGGAAGGGATTAGCGACTAAGACGATCTCAAGGCGCGGTTGGTTTTTGCAGTTGCTTCGGCCTTTAATGGGTCTTCTGGCCACGGATGTTTAGGGTATCGTCCGCGCATTTCTTTGCGCACTTCTGGGTACGCTTCACGCCAAAAAAAAGCCAAATCTTGTGTGACCGCCAGCGGGCGTTGTCCCGGTGATAAGAGTTCGATGCGCACTATTTGGTTGAGCACGGTTGGGCTGGTGGTGTAACCAAACATTTCTTGCAGTTTGACGCGTAGGGTTGGCTGTTGTTCGCAGTAGTCAATCGCGTGACTTGCCCCTGATGGTACTGTGATTCTTGCCGGTACGGTTTTGTTCAATAGCGACTGCAATGACCAATCCAAACGGTTGATTAAAATATCCGCCAAGGGCAATTTGTTTATCACTTGTTGGTTGGTGGCCTTGCCTAAGTACGGGCCAAGCCATTCTTCCAAATTCGTGAGTAGCGCCGTATCGGAATATTCTGGCCAGAGGTTTTGTTTATCATGGATAAAGGCAAATTGCAGGCGCGCTCGCAGTTGTTCGCTTGCCTCATTCCAAGGTAAAACGGACAGACCTTCTTGGCGAATATACTGACAAACCGCTTGGCAAACATCGTCTTCGGATGGCGCGCTGAGTTTCTGTTTGTCGAGGCAAAGTTTGCCTATCCAGCGTTGTGTTTCGCTCAATAAGCGGCCATCTTTTTTTGACCATGCAAGGTGGTTTTTAACGGTCAAAAGATCAGCAAAGCCTTCGGTGAGAGTCGAGATGGCCAGTGGATAAGCAAGAAAAATACGGTCTTCATCTTGTCCATGATGACCGCCTATATCAAGCGCAATAAGCCATTCGCTCTGCGCGCAAGGGTCGAGCGACGACAGACTTGCCATGCGACCATTAGCGAGTTTGTAACGTGTTTTGTCGGCGTCTTGCTGGATGCGTTGAGCGATGCGATCGGCAAAGGCACGGACCAATACGTGTGAAAGGTCATGGTTGCTTTTGCCCATTTTTGGCGTAAGTGATTCTGCCAAGTGAATGGTTTGGCTGCGGGCACGCCATTGCTGCTGCGCTTTTAAGTAGCTCTGTCTCGGTCGCTTGCCCTGTGTCTGATTGTGACCTGCCAGCCACTGAAGCCGATCTGACACATCACTGTGGTGATTCGAAAACGGGTCGCCTTCCGACAGTATGGTGCAGATGGCGCTGGCCAAATCGCTGTCACCATTTTGCTTTCCATCTAAAAGTAATCGAGCGAGTCGAGGTTCGATGCCGAGATTGCTCATCTGCTCACCGAGTTGGCTTAACTCTAAAGTCGGTTGTGATGTTTGACTCTGTTCAAGTGCTTGCAGATTGGTTAGCAAGTCGATCGATTGTTGCCAATGGCTGTTTGGGGGCGGCGTAATCCAATCCAATTCAAGGCGTTCTTGCACGCCCCATTTCGCCAAATCCATCACCACACTGCTGAGGTCGCTGATTTCTATTTGTGGTTGAGCTTGTGGTGCGAGCTGATGTTGTTGGCCTTCGCTCCACCAACGATAACAAATGCCAGCCTCTGTGCGCCCAGCTCGCCCCATACGTTGAATAGTTTCGGCTTGGGTTGCACGACGAGTATGCAGTCGCGTGGTGGCGGTGTTGGCATCAAAGCGCGCTTCTCGGCTTAAACCGCTGTCGATCACTACCCGAATGCCGTCAATGGTCAAGCTGGTTTGTGCTATTGCCGTTGCGAGTACAATTTTCCGGTGTGGTGCTGTTGTGGGCTCAATCACAGCCTCTTGCTCTTTGAGGCTGAGTTCGCCGTATAAGGGTAAGATGCTTAGGTTTGGCTCATGTCCTAAACGTTGTTGTAACTGGCTTGCCACTTGGCGAATTTCTTTTTGACCGGGTAAAAACACCAAAATGTTGCCAGTTTCTTCATTAAACGCTTGGCAAGTGAGTCGAACCACTTCATCGGTGACTTGAAAGGTCTTGAGGGCTTTATTGCTGTAGTGCGTGGTGATGGGAAAGCTTCGACCTTGGCTGGTGAGTGTTGGGCAGCCAAGTCGTGTTTCGAGCGCTTCTGTATCAAGTGTGGCGGACATAACCAAGAGTTTCAGTGGGTCTTCGTCGCGATACAGTTCTCGTGCTTGTAAACACAAGGCAAAGGCTAAATCTGAGTGGAGATTACGCTCGTGAAATTCGTCAAAGATAACCAAAGCGATGTCGTCTAAACTTGGGTCATCGTGCAGCATTCGTGTCAGTACGCCTTCGGTGACGACCAGCACTTGTGTCTGAGAGCTTTCTTTTCCTTCGTGACGAATACGATAGCCAACGCGTTTTCCGAGCGGCTCTTGTAAGCCATCTGCAAGACGCTTTGCCGCGGCTTTGGCTGCCAGACGCCTTGGTTCTAACATGATGATTTTGCGACCTTTGAGCCAAGCTTCTTCCATCAGCGCCAGTGGAACCACCGTGGTTTTACCTGCCCCAGGTGCGGCTTCTAATATCGCTTCGTGGTGATGCAATAGCTGGTTTTTTAGCTGGGGAATGAGTGAGTGAATGGGCAGTTCGCTGGACATAAGATGGCTCGTTGTTGTGCTTTGCTTATAATAACGTGTTTAACCGCTGGGCGCAGTGTCACTTTGGTTTTACCAATACCTTTGGTTGGGCAATGGTAATGTCGGTTTTGCAGGTGGCGATACAGGGAAGAAAATAGCCATTTTGTTTTTCTTTCTCGTTTAAACCATGAGGGTGGCGATGTTCGTAATCAATTTCGCCATCCAGTAAGGGGGTTAGGCAAACACCGCAAACGCCATTGCTGCAGGCGTGTTTTATAGGAACGCCGGCAGAGGTCAATGCGTGCAGAATGATATCGCCTTGTGCAATCGAAAGGGATTGCTCGGGCGTTAAAAAAGTAAGGCGAATCTGTTTCGTCTGCACAATATTTTCCTACTGTTAATTTTCTATTAACTTTACCATGATATGACTAAGGTGCTGACTGCTGTATTCTGAGCGACTGGCCTAAAATAATAATGACAATGGATTTCAACCCAAGATGATAGAACAGCCATGACAGAGCAAAACAAAAAGACGTTATTAGTCGTCGACGATGACCAAGACATCCGTCAACTTTTAGGCGATGCGTTATCGCAAAAGGGTTACAAGGTCTTGGAAGCGGAAAATGGTCGCCAGATGTGGCTGCATTTAGACGCAGAACAAGTGGATTTGGTGCTAATGGATTTGTACCTACAAGAAGAAGACGGCTTGAACCTCGCTCGGGAGATTCGCGCACGTTTTGCGATGCCGATAATGATGTTAACGGGCAAGGGCGACGAAACAGATCGTATTTTGGGCTTGGAGTTGGCGGCGGACGATTACATGATGAAGCCGTTTAACTTGCGAGAACTGACGGCGCGCATTCATGCCTTGTTACGTCGTTCCTACGCGGTGCCGGTCGCAACGGGCAGCACCATCAATGAAGACCATGATTGTTTACGCTTTGGCCATTGGACATTGGATTTAACCGCTCGTCTTTTGCATGACCCAGATGGCACATTAGTGACGCTGACCTTGGGGGAGTTTTCGCTTCTGGAAGTGTTGGCTCGCCATCCTGATCGTATTTTCTCTCGTGAGCAATTGATTGAACAAAGCCGAGGCCTAGAAACCGAAGTGTTTGACCGCACCGTTGATGTGCTGATTCTGCGCTTGCGCCGAAAAATAGAAACCAACCCCAAAACGCCAGAATTCATTAAAACTCAACGAGGTCTGGGGTATTTTTTCCAAGGCCCAGTGCGGATGAACTAAATGCGCTTTATTAGCATTCGCCAAAAAGCCTCGTTGTCCATTTTGGTCATCAGTCTGGTGGCTTTTTTCATGGTTGGCATTGGTTGGCAATCCATGCGCGTCAGCGAAGCGTCGTTGTCGGAATTTGAATCCGAAACCCTACCCGAAATCAGCACCTCGCTAACATTAGCCGAGGGGGTTGCTCAGTTGGCGGCCATCGCGCCTTATACCGCAGGATCCGGTCGGCCCTTCCAATTACAAACTGAGTCAGAACGCATCCACCTTCGTATTTTAGAACTGCGTGGTGTGGCAGACAGTTTGACGGATTCGGTGTTTCAACGAGACATTGATGACCGTGTGGATGACCTGCAAACCACGCTGGAAGAATTGGTTGCCCTAGTGCGAGAAGAACTGTATCTGCGTGAGGACAGTTTGGCGCAGCAGTTCCGTATCCGCCATTTGCCAATAGAAGAAAGCGCCTCCGCCGTGACGAGCCAGCAAGGATTGGTGTGGCTGTTGCAACTGCTGGAGTCGCCAAGCTTGGTGCCAGAAAGCATGTTGAAACAGCTAAAACTGTCGAAAAAAAGCGAGCAAGTGGCGGAAATCGCCGACGATTTATTGATGGCGCATCGTCGCTTAAATCAAATCCAAGAGCGCAAAAACTATCTGCTGATTTCGATTCGCGCGAAATCCGAACAGCTCAGCAAACAAGTCAGTGACTTTGTTGGTGGTCTACAGAAAAAAGTCAGTAGACAACGCCAAGAAGTGTCGTCATTTGTGGCCCGAGGGCAAAATTGGCTGATTGGCATTTCGGTGTTTTTGCTGTTGGGGCTGACGCGTTTGTATTGGTATAGCCAGCGCATGACCAAAGATTTGGGGGTGGTGACCAACGACATGGAGCAGCTGTCGTTAGGGCGAGTGGATTCAAAGCACACGGGCATTCGCCGTAATGATGAAATCGGTACGCTGGCAGACACGTTTGAAGTTTTCCGTCGTGACGCATTACGGCGTTTGGAAGTGACCGCAGAATTGTCTGAGCAGAAGCGATTGCTCGAAACCATTTTTGACAACATGAACGATGGCCTAAGTGTGTTTTCTGCGAAAGGCACCTTGGTGGCGTGGAACTCGGGCTATCAAAAATTGTTTGATTTATCGGACGACGATTTACGGGTCGGTATGCCGATCGATGATGTGCAATCTTTGATTAACCAAGGGCAACATAAAAATCTGAATTTGGAAAATCAGCAAGTTCATATGGAAGAAGTGAACGTGTCGCGGCATTTGCGTTTTCAGAGTTTTGAACGCCATTTTGACTCAGGCAAGATCGTTGAGTTTCGTTCTAAGCCGATGCCCGAAGGCGGTTTTGTGACCTTGTATACGGATTTGACGGAACGTAAGAGCGTTGAAAGTCAGCTGCGTCAGGCACAAAAAATGGAAATGCTCGGACAATTAACCGGTGGCGTGGCTCATGATTTCAATAACTTACTGGCGGCGATTATGGGTAACTTGCAAATGTTGTCTGACTCCCGTCCACAAACCGATGACCAAGCCCGATACATTGAACGTGCGCTGGTGGTATCTGAAAAAAGCAGCAACTTAGTGCAGCGATTATTGGCGTTCAGCCGGCGTCAGCAGCTGTTTCCGGTGTCGATTGGCATCGACGATCTGATCGAAGGCATGCTGGATTTGGTGGAATACAGCGTGGGGTCACACATTGTGGTTGAAAGCGATTTGCAATGCCCAGATGCCATGAGCTTAATTGATCCTTCTCAGCTGGAAAATGCCTTGCTGAATTTGTCTTTGAACAGCGCCAGCGCGATGCCAGATGGCGGCAAACTGTCTTTTTCGACCAAGCTGTGCACTCTGCCAAACAGTGACGTGCCAGCGATTCGTATTCGCGTGGAAGATTCGGGCGAAGGCATTGCCGATGAGGTGATAGGCCGTATTTTCGAACCTTTTTTCACCACCAAACCGGTTGGTAAAGGCAGCGGTTTGGGCTTGAGTATGATTTACGGTTTTGTGAAGCAAAGCGGTGGGGAGATTCAAGTGACGTCTGAAAAGGGCCAGTGGACTCGTGTGTGTTTGTTCTTGCCTAGGCAGCTGGTGCCATTAGATCACGCTACTGATGCAAAAGACGAAACAGAAAGCTGCTCTTTGCCGCGCACTGCGATTCCGTTGCCCGAATCCAGCTTGGTGTGGCTGGTGGAAGACGACGACGAAGTGTGTCGGGTGATGCGTGAACAGCTCGAAAAAATCGGCTTTATGGTGCAAACCTTCGACTGTGCCGAAGCCGTGATGAAAGCGTTGAGCAAAGCCATATTGCCGGACGCCATTGTGTCCGATGTGAACTTGGCTGGCACCATGAGCGGCGTGGAGTTGGCGCACAACATTGCGTCTGACGTGTCAGGCTTCACGGGGCCAATATTGCTGATGTCGGGCTTACCTAAAGAAGAATTGAAGCAAAAATATCAATTAAAAGACGACGATTTATTTATCTCAAAACCTTTTACTATCAAGGAGTTAAGCGGAATATTTCAGTTGAAAAACTGATTTATTACAAATATTACAAAAAAAGAATAAACAATGAAATTATTCATTAGTTTTTGATCTCCATAGTGGTTTGTCAGAAACAGAGTCGGGACTGGATCTGTTTTTAACATGGCCTTGCTGCCAATAATAAAAACAAAAACTGGAGTTCTAACATAATGAAATTCATTCCTTATAAGAAATTGGCTTGTCTTGTTGCTGCTGGCGCGTTATCTAGCGTGGCGATGGCAGAAACCCCTATCATTGGTCTTATTACTAAAACCAACACCAACCCGTTCTTCGTGAAAATGAAAGAAGGCGCGCAACAAAAGGCGGCTGAGCTTGGCGTTGAATTGCGTACTTTCGCTGGTCGTTACGATGGCGATAACGAAACGCAAGTACAGGCTGTTGAAAACCTCATTGCCGCTGGTGCAAAAGGCATTCTAATTACCCCAAGTGACACTGCGGGTATCGTTCCGACTATTCAAAAAGCACGCGATGCTGGTTTGCTGGTTATCGCATTAGACACACCACTTAGCCCAGCCAGTGCGGCTGACATGACATTCGCAACGGACAACTTCAAAGCGGGTGAAATGATTGGTATGTGGGCAAAAGCAAAAATGGGTGACAAAGCCAAAGATGCCAAAATTGGCCTGCTGGATTTGAGCACTAGCCAAATCACCGTTGACGTTGCTCGTGACCAAGGTTTCTTAAAAGGCTTTGGTATCGACATTAAAAACGCGAATCGCATGGGCGATGAAACCGACCCTCGCATTGTGGGTAATGATGTGACTCAAGGTTCTGAAGAAGGTGGCCGTCGTGCGATGGAAAACCTACTTCAAAAAGATCCAGATATTAACTTGGTATACACCATTAACGAACCTGCTGCTGCGGGTGCGTATGAAGCACTGAAATCATTCGGTCTTGAAAAAGACGTGTTGATTGTTTCTGTGGATGGTGGTTGTCCTGGTGTGCGTAATATTAAAGATGGCGTGATCGGCGCGACTTCTATGCAATTTCCTCTGAAAATGGCCTCTGAAGGCGTAACTGCGATTGTTGAGTTTGCGAAATCTGGCTCTCGTCCATCAGCGTCTAATGGTCTGGACTTCTTCGACACAGGCGTTCAGTTAATCACTGATGAGCCAGTTAAAGGTGTTAACTCTGTCAGCTCTAAAACGGGCTTGAGCATGTGTTGGGGCTAATCAATCTCTTGTAATAGATGGGCGAGAAAGTGCCCGCTTCGCCGTTAGTCGTGAGTTGGACTAACGGCACTTTTTCTGTCTGGAGCACTTTTTCCGTTTAGAGCAATGTTTCCTGTCTGGAGTAATCTATGAGTTCTACCAACCCAAAACCGTCCACAGCGGTGCTAGACCACGATAAAGTCGCGGATCAGGCGAGCACCTATGTTGCCAAGTTTGAGCGCCATGAAACGCCGTTGCAGCGTTTCAAAAAGTTTCTTCATCATTATCCTATTGCTGCGCCTCTGATTGTATTGTTGTTGGCCGTTATCAGTTTTAGCGTCATTGTTGGTGACCGCTTTTTACACCCTTTTAATTTGTCCTTGGTGTTACAACAGGTGACTATTATTGGTGTCATTGGTGTGGCACAAACATTGATTATCTTAACCGCAGGCATCGATTTGTCTGTGGGTGCGATCATGGTTCTGACCTCCGTCGTTATGGGACGGATGGCGGTGAATCATGGTATTGATCCTAGCTTGTCGATTTTAATCGGTATTGGTGTCGGCGCTTTGGCGGGGTTCATCAATGGTCTGTTGATAACGCGATTAAAAATCCCACCTTTTATTGCCACGCTAGGTTCTTGGAATGTGTTTTTTGCGCTGAACCTATGGTATTCGAAAAGTGAGACCATTCGCTCGCAGGACATCAGTAATATTGCGCCATTACTACAATGGACGGGCCAAACCATCGACTTCTTCGGAGCAAGATTGACTTATGGCTCCCTGTTGATGTTGGGGATCTTCTTTCTGATTTGGTACGCCTTGAACTGGACGGCGTGGGGTCGTCATGTTTACGCAACGGGCGATGATCCGGAAGCCGCGAAATTGGCTGGTATTCGTACCACGCGTATTCTGATGTCTGTTTATGTGTTGGCTGGCGTGGTATGTGCTATCGGCGCGTGGGTGCTTATCGGTCGTATCGGTTCGGTTAGCCCACAAGCAGGCACCATGACCAATCTGGACAGTATCACTGCGGTGGTTATCGGTGGCTGTAGTCTATTCGGTGGCCGTGGTTCTATTTACGGTACGCTTATTGGCGCCTTAGTAGTGGGTGTGTTTCGAAACGGTTTGGCGCTTGCTGGTGTTGATGTGTTGTGGCAAGAGTTCACCGTCGGTATTTTGATTATTTCGGCTGTGGCCATTGATCAGTGGATTCGAAGAGGGACAGCATAATGACAGCACATTACGATCAAACCCCGGTATTACAAACTAAGAATTTGGTAAAACGTTACGGCAGTGTGACCGCCATTGATCATGCGGATTTTGAACTCTACCCCGGTGAAATACTGGCGGTAATCGGCGACAACGGCGCGGGAAAATCGTCACTGATCAAAGCCTTGTCTGGCGCACTCATTCCTGACGAAGGCGAGATTTTGTTGGATGGCAAACCTGTCAGTTTTTCTTCGCCAATGGAAGCGCGTGCGTTAGGCATCGAAACGGTGTATCAAAACTTGGCGGTGTCGCCTGCGCTTAACATTGCGGACAACTTGTATTTGGGTCGTGAATTATTAAAACCGGGTATTTTAGGCTCTGTTTTTCGCATGCTGGATAAGAAAGAAATGGAGCGTCGGGCGAAGGAGAAAATGACCGAGCTGGGCTTGATGACGATTCAAAACATCAGCCAAGCGGTGGAGTCGCTGTCTGGTGGTCAGCGCCAAGGTGTGGCCGTGGCGCGTTCGGCTTTGTTTGGTAGCAAAGTGGTGATCATGGATGAACCTACGGCGGCATTGGGTGTGAAAGAATCTCGTCGGGTTTTGAATTTGATCAAGGAAGTTCGCGACCGTGGTTTGCCGATTATCTTGATCAGTCACAACATGCCACACGTCTTTGAAGTGGCGGATCGTATTCATATCCATCGCTTAGGCAAACGTGCTGCCATTGTCACACCTCAGTCTCATTCCATGTCGGATGCGGTGGCCATTATGACCGGCGCCATGGACGTTGAAGCGAGCGAGGGAGAGGTGGCATAAAGAAAAAACAAAGCGGCTATTCTTATCTTCGGCAAGGTAAGGCAAAATAGCCGCTTTTTAAGCTTTTTAAGCTTTTTAAGCTTTTTAAGCTTGTTAAGCGAGCGGTCATCAGGGGTATCACATGAGTTTTATAAAACAGACAATGTCGGGGTTGAAAAAAACTCGTTCCCTTTTGAAGGCCAATCGCCTCATGCCGAGTGTATTGGCTGTTTCTGTTGCTGCTGCTTTATTGGCGCCACTAAGCTCACAATCTTCGGAACCAGCGCCACTTAAGTCCATTGGGATGAGTGTCGCTGACTTGGGCAATCCCTATTTTGTTCAGTTGGTTGAATCGGCCACCTCTAAAGCCGAAGAGCTTGCTGGTGCGCCCGTCACCATGTTAATCCGTTCTGATGCCTATGACTGGCAACGTCAAATTTCCCAAATTAATGATTTTATTGAGCAAAAAGTCGATTTAATTGTGCTAACCGCGGCCGACGAATACAAGGTTGGGGCGGTGGTGGCGAAAGCTCAACGAGCCGGCATTAAGGTGATTGCAGTTGATGTGAACGCCCATGGCGCTGACGCGACCATCACCACCGACAATGTTCAAGCGGGCGTTGTCGCCTGTGAAAAGCTGGCCGAAAAAATCGGTTACAAAGGGAATTTTGTCATTATTAATGGTGTGCTGGTGTCGTCTGTTATTGAGCGAGTGGCCGGCTGTAAATCCGCGTTAAATAAATACCCGAATATCACCTTGCTCAGTGACCGTATGAACGGCACCGGAAGTGTGGAAGGCGGGATGGAAGCCATGACATATTTAATGGAAGAGTACGATCACATTGATGCCGTGTTCACCATCAATGATCCGACTGCCTTTGGTGCTTTGCGTGCGGCACAACAAGCCAACCGTAACGAGTTTGTGATGGCTTCCGTCGACGGTGCGCCGTTTGCCGTGGACATTATCCAAAAAGACGACAATCCTTGGATTGCTACGGCGGTTCAACGGCCTATTCCGATGGCGGAGAAAGCCATTGAAATTGGTATGGATTTGTTAAAAGGCAAAGACGTTGCCCAACGTTTTATTTTGATCCCTTCTGTATTGGTTGAAAAACACCATTAGCCTCGCCGGCGTCGCGATTCGGGTGAATTGCGACTTGGTTTTTTGTCGTAAAGAACGGTAAGCTATCGGCCTTCGTTAAAGAGGCCATGTATGGACACTTCCACGTTATTTTTACAAATTTTTAATACGGTATTTCCTCTTGCCAGTATCGTGCTGGTGGCGTTTTTGTATGCGCGTGTTCGACCTACTGACATGACGGTGGCGAACCGTTTGAACATCAGTGTGTTTTGTCCTGCGCTTATTTTCTCCGTTATGGCCTCAAAAGAATTTCATATCGCGCAATACGTTGATCTGATTATTGCGGCTGCAGTGGTGGTGTTGGGATCGGGGTTGTTGGTGTGGCCGTTATGCAAATGGCTGAACATTTCACCGAAAACCTTGGTTCCTCCGATGATGTTTAACAACAGCGGAAACCTAGGGATTCCGTTGATTGTGTTGGCGTTTGGTGAGTCGGCTTTACCGGTGGCTGTGGTGTTATTTTTAACGGAAAATTTGCTGCATTTTACGGTTGGCATGTACCTACTGAACCCCAAAACCAATCTTCTTAATGTACTGAAAATGCCGATGATTATTGCCACGGCGTTGGGGTTGGTATGGAGTCTGCAGGGCTGGACTGTCTTGCCGGCCGTGAAGGTTTCGGTGGATATGATGGGGCAAATTGCCATTCCTCTGATGTTGTTTGCGTTGGGTGTGCGTATGACTCATGTGGATTTTAGTCAGTGGAAATTGGGTGTGATTAGTGGGATTTTGTGTCCATTAAGTGGTCTGATTATGGCGGTGATTTGGCAGTATTTTGTGGGTATGTCTGCAGAAAACTTTGCCTATTTGTTGATCTTCGCATGTTTGCCGCCTGCGGTACTGAATTACATGGTGTCGGAGTTGTATCAACAAGAGCCACATAAAGTGGCCTCGATTGTATTGATTAGCAATCTGATGAGTGTGGGAATTATTCCTTGTGTGTTGTTTTATGTTTTATAACGCGATGTTGGGAGAATGGACATGTTAGTGCAAATTGGGTTGATTGCGTTACTGGTGGTGGCGTATGTCATCATTTCGCGCCTATTAAAATCCAGTGTTACCTTGTTGGGTCGAAATAAAGCCGCCAATGAAGTGCGCATAACCTATGTATCAAAAATGTTGAATCTTGGGTTTACGGCGATTTTTGTTCTGTTGGTATGTTTGGTGCTGGGTATTGGCTATGGGCAGTTGGCGATCTTTTTCTCGTCTGTGTTTGCGGTCGTCGGCGTGGCATTGTTTGCTCAATGGTCAATTCTGAGCAATATTACCGCCAGCTTGATTATCTTCTTTGGCTTTCCTTACCGTGTTGGTGATTGGGTGAAAGTGGTGGACAAAGACGACGAAATTCTTGGCCATATTCTGGAAATATCGACATTTCATGTGATTATCGAGCGCTTATCCGGCGATGTCGTTACTTACCCAAACAGCTTGATTTTGCAAAAGGCGGTGATTCGTTTTGAAAGCAAAGAAGCCGCGCAAGCGATGAGTCAGTTCGCGCAATCCAAAAACGAAGAGAAAAGTGATAACGCTTGATATGAACAAAAAACAGCCAATTTTTTCGAGATTTCCTCTATCTGTGTCATACTAAGAGGCTTTCATCTTCAAGAAGGGAGCCTCTTGTGAAATCTGACCCTGAATCTTTATTAAAAAACAACGATGCATTGATTCATTCGGATGCATTGAAAGTAAAATCCCACGCTCAGCGTCCCCAAGAAGACTGGGTGCTGCACACTCTAATGATCGAAGGCTACGACGTGCCTTTTCGTTTCAAACGCCAAGGCAAATACCGTACTTTGCGCGGCGCTCGTGTGAACCTTACATATTATCCAACCCAAGAAATGGTCGCCGGTATTCCGGTAGAAATAATGAAAGTCGTGCGAGTAAAGCGAACTTAATGGGCGTCACTCGTTGCCAGGCATATTGTGGCTTTTCTTCTTGCTGATAAGAACTTAATATGGCGTCGATTGTCTGTGTTTCAGGCGTTTATCTTTGCATATTAGGTGTACAAAATAATGGAAATGAGTCGTTCGGGAAGTTGGCTTTCCACGTTAAAACGCATTGAGCGTAGCGTTTGGTTTCAAGGTTTTATCATCAGCATTATCGTTATTGCGGCATTAACGGTTGGCGCAAAAACCTATTCTTTACCCTACGGTATTGATAAAGCCATTAGCTATTTGGATAACTTTATTACCGTCTTCTTTCTGGTGGAACTGTCTCTGCGTTTCATTGCCTGCGACGACAAAAAACGCTTTTTCAAAGACCCATGGAATATTTTTGACACTGTCATTGTGATTGGCAGCTTAATGCCGGTTTCTGAAACCGAAATGATTTTGGTCGCACGTCTACTGCGAGTGTTCCGAGTGTTACGCCTGGTGTCGATCATTCCTGATTTGCGTTTTTTGATCAATGCCTTGCTTAAAGCCATTCCCAAAATGGGCTACATTGCCTTACTGATGTTTATCATTTTTTACATCTTCGCGGCAGTGGGTTCTATCTTCTTTCATCAAGTAAATGAAGAGCTTTGGGGCGATATCGCCATTTCTATGTTGACCTTATTCCGCGTTGCTACGTTCGAAGACTGGACCGATGTCATGTATGAGACGATGGACGTTTATCCGTTCAGTTGGATTTTTTACATCATCTTCATCTTCTTAACCGCGTTTGTGTTTTTAAACATGATGGTTGGTGTGGTGCTGGATGTGATGACGCGTGAAACCGCGCAAGAAGAACACGAGAACCAAGAAAACCACCATCATGCTTTGGTGACGCAAATCTCTGAGTTGCAAGCGCAAGTGGCGCGTCTTGCCGATAAGATAGATGCGCAACAAGACTCCAATAAGAAATAACCTCTGATCTCAAACCGGGCGTTGGTGTATTTTTTTCAGCCAGCGTCCGCCAAACGTATTCAACATCAGCCCTACTAGCACAACCAAAATCCCTATCCATTGCATTGCGCTGACGGTTTCAGACAGAAAAATTTCAGCGGATGTTAAACCGACCACCGGCACGCCCAAAGTGAGTGGCGCCACCGTAGCAGCGGGATAGCGAGACAATAAATAGCTCCATAAGCCGTAGCCCGCTAACGTCGCGAACAAGGAAAGATACGCTAAGGTCGCGAGAGTTTTTAGGTTCAAATTCACAATATTGCTCCACATGACATCGCCGCCATCAATGAAATAAGCGCACAGAAAGAAAGGCACAGGCGGCACCCAGCTTGACCACACGATAAGGTTAAGGTTTGCATCGTAACCTTTTCGGCTGATGATCTTGGTGAAAATATTGCCCAACGCCCAGCTAGAACCCGCTGCTAAGGTTAAGCCAAAGCCAAGCGCCGTCATGGTAGTGTCTTCATTGTCGAACCCAATCACCGCCAAGCCACCAATCGCAATGCCGATAGCCAATACTTGATAAGGCCGAACGGCTTCTTTTAACAACAAGACCGCGAACAACAGCGTAAAAATGGCCTGAGATTGCAGCACCAATGAGGCCAATCCCGCGGGCATACCAAACGACATGGCGCTGAATAAAAACGCAAATTGCCCGAAGTTCAGCGACAAAGCGTAACCAATACACCAGAGTATCGGGGTGTTAGGGCGAGAGAAAAAGAAGCAGCCAATAAGGCCAATCACAAGAAACCGCAAACCGCCCAACATCATTGGGGTAAGCTCATCCAATCCCCAGCGCATAACGATAAAGTTAAAGCCCCACGCGACAATAATAAAAAGCGCCAAAAACATATCTTTGCGAATCATGTTGAATCCTTAACTGTATGATCATAGTGGGGCAAAAAGTGATCAAACACTTTACGTGGTTTAGGCGAATTTGCACATGGACAGATAAAGAAAGAATTAAGGACACAGACGCGAAAAAGAGGGCAATGGACGTACTTCACCCTATTCATTTTTCCGTTTGCGGCATTAATAGAATGGATAAAGCATTCATTCGTGAGTGAATCTAGGCTAAATTGGCGGAATATACGCTGAAATCTGCCGCAGATTGGCAACGCGTTCATAATAATAAAAGAAACAAGAAGAGTACCCATGTCATGCGTATTTTAGTGGTCGAAGACGATCGGATTTTAGGCGAAGCCATCAGCCAAAGAATAGGGCGAATGGGGCATGGGTTGGATCTTGCTCAAACTGGAAGCCAAGCCAACCAAATGCTGGCGGTGCAAGAATACGATCTTATCTTGTTGGATCTAAATCTGCCGGACATGACGGGCAATCAGATTTTACAAAACCTTCGGAAAAAACAATCCAATACCCCGGTGATCATTCTCACAGCGCGAGATGAAATAAAAGACCGTATCGAACTGCTGGATTTGGGCGCCGACGACTACATGACCAAGCCTGTGGATTTTGGCGAATTGGAGGCACGTTGTCGTGCTTTGCTCCGCCGCAGTCAAGGGCAAGCGCAAAATACCATTGAATACGGCAATGTGTGTTTGGATCTTCAGGCGTGCACTGTGACGGTTGCTGGGGTGTTGATTGAACTGAAACAACGTGAATTTCGATTGTTAGAAGTGTTTATCGGGCACACTGGTCGAGTGCTGAGCAAGGAAACCTTGATTGAGCACATTTATAATTTCAACGAGAATCCCAACTCTAGCGTTATCGAAATTTATGTAGCGCGCCTACGCAAATCCTTGCAGGACAGTGATATTCACATTCGCACCATTCGCGGATTGGGTTATTTGTTGGAAAAACACCATGGCTAAGGCGACCACGTCTATTCGTCGGCAGCTTATTTTTATGGTGGCCACGGTACTGATTTTGATTAACGCCGTGGCGCTTTGGAGTACGCATATTTATGCGAATCGAGCGGCCAAAGAGTCCTACGATCGTTTGCTATACGGCTCGGCTTTGCAAATGGCGGAAAACATTACGTTGTTAGACGGCAAGGTATTTATTGATTTACCTGTGTCGGCGTTTGAAACGCTGGCGTTATCGACCTCAGATCGGGCATTTTACGCCATTATGAACGGTCAATATCAGGTGTTAACCGGTTATAAAGATTTACCGAATATTCCTTTTCCGCAATTATTACTGCAATCGAAAGAAAAAGAAAAATTCCAACCTATTTATTATGAAGCCGATTATCGCCATGAGAGAGTGCGTTTTGTGGCGTTAGGTAAGCGACTGTTGGAAGCCGACAACGTGAATGACGTGTTCATTATTGTTGGGTAAACCTTGGGCGCTCGCGACGTTGCAGCAGCCGAAATGAGCCAAATGGTGCTGCAATTTGTGACCTTGTTTTTCTTTATTACGTTGCTGCTTCTGCTGTTCGTTATTTGGCGAGTATTGCAGCCATTACAGGCCATCAAACAAGCCATCACAGAGCGTTCGCCCCAAGAACTGTCGCCATTAGAGGCCAATGTGCCGAGCGAAATCGCCCCCTTGTTGAAAAGTATTAATTACTTTATGGCGCAGTTGGACACCACATTGAGTCGTTTAAAACGCTTTACTGCCGAGGCGGCTCATCAAATAAGAACGCCATTGGCAGGGCTGAATTCGCAAGCACAAAATGCGTTGGATGAAACGGACGAAACACTGCGTCAAAAGCAGTTACAGCATATTTTAGAAAGCAGTGACGTATTGTCTAACACGGTTAATCAGCTATTGAATCGAGCCACATTGACGCACCGTTTTCAGAGCCATCCTTTTAGTCCTGTGTCTTTAGACCAACTTACCAAAGAAACCTGTCGTGAATTGGTGGTTTGGGCGTTACAACAAGATGTAGAAATGGAATACGTGGGCGAGGTGCAAGCGACCATAAATGGGGACGAATTTGCGTTAAAGCAAATGCTGCAAAATATCATTGAAAACGCCATTAAATACAGCCCGAAAGGTGGCGTGGTTGAAGTGGAATTAATGGCCGATAGCAAGAAACCGGCCGCGTCTTGGGTGTTGCAATTTCGTGATCAAGGTGTTGGTGTACCGGATCAGGATAAGGAACACATATTTGAGTATTTTTACCGCAGTCCAGACAACTTCACGTCTGGGACAGGCATAGGCTTGTCCATTGCAAAAGAAGTTGCAGAGCACCATAACGCCCGATTTCATCTGAAAGACAATCAGCCGAATGGGCTAATTGTAGAGGTGATTTTTCCTCAGCACAGTGAGGCGCTTTTATGATGACGCGTTATGTGGGCTGGTGCATGTGGTTATGGGTGAGCTGTTTGGGGTGGGCTGTGAATGCAAAAACGACGGAGTTTGTGGTTTTTCCCAGTGTCCATGAGCTGAAAAACGAGGCGTCTACTGCGTATCAACAATATCCGGTTTTGACGGTTCGTGGTGCAGTCAATCGCGAAGCCATAGCGCCGTTGTTTCAGGCCTACCAAGAAAAATACCCTAATGTGGTGATTCATTATGCTGAATCCAATACTCGGCATTTGTATGAGCAGTTTTTGGCACAGCCTGAATCTCGACCAGACATCATGCTCAGTCCTGCAATGGATTTGCAATTTAAACTGGCAAACGATGGCTATGCGTTGGCGTACGATTCGCCAGAACTGGCTAATGTGCCGAGCGACTCTTATTGGCGCAGTGAGTTATTTGGTTTTACCTATGAGCCGATTGTAACGGCGATCAATAGCGACATTTTGGCGGGTGAAATTCTGCCTCAAAGCCGTGAGCAATTATTGAATTTGATTCGCAGTAAGAACCATTTGTTAGACGACAAAATTGGTTTGTTTGATATTCAGCAATCTGGGTTAGGCTATCTGGCGTGGGCGTATGATGGCCAGCAATCTCGCAGTTATGGTCGTTTACTGGAAGCGTTTGGTACGCACCAAGCAAGACTTTATACGGACACGTCTTCCATGCTGAATGCCCTTTTAAAAGGGCAGATCTTCATTGCGTACAACCTAGTGGGAGCGTATTCGTATCGTTGGTCCGAGCAATATGATTGGATCAGAACCATCATGCCGACTGATTACACGTCGATTATTATGCGCACCGCGTTTATTCCAAGAGATGCTCAGCAGCCTGTTCTGGCTAAGCGCTTCATTGATTTTTTGCTGTCACCAACGGGGCAACATATTCTGGCGAATCAATCGGGGATTACACCAATAAGCTTAAATGCCGTTGGTCCCTATAGCCGAGAAGCTTTGCGTAAGCTGCCTCATGGCATTTTTCGCCCGATTCCGTTAGGGCTGGAGTTGTTGATTCAAACCGACGATGCCAAAAAACACATTATTTACCACGAATGGGACAGTGCCATGTTGTCCGCTGAACCGTCCTTGTCTGTAACGCCTTAATTTTGACGCTTTCTGATCCATGAAAGGTTCATGAAAGGTTGCCTCGCTAAAGTGATCAGGTGATATCAAAACAAAAATAATTTGGAGAAAACCATGTTTAAAAAAATACTGATCGCGAGCGCATTGTGCGCGACTCTGGTAAACAGCCCTGTGCAAGCGGCTGAACGTGTATCTATTGGCACTGGCGGAACGGGCGGTTTGTTCTATGTCATCGGTGCGGGCATTTCTGAAACCCTCAATAAACACATGGATAACACAACGGCGCGTGCCGAAGTAACAGGCGCGTCGGTGGAGAATAACCACCGCGTTGCGGCGGGTCAAATGACGCTAGGTTTGTCCTCTTCTTCAACCTTGTTTGAAGCAAAAAATGGCCAAGGTCCATTCAAAGTCAGCGGCCCATTGGATGTCGCGGGTATCGCTTATTTGTACCCTGCCGTTTTGCAGGTGGCGACGGTTGCGGGAACGGGTGTGGACTCTTTTGAAGCATTGAAAGGCAAACGAGTAAGCATGGGGCCTCCGGGCAGTAACGCAGCAGTATTGGCGACGCGTTTATTACAAGAGTACGGTGTGTTTGATGACATTACACCGCGATTTCTTTCGTATAACGAAGGGGTAAAAGCCTTGGTGAATGGCCAAGTAGAAGCCACGGTGGTGTTGGCTGGTGCACCGACCTCGTCTTTGATCGATCTTGATTCTCAAACAGACATGAAGCTGTTATCGGCGGATGTGGATAAGCTTGATAGCCTGATTCAGAAATACCCTTTCTACCAAGCGTACTCATTGCCAGCTGGGACTTATCCAGATCAGACAAAGCAAGTGGTGATGATCAATGATCCTGCAATTTTGTTTACCAGTGGCAAAGAAGACCAAAGTAAGGTGTATACCATCACCAAAACCATCTTTTCTCATCTTGATGAGCTGGGACAAATTCACCCACAAGCCAAAGCAATTTCTCTCGATACGGCGAAACGAACGCCAGTGGCGTTGCATCCGGGTGCGAAGAAATACTTTGATGAAGTAAGCGGTCAGTAGGAGCGTCATCATGTTGAAGACAAACCTACAAAGTTTGCGTCTGGAATCGACATTTGCAGGTGGCAAGGAATTGGCCTTGGTTTCCATTCTGTTCAGTGTGATTGCTGCGACAGTTGCTGGCTTTGTGTTGTACGGTGCATATTACGGTGGCATTACGGCGTTGCTATTGAGGTCGTCATTTTTCTCGTTAGTCGCGGCGGCGGCCATGTTGTTTTATGCCTTACGATACAAAAGTGTGGCGGGGCGCGCGGTGTTTTACCTGTTTGCTCTTGCGGCGTTGGTTCCTGGACCGTACTTATGGCATTACTACATTGATATTGTCATGCGTGGTGCTATGTCAATTGAGCAAGATAGGTTTGTCTTTATTGCTCTCATTGTGGTGGTGTTTGCCTTTGTTCGTATCGCGGTAGGTCGGGCGTTGATTATCTTAATGGCGCTGGCTTTTCTCTATGCGTACTTTGGCTATTTGATTCCCGGAAAATATGGCCACGGTGGCTATGACATTAGCCGTTTAACCTCAACTCTGATGTTATCAACAGAAGGGGTTTATGGCGTTCCCATGGGGGTGGCGGTTGAGTATATTTTCTTGTTCGGCCTGTTTGGTGCCATCTTAACCAAGATTGGTACAGGCGAAGTGTTCGTGGACATTGCCCGAGGCTTAACCGGACGTGTTCAAGGTGGTCCCGGTTTGTCGGCGGCCTTGTCGAGCGCCTTGTTGGGATCGTTGAATGGCAGTGCTGTTGCTAATGTGGTGACGACCGGAACCTTTACGATTCCGCTTATGAAGCGTGTGGGCTACAGCGCTAAATTGGCGGGAGCCATAGAGGCTGCAGCTTCTTCGGCAGGCCAGATTATGCCACCAGTCATGGGCGCTGCGGCGTTTTTGATGGCGGAAATGATCGGCATTCCGTATGCGGAAGTGGCGTTGGCGGCCTTGGTTCCGGCGCTATTGTATATCTTTGCGTTGATGATTTCTGTGCGGCTTGAAGCGGGTCGTCTTAACTTAGCGAGAGACACCGAGGCGGGTTTGCAGCTTTTAGTGAGAACGTTGCGTACTAAGAGTTACCTTTTGCTGCCATTGGTGGTGTTGATTGGTTTAATGATCTCAGGTAAGTCACCAACTCAAGCCGCTGTTATGGGGATTCTAGCTGGTTTGTTAGTTTGTCCTTGGAAAAAAGCCACTCGTATAAATGCGCTAGATCTCATCGCTGCTTGTAAAGAGACCTTGTCTTCGACTTTACCAATCGTTGCAGCTGTGGCGGCGGCAGGCGTTATTATCGGTATTTTGAATTTAACCGGTATGGGGTTGATGTTGTCTGGCTTGATCATTGAATTGGGCGATGGCAATTTGTGGGCGGTTTTGTTGCTGACTGCGTTGGCGTCTTTTGTGTTGGGAATGGGGCTGCCGACCTCGGCGGCGTATTTGCTGCTGGCTGTCCTCGTTGCCCCAGCGATGACGCAATTGGGCATGGAAACCTTGTCGGCTCACATGTTTATTTTCTATTTCGGTTTGGTGTCTGCGATTACGCCACCGGTAGCGCTGGCTGCTTATGCTGCTGCCACCATATCGGGCGCTGACGCAAATGAAACGGCCGTTGAATCGATGCGTTTGGGTTTTGTGAAGCTCTTGGTGCCGTTTTTGTTTGTCACTATGCCTGGGGTGTTGTTGATCGGAACCACGACCAGTGTGGTGGCGGCTATTTGCTTTGCTACCCTAGCAACCGCGTCGATGAGTATTGGTTTTTCTGGCTGGCTACGTGAGAATTTGTCTTGGGTTACGCGTTTGTTGTACGTGGCGGCCGCGATATTGATTGCTTGGCCAGCGGCCGCAACGGACACGTCGTTGTTTGTCGTCAGTGCGCGAGTATTGGGTGTGGTGGTGTTTGCAGCATTGCTGATTAAGGCCAGTACTCAGACAAAACTCAAAACTATGAAAGTTCACGCTTAACCGTTCAGGCAACCAAGCAAACGACACGAAAAAGCGCATATTTCTATCAAGGAATTATGCGCTTCTTTTAATCAATTTTCTTGGTAACTACACCTTTTTAAGGCAACCCAGTCATCAGCAGCTTAATCCCGTAAGACGCGGTTAATACTGCAACAAAACCGACGCCGTATAAGAGCAAAAACCATTGCCACGACTTGAGTTTGGCGGCTTTTTCTTTCAGGCTTTTTAGAGACATTAGTAGCCCTCCTGATAATCTTCCACCTTGCCAGCAAAAACGCGATAGCCCCATACGGTATAGGCGCAGATGAGCGGAACGAAGATGCAAATGCCCGGCAGCAAAAACAATAAACTGCTGTCTGGGGAGGCGGCTTCCATAAAGGTGAGTTGTCTTGGTATTAAGTAAGGAAACAAGCCAACGACAAGACCCGCAAAGCCCAATAAGAAGAGCGTTGCAGCATACCAAAATGGTCGGCTTTCATGATGAATGATGCCAGCGGAATGGCTGTTTAAATCTTTCCAAGCCAATACCGCGACCACTAAAGTGATGATAGGTAAAGGCGATAGCCATAAGAAATTGAAGCCTGAGAACCAACGCTGACGAATGTCTACTTGGCTCGCCACTGTCCACACGCTTACGATGATCATGGCGAAAATAGTGATCAGTAGCAGCCTTTTACCTAACTTTGCCGCGTGGTCTTGAATGCGTCCGCGGCTTTTCATAAACAGATAACAAGCGGCCAAAAGCGCATAGCCCGCCATCACAGCAAAGCCAGTCAAAATAGAAAACGGCGTTAGCCAGTGCAAGCTGGATAAACTGTCGACACCGACTGGCACGCCTTGAACAATCGATCCTAACAACATACCTTGGCAAAATGCCGCGATGGCTGATCCCGCACTAAACGCAAGATCCCAGTAAGGACGAGACGTCTCGGACTTAAATCGATACTCGAACGCCACACCACGAAAGATCAGCGCAAACAGCATCAACATGATAGGCAAATAAAAGGTTGAAGTAATGCCAGCATAAGCGGCGGGAAACGCCGCAAATAACACCACACCACCAAACACTAACCAAGTTTCGTTGCCATCCCAAACGTGTGAAATAGAGCGCATTAAATGGTCGCGCTCGCCTTCTTGGTTAAACCAAGGGTAAAGAATGCCAATGCCTAAATCGAAGCCATCGAGTAACACGTACATGAAGATGGCAAAGCCTAAGACAAGGAAGTAGAAAAAAGCCAAATCCATCATTTATTTCCTTGTGCTTGTGAAGTTTGATCGTTTGCTTGCTGTTCTTTCGTTGTTAGTGATTTTACCCAAGCCAATGCATAACCCGGTGCTTTCATACCGATCAGTTGCTGCTCTAATGCTTCCATAGATGGAGGCCCTTTCTTAATCAACTTGCGCATGAAGTAGAGGTAAACACCAATGAGCAGACTGTAAATGATGACAAACATGGTCAAGGTGAACAGCACGCGTTCAGCTGGCAGTGGCGATACAATCTCAGATGTTCTAACTAGGTTGTAGACAATCCAAGGCTGACGACCGATTTCCACCACATACCAACCTGCTAATACCGCAATGACACCCATAGGCGTAAATAGCGTGACGATGGATAAGAAAACTTTGTTTTCGTACAAACGGTTTTTACGACGCAACAACAAAGCTAAGGCCGCAATGCCGATCATGCCAAAGCCAATACCCACCATGACACGGAAAGACCAAAACACTAATGGCACATTGGGTCTGTCTTCTGGTGGTACGGCTTTCAAACCTTGTACCGCGCCATCCCAAGAGTGAGTTAGGATCAAGCTACCTAGGTTTGGAATACCGACTTGATAGTCGTTTGATTCGGTTTCCATGTTTGGCATAGCGAACAGTAACAGCGGTACGTTTTCTTCTTGTGCTGGCCAAATGCCTTCCATCGCAGCGAGCTTGGTTGGTTGATGTTCGTGTACATTCAAACCGTGCATATCGCCGATCCATGCTTGCAGTGGCGTTAACACCAAGGCAAACCACATGCACATAGACAGGCCTTTTTTCGCAAAAGGAATGTTTTTCTTTTTCAATAGGTAGTATGCGCTGATGCCAGCCACGACAAATGTCGCGGTGATTAACGATGCAACCAGCATGTGAGTAAGGCGATAGGGCATAGATGGATTGAAGATGACTTCCATCCAGCTTGAGACTTCAAATTTACCATTGACGATCTTGTAACCTGCGGGAGTTTGCATCCAAGAGTTCGCTACAATGATCCAAAACGCCGAAATCCAGGTACCTATCATAACGGTCATCGTGGCGAAGAAATGCAACTTGCGGCCGACGCGCTGCCAACCAAATAGCATGACGCCAAGAAAGCCCGCTTCCATAAAGAAGGCTGTCAGTACTTCGTATGCCATCAGAGGTCCAAGAATGGCGCCAGTAATTTCAGAAAATTTGGAAAAATTAGTACCAAATTCATAGGACAAAACGATGCCAGACACCACCCCCATACCGAAGGTAATGGCAAAAGGTTTGATCCAGAATTTGGCCAGTTGGAGGTAATAAGGATTGTGTGTTTTTAGCCACAGCCCTTCCCAAATGGCAATCAGCGTCGCCAAACCAATGGTGATACTGGGGAAAATAATGTGGAAGCTCACCGTAAAGGCGAACTGTATGCGAGATAAAATGGCGACGTCGAGGTCCATAATGGCTCCCTTAGCAATAAATAAGCGTTAGGTAGTTAAATGTTGTTTTTAACGCTTAGCGTGCGTATTTGTTGTACCGCCAAAGGCAGTATTGCCAATCCTACAATGCTAAAAAGCGCAATGATTTCGGTCATTAAAAAGCCAGTGTTCATGGTGTTAGTCCTGTTAGTTGGTAAATGCTTGATGTAAATCAAAGGTTGTCTTAGTCATAGCAAAGGGCAGGCCAACTATTATCGAAGTTTATGTTATTGATTTTAAAGAATATTTTAATTTCTTTGCTTGCGATGTAAAAAAGGTTTACGATTTTTTCACTTATAGGTGTAAACGAGGTTTACGGTTTTGACGCTTTCCTTAATGTTTGAAGTGGCCATGTTGGTCTCTAGTGTGTGTGGCGTTTTGGTGGCGGCATGGCTGCTATGGCGAGCGCGAAAGCAAGGCGACCTGCAGGCATTAGCAGGCTTTGCCATCATGATGGCTATTTGGTGTTTTGGTCATGTGGTGTTGTTTCAAGGCTACGAACGTGTGGGGGTTTACATTATTCTCGCGAACCCATTAATGCCGACTTTTTTCTTACATTTTGCGATTCGTTTTGTGAATTCTGGCACAGCCAAAGAACCCATGCTTGATCGCTTATGTCAGGCTGTGCCGTGGTTTTATCTGACCAGTTTTACCGTGGTGTTGCAAAGCTGGTGGATGGAAGCTGGCGATGCGATCAGTACGCTAGACACGCGTTCATTTTTTATCTTTACCGAGGCGGGGACATGGAATCTCGCCTATACGGTATTGATCGGCATCTTGGCTCATGGCGTGCTGTTGTTTGGCTGGTATCGACATTCTGGTAATAAGAAACGCTCTATTCTCGCCATGTTTGGTGTGGGGGCTTGGGGCTTGTTGTTGGCAACCAGTTTTGTGTTTCCTTCTTTCGGCATTAGCTGGTTTCCTTATCCTATGTTGCTGTTGCCCACCTATTTGCTGTTGCTGGTTTATGCGGTGGTGCGCTATCAGATTTTATCGGTGAATGCGTTCGCCAATCGGGCCTTACTTTGGGTTGCCATGATGCTGGTGATTCTCTGTGTGATCGCGGTGATCAGTGTGGTGTCTGGGCGTATTGGTTTGCAGGCATTGGCCAATGTGCCTAGCTGGCAGCTTTGGTTGTATTCCTTGCTGATCTTAGTGGTGGCCGCGCTGATTTATCAGCCGTTGAGTCGCTTAATCTCTCGGCTGATTTATCCTGGAGCCTCATTGAATGAAGCGGTATTGGATACTTGGTCAACGCAATTAAAAGACGCGCAAGACTGGCCGCAGCTTATTGCGATTGGTGAGCGTTTACTTTCTTTGCAGATACGACGCAGCGTGGCGATACAGCTGAAGCATGCGGATTTACCTGTTCAAGAACAGAATGACGCTCTGGCGATACGAGTCTCTCGATTAGAGACGGATTGGCACTTTGTTTTGATTGGCTGGGACGATGCCAGCCCCGGCATGCGTTTGACGGCGGAAGTGTTTGCGTCGCTATTTTCGACCAGCTGCGGCTTGCTTGAGCGCTCGTTGGCTTTGGCGGCGGCGGAGCGAAAGCGCATGGACGAACAGCATCTGGTTGAGCTGGGTAGTTTGTCTGCGGCGATGGCCCATGAATTGCGTAACCCTCTCAATATTATTTCTATGGCCGCTTATGATGCACCAGTCGAAACGCGCCAACACATTCAGACTCAGCTAAAACGCGCGGATCGTTTGGTCAGCGATATGTTGGTGTATTCTGGTGGGTTGAATTTGCAGATCGCAAAAACGCCCTTGTGCGCATTGGTATCGAGTATTGTGACGCAAGCTCAGTTAGATGGGGTCGTGGTTGAACTTGAGATTGAACAGACGATGGAGCTAGCCGCTGACCCGCAACGGTTACAGCAAGTATTTATTAACCTGATCGATAATGCCGTGTCGTTTTTACGCAATATGCCAGAGGGCAAGTTATGTATTGAAGCCAAAGTGCAAGATCAGCAGACAGTGATTCAAGTGCATAATAATGGACCTGCCATCGACCCAAGTCTGCAAGGTGAGGCGTTATTTCAGCCCTTTGTTACTAAGCGAGCGGGCGGCAGTGGGTTGGGCTTGGCAATTGTTCGGCGCATTGTGGATGCCCATGGTGGTCGCATCCGACACCGAGACGATGCAGGTTGGCCTGTCACGTTTGAACTCATTTTTCCTCAATCCATTCATTTTACCAACGATGGGATACGCCACGAATGACACAAAATAAAATCCTTTTAGTAGACGATGAACCGGCGTTCCGTGAGTTGGCCAGCCGCTGGTTGGCAAACCAAGATTATCATGTGAAAACAGCGGCCAGCTTGGACGAAGCGCGAAGTGCTTTGGAATCGTTTGATGCAGATTTGGTGTTGCTGGATTTGTCGATGCCGCCGCATTTTGATCCGCAAGTTACCCTGGAGGCTCTGGGTGACTTTTCTGGCCGCCCAGTAATCATTATAACTGGTCACGCAGATCGGGATTTGGCGCTTAAAGCCATTGAACTTGGCGCATGGGACTTTATTGCCAAGCCGATTGATCCAGATATGTTGGCAGTTGTGGTGCGTCGAGCGATTACCAAAACCACGTTGGAACGAGAGCTGACCGAGCTCAAGCAAGTCAGTCATTCTTCCCAAGGCGCATCAGCGTATATTGGTCATTCGATTAGCTCGCAAAAGGTCAGGGCGCTGGTGGAACGAATCGCACCGACGGACGTACGCGTCTTAGTGACTGGGCCATCAGGTACGGGCAAAGAAGTGATTTCCCGCACCTTACATGACTTGAGCCATCGCTCTTTCAAGCCCTTTGTTTCTGTACATTGTGGTGCGATTCCAGCGGAATTGCTGGAAAGCGAGCTGTTCGGTTATGTCAAAGGCGCGTTTACGGGAGCGGAAAAAGACAAAGTTGGCCTATTAAGTTTGGCTGATGGCGGTACCTTGTTCTTGGATGAAATCGGTGAAATGCCGTTGGCGATGCAAGTGAAATTACTACGAGTGCTGCAAGAAGGTACCTTCTTCCCAGTTGGCGGGCGAGAGCAGAAACACATTGATATTCGAGTCATTTCTGCGACGAATGCTGACCTGTTAGAAAAAGTGCGTGAAGGCGAGTTCCGGGAAGATTTATTTTATCGAATAAAAGGCGTCAATATTGAAACCCAAGCGCTTGCGGAGCGGCTAGAAGATGTTCCTGTATTGCTACAGTCATTTCTACAGCGTTTGCAAAGTCAGCAAGCTAAGCCGCTCCAGCTTAGTCCTGAAGCCGTGCAGTGGTTTCGAGATCAAACCTGGCCGGGTAATGTTCGGGAATTGAAAAACGCCTTAGAAAGCGTCGCGTCTATTTGCCCAGAAGGGCGCATCACCTTAGACGACATTCAGTTACTTTATCCAAGCAGTGCGCCTGTTTTCGTCATGCCACTGACCAGCCATTTATCGCTTAATGACATTTCGCTAGATGAACAGGTTCGAGACCTCGAAATCCGCCTGATTACACAGGCTTTGGAGAAACACCAAGGCAACCGCACCCAAGCCGCCAAACAACTTGGGATTTCGCGGCAGGGACTGATTAAAAAGATAGAAAGGTATGGTGTGTAATTTAATTGCTTACTTACGAAGAGGCTTTGCTTTCTACTACTTCACAAGCGATTTCACCATCCTGAACTCTGATTTTTATCGCGTCGCCTTTTTCAACGTCATTTACAGAGCGAATAACCTGTTTGTCTCTCGAGGCAATGGCGTAGCCTCTGGCTAGGGTGTTGAGTGGGCTGACGAGATTGAGCTTGTCGACGATGCGGGCAAAGGCGGTTTGTTTGTTAGTTAGAGTGTTGCTTAATGCGCGAGCAAGTCGAGCGTCGATGTCTTTGAGCTTTTGTCTGTCTTGGTCGATACGGCGAGTCGGGCTGTTTCTTTCGAGTCGATGAGCGAGGTTGGCAGCTTGGCTTCGTTGCTCTGATACCTTGCGTTGCATGCTTTGTCGCAAGCGGTGCTTGAGTTGGTCGAGTTGATTTTGTTGTTGTTCGATTCGCTCTTTCGGATGGCGAATACGCTTGGTTGTGAAGTCGAGCTGTTGCTGGCATTGTTCAAGGATACGCGACATGCGTCGAACTAGCTGCTTTTCTTGCTGTTCGATTTGTCGAATTAATTGATTGCGGTCAGGGCTTAAAAGCTCTGCGGCCGCGGTGGGTGTGGCGGCGCGAACATCGGCGACAAAGTCGGCAATGGTAAAATCGGTTTCATGGCCGACAGCCGAGACAATCGGCGTTTGGGCGGCAAATATTGCGCGTGCCAAGGTTTCGTCGTTGAAGCTCCATAAATCTTCCAAAGAACCACCACCACGACCGAGAATAATGGCATCAAAGTGTCCGCTGCCATCGGCGCGTTGCAATTGCCGTAAGATGTTTTTAGAGGCATCTTGGCCTTGCACTAAAGAAGGCAGAATGGTGAGTTCGGTCAATGGGAAACGCCTGCGAAAAGCGATGATCATGTCGCGAACGGCAGCGCCGACAGGTGAGGTGATGATGGCAACACGCTCAGGTTTTGTGGGTAATGGTTTTTTGTGTTCAGGTGCGAATAGGCCTTCGGCCTGTAAATTGTTTTTTAAGCGTTCAAAGGCCTGTTGTAATGCGCCTTCACCTGCCGACTCCATGCTTTCGACACTGAGCTGGCAATCGCCTCTAGGACCATAGAAAGTGACGCGAGCACGCAGACGAACCATGTCGCCATCTTTCGGTTTGAATCGCACAGCGGCATTTTTGCCTTTGAACATGGCGCAGCGTATTTGCGCTTTGTCGTCTTTAAGGGAAAAGTACCAATGGCCGGAGCCGGGCTTGGCGAGATTGGAGATTTCTCCTTCTACAAGAATCCACGGTAAACTGGCTTCAAGTAGTTGTTGTATCTGTCTATTTAGCTGCGATACGGTAAAAGCGGTTTCTTGTGACGCCGACGTTGTAAAATTTTTCATCAATCTCTCGTGGTTTTGATTTACCGAAAGCAACTAAAGGAGTAGAATTACTTGCCATCTTAACACCCTTGTTGGCATTGGAAACTCCCCATTATGTTACGAATCGTGCAAGAAGCTTTAACGTTTGATGACGTATTGCTTATCCCCGGCTATTCCGAAGTTCTTCCTAAGGATGTTAGCCTCAAAACGAAAATCACTAAAGACATCGAGTTAAATATTCCACTGACGTCTTCTGCGATGGATACCGTTACAGAACATCGCATGGCGATTGCTCTGGCTCAAGAAGGTGGCATTGGCATTGTGCACAAAAACTTGACCATTGAAGAGCAAGCTCGTGAAGTTCGTCGTGTGAAAAAATTCGAAAGCGGCATCGTTCGCGATCTTGTTACTATCAATCCTGAAGCCAGCGTTCAAGAGCTTATGGATCTGACGGCAGCGAATAGCATTTCAAGTGTACCTGTTGTTCAAGGTTCCGATTTGGTTGGTATTGTGACTAGCCGTGATGTTCGCTTTGTTAAAGACTACGATAAAAAAGTCTCTGACATCATGACTCCAAAAGATCGTCTTGTTACGGCGCTTGAAGGGGCTTCATCTGGTTCTATCCGTAAATTGCTTCATGAAAATCGCATTGAAAAAGTGCTGATTGTGAATGAGCAATTTGAATTGCGTGGCATGGTTACAGTAACCGATTTTAATAAAGCCACGACTTACCCGAATGCGTGTAAAGACGATCAAGGTCGTTTACGTGTTGGTGCTGCGGTTGGTACTGGTGCGGATACTGGCGATCGAGTGAAAGCGTTGTCTGACGCGGGCGTTGATATCATTGTTGTTGATACGGCGCATGGTCATTCTAAAGGCGTTATTGATCGCGTTCGTTGGGTAAAAGAAAATTTCCCTCACATTCAGGTTATTGGCGGTAACATTGCGACAGCGGAAGCGGCAATTGCTCTTGCTGACGCGGGCGCAGATGGCGTGAAAGTGGGTATCGGTCCAGGTTCTATTTGTACTACTCGTATCGTGGCTGGTGTGGGTGTTCCACAAATCAGTGCGGTGGCGAATGTGGCTGAAGCGATGAACCCACGTGGCATTCCTGTTATTGCTGATGGCGGTGTTCGTTTTTCTGGCGATATTGCTAAGGCTATCGCAGCAGGCGCGAGCGTTATCATGGTAGGAGGTTTGTTGGCTGGTACTGATGAAGCACCGGGTGAAGTGGTTCTTTTCCAAGGGCGCTCATTTAAGGCTTACCGTGGAATGGGCTCGCTGGGTGCGATGTCTCAATCTCAGGGTTCAAGCGATCGTTATTTCCAAGATTCAAGCAGTGTTGAAAAATTGGTTCCAGAAGGTATCGAAGGTCGTGTTCCTTCTAAGGGGCCAATGGCAGCTGTGATTCATCAGTTGATGGGGGGGGTTCGTTCTTCTATGGGCTACACTGGTTCAGCTGATATTGAAACAATGCGTACTAAGACTCAGTTCTCTCAGATTACGGGTGCTGGTATGCGTGAAAGTCATGTTCATGATGTGACGATTACGAAAGAAGCGCCAAATTATCATGTCGGCTAATCGCCCGATAATTTAACACTGAGATGGGGCGTACAACACGCCCCATCTTTATTTATTGCTCTTACTATTTTATTGATTACTTCTGCAAAAAGAGTGGCTCTTTTAAAGCAGAGTGAAAGGAATGGCTAATAATGTCGCAAGATATCCACGCTCATAAAATTCTTATTCTTGATTTCGGTTCTCAGTACACTCAGCTGATTGCGCGTCGCGTTCGTGAAATCGGTGTTTACTGTGAAGTTCGTGCTTTTGATATGGAAGACCAAGAAGTTATCGACTTCGATCCAAAAGGTATCATCCTTGCTGGTGGTCCTGAATCTGTTCCAGAGCCAGGTTCTCCACGTGCCCCAGAAGCAGTATTTACATTGGGCGTGCCGGTATTTGGTATTTGTTACGGCATGCAAACTATGGCAGAGCAGTTGGGCGGTAAAGTTCAAGGTTCTGAAATCCGTGAATTTGGCTATGCGCAAATCCGTAAGCACGAAGGCCCAGCGTTGTTTGATGGCATTCAAGATCATATCGCGAACAATGGCGTTGCTTTGCTTGATGTTTGGATGAGTCACGGCGATAAAGTGATCGCTATGCCTGAAGACTTTACTTTGATGGCGTCAACTGACAGCTGCCCAATCGCGGCAATGGCGAACGAAGCGAAGAAATTCTACGGTGTACAGTTTCACCCAGAAGTAACGCATACATTACAAGGTGGCCGTATTTTATCTCGTTTTATCGTCGATATTTGTGGTTGTGACACTTTGTGGACACCTGCGAATATTGCGCAAGATGCGATCGAGCGTATGCAAGAGCAAGTTGGTGATAAGAAAGTGCTTTTGGCGTTGTCTGGTGGTGTCGATTCTTCTGTGGTTGCCGCCTTGCTTCATAAAGCGATTGGCGATCAATTGACTTGTGTGTTCGTCGACAACGGTTTGCTTCGTTTGAATGAAGGCGATCAAGTAATGAAAATGTTCGCTGATAACATGGGTGTAAAAGTCATCCGTGTGGATGCAGAGGATTTGTTCCTTGGTAAGCTTGCTGGCGAAAACGATCCTGAGAAAAAACGTAAGATCATTGGTAATACTTTTATCGAGATCTTCGATGAAGAGTCTTCTAAATTAGATGGCATTGATTTCCTTGCTCAGGGCACGATTTACCCTGACGTTATTGAGTCTGCTGCGTCTAAAACAGGTAAGGCGCATGTTATCAAATCTCACCACAATGTGGGTGGCTTGCCTGACGATATGAAAATGGAGTTGGTTGAACCGCTTCGCGAATTGTTTAAAGACGAAGTGCGTAAGCTAGGTCTTGAACTAGGTCTTCCTTACGATATGGTTTACCGTCATCCGTTTCCAGGGCCAGGCCTTGGTGTACGTATCTTGGGTGAAGTGAAAAAAGAATACGCCGACATTCTTCGTCGTGCCGATGCTATTTTCATCGAAGAGCTACGTCGTTCAGGTTGGTATGATAAAACAAGCCAAGCTTTCGCTGTCTTCTTGCCTGTTAAATCGGTTGGCGTAGTAGGTGATGGCCGTCGTTACGAATACGTGGTTGCGCTTCGTGCCGTTGAAACCATCGACTTCATGACGGCTCGTTGGGCTCACCTTCCTTACGAATTGCTAGAAACGGTTTCTGGTCGCATTATCAACGAAATCGAACACATCTCTCGCGTGACTTACGATGTATCGTCTAAGCCACCTGCTACCATTGAGTGGGAATAATCCTTCTGTGTTAATGGTCTAACGAAACGGCTCTCTTTATAGTAAAGAGAGCCGTTTTTGTTTGTATTGTATCTCGAAACATTTTGGAGCTTTGTTGTGGAATTTCCAACGCCCTTAATAGAGGGGAAATTGATTAAGCGCTATAAGCGCTTTTTATCGGATATTGAATTGCCCAATGGTGAAGTAGTGGTTGCTCATTGTCCCAATACCGGATCGATGAAACGCTGCCAACAAGATGATGCTCGTGTCTGGTTGTCTAAAAGTGGCAATCCAAAGCGTAAACTTGCCTATACATGGGAGCTGGTGGAAGTCGATGAGAAATATCTAGCCTGTATCAATACAGGTTATCCAAACAAATTAGTAGGCGAAGCAATTGCCAATGGCGTAGTAAAAGAGCTTTTAGGCTATTCCAAACAAAAAGCCGAAGTGAAGTATGGCGAGAAAAGTCGCATTGATTGGTTACTCACTGGCGGTGATGGCCGCAAGTGCTATGTGGAAGTCAAAAACGTCACCTTATTAGAGGAAGACGGATTAGGATACTTTCCTGATGCGGTAACAGATCGTGGACGTAAGCATTTATATGAGCTTGCGAAGATGGTCGAAGAAGGGCATCGTGCCGTCATGTTTTTTTGTGTTAGTCATACAGGGATTGATTCGGTTACACCGGCTGCTCATATCGATAAAAAGTATGCTCAAGCTTTTATAGAAGTTGTCGCAAAAGGTGTTGAGGTAATGGCTTATCAAGTGGCTATCGACACTCAGAGAATGAAAGTAGTGCGTTCTGTTTCTGTGAATATGCCCGAATTGATGGATTGATAATGCGTAAACTCTCTTTGTTTGGTTGCTTTATAACCAAAAATAATGGTTTTTGACGGTTTTATGAACGAATTTGCTTTTATTTAAAATAAATCGAAAGAAAGTGTCGAAAAGGGTTGCACAAAATCTGTAGATCCTTAATATACGCCCTCGCTGACACGGACAGGGCTTCACTCTCACAGAGAAACGAAGTGGCTTAAGTGTAACGGCAACGCTCTTTAAAATAGATAATCAGATAATTTGTGTGGGCGCTCGCTAGAGGCTTCAGAAGATCGACATTGGCTAACTTGTTAGTGGGTGAGCGATCAAAAAAATTGAAGTCTTGCGAAACGTCTAACACGTCAATTCGCTTTATGTTGTTTTGTTGTTCTTCGGGACGATGAAATGATTAAGTTATTGTTAGTGTAATAGATTTTGAGTAAGCAAACTTTTTAACTGAAGAGTTTGATCATGGCTCAGATTGAACGCTGGCGGCAGGCTTAACACATGCAAGTCGAGCGGTAACAGGGGAGCTTGCTCCTGCTGACGAGCGGCG
>NZ_AP027271.1:472500-775000 GCF_036322735.1 Marinomonas pontica
TTGAAAAGGCTGGGGATGACTTGTGGATAGGAGTGAAAGGCTAATCAAGCTCGGAGATAGCTGGTTCTCCTCGAAAGCTATTTAGGTAGCGCCTCGTATCTCACCATTGGGGGTAGAGCACTGTTTGGGCTAGGGGGTCATCCCGACTTACCAACCCCATGCAAACTCCGAATACCAATGAGTGCAATTACGGGAGACACACGGCGGGTGCTAACGTCCGTCGTGGAAAGGGAAACAACCCAGACCGTCAGCTAAGGTCCCAAAGTGCCAGTTAAGTGGGAAACGATGTGGGAAGGCTTAGACAGCTAGGAGGTTGGCTTAGAAGCAGCCATCCTTTAAAGAAAGCGTAATAGCTCACTAGTCGAGTCGGCCTGCGCGGAAGATATAACGGGGCTCAAACTGGCCACCGAAGCTACGGATGCTTAGTTTACTAGGCATGGTAGAGGAGCGTTCTGTAAGCCGTTGAAGGTCAAGCTGTAAGGCAGGCTGGAGGTATCAGAAGTGCGAATGTTGACATGAGTAACGATAAGGGGAGTGAAAAACTCCCCCGCCGGAAGACCAAGGTTTCCTGTCCCATGTTAATCAGGGCAGGGTGAGTCGGCCCCTAAGGCGAGGCAGAAATGCGTAGTCGATGGGAAACAGGTTAATATTCCTGTACTCGTGCATATTGCGATGGAGAGACGGAGAAGGCTAGGCCAGCACAGCGATGGTTGTCTGTGTTTAAGGCGGTAGGTTTAGGGCTTAGGCAAATCCGGGCCCTTTTAAGACCGAGAACTGATGACGAGCCCTCTTTTGGGCGAAGTGGTTGATGCCATGCTTCCAGGAAAAACTTCTAAGCTTCAGATATGCAGGAACCGTACCCCAAACCGACACAGGTGGTCAGGTAGAGAATACCAAGGCGCTTGAGAGAACTCGGGTGAAGGAACTAGGCAAAATGGTACCGTAACTTCGGGAGAAGGTACGCCGGCCGGTGTGAAGGACTTGCTCCGTAAGCACTAGTCGGTCGAAGATACCAGGTGGCTGCGACTGTTTATTAAAAACACAGCACTCTGCAAACACGAAAGTGGACGTATAGGGTGTGACGCCTGCCCGGTGCTTGAAGGTTAATTGATGGGGTTAGCGCAAGCGAAGCTCTTGATCGAAGCCCAAGTAAACGGCGGCCGTAACTATAACGGTCCTAAGGTAGCGAAATTCCTTGTCGGGTAAGTTCCGACCTGCACGAATGGCGTAACGATGGCCACACTGTCTCCACCCGAGACTCAGTGAAATTGAAATCGCAGTGAAGATGCTGTGTATCCGCGGCTAGACGGAAAGACCCCGTGAACCTTTACTATAGCTTCACAGTGAACTTTGAACCTACTTGTGTAGGATAGGTGGGAGGCTTTGAAGTGCAGACGCCAGTTTGCATGGAGCCACTCTTGAAATACCACCCTGGTATGTTTGAGGTTCTAACTCAGGTCCGTAATCCGGATCGAGGACACTGTGTGGTGGGTAGTTTGACTGGGGCGGTCTCCTCCCAAAGAGTAACGGAGGAGCACGAAGGTGTGCTCAGCATGGTCGGAAATCATGCATAGAGTGTAAAGGCAAAAGCACGCTTAACTGCGAGACAGACACGTCGAGCAGGTACGAAAGTAGGTCTTAGTGATCCGGTGGTTCTGTATGGAAGGGCCATCGCTCAACGGATAAAAGGTACTCCGGGGATAACAGGCTGATACCGCCCAAGAGTTCACATCGACGGCGGTGTTTGGCACCTCGATGTCGGCTCATCACATCCTGGGGCTGAAGCCGGTCCCAAGGGTATGGCTGTTCGCCATTTAAAGTGGTACGCGAGCTGGGTTTAGAACGTCGTGAGACAGTTCGGTCCCTATCTGCCGTGGACGTTTGAGATTTGAGAGGAGCTGCTCCTAGTACGAGAGGACCGGAGTGGACGAACCTCTGGTGTTCCGGTTGTCACGCCAGTGGCATTGCCGGGTAGCTATGTTCGGACGGGATAACCGCTGAAAGCATCTAAGCGGGAAGCCTCCCTTAAGATAAGATCTCACTGGGACATAAGTCCCCTAAAGAGCCGTTCGAGACTAGGACGTTGATAGGTTGGGTGTGTAAGTGCTGTGAGGCATTGAGCTAACCAATACTAATTGCTCGTGAGGCTTGACCATATAACACCAAAGTGGTTTTAGATGAAGAGAGTGAAAGCTCAAGATCATCAAAATGACAAAGACACAGATACGATACAACATCAGCAATGATGAGCATCGGTTTGATACTTGGTTATCACTATTTCAAAATGAATTGTTAAAGATCCAAGCACGTATTCGCGTGTTTTGAGTCAAGCTAACCTTAAAAGGTCAGCGCACAACACAGTGCAGCTCAGAACAAACGCAAAACGAATTGCTTGACGGTCATAGAGGCGTTGAACCACCTGATCCCATCCCGAACTCAGAAGTGAAAAGCGCCATCGCCGATGGTAGTGTGGGAGATCCCATGTGAGAGTAGGTCGTCGTCAAGCTTTAAACAAAGAGAAACCCCATCCTGCTATGCAGGGTGGGGTTTTTTCGTTATGGGCGAATATTTATTTTTCCTTCGTTTTACTTACTCCGACTCTATTTTGTTTTTATTGGAATATTCTGAGGATAACTCCTAATTTTATACACAAAAAAAGCCCAGCTAATGCTGAGCTTATGTTTAAAAGTAACTATTTATCGTGTGTTGTCTGCTAGTTCACTTAATAGCGCCCGTTGAGCGCTACGGTATTCGCCTTTTCTTGGCTTGGATAGCTGATATGAGCCATCGCTTTGTAAAATCCAGCTTTGCGTATTATCTGTTAGGTAATACTCTAGTTCCTTTTTCACTCGGCGAGTCTGTTTATAATCTTGAAGAGGAAAGGCGACTTCAATACGGTTATTGAGGTTACGATCCATGCCGTCAGCACTAGATAAATACACTTGAGGGTTTCGGTTGTTGTAGAAGTAGTAGACGCGGGTATGTTCTAGGAAACGTCCTATGATGCTTCTTACTCTAATATTAGAAGATATGCCTTTAATACCAGGTCGTAACGTACAAATGCCTCGAACAATCAGGTCGATTTTTACACCAGCTTGAGAAGCTTTATAAAGCGATTGAACCAGCCTCTGCTCTGTCAGTGAGTTTACTTTTATGATGATTCGAGAGGGTTCGCCTCTTAGCGCATTTTCTGCCTCTCTGTTGATCATTTCCAATAAGCGGTCGCGAAGAGTAAAAGGGGCGTGCAATAGCTTTTTCACCTTTAACTCTTTACTCATTCCCGTTAGTTGCTGGAAGACACGATGAACATCGTCACCAATCTCTTTATCACATGTCATGAAACTATAGTCTGTGTAAAGACGAGCGTTACCTGCGTGATAGTTGCCTGTGCCTAAGTGAACATAGCGAGTTAAGTCAGCACCTTCACGACGGACGATTAGAATCATTTTCGCGTGGGTTTTATGTCGAACAACACCATAAACCACAATTGCACCTGCGTCTTGTAAGCGGCTTGCAAGCGCTAAGTTCTCAGCCTCGTCGAAGCGAGCACGCAATTCGATGACTACAGTAACTTCTTTGCCGTTTCGAGCGGCTTCCACCAATGCGTTGGCAATTGGTGAGCGTGAACCTGTTCGATAAAGAGTTTGACGGATAGCAACCACATTGGGGTCTTTGGCTGCTTCGCTTAATAAATCAATGACAGGTGAAAAGCTTTCAAACGGGTGCATGAGTAGATAGTCGCGTTGATGAATCGCCTCAAATAAGCCGCCAGAGCTGGCCAGTTTGCGTGGCAGCCCTGGAGAAAAAGGAGGGTACATCAGGTCAGGACGATCAACGAGCTCAAGGACTGCCATAAGACGACTGAGGTTAACAGGGCCGTCAATGCGGTATAGATCTTGTTGCTCTAGATCAAACTGTTTTAACAGAGAGTCGACAATATGGAGAGGGCAGTTTTCTGCGATTTCTAAACGTACTGAACTGCCGTAATGGCGACTTTGTAGTTCTGTACGTAGCGCGCCTGCCAAATCGACGCCGATGTCGTCTGAATCTACTTCTAAGTCAGCGTTACGAGTAAGCCGGAATTGGAAACACCCTTTGACCGTCATGCCAGGGAATAATTGATCCGCATGAGCGTGGATAATAGAAGACAGAAAGACCAGATTGTCTCCACCTTCGCAGACGTCATCAGGTAATTTTACCAAGCGGGGTAATGAACTTGGTGCAGGCACAATGGCTAAGCCGTTTTCACGTCCAAAAGCATCACGACCTTCTAATTCGACTACGAAGTTGAAGGTTTTGTTTGCCAGTCGAGGAAATGGGTGAGCTGGGTCAAGGCCAATTGGGCTGATAATAGGCAATACGTTATCGCGGAAGTATCGTTTCACCCAAGCGGCTTGTTTTTCGTTCCAAACAGTACGACGAATAAACTTAACGTTTTCTGTTGCTAGCTTAGGCAAAATAATATCGTTGAGAATTCGGTATTGGCGACGTACTAGCTTGTGAGCATGTTCGCTAATTAGACCGAGTACTTTCTTGGGGTGCATCCCATCGGGGCCATTTTTTTCACGGCTGTATTCCAATTGGCTTTTTAGACCCGCGACACGGATTTCAAAAAATTCATCCATGTTAGAGCTAAAAATGCACAAAAACATTAATCTGTTTAGGATAGGGTGGTTTTCGTCCATGGCCTGCTCAAGCACTCGAGCGTTAAATTGGAGGTGACTCAGCTCGCGGTTGAAATAGAGTTCTGGATCCGCCAGATCAATTTCTTCTGGGAGACGCTCCTCAATTGCTATTTTGTTAGGGTCTTGAGGTTGTTCCGGAATGGGTTCCAATACCAATTCAGCGTCCAGCTCCAGAGGGACGCTAGGCGTGGATTCTTTTTTATCTATTTCGTTCACCGACTGCTCAGACATGTGCTTATATTCTCTCTAAATACCATTTTATAGTGTTGTTGGTATGCTTGTTCCTTTTGCCTACAAATGTAGGCATATACTAACAAATTACACCAACGCAGCCTGCTGGTCACCGATTCAATGTACTTATTTCACTAAAAGGTTGAATTGTTAACTTTTTAGCAGGCGTGCTGCATCTTTTGCGAAATAGGTAAGGATGCCATCTGCACCAGCGCGTTTGAATGCCAGTAGTGATTCCATCATTACTGTGTTTTTATCTAGCCAACCGTTTTGAAAAGCGGCCATGTGCATGGCGTATTCACCGCTTACTTGATATGCGAAAGTTGGCACTTCAAGCTCAGTTTTAACTCGACGTACAATGTCTATGTAAGGCATACCGGGTTTTACCATGACCATGTCGGCGCCTTCTTCTATGTCGAGCATCACTTCGCGAATGGCTTCGTTAGAATTGGCCGGGTCGATTTGGTAGGTAAATTTATTGCCTTTACCAAGGTTGCCACTTGATCCAATTGCATCACGGAAAGGGCCGTAATACGCAGAGGCGTATTTGGCGGCGTAGGCCATGATTAAGGTGTTAATAAAACCTTCGGCTTCCAGTTCATCGCGTATTTCACCAATGCGCCCATCCATCATGTCTGATGGTGCAACAACATCAGCGCCAGCTTGCGCATGGGATAAGGCTTGCTTGACAAGCGTGTCAACGGTGATGTCGTTTAAAACGTAACCGCTATCGTCAATGATGCCATCTTGGCCGTGGGTGGTATAAGGATCCAGCGCCACATCTGTTAATACGCCAAGTTCAGGGAAGTCAGCTTTTAGCGCGCGAACGGCCCGTTGTACCAATCCATTTGGGTTGTAAGCTTCTTCGGCGAGCAATGACTTTTTGTCGCTTTCGATGACAGGAAATAATGCAATCGTTGGAATACCCAATTCGACCAGTTCTTTTGCTTCTAAAAGTAGTAAGTCGATGGATAGGCGCTCAATGTTTGGCATTGAAGGAATGGCTTCGCGCACATTTTGGCCTTCGATAATAAACATGGGGTAGATTAAGTCGTCTGCAGTTAGGCGATGCTCGCGCATCAGGCGGCGAGAAAAATCATTTTTACGCATTCGGCGCATACGAGTGTATGGAAATGTCATCCAATATCTCTCCTTTTCGCTGTGTATGAATGTACTTTAGTATTGTTACAATATTAAGACAGTGCCTTTGTAAAAGCGTTGTGTTAGAGCAAAACTTTACAGATTAATAGCACTTAGTCTTTGTTTATTCTCTCTTTTTTAGCGAAGTCACCCAATAAGGTTGGTTAATTTCACAACAATAGCGCTTCCGCTTCTTCGAGTTGCTCTTGTGCTTCAAACCACGCTTCTTCACTTTCTGCTTGGGCTTTTTTCCACTTGGCTTCTTCGCTTAGGAGTTTTTGTAGCTTGTCCCTTTGGTCCGCTTCATAAAGGCTTGAGTCCGCCATGTCCTCAGAAATTCGATCAAGATGCTCTTGCGCTGTTTGAACGGCTTTTTCGTGTTTTTCAATTTGTTTACGAAGAGGGCGTAATTTTTCTCGCATTTCAGCGGCTTTGCGGCGCTCTTCTTTGCGGTCCACTTTGTCGATTTTATCCCCAGCTTGTTCGCCTTTTTCTAGCTGCGCCGCCGTGGCTTGTCTTGCTTGCAACCATGCATGATAAGTGGGCAGATCACCGTCGAAGGCTTGGATTTTGTTGTCAGCGACAAGGTAAAACTCATCAACGGTGCTGTTCAATAAATGGCGATCGTGAGACACCAATAAGATTGAGCCAGGAAACTCTTGTAAGGCCTCGGTTAAGGCCTGACGCATTTCAATGTCCAAGTGGTTGGTTGGCTCATCAAGCACCAATAAGTTTGGTTTTGTCCAAGAGATTAACGATAAGGCAAGACGGGCTTTTTCTCCTCCAGAAAAGCCTTTGACGGGACGAAGTGCGTCATCACCAATAAAGCCAAAACCACCAAGATAACGACGAATGTCACTTTCAAGTATTTTGGGAGTGAGGCGTTGGATATGGAGCAATGGCGAAGCGTCTAAATCGAGGGCGCTGAGTTGGTGCTGAGAAAAGTAACCGATTTTTAGATTCTCTCCCAAGATTCGATCGCCCGCCAATACACCTATTTCGCCAACAATGGATTTGATTAGAGTCGATTTGCCTGCGCCGTTTGGACCAAGCAGGCCAATGCGTTGTCCATCACGAAGGGCGAAATTGGTCTTGCCAAGCTGAACGGTTTTAGCGCCAGATTCAGACGTATAACCTAGGTCAGCTTCCGATAAATTGACCAACAGTTGAGATGTTTTTTCGGCCACAGGAATCGAAAATTCAAATTGCGAGTCAATATGAGCTGGACCAATAATTTCCATTTTCTCAAGCATTTTCAGACGGCTTTGTGCTTGTTTGGCCTTGTCTGCTTTATACCGGAAGCGGTCCACATATTGTTGTAAATGCGCGCGTTTCTCTTGTTGTTTCTCATAGTTGGCTTGTTGTTGCGCTAGATGTTCCGCGCGTTGGCGCTCGTAGTCGGAATAGTTGCCTTTATAAAGCACTAGCTGTTTTTGATAAAGATGAACAATATGACTACAGATACCGTCTAAAAAATCACGGTCATGGGAAATAAGTAGCAGCGTTCCCGGATATTGGCGTAGCCAGTTTTCCAGCCACATAACCGCATCCAAATCCAAATGGTTGGTTGGTTCGTCAAGCAAGAGAACGTCGGAAGGACACATCAAGGCTTTGGCAAGGTTTAGACGAATGCGCCAACCACCTGAGAAATCTGACACTGGTCTTTTCATGTCTGCCATTTTGAAGCCTAGACCTTGCAGTAGAGTCTCCCCGCGTGATTGTGCCGTATAACCGTGGGCGTTTTCGTACTCTCCTAACCAATGGGCATGGGCCTGATCGTCGTTGTTTGCTTGTGCTTTGGCAATATGGCTTTCTATGTCTCTGAGTCGATCATCGCCATCCAAACAATACGCTAGCGCACTGCGTTGAGTCTCTTCTACTTCCTGGGCCATAAAGGCGATGCGACGTTGGCCTGGTAAAATTACTTCGCCAGTGTCGGCGTGTAGTTCGCCTTTGATCATGGCAAATAAAGACGATTTTCCAGCGCCATTGGCACCGATAAGTCCCACTTTTTGGCCTTCAAAAATGGTGAGCGTAGCCTCTTCCAGTAAAAATTGGGTGCCGCGCTGTAAACTAACTTCCGTAAATTGGATCATAAAAACTCGAAATCTCTTATCTCGATGAATGAGAAGTGATGTGGATCGTTTTAATCGTCTTTTCAATAGAAAGCACAATGCGAACATTTTAGAGTGCTGTCAAAGTAAACGAAATAGCAAGCGTGCATATTCCCAGTACATATTCCCAGTTATCACTGTTTAAAGTGGATGATTGCGTTGCTCAAGGGTAAAATGGCGGGATTATTAATTTGAACTTTTTACGTCAGGCTTGCGCCAGACAAGGTGTGCTTTGTGAATAATCCAACCATAAATGAAATACAGCGTTTTTCTTTTGATAACAGCAATGTTCGTGGTGAACGTGTGTTATTAAATGATGCTTATCAAGAAATTATTAAGCGTAAAGACTATCCGCTGGCATTAGAAAAACTCCTTGGTGAGTTTGTTGTAGCAATCGCGCTATTGCGAGACATTGTTAAAATAGACGGTGTGTTGTCTATTCAAGCCAAAGGTAATGGTTTTTTATCGACTTTGATGACGGAATGCGATGAGCATCAAAATCTTCGTGGTATTGCGCAATGGGATGAATCTCAAGACGTTCCTGATGTGATTTCGTTAAAAGAGGTGCTTGAAGGTGGGTACTTAGCCATTACGATTCAGCCTCGCAATGGACAGCGCTATCAAGGCATTGTTGAGATTGTTGGTGATACGTTGGGTGAATGCCTTGAGCAATATTTCTCACAATCTGAGCAATTGCCAAGCCGAGTGTGGCTGGCGGCGAATGGTGCACAATGCGGTGGTTTATTCTTACAGCGTTTACCTGAAGAGCAAGCGAAAGAGGGCGATGAAGATGCCTGGGAGCGCTTAACTCATTTGGCGTCCACCGTGAAGGAAGAAGAACTTCTGGGCCTTGAAACGGGTGAACTGCTGCATCGCTTGTACCATGAAGAAGAAGTGCGATTGTATGACATCAAGACAATGCAGTTTGGTTGCTCTTGTTCCCGCCAGCGTACGTTGGATGCTGTGATGTCCCTTGGAACAGAAGAAATTCGTGAGCTTTTAATTGAACAAGGCAGCATCAAGGTAGATTGTCAGTTCTGTGCTGAAAAATATGAGTTCACAGAAAGCGATTTTGTGGGTTTATTGGGCGACCAAGCACAAACCCACTAATCTTTAAACGTGGCGTGATTGACTAGATCGCGCCACGATATGATGCCAATGACATGTTCTTCGTTGTCGGTGACGGGTAAGCAGGAAATGTCTACTCGTTTTAGCCAAGCAACAATGTCCTCCACTGGCGTGTCTGCTTTTACTGTAATGGGTTGGCGTGTCATGACTTGATGTGCGGCTCGATTAAGCGTGTCTAAGTCTCTGGCTTGCTCAGAAACACTGTCAATAAAAGGGCTAATCAAGCGCAGTAAATCTCTGTCTGATATGATACCAACCAATTTGCCCTTTTCGGTGACAGGAAGGTGGTGAAAGCCGTTGCTCTGCATGAGGTTTTTCACAACCGGTAAGCGTTCATCCATGTCCACACAGATGACATTTTTTACCATGATATCTTGTGCTTTCATCGTCATACTCCTCAGTATCTAAATGGAGAGGATTTAGTATATTTATATTGAATATTTTTAATTCAATATAGCAGCATAATCGAAGCATGTTTTTTATTAATGTTGCTAACATCGTCCTTCTTGTCGCTAAAGTCAATAAAATGTCTGGAATCATGAGTGTTGAAATGTGGATATATCTACATTCTTATACTAAGGTCTCAAGACATTGTTTTTCAAAATCCGTATAATCAAATCACACCTGCTCAGAATCCCTTAACCGCTGTTAGTTTGTTAACTTCAGCATACGAGCAAAGGCGTTCTGAAGAGGGGAGTGGAGAAGCAGACAGTGGATTCGACATATCTGCTGTTGGCCAAAAGCCTAATTTCTCCGCCACTCTCAAATTCACAATTGGCTATGACACGGCGAAATCATATGACCTCAAATTCTGTAGACGTTTTACTAGTCGGGGGAGGTGCTATGAGCACCACCCTAGGAGTGTTACTAAAGCAATTGGATCCTAGCATGACCATGTTGATGGTCGAGCGTTTAGGAAGCGTTGCAAAAGAAAGTACAGATGGCTGGAACAATGCTGGTACAGGCCATGCCGCATACTGCGAGTTAAACTACACGTCTGAAAATGCTGATGGCTCCGTTAACATTGATAAAGCGGTGAATATCAACGCGGCTTTTGAAATTAGCCTTCAATTTTGGTCTTACCTAGTCGAACAAGGTCTGATGCCTGCGCCACAAGAATTTATCCATCGTGTGCCTCATCAAAGTTTTGTTTGGGGTGAGCGCAACGTCAAAATGTTAAAAGCACGTTATGACGCAATGAGTTCGCATCCTGCTTTTAAAGAAATGCAATACACAGAAGATCGTGAAAAAATGCAGGAGTGGATGCCTCTTGTTATGAACAATCGTGATGACAGTGAGCCTCTTGCAGCGACACGAGTGGAACACGGTGCTGATGTCAACTTTGGTGCCATTGCTCGTAATATGAGCAAGCATTTAGAAGCCCTAGAAAACTTCGATCTAGAATTGAACTGCGAAGTAAAAGATCTGCAGAAACGTGCGGATGGTCGATGGGATGTCACACTTGAACAAAATGGCGCTCGTACAACGGTTGACGCAAAATTTGTCTTTTTAGGCGCCGGTGGCGGGGCGTTGCCTTTGCTGCAAAAAGCAGAAGTTAAGGAAGGGAAAGGTTTTGGTGGATTCCCTGTTAGTGGTCAGTGGCTAGTGTGTGAGAAACCTGAATTGGTAGAACAGCACTTTGCTAAAGTGTATGGTGCTGCGCCTATTGGTGCGCCGCCTATGTCTGTACCGCATTTAGACACTCGGATTATTGATGGCAAAAAAGCCATCTTATTTGGTCCTTTTGCTGGTTTTACGACCAAGTTTTTGAAAACAGGGTCGTTCTTTGATTTACCGAAGAGTGTGCGCTTTGACAACATTAAACCCATGTTAAGCGTTGGTAAAAACAACATGGATCTGACTCGTTATTTGATCAGTGAAGTGATGCAATCTCATAAAGATCGTTGTAATTCATTGCGTCAATTTTTCCCTGATGCAAAAGACGAAGATTGGGAGTTGGCTTACGCTGGACAGCGCGTTCAAATTATCAAGAAAGACGATAAAACGGGCGGCAAACTGGAGTTTGGTACTGAAGCCATTACGACAGAAGACGGTTCTCTTGCGGCATTGCTAGGCGCTTCTCCTGGAGCATCAACGACGGTGAATACTATGATTGGTATTCTAGAGCGCTGTTTTGTTGAGCGTGTTAAGTCGGCTGATTGGCAATCTAAAATGAAAGAAATGGTTCCGTCCTACGGTGAATCATTGGTAGACAATACAGACTTGCTTCTTTCTATTCGTGCTAAAACGCTAGAAACCTTAAAGCTAAAACCTTAATCTACTTCGCAAGTAATGAGCGTAAAAAAGCTGGGCACTCCCCAGCTTTTTTGTATTGCAGGCGATAAAAAACGAACATGGTGAGATGGAATATGACGATGACTTTTGCAGAGCGCGCAGACCAATTGTGTGACACATTACGAGATATGGAGCACCACGCTGAAGAAGGTGATCAGCTATTTTACTGTGCATATTTACTGGGTCTATTAGGGCTGCATAGTAGTGTTGAAGGTGAAGGGCAGAGCGAATTTGACGCTGCTTTTACGGGTATCCTGCAAGAAACGCTGGTGGCAGAAGGCGTTACCGATGCAGACCAAGAGAATATTACAGCATTGTGGGACACAGTTCGTACTGCGGCGTAATTTTTCTACGATTACCGTCCGTAGATAAAAAAGAGACAACACGTGTTGCCTCTTTTTTTTGTTTACAGTTTTGGTTTGTCTGGGTGTGGCGCATAAGCAAAAACATCAGAAAAACACCGCTCTTTGCTGAGCCCTTTTGCTTCCAGCTGATCCAGTGTTCCATATACCATACCGACAGAGCCACTGATAAACGCCGCACTTTTACTTAGATCAGGATGGTCTGCCAAAACCGCTTCATACAACCAACCGCTTCGGCCGTGCCACTCATCGTTGCTGTCATTGACAATCACATCCAGTGAAAAAGGCGTGTATTTATGTGCTTCTTCCAGCCAGTCTTGAGCAAAAACATCCATAGGGGTTCTTAATCCCCAATAAAAGGAAACGTTCCCAGTAAAGTTCTGCTCCACCAAATGGCTGAATACACTTTTAATTTGGGCAAATCCGGTTCCGCCAGCGATCAATAAAATATTATCGGGGGCAGTCTCTAAAACACCGTTAGCAATATGGCAGTCACCACCTGGTGCTTTGATGGTAATTGAGTCGCTTGATTTAATGTGTTCAACGACTTTGTTGGCCAGTGAGCTAGGATCTGAAACCAGCACGTACAGGGTTAAAGTAGGTAATTCATGCGGTGCGCTGCCGATAGAGTAAGGAACTTGTTCGCCTGTGGGCAGCATAATCATTAAGTATTGACCCGCTTCAAAAGTAAAGTCTTCTACTTTTAAGGTAATGCGGTAAACATTTTGGTTCATTAATTCGACAGCGTTTACCGTCGCGGTAATCTCTTTCATTTAAACTACTCCAATATAGGTTGCCCTTACCTTGAATACGGAAAGCGAGCAGACGTTGATAATGCATCATGTTTATTGTGTAAGTAAAAAAAAACCACTTCGGAAAGTGGTTTTTGATAGCAGACTTTATTACTGCAAAAAGTCTACTTACTTGTTTTTGCCTTTCATTGATTCAAAGAACTCGTCGTTCGTTTGAGTGACTTTCAGGCGATCGATAAGGAATTCTGTCGCAGCAACATCTTCCATAGGATTCAACAGCTTACGAAGAATCCACATACGTTGTAATTCATCTTCTGATGTTAAAAGGTCTTCACGACGAGTGCCAGAGCGACGAATATTAATCGCAGGGAACGTACGTTTTTCAGCGATCTTACGGTCTAAGTGCAATTCAGAGTTACCAGTACCTTTAAATTCTTCAAAGATAACTTCGTCCATTTTCGAGCCTGTATCAACAAGCGCTGTGGCGATGATGGTTAAACTGCCACCTTCTTCAATGTTACGAGCTGCACCAAAGAAGCGTTTTGGACGTTCTAAAGCATTTGCATCGACACCACCCGTTAGTACTTTACCGGAAGATGGAATGACGGTGTTGTAGGCTCGAGCCAAACGAGTAATGGAATCCAACAAAATGACCACGTCACGTTTGTGTTCTACAAGACGTTTTGCTTTCTCGATGACCATTTCGGCAACTTGAACGTGTCGTGCAGGTGGCTCGTCAAATGTAGAAGCGACCACTTCACCGCGAACGGTACGAGACATTTCTGTAACTTCTTCAGGACGTTCATCGATCAATAAAACGATCAAATGACATTCTGGATTGTTGCGAGTGATCGCATTCGCGATGTTTTGCAGCATGAAGGTTTTACCCGCTTTTGGTGGAGAAACCACCAAGGCGCGTTGACCTTTACCCATTGGAGCAACAAGGTCGATGATTCGAGATGTTACGTCTTCAGTCGAGCCATTACCCGCTTCCATTAATAGGCGCTCATCTGGGAACAACGGTGTTAAGTTTTCAAAAAGAATCTTGTTACGCACACTTTCTGGTTTATCAAAGTTGATTTCATTGACTTTTAATAAAGCAAAGTAGCGTTCGCCATCTTTCGGTGGTCGAATCTTACCGGCAATCGTGTCACCAGTACGAAGGTTAAATCGTCTAATTTGGCTTGGAGATACATAAATATCGTCAGGGCCAGCTAAGTATGAGCTGTCCGGTGAACGAAGGAAGCCAAAGCCATCTTGAAGAATCTCTAAGATACCGTCGCCGTAAATGTCCTCTCCACCTTTTGCATGTCGCTTTAAGATTGAGAAAATAACATCTTGTTTACGTGAACGAGCCATGTTGTCTAGGCCCATTTCTGCTGCGATGTCTAAAAGTTCGTGTACTGATTTCTGTTTTAAGTCGGTAAGGTTCATAAACGGGTTTTGTATTAGCTCATTTGAGGAAAAATGACGGAATTAGAGTTAATCAATAAATAACAATAATTTGTGTCTGGAAGTATCTAACAATGTATCAGCTACTCGGCACCCATAAACACAAAACAAGATGGTTAGATAGTTGTTCTGGTTTAAAGTAGCCCGGATAGGGCAAAGCCAATACAGCGCGAAACAATTTGATTGGGATCTTAATGGCGCATGTTTGTATAAACATCGCAATTAAGACCATCCATACTATAGTTCGACTTAAAGGCGAGGTCTATAGTCAAACTCAGTAAAAAAACACTTTCTGGTAATTTTTTGATCAAAGCAAGGTGTTTCTCCGTATCTACTTCGCTTTTTTGGCGTTCTTATGGCTTTAAACCCTTGCATTTCGAGAAAACGGATAAAATTTTATAAAAAATTCATCTAATCTGATGTTGTTTTTGGCCGCTTGTTGGCAATGACAGCATCAAGTAACTGATATACTCTTGTTCTAAATAAGACTTCTGTAACGTAAGGCTTTCTGAATGCAATCACTCTTTTTGCAACAATCTCATGACTTTCCGTTTGAAAAAATTGCGGCCATTGATTTAGGGTCGAACAGTTTCCACATGGTTGTCGCTCAGGTTACACATGGACAATTACGTATTACTGGAGAGTTTGGCGACAAGGTTCAGTTGGCCGCAGGTTTAGTGAATGGTCGATTAGACGACGAGTCACAGCAACGCGGCTTAGATTGTTTGGCGCAGTTTGCCCAGGTTATCGAAGACATGCCGCCAGGCTCTGTTCGTGTAGTGGGCACCAACGCATTAAGAGTGGCGAAAAATCGCTATGATTTCATTGGCAAAGCCATGGACATCATGAGTCACCCTGTTGAAATTATTGCCGGTCGGGAAGAGGCGCGATTGATTTATGTGGGTGTCGCTCGAACCATGGATCATGGTGATGCCAAACGACTGGTTGTTGACATCGGTGGTGGCAGTACAGAATTCATTATTGGCAAACAACTGGAGCCAATCCTGACAGAAAGCCTTCACATGGGGTGTGTGAGCTTTAAACAGCGATTCTTTGATGATGGCGTGATCAATAAGTCGAACTTCCAAAAAGCGGTGACAGCCGCTCGATTGGAGCTATTGAGCATACAAGACGATTATCTTGATGAAACATGGGATGTGGCGATTGGTTCGTCTGGAACGATCAAAGCGGCCTTTAATATAGTCAAGGAGAACAATTGGAGTAAAAAAGGCATTACTCTAAAAACGTTGAAGCAAATACAGAAAGCATTATTTGCGGCTGGTCATGCAGATAACATTGATTTAGTGGGACTGAAGCCAGAGCGTAAAAGTACTTTTGCTGCTGGTATTGCCATATTGACGGCGGTCTTTGAATGCTTTGATATTAAACAAATGGATTTCTCGAACGGCGCGCTGAGGGAAGGCGTTCTATACGATATCATGGGGCGTTACGCTGAAACTGATATTCGTGAACGTACCGTTAACTACATGCTGAACCAGTATCATATCGACACAGAACAAGCGAAATTAGTGACCCATACCGCCTTGTCTGCTTTGGCTCAGGTAAAAGAAGATTGGAATCTAAACAGCATCTCTAGTGAAGATTTGCTACGTTGGGCTGGCTTGCTTCATGAGGTTGGGGCTGGAATTTCTCATAGCCGATACCATAAGCACGGCGCATATATTATCAGCGAATCAGATATGCCTGGATTTTCGCAGCAGGAACAACAGGCTTTGGCAAACTTGATATTGCGCCATCGTCGAAAATTTTCGCAATCCTTGGATTACCGTTTCACGAAGAGCGACCAGCAGGATTTGGATCGTCTGTCTATTTTATTAAGGCTGTCTATATTATTGCACCACGACAGAAAAGAGGGCGATATGCCTATCTTTACCTTAAAAGCGGACAACAAAACCCTTCATGCTGAGTTTTTGCCTGGGTGGCTTGATAGCCGACCATTAACTCTAGCGAATTTACAACGTGAAGCCGATTCCTTGGTGTCGGAACAATATAATTTAACCTTCAGTTAATGGCGTTCAGTCAATAGCGATAGGTGAAGAAGGGGTTAGGTTAATTTATCGATTGATCGATACAAGGCCGCAACCTCTTCTCGCTGCAACCCAGTCACCCTAGAAAGTCGACCTATACTGGACGAAATCTGGACAGATTCTTTGCCTTCTTCTTTGTTTAACTCGTCCGTCTCTGTTGGCTGGCGCTGAGCTGAAAGCATTTGTTTTGCTCTATCGGACAATTGAACAGGGTCTTGTTGTCGAGTTGAATCAGGGCGAACGTCTGTATCTGCCTGAGACGGAAAGCTAGGCATGTACAAAAGGTTGTTTGATACCGACGAAATGGACACAACTCTCACCTATAAAAATCATCTTAAATCTTTTAAATTGTAGTACAAAAAATGATCTTAATAGAAAGAAATTCGTTTTTTTACCGCATTAAATCGAATCACTTCCTTTGAATGCGAGTAAGACGTAGCGTGTTCGCTGTGTATCGGGGTTCTTGCCGTCTCTGTCCGGATTATTTTGACGTTAATTTAAACCTACCTATCGCATATTAGTGTCATTGCCATATTAAGGATGATATTGTTTGCACAATGTCTACTAACAAGACAACGAATTACGTAGAGCATTTAACGGGTAAACTTTCCGCTTAATAACAAGCTTTTTTGGTTAATGGTGTGAATATTTGTCTGTTGTAAGTTATTAGCTTCAAAAAGGATGCCGCATGAGCCAAGAAAATCTTCCAATAGAACACCTTTATTTTACTGAGACAAACTTAGAGCAGATCTTAGAAAATCTGGATGTTGTTCGTAATCGAATTCACCCGCAATTGGCGGATGAAGAGAATACTAATGATCAAGTGTTTCCCTCTGTGTGCCTAATTGGGTTAGGTCGTTGTGGATCAAATATCGCGTTAGATGTTGCATCGCTTGTTTACGATGCAAGAGCCAACTACATGCGAGAAGTAGAAAGCCAAGAAATCTTAGACAGTGAAAGAGAGTTCCGACCAATGCGTTGGATTCGTAAACACCTTCCGATCGAAGGAAAAGACGGCTTTAAGCCTGTTTTTCTCATTGAACCAATCGTTTTACTTGGTGATTTGGATAAAGACATTGAAGGGCGAATTCGTTTTTCAAACTAAGAAGGTAGAACGAAGTTTTTAGAAGAATACAAAAAGTTGCAGATAATGGACTTGTCAGAAGTTCATGCTGGTGGTGCGGGTAACGCGCCTATTTTAGGGCAGTATCTTGCAAAAATAATTTTGAATAAAGACGCAACGACTTTCCGCAATGAGCACTGGAAGAACATGCATTCTTATTTAGTGGACTCCTGTGGCATTAAAGCAAATCAGTCGCGTCTGTATTTTTATATCTTCAGTGCAGGCGGTGGTACGGGCTCTGGTATGGCGTCTGAATTTGGTTTAGCTCAGCAGTTCTCGTACTTGAGTAAGACCTTCGATTACCGCTCTGATCAGAGTCAAATGGCGGACAAGCGCCATAGTTTCGTGTTTGAACCTATTTTCACGTCCGGTATTTGTATTTTGCCTAATATTTCTGGCAAAAATGTTGAAATCTCAGAAGCCTTACACATTAATGCTGGCCGCTTACTGACGAAGTACATTTCAGAAGAGTGGAACTTCTCTTACAACGAAGAGCGTGAAGACGATGAAGTACCAGCAGATGTGATGGAGCGCATCCGCCCGTGGAACTCCATGATGTTGATTTCCAATGACATTATGCGTTATGCGGAAGAAGAAGATGGCGGTGATGCTGATAACATTGATGTGAATACGATGGAAAAATACGCTAACCAGTATATTTCCCAACAAATCTTTAATATTTTGACCGCTCAAGCAGTAACAACGGATTACGATGAAGACTATTTCCGTCGTGCCGGCATTGATATTGCTGAAACCATCCGTTTGGATGCCAACGATTTGTTTATGAGTTTGGCTGGTCCTGTAGCGGTTGCTTACGCTGAAAGTGTTGTGAGTGAAGGGACGCACCAAGATACAGTCGACATTGATGATTTGTTCTGTCGATCTATTGAGTTGCCACATTTTAATAACGACACATCGGCGATTGAAGGGGTGAGTGTATTGCCCGTTGAATCAGATCGATATCGTGAGGCGATCAAAAATTATCGTAAGAGCGGTTACGATGCGAGTGAACTAAATCACCTGCATTTCTTTAAAAACTGTTCTTCGATTGTGTCCATTATTTCTTTGCCGCGAGATTACAAACTGTCGTTTACTGCATTGAATCGTTTGAAAATGCATCTTAACCGTTTGTGCCCTAATACAACGTTGAAACGCTATGCTTTGGTTATTGGTGCGTCAGCAAACTTGTCATTAACGACATTGATCGCAAAAAGCCCATGCCTAAGTGATGACTTCTTAACGCTTATGGTGGCTTACATGAAGCGCTGTTTTGCTCGTGATGATTACCGTTACACAGACGAAATCGATAAAGCCATTATCCAGATGATTCAAGATGATGAGTTTGATGATTCGTTGGTCGATAAGTTTTTTACGACATACGAGAATCCAGCAAAAATCTTAGACACTAACTGGTACGCGATTAAGCCGATGTACGAGAAAAAATACCGTGAATTAATCGATAATAATCAACGCTTTGTGTCTATTAATGATATCCGTTTGGATATTAATAATGTGAAAAACGCAATTAAGTATCTTCGTGAGATTTACCGTCATCGTATTAGTAAGACCAATGTTCTTACCTTAAACGGTTAATTTTCGGATCGTTTGACCGCATGATTCATTATGCAATAACAGCCACTTAATACATTGTTAAGTGGCTTTTTTGTTTTTATTGCATGCTGATGAGGCCAGTTGCCAATAGTTGGCTTAACAATTGAATGATAAAAAACAGGGCCTTGTGGCGATGGCAAGTGTCGAACTCTGAGACTTGAGCTTTTATGCAGCGTGCATTTTAGGCGCTTCGTTATGTTGCGTGAATCTTTTTGGTGCGATTTCTACTATTTAGGGTGTATATGACGGAATTCTATTGGTTGTTAGTCGCCTCCGCATTGGTGTTTATGATGCAGGCTGGCTTTTTGTGCTTAGAAAGTGGCCGCATTCGCAGTAAAAACAGCATTAACGTCGCGGCAAAAAACATATCCGACTTTATTATCTCAACCACTCTTTTTTGGTTGTTTGGCTTTGGCATCATGTTTGGGGATTCGGTTGCTGGTGTGTTTGGCAGCAGTGACTTCTTATTTGATGACCAGCACTCTCCTTGGGAAATCAGTTTCTTTCTTTTTCAGATGATGTTTTGTGGCACCGCGGCAACCTTGACCTCGGGTGCCGTAGCTGAACGCATGACTTTTATTGGTTATCTGGCGATCACCGTATTATTAAGTGCCATTATTTACCCTGTTGTGGGGCATTGGGCATGGTCCGGTATATACCCTTCAGTAGGGCCAAGTGGCTGGCTTGAAAACCTTGGCTTTATTGATTTTGCAGGATCGACCGTGGTGCACTCGGTGGGTGGCTGGGTTGCTTTGGCCGCGGTCATTATTATTGGCCCTCGATTAGGGCGTTTTGAGGAAGGTATACGTTTACCACCGGGGAACAATTTACCGCTGTCCGCTCTGGGGACCTTGTTAATTTGGTTTGGTTGGATTGGTTTTAACGGCGGCAGTACTTTGGCATTGACGAGCGATGTGCCAATGATCATTTTGAACACCTTTATTTCGGCGGCGTGGGGGGGATTAATCGCGGCCGGTATTAATTATTTTAGAGACGGTTATGTGGAAGTGGGTTTTGTGCTGAATGGCACCATTGCCGGTTTGGTGGGTATTACCGCGTCCTGTCATGTTGTTTCGCCTGCTGCGTCTGTCGTTATTGGAAGCGTGTCTGGTGTAGTGGTGTATTACGGCAGCCTATTTATGGAGCGTTGGCGTCTTGATGATGCTCTGGATGTGGTGCCCGCGCATTTATTTGCTGGTATGTGGGGAACGTTAAGTGTGGCGTTGTTTGGCCAGCCGGACAAAATAGGCAACGGTTTGAGTTTTACCGAACAGCTTTGGGCACAAGCGCTTGGCATTGTGGTTATTGGAGTTTACTGCTTTATTGTTGGTTACGCTGGCATGTGGCTGTTAAATCGCTATATGCCATTGCGAGCCACTAAGGAGCAAGAAGAGCAAGGCTTGAATGTGGCCGAGCACAGAGCGACTACAGAGCTGTTTGATTTGTTGACCTCCATGCAGTACCAGCAAAATAACGCGGACTTTTCCAAGTCGGTTCCTGAAGAGCCATTTACAGAAGTCGGGCAAATTGCGCGAAAGTACAATCAAGTCATAGATCGTGTTAACTCGGAAATTGCTCAGCGTGACGATGCATTGATGCGTTTTCAAGAAAGTGAGATGCGCAAATCGGCCATTTTGAATTCTTCTATGGATTGTATTGTTACGATCAACCGTTTTGGTTCTGTTATGGAGTTTAACCCTGCCGCAGAGCGCACGTTTGGGTGTTTAAAGACCCAAGTTCAAGGTAAAAGCTTTATTGGATTGTTTGTATTGGAAGAAGACCGGATTAAAATTTTTGATAGCTTAAATTCGGGGTTTTCTTCATCGAATGGGCTTATTTTAAACAGACGAAACCCTTTTCGTTTACAGCGTGGTCCTAATCACCATTTTCCTGCTGAAATAGCCATTACCAAAGCAAATACCAAGACATTGCAAGAAAGTGAGTACACACTTCATATTAGGGATATGACGCGGCACGCCAAGTTGCAGCAACGTTTAAAGTTTCTGGCTTACAGCGATCCATTGACCAGTTTGTATAACCGAACCTATCTAATGGATTCACTGGTGAGTGCTCTACTGTTTGCAAGTCGCCAAAAAACATCCGTTGGTTTGCTGTTTTTGGATTTGGACAATTTTAAAATCATCAACGACACATTAGGGCATAAAGCAGGTGACGAACTGTTGTGTGAGGTGGCTAGACGGTTAACCGCTGTCTCCGATTCACGAGATGTTATTGCTCGTTGGGGAGGGGATGAGTTTGTCTTGATGATGACACACAGCGTCAGTGACGCTCGAATGTCTGAGCGTGCTGAGAAAATACTCGAAATCATGCGTGTTCCGGTTCAGTTAAATGATCAGTACTTTACGATTCCAACCAGTATTGGGATTGCGCGAAGTGGTGAGCAAGTATTGGATGCGGATAAGCTGATTCAGCAAGCGGATATAGCGATGTATTGGGCAAAAGAAAAAGGACGAGATAATGCGCAATTCTTTACCCCCAATATGACCAACGCCGTGACGAAAAAATTTAGTTTTGAGAAAGAAGTGAATGACGCATTGGCTTCGGAACAATTCTATTTGGTTTACCAGCCGAAAGTGCAGATGGAAAAGGACAACATATTAGGGTTAGAAGTGCTAATTCGTTGGAATCATCCTGTGAAAGGCTTGGTTCCTCCTGCGGATTTTATTCCCATTGCCGAAGAGTCAGACTTGATCATAAAAATAGACGAATGGGTCATTGACCAAGCTTTAATGCAACTCAAGGCGTGGCGAGATCAGAATTTATCAATAGTTCCTGTTGCGGTTAATTTATCCGGGCGGCATTTGGTCTCGGATGCGTTGGTGACTTATATTTCAGAGAGGTTGTCGTACTATGGTATTGAAGGTCGCTATCTAGAAATTGAGATTACCGAAGGGGTATTGCTTCAAGATATTCAGCGTTGCATCGATGTGATGGCAGAACTGAAAGCATTGAACATAAAAATATCGGTCGATGACTTTGGAACAGGTTACTCTTCATTAAGCTACTTGAAGCGTTTGCCTTTGGATATTTTAAAGATTGATCAGTCGTTTGTGGAGGAGTGCGACTCTCATACGGAAGACGCAAAAATCTGCGAAACAATTATTTATCTGGCACGCAGTTTGGAATTGTTGATTGTCGCGGAGGGCGTAGAAACCGCTCCGCAAGTGAACATGCTGAAGTCTTTAGGATGTGAGATTTTTCAAGGCTACTTCTTCCATAAACCCATGAAGAGCCCGTTAGTAGCGAAATTGCTTATTCCTCGTGCTGAGATTGCTTAGGTGACTCGCGATCTCTAACGATGTCGATCAATTCTGGGTTTTTGGTTTTTTCCACCGGCTGCGTCCGCTGATGCAGTGCTGTTTTCGCAATCATGTTGGCTGCCACAGGCGCAGTGATCAAAAGAAACAAGGTAATCAACAGCTCTTGAATCGATAAAAAACCTTTCAAATGGCTTTGGAAAATCATCGATGCCAGCAATACCCCAGTAATGCCAAGTGTGGAAGCTTTTGTTGGGCTATGTAGCCTCATATATAGGTCTGGCAATCGAACCAAACCATAAGAGCCAACCAGCAAGAATACGCCACCAATCAACAGCGAGACACAAATTATAATTTCTAGATAAAAAGGCATGATAAATCCTATTCGATGATGTCGCCGCGAAGTAAATATTTACATAAAGCCGCCGTGCTAACGAAGCCCAGCATGGCGATCAACACCGCCGCTTCAAAATACAGTGCACTTTTTACATAAATTCCGTACAACAAGATGAGTGCGATCGCATTAATGTACATGGTATCTAATGCCAGAATCCGATCAGATACGGTTGGGCCTTTCATTAATCGCCACAAATTTAAGATTAACGCCGCACAAATACACACTGCGACAATGAGAATTGTCCAACTTAGCATCCAAAAATCTCCTTAATAGGCGCTTCGTAACGCTGCTTAATGGATTCAATCAGTTCGACTTCGTTATCCAAATGCAACGCGTGAATATACAACCAGGCTTTGTCTTTTGAGACCTCAGCACTAACGGTGCCTGGTGTTAGTGACACGGTACTGGCCAAAATAGTAATGCCTAAATCTGAGCTGATATTAATCGGAACAGCAACAAACCCAGGCTGTAGCTTTTTAATTGGACCAACAATCAACAAGGCGACTTCCACATTGGCTGTCACGATGTCTTTCATTACCATCAGCACGTAGCGAATGGCCAACCAAGGTTTGAGTATCTTTGGATGCTCATCGCGCATGCCTGAGACGAGCCAAGGAATTGTGATCGCAAAAAAAGCCGCGAGAACCATGTGGCCCGCACTGACAGAGTTATTTAACAGTAACCACACGACAAAAAGCAGCACGCTGTGGAAAGGCATAGGGAATAACATCATTGGGCCGCTCCAGGTAAAAGTTGATAAGCAGAGGCGTGAATGTCGTGCAAATAACTGGCCGCTTGTTGCGTAAACGTTGTCATGTCACCGCCAAAGATAACCAACACTGGAGACGCCAAAAGTAGCAATGCGACCCCTGCTATTTCCAGTTTCTTAGCGGGCTCGGCTTCCGCCGCAGCCGTGCCATTGTGTCGCCAAAATAGCGTTGTTCCAGCTCGTGAAAATGTGATCAGAGCGGCAAGGCTGCCAAGTAGAATTAATGGCCATACCCACATGGTTTGAGTACTGGATTGGGTTGCTTGCAAAATCATGATTTTACCAACAAAACCAGAAAGGGGTGGCATACCCACCAAAGCCAAAGCCGAAATGGCAAACGCAAACCCTAATAATTTAGGCTGTACAAAGGGGCGAGAGCGCACAAATCGATCTTCCGCCTTGCCACGCTGTCTCGCCATGATATCGGCAATTAAAAACAACGCCGCGGATGCCAATGTACTGTGTACCATATAATAAAGCGCCGCAGAGGTTGCCTCTTCGGAGTTTATCGCTGCACAAGCGAGCAAGCTACCACTGGACACAATGACCAAATTCGCGCTCAAGGTTTTAATGCTTGGGCTGGCAAAGACGCCAATGGCACCAATAGTGATAGTGAGTAAGGCCAAAGGCCACAGCCATGGCGTTGCAATATTGGCCAATTCACCAGCGTGTTCCCCAAAAAGGACGGTGTAGACTCTGAAAATACTGTACACACCCACTTTGGTCATAATGGCAAACAAAGCCGCAACGGGAGCGGTAGCACTCGCGTAGGTTTTTGGTAACCAGAAGTGCATTGGCAGCATGGCGGCTTTTAGGCCAAAAACCACCAATAGTAACAGCGCCCCTGTTTTCGCCAATGTCGCTGTTTCGCCTTCTAGTTGGCCGACTTTTATCGCCATGTCAGCCATGTTTAATGTGCCTAACGTACCGTATAAAATCCCCAGTCCAAATAGAAATAAGCTCGATCCAACAAGGTTGAGAATGACGTAATGCATGGTGGCTTGTGTTTTTTGTTTACCACCGGCATGGATTAGCAAAGCGTAAGAAGCGATCAGTAATACTTCGAAAAAGACGAATAAATTGAAAATGTCGCCCGTTAAAAACGCGCCGTTTATACCCATAATTTGGAACATAAACAAAGGATGGAAATAGGCACCGCCTTTGTCTTGTCCTGCTACCGCGTAAAGCATGACCGCGAATGCCAAAAAGGCGGTCAGTAATACCATCAAACTGGATACTTTATCGGCAACAAGGGCAATACCAAACGGCGCTTGCCACCCACCCAGTGCGTAAAGTTGAACGCCTTCTGAATTGACCGTGTACAGCAAAACAGCGGAAGAGATGAGCAGAAACAACGTGCCCACAACCGACGCAATACGCTGGGAATTGATATCTCGTGAGATGGGCGGCAACAACATGATTGCCCCAAATAACAAAGGAATCAGAATGGGAAAAATGCTCAGGTGTTGCATTTACGGTTTTCCTCCTGACTGTTGAGCCGTGTCAGCGGGTGAGACGGGCAGCGTGCCATCAACATGATCATTGCCTAAATCGGCACGAGCGCGCATCGCAAGAATAACCGCGAATGCCGTCATCGCAAAACCAATTACGATGGCGGTTAGTACCAAAGCCTGAGGCAGCGGGTCACTGTATTGTTCAGATTCACCCAATACCGCTGCGGCATTGAGCTTGAGTCTTCCGCTAGCAAACAAAAATAAATTGACCGCATAAGACAGCAGCGTTAATCCAATAACGACAGAAAAGCTACGGCCTCGCAATGCGAGAAAAATGCCGCAAGCGGTTAATAAACCAACGCAGAATGCGTATAAACCTTCCATTAATCATGCTCCTTCTGAATCGGGCGCTCGCTGGTGGTTAATTGACCAAGATTGGCAAGAATCAACATGGTTGCTCCGACTACCGTCAGGTAAACGCCAAGATCAAATACCATGGCGCTGGCTAATTCGAATTTCCCAATCACGGGCAAATAGAAATAATCGAACCAAGAAGACAAGAAAGTGTGGCCAAAGACCCAGCTTCCTAAGCCGCTTAAGGTGGCAATACCAATGCCCGATCCGATCATGATTTGGTAGTCCAACTTGATGCGTGTTTTTATCCATTCAACACCATGGGCTACATATTGTTGAATGATGGCAACCGAGGTAATAAGTCCGGCGATAAAGCCACCGCCTGGCATGTTGTGGCCACGCAAGAAAATATACGCCGATACTAACAGCGCCAAAGGCAGCAAGCTCTGCGAAATCACCGCTAACAAAATAGGGTGACGATCCTCTGACCATGCCAAGCCATTATCGTCACTGGACGGCATGTAAAGACGCATGCGTGCGATGAGTTTATAGATCCCCAGCGCGGCGATGCCCAATACCGTAATTTCTCCTAAGGTATCGAACCCCCGAAAATCCACCAGAATGACGTTCACAATGTTGGTGCCACCACCACCTGTTTTGCTGTTCTCGGTAAAGAAAGTCGAAATGGTGTCCAATGGGCGAGTCATTAGGGCGTAGCAAATAGTGCCAATTACACCCCCGATCAGAGACGCCAATCCAAGATCACGCACCACGCGTCGTGGAGACGACTCTTTCGGTGTTTTCTGCGGTAAGAAGAACAAAGCCAAAATCAACAAAATGACCGTTACAACTTCAACAGACAATTGAGTCAGCGCTAAATCTGGCGCGGAGAATTGCGCAAAGGCCAATGACACAATTAAGCCCACAACCGACAAGGTCAACAGCGCAACGACGCGCCGTCTATGCCATATCACCGTCGCTAACGCTGAAATACACAACAATATTGCACACGTAATCGACAACGCATCAAGTGGGATTTCTGGACGCTGTCCAGCCGTTGTATTCAACTTCATTAATGATGACGCGGTCATAACGACTGACAACGCCAGCACACAAAAGATATAGCGCTGTAATGATCCGTTCTCCGTCATACTGATGATGCGGCTGGCTTTGTTGACCAAGTACTGAATGACGCCTTCAAACACCATTTTAGGGTCGCTGGTAGGAAATTGCGCCTGGAACTTAAACAAATGTGAGCGGTTGTGGTACATATAAAGACCACCAATCAAAGCAATCACACTCATCAATAGAGGGAAGTTAAAGCCATGCCAAATGGCAAGACTGTAGGTAGGTGCTGGACCATTTAACGTCGCACCCGCCGCTGCAAATAATAGATCGCCTACAACCAAGCTTGGGAAAATACCAACCAGCAAACAAAGACCCACTAATATTTCCACCGGAACTCGCATATAACGAGGCGGCTCATGCGGTGTTTTCGGCAAGTTAATGGGCTCACCATTAAAGAACACATCATGGATGAAACGGGTGGAATAAGCGACGGCAAAGACTCCGCCCAGCGTTGCCAATACTGGAATAAACCAAGAGAGAGAGCCAAGAGAAGCTTGGTGCAGGGTTTCTGTGAAGAACATCTCCTTCGACAAGAAACCGTTCATCAACGGAACCCCCGCCATCGACGCCGATGCAACCATCGCCAATGTGGCTGTATAGGGCATGTATTTCCATAGGCCATTTAACTGACGCATATCGCGAGAGCCAGACTCGTGGTCAATAATGCCTGCCGCCATAAACAACGACGCTTTAAAGGTTGCGTGATTAATAATGTGGAAAATGGCGGCCACCGCGGCAAGGTCTGTTCCCATACCGAGTAGCAAGGTGATAAGTCCTAAATGACTGATGGTTGAGTTGGCTAAAAGGCCTTTTAAGTCGTGTTGGAACAGTGCGATATATGCGCCCACCAAGAACGTCGCTAAACCAGTCAAGCTCACGATCAAAAACCACAGATCGGTATTGGCTAAAGCCGGATAAAAACGCGCCATCAAGAATATACCGGCTTTTACCATAGTGGCAGAATGTAAGTAAGCGCTGACGGGGGTTGGTGCCGCCATGGCATTGGGTAGCCAGAAATGGAAAGGAAATTGCGCTGATTTTGTAAACGCACCCAATAACACAAGCACCACAATAATAGGATAATTTGCACTGGCTTTTATCAGGTCGCCACTATCAAGCACATCTTGTAAGCTAAAGCTGCCCACGGTATTGCCTAAAATAAGCAAGCCAGCTAACAAGGCCAAACCACCGGCTCCGGTAATAGTAAGCGCCATACGAGCGCCTTTTCTGGCGTCTGTTTTGTGCCCCCAGAAGCTGATTAGCAAAAAGGAGCTTATGCTGGTCAGTTCCCAAAAAAACCACAGCTGGATTAAATTGTCAGACAGCACCACGCCAAGCATGGCAAACATAAACAGCATCAGATACGCATAAAACTTCCCGATGGAATCCTGAGCCGAAAGATAATAGCGCGCGTAAAGAATAACCAATAAGCCGATGCCCAGAATGAGAATGGCAAACAGTAATGCCAGACCATCTAAACGAAAGGCGAGCTCAAGTCCGATTGCGGGGATCCAAGGGACAGCGGCTTGAAAACGCTCTCCTTGAAAAATATCACCGGCATGGGATAAGACCAAAAACAAAGTAAGGGCAGGCAAGGCCGCGGTCATGAATGCACATGCCGTCCGGCTGAATCGAGCCGTGATATGGGGAATTAATGTGCCTAGCAGTGGAAGAAAAGGGAGCCAAATCAGGGAACTCAAGGGCAACACTCCTTTCTAGTAAACGATAGTATTATCTCAACGAACAGTGCGAGCATGGTTGTTATCCTAACAATCGGTCTCTTTGTGTAGTGTGTTAGTTTTCGCTTCAAGGCAAGCTAACAAGGCAGAACGTAATAAGCATAGCCTTTTACTAATTTAATCAATAGCCTAAAACCGTAATCATCAGAAAAAAAACGCTGCTTGGTGTACGAATTAGTCAGAAGCTAAGAACGTAGAGTATCGGAAAAGTTCCGCGAAGTAAGGCGCAACACAAAGCGACTGAAATCACCCCCAGTGTGGTTCTTTGGCGATTTCAGTCGTGGGTGAATGGTTGAAGTCTATGGCGTTAGTGGTGTTTCACTTCTTCCATAAGGCTTTCAATGTGTACGACAACTTGCAAACTTGCTACTTCCATTTTATCTAATTGGGCGAGCATAGCGTGGGTGTCACCTTCTTTAGCTGCTTTGAGTGCTGCCCGTCCAGACTCATGAACGGTTTTGTGTGGCACTTCTATGGCTTTGAAACTGTTGGATTTTTGGAAGTGGCGGCTGCCATACCCTTCGTAATACCATTTACCTAAACGACACTCGGTATGTAAATTGACCTCCTCATCGAATTTTTTCTTATCGATGCGATTGTAAACATCATTTTTCCAAACGGCATGATCCAACTTTACTGTGTTCAAAAAAGAGTGAGTAGCCGCTAGGCTGATTACTCGTTGCATGTGATTAGAGCGAGAGATGACATCGTCCACAACTTGGTCAATTTGAACCGAAGATGAGGAAATGTCCATCGCACTGACTTGGTTATTATTCACCATGCTTTTGATTTGATCCGTCTGCAATATCACTTGCTTTACGAGCGTTTCAACTTGTTCGCTTGCGCTGTGGGTTTTTCCTGCGAGGTTACGAACTTCGTCGGCAACCACGGCAAAGCCGCGTCCAGCAGAGCCTGCTCTAGCGGCTTCTATTGCCGCATTTAATGCGAGTAAATTGGTTTGCGAGGAAATCTCTTGAATGCTTGAAACGAGCTGACTAATGCCATTTGCTGTTTTATCAAGCACATTGGCAGCGCCCATGCTGTCATTGGCCTGCTCGTTGATTAGGCTGGCGCGTTCGCTCAATCGAGTTAAAGCAACACGTGTTTCGTCGAAAATATCATCCAGTTTAGCTAAGGCTACCCGTTCTTCGATGAGGCTTTCTGCGCTGTCTGCTAAGCCAAAGCGGATTGAGTTGAGCATCTCTCCACCGCGCAATTGATAACGAATTAGCTCTAAACTGTCGCCTGAATGATGTCTCGATGCATGCAATTCTTCCGTGACGGCATCGAGCTTCGCTTGGAGCGTTTGCATGGCTTGCTGATGGCTAGCGCGTTCGCTTTCTAATTGCAGAGTCAGTTTTTTTGCTTGTTGTTTTAATTGAGAGTTAAAAAACATAAAGGGGTCCAATCCAGATATTGAAAAAGCTCAATAATTGAACGGACAGTGTATCGAATAAAGCATGGCTTGCCCGTGAGGGTAATCAAATTAAGGGCCATGAGTTTGTTGTAAAATGGTAACGAACTGTAAAAAGTGTATTGTTTTACCTAAATAAAATGCCGCTCAAAGCAAATGAGCGGCATTTCTAGGGTGCTCCTGAAGGTGATGACAAAGTTTGCTATTGGAAGAAACGCCAGACAATACTGTGCTCCGACCCTAAGCTCCATAAAAGAACCACCGCAGCCAGTAGCGCCTCTAACACCAAAACCCCAATACCTAATGTCGTGCTTGAAAGAATAAAGCCCTGTTTATGACTGATTCCTAAGAAACTAGGGGTTCCTTTGTATAGAAGGTAGCCCGTGTACGCGACACCCATTACGCACGCCAATAAACACAGCCAAATAATAGGGTAAATAGCAAATAACCCACTCAGAAACATCGGCGTTGCTATGTAGCCTGCAAACACAATGCACTCTTGGCGGGGTGGACGGTTTTCGAAATTTCGTGCCATCCAATGAATAAGGCTACCGACCGCCGAGACCGCAACTAAAATCAGTGCATAGAACAAAACACCCAACCCCAAACCATCCATTAAAGACACTTTTATGGCTTCTTCACCGCCTAGTGTCCAGCCGAATTGCGTCGTCCCAATAAAAGTACTGACAACAGGAATGGTCGCCATCCATAAAACATGATGAAAGTACAAATGACTGACCGACTCATGCTCCTTGTTAATTTCTCGCCATTCTTGATCTGGATGATGAATAAGACCCCAAACATGATTGATCATGGATTCCCCCTTGCTGCACAAAGTGCGCATATTGGTTGTGGAAAAAGTCCTGATACAGCCACGCCCAAACAATAGTGGCTTATACACAGTATAGATGGATACGGGAAAAGAGAGGGAAAAGGTGATAACGTTTTTTTATAAGTGTTTTGCTGTTCAGACGAATTGGTTGTAAACAGAGAGGGGAAAACAACAGCCAAGAATGCAATATGGCGTCTAGGCTGTTGTTTCAAATAGTGTTATTGGCAACTATAGTCTTCTGTCATTTCCACCGTGTAAGGTTTGTCGACTGGGTCGTTAAAGTTGGCTCGTAAAATGGCGTCTTTTGCCAAAAACTCGAACATCTTCCATTTTGAACACTCCTCATGCATCACAGTGTTGCTTGAATCCAGAATAAGATTGCCCGCTTTATCCGTTAGCTTATATTGAAAAGTATAAAGGTTAGTGGGTGTTTCTACCTTGTCGTAGCCTTTCACGATAGGTTCCATAAAATGGCGGTAGCGCGTGTAGCAGGTTCTTGCGTTCGTAGTTGGGTTTCTATGGCAAACGGTATAAGGAGTATTCCGTTCATTATTAAAAATAGGCACTTTCTTCGTTTCGGTGATTTCTTCCGAAGTAAAGTTAATCGCTAAACGATAGTCGGGATTGCTGGTGGAATCGGACACATTGCTAAACCCACGCTCTTTCAGCGCGTTCATAACATTGGCAATGTAGCGCTTGTTGGTCAACTGATCACCATCCTTATCCGGAACCACAGTAATGCTGGCCGATTTATCGATATCGACAGTGGTGTCCACATTACTAACATTATGGCCCGACAGCTTCACATTAGATGAACAGCCCGCGAGAAACACTGAAAACAGCACCAAAAAAGAGAAAAACTTCATAACCCCGAACTCCATGGCGTACCAAACACAACAAATATCAGAACGATATCAAAGCACAAATTATCCACAAAACCGAGTCATGTCATTCGTCTTACACGCGTTTTTCAAAAACCTTACTGTTAAAAGGCGCAACTATGGAAGGCGTTTTGGTTAGCTGGTGGGCGAGAGAGTCGGTTGAAGGGGAGGAGACAATAAAAAACCACCCGAAGGTGGTTTTTTATATGACTTACAAACAGTGTGTCGTTTGTCTGTCGACTTCATTTAAAAAGTGCAAATTCTTTCAAAATCAAGCGCTTGATTGGTGGAGATGGGTGCCTCCGAACCAAATTGAAATCTCATAAATAAAAAAGACAAGTGATTGATTAATAAAAGTATTTATCTTCGTGTTTGGTGGAGTGTATCACGTACTTGGCTCATTTTTCACGCTCATTTTCCATAAAATCGTATGCGATATATGTACTCTAATTTTGAAAAAAAAGGCTTGTCTTTCTGTTGTTACTTATCATTAAAGCCTATGCCTAAAACTCTGATTAAGTTGTTGGTTATCTGGTTTTTTTGAGGCACAAGGGTGGGTGATCTCTTCATTAAATAAAGACTGTTTCATTTCTAACTCAGAGAGTTTTCGCTTGAAGGTCATTGCGGCTGCCCCCTGCAGTTTAACACTCTTTTCTTCGCTAAAAACTTCAATGCCTTCTGAAATGCGATTAAAGCCTATGATTTTTTGACCTTTAAGTGGAATGACACAACCAAACGTATTGGCTTCTTTAGCAATAAACAGCGCCAGTTCTTCTGTGTATTTTTCTGTTAAAGCGAATTTGCTGTCAATGTTGTTTGGAACGACATATTTGGGTTGATTTGCCAGTTTTTGTTTGTGCTCGATGACTTTATCACTGATGTATTTTTGTGCGTCTCTTGCCTGCTTACAGACGCTTAAAAGCACTTTTTTCTTATCCTCAAAGTGGCTTGCCCAACTTTCAAGATATTGAGCGTGAGCGTTAAAAGTGTCCAGACCTTCTTCTAAACACATAAACAAGGTGGCCGTTTCAGCGATCAACTCTTCTTTCATATAGCCAACCGATCCAAAAGCGTGATTTATGTCTCGTCCTAAATCACGAGAAGTTGAATGGCTAAGTTCATGCAAAATGACCGCGAAATAGGCTTTATCTGATTGAAACTTGCTTCTTGGCGGAATAATAATTTGATGCTTATTAGGTAAGTAGTAAGCGCGATCTTGATAGCTTTCAATGACGGGAACACCTATCGCCTCAATGATTAGTTGTGCTTTCTCTACAAACAGTAAGTCCTGCATTTCAGGTGTCATTCTTTGCTGCTCAAGTGCTTCTTGCTCTGCAAAATATTCTCTTTCATCAATGAAAACTTGTGGTAAAAGGTGTTTTATTTTTTCGATCGGAAAGACATTGTATGGTTTTAAACCGTTGCGTTTTTGGTAGCCTCTTTCTTGTATTTGCTTTAATGAAAGTCCTTCTGTCGCACTCTCAAATTGGCTTTTGCTTATCTTTCCACCATCTTTTTTATAGGTTTCAAGATACTTCACAATTTGAGCGTCTAACTTGAGGCCCTTGAGCGGTTTGTTTGGGTCAAAATGGTCTGATTTTTTTGGTAGTTGGCCTTTATATTGCTCTAATAGATCAGTCACTTGTTTGAATGTTGCGTAAATTGGCACTTTTATAGAGTTTTCTTTTTGATATTGAAGCAACATTATAATGTTGACTCCGTTATAAGTATTATCGTGAAAATTCTTTGGTAATGCGTTGAGAGAGCATTTGTAAAAACTCACTTCGATCTCATTTTCAGAGGTAGGTTTTTGGCCTTTTGGGTGTGAAAAATAATCGAATAATCTGTCTAAAATGAGATTTTGTTGGTCTGTTCTTGAGGCCGTGTGCCTGACGCTCGGTTTTTTTTTCTTCATAAGTAACTCCTTTGTGGTTACTTATGTCTTATCACTGCATTTAAAAAAGTGAAGGCCAGACAGAGGTGGCCTCTATTTTTGCTTTAAAAATCAAACGTTTTAATTTTTAAAGCACTCATATTTTCAGGATTAATTTGGATAAATGTCGCATCTTTTTCGCTTGTTGTGCAGATGCTAACTTTTCCTTTTTCACACTTAAACCAATAATCTGAATCGCCTAAGAACGCGCTGAGAAAAGCATAATCTATCTCGTCTACTTCTATTGTATTTCGTGCTTTTAGCTTCTTTTCCTGCTCTTTTTTTGCTTTAAACGCGAAGAAATCAACAACATTATTTTTTGTGGAGTGTGGCTCCGCTGGTTGGTTATCAAGGGCTTTCAATTGAGGAAAGCTGGGTAAGGTTTTTCCTTGCTCTTGGGGCTTTTTATCACTCCTATTGAGGGTTTTACTGATTGGAGTGTAGGGCTGACAATCCTGTTTTTTAGAGGCAAAATCAGGATCAAAGCTGTTGATAATGAAGCGTGAGAACTTTCTTTGGCTGTTAGACGTTATGCAAACTTCTTTCGTGTAATCAATCGCGTTTTTGGATGATAGACTTTTCATCGCGATAGAAAGCTTTTTATTCACATCTTTGGTTATGCCTAAAATATCAGAAATGTATCTCTTCGTTAAAAACGCACTGTTAATGCCTCGCATTGATTGAAAAATGAGAAAAAGAGGTGTTTGATTTTTTCTTTTTACAGCCAAAAAGTCCGTGATTTGAACGAATGTTAAGCTGTATTTTTTTTGGTTGAGATAATCAATGAACTTTTTAGAGAACTCAAAAAACAGCTGCTTATCATCAGGATCAACAGAAAGTATTTTGAAAATATAAATAGGCTCATCATTGACATAAAAAGGCTCTTTGATGAATTTCTCTTCAAACTGAAACAGTTTTTGTTCAATTTCTGAGATAGTGTAGTTTCCTTTTTGCTTTAGATATTTTAAAAGTTTCGAACCTCTACCGTAAGGCTCGAAAGAGCGGCTCATATCGCTACATTTATCGAGTGCATTGGCTTGGTGTGAAATGAGCGTATAGCTGAACAGAAGCGTGTCTATGGTGGTGTCGCAGTAAAGGCTGTTGAGCTGATACTTATTTTTAGTCAGAGAGTGCTGAATGATTTTCTGGCCTTGTTCCTCTGTATTGCGAAAGAAACCGACTTGCAATAGTTCGGTTGGTAGTACAAGCGTTTTACTTGATAAGTATTGATAGTCGTTTAGTGCGTTTTCCATATAGATCTCCTTGTGATTTAACAAGAAAACCTCTGCCAAAACCTCTTTTGTGTTTGTTATTGGGGCACCTTTCTTGTCCTTCCTGTGTTGTATCTTATTTTATTAATACGTCAATGTCCGAAAGACTTTTTTTTAATGGTTTTTCCTTTTTTTTTGTAAAAAACTCATTAAAATCAAAGTGTTAGTTTTTGCTTTTTTACAGGAGTGTTTGTCGATTTGACCTGTTTTAAGGTCTTTTTATTATAAAAAAGTATATCTATTGGTGGAATGTAGTGGAGTAAGGTGGAGGAATGTAATGGACTTTTATAGGAATGTAATGGATTTAGCCCAGTGTTTTATCAGCATCGATTGATATTGCATTAATTATGCATCAGAAAGCATAAAAACCAGATAAACAAAATAAAGTCAACAATTTTTTTAGGAAAAAGCTTGACTTTTTGTAATTAATTGCAGTATATTATAGGCATACCAGTTGACAAGTCATTTAATTGGTGTTTAGAAACTCTGTTTCTGAATATTAAATAATGACTGTCATATACATGGTTAATCTGGATAAATCCTCTCATAGGTTTTTCCCATTTTAGCCACCATTACTATGAACTTTGAACAATGGAGTACGGCTTACTTAGATAAATTGTTTTTTTACACAGAAAAGGTCTCGTATCAGTCTGACTGACAATCGCAAGAGCGTTGGTAATTAGAGTGATATCGATGAACTCGATGTAAATGCAATATCGATGTCCGTCACGTGTCTTTGGCACGAAGTAGATTTTTTTGGCTTGGAAGGCTCGTTTAGAGTGTTCTGGTTGTGTTTATTTTGATAGTGAAATTATCGAAATGAATGTTATGTGTTTTTAACAATATTTAAGTTTGATGTGCTCGTCATTGTGGCGAACTCATTTTTAATTGGTGACTATAAAGAGGAGAAGAATCGTATGTCATTACTGTCTGTCAAAAATCACAATCAACTGCGACTTTTGTTGAACTTCAGCAAAGCTTTTGCGCGTCCAGTTTTTATCTCAAAGCATAACCCCTCTTATTTGATGCGCTTCCCTTAGCGCAGTCTTGTGCTTACTTGTATTTAAAAAACTAGACTAATCAATGTCTTATAGATATACGCCTATATGGTGGGGGTTCTTATGCCCACAAAAAGTTAAACAATAAAAAGGAGAATAAAATGAATGTTAAAAAAAATGTAGAAACGATGACCGAGAATGAGATTATGCAGTTAGCTTCTTATGACCATAGTGCGTTATTTGAACTGGTTAGAAGCTTCTTTTCAAGAGAAAAAGAGGTGGTGGTTACTCGTTCAATTATCGTAGCTCTGTTTGCGCTAAGGCAAACTGACTTTGGTTGCTTGACGTTAAAAGGTCTCAATTTATCAGGTTTGGACTTTAAACAAGTTAATTTTGAAGGCTCACAAATTAAAACTGTAACTTTAATGGTGCCGACCTATCAGGTGCAACATTTGAGTCTGCTCATGTGAAGGGGTGCAACTTTGAGCAAGTAACAATGATTAATACATTTATGTATTCAGGAAAGTTCAGTGAGTGCGATTTTGAGAGTGTAGATATTTTTCAAGCACAAATACTTCCTAAGGATTTTGATACTAAAAATTATAATGTAAATACCTGATTGCACTTCTATTCAAAGTAGAAAAGTTATGTGGCTAAAAAACAAAAACAAAAACAAAAAAAAGGAGAAAAATATGAGAAATGTAATTGCGTTTGACGAATTAATTGATATTGACCACGAGCCAAGCTGCTGTTGGCGATGTAAGGGAAATGATGTAGAACTTGAAAATACAGAGTGTGAGGATGAAAGTATCTGGGCTCACTTTATTTGTAATGATTGCTCAAGTGTCTATCAGGTTGGTTATCAGGCTACACAGATTTATATACCAGAACAATAAAAATACTATAAGGAGAAAAATATGAATGATTTTATTGAAAATATTACCAAGATTGAGCAATGGGCTATAGAAGAAATTAATAGTAATTGGACTATTGAATTTAGCGTTGAACTTAAAGATGATGAGCTACTAGAAAGAGTTGTAAGAGACTTTATGGCAACGCACCCATTAGGCGTGTTTCTAGCAGCACCTAATTACGGACGGTTGCTTGTGATACAGATACTCGATTTTTATGATTTACTTTCAGTCGAAAATATCTACTTTGTTGAAAGTGAGCTGAAAAGAGATCTTGACGATTACACTTGCTATGCTAGCTTTATTGATTGCACGCTACGTCAATTAAAGTTGAAAAGAAGTATCTAAAAGCTCTTAAATCACGAAAGCCCGAAAACGGGCTTGTGTGTTTAAGTATTGACTCAATTTGGATTTAGCCTTGTAATTCATCTGTCTTTCCAAGACCCTTCATCAGAACATCGAACATCAATCCTGCAAAACCTTTCGCTACAGCTTCATTAGAAAGTAGCTTCATCGCCATATCGTTATGAACGCCCATACTTTCAATAACAGCATTGTTGATTGAATTAGGGAACTCACCCAACATTGCTTGCTCCTTGGTGTTGCTGCGAAGCTGATCCATTACCGTATCATTTTCTGAAATCTTTCCAGCTATGGTATTAGCGTAATTGAGCATATCATTTTCAGATAAACCATCTTCAATGAATAAGTCATTCATTCTCTCAATAATTTCGTTAAGTAATTCGGTTTTTGGGTCTTTCGGAACAGCCCCAGCACCTTCTTTTGCTGTTGGCAGGTAAGGTTTAGGCTCTTCACCAATTTTATTGCCTAGTTGTAAGTCCGCTTCACGTTGCTCATGTAACCGATAATGGGTCATTACCACATCAGACAGGTCTACATCATTTTCTTCTATATCTAGGCGTAGCAGTGGATGTAGATGCTTTGCAAAGATGCTCAGCTTCTCAAGCTCAATATCATCAAAATTGACTATCTGGGATGTAAACTCATAGTAGCGATAGAATGAGATTAAATCTTTCTTGAATACCTCCAAAATATCGCGAGCTTCTTTGGCGTGTTTAACGCTGTTCTCTGCAAACTTAACCTTTTTGTCGTTCTTCTCTATTTTCGCTTTAGAAAGCTCAGATTGTGCCGATTTAAGCACCTGAGTGGCTTCTTTATATCGAAGAGTAAATCGTTCAACAGCTGGTTTGCATAAATTAGCCAGTTTAGCTTGGTTGGCTTGTTTGTCATTGTATGCATCAACAAAGGCTTCTACTTCGAACCATTGATAAATCCCAACTTTATTGAGTTTCTTCATCAAGTCATAAACGATGTTAGGGTCGGACACACCGGCCAGTTCTGCTGTTTGAAAGTAGACCTTAAACTCTGCCAAAATCTCTTCAGGGTCATTCACAAAGTCGAGCACAAAAGTCTTGTCTTTGCCCTTAAATGTTCGATTTAGCCTTGATAGTGTCTGAATACATTCCACGCCTTTTAATGGCTTATCGACATACATAGCGACAAGTTTGGGCTGGTCAAACCCTGTCTGAAACTTATTAGCAACCAGCATTACCTGATAGTCCGCAGTATCAAATGCTTTACGCATATCACGACCACGCAGATTCGGGTTCATATTGGTTTCAGTGAAAGGTTGATCAGGTAAGTCTGGGTCATTTACTTCACCAGAAAAGGCCACCATTGCATTGACGTTATCATAGCCTTTTGATTGAACGTATTTCTCAAACGCCAGTTTGTAGCGCACTGCTTCTAAACGGCTACTGGTTACAACCATTGCTTTTGCTTCACCGCCCAATAGATGCTTAATCTTGTCATTGAAGTGTTCAATGATGGTTTCTACTTTTTGGGCAATATTGTAAGGGTGTAAGCGCACCCATTTTGCCATTTTTGAAGCCGCTTTCTTACTGTCTACTTCTTCATCTTTGGCAGGGTTATCGTGAGCCAATTGGTAGGCAACGCGATAGCTGGTGTAATTCTGTAATACATCCAAAATGAAACCTTCCTCAATGGCTTGGCGCATTGAATATACGTGGAAGGGCTCTGGCTTGTTTGTATCGCTTGCTGGCTCATCAAGATTAGGTCTTCGACCAAAAAGCTCTAAGGTCTTGGCTTTCGGTGTAGCGGTAAACGCAAAGTAGCTAAGCTTATTGGAGCCTTTACGAGCTTCCAGCGATAAGCGAAGCATATCTTCACTGTCTAGCTCTTCGTTTCCATCTAATTGCTCGGCCATTAGCACTTCACGTAATTTACGAGCGGTCGTTCCTGTTTGGCTAGAATGTGCTTCATCCGCTATTACTGCAAAGCTTCGGCCTGCAAGAGTGGAGTCTTTACGGATAGCCTCTAAAACGTGAGGGAAGGTTTGAATAGTGACGATAATAATCGATGTGCTTGCTCTTAGCTCTCCTGCCAATTGGTTAGATTTAGAGCCTTGTGCTTCCTCTCGATTAACACGAGCAATCATTCCTTCATTATGGTCAAACTGATAAATAGTGTCTTGGAGCTGACTATCAAGCACTGTTCGGTCAGTGATAACGATGACGGAATCAAAAACTTTATCCCCAGCCTGTTTTTCAAGCTCTGGGTGGTCAGTGTGGTAGTGCTTTGAAGCAAGTTGGTGAGAGAGCCACGCAATCGAGTTTGATTTACCAGAACCAGCACTGTGCTGGATAAGGTATTTATGTCCTGTGCCTTCGCTATCAACGGTATGGAGGAGTTTTGAAACGACCGCCCATTGGTGATAACGAGGGAAAATCATCGTTTCTTTGTTTTTAATAGAACCATCTAGCTGCTCAACATCTTTTACTTCAAGATGGATATATCGGCTTAGTATCAGCAGTAGGTTATCTTTTTGGAAAATCTCATTCCAAAGGTATGATGTGGCATAGCTATCATTACCCTCTGTTGATAAAGCAGGAATGTCATTGCCCTTACCACCTTCCTCTGTGCCTTGATCAAACGGCAAGAAGAACGTCTTTTTACCGTCTAAACGAGTGGTCATTGCTACGTTGTATTGGCTCACGGCAAAATGAACTAATGCGCCACGCTTAAATGTTAATAATGGCTCTGGTTTTTTGGTCTTAGGGTCTTTTGGTTGCCTGTCCTTCATGTATTGGACTTTGGCATTATCAATCGACTGTTTAAACTCAGATTTAAGCTCGCAAGTAGCAACAGGGATACCATTGACGAATAAGGTTAAATCTAAACGACCGTCATAGCCATTGGGTGAGTAAACCAGCTCAGGCACAACACGCAGAATATTTTGCTCATATCGTGCTGTTGCCATTGGGTTTAAGTCGTGATCAGGTTTGAAGCTACACATATCAAACTTAGCACCACGATCACTAAGCTTGTTTCTTAAAACCCATAATGTGCCTTCGTTTTTTAGTTCTCTTACTAATAGCTTGAGCAGTGCATCCGTTGTAGCAGTAGGGTTGCGATCAGTTTCAGGGAAATGCTGGGCTAATTTATCCCATTGCTCTGGTTGAGTAGCTTTAACATAAGCCACCGCATCTTCTGGATAAAGGGCTAACTCTTTGTTGTAATTGCTCGACTTACCCAACATCCAGCCGTGAGACAGCATTTGGTCAAGAATGTCGTTTTGGAACTGTGCTTCTCTGGTGATCGCTTCTTGAGATTTATTGCTCATTTGGCACCCTTAATCCTTTTTACGTTCTAAACTGTTTATAGCCTGAGCTAAATCCTTGTCAATTTGAGTAGGGCTTGCATCAATAACGCGGCGGAACTTATCGTATTCAACTTTAGCTTTTTGTTTCATTTGTTCTGATGATATTTTTCCTGAATGCGTCAAAATATCAAAATCACTGAGCTTCAAAAAATCGTCAAGCTTCGTTGCCCAATCAATCATTCTCATTAACTTACCTTGTCTTGCTTGTAGCTCTGCAAACTCAAGGTAGGAAGTCACCAAGCGATTCAATGTATCTAATTCTTGCTCTGAAAGGTAGTTTTTGGCTGTGATTACTTCTTTTCTGGTAGGCTCTATGCCTTTATAGCTTGTTAGTCCCATATGAGGCTTATCGCCATCTGCTCGTTTAAAAACCAGCTCAGCCGCGGTATGGCCATGAGCCGCCCAGTGCATTTTATTTTGCACCTTAGCAAAAAACTGCATACTGGTTTGGGCACTGCCATCGTAATCAATACTCGTGGCATAAATATCACATACCTTCTGCCAAAATAGCTTTTCGGATGAGCGTATATCACGTATGCGATTAAGCAATTCATCAAAATACTGACTGTTTTCAGGTTCTTTTAGGCGTTCATCATCCATCACAAAACCTTTGGTTAAATAGGTTTTTAGGGTGTTGGTTGCCCATTGACGAAACTGTGTGCCTTGCTTAGAACGGACACGATAACCCACCGCTAAAATCGCATCCAGATTGTAATGCGCCACGTCTCTAGATACTTGGCGAGAACCTTCTTGGCGAACTATTCGGTAATTCCTAATGGTTGCATTTTGTTCAATTTCACCTTCTTTGTAGATATTGCTGAGGTGTTCGTTAATCGTAGGAACGGTTTTTTGATAAAGTTCTGCAATCTGGTTTTGATTGAGCCACAGGTTATCGGCTTCAAAGCGACATTCAACTTGTGTATGGCCTTCAGCACTTTGAAAGAGGATAAATTGCCCTTGGGGTGGGGTGAGTTCAGTGCTCATTTTTGATCCCCTTGTGGTTGCCAATTACGTACATCAATTTTACCTGTCACTGCTGCAGAGATAAGAGCAGCTTTACGTTTATTAATTATTTCAATTGCTTTACCAGCGAGTTTGATTAAGTTGTCTATGTTAGTGGTTCTTTGATCGAGGAAATTAACAATATTTTTTGCTTCTGAATCGGAAGGTGTTGGTATTGGGAAACTATTAATATTTTCTTGAGTCATTGTTGGCATACCGCTACCAGTATTGCTAACTTTAATAATTGCCTTGATCAAGTCACTCGACATAACATACGCTAAATATTTCGCTGATATTTTTGACTTTTTCAATAGTGCCATTTGAGGGTTGATAGTCATAGGCTCAGAGTTGCTCTCAACAATTGCTGACTTCCCATATGTCGACCCCGTTTTAACCAATAAAATATCATTAGGCTCTACAATTATTTCTGGGGATTCATAGTATTTATCCCAACTTAAATAAGCCTTAGAATTTAAATCTAGTTTTCCATTTAAAACATTAGATGGACTTAATACCAATGCACCTTCACCTTCATCAACAATATCATCAGTTGTATAGCCTCTGAACCCGATACGACCAAAAATAGAGGTGACAAATTTTAATCGAGAAGTCCCCCAATGCTCTGGCACTTCACCCAACCATTCCACACCAGAGTTTTTCATTGGTGTATTAGGATTAAGCCCTTTGGTCACTGCGTGAGAAATCACCGCTTGGCGTTTTTCTTTTAACAGCTCAATCAGCTTTTCTTGCTTGGTGATTAAGGTGTCGATCTTGGCGGTTTCGTGATCGAGGAAGCTGGCGATTTTTTGTTGTTCTTCATAGCTACAGTAAGGGAGATGAATAGCACCAAACTGCTCATATGAGATGGACTTCCCATCACGAAGGCTATCTGTAGAAGATTGTAGAGCTGCTATGAACGGCTCACATTTCAACAAATACTTATAGAATGCACTGTGCATATGAAGTGAGGCTTCTAGCACTGTATATGCTGGAGAAACACACCCTTCATAAGCACTATGTTCGATACCACCTTCAAAACTTCTAAGGCTAATCACAAAGTTGTCTTTTTCAACGTGTCTAAATGAGTCTGTTCCTTTTAATGCCAGCATCACTTTAGCACTATTCAATTTCATCATAAGAGATTGAGGAACAACACCATATTTCTGGCTTGCGGCTAGCTGCTCATCAGTATCTTTTGCTGCAACCCTAACAGATGAGAAGATACGTTTTGCTCTCCAAATATTCCATTGGGAAGGTATATCTCCCAACCATTTATGGCCAGAGTTCTTGTATTCTGGATATGCTTTATAATGACCTGTCATTACGAATGCACCTCTTGAAGTAGCTGCATAATCTCAGCCGATACCGCATCTAAATCAGCATCAATCGCTTCTAATGCTCTTGGTGGTTCATAAACGTAGAAGTGTCGGTTGAATGGGATTTCATAACCCACCACACCAACTTCACCATCTAGTTCATCGGTCTTTTTGGTATCAATCCACGCATCAGGTACGTGCGGCAGAACTTCACGAGCAAAGTAATCGTCAACGGTTTCAGTTAGAGGCACATTCTCGTTATCACGCAAGTCTGGGTTAGCTTCAATCTTGCCTTTTGTCTCACACACTTCTGCTTCATCATCGTGTTCACCTAGGTGTTTGGTGATTAGTTTCTGCTGGGCTGCGGTGAGCTTGATGCCGTTTGTTTTAGCGATAAAGGTTTTAAGGAACGTATCACGGGATAAGATTTTATCTTCTGTGAATGAACTAAGGGCTACTAAAACGGCTTGCTGAGCGGTTCCATCAAACTTAGTCCACGCTTTATCCGCTTGCAGTGCTTCAAGGCGTAGTGCATCTTTCGGAAATATTGCGAGTTTTAAAGGGCGTTCAACGGTAATTCTGCGATAGCCAAACTCTTTGTAATCAAAGATTTTACTAAACTCGTTTTCTACAAACTGTCCGTATGTTTTAACAATGGTATCAATCGCTTCAGGTGTAAGCTCTTTACGCTTACTGCCCAGTGATTTACGCATTGCTGCATAGAATACATGTTCGTCATTACCTTCAACTTCACCGCCACCACTTCGACCACGGCCGCCTGTTTTAGCGCGCTCTTTTGAAGCGTTGATGAGCTGCACCTTACCTTTACGGTGAGCAGGTTTCTGAGACGATAAAATCCAGATATAAGTGGCTATGCCTGTGTTGTAGAACATATCCGTAGGCAGAGCGACAATGGCTTCTAATAAATCATTTTCAAGAATGTAGCGTCTAATCTCACTTTCACCGCTACCCGCACCACCAGTAAAGAGTGGTGAACCATTCAAGATAATACCAATGCGTGAACCGCCCTCATGTTGTGGGCGCATCTTGCTCACAAGGTGCATTAAGAACAGCAGTGAGCCGTCAGATACTCTTGGTAAACCTGCACCGAAGCGACCTTCAAACCCTTTGTCTGTATGCTCATCGTTAATAGCTTTTTGGATCTTTTTCCAATCTACGCCAAAAGGAGGGTTTGAGAGCATATAGTCAAACTTATTTGAGCGAAGTTGATCATTAGATAAAGTGTTACCCAATTTAATGTTATCGACTTTTTGCCCTTTTATAAGCATATCCGCTTTACAGATAGCGTAGGACTCTGGGTTTAACTCTTGACCAAAAGCAGACAAAGACGCTTTATCATTTAGCTCATAAAGGTATTCCATACCAGAAGACAGGAAACCACCCGTTCCTGCCCACCCGTAACATTGATTACTGGTGACAAGGGCTGTAGGCCATGATTTCTCTGCATTGTAGGCGATTTCCAAATTGTCCATAGATTACCATTCTAGATGGTGACATTTTTATATTTTTGTCACCACGCAATACGGTCGTGATTGCGTGATAACAGCCTTAAAATTAGCTCTGCTTTGTTCTTTTACTCAACGTTCCCACCTACACCTTTAAACTTCTCTACAAACATCGCGATTTTTTGGAAAACACTTTGCTTCTTAGTTTTGTATTGAGGGTTCAGCGGGCTCATTTTGGGAAGAGCTTCATTTAGCGCCGTTCCATTTTCACTGGCATACTCTCGTTTCAAGGATGCTGAGATATAACGCTTAGCCGCATCTTCATTGAGACCTTCGGATTCAATCAACTCCTTAGCCTCTCTTCGCTGCTCTGCCTGGGCAAAGGTAAAGAAGGCATCAATAATGCTAGCCTTATCGCCAATATCATCGAGGTTGGTTTGGTTAATAAAGTCTACGATCAAGCTCTCTTTGGCGCGGTTACCAAGGCTTGCTCGAATCAGGCGACGGACTTCATCAATAAGCTCTGCCTTACTCTTATTCTTCTTGTTGTGCTCAAAAATCAGTTCCAAAATATAATCAAGGTTGATCTCTTGGGACTTCAACAAATCTACCTCAAAGACCACATCATCCCAGTCGATGGTGGACTTTTCTTTCTCGTCTGCTGATTTTTGTCGGCGCTGCCAATCGCGCACATCGTTGTACGTCGAGCGGTAGTCTTGAATCTTACGCTCGGCAGGAAGGCGTATGGCCTGCAACTCAGCCAGCTTTTCATCATCCAGGTAATGCTCGGTTTTAAACGCTTCAACGGCTTCTTCGTCGCTCATGTCTACGTCTTGAAGGGCTTTCAAAGTGGCAAACTCATCATAGTTTTGCAGCACGTTTTCTACACGCAAGTACTCACCAAACAGTTTGGCAAAGTCTTTCTTGTCGGACTCTTTTTCTATAGCTGAGGGATCAGGGAAGCGCTGTTCTAACTCGCTTACTACGTCCATAAAACCCCGCCGTGCTTCACCTGTCACCACATCGGTAAAGCCTTCCATGTATTCCTTGTAGCTTTTTTCTAGCACGACATTCTTGGTGTTCTTGTCACCAAACAGGGTAATGGCATCTACCGTGGCCCGTTCTAGATCGCGGAAGGTGACAATATTGCCGAACGTTTTGGTAGCGTCGTAAATGCGGTTAGTGCGCGAAAAGGCCTGCATCAATCCGTGATAACGCAGGTTCTTATCCACAAACAAGGTATTGAGTGTCGGGGCATCGAACCCCGTTAAGAACATGCCGACTACAATCAACAGGTCGATCTCTTTAGATTTAACCCGTTTCGCCAAATCACGATAGTAATTCTGGAAGCCATTGCTATCGACACTGAAGTTGGTTTTAAAGAAGGCGTTGTAATCATCTATCGCTGCATTTAAAAACTCTTTAGCGCTACTATTCATCGCCGAGACATCAAAGCTCTCATCCAAAATCTCGCCCACTGCATCCTGCTCTTCATTGGCAGCAAAGGAAAAGATGGTAGCGATTCTTAATGGCTTTTCCTTGTTCTTATATGAAGGGTCTGCCTGCAATTTGTTGAGGGATTCATAATACAACTTAGCTGCATCCACACTGCTTACGGCAAACATGGCATTGAAGCCCTTAGCAGTCGACTGTAATCGGTGTGTCTTCTGGCGGAAGTTTTTCAGTACATACTGGGAGATTTCGCGAATACGCTCTGGGTGCAATAAGGCCTGTTTGTTTTCAAGAGCACTTAGTTTCTTCTCATCTTGCTCTGTTTCAATAGCCTTAAACTGTGCTCGCACATCGTTATAGTCCACCTTGAACTTGAGCACTTTCTCGTCGCGTATCGCATCGGTGATGACATAAGAATGCAGCTCACGACCAAACACGCTAGCCGTGGTTTCTGCACCTAATGCGTTTTGCGGGAAGATAGGCGTACCGGTAAAGCCAAACTGATAGAATCGTTTGAATTTCTTGTTCAGGTTTTTCTGTGCTTCACCAAACTGGCTGCGGTGGCACTCATCAAAAATGAACACTACCTGCTTGTTGTAGATAGCTAGGTCGCCCTCGCTCTTCATCAGGTTGTTGAGCTTCTGAATGGTGGTCACGACGATCTTGTTATCATCTTTATCCAAATTGCGCTTTAAACCAGCGGTACTGTCTGAGCCATTCACACTGTCAGGCGAAAAGCGCTGATATTCTTTCATGGTCTGATAGTCGAGGTCTTTCCTGTCGACCACAAAAAACACCTTGTCGACAAACGCCAGCTCTGTGGCCAAACGTGCGGCTTTAAAGCTGGTTAAGGTTTTACCAGAGCCTGTGGTATGCCAGATAAAACCACCACTTTCTGGTTTGCTCCAATTTTTCGCTTCAAAGGAACTTTTCACCTTCCACAATATGCGCTCGGTAGCGGCTATTTGGTAAGGGCGCATGACCAGTAAAGTATCGCTGACATCAAACACCGAGTAATGCAGCAACACGTTAAGCAAGGTATTTTTTTGGAAGAAGGTTGCGGTAAAGTCTTTAAGGTCTTTAATCAGGCTGTTATCAGCTTTAGCCCAGTTCATGGTGAAGTCGAAGCTGTTTTTATTGCGCTGGGTGGTATTGGCAAAATAACGGCTGTCGGTGCCATTCGAAATCACAAACAACTGCAAGTACTTATACAGCGAATGCTCACTGTTAAAACTCTCTTTACTGTAGCGGTGTACCTGGTTAAAGGCCTCACGAATAGCGACACCGCGCTTTTTCAGCTCAATTTGTACCAACGGTAAACCATTGACCAGAATGGTCACATCATACCGGTTGGCGTGGCTGCCAGTTTGCTCGAACTGCTTGATCACCTGCACCTTGTTACGAGCAATGTTCTTTTTATCCACCAGGTAGATGTTTTTGATGCGGCCATCATCAAACACAAAGTCGTGAATATAGTCATCGTGAATCTTACGGGTTTTATCCAGGATGGTGTCGCTGGGCTTATCCAGATAAGTTTCCACAAAACGCTGCCATTCGCCCTCTAAAAACTCTACATTATTGAGAGTTTGTAGTTGCTGGCGCACATTGGCCAGCATAGCCTCAGGATTATTTAAGCCGGGTAAAAACTCATAGCCTTGGTTTTGCAGATCCTGAATCAACTCACGCTCTAAGGCATCTTCACTCTGGTAGCTTTCGGCCACTTTCCAATCTTTTTTGTATTTATCCAGAACAATAAAGTTGTTCGATTCGGCGATGGTTTTATAGTCAGTCATCCTGTGAGCCCTTATTTTTTAACAGCTTTTTCATTTCCCGATCAAAATCGGATTCGATACCTTGCTGCTTATTAAACTTATCGTATTCCGTATGGGCTTTCTGCTCAGCCAGCTGCGCGAAACACTTCCGTAGCCTTCCAGAATCTGATACTCATTGAACGCAAGAAACTTGTTCACACTCTCGGCAAAGCCTTCCATGGTAAAGGTATTGCGACGTTCAATAATGCCCTCTATGTAATCAAAGAAGGCCGACACCGCGCGTTCCAACTTTTTGATGTCGTCTTCGTTTAAGTAATTTTTAGCCACCGTGGCATCCGATTTTAACACCCGCCCGTCTGGTGCATTTTTATAGGTGCTCATGCCCATCAGGGCTTGGCTGGCATCGGCCTTTAGCGAAATAATCTCGGCGGCGGTATGGCCGGTAATGGCAAAGTGAAACTTGTCTTGCACATGGGCGTAAAACTGCTGGGTGGTTTTGGACTTAGGGTCGTAGTCGATACTGCACTCGGCAAAAATATCGGTGATCTGCTGATAGATGCGCCGCTCGCTGGCGCGTATGGAGCGCACCCGCTCCAACAGTTCACGAAAGTAGTCTTTACCAAAAAAACGGCCATTTTTCAGGCGTTCATCATCCATGGTAAAGCCCTTGATGATGTATTCTTTGATGAGTGCAGTCGCCCAGATGCGGAATTGGGTGGCCTGAGCGGAATTGACCCGATAGCCCACCGAAATCACCGCATCCAGATTGTAGTACTGGGTTTGGTATTTCTTACCGTCTTCGGCAGTTGTTTCCAAAATGAAAAGAACTGACTCCTGCTGTAACTCACCACTTTCAAAGATGTTTTTCAGATGCTTGGAAATGGCCGGCACGCCCACGCCAAACAGCTCGGCCATACGCTTCTGGGTAAGCCATAGGGTTTCGCCACTGAGCAGAACCTCTACTCTTACCGCGCCATTAGGGGTGGTGTAGAGTAAAAATTCAGTGGTTTGGTCTTTCAGGCTCAGCTGTTTGGTCATAGGGTTCCTTCCTTATGAATGAATGTCTGGGGACAGTATGCTCCTGTGAGCTTAAGCGGAGACATCAGGCCGCCGCCTCTGTATCAGGCTTAGGGAAGCTTAATAGTAAATCGCGGTAATACTCGTATTGCTTTTGGCGTAGTTCGATTTCTCGGGGTAGACCTTCGGTGATCGAATTGATGAGCGCGTCGAATTTGTCGAGGATGGCGACTATACGGGCTTGCTCAGCAAGCGATTTTTCAGGATCGTTTGGATACGGTATTGGAATAGATGTTTTTTTAATATTGTCATTATACAACCGCTTAATCACTCCACCGTCTGAAACATTCCAGTTTGCTATTTGATAAAAATAAAATAGAAATTTGTTCAGCACCTTACTTTCATCATTCTCAAGCCAAACAATGTTGCTATCTTGAAAATATGCATCTTCGCCATCAAAAATTACAGCTCTACCTATTGTGCCGCTAGCGGAAATAAGTACTTCGCCAACGTTAGGGTAGTTATATTTATCCCTGTACTCCTCGAAAATTTCGCGTGAAATATACGAGTTAGGTTCTTTGCCAAATGTTCCAATTTTAAAAAATGGGATGTCACCCGCGTCTAAAGTCTGATTTTTCATAATACGCTTACACATGCGAACTTCGCCAATCCAGCCTAAAGTCTTCCACTCCACATCCCCTTCTTCAAAACTCAACAACTGGTCACGATAGTAGTTGTATTGTTTTTTACGGGCATTAAGCTCGGTGGTCAGCTCGGTGGTCAGCTCGGTGAAGGTGTCCAGTATACGGACGATTTCGGCTTGGATTTCCAGTGATTTTTTGGGGTTGTCTGGGCAAGGGATGGGAATTTGGAAATTTTCGAGCATTGGCATGGTTATGTAAGGAACAGAACCTTTTCTCGAATTTTGAGTAATATATGCTTTCAAAGTATGTTTCAAATAGTGAAATAAATACATCACCTGAACGCATTCTTGAAAGTCACCAACGATATAAGTTCTCTGGTAGGCGTTAAACTTACCCTTGTAGTAATTTAAGTGGCCAACTTGACTTCCATTCCCTGATATTAAAATAGCCTCCAAATCAAAGGCATGTGTATTTATCTTATAAGGTGCTTCCTTGCACGTAAAAAATGGATAGATGCCATCATCTTCCATAGCATTAGCGTTTAATTTACCCGTTGTAATCAAACCGCACAGAGATTTCAGTGGTAGCCATTTTGTGACTGCTCCACCCAGCAGTTTCTCCATAAAACTCAATTGGCTCATCCCTCAATCTCCGCAACGATCCCATCGATATCTAAGCGCAGTTGATCGATCTTGGTGACAGTAATCTTCAGCTCAGCATTCAATTCTGCAATATTGGTTACCTCGCGGGTATCTTTAGCCTCTACATAACTGCTCACCGACAGGTTGTAGTCGTTAGCAACTTCATCATAAGGCACAGACCTAGCAAAGTGGTCCACATTTGCTTTGCTATCAAATACGTCCATGATCGCTTTGACGTGTTCATCGGTGAGGGTGTTGTTATTGGTTTCTTTCTTAAACAGCCCGCTTGCATCAATAAACTGGGTATTGGTGTCGGTTTTATGTTTGGAGAGCACTAGAATCGTTACGGCGATAGTGGTACCAAAAAACAAATTGGGCGCGAGTGAAATGACCGTTTCGACGTAGTTGTTGTCTACCAAATACTTACGGATTTTTTGCTCAGCGCCGCCCCGGTAAAAAATACCGGGGAAGCAAACAATCGCTGCACGGCCTTTGCTCGATAGGTAACTCAGTGCATGTAGCACAAAGGCAAAGTCGGCTTTGGATTTGGGTGCGAGCACGCCTGCGGGCGCAAAGCGTTCATCGTTAATGAGCGTTGGGTCGTCACTGCCTATCCACTTCACCGAATAAGGCGGATTAGAAACGATGGCATCAAAGGGTTTATCGTCACCAAAGTGCGGGTCAGTCAGGGTATTGCCCAACTGCACATTGAATTTGTCATAGTTGATGTTATGCAAAAACATATTCATACGGGCTAGGTTGTATGTGGTGTGGTTTATCTCCTGCCCGAAAAAGCCTTCTTCAATAATGTGGGCGTCGAAATGCTTTTTGGCTTGCAGCAGCAGCGAACCGGAACCGGCAGCTGGGTCGTAAATTTTATTGACGCTGGTTTGCTTGTGCATGGCCAACTGGGCAATCAGCTTTGATACGTGCTGCGGGGTAAAGAATTCACCGCCGGATTTACCGGCATTGGCGGCATAGTTGGAGATAAGAAATTCGTAAGCATCGCCGAATAAGTCGATTTGGGCAGCATCACTCTTTTCATAAAAATCATGACCAAAATCCAGGCCTGCCACGCCCTTTAAAACAGCGGCTAAGCGCAAGTTCTTATCTTTAACGGTATTACCGAGGCGGTTACTGGTGGTATCGAAATCGGCAAACAGGCCTTTGATGTCGCCCTCAGAAGGATAGCCACTGGCCGAGGCTTCGATAGCGGCAAAGGTGGCGGCTAAATCGGTGTTCAGACTTTCGTTGTTGTTGGCGTTTTTAGCCACAGTGGCAAACAGCTGGCTGGGGTAAATGAAGTAGCCCTTGGTTTTAATGGCATCGTCTTTGATGTCTGGCGTGATCACCTCATCGCCGAGCGCGGCGTAATGAATACTGTCGTCACCGGCTTCAATATAGAGGGCAAAGTTTTCGCTGATAAAGCGGTAAAACAAGGTGCCGAGGACATATTGTTTAAAGTCCCAACCATCTACTGAGCCACGTACATCGTTGGCGATGGCCCAGATCTGGCGTTGAAGGGCAGCACGTTGTTGTGAGCTTGTCATGTAGTCTTCCTGTTTATAATTGTTGGTTCGTTATCTTTAAAAGATTGTTCATTGCTATGCCAGTTCGAGCAGGTCACCTACCTGGCACTCAAACAGCAGGCATAGTTTCTCAATGGATTCTAGGTCCACTTTCTGGGCCGTTTCTTTGTAGAGCAGCGTGATAGTAGCGCGACTAAGCCCCGTCTCTCTGGCAACGTCAGCAATACGCATCTTGTGTTCGCCCATCATACGGGCGAGATGGCAGCGGATCATGGCTGTGCCTCTAGCAATTTGTTATTAGAATTAACACCGTAGCATACCAGCAATTATAGATTTGAGTAGCATTTTGTGAGTTCAACTTAAATTATTTCGATCAGAGAGATGCGTTACTTTACTGCTTGGTAATTGGGCACGAAGCCGTTGGTTTTCTAAGGTAAGCTCCAGAATGCATGTCTGAGCATCTAGCAATTGGCTTAGCGCCTTATCGCGCTGTTCTTCCAGAGACTTGTATTTCTCTTTTAGATCCCGGTTTCTCGATCTTTGAGCAAGCATCATTTGCCTAGACGATTTATGCGTTTGCTCATCTTTGTGGGTCTCGATCCAATCTTGAATCTCTGACACCAACTCAGGAAATCGTGCTCTACGAAGCGCAGAAGGGTCTACGCCAGCTTCTTTAGCAACATTGTTCTGGCTCAGTGGTGTGCCTTTTGGGACTATGTCTGGCTTTCCAAGTTTGAGACGCTCAAAGGCATCTCGAAACTTTAATTCAGCTTTACTGATTTTCTTTGGTTCAAGTGTTTTCGATGACATTGATTGCTCGCTCCGCTGATTCTAATTGTGCTTGTAATGATTCATGCATGGGTGAGCCTTCTTCGGCTTCAATAATTTGAATAGAAACCACTTCTCTAAGCTGATTTATCATCGGTAGTTTGTCTTTATCCAATAATGCAGATTTGCATGGCTTTTCTTCGCCGAACCCCATACAGGCGCTTATATTGCTGATACCACCTAATGGGCAGGGAGGCCCTGAGTTTGCGCAACCACCTAGAAATGTTTGTCGGTAACTAATATTGCCTGCCTTCGCTGCTTTGATTAGCTGCTTATGATCTTTTTCAGTTATCTCGTGAAGAATCTGATCCTTCCGTTTCTCACCATGAGGAGATACATATTGATCAGATTGTAAGGACTTAAATTCGCGTACCATTGCCTGGTACATTTGACGCAGATAATAACCACGGGTTTCATCGTTCAGTGGTTCTTTTAGGCGATAATAGTTTTTGCCATAGTATTGGCTCATGGCGCGACTAGCATGCTTAAGTTGGTACTGAAGTGAAGCTTCGCTCACCAATCCACTAGCAAGCATATTTACCGCACCGGTGCGTCTCAGTTGATGCCAGGCTAATGGCCACACTTTACCTACAGCAAACTTTTCAGGATCAAGCCCGTCAGTCAACCGGTTAGCCATCTCTAGATCTGCTTCTGTAATAGTCAGTTCTTTAGCATCGAAAAGTTTTGGCCAGATGTTCCAAATATCGCCATAGGATCGCGCCTTTTTGTATTTCTTGATAGGTTGCTTTAGCGGAGCCCGTGGGCTCCATGGCTCATGAGGTAGAGACTGCAAGACTGGATTTTCTATATCTTCCTTGGCTAATTTGATAAATGGGTTTTCTATAGCAGCTTTCATTCGCATACTTGCAACAGCTGTCATCGCTTTAACTGCAATATCTACAGTTGGTGAAACAATCCAACGAGCGTCGCCATCTTCAATGGTTTTAGTCGTAATACCTTTTAAAAGATGGATATCATTACCCAAAGGATCGGACTCTAGCTCATAACAGTCGGCTCTTAGTTTTCCAGCTTCTTCTACACGCATCAAAGAGAAGTTCAGAATATACGCAAGGCCAGCTTGGCAAACTAAACTCAAATAGCTTGAAAGAGTCACTGGCGCCATCTTATTCTCAGTGTTGCACCACTTTTCTAGAAGCCCCTCAATTTTATAATTCCTAATCGTGTCGCGAAACTTTCCATAAAACACTTTACCTGATTTCTGCAAGCCGATAGATCGCCTGCCGTTAAATGGGGCGTTGATTCCAATCCCTCCAAAAGCCATCGAAAGACTGCCTCCGGAATTTTTTGCATAGGCATCCAAACAAAAATTGTAACAAGCTTCGATGTCATCTTTATGGGCCATAAAGTCATCCAGACATTCTCGCAATCGGGTGATCTGATAATTCCAAATACGAACAGGGATATAAGCGGTTTGTATTGTCTCAATATTTGGTAAAGCTTCGCTAAGAATTTTTATCCCTTTTTCATTGAGTAAGGTAAACCCTAATTGTTCCTCGGCATAACTCAACATATTTAGGTACGAGATAAGCCGATTGCCCCTAGCAGAGTAATAGTTAGCAACGTCTTTGATTACTCTGGGGAACTTATATAACTCGGATGCAACTATGCCGTTATCTGTGCACGCTACAAATAGCGGCTTGATAGACTCAAACTTATGAACTAAATAACGGGCCGAGCGCACAGCACCCGCGCCCCAAAGCCACCAAGCAACTATTTGACGCAACAAAGAGGCATTCTCTGGACTTATTTTTTTTCCTTGCCCTGGCCCATCGCCGAAATGAATGGTTAGAGTGTGGCCTGCCCATGGAGATAGATCCCAACGAACATCGCCATAACGCGAAACCACATTTCCTTTAGCATCAGCAATCACTGGAAAATCGATCGGAGGCGGCCAACTAGATGGCCTGAAATTTTCCGCGCCAGTCGTAATTATCGGTGACTCAATTTGTAATCCTGGAAGCTCAGCAACATTCATACAATCATCTCCAACAATTTGATATGCCCGTCCCAATAAGGGTGATACCTGCCCGAGCGAATTGAATCTTTTGCTTCTTTGACCCACATAGCTCTAATTTGACTACCTGAGGCAATCGCTTCGAGTTTTTGAGTGATTCGGTCGATAACGCGATAACCTGGGTGTACTTCTTGTTTATTAGACGGTTTATAGAGAGCCGTCTCCAAACTCTTTATGTGAGAATGAGAAGCGAGTTTCCAACAATATTCAGAACTCATAATATCTCGATGCTTGGTACAGAAAAGACAACCTTCCGGACTAACGCAATCTGGTTTTGGCGCTTCTTTGGGAAGTTCTGCTATCGATTCAGGTTTATGGCCTTCGTCAATACAAAGACCGGGGCCAGGCGGTGAAAAAGCAGGATCTGTTGCGTTGTGAAAATTAATAATTTCAGCGGCTGCTGATTGGTGATGCGGCATCTCGTAGTCACGTAGAAGAACACCTTTATCGTGTGCCATTTGTTCAGCCGTGAGATTTAGGTCACGACTACGTCTAAGCAACCAATTTACTCGGGTTTTACGCAGTTGCTTAGGCCCAATGAACGCTAGGTTGATTTTCTTGAATGTCTCTTTGGTAGTAGAAAACTTCACTTTAGCGCCTTTCGCGCGAATCATTCCTCTACTCAAAAGAGGGAATAATCGATTGTCATGATCACTAAACCCCGTTTCATCTAGCCAAACCATATATTTTTCTAGGTGCTCACGATACGATTTGAAACAACGAAAAATGGCTTCACCACTACGGCGACCTTTATAAACACGAAAGACCTCAAGATCTTCACCGTTTGATTTCCATCGATAGCTCTCCTTTTCAAGACTCGCTGCTTGGGTAAGATTCATTCCAGTTTGCGCAATAAATATAAGCAACTCTGCTTCTACTCTTTGGTTAAGTATTCCAGAACGCTTGTGTCTATCGAACAGGCTTTCATCATCCGTCAATGGCGCTCTGGCAATCTGAGCATTGCGCCTCATGGTCATACCTTTAATAGAGTTTGTGTCCATACCTGGGTCTATTAAATTCCCCGCTAACGTCAGCACCATGTCACTGCCGACATCAATCAGTATCGGTAACTTTCCGCGGACTGTTGTTACATCCAAGGCGCCGCATATTTTTGTTAGTACATGACCATACTCGAATGTGTGATTTAGGTTCTGCTTATCGGCTTCGGCTCCTAAAACGCGCTTCTTCTCAGGCGGTTTTCTCATTCTTGTTTGAAGTACTAAGTTTTTACCGGGTTTAGCCCCAGGTAGCTGTAATGCTTTTGCAATTAGATCAGCCATTCTTGATACTTGCCGATAAGCGTAATTGGCGCTGATTTCTTTTTTGACATGAGATCTATGAATTTGGAGCTCAGTCCATCGTTTGAATATATCGATTAGCGTTTCTCGAGAAATATGCTCCGAATTAGCATCTGACCAAGAAAAAAAACGCCAAAGTACTTCCAAGCTTGATTCAACTAGTGCCCGAGATTTTCCGAGGCTAATCATAGAAGAAATAGCTTCATGAAAAGCAATAACTAGTGGGATTCGTTCTTCGATTGGCTTGCCAAATTCACCCTTATCTATCGATAACATCGCCGATTTTCGGGCTACAGTTGCAGCATCTTTGAATAGTAGTATTTTCATATCCCATGGCACTTGATGTGTACCAAGTGGAAAACTAGGAAACGTAAGATCTAGCTCACTCATCAGCAGATCCTCTAGCAAGCCCCATGAATAAGCTAGTAAATGCATCTGCCGCTTCGGACATTGCCTTATTAGCTTCGATGAACTTTATGTATTTCATGGTTGTGCTTTCATCTTTATGAAGACAGGATTCCCTCACATACTGAATGGCATCACCAACCGGCATGAACTTAAGTGCAACCCGCATTAACTCCGTTGCAAAAGTTGCTCGAGTTCTATGAAAATAAAATCCACGCAGCACTTTTATGCCTTCTTTTTTACCAGCTGACCGTAGGCGCGACATTTCCACGTTGACGGCTCGGCTATCATCACCACTATATGAATTTCCATAACGTGTAAGAAAAAGCAGACCTTGATCTTCAGGACTTGCTAATGCTTGCCGCTTTAGTCGTCTTGTACTGATTGAATAATCGAGCAGAAGATCAAGTAACTCTTCAGGAATTGGCACCGCCCCAGAAACACTAAATTTTGTTGCCACTGGCGGCCTTGCTCCGGGTCCAACTGCCAAACGCTTCCAACCAACCTCTGGAACAATCGTGGCATCCATTAATGTTTTTACTTTAAGGTCAGTGATGGAACCTAATCTCAAGCCAGTGAAGAAACCTATCCTAAGCATCAGCGAAAGCTCTTCTGTAGACACGTTATCTACTAAAGCTAGTATTTCTTTCATTGCTGAAATGGACACGGGTAATAAGCCATCTTCCAGTTGGATTGCTCCGGCAACTTTGCGATTAGGTATCGAGAGATCAGTACTAGACACACGCATAGTGTGTTCGAGACCAAATGAATTCGTGAGAGTTATTCCTACAGAGCGCTCTTCCCACATTGGCCATTCCGGTGAAATAAGCCGACGTGAGAGCATCCATTTATAGAAACGGATCACTGCCGCCATTCTCTGTGACGCAGTGCTTGGCGCAAGCTCGCCATTATTTCTTGCTGCTACCAAAGCCCCTCTGAAACGAATAAGGCATCGCTCACTTTCTCTTTCAGGGAAATGCCTCCAAGTCATTGACTCAGCTTCCAACCATTTCGCATACGCAAGAAGGTGAGATATATTAGAACGGACTGTTTTTAAATCACGCTTCGAGGATGTGGCTTGATCCAACGCCCAAAGATTAGCTTCAGCCCAAGTTGAATTATCTTCCCAAACAATTTGTGGAAGATTTTTGATTGGTTTTCTTTTTAAGTCTTTCCACTGAAGCGAGCCATCATTTATCTCTGCTCGTCGTGGTTGATAATGGATAAGCTCAAGACTGGCCATTAGGTTCCTCCTTGAATAGCTCAATACTAGTCAGCAAGGATTTCCATCTGAACAAAGAGCTTTTTAATTTGTCACCATTGAAGCATGTATGGTGTGGGATTAAAAGAAGGTATGTAACGTTTGCCCGCAGTAGGGTCATAAATGGAGCGCACCAGTCCTGCTTGCGTTAAGGCTTCATCGTCGTTAGCAAAAGCCAATGAGGTGGTTAAACGGACGATATCTCTAGGTGTAAAATGCTCACCAGCGGTTTCGTTAGAGCTTTCAGCGAAGCGTCTAATCAATTCTTCAAACACCAACCCCATTCCGTAGTTGCTTATAGTATCTGGGTGAAGGTCTGTAGACGCAAAACGCTTGGCTACCTTGTAAAGAAGGTCGGCTTCTTCAAGCTTGTCGATAGTGTTGATGAAATCAAAGTGTTCGAAGATCTCACGGGCGTTTGGGCTAAAGGATTGAATATAGCTCTCTAGGTTACTTGCCACTCCAGTTTCACCAAGGTGGTTTAAATCCATTTTTGAAGTGTTGTAGAAACTCAATTGAGCTGCGTGCGTCAGTAATTTATCTTGAGCTTCATACGGCATCGATTTTACTGCCTCGTATTTTTCAAGCACGCTTGGCTTTGTTGCCTCAAGCACACACTCTAAACGCCTTAGTAATGTAAAAGGCAGAATGATACGACCGTATTGAGATTGCTTAAAATCACCGCGAAGAAGGTCGGCTACCGACCATAAAAAAGCAGCTGTTGAAGAGAAGTTTGATGTTGTCATAGTAATCGTTCCGTGAATAAATGGTTTGATTATAACGCTAAACGTTTAAGTTATGTGGTTGTCATTTTAGCAGTGCTTATGAAGGTCTTAGTTTACTGTCTATGGCTCTGTTCGGTCTATTTTGTTTCTGCAAGTGTGTATCATTAGCCAGTTGCTCTTGAATGTCTAATAACACCTTATTTTTTTCTTCTGATGAGCTCTCTAAACTACTTCTGCTTCTTTGGGTGGTGTCAGTAGGTTGGTGTATGAAAGTCTGATGGATGCCATAAAATATTAACTCTTCTGGTGTTTTCGTGTCTAAAACTTCTATATTAAACCCATTTTCTAAAGCGAGTGCATAGCCCTGATCTGAGATATTATCTGAGTTGGACGTTAATTTTGTTATTAGTTCCAAATGAACCATTTTTATATCTTTTTCTTTGATTAGCCTGTTTTTTAACGCTGTTTTAAGGTCATCTACCGTAAGGTTGTCTTTGATTTCTTTAAGGTCTATAAGGCTTAGTGCGTGAGGTGTTTCTGGCTTGACGAAGAACAACAGTTTAGGGTCTTTTGTATAAGCGGCTTTCATCATTTTTTTTAAAAACTCAGGACTTGAGTTGGTTAATGTCGCGCTTTGCCAGCCATTTTGCAGGGCAATACCAATTGAAAGAGACAAGTCGTGATGGTTTGGGGTGGATGGTCCGAACCTTATCAGGTCTCTATTTTGTGAGAGTTTGAGGTTATAGTTGTAAGGTCGTGCTTCAACATTTTTTTTACCAAAATAGATTAGAATATCGCCATTTTTATTGTTTTTGTGCTGTTTATAATACTTGTTGATCTGCTCAATCTGAAAGTCCAGCACCTTTCGTTGTGGCTTGTGCTTTGGGTGCAAGGAAGGGGGCTTTTCGAGAGTATGGATAAAACTCGGAAAACGCTTTTTTATTTTGCCCAATGTCATAGAGCTTGAGATTTTACCGCCTGAAATTGTTTCTCCTTGGTAGTGAAAGGCGACCCCTTTATTTGAATCGCCACTAATTAGCTAGACACCTTTTAGTTAGATAAAATGATCTAAGTGAGAGGTATTTATGAGCAAAGTACGTTACCCAGAACAATTCAAAATTGAAGCGGTTAAGCAAGTGACAGAAGCAGGCTTTAGTGTTGCTGAAGTCGCTAATCGCTTAGGCACCACCACCCACAGTTTATACGCTTGGATTAAACGATATGGCCCAGAGGCAGAATCGTTTGCAGAGGCCTCTGCTGAGTCGAGCGAGATTCTTCGTCTTCGAAAAGAACTCAAACGAGTAACGGAAGAGCGCGACCTGTTAAAAAAAGCCGCGGCGTACTTCGCAAGCCACCCAGACTAAGATACGCCTTTATCAGGGATCACAGTGTCGATTTTTCAGTAAGACGACTATGCAATCTCTTCGATGTTCACCCTAGTGGCTATTATGTTTGGCTGAAAGAGCCAAAATCAAAGCTGGCTAAGGAAAATGAGAGGCTAACAGGTCTTGTTAAACAACTGTGGCTGGAGTCGGGTTGTGTCTACGGTTATCGAAAGATCTATCACGACCTGAGATCCTTGAATGAATCTTGTGGTATTAATCGAGTGCATTATCTGATGCGAAGAGCAGGACTCAAGGCTCAAGTGGGTTACCGCAAGCCTAGGGCTCGTACAGGAGAAACACATACGATAGCTAGCAATGTGCTTGAAAGGCAGTTTAATCCAGAAAGCCCGAATACAGCGTGGGTTACTGATATTACGTATATCCGAACTCATGAAGGCTGGCTGTATTTATCCGTCGTACTCGATCTCTATTCGCGTCGAATAATAGGCTGGAGTATGGGCCCGAGAATGGTGAAAGAACTTGTTCTTGATTCACTGATAATGGCGGTATGGAGAAGAAAGCCAAAGCATAGGGTGACGATTCACTCAGACCAAGGCAGTCAGTTCACAAGCTATGATTGGCACAGTTTTTTGGACGATCACAACTTACAAGCCAGTATGAGTCGACGAGGGAACTGCCATGACAATGCTGTTGCTGAAAGCTTTTTCCAGCTTTTAAAGAGAGAACGAGTGAAGCGGAAGATTTACTCGACAAGGAGCGAAGCAAAACAAGACATTTTTAATTATATCGAAATGTTTTATAACCCTGTAAGACGCCACAGTGCCAATGATATGCTGTCACCTGTTGAGTATGAAAAACTGTTCGAAAAGATGATTGAGAAGTGTCTACTGAACTAGTGGCGATTCAATTCTTACTTGATTTAGTGTATTTCAGTATCTCTACCGTTATTTCCTGCTGTGCTAACTGCTCAATAAAGTCTGCTTCATCGGCTGCTGATTTGTAGAGATTTAGAATTGTCTGCTTAGTCGCTTCAAGCCTTTGGTTCACTTGTTTCTTTTCCGCCATCTTCTGCTGAAATTGCTCATACGCAATATGTTCTACTATCTCCTCTTTACTTTGATAATTATTTTCCATCACTAAGTCATAAGATTTACGTTTTAGCGTGGTTAGTAGAGCATCTTGATGCTTGATTTTGCTGAGGTTTTTCTTGTGTCTGTATTCAGCTTCCAATTGACCGTTTTTCATTACTTTAGCCATTGGGTCATTGGCTGGGCGTATCTCGTTAGAAACATTATTACCAGTGTGTGTAAGGTTGTATTTTCGCTCTATGTCTTCACACGATTGGCGCATTCTTCGCTTAGAGTTTTTAACTCTCTGGTATATTCCGCTTGAGTTATACATTGATCTTACAATATGGAAGTGTAAACGCCCGCTGTCTTTCTGCGGCCAGACAAGATAAGGAGTGTTTTGCATATCATATAAAGTAGATAGTAGCTCTATGCTGATTTTAGCCAGTTTGGCTTCACCAAGGCGAATGTTGTCCTTATCATCAAAACTAATCACTTCGTGAGCATAGAGCTTTGTTTGGCGTTTATTTTTTGATAGTGATTGGTTGAGTGCTATTTCGTCGATAAAACAGTTCATAAAGTCTTGGTAATTCTCAGCATTAGCTATATCAATAACCCCTAAGTTCGAAAAAGGTTGAAGTAAGCGAGGGTTATCAGCTGAGTTAAGGTGTTCTTTGGCTACAGTGTTGTATTTTATAACGCTTTTTAATTGCCTAATCGTCTCTCCTTCGTGAAGTAGCTTTGCGATTGCCATTACTTACTACCTTCAATTACAAACGTCCTTAAAACCTTGCTTTTGATAGAGGATATTTGTATCGCTAGCTTTTTGAGCTTCACTGTGTCCGATACAGTTATTGTTTTGCTGCTATTAGCCACTTTCGTTATTTGATTGAGGTTATTGCCGCAACGCCTCAGTTCCGTCAAAATCTCGAGCAAATATTTGCTGTCTTGAAGTATGACTTTAGGTGCTTCGATTTTTTTTCGATGTAGAAGCTTCTCTAACAATTCTAACCACGTTCGTGCGTTCAATTGTGTTTTAGCTTGTATAAGTGTCGCTTTCTCTGCGTCAGTGCAGCGTATTATGACTTTTGTGTTATTCCTCATGTAATCAATCCTCCAAATGAAATGCGGAAATTTAGACGTCTTTTGAAAGTTTGTTTCTCTAAAAAGTATGGCTTGGCTTATTTGCGTTTTTTCACTTTTTAGTATTTAAAATGTCAAACATTGTCTTTTCAAACAAGTGCTTTGGGGAACCCAAGGCTCAACTTGCCGCTACCGTTTCTGTCTTAATCTCTTATCTTCAAAAGAGCATATTTTGACACTTTGTCAAATGGGGACCTTTGTGATCTTTCTTCTATTTTCTGGCTAACCCCTTGCTATTCGGTTTTTTTGTGATAAATAAATTAAATTGAATAGGAGAAAAAAATGAAGAAAAAAGAAATAGAAAACACATTGCTGGTAAGGGCCAGAGCAGAGCTGCAGAAAACTAATCAATCCATTTTTTCAGGTGGTGCAAAAGATAGGTTATTTGAAAAAATTGATAAAAAGCTTGGTGAGGATGTTATTTTATTAAATGACCTTCAGGCCGCAGGCCTCGAGCCTTCTCAAAAATTGACAGACAGAATTACGGGTAGAGAAGAAGCGTTGGCAGATTTACAGGCAGAGATTAGTTCTAGAGTGACTGAGCTGCACGGTAATTTAGATATAGCTAAAAGTGCGATAGCTGAATTGAGAAAAGTGAACCCGAACAAAGCGAACGAGTTAGAAAACAGCCTTTCATTGAAAATCGAAGGAAAAAAGCGTTCTATTAAAAATAAACGATGAGAGTAATAAATCGTTGTAAAAGACCTACTACTCTTTATCAACGTTAGTTAATCTGTGGCTGTATCTTTACGAGGCTTTCTGGGAACTTCAATAGGCGGTGCTATGTTCAGCACCTTGGCTAATGCCTTATGAACAAATTTATTCGAATGAATGCTCTTTCTGTCGTCCACAAGAGTGTATTTTCGTAAACTGCTTTTTGGCTTAAACTCTTTCCAAAGTCTAAAGGGTTTTATTCTTTGGATCTGTAATTCAGTCAAAGGCTCATAGTTATCTAGAGTGGATTTTTTAAGCGTTATTTTATAGCCTTTAGCATAACGCCCAAGTGTTTCACCGACTATTTCGTGCCCCAATAACTCTGCCGTCATCGTCGGGTTTTCATCATTCTGTTTACGTTCATCTGCGAATGTATGGCGAAAGCTGTGAAACGACTTGCCGGGCGCTTTTATATTGAGAGAACCAATGTATCGGTCAAAAGACTTACTGCTGTTGTGACCATATCCATCACGTCCTTTGACCAAGTCAGGGAAAAGCAATTTGCTGTTAGTTGTTTTGGCTTTGTAGCATTCTTGAAGGTGCTGAACATATTTTACAAAGCCGAGCTTAACAAGGGTTTTGTGAATAGGCACTTTTCGAATACTGTTTACCGTTTTGACCGCTTTATCTTCTTGATCATTGATATCTATAAGCCAAACATTGTCCTCTTTATAAATGTCATCCAAACGTAATTGAGATAATTCACCCAATCGAGCACCAGTATACAAACCAAGCAGCGGTAACCAGTATTCGTAGGTTCTGATGTGTGTGCTTTTGACGTATTTATCAGAGCCAAACATCTGATCTAAATCATCAGCGTTAAAGCGTTCTCTTTGGTCTTTAGCCTGAACCTTCTGAGCTTTATCCTTAATCCGCATCTTATCAAGAATATTGACTGGCATATATTTACGCTGGACGGCCCAGATGAAAACACTTTTTACTTTTTCGATGTTTTTGTTGGCATTAGTCGTTTTCATAGGCTCAAAAGTCCCTTCCATCGCCAGTAAATCCTCAATGGATTTATCACGAAAAGCTGAAAGTTTGTTGCGATTTGCGGGGAGTTTTCTAAGCGTGTTGATGTAGGTATTTGCTACGTCATAATCTAACTCATCAACAAATAGGTCGCCTACGATATCAATAAACGTTTTGTAAAAAGATAGGTTGGTTGAATGGGTTTTTTGATCGCGCCATTCCGCACTTTGTTCGTCATAAAATTTGTTGAATAACTCAGATATTTTTAACATAGATTTCGGGACGATAACAGGCTTTGAAAATGCTTCAAAGTCTTTGGTTTGAACACTTTCACCTTTTTCTAACAGTGAGAGCAGCTTCACAAAGTTATGCGTATCTTCTTCATTATCTAATGAAATATTCTCTAAAATAATATCTTCATATTGGTTGTTCGTATTCGTTCGCACGGCTGGAGTGGTGCCATCTTGCATTTCCCCTTTTATCAGATCAACGACCACGCTACCTGCATTATTACGGCTGGCTTTTGCGTATCGAGTGAGCTGGGATGGTGTCGATGGAGGTGGGGTAGGTTTATGGCGTTTTACGACCATACGACCGATGTTGACAGACTTCAAGTTTGAAGAGGTGTCGTAATTTACTAAACCTTTCTTTTGCTTAAATTGGATTTGTGAAATATACGGCTCTGGATCAGATAATGTGGGTGATGAAAGTAGGTCAATAATGGCAATAAACCGATTAATTTTATCTACACTACCTAAATCAATATCTGACAATGAATAAGGTCGAAGGGCATCAATATTATCAAACGCTTTTTTGATGCGATCTTTGCGCTCCAGTAAAAAGAACAATTGTTGGGTAAACTGCTGGTCGTTAATTGCCTCAACTGCTCGTTGTTGCAACATTAATTCGCGTTGTTGCCCTTCATCCAGTTCTGAAAAAAGGGTGGTCATCCATTCTCGCTTCTTCATACTTTCTCTTATTTCGCCAAATAATAAGTCAAACATTACCTTGTGATGTCGTGCGGCTTCGATGGCTTTGGTTCGACATTTGGTCTGAAGGCTTATTTTAATTTCTTTTTTGGCACAAGGTATGGCATTAAGAATATCGAAAGGGGTGCGTTGGCGAAAGTAAAAAGTATTAAATCGATTGGCGTAAATGAATTGTTTGCTGATCATAATAGTGTGGCTCACCTATGTGGCTCACTTGCTTATAACCGTTATTTGATAAGATTTGCTTTGAAACGGGCAAAAAAAAGACCTATAAACCATTGATTTATAAGTCTTTTTTATTTCTAATTGGTGGAGGCGGGGGGGGTCGAACCCCCGTCCGTCAGTCCGCTGCCATCGGCTCTACATGCATAGTCACTTCTATTATTTGACCACGAACCGCCCGAAGGACAGGGTGTTAATGGCGAGCCTACTTAATCTTATAACCTTATCCCTAGGCGGGGCATCAGTTAGCATCTCGTAATTTATGATACTGCAGAGTCTCTGGCTACAAGCAACCTGAGGGCAGCACACTAGCAGCGGTTTAGGCTGCTAAAGCGTAGTTTTCGTCGTTTGCGACTATTAAATTGATGCGGGGGATTTACGAGATCACGCATCACTCTCGACATGCACCTTTGGGTTTGTAACCGACGTCGAAACCATGTCGCCCCCAAAAAGGTAGCGCTAGTCTATCGCAAACAATGTGCTTACGCTAGAGATAACGCTGAAATGCTTAATCTGTTCATATTCATACACTATTCAGCATAGTCTATGGGTCGCATGCTAAGCACTGTGTTTCATTAATCGTTCTTTGTCTCTTGACCAGTCGCGATCACGTTCGGTATCCCGTTTGTCGTGTTCTTTTTTACCGGTTACTAAGGCCACTTCGCATTTGATTTTGTTGCCTTTCCAGTACAAAGCCATGGCCGCACAGGTTTTGCCTTTTTGCTCGGTAACTTGGATGATGCGATCAAGTTCTTTGCGGTTAAGTAAGAGTTTACGCTGGCGTAGCGGTTCACATACTACGTGCGTTGAGGCACTTAGTAATGGTGTGATACGCGCGCCAACAAGCCACGCTTCGTTTTGGTGGATAATCACGAAGGAGTCGACTAGTTGGGCTTTGCCTTCACGCAGACTTTTTACTTCCCAACCAGATAAAACCAAACCGGCTTCGAACTTCTGGTCGACAAAGTAGTCGTATTTTGCACGTTTATTAAGCGCGATTGTGCCCGTGCTGCTGGATTTTTTCTTTGCTTTACTCATAGTTAGAAATTATACGGTCGATAGAGGCAAAAACCTATGCTTTTCTTGAGGTATGCGCCTGAATGTTAGAAAATTCGTACTTGTTGATTAATTTGTCTGGTTAGGTATCGCGGATGTGTTGGCCACGTGTGCGTTTTATTCCTATCCTTAAACACTTGTTGTGTATTTAGAGCCTAAATTTATGCCGGAAAGTCGATGTTTACAAGGTATCTGGTCCAGTCCGTGGATATTTATTTTTGCAGCTAGCGGATCGGCGGTCGGATTAGGGAATATTTGGAAGTTCCCTTATGTGCTTGGCCAAAATGGCGGCGGTGCCTTTTTGTTGGTGTATTGCTTGTGCTTGTTGTTGGTTGGATTACCTGTGTTGATGGCCGAAGTGGCTTTAGGTCGTACGGTGCGTTCAAACCCTATTGATACGGTGAACGATTTAAGCGAACGTCGGATAGTGCATTCGGCGTGGGTGTTTGTGCCTTGGTTAGCGGGTGTGACGGGCTTTTTAATTCTGACTTTTTACAGTGTTATTGCGGGTTGGTCTTTGGGGTATTTAGATCGGGCTGTTTCTGGCGATTTTGCAGGTATCACGCAAGCTGGTGCTTCGAATATGTTTGATACTTTGTTGGCGACCCCGACAGAGATGTTATTGTGGCATTCGGTGTTTATGGCTTTGGTGGTGTTGACGGTGGGGCAGTCGGTGACCCGTGGTTTGTCTGCTGTGGTGCGTATTCTTCTGCCGGTTCTGGTTGTGACTTTGTTGTTGCTGGCTTGTTATTCCATGATGATTGGTGACATGAATCAGGCGTTGGATTTTATGTTCCGCTGGTCTTGGAAAGACATCACGTTTGATGTGGTGCTGTCGGCAGTTGGATTGGCGTTGTTTAGCTTGAGCGTTGGCATGGGCGCCATGTTTGCTTACGGTGCGTACATGAGTAAGCGAATGTCCATCGCCCGTGCTTGCAGTATTGTCGTAGGCGTGGATTTGTTGGTGGCGATTCTTGCTGGGTTGGTGATTTTTCCATTGGCATTTTCGTTCCAGATTGATGTCGAAGCGGGGCCAAGCCTGACGTTTGTGTCCTTACCCATTATCTTTGGCGGCTTACCCGGCGGTCAATTTTTTGCCGGCGTGTTCTTCTTGTTGCTTGTGGTGGCGGCGTTAACGTCGGCGATTTCTATGTTGGAGCTGTTTGTTGCTTGGCTGCATGAAAAATTTTATATCGCCCGCTTGAAAGCTGCGCTATTGATGGGGATCGCAGTTTGGTTTGTGGGGATTGCGGTATTGTTGTCGTTTAACCATTGGGACAGCAAGCTTTTGTTTGGGCTAAACTTTTTTGAATTGTTGGATGAATTTACGTCTTTGATTTTACTGCCAGTTGGCGCAATTTCTTTGTCTATTTTGGTGGCGTGGTTTATTCCTCATTCTATGTTGCAGAATGAGATGATTACAAAGCAGGTTACTCATTTTCAGTGGTGGTATAAGACGTTGAAATACATCAGTATTCCCGCAATGATTGTGATTACTTTTGCGGGTTGGATAGGAGCGTAGTTTGAGTCATATAGAGCGGTTCGCACATGTGAATTACAGTTGTGAACAGATGTTTGCTTTGGTTAACGACATAGATGGTTACCCTGAGTTTTTACCCGGTTGTATGAGTTCTACATTAATTTCAAAAACGCCTACGGAGATCGTGGCGTCTTTGGAGGTTGGTAAAGGGCCTGTTCGACAGTCTTTTACCACCAAAAATTATTTACAGGCGTGCAATAAAATTGAGATGACCTTGGTAAAAGGGCCATTTAAAAGTTTGCATGGTGTTTGGACATTCACAGAGTTGTCGCCAACAAGTTGTAAAATTATGTTGAGTATTCAGTTTGAGCTGAGTGGCATGTTGAAGTTTGCTTTTGGTGGTGTCTTTAGCCAAATTGCAAATACCATGGTGGATTCTTTTAGCAAACGTGCGAAAGTGGTATACGGTGAGTAGTATGAGAGTGGAAGTGGCGTATGCTTTACCTGAAAAGCAAAAAATTATTGCTTTAGAGGTGGAAGAAGGTTGTAGCGTTCGAGACGCGGTAAGACGTTCTAATATCAATGCTTTTTTTCCGGACGTAGATGTAGAAACGGTAAAAGTTGGCATTTTTGGTAAAGCGGTACGAAATGCCGAAGAGCAGGCATTAAAAGAAGGCGAGCGAGTAGAGCTGTATCGCGAGCTGAAGGTTGACCCTAAACAGGCTAGAGCCAACCGTGCAGCAAAGAATGGTTAATTGTTTTTGATTTCGGTTAAAACGCCGTTGTTAAAAATGAGTACTAGATCGTCGACATCGCTTTTTTTGGCGTCTGGTGCCGTATACAGAGATGTGTACAAGTAGTGCCATTCATTTGGCTTGAAGGTGTCTCTTAACATGGGGTTTCCCAATAGATACGTAACCTGAGACTCGGACATGCCAATTTGTAACTGTGAAAGCTGATCCTTCGTTATTTGGTTTCCTTGTGAGACCGGAACCTTATAAGGAGGCGGAAATAAACTGCAAGCACCCAATGACAGTGCTGCGCATAGTATTAAAACTGTTTTTTTCATTTGTATTATCCTTAGTCTGATATGCTAATGATAAAGTAATTATCAACAAGATCGAATAGAGAATGACTCATGACTAGCGAAAATCAAGAGCTAAAGAAAGCGGGACTGAAAGTTACCCTACCACGCGTGAAAATTTTACAAATTCTTGAAAGTGCGGGCGACCGTCACATGAGTGCGGATGATGTGTATCGCACCTTGTTGGATCAAGGGGAAGATGTTGGCTTGGCGACGGTGTATCGCGTGTTGACGCAATTTGAAAGCGCCGATCTTGTTCAGCGTCACCATTTTGAAGCAGGCACGGCGGTGTTTGAGTTGGCGAAAGGTGATCACCATGATCACATGATCTGCTTAGACACGGGTAAGGTGATTGAGTTTGTCGATCCGATTATCGAGAAGCGTCAGCATGAAATTGCCGAAGAGCATGGTTTTGAAATTGAAGATCACAGTTTGATTATTTACGTGCGCCCTAAGAAAAAATAAACCTTAGGGTCGTAAAGTAGTGTAAGTGTTAAACAGAAAGGTCTAAATGTTGTCATTTAGACCTTTTTTGTGGGGGTTATTGAAGTTGCACGTTGCCCAACATTTCTCTGGCATGGGCTAGCGTTTGTTCGGTGAGCTCTAAGCCACCAAGTAGTCGTGCGATTTCTTGGGCGCGGTCTTGATCCTTGAGTTGTTCGACTTTGGAGGACGTGGCTTGGTTCTCGACCAGTTTACTGACTCGTAAATGCTGGTTGCCTTGCGCGGCGACTTGCGCCAAGTGAGTTACGCAAAATACTTGGCCGCGTTTGCCAACGGAGCGCAGCATACGGCCAACGACTTCCGCGATACCACCGCTGATGCCTACGTCTACTTCGTCAAACACCAGTGTCGGAATAATCGACGTGTGTGCGGTAACGACCTGAATGCCTAAACTAATACGAGACAATTCACCGCCAGAAGCCACTTTGCGCAGTGGTTGCGCTGGCTGGCCTGGGTTGGACGCGATCATGTATTCAATGTCCTCAAAGCCATTGGCTGTGACTTGATTGAGTGGTTGGCATTGAATATAAAAGCGAGCATGTGGCATGCCCAGACCATGTATTTGCTCTTCAACTTTTTGGGCAAGGTCGTCTTTGGCGACAATGCGCTTTTCTGTCAGCGTGGTGGCTAGTGCGGTGAGTTTTTCATAAGCCAGCTCTTCTTTTTCCTTTAATGACTCTAGGCTTTCTTCGCTGCCTTGCAGGCTGTTTAGCTCTGCTTCTACGCTTTCTCGCAACGCTAATAATCCTTCGGGCAGGGTTCTGTGTTTGCGAGCGGTATCGTAAATGTCAGATAAACGCATCTCTATGTCGCCAAGGCGTTCAGGATTTTGCTCTAATGTGTCTTGATAATGGTGCAGGCTGTCCGCGGCTTCTTGGGCTTGGATTAATGCGACATTCATCATTTCTAATGCGTTTTCCAGTTCTTTGGTGGCCGGACGAATCTGGCTGGCGCTGTTAATGGCTTGATGCAATAAAGAGCATACATTGCCTTCGTCGCTGTCGATCAAAATGCCACTGGCTTGATAGGCTTTGAATTGTGAGTCGGCAATGTTGGACAAAAAGGCTTGCTCGTTTTCTAGTTCTTCGATTTCGCCTTCTTTTAGATCCAATTGTTGAAGTTCTTGTGCTTGGTAAGACAGCAGTTGAACTTTGGCGTCTTGTTCAGATGAGCGGTTTTGCATCGCGGACAACTCTTCTTTGAGCTGTCGCCATGTGGTGTATTGCTGGCTGACTTTTTTGCTCAACTCGGTCAATTGGCCGTATTCGTCAAGCTGCTGGCGTTGTGCGTTCTTCTTGAGTAGCGATTGGTGTTCGTGTTGGCCGTGAATGTCGACCAGTTGACTGCCGGCCTCTTTTAAGTCGCTAAGTGTGCATGGACGGCCATTGATGTAGGCTTTGGAGCGACCCTCTTTGCTGATAACGCGGCGTAAAATGCAGTGTTGATCTTGTTCTAGATCGCGTTCTTCAAGCCACTTATAAACATGCGGGTAGTGCTGTATGTCGAAACTGGCGCTGATGTCGGCTTTTTTCTCGCCGTGTCGAACAACGGCGGCGTCAGTTCTATCCCCTAAACAAAGCGATAAGGCGTCCACCATAATGGATTTGCCCGCCCCTGTTTCACCAGAGATCACAGTCATGCCTTGTTTGAACTCCAGCTCTAGGGATTCAACAATGGCGAAGTTGGAAATAGCGATGCTTGTCAGCATAGAGTGCTCCAATTAGAGAATAGATTTATATGGTTATTTATACAGTACTTGGTTGTTTTTTGACAAGTAGCAGGCATAAATTTAATTCCCATAAAATTTATGCGGCCATAGTGTTGAAAGGTCAAAAGCTGTCCCCATATAAGCAGCACAGACAAAGAATTGTTTCTGTTATTTGGAGTTGAAGAATGAGTGAGCAGCAAAAAAATCCTAATCTAGAGGCGGAGCAAGTTTTGAACAGCGAGACGCAGAACGAAACAGTAGAAGAACTTTTAGAACCTGAAGTAGAGGTTTTGGAAGAAGTTACTGAAAACGAAGAGCTTGCAAAAGCGCTGGAAGAAGTCGCTCAGTATAAAGAAGCGGCGCTTCGTGCACATGCTGACGCACAAAATGTTCGTCGTCGTGCTGAACAAGATGTTGAAAAAGCGCACAAGTTTGGTTTAGAAAAGTTTGCTAAATCCATTGTGAACGTTGCAGACAATCTTGAACGTGCCTTGGCCTCTGCGCCAGACACAGGTGAATCTGATCCTGTGCGTGAAGGTGTCGAATTGACGCTGAAAGATTTGCTAGAAACACTGGCGCGTTTTGAGGTTAAAGTGGTTGATCCACATGGCGAACCATTCAACCCAGAATTACACCAAGCGATCACTATGGTGCCGAACCCAGAGCTAGAAGCCAACACTGTTATGGATGTTGTGCAGAAGGGTTACACCATTAACGGCCGCCTTTTGCGCCCAGCAATGGTCGTGGTTTCAAGCGCCGCTTAAAAATACTGTCATTTTTTTGACACTGGACGCTTGAAATACTTTTAAGCGTACCCAAATACAGAATTATCATTGTAACAAACGAATTTATTGGAGATACAAACCATGGGTAGAATCATTGGTATTGACTTAGGTACAACGAACTCTTGTGTTGCTGTTCTAGATGGCGAGAAAGCGCGCGTTATTGAAAACGCAGAGGGCGATCGCACGACGCCTTCTATCGTTGCCTTCTCTGAAGACGGCGAAGTATTGGTTGGTCAGTCTGCTAAGCGTCAGGCGGTTACTAACCCAACAAACACTTTGTTCGCTGTTAAGCGTTTGATCGGTCGTAAGTTCAAAGACGACGTGGTTCAAAAAGACATCTCTATGGTGCCTTACAAAATCATCTCTGCAGACAATGGCGATGCGTGGGTAGAAGTGAAAGGCGACAAGAAAGCGCCACCACAAATTTCAGCTGAAGTTCTTAAGAAAATGAAGAAAACAGCAGAAGACTACCTAGGTGAGAAAGTCACTGAAGCGGTTATCACCGTGCCTGCTTACTTCAATGACTCTCAGCGTCAAGCAACAAAAGATGCGGGTAAAATCGCTGGCCTAGAAGTGAAACGTATCATCAACGAGCCAACAGCGGCGGCTTTGGCTTACGGCCTAGACAAGAGCTCTGGCGACTCTACTATCGCGGTTTATGACCTTGGTGGTGGTACATTCGATATTTCTATCATCGAAATCGCTGACGTAGATGGCGAGAAGCAATTCGAAGTATTGTCTACAAACGGTGATACTTTCCTAGGTGGTGAAGATTTCGACATGCGCGTTATCGAATACCTAGCGGCAGAGTTTAAGAAAACATCTGGTATCGATCTGCACAACGATCCTCTTGCGCTACAGCGTTTGAAAGAAGCGGGTGAAAAAGCGAAAGTTGAGTTGTCTTCTTCTTCTCAAACAGAAGTTAACTTGCCTTACATCACGGCTGATGCGACTGGCCCTAAACACTTGAACGTAAAATTGACACGTTCTAAGTTGGAGTCTTTGGTTGAAGAGCTCGTGTTGAAGTCTCTTGAGCCTTGCCGTCAAGCTCTGAAAGATGCGGATCTTTCTGCTTCTGATATCGACGAAGTTATCTTGGTTGGTGGTCAGACTCGTATGCCATTGGTGCAAGCGAAAGTAACAGAATTCTTCGGTAAAGAGCCACGTAAAGACGTGAACCCTGACGAAGCGGTTGCCATCGGTGCGTCTATCCAAGGTGCGGTATTGTCTGGTGATGTGAAAGACGTTCTTCTTCTTGACGTTACACCTCTGTCTCTAGGTATCGAGACAATGGGGGGTGTGATGACGGCGTTGATCGAGAAAAACACGACGATTCCGACTAAGAAATCTCAGACATTCTCTACAGCGGAAGACAATCAAAATGCGGTAACTATCCACGCATTGCAAGGTGAGCGTAAGCAAGCGTCTCAAAACAAATCTCTAGGTCGTTTTGACTTGGCTGACATTCCACCTGCTCCACGTGGTGTGCCTCAAATCGAAGTAAGTTTTGACATCGATGCCAACGGTATCTTGAGCATTTCTGCGAAAGACAAAGCAACCGGTAAAGAGCAGTCTATCGTGATTAAATCTTCTTCTGGTCTAAGCGATGAAGAAGTTGAAAAAATGGTTCAAGACGCAGAAGCGAATGCGGAAGAAGACCGTAAGTTTGAAGAGCTTGTTCAAGCTCGCAACACAGCTGACGGCATGATCCACGCAACACGCAAAACATTGACTGACGCTGGTGACAAAGCAACAGCGGAAGAAAAAGAAGCGATTGAAACAGCGATTACTGAGCTTGAAGAAGCATTAACGTCTAACGACAAAGAGAAGATCGAAGAGAAAACCAATGCGTTGACTCAAGCGTCTGGTTCTTTGGCTCAGAAGATGTACGCAGAAGCTGAAGCCGGTGCTCAACCTGCTGAAGGTGAGCAAGCTAAATCTCAGGATGATGCGGTTGACGCAGAATTCGAAGAAGTAAAAGACGACAAAAAATAAGCGTTAACCCCTTATTTTGCCCTGATTAACAGGGTCGTTTATGGCAAGCACGGTTTTGAACCGTGCTTTGCTGTTTACACTATCTATGATTGATGAGCACGCAGTGGCATATCTTTCCCTTGACGCTTTTCCGCTCAGACTATCTTAGATACAGAATATTTTTAAATTCAGACTTTTCAATTCAGGAATGCCTGCGATGAGCAAAAGAGACTATTACGACGTTCTTGGGGTGGCCAAAGGCGCGGATAAGAAAGACATTAAAAAAGCTTATCGTTCTTTAGCGAATAAGTACCATCCCGATAAAAACCCAGACAACCCAGAAGCGCTGGATAAGTTCAAAGAACTTGCCGAGGCGTATGAAGTTTTGTCTTCTGACGAAAAACGTTCTGCTTATGATCGCTTTGGTCATGAAGGCGTTAATGGTCAAGCGGGCGGCTTTGGTGGCGGCGCGGGAGCAGGTGGCTTTAGCGATATTTTCGGCGATGTGTTCGGTGATATTTTTGGCGGCGGAGGTGGCGGCGGACAGAGCCGTACTCGTCGTGGTTCGGATTTACGATACACGTTAGAGCTGGATCTTGAGCAAGCGGTTTGGGGTTGTGAAGAAAAAATTCGCATTCCGACACTCGTTGGTTGTAAAACGTGTGACGGTTCTGGTGCGAAAAAAGGATCGACGCCGAAAACTTGTGGCACCTGTGGTGGTGCTGGTCAAGTTCGCATGTCACAAGGTTTCTTTTCTGTGCAGCAGGCGTGTCCAGAGTGTCACGGTGCCGGTCAGGTGATCAGCGACCCTTGTAACGACTGTCATGGCCAAGGTCGTATTCAAGAATATAAAACGCTTAACGTTAAGATCCCAGCTGGTGTCGATACGGGCGACCGTATTCGTTTGTCAGGTGAGGGCGAAGCGGGAACACATGGCGGTCCAGCGGGTGATCTGTTTGTTCAGGTTTCTGTTAAGCCTCACAATATCTTCGAGCGCGATGGCGCTAACTTGTATTGTGAAGTGCCCATCAGTTTCACTACCGCCGCATTGGGCGGGGAAATCGATGTGCCGACATTGGACGGGCGTGTGCGTCTAAAAGTCACGGCTGAATGTCAGTCTGGTAAGTTGTTCCGTTTGCGCAATAAAGGGGTAAAACCTGTGCGCGGAGGTCCAGTTGGTGACTTGATTTGTAAGGTTGTGGTAGAAACGCCGGTGAACTTAACGTCACGTCAAAAAGAGTTATTCACGGAACTGGCAGAAAGCATGGGAGAAGGAACCGATCACTCTCCTAAGCAAAAAAGTTGGTTTGATGGTGTGAAACGTTTTTTCGATGATATTAAGAAATAAACGTGTTTGAGCGATAGCTGCTTCAAGTAAAAAAGGCGCTTATTTAGCGCCTTTTTCTTTTAATAAGTAGTCAATGTAGCTGCGTAGTAAGTTAGCGGCATTGGTAAAACTTTTGTTGTTTGGAATAATGAAATCCGATTTGCTGCGAATGTCGATGGTCTTCAGCGATGCTTGACGGACATGGCGCATGTAGCGGCTGGTCACTTCATTCACATCGCGTCCGCGCTCTGCAATGTCTCGCTTCAAGCGTCTTACGATAGCGATGTCCATGTCGGTATCAACATACAGTAGGTAGTCCACAGCGTCGCGAATGCCTGGGTCTTGGAACATCATGTGCCCTTCAACCAGAACCACATGAGTGGGCTCTAGATTACGATAACCAACACGCTTATGTTGAGAGTGATCGTAAACGGGGATTTCATTTGGCTGCTGGCGGTTTTTGCAGTTATGGATCGCAAGCGTGATGCTTTCTAGGTCAAGCGAGCTTAGATCGTCAAAATTATAAACGTCTGGGTCTATGCTGCCGCATCCATTATAGAAGCTGTCTTGACACAGAACGGTAATCTTGTCGCCTTGGTCTTCTGCTAAAAGAGAACACAGACGGCTTTTTCCGCTGCCAGAAACGCCTGTAATGCCGATTACAAGTGCCATGGGTTACCTCAGTAAATAAAGTGTTGGAGCGCCTTGAATTGAAGGGGCTTATGGTGTTGTATTATACATCAGGTTTGGTGTTTTTTGCTCGCCAAACTGAATCGAGAGACAGTAATAGGGAAGATTAAATGCTCAGTAAAGTGGCCTCAATGTTGATTGTCTTCGCACTTGCTTTATCCTACGGTGAGGCGATGGCTGCAACAGCGGACAATAAGGAAAGTTCGACATTTTCGACGGTGGCTGAGTTGTTTGGTTTGCCGTTGAATGATTTGAGTCTGTCTCAATTAGAAAGCCGGCTAAATACAATGGGGCTGAGTAGTTATCCGTCTTACAAACAAGGTGTGATGACTTACAGTTTGGGGCCTGAAGGAATTTTGGGTGTGACGAATGCTACCATTTATTCGAATCGTTCTGGTTATGTTCGCCAAGTCTTATTGTCTGGTGTCGTTGAAAGTAACGAAAAGCGTAAGAATTTGGGGACGTTGTTGGGGAAAAAATACGGCGCTCCAACGGAAGGTTTTTTAAACAATGGCCTTGGGCGTTCAAAGTGGCACTTTAGTGATGGCACCTCCATTGATTTTCGTAATACGACGTACGATGTTTCTATCTTGTATGTGGATGAACAGCCTAAAGTGGCAACGCGTTCTGGGCAAATTGATGTGGAAGCCTTGTCTCGTCAGAAGTAGTGTTTGTCTCGTTTTTTATGTAGTTAGTTGTATATGATTATTTTAGACCTTAATTTGCGTTTGGCGTATTTTATTCAGCCGCACTTACAAGACATTTCCTTAGCGTTGGTTGCCACTTGTTTGGTTGTGTATGGCGATAAGGTGAATGGCTTTTTGAAAAATTTAGTGTCTTCTTGGGTGTTTATTGCCCGAGTGGTGGCGTTCATTTTGATGTGTACTTTCGGGTATGGTCTCTTAACTTTGTGGAGTCAGCCTTTGGTGTACTGGGGAATTACTCATATAGATCTGATCTATCGGCCTGCTTTTATCCTTTCTTGTTTTTGTATTTTAGGTGTTTTGGCTGAAAGAAAGCGGCATTTGTAAAATAATTCATGAAATTTCCTGTCAGTTTCTGTTGCGAAATTACAACATAATGGTGTCGTAAGTGGCAATGCTTGGCGAAAACGGCGCATTATGTAGTAAAGTTTCTAGACCTTCCGCGTTATTTCGTTATTTCTATAAAAAAACACCCTAAAGTCCCGTTTTTAAAGGTTTTTTGTAGTCTTCTTACAATTTGTTTTTGCCTTATTCTGCCGTTAGACTGCGCCCATATTGATATTACAAAGTCTTTTTTCGGGGGCAGAAAATGACAAGCACTTGGTTACAGGCACTTTCACAAGCAGAATCTATGATTCCTCTTTTGGGTAAACTTGGTCGTGAAAAAGCGGTAAAAGTTCAGTTAGCAGGCAACACCTTAATGGCGGATTCTGTTACTGGTCTGATGGCTGCGTTTGACCAGCATCCTGAATTAGATCTTGTTCAAGTCTATCAAGTGTTGGAGCAAGTATTAGCAAGCGGCGTGTCTCATACCGTTGTTGAGTTAGAAGAATTGATCGCTGAAGCCGATGTGGCGTCTGTATTGGCAAACCAATCGAGCGATGGTTCTGAAACACCTGTTGTGCTGTATGGCTTTGGGCGTATCGGGCGACTATTGGCTCGTCGTATGTGTACTCTTGGGCACACGACTCCAGGTATGGCATTGGCAGCGATTGTTGTGCGTAAAGCATGCGACAACGATCTTGCTAAGCGCGCTAGCTTATTGAAATACGACTCTGTTCATGGCACTTACGAAGGCTTGGTAAAAGTCGACGAAAAAAATCAGTCTCTTATCATTAACGGTTTGACTGTCAAAGTGATTTACGCCTCAGACCCTGCTGAGGTTGATTATCAAGCATACGGTATCAATAACGCATTGTTGGTTGATAACACAGGCCGCTGGCGCGATCACGATGGTTTGAGTGTTCATTTGAACCGTCCTGGTATCGAGCGTGTTGTTCTGACGGCTCCTGGCAAAGAAATGAAAAACATCGTGTTTGGCGTTAACGATGGTGACGTAACTGATGCCGATCGCATTGTTTCTGCTGCGTCATGTACTACCAATGCCATTACTCCTATCTTGTCTGTACTGGAAAAGCAGTATGGCATTGAGTCGGGTCATGTTGAGACTGTTCATGCTTACACCAATGACCAGAACTTAATCGATAACATCCATAAAGGTGACCGCCGTGGTCGTGCTGCTGGCATGAACATGGTTATGACAGAAACAGGCGCAGCGAAAGCGGTTTCTAAAGCGATTCCTTCATTAGAAGGCAAGTTGAGCGGCAGTGCGATTCGTGTACCTGTGATTAACGTATCGATCGCTGTATTGAGTCTGAATTTGAAGTCGGCAACATCGGTTGAAGCCATCAATGAATTGTTGAAAGCGGCGTCTAACAGCGTTGAATTGACGGGACAAATTGGTTTCAGTGAAGAAGCGGACGCAGTAAGTTCTGACTTTATTGGCTCTCAGCAAGCGGGCATTTTGGATTCCTTGTCCACCAAGGTTCGTGGTAATCAAGCGACTTTGTACGTTTGGTACGATAACGAATACGGTTACAGCTGTCAGGTTGTGCGCTTGATGGAGAAGCTAGCCCAAGCAAATTTTACGAATGTTGAGTTGCTTGAGAACGAAGCAGCTTAAGAAATGACCGGACACATTTAATGTGTTATTCAACGGCGGCCTTTAGGTCGCCGTTTTTTTTGGCCATTTTTTGTCACCATCATTGGTTGTATTTTTTGCGCAAAAAAAAGCCGGACAAAGGTCCGGCTTCAACAAAAGTAACTAGCAGTTGTGAATTACATCATCCTGTGGGGAATGGTGAAACTCGCCTAAATTATGCTGTGGGACATAATTTAGAGGCGATACAGTTAGGGCTGTATCGGTAAATATTAGGTCGCTGTTCAACCTAAGAGATGAAGGTATTCTAGCTTTTTAAGTCATGATGACAAACGATATAAATTGATTTGTTGGATTAGTTGAATTAATGCAAAATAAGCAGGCTTTGGCTTCTATATTTTTTGCTGAGTTTGTTTTTTAATTAATTTTTCTGGTTTTGTTGAAAATAGCGACTTATCGCGTCTTTTTTTATATCAATATCCGCCGAATTGATTTTTTGTCGCTTTAATTGTATTTCTGAAAATGTATTTCTTTACGATCTTGCAGTAGCTGAGGTCGTCTTACTTTGGTGATTGTATGAAATCTATTCCATTGGCTGGTCTGGGCACATTTGCGATAGCCGCGCGTCATTTAAGTTTTACTAAAGCCGCGCAAGAGATGCATTTAACGCAAGGTGCCGTCAGTCAGCAAATCCGGCAGTTAGAAGAGCGGTTGGGCGTGACGCTGTTTGTTCGCTACCATCGACGGCTTGAGTTGACGGTGGCAGGAGTGCGACTGGCGGTGCAGCTTAATCATAGCTTTACTGAAATAAGTGACCTGATCTTAGAGCTACAAGAAGAAGAAACCTCTAATATTTTGACGGTGTCAGTGATGCCGTCGTTTGCAACAAAATGGTTGATCCCTAGGTTAGGGAGTTTGCAAGAAGCGTATCCAGATTTGCAATTACGCATTCAGGCGAATGACAGAGAAGTCAATTTCCAGCGGGATCGAATCGATGTGGCGATCGTGCACAGCCATGTGCATAGTTCAAAGGGCTATATTGTTCCTCTGATGAAGGATCAAGTTTTTCCTGTTTGCAGCCCAGCGTTTGCGAAGCAACGTGATTTGTGTGAGCCTAGCCAACTGGCTCAAGTTCCTTTGTTGAATGACGATTCAGAGTGGCGCTTTTCAAGTCCGTATGCAGAGTGGGAAAAATGGTTGCTGCTGGCGAATACTAAAGGGATAAAGGCATCTCGGGGGATAAGCTTTAATCGCGGAGATTTGGCTGTTCAGGCTGCCATTGCAGGCCAAGGGGTGGCATTGGGAAGAACGCCTTTGGTCATGGATGATATTCAGCAAGGGCGATTAATGCGGCCTTTTGAACAAGCGCTGGATGAAGGGCACGCATACTTGTTTGTTTGCCCTGAAATGCAGCGTCAGCGGGAGCCAGTTCAGCAGTTACTTAGTTGGCTGGTCAGTGAGTGTTGTCACTATTCCCCAGAAGATGCGCTGACAACACCCGACCAACTTAACTAATCAGTTGTCCATTATCAGTTTTATGGAAATAGCTAAGCACATAATGATCACCATTGGACGAATCAATGTTGCGCCTTTGGTGATGACAAGACGAGACCCAATTTGTGCGCCAAACCATTGGCCAATGCCCATTACGATGCCTAATGCCCAAATAAGGTGACCGCTAAACGCAAACATAGCCAAAGACGATAAGTTGCTGGTGGCATTCAGCACTTTGGTGTGAGCTGTGGCGGATACCACGGTTAATCCCATCAAACACAAATACGCCGTTGAGAAAAAAGCGCCTGTCCCGGGGCCAATTAACCCATCATAAAAGCCTATGCTGGTGCCAATGATGACCGCAAATTGCACATGAGTCAGTGAGAATTTACTGGCAATGTAAGGCTGAACTTTGGGCAGAAAGAAAAAGAAGATAGCGACAGCAATCAGGATGATAGGGACGGCTTTTAGCAATAAGCTACTGTCCAAATAGGACACCAGTAATGTGCCGCAAACGGCACCGAAGGCGGTCATTGCAATGGGTAGCCACATGTCCGACAACCTGACTTGGCCTTTCTTAATAAAATGATAGGACGCCGAGACAGTTCCGGCGCAGCCTTGCAATTTGTTGGTCGCTAGAGCTTCTGCTGGTGACAGACCCGCGGCCAATAATACTGGTACCGTGATGAGCCCACCGCCACCGGCGATCGCATCGATCGCGCCCGCCAAAAAAGCCGCGCCAAATAGTGCGAGATACACCCACAAAGAGATATCAAAAAATACAAAGTCCATTAGTGCTTTTCCTATCCGGCAGGCAGAGTGGTTTTAGTGATCGATGACTTGGTAGTAGAGCAAAAAAAGCCTATCTAGACAATCATCTAGATAGGCTTTCGGTCTTTTCTTAAAAAGTTGAAAGGTTAGTGTGCAGCGTTAACTTGGCTGGTTATGTACTCGTCAAGAGCGCTGGCTTGCTCTGGTGTAAACTCAAGTCCAAGCTTGGTGCGACGCCATAATACGTCTTCTGCGGTACGCGCCCATTCGTGGTTGATCAAATAGTCGACCTCCACTTGAAACAGTTGATTGCCAAAATGCTGGCCAAGATCGCTTTCGGTGTTGGCCTTGTTTAGCAAGGTGTGAGTCAGTGTGCCGTAGCTGTTCGCAAAACGGCGAGCAAGCTGAGCGCCAATAAAGGGGTAGTCTTTTTGTAACTTCATTGAAAACGCGTCCAGCGGCATACCTAAATCGCCACCCGGTAGCGGTTTGCTGTGCGTCCACTCACCCCCAAGTTTATCAAAATAAGGGGCGAGTTTTGTCATTGCAGAAAGCGCAAGTTTTCGATAAGTCGTTATCTTGCCGCCAAAAATACTCAATAAAGGTGCGTGTTGGTTTTGGTCATCAAGGTGTAATGTGTAATCACGAGTGACGGCAGATGGGTCAGATGATTCGTCTTCTAAAAGTGGGCGAACACCGGAATAGCTCCAAACCACATCGGCTGGCGTCAGTGTCTTTTTGAAATGATCATTGGCCACTTTTAATATGTACTGTGTTTCGTCTTCCGAAATCGCAACGTCATTTGGGTTGCCTTTGTACTCCACATCAGTGGTGCCCAATAAGGTGTAATGCTCACGATAGGGAATAGCAAACACAATGCGTTTGTCGGTGTTTTGCATGATGAAAGCGTTTGAATGTTGGTACAGTTTAGGTACCACAATATGACTGCCTTTGATCATTCGAATGCCATAAGGGGCTTTCTGTTCTAGTTTTGTTTCAATAAATGAAGACACCCATGGACCGGCTGCGTTCACTAACGCTTTTGCCGTGATGTCTAGGATTTCGTTTGTGGTTTGGTCTTCCAGTTGAATGTGCCACTGATTATCAACGCGTTTTGCAGAAATACAGCGTGTTCTGGCAAAAATAGACGTGCCATTTTGTTGTGCGCTCAATGCATTGGTTACGACCAAGCGAGCATCATCAACCCAGCAATCTGAGTATTCGAAACCTTGTTTGATGTCGTCTTTTAGTGGGCTGTCTGCGCCATATTTCACGCCTTTTGAGCCTAAGAGCGTTTCGCGCTTGCCTAGGTTATCGTACAAAAATAAACCGATGCGGATCAGCCAGGCTGGGCGCAAATGCGGTCTGTGTGGCATTTGAAAGCGCATCGGTGTGACAAGGTGGGGAGCGACTTTGAGTAGCACTTCTCGTTCTGTTAGCGCTTCTTTCACCAAGCGAAATTCGTAATGTTCAAGGTAGCGCAGTCCACCGTGAATCAACTTGCTGCTGGAGGAGGACGTTGCGTGTGCCAAATCTCCCATTTCACATAGGCCAACATTCAAGCCTCTTCCTGCTGCGTCTGCTGCGATTCCTGTGCCGTTAATGCCGCCACCAACAACAAATAGGTCAAAATGGGAGTGATTCATGCAAAGCCTCACGGTTAAAAAACGAATTTACATGTTCGAAAGTGAACATTTGTTTTCGATATTAAACCTCTATTGTGCTCATGACAATACGGCTTTGTGAAGTTTTGGTGAATATTTGATCTTATTGCATCGGGTGAGGAGGGTGTTATGCGTATAAAATATACGCGATTTCTGCGCCCAAGGGTTACTTGGGCGAGCAGAGTTCTAAGCGAACTTTGTGTTCCTTCATGAGTTTTATGATGGCTTTAGGGGGCTGCTCATCTGTGAAGATTCGATCGACTTGAGTAATGTTACCCAGTCTAACCACTGCATTGCGGCCAAATTTTGCGCTGTCCGCTGCAAGGAAAACCGTACGTGAATTGTTGATGATGCTTTGTGCGACACGTACTTCTTGATAGTCGTAATCCAGTAACGAACCGTCATTTGGGTCTATGCCGCTGATGCCAATGATCCCGAAATCAACTCGAAATTGGTTGATGAAATCAATGGTTGCTTCACCCATGACGCCGCCGTCTCGCGAGCGAACGGTGCCGCCAGCAATGATTACCGTAAAGTCTTCTTTTCCGCTTAAGATCGCGGCAACATTGAGGTTGTTGGTGATGACCTGTAAGCCTTGGTGGTTCAATAATGCGCGTGCAACGGTTTCTGTGGTCGTGCCAATGTTAATGAATAGTGAGGCGTGATTCGGGATTTCAGCGGCAATGCGTTGAGCTATTTGCTCCTTCGCTGGCAGCTGTAAAATTTGTCGAGTGGCGTAGGCGACGTTGGTTGTGCTGGAGTCATAACTTGCTCCGCCATGGTGGCGACGTATCTGGTCGGCCTTTGCCAATTCATTGATGTCGCGGCGGATGGTTTGTGGCGTCACAGAAAATTGGCTCGCCAGCTCATCGATGGTGACATACCCTTTTTCTTTTACTATGGCGACAATATTGTCTTGGCGAGATAGCTGTCCCATGTTGTTTTCTTCTCCTGGTAAAAGACATTACTTGTTAAACGAGACTTGCTAAAAGAGTGTGCATTGGTTTTTAATAGAGAATATTCGTATTTGAATATTCATGTTCAAAAAACAAAACAACAATTAAGTCGCTTATTCTTGAGTGACTGTGATTTCAAAGAGAATTCACCATGACCCATTATATTCTTGCTATTGATCAAGGCACCACTAGTTCTCGGGCTATTTTATTCGATGAAAAAGGCGCGCGAGTCGGCCAATCTCAGCAAGAGTTCCCACAGATATTTCCCGATGACGGTTGGGTGGAACACGACCCTGAAGACATCTGGTCATCTACTTTAGCTGTCTGTCAGTCTGTTCTCAAGGATACAGGGATCGATTCTCAAGCGATAGCAACCATCGGCATCACCAATCAGCGTGAAACCACGATTCTATGGGATACGGAGACGGGGAAACCGGTTTATAACGCCATTGTATGGCAAGACCGACGTACCAGTGGTTTTTGCCAATCGTTAAGCAATCAAGGTTTGGGTGTCAAAGTTCAAGAAAAAACCGGCTTGTTGATAGATCCCTATTTTTCGGCGACGAAAATTCGTTGGATATTAGACAATGTGGAAGGCGCTCGTGAAAAAGCGCAAGCAGGTCGTTTGGCATTTGGTACGGTGGACAGTTTTTTGCTGTGGCGTTTAACGAATGGCAAATCACACAAAACCGATGCGACTAATGCAGCTCGAACAATGGCGTTCAATATACACACTCAAGAATGGGATGCAGAGCTAATCGAGTTGCTTGGTATAGGGGATGTTTTATTCCCTGAAGTCATGGATTGCAGTGCGGATTTTGGTGTGATTGACGCGAGTTGGTTGGGTGCTGAGATCCCTGTTAATGGTATTGCGGGCGATCAGCAAGCGGCTTTGATTGGGCAAGCCTGTTTTACTCCCGGTATGGTGAAAAGTACCTACGGAACAGGTTGCTTCATGATTCTGAACACGGGTGACAGTGCCATTCATTCGGAACATAAGTTGCTGACGACAGTAGGGTATCGCTTAAATGGACAGGTCACCTATGCACTTGAAGGCAGTATTTTTGTCGCGGGCGCGGCGATTCAATGGCTGCGTGATGGATTGAAGCTATTTTCGGATGCAAAGGAAACTCAAAGCCTTGCCAAGCAAGCTCTTAACGACGATTCCGTGTATTTGGTGCCGGCGTTTACGGGGTTGGGCGCACCCTATTGGGATCCGGATGCGCGTGGTGCCATGATAGGCTTAACGCGCGATACCAGCGTATCCGATATCGTCAGCGCGGGGCTGCGTTCGGTTTGTTATCAAACCCGAGACTTGGTTGGTGCGATGGCACAAGATGGCGCAACCTTCAGCTCTTTGCGCGTTGATGGCGGCATGGTGATTAACGATGTAATGGTGCAATTCCTTAGTGACTTATTGGAAATTACGGTTGAACGTCCTTGTGTGACTGAAACAACCGCATTAGGCGCTGCCTTTTTGGCTGGGCTGCGTGTGGGGCTTTATGATTCATTGGAGGATATTGAGGCATTGTGGAAGGCGGATAAGAGTTTTGAGCCAACCATGGAAAAAGGTACGGGGGATAAGTTGTATCAAGGTTGGCAAAAAGCAGTTGATCGGGTGCGAACCCGAGAATAAGTTTTTACGATTTGATACATGCTTTGGCTTGTACGAACAGTCAAATATGGCTAACTTTAACCAAGGATATCTTTTTATAAAGGGTTTAGAGAATGTCAAAACAGTTTGCCGAAGTACAACAAGACGATTTTATGAAGTTTGGTGGGGAGCGACCAAGCTATTTAGAAATTGAAGATGCATTAATGAAGCTAGGCGGACATGGTGTCGGTGGCAACAATTTCAAAAATGAGATGGTGAAATTGGCAGGTTGGACGGGCGGTGCGTTGACGACATACGCACAGCGAGCGGCTGTGGCTCAGGCTGCGTTCAATCGCATTCGTGAAGTATTGCCAAAAGCGTCTTCTGCGGAAGAGCTAAGAGCGATCTTGAAAAGCTTGAAGTAGATGTTCTAGCGCATTTAGCGATTGAAAAATAAAGGGGGAGTGGCGCTGAATCACTCCCCCTTTATTTTTGTCCGTGTTTTCGCGGCATCCATCTTTTGGGCTGCCGTCTTTACTCGGCGTCTGCGATGGCTTTCATGCCATATTCTTCATCTAAGATACGACCAATGACGTTGTTGCCTGCCAGATGGTGAGCGTATTGCATGTGAAGGCAACGAACTTGGTCCCAGTTGGCTATGCCACCGATCCCCAGTTTATCAAATAAAGGCTTAAAGCCTTTTTCTTCTATTATCGCTTTGTGTTCATCACTCATTACTTCCCAGCGTCTAGCAATGTAGTCACGGTGTGACGCATGGTGTGCTTCTCTGAGCGTTTCATCTTCTTTTATGCGTTGTTCTAGTTCTTTTACGACACCTTGGCTTTCGATTTTTGCCAATGCTTTGTCGATGGCTTTACTGGACAGCCAGTAGAGCGTTGGGAAAGGTTGTTCAAATACCCAAGTTTCCATTTCTAATACTTGAGGAATGCCATTTGGCGAGTAGTGCGCGATGGCGCTGATGCCGCTAGGCGTGCGCCCAAGTTGGGCCGTGATGATATCAATATCATGCTGAGAAAGAGTGGTCATAATGTCTTATTGAGTTGTGTCTTCTTGGCGGAAGAATTAAATAGTAAACGCAGGAAAGCTTGCGGCGAATTTCTGAATCCACTCTGCGGCGGCTTCATTGTAATTGAGTCGTCGCCCTTGGACTTTTGCTTGGCGTCGATAATGTTCTATCTGAGAAAGCTGCTCGATCATGCGAACGCAGTAGCACTCTTCCTTGGTCGGAAATTCGATGGCAATGTGGTAGCCGTCGTCTTCTTTGTTGCACCACGCTACACGGCCAGAGACGCAAAAATTTGGGTCAATCTCTTCCAATGTAATTCTTACAGATCGTCCATTATCAAACGGACGAAGGGCAACATATGTGATACCGACAAACCCAACTCTTTCTTCGTTCATTGGAGGAAAGGGTTGATCTTCAATTAGCGTAATGTCTAAAGGAAGGTCTCTCGGATGTGCAACAAATTCCATCGCAACAAGCCAGCTACTGTTTCAGATATTTATGTTATCGGCCAAGGAGGCAGAGTGTTTAAAAAAGAATGCGAATTGTACGCTTTTTGCTCTGTCTGTACAGATGAATTTTAAGATGTGTTAGAGCAAAAACATAACTTTTACTTATATATGAGATCGCCCCGTATCCAGCACTCTGTCTGGGGTTGTCTCATATGTATCATTCACTTTGGTCAGCTTACTAGCTGTTGGCAAAGTTTGCCTAATTCTTTTAGTGCAGCGTCTGTTTTATTGTCCCAGATTAGGGCGTAATTTAACCTGAAATGATGGTTAAATTGTGCTGTTAAGCTGAATGCTAGGCCGGGTAAGAATCCAATGTTTTTCTCAAGCGCCTGAGCATGTAATGTCATTGCATTTACCGTGCCGGGTAAAGTGACCCACAGCAAAAAACCCCCTTTCGGCTGTGACGTGGTGGTCCCTAATGGGAAATGCTCAGCGATCAGTGCTTGGCATCGCGCGAGGTTGTCTTGGTACGTTTGTCTTGTTTTTCGTAAGTGTCGGTCGTAAGCGCCATTCTCGAGGAAATTGGCGATCGCTGTTTGAGTTAAGGTAGGAATGGCTAAAGATTGAACGTAGGCATAATGTTCTATTTTTGCCTGAAAAGGCCCGCCCACAACCCAGCCAATTCGAAATCCCGGGGCGATGCTTTTTGAGAAGGAGCTGCAATAAATCACAGTATTGTGCGTGTCGTCCGCTTTTAATGAGCGTTCACGTTTGTCTTTGTAGCTAAGCTCGCCGTACACATCGTCTTCAATCAAGGTGAAGCCAAAGGTCACGGATTGTTTAATGAGCCGTTTTCTGGCTTGGTAATTTAAGGTTGCCCCAATGGGGTTTTGATTATTGGGAGTGACGATGCAGGCTTTTATGTCCCACTCTTCTGCCGCCTCTTCTAACAGGTCTAGGTTAATACCGGTTTCTGTACAGCAGGGGATTTCTACCGCTTTCAAGTTCAATACTTCTATGACTTGCAAAACGCCGTGATAAGCAGGGCTTTCGATGGCAATGGTGTCGCCGGCTTTGGCAACGGCTTGCAGCGACAGCATGAGGGCGTTTTGGCAACCAAGGGTAATGGTGATGTCGTCGGGTTGCAGTTGGCAGCCATTGTCTAGCATGCGAATCGCAATTTGGCGACGCAAACTCAATGAACCGGGGGTAAATTCGTAAGCGGCACATATCTCAGGTTCTAGGCGCATTAAACGGCCTACGGAGCGTTGTAGTTGTCTGATGGGAAGGAATTGGCTTTTGGGAATGGCCGCCCCAAATTGAATGATGTCGTTATTTTGCGAGGCGTGCAGCAAGCGGCGCAATAAAGTATGTATGGTGCCGTCGTTCTGAGTCGGTGCAATTTTTGCAGGGTCAGAAGGTTGTAGCCGATGCTCTTGAACAAAGTAGCCTTTTTGTGGGCGTGCTTTGATGGCGCCTCTGTCCTCTAATAAGCTGTAAGCTTGCAGAACCGTGGCAACACTGACTTCCATTTGTTTGCTGGATTTGCGAACCGATGGGATTTTGGAGCCTGGTAAAAAAATACCTTCCTGAATTTGTTGTTCAATCAGGTTGGCGATTTTTTCGTAGAGAGGGAGTTCCATAAGGTGCGAGTCAGTTTCAGAAGAAAGAAAGGCTAATTTATCAGATCGCAAGGGTGAATGAAATCTATGTGACTGGACGACTGTTGGCGTGGATGGGGCGGTTTTTTGAGTAATCGGACGTTTCTGGGGCGTTCTTAATCGTAAGTAAAATGTTATGGTATTCCTGTATCATTGGTCAGGTATAGAAAAAGAGTGGGTGTCTAGAGTAGGCGCATGATAAATGTGAAGCAGATGTTAATGTAGAGGTCGATTATGTCGTTGTCCGTCATCCAAAGAATTTTATTTGGCTTTGGTGTTTTGTTACTGCTTTTGTTGATGATTGCTGCATCCGGATTTGTGGGCATCAACAAAATTGAGGACAGGTTAAACGTGGTCACTGGGAAGGTCGCCACTATCTCGTCTACCAGTACCGCGTTAAAAGAAGATTTGAGCTTGGCGAATGCGTCGGTATTGCAGTATTTGTTAAGTAAGTCCCCCGATGCCTTAGAAGAATTGTCCGGTCGTTTTTTGAACTATAAACAAGAGTTTGATGATGTCTCGAATCAGTTGTCTGTGCAGCTGCAGGGGCTACCAGAGATGAGCCAAGCGTTAAGCCGAATAAACGATGAAGTGGGACGCTTTTTTAATTACACCGATGTGGCCTTTTCTAACCACAAAACCATGTTAGAGCTTCAGGCGATGGTGCCGGATGAAAAGCTGGATTTAAAAGACGCCATTACTTTTGCCGCGGAAGACTTGGGCATATTAGTCACCGACGGTGATACGTCAGAAATTCAGTTTGCGGCTTCCTATATGCACAGCCAAGTCGAAAGCCTACAAGTGTCAGTAAATGATTACTTTGATGTGCGTAGCTTGGAAAAGATGCAGGACCTTCGTGACAGCATGGCGTCCATTATTACGAGCTTAAAAGACAAGCAGTCTTATGTGAACGACGACAATATCAATGATTTGGTCAGCGAAATTGAAAACAGTGTTGTGTCAGACGATGGTGTGGTCGCGAAGCAATATGAAAACACCCGTCTTTTACAGGAGTCTGAAGTACTGGCCAAAGAACTGTCTGAAAGTATGGCCAGTGTGACTACATCGGTACAAGAGTTGTTGTCTGAAGCTTCATTAATGGGGGTAAAGGCGAAAAAAGAAGCCAGCGATGCGGCGGATTTGTCGACTCTTATTATTGAAGTGGTGCTGGTGGTTTCTATTATCATAGCGGTGTTGGTGGCGCTTTGGGTGAGTCGTAGTATTCGACAGCCGCTAAAAGAAGTGATGTCTGTATTGGGTAAAATTGCGGATGGGGATTTCACTCAACGAAGTGCTGTAAAAACCAAGGATGAGTTTGGAGAACTGTCTAATTGGGTCAATGACCTAGTTACTAAGCTGCAAACCGTGATGTCAGAAATCGATCAGGCTTCCAATAAAGTGGCCGCTTCCGCGGGGAGTAATGTGCGTTTGGCCAGCGATTCTAAGCGACTAATGGCCGCGCAAAATGAAAGAACCACAGAAGTTGCGTCTTCGATGTCGGAAATGGTGTCAACCGTTGATCAAGTAGCGAAAAGCTCGGAAGTGATTTTGCATCAGATTCAGTCTGTTGATCAACGAGCAAGTGAAAACCGTGAACAAATGGACGCGAACATTCACAAAATTGAGCAATTGCTAGAGCAAATTGAAGCCTCAACAGTGGTAGTAAATCAGCTGGACGAGCATTCGAAAAGCATCGATCGTATTCTGGACGTGATTCAGGACATTGCTGAACAAACCAACCTACTTGCATTGAACGCAGCAATCGAAGCGGCGCGAGCGGGTGAGCAAGGTCGTGGTTTTGCGGTAGTGGCAGACGAAGTACGTACTCTGGCGACGAGAACTCACAGTTCTACAGAAGAGATTCAACATGTCATTGTGCAGTTGCAACAAGGCGTGACAAAAACGGTGGGAAGTATGGAGGTGAGCAGACAAAGTGCCACTTCCAGCGCGGAAGAGGCGCGCGTTGTTGGCTTGTCTTTGGTCGAGCTGCAAAACAGCATGGCGGAAATCCGAGACCTGAGTACACAGATAGCAACGGCTGCAGAAGAACAATCAGCGGTAGCGCAAGAAATTAAGCAAAATGTTCTCGAAATATCTGAAATGTCGGAACAGGCTGCGTTGGGGTCTGACCAAAGTGAGAAAGACAGCGAAGGTTTGTCAAAATTAGCGTCTCACCAGAAGCAGTTACTTAGTCAATTTAAGATTGTTTGATGGTTTTTCTAACTTGGGTTGCGTTACTATGAGTGCAACTTAATTCTCAGGAGATATTGTCTATGTCGATTCTTGTTGGTGATATGTTGCCCCATGGTACGTTTCAAGTCATGGGGGAAGAAGGACCAGAGACTGTCGATGTTACTGAATTTTTTGCAGGGAAAACGGTGCTGATGTTCGCCGTTCCTGGGGCTTTCACGCCGACGTGCAGTGCCAGTCATTTACCTGGTTTTGTGGTGCATTTTGATGCTTTGAAAGAAAAAGGAATAGACGACATTGTCTGTCTTTCTGTGAATGACGTGTTCGTCATGAACGCGTGGGACAAGGCAAATAATGCCGAAAACCTAGTGATGGCAGCTGATGGTTTGGCCGAGTTTACGTGTTCAATGGGGTTAGAGTTGGACATTTCTGCTGCCAAAATGGGTATTCGTAGCCGTCGATATGCCATGTTGGTAACTAACGGTATTGTTCAGCAACTTTGGTTGGACGAGCCGGGCGAATACAAAGTCAGCTCTGCGGAATACGTATTGTCTCAGCTATAAAATTTTTTTACAGGGCCTAAAAAAAACGACGCACTTGGCGTCGTTTTTTTGTCTAGTACAGTTCAACCGATTGTTTTGACATGGTGTGGTGTTAATAACCAAATAAGGTCGGCAAGAAAGTGACCGTACTTGGTACAAAGGTAATTAAGATCAAAACCGCAAGCTCTACTAAAAAGAGTGGCATGATTTGCTTAGAAATGGCCGCGATGCCAACATTGGCAATCGAGTTGGATACGAACAAACAAATCCCCATAGGTGGTGTCACCAAACCAATCATTAGGTTGAAAATAACCACAATACCAAAGTGCACCGGATCAATGCCAAGGCTCATCGCAATAGGATGAAGGATCGGCAATAAGATCAACATGGCAGCGATCCCTTCTAAGAACAGCCCAACCACCAGCAAAATAACGTTCACAAGAATCAAGAACATCCAAGGGCTGGATACTTGTTCTAGTACCAATTGGCTAACGGTTTGAGGCACGCGTGAGAAGGTCAGTAGCCAGTTCGCCGCCGCCACTACCCCAATGACGATCAAAATAACAGAAGAGTCGCGCATGGCTCGAATGAAAATACGCGGCAAGCTCGATAGCTTGAGGCTTTTCAGAATAAAAATGCCGGCAAGCAAAGCATACGCCGCCGCAAATGCCGCGGCTTCGGTTGGTGTCACGATGCCCGTCAGGATTGAACCCACGATGAAGATCGGCATGAAAAGCGGAATCCATGCATCAACAAAGGCTTTCCAGCGCTCTTTCATAGAAAGTTTTGCTTTGATTGGCGCGTAATGTCCTGCGAAGAAATAGACATAAATCGACAAACCAATCGCGAGGAACAGTCCTGGTGTAACCCCCGCAAGGAACAGGGCCGGTACGGAAACGCCAGTGGTGATCAAAGCATAAATGATGACGGGAATGCTGGGTGGAATCATCGGGCCAATAACGGACGACGCGGCGGTTAATGCTGCCGCGAAGGCGCGAGGGTAACCCTCTTTTTCCATCGTGGGGATGAACACGCGGCCAAGTGCTGATGTGTTTGCTACGGCAGAGCCAGATAGTCCAGCAAAAATCACCGACGCCCAAATGTTGACGTGCGCTAGACCCGCTTTCATGTGACCCACTAATGCGTTTGCGAAATTGATGATGCGGCTGGTAATGCCGCTTTCATTCATGAGCTCGCCCGCCAAGACGAACAATGGGATGGCTAGAATAGAAAACGAATCCAATCCGCTAAAAATACGTTGTGCGACAAGGCTGACGTTGAATGGCAGCGTATAAACGTGTCCAACAGCGGCCAATAAGATGGCAAAGGCAATTGGGCTACCAATCACCAAAAGAACAATAAGAATTCCAAAACCTAGCATGATTATTGTCCCTTCTCTAATGTGGGAGACTGAAAGTATTCAACAAGTCGAATGGCGGCCGCGACGGTAAGGCAAACTCCTCCAATGACCATAGCAACTTGGAAGTAGTACATTTGAATGCCAGTGCCTGGTGCTTGGATCGCACCACGTTTCATCATGAATAAGTAGCCTGAATAGGTAATGACAACGCCACTTACAAGGGCGATAAGGTCAGAAACAAAATGCAGAAGATGGCGGATTTTTTCCGGCACCATGTCTTCTAAAAATGTAAATCGAATGTGAAGCCCTTCTAAATAACACAATGCCATACCAAACATGGTGCCGTAGATCATGGCGTACTTGGCGACTTCTTCGCTCCATTGAATCGGCGAATTTAATAAATAGCGGCTAAGGCTACTGACTAATACGACGGCAAAGATAACGAATAGGGAAGTGCCGGTGAGAATTGCGAGAGTTTTTTTATAGAAGCGCTTCATGGTGAGCTTTCCGGGTTGTGACAAAGGGAAGAGAACCGAACACTTCTAATGACGCGTTCGGTTCTCTGATTTCAATGAGCGTTATTTGTTGGAGTTACTCACTACTTTTACAGACATTTGAGCACGTTCGATCCATTCCGGTTGAACTTCACCTTTCAACCAGTTGATCACCGCTGGCTGAGCGGCATCGCGGAACTTCGTCATTTGCTCTGGTGTCGGTGTGGTAATCTGCATGCCGTTTTCTGCCAGCGATTTTAAGCCTTTTGCAGAGTTGAATTGCTGGATGGCACGACCCATGGTACCAGCCACTTTGGCAGCACGGTTAATGATCGCTTTATCTTCATCGCTAAGAGACTGGTAAACGTCTTCGTTTATCAACAAAAAGTCTGTTCCGTACACGTGTCCATCTAAGGTTAGGTATTTTTGGAACTCATAAAACTTGTTCGCTTCGATTACGCTGACAGGGTTTTCTTGACCATCAACAACACCCGTTGTGAGCGCAGAGGGTACTTCAGGCCATGCGATTGGGGTTGGCTCTGCGCCCATTGCTTTGACCATTTCAACGTATAAAGGCAGAGTTTGAACGCGAATTTTCAGGCCGCTCATGTCTTTGGGTTCTGCAACAGGGCGTTTAGAGTTGGTGAAGTTACGGAAGCCTGTTTCGCCGTAAGCCAGCGTACGTAATCCACTTGCTTGCAAACAATGCTCAGATAGGGCCTTACCAAATTCGCCATCGAGCACTTCCCATGCGACTGGCGCTGATGGGAATAAATAAGGGATTTCTAAAACGGACGCTTCTTTACACACTTTCGCAAACGCACCAGACACCATCGCCATGCTTAGCGTGCCTTCTTGTGCGGATTGAACCAGATCTGTCTCGCCGCCAAGTTGGCCTGATGGGTATACATTTACTTCAATACGGCCGCCGGATTCTGCTTCAACCAGGTTTTTAAATACCTCGGTAGCGGCGCCTTTTTTTGAGGTGCTCCAGTCTTGGGGATCTACATGGCCAATGGTTAGCGTTAAATCCGCTGCGCTAACGCTGCTTACAGCGCCTGCTGCAAGTAAACCAAGTGTCAGTTTTTTTGTTAATTTCATCTTTGCATCTCCAAGCTCGGGACGTTCCCGATCATTTTATTTTTGTATTTCTACACTATAGTTAACTATAGGCAGGTGGTTCAGAATTCGCCATTTGTATCATAAGCCTAATAATATAGGATCATTTTGAAAATACCCTATATTTTTTCGATTAGGATCAACAATGCCCGAATCCAGCTTGCGTTTAGATTAGTGTTTTCATGTGTTTCAGAAAGCTTAGCTTTCGGCTTTGTTTTGTTATCAAAGCATTACCAAAATGTAGCAATTATTGTGATTTTAGAAATGAATTTTTTATGTCTCACGTATATCGAAAAAGGAATATAAAAAAATAATTCTACTGGTTTTTTTTTAAAAAAGTCATAAAAATCAATGTTTTTTTTGTGCTTTTTGTCTGAAGTGGAAGCCTGTTTTTTGTGAGAAATTTAAATTAAATGTCTTAAGTGAGTAAATTCAGAACCTGTGTTAAAAAGTGGCTATCTCAAAATGCAATACCCTTTCGGTTAAATTGAAATAGCCAAAATGTCTCAGCATAAGAATACTCTTTGCAGATTTTATGAAATGACGGTGTAAACCTAGAAGACATTAAGGCGTATCGCGTCACTGCCAGCCTTTCTGTATCACCGTGATTGTTACCTTAAATAAGAATAGAGAGCAGTAACATGATTATAGATTGCCATGGACATTATACGACCACTCCACCAGGTGTGGGTGAATACCGCGATAATCAAAAAGCACAAGTTGCTAAAGACCCTGCGTTTGTAGGTGAAAAAGGTAACGTTGTTGTTTCCGATGATGAAATCCGCGACAGTATTATCAACAACCAGCTTCGTTTGCAGCAAGAGCGTGGCACGGATTTAACCATATTCTCTCCTCGCGCTAGCTGGATGGGCCATCACATTGGCAATGAATACACGAGCCAATACTGGACTGAGCACCAAAACGACTTGATCCGTCGAGTGTGTGATCTTTTCCCTGAAAACTTTGCTCCTGTTGCGCAATTACCACAATCGCCTGGTGTTGATCCTGCTAAATCGGTTGGTGAAATCGTACGTACAGTCGAAGAAATGGGCTTTATTGGTATCAACTTGAACCCTGATCCAAGTGGCGGTTATTGGCAAGATAAGTCTTTGGCCGACCGTTCTTTTTACCCTATCTATGAAAAAATGTGTGAGTACGATATTCCTGCCATGATCCATGTAAGTGCGGCTTGCAATGATTGTTTCCATACTACAGGTTCTCATTACTTAGGCGCGGACACCACTGGCTTTCAACAGCTAATGATGTCTGACGTGTTCAAAGATTTCCCTGAATTAAAAATCATCATCCCTCATGGTGGCGGTGCGGTTCCTTATCACTGGGGACGTTTCCGCGGTATGGCGCAAGATCAAGGTTTTGACCTGGCTGAGCGCGTGTTGAATAACATCTACTTTGATACCTGTGTTTACCATCAGCGTGGTATTGATCTTCTATTAGATATTATTCCAACGAAGAACATCTTGTTTGCTTCTGAAATGATTGGCGCAGTGCGTGGTATCGATCCAGAATCTGGTCATTATTTTGACGATACAAAACGTTATATCGATAACAACACCGTATTGTCTGCCGCGCAGAAACAAGAAATTTTTGAAGGCAATGCTCGTCGCGTCTTTTCAAGACTAAAAGCGTAAGGCTTTCGATTACAAGGGGATAAAACATCATGCGAAATAATGTAGTAGTACAAAATATTGAACGTGCAGACCAAGCGGTAATCGACGGTTTGGCGGAGTGCGGCGTAGCGACAATCCACGAGTCTCAAGGTCGCGTTGGTTTATTAGCGCATTACATGCGTCCGATTCAGATGGACAAAACCATTGCGGGTTCTGCAGTGACTATTTCTGGTGCCGCTGGCGATAACTGGATGATGCACGTAGCTATTGAGCAATGCAAAGCGGGTGACGTGATGGTGTTTGCTCCAACGTCTCCTTCTAATCATGGCTTCTTTGGTGACTTGCTTGCGACGTCTGCACAGTCTCGTGGCGTGGTGGGTCTGATCATCGAAGGCGGTGTTCGCGACACGCGTGATTTGCGTCAAATGAACTTCCCTGTGTGGTCAAAAGCGGTATTTGCAGAAGGTACGATTAAAGAAACCGTTGGTTCCGTTAACGTTCCTATGGTTTGCGCTGATGCCTTGGTGAACCCAGGTGACGTAATTGTGGCCGATGATGACGGTGTGGTTGTAGTGCGTCGTGAGAATGCTGCTGAAGTATTGGAATTGTCTCGTAAGCGTATGGCGAATGAAGAATCAAAACGCATACGTATGGCGAATGGTGAATTGGGCTTAGACATTTATGAAATGCGCCCACGCCTAAAAGAGAAAGGCTTAAAGTATGTCTAAACATTCAGGCGTTATAAAGAGTGCGCCTTGTATGTGGATGCGGGGTGGCACGTCAAAAGGTGCTTACTTCTTAGCCGCAGATTTACCGACTGATGTTGATGCTCGTGCGCAGTTTTTATTGCGCGTGATGGGCTCTCCTGATGAACGTCAAATCGACGGCATTGGTGGCACAGATCCATTGACGTCGAAAGTCGCCGTGGTGAAAAAATCGGAACGCGACGATGCCGATGTAGACTATTTGTTCTTGCAGGTGTTTGTTGATCAAGCGATTGTTACCGATGCGCAAAACTGCGGCAACATTTTAGCCGGCATTGCACCGTTTGCCATCGAACGTGGCTTGGTTGCGGCTCAGGAAGGCGAAACCTCTGTGCGTATCTTCATGGAAAATACAGGACAAATCGCGGTGGCTCGTGTGTTAGTAAAAGACGGCGAAGTGCAGTACGAAGGCGATGCTCGCATTGACGGCGTACCGGGCTTTTCAGCGCCAGTTCCCATTGTTTTCCAAGATACGGCGGGCTCCAGTTGCGGTGCTTTATTGCCAACAGGCAATGTGGTCGATGTGATTGATGGCGTGGAAGTGACGTGCATCGATAACGGCATGCCAGTGGTGATTATGCGCGCAGCGGACATGGGCATTACGGGGACAGAGACTCGTGAAGAGCTTGAAGCCAATGACGTATTGCGTGCGAAGCTAGAATCTATTCGCTTGCAAGTTGGCCCTATGATGAATTTGGGTGACGTGAAAGAAAAATCCGTTCCTAAGATGACCATGGTGAGCGCGGCGACCAACGGTGGCGCGATTTCCACTCGTACTTTTATTCCTCATCGCTGTCACGCTTCTATTGGCGTGTTGGGTGCGGTGAGTGTGGCGACTGCGGCGGTGCTGAAAGGGTCGCCTGCTAATGAAGTGGCTAACTACGAATCAAGCGCGCGTATGACATTAGATGTAGAGCATCCGATCGGCGCAATGACGGTTATTTTGGATCAAGAAGACAATGGCGATGTCGGCTCAGCGGCTATTTTACGCACTGCGAGAAAATTATTTGATGGGCAAGTGTTTGCTCATGGTAATGGTCTATAACGCTTTTTCTTATTGATGATAAAACGAATTATAAAAAAGGTATTTGAACATGATGGACAAAGATTATATTCCATTTCATTCGGCACCAAGTAAGCCAGAATTTAAAGCGCCAGCGGGCGCGATAGACGCGCATTGCCATGTTTTTGGTCCTGCCGATAAATTTCCTTACCATCCAAAACGCAAATACACGCCTTGCGATGCTTCGAAAGAGCAGTTGTTTGCGTTGCGTGACCATTTGGGTTTTTCTCGCAATGTTATCGTACAAGCCTCTTGTCACAGTACCGATAATTCCGCGTTGATTGATGCTTTGGAAACGGCGGGTGATTTGGCGCGTGGTGTTGCGTTTGTGGATGATTCTATTACTCACGAAGACATTGAAAAAATGCACGCTGTGGGCGTCCGCGGAGTGCGTTTTAACTTTGTGAAGCGTTTGGTAGACAGTACGCCAAAAGAAGTATTTTTCTCCATCGCAGACAAAATTCGCCCTTTCGGCTGGCACATTGTTGTGTATTTTGAAGCGGCCGATCTTGAGGAATTGATTCCTTTCTTGAAAGAGTTGAATACCACGATTGTGGTTGACCATATGGGGACGCCAAATGTTGCCAATGGCGTGGATCATCCTGACTTTAAACGCTTTGTTAACTTCATGGCGGACAACGATAATGTGTGGTGTAAAGTGAGTTGCCCTGAGCGTTTGACTCAGCATGCGCCAGATTATTCGGATGTGTATCCTTTTGCCCGTACTTTGGTTGAGCAGTTCTCTGATCGTGTATTGTGGGGAACCGATTGGCCGCACCCGAACATGAAAGTGGAAGCGCCAAACGATGGTCATCTTGTGGATGTAATTCCTCATATTGCGCCAACGAAAGAGTTGCAACAAGCGTTGTTGGTGGACAACCCAATGCGTCTGTATTGGGCATAAATCTAACGACATATAAAGCAGAGGCTACCCATATGGCGAGTAACTATTCAGACAGACAGTTTCAGGGCACGTACCTTTTTGATGGCAAAATGGCCAAAAAAGGCTACGGATTAAACAAAATGTGCTTTTCGTTCAACGATCAAGCGGCACGCGATGAGTTTAATGCGGATCCAGAAGCGTACTGTGAAAAATTCAAGCTGACGGAAGCGCAAAAAGAAGCCATCCGCAACAAAGATGTGATTGGCTTGCTGCGCGAAGGTGGCAGTATTTATTATTTGGCTAAGTTTACCGGCTTGTTAAAGCTAAACATGCAAGACATTGGCGGCTTACAAACTGGCATGAGCACCGATGAGTTTAAAGCGATGCTTGAGAAGAATGGGCGAGGAGAAGTCTAATGGCGAACATTATTGGCGCGGTAACCACGTCTCACATACCAGCCATTGCGAATGCAATGGCCAATGGGTTGGAACAAACCCCTTATTGGAAACCGTTCTTTGATGCTTATCCTCCTGTGCGAGATTGGCTCAATGAGAAAAAGCCAGATGTGATCATTCTTTTTTACAATGATCATGGCTTAGAATTTTTCATTGATAAAAAGCCAACGTTCGCGATGGGTGTGGCGGATGAATACCATAACGCCGACGAAGGTTGGGGAATCCCGACGATTCCACCGGTGACGGGTGAATCGGAACTGTCTTGGCACATTGCGAACAGCATTGTTGACGAAGGTTTTGACATGACTATTTGCCAAGAAATGAAGGTTGATCACGGTCTAACCGTGCCGCTGAACTTGATGTGGCCAGGACACCAATACGGTCATGTGAAAGTCATTCCTGTGTGCATTAACTGCGAACAATATCCAATGCCTCAGCCTTGGCGTACGTTTGAACTGGGGCGAGCGATCGGTCGTGCTGTTCAGTCTTATGAAGAAGACATTAACGTCGTTGTGTTTGGTACGGGTGGCATGTCTCATCAATTGGATGGCGAGCGTGCAGGTTTTATTAACCGCGCATTTGATATCGATTGCTTAGATAAGCTGGTGTCTGATCCAGAAGCGTTAACCAAGTACACCAATATGGATCTTGTTGAACAAGGCGGCGCGCAAGCCGTTGAATTGAACATGCACATCGCCATGCGCGGTACTTTGCTGGGAAAAGTGACGGAATTACACCGTAATTATCATGCGCCTATTTCCAACACAGGTTCTGGTCTGATGTTGCTAGAGCATGAGATGCCGAAAGGCGAGTAACTTCTTGCTGCTGAAAAAGGCGATTCATTTGAAACTCAATGAGTCGCCTTTTTTATTGGGCTAAAAACTCGGTTCTTAAACGCTTAACTCTTTTCTATATCCAGTAGCTTATTGACTGTGTTGGATACATGAAGCGCGCCTTTTAATATCTCATCAATGATGCCTGATGCTTCATCGATTAATTGGGCATTTTCTGTCGAGCGTTCACTCACTTTGCTCATGCTGGACTTGGCTTGTAAGGTTAAATTGCTGTTTTGCGCGACCATTTCTTCAATTTCAATGGTTGATTTACTGGTGCGTGAGGCCAGCGTTCGGACTTCGTCAGCCACCACGGCAAAACCACGGCCATGTTCGCCAGCGCGAGCGGCTTCTATCGCGGCGTTTAGCGCCAACAAGTTCGTTTGGTCGGCAATCGAACCAATGGTGGTGACTATTTTGGCGATGCTCTCAGACTGCTGGTTAAGCTGTTCAATAAGGTTTGTTGACGTTTCCACATCCGCGACGATTTTGTCAGATGTTTCTACTGTTCTGCGTAATATCTGCGCGCCATTTTCAGATACCTGAGCGGTTTCAACGGACGTCGAATGCGCTATCTCAGCGGCATGTTGGATCGCCAGTTGGGAATTAACTCGTTCCGTAATGTCAGAGGCAACTTTAATGACCTTAACAACTTTCCCAAATTGGTCAAACACCGGATTGTAGCTGGCTTCTATCCAAACATTTTGTCCTTGTTTATTGATTCGTTTAAATTGGCCTGTTTTAAATTCACCACTAGCCAGCTCTGCCCAAAATCTTGGGTTTTCTTGATAAAATTCTGGTGGGCAAAATTGACGGTGATGTTTGTTGGTTATTTCGCTTACCGATTTGTAGCCCATGGTGTTAACGAAATTGTTGTTGGCGGTAATAACTGTGCCATCAGGTAAAAATTCGATTATCGCAGAGGATCGATCTATTGCTTTGAAAATAGAGTTTTGACTGTCTGCTGCCATCTTATTTTGGGTTACGTTAGTGGCAATTTTAATGACTTTAACGACTTTTCCTTCTACTTCAACAGGAAAGTAAGTGGCTTCTAGCCAAATATCTGAGCCGTCTTTGTGTTTGCGTAATACGGTGCCTTCTTTGCTTTTTCCGGCGGCTAAATCAGACCAAAAATGACTGTAATCTGGGCTTGAAGTTACTTTGCTTGGGCACAGCATCGCGTGTTTTTGCCCTGCAATTTCTTCTAAACCATAGCCTACTGTGCTGAGGAATAATGAATTGGCGTCAATGATGGTGCCATCAGGTAAAAAGCTAATGGTCGCACAGAATTTTTCCATGGCATTAATGAGGGCTTTGTCTTCTTGATAAGAAGCCGCTGCCTCAATCGCTTTAATGTTTGCGCTTGTTTTATCTTTTTTTGTAAAAAACATAGTGATTCCTCGATCGGGATCTTCAATAAGCCAACCTATTCCTTGTCGTTGTTTGTTTGATTGTCGAAATTTAGTCGATTTTGTGCTTTTTTAATGTTGATGATTTGTTGTATACGTGTGAGGTGTGTGAGCGGTGTATGTGTTTACGTAACCGTTTGGGAAAGTATTTGGAATGAAAGGTTGTATTTGTGTGCAGTAGAAAAGGCGGATTATGGCTCCGCCATTCTTGCAAAGGTTTTCTCAAATTGACCGATATTTTGCTGGATATAGTCGATAAATGACCGCATTGTTGGGGTTGGATGACGACCCTGTGGGTGGATTAAGCACCACGATCGGCGAAGGGGAAAGTCTTTGATCGGCACTTCGACTAAGGAGCCAAGAGCCAGTTCAGACAGAATGCCTAGTTTGGGCAAGACGGCAACCCCCAACCCTGAAATCACGGCGTGCTTGATGGCGTCGTTAGAGCCAATTTCCATTTCCGCTTGTAAGCGAATACGTTGTTTTTGACAGTGAAGTTCCAATGCCAGACGGCTGCCCGAACCGGGCTCTCTTAATAATAGATGTTGGTCTAAAAACGCACTTAACGTGATGTCTGGTGTTTTTAAAATAGGGTGGTTTTTGGGCACGACTGCGATCAGTTCATTGTTTAAAAACGGTATGCTAAACATGGGTTTATCGTTTGGTACCATGCCCATGATCGCAAGTTCATCGTGGTTCTCATTAAGCCGTTCAATGGCGGCGGCTCGATTCATGACGCTGACTTTAACTGTGACATTAGGGTGCAGGCTGGTATAGGCACGAAGTAGGTATGGCACCACATACTGCGCTGTGCTCACCGCCACTAAGTTTAGCTCGCCAGATATCAATCCAGTTTCTTGAGATAGATCGTCTTGAAAGCACTGTATTTCATCGAATATGGCATGAATGCATTTTGCCAAACGTTTGGCTGTAGCAGTGCTGTATAGCTGTCGACCAACGTATTCAAACAGTGGCTTTTCCAGTGCCTGCTCAAGCTGTCGTATTTGGTTGCTGACGGCGGGTTGACTGAGCCCCAGCATGTCACCAGCTCGGCTATAGCTGTTTAGCTCATACACGCTTTTAAACACTTGTAATTGTCTAAATGTCAGTCTATTGACTAAAGTTTGAACGCTTTGAGGCATTGTTTTTGTTTCCTCTTAACTTTTTAGCTCGCTTTTATCTATAAGACTCTTATCCATAAGGTATAGGTTATACATAACCATCGTAATATCAATTTTTACTTTGGTTAATCTTTGAGTAGTCTGCTAAGTGTTCAATAGAAATGCTTCAACAATAAAGGAGTGACTCATGTTAAAAAAAGTGTTGATCGTTAACCGAGGTGAAATTGCGGTTCGTATCATTCGCGCTTGTTCAGAGGCTGGGATTCGCTCTGTTGCTATATTTACGGAACCGGATCGATACGCATTGCATGTAAAACGTGCCGACGAGTCGTACTCGTTGGGCGAAGATCCTCTTGCCGGTTATTTAGACCCGTTGCGTCTTGTCAACTTAGCCATAGAAACGGGTTGTGATGCGATTCACCCAGGTTATGGCTTTTTGTCAGAAAATGCCCATTTTGCGGAATTGTGTGAGCAAAAAGGCGTTACCTTCATCGGCCCTCATTCGTCTGTTATCCATAAAATGGGTGATAAAACCCAAGCCCGCGACAGCATGCGTGCCGCGGGAATTCCCATCACTCCAGGCTCAGAAGGCAATTTAGCCAATCTTGAAGAAGCCTTGGCATTGGCTGGGAAAGTAGGGTATCCGGTGATGATTAAGGCCACGTCAGGTGGTGGCGGTCGAGGTATTCGACGCTGTGACACACCAGAAGAATTAACTTCGCAATATCCTCGAGTTATCTCGGAAGCGACCAAAGCCTTTGGTTCCGCAGAGGTGTTTTTGGAAAAATGCATCGTTGACCCTTGTCACATCGAAGTCCAAGTATTGGCCGACTCTCAAGGCAATGCGATCCACTTGTATGAGCGCGATTGCTCGATTCAGCGTCGTAACCAAAAACTGATCGAAATTGCGCCAAGCCCACAACTCACCCCAGAACAGCGCCAGTACATTTGCGACCTCGCCGTACGCGCCGCCAAAGCGGTGGGTTATGAGAACGCAGGCACAGTGGAGTTTTTATTGTCAGGCAATGAAGTGTATTTCATGGAAATGAATACGCGGGTGCAGGTGGAGCATACGATTACCGAGCAAATTACAGGTGTTGATATTGTTCGTGAACAGTTGCGGATTGCGTCTGGAATGCCACTGAGTTTTCGTCAAGAAGACATCGCCTACCGCGGCTATGCGATGCAGTTCCGTATTAATGCGGAAGATCCAAAGAACGATTTTTTACCCAGCTTTGGTCGTATTACGCATTATTACGCTCCGGGTGGTCCGGGTGTTCGTGTGGATACGGCGATTTACACAGGTTATGAGATCCCACCTTATTTTGATTCCATGTGTTTGAAGCTGGTGGTGTGGGCATTGACTTGGGATGAAATGGTTGCGCGTGGTCGTCGGGCTATTGACGATATGCGTTTGCATGGCATTAAAACCACGGCCAACTATTATCAGCAAATTCTAAAGCATCCAGATTTTATTAAGGGCGAGTTCAACACGGGATTCGTTCCAGCGCACCCTGAATTATTAAATTATTCTGTTAGACGCCACCCAAGTGACATCGCTTTGGTGTTGGCAGCCGCTATTGCAGCGCACGTTGGTCGATAATCCGCAGGAGGAAGAAAATGAGTCAAGTTAAACAAAAAATAGAAGTGACAGATGTTACCTTGCGTGATGCTCACCAATCGCTTATTGCCACGCGTATGCGAACGGAAGACATGCTGCCGATTTGTGAGAAGCTCGATCAAGTGGGCTTTTGGTCTTTAGAGGTGTGGGGCGGTGCGACCTTTGATGCTTGCGTGCGCTTTTTGAAAGAAGACCCTTGGGAGCGTTTACGCCAACTGCGTGCTGCTTTGCCAAATACCCGTTTGCAAATGTTGTTGCGCGGTCAGAACCTGTTGGGTTATCGCCATTATGCTGACGATGTTGTGGAAGCTTTTGTGCAAAAGGCCGCCGACAACGGCATCGATGTTTTCCGTGTGTTTGATGCGCTAAATGATTTGCGCAATATTGAAACAGCCATGAAAGCGGTAAAAAAAGCCGGTAAACATGCGCAAGGTACGATTTGTTATACGACCAGCCCAGTGCATACCCCAGCCTTGTTTGTCCAGCAAGCTAAAGCCATGCAAGCCATGGGCGCAGATTCCATTGCCATTAAAGACATGGCTGGTTTGTTAACACCCTATACGACGTATGACTTGGTGAAAGCCATCAAAGAAGCGGTTGATTTACCTTTGGTAGTACACAGCCATTCAACCTCAGGTTTGGCGCCTTTGTGCCAGCTTAAAGCGATCGAAGCGGGTGCCGACCGTATTGATACGGCGATTTCATCCTTTGCCAGCGGCACCAGTCACCCAGCGACGGAAACTCAAGTAGCGGCATTAAAAGACACAGATTACGACACCGGCTTGGACTTGACCTTGTTGTCCGAGATTGCCGATTACTTCCGTGATGTGCGCAAAAAGTACCATCAATTTGAAAGTGAATTTACTCGTGAAGATGTATCTGTGCAGGTAAATCAAGTGCCGGGCGGCATGATGTCCAACTTGGCGAATCAGTTAAAAGAGCAAAATGCGTTAGACAAAATTCGTGACGTGTTTGCTGAAATCCCTCGTGTTCGAGCTGACTTAGGTTATCCGCCGTTGGTGACACCAACCTCGCAAATTGTGGGAACGCAGGCGGTGTATAACGTGCTGGCGGGGCAGCGTTATAAAACCATTACCAATGAAGTGAAACGCTATTTGTTGGGTGGTTATGGTCAGCCGCCCGCGGCAGTAAATGCGGATGTGCAGAAAAAAGCCGTAGGCAATGAAGCGGTTAATGACGCTCGCCCTGCAGATTCGTTGTCGCCAGAGCTTTATAAACTGCGCAATGAAATCGGTGAGTTAGCGAAATCAGAAGAAGACGTACTGACTTATGCTATGTTCCCTGAATTAGGTCGTGAATTCTTACAGCAACGTGCTGACGGAACCTTGGTTCCAGAAGTCTTGCTACCGCCAGAACAAGCGAGTCAAAGTGCAGCCGCAGGAGGCTTGGCTACCGAGTTTAAGATTGATGTGCATGGTGAAGTCTACAACGTGGAAATCACCGGCGTGGGTGACTTTGGGGTTGGTAAGCGCAAACTTTACCTGTCTTTAGATGGCATGCCAGAAGAAGTGGTATTCGAATCGCTGAATGAATACGTTGCGGAGGGTGGCGCAGGTCGAGCGCGTGCCACAGAGCCGGGTCACGTTAGTGCGGCGATGCCGGGCAATATCATTGATGTGCTTGTTCAAGAAGGCGATGCCGTGACGGCAGGTCAAGCCGTACTCGTAACGGAAGCCATGAAGATGGAAACCGAAGTCCACGCCAATGTGTCTGGAACAGTTAAAGGTGTTTTCGTTAAGAAAGGCGACCGTGTCACACCGGGTGAACTGTTGATTGAGATCGCTTAATTGACATGACATTGAAAGCGCCTTTTCATAAAGGCGCTTTTTTTTGCATTTTTCTGAGTTATAGAACGTCTTGGCAACGAGCTTGGAAGGCCTTTAGCTTTTCGATTAATTCGTTGGTTTCTTGTGATTGGTATTGAGGGTGGTTGGCCTGAATGGAGTAGTGGCCACGATAGCCTTTTTGATGCAGGTGTTCCATCACACTCAAAATACTGCTTTCGTAATATCCATCGCCCGGAATCAGGCGTTTATGGTGATATGTCTCTATTTGATCTTCGAGCGAATAGGTCATGCTGCTATTGAAGTCTGAACATTGCACGAGAAAAATACTGTCGGTTGGAAGGGTTTCAAGTGCATCGATATCTTCCGACTCACTGAGAAAATGAAACGTATCAATCACCAAGCCAAAGTTGGGGCTGTTGACGTCGTTACAAAGTGCGGCCGCGGCTTGGTAACTGCCAATGTAAGGCGACCAAGGCAACGCTTTTAGTGCAATTTTAATACGATAGGGAATCGCTAAATTGGCCAAAGCGCGAAGGTCGGCCAAGATTTGCTGATTGTCGATGTTTTTGGAGCGGATGGTCGGCGGTGTAACAACCAATAAACGACAATGTAATTGCGCGAGTGTTTTTAAATAATTGCGCGCCAAATCCATATCGTATTCGTGGATATGGTTGGTGTTTCCACCAAACTCTCGCAAACTGGAGGCGCTGCTGATTTGAATGTTGTGACGTTTTGTCAGCGCTGCGATGTGTTCGATATCGCGTCTGTCTGCCCCAAAGTCTTTATGTGTCAAATCAATGTGAAGAAATCCATGCTGAGCCAATTCATGGAATCTGCTGTCTAATGTGATGGGTAATAAGTTAGCCGCAACTGTAAGCATGTTATACGACCTCTATGGCAAAGGCGCGATCATCACTGGCCAGTGTTTGCAGCAACGCGGGATGGTGTTCGCCTGCCTTAAAGGTGACGTTACTGAAGAATTCGTTGTCATGCTGTGTCGCGGCCATCTCGACAAAACGAAGGCGTGCAGAGTGTTGTCCGGGCAATTGTAAACACTGCGAATCGACGGCTTGGAAGCCAAATAATCGTTCAAAAAACGTTACCCAAGTGGCGGCTCGGTCTGGATCAACTTGGACGGTAAACTCTTCATAGTGGTCTAATGTATGCGACACATGCGCATTTTCTGTGGCGGCGATTTTTTTGAAATCAATGTCATACACGCTGAGATCATCACGCACTTGATCCACCAAATAAATTAATGTGCCGCCAACGCTTTCGATGCCAGGAATGTTCACTTCCATAGGGCCAGAATGGTTTGAAGAATCCCACGCGCCGCGTTTGATTAGTTCGGCGTGAGCCGCGGAGGCGTCATCACATTTAAATGCCAGCGCAAAAAGCGCAATTCCCATATCGGCGACATACGCCTGTAATGCAGGATCTTGGGAGCAGTTTATGATGATTTTTAACTGGTTCTGCCGAAATAAGAAGACATCTTTGCGGCGATGTTTGGCCGACAGTGTGAACCCCAGTTGATTCAATAATGGCGTCACACTGTCTAACGAGGGCGCCACTATTTCGATAAATTCGATGCCTAGTAAGTTTGCAGTAGACAACGGTTCGATGCCATTTTGACCCATAATATGATCCAGAAAAAGATGAATAATGCTTAGCACATCTTATGAACGCGCTAATGTATAACTCTTTTAACATATAAGCAGGATGGCGGGTGCGCAAATAAAAAGTGCGATTTAGGTATGAAGAAATGATCCAATCGAATCGCTAAAAAATTATAGATTCGATTGGATGGTCGTTATCAAAGGAAGCGTTAGCTAAATTCTTCGGTGTCTATTTCCGCTTGTTGCGCGGCGGTATAGCGTGTTCCATGCACATTATTTTGGTTGATCATTTCGTCTAGCAAACGGACTTGTTTGGCATCCAGTGTTAACTGCCCAGCGTCAAAGTTGTCTTTCATGTGATTGACCGAACGCGTGCCTGGGATAGAGATAATGTTGCTGTCTTTTGCTGTGAGCCAAGCCAAAGCCAATTGAGCTGGAGTGCAGCCAATGTCTTTCGCGAGATTGAAGTAATCATTCAGCAAGGCAAGATTATTCGGGTAATGTTCCGCGTTAAAGCGTGGCATATTGTTACGAATGTCTTTGGCTTCTAAATCGGCAATGTCTTTTAGTGTGCCGGTTAAAAAGCCACGAGCCAAAGGACTGAAAGCCACAAACGTAATGCCTAGTTGTTTGCAGGTTTCCAGTACGGCAATTTCTGGATTGCGCGTCCACAAAGAATATTCCGACTGGATGGCGGTTATTGGGTGCTCGTTATGGGCGCGAGTTAAGGTTTCCGCTGAGACTTCAGACAAACCGACCGCGCCAATTTTGCCTTCTTTTACCAAGTCGCCCAATGCCCCTGCGCTTTCTTCGATAGGTACATTGAAATCCAAACGATGCAAATAATATAAGTCGATGTGATCCGTTTGTAGGCGTTTTAAGCTGTCTTCACATTGCTTGCGAATGTTTTCGGGTCGACCGTTGATCTCCTTTTTGCCATCTACCATGGCCATGCCGCATTTGCTGGCAAGGAAAAAATCATCACGGCGATCTTTCAGGGCTTTGCCGACCAAAAGCTCATTATTACCACCGCCATAAAGTGTGGCCGTGTCAAAGTGTCGGTAGCCCATCTCGAATGCCTGATGGAGTGCCTCAATGGCCTGCTCTTCGGCCACGGGCGAGCCGTAAGCGTGAGATAAATTCATACAGCCTAGGCCGATATTTGGGTTGGTCAGATGTGGATGTTTTGACATAAAAAAATCCTTAATAAAAACAAGGAGCCGAAGCTCCCTGTTTGTGTTTTATCGTAGTATTTCGAGAGCGTCGAACTTAAGCGTCTAGGCATTCTTCTAAACGATGCAAGGTTTCCATTGCTTCAATCGCTTGCGTTACACACGAGTTTGGCGCGCGACCTTCTTGGATAGCGGCAATGAATTCACGATCTTGCAGCTCAATGCCGTTATTTGAAACAGCAACGCCAGTTAGGTCGATTTTGTTGTCGTTACCATCGAACAAGTCGTCGTAGCGCGCTAGGTAAGTGCCATTGTCGCAGATGTAACGGAAGAATGTACCAAATGGGCCGTCATTGTTAAATGACAAAGACAAGGTGCAAATTGCGCCATTAGGCACTTTCATGCCAATGCTCATGTCCATTGCAATGCCAAGCTCTGGGTGAATTGGGCCTTGAAGTGCTTGTACCTTGCTGGCCGTTTCGCCTGTTTGGTACTGGAATAAATCGACAGTGTGGCAAGCGTGGTGCCATAGCAAATGGTCAGTCCACGAGCGTGCTTGACCAAGGGCGTTTTTGTTTGAGCGGCGGAAGAAGTAGGTTTGCACGTCCATTTGTTGAACGTTTAATTCGCCTGCCATGATTTTGTTGTGAATCCACTGGTGTGACGGGTTGAAACGGCGAGTGTGTCCAGCCATAGCAACAAGATTGGTCTTTTTGTGAACTTCAACGACTTTGCGCGCGTCTTCAATGGTGTCAGCCATTGGAATTTCAGACATGACGTGTTTGCCCGCTTCTAGGCACTGGATAGTTTGCGCTGCGTGCATTTGAGTTGGAGTAGCTAAGATAACCGCGTCCACGTCGTCACGAGCCAAACTTTCAGCCAGGTCGGTTGTGTAATGTGGAACGCCACGTTCTTCTGCGAAGGCTTTGATAGCATCGATTTTAGTGCCAACGACAGAAACGACCTCAGCGCCTTCAATTGCCGCAATGGCATCCATGTGTTTCATGCCGAAAGCGCCTGATGCGCCTGCGATACAAATTCTCATTAGTCTACTCCTAAAAGTGCGAGTGTTTATTGTGAGGGCGAGTCGCCCGAGTCTTATATTAGCCACAAATCTAGCATTCGACATCTAATGGGGATAATCAATAAACCGCATTAGCTATTCATTTTATGCAATGCCTCATTTTTTTCACTTACCTGAAGTGCTCGGAAATTTCTCTCAATAAACTCAGAAAATGCGATTGCGTTACCGTTGGAAGCCAGCTTTTACGGACACAAAGGCCAATAGGACGGCGGGTGTGGTCCAATGGGAAATTGAGTACATTGAGTAATTCAATATTAATTTCACGCTCGACTTGATGCGCTGAAATTAATGTAAGTCGGTCGCTTTCGATGAGGAGTTCTCGAATAAGAATTTGAGAACTGGATTCAACCAATCGTGTGGGTAAGGCAACCTTAGCGTCGTGAAAGATGTCTTCAAAGGCTTGCCGAGTCGGTGTGCCTTTGGCGGGAACCACCCAAGCAAACTGGGCTAGTTCTTCGGCGCTAATATGGCGTTTGTTCGTCAATGGGTGTCCTTTACGAGCGACCACCGACAAGGGGGGAGCCCATAGTTCTTCTTGAACCACATCGTCAGCCGGTGTTGGATGACGTAATGCTCCGAGTATGATGTCGATGTCGCCTTGGCGCAGGTGATGAAGTAAGTCGGCGTAGGGGCCTTCAGTGACGTTGATGTTGACGTCTGGGTGGCGCTCGTTAAATTGCAATATGGATTTTGGCAAGATGGTCATACGCGCCAGAGGCATGCTACCAATGGTGATCATACTGACGTCTTTGCTTTGTAGGGCGTTGATCTCATAAATGCCTTGACGTAATTCACTAAACGCCAATTTGGTGGCTTTGGATAATGTCTGTGCGGCTTTGGTCGCGCTGGTGCCAAGGCTGTTTTTTTCGAATAACACCACACCCAGCAGACGTTCTAGATCCCGTGCGGCACGATGAACGGACGATTGCGACACGGCCAAATTACGGCTGGCAATACTGAAGTTTTGGGCTTCACATACCGCGATGAGTGCTCGTAATTGGGTGGTGCTGATCAGCGCGATGAGATTCTTTGGCGTACGTTCTTTTTGGGTGTTGTCTTTAACAATATCGAGGGTTGCCGCATGGATGTGATCTATCGCTCGACTGACTCGTTTTTGCCACACTTCACCCGCTGCGGTGGGGTACATTCCGTCAGAGTGACGTTCGAACAGCGGCGCGCCGAGCAAGCCTTCGAGCTTTGCAATGGCTTGGGTAATCGCGGGCTGAGACAAGAAGATGTGTTCAGACGCTCGGGTGATGCTTTTTAACTCAGCCACAGCAAGAAATACGCGCAAGTGTCGTAAGTTGGGTATCGCAATCTCCATATGACCTCCTGTTTTTTTTAAACTATATCAAAAATGAATATCAAAGAAATCAAAATGAAGGATTAATTGCCTGTTTTTTCCTATATATGGCCATTTTTTTCACGGTTGATAAATATATTAAAATGAATGCGTTCTATTTTTTAAATGTATAAAAATAGATTTAGGTCAAGGATTGTACAAGGTGTTTGTTTTTATACTCGCTGCTAATGAACGTCAGTTCTGTTAAGTACTTTGACTTTTTGTGAGGAAAAAATGAATCAGCTTGGTCCCATTCCGGGCAATATCCTGTTTGATGGCCCCATGGCTACGAAAGGGTATCCCTTAAATAAAATGTGTTATTCGTTCAATAAGGCGGATGCTCGAGCGGCTTTTCTAGCAGATGAAGAAGCCTATTATGACACCTTTGGGTTAACAGAGGATCAGAAGGTGGCGGTCAGAAACCGCGATGTTATTGCCATGTTGGAAGCGGGGGGCAGTATTTATTATCTCGCTAAATTTGCCGGCATATTGGGGTTGAATGTGCAGGATGTTGGTGGATTACAAACCGGCATGTCGACTGACGAGTTTAAAGCGTTTTTAGTGAAGCAGGGAGAAATATAATGGCGAAAATATTGGGCGGCATTGCAACGTCACACATTCCTGCTATTGGTGTGGCGATGGATAAAGGACTTGAGCAAACACCGTATTGGAAATCGTTTTTTGACGCTTATCCACCGGTTCGCGAATGGCTGTATGCACAAGAAGCGGATGTCGCGGTGATTTTTTACAACGATCATGGATTGGAGTTTTTCCATGACCGTAAGCCAACGTTTGCGATTGGTGCGGCGGCACAGTATGAGAATGCCGATGAAGGTTGGGGGATTGCCGAAATTCCACCGGTGACGGGTGAGACGGAGCTGTCTTGGCATATTGTGAATGAATTGGTGGAAAACGAGTTCGACATTACGGTGTGCCAAGAGATGAAGGTCGATCATGGCTTAACTGTACCATTAACCTTGATGTGGCCAGGGCACAAATACGGTCACATTAAAGTCATTCCAGTCGCCATCAATTGTGAACGTCACCCCATGCCAAAGCCAAGCCGCTGCTTTGACTTTGGTAAGGCCATTGGTGATGCTATTCGTTCTTATGCTGGGGATCAGAAAGTGGTTGTGTTTGGCACGGGTGGTTTATCGCATCAATTGGATGGTCAACGAGCGGGTTTTATTAATAAGCCGTTCGATTTGTATTGTATGGATAAAATAGTAGATGAACCTGAAGAACTAACGAAGTTGAGTAATTATGACTTAGTTGAAAAAGCCGGTTCTCAGGGCGTAGAGCTGAATATGTGGTTGGCGATGCGTGGCGCTTTGCAGGGCAAGCTGACTGAACTTCATCGCAGTTATCATTTGCCTATTTCGAACACGGGGGCTGGCTTGCAATTGTTAGTCACAACCGATGCTATTTAAAACAGGGCTTTATCAATTTGTCATGCTGATATAATTTTTCCAATCAAAATACATGTCAAATTGTCATACAACAAAACGTGAGTTTTGGTATACGCTTTCATTATCAAGGATAAAGGAAGCGTTTTTTTTCTTTATCGCTCAATTTTTGTTGTTATGACATTCTTTTTTGGAATACGTTGGAGGCAATTACAATGTTACATCTCGGTCTTATTGGTCAGGCGATTGCCGCTTCGCGCTCTCCTTCTTTGCATATGATGTTAGGCGAGCTAAAAAACTTGCCAGTGGATTATCAATTGCAAGTGCCTGAAGACGATAGTGCTGCCTCGTTTAATGCGAAATTGGCCGAAATTCGCTCTTTAGGTTTTGTGGGAACGAACGTCACTTTTCCTTATAAACAAATTGCTATCGACAGTGCAGACGAAGTGAATGACGCGGTAAAAAAAGTCGGTGCAAGCAATACGCTTTTATTAAAAGACGGCAAGGTGTGCGCGTTTAATACCGATTACACGGGATTTATTCGTGGCTATAAGGGTCGTGTTGGCGATTTGCCTGCAGGTAAAGTTTTGATGATCGGTGCGGGCGGTGTGGGCCGCGCGATTGGTTTTGCTTTATTTGAAGTTGGCGCGACAGAGTTGTTGGTGTCTGACCTAAGTGAGCGCAGCGCGCAATCTCTAGTCGATGCAATCAACGACGCGGGTTATAAAGCGCGTGTCGTTGCAAAAGAAGACATCGCCACAGCGGCGGCCGAAGTCGACGGTTTGGTAAACTGTACCCCAGTAGGCCATATCAAAAGCCCTGGAATGCCATTAGCGGCTGAGTTTATTGAAAATCAAAAATGGGCATTTGATGCGGTTTATACGCCGATGGACACTGAATTTTTGATAGAAGCCAACAAAAAAGGCTTACAAATAGTCTCCGGTTTTGATTTATTCTTTTACCAAGGAATCGATGCGTTCGAAATTTTCACGGGTGAAGTCGTGACGGATGTAAAACCAGTGTGGGATCAGTTTCGTGAAAAATACGATGTCGTTAGTTCATTGATCTAGAGATTGTTGGCAAGCGAATAAACCCATAGAATGAGTGAAAAAAGACGCCTAATGGCGTCTTTTAGTTTGGGTATTACTATAAAAACGCCATGACCCTGAGATTTTTCTATGATTAACCCAGATGACCGTAAGTTAGTAGGACAATCTGTTTACGAACAGCTTCGTTCCGATATTGTGACTGGAAAACTACCACCAGGTGAAAAGCTCAAGCTAAACGCTTTGCGTATTCGGTATAGCGCCAGTGTGAATACCTTACGTGAAACCTTAATGCGTCTGGTGTCGGATGGTTTTGTGCTGTTTGTTGATCAAAAAGGTTTCAGTGTAAAACCGGTTTCTACGGCGGATTTACGAGAGCTATTGGAGCTTCGTCAGATGCTGGAATTATCTGGGGTGCGCAAATCCATGGAAAATACCGTCGGTCATGTGGAATGGAAATCCGCTTTGATTAGTGCACACTTTCGTTTGAATTTTGCTGAAAAGCTGATGATGGAAGATGAGAAAAACCACGTTCAAGTTTGGGAAAAAGCGGATCGAGATTTTCACATTTCTATGGTGTCTCACTGTGGTTCCCAACAACTTATTCGTTACCATGCATCGGTCATAGAACTTTATATGCGCTATCAGGTGTTGGCCTTACATCGTCGCCCATTTCGTGGGCAGGCGTCTGTGTCAGAGCACCAAGCCTTACTTCAATGTCTTCTTGATGATGACGTTGAGTCCGTGATGACCATGTTGGATTCCCATATTCAAAAAGGCTTATATCTTCCAGCCCCTGAATTGCCAATGACGAGTGCGGCCATGGTGTGAGGCAAACGATTAGCTCTTTCTATATCGCATTATTAATCTTGAGGACATGATGACATGGATGCTGTATTAAACATTACTGCTCCGATATTTTTTCTTATCTTGCTTGGGTATGTCGGCGGGCGTTTTCATTTTATTCCGAAAGAGTTTCTACCAGGACTCAGCAAGTTTGTAATGTATTTTGCTTTGCCAGCGTTGGTGTTTACTAAGTTGCTGAGCATGGACCTTCAGTCATTAATTAACCCTCATTATCTTGTGATTTATGCGTTAGGTGGGGTGTCGTCTTTTGCGTTTACCGTGCTGTTAAGTCGGTTGCTGTTTCGTGATCAGTGGGAACAAAGTGGCTTGAGAGGGTTGGGCGCTGCCATGCCTAACAGTGCGTTTGTTGGCTTTCCTATATTGCTGCAGTTTTTCGATCATTCCATGGTGCACGCTTTTGCTATGGTGGTGATGGTTGAGAATGTGATTCTTTTTCCAATTGGACTGATTTTTATTGAAACTGTTTTAGGGAAACGAAACGCAGGAGACAATGCTATTTTTGTTCCTGTAGCGAAACGCATTATAAGTAACCCCATCATTGTAGCCGTGTTCAGCGGCGTTGTTTGCTCGGCTCTTGGCTTCAGCTTTCCGGCGTTCATGATGCGAGGCTTAGAGATGCTCGCTATGGGCTCTGCTCCAGCGGCCTTAATTGTCATTGGTGGTTCATTAGTTGGTTTGTCAGTAAAAGGCAGTCTGGGGCAAATGTCTTTGGTGGCCTTTTCTAAGCTGGTGTTTTTTCCTTGCGTGGTTGCCCTGTTGCTTACCTTGGCTCCGAATATGGCAAGTGACCTGAAAGTGGCGATGATTATTTTTGCTGCATTGCCCATGTTTAGTATTTACCCCATTGTTGGAGGGGAGTATGGCGAGCAAAGTTTTTGTGCCAGTACCTTGTTGATCACAACGGTATTGTCATTTTTTACCTTGAGCGTGTTGTTGCGCTTTTTGGTGTGATAGAACGATTTAATGTTTACGCATAAATTTAGGAGAAACAATTATGTCTACCATTATGGTGTTGAACGGCCCAAATCTTAATTTGTTGGGGACCCGCGAGCCAGCAACGTACGGTTATGAGACCTTAGCGGATGTGGAAGTGATGTGCCGTGATGCTGCTGCGAAGCTTGGCCATGAGGTGGAATGCCATCAATCTAACCATGAAGGTGTATTGATTGATCTAATTCATGAAGCAGGTCGCCGTATTAAAGCGGGCGAAGTATTGGGCGTTGTTTTCAATCCCGGTGCGTATACCCACACATCTGTTGCGTTGCATGACGCCATTAAAGGTGCCGATGTGCCTTTAATTGAAGTGCATATTTCCAACGTACACGCTCGTGAAGCTTTCCGTCATCATTCATACATCTCGCCAGCCGCAGCGGGTATTGTGGTTGGTATGGGCGTACAAGGGTATGTATTGGGCATTCAGGGCTTAGTGCATAAGCTCAAAGCGTAATGTAGACGGTGATTGTTGAGGGCTTGGGTTAACTTAATCCCATCAAAGACAAAATAATCGCCAGTGTGACAAAGGATGTGAGCGTGGTGATGAGCAGTGTGCTGGCACAAAGCGAGCGGAAACCATATTGGCTGCCAATTATTGGGTAGATGCTCATCATAGGTACGGCCGCAATCAAAATGCCTCCGAGCAAGAGGTTGCGGTCCATTTCAGGCATAAATAACGCTACGATAGCGATCATTAATGGGTGTAGTACTAGCTTACCAGCAGTGACAAAACAGATGTCTTTGATATTGCCAGTCAGGCTGGTTCCTACGAGAGACCCTCCAAGTACAATCAGTGCAAGCGTAGCGGATGCGCCAGACAGCATCACTAACACACGGTCAATTACATCTGGCAGTTCCAAATGAAACGTCGATGCTAATACGCCTCCTGTGACGGCCAAAATCAACGGATTTTTAATCAACCTTTTCACGACAGTATAGAGCATACTGAGAGGGTTTAAGCCCTGCCCGCTGGATGAACTGATTTCCAGAATAATAAAGATAATGGGTAAAACGAATAGGTTTTCTACAATCAGCGCCATGGCAAAAGCGGCGGTTGGTGGATCGCTAAAGGCGAGTAACATAACAGGGTAGGCAAAGAACGCCGAGTTAGAGCAGGCCATTCCTGCGCCTTTTAATGTGCTTTCGATTAAAGGGCGCTTCATGATTTTTGAGCTAATGAACATGCCTATCAACAGCGCTAATAGTGAGCCGGTGGCGTAGGTCGCTATGTAACTCGGAATGATGACTTGATCGAACTCCATTCTTGCCAAGGTGCTGAATATCAAGGCGGGAAGCGTAAAGTACATGACGATTTTTGCCATACCCGCAATCGTTTCACCAGGGACTAGGTTAATCCGAACGGCAAAATACCCCAATAAGATCATAATAAATATGGGGGTGGTGATGGCAACAATAGTCAACATGTGAGCGTCCTATCACGGTTTTTATTTAATCAATGCTCAAATAACAGGGCCATCTTTATGATGATCCACAGGTTTATAATAACTGTCCAAAGTCTGTGCAGTGTCCCTAATCGCATTCATAAAAAGTTTTAATGCCATCGAGGGTATGGAGTCGGCTCGAGTGGTGAGTCCAACGGCACCTAGCGTTTCTTTTGTATCAATTGGCAGCTCATCTAATTCACCATCCGCGATTTCTCGCGCGACAACACCACGAGAAATGATCCAGACGGCATCGTTATTACGGATGAACTCCTTGCCAAATGAATCGGATACCGTGTCGATTCGGTCGGTCAAGGTTCCTACCCCTTGAGACAATAAAAAGCGGTCCACGTAAGGTGCTGTAATGGAGCCTTTGGGTGGATAAAGAACCGTATAATCCGCAATATCACTGATCTGAAAGTTTTCTTTACTCAGCAAAGGGTGATTGGGACGAACGGTGAATGCCACTTGTTCTGAATATAAATGCTGAAAAGACAAACCAGACATCGCCTCGGGAACGCCTAATCGACCGACCACCAAATCCAGTTCACCCACGCGCAATTGACTCATTAGTAATGCGTTAGGGCCAGAGACCAAATGCAGCCGAACATCAATACCGCCGGTGCGAAAGCGCTTTACCGATTCCGGCAAAATGCTGGTGGCGACGGTGGGTAATACCCCAATACTGATTCGACTGATGCCTTTTTGCTGCGCTTGAGCAACACGCTCGGTGCCTTCTCGCAACGCGGCCACACTGGTGCTGGCATGCTCTAAAAATACATTGCCAAAGGGGGTGAGTTCCACGCCTTTCTTGCTGCGCTCTAATAATCGTACGCCAAGAATCTCTTCTAATTCTTTAAGCTTTTTGGATACGGCAGGTTGCGTTAACGCTAAGACATCCGCTGCACGCACAACGCTGCCTTGGCGAGTCACTTCTAAAAAACATTGAAGATGGCGATATTTTATGCGGTTTTCTAGCATGGAAGAGTCTCCCGTCGTATACGTATGTTTGCTGGCAATTGCGTTGCCATTGGCGATGAAACGTCAAGGAATTAGGCTCATGAAAAGCGCTAATAACGGAATGATGTCCTATATTACACTCTTAAGAGATACCTTTGGAAAGGCGTTATGTATTCCTTTTTCGATATATTTTTTGCGCTTTATTTCATTCTTGTGGTGGCGCCTAATCCAAAATTCTTGTGCTAGCATCAATATCATTAAGTATAGAGTCAAAAAATACTAAACAAAGGAATAAATAACAGTTTTGTTCCTCGTATATCATTTTAGTTATGAAATGCAGACATCCAAGGCGTAAAAATGAAAACAGCACTCGCAACCGTTACCCTATCTGGCACGCTAAGAGAAAAGTTCGAAGCGGCGGCAAAAGCCGGTTTTCAAGGAGTAGAAATCTTTGAAAACGACTTAACCCAGTTTGATGGTACTCCAAGGGATGCGCGTCGTATGGCGCAAGACTTGGGGCTTGAGATTATAGCCTTACAACCCTTCCGTGATATGGAAGGAATGCCTGAACCTATGCGTTCTCAAAAGGCCAAAATGCTTCAACATAAGATTGATGTGGCGCATGAGTTGGGTACGAATCGATTGTTGTTTTGCAGTAATGTTCAGCCCTATTCGTCTGCGGATCGTGACGTTTGCGCTGCAGACTTGTTTGCCCTTGCTGAAATAGCCAAAAAAGAAGGCATTATGCTGGGTTATGAAGCCTTGGCTTGGGGTTACCATATTGCCGATTATCATGAAGCATGGGATTTGGTTAAACGAGTCGATCACCCTAATTTAGGGATTATTTTAGACACTTTCCACATGTTTTCTCGCGGAAATACCTTAGATGTATTGCGTGATGACATTCCATTAAACAAGATTGCCCTTGTGCAAGTGGCCGATGCACCCAGCTTGCAAATGGATGTGTTGCAGTACAGCCGTCATTTCCGCTGCTTTCCAGGCCAAGGCGATATGCCTGTGGTCGAATTCTTACAAGTGCTAAAAGACAAAGGGTTTAATGACTATTTGTCGCATGAAATTTTCAACGACGAATTCCGTTCCTCTTCACCGCTAGAAAAAGCGGTAGATGGCATGCGTTCACTGATTTGGCTTGATGATCAAACCGTCAGCAAGCGCGAAGAAAAAATTGCACCGGTTGTTGCTCCACAAGTCCATGATGTGGAGTTTCTGGAGTTTGCGATTGAAGGGGAAAGTGGCGAAACCTTGATCAATACGTTGGCGCAATTGGGGTTCCATGAAACCCATAAACACCGCTCTAAAAACGTGAGTTTAATGCGTCAGGGCAATATTAATTTGATATTGAACCGTGAAACAAAAAGCCAAGCGCATGAACACTTCCAAAAACACGGAGTGTCTGTGTGCGCCATGGCGTTTGCGTCTGAGGATGTGAAAGCGACTTTGTCATTGGCAGAGCGATACAAGGTCGATCGTTTTGACAATCAAGCAGGGCCAGGTGAGTTAAATATTCCGGCACTTCGTGGCATTGGCGATAGCCTTGTTTACCTTGTTTCGGCGGACGCAGCGGTTCGATTTTTTGATGTCGATTTTGTCCCTGTGCAAGGTGTTCAAGGGGAAACTGGCGTTGGTCTGACCCGCTTTGATCACATTGGTCAGACCGTGTCCAACACGGATTTTCTGTCGGCTTCGTTCTTTTATAAATCTTTGTTTGGTTTTGACATCGATGCCAGCCAAGACTTGCCAGATATTCACGGATTAGTTGTAAGTCGGACGGCGTTAAGCAAAGACAAACGCGTGCGTATTCCTTTGAATATGACCAATGCGCGCAGTGCATCTGCGCAACGATTTATACAAAAGTCGAAAGGGTCTGGGGTTCATCAGATTGCGTTTGCTTGTGATGATATTTTTGCTGCAGCTAAGAATATCGACAGTGAAAAACAACTGCCGATTCCACAGAACTATTATCGAGACATTGAAGCGCGCTTCGGTTTGTCTTCAGAGATGATTCGAAAATTGCAATCACACAACATTATGTATGACCAAAACGATGAAGGGGAATTCTTCCATTTCTATACGGAAGAAATTCATGGTGTCTTTTTTGAGGTGGTACAACGAGTGGGTGATTACAGCCGTTATGGTGAGGCAAATGCCTTTGTGCGTCTTGCTTCTCAGGCACGCCAAGAGAAAAAGTAAGCCATTTTCATTGCGGGGGATGGTTTATTCTATTGGGTGTATTTATGCCGGAGGAAGGCAACTTCCTCCGGTTTTTTTTACTCTAAATTACGCGGCTTGATTCATGATTACACGGGCGTTTTACCCGTGACTTGAAACTGTCCAACGAGAGAGTCGAGCTTCAAGGCTGACAACCCAACTCGAGATGAGCGTCGTTGAAGAGCCGCAATCGAACGCTGCATTTGTTCTGTCGCTGCGCCCATTTCTTGCGCCGTGTTGGCGTTTTCCTTGTTGCTTTCATTGAGCAATAAAATGGCATCAAACATGGTATCGACCAGCTCATACAGGGCGCTGTCTCCAGTATTGCTTTGCTCATTCGCCTGCAGGTTTTTATCGACGTTTTCAGCGCCCTTTTCCATAAAGGTGACGGCGCTGCGAGTCTCTTCTTGAATGCCTTCCAGCATCGTTTGTATTTCTTCTGCAGCGGCGGCTGTTTTAGAAGCAAGACTGCGAACTTCATCCGCAACCACAGAAAAGCCGCGCCCATGTTCGCCTGCTCTAGCGGCTTCAATGGCGGCGTTCAATGCCAACAAATTAGTCTGGTTAGTGATGTCTGAGATCGTGGTGATAATACCGGCAACTTCATTGGTTTTTTGGTCTAAGGATTTGACCGATTCCGCCGTCGCCCGTACGACATCGCGAATTTCTTGCGTGCCTGATTTGGCTTCTTTTAAGCGTAACGCCGTTTCGGCCACCACTTGATCCATGGTGTGCTTGAGCGCTTCAGCGGTTTGTGATGCGCTTTGTACTTCGTTTACTTGTTGTTCGAACACCTGCAGCATGCTGCTGACAGTGGTTTCTAAATAGTGGGAGGCTTGGCGTGCCTCTTCGTTTGTATTGACCATGAAATCGTTGGATTTTTTTACGTTGGTGCTCGCCGAGATCACTTGCCCCATGGTGGTGTCTAGGTTGTCGATAAAGCTGTTCATCCAACGTCCCATGTCCCCTGTTTCGTCATGGCTTAGGTCGTCGTTCAGGCGTTGTTTTAGGTTGCCTTCACCTTCCGCAATGGTTTGAATCACTTCCGTCATTTGGCTCATGCTGGTGCTGATTTTTTTGGTGCTCAACGTGTTAAATAGCCATCCTGTGATGCCTAGGCTGACAAAAGCCGCGGTGGCTGTCATCGCGGCAGATAAGTTGGTGTAAGCTTGCAGTGCTGTGCTGACTACAATGGGCACGCTGGACGCAAACGCGTAGCTTTTCATCAGCTTTAAATTGATAGATCGACGACGGTAAACTTCCTCCAGATCCCCCTCGCACATCATGCCCCATGTATCAGGGCTGCCTTTTAGCTGGAATGTCACGCCTTTACCTATCACCGGAATGTGGCGGTAATCGGAATAACCGGGGTAGGTGACAAATAAGTTTTGGCCGTTTTTGATGGTTTCTCTGACTCCGGGGTGAAGCGCTTTGGTTGCTGGGTCGGTAAAACGGATTTCAAATTCCGTATGTTGTTTTACTTTTACGGTTCCCCAGTCAGTTGTAATGCCACTTTTTAGGTTTTCCCCATGGCTGAATGTATTGTCTTCGAAGCGAGAGCGAGATAGAGCGGTACCAGGCAAAATGGTCTTGTCGAATTCTGGTTTCACCATGAACAAATAGTTGTCGCCTGATTCTTTGTAAATGTGCCCAGCCTCGCGTTGAATAATGTCACCAATAACGTCGTTAGGGATGCGGGCGCAAACAGCACCGATACTTGCCTCGCCTTTTTTGATCGGCAGATACAGCATCAAGGTGACCGCATCATGGAATTTAGAGCTGGAGGCGCCAATGCTGGCCGTATTCGGATCAATATAAGGACCATGTAGAAACGGCGCTTTGATGCCCGATTCAATGGCTTTGGTGTGGAGGTCAATTTTATCTAGGCGAGATTTTGTGGTCGATCCCAGTACTTTTCCTTGCGTATCGATGACAAAATATTCCGACACATCTGGCACCATTTTCAGGCGCTCTTCTAATGCATCTTGATCAATATGAGGAAAGCCCCCCACAATATTTTCTAGTAGTACATCCAGCTGCGACCATTGGTTGTTTACCCATGTATTGAGTAATTTCACCCTTGTATTGGCAATGCTCTCAAATGTTTTTTCAACATTTGGGTAAGTGTCTTTGTTTAAATAACATGACCAAAAAAGTGAAAGGCGTCCAGTGTCGCCAAACCAAGGTAACCAACGACGTTCTGAGGGTGAAAGTGACATCTGGTTGCTTTTCAAATTCATATAGTGAGCTCCGTTGCATTAAGCACTACTTCGTTGCATTGCTTAGGGGGAGTCTTTAAAAAGCAATATATTTGCCATAGTTTTGTCTTTTGTTAACTTCAGTTTGATGTTCCGTTAACTTATAAAAATACATTATATTTCTCTAGATGCGCTCAAAAGCACAGAGGATCTACAAAAGCTAAAAATATTTCAGGTCGTATTTATGAGTGTGTTTGCCTCATTTTGAGACATTTTTGTTGTTAATGGGCAAAATGATGGCGTATTTAGAACAGTGTGACGTTAAGTCGTATGAAGCGTTCTTAAAAAAAAGGGAAGCGGTCATGCCGTCCATGGCAAGACCGTTGTTGGACTAATGAGAAGGGCGGAAAATTTTGGCTCTTAGCCATTTCGTCCAAATTGGTGACTGAGTAAACAGAATCAGCACAATCACACTAAAGAGAACGGTGGAAAGTGGGCTGTGGAATAGGTTGATGAACAAATCACTTACGCTGCCACGTTCAGACAAAATAGCACGGCGCCAGTTTTCATCGGTTAGTGAGCTCAAAATAACCCCTAAAATCACAGGGCCAACAGGGAACGCGTAAAGGCGCATGAAATAGCCAAATACCCCAAATGCCAACATCCACCAAATGTCTGTGACAGCATTGTTGATCGCATAAGCGCCCACAATAGACAATAGGAAAATAAGCGGAATCAATACGCCTTTTGGGCACTCCACAATTTTAGAAAACAGTTTGATGCCTGTTAGACCAAAAATGAGTACGAAAATGTTGGCCAGTGTTAGGTTGCTCACGGTAAACCAGAACATATGCGGTTGTTCAACCAGTAATAAAGGTCCAGGGTTTAAGCCGTGAATAAACAAAGCACCAATGAAAACCGCGGTTACCGCGTCGCCGGGAATACCCAGTGTAAGCATTGGAATGTAAGCACCCCCCACCGCGGCGTTATTGGCCGCTTCTGGCGCAATTAAGCCTTCTTTTGCCCCTTCCCCAAAAGGCACTTTGGGTTTCTTGGTGACGCGTTTTGCGTGGTCATACGCCATCAGTGCGGCAATATCTCCGCCTGTGCCCGGTAATGCCCCCACGATAACGCCAATAAAAGACGTTTGCAGGCTCAACGGCATGTATTTTTTCACGTCAGACCATTTGGGAATAATGCGAGAAATCTTTTGTTTCACCACGGCTTTATTCATGTGGTGTAACTGATGTAAGGCTTCCGAAATACCAAACATACCGATCATGACGGCAACGGGGTTGATACCATCCCACAGCTCAACAACGCCATAAGTAAAGCGCTCCTCGGCTGTCATAGGATCCAGACCCACCGTACCGATCAACAGACCTAATGCCCCAGCAAAAATGCCTCTTGCTAGACTGCTGCCAGACAAAGACCCTACCAGCATAATACCCAGCACGCCTAACATCATGTAATCACGTGGTTGAAAGGTAATGGCAAACTCGCTGACCGTTGGTGCAGCAAGTGCCAGCACAATAATACCAACAAAGCCGCCGACAACAGACATCACGGTAGACAATCCAATTGCTTCACCGGCTAAGCCTTTTTTCGCCAACGGATACCCATCCAATGCCGTGGCAATCGCAGAAGGTGCTCCCGGGATGTTGAGGAGAATGGCGGTACGAGACCCACCATATACGCCGCCCATATAGACGCCGACCATCAAGCACAACGCGTAATTGACGTCCCAAGAAAAAGTAAACGAAATAAGAATAGACACGGCCATAGTGACCGATAAGCCGGGAATAGCGCCGACATAAATACCCAAAAAAGTACCAAGGGCGGTGAGTCCTAGTAGTTCAGGTGACAGCCAAGACATGGCGAAATAATTTAAAGCATCCATAAAATGACTATCTCCACAAAGATTCTATAGCGGACAAGATTTCACGCTCGGGAACGATGCCTTCTGGCAAGACAACCTGAAACACGAGACGGAACACAATGTAAACGACAATCAGTGACAGCAGTGTAATGGTGAGTGTCGTGAGAACGCTACGTCGATACAAAAATTGGATAGAGATGAACAGAAAGGCAAAACTGGAAAGGATGAATCCTAAGCTGTCAAGCACAATGGAGTAGACCAATATTAAGGCCATGATGATAGCGACGACAGGAGGGAAACAGTGATAAACGAACCTAACGCCTTCTGCTGCTGGTGACTTCAAGGTATTCAAAAACGCCACACAAGATGCCAATACCATGACGGCTGCTGAAGCCAGTGGGAAAGCACCTGGAGAACTCAATGAGCTGAGACCTGAAATATTATAGGCTTGCCAAAATAGATAGGTACTGCCCATCACAAGCAGAAAACAAAATAAGCGTTCGCCTGGCTTTCTGGTTTTTATTAAAGGGGACTGACTGGACATTTTAACTCCAGATAAAACAAAAATGTGACGCGCTCACCGTCAGGTAAGGCGCGTCTGGATAAAGCGAAGAACGGTATTCTTATGGTTTACGGATACCAAACTCTTCAGGGGAAAACTTACTAAAGCCTGCGTCGTGTACTAACCATGATGAGGTAGAGCGGTAAGCTTCTAGGAAGTAATCCGCTTCTTCACCTGAGATGTTCATGATAGTGAAACCGCGTTTTTGCATCAGATCGATGAAGTCTTTGTTGTAAGCGGCCTTTTGGAATGCTGCTTGCAATTTTTCAACGGCGTCTTCAGGCGTTCCTTTTTTGACGAATACGCCAAAGAAAGGCCCCCATGGTAGATAAGATTTCATGCCTGGCAATGCGTCGGTGATTGGCGCAAGGTCTGGCAGTAACTTGTTAGACTCAACATCAACCAAGCTGATGGCTTTCATTCGGCCTGCTTTGATTTGTTCGATTGTCGCGCCTAATACAGCAGGCATTACGTCAATAGCGCCGCCTTGTAATGCTGTTAATGCTGGGCCATCGCCATTGTATGGAATGCTGATGTAATCCAGTTTCACTTGGGAATCCAACATGGCTGTTACAATAGACGTTAGACCGCCCGCACCAGTAGAACCAAATTTCACTTCGCCTGGATGCGCTTTTGTGTATTCAATTAGTTCAGACATGGTGTTAAAAGGCGCGTCGTTGTTTGCCACAATGATTGGCGTACCACGTGCCAATACGTTGATGGCAATCATGTCGCTGTAATCGATGTCTGAAAGCCCCAAAATCTTGTACATCTGAGGGTTTTCAGCGCCCATTAGCAGTGTGTAACCGTCGGCTTTTTTGGCGTTTACGTATTTCGTTGCAATCGCACCAACACCGCCAGTTTTGTTTGTTAGGATGATGTCTGTGCCTAGCTCTTTCTCAACATGAGGAGAGATAGAACGCATAACCGTGTCAGTGGAACCACCTGCGCCCCATTGAATGATGCCTTGGACATCTTTATTTGGGTAAGCGGCAAAGCTTAAAGTGGAAGAAAGGGATAGTGCTGCTAGTAACGTAATTGTTGTTTTTTCATTATAGGCCTCTGTGTTGTCCATCAGTTGATGGCGTTGGCTTGGTTAATGTTTTTATTATAAGCGATCAAAGATGATCGCTTTCTGAGCAAGTGTTTCACAACCAACATAACCTTAGCCGATGCTTCGAGGTTGATAAAGACTGAATCCATTCCATATTTTGCTCATTTTATTGCTCTTTAGTTATAGGTAACAAAGCGTAAACAGCGAGTCTTCATTTTTAATGTAGAAGAAAAAAAACCGCCACAAAGACCTATCATGGCACATCGTGACGGTTTTTAGTGTGTGGTAAAGGGGGCTTAATGTGAAAAAGCAGTGCGCGTTAAGTTTTTAGGAAGATCGTCTTTTACCACAACGTTGTCTTCGATTCGTATGCCGCCATAGGGCATGAAGTGCTGAATACGAGCCATATCACATCCATGATTCACCATTTCGGCCTGCATTTTCTCTATTAACATGGGAATAAAATACAGACCCGGTTCAATGGTCACCACCATGTTTTTTTCTAATGTTCTGGTGAGTCGCAAGAAAGGCGCGCTTTCGTCTGGTTTGCTCAAGGTACCTGCGGAATCGATTTGATGACCACCCACATCGTGAACCTGCAATCCTAATAAATGGCCCAAACCATGCGGAAAGAAAACCTGCGGGATGCGTTTGGTTAACTGTTCCTCAACGCTCAATGCACAAATTTTATGTTCATGAAGCAAGGTTGCGATACCGACTAACGTGTCTTGATGTAGGTCGCGGAAACTAACCCCCGACATGGCGCTGCGGCACAGTTTCTGTTCCATGGTGTCGAGGTCGTTGACCAGTGCGCTGAAGTCATCATCATGACGGACAAAGGTGCGAGTAATGTCGCTCGCATAGCCGTGTTCAGAGGCGCCTGCGTCAATCAGTAACGTGCGAGAATTCTCCATTTGTTCGATGGATTTGTGTTCATAATGCAAAACAGCGGAGTGTTCATTTAAGCCAACAATACCTGGATACGGTTCTTGCGCCGCCGTTTGTTGGCTGGCTTTTAGGAAAGCCAAATGAATCTCTAATTCGCTCATACCAGCCAAAAAAGCGTCTTTTGCGGCTACGTGTCCTGCTACAGCGCGATCACTGGCACGGCGCATGGCTTGAATTTCGAAATCTGTTTTTACCGCTTTCGCAAAGTCCACATAGGCTTTTAAGCCGTCACAAACCACCGCGGCCGTTATCGGCTGTGGTCCAAGCCACGCGGTGTGTTTTGGGAGGTTGCTGAACCATGCGTCGTTTTTTTTGGCGGGAATGATAGACCAATTTTTTTGCCAGTCACCACCCGGTACCGGATTGGGGGCATGCCAAAAATCATCACGAACCGGCCATACCAAGGTGGGTTGTTTGCCCGTTTGAAGCACGACATAGGTTTCGGCGCCAAGCGTAAAAGGCAGCCACTGCTGAGCGCCAGAGTATGCGTGAAAAGGGTGTGTGTGATCGTCTTGAAAATAGTAGCTTTTTTCCCCTGAAGCCAGAACGATGGCATCGAGACCAAAATGCGCCATGGCGTCTTCGTATCGATGAATAAGAACGTCTACATGTTGTTGATAAAGTGTTGTCATAAAAAGACTCGTTTTATATCGGCAAGTGTTAGCTCGAACGCAGGCTTATGTCCTTTAAAGCTACGTTATGTATTCAGGGGGAGTGACAGTCATTAGGATACGCTAAAAATGGCGTGCTCTGGCATTACTTTTTTGCAGTGAGTTTGTTGAAGGCCAGTATCAATCCTTTGAATGTGATGAAGGCACAAAGCACAGAAAAGAAGGCCAACAATAAGTCATTCTCTACTTCAAATGCCGCTTTAAAAGCATAGAAAAAAACAATGGTTAAAATAATACGCAAGAGGCTTTCTATCAGCGACATCAGTTTGGGTGAAGCGACCATGTCATGTTTCCTTGTTGTGGTGAGGGCACAAACTGTCCCATAAAACCGACGCTATGCCAATTATTTCACGGGCAAATAGACGCTTGTCACATAGTCTTTGGTCGTGTGGGTTTGCATGGGGCCAACTTCAAAGATCTCTACGCCAAAATGACGACGATTTGGCTGTATCTGATGCAAACGCATAAAGCTGTAAAGCACATGCCACGCCAGCGATAGGTTCTGATAGCAGCCAACATAGCGCAAATGCAGGTAGTTACCCCGCAGGACAACACGTTCTGGGGTAATTGCACATGGCTCTAGGTTTTGTATTGGAATCCCCAGTTTTCCGGAAAAATAATGGTGAATCACATCGGCTTTTTTATAGAGCGCAAAGCAAGGGCCCGCAGGGGGATTGTTTGGCCCCAGCGTGGTGAGCAAATCGTGGAAGCCTTGATCCATTTTTTGTGACATGGGCTGATGATTCACCACAAAGGGACGCGTCACGGCATCCACATTGTCCAAAGTGGTTGTGTTTAGCCATTCAAAGCTTGGGGCGTTGTATTCATGGTCTGAGGTTGTGTTGTATTTGTTCAGATACGCCCATAAATTGAGAAGTGACAACTCGACGTCTTTTTCCGCCCGAATGGCAAAGAGTCTTTGCTTCCAGCGCTGCAATAATGGGAGTTTGCCCGTTATTTGGATGGTGATTAAGGTGCGACCCTTTTGCTTGGTTAGGTCAACGTTGAAATGCACATCAGTGGGGTAAAACGCTGGCGCTTCTAGAAGAGTATGAAAATAATGCGCGCTGGAACGGGCAGGCTCTAATGACATATAGCCATCTTTAATGAGCTTCCCTTGCCAGACCAAACAAGAAGGTGAGACTGAATGAATGCCTGAGTGTAAGTATTCATAGTCAATGTGGGCATTGGGCTCGTAAATAAGCCAAGGCAACCAGCTTTGCCAGTGGGTTAAATCACTTAGATCCTCCGAGATCATATCAATGGGGGCATCGATAACAGCGCTTTGTCGGCTAAAAAAGCGACCTTTGCAAAAAAGCAGGTAGGCAATCAGTGCGACCATAGATAATGTGATCAGGAATAGCGTGACAACCATGTTTGTCTCATCCTTCAAATGCGTAGACGGTGTTTGGCTAGGCTTTTATTGGCTTGTTTCCCTATTTAAATCAAGAGAATCTTGCTTTTCACAGCATAGTGTTTAATGTCACTCCTTGGCAAGGGGCGTTTTTTGAACAATGAAAGATCGATAAGAGAGATGGAAAGATGAAGTCGACATTAGTGTGGGATTGGCCTGTACGGATTAGCCATTGGCTGATTGTGTTGTTGTTTACGGGGCTGATCGTGACCGGTAAATCTGACAACGATTATATTCAATACCATTTTTACATGGGCTATGGTTTGTCTGCTGTAATTGTGGCTCGCGTACTTTATGGTTTTTATGGTTCTTACTACGCGCGATTCACGCAGTTTATTCGAGGCCCCAAAGCCGCGTTGCGCTTTGCAAAATCTTTATGGAGTGGAAAGCCAAAACAGTACTTAGGCCATAACCCCATTGGTGCTGCTATGGTGGTTGTTTTACTGTTGGCTCTTTCTGTGCAGTGGGGCACGGGATTATTCAGCAGCGATGAGGTGTTTTGGTTCGGACCCTTTTATGGGCTCGTGTCAGAGGACGTTGCCAGCCAGTTGGCCTCCATTCATCATCTGTTGCCTAATATCTTGCTCGGCTTAGTGGCGTTGCATGTGCTTGCGGTACTTTATCATGAGTTGTGCTTGAAAGAGCGCTTGGTGGCCTCGATGATTCATGGCCATAAAAAGCATCACAGTGTGTCTTCTGCTGACGTGGCTTCTATTGAGGTAAAGACGCCCCGCTGGGGCGTGATTTTTTCTTTATTCATGGGACTTTCGTGGCTGGCGGTGTTGTGGATGGCGCCTATTTAGTGATGTATAGACATCTTGCCTATTTGTTGTGGGCTATTCACGATATACTTTTTTCTTAAATTAATGAACCTATGGAACTCTCAGTGTCTGACTTAACGCCCCCAAATCTTGCCAATTTGTTTGATGGATTACCTGATGTCCCCATGCCGATATACGCCAAATTAAAGCAGGCTATTTCGTTGAAGATTTCCTCTGGTGAGTGGCAAACCAATCAAAGAGTGCCGTCAGAGTCGGAAGTGGTCAAAGCATTAGGGGTGAGCCGCATGACGGTAAACCGCGCACTGCGTGAGCTGACCGCGGAAGGCTTATTAGTTCGTCATCAAGGGCTGGGGACATTTGTTGCTGAGAAAAAAGCCCATTCGGCTTTATTTGAAGTGCATAATATTGCAGAAGAAGTGGCGGCACGCGGCCATACGCACCGTTCTGAATTACTTGTATTGGAATCGACCAAAGCCACCATGGAAGAAGCCATGACACTAGGTGTTCGAACCAATCATGGCATCTTTCGTTCCGTGGTGCTGCACTTTGAAAATGAGCTGCCTATACAAATCGAAGAACGCATCGTAAACGCAACATTGGCGCCCGAATACGATAAACAAAACTTCGCGAAACACACACCTTACGAATACCTAATGAGCGTCGCGCCCATGACGGAAGGCGAGCATTTGGTGGAAGCTGTCTTACCTAACGACATCGAGTGCGAGCGCTTACAAGTTAAAACATCAGAACCTTGTCTGCAGATCAAACGCCGCACATGGGCGGGCGATGATATTGTTACTGCCGCGCGCTTATTACACCCTGGCTCGCGCTTCCAACTGTTTGGGCATTTTGGGCGCTAGTTTGACGCGAATACTTGTATAAAGACACCACTTCCTTGGCTTAATAGAACCCTTGTGTCTTTCGAGAAAATGACCGTGCTGTGTGCATCGACAGACACGATTTCACCATTTACGACTTCGCCATTGTCGATTTCAAGTGTGCATTTTTCGTTGCAATAAAACCCACTGAACAAGGTGTCGTTGTTTGAAAATGAAAACGAGCAAGGCGCTGTATATGCTTCTATTCTGGCTTGAGTGTCGGTGTCTCTCACCATGATGTTCAGGTCTTCAATCTTGCCATTTTTCAAAGTGGCGTGCGTTTCATCCCCGCCTGAAAAGCGTGCCATGTTTAATGGCTTGCTGAGAGTATTAAGTTGGCGGTTGCTACCGTTTTTGTGTCCCAGCGTCATTCCTTCGCCAGATAACAACACCAAGGTACGATGCAATCCGCTGAAATCGGAAAACATGCCGTTTTCCACAACCGATGCCTGGCTAATGCGAAAACGTAGGCCTATTTTATCTTCATGACGTTGAATTTCTAGGGTTTCGCCAAGGCCGTTTTTCCATGGCATTCGCAAGTATTGTGATGGCTCGATAATAATGACATTAGGCATGGTACATGGCCTTTTTAATGACTTGAGTAAAGGCCATACGGCTGCTGTCTTCATGCTGGTGGTGGAAGTCTTTTATAGTGTGTTTGCCAGCGACAAAAACGTCTTTCACAAGGTTTTCATTAGTGGCGAAGAGCCAGCGGTTGAGTAGGTCTTTTGCTTCACTTGCGGCGATAAAAGGATGAGATTCGTCGAGCACCATAAAGTCTGCTCGGTTACCTTGAATTAATCCCAATGATACGTCGCAGGCTTGATTGCCACCGAACAAAGCTTGCTGATAAAGGTTATCGCCAACGCTGGTTTGGTCGGCACGATATAAACGATTGCGTTGTTGGTCGCGTAGGCGCTGCCCGTATTCGTAAGTTCGTAATTCTTCGACAATCGACAAGCTCACATGGCTGTCTGAGCCAATACCCCAACGGCCTCCGTCTTGTTCGAACGCTACACCTGGGAAAATGCCATCACCAAGGTTCGCTTCTGTCGTCGGGCAAAGTCCCGCGACTGCTTGGCTCTTCGCAATGGCTTGGCGTTCGGCATCAGTTAGGTGAGTGGCGTGAACCAGGCACCAGCGATCATTTAAACCTATTTCATTATGTAGCCATTCCACTGGACGTTGCCCGCTGAAAGCTAAGCTGTCTTGCACTTCTTTTTGTTGCTCGGCGATGTGGATGTGTATCGGAACGTCTTGTTTTAACGCAGAAAGTACAGTTTCTATTTGTGGTTTGGTCACAGCGCGCAGCGAGTGAAAACAGATCCCCAATTTATGGCGAGGATGATTTGCTAATGCTTTATCGCAGGCTTGATGCAATGCCAAATACGAATCGGTGGAATTGATAAAACGCGCCTGTCCAACGGTCGGTGCTTGTCCTCCAAAGCCCGAGTGTGAATACAGCACGGGTAATAGCGTCAACCCCATTCCTGATTCATCTGCCGCTGCGATGATCTGATTCGACATTTCACCAAGCTGGCCATAATGCTTTCCGCCAACATCGTGGTGTAGATAGTGGAATTCCCCGACTTGTGTATAACCGGCTTTTAGCATGTCGATATAAAGCTGTTTGGCAATGATATGAGCATCATCTGGCGTAAGCTTTTGCACGATCTTGTACATCAGATCGCGCCAACTCCAAAAACTATCATTCGGATTTAAGCTGACTTCTGCGGCTCCCGCCATTACTCGCTGAAAGGCGTGTGAGTGCACATTAGCCAGTGTGGGTAAGACGGGGCCAGATAAAACATGGCAGTCTGTTGTTGGCACGCTGTCGTCTGCAAAAGAATGAAACTGGCCTTCTTTTACAGAGAAAAGTACGTTATTGGCCCAGCCAGTCGAGAGCAAAGCGCGCTCGGCAAAATACAATTGAGAGTCTACATGGTGTTGGTGATGGCTCATCGCAATCCATTCCTACGTTAATTCTGAATGATTGGAGTGTAATAGAAAATATAATGTATATACAAGTATGCTTTTAATAGGATTTTTTCCTACTTTGTCTAATGGCGGTTTTTTGATTGTTTATTAAGGTTTTTTTGTCTTTCTAACAGAATTACTTCTTTGTCTATCCGTCACGTCTAATGATTTATTTTAAAAAATGGCTTGCATCAAAGAAAGTTAGATTTTATCTTTAGATTAATTGTATATACATGTTAGTTTGAATTATTGATTAGAGCTTCCCGTTCAAAGGGCTTTCTTTATTTAGAGGATTGAAAAATGACTAAGCAAACACTCACTCAAAAGCGTTACCGCGCCGGTGTCGTAAAAGCGGCCACAGGAACAACGCTTACCGCCAAATCTTGGTTAACCGAAGCGCCCATGCGTATGTTGATGAACAATCTCGATCCTGATGTGGCAGAAAACCCAGAAGAATTAGTGGTTTACGGCGGTATCGGTCGTGCAGCGCGTGATTGGGAATGTTATGACAAGATCGTTGAATCCTTAAAAGAACTGGAAGAAGACGAAACCTTATTGGTGCAATCTGGTAAGCCCGTGGGTGTATTCAAAACCCACAGCAATGCACCACGAGTACTGATTGCTAACTCAAACCTGGTACCACATTGGGCGAACTGGGAACACTTTAATGAGCTAGACGCGAAAGGCTTGGCCATGTACGGCCAGATGACGGCGGGTTCTTGGATCTACATTGGGAGCCAAGGCATAGTGCAAGGCACCTATGAAACCTTCGTCGAAGCGGGTCGTCAGCATTATGATGGTAACTTAACGGGTCGTTGGGTATTAACCGCTGGCCTTGGTGGCATGGGTGGCGCGCAGCCACTGGCAGCAACTTTGGCAGGTGCATGTTCATTGAACATCGAATGTCAGCAAAGCCGCATTGATTTCCGTTTGCGTACTCGCTATGTAGACGAGCAAGCCGCCGATCTAGACGACGCGCTAGCCCGCATCAAAAAATACACCTCAGAAGGCAAAGCGGTGTCCATCGCGCTTTGCGGTAATGCGGCCGACATTCTGCCTGAAATGGTAAAACGTGGCGTTCGCCCTGATATGGTGACCGACCAGACTTCGGCACACGATCCTTTAAATGGTTATTTGCCAGCGGGCATGAGTTGGGAAGAGTACCGTGAGAAATCACAAACTCAACCTCAAGAAGTGGTTGCGGCTGCGAAACAATCCATGGCGAAACACGTTCAAGCCATGTTGGATTTCCAGAAAATGGGCGTGCCGACCTTTGACTATGGCAACAACATTCGTCAAATGGCATTGGAAGTGGGCATTGAAGATGCGTTTGATTTCCCAGGGTTCGTTCCTGCTTACATTCGTCCTTTGTTCTGCCGTGGTATAGGGCCTTTCCGTTGGGCGGCTTTGTCTGGCGATCCAGAAGATATTTATAAAACCGATGCCAAGGTTAAAGAATTGATCGCGGATGATGCGCATTTACACCGCTGGTTAGACATGGCCCGTGAGCGTATTCAGTTCCAAGGTTTGCCAGCGCGTATTTGTTGGGTCGGTCTTGGTCAACGTGCCAAACTTGGCTTAGCTTTTAACGAAATGGTGCGTAGTGGTGAATTGTCTGCGCCAATTGTTATTGGTCGTGACCATTTGGATTCGGGTTCTGTATCCAGCCCGAACCGCGAAACCGAAGGCATGAAAGACGGCTCTGACGCTGTTTCGGATTGGCCTCTTTTAAATGCTTTATTGAACACCGCATCTGGCGCAACTTGGGTGTCTTTACACCACGGCGGTGGCGTCGGTATGGGCTTCTCTCAGCATTCTGGCATGGTGATTGTGTGTGATGGCAGTGATGAAGCGGCAGAGCGTATTGCACGCGTTCTCCATAACGACCCAGCGACTGGCGTGATGCGTCATGCTGACGCGGGTTATGATATTGCCATCGATTGCGCGAAAGAGCAGGGGTTGAACCTGCCTATGATCACTGGTGCTCAAGCGAAATAATCCGCTGTTGATGGAAAATTTGTAGGCAGGATGAGGGAAGTATGACCGTTATCCGGCGTTTTGATTTGAGAATAAAAAGATTGAGGAACACCATGTTTGAATTAACCATAAAACCAGGTCAGTTGACGCTAAACGAATTGCGTCAAATCAGCCGTCGTCACGTTAAATTGACTCTAGACGAAAGCGCTTTCCCTGCGATTCACGCCAGCACACAAGTGGTGAACGATGTGATTGCGGAAAACCGCACGGTGTACGGTATTAACACAGGTTTTGGTTTGTTGGCGAATACACGTATCGCGCCAGAAGATTTAGACGAGTTACAACGCAGCATCGTGTTGTCTCATGCGGCAGGCATCGGCGAATTAATGGAAGACAAAACCGTTAAATTGATCATGGCGCTGAAGGTAAACAGCCTTGCGCGTGGTTTCTCGGGTATTCGTCTTGAAGTGATTCAAGCCTTGCTGACGTTGATCAATAAAGAAGTCTACCCATGCATTCCGAAGAAAGGCTCGGTAGGCGCGTCGGGCGATTTAGCGCCGTTGGCACACATGAGTACGATTTTGTTAGGAGAAGGCAAAGCTCGTTATCGTGGTGAAGTCATCTCTGGTCAAGCCGCTTTGTCTATTGCAGGGCTAGAGCCAATTGCTTTAGCACCAAAAGAAGGTTTGGCGTTGTTAAACGGCACGCAAGCATCGACGGCGTTTGCCTTGGAAGGTTTATTCGAAGCGGAAGATTTGTTTGCTTCTGCTGTTGTGTGTGGTTCTTTGTCTGTGGAAGCGGCGCTTGGTAGCCGTAGCCCATTCGATGCGCGAATTCATGAAGTGCGTGGTCATCAAACACAAATCGACGCGGCCGCTGCATATCGTCATCTATTAGGCGAAACCTCTGAGCTGGGTGATTCTCACCAAGGCTGTGAAAAAGTCCAAGACCCGTATTCGCTACGTTGTCAGCCGCAAGTGATGGGCGCATGCCTTGAACAAATTCGCAGCACGGCGAAAGTCTTGTGTGTGGAAGCGAACTCGGTATCGGACAATCCATTGGTGTTTGCCGCAGAAGGCGACATCATTTCTGGTGGTAACTTCCACGCTGAACCCGTTGCTATGGCGGCAGATAATCTTGCTTTGGCGATTGCTGAAATCGGCAGCTTGTCTGAGCGCCGTATGGCGTTATTGATCGACAGTAACTTGAGTAAATTACCACCATTTCTAGTAGACAATGGCGGTGTAAACTCTGGCTTCATGATTGCTCAAGTAACGGCGGCGGCATTGGCGAGTGAGAATAAAACCTACGCACACCCTGCGTCTGTGGACAGCCTGCCAACATCGGCAAACCAAGAAGACCACGTTTCTATGGCGACCTTCGCAGCGCGCCGCTTGAAGGACATGGCGGAAAATACCCGTGGCATCTTAGCGGTGGAAATTTTGTCTGCGGTACAAGGCTTGGACTTCCGCGCGCCATTGAAATCCAGTAAGCGTTTAGAAAATGCCCGTGCGACTTTGCGCGCTCGTGTACCTTTCTATGACAAAGACCGCTACTTTGCGACTGACATCGAAAAGGCCAATGAGTTGCTGCTAGAAGCGGTTCATAACGAAACCATGCCTGAAGGGCTATTGCCTAGTATTAAATAGCCAAGTTTAGTGATTTAAGAAAAGGAAAAGCGATGACAAACGATACTGCAATGAAGTTAGACAGCTTATGGCGAGGTGCTCATATCGCTACCATGAAAAATGGCTTGTATAGCGTGATTGAAAACGCCGCCACTGGTGTCGTCGGCGGGCGTATCGTTTGGATTGGCGAAGCACAAGATTTGCCTGTTTATGAAGCTCAGACGGAACATGACTTGGGCGGCGGCTGGATTACGCCAGGTTTGATCGATTGCCATACGCACCTTGTGTTTGGTGGTAATCGTGCAGGGGAATTTGAACAGCGCTTAAATGGTGTGAGTTATCAAGACATCGCCAAGCAGGGCGGTGGTATTGCGTCCTCTGTGAAGGCGACTCGCGACGCCAGCGAAGTGGAATTAGTCGCCAGTGCATCGCGTCGGCTGAAAAGTTTAATGGCCGATGGCGTGACCACGGTAGAGATCAAATCCGGTTATGGTTTGTCTCTCGACAGTGAGTTAAAAATGCTACGAGTGGCAACAGAGCTAGAAAACCAATGCCCAGTGACCATTAAACGTACTTGTTTGGCGGCGCATGCGATGCCGCCAGAGTTTGACGATAAGGACGCTTATATTGATTATCTTTGCGAGTCGGTATTACCAAAGATCGCCACATTGGGTATGGCGGATGCTGTAGACGCCTTCTGTGAAGGCATTGCCTTTAGCACAGATCAAGTAGAGCGTTACTTTAAAATCGCGCAGTCATTGGGCTTGCCGGTGAAAATCCATGCGGAGCAGCTGACGTCGCAGGGCGGTACTCGCATGGCGGCTTCGTTCAAAGCGTTATCGGCAGATCACATTGAATTTATTGAAGAGGCTGATGTAAAAGCCATGGCCGACTCTGGCACGGTGGCCGTGCTGTTGCCGGGTGCGTTTTTCACCCTAAAAGAAACCCAACGTCCGCCGATTGATTTACTGCGTCAATACGGCGTGCCGATGGCGATTGCCACGGATGCCAACCCCGGAACCTCGCCTGCGTTATCGCTTCGATTGATGATGAACATGGCGTGTACCTTGTTCGCACTGACGCCAGAAGAGTCTTTGGCTGGCGCGACCATTCACGCTGCTAAAGCATTGGGAATGTCTGATACTCATGGTAGCTTAGAGGTCGGTAAAGTCGCGGACTTTGTTTGCTGGGACGTAGAAAGTCCAGGTGAGCTAAGCTATTGGTTAGGTGGCAACCTAGTTAAGCATCGTGTTTACCAAGGTTACTTAAGCCAAGGTAACGAGAATCAAGGGGGAAAAGCATAATGACAACGCATGACGCATTAACTGTACCGGCCTTTGATTTTGTGCAGGGCGATTCGCCTTTGCTGGTCAGTATGCCCCATTCGGGTTTGAACCTGACCGAAGCGGTGCAAGTCGGATTAACAGAGCAAGCCAAAAAATTGCCGGATACGGATTGGTTCATTCCTGAGCTTTATGCGTTTTTAGCGTCATTGGGCGTGGGTTTTATTAAAGCGAATTACTCACGTTATGTGATCGATCTTAATCGACCCTATGACGACAAACCACTCTACACAACGAAAACCACGGGCTTGTTCCCCGATATTTTATTTGAAGACACGCCTGTTTTTGCTGAAGGCAAAGCGCCAACTAATGAGCATAAAACCTTTTGCAAAGAACATATTTGGAAACCTTACCATGGCACGATTGAACAAGAACTCGCGCGACTAAAAGCCAAGTTCGGCTACGCAATTTTATTCGACGCACACAGTATTGCTGCCGAAGTGCCTATGTTATTTGAAGGCACGCTGCCGGACTTTAACTGGGGAACTAACGAAGGCAAAGCGTGCGACGCCGCAATCGCCAATGCCGTCACGCAAATACTGCAACCGAACTACACGCAAGTGCTCAATGGGCGTTTCAAAGGCGGCTACATCACTCGTCACTTCGGCCAACCAAGTAACGGAATTCACGCCATTCAACTGGAACTTTCCCAAGCCACTTACATTAACGATGAATTAGCCAAGCAGTCTGATTACCAACTTGATGAGAGAAAACAGCTGTATATTACGCAACAACTGAAAGACGTGATTGAGGCGTTAACAGCCATCGCTTTGTAGATTGCCTACGATTAAAAGTACAGTGATTGGAATATAACGGTTCCAAGCACTATATTTCTACTTGCTTGGTCAATTTGGAGCTAAAGTGATGTATCAAGAGGTTTTGGATTTTTGGTTTACGGAAATTGAACCTGAATTATGGTTTAAAAAAGACACCAATTTTGACAACGAAATCGTAACTCGATTTGGCAAATTACATCGCCAAGCGGTTCAAGGTGAATTGTCTGCTTGGCGCCATTCTTCAAAAGGCGCCTTGGCTGAAATAATCTTATTAGACCAATTTTCCCGTAATATTTACCGCGACCACCCAGACGCTTTTGCGGCTGACTCGATGGCTTTGGCGCTGGCTCAAGTTGCTGTTTTTCATGGATTGGACTTGGAATTGTCTCCCACCGAGAGAAGCTTTTTATACATGCCTTATATGCACAGTGAATCCTCCGTAATTCACGAAGAAGCCGTTAAATTATTTAGCGACTTGGGCATAGTGAATAATTTGGATTTTGAATTAAAACACAAAAAAATTGTGGATCGTTTCGGCCGTTATCCACACAGAAATGCCATTTTAGGCAGAAAATCGTCTTATGAAGAGTTGGAGTTTTTGGCTGAACCAAATTCTAGTTTTTAATAATAGTGTATTTAGCTTATTTTGCGTGCGGTATTTTTGAATATAAAAAAGAGCAAGTCACTTACGTGGCTTGCTCTTTTTGCTTTTTAAATAGGCTTTAAAGCACAGTCACTACATCCGACATCGCTAGGCGAGATTTTGGTAACGCGGCGTTGTAGTCTTCGTCTTTGTGGTGATAGCCGATAGCCAGCGCCACATCACATTGGTAACCTTCAAGCTCTGGGAATAATTCACGAATTAGTTCGTGATCGACCCCTTCCATTGGTGTTGAATCAATGCCTAAACGTGCTGCTACGTGCATGGTGTTTCCAAGCGCTATGTAGGTTTGGGCTTTTGTCCATGCTGAGTTGTTGCTGTTTTCATCCATGTTCATTTCTGCGAAAGCAAACCCACCAAAGGCTTGTTCTCTGTTTTCTGGTTTAGTGCGGCCATCTTCAATTCCTTTATCAACAACATTAGCGTAGTCATCACGGCTATAATGCGTTTTGTGAGCAAATAGGATGATGTGCGAAGCGTCTTTCGCGTGCTTTTGGTTGAACTGGAATTTGTTTGCAAAGGTATCGTGGAAGCGTTGTTTGGCTTCATCACTTTCAATCACGATAAATTTCCAAGGTTGAGAGTTGATAGAAGATGGTGATAGGCGCATGGCTTCATAGATTACCTCTAAGTCAGCTTGAGAAATGCGCTTTGATGCATCGTATTGTTTGGTAGTGTGACGACTTTCTAGATCGGTAATAATTTGGTGTGACATATTTGTCTCCATGAAAAGTAGTGACGCTCTGGTTCGAGCAAGTTGGCGCTATGGTAACTAGGCTTTATCGAATGAAAAACAGGGTTTTTATTGAATTATTATCAAATTATATTTGATAATAATGTCTGTGTTTTTCGCTAAAAAAGGGGTTGCCATGCAGTTAGAGGATCTTCGTGTTGTGTTAAAAGTGGCGGAGTGTCGAAGTATTACCGCGGCGGCTACACATTTAGACATGCAAATGGCAACCGCCAGCGCTGCGGTTAAACGAGTGGAGGCGGCGCTTGGTGTTGAGCTGTTTGTGCGCACCACACGGCACCTTCGATTGTCGACAGCGGGTGAGCGTTATTTACCACAATGCACGGCGGCTCTGTCGATGTTGGACCAAGCGAAGCAAACCATTCATAACGATTTGGATATCATCAGCGGGGAAATTCGTTTAGCGGTATCGTCTGATTTGGGGCGAAACATCGCGATCCCTTGGGTAGATGATTTTATGGAACAGTATCCACAAGTCACGTTAAGAGCGCACATTAGTGACAGTAATATTGATTTCTATCGAGATGCGTTGGATGTCGCTCTGCGTTATGGCGCGCCTGCGGATTCAAATTTGTACGGTTTTAAAATATGTAATGTGCCTCGATTATTGGTGGCCAGTCCCATGTATTTGGAAAAACACGGTACGCCCAAACACCCTAAAGATTTGCTCAATCACCAAGGTTTGTTTTATCAGCTGCAAAATATTTTGAACGACACTTGGCACTTCTCATACAAAGAGTCAGGTAACGAGTCAGGCGCAGATAAATCTTACAAAATTAAGCCCAAAGCCTATTGTGCCGCGAACGATGGCGACTTGGTGAGACGTTGGTGTGTGGCTGGAAAAGGTGTGGCAATAAAGTCCTCATTGGATATTTCGCGTGATTTACTGGCTGGTCGAGTGGTTTCTCTTATGCCTGATTATAAAATCCCCCAAGGTGAGCTTTGGTTAATTAGCCCGAGCCGCCAATCCATTACACCAACCGTGCGCCTTTTGCGAGATATGTTTCGAGAGCGCACAAGGGCGCTTTTGACCCAATTAGTCGAGCAAGGTTTATTGGAAAAAAGTGTATTAATAGATTGAGTGGAAAGGGTGTTTTTTCACTCAATCTATTTTGCATTATTTTGCGAACAACTGACTCATGTCTTTGAAGGCTTTGAACTCTAGAGCATTGCCACAAGGATCAAGGAAAAACATGGTAGCTTGCTCGCCCACTTGGCCTTTAAATCGAATATACGGCTCAATAATGAACTCTGTGTTGGCGGCCTTGAGTCGCGTCGCTAATGCTTCCCATTGCTCCCACGTTAATACCACACCAAAATGCGGAACGGGCACATCGTGTCCATCTACTGAGTTCGTACCAGCTGCTTGCTGGTATGGCATTTTTGGGTGATGGTGGATAACCAGTTGGTGACCAAAGAAATTGAAATCTACCCAAGCTTCCGCGGATCGTCCTTCTTCTAAACCGAATACATCACGATAAAACGCGCGTGCTAATGGGACGTCGAAAACGGGAATGGCAAGGTGAAAAGGTTGTACGTTCATTTTTTATTTCCTGCAGATGACTAACTTTAAGGATTGTATGTCGATAAATAGAACAATAATATCAATGAATATTTTTATAATTGATAAGAAAAAATGATCAATGATTAAAGAACTTAACACACTGATTGCCGTCGCTGAGGAAGGTACGTTTGCCGCAGCGGGCCATAAAATCGGCTTAACTCAGGCTGCTGTAAGCGCACAAATACAGCGATTAGAAAGTGAATTAGGCTTGGCTTTGTTTGATCGAGTAGGGCGATCCGCACATCTTAATCATGCTGGGCTGACCGTATTGGAACAGGCGAAAGAGATAGTAGAGCGCTGCCGTCAATTAGGCACGACACCGCATGCATCGGAAGGCATTAAACTCATTAATGTTGGTGCGATTACCTCGATACAAAGAACGCTTTTACCTGGGGTGTTGGCAAAATTTCATCTTCAGCACACTCATTGCCGAACACGAATATTTCCTGGTGTTTCTATGGCGTTGTTGGATCAGGTGGATTCAGGAGAGTTGGATCTTGCGATCATGATTCGACCGACGTTTGTGGTGCATTCAGATTTGATATGGGAAGCCTTGATAGAGGAACCGTTTGTCCTAATCGTCCCTCGACGTTATGACGTTAATGATTGGGAATCAGCGCTCAAGCAATCTCCCTTTATTCGTTACGATCGAACCTCGTTTGGTGGACGGCAAGTGGATAAATTGTTGCAGCAACTGCCTTTTGATCTTGATGAAAAGTGTGAAGTTGATGAGATAGGAGCAATTGTAAAGCTGGTCGAATTGGGAGTTGGTGTCGCGATTGTGCCACAAACTGATGAGCATCGAATCTGGCCTAAGTCCGTTAAAGCGTTCGCGTTAGGAGGCCATAACATCAAACGCGAAATCGGCTTGGTGTATAAAAAACACGCACGTCTTGATCCTGATATAAAGGGATTCATTCAGTTGATCAAAATGTCACGTGAGTTGCTATAGTGATGATAGTAAATGGTTTTGATTGGCCAATTATAATGATGTCGAGGTTAGGGTATGGCGGAATTTCTTGTTCTGGGTGCGGGAATGGTTGGTGTGAGCAGTGCCTTAGCGCTGCAAGCTCGTGGTCATCAGGTTACCATTGTTGATCGTAAGGGCGCAGGGTTAGAAACCAGTTACGGTAACGCGGGGATGATCCAAGTTGAGGCGGCAGAACCGTATGCTTTGCCAAGAGACTTGGTGACGCTATTTAAATATGCGCTGGAAATAAGTAACGACGTGACGTGGAAAATGCGCGGTGCAGTACAAATGGCGCCGGCTCTGTGGTCGTATTTCCGCTACTCTTCCCCTGAAAAACACGCACATATCTCTCAATTCTATTCGCGGTTAGTGGCGCGCTCTACCGAAGATCATCGACCTTTAATCCGTGATGCTAAGGCTGAATCGTTAATACGCCATTGTGGTCTGGTTATGTTGCATCGCAACGAAAAGGCGTTTGAAAAAACCGCTAAAAAGGCTGCTTTCCTTAGGCAAGAATATGGTGTCCTGTCCGATATTTTTGATGGCAAGCGTTATCTGAAAGAAGAGCCTGCTTTGAAGAAAGCCCCAGCAGGCGCTGTGCATTTTACGCAAAGCTGGAGCTGTTCTTCGCCGGGAGAGTTGACCGAAGCCTATTGTGACTTATTCGTTAAACGTGGAGGCCGATTTGTCACGGGAGAGGCAAATACGTTGCAGCACACAGTATCGGGTTGGCAGATTCTCACCAGTGAAGGGGAACTGAAAGCGGAGCAAGTGGTGGTGGCGCTAGGGCCGTGGTCACCAGAGCTGTTATCGCGTTTTGGTTATCGAATTCCTATGGTATACAAGCGTGGTTATCATGGTCATTTTAATGCGCCAAAAACACTACAACGGCCATTTTTAGACGTGGAAAATGGTGTATTGGCAGCGCCGATGATAAAAGGGTTAAGAGTGACAACGGGGGCGGCTTTGGTGCCGCGAAATGCACCGATAGACACAAGGCAGCTAAAACGTGGTGCTGTGGCATTGAGTGAAATCATCGATTTAGGGGAACAAGTAAAAGAGCCGCAATGGATGGGAACTCGTCCTTGCATGCCCGATATGCTGCCTCTTGTGGGTGAAGCGCCACATCATAAAGGCCTATGGTTTCACTTTGGGCATGGACATCAAGGCTTTACCTTGGGGCCGACCACCGCGGAATTGTTGATGCAAGTTATGGAAGGCGAAAGCAGCGAGTTGCTTGATGCGCTGTCACCGGTCGGGCGTTTATCTTAATCGTTTACAAGAGTGTGGCAAAAAAGCAGGCTTTTATGACGACAGCCTGCTGTTCATTGTGCGCATGAAAAATAGCCGTTTGAATTAACGGCTTTTTAAGTAATTCAGCATGGTGTCGGCATCAGACACTTCAAATGGGTCGCTTGGCGCGTCGTCTTGGAAACCTGCTTCAGAGAACATTTTTTTGATTTCGCCGTTTTCAACGTACATTGCGTAACGCCAGCTGCGCATACCAAAACCTAAGTTGTCTTTTTTAACCAGCATGCCCATTTTACGAGTAAAGTCGCCGTTGCCGTCAGGCAGAAGGAAAACGTTTTTCGCGTTTTGGCTTTTGCCCCATTGGAACATCACAAATGCATCGTTCACAGAAACACAAATTACCGCGTCTACGCCTTGGGCTTTGAATTCTTCGTACAGCGCTTCATAGCGTGGTAAGTGAGACGTTGAGCACGTTGGTGTAAAGGCGCCTGGCAAAGAAAAAACAACAACGTTTTTGTTGTCGAATAAATCTGCGGTTGCGACATCTTTCCATTCGAATGGGTTTGGTCCACCCAGTTCTTCATTGCGTACACGTGTTTTAAAGATAACGTTTGGGACATTAGTGATCATGTGCTTTCCTCAGTTGATAAATACAATATAGAGATTAACGCTTTAAAAAACCTTGTTGTTGCAAAAAGCTTAACATGTGTTCGCGCTTTTTCTTTTGCACTGCGGCGGCGGTTTGTTCTGACCAGTTACTGGTTTTTTGATTGTCGCCACGGCTTTGGTAATAGGCTTGCATTTGTGTGTCGTAAGCTTTTACATCGTCTGCGCAACGGCGGCTGTCGTAACTGTCTTTATGAAGGATAACATCGACAGGCAAACGTGGTTTGAGGTCTGGTTGTGCATCGGGATAACCAAGGCACAGGCCAAATATAGGGTAAACGTGTTTTGGCAAATTAAGTATGTCGGCAACTTGTGCGGGGTCGTTACGAATGCCGCCAATAAACACGGCACCAAGGCCAACGGATTCCGCTCCTAACATGAGGTTTTGCGCAAAAAACGTGGCGTCGGTTGTCGCTGCGATAAAATGTTCAGTGTTGCCTTCGAGTTCGCCTAATCCTTGCTCTATGCTGCAATGTTCCACTCGGGTTAAATCCGCGCAAATTACTAGAAATTCGGCGGCTGATTCGACCCATTTTTGACCACCGGCCAACGCCGCCATCTTTTGACGGTTGTCTTTGTTGGACACTTGGATCAAAGAATATGCCTGAATAAAACTGGAAGAAGCGGCACCTTGGGCGGCTTGTATCAGCTGTTTGAGTAAGGCGTCATCAATCGGTTGTTGGGTGTATTGGCGAATGGATTTATGGTTGGTTTGAGCTTGCAGAATGGGGTTCATAGTCGACATCTTTTGAAAATGAGATGCATAGATACTAGAGGCTTAGCGCCAAAGGGTCAAAGACCCATCGCGGGGGATTGTGCATAAAAAGAAGAAGACAGGCTCGATGACGCCTGTCTTCTTCTGGGATTGGAGGAAATGGGGATTAAAAACGGTATTCTGCACCGACACTGGCTTGGTTGAAGTCGGTTTTGAACTTTGAATCAGAGCTGACGTTGTCTGCGTTTAGGTCAACGTCGTACCAGGTGTATTGTGCATTTAGCAATAAGTTTTCTGTGACGTTAAAGTTGACACCAGCACCAGCGAACAAACTGCGATCGTCTGAGTGGCCGGAAACCGAGGCAATATTGTAGTCGGTTTTGTGCCAGAGCTGGCCAGCTTTAGCGAACACTTCTACTGTCTGAGTGATCGGGATGGTGCCTTTTAGAGCCGCAGTGTAACCCGTGGTTTCTGCATTCGCGGCGCGGCCACCATATTTACCGAAATCAATGTAACTGCCTTCCAAAGCAAGAAACGAGTTCAAGCGATAGCCGACTACGCCTTGAACCATGTCGTTGTTGTCGTCAAAGTCATCATCACTGTCTACTTTGAGATACCCATAATTACCACCAACATAAAAACCGCTGTTATTTTCTGTCATGTCTTGCGCCTTTGCGGCGGCACTTAACGAGGCGATAACCATACTGCCCGCAAGGATTGGAATGATTTTTTTCATCGTAAAACTCCTTTTCGTTACTGAGATAGAACTCCGCGAGTTGAATTTTTACTCTGATATAGGGAGGCTAAGATGGCTAGCTTTTCGACGTGGTTTACCTATTTGCTTCAATTTCTATGCGCAAAATCGAGGGACAAAACGTTTTGCTGATACTTAGAAAAGTGAGAGCGCACACGAAAATACGCAGGCGTGCACTCTGTTTTGCTGTTTAATGGTATTTCTTGCTGGCGACTTCACCCCAAAGACGCTCAAGTTTATTATCTCGACCACAACTTGCTCGGTAGTAAGCATAACGAAGTGGGTTTTTAGTGTAGTAACTTTGGTGATATTCCTCTGCTGGGTAGAAGGTTGTTGCTGGTAGGATTTCTGTCACCACGTCATTCTTAAACGGCTTGGTGTTGTTCACTTTGGCTAAAGACGCGTCGAAGACGGCTTTTTGTTCGGCATTTTGGTAGAACATTGCGGTTTTGTAAGGTGAGCCTTTGTCGCAGAATTGGCCTTCTGCGTCAGTTGGGTCGATGGTTTTCCAGTAATAGTCTGAGAGCGCTTTGAGTGAGACGACGGCGTCGTCAAAGTGAATTTCAACGGCCTCAAAATGGCCGGTTTTTCCCGACGATACTTTTTTGTAGGTTGGGTTTTCCGTGTCTCCTCCGATGTACCCAGAGACAACATCGCTGACGCCTTGTACGGCTTCAAAATCCGATTCTACACACCAAAAGCAACCGCCAGCGACGATCATGGTTTGTGGTGCGGCGTGTGATAAGCCGCTAAAAGAGACCGCTCCGCCGAGCAGCAATAAACCGAAAGTGTTACTGAGTAAATGTCGAGTTTTCATGTTGAGTGTCCTTATTATCCTGTGAGCGCACCGGATCGATAACGCGGTTAGCCATAGCGTCTTTTTCATGCTGCTAACTCTTTGACGTACAGCAGAGCACTTTTCTTACAATGAATTTTACCTTCCTATTTCTTAACGTATTTGCTGCCCATTTGGATGTCATGCTGTTTAAACCGTTATTCTATATATGCTCAGCATATTAAAGTCATTTAAATTATCGATTATATAAATATAGGGTTGTCTAATAGTATTCATGGCAATCAGCGTATTTATTAGGGGAAGGTATGAGTGCTTTTGCGACCGAACGCGTGTTGAGCGTTCACCATTGGGACGACAATTTGTTCAGCTTTAAAACCACACGTAATCCAAGCTTGCGATTCGATAATGGTCAGTTTGTCATGATTGGGTTAGAAACAGAGACGCGTCCTTTGATGCGTGCTTACAGTATAGCGAGTCCGAATTACGAAGAGCATTTGGAGTTTTTCAGTATCAAGGTACCCAATGGGCCGTTGACTTCACGCTTGCAGCACTTGGAAGTCGGCGACGAAGTCTTGGTCAGTCGCAAACCCACAGGCACGTTGGTAACGCGTGATTTACACCCTGGTAAGCACCTGTATTTGTTATCAACGGGCACGGGTTTAGCGCCTTTTTTAAGTGTCATTCAAGATTTTGATGCTTATGAGCAGTACGAAAAAATTGTGCTGATTCATGGTGTTCGTCATGTAAGCGAGTTGGCGTATGCGGACTTTATAGAAAAGGAATTGCCCGACAACGAATTTTTTGGTGAGCAAGTACGTGAAAAACTGATTTATTATCCGACAGTCACTCGAGAAGCCTTTCGGAACCAAGGGCGCCTGACGGACTTGATTCGCAGTGGCAAATTAGCTGAAGATATTGGCTTGCCTCAGTTAAACCCAGAGCACGACCGAGCCATGATTTGCGGCAGTCCGAGTATGCTAAAAGACACGTCCGCTTTATTGAATGAGTTGGGGTTTCATGAGTCCCCAAAAATTGGTGTACCTGGGGATTATGTGATCGAGCGAGCGTTTGTTGAACATTAAGCGTGGAAGCTTTTCTTCTACCCAGAAAGAATTTTAGGAGATGTTATGAGTTCTGATACCAAGTTGAATCAAGACTATGTGCCACAAAAAGTATGGACGTGGGATGCTGAAAGCGGTGGCAAATTTGCCAGCATCAATCGTCCTGTTTCAGGCGCCACCCATGAAAAGGTATTACCCGTTGGAAAGCATCCACTGCAGTTGCATTCGTTGGCGACACCAAACGGCCAAAAAGTCACCATTATGCTGGAAGAGCTATTGGCGCTAGGAATCAGTGCTGCTGAATACGACGCGTATTTGATTAACATTGGCGAAGGTAATCAGTTTGGTTCTGGCTTTGTCGAGATTAACCCAAACTCTAAAATCCCTGCGTTGATGGATCACAGCACAACGCCACCGACTCGTGTGTTTGAGTCGGGTTCTATTTTGCAGTATTTGGCTGAAAAATTTGATGCCTTGATACCAAAAGACCTAGCGGCAAAAACGGAATGTCGTAATTGGCTGTTCTGGCAAATGGGTTCTGCGCCGTATTTAGGGGGCGGCTTTGGTCATTTTTATGCGTATGCGCCGACTAAAATGCAATATCCGATTGATCGCTTTACCATGGAAACCAAACGTCAGTTAGATGTCTTGGATAAGCAGTTAGCTAAGAACACTTACATGGCGGGCGACGAATACTCAATCGCGGATATCGCTATTTGGCCTTGGTACGGCAATTTAGTTTTGGGTAACTTGTACGATGCCGCAGAATTTTTGGATGTAACCAGCTATAAAAACGTGTTGCGTTGGGCAAAAGCCATTGAGCAACGTCCAGCCGTGCAGCGCGGACGCATTGTGAATAAATCTTTTGGCGACGGAGCGAAACTGGAAGAGCGTCATGATGCGTCGGATATTGATGTGCTCATGAAATAAAATTAGGCTCAGTCGCCGGATATTCAAAAGAGGCAAGCCATATAGTGGTTTGTCTCTTTTTTGTGGCAAAAAAAGTATGCTCAGAAAATAAACAGTTATTTGTGTCTATTCAGCTCTTGTCACGATTTTGTAAGACGTGTCTGTGTTAGAGTAGAGATCTACGAAACCTGTTGGCCAGCATGATGCTGCAACCTACTCTTTGTTTGTGTCCATGTACTAGGCGATGTTTGCCTTTTTTGCGGCGGATAGATAAAAGAGAACAGCTCTACGTCTTATTTAGAGAGCTTTACCATGCAAAATTTAACGCAAGATGGACAAAACCTAGTAAATTCCCTTTCCCGTCGTTACAACCTAAGCTTTGATGCCGTGATGCACATGCTGATTGCCGTAAACAACGGTAGTGGTTCGATGGCGCAGTTCAACTGTCCCGAGCTAGGTGGTGGCGGTCAGTGGATGCGTGGTGGAATGACTATGGTTGGAGACATGTTCAACTATGGTTTGAAATCAACAGTGGATAACTTGTGTAATGAATTGGCTAATGGTCTTGCCAATATGCAGGTATTCATGCCGTTAGCAAAGGGCTCTAAATCTAGCAATCAATGGTGGCCTGACGATCTGGGTCAGCCTTTTAGCAGCGGTGCACAAAACAGCACACGTTACGCTATTTTTCCGAATCGCCTAGCGGTAGAAGTGAATGGCAACGTAACGGTTTACGATACGTTAGACAACAACATTGGTGGCATAAGCCAGCAGCAGGGCGGTAACTCATCACTGACTTTTTCCAGCCAATATGGCACGATTCCGGTTAATACCTTACCTATTGTTTCTGGTGTAGATTCGTCTGACTCAAATGTGAACAATCATGCATTACAACAGTCAGCTCAACAAAACCTAGTACCACAGAATAACTTTGTGGCTCCGTCTGCGCCAATGGCGTTTACACCAGCTCCTGCAATGCAAACGCCTCAGAACTTGACGGATACAGCATCGGTCGATGAAGTTATCCAGTTGATTGAAAAATTAGCGAAGTTACGTGATATGGGGGCTATTTCAGACAACGAATACAATTTGAAAAAAACGGATTTGCTTAACCGTATTTGATGTAGAGGGCTGATTTGATCCAACATAAGTATTAAACAGCGTACAAGCATACAAAAGACAAGTCACCTTAGACTTGTCTTTTGTATGTCATGTTACGAGATTGGTAAAAACACATTATTAAGCAATAATGGCTCTATTTCCTCTACTGGCATGGGTTTAGCGAAATAGTAACCTTGCCCATACAAGCAGCCCATCTCTATCAGCAAATCGGCTTGCGCTTTGTTTTCTACGCCTTCAGCAATGGCTTTGCTGTCAAAGGTTTTCGCTAATGAGATGGCCAACGCCGCCACTGCTTGTTTTTTTACGTCCTGTTCAATGTCAATGATAAAGGATCGATCAATTTTGATGTGGTTCACGTTTAGATTACTGATGTACGAGAGCGAGCTCATCCCAGTGCCAAAATCATCAATGGCGAGCTTAATTCCCGCTTGTTTGAAGTCACTAAGACGGCAGGAAATATAGTCTATGTTGATGCTGGTGGAAGACTCTATTAGCTCGATTTCTAAGTAACCTGAGTTGATCGCGTATTTTTCCAAAAGGGTAAATGTGTAATCCAATAATTCAGGGTCGAGAAGGTTATAAGGCGATAAATTGATGGCAATAGGCGTATAAATTCCTTGTTTTTGCCACTGCGATAATTGCTCTATGGCGTTTAAAATAATATAACGTCCAAATTCTTGTACGCGTCCACTTTGCTCTATCAGGTCAATAAAATGATAGGGCGACAACAATCCGTCGGTCGGGTGATACCATCTTGCTAAGCCTTCAACACCAATGATCTGGCCATCGGCGAGTGACACTTTTGGCTGATAATGCAGTTTGATCTGGTTGTCGGTGAGCGCGTTTTCTAGGTCGGCACGTAGACGCAGCCTTTGATGACCACGTTGCGTGTTTCGTTCGCTGAATAAACTCCAGCCGCTGCGTTTCTGTTTGGCTTCGTACATGGCGACGTCGGCCAATGTGATCAGGGACTCGGCATTGTTCGTATGGCTAGGGTAGTGAGAAATGCCAATGCTGGCGCCCGTGTTGATCGACAACTTATTGATCATTACGGGTTCATTGCACACCTCTATTAAACGTTGCGCGAGGTCTTTTGCGTCCGTTATATCCATTTCGGGCGCCCAAACGATGAATTCATCGCCTCCTAATCGCACCAAAGTCTGTGTGTTGTTCAAGGCATTTTGTAGCTTTTGGGCGACGTCGATCAGTAATGAGTCTCCTGCCGCGTGGCCAAATGTGTCGTTAACTTCTTTGAATTTGTCTAAATCAATGACAAAAAGAGAACCTTGTTTGGGCGCAGGCATGTTGTGATAGTCTGATTTTTTATCGATGGAAGTAGGGCATAAATCGATACTTTGCATCAGATTGGTTAGATACAGCCGATTTGGTAATCCTGTTAAGGCATCGTGCGTAGCCAAGCGAGCCAGCGCATCATTCTTGTTTTGCACGCGCTTGTTCATCCATGACGACAAGGTGAGCGCAAGCCACGCCGCTAACCAGAACACAATGACCGAGGTGATAATAAGGCGTTGCATGACAAACTTTAGGGTGTCGTCTAGGCTTTGAGACGTTTTAACAATGGTGATTTGGTATCGGTCATCTTGTATGACTTGCCATAGCAAGGTGACGTCGTCCACTTCTGTAACGCCATTGGGTATATCCGCCATGTGCGACGTTATAATCGGATAAACGGGCAACTTCGAGATCAAATAGTCAATTTTTTCCTCGTCAATGTTGTGGTTCATCGACCACTTCATGTCGGAATTAGACACTTTTATATAGAGCTGAGCTACCGAAAAATGATTGCTAAAGTACACCAAGCTAACGAGTTCTGACAGGTGTTGCTGAGAGTCGTTTTTCGACAACAAGATTTCACCATGCAAAAACATGGCTTGTCGATGAAGGGAATCTAGCTCCGTTTTAAGCCCTAAGTCCGCCGCGAGTCGATACGACACCACGACATAAATAGTGGCGACAGATAACGCGACGCTGAGACACACAAGCATCAACTTTATGCGAAAGGATTTGTCTCTTTGTAACTCTAAAATGGGTGGCATAAGCTTCCAAAAAGTAAGCGTGTCGGGTTAATCATGTTTCTTTTTGTAAGTGTTTATTCCCGCAAGGTGATAAACCGGACACCAACCGAAAAACAAAGAAATCAAATTCAAGGCGCCAAACACGCCGAGCAATACTTCCAGTATTGGCTCTTGTAAATACTCACCGTTAAACAGCGCAAACCCTGTAAATACAATGCCAACGACACCGCGGATGATCCGATCGAGTGAATTCAAATTCTTTTTCATGTTCGTTTCCTGCTTAGAGAAGAAAGGACTTTGATTTATAAATAATCAAACTTACCCTCTGAATAAACAAGGTAGAGACTGTAAGTAAATGCGTCGCAATGTAATTTGGCTGCTTTCTGGTTATTTTTTGAAATTGAAATGCGCATCCGCGCGCACGGTGCGGCGAGAAATATGGATCATAAAGCCCTATACTGAGCGGACTATATTCCAGACGATCCTTTGTAGACGGTGCTGTAAGTCCTGTTCTTAGGCGTACTCTGAGACCCTAATTCAAGGTTAATGCAAATGCTGATATTGCTTTTCGCTCAGGTTGGTCTTTTTTCTTTGTTTCCTTTGTTTTTCTCTTTTCTTAGCCACAGCGTGAGACGTGGCGCATTTTATATTTACATTGCTTTGGTGCTTTTGATCGGGGGCTTTTTTGGCAATGTATACAGCATCCCCATTAACGAGCATATCAATATCTCTGGCGGCAACCTTTGCTATGGCGCATTTATGATGGCGTCGGTTTTGTTTGTTTTTCTCGAAAGGGATGTTTTCATTCTGCGTAATTTGGTGCGCCTTGTTATTTTGGTCGATACCTTTAATGTGCTTTTTTCTATGCTGGTTGGCGCAATGTTAACGACGCCCGGCATGATCAATCCACACAATATCCCGTCGGCTTTTTTTGATGTGTCGGTTCCATTCATTATTTTGGGTGGAACACTGATTATTTCAGAATTACTTCTGCTGTTTTATTGCTTCGATGCCATTAAAAAGCGCCAATGGTCTTATGGTGCGACCAGTGCCCTGTACATTTTGTTGTTTATTTTTGTGCTGTGTTTGGATGGCGTGCTATTCCCCCTTATCGCCTTTGGGGTGAATCAAATGGTGATCGATATCGTCATTGGTGGGTTGAGCGGCAAAGTCATCATGGCGTGTTCTTTCAGCGTTCCTTTGTTGGGCTTTGCACTATTTAGACATAAGCATCTGTCGGCGTATTTTGCGAGTGACGCCGTAAAATGGTCATCGTTTTTTTCGTTGAACAGTCAATTAAAGCAAGAGTTGTCAGAGAAAAATTACGGCCTAAAACAAGCCTCTACCGTTTTTAATAATGTCAAAGAAGGCTTGGCCATCGTGGACGATAAGGGGTTTATTATCAAAGCGAATCCTGCGTTTTGTTCTATGGTTGGCCTTCCTTCTATCGTGGAGCCTGGTTCTACGTCTGTTAATACGCTGTTTGCCTTTGCGGCGTCCAATGAACTTCCAGAAGAAAAAGAAGCCCATTGGCGAGGCGAAGTGAGTTTTGGGGGCACATCACAGGGTTTGCTGACCATCACGCCGGTTGGGGCCGAATCTAGCCAGAGCGAAACCTATATTTATGCGTTGGTGAATATTGATGAGCTGAAAGAAACGCAAAACAAGCTGTTCTATTTGACGCGGCATGATCCATTAACCGGATTGGAAAACAGACGGGCTTTAGACGATTTGATCCGAGACTATTCTGATAATGACATGTGTTTGATTGTGGTCGATTTGGATCACTTTAAAGACGTTAACGACAGCTATGGTCATGGTTCTGGCGACATTGTTTTGTCTGTCATTGGTCAGCGTTTGTTGGGCGCATTGAGTCATATCCCGACATTGACCGCGCACGTTTGTCGCACCGGCGGTGATGAATTTGCAATCTTGGTTATGACTTCCGATCAGGGCGCCATTGATCGACTGAATCGCGCGGTTCAAGAAGCCTGTAAAGCACTGATTACATTGCCTCAAGGAAGTGAAATTTATGTGTCTGCGACACTGGGAGTGAGCTTTCAGGGGCTAAAAGACAACGGTGATATTCTGCAAGAAGCCGACTCTGCATTGTATGCCGCAAAACACGAACGACGTGGCAGCATTGGTTTTTACGAAGAAAAACTCACCAGTGTCAGTCAGAGGAAACTGCAGTTAAGCGTGAAACTGAAACAGGCATTAGAGACGGAACAGTTGCGCGTTTTTTACCAACCACAATATGCGAGCGAAACACTCCAGATAGTCGGGGTTGAGGCTTTGGTCCGTTGGCATGATGCCGAATGGGGTTGGATTGGTCCGGATGAATTTATTCCTGTTGCAGAAGAGATGGGTTTGATCGAAAGGCTAGGAGAATGGGTGTTGTTAACGTCCTGTACACAAGGCAAATTGTGGCTGGACAATGGCATTAAGGGCATCAAAATGTCGGTCAATGTGTCGGCCCATCAGCTCCGATTTGGACAGTTTATGGGCACAGTAAAGCAGGCGTTGATAAAAAGTCGCTTTCCTGCGGAATTATTGCAACTTGAGCTGACAGAGTCGTCGTTTATCGAACGTGAGCAAGAAGTCATCCCACAGCTTATTGCGCTAAAAAGTTTGGGTGTTCAACTGGCCATAGACGATTTTGGGACAGGGTATTCCTCTTTGTCGTACGTTGCTACTTTGCCTTGGGACACATTGAAAATAGACCGCAGCTTTATCAACCGCTTGCCGGAAGACAAAGCACAACGCCAAATGACGGATACAATTCTTCAACTGGCCAAAAATATGGATTTGTCGATTGTCGTAGAAGGGGTCGAAACGCAAGCGCAGTTCGATTACCTGCGTTCGAAAAAGTGTGAAGTCATTCAAGGGTACTATTTCTCACCTGCCGTGCCTGCTGAGAAAATTACATTCTAAGCCAATAGGTTAGTAGCAGACACTGAGAATAGAATAGTGCGACAATATCGAATGACCTTTGACATCATCTAAGAGATCACCACGTGGCACAAAAACAGACAGAGACCGAAAAAACAAGCAATACAACAGCGCGCCAGCTTGAACCGATTGATGCCGTCATTACTTGGGTGGATGGAAGCACAGCGAAACACCAACAGAAACGACAAAAATACATGGCAATGGAGTCTTTGCCACTGAATGAAAATGCTTCTAACCCACATCGATGGTTATGCAACGATGAGATTTTGTACTGCATTCAGTCGATTGAAAATCATGCGCCCTGGATAGGAAAGATTTGGATTGTGGTTGACGATGAAGGTCCCGACTTATCCAGCCTCTCGGACAACATCAGAGCCAAGGTGCATCTTGCCTATCATTCGGAACTATTTGATGGCTTCACGCAGGTGTTGCCGACCTTCAACTCGTTAACCATCGAAAGTATGCTCTGGCGGATTGAGGGGCTGAGTGAGCGCTTTATCTATTTTAATGATGATGTATTCTTGGCCGCGCCGCTAAAACCAACCGATGTTTTTGACGGGCTGACGCCTGTTTTGCGTGGCAAATGGGTGGATTATAGCGGTTTGCTTCATGATGCAGAAATGCGCCATCACCCAGCGAAATTTCATTATTTTATGCAGATCAATGCGGCCAATATCATTGGCTTTCCGTCGACTGACGTGTTTTCTTCGGCTCACGTGGTGCATCCTTTTCGACGTTCAATCATGGCCGAGCTGTTTGCTCGATATCCCGACGAGTTTCTCCAGAACATCAAATACAGGTTTCGTAATCTGGCGCAATTTTTCCCTCAAGGTCTCCATAATCACGCTTGCCTCCGCGACCAAAAAGCCAAGGTCAGCACGACAGTCGATCATCTTCATATCATAAGCGGGCAAGGAAAAGGCCAGCCGCCAGCTGACACTCTTGCCTTGCTGAGCAAAGCGACAGAACCTGACATTAAGTTTTTGTGTGTGAACGATCTTCCGCAGTTGGTCGAAATTATCCCCGATGCACGAGACTGGATTGCGCAAGCGATAGGCGGTTTTCCTGAGCCGGTTGTTGTTAAATAGTTGACATGTTTGGTCATCGTCAGATGACCTTGCAACTTAGGGTCGAATTCTGCACGCTTCTTGGTTACTCTGGATCCTATTTAGTCAGCAGCAGATGAAGAGCCGCCATGTTGGATACGAAGAGTTCATACGCCATAGAACAACAACTTCACTTTTTACGTGAGATAGACCAACTCAAATCGGTCATCCGTAAGTCGCCTTTGATTGATCAATCAAGACGAGAAAATTCCGCTGAACATTCTTGGCATTTGGCCATGTACGCTTTCATTCTAAAGGACCGTTCTGACAAAGAAATCAATATAGACCGAGTGATCAAAATGCTATTGATACATGATATTGTCGAAATTGATGCAGGCGATCACCCCATTCACGAAACAACCGATAACAGCGCACAAGAGGAAGCAGAACAACAAGCCGCAGAACGTATTTTTGGTTTATTGCCAACGTCACAAGGCGAAGAGCTCAAAGCCCTTTGGTACGAATTTGAAGCCGCAGAATCCAATGATGCCGTCTTCGCAAAATCTCTAGATCGTCTACAGCCACTGATTCATAACGTCGCCACCGAGGGTGGTACTTGGGTGGAAGGGAAGGTGACTCACGAACAAGTGGAACAGCGCTATGGTTCCGTGATCAGCGGGGGGCTCAGACGATTTGGCAGGTGGTAAAAACATTAGTAAGTAAACACTTTCAGTCGAAGTAGCTCTGTTGAAGTTAAGCGGTCGAAGTCATCATGAATTACGCGGGGAGGATTTGTTTATCTCGTCACAAAAATGACTTAACAGGCAGCTATTATGAAATAGGCAGCACTGAAGGTTACTTTTAGGTAACGTATTCAAAAAATGGCTTGAGGAGAAATAAGCTATGTCTCATCCCTATGATATTTTGCCCGTTTTGCAGGGCGCGCGGTTTATTTTTACACCGTGTCCTGGCACCAAAGAAGAGGACTTAGTTCGCTCCGTTGCGACGCTAAAAGTCGCAGGAACGGACGCCGTGATCAGTTTGTTGTCGAATACAGAACTAGGGATGCTAGGCGTGGCCGCTTTAGGTGATGAAATTCAACGCCATAACATGGCGTGGTATCAGCTGCCAATCGAAGACGATTGCGCACCGCAGGCGCCGTTCTTCGACGTGTTTGAATTAGTCAAAGACGATCTGCAAGTTCGCCTAGACAGTGGCGAGACTATTGCCATTCACTGTCGTGGCGGCACCGGACGTACCGGCCTAATGGCCGCCATCTTATTACTGGAAGCCGGCGAGTCTTGGGAGACGGTGAAAAATCAGATCCAATCGATTCGCCCCAAAGCGCTCACCCTTGCGCCGCACCTAGCCTATATTGAACAGAACTATTTAGACTAAATGATGGTTGAAAGAGAACCTAATTCTTCTTCAACCCCAAGTAGTTCTCTATCCCTTTGATCTGGTCTTCCGCGTGGTGGTTGACGTAGAGCACTGTGGTTTCTTTCCCTTCACAAATTTTCTCGATAAGAGCGAGGACGAGTTGGCGGTTCATGTCGTCTAGTCCGAGGCAAGGTTCGTCTAGGATCAAGAGTGGCGGGTGTTTCACCATGGCGCGGGCGATGAGTAATAAACGCTGGTCGCCGTAGGAAAGCTTGTTAAATGGCTGATCGGCGCGGTCTGCCATGCCGAGTAGTGCAAGCCATTGGTCGGCGATTTTCTTTTGATTGTCGGTGGATTTGCTGTACATGCCGATGCTGTCGTAGAAGCCGGAAATAATGACGTTTTTACAGCTGGTGCTGACGCGGTATTCCCATTGCAGTGCCGTGGAAACATAGCCGATAAATTGTTTGATCTGCCAAATGCTTTCGCCGTTGCCACGTTGGAAACCAAAGACAAAAATATCGTTGGTGTAGCATTGTGGATGATCGCCGGTGATCAAAGATAAAACGCCTGTTTTGCCGCTGCCGTTGGGGCCGCTAAGTTGCCAATGTTGGCCTTGTTCAATGGTCCAATCCAACTTATCAACAATCACGGTATCGCCGTATTGGATGGTCGCCTTGTTCAGCTTGACGAGCGGTTGGCTTGGGTCGAGTGCGGGCAGTTTGTTCGCTGGATCGGCCTCTGGTACGCTGAGATCCGTGGTTTTCAAATGCAGTAATTGATAAAGCTCGTTGAAGGCGTTTTCGTCTTGTTTGTCTACGGTAATAGTCAGTTTGCCATTGTCCATGTAGGCGACGTGAGTGATGAAGTCTGGCATTTCATCAAAACGGTTTAGCACCAGGATCATCGGTGTGGTGTCTATGATGGAGGCTAGATGTGCTTGCAGCATGGCAAGCGTGTCCACGTCTAAGCCATCGAAGGGCTCGTCTAAGATAAGCAAGTCTGGTTTGCTCGACAAGGCTCGAATTAGCATGACTTTGCGAGTTTCACCTGTGGAAAGTTTACGAAAGGCGCGGTCGAGTAGTTTGCTTAAACCAAATTTTTCTACCAAGGTTTGAGCAAGCTCTGGGTCTTGGCAATGGTCGAAAATCATTTCATGAACGGGGGTGCCAAGAGAAATCACATCCATGATGTCGGCGTCGTCTTTTTTCAGCTCTTTGGCAATTAGCTCGGCTTGGGCTTCAAAAGACACCAATCCAACATTTTTTGGAAGGCCCGTTACTATGCCGTTTTCAATATCGCCAACGCCTGCCAGCACGGCGGCCAAAGCCGATTTACCCGCACCGTTGGTGCCAGTGATGACCCAATGTTGGTTAGGTTCAATGGTCCAGTCAATCTCGCTTAGCGTAAAGCGATCATCAAAGTTCACTGTTACTTTATCAAATAGAATATTGTCTAAGCGGATGCTGTCCATGGTATTTCCTAATGCTTTGTTGATAACAAGTAGAGACAAAAAAGCCGAGTTTTGAAGCTCGGCTTTTTATGGGTAACTTACGATGTTATGAGTTCGCCAACACTTGGTGTAACAAAGTATTGGCGAGCACAGTAGTCGTACAATCGTATTAAACGATCTTCTTCATATCCGCCATGTGACCGCGCAATACCGCACCAACCGCTTCTACTGGGTGAGAGCGAAGCGCTGCGTTTACTTCGATCAAGCGCTTGTTGTCTACGCCATTGTCTTCTACAGAAAGACCTTTACCGATCACGTCGGTTTTGATGTCTTTCATGAAGTCAGCCAATAGTGGTACACAAGCGTGGTTGTATAGGTAGCAACCGTATTCCGCAGTATCAGAGATTGTCGCGTTCATTTCGTACAATTTCTTACGAGCGATGGTGTTCGCGATTAATGGCGTTTCGTGTAGAGACTCGTAGTATGCAGATTCAGCGATGATACCAGCCGCTGTCATAGTTTCGAAAGCAAGCTCAACGCCCGCTTTAACCATAGCCACCATCAAGATACCGTTGTCGAAGAATTCTTGTTCAGAAATCTCTACATCGCCAGCAGGTGTTTTCTCGAAGTTTGTTTCCGCTGTGTCTGCACGCCATTGAAGCAAGTTTTTGTCATCGTTCGCCCAATCTTCCATCATAGTTTGAGAGAAGTGGCCGCTGATGATGTCGTCTTGGTGCTTGTTGTATAGCGGGCGCATGATCACTTTCAACTCTTCAGAAAGATCGAATGCTTTGATCTTAGCTGGGTTAGAAAGACGATCTAGCATGTTAGTCACGCCGCCGTATTTCAATGCTTCAGTGATGGTTTCCCAACCGTATTGGATCAAACGAGATGCGTAACCAGGGTCGATGCCTTCTTCAACCATCTTGTCGAAGCAAAGGATAGAACCTGTTTGCAACATACCACAAAGGATAGTTTGTTCGCCCATAAGGTCAGATTTTACTTCTGCGATGAAAGAAGACATCAAAACGCCTGCTTTGTGACCGCCAGTACCAACAGCGTACGCTTTTGCTAGTGCAAGACCTTCGCCTTTAGGATCGTTGTCTTCGTGTACTGCGATCAGTGTTGGAACACCGAAACCACGAACGTATTCTGCGCGAACTTCAGAACCAGGGCACTTAGGTGCCACCATGATTACTGTTAGATCTTCGCGGATTTTCATGCCTTCTTCTACGATGTTGAAACCGTGAGAGTAAGACAAGCAAGCGCCTTGCTTCATAAGAGGCATAACCGCTTGAACAACAGGCGTGTGTTGCTTATCTGGTGTTAGGTTCAAAACAACGTCAGCTGTTGGGATCAAGTCTTCGTAAGTGCCAACAACAAAACCGTTTTCAGTCGCGTTTTTCCAAGACTGACGTTTTTGTGCAATTGCTTCAGGACGCAAAGCGTAAGAAACGTCTAGACCAGAATCACGTAGGTTCAAGCCTTGGTTAAGACCTTGTGCGCCACAACCGATAACAACCATTTTTTTGCCTTTAAGCGCTTCTACACCGTCTGAAAATTCAGAGCTGTTCATGAAACGACATTTTGCTAGTTCTGCTAGTTGCTCGCGTAGCGGCAAAGTATTGAAGTAATTAGCCATGGTAAACACACCTTTTGAATTAATGTATCAGCGATAAAAACACGCCGATATTAAAAATGGATGACACAGTCGCCAAGCAATGCTTTTCCTGACGTCCTGCGAGTAAGGCTAATGTATCTCAGTGGAGTGATTTCGTAAATTGATATATTTGCAAAGTAGTGTCCCATTTTTTGCAAACATGTTTTATGATGTTTGAACAGTCATCGTACGAAGGTTTCATCATGAATATTAAGACGCTTAAACAGTTCCTCGCTTTGGCGGAAACCTTGAATTTTGGGCGCGCCAGCGACGAATGCCACATCAGTATTTCTGCTATGTCACGCAATATTCGACAGTTAGAAGAGGAGCTTGGCGTGGCGTTGTTCAACCGCGATAACCGTACGGTGGTATTAACCCAAGAAGGACAAAAGTTTCTTAAATACGCGCGTGATACCAGCCGACAATGGAATTTGATTCGTCATGAATTGACGGACAATTCCGATCAGCTCAGTGGTGAAATTAGTTTATATGGCTCGGTCACAGCCAGTTACAGTTTTTTGTATGAGTTGCTGCGCCGCTTTCGCGTGGCCTATCCTGGGATAGAGATCAAACTGCGTACGGGCGATCCAGAACACGCGATTGCCCATATTTTGGATGATAAAGAAGACATCAGCATTGCCGCACGCCCTGCGAATTTACCACGCGGGTTAGATTTCAAACCGATTGCCATCTCACCGTTGTTGTTTATTGCTCCTCTTGAGCAGCAAGTACCCAACGTACCCACCACCGCCCCAAACACAAAAGCAGAGTGGGCGCACATCCCCATGATTCTGTCAGAAAGTGGGGTGTCCCGAACACGCATTGACGAATGGTTTCGTCAACTCGACATCGCGCCAAAAATTTACGCCCAAGTAACGGGTAACGAAGCGATTGTAAGTATGGTGAGTTTGGGCTTTGGCATCGGCGTGGTGCCAAAAATTGTATTGGACAACAGTCCGTTAAGAGATCGTATTCAAGTATTGGATGTGAAGCCTGAATTGGAACCCTATGACATAGGTCTGTTCACATTGAAGAAAAGTTTGAAAAATCCGCTGGTAGAGGCGTTTTGGAGTTTAATGGAAGAGGAGGCTTTATAGCCTCCTCTTGTTTTTGCTGTTGGTTCAGTGGCGGTTTATTTCCAACCACCTTGGTCCATCAGTGTCACCGCTTGGCGGTTGTTTTCACCCAGCACACTCAAAGACACTGTATCGGCTTTAAAGTCACCAAACGTCGCTAAGCTTTTTGGTGGTGCTACGCCGTCAATAACAGGGTATTCATTATTCACCTTGGCGTACCATTCTTGGCTTTGTTTATTCGTTAAAAAGTCGATTAATTGTTTGGCGTTGTTGGTGTTTTTAGACGATTTCGTTATGCCAATACCACTGACATTGACGTGAGCGCCACGTTCGTTGTCGGCTTGGTTCGGCCAGAACATTTTTAGCTTATTAAAGACCGCGCGGTCTTCCGGCTTGTCACTTAACCCTAAACGACCAAAGTAGTAAGTGTTTGCAACCGCGATATCACAAACACCCGCTGCTGCCGCTTTGATTTGATCCGTATCGCCACCCGCTGGCGGACGTGCAAAGTTTGCAACCAAACCTTTAATCCATTCCAGTGTTTGTTTTTCACCGTTGGCATCGATCATGGACGCAACCAAAGATTGGTTATAGATGTTGCTTGACGAACGAATGCAGATTTTACCTTTCCATTTTGGGTCAGCAAGGTCTTCGTAAGTTGACAAGTCAGCGGCAGAGACAGTCTCTGGATTATAAAGAATGACGCGAGCGCGCTGAGACAAACCGTACCAATAGCCTTCACGGTCTTTTAGATATTCGGGTACAACGTTGTTTAGGTGGTCTGTGTCAAACGATTGCAATACACCAGCGTCTTTTGCTCGATACAGACGTCCAGCATCCACTGTGATAAATACATCGGCTGGGCTAGCATCACCTTCTGACTTTAGACGGCTTAACAAGGCGTCTGCATTGCCAGTGATTAGGTTGACTTTGACGTTATTTTCTTTTGAAAAAGTGTCTAGAAGTGGAGCGATAAGCGCCTCACTGCGTGCTGAATACACATTCACTTCACCGCTAGCGTGAGCGGAAGCTGAACTGAAAGCGAGTATTGATGTTGCGCCAGCTAAAGTGAGAAGTGACGTTTTTGTTATTGGATGCTTCATTACAATTACCTATCTATAGTGGAAAGTTCAATGTATTGCGTTCGCTATAGACAGACAGTAATGGAAATCGTTCCCGTTAAGTTTTAAATTTATAAAAAAGCTGGGCAAACGCAATTTCTGCCATTGGATTTTGCTTCATAAAGGGCTTTGTCGACCATTTCGAGCGCATTTTCCAGCGCTGAACTGGGGTCTAGTTCTATCACTCCCGCAGACAAGGTAATTCGTACTTCTTGCTGGTTGATCGTAAAAGAATGTGTCGACATGCCTTTGCAGAGGCTTTCTGCCATTTTTAATGCGGCTTCCATGTCTGTGTTGCGCATCAGCACATAAAACTCCTCACCGCCCACACGAAAAACATTGTCACTGCCTCTTAGTTGGTTTTGGAGCCAATTCGCAATCAGTTGCAATGCTTGATCGCCGCCGCCGTGGCCAAATTTGTCGTTGATTTTTTTGAAAAAATCGACATCAAGGGTCATCAGGCTGAGTTTTTGTTTTGACTTTTCATGATTGTCGAATTCTTCATGAATGACGATGTTAAATTCTCTGCGATTGCCAATACCCGTTAGAGGGTCAGTTCGCGTGGCTTTTTCCAACTTGTGCATCAGTTGGTTGCGCTCGGTTATGTCGAGCATCACACCGACTTGCCCAGCGATTTGTCCGTTGGCTTTGGTGAAAACTGCTTTGTTGAACTCAATTTCACGTAAGCCAGCGTTGCAAAATTGTACGGGCGCTTCATAGCGCTGGGTGCCACCTTGAGCCAAGAGTTTGCAGTCTGCTTCGTAGTATTTATCAGCCAAATGCTTTGGAGCAATATCATAAACAGAATGGCCAATAATCTGGTTACGAGAGCGCCCAATAGACTCGCAAAATGCGGCGTTGCAGCCTCGATAAATATGCAGTTGATCTTTGAAAAATATCGGCGCAGGGATCGCGTCAATAATGACTTGGAGTATGTCGTCTTCGGTTCTGTTAGAACGGGTTAAGGCGAATTTAGACAGTTCAGAAATGAGCCAACTGATCAGATGGTTGTCGTTATAAGCGAAGCAATTAGTTGCTCCTTTTTTGATCCACTCAATGCTGCGGTCTAAGTTCCACTCTTCCAGAATAATAATGGTTCTTCTGGACGACAGCATTGGCCAATCTTGCGCGCTGATATCGCTTTCAGCAAGCAAAACAAGTGATGTGACTGGGGATTGATCAATACCCTGTATCGCTTGCCATTCCACTGTCTGTCCATAAGACAAAAGTTGTGTTTCTACTAATTGCGCCTTCCATGATGCTAATTGTGGTGAAAAATATAGTATCGAAGGGGTCATACTGCTCTTTTTTTATATTGATTACGTTAATTATTTTGTCACAGTTGTTTAATACAATGTGTAATTAAGTGTTGGTTTTTTATGGTAAGTCAGTATATCGGTTTTTTATCGATTGTTCTTTATTTGTGCAACGCTAAGCGCAAACTCTTCCCCTGTACTAAAATGTCAATAAACATCCATATTTGCCTATTTCGTTGTTAATTAAAAAGTGGACAATAATGCACTTTCAAACAGCTCTCCTTTCTGCAGGTTATCATGACATCACTTTTTACTCCTGAGGATACGGTTTCTCGCCGTGTTCAATACTTGCGTGTTTTCGTGCTGGGTTTCAGTGCGTTTATTTTCAACACAACGGAGTTTGTACCGGTAGGTCTGTTGTCTGATATTGCGCAAAGTTTCTCCATACCACCAGCGCAAGTCGGTTGGATGCTGACCATTTACGCGTGGATAGTCGCGTTGATGTCATTGCCTATGATGTTGCTGACTCGGAAAATGGAGCGCAAGTCGCTGCTGCTAGGTTTGTTCGCCTTGTTCATTGCCAGCCATATTTTGTCGGTTGTGGCGTGGAACTTTACAACGTTATTGATTAGCCGGATTGGTATTGCTTTTGCGCATGCTGTGTTTTGGTCGATTACGGCTTCCATTGCGATTAGGGTGGCGCCCCCTGGCAAACATACCTTTGCCTTGAGTGTGCTCGCAACGGGGACGGGATTGGCCATGGTACTTGGCGTTCCCGCTGGTCGTATTGTTGGGCAACTGATGGGCTGGCGTACCACATTTGCCTTAATTGCGGTGATTGCAGTGATCATCATGCTCGTCATGTTTCGACTATTGCCAAATTTGCCTAGCTTGTTTTCGGGCTCTTTAAGTAAGGTGCCTGAAGTGCTGCGCAATCGTGCCTTGTTGAGCATGTATTTATTCATTTTTGTGGTGTTTTCCGCTCATTACACGGCTTACAGTTATATTGAGCCGTTTTTGAAAGATATCGGGGCGGCAAGCGGACAATTCACCACCGTCATTTTATTGCTATTTGGGATGGCTGGGATTCTAGGCAGTGTGTTGTTCAGCTATTTCGGTGACAGGGCAAATACTCTGATGTTGGTTTCTAGCGTTGTTATTATGACCTTGTGCATGAGCATGTTGTACTTGGTGACGCCACATGATTATTGGTTAATTGGTTGTGTTCTGTTATGGGGCGCGGCTTTGATGATCATTGGATTAAGCATGCAAATTCGTGTGTTAAACGTCGATGACAGTGCGGCGGACATCATCATGTCGTTGTATTCCGGCATTATTAATTTGGGCATCGGCGCTGGAGCGCTAATTGGTGGCCAAGTGATTCAGCTGATTGGCTTGGGCAGTGTAGGGTTTAGCGGTGGTTTATTGGGAATGTGCGCGTTCGTTATTATCATGATGATATTAAAACGCACTAACAGGGTGGCGGAATAACGGAAGATGTTTAGACGCCTTGTTTCGTATTGGTGGCGAAGAATTTGCCGTTTAACAAACCCAATATCCCCAGTTTTACCATCAGTCTAGGCGTAACCGATTATCAAAAATCTGATGATCAAAGCCGAATGGTAAAACGAGCTGACATCTTACTTTATGAAGCCAAAGGGGCTGGGCGTAATAGAGTAATGATAGGTTAGGCTTCCGAATGGAAGCCTAACTAGTCGCACAACTAAATCCGAAAACGGTCAACTAATTTGTTTAGTGCTTGGACGTCGTTGATTAGGCGTTTTTTGATATCAACGGCTTTTTGCGTGTATTCCACATTGGATGACGCGGTTTTGGTGACATCATTCACCTGTTCCGCTATTTCAACGGCTTGATGGTTTTGTTCTTGAATGGACGCGGAGATCTGTTGGTTGGTATGGCTTAGGGTGTTGATTGAATCGATGATGGTTGTGAACATGTCGATTGTGGCTTTTGCTTGCGCAGAGACGCTCTCGGTCAATTTTTGTGAGGCTCGCATGACGTGAGCGGCATCGGCAGAGCCTTTTTGTATGCGTTCAACCACGGTTTCAATTTCCAATGTGGATTCGTGCGTGCGATTCGCAAGGCTACGTACTTCGTCGGCCACCACCGCAAAGCCTCGGCCTGTTTCACCAGCACGAGCAGCTTCAATGGCGGCATTTAGCGCCAATAAGTTGGTTTGCTCAGCTATGCCTCGTATCACATCTAGCACATTACCAATGTTTTGACCGTCATTTTCAAGTGTGGATACCACGGAGGAGGCTTTATCCATTTCCTCTACGACGTTGTGCAGGGATTGCAGTGTTTGCGATAAATTGTTTTGGCCTTTTTTGGAGTTGTCGTTGGCCTCTACTGCCATCTCGCCGCATTTATTGGCGTCGGTGGACACCTCGCTTAATGAGCTTGTCATGGCGTTGACGGCGTTAGCGATTTCATTTGTGCCTTGTTGCTGATGTTTAGAAAGTTGATCTACCTTTTGCAGCGCATCGTCAATTTGGGTGGCAAAGCCTTGGGTAGTGGACACGGTTTTAGACACTTGTTTGATAATAGAATGGACGAGCTCAATAAAACCATTTAGGTTCTTGGCCACTTCGGCCATCTCGTCTTTGCCTGAGCTATCAAGACGAGTGGTAAGGTTACCGTCTTCGCTGTTTAAGCTTTCTAGCACGGTTATCATTTGGTGAAGAGGGCGAATCACTAAGCGATTTGCTGCCACAGCAATAAAGCCTGATATGATAAGCACGATGAGTAAGCTGACGTAGTTATTTAGTTCTACTTTGGTAATGACATTGCTCATGTTGGCCGCACCGATTTCGACCTGGCTATCGCCTTCTTCTTCGAGTTTTTCTATGAAGGCTAATAACGTAACAACATGTTTATCGAATTCTGGAATGGCGTTGGTAGAGATTGCCGTGTTGTCGGAAAGTATCTTTCCTTTTAGCGTTTCCAGTGTGGCGAGATAGTCATCCAGCGTGGTTAGTCCCTTGGAGCTCATTAGGCCAGAGGCTTTCATTCTGCCTAATGCTTCTTGAGTGAATTGATTAGTTGCTAGTATTTTTGCTTTTGCGTCCTTCAGCGTTATTTCATTGTTTATAAAAGCATCCAAGGTAATGATTTGCGATTGGATGCCAATAGTTCCTTCCATTGCGCCATCGGCGGCATCCCATGCATTGCCCGTGATAAAGGTGATTTCTGAGTTGAGTTTTTTTATCGACATAATGCCTAACACGGCATTTCCTAGAACAATGACTACGAATAAAAGTATTCCTAGGTAAATTTTTGTTTTTATCGTCATGAAGCTTATCCACAAAAAATAGGAAGTGATGACGTTTAACTTTAGTTGATAAATAGACTCTCAGGTGCTTTTTTAAGTGAGAATTTGAGTGGGATAACCATCGCTTTTTAAAACGCCAGAGGTGCGTTGTCTTTCACTTCTTTCATTACAAGATGAAGCGTTTGTGTTTAGTCTTGGTGCAAAGGGTGTCTATAAAAAGAGCGTTCTAGTAAGCGTCGTGATCACGATAATGTGCGTTGTTCTGAAGTTTAATCTTGTTAGATGGTTATAGATGTGTTCTACGCATTGATTTTAAAGGATAAAGCGTAAGCGCATTGTTGGATTCTTTTGTTTGGCATTATCTTTGCTAAATAATATATAGGCTCATGTATGTATTGCATGCAGGGGCTTCATAAGTGGCCAATGTCGGTCATCTTAGTCAATGGCATCGTCGCCCGCTACTCATTCTTGTGGTAGCACTCAGTCAGACTCCTTGATAACGGAAGTTGCTGATTAGGGGGAAGGCGTGTCTCTATTTTCTCTCTTTTCTTCTTTCTTAATTAAAGTCGTTTGATGTTGCTGTGTGGATGGCGTCATTGGCAAAACGTGTTTGCTCATGGGTCAGTCATGGGATTCAAGAGGGGCATTTGTTGGCTTTTATCTCGGTCTAATTTTTAGGAGTAGAGAATGAAAAAGATTGATGTAACAGAAGCAATTTTCGCAATTAAGAAAGAGAAAAACCTCACTTGGGAAGCCATTGCTGAGGCTGTCGGTATGACGGACGTTTGGATTACCTCTGCGTGTTTGGGAATGAACAGCTGCACAGAAGAGGTGGCTGAAAAGCTGGTGGCATTTTTGGAATTACCAGCAGAGGCAAAAGCCGTTCTTATGGAATACCCAACTAAAACATGGGACCAAGCCATTCCCCAAGATCCACTGATTTATCGACTGTACGAAGTGGTGGGAGTGTATGGGCCAACATTAAAGGAAGTCATTCAAGAAAAATTTGGCGACGGCATCATGAGCGCAATTGATTTTTCGATGCAGGTCGACAAGGAAGAAAATCCCAAAGGCGATCGCGTTATTTTGACGCTAAATGGGAAATTTTTGCCATACAAGTCGTGGTAACAGCGACGGCTTGAGTGAGAGTGTTTTGATGCAATGTGTTTTCTTTTTTTGTAAAGACGAGAGGGTGAAGAAATGGCTTATATAGAACCAAGTGAATTTGTCACAAAAATGGTCGATGCAGGCGAGCAAAAAGTCTACATGTCGACCAAAGACACCATTATCCGTGCGTTCATGGCGGGGGCGATTTTGGGCTTGGCGGCGATCTTTGCGATTACTGTGGCGACCAAAACAGGCAGTCCATTGTTAGGTGCGATTCTGTTTCCTGTTGGTTTCATCATGCTGTATTTGATGAAGTTCGACTTGCTAACGGGTGTGTTTACTTTAGTGCCATTGGCGTTATTTGATAAGCGCCCTGGCGTGACACCGACGCAAGTGTTGCGTAACTGGGGGTTGGTGTTTATCGGTAATTTTGGTGGTGCGCTGACCACCGCTTTCTTTATGTCGTTCATTTTGACTTACGGTTATTCGACCGACGGCGGTGAACTGGCTGCGAAAGTGAGCACCATTGGCGAATCTCGTACTTTGGGTTATCAGTCTCATGGCGCAGGCGGTTGGTTTACGATTTTTATCCGCGGAATGTTGTGTAACTGGATGGTGTCGATGGGCGTAGTTGGTGCAATGATCTCGACCTCGGCGGGAGCCAAAATGGCTGCTATGTGGATGCCTGTCATGCTGTTCTTTTTCATGGGCTTTGAGCACTCCATTGTAAACATGTTCTTGTTTCCATTCTCTATGATCATGGGCGGTGAATTCACGTTTATGGATTACTTGATTTGGAATGAAATCCCAACGGTATTAGGGAATTTGGCCGGTGGTTTGTTATTGGTTGGTCTGCCGCTTTACCTAACGCATGTGAAAACATCCGTATCTCGAAAATTGGCGTAATTCGCTTTAGGGAAGCTCTGTAGACGTAAAAGGTTTGCAGGGCTTTTTTGATGTCAGGAAGGGAACATGAACACACTGAAAGTCAGCGTTGGTTACGCCACAGACAAGGGCAAAAAATCCTCGAATCAAGATTTTGTTGGTGCTCATAACCCTGATGAACCTATGTTGACCAGCAGAGGCGTAGCATGTGTGATGGCCGATGGCATCAGCTCCAGCCAAGTCAGTCAAGCCGCCAGTGAGTTTGCGGTGACGCGATTTTTAGACGACTACTACCGGACATCTGAAGCTTGGTCGGTCAAATCCTCTGGTGATAAAGTGGTGAAATCCATTAATGCTGCTTTGTATGCTCAGTCGCAACATGGCCCGAATCGATTTGATAAAGACAAAGGCTATGTTTGTACCTTTAGTGCACTTGTGATTTGTTCTAATACAGCTCATCTTTTTCATTTGGGTGACAGCCGAATCTATCGATGGGCCGACGGCAAACTGGAGCAACTGACTCAGGACCATCGCCGAGCGGTCTCTGCAGGTGAGAGTTATCTCACTCGCGCTTTGGGCATTGAACCTGTTCTGGAATTGGACTACCACACTGTACCGATCAACAAAGACGACACGTTTATCATGGCAACGGATGGCGTGTATGAGTTTGTGGATGCAGAGTACATATCAGCAGTAATTACCGACGCAGACAGTTTGGAAGGTGCGGCTGATGCCATTGTGGCGCAGGCACTTGAGAACGGCAGCGATGATAATCTGAGTATTCAGATCGCTAGAGTGGAGCAGGTTCCAAGTTATCAATTGGAAGACGTACCGCAGAACGTCAGTCTCTTGCCTTTACCTCCCCCATTAAGAGAGCGTATCGAGTTCGATGGCTATGAAATAGTGCGTTCACTTTATGTGAGTAGTCGCAGTCATGTTTATTTGGCACGCGATATGGACATCAATGGTCTGGTTGTTATCAAAACACCTTCGGCAGAACTCAGTAACGACATCACGTACTTAGAAAATTTTATGTTAGAAGACTGGATCGCCAAGCGCTTGGACAACCCACACGTTGTCAAAGCCATTGAATCGCCGCGTCCGCGCCAGTATTTGTATTTAGTGACGGAATACGTCGAAGGTCAGTCTCTCAGTCAGTGGATGATTGACAATCCCAAACCCGCTTTAGAGCAAGTGCGTACTATCATTTCGCAAATAGCCAGTGGTCTCCAAGCTTTTCATCGAAAAAGCATGATTCATCAAGACATTAGACCTGCGAACATCATGATTGATAAACACAACACAGTGAAAATTATTGATTTTGGTTCGACTCACATTGCAGGCGTTAGCAACACGCAGGACGAAGAAGTGCTGCGCGGTACGATGCGCTATTCAGCGCCGGAATACTTTCTTGGTCATGCTGGGTCTCAGCGTTCCGATATTTATGCCTTGGGTGTGATCGCCTATCAAATGTTGTCTGGGAATCAGTTCCCTTACAGCCCTAAAATAGCTCAAGCTAGAAGCATAAAGGCTCAGCAACGTTTACGGTACCGCAGTGTGATTACCGAAGAATCGGAATTGCCAGTGTGGATAGACGACGCACTGCATAAAGCATTGAGCATTAATCCACTGAAACGATACGAAGAAGTCTCTGAATTTGTCTACGATCTGCACCATCCAAATCAAATTTTTCTAGAGCGAACTCGTCTTCCCTTGATACGTCGTAATCCGGTTATGTTTTGGCAAGGTGTGTCTTTTACCTTATTTCTTGTTATCGTTTTTCTTGTGGCTCAAATGCAATAATGTCCTAGGAATGGCAAACAATAATCATAAGGCACCTCTTCATGATCGAACTGACAACCCCTAAAGACGCAGTACGTCTGCGCCGTCTTGCTTTGTCATCACAAGGTTTGACACAGTCACATTCATTTGGCCGTGGTGTCGCTGGGGCACGTAAAGCCATTGCGCATTTAGGGTATGTGCAGATCGATACCATTTCTGTGGTTGAGCGGGCGCATCTTCATGTTCTGCATTCAAGGGTGCCGACGTTTGAGCCTGCGATGTTAGATCAGCTCTTGGTTGGGGGCGATGTGTTTGAATATTGGTCGCACGCAGCGGCTTTTTTACCCATCGAAGATTATCGTTTTTCTTTGCCTTACAAGCAGGCCATTAAAAGTGGCCAAACCCACTGGAATAAAAATCCAGACCGCACATTGATGGCTGAGTTGTTAGATCGAATCCGCAAGGAAGGGCCGTTGCGCTCGCGGGATGTTGAAGCGACAACGACCAATCGCGCCGGTTGGTGGGACTGGAAGCCGGCTAAAAAAGCCCTTGAGCAATTGTTCATGGAAGGCGATTTGATGGTGAAAGATCGAGTTGGTTTTCAGAAAAATTACGATCTCACCGAACGCGTTTTACCGAATAACGTCAGTACCGTAATGCCTAGTGTAGAAGAGTTCGCAGCGCACATGTTGGATCAGCAGCTTCGATGTCATGGTGTTGTGTCATTAAAAGGGACAACCTATTTACGCCGTCATACTGGTTTACGGCAAACAATGAAGGAATTGTTAAAAGAGCGAATGGCGCAAGGCAGTTTAGAGCAAGTTCAGTTGAGCAACGGCGAGGTGTATTTTATTGAAACAGGCGCTTTAGAACGTAGACTACCCATTGTCAGTAAGCGTTTACTTATACTTTCACCCTTTGATAATAGTGTGATTCAGCGTGATCGACTCAAAAACCTGTTTCAATATGACTATCAAATAGAATGTTATGTACCTGAGCCAAAGCGTCAGTATGGCTACTTTTCATTGCCCCTGTTGTACCAAGACCGATTTATTGGCCGCATGGATTGCAAAGCCCATCGAAAAGAACGTCGCCTCGAAATCAAGTTTCTGCATATAGAGTCTTTATTTGAAGAAAATGCCCTGACGGATGAGTTTCTGCAGGCTTTCGTAAGCGGTATCAAGTTATTCAACTCATTCCAACAATGTGATTCTGTGACGCTGACATCAGTTGAACCTAAGCGTTTTGCTCAGCCTCTACGTAACCTATTCGTTCAAATGTATCTCGGTTGAGGATTTTACAGTTCGAAGTGATACCGAGGTTTGGAATTTTCGGATGTTGGCTTCTGTGTGTAGTACCCGATCAACAAAGCTTTCATAAGCCTGAATGTCTGGCACAGTGACGACCATCATAAAATCATATCCGCCTGTGATTTGGTAGCAATGCCTCACTTCTGCCGCTTTGCTGATGACGCGTTTAAAGTCGTCATACACATCTTTTCGATCCCGCTCCATTTCTACCGACACCAGAAGCGTCAATTTATTGCCGCTCAGTTCAGGGTTCACAATAGCAACGTCACCGATGATGATGTTGTCATCTCTCAGGCGTTTTACCCTTTTGTGGCAAGCGGGTGGCGACAGACCTACTTCTTCAGCCAGCTCAACATTTGCGATGCGATTATTACGCTGCAAGATGACTAGGATTTTCCGGTCAATTTTGTCTAGTTCCATAAATTTCTCAAAATAACAGTTATACGGCTGAAAATTTCTTAATGGCTTTTATATTAAAAATATTTAGCGTTATCAATGATAAAATTGATCAACATATTTCTTCTTATCTCAATAGACTTCATCCATACATTGTTTGGAGCAAGAAAAGTGAATAAACGCATATCCCATTGGGTTGGATTTTTGTGGAGTGGTCTCTGGAAAGAGATTATTGAAGTCACGTGGACGCTTTATAAGATCATGATTCCGATGATTATCCTGATCAAGGTGATTGAAGAGTTTGGTGGTATAGAGCTGTTAAGTAACTGGTTGAGCCCTGTTATGTCATTGGTTGGCTTGCCCAGCGAAATGGGGTTGGTGTGGGCAACAACACTGGTGACCAATATGTACGCTGGGCTTGTGGTCTTTATGAGTTTGGATGCCGACTTAACCGTCGCTCAAGTCTCTATTTTAGGAACGTTATTGCTGCTCGCACATTCATTGCCAGTAGAGGTGGCGGTGGCTAAAAAAGCTGGAGTAGGTATTGTTGCGACACTATTGATTCGTCTGGGTGGTGGTTTATTAATGGGTTGGATACTTCATCACATTTATCAAAGTGGAGATCTATTAAACACAACTGCTCAGACTGTTTGGAAACATACACCAACCAGTGATCCTAGCTATATGGCCTGGGCGCTTGACCAACTCCAAAGCCTTGCGATGATTTTTGTGGTAATCGCTGCGTTAATGACACTGTTACGTTTGCTGAAATTACTTGGCATCGAAAAACTCATGGCAATATTGCTTAAGCCGATTTTGTCTGTGCTGGGCATCAGCCGAGAAGCAACAAACTTAACGATTGTTGGTATCACGCTAGGCGTTTCATTTGGTGGCGGTTTGCTTATTAACGAAGCAAAACGAGGGCACATTTCCCCTCGGGATATTTTTGTCGCCATGATGCTTCTCAATCTACTTCATAGCTTGATTGAAGATACCCTGCTGATTCTATTGATTGGTGCGGACTTTATGACCATTTTTTGGGGGCGGATAGTGTTTGCAGTGATAGTGATTGGGGTTTTAGTCTTTGTGCTTAAGAGAATGGATGAGAGAACATGTCGAAAATACTTGTATAAGAAAATAAGTACTTAGAACCAGTAATGGTGGGTTTTAAAGTGTGGTCGATTAGGCGGATAAAATCCGCCTAATCCGTTTTCTAGTTATGTTCACAAGCTATTTTTTGTAGCCTAGCTTCTGAGAAATGCTGCTTGCTGCGTCTTGTAGCAAGCTAACGTACTGATCGAATTTTTCACTAGAGTGGCGCAATGTCGGGAAGGATACGCTGAGCCCAGCGATAACATTGCCCAGTCGGTCGTATATAGGAGCCGCGATGCAACGAAGTCCTTCTTCTTGTTCTTCATTATCGACGCCATAGCCCTGGCTTTTCACCTCTTTTAATTCTTCCAATAGTGAATCAACAGAGACATGGGTCTTTGCAGTGGAAGGAATAAAGTCCACTTTTTCAAAGATTTGTCTGATATCGCTTTCAGAACGTTCTGCTAAAAGCACTTTACCAATCGCTGTTGAGTATAATGGGTTACGCCCGCCAATGCGTGACTGCATTCGTAAGTTATATTGCGCATCGACTTTGTAGATATAGATAATACTATCCCCATCACGTACGCCTAAATGCAGAGCTTCTTTTGTTTTCTCGCCAATACTTGACATGTAAGGCTCGGTCAGAGACACCAGATCAACGTATTCCAAGGCTTTTGAACTGACTTCAAATAATTTTAGCGTTAGCCAATAACGGTCATCGTCGCCTTCTTGGGAAACAAATCCCAGCATTTTCATGGTTTGTAGGAAACGATAGACAGTGCTCTTTGAGCTCATGACTATTTGAGATAATTCTGTAATACCAAGCGACTTGTGTTCAGCTAAAGCCGTGATAATGGCGAATATCTTCATCACAGATGAAACAGGTTCAATTTGCAGGGCGTTTTCTTCGTTCTTCATAAGTTTCATTTTTTTTGAAATGGGATTTTGTCTATTTACTATATGACATTTTTTTATTCAACAACACCCCATCCCATATAAATGAACGTTAACGTGCAAGCCAACCACCATCGACGGCAATAGTATAGCCGTGAACATAACGAGAGGCTTCTGATGCCAAAAAAACGATAGGGCCTGCCATGTCTTTTGGTGTTCCCCAACGGGCGGCAGGGATTCTACCTAGAATTTCTTCAGACCGGTTCTCGTCGGCTCTTAATGCTTCAGTATTGTTGGTTGCCATGTAGCCTGGCGCGATGGCATTGACATTGATGCCATGTTTTGCCCATTCGTTAGCGAGTGACTTTGTTATGCCCATGACGGCACTTTTCGAGGCCGTATATGAAGGCACTCGAATTCCGCCTTGGTAAGAGAGCATAGAAGCGATGTTAATAATATTGCCTGACGTACCTTGAGCAATAATGTGTTTAGCAAAGCCTTGGGACATAAAGAAGAGTGCTTTGATATTGAGGTTCATCACCTCATCCCAGTCTTGTTCGGTAAAATCTAATGCATCATTACGACGAATTATGCCGGCATTGTTGACAAGTATGTCGACTTTTCCAAAGGCTGTAATCGCCTCTTTCAGAATACGGTCAACACTGTCCATTTTGCTCATATCTGCATTTACGTTGTGAAATTTCCGGCCTGTTTTTTGTACCAAATCAGCTGTTTCTGCAGGGTTACTTCTGTTCACGCCGACGATGTCTGCGCCTGCGTTTGCTAGTGCTAGCGCCATGCCTTGTCCCAGACCTGTATTGCATCCAGTGACAATGGCGACTTTACCCGTCAGATCGAACATAGTACTTCCTCTTTATTATATTGATAGCAGCATACATCGCGGCAGCTCTTAATCTTGTAGAGCAATACTAGAAGAACAATTTGGAAATAACAATCTTAAATTTATTTTAATGAAACAATGTTTTGATTTTATTTTTGTGTTTTGTGAAAAATATTGAATATTGTTTTTCTATTGGTATAGTGGAGAGAGTATGACTTATTAATTCAGGGCTGCGACACCGTAGTCTCTACAACAATAATCACTGAGAATTATTCAGACAGAATTAGGAGAAAATGATGAAAATTGCATTAATGATGGAGAACAGCCAAGCAGGCAAAAATGCGACTATCTTGGAGCAGCTCAATACTGCGGTTGAGCCATTTGATCATGATGTATTTAATGTCGGAATGGATGGCGAGAACGATCATCATCTAATGGAATGGTCCACCCCGCCCCATATCGGCTTCAAATGAGCCATGATGAAGTGAGTTGTGTGAACAATGTCATTCATCAAAAGAAACGGAGCGAACCATGAACGAGCATAGCAAAAAAGGCCAGGTATGTACTCTCGGAGTTGATTTGAGCAAAACCAGCTTTCAATTGCACGGCGTAGATAACCATGGGAAGGTGGTTTTCAGAAAAAAGCTCAGCCGTAGCAAGCTGTTACCCTGCATCGCTAATCTTCCACCTTGTGTCATTGGCATTGAAGCCTGTGGCGGTGCGCATTATTGGTGCCGTCAATTTACGGCCTTGGGGCATTCGGTTCGTATTATTGCCCCTCAATTTGTTAAACCCTATGTCAAATCAAACAAGAATGATGCCGCAGATGCAGAGGCAATTTGTGAAGCGATCCAGCGCCCGAGTATGCGCTTTGTGCCTACGAAAAGTATTGAGCAACAGGACATCCAGAGCATTCACCGTGTGCGTAGCCAAGCGGTTGCCCGAAGAACGGCGCAAGCCAATCAGATCAGGGGGCTACTGATAGAATACGGCATTATCATTCCCAAGGGGATTTCTTATGTTCGAAAACACATCCCCCTTATTCTCGAAGAGAGAGACAATGGATTAAGTGATGTATTTCGGGCCTTGCTCAGCACGCTCTACGATGAGATGGTTCATTTAGATGATCGGATTGAGGCACTTGAGTTACAACTGGCAACCATCGCCAAAAACCATGACGATTGCCAACGTTTGCTCACCATTCCGGGCGTCGGCCTGTTGAGCGCCACCGCACTGATCGCGGCGATTAGTGATGTGACCGTGTTCAAAAACGGCCGTGAGCTGGCCGCTTGGCTTGGGCTGGTGCCTAGACAACATTCCACCGGAGGAAAACCCACCTTGCTCGGCATCAGTAAGCGAGGGGATACCTATCTAAGAACCTTGATGATCCATGGTGGCAGGACGGTTGTCAGGGTGGCCGACAAACATGATGATCGCCGTAATCGTTGGGTGAAGGAGCTTGATAACCGCCGTGGTAAGAATATTTCAGCCGTTGCGGTCGCCAATAAAAATGCGCGTATTGCTTGGGCGGTCTTGAGTAAAAAGGAATCTTATCAGGCAGCAGCCTGATCCCGACCGAGTTGGTCATGAGATGCAAAGAAAAGTTAAACAGAAAAGCGGTTAACAAGGTAGATCAGCAACGAGTTGCGTGGATAAAGTACAAGTGATGGCATAAAAGGTAAGACCTGCGTTCCTAAAACCTGCTAGGGTCTAGGGCTCATAGAGGCCGATCATCTGATGAGGTAGGAGCGAGCGAATTCCATCAGGGCCAGAGGTTACAAAAACCTCAGTTAAAGGCCGGATATATGGAAGCAATATCTTTCTGTCATACCAGTAACTTTATCTTGCATCGCGGGATGGACCATATATGACTTATATCCACTTAGGCATCATGGCAAGTCTGTTGTTGAATTCAAAAGCGGTGGACTTTGTTGTTTCTGGCTGTGGTACAGGGCAGGGCGCCATGATGTCATTAAACGCTCATCCAGGCGTGGTATGTGGTTATTGCTTGGAACCATCTGACGCGTTTCTGTTTAATCAAATCAACAATGGTAATGCTATTGCTATGGCGTTCGCTAAAGGATTTGGTTGGGCGGCAGAATTGAATGCTCGCTACATTTTCGAAAAAGCATTCTCAGGTCCTCGTGGGCAGGGCTATCCAGTAGAGAGAAGAGAGCCACAAGTGAAGAATGCGGGTATCCTTCATCAAGTGAAAGCGGCGACAATGAAAGACAGCTATTTGGATGGGTTAAAAGCGATGGATCAAGAATTGGTTCGCACTGCCGTGGCAGGAAGTCGCTTCCAGCAATGCTTCTTTGACAATAACCAAAATCCAGAGATCGAAGCTTACGTACGCTCACTGATTTAATCCAAGCATTACTCACCAGCTTTCAAAAATAAAGGCGCTTCAGTAATGAAGCGCCTTTATTGTTTCCCATTCTTTTGTTTCAAACGATTTTTAATCGAGTTGTTAGTTTTATGTCCTCATAGACCGAAGAACTTCGGTAAGAATAGCGTGATGACAGGCACGTAGGAGATCAGCGCGAGTAAGCTAAATAGAACGAAGTAGAAAGGCGCGAGCGCGACGATGACTTTTTCGACTTTAACTTTGGCAACGGTTGCGCCGACGAATAGTCCTGTGCCGACTGGCGGTGTGATCGTGCCGATGGCTAGGTTGAATACCATGACAACACCGAAGTGCACAGGGTCGTAGCCAACTTTCATGGCAATCGGCAGCAAAATCGGCGTGAAGATCAAGATTGCCGGTCCAATGTCCATAAAGCAGCCAATAACCAGTAATAAAATATTAATGATCAGCATGACCATGATTGGGTCGTTAGAAATCCCTAGGATCAAAGCCGATATCGCTGCCGGAATACCTGTGAATGCCATGGCAAAGGACAAGGTAGCAGATGCCGCTAAGAGCAACATGATGGTGCCAGTAATGTGCGATGTTTCGATTAGGAACTTAGGCAAAGCGCGAAGCGGGGTGGTTTTATGGATGAAGAATGCCAAAATCATGGTGTAAATGACTGCAATACCTGATGCTTCTACTGGCGTCACTACACCCATAACAATCCCACCAATAATAAACACGATGAGAAACAAACTAGGAATGGCATCAAGAGTTATCTTAATGGCTTCTTTAAAGGGGACTCGATCTGACAATGGGTACTTGTGTTTTTTGGCAATAATAACCGTGACGAGCACTAACCCTAGTGCCCAAATAACACCTGCTACAGCGCCGCCTAAAAACAAGGCTGCGACAGACGTACCACCGGAAATTAATGAGTAAATGATAAAGGCTGTGGTGGGTGGCACCAACATGCCTGTTGGGGCAGAGGCAATATTCACTGCTGCTGCAAAGGATCTGTCATAGCCTTCTTTGGCTTGAATCGGCACCATGACGCTACCAATTGAAGTCGACGCCGCAATGGCAGAGCCTGAAATACAGCCAAATAATACGTTACCCGCGATGTTAGTTTGCGCTAAAGAGCCAGGAATGCGTCCCGCGAGCAGTTTGGCGAAATTAACCAAGCGAATGGCAATGCCGCCGGAGTTCATAATGACACCAGAGAGAATGAAAAACGGTACGGCTAACAGAGAAAAACTGTCTAAGCTCGCCACCATTTTTTGGGCAGAAGTAAACAGTGCCATGTCCACAGGCACCATCATGGTGACAGCGGCTAATGACGAGGCAACCAAGGAAATGGCCAGTGGTAACCCCAAAAGAGACAGGATAGAAAACGTAATAATGAGTACAAGGCTCGCTTCACCCGCCATGTTTATTCTCCCATGCTTAGTGGTTGATCGATATCAGAGTCAGTCTTGGTGTTCATTGGCTCTTTTAATACATCAATCAAATTCAAAATAGCGTACAAAATCAGCAATACTCCGCAGACGGGTAAAGCCGCGTAAAAACTCGACATCGGCATTTGAAGTACAGCTGTGAGTTGTTTCGAAGCGATTTGCATGCTGTGTAAACCGCCCAGAATCAGTACATAGATGCTGAAGATAATAAAACTGATAGGGACTAACATCTTAAGGAGTTTTTGAAATCTACCGCGCGAAATATCGCGCAGTAGATCAATGGCCATATGAGAACCGCGGCCAGCAGAATAAGCAGCTCCTAATAGAGACAACCAGACCAATCCTAACCTTAGTAACTCTTCGGTATAAGTCGAAGGGTCGTTGAATACATAGCGGCTGATTACCTGCCAGCTAAGTATCACGACCATACTAAGGAGTAAGAAAGAACACGTTGTCCCTAGACAGATGTCTAAGAAACGTCTTATTTTTGGCATTATTTTGACTCCGCTTGCTGGCGGATTGCCTGATAAACCTTATATTTTGCCGGATCGGATTTTAGCTCGTCATACATCGGCTGAACCGCCGCTTGAAACTCGCTAACATCTGGGTAATAAAAGGTGACGCCAAATTGTTTTTCACTCATGGTTTTTGCGTCGTTAACGGCTTTTGTCCATGCTTTCTTTTGGAACTCTGTAGATTCTTGTGCCGCTTCTTTAACCGCTTTACGCTGATCTGGCGTCAAGCGATCCATGGTGGCTTTAGATATCAAAACGATATCAGGTACACGAGAATGCACATCGTAAGAGTAATGCTTAGCTACTTCGGCATGACGGGCAATTGTTAGGGCAAACTCGTTATTCTCTGCACCATCTAGTACGCCTTGTTGAATCGACGAATAGACATCAGCTTGGCCCATAGCGATAGGCGAGCCACCCAGCATTTTGACCATTTTAATGGAGGTTGGGCTTTGCATGACGCGAATTTTTAGACCTTTTAGATCCTCGACATTGCGGATGATTTTTTCTGAGGTATAGAAGCTACGAGCACCACTGTCGTAATAGGTTAGTCCCAAAATACCTTCGTCTTTTGATGACTCATAAATCGGTGTGGTGATTTTTGGGTTATCCATTACATTGTAGAAATGCTCTTGGCTATCAAACAAGTAAGGCATAGAGAAGACACCATACACAGGAGCGAAGCTTTCCATTAGGCCGCCACTGACTTTGGTCATGTCCAGTAGGCCCGCTTGTAGTAGCTCGACCATTTCACGTTCGCCACCTAATTGGCTGTCAGGGAAAAAGGTGACAGTGACATCGCCTTTGGTTTTTTGATCAACCAACTCGGCAAATTTCTTCATCGCTTCCACGGTTGGTGTCGCGTTACTCGCGTAGCCAAAACGTAAGTTCTCTGCGTAAGCGGATGCCGACGCTAGCCCTAAGCTAATTAGGGTAAGTGCTGTGGTAAATAGTTTAGTTTTCATTTTCTTATCCTTCTTATGTTTATTTTTTTCTTAAGAAATTGATAGCGGAGTTTCCTTTAACCTCAGCTAGATATAGCGACGCAAATATTCGCTAAGACATAAAATCGCCATTGCTTGCCCGTAAGGCATAGAGGTGATTTTAATGTTTTTGTAATACTCTAAATCGTCGCCCATGGCGGTACCAAATGAGGTATTTTGCAGCTCGCCTTGCGCGTCAATGTTGCCATAGACCGCTTTGATGGCTTTTTCCGCAACAGGTAAATAGTCACTAGAGAGATAGCGTTTGCGAACGGCTTTTAAAATGCCATAGGCAAATCCTGCGGAGGCAGAGGCTTCTAGATAAGTGCTGCTATCGTCTAGTAATGTGTGCCAGAGGCCGTCACTGTGTTGTAGTTCGCTCAGGGCTTTGACTTGGCGTTCTAAAGTAGACAATAAGAAGCGGCGAATCGGATCGTTTTCAGCCAAATCCAATAATTCAATGAATTCTGGAATGACGATAGTGATCCAGCTATTACCGCGGGCCCACAAGGCTTCGGCAAAGTTGTGGTTGCCTTCGAACGTCCAGCCGTGGAACCATAGGCCGCTTTTGGTATCCATCAGATATTGGATATGAGTCAGAAACTGGTATTTTGCTTCTTCCACATAATCAGGCTTATTGAGCAATTTACCGATTTTAGCGAGCGGTAAAACACTCATCATTAAGGTGTCGTCCCACATTTGATTGTGGTTCACGCTGTTATAAACAATGTGCTGAAGACCGCCTTCTTGTACGCGCGGCATTTCGTACATGACCCATTCTGCCCATTCTTCCAGATAAGGAATCCAGGACTCTTTTGGCGTACGTTCATGCAAACAAGCCAGCGTTAAAAAGGGCGCAACCGTGTTGATATTTTTGGTTGGCGTGCCTTCGCTAAGGCGCTGTTCGAACCAGTCGTAAATGATTTTTAGCGTGGCTGGATTATTGGTTATTTGCCAATATTTAAACAAGCCATACAAGCCAATGCCATGGGTCCATTCCCAGCCTGCCCAGCCTTTGGTGTCGATCACTCGGCCGTCTTCAAGACGTAGCAGAAAGTCACCAGTAGTATCTTCAATATTGATGAGGTTGTGAGTCAAAAGATCGATTGCCTCGACGACTTGATCGCGTGAAACAACATGCTTCTTTTCTCTTAGTAATTCATGCATTTTCAATCCTTTTCTTATTTTTGTACTTTGCCATCTGCTAACTCAATATAAGCGACAAGGCATTATCTTGAAACAAATGATTTTATTTTATTTTTATTTTAAATAATTTTAATAAAACATTGTTTCTAAAATGTATTTGATCAAAAAAATATAGCCTCATTTGAAAGCTATATTTTTTAATCGCTCGCTCTTTTTATCTGTTTTACTACACAATCCCTGAGCCAGTTTTATTTGGATCTGCTGGACGAGCCTTAGCGACGGCAGCACGGTAGCCACTTGCTCGGTAGCAGCTAACAGGGTCGATGGCACCACCTGCCTGTAAACGGGCCATTTGTAAGATTGGCTCAACGTCCAAGTTATAGGCTTGCTTCAAGCTGGCCTGTGCCATCATTGGGTCGTTTGCTTCTTGGTATTGAGTTAAGGCTTCGCGATCTACTAATAAGCTTTTCACAAAAGCGCGCTGCACTTCGGCCGCACTGTACATCAAACTTTCCACAGGGTCGGTCACGTTGTGTGATTGATCCAGCATGTAAAATGGGCTGTACGCAGGATCTTGGCTGCGGATGTCTGTTAGTTCATTGAAGATCAAAAACAATTGATAAGGATTGATAGAGCCGCTGTCCAAATCATCATCACCGTATTTACTGTCGTTGAAATGGAACCCGCCAAGCTTGCCGAATTGCGCAAGACGGCTAACGATCATTTCAATATTGACGTTCGGTGCATGGTGACCCAAATCCACCAGAGACAAACAACGCTCGCCGGTTTCTTTCGCGGCAAGGTAGCTGCTGCCCCAATCCTGAATCACGGTCGAGTAGAATGCAGGCTCAAAAATTTTATGTTCCAACAGCATGTTCCAGTCGTCTGGCAGGCTGTTGTATACCTCTTTGATGCTTTCTAAATAATGCGTGAAGCTGTTTTTAAAGTGTTGTTGGCCAGGGAAGTTGGAGCCATCGCCCACCCAAACGGTTAGTGCTTTAGAACCGAGCTTTTGGCCAAGTTCGACGACATCGATATTGTGCGCAATGGCTTGTTCGCGTACGGCTTTGCTGGTGTGCGTCAAACTACCGAATTTGTACGATTCTTCCTGACCGATTTGATCTTGAAATGTGTTGGAATTCATCGCATCAAAGTGCAAACCGTATTGTTCTGCGTACTGGCGAAGCTCTTTTGGATCTTTTGGTCTGTCCCAAGGAATATGCAGAGAAACGGCAGGAGTGGCTTGTGACAGTTGTTGGATAACAGAACAATCATCTAGCTTTTCGAAAATATTGCGTGGCTCGCCTAAGCCTGGGAAGCGAGCGAAGCGCGTGCCACCTGTGCCAACACCCCAAGATGGAACAGCGACGGTAAATTGCTTAGCTTGCTCTAAAATAGTGTCGATTTTCACACCGGAGCGATCCAGTTTTTCCGCCAGCGCATTGTAATCGCTAGTAACCGCTGCTTCTTGTTTGGCGTTTTGCTCTTGCAGCAAGTTTTGATCAATAAGTTGTTTCATGGTGAATCCTTTTTATTGTTCTTTTTTGTCTAGGTTCTAGCGAGTAAATGACGGCGCATGACCGGCATCCACATTCAGGATATTGCCTGTCGATTTAGACGACGCATCAGATGCAAAGAAGTAAATGGCCTCGGCGATGTCTTCAGGGAAAACATTTAGCTTCAGCATGCTGCGCTGGCGGTAGTGTTCTTCTAAATCATCGGTCGACAGTTTGTACGCACTGGCTCTTTCTTCTTTCCATTTGCCTGTCCAGATCTTTGATCCTCGTAATACCGCATCAGGGTTGACCACGTTTGAACGAATGCCAAGCGGTGCACCTTCTAGAGCAACACAGCGAGCAAGCTGAATTTCAGCCGATTTTGCAACGCAATAGGCGCTGGCGTTTGCACTGGCAACCAAACCGTTTTTACTGGCAATAAATACCATGTTGCCGCCCATGTTCTGTTGTTTTAGCAGACTAAAGGCTTCACGAGCAACTAAGAAGTAACCAGTTGATAAGATGCTTTGGTTTTTATTCCATAGAGCAAGAGTGGTTTCTTCTAATGGCGCAGAAGATGCGATGCCTGCGTTGGAGACAACAATATCCAAACCACCAAAGGCAACAGCGCAATGTTTCACTGCACGGATAACATCGTCTTCGTTGGTGACATCCATCTTGATACTAGACGCGCAATCTTTGCTAAATTCGCTGTTCATATTCGCCTGAGCGGTTTGCAGAGCGTCTTCGTCTATGTCCATCAATACGATATTGGCACCTTCTTTGGCGAGACGTTTTGCCGTCGCAAGGCCAATGCCGCCCGCTGCACCCGTCACCAAAGCGATATGGCCTGCTAAGGATTTTGGTTTTGGCATACGTTGTAGTTTGGCTTCTTCTAATAGCCAATATTCAATATCGAAGGCTTCTTGTTCTGGCAAGCCAACATATTCGCTCACACTGTCTGCGCCACGCATGACATTAATGGCGTTAACGTAGAATTCCCCTGCGATACGAGCGGTGGCTTTGTCTTTGGCAAAAGACAGCATGCCGACGCCAGGTATCAAGTAAATCACTGGGTTTGGATCACGCATGGCTGGGCTGTTGTCGCGTTTACAGCGGTTGTAATAGCCCGCGTAATCGTCACGGTAATCGGCAAGGCTTTTATCCAGTGACTCAATGACTTCGTCTAGGTTGTCTTTTTGTGGATCATAAGCCACCACAAATGGACGAATTTTCGTGCGTAAGAAGTGATCAGGACAAGAGGTACCAAGTTTGGCGAGACGGTCTAAGTCTTTAGAATTGACGAACTGCAACACTTCGTCGGACGCATTGAAGTGACCAATTTGACGTTGTTTTTCGCTGGTTTTACCACGAATGAGTGGCATTAAGCTCGAAACCACTTGTTGGCGTTTGTCGTCTGGTAAGGTTTTAAATAATTCGCCACCAAAAGCGGCTTTGCCAGCACTTTTCTGTTCTAGCCATGTTTGCGCTTTGTTAATAATGTTCAGTGAGTTTAGGTAGCAGTCTTTGTTGCCATTTGACCAAGTAAATAAGCCGTGACTTTCAAGGACGACACCTTTCAGGTGTGGGTTTTCAGTGGCGATTTTATGTAAATCCATGCCCAACTGAAAACCTGGGCGACGCCAAGGAAGCCAGCCAATCTCGCCGTTGAAAATCTCTTCTGTGAGTTGTTTGCTGTTTTTGCTTGCCGCAATAGCAATCACCGCGTCTGGGTGAAGGTGGTCTACATGAAGGTAAGGCAAATACGCATGAAGTGGTGTATCGATACTGGCGGCGCGGGAGTTTAGGTTATAAGTACAGTGAGGCAGGTAAGCTACCATTTCATCTTCAAATTCTACGCCGCGGTAAAGCGGTAAAAGCTGATTTAGCTTATCCATATAAAGTGTTGAAAAGCCATCTAACCCCATGGAGCCAATGTCGCCGCCAGAGCCTTTTACCCACAATACGGTGGTTTCTTCGCCTGTAAGAGGGTCGTCCATTTGCAGTTTTGCTGAGGTATTGCCGCCACCGTAATTGGTCACGCGCATGTCAGAACCAAGCAAGTTCGATCGGTATTGCAATAATTCTGGTTCGCTTAGAAGAGCTGCTTCAGCATCGTTCCAAAGGTTGGGAAGTAAGTTAGTAGACATCGTTTAACCTCAAGTTTCGTCTTTTAAATAGCCTAAAACGTTGTTTTCAGGCTGTTTATCAAAGACTTTAAATTTATTTTTGTTATGCACAATCAGCGGGTTAGAATGATTGATAATCTTCATACTAGAATAAAAATAATCATTTTCAAGCATTTTTTATCTTTTTAGTTATTTTTTGATTGATAGTGCTTGATAATGATTGAAAATAAATTATATTGAATATCGAGGATGATCGATGCACGAGATTGAAAGGCACAGAGTGATCCTGTCGGAAGTAGAAGCTCGACCTATTGTGACGGTGGCGCATCTAGCAGATGTGTTAGGTGCTTCCGAAGCAACAGTACGAAGAGATATCAGCTTTCTGGATAAAGAAGGAAAACTGCGTCGGGTGCGAGGAGGGGCGGAAGCCATTAATCCTCCTTCTGATGTGAGTTTATTGGGACGGCCGTACTCGGTTAGTCAAACGATTAACACGGACATAAAGCGCTGTATTGCCAAAGCGGCTGTGGATTTATTATCGGACAATATGTCAATAATGATCAGCGGTGGCACAACGACATCGGCTATGTCTGAGTATATGCGTGGCTTAAAGCTGCAAGTGCTGACCAATTCGTTTTCTATTGCTGATCAATTGATTAAAAAGAGTAAATGCAGCGTGACCGTGCCGAGTGGCAAAATCCATCGGGAGCAGAACATTATTTTGAGTCCGTTTCCGAATGATATTTCCAATCACACGTACGCTGACATTCTTTTTATTGGTGCATACGGTGTTAATTCTCATGGTGTGATGGAGACAGACCCACAAATCGTACAAGCGGTGATGAAACTGATAAATCGAGCAGATCAGCGGGTGCTTTTGGTTGATAGTACAAAGTTTCAAAACCGATCAAGTATGATCATTTGTCCTTTATCACAGATAGATATCGTCATCACGGATGATGGAATAGATAACAAGAGTAAAGAAGTGATCGAATCGGCAGGCTGTCGTTTGATCATAGTAGAAAAACAAAAACAATAAACCGCGTCTCTGATCCAACAATTTCCTGTTGTGTGATGATGAGCGCGCTCTTGGAGATAATTATGAAAAATAAACTCATCACGGCATGTGTGTTGGCTTCTGCAACTTTATTTGCTTCTGGTACGTATGCAGCGGATCAGGTTCGAGTGGCGTTGTTAGTGAAAGCATTAGGTATTGGTTTTTTCGAAGCGGCGTACCGCGGTGCAGAAGAAGCTAAAAAAGAGTTAGGCGATGTGGAGATTATTTACACTGGGCCAACTTCGACCACAGCTGAAGGCCAGATTGAAATCATCAACTCACTAATCGCACAACGTGTTGATGCTATTGCCGTATCAGCAAACGATGCGGATGCCTTGGTTCCTTCCTTGAAAAAAGCGCAACAGCGCGGTATCAAAGTCATTTCTTGGGATTCTGGTGTTGGCAAAGACGGTCGCCAAATCCATTTGAACCCTTCTAGTAACAGCCTAATTGGTGAAATGAATGTGCAACTTGCTGCTGATGCCATCAAAGCTAAAGGCAAAAAGTCTGGTACTTTTGCCATCCTGAGCGCAACGCCAACCTCGACCAACCAAAATATTTGGATTGGTGAGATGAAAAAATCCCTTAGCAAATTCCCTAACCTAAAACTTGTCGATACGGTTTACGGTGATGACTTAGCGGATAAGAGTTTCCGTGAAGCCACTGCCTTGATCAAAAATCACCCAGATCTAGATGTCATCGTGGCACCAACTACCGTTGGTATTTTGGCCGCAGCGCAAGCTGTTAGCGATTTGGGATTAACAGGCAGAGTCTATGTGACAGGTTTGGGCCTACCTTCTGAATTAGCAGGTCATGTGCATAGTGGTGCCATTCATAGCTTTGCTATCTGGAACCCAATCGATCTTGGCTATTCAGCAACCATGCTGGCTTACAACCTTGTGAAAGGTAAAGGTACGAAAACCGAGATTCCAATGGGTCGTATGGGTACGCTTGAAGTAGACAAAAATGGTGACGGCGCAATGGCGAAGCCCTTTATCTACGATGCTTCAAACGTTGATGAATTCTCTTCAATTTTCTAGTAGCTATTGACCCCCTCCCAGCCCCTCCCTAGCAGGGGGAGGAGCTAAGAGCTTTTATTCCCTCCCGTTATGAAGGGGAGGGCTAGGGTGGGGCTTTAGAACAGACCCCCTCCCAACCTCCCCCTTAGCAGGGGGAGGAGCTAAGAGCTTTTGTTTCCTCCCCTTATGAAGGGGAGGGCTAGGTTGGGGGGTTACTCGTTCAATAATGTCATAATGAATAACAATAAGAGCAGCCGTTATGAACAATGCAATTTTTAGTCTAAAAAAGGTGAGTAAGGTTTTTCCAGGCGTGAAAGCGCTGGATGGTGTCGATCTTCACCTTTATCCTGGCCAAGTGACCGCTTTGATCGGTGAAAACGGCGCAGGTAAATCGACTCTAGTAAAAACCATGACTGGCATTTATCAGCCGGATGGTGGGGAAATTATTTTTAACGGTAAGCCTGTGCAGTTTCACTCCCCTCATGATTCCCATGCTTTAGGTATTACAGCGATCCATCAAGAAACCGTGTTGTTTGATGATCTGACGGTGGCGGAAAATATCTTTTTGGGCAATTACCCAATGAAAAAAGGCCCGATGACCAAACGTTTTTCCATTGATTGGCCTGCGATGGTGACGCGTTCACAAGAAATTTTATCCTCTATTAACGCTCAGATGGATCCTAATCAAATCTTACGCGAATTAAGTATTGGCCAAAAACACATGGTCGGTATCGCTCGCGCTTTGTCTGTTGATGCCAAAGTGGTGATTTTAGATGAGCCAACAGCGGCGTTGTCTCATCATGAAATTCATGAACTTTATGAATTGGTAAATACTTTAAGAGATCAAGGCAAAGCGATTCTTTTTATAACCCACAAATTTGATGAAATTTTTACCTTGGCGGATCGCTATACCGTGTTCCGCGATGGCAGTTTTGTGGGCGAAGGTTTTATTAAAGACACGAACGAAGCACAGTTGGTGGAAATGATGGTGGCGCGCAGTATCGAAGCAACGTACCCCAAAAAAGACGTAAAAATTGGTGAAACACTTTTAGAAGTGAGTAACTTATGCCACACAACGGAATTTGCCGATATTAGCTTTAATCTGAAAAAAGGCGAGATTCTTGGCGTCTATGGTCTGGTAGGTTCGGGCCGAACGGAAGTGATGCAGGCTTTGTTTGGTACCACGGATCATGTGACTGGCTCAGTTAAAATGAATGGCAAAGAAGTGATCATTCACTCACCCAAAGAGGCTATCGATAACGGCATTGTGTATGTGCCAGAAGAGCGTCAGAAACAAGGCATAGTGCTTGAATTACCCATTTATCAGAACGTTAGTTTGCCGCAGATGGAACGTTTAGCGAAGCATGGGCAAATCGACCAAGAAGGCGAAATGGCGCTGGCTCGCCAATATTGTGAGCGTTTGCAGGTTAAAGCGTCTTGTTGGGATGAAAAGGTGATGAACCTCTCAGGCGGCAATCAGCAAAAAGTCGTTATCGCCAAATGGCTCGCCACTAACCCGAAAGTGATTATTTTGGACGAGCCAACCAAAGGCATCGATATAGGATCGAAAGCCGCGGTGCATGAGTTTATGTCTGAGCTGGTGGATTCTGGCTTGTCTGTGATCATGGTGTCGTCGGAATTACCGGAAATTCTTGGTATGTCAGATCGTATATTAGTGATGAACGAAGGTCTAATTGTCGGTGAGTTATCACGTGCTGACGCGACACCTGAGAAGGTGGTTTCTCTTGCCACGGGAGGCAGTGTGACATGCTAAAACGTTTAATTTACTCCCGTGAAGGCGTGCTCAGTATCATTGTGCTGGCGATGTTTTTTGGTGTTGGCGTGATCAGCCCTGATTTTATTAGCCTGTCGAACAGTGTCAGTATTTTCAATGATACTTCGATTCTGATCATGCTAGCGCTGGGGCAAATGTTGGTGATTCTAACCCGTTGCATTGATTTGTCTGTGGCGGCCAACGTGGCATTTACTGGCATGTTTGTCGCCATGGTGAATCAATATTTCCCAGAGCTTCCTATGGCATTATTGATATTTTTATCGCTGTTTATTGGCGCTTTGTTGGGGGCGATTAATGGCTTATTTGTTTGGCTATTAAAAGTGCCTTCTATTGTTATTACTCTCGGAACCATGAGTATTTATCGCGGCGCGACGTTTTTATTATCAGACGGTGCGTGGGTGAATTCTCATCAAATGAGCGAGTCTTTTATAGGCTTGCCCCGCTATGAAATTTTATCTATGCCCGTGCTTGGCTGGATGGCCATTGCCGCCATTATTCTATTTTTCTGGGCAATGAAGTTCAGTGTATGGGGGCGTAATTTTTATTCGGCTGGTGGCAATCCTATGGCTGCTTTCTATTCCGGTGTGAACGTGGGTAAGGTGCAGTTTTATGCCTTCTTAGTGTCCGGTACCTTGTCCGGTTTGTGCGGGTATTTGTGGGTATCGCGTTTTGCGGTTGCCTATGTGGACGTAGCCAATGGCTTTGAACTGCAAGTAATCGCGGCGTGCGTGATTGGTGGTGTGAGTATTGTTGGCGGTTTGGGCTCTGTGGTGGGCTGTGTGATTGGCGCTTTGTTTATCGGCGTGGTGAATAACGCCTTGCCAATTATTGGTGTCTCACCGTTTTGGCAAATGGCGATTTCAGGTTTGGTCATTATTATCGCCGTCATTGCCAATGCAACATCTGGCAAAGATAAGGCGCGGATTATCTTACGAACCCCCAATGCAAATGACGAAATACGAGCTAATTAGAGGCGCATATGGATACAACAATAAAAAAATCAGCAACGCCGGATTCAATGTTTACCAGCAAACTACAGGGCTTGCTACGCTGGGAAAGTTTTTTGGTCTTGATTGTCTTTTTAGTCTGCGTGATGAATTCTTATCTATCACCTTACTTTTTAGATCCTTGGAATCTATCTGATGCGACCTTTAACTTTACCGAAAAAGCTTTAATAGCATTGCCAATGGCAATGCTGATTATCGCCAAAGAAATTGATATTTCTGTGGCGGCCATTATCTCGCTTTCCAGTACCTTGATGGGGTTAGTCGCACAAATGGGCGCACCCGTTTATGTAGTCGCATTTGTCGGTGTGTTCGTCGGTGCTGGGTGTGGATTAGTAAATGGCGTACTGGTGACACGATTTAATATCCCCTCTATTGTGGTGACCATTGGCACCATGAGTCTGTTTCGTGGCATCAGCTACATCTTGTTGGGTGATCAGGTAATTCGTGAATACCCAGATGGCTTTGAGTTTTTTGGGCAGGGTTATGTGTATTGGGTGTTCTCATTCGAGTTGGTGCTGTTTGCTTTTTTTGCTTTAGTTTTTTATTGGCTACTTCATCGGACTACATTTGGTCGTTATACCTACGCGATTGGCAATAATCCGACAGCGTCTTATTACTCTGGCATTAAAGTGAATAAGCATCGTCTAATTTTGTTTACTTTGGTGGGAATTATGTCTGGCGTAGCCGCAGTGCTGTTAACCTCTCGACTGGGGAGCACGCGTCCAAGTATTGCTATGGGTTGGGAGCTCAGCATTATTACCATGGTGGTTCTAGGAGGCGTGAGCATTCTTGGCGGCAGTGGAACCATTGCTGGCGTGGTGTTGGCGGTGATCCTAATGGGCTTGGTCACCTTTGGTATGGGGCTGTTGAATATTCCAGGCATCGTCATGACGATTATCGTTGGCGTGATGTTGATTACGGTCGTGAGTTTACCAGTGCTGATTACTTTATATAAAACTTCCCTTAAACGAAAAGAGGCAAAAGCGTTATGAGATATGCCTCAGTGATGTATTTGCACAAAGGCTGTGAAGAAGAATACAAAAAACGTCATGATGAACTTTGGCCAGAATTGGCGGAGCATCTTAAGCAACATGGCATCCGTAATTATTATATTCACTTGGATGCTAATGAGAATGATCGAAACGAAAACCGATTGTATGCCACTTTCGACGCAGACGATCTGGATGCACAATCATTAGCTGATCATCCTGTTATGCAGCGCTGGTGGGAATACATGGCGGACATTATGGAAACCAAAACACCATCGTTTGAACCTGTCGCCGATGCGTTGCAAGAAGTGTTTCGTTTTAATGTGTTGCAGCCTGATAAAACGCGCGTGGTAGCGGTGTTAGACATTGGCAAAACCAACATTAAGATTTGCCTGATGGACGGGCAAACTGGCGCGTTATTGCATATTGAAAAACGTGTTAATGGCGTAGTTGACGCGCCGCCATATCCGCATGTGGATGTGGATTCTATTTGGCAATGGATCAAAGACACCCTTGCCGATTTAGCCCAGCGCTACTTTATTGCCAGCATTGCGATTACCACACATGGGGCAACCATTGCCTGCATGAAGGGCGAGCAGCTTGCCTTGCCGATTCTGGATTATGAATACGATGGTGTGTCTGAGTTAAAAGAAGAATACGACGCTGCACGCCCATATTTTAGTGAGTCTTTTAGTCCGAGATTGCCCCAAGGCTTGAACCTAGGTGCGCAATTGTTCTGGCAGCAAAAGCGCTTTGCAGATGAGTTCGCAACAGTCGATTCATTACTTTTGTATCCGCAATATTGGGGCTATAAACTCAGTGGTAACAAAGCTGCCGAAGTGACCTCATTGGGTTGCCACACAGACCTTTGGAATCCGACCAGCTGCCAGTTTTCTACTTTTTGCGAACAGCAAAAGTGGGCGGAGCGCTTTCCAGAAGTGATCGAAACTGGCGCGAAGCTTGGCACTATTTTGCCAGACTTAGCCAAAGAAACTGGCTTACCAGCGAGTTGCGTTATCTTCAACGGTATACATGACTCTAACGCTTCGTTGGTGCCTTATATTGGCCAGCCGATGGAAAAGCTCACTGTCGTGTCTAGCGGTACTTGGACGGTTATCGCTACCATCAATGGTAAGCTGGGTTCATTACACGAAGACAAAGACATGCTTGCCAATGTGGACGCTCTTGGTCGCGCCACGCCGACGATTCGCTTTATGGGTGGACGTGAATGGGAGCAGCTGCGCAGCGACAGCAAAGCCACCTTGAGCGATGTGAACTTCATTTTAGAAAACGGTATTTTGGCGATGCCTGCCTTTGCCAAAGGCGGCGGGCCATTTGCCCATTGTGAAGGGCGTATTATTGATCGCGGTATTACATTAACGCCTGCTCAGCAGTCTGCTTTAGCCGATGTGTATGTGGCCTTGATGACGGATTATTGCTTGGATCTAATGGACACCAGCAATACTGTGATTGTCGAAGGCGCGTTCAGCAATAACCTCAACTTCCTCACCTTATTGGCTTGCATGCGTAGCCAAAATGAAATCTACGCCTCTCGGGATGTTACCGGCACCTCCGGCGGCGCGGCATTGCTGTCTAACAAGAGCCTAAAACTAAAAGGCCGGCTCAGCCTCGCTTTGTGTGACGCGCAAATAAAACCGCTGCTAAACCTGTATCGTCAGCAATGGCGGGACTTAGTGGGGGAGTTGTAGCTTTTGCTAAAATTAATTTATTCGGGTTTAATTCCTCGTCGCTTGCGGCGTAAATAACTAAAACTCAGCCTTGTCATTCCCGCGAGGAAGGTTGTCACTAAACGACTTTCGTCGATCTTGTAGGTCGCGCCTTTAGGCCGACAAAAAAGCTGTGACGATGAATTTCGTCTTGTCGGGCAGAAGCCGCGACCTACAAAACTTATTCAACTTACACTCACTATTTTTTACGGTACCCTGCTTTGAGGGGATGACGTATGAACAAAATTTAGCATTGTTTGAATGGTACACCGATACCTCGGCCTTTGGGGGGGGCATTAGCAATCTCAGTTCTATCGCTTTGTTGATGGAAAAGTCACACTAAACGAATTTTGAGTTTTTTACCCAGAGCGGAAAATTGTAATTTGATCCGATTGGATAATCAGAGAAAAGTATAGTTTTGCGCATTTTGAGGCGAGTGCTACAATAAATGTTGCAACTGCATCATAATTTGGAGGTTTTATGGCAATTCGAGCTTTTAAACCCAGTAAAAAAGAAAAAGTAGGACTTCTGCCTGCATTAGCCTTGTCTAATGATCCAGTGAGTGCGTCAAATCAATTAGCAGAAGGCTTCGATTTTGCTTTTCTTGGACGCATTGTTAAACAGGCACAGATCAAGCAGGCTACCGTGCTGAAAGCGGCAGGAGTGGATAGAGGGACTTTAAGTCGCCACACTAAAGCGCGTACAAAATGGACTGGAGCTTCTGCAGTCAAAGTTTATAACGCTGCTCGAATCATTGATGCAGCATTAAATTTGTTTGATCAAGACCAACAAAAAGCTGAAAACTGGCTCAATACACCAGCCATTGCGCTCGGTGGCATAAGCCCTGCTGATTACGCGAAATATCCGCTAGGGCAAGAAGCGGTGATAGATCTTATTGGTAGAATTAAACATGGGGTAATCATCTAATGAAGCTCTATCGTTTGTGCAAAATGGAGTTTGCTGATACGGCATTTGATGGTTATGGCGCAAGAACTTATGGCGGTCGTTGGAACCCAAAAGGATTTGATTGTGTGTATTTAGGTGAATCAAAGTCTGTCTGTCTACTTGAAACGGTTGCGCATTTAACGGATGCAAAAGCCCTAGATCAGTTCGCGATGTTGTCTATCGATGTTCCAGAAGAACTGATCATGGCGTTTCAAGAGAGTGATTTACCAGAAAATTGGAGAGATTATCCAGCTCCGCAAGAATTAGCCGATATGGGGGCGGAATGGCTAGAAAGTGCTGAAAGCCTTGTCTTATTGGTGCCCAGTGTTATATCGGGAGACTTTTGTGCGTTACTAAATCCCAAACACCATAAATGTCTAGAATTTACGGCGATTGCTCAACGAGTCGCGTTCTCTATCGATCCAAGATTAGCTCTACGGTAGTAGTCGCAAAGCTAATCTACGAATCAAGTTATTCTAGTCTAAGACCGAAACCGCAAATTATCCTTCGTCAGTTGATCAATTGATGTTTTGCCCATGAGTTTCATGTCCCGTTCGAGTTCGGCTTTCATGAGTCCAAGTGCGCGTTCAACGCCAGGTTGTCCGGCTGCGGCAAGTGGGTATAAGTACATGCGGCCGATGCCGACGGCTTTGGCGCCAAGAGATAAGGCTTTAAGTACGTGGGTGCCCCGTTGGACGCCGCTGTCGAAGATGACATCGATTTCATCGCCTACTTCATCAACGATTTCTGCGAGCTGATCGAAGGAGCTGCGCGAGCCATCCAGTTGACGTCCGCCATGGTTGGAAATGATCACGCCAGTGCAGCCAATCTCAACTGCTTTGCGGGCGTCTTCTCGGCTCATGATGCCTTTCAAACAAAACTGGCCGTCCCAGAATTTCACCATTTCCGCCACGTCATCCCAGTTCATCGATGGGTCGAGCATGTTGGTAAAATAGTCGCCAATCGATGTGGCACCAGAACCCATGTCTATGTGTTCTTCAAGCTGCGGCAAACGGAATTTTTCATGGGTGACGTAGTTAATGCCCCACATGGGTTTGAGGACAAATTGCAGCATGCCTTTTAGGTTTAATTTAAAAGGAATGGCGAAGCCTGTACGAAGGTCGCGTTCTCGGTTGCCGCCAGTAATGGAATCGACTGTTAACATCATCACTTGCACGCCTGCGTCTTTCGCCCGCTGCATCATGGCGCGGTTCAGTTCGCGATCTTTATGAAAGTAAAATTGATAGACCTGAGGTGTGGTGGTTTGCTTGGCTATCTCTTCCATGCTCACTGTGCCAAGGGACGACACGCCAAACATGGTGCCGTATTTTTCGGCAGCATTGGCAACGGCTCTTTCACCATCGTGATGGAATAATCGCTGCAAGGCTGTTGGCGAACAGTAGATTGGCAGGGCGAGTTTTTGTCCCATCACGGTAACGGACAGATCTACGTCTTTTACGCCAGTGAGAACACTGGGCACTAGGTCGCAGGTTTCAAATGCAGCCGTGTTGCGGCGGTAGGTTGTCTCGTCGTCGGCGCCACCATCAATGTAATTGAAGATCGGGCTTGGTAGGCGTTTTTTGGCTAGGGTGCGAAAGTCTTGGAAGTTGTGGCAGTCTTTGAGACGCATGGATTCTGCTCCTTTTATTTTGTTCATTCACTATAGTCTCAGTTCTATTTATAATAAATACGACATAAACTAATAAACTCTTTCTAAAAACGTCTTAATTAAAAGGACACGACATTGAACGCAGCCGATTTAACGCTTTTCGTGAACGTTGCCGATGCGGGTTCGTTTAATAAAGCAGCGCAGCAAGCGGGTCTATCGACGCCAGCGTTGAGCAAACGAATTAGTAAGCTGGAACAAGACCTAGGTGCGCAGCTAATTCATCGTACTACAAGACGACTCAGCCTGACCGAAGCGGGGGAGAGCTTGTACGTTCACGCCAAGAATATAGAAGGCCAAGTGAGCGATGCGATTGCTTCTGTGTCGGCATTTAGTCAAGGTCTCACAGGCACAATAAATATGTCCGTGCCGACGATTTCTGGGGAATTGCTATTGGCGGAAGCGGTGGCGGAGTTTTGCCAAAAATACCCTAATATTACCGTGGATATGCGCCTTGAAAATGACTTTGTGGATCTGGTTGGCGAAGGATTGGATCTGGCGATTCGAACCGGCAAGTTGGAAGATTCCAGCCTAATTGCTAAGCCTTTGATTCAATCAAATTGGGTGGTCTGTTGCTCGCCAAGTTACATTCAGCGACATGGTGAAGTCGGTGATCTAGAGGCCCTGAAAGATCATAATTGCTTGGCTTACACCTACCAAGCCCAAGGCTCGTTTGATTGGCGCTTTACTCGAAACAACATTGAAGAAAGTGTACGTATCAGCGGCAGTTTTGCCACAAATAACGCCCAAGCATTACGCAAGGCCGCTTTGTCGGGTTTTGGCATTGTTTATGTGCCGCGTTGCAGTGTGTATGAAGATTTGCAGCAAGGTAAGCTGGTTGCTATTTTGACGGATTACCAACCACGCCGACTGGGCGTTTACGCTATTTACCCCTTTACCAAATACCTGCCGGAAAAGCTTCGCTTATTGATTGAGCATATCAAACAGGCGTATCAAGCTAAGAGCGAATATTTCTGATCGAGATCAAGAGGCATTTAATAGAGTGTAAGATCCTGTAAATTCTGTCTTCTTTTAATTCGCGACGCTGTTTATTACAGGAGTATTTTTGGTTTCCTTGATATCTGGTGTAGCAATGACAAAAAGGGAAAAACAATGTGTTTTTCCCTTTTTGTTTTATGGCTATTCTAACCCGATCAATTGGTTTCGAGTAGGCAATCCTTCGCTGTCACCCCGTACTTGTACGGTTAGGGAACCCAATAAATTACCGCGACGAGCAGCTTGCTCCATGGTTTTTCCATCGAGTAAGGCCGATATCACACCGACTGCAAAGCTGTCGCCAGCGCCGACTGTGTCGACCACTTTTTCCACTGGGAAGCCTGCAACCGTTCCTGATTCAACTGTACTGGTTTTGAAATACGCGCCTTTGCTGCCGAGTTTAACGATCACGGTTTTGACGCCATGCTGGAGATAAAAGTCTGCAATCACTTCAGGTTGGTCGCTACCCGCGAGGATTTTACCTTCTTCTATACCTGGCAAAACAATGTCGCTGGCAAAGGCAAATTCATTAATGGCTGCCACCATGGTCGCTTGATCTGGCCACAAAGTCGGGCGCAAGTTGGTGTCGAATGAGACGCTGCAGCCTTGCTCTTTTGCGAGCCTTAAGGCGTGCTTTGCGGCGTCGCGCATTGGCATCGAGACGGCTGCGGCAACGCCAGTAAGATGTAAGTGAGTGTTTGTTTTAAATAAGCCGCTGTCTATGTCGACAGTGCTCAGTGTTGACGCCGCTGAGTTGCGACGGAAGTATTCTACTTTAGGGTCACTGCCGTCGGTAACGTTCGATTTCAGCATGAAGCCAGTAGCATGGTTCGTACTTTCAGAAATCCAATCGGTACGAATGTTTTCTTTGCTGATCGCTTGGCGAATAAATTGACCAAAGCTGTCTTTGCCCACCTTACTGATGTAACAGGATTCAAAACCCAAACGTGCCATACCGATGGCGACGTTGACTTCGGCTCCAGCTAAAGAGCGTTGGAACTCTTCAATTTCAGCCAGTTGGCCTGGTGTGTTGGCCACAAACATGGCCATGGCTTCACCCAAGGTGACAAAGGTGTGTGTTTGCGTATTTTGCATGTGGATTGCCCCTGACGTTTTTGTGTTTACGGAGGTCAAAAAGTGTTCGAGAAAAGTATCATGGAATCGGTTCCATGAATAGCAAGAAAAGTACTTTCATGCTGTTTGAGTGGCTTTATGGGTGATGTGTCTTTTAAAGAGAGTGTCGAATAACGAGTTCGGCTTTGAGCTTGATGTGTTGTGCGGCTTCGTTGTTACCTTGGACTCTAGCAAGCAATCGCTCGCAAGCGGTTTGACCGATGAGTTGTGTTGGCTGGCGCATTACGGTGATGCCGCCTTCGAACAGTTGTGCCCATTCTGGGTCGTCTATGCTGATGAGACCAATTTGCGTGCCGATACGAATATCTAGCTGTTTCAAAGCTTTTGCAGTGCTCATCATGGCGACCCCGTTGGTGGTGAAGATGGCTTTTTTACGTTTTGGGTGAGTGCTTATAAAACGTTCGATGGCATTGATAAGAACGCTATGGCTCAATTTTTCGATTTCAATGACATCGCAGGGCATGTTGTCGTGTGCTTTGGTGAAAGCGCGAATAGCATCGACCCTTGCTTTGCGCGGATCAATGGTAATGGATTCGGTCACCACTAAAATGGCGTCGTAAGCCTCAGTGAGTAAGTGTTCGCAGGCCTCGTTTACAGCGGCTTCGTTGTCGAGCCCAATGGCGTCGAATCCTAACGAGGTATTGATTCTATCAACCAGTACTAAGGGGCAAGGCAGGCGTTTCAAATTACTGACTTGTTTTTGTGCCATGCCCGCTGTGTTAACTATGATGCCATCGACTCGATGAGCCTCTAGAAGAGACAAATAACGGTCTTGTAATTCGTCTTGGTTGTCTGTGTTACAGACCATTAGCATGTAGCCTTCTTGGCGGCAAACATGCTCGATACCTTGCAACACTTCGATGGAGTAAGGGTTGGTAATATCAGCCAGTAACAGTCCAATTAGCTTAGAATGTCCCGCTCTGAGCATCCGAGCTGAATGGTTAGGACGAAAATCCAGATGAGCGATGGCTTGCGCGATTTTTTCTCGTAGCTCTTCGGATAATTTATCTTGTTCCCCATTGAGGTAACGTGAAACACTGGTCTTACCCACTTTGGCGTATTTTGCAACGTCGGAAATGGTGGTGAAGTTTTTGTTGTTTTGCTTCAGCAATGTGTTGTCTCAATGGTTATTGTAGCGAGTCGTTAGATAGGCGTTTTTGGGTACTGTAAACTATGATCCTAGCTTGGCGCAATCGCGCTCAATTTTTGGTAGCAGGCGTTTTATGAAAATCTTCAGTTGTCAGCAATGTGGTCAAACCGTGTTGTTCGAAAATACTCATTGTGAACAATGTTCTTCTTCGTTGGGTTTCTTACCTGATCAATTAGAGCTCAGTGCCTTGCAGTCCGTGGATAACGCATGGCATGCACTGGCAGACACATCGGTTCCAGCGAAGCGTTGGTATTATTGCGAGAACCATCAGCATCAAGTGTGTAATTGGATGGTTGAAGAAGGCGGCAGCACATTTTGTGTCGCCTGTGAGCTAAACCGTCACATCCCAAACCTAGAGAAAGTAGAAGAGCGCCAAGCTTGGCAACAGCTGGAGTTCGCTAAGCATCGTCTGGTGTATTCTATTTTGCGTCTTGGGTTGCCATTGGTTAGCAAGAAGAGTGAACCGGAAGATGGCTTATCTTTCGATTTCATTTCAGAAAATAACGTCGTACCAGAGGACGCGAGTGCCATGACAGGGCACGCCGCAGGGCAAGTGACAATCAATGCTGCTGAGGGCAATACGGTTGACCGAGAGCAAATGCGCGAAGACATGAACGAGTCTTATCGGACGGTCATTGGCCATTTTCGTCATGAAGTAGGCCATTATTATTGGGATTGGCTTATTTTGGAAGATGAGGACGCGCTGGCTGAGTGTCGTGCCATTTTTGGGGATGAGCAGGCGAGTTACGCTGATGCGTTAGAAGCCCACTACAAAACGCCGAATGCCAATTGGCAGCAATCGTTTGTGAGTGTCTACGCGTCTTCTCATCCTTGGGAAGATTGGGCGGAAACATGGGCGCATTATCTGCATATTATCGACACATTGGAGATGGCGAGCGACTTTGGCTTCAGTCTTCAGCCTATTGCGGACAGTAGAAAAAACCTAGCCGTAATGGTGAATATTGACCCTTATCGACACGACAATTTTGATGACATTCTCGCGCAGTACGTACCGTTGACGTTTGCCGTAAATAATTTGAACAGAGGCATGGGGCAACCTGATTTATACCCTTTTGTTTTGGTACCCGCGGTGCGTGAAAAGCTGTCGTTTATCCACCGTTTACTGACGCCATACCGTCATAAGCGATAGGCGCGTTGGGAGGCTCATTTGGTGTGATTCATGGCAACTAATAAGGCGATCCGTTATCATGCTCGGCAATGGGAATGTGTTCGCCACTTCCTGACTTTTAATCCCTTAGGATCCCAATGAAAAAGACCTTTAAACTATCTCATCCGACTATTAAATACCCACGTTTAATTGAAGCAACAAAGCACGAAGTCAAAAAATACCTGAAAAGAGAGCGTAACAAAAAATTGCCAGAATACGCTGACTTTTGGGGGTTTGATTGTCGTTTTGGTCAAACAGAAGACAGTGCGGAAGAGATTCATGTCGCTCAAATCAATGAAAAAATCAGCTTTGCTGAAAGCCAAGAATGGACTCAGTTTTACCTTGAGATTTTGGCGGCTCCAGCGCAACGCGCAAAACGTGATACGCTGGAACAAGACGAAGCGCAAGAAGGCGAATTTGAAGAGCAAGACGGTGACGAAGAACGATAAGTTCGCCGTTTATTGTGGATGATTTGATATTAACGTGAAAAGCCAGGTCACGCGGTGTGTGACTTGGCTTTTTTATGTCTCCTGTTATGGCTCATTAGGCCGATGCCCGTCTATAGTGACGTGGCTTACGTCACTTCAACAAAGCTCATAAAACCTGTTTTTAGGTGTTCGATGATATGGCAGTGATACATCCAACGTCCCGGATTATCGGCTACTAGGGCTGCAAGTACGGTTTCATTTTGACCCAGCAAGACGGTATCTGAATGGAATGGTGTAATGGCTTTTTTGTTCGATTTTAACACCGTGAAAGTATGACCGTGGATATGAATCGGATGGTGATATTGAGTCAAATTCGATAGCTCAAAAATATAGGTTTTACCACGCTCTAATGTGGCAAGAGGATCTGGAATATGGCCTTTTGACATGCCTTCCCAAGAACGGCGATTCATCGTCCAGAAGTTGTAGCTCACCTTGCCATCTTTCTCTATTGGCGTGATGTTGGCGTTCCATTCAAACGCAAATTTAATGGTTTCCGCGTTCTCTAAATCCAGCGCAGGGATGGGGTTGAGTGGCAGCTTAGGTAAGCGCCGGTCTTTAAGTTGGCTCGCCACGGCTTTGATGGTCACCATCGGCTTACCCTTGTGTTTAAAGGTGACGGTTTCTCCCACCTTGCTCGGTGCTATTACACCAAGATCAAGGCGCATTCCCGGTGCGGCCATGTGATTGGTTAACACAATGGGTTCTGCAATTGGATTGCCATCAATAGCAAGGATCTGAGCGTCTGGATCGGTTGAGTTGATTTGGTACATCACTGTGTTATCCACATTCAAAAAACGTACTCGAATCGCTCCGCCAGCAGGGACGTTATAGGTTGGGTGGATTTCACCATTGATGGTCATGACGCGACCGGGTGTCCCCATACGAAAAGCATTCTGTGGCGTCGTTAACGCGGAAAAAGAACCATCGTCTTTGATGTGCCAGTTCTTCATGCAAAGCACCAGATCTTCATCAAAGTCTGGCTTCTCAGCTTCATCAACAATCAGAGCACCAACCAAGCCTTTGCCGAGTTGCTCGACGCTGTTCATGTGTGGGTGATACCAGAAAGATCCCGCATCCGGTGGCGTAAATTCGTAGTCGAAGGTTTCGCCGGGCATGATGGGCGGTTGGCTTAAAAACGGCACGCCGTCCATTTCAATAGGGATTCTCATGCCATGCCAATGAATGGTCGTCGGCTCGTTTAACTTGTTGATCACACGAATACGAACGGGCTGATGCTGTTTAGCGCGAATCACAGGTGCAGGGTATCCGCCATTAAAGCAAAGTGCTGGCGTGCTGCCGCCAGCTACGATGTTCACATCGGCCGCTTCGACGATTAATTCATAGTCGAAACCCGCAGACGGTGTAGCGGCAAGAACGACTCTCGGCAGTGAACTGCTCATGGCGACTAAAAGGCTAGATTTTATAAAATTACGTCGGTTCAAAACGGTTTTTCCTGTGAGTTATTCTCGTAAACTTCGGCAAAGAACGAATTTAATGAGGCAAAGCATAACAAAAAACACTCACGCCATAGTGGCTTGGGTCAGTTTTTTAGCGATAGCCTTGCGCCTGCAAGGTAAATAAATGCGCGTATTGGCCTTGTTGTGCTAATAGTGAATCGTGGGTGCCGCGTTCTTTAATTTGCCCATGTTCCATGACGATAATTTCGTGTGCGAGTCGTACGGTAGAAAAACGGTGAGAAATCAGAATCGCCATTTTATCTTTAGTATGCTCTTGGAAATGCTGGAAAATATTGGCTTCGGCTTGGGCGTCCATGGCTGCTGTCGGTTCGTCTAACACCAAAATATCGGCGTCTTCGCGCATGAAAGCGCGGGCCAAGGCGATTTTTTGCCATTGCCCACCAGACAATTCTTGTCCGCCACGGAACCAGCGGCCAAGTTGGGTTTGGTAACCTTGTTCCAGCTCATCAATAAAGTCGGTGGCCTTGCCAAGCTCGGCCGCTTTTTTCCAACCGGTTTGATCGTTAAATCTGTCGTTATCGCCAGCGCCGATGTTTTCGCCAACAATAAATTGATAGCGCACAAAGTCTTGGAATATCACGCCAACACGTTTTAGTAGTGCGCTTTCTTCCCATTCCAGCAAATCCAAGCCGTCTAGCAAGATTCGCCCTTGGGTTGGGTTATACAGTCGCGTTAGTAGTTTGATCAGTGTGGTTTTGCCAGAGCCATTTTCTCCAACAATCGCAAGGCTGTGACCAGGGCGAATGTGCAGGTTGATGTTGGCAAGTGCCGGGCGTTCGTTACCTGGATATTGGAAAGAGACGTTTTCAAAACGAATACCATCGTTTGGAATAGTGCCTTTTGAAAGGCCAGAAGTCGAAAGCGGCGTTTCTTGTTCTAAATATTCGTAAAGATTAGATAGATATAAATTGTCTTCGTACATGCCGCTAATAGAAGTAAGTGAAGCCGAAACCGAGCTTTGACCTTGTTTGAACAGAAGCAAATACATGGTCATTTGCCCCAAAGTAATTGCGCCAATGATGGTGTCACTGACGATCCAACCATAGGCACCATAAAACACCAAGGTACTTATCACGCCAAGGGCGAAACCCCAGCTTTCACGGCGCAAAATCAGTCGCTTACTTTCTCTGAATAGCTTGATGAATATTTCGGTGTAGCGTTGCAAAAAACGGTCGCCCAGTTGGTACAGACGAACTTCTTTGATGTTGTCTTCTCGCGCCAGTAGCGTTTCTAAATAGTTTTGCTGGCGCACTTCGGGGGAGCGCCAACGAAACATTAAAAAAGCATCACCAGAAAATTTGGCCTCGGCGATAAAAGAAGGCAAAGCGCCACAAATCAACAATGCCAACGCCCACGGCGAAAAGTGCCACAGCAAGACCGCAAAACTGGATAACGTAATGGCATTTTGTAGCAGGGCAAAGGTTTTATTCACCAGAGCAAGCGGGCGGCTGGAGGCCTCACGGCGAGCACGAACTAATTTGTCGTAAAACTCTGAATCTTCAAAATGCGAGAGTGTTAGGCTTTGGGCTTTCTCTAAGATCAGCAAGTTGACTTTTTGGCCTAATAATCCTTGTAAAATGGCCTGCTGAGCGGTTAAAGCGCGTTGTGCGGCAGCAATGACTAAAACCAAGATGCCTTCCAATAACACGTAGCTGAGAGCGGCTTGGTAATGCAAGACTTGGTCTTGTTTGTAGCTTTCCATAGCTGCCACGACGGCATCTACGATCAATTGTCCCACATACGCCATGGCGGCTGGCGTGACACCGGCAACTAGAGTCGCCATCGCCAAGCCGATGGTTAACGCTGGGGAGGTTTTCCACACCAAATCAATGGCGCGACGGCTATAACGAAACACGCCAAGCATGTTTTTATCGACAGTATTATTTGGTGAAGCGGCAGGTTTCATATAGCGAGCCTAGAGGTCAGGGGCGGTGAAAGACGTCATAGTATAAGCCAAAAGAGTGTTCTTTATTGTTCTGTGAATTGTGTAATCTGAAAGGAAAATAACTAGGCGAGTGGGCATGATAAAAAAGGGAGAGCATTGCTCTCCCTTTTAATACTAAACGGATTCAATCGGTTAAAAGAATGACCAAGAAATTAACTGCACGACACCCACAATGATGCCTGCAATGGCCAGCAGTAATAGGCTATTGACTGTGTATTTTAGGCGTTTATAGGCTTTACGGTTGGTTTGCTTTAGGACTTTGCTTTGCTCTAGCAGCGGTGTGACTGTTTTGAATATTTTATTCGCGAGGCCACTTTTGTCGTCACTGGTGTTCGGCACGATGGACGCGCGCATCAGTATTTTGTAACAAAAATTAATGATTTTACCGAGTGGATTAACTGGGCGATCAAAATCGCACATCAAAATCAAACGACTTTGGTCTGTGTTGTTTTTAACAAAATGCAGATAGGTTTCATCAAACAGAAGGTCTTTGCCATCGCGCCAAGCGTATTGTTCGCCATCAATATTGATGAAGCAATCGTCTGAGTTCGGTGTTTCGAGTCCCAGATGATAACGCAGTGAACAGGCAACAGGATCAAGGTGGCGTGTTAGTTCGGAATTAGCAGGCATAAATGCAAACATTGCTCCGTTTATGTTCTTGATTTTGCTTAAAATTTCAGTGGTTTTCGGACACATGGTTTGCGCCGATGTGTGAGTGTAGCCATACCACTTCACGTAAAATTTACGCCATCCGTATTTGTGAAAGGTTCTAAACCCAACGTCGTAATAGGCATCTGAGCCGGGCTTATTTATGTTTTCTAAGTCGCCTTGTTGTTGAAGAGCAAGGGCTTCGTCACGAATAATTTCCCAGTTGTCACGCAATACGTCCAGTTCTTTGTATTGCAATGTATCGATAATAGGACGACGGACTTTTTTGCACGAAAACAAATACAACAAGCAGTTTAATGGGGCAAAAATAGGCCAACCTTTGCGGAAATATTCTGACCAGCTGGTATAGCGAATGTTTCCTCGGTAAGTGTAGATGTAATACATCGAGCACACACTAAGAGTGGCAATGAGCAATAGAATTATCGCTAGCTGCATCGGTTTTATTCCCATTTCGAAAGTTATTAGTCAATTTACTTACTAATTATTTACTAAATGTTACGAAATGTGAATCGCTAAATGGAGGGATTACTTTGCACAATAGTGATTTAAATCAATCTGATTTTGATTGGAATTTTAGACTTTTCTAGGTCTGCATCATGGTTAGGTTTTTTTGTGCAATAAATATTCGATATATTGAGAAATATTGCATGATTTTTTCTTTTATTTAAGAAAAAATGCCGCTTTATGCGGCATCACTTTCTTGGAAGTCATTGGTATCATCCATATCAAATACAGCCGCGCTGTCTTCTTCGCTGTATACAATGTCTTCGTCTGTTTCAATAACCAAGTCTTCCAGCGTTTTTTTAGCGGTCGCTTCTGTCAAGTTTAGTTGTGTGCTGGTGGCTTTTGGGCTTGGCTTTTTCGCTTTTTGAGCTGTTTTCTTTTTATTGCTTAAAATGTCCAGCAACGATTCTTTGTTTTCAGCAAGGTACATAGAAAGTGCTTCTTTTTGTCCATGATCTTTCGTTAAATGACTTTGATCCAATAAGTCATATAAGGCTTCCGCCGTGTCTAAAAGTTTGTCGTATGTATCGGCTTCGGCTTTTGAAGTAAACGTCATTTTTTCGATTCCATCGCGTTCTACAACATATTTGATAATTACAGGCATGATCCACCTCTTGAAAAATAATACTGTATAAATGTACAGTATAATTTTCCTCTTTGTCTAGTGCTTTTATTTGTTGATCTGAACAATGGTTGTTAAAGTTACGCCCTTGACAAAGGAAACACTTTTTATGCCCGTTGATTTTTCCCAATTAGACCTTTCAATTTTAATGGATCACGTTGAGATCGTTTTGACGCTTGCTTGGATTTTATTGTCCTATATTGTGCGACGTTATACGAAACGTGCGATTCGCCTTCATCAGAATATTGAACACGATAAAAAACGTCAGCGGATCAACACGGTGGATAACATTTTCAACCTTTTTCTTGTGGTTGGTTTGGTGTTGATTTGGTCGTCGGAATTGCAAAACATTGCCATATCTATTGCTGCTTTTATGGTGGCTTTGGTGATTGCTACTAAGGAATTTATTGCCTGTATCATTGGCGCATTTTATCGAGCGAGTACGCGACCCTATCAGGTTGGAGACTGGATTCGGATCGCCAATTATGAAGGCGAAGTTACCGACAGTGATTGGCTATCGACCACGTTGTTTGAAGTGGATTTGAAGGGCGGCAGCTACGCTTACACAGGACGAACGACAGTGGTGCCAAACAGTGTGTTGCTGCTGCAAACGGTTCAAAATTTGAACTATATGCGTCGTTATGTCACGCATACGTTTTCTATTTCGCGTGCGACAGACGAGGTGAATTTGTTCACCATTAAAGAACAAATATTGGACAAAATTCGTGAGTACAGTGAACATTTTCATGATGTGGCTATTCGTTATAACAGCCTGATTGAAAAACGATTGGACATTAAAATTTCAGGACCGGAACCACGTGTTCGCATTACCACTACGGTAGAAGGTTACAACGTGTTTAGCATTTCTCTTTTTTGTCCAACAGATGAGGCGGTCGAGATAGAGCAAAAAGTGACGGAAGATTTTATGGCTTTTTGGTATGCCAATCGACTTGCAAACCAACAGACGGTGGAGAATAAATAATGACACTGATGCGTACCTTTATGTTGTTAATGTTGGTGTCCACCACGCTGATTACCTCGGGTTGTAACAGCTTTCGCATTACTGAAAACGAGGTCAATGAAGAAGTCACAAAGCAACTTGCTCAGCCACAACAAAACCACATTGAATTAACGTTAGACAGCAATACGTTAAACCTCGATTTGACGGTGACCGCCGCCCACATTGATTTCACAGAACGCGATGGCGGTTTGGTGCTGGTTGATTTGACCAGCAATATGACGGGAACGCTGTCGGCATTTGGGCAGACCTTTTCCTTGACGACTAAGGTCAATCCGTCTTTTGAGTCGGGGGTGCGTATTGAAGAAGACCGTTTGTATTTGGTGGCGCCAAAAATAACCAAAATTGAGGTAGAGGGCTCCAGTTTTAACGATAAAATGCTGCGCTCCACATTGGGCTCCTTGCATGATGATTTTGAAAAAGCTTTGGTTCAGTACTTTGATGAACACCCAGTTTATGTGCTGAATCATTCACCGTTCGAAAAAACAGCGGCCTCTATGGTGAAAGACATCATAATTAAAGAAGACTCGTTAGAACTGTCCATTTTTTAAATAATGCGCTGTTTTGTGGCAGTGTCGTTTTGAGAAAGTAACAAATAAGAGTCTAGGTAAGTGGCGTTATAATCACTATAATGCCCGAATATTACATAACCAGATACTAAGGAAACATCATGTCGATTGCAGACAACCAAGTCGTTCAATTTCACTACACATTGCGTCATGGCGAAGAGCTAATTGAAACGTCTGCGGGTAAAGATCCAGCGGCGTATTTGCATGGTCACGGCAACGTTATTCCAGGGCTTGAAAAAGCAATGGAAGGCAAAGCCGTTGGTGACGAATTTGAAGTGACGGTGGCATGCGCTGATGCGTATGGCGAGCGTCATGAAGATCGTCAGCAACAAGTGCCAGTAAAACATCTACAAGGTGCGAAGCGCTGGAAAGCCGGTATGGTTGCCATGGTACAAACAGACAAAGGCATGCGTCAGGTAACGGTTGTTAAGGTTGGTTTGAAACATGCCACTGTCGACTTGAATCACCCATTGTCTGGTAAAGACCTAACATTCAATATTCAAATCGTAGATGCGCGTGAGGCGACGAATGACGAAATCGCACATGGTCATGCGCACGGCGTGGGTGGTCATCATCACTAATAGCCAGACGCATTGAATACAAAATAAAAGTATTCCTCTGAGAAGCCCCTGTTACCCAATTAGGTAGCAGGGGCTTTTGCGTTTTTGGGCATTTATTTTGCTGATTGAAATCAAGCAAACAGACGTATTATCAAAAATTAATAAGAATCGTTATCAACACCTTGACAGATCCTGCCTTCATGCACATTATTGATAATAGTTATCATTTATATTTTTTGATGTGAATTCAAGGGGCGAAACAATGAGTCATTATCTAGTGCCATTTTCAGTGCTCGAACAAACCATTCAAGGAGGGCAATGTGCGGACTCTCCCGAAGTGCTCTATCATTATTTGAATCTGACGGAAGAATATGCCGAGCGTTTGAGCATCACCGATGCGACTTTGCTGCATCAGCGTGTGTTCAATGTTTTGCTGGATACGGTATGCGACACCCGCGTTGCACCTCATTGGCGTCAGACCTGTTTAGACAAGGTGTATCAACCATTGTCGCATTTAAAGCACTTGATCGTTACTTATCAAGATGCGAAAAACTATTTCAAAATGGAACACAGTTTACGGATTCTGAGTCATTACTTTATTTCTTCCTTTGAACAATAGGGGCATTACCAACCGATGAAAATGCGTATTGAAAAAGACAGTATGGGCGAGTTAGACGTCCCAGAAAATGCACTCTATGGCGCCCAAACGCAACGTGCCATTAACAACTTTTCAATCAGTGGCGAGCCACTTCCTGAAGCCTTTATTCGCTCTCTAATTTTAATCAAAACCGCGGCCGCTCGTGCTAACCAAACACTCGAATGCATTACGCCCGATATGTCCAAGGCCATTCAAAATGCCTGTGATGAGCTGCTCAACGCCGACGATCTAATGCAGCATTTCCCTGTGGATGTATTTCAAACGGGATCGGGCACCAGCTCGAATATGAACGCTAATGAGGTGATTGCAACTTTGTCGAGTCGTTACTATGGTTCAGTGGTTAATCCGAATGATCATGTGAATTACGGGCAAAGCAGTAATGATGTTATCCCGAGCGCTATTCATATCAGCGCGACGTTAGAGTTAACAGGTCATCTGCTGCCTGCTTTAGAGCATTTAAAGGACACTATTGTTGAGAAAGGCACAGCGCTCGCGAGGTACACGAAAACAGGTCGAACGCATTTAATGGACGCCATGCCGGTTCGATTGGATCAAACTTTTCACGCTTGGGCGGCGCAACTGCAAGATAACATCGACAATTTAACGTATCTAGAAAGCAAAACGACTCAGCTTGCCCAAGGTGGGACGGCGGTGGGCACGGGGATCAATGCTCATCCTGAATTTGCCGTGTTGTTTGCTAAAGAACTGTCTGATTTAACCAAAGTGACGTTTACTAAGGGGCAGAATTTTTTTGCTTTAATTGGTTCTCAAGATACCGCCGTTGCGTTATCTGGCCAGTTAAAAGCGGTTGCCGTAACCTATATGAAAATCGCCAATGACCTGCGCTGGATGAACTCGGGGCCATTGGCGGGATTAGGTGAAATTAGTCTACAAGCTTTACAGCCAGGTTCTTCTATTATGCCGGGCAAAGTGAACCCTGTGATTCCAGAAGCAACAGCGATGGTGGCTGCGCAAGTGATTGGTAACGACGCGGCGATCACAATTGGCGGTCAATCGGGTAATTTTGAATTGAATGTTATGTTGCCAATGATCGCTAAAAACCTGTTAAACAGCATCAAGTTACTGGCCAACAGTGGGCAGCTATTGGCGGATAATGCCATCGCGACTTTAACCGTTAATGAGGATAAATTGAATGAAGCGCTGCATCGTAACCCGATCTTAGTTACCGCATTAAATCCCATTATTGGGTATGCAAAAGCCGCTGACATTGCGAAAAGGGCTTATAAAGAAAGTCGCTCGGTTGTGGATGTGGCGGAGGAAGAGACCGATCTTGGTCGAGAAGAATTGCTCGCCTTGCTGGATCCTGCAAAATTAACCCATGGTGGGATTTAGTGTTTAAAGAATCAGGTTTCTTTATTTGGTTCCTCCCTTTCCAAATAATGAAAACGAGCCAGCGTTCGCGCTGGCTTTTTTTGTGATTAATCACTTATTCCAATGCTGTGTCCACGGCGGCCTGCGCGTGAATGTAGGTCGTATCAAACAAGGGAACGGCAACGTGCTCTTGCTTTAATAATAGGGTGATTTCTGTGCACCCTTCAATGACGGCTTCTGCGCCTGCGGCATTAAGCCGATTGACTATATCAATGTAAATTTCCCTCGATTCAGGAAGGATCTTTCCGAGACACAATTCGTCGTAAATAATTTTATGAATGTTGTCCCTGTCTTGTTTCGATGGCGTAATGACATCCAACCCGTATTGCTCTTCTAAACGTCGAATATAAAAATCGTCTTCCATAGAATAACGTGTGCCAATAAAGCCAACTTTTTGATGCTTTTGTTGAACCAATTCTTTGGCTGTCGCATCGGCAATATGCAATAAAGGGATTTGCACCGCACTTTGAACAGCATCTGCCACCTTGTGCATGGTATTGGTCGCGATCAGCAGAAAATCGGCTCCGGCGCGTTCCAGACGAGTGGCTTCATTGGCCAACATATCGCCCAATTGCTCCCAGTCACCTTGGTGCTGCAGACGTTCAATGTGAGCAAAATCCACGCTGTTTAAAATGACCTTGGCGGAATGTAATCCCCCAAGGCGCTGCTTGGTTAACTCATTGATGGTTTTGTAGTACAAGGCGGAGGATTCCCAACTCATTCCGCCAATGATGCCGATCGTTTTCATGTTCGCTCTCTTTTTGGTCTGCCACGTATCCTTGCAGTCTAACGGGCTTATAAATCGCCCGTAATGCACAGTTTGAACGAATAAACAGCGAAACTGTGATGGCTAATTTTTCAGAGTGTTCTGGTCATGAAAACACTGTGAGGATCTAGCTTGTAATCTGAAAAGGGGTCACATTCACGGAATTCGTGTTTAGCGTAGAGTTTTCTAGCGGGCGCAAAGAAATCTTGCGACCCAGTTTCTAGGCTAATCTTATTGAGTCCTTTTTGTTTCGCGTTATCGAGAATATGGCGAAGTAGGGTTGAGGCAACTCCCTTGTTGCGCGCGGCGCTGGTGGTGCGCATGGACTTAATTTCACCGTGTGTATCGTCTAACGTTTTCAGTGCCCCGCAACCGAGCAATTGACTGTCTTGCCACACTGTCCAGAAGGTAATGTTGGGCTTTTTTAAGCCGTCTAAATCCAATGCAAATACGCATTCTGGCGGCGATACAGCAAACATGTCTTCAAGGTGTTCGGTAAGCAATTGTTTGATTTCTGAACCAGATAAATCATCAATTCTAATGTCCATTAGGTGGTGTGTCCTGTTTGTTTAAAGGGAAAATATCGTTTTTTGTGACTCAAAAAAAATAAGCAACTTTTGTACCTTTTGGTAGGATAAATGCCATATAAAATGTGGTAAAAAATAGCACTGGCTGTCGTTAGGAAATAAAGGTGTATACTCCTACCAAACTGTCTTCTACATTTGAACTAATGGAAGGTTTCTTATGGCAGATAAAGTGTGTTTACGGCCGGCAACAATGGCTGATGCAGAAAAACTGTTGTCATGGCGTAATGATCCAGAAACACGTATGGCTTCTCATCATATGGATCAAATTACTCTTGAGGAACACCTTGTGTGGCTCGAGAATTCTTTGCGTCACCCTGAGGTGCGTCGTTTGTGGGTGGCCGAAATGAACGGTGAAGCGGTCGGAACGTGCCGAGCAGATCGCGTGGCGGATGCTTGGGAATTGTCGTGGACTGTGGCGCCTGATTCGCGCGGAAAAGGCATTGCACAGAAGATGCTATCGACCATCATTGGCTACTTCAAAGACCCCTTGTTGGCGGAAATCAAAGTTGGCAACATTGCGTCTATTAAGGCCTCCGAACGCGCAGGGTTTGTTTTTGACAAAGAAGATCACGGCGTGTTGTATTATGTCTTCCCTCGATCTAAAACCACTGCTTAGTCATCAAAGCGGATGCGAACTTTTGGCTCGTTTGGTTTTTTCTCGGCAGGTTTACGCAGAGGATCGACCAACTTTTCCAAACCGTTGATTTTGATTTCCAACGCCAGCTGTAACCACTGTCCCAAATTGCCATTCGGCCAGCCTTCGTGGGCAAACCACAATAAATAGGCTTCGGGTAAATCGATCAAAACACGGCCTTGGTATTTTCCAAATGGCATTGTCTGACGGGCAACTTGTACGAGATCTTCTTGTGAAAACATGGGCTTCGCTTAATGGTGCGTTATGGTTAGAAATGCACTGCGTAAAATACGTGCGCGTTGGGTATTTAAACATACGAGTATCATTTGGCAAAAGGCGGATCTTGCTTAAAACGTTGGATCAAGTAATCGCATATATTTTGTAACTTAGGTGAAGGCTGACGAACTTTTGGGTACACCAGCCAAACGCCACTGTATGGATATTGGTACTGAGTCAGTAAAGGGATGAGTTTTCCGCTGGCTAGGTCGTCGGCCACGTAATAATCTGGCAACTGAGCGATCCCCAAACCTTTTCGCACGGCATCCAGTAAAGCAGGGCCAGAATTGCTGCGCCAGTTGCTGCTTACTTTCATTTCTTTGCGTTGTCCGTCTTGTTGAAACAGCCAATGATTTTTTGAGCCGATTAAGCAGCTGTGTTTGTTGAGTTCCGCCAACGTATGCGGCATGCCGTGTTGGTCGATGTATTCCCGAGACGCACAAAGGTATTCCACTCGATCGCACAGGCGGCGTGACAAATGGCTGGAATCCTTCATGGCGCCCATGCGAATGGCAAGATCGTAGCCTTCTTCGATCAAGTCGACTGCACGGTTAGTGAGATGAAAGTCCAGTTCGATCTTTGGGTGACCTAACAAAAAATCGTTCATTAGTGGCGCAATATAGCGTTCACCAAAGGTGGTGGCACAGGTCATTTTAAACGGGCCAATGGGGGCTTGATTTAGCGATGAAATCACTTCTTCAGCACTGCTTAGCGCCTCTGGCAAACCACGGCAATGCTGGTAATACAGCTCGCCTGCCTCACTTAAGCGAATGCGTCTTGTGGTGCGGAACAGCAAGGTGGTGCCCAGTTCTGCTTCCAGCTGAGTAATTAAACGACTGATGTGAGAGGCAGAGACGTTGAGTTTAACAGCGGCGGCAGAAAAGCGGCCTTGTCGGACGACTTCGACAAACGCTTCCATGGCTTCCCAGTTTTTCATTGTATCCCCCTTATGTCCAAACGCTCAGATTACCGTATTTCCTATAAAGTGAAAGAGGATTGTTGCTGTATGGCAATAATCATTTTCTAAATTGGGCATTATCCTAGTAATCAATTGCGTCTACACTGTTTGCATTGAAACTGAATAACACACACTTTGGAGAACGCAATGAAATGTAAAGCAGCAGTTGCTTGGGGCCCAGGCCAACCACTTAAAATCGAAGAAGTGGACGTTCAAGACCCACAAAAAGGCGAAGTACTGGTTCGCATGGTGGCGACGGGCGTTTGTCACACAGACGCGTTCACTTTGTCGGGCGAAGATCCAGAAGGTATTTTCCCTGCTATCCTAGGTCACGAAGGCGCGGGTGTGGTTGAAGCCGTTGGTGAAGGCGTTACGACACTCAAAGTAGGAGATCACGTTATTCCACTTTACACAGCAGAATGTGGCGAGTGTAAGTTCTGTCAGTCTGGTAAAACCAACCTTTGCCAAGCGGTTCGTGTGACCCAAGGTAAAGGCTTAATGCCAGATGGTACCAGCCGTTTCAGCATCAACGGCGAGCCTATTTTCCATTACATGGGCACCTCTACTTTCTCTGAGTACAGTGTGGTTCCTGAAATTTCGTTGGCAAAAATTCATGTAGATGCGCCGCTAGAAAAAGTCTGTTTGCTAGGTTGTGGTATCACCACAGGCATTGGCGCCGTTCTGAACACAGCGAAAGTTGAAGAAGGCGCAACGGTGGCTGTTTTTGGCTTGGGCGGTATTGGTTTGTCGGTTATCCAAGGTGCTCGCATGGCTGGCGCGTCGAAGATCATCGCCATCGATATCAATGAATCTAAGTTTGAAATGGCGAAGCAGTTCGGCGCGACCGATTGCGTTAATCCGAAACACTTCGATAAGCCTATCCAAGACGTTATCGTTGAAATGACGGATGGCGGTGTGGATTACTCTTTCGAGTGTATCGGTAACGTACAAGTGATGCGCTCTGCGCTTGAGTGCTGTCACAAAGGGTGGGGCGAATCCATCATCATCGGAGTTGCTGGCGCGGGACAAGAAATCTCCACACGTCCATTCCAATTGGTCACTGGCCGAGTCTGGAAAGGTTCTGCTTTTGGTGGCGTAAAAGGCCGCAGCCAGTTGCCAGGTTACGTAGAAGACTACATGAACGGCAAGATCGAAATCGACCCATTCGTGACACACACTATGCCGCTTGAACGCATCAACGAAGCATTTGATTTGATGCACAAAGGCGAGAGTATCCGTACTGTCATTCTTTTCGATAAGTAATCGTAATGACGCCGTTGAGATAAGCCCGCAATGTGAGCTTATCTCACGTAGATTAGGAGACATCTATGGAATTGCTATCCAGTACCAAAAGCTTCGGCGGTTGGTTGAAGCGCTACAAGCATGAAAGCTTATCGGTAAAAAGTGACATGACCTTTGCTATTTACCTGCCACCACAAGCGGAAACGCAAAAAGTGCCTGTCTTGTATTGGCTGTCAGGTTTGACTTGTAATGATGAGAACTTTACGCAAAAAGCCGGTGCCTTTCGTAAAGCGGCAGAATTAGGTTTGGCCATTGTTTGTCCAGATACCAGCCCACGCGGTACGGATTATCCGAATGAGCACGAAAGCTACGACTTTGGTTCGGCGGCGGGGTTCTATGTCAACGCGACAGTGGAACCGTATTCAAATACATACCGCATGTATGATTACGTGGTTCAAGAGCTGCCGCATTTGGTGGAAGCGAATTTCCCAGTGACTGATAAGCGTTCTATCTCTGGTCACTCTATGGGTGGGCATGGTGCTCTGATTTGTGCGTTAAAGAACCCAGGCAAGTATCAATCTGTCTCAGCATTTGCCCCGATCGTTAATCCAACTAACTGTCCTTGGGGCGAAAAAGCCTTCACGGGATACTTGGGTGAAGACAAAGCCACTTGGAACGAGTGGGACGCTACTTTGCTAATCGAGAGCGCGAGTGAACGCTTACCCTTGTTTATTGATCAAGGTGAAGCCGACAACTTCTTGGTAGAACAACTTAAACCAGAAGCCCTAGAAGTCGCCTGTGAAAAAGCCGGACACCCGATCACGCTACGCCGTCAACCAGGCTACGACCACAGCTACTATTTCATCGCCAGCTTTATTGATGATCACCTAGAACATCATTCTAGAGCCTTGAGTTAACACTTAGTTTTCTCTTCATTGGAATCGACAAAAGCGAGCCGTGGCTCGCTTTTTTATTGCTTGAAAACCTATTTAAAACAACACGTAGGGCGGCATGAGCGAAGCGTGATCCGCCGTTTTGTAGGTTGGCCTTTAGGCCAACAACTGCAGATAGAGCAGGTTCAGAGGATACTCAAACCAAGCGGCGTTTCTTTTGAAAAGACCAGTTAATATGTCTAGCTTCTCTTAACTCCCTTGGCTTTTTTAACAAAAAACTCTCTTTATAAACTTATAAAGAGAGTTTATGTTTTTCTGTGGATAACTTGCTGATTTTAATTTCCAGTGCAGCTTTATTTTTTTGTTTAATGTTTTTGAGTCTAAGGTTTTTCTATAGCAATGTGTAAAAAAATCCACTCTTGCTGACTGAGTCTATATTTCGATTGAGAGGCTGATGAAAAATGAAAAGCGTCCGTCTTGACGTACGTATTATAAAGCGTAAAATCTGATTGTTATTTGAACTATTTTGAGGTGTGTGATGGCTGGAATGACGGCAACAGAAGCACGTAGTAATTTGTATCGATTGATTGACGAAACAGCAGATTCTCATCAGCCTATCGTTATTACTGGTAAGCGTAATAATGCGGTTTTGGTATCGGAAGAAGACTGGTCAGCGATTCAGGAAACCCTGTTTTTACTATCAGTGCCTAATATGCGTGAATCTATTCGCGAGGGAATGGATACTCCCGCGAGTGAATGTGATGAGGAGTTAGATTGGTGACATGGAAGTTGATTTATACCAAGCAAGCTCAGAAGGATGCAAAAAAATTAGCGTCTAGTGGGCTGAAACCAAAAGCTCAAGAGTTACTCAGTTTGGTCGCGCAGGACCCCTTTCAAAAACCACCTCCGTTTGAGAAGTTAATCGGTGACCTTTCTGGTGCTTATTCACGCAGAATTAACATTCAACACAGACTTGTTTATCAAGTGTTAGACGCTGAGAAAATGATAAAAATACTTCGGCTTTGGAGTCATTACGAGTAGTACCCTTATTAGTCAGAATAGGCCCAATTATGCAATCTTTTGATGAGCTAATCGCGTTTCGTAAAATCCTTCACCAGAACCCAGAGCTGTCAAATCAAGAGCAAGCGACGGCGGCTCGAATTCTCGAAGAGTTTCAGGCTTTCTCTGCGGATGAGGTGATCACGGGGCTTGGCGGAACGGGCCTGGCGTTTGTGTTTAACGGTGCGCAAAGTGGCCCAACCACCTTAATTCGCAGCGAGTTAGACGCCTTGCCCATCGAAGAGACTAATGACTTTGAGCATCGATCGAAAGTGATGGGGGTTTCCCATAAATGCGGACACGATGGGCACATGAGTATTGTGACGGCGCTGGGTGCAGAATTGGCGACGCATCGTCCGCAAAAAGGGCGCGTGGTGCTGTGCTTTCAGCCGGCAGAAGAAACCGGTATGGGAGCGATTCAAATGGTACAAGACCCGCGTTTTTCTGACATCGCGCCCGATTATGCTTTCGCCTTGCACAATTACCCCAGTTTAGAGCTCGGTAAGGTGGCGGTGCGAGCGGGTACCTTCAATTGTGCGTCCCGAGGCATGATTATCCATCTAAAAGGCAAAACTTCCCATGCTGCCCACCCCGAAAACGGCATCAGTCCTGCCAATGCCATGTGCCATATTATTCAAGAATTAAATGGTTTGCCTGCCAATGTCGCGCAAGCTACATCATTGGGACGCAATTGGGTGACCGTGATTCATGCAAAACTGGGTGAAGTGGCCTTTGGTACCTCGCCTGGCGATGCGGTGGTGATGGTGACGTTGCGTAGTGAAACCAATGAAGGGATGCAAACATTGGTGGCGCACGCAGAGCGTTTTTCTCAAGCGATCGCAACGCGTGAGAACGTGAGTATTTCGTTTGAGTACGACGATGTGTTTCAGGCCAGCGTTAACTCTCAACAAGGTTGTGATTTGGTGGTCAGTGCTTGTGATAATACTCAAACGCCTTTTGCGTTATTAGATGAACCAATGCGTTGGTCAGAGGATTTTGGTCAGTTCACCGCCACGGCAAAAGAAGGCGCTATGTTTGCCTTGGGTGCAGGACACACGAGCCCACAATTACATAACCCTGATTACGACTTCCCCGATGGTTTGATTCCTGTTGGTCGAGATTTGTTTCTGGATATTATTCGTCAGTTAAATGGTCAAGAGGGGCATAATTGTGTATTGATAGGGCGTGGTTAACATACACCAAGAAAAATCCAATGGCCGCAACGCCATTGGATTTTTTGTCTCTGCTTGCTTAGGTATTTGGTATTAGTTATTAGCTGGCTGAGGATTGTGTAATATCTTTAAACGCTTGGAATTGCGATAAATACACTTTGCCATTGAGGTGCTGCAGGAATCCGCTACATTCTAGGTGATCCATTACGGGGCCTTTTACCTCCGAAAGCGAGAGTTTTATGTTCAAGCTTTTTAATTGCAGGTTAAGGGCTTCAAGCATTTCTAAGGCGCTGAAATCAATTTCATTCACGGCGCTGCATTGAATCACCACATGGTTAATGTCTTTGCGCTGGCTAATGGTGTCGATGATGTGATCTTCCAAAAACGTTGCATTGGCAAAGAACAGGCTCTCGTCTGGTCGTAAACAAAGCAATTGAGGGGAAGTTTCTACCTCATAGCGTTTCACATTACGAAAGTGCTCTGAGCCCTTGATCAAGCCAACTTCGGCCACGTGTGGTTTCGATGTACGATACAAATGCAAGGCAATCGATAAAACGACCCCAGAAGCGACACCCACTTCCACACCAAGCAACAAGGTAATTACTATGGTTGCGAGCACGGCATAGAAATCACTGCGAGAAAACAGCCAGGTTTTTTTCAAGATAGAAAAATCTATCAGGGTTGTGACCGCTACAATGATGGTCGCCGCCAGTGTGGCTTTGGGCAAAAAGTACAACATAGGCGTTAACAGCAAAGACGCGATCATAATACCGAGAGCCGTCATGATGCTGGCAAGCTGAGTGACCGCACCGGCATCAAAGTTCACCACAGAGCGAGAAAACCCACCGGTGACAGGAAAGCCGCCTGAAACGCCTGAAGCAATGTTGGCGGCCCCTAAACCAATCAGCTCTTGATTCGGTTTGACTTTTTCACGTCGTTTAGCGCCCAACGTTTTGCCAACGGAAATGGACTCTACATAGCCAATAATGGAAATCATCAGTGCAGGCAGTGCCAGCTCTTTAATCAAGTCCAAGGAAGGCAAGGTGAACATTAAGGTCGGCAATCCTGCGGGAATGTGTCCAGTAATCGCCACGCCATGGGACGGTAGATCATATAAATACACCACCGCAAGGCTGGATAACACACCGAGAATGGGGGCTGTTTTGGCCAACGACGCCGCTGATGCTTCAGGAACTTTTAGAATGATCAAAAAACGTTTCGCGTGACGACGAGCTAACAGCAAAAATGCGATGACAGAAACGCCAATCACAAAGGTCATGGGTTTAAATTGACCGATGTTTTCCAGCATAGAAAGCAATTGTGTGACAACATTATCGCCATGGGCTTGAATGCCCAAAATGTGTTTCAGCTGGCTCAGCGCAATAATAATACCGGAAGCAGAAATAAACCCAGAAATCACGGAGTGAGAAAGCAGGTTTGTTACCATGCCTAGTTTCATTACGCCCATGATCACTAGCATGGTGCCAGATAACAAAGCGAGCGTAATAGCACCAGTGAGATAGCTGGCTGTACCTTGCTCGGTAATCACCGCCAGTGACGTCGCCGTCATGAGTGACGCCACGGCAACTGGGCCAACTGACAAAGATGTGCTGGTGCCAAAGAAAGCGTACAAAACCAAAGGTAATATACTGGAATATAAACCCACTTCTGGTGGCACCCCAGCCAGCATGGCATACGCCAGTGACTGAGGAATCAGCAACATGGTGACGATAAACGCCGCGGTGGCGTCTTGGCTAAATTGCCCACGGTTATAGGTCTTTAGCCAAGACAGGGCGGGAATGAAACGTTCAATGGTCATCTTGAAGCTCTCGTTACTTACGCATTGTTGGTTTAACAAACCATTCATAGCCTTTCAGCATCCCGTGCCAGTAGAAAGGAGGCAGCAAGTCTTCTTTCAGCACCCAAGCGAGATAGGTGGGTTTGGTGCCATCGTTCAGCCATGTCGGGAAGGTCGGCAGCAGCTTTCCGCCGTAACCAAATTCCGCCAAGACAATCTTGCCGCGTTCAACGGTAAGCGGGCAGGAGCCGTAACCGTCGTAGATGGCTCTTATCGTATTTCCGTCGATAGCATCAGCAATGTTTTGTGCCACGACCGGTGCTTGTTTACGAGCCGCTGCCATGGTTTTTGCGTTTGGCGTGTTGCTTACATCACCTAATGACCAGATGTTTTTGAACTGGGTATGTTGCAAGGTTTCTTTATCCACATCGACCCAGCCAGCCGCATCCACTAATGGGCTATTGCGAATGAAGTCTGGAGCTGTTTGTGGTGGGCAAACATGTAACATATCGAACTCGGTCTCTACGATGCTTTTCTCACCGTCTTTGTCTGTGGTGGCAAAATAGGCGCGTTTGTTTGGACCGTCCACTTTGACTAGGTTGTGAGTGAAGTGAGTATTTACTTGGTATTTTTGAATATAACTTTCCAAAGCAGGAACATAGTCAGCAACGCCAAATAGTACGGCACCTGCGTTGTAAAATGAGACATTGATATCTTTCAGTTTGTCATTCTTCAACCAATGATCGCATGACAAATACATGGCTTTTTGTGGCGCGCCTGCGCATTTGATTGGCATGGGCGGTTGGGTGAATACGGCTTTGCCGCCGTTTAAGTTTTTAACTAAATCCCATGTATAAGGTGCTAAGTCGTAACGATAATTTGATGTCACGCCGTTGCGGCCTAATGTCTCTGATAAGCCTTCAATGGCGTCCCAATTAAGCTTGATACCAGCCGCCACGACTAGGTATTGATAAGCTATTTTTTGGCCGTTTTCGAGCACAACTTTGTTTTCATTTGGCAAGAACGTTTTTACCGCTTCTTTTAGCCATTTTGTGTGTGCTGGAATAACATCAGCCATGTTGCGGCGCGTATTGGCTGCTTTAAACACACCGCCGCCTACCAGCGTCCAACCGGGCTGATAAAAATGACTTTCAGCAGGATCAATCAAACAAATTTTCAAGCCAGGTTTGCGTTTTAATAAACTGGCGGCGGTAGAAATACCGGCTGAGCCTGCACCGACTACCACAACATCGTATTGAGTGGTTGTTTTGTTGTCTTCTTTAGGCTGTGCTTTATCGGCTGTTGCGGAAGAGGCTTTATTGTCTTGAGTGGAGGGATCAGCAGGTGAAGCTTCCTGAGCTGCTTGCCAAATTTGGCTAGAGCGATTACCGGTTCGGCAATAGGCGTGAATATTATCTGCATCTTTAATGGCAGCTTGAAATGCTATAACATCGGCTGTTGTCATTTGCCCGCCAGCAAACGGAATGTGCTCAGCCTTAATGTTTTTTTCTTTTGCATAAGCGGCAACATCGGCAAAAGGTAATTGTCCTTCCTCTTCACCATCTGGTCGATTACAAATGATAAGTGTGACGCCAGATTCTGCTAAAGCGTCTACATCGTCTAAGCTGATCTGCTCAGAGACGGAATAGTTGTCTGTGATTTGTTTGCGTAACATGGCTGTTCTCACTTTATATAATTATTATTTAGCCTAATGGTCATTAGGATATTTATAGTTAGTTGCTCTTGTCGTTACGATCTACTTAAATGCATTCAACGGAATCTTTAGATAAGATAAACCATTGTCTTCTGGTTCTGGCATGTGTCCTGCTCTCATGTTGATTTGTAACGATGGCAAAATCAGGCGAGGCATGGACAAGGTTCTGTCGCGAGCTTCTCTTAGGTCAACGAAGGTTGATTTGCTGATGCCTTGTTTGACGTGAATATTTTGCTCGCGCTGGGCTTTGACGGTGGTTTGGTACTCTAATTCTCGGCCGTTCGGGCAGTAGTCGTGGCACATGAAGATACGATGATCTTCTGGCAACGCTAAGATTTTTTGAACCGAGTCGAACAGGATGCCGGCGTCTCCACCAGGGAAGTCCGCGCGTGCCGTTCCGGCGTCAGGCATAAATAATGTGTCACCAACGAAAACAGCGTCGCCCAGAACATGTGTAAAACAAGCTGGTGTGTGGCCGGGGGTGTGAAGCGCGGTGCATGGCATGTCGCCAATATGGAATTGTTCACCATCTTGGAAGAGGTAATCGAACTGAGAACCATCGTGTAGGAAGTCAGTACCTTCATTAAATACGTTGGCAAAGGTTTCTTGAACCGTCGTGATTTGTGCGCCAATGCCAATTTTTCCGCCCAATTTTTTCTGAATGTAAGGGGCAGCAGAAAGATGGTCGGCGTGGACGTGTGTTTCTATTAGCCATTCTACTTTCAGTTTATGCGCGATCACGTAGTCGATGATGTCGTCGGCGCTTTTGTGAAAGGTGCCACCAGAGGCATAGTCAAAATCCAAAACGCTGTCTACGATCGCACAGCTTGACGACGCTGGGTCCTTCACCACATAAGAAAAGGTACTGGAGTCTTTATCAAAAAATACAGCTACGTCAGGTTTTGCCGTTAAATGGGTTGTCATGTGTCACCTCAATGTCGGTTTTCTTCACAAATGGAATGCCCATTTGTTGGATGGATACTTGGTACAAAGGCAGAAAGCGTGCCAAACACAATATTTTTATTTAACTTATTGAAATTTAAGGTTAAATAAATTTTTGTGTTTTTTTCTTTATTAATTAGATTTGACTAATGTAGTTTCTTTTGTCATATTTGGCGTAAATTTTTGACATTAATGGCATGGAATTATGAAGATCATTGCATCCGACACAGTGGCTACTCGCGGCTTTGCTAGTATGTTAGAGGGTTATGATTGCCCTGCTATTTTGGTGTCTACGGATTACCGTATTGTGGCGTTTAACCAGCATTATCGAGATCAATTTGGTGACATCGCGCTGGATAAGCCTGCTCGTTGCTTTGAAATATCGCACGGCTACACGGTACCTTGTGATGAAGCGGGAGAGGATTGCCCCTTGTCTGCCACTTTGCAGTCAGGGCGGAAAGAACGTGTTTTACACATTCACCAGACGCCGCGAGGAAAAGAACACGTCGATGTGGAAATGTTGCCGATTCATAATGAACAGGGCGAATTGTTGTTTTTTGTTGAGCTGCTGCGGCCGGTTTCGGTGGCCAGTGTGGAAGAAGGTAGCGCCAAATTGGTGGGGGCGAGTAAGGCCTTTAATCAGATGTTGGAAAAGATCACTCGCGTGAGCCACAGCGATGCTTCGGTCTTGTTGTTAGGCGAATCTGGTAGCGGTAAAGAGTTGGTAGCTCAGGCCGTTCACCAAGGCAGTGATCGCGCTAAAAATTCGTTGGTCACACTGGAGTGTGCTGGCCTGACGGATTCACTGTTTGAAAGCGAGCTGTTTGGTCATCTCAAAGGGTCGTTCACGGGGGCTCACAGTAACCGAACTGGGCTGGTGGAATTGGCCAATGGCGGTACGCTATTTTTAGATGAAATTGGTGATGTGCCGTTGTCGATGCAGGTAAAGTTGTTACGCCTAATTGAAACGGGTGCGTTTCGCCCTGTGGGGTCTTCGACGATCAAACACACCAACTTTCGGTTGATTTGCGCCACTCACAAAAACCTCGCGCAAATGGTGAAAGCAGGCGAGTTTCGCCAGGATTTGTATTATCGAATTAATGTATTCCCGATTTTTGTTCCTCCGTTGCGCGATCGTCAAGCGGATTTGCCTTTGTTGATTAGCACCTTGTTAAAACGCATCAGTGAGCGAAAAGAATACCACTTAACACACTCTGCGTTGCAGGCGTTACAACATTACCCTTTCCCCGGCAATATTCGAGAACTCAGTAATATCTTGAACCGAGCTGTGTTGTTAACTGACACCAATGTGATTGAGCGTGACACCATATTGGAGAGCCTAAATATCGATACGAGCATTCACCAACAAACGGATTTATCGCTCACGCTGGTGACGTATGGGCAAACCGCGGAAGGTGAAAAGGTTGCGTGGGTGGATTTAAAAACAGCAGAAAAGCGTTACTTGTCCGATCTCATGGCCGCACACGACAACAATAAGGAACAAGTGGCTGAGATTGCAGGGATCAGCTTGCGATCCTTGTATCGAAAACTGGAGTGATTTAGTTTTTTCATGAGGTAGAGCACAAAGTGTCAAAAAAATTAATTTAAGGTCTTAATAAGATACTTTTTGTCGAGTTCGAATGATCTTGAATCCTTACTATAACGACTCTAAAGATTAAAACAGTAAGGTGACAATGATGAATAAAGTAATTTTTATGACGGCAGCGTTAAGTGGCTTAGTCTCCATGAGCAGCAATGCATTTGAATTAACCAGCCAAGATATTCAAGAGGGTAAGAAAATACCGCAAGTGTTTGAGTTTGATGGTTTCGGTTGCTCAGGGGAGAATAAGTCGCCACAACTGCAGTGGGCAGATGCACCAAAAGGCACAAAGAGTTTTGCCCTTACCGCATACGACCCTGATGCGCCGTCAGGCAGTGGTTGGTGGCATTGGTCTGCGTTTAATATTCCAGCTTCTGTGTCGTCTTTGGCTCAAGGTGCTGACTTAACTAAGCTGGGTGCAACTGAGCTGAAGTCTGATTACGGTAGTGTGGGGTTTGGCGGTGTTTGTCCTCCTAAAGGCGATAATATGCACCGTTACCAGTTTACGGTTTGGGCATTGCCTGTCGAAAAGCTGGATCTAAATGCCGATGTTTCATCCGCGTTAGCGGGTTTTACCGTGCGCAGTATGGCCATCGGTAAGGCCGTGCTGGTCGCACCTTATCATCGTTAATCCATCATTTATTAGGGTTTAGGAGTGAGTAACAATGCGTCCTGCTTTTAAAGTCAGTCATGTGTATGGGGTACAAGCACAGCGATTGCGTAATGTGGCGATTCTTACTCCTAGCCTCTTTAAAATTCGTTCAGGGCGTAAACGTCTATTCTGGCAAGATGATGTGTTGGAATTTGATGCATCGACCTTGCTATTAACAAAAGCAGGGCAACAACTGACGTTTGAAAATGAGCCAACCAAAGCGCGATTTTTGTCAGTGCAGATGAGTTTTTTATTGTCACCTCCAGAAGCCATGATACAGCTAAGCATGGCAGTAGATGGTGAGTGGTCGCCGCGCTTTAAACCTAGCCGCGCTTTGATGGAGAGTCTTGATTTCTTAATGGGATTGGATATCGATGGATTGAGTGAGACGGCTCAAGCGTATTGGATTAATGGCTTTTATCAACAGATGGCCGAAGTCGGTAAATTGCATCTACTTTTTGATGGGCATTCTGTGCCCTTTGCGCAAAAAGTCACTGAACTCATGCAACAAGCGCCATGGCAGGATTATCAATTGGATCAAGTTGCGGCCCATTTCTCAATGAGTCGAGCTACCTTGATTCGTCGTTTGAAAGAAGAAAATACTCAGTTTAGAACCCTGTTAACCCGAGTGCGTATGAATCATGCAATCAGCTTGATGCAACAAGGTTACGATCAACAAATCGACATTGCGGTGCGTTGCGGCTACCAGTCTCAAGAACGCTTTAGTCAGCGCTTTTACAAGTCATTTGGAGTAACGCCAAGTCAATATATAAGGACGCTTTAGTTAAAATCATATTTACGTTTTTAACCGCAGCGAGCTTAAACGAAAAAGAGATGAGTGCTTAGCTCACCTCTTGTTACAGGATAGAAAGGCTCTCAAGCAAACTGGAACTGTTTGATTTTCTTACTTAGCTCGTCGGTCATTTTGGCGATCATGGTGCTGCCTTCGGACACTTGTTGAGAGTCTTCCAATACTTTTTCAGACACTTCACGAATGCCCATCAAGTTGTGATTGATCTCTTCGGCCACGGCGCCTTGCTGCTCTGCTGCGGAGGCGATTTGTAAGCTTCTTGCGGACACGTCATCGACTTGAATCAGCATGTTTTTGAGGTTTTCAGCGGCCACATGCATTCGGCCGGCACCGCGTTCCGCTTGTTCTGTGCTGGTGGCCATGGAAGTAGATGCTTCTTTTGATTGATGTTGTAGCTTTTCAATAATTGCGCGGATTTCGACGGTAGAGCCTTGAGTTCGGCTGGCCAGTGAGCGTACTTCGTCTGCAACTACCGCAAAGCCACGACCCAATTCACCTGCGCGAGCGGCTTCAATGGCGGCGTTGAGTGCGAGCAAATTGGTTTGTTCTGAAATATCGCCAATCACCCCCAGCACGGAATCGATATCGCCTGTTTGCTCTAGTAGTTTAATGATGACGTCGTTGGCTCCTTCAATGTGCGTGGTTAAGCTCTGAATGTCGATGTTGGTGGCATCAAGGTCTTGACTGCTTTGACGGGTAATGGTTTGAACCGTTTGAGTGGCGTCCGCCGTGTCTTTGGCATGTTGTGCAACGTCTTTAATAGAATAAGACATTTCATTCATGGCGGTGGCCAACAGTTCGACTTCTTGGAATTGGTGATCCATGCCTTTTTGGGTATTGAGGCTGTTGCCTTGCATTTGAACACACACGGCTTGCAACTCTGTGATGGCGTGGTCGACTTCGAGTAGCGTGTCGTTTAGGGAACTGGATACTCGATTGGCCGCATTGGCCAAGATGCCAATCTCATCAGCACGTTGCATATCGATGTGTTTGGTTAGGTTGCCATTAGAAATATGTTGTAGGTGTTCTGTTACGGTTTTTAATGGCTGCGTGATGTTGCGAACAATCAAAATGCTTCCAATCATGGCGAGCATTATCAATGACATTTCAATGATGGCTGATTGGGTAATCGACTTCCAGAATATGTCGGTGACACTGCTGTATAAAACTCCGCTGCCAATCACCCAGCCCCATGGTTGGTAGCCTTTAACATAGGATACTTTGTCTTCTGGTTGGCTTACTTGAGGGCCTTTGTAGGCGTATTCAACATAGCCTTCGCCTTGCTGTTTCACCACAGAGACCATATTTTTCCAATGAAATTGGCCTTTTGCATCCGTTGTATTAGACATGTCTTTGCCGGCATTTTGTGGTTTGAATGGGTGCATAAGGAGTTTGGTTTGCATGTCATTTACCCAGAAGTACCCGTCCTCGCCAAAGCGTAATGCAGATAAGGCGGCGAGTGCCGACTGTTTGGCGTTGTCTTCGCCGATCGTATCCGCTTGGTCTGCGTAGAAGGCAACCAGTGAGTAGGCGTTATCCACCTGTTCTTTGACTTGCAATTGACGGGCTTGTAATAACTCAGCGTACAGTTCGCGGTAGGTGGTTGCACTAAAGGTGACCAGTAAGGCGACTAAAACGATAATAAGCCCCCACAGTTTATGACTGACTTTAATTGAGCTGAGTTTCATGTGACATCCCTTTAACAGAAAATTGTGTGTGTTTTATAAGCAGGGATTATGGGCTGGAGTGGCTGTTTATATTGTGATCGAAATCAATAGAAAGGCACTTTGTGCGACATTTTGGTACCATCCAAAGCACGATGTTTTTTCTTCAAAGGAGCCGCTATGCAATATTCTATTCTCATTACAGGGTGTTCGTCGGGGATTGGTCTAGAGGCAGCCAAAATGCTTCAAGAGCGTGATTTTCTTGTCGTTGCCAGTTGTCGCCAACAAGAAGATGTTGAGGCGCTAAAAGCGCAGGGCATTAAGCATGTGGTGTGTTTGGATTTAGCGGATTCGGCTTCTATTTCACGAGGCCTTGAAGAAACGCTGGCAATGACTAATGGTCAGTTGTTTGCTTTGTTTAATAACGGTGCTTATGGCCAACCGGGGGCTGTGGAAGATTTGCCCGTTGACGCGTTACGAGCTCAGTTTGAATGCAATTTCTTTGGTACGCATGAGTTGACGACGAAAGTTTTGAAAATCATGCTGGCTCAAGGTTTTGGACGTATTGTTAATAACAGCTCTGTATTAGGGTTGGTCGCGGCGCCATTTCGTGGTGCTTACAACGCCAGTAAGTTTGCATTGGAAGGTTTAACGGACACCTTGCGCTTGGAGTTGTCTGATACGCCGATTAAGGTCAGCCTTATTGAGCCTGGTCCAATTGAAAGTCGTTTTCGTGCTAATGCTTTGCTTGCGCTACAAGACAATATTGATATGGAAAACAGTCGTCATCAAAAGGGTTATGCTGAAGCCATTACTCGCTTGAGTAAAGAGGGCGTCACCTCCTCGCAGACTCTGCCTGCCAGCGCGGTGGTTGAAAAGCTCATCCATGCTTTGGAATCCACTCGCCCAAGAGCACGGTATTATGTGACTCTGCCAACATACGCCGCAGTGATCATGAAGCGTGTATTACCAACGGTTTTGTTGGATTGGGTAATGCGACGTCAAGGCGCTTAAGTTAGCGCCTTTGTTTGCTCGTCTAACCAATCCGTCATGGCCGATAAATAGGCGTCACGCGCTGTCTGATGAGACAGATACAAATCATGGAACCCTTGTGCGATAGACACTTTGGTTAGGTTTCTGAATATTTTGTGGGCAGCGTCTTGCATGCTTTCTATGTCCAAAACACCGTCCCCTTGTTGGGTTTCTTCGATGGTTTCTTTGCCAATAGTGCTGATGTTCGAATGGCAAAGTAGGGTAGGAATCGTTAGGTGTTGTTTTACTAAATTGTGCTGCGCCGAAATGATCTCTCTAAGCCAATGAAAGGACAAATCAAACCCTTGAGCCGGTTTCCAATCTAATCGGTAGTCCCATTCGCCACCAAAAACACAATGCAAGGTTTTAGCGTAAAGGGTGATTTTTTTGGCGCGCATATACCAAAAGGGCAATAAAGACACGATGGCTCGTATTGGCCAGTTTATTCGGTTCAACACTGTGGGTGGGAAAGGCAAAGCCAGAAACGGGCTGTTCAACATCAAGCCAAGAATATTTGGAAAAGGCTTTTGGTAATGGCTTTCTCGTTCAGGTAAAGCATAGGGTTGCGCCAAATAGGTTGAGACGACCAGTCCCCCAGTGGAGTGTCCTAAAATGACAACATCGTTCACGCCGTCTTGTTTCATGGTGGCTAAAGCGATGTCTAAATCTTGCCCATATTGTTCTATGGATTCACACCAGTTTGGTGGCGTGGATGGGCGAATAGAGCGACCGTAGCCTTGAAGGTCTACTGCATAAAAACGGTAGCCAAGACGCACAAAATGTTCGGCTAATCCCGTTTGAAAAAAATAATCGGTGTAACCGTGTACATACAAGATGGCTTTTGTGCTGTCAGGGTTGCCAATATGATGAACTAGGGTGGTGCAAACTTGGGTTTTCGGGCCTGGAAATGCATAGGTGCGAGCTCGAAAATCGGCACCTAATAGGTCTTCACAATCATCTATTTGCTTCCAGTGTTGTCCTATCGGTGCGCTCATTGTGATCTTCTCGTTCAATTAATTGAAAATAGTGTCACCCAGTTGATCTATGGTGAGCTTGGCTTTACGAAGTGTGATTTCAATGCATTCATCACGGTTTGGCATTAAATCGGATCGAATGAAATTGTGCGTTTTGAGTTCGTCTCCTTCGCCTTTGGTGATGCTCGCCGCGACGCGATATTGGCCGCCGTCTTTCATTGGGGCTGGAATAATAGAAAAACCTTTGTATTCCACGGTGTCTTCTGCTTTTTCTGGTGCGCTTTCTGTGCCGGCAAATAGCCCTTTTAGGCTAGATAAAATACCCATGAGAGTTTTCTCCTAATGTTTTTGACTATTTTTCGGGGATTTGTCTTATTAGTCAAACATCATTGAATGATTTCTGTTCTTTCTGCGCAGAATTATTCTAGAAGTTGGATTATGTCTCAGGGTGGCAAGGGCTTTTACTGTATACTGCGAAAAATTATGAATGTACATAACAAGGTAAATAGAAATGAGTGGAACGCAAGTAAACAACCCTTTGCATGGGATAAAGCTGGAAAAAATTGTCACAGACCTAGTAGAGCATTATGGTTGGGAAGAGTTGTCGATTCGCATCAATATAAATTGCTTCAAGAGCGATCCGTCTGTTAAATCCAGCCTGAAATTTTTGCGAAAAACGCCTTGGGCGAGAGACAAGGTTGAGGCATTGTTTTTAGACACATTTGTCCATTAATAATGCAATGAGCCTGTATTGAATGGCGTTGCGTCGATTTACATCGTCTTGGTTTACATCGCTTCGCTAATGTTCATGGTGTCATGATGCACCAAATTACGTCCTTTGTTTTTCGCAGAGTATAGGTTTTTGTCAGCGACTTTGAAGAACTCTTTGAATGTTTGGCCTTTATTGAGTTGGGCGATGCCGATGCTCACTGTGATTTTTATGTTCTGCTGATGGTAGCGAAACACTGAGTTCTCAATGTTTCTTCGAATTGTTTCTGCAAAGCTAAAGGCTTGTTTGCCATCGTGTTTCTGCAAGACAATGAGAAATTCTTCTCCGCCGATCCGGTACACTTGGTCGTTGTCCGTGTAGTAGTGCAATAGCTCAGTGATTTCGATTAGAACCGAGTCTCCTACATCATGGCCAAATTCATCATTTACGCTTTTAAAATAATCAATATCGACAATCAATAAGTGCGTTTCTTGGGGCTCTCCCAAAAAAGGATCTATTGGTTTCTTATTAAATTCTTCAAAAAACAGCTTTAACGCATGACGGTTCTTTGCGCCCGTTAACGGGTCTTGGAACGCCATTTTTTGTAATGTGATGTCTCTTGTTGTGTATTGATTTTCGTATAAGTAGCAAATGACATACGACAAAAAGTACGCGAGCACAAAATTGATAACCGAGCGATAGCCGAGGTAATTTTCGGGGTCGGATTTTATAAATAAAATGGCGATGGCGGGTAAAGAGAGCGCAATGGTATAAAAAAGCCCTCGCTTAGAGCCGGTGAGAAGGCAGTACAGTGGTGGTAAAACAAGCAGCCAATAGGCCGATCCCGCTCTTAAATCCGCAGTATAAACGGCATACGAAATAGTAATGGTGAGAGAGGCGATTAAGATGTGGCTGTGCCAACTTTGCATTTTGCCCTGTTGAGCTTGGTGATAAAAATACAAATTAAGCAGACCAAACCCGCCTTCAACAAAACCCAAAGAGGGCTGATTGAGTGCCACAATATTTAACAAAGAGAAAAAAAGGACAATAATCGCCGTAGCGAGGCTCAGCCACTTATGCAAGGTTACTCTGGCGTCTATCAGTTGCGGGTTTTTGTGGCTTATCATTGGCTTTTTATTTGTCTGTGAAGTAAATATGAAAACATTGATTTTCACATTCTCTCTTAAAAATATAGCCAAGTTGTATTTATTTTAGTAACAATTTGTTATCGACGGGAAAGAAACTGTCCGCCGCATTGATTAATGATTGCGCAGTAAGGGATTCGACACCATATACCTCGACTTGGGTTTGATATTTCTCCCTCAATGTTTTGGCGAGAATATCGAAATCGCCGTCACCTGAAAGCAGCACAAGCACATCGCTGCCTTTACCGTATTCGATACCATCAATCGCAATACCCACATCCCAGTCGCCCTTTGCTGAACCGTCCGAGCGCTGAATAAAAGGCTTTAATTTCACTTCCAGGCCAATGGCACGAAGGATATTTTGGAATTGTCGTTGTTTTTCATCGCCTCTGTCGATGGCATACGCAATGGCTTTGATCACATTACGGCCTTCCGTCGCTTGTTTCCAAAAGGTGTTGTAATCAAATGAACGGCCGAACGCTTGTCTGGTGGTGTAATAGACATTTTGAACATCTACCAAAATAGTCACATTTTTCATGCCTTTCCTAGTCATCTTCTGAAAAAACACCACGGTACAAGCATTCGTAATGAAAAGAAATGGCGTTAATCGTTTGCGATGCGCATTGTTGTGTCTTGGTATAGGGAACCTTCGTTCGATAATAAGGTCAATTTTTTTAGACTTATTGCTGGAGAGGGAGACATGGACAGTGACAATTGATTTGGGTTATTCAAAAACGTCAGTACTGTTTTAGCAATGTGATCCGCTTCGCTTGAATCCGCGGGTGCTAGCCCAAATGCTTGGCTTGCGAACTTTAACCCAGTTAGGTGACTGTTCTGTGAATCTTGAGACATTGTCGAGTGCGGGAACAAGTGGGTGAATAATCCCGTGTCTTGGTATTGAACGTTTAACGAATTTAACTCAATGGTGTCCCCATAAATTATGGCTAACGCTTCAGGTTGACCCAGTGCGAGTGAGGCAAGTATGTCGGCTCGTAAATCGGCCATGTCGATCGCCTGATCCAGCAGATTAATGTGTGAAGCCACGGTCAGTTTGCCAAGGTCTTTGATGTCGAGCTTGAATTGGGACGTTACTGATTCACCATCAACGTTGGATGAAAAAGACCCTTTGCCTAGCAATGTGTCTATTCCAGCGGCACGCATTAAGCGACCCGTATCACGGGACAGGCTATTGATTGGGCTTTCTTGAATCCAAAAGTCCACACTCAGGTTAGGGTAGTTGATTAAATAGTTGTTGAGTGAAATTCGAGCAAAACGCAACCAAGGTGCGCTTTGATCGCCAACAATGACGTTTTCTAGAGAAGGCGTCAGAGTGAATGGGTCGAGGTGAATGTTTTCGTAGTGCACAAACGGGGCGAGGCCGGACCGTTCCAATTGTTCTTTGATTTTTTGCTCGGCGTAGTCTCCGCCAAACCGTTGCACAAGGTAGATCATTAAAATGGCCAAACAAGATAATAAAATGAAGTAGCTGACGGCTTTACCAAGTAAGGCCTGAAATTTGTTTGTCGTGATCACGGCTTGATTCCAAGACTAATAAAACGGGGAATAAAAAGAAGAAAAGGCCTTTTGCCTCTCTATTTTCAGTGTAAGCTGGGATATTAACGGAAAATGCGTACCATAGACACAATACGGCAGAGGTTACTGCTGATCATCACAAGGAGTGGGTTATTTCATCTTTGATTCCCTCGCAAGAGGATTTATGGTTTTTGCCTCTCGGTGGCACTGGCGAAATTGGCATGAACATGAACTTGTATGGCCACGATGGCCAGTGGTTGATGGTGGATTGCGGCGTTTCTTTTAATGAGCCATTAACGCCTGATGACCTGCGTACGTCCGAGATTGTCTGCGCTGATCCACGTTTTATTAGTGAGCAAAAAGAGCGTTTGGCTGGCATCGTTATTACTCATGCTCATGAAGATCATGTGGGCGCATTGCCATTTTTGTGGCGACGTTTTAAATGCCCTGTCTATACCACGGCGTTTACCGCCGAAGTGCTGCGTCGTAAGTTGGTTCAGGTCGGCTTAACCGATCAAGTGCCTATTATCGAAGTAAAAGAAAACGAAACCAAAAAAATCGGTGTGTTTAATGTCAAATGGTTGGAATTGACGCACTCGGTTCCAGAACCGTATGCGATGACCATCGACACGCCGGCAGGGCGAATTTTTCATACCGGCGATTGGAAAATCGATAAAAAACCCATCTTAGGTGATGGTTTTTCTCCTGCCGCCTTTCAAGCGTTAGCCAAAGAAAACATTCTCGCCATGGTGTGTGATTCCACCAATGCATTAAAAGAGGGTTTTTCGCCGTCTGAAAGCGACTGTTATCAGGGCTTATTAACCACCATTGAAGCCGAAAAAAATCGTGTTGTTGTCGGCTGTTTCAGCAGCAATGTTGCACGCCTAATTGCATTGGGACAGGTGGCAAAAGAAACCGGTCGTTATCTTGCTTTGATCGGACGATCGCTTACCAACATGGTCAGTGCGGCTCGAGTAACTGGGCATTGGCCTGATGATTTGCCGGTTATTGATGCCGCACATCTTGGTTACTTACCAAGAGAAGAAGTGCTGGCGGTGGTGACGGGAAGCCAAGGCGAACCAAGGGCGACCTTGAACCGACTCGCCGCAGACAATTGCTTTGATCTAAGTCTGGAAGCCGATGATTTGGTGATTTTCAGTTCCATGCGAATTCCGGGCAATGAGCAAGCCATCGACAGATTGGTCGAGCAATTTAAAGGTCGAAAAATCCGCACCTTGCAAGCTCATGACACCGATTTAACCATTCATGTGAGTGGTCATCCCTGCCGTGAAGAACTCAAGCAGCTTTATACTTGGGTTCAGCCTCAACTGGCCATTCCCGTTCATGGCGAACCTCAGCATTTAGATGCTCACGCTGAAGTGGCGAAACTCAGTCATGTGCCAGATCAATTAATTGGTCGAAATGGCGACTTATACCAGCTGGCGCCGAACGTGAGCATTCGACGTCAGCAAGTAAAAGTGGGGCGGATTGCACTGCTTAGGTAAAGACAGTGAATAAAGTACATTCTTACTAAAGTTTATTCGTTCTAAAAAGTCGGAGCGAAGACACTTTTCGCAGGCTTGCCAGGGATTTCCTTGGCTAGCCTTGGCACTAAATACCCTGGTAATTCCGCAGCCACTTTTCCCATCAAGCGTTGAGCATCTTCGATAGAAATATCAAAATGCGCCGCGCCGTCTACCGGATCTAAAGTGAACATGTAGTACGGCAAAATGCCGGCATCGAAAACGGCCTCGCTCAAGTTGACTTGGGCTTCTACCGAGTCGTTAACGCCTTTCAATAGTACCCCTTGGTTAAGCAAGGTGACGCCTGCTTTTTTGAGCTTGTAGGCTGCCTGAGCAAGCTCTTCATCCATTTCATTGGCATGATTAATGTGCCACACCATGACGATGTCGAGGCGACTGGCTGTGATCCACGTTAGCATGTCGTCGCAAACACGATCAGGGATAACAACAGGCAAACGTGAATGAATGCGTAGGCGTTTAATTTGCGGCAAGGCCTCCAGTTTATGGAGCTTATCGGCGAGCAAGCTGTCTTTCATCATCAAAGGGTCGCCACCGCTCAAGATCACTTCGTTGACGTCTGGGTGGGCTTTTAGATAGTCGATTACCGATTCCCACTCGGCTTGCGCCAGTTGATTTTCGCCATAAGGAAAATGACGACGGAAGCAATAGCGACAATTTACCGCGCAAGTGCCTGTGGTGATCACCAATAAACGGCGTTTGTATTTATGTACGATGGCTTTTTGCGGATTGTGGTCAGCTTCTTCTAACGGGTCTTTTGTGTAGCCTACGACTTTCTGCATTTCTGAGAGGCTGGGTAAAACTTGCAACAGCAGCGGATCGTTTGGATTGCCATATTCAATGCGAGACAAATAAGGGCGCGGCACCAACAATTTGAAGCTCTGATGCGCTTCTGCGCCTTGTTGAGCGAGACTTTTTGGCAAGCCTAAATGCTCAACCAGTTCGGGTAACGAGGTGATGGCCTGCGACAGGTGTTGCGACCAGCTTACATTGTTCTTAGTTTGAATAGGGATCACGTCAAATATCTGCAAAATTGTGTTCATTTGGGTTATGATTGCGCCAACTTATTTTGGCCTACTTGGCCGATGGCTCTCAGAGATCTTTGCAAACGCTCTTTTCTACTGTGTATCAGGAAGTGAAAAAGAGTTTGCAGAGATCTTGGGACTGACATGATACGCCAGTCAGAGCCTTTTCTCTAAAAATATACTGTGAGGATGTATGGCTAATATTTCTACCAGCGATATGCGCAGCGGCGCGAAAGTAATGGTTGACGGTGATCCATGTTCGATTATCGATAACGAACATGTTAAACCAGGTAAAGGCCAAGCCTTTAACCGCATTAAGCTACGTAACCTACGTTCTGGACGAGTGTGGGAGCGTACTTTTAAATCGGGCGATACGCTTGAATCTGCTGACGTAATGGACACCGACATGGAGTACTTGTACACCGACGGTGAATTCTGGCACTTCATGGCTGTGGATGGTTCTTTTGAACAACACGCAGCGGATGAAACGGCCGTTGGCGACACGATTAAGTGGCTAAAAGAGCAAGAAAAATACGTTGTAACATTATACAACGGCGCGCCATTGGCGGTTGCAGCCCCTAACTTCATTGAACTTGAAGTAAAAGAAACCGATCCAGGTGTAAAAGGCGATACGGCGAACGGCGGCTCTAAGCCTGCTTTCTTGGTAACGGGTGCTATGGTTCGTGTACCACTGTTTATTAATATCGGCGAAGTGCTGCGTGTTGATACTCGTACTGGCGAATACGTTTCTCGCGCAACAGGTAAATAATTCCTGAGGCAACGTACCGAGTAAATTGAAGGGCCCTCGATAGGAGACTATCGAGGGCCTTTTTTGTTGGAGAATTGTCTGTATAAGGCATGATTTATTGCTTATTCTATAATTATTTATAATACGTCATAGCAGGTCTCTTTCATGGTGTTCAAAGGGGTTAATACATTTCGCAGCCGCATTACTTTATTAACCGGTGGCCTGTTGTTGTCTCTTAGTTTGGTACTTGTTACTTATCTCTATCATGTTGCCTCCACTCGACTTTCGGCAGCCAGTGGCGAGTCATTGGTTAGCATCAGTCAATCGGTGTCAAATATGCTGACAGCGAGCCTTATTGAACGTGAACGGGAAATTGTTCTATTGAGCAAACGCCTTTCTCTTTATGAGGGCCAAGATCTCAGCGGGCTGCAAGAAACCATTGATCAAATCAAAAACTCTTACAAACATTATGCTTGGATTGGGTTTGCTGATGAAAATGGCATTGTGTTGGCGTCAGGTGATGGGGTTTTGAAAGGCGCGGATGTTAGTCAGCGCCCTTGGTTTATCCACAGCCATTCTGGTGCTTATATCGGCGATGTTCATAAAGCACTTTTGCTCGAAAAGTTATTGCCGAAACCCAAAGACGGCATGCCTATTCGGTTTGTGGACTTTGCTGCGCCGGTGATTGGGAAAGACGGAGTGCTAAAAGGTGTTGTGGCGACTCATGCTGATTGGGCGTGGGTGAAAGAGGTGCTTGCTTCGTCTTTTAATAATGAGTTTAACGGAGCGTCGGTGGATATTTTTATCATCGATAATAACCAAGAAATCATTTACCCAGACAATTATGTGGGTGAGATGGATGTGCCTAACACTCTGCCTAACAGTGGTCAGTTCGAATCTGTTGTTTGGTCTGACAATGAAAATTACCTTACCAGTCTTGTGACAGTGGTTTCTCCGCAATCTACTCAATTAGGCTGGCGTATTGTGGTGCGACAACCCGCTGATATTGCGATGCAATCTGTGAGGGAAGTGCATCGTCTGTTGTTGATATTAGGGGCAATATCTACGCTGTTTTGTATGTTGCTGGCCTATCGGCTAGCCAGTTCACTAAGTCTTCCTTTAGAGCGATTAGCCAGAACGGCAAAGCGGATTCAGCAAGGAGATCGTCACGTAACTTTCCAAGATGACAGCCACTTAAATGAAGTCACCAGCTTGAGTCGCTCATTACAGGAAATGATGTCATCGTTATTGGACCGCGAGCAAACATTATTGCAATTAAACGTGACTTTAGAGGCCAAGGTTCAGGCACGAACCGCGCAATTAGAAGCCAGTAATCAATCTTTAAAGGCCATCGTCCGCCAAGACCCACTGACACAGGTGTTTAATCGTTTAGCATTAGATGAAGCCTTACAGAAAGAGTATCAATCCGTTCGAGAGTCACATCATGAATTTGCTGTCATCATGGTGGACGCTGATCATTTTAAAAAAATAAATGATCACTACGGACATTCAATAGGCGATAAAGTGCTTAAAAAAATGGCGACAATATTGGTCGACGTTATTGGTGACGCTGGTATGGTTGCTCGTTTTGGTGGCGAAGAGTTTACTGTACTGTTGCCAAATGTTAAGGAAAAAACGGCACACGACATGGCGGAACGGCTTCGTCAGAGAGTGGAATCAACCGACATGCACGAAGCTTTGTTTGTCACGGCGAGCTTTGGTGTAGCTATGTGCAAGGCAAGTGATGAGCATTATGAGCAAGTGCTTAATCGTGCGGATGCGGCCTTATACAAAGCAAAAGAGCAGGGGCGCAATCAGGTAATTTTGAGTACCTAACCAGCTTTGTAAGACCCACAGGTTTGATTTCAACACCTCGCGACATTTGCTGCGAGGTGTTGAAAGAACAGGACAATGCTAGTTCGATTAGTGCTTGCTGGATAGGGCTTTATCAACAGATAGCGCGCCAGCACCGCTGAATACCAACGACATGGCAACGATCAAAAGGGTTAGCGCGTATTCATAGCCATTGTTAGCCATGAATAATCCGTTTGAAATGTGCACAGAGAAAATAGCCATGACCATAGTAAAGGCAATAACTGCAGAGGCCGGGCGCACGAGTAAACCAATCACCAGAGCCAAACCACCGAAAAATTCTGCACTGCCAGCGAGCAGAGCCATCAAGTAACCTGGTTCTAAGCCAAGTGACGCCATAAATTGCCCAGTGCCTTCCAAACCATATCCGCCAAACATGCCGAACAGTTTTTGCGCACCATGCGCCATAAGAATCAAGCCAACCGGAATGCGCAAAATCGTACTTGCCACGCCAGACGTTGTTTTAGTGATTGTTTGAATTAGAGAGTTCATAGTATTTCCTTGCCTAAATAGAGGTTGTTTACGATGAGCGAACTATACCGCTAAAAAAAACAATTAAGTAACGGAGGATTTTGAGGTAAATGATCAAAAAAACTGAACAATAAAAAAGCACAGGCAAGCGTGGTGTTCTGGCGGCGGCCTTTGTTTAAGATCAGTTATGCGCAAAAAAGTAGCAGAATTTTTTCATCATAGAGTGGTAGCGTGTTTCATCTGAAAATTTATCCATCAATAACAATAAGTAGGTAACGCATGTCTAACGCATTAATTGGAAAAGTAGCCGTAGTAACGGGTGGCGCCTCTGGAATTGGGTTGGCCAGCGTGGAAGGCATGTTGGCCGAAGGCGCAACCGTTGTCATTGTTGACCGTGATGAAGCGGCGCTTAATGCATTGCAAAAACAACATGGCGATAACGTCGTGACGCTTGCGGCAGATTTGCTTGATCCTGCGGCTTGCTCCGCTTTGGTTCCGCGTATTTTAGAGAAAACCAAGGTGATCGATATTTTTCACGCGAATGCAGGTTTGTATGTGGGCGGTGATTTAGTCGATGCCGATAACGACGCCATAGATCGCATGTTGAATCTGAATATCAACGTGGTCATTAAAAACGTGCGCGATGTGTTACCGCATATGATTGAACGAGGCGTGGGTGATATTTTAATCACCAGTTCGTTAGCAGGGCATTTTCCAACGCCTTGGGAGCCGGTTTACGCGTCTTCAAAATGGGCGATGAATTGCTTTGTTCAAACTGTCCGCAGACAAGTCAGTCCCCATGGTATTCGCGTTGGCTCTGTGTCCCCAGGCCCAGTAATAACCACCTTGTTATCCGATTGGCCTGCTGAAAAATTGGCAGAAGCGAAGGCAAAAGGCAGCTTGATGGAAGCCAGCGATGTGGCTGACGCTCTCATTTTCATGCTAACGCGTCCTCGCCATGTGACGATTCGAGACGTGGTGATGTTGCCATCGCAGTTCGATTTATAGCGGAGCTGTTTACTTGGCTGTTGATAAGTACTGTGTTTATCAACAGTGTTTTTCGGCTTAGGTTTGTCAAAATGATCTGAAAATCAAGCATGACATTGATTTAGTGTTCACGCCTACGTTTGGCATGGCGGAGATGAAAATAGTGTTCTTCGCAGTAAATTTGTGACCTTGTATTTGTTATGATGCACTTTATTTTTCAGAGTGTTTTTTATGTACGATGCTTCTTTGTGGCAACCCAGTGCAGATCTCTCGATTTTACAAAAGCGTGCGCAGTTACTGAAAGCTATTCGCGCTTTTTTCGATTCGCGTGAGGTGATGGAGGTGGATACTCAGTGTCTGTCTCTGGGCAGTATTACTGATCCACATATTGAAGTATTAACCAGTCAGACGCGTTCCCAAGGTGAAGACCTGACGTATTACCTTCAAACCTCTCCAGAGTTCGCTATGAAGCGTTTGTTATGCGCAGGCTCTGGTTCTATTTATCAGTTGGGAAAAGTGTTCCGAGCCGAGGAAATTGGCCGCCGCCATAGCATCGAATTTACCATGCTGGAGTGGTATCGCGTGGGATTTGATCATTGGCAATTGATGGATGAGATTCAACAGTTGCTGTCGGTGCTGTTAAATGACGAGACGTTGACGTGCGAGCGACTCAGTTATCAAATGGCGTTTTTACGTCATACCGGACTTGATCCTTTCACTGCGACATTGTTCCAGTTACAAGAATGTGCTCATGAACACACAGAATACGGCTTGCAGGAAGATGATCGCGATACCTTGCTTGAGTTACTTTTTTCTAGTGTAGTTGAGCCTGCTATTGGTCAATACACCCCTTGTTTTATTCACAGTTACCCCGCGTCTCAGGCAGCCCTAGCAAAAACAGTTGTCGATGAGCATGGCTTGCTGGTGGCGTCGCGTTTCGAGTTGTATTGGCAAGGCATGGAGCTGGCGAACGGCTATCATGAATTGACGGATGCTAAGGAGCAAGCAAGACGCTTTGCCGAAGATAAGCGAACACGTCAGGAAATGCGTTTGTCGAATCGGCAGTTTGATGAACGACTAATTAGCGCATTACAAAGTGGACTGCCCGATTGCGCTGGGGTGGCATTAGGCGTTGATCGTCTACTCATGCTGTTGTGTCATAAAACACACATTACTGAGGTTCTGCCCTTTGCTCATGCGCGGGCATAAGCAAAGAAAGCGATGTATGTGTTTAATGACGTTCAAGCCACTCGGTTTCACTGAGTGGTTCGGATAAGTGATACCCTTGTAAGTAATCTATTTTCAAGTCTATTAAGTGTTGTTTGACGGCGTCGTTGTGTACAAATTCGGCTTGGGTTTTTATTCCCAGAGAATGGGCAAGGTTGTTGGTATGTTGTACTAACTTTTGCAGTTTTTCGTCTTTATCAATGGTTTTGATAATGCAGCCATCCAGCTTGAGAATGTCTGGGTTCAATGCGATGAGTTTTTCTAAGTTAGAATAGCCTGCCCCAAAATCGTCTATGGCCAATAGCGCACCAGCTTCTCTGAATTCATTAATAATTGGGCTGATCCAATCGTAGTCTTGGATGGATTCGGATTCGGTGATTTCCAGTGTCAAACGCCCATTTACCTTGTTGCGTGCAAAAAACTGGCGCAGGGCTTTTAACGTGGCGTAATGTTTAAAGTCCAATACAGATAAGTTTAAGGCGACGTTTACCTTAGGATAAGTGTTAAGAATACGTTCGCACTTTGCGAGCATGGTTAGAGTAATTTTTGAGTACAATTGCGTTTGTTTTATCAAGTCTAAAAAGAACGCTGGACTGACGATTTGCCCATCGATGCGTGCTCTGAGCAGCGCTTCTGCGCCGATTTCTTCTCCTGTTTTGCTGTCATAGTAAGGTTGGAAGTAGGCGAAAATGTCATCGTTTTCTAGCGCTTTACGAATCTTTAAAATCCAATCCAGATTTTCTTCGGTGGAGGCATTATCAGGCAGGTCGCCATTCCAATAAATGGGTTGATTATTCATTTGCGCATAGCGTCTTGCTTCGCTGGCTTTGATCAGCAAATGCGATTGATCGCAAAGCGCACGACCATTTTGATCAAGCACTGACGCCATACCAACAGACAAGCTTAGTGTGAGCAAATGCTCCACTTTTTTCATGGTGGAGAATTCTTCGTTTTCGATGTCTTCGGCTAAATTGCGAAACAATCGAAGAATTTTATTCGGTGCAATCTGACTGTGAATCGACACGGCGATTTCGTTGGCTGACAGGCGATAACAGGTAAATTCAATGCCCACAGAGTTGGTGCCCAGACGACGTTTTAAATAATGGGCTAATTGGGCAAACAAATCGTCTGCGGCGTTGTAGCCATATTGTTGATTGATTAATCGAAAATTACGAATGCGCATAACCACAAGGTGGGCGATGTCTTGATGATTGGTCAAGCGCCCCAGTAATGAAAAACGATTCAGTAACCCGGTTTGCAGATCGTGTAGCCAATCGTTGTTGGTGTCTGGGTTAGCGCAGGAGTAGCCAAAAGAAGCGTGTTCTTGTTCCAGTTCTTGGAATGCATTACCAATTAGGTTGAACATGGGGGCTAAAGAGTCGCGTTCATCCGGAAGCTGGATCGGCTCCGCTTCTCGTTTTAGGCCGCAGCCAGATTCATGAACTGCCAAATAAGTGAGCGCATGTTGCATGATTCTTGTGCCAAATTGAGTCGAAAAGAACTCTCCAAAACAGTAGGTTCCATGCAATGGCAGCACTTGATTAAGCATGCTGAGTTTATCGGTTGGCTTTTCTTCCAGAAAGTCTTCGCGACTGATGCAATTGAACACAAAAATGCTTTCAGGCAGTTGTTCATTGAGGTGCTGAATCTTAGGAACGATAGAGTAGAGCGACTGAGCGGGGTGAAAATAGAGAAATTTAACGTACGCGCCCTCTGGTATGGCTTCGCTCATTAAGATGCCGCCGTCGCCTTCCCAGCTGAGCGGAACCGCGTTTATTTCTACGTTATTGTGTACGGTTGTCAGTGCGAATCGGTTGGCAAGTGTCAGACTGATTCGTTCGCCATTGGACAAATAGCGTTGATAAATTTGCTGAGCAGGCAAATGGTCGATTTGTTTAATGACTTTGCCTTCGCTGGCGGTGACCAACATTCGACGACCTATGGCGATATTGTCGACGAAGACATCGCGCTGCTGCGTTAAATATTCACCAATGATGCCCACAGCAACAGATTGATTTTGGTATAAGTTTTCTTGGCACAGTACCCAGCTATTGCCTGGTTCGAATAGGCCTGCTCGTCCACCACTAATGGTTAGGTCGTTTTCTTGGGAGACGCGGAAAAAGTCATCTTGAATGGCGTCTTTTGTATCGGCCAACACAATGTAGGCACTGGCTTGGTTTTTTTCATCGCTGGCAAGAAAAGGAGCGAACAATTGCTGGCCTGATCGTTCAATTTTTTGGTCGTCGTAAGGGACCGTGTTATAAGTCAGGTGACTGCGTTTGAAATAGGATAAAATCAGCGTGGCGCCATCATTTTTGACTTGGCCGTTTGAGATGTGTCGCTGGCTTGCCATACCAATACGGCACGCGTCTGGAAAGCACTGTGTTAAATATATTGCCCATGGTTTGGCTTCTTTAATCGAAAAGGTGCCGTATAGTTGGATAAGGTCGGGCGGCTGTATTCCTTCCAGTTTTTGAATGAGATCATCAATCGATTGACAATGTATACTGATGGAATGCATTTTTATCCTATTTAATAAAATTCATAAAACGTGCACAGTTTTGCGTATCCTTCAAAGATGCCTTAAAGCGCACATGAATTCAATCCAAGACACACATTTAGTCTGTCCCTTCTGCAGGATCATTACTTGAGTGAGCGTGGCCGTTTGAACGTCAAATTTTTCGATATAAACCGCATTAAAAAACATGTGTTTTGGCTGTATGTGGTGGTGTTTATCATCACGTCGCTGTCTATTTGGAAGGGCGGAGAAGCGTTACGAAACCAGCAAATTAAAGCGTTACGCATTGATTCCTTTGAGCAGTTAAACCAGCTTGCCAGCGTGTTAGAAAGCGCCATTGCCAAATATCAGCACATGCCGACGTTATTGGCGTCCAACGATCGGGTCAGAAAAGCACTGCGCGATGGCTTTGAATCGGATATTAATCAGTTGAATCGCGAGCTTGAGCAAATCAACCGCATTACTGAAGCCTCAGACAGCTACATTTTAAATATGGAAGGGTTGACCATTGCGGCGTCTAATTACCGTGAAGAGGCCAGTTTTGTCGGCCGTAATTTCGCCTTTCGCCCCTATTTTAAAGACGCCATTCGGGGCAAGCCGGGGCGTTATTATGCGCTGGGCACCACGTCGAATCGGCGCGGGTATTATTTTTCCTATCCTGTTTATGAAGGCGATTCCATTATTGGTGTGGCCGTTGTCAAAGTGGATCTGACACAATTTGAAAAACGCTTTGCGAATCAGCATTACGAATTTTTATTACTTGATCCCGATGGCATTGTGTTCAGCAGTTCTCGCCCGAATTGGCTGTATCGCGTGCTAGGAGAATTGTCTCATTTGGAATTGCAACGCATTGCCGATTCACAACGCTATTTTGGACAATCCATTGAAAAGCTGGCGATCGTCTATCAAAAACCGTTTGATGAAAAATCTCAGGTCATCGACGTGTTAGAAAACACCATGACTAATGGCACCGAAGAGTTACAGCGAATGTCATTTTTGCGCATGAGTCGCCCGATTCGTTTATTGGACTTCAAAATTTCGATATTGGCGCCACTAAAAACCATTAACGAAGAGATTTCCCTATGGCGCGCTATTTTTGCTGGCGGTGTGACCATCACAGCGTTGCTTTTTGGCTTGGCTATGTTACGAAGCCGAATGCTACGAGAGCGTTCTGATGCCAATGAAATGACGCGACACAATCAAGCCTACATTCGCGAAGTGATTCAAAACACACAAGCGGGCTTGGTGACATTGGATGAGCATCACAAAATAGAATCCTTTAATCCGGCGGTTGAAAAGCTAGTGGGACAACCACTGTCACCACTGGTGGGACAGACATTGGATACCTTGTTTCAACCCGATGAACAAAGTTCAGTCATCACAACCTCTCAGGATGATTTTTTGGACGCCGCAAGTGACTTAGGCATTAAGGTTCTCACTCGAGAGGGGCATTTGTGTTATTCAAACCAATCTGTACCGGTAGAAATGACCTTATGTGAGATGCAGCTGCCTAATCGCCGCAGTTATTTGGTGACCTTTCATGACATGACTGAGCGGAAACGTTACGAACAAGACATCACCCAAGCGCGTATTGATCTAGAAGAACGAGTCAAAGAGCGTACATTTGAACTGCAAGGCGCCAACACGCGATTACGCCAAGAGATTGAAGAGCATAAAGGCACGCAGCGCGAGCTCATACAAACCGCCAAATTGGCTGTGTTAGGGCAGCTTAGTGCGGGACTGAATCATGAGTTAAACCAACCTTTAACGGCGATCCGAGCGTTTGCCGGAAATGGATTGAAATTTTTAGACCGTGGGCAATATGAGCAAGCCCATGCGAATCTGCAACACATTAGCCAGCTTGGTCACCACATGGGTGATATTATTGCTCGCTTCAAGGTCTTTGCTCGAAAAGGGGATGTGCAGCAGGGGCCAATTGCAGTGCAGACGGCCATTGTGGGTGCTCTAAAGATTATGAGCCCACGCTATAAAGAGGCCAATATTGAGCTCATAGTCGGGGAGGATTTGGGCTTTATTGTGAATGGTGACATGGTCTTTTTGGAACAGGTGCTGGTGAATTTGTTGGCCAATGCGGCGGATGCGATAGCGGAAGACGCCACGAACGAGCGTCGGGTCTTAATAGAGCAAAAAGCAACGGACGCGCAAATTATTATCAGTGTCCAAGATACGGGTAATGGTTTGAGCGAAGAAGCCACCAAACATTTATTTGAACCTTTTTTTACCTCCAAATCTTCTGGTTTAGGATTGGGATTGGGCTTGTCTATTAGTCAGCGTATCGTTGAAGCGATGGGCGGACAGATCAGTGCGCAAAATCGAGACTCTGGGGGGGCAGAATTTTGTGTTAGGCTACCCCGATTTAGCCCGCAAAGCATTATTGCCAAAGAGGAATCTTAATGCCGGACAGCAAGCAAGTTTTATTGATCGATGATGAACAAGCGGTTCGCATCGCGATTTCTCAGACATTGCAACTTGAAGATTTTGATGTGACTGAGTTTGCAACCGCTCAAGGTGTGATTGAGCAATTGTCACTGGATTGGTCTGGGGTGATTGTGAGCGATATTAACTTACCCGGCAAAAGTGGTTTAGAGCTGTTTGAAGACGTCAAAAAAATTGATGCAGAAATTCCGTTCATTCTGATCACGGGGCACGGTGACATTAGCATGGCGGTGAGTGCGATTCGTGACGGCGCGTATGACTTTATTGAAAAGCCGTTCTCGAATGAAGACTTTATAGAGGTGGTTCGTCGAGCCTCAGAGAAACGCCGCTTAACCCTTGAAAACCGCAATTTACGTCTAGAGTTGGCCGCGCAAAACGCTCCGGGGCCTCGTATCATTGGCAACACACCGGGTATTCATCGTTTACGTCAGGCTTTGTTGCATGTGGCGGACACCGCTGCAGATATTCTGATTCAAGGTGAAACGGGAACCGGTAAAGAGCTGGTGGCCCGTTATATTCACGAACACAGTTCCCGGCGTGGTCATGCTTTTGTGGCGATTAACTGCGGCGCGGTGCCTGATTCGATCATGGAATCTGAGCTGTTTGGTCATGAAAAAGGCGCGTTTACCGATGCTAAAACGCAACGGATCGGTAAGCTTGAACACGCGAACGGTGGCACGCTATTTTTAGATGAAATAGAAAGCATGCCCATGTCGATGCAAATTCGTTTATTGCGAGTGTTAGAAGAGCGACGCTTGGAGCGTTTGGGGTCTAACACGGCTATCGACTTGGATTTACGGATTTTGGCCGCGACCAAAGTTGATCTGAAACAGCTAAGTGAAGGCGGTACTTTCCGCGAAGATTTGTATTATCGGCTTAACGTTGTACGTGTGGACATTCCACCATTGCGAGAGAGAAAAGACGATATCTCATTGCTGTGGCAGCACTTTTGTTTGGTGGCTATTGCTCAGTACAAGCGTGAATCTGAACCATTGTCTGCGGCGCGAATGCACAGTTTATTGAGCTACGACTGGCCGGGCAATGTGCGTGAGCTGCGAAACCTTGCGGAACGTTATGTCCTAATGGGGGAAGCGGGGTCTTTTGAATTTGATCAAATCATTATCAATGAAAATAACCCAGGGGTCATGACATTGCCTGAGCAAATGGAGCGCTTTGAGAAAACGCTGTTAGAGCAGGAGTTGTTGCGTCAAAAAGGGTCTATTAAAGACACCATGGACGCGCTTGGCTTACCGCGTAAGACGCTTTACGACAAAATGCGTAAGTACGATTTGGATAAAGACCTTTATAAGCAGTAATTGCCTAAATAGTCTCTTTTTAACTCCTAATTTTCTGTATCACTGATAAGAATGGGCAGGCTAAGATTTTTACTGCCCATTTTGCTATTCTCCCTTGTTTCCCTCCTTACGAAATCGGTGCCTATGACCTTTTTTTCTGTGCTATTTGAGCAAGTTTCCCCGCACATTGTCGTCTTGTTGGTGGTTGTGTCAGGGCTCACGTCTTTTTTCACCGCGAGCTTTGGTGCTGGCGGTGGTGTGATGCTATTGGGTGTGATGGCGCAAGTGCTACCGCCTCAGTTGATTATTCCGTTGCATGGTGTTGCTCAGTTGGGTTCAAACGCAGGCAGAGCGGCGATGAGCTGGCGACATATCGATTGGAAGCTGATTGCGGCTTTCTTGCCTGGTGCACTGCTGGGAGCCTTTATTGGTAGCTTTGTCTTGGTGGCTTTACCACCGGCGATTATGTATCTCACCATTGCTTTGTTTATTTTGTATTTATGCTGGGGGCCAACATTACCCAAAATGATTTTAGGCACATGGGGAACCGTCATAGCGGGAGCCGTTACGACATTTATCACCTTGTTTGCTGGAGCGACAGGGCCTTTGGTCGCGGCATTTGTAAAACAGATTCATGCGGATCGATTTCGCACCGTTGCCACGTTTGCCACGGCCATGTCATTGCAACATGTTTTAAAAGTAACCGTGTTTGAAGCGGCAGGTTTTCCTTTAGGCGCTTGGCTGCCGTTATTGTTTTGTATGGTGTTGAGTGGTGCGCTAGGAACTTGGGTGGGTCTTAGATTGCTGAAACGTATGCCAGATCGTCATTTTCATCGGATCTTTAACATTGTATTGACCATCATGGCGCTGCGCTTGATTTGGCAAGCGATTGTATTGCTGTAGTTTGAAGGACATCTGCAGAGTCGAGCGCAAAAAAAACGCCCCGAAGGGCGCTAAACTCTATAAATTTTCTGCTTACAGTTTGGGTAAATGAGACCGTTATTGAACGATCTCTGGTCCCATGATGCTGTAAGGCAATGCGGTAGACAATGCAGGGATGTAAGTCACCATCACCAAGAACACCATCAATACGAGTACGAATGGCATGGCGGCTTTTACCACACGCGCCAAGCTCATACCGGTGATGCCGGACGTTACGAACAGGTTCAAACCAATCGGTGGTGTGATCATACCGATTTCCATGTTTACCACCATGATGATACCTAGGTGAATCGGATCAACGCCCAACTCCATTGCGATCGGGAACACCACAGGGGCAACGATAACCAATAGACCAGATGGTTCCATGAACTGACCACCGATCAACAGCAAGATGTTGACAGCGATTAGGAACGTAAACCAGTTAAAGCCGACACCAAGCATCCACTCGGTGATCATTTGTGGAATGCGCTCTGCCGATAATGTATGCGCAAACAACAAAGCGTTGGCGATGATAAACATCAGCATGATGGTGGTTTTTGTGCCTTCCAACATAACTTTGCGAGACTCTTCGCCAAACAAAGATGGGAAGAAACCACGAAGCATCATAGATAAGTTACGACCCCAAATTGGCATGCCCGCCGTCAAACAAGCGCCAATCGATTGTTCTAGTTTGCTAGAACGTTTGTAAACGTAGAAGATCGCCAAGGCAACGGACATGATCGCACCCCAAGTAGCGCGATCGCCGCCTGTCACTGTTTCGCTGTCAGCGAACATGAAGAACGACATGATTTCCCACACTAGGAAGAATGACACGCCATAAACGGTACCGTTAAAGCCAACACGCGCATGAGGTGCGTCGTTGTCGTTTGTCCATGTTTGGCCTTTTAACGGGCCCATGTCACGGTAAACAAACAGTGCGATGAACATAGAGTAAACCGCCGCAACCACCGCCGCTTCTGTTGGCGTGAACACACCACCGTAAATACCACCCATGATGATCACAACTAGGAACAAGCCCCAGCCCGCTTCTTTACCACCACGAATTAGATTGCCAAAGCCTTTCCATTCTTCCGCTGGTAGCTTTTTGATACGCGCTACCACATAGATGGCCAACATCAACATACCGCCAGCCATCAAGCCAGGAATAACCCCAGCCAAGAACATACGACCAACAGACACGTCTACGGACGCCGCATACACTACCATTACGATGGATGGTGGGATCAAAATACCCAATGTACCCGCGTTAGCAATGATGCCTGCGGCGAATTCTTTTGAATAACCTACTTGAGTCATACCCGCAATGGCGATAGTGCCGATGGCAACCACTGTTGCTGGAGACGATCCAGACAAGGCCGCAAACATCATACACGCCAACACAGACGCCATCGCTAAGCCACCACGGAAATGACCAACACTGGCAATCGCGAAATTAATCAAACGTTTCGCTACGCCGCCTGTCGACATATAAGATGAAGCGATAATGAAAAACGGGATAGCCAACAACGTATAGTGCTGACCCGCCCCAAACAGAGAAATAGCAACCGATGACAAAGAGTCATGTGAGAAAAAAGTAATAAACAAGATGGACGATAAGCCCAACGAGATACCCACTGGCAAGCCAATAAATAGCAGGACAATAACCAGTGAAAATAGAATGATTGATTCCATAATTAAGCTCCTACGCCTAGTCTTTCAAGACGTTTTGATTTTCTTTAACAAGATCTTGCGCTTCATGACCACTGATCAACATGTCACGTTTGCCACGTGCGATATCAATAAAGGCTTGCAGAGATCGGTAAGAAAGTAGAGCCAAACTGATTGGCAGAATAACCAACACAATCCAACGATGGACGCGTGGACGTAAACCAAACATTTCTTGAACAAATTCTGGGTAACGCAATTCTTCAGAGCCTATGCCGATTTTGAACATTTTTAACCAATATTCGATTGCGCCACCACTAACGTCGACACCCAACATCGCCAACCAAGTGGAATCGAGCAGGATCAGACCGTATAGCATGGCCGCCGCCGCACCAAATAAAGACAAGGCTTTTGTGATGCGTTTTGGAACGGCGTTAAGCACAATATCGACGCCAAGATGAAGGCCCGTTTTGATACCGTAGCTCATGCCCAAAAGGATCAACCATGAAAAGGCAACGGTATTAAATTCGAGTGCAGCGTCCCAGCCTGTGTTAAAGCCGTAACGTGCGATAACCTGTCCAAACGATACCGCCATGATGGAAGAAATAACGATGATTAACAGGTTTTCTTCCGCTCGTTCCATGACTTTTGGGAAGCGTTTTTCCAGCACCCAAAGAATAATGATGAAAATAAGTAAGTAAAGATGCGGCCAAAGTGCCATGGGGGTCTCCTTAACTAAGTGGACCAGAACAGAGTAAAAAGCAGCTTAGTGGTGTCATCTGTGTCTGAGGTTGGCCAACATCAGGCCGTTATCAAGTGAGCACAGGGGGAAATCACAAGAGCTGACCTGCTAAGGTCAGCTCACTGCTGGGTAGTAGAGTGATTAAGCGCCGGCAGCAGCGTCAATCAAATCTTTACCGATGTAGCTTTCAAATTGCTTCCAAACGGGTTTCATAGTGTCCACCCATTCTTGGCGCTGAGCTGGTGACAGCGTATTGATTTTGCCGCCGGCTTTTAGGATGTTTTCACGGTTAGCCGCTTCTGCTGCTTTTACGTTCAAGTTAGCTGCTTGAGTAACTTCATCCGCAATTTGAGTGAACTGAGCACGGTCTTCTGGAGATAGGCTCTTCAAAAATTCAGACGATGTCATGAACAAGTAAGCCAACAATTGGTGGTTCGTTTCTGTTGTGCTGTCTTGTACTTCGTAGAATTTTTTCGTGTAGATGTTTGACCAAGTATTTTCTTGACCATCTACAACGCCAGTTTGCAAGGCACCGTATACTTCAGAGAATGCCATTGCTTGAGGAGATGCGCCCATCGCTGCGATCATTTGCTTAGCAACGTCGGACGTTTGTACGCGGAATTTCAAACCTTTCGCATCACTAGGAACCAAAAGAGGTTTGTTGGCAGAGAAATATTTCATGCCAGACATCCAGTATCCTAGACCAACAAAACCTGCGTATTCATCCATCTCTGTAAGAAGTTTTTTACCTTCAGGTGTTTTGGTGAAACGGATCGCGTGATCCATGTCTTTAAAGATGAAAGGAAGGTCGAACACGCCGTATTTGTCTGTGTAAGAACCGAATTTAGACAATGACGGAGCAAGCAGCTGAACATCACCTAGTAGTAGGGCTTCAAGTTCTTTTGAATCGCCAAATAGTGTGGAGTTAGGGAAAACTTCAACACACAATTTGCCATTCATTTCTGTGTTTACACGTTCTGCAAAGTTATTTGCCGCAACCACTTTAGGGTGAGTAGTACCGCCTGTTACGTGGCTGAATTTAACAACACGCTCACCTGGGTCACAGTTCGCAATCGCTGTGCCAGCAGAAAGAGTAAGTGCTAGAGATGTAAGAGCTAAGCTGATTTTTTTCATTTTTATAAGACTCCAAAAACTGAATTATTATTGTTTACCTGACTTTTAGTAGGATTTGTTACCAAAACCGACCGAGCAAAACAGGTGGCGCTTGTCATACTGTTTACACAATCTGTGCCAATTCTTTAATTTTTTTTTAACCTATTGATTTTGTTATAAATAGAAAATAAATGGCTGCATTTTTAAAAGACTAAACTGTATGTAATAGGGGGGATTGCACACATGGTGAATTTAAAAATGGGTGGGTATTCACCCATTTTAAATAAGGAGTGTCGATAAGATGGCTTTGAAACTTTGATGCATGGCTTTTTTGCCCGCTAACTTGGCGTCTTGGCGAGAATGTTCGGTGTTTCTGCCTAATGCGGCTTCTAATAACAGTCTATGAGTGGCTTTTTGGGAGTCTAATTGACCTTGTAGGGCAAGCGATAGCGTTGCTTTGAGGAAAACAGCACGGATACTGTCAAAAGGACGGTGATGCTCTACAAACAACGCAATATCCTGTAAGTCTTTTGCTGATAATTGCGCCAGAGTGGGGAGTTTACCTTGCGCTGGCGAGCATTGTCCCAACATAAGCAGAATCAATTCCGTGGGTAAATCAGAATATTGCAGCAGTAGATTGAGGGTAAATTGCTCAATGAAGGTGGCTTGCCATTTGCTGGTTAAGTGGCGTGCTGAGTCTGATATGGGTTTTACCACCATTAGCGAATAGCCGCCGCTGGCGTGATCTTTGGCGGTGCCCATTCTGATGGGAACATAGCCATTTTTTAACCAAAAAGACACCACATCGATGGTCGCCGCAAAACTACTGCACAAGAAGTCGCAATTTTGCTGTGCTGCGCTGTTTATTTGCGCCAGCAATTGAGACGCTAAGCCTTGATTTTGCAGACTTGGGTCGGTGGCAATACGACTGATGCGCCAGTAAGTGAACTGTCCCGCGTTTTCTATTCCTTCATGGGCCAGTAAGGACTGCGGCACCAAGTGCCCCCTTGGTCGGCGTTTTCCCTGCATCACTTCTTGGCTTAGTGTGTTTGGTAAATTGCCTTCTTTTGTCATTATGGCAACACTTTGTACTTGTCCGGCGCGATGCAATACATGTGTTGATACTGAAGGGTCGTCCAAAACCCAACGCAAGTTATCTGGGGAGGTTTGATAATGCGCGCTTACCAGTAATTGGAAGGTATCGGCGAGCAATGGCGAGCGGGTGAGCCATTGCTCGCCTGTCAGTTTTGAATATTCGATGGTCGCTTTATCGACATCCTTGATGGTGTTGGCGTTGTTCTCTGGTGGGGCCAAAAAGAAGCAGTTGTTGATCCAATTCTCAAGTGGGTCATTTCCCCCCCATCGAATCGGTTGGTTCAGTGTGAGTGTTTTTAAGGCGTGTTTATGGGGTGTTTTTTGCGAAGCTAAATGATGGCAAAAACGAATGCCAAAACCCTTCCCGGCGCCTTCGTAGCCGTAGTCCGTGGTGCTAAAAAGAGCATGTTCGGCTTTGTTGTTCAATGTCATGAGCAACGGCAATGGAATCATCGACGCTTCGTCTACAAACAAAAAATCCCAATAAGAGGAATCGCTTATTAATGCGTCAGGCGCAAAAAAAGGCAGGCTTATGTGGTTTTGATTCATCTGCTGATCAAAGCGTGCTTTTAGGCTAACAATCGCTTCTTGATTTGGTGCGCAAACAGCAACGCGCTTTCCTGCTTGAATCAGCTTTGCGATTGAATCGCCAAGCAAGGTGGATTTACCGCGTCCACGTGGAGCGATAAGCACATAGGATTTGGCTTGTTCTGCAAACAAATCGGCTTGGGCGTCAGTTTGCTCTTTGGTCAGTGGCGCATTGGCGTTTACTGGAGACAATGCTGGTAGCGCGGTAACCTGATCGGGTACAGAGCGAAAAGGCGATGCCTCGCTTTGAAGTTGATCTAGCAGATAGCGCTTAAACGCTGAAGTGACTTGTGCAGGTTCGTAAGGCCAAGGCAAATATCTCGCTAAGTCCTGATCGGTCATTGAGAGCCAATCTTCATTGGGCAGTGCAATCGCAAATACTCCATTACCTCGAACGGTACCTGCCAATATGGCAAATGCACTGGCTGAAACACCCTGGGATAAATCCACTAAAATGGCATCGTGGCTGCTGCCAAGCTCCTGTCGAGCGTGTTTAAAAGAACACGTTTTAAGGGGGGGAAGTGAGGAAGGTGAAGCAAGTAACTCATCGTATTGGCCCACATCATGAGCCGAAATCAATACAGAGGAAAAATGTTCGCAGAGCTGACGGAAGTCTGACAGCACCTCATTTGGCGAGCCTTTTAAAAGCAAACAATGGCGGTGTCTGTCAGACTGAGTCATAAAGTTCCTTGCGGTTAGACTATTTTTTCAATGTAAAAATAGCCAAGTCCTTCTGCAGCTTAGAAGCAAGCTCACTGATATGTTGGCTGTGCTCTTGCGATGTATTGGCCTGTGCCAATGTGTCTAATGCCGACTTTTGAAGATCTTCTGAGTTTTGACGAATTTGAGTCGAGGCGACGCTTTGCTCTTCGGTTGCGGCGGCGACATTATTGATGCCAATTTCAACGTTTTGCATGGATTGATAAATCTTTGTCAAAAGGCTGTTGGCATGATTGGCTTGTTGAACGCTGGCGTCAACTTGATTGCGACCTTGCTCCATCTCATTTACGGCAGAACGGCTGTTATTTTGCAGGCGTTCAACGACGTTTCGGATTTCTTCTGTCGATTGCTGTGTACGTTGTGCCAGCACTCGAACTTCGTCGGCTACCACGGCAAAGCCTCGACCTTGCTCGCCTGCGCGTGCGGCCTCAATGGCTGCGTTAAGGGCAAGCAAATTGGTCTGCTCGGCGATGTTACTAATGACGGTAACCACTTCACCAATGTTTTTAGAGCTGCTTTCAACTTCTTGAATGGTGTCTGACGCTTTGCTAAAGGCATGCAACAAGTCACTGACAGTGTGCTCCACTTGTTCAACCGCACTGTTACCTTCTTGGGTTAATTGGCGCACTTCCACCGATTCTTCCGATACCTGATTAGAGCTCTGAGCGACTTCTTGAATCGACATGGCGATTTGTGAAATCGCGGCACCCACTTGTGCGCTTGAATCTTGACTGTTATTAGCGCTGTTACGCAGCGTATTGTTAGCCGAAGAAATGCCGTCTGTAGACTGTAACAACGCTTTGCTTGTGGTCAGAATGTTATTAACCAACGCGATTAAACTGTCACGCATCTGGATGGCATCGTTTTGTAATAAATCCATCTCGTTGTTGCTGTCAGCGTCTTTTTTGGTTTTAAAGCGAAACGCCAAATTGCCTTCACCTAATTGATGAAGTCCAGATGATATCTCTTTCAATGGCGCCAAAGACGACCGAATAAAGAACCATAGAATAGCGCTGAGCAGTAACGCTGCAAGCACGCAGACGATGACAATAGCCCAGACAATATTATTGATCTCTTCTTGGTATTCATCGTTATAGGATTTTAATGTCACTACCCAATCCCAGCCTTTTACATGCTGATAGAGCGCTTTAGAAGAGCGAGCTTCTTTCCCTTTACCAGGGATTTCTACCGCATAGGTCACAATTCCACTGTCTGCTTGGTACATCTGTTGGAAGATGTTTTTTAAATCAGGAAATTCAGAATACAGGCTTTTTCCGGCCAAGCTTGGGTGAATAAGAATCGTGCCCTCGTTTGCCCCTGTGTCGGTGACGTAGGCATAACCTGTTTTACCAAATTGCATGCTGTTAATCGACTGAGCTGACGATTCTAAAATAGCGGAATAGGGAATAAGCAGCTCAATGACCACATTGGGTTGGTTGCTTAGGCTGGCATAATGGCTGATGTACTTTTTATTCCAAAGCGTGGTCTGAGCCGTTTGCGCTGTATGTGCTTGCAATGCCTTGATGGCGCTAGGAACGGTTACTATGCTATCTGTTGCCGTTTGGCCATTTTGATTTTTTAACGTGGTGCTGATTCGCACCAAGCCACTTGCGGTCTTGGTTAAAATGCTGGCTTCTAATTGTGCTGAGCGTGCGAATTCGTTTAATAGGGTGGCATCGCTGTTAAGTGAAACACCTTTCAAGGTGAGTGTCGGACGAGTTTGGCTCGTATCCACCGACAGTGTATTGAGCTGTGTGGCCAGCATATCGCTGAATCGATCGGCCGTTTTGGTTAGTAGCTGGTACTTTGTTTCAAGTTGCTGTGCAATCAGTGCGACTTCTTTTTCTTGGTGACTTGTTACTATATTGTTGATTTCGTAACTAAACAGTCGATCAATGATCAAGACAACCACGGTGAATATAACAAGAATAGCAATGAACGTGCCGAGACCAAGTTGTTTAGGCAACGAGGCTTTCTTAACGAAAGACAACATGAGGTTTATTTCCTTATGGGTAATTAGTTACTGTTACTGGGGGGTGTTTATAAGAATCATTCTTATTTAAGGTGAACATACACCCAAGTATACAGATTGACAATACAATGAATCAATTTGCTTAATAATTAAGAATTGTTTTTAACGACGGGGAATAAAAGGCAGGGCGGTTTAGAGGTAACAATGCCCCCAGTTTTATGGGGGCATTATAGGGTTTTCGATTTGTTTTACCCGATAACAAACAAGTCCATGAAGCGATTCACAGGAGTGGCTTCTAATTCAGTCTGGTCTTTACAAAGTGTAAAAATAGTTTGGCATTGACCATGTGGAAAACGCGTTGCCAAGTTGTTTTTAAACTTCTGCTCTAACAAAGGAATGCCTTCCTCGCGACGACGACGGTGTCCGACAGGGTACTCCACCACGACCTCTTCGGTACTGCTGCCATCTTTAAAGAACACTTGAATTGCGTTGGCGATAGAGCGCTTGTCGGCTTCTAAATATTCCGCGGTGAAGCGTTTGTCTTCGACAATTTCCATTTTGTCACGCAGTTCATCGATGATGGGGTTGGCGGCATGAAAGTCGTCTTCATAATGCTCAGCGATTAAGTTACCAAAGGCCAACGGCACGGCGGCCATGTATTGCAAGCAATGGTCGCGGTCGGCGGCATTTGCCAATGGGCCAGATTTGGAAATAATACGAATCGCGGATTCATGAGTACGAATCACTATCTTGTCGATCTCTGCTAAGCGATCTTTTACTTGAGGGTGCAAGGTAACGGCCGCTTCGGCGGCGGTTTGAGCGTGGAACTCGGCTGGGAAAGAGATCTTGAACAAGACGTTTTCCATCACGTAGGTGCCGTAAGCCTGCGAGAAAGAAAACTCACGTTTGTCATCAGGTTTGATGGCTTGGTCTTTATTTGTTTTTGAGAAAGATACATCATAAAAGCCCCACTGATCGGCTGTTAACACACCGGGAATGCCCATTTCTCCTCGCATTGACATATCGGCCAAACGCACCGCACGAGACGTTGCATCGCCCGCCGCCCAAGATTTACGCGAGCCAGCATTTGGCGCATGGCGATAAGTCCGCAGGGCTGAACCATCGACCCACGCTTGCGAAATCGCCGCCATTATTTGCTCTCTGTCACCGCCCATCATCTTGGTCACCACAGCAACTGAGGCCACACGAACTAATAAAACGTGACACAAACCCACGCGATTGAACGAGTTTTCTAGGGCGATAACGCCTTGAATTTCGTGTGCCATCACCATGGCTTCTAACACTTCACGCATGGTCATTGGGCTTTCGCCATGGGATAGTCGAACTTGTGAAAGGTGATCGGCGACGGCCAGAATACCGCCTAAGTTATCAGATGGATGTCCCCATTCTGCCGCCAACCAGGTGTCGTTGTAATCCAACCAGCGAATGATACAGCCAATGTCCCACGCGGCTTTCACGGGGTCGAGGGACAAAGACGTACCCGGAACGCGAGCACCATTTGGCACCACTGTGCCTTGTACAATGGGGCCAAGGTGTTTAGTACATTCTGGAAAGCGTAGGGCAAGCAAACCACAGCCGAGGGTATCCATTAAACAATTGCGTGCTGTGTCGAGCGCTTCTTGGCTTTCGACTTTAAAATTCAGTACATAATCCGCGATATCTTGGATGACTTGGTCGTAATCTGGGCGGTTGTTTAGGTCTACGTTATTGCTCATTTGTGATCCTTAATCGTTAAATTTTTATGCTTATGTTGGATTAATGGCGGTCGTCGATGTCGATCCACTCAGAATGCTCCGGCCCAATATAATCGGCGCTTGGTCTAATAATGCGATTGTTCGCTCTTTGCTCCATGACATGAGCGGCCCAGCCAGTAACACGGGAGCAAACGAAAATCGGCGTAAATAACTTGGTGGGAATACCCATAAAGCGATATGCGCTGGCGTGGAAAAAGTCGGCGTTGCAGAAGAGTTTTTTCTCGCGCCACATGACAGCTTCGCAGCGCTCTGACACGGCGTACAAGTGATCGTCGCCGACGTCTTCGCTGAGCTTTTTGGCCCACTTTTTAATGATGTCGTTGCGTGGGTCTCGCTCACTGTAAATAGCGTGACCAAAGCCCATGACTTTTTCTTTATTGGCGAGTTTTTGCATCAAGGCCGCTTCGGCTTCGTCTGGGGTTTTCCACGGTTCTATCATGTCCATTGCGGCTTCATTGGCGCCACCATGAAGTGGGCCACGTAAACTGCCAATGCCACCAGTGACGCAGGAGAACATGTCAGACAGGGTGGAAGCGCAGACACGAGCGGTAAAAGTAGAGGCGTTGAACTCGTGTTCAGCGTATAAGATCAAAGACGCGTTCATCACTTGGGTATGAAGGGCGCTTGGTTCTTTGTCATGCAGCATGGTGAGGAAATGACCCGCCAATGAAGGTACGTTGGCATTGTGTGTATTAACGCGTACGCCATCGTGGGTGAAACGATACCAATAAACCACCATAGCCGGCAGCGTCGCGACCAATCGATCGGCGCTATGTAAAGCCATCGAGGGTTGCTTTTCAAACGGCAGTTCAGGTTCAAGGTTGCCTAAAAAAGAACAGCCTGTGCGCATCACGTCCATTGGATGAGCACTGGCGGGAATCAGTTCTAAAACCGCTTTTAGCTCGTCAGGCAAGCTGCGTAAACTCATTAATCTTTGCTCGTAATCGTGCAGTTGTGTGCGATTAGGTAATTTGCCGTATAGCAGGAGATACGCGACCTCTTCAAAGTTCGCTTTGTCCGCTAAGACATCAATGTCGTAGCCACGATAGGTTAATCCGGAAGCGGCTTTGCCAACGGTACAGAGTGCGGTTTCGCCTGCGCTTTGGCCTCTTAGACCTGCGCCAGAAAGTACTTTAGCCATTTTTCTACTCCATTTTCTTATTGTTAGAGAAGAGATTGTTATTTCTAAAAAACGGGGACTCTTACTTTTTGGAGAAGAGCGCGTCTAATGTGTTTTCGTATTCATGGTAGTTGAGAAACTCGTAAAGCTCGTTACGGGTTTGCATTGTGTCGACTACCTTGCGCTGGTGACCATCGTTTAATAAGTGCTGATAGACGTTTAAGGCGGCTTTGTTCATGGCGCGAAATGCGCTGAGTGGGTAAAGCACAATATCCACACCAGCGCTGGCCAATTCTTCTTTGCTGAACAATGGTGTCGCGCCAAACTCAGTGATGTTTGCCAGTACTGGCACTTTCACCGCAGCGACAAATTCTTTGTATTGGTCCAAGGTGATCATGGCTTCGGGGAAAATCATATCGGCACCGGCTTCAACACACGCAATCGCGCGTTCGATAGCCGACTCCATACCCTCAACTGCCAAGGCATCGGTGCGCGCCATGATGACAAAGTCGTCGTCAACTCGCGCATCTACGCAGGCTTTTACACGGTCGACCATTTCGTCTTGGCTGACAATGGCTTTATTGGGGCGATGACCACAGCGCTTTTGTTGGACTTGGTCTTCAATATGCACAGCCGCCGCGCCGGCTTTTTCCATTTGTTGAATGGTTCTGGCGATGTTAAAGGCACCACCAAAACCTGTGTCAATGTCGACTAAGAGTGGCAGGTTTGAAGCGGCCGTAATGCGCCTAACGTCTTCTAACACATCGTGTAAATCTGTCATGCCTAAGTCTGGCAAACCATAAGAGGCGTTAGCAACGCCGCCGCCAGACAAATAAAGGGCATGGTGGCCCGTTTGTTCCGCCATCATGGCGCAATATGCGTTTACCGCGCCCACCACTTGCAGTGGTGACTGGGTGGCGACGGCGTGTCTAAAACGGGCGCCTGCTGACAATTTGCTCATTGATTTCCTCTCTTATTTTTATTCGATGTGTGGTGAATGGATGGCGGCTGTGAGCTGGCTGCTGCTTGTTGCATCGCTTGTCCCAGTAGTTTTCTGGCACGGCTGATATGGCGTCGCATCAACAGTTCAGCAAGGTCGCCTTCATGGTTCGCTATCGCATCCAAAATGGCTTTGTGCTCGCGTAACGCTTGACGCGGGTCGCTGCGTTGGTCTGCGGTATGACGACGATACATGCGAATTACTGCATACAGTTCTTCGGTCAATAAACGAATCAGCTTGGCGTTATCGCTGGCGTGAATGATGCGCAAATGAAAATCGTCGTTGCCGCCTTGTTGCACGTAATGTTCGTCTTGATTGGCATCTAGGTGCGCTTGGTGCTTGTCGAGCAATGCGTACAAGCTGTCTATTTCATCTGATGGCATATTGCTGGCGGCTAACCGAGCGGCCATGCCTTCTAATGCTTCGCGCATAGTAAAGGTGTCTAGCATGTCTTGCGTGTTGAGCTGAATAACACGAGCGCCCACATTGGCGGTGCGGGTGACTAGGCCAAGGCCTTCTAGTTTGACGATGGCTTCTCTTAAAGGCCCGCGAGAAACGCCGTATTGTTTGGCGAGCTCTGGCTCAGATATCTTACTGCCTTGGGGAATATCTCCCTGCACAATGGCATTAGTCAGTTGCTGTGCGATGTCTTCGGACAGGGTCGCGGATTTGATCGAAATAAGGTTGTTCATAAAAGGACGAGGTGCTTTATTGTTGACAATATTGAGAGTTATAGTCGGGTTTTGAGTGTTTATCAATATAGATTGTCAACAGTTTCTGTTTTTTCATCTTATTCTTTAGTCGTAGACATATCCGTGTTGAGAGAGCGTTCAGTCACTAACATTGTGTTTATTAAGTGGTTTTTTCTTTTTATTGGTGAGGAATGCTTGGTTGAGTGGCAAAAACTGATAGAGTCGTGAAAAGGCTGTCAATATCCTCATGATCTAATCTGTCGACAATAACCTTGTGTGAATGGTGGATTAGACAATATCAAAGAGAAGGGAAACGATGAAAAAAATTAAAAATGAAGCGGCACTGAGTAAAAAAGCCATTCAAGTTGGCGAAAATTATGCGCTTAAACGTGGCTATGCGGGTTTTTCTTCCACCATGTCGGCGAATGAAAAAACCGAAGCCATTTATCGTTTATTGGTATTGGATAAGTTGGTGGTGGCGTTGCCTGCGGACAAAGAAGACTTACCCAGCATGAAGCACAAGCTTGCGTTGTGGATTCAAAAACTGCTTCCAAAAGACGATCCACTGCTTAAGTAAATTGTTGTCGTGTTCGTTATTACATGTCCAGCGGCAGTGTGGTGATGTTTTTCACTTCGCGCATGGTGAAATGACTTTGTGCTTCTTGAATGTGTGGCAGTTGCAATAACTGGCTGCGTAGGAAGTGTTCGTAGCTTTCGATGCTGTTGGACACCACTCTTAAGCTGTAATCCATCGCGCCAGAAATCGTCCAGCATTCGACCACTTCAGGGTAGTCGACAATGGCTTGCTCGAATTCATCCAACATCTTTCTGCCATGGGAAGAGAGTTTGATGTTCACCAAGACGACGATACCCAATCCCAGCTTGTTTCTGTCTAAAATTGCTTGTGTCGAACGAATGTAGCCTTCTTGTTGCAAACGATGAATGCGCCGCCAGCAAGGCGATTGGGACAAGCCTATTTTATCTGCGATGTCTGTCGCGCTGAGGCTGCCATCGTGTTGTAAAAAATTAAGAATTTTACGATCGGTCGAGTCTAGGTTTTCCATAGGGTGCATCTCATTAAAGTAGTAATAACGATAAGAGATTCTCGGTGTTTAATTCAACACTTTGTTGGGTAATGCTCGATTTGAGGCTGATCACCACTCAATCGGTTGGTTATTCCAATCAAGATAAGCCGCTTTGTTGTCCATGGCGATATTTTCCATTATGGATAAAAGCTGTGTGGCAACAAAGTCTGCAGTGAAAAGTTTGTCCTTTGGCACCGAACGTTGAAATGGTTTCGAAAGTGGCGTGTCTGTAGTGCCGGGATGAAAAGCAATAAGCTTGACGTTTTTTGCTCTTCTGGCGTATTCCACTGCGCTGGTTTGAATCAGCATATTGAGAGCGGCTTTTGAGGCTCGGTAACTGTACCAGCCGCCAGTTTTATTATCTGAAATACTACCAATTCGAGCACTAAATAATGCAACTTGTGTAGCTTGCTCGCCTTGTAAAACGGGTAATAACTGGCTGAGCCACAGCATGGGAATGATGGTATTGGTATGAAATATTGTTTCTAGCTGAGAAGCTCTGATTTCTTCTAGCTTTCTTTCTGGCATCATACTCTCGTCATGCAAAACACCATTGCAGATTAAGACTTTATTTATCTTTCCAGAATAAGGCGTCAGTTTTCTACAGACTTGCTGAATACTGGCTTCCGTATAATCAGACTCTAGCCATTGAGTTTTTTCATCAACTGGATTGTTTGGTAAAGACCGGCTGACTGCCAATATTCCAAGGCAGTCTTGATCGCCTTCAAATTGTTGAATTGCGGCTTGAGCTATCGTGCTGCTCGCGCCTATTACGAGAGCGTAGAAAGTGGGCATGTTAAAACTCCAAAAAAACGAAAGTGGCGAAATCCGCTAAAGGTCACAGCGATCTTTAAGGCATGATGCGCAGCGTGGTTTGCCAGTCACAAAAGCAGATATTGGATGACGGTAACGAGCAAAAACCTTGTAGCCCATATCGGCAAAAAACCGAATGACTGGCCATCGGAGTGCCTGCATCCATTTGTGTTTGCCCACGAGTTTCCACGCAAGACAGGTGACGTCTAATCCTTTGAGTATTTTTCCACTCGACAGTTGGCCATGAAGAAGCTTATCCGCTTCGATTGGGTCGATATGTGGAAATTTATTCGTGAAACCGTCAGCGTGAATGTCTTCTAATTGGAGCTGATGGTGATGGTCTAATGACCGAAGTGTTTGCATTTCAGCGGCACAAAGCGGGCAGTGGCCATCGTAGAAGATCGTCAGCATGCATCATTACTCTTAATCTGATTGATGAGTATTGATACGAGGCTAAGAAAAGATTAGATCAGTTTGGCTCGATCTTTTAATAGTGAGGGTACAAAACCAGTAAGTGCATGACGCACACAATGGAAGTCAGTCCGAAATTCATCGACAAATACGGTTTGATTGTTTTGGTTGGCTTTAACCAGCGGGCTTCAATCCAGTAAAGACTAATGAATCCAAGTAACAGCAGCACCACGGAAAGTTCGGGTGTATTCATCAATAACGAGCACCAAGCAGACAACAAAATAATATTGCTTGAGATTAGCAACGTTTTGCCTGTGTTATGTTCAGGTTGCTCAATGACTCGCCCCCACAATACACCACTAATGAAGCTTAAAATAATGGCGCCATAGGTCGCAAAAAATGTCACCCCAGTTTTGCCAAATAAGGTGTCGTTGGCAAGGTTTAAATAGGTTGCCAAAAGAAAAGGAAGAATGCTCAACGTAGCAAGTGTTATGACTACGGGCTTATAAGAACGCATGTTGTTACCTATAAAAAGTACGGTTAAAAATACAAATATGAAAACAATGCGAATTATCTAATAATTTGGGCCGTAAAACAGTACTTAATGACCTTGTTTTGTCCTATTTTTGTGCATAAAAGTGTAAAGTTTTTTGTCTTTACTCATGATGAATCGCCATTGAGCGAGATACGGTCAAAGAGTACAATGGTCGGCTATATTTGAATTGAACGTGATGCCGCAACGGTCTTTACGTCTTTATTAACGAATTTTGCTTAAGGTGTGTTTAGAAATGCCAGCTAAAACAATGGATGAACTCGTCTCCCTATGTAAACGTCGCGGATTTATTTTCCAAGGCAGTGAAATCTACGGTGGTATGCAAGGTGCTTACGATTACGGTCCGCTAGGTATTGAATTGAAAAACAACCTAAAAGCCGCTTGGTGGCGCTCAATGGTTTACGAGCGTGATGATGTTGAAGGCTTAGACGCTGCCATCATTCAAAACAAACACGTTTACAAATACTCAGGTCACGAAGACACGTTCACCGATCCAATGGTCGATTGCCACGAATGTAAGTCTCGTATGCGCGCCGACCACATGAAAGACATTAAAGTGTGTGATAACTGTGGTTCAACGAATGTTACTGCGCCACGTGATTTTAACCTGATGTTTAAAACGAACGTTGGGCCAATGGTGAACGAAGAGTCTTACACTTACCTTCGACCAGAAACTGCACAAGGTATCTTCACCAACTTCAAAAACGTGGTCGATTCTACTTCTCGTACCTTGCCATTTGGTATTGCACAGATTGGTAAATCTTTCCGAAATGAAATTACGCCACGTAACTTCATCTTCCGTGTTCGCGAGTTCGAACAAATGGAATTGGAATTCTTCTGTAAGCCAGGCGAAGATGAAAAATGGCATGACTTCTGGGTCAACACTCGTAAACAGTGGTGGTTGGATCAAGGTCTAGCGGAAGAGAATATCCAGTTTGAATACGTGACTGGTGATGACTTGGCACATTATTCTAAATCGACTGTGGATATCTTGTACAAGTTTCCACATGGTTTTGAAGAATTAGAAGGCGTGGCGAACCGTACCGATTACGATCTAGGTTCTCATACTAAAGCTCAAGAAGAATTCGGTCTTTCTGCAAAAGTGAAGAAGAACGAACATTCAACGGCTAAACTGGCAATTCGTGATCTGGAAGAAAATAAGTGGGAAGTGCCTTTCTGTATTGAACCTTCTGCGGGCTTAGATCGTGGTCTATTGGCTGTGATGACAGAAGCTTATACAGAAGAAGAGCTACCAAACGGTACGACTCGTACGGTTCTTAAGTTCAAACCGCATCTAGCACCGATCAAAGTCGCTATTATGCCGCTTAAGAAGAATAAGCCAGAAATCGTTGCGCTTGCTAAAGAATTGAAGAACAAGCTGCAGAAGCTTGGTCTTGGCCGTATTCTTTATGAAAACACGGGTAACGTAGGTAAAGGCTACCGTCGTCACGACGAAGTGGGTACGCCAATCTGTGTCACTGTCGATTTTGACTCTATTGAACAAGAAGGCGCGCCAGTAACGGTTCGTGATCGTGACACAATGGAGCAAATTGTTGTGCCAGCGGCAGAATTGCCAGCTTACGTGATTAATTACTTCATCAACCAAAACTAATTTTTGTTGATGGCAAAAAAACCACGCTTTTGGAGGGCGTGGTTTTTTTGTGTTTGCCTTATTGCAAATGTAGGTTTAAAAAAACCTTAGAATACGTAGTTTACAGCGGCGCTATATCGACGGCCATCTGCAACATATCCATATTCATCATAAAGAATTTCTTCGTCAAGTAGGTTGTAGATCCCTGCTTTAAGCGTGAATTCTTGTGTTAATTTATAAACTATGCCTGCGTCAAGAATGGTGCTAGATGGTGCAACAATGGCGCTGGATGAAGGGCCGGTATTTGGCTGACTTTCTTCCCCACGGTAGGTTAATCGTCCCCATGAATTAAGCTTTTTTGTATTCTGCCAATTTAATCCTGCGCTAAATAGATGTTTTGGGAGTTGAGTAAGAGGTTCTCCTTTATACTCACCTGTTTTTTGTTCTGAATGGGTGAAAGTATAGCTAGCATTAATATCCAAGCTTGCAGTTAGGCCTTTAGTAATACTTGCTTCAATTCCTTGCGTTACGGCTTCATCAACGTTTATCCGATATGTTGGATCGGCCCCATTGGTGTTAGCACCATCGGTACAAATAGTTGTAGGGCATGTTACTCGTGTAATTTTGTCTTTGAAGTCATTATGGAAAATAGTAAAAGATGCGTTTAGTTGATTGGCGCCATTATAATTTAGACTGATTTCTTTGCTAATGGACGTTTCAGGTTTTAAGTCTGGGTTGCCATATATGTTGCCACCACGGCTAGTCTGTCCCCAGTCAGAGGTGATTTCCCTTAAAGTTGGAGAGCGAAATCCCCCAGATACCCCACCTTTTAATATCCAGTCAGATGACATTTGCCATACACCATATAAGCGAGGGCTAATGTGGTCACCAAAGTTTTCATCATGATCTAAACGAGCGCCACCTGTGATGCTTAATTCATCCGTTGCGTACCATTCATCTTCTACAAAAATAGCCGTTTGAGTTGATTTGATTTGTGTGCGATCAGAGATAGTATTGGAGTCTTGGTCGTTCAATTCAGCATGTTCAAAGTTGGCGCCAACTGTGAATGTTTGCGAATCGAATGGCATCACAAAACTGGTTTTTGCCGAGGTATTAGTAATACTGATATCGCGTCCTTGGTTATCTGTTTTTTCACGTTGAATAAAGGTTTCTGTTGTACCTATATCCCAACGCCCTGTATGAGATATAGCGAAATGGTCTTCAACTGTTTTTGTATTTGAGTCAGTACAACCACCACGACAACCTTCAGTTGCCGCCGTTTTTCCCATTAAGGAAATACGTCGTTGATTTGTTTGACCTGCTTCTAATGTAAAATCGTGATTGCTGTTGGGTGTAAAGGTTAATTTTGTGGATAGGCTGTTCAAATCTTTATCTTCATAGCCGTTTAAAATATTGTCTTCATCACGGCTATAGTTGCGACCATATATTTGTATACCTAAATAGTTTTCAATCAGAGGGCCTGCTATGTTGAAACTGGTTTGTTTGTAATCTCCCGAATCGTCGTTTTCTTGAAAGGTCACGTCTTGTTGAATACTACCGGACCATTCCGATCTTACTTTTCGTGTAATGATGTTAATAACACCGCCAATCGCGTCGGAACCATACAGTGTCGACATGGGGCCTCTTACAACTTCGATTTGCTCTATAGCATCTAGAGGGGGTAGCCAATCTGTTTCATAACCAGCATTTCCATTAGGGCGACTCTCACGGCTGGATATGCGTTTACCATCAACGAGTAGCAAAGTATAATTTGCAGGCATTCCACGTAAGCTGATATCCACACCACCATCACCTGCTCCGCCACCAGTAACAACAACCCCAGGAACGTTTCGTAATGCATCAGTAAGATCTGTGTAAGATTGCGATTCAATTTCTTCTCGACTAATGACACTCACTGATGCTGGAGCGCTTGCGACTTCTTGCTCATAGCCTGCAGCCGTTACAACCAATTTATCTAGGTCGACACTATTTTCTTCGGCTAGTAGCGTTGCGGAATGCGTTGTAGCACTAATGATGGTAGCAAGAACGGTAAGTTTATAGTGACGGTGTGAAGGGGTCATTATGAACATTTTCTCCATAGTTGAAAGGGAACTAATTTTGTATAATTGAATCTTAAAAGATATTAAGAATGCTTATCATTTGTATTATCTAGTAATGTGATCGATTTGTGGTGGTACGTTTTGTTCCTCTTTGCGCAACATCAGCAAGGTTAAGGACCAAAGCTGTTTCTTGCTGCTAGCAGGAGAGATCAGCACTTCGTATTGGCGTTCTGGAATATCTTAAAAGTTGGATCTGAGGAAAATGAATGTACGATCTAAATGAAGTAAGAACGTTTGTGTCTGTTATGGAGACAGGCAATTTAAAAGAAAGCGCTCAACAATTAGGGGTATCAAAATCTACTTTGAGCCGCCGTATTAGCCATTTAGAAGACGCTTTAAAGCAGCCTTTACTTCGTCGACAAGCCAATCGTTTAATTGCCAATGAAGCTGGCATCAAATTTTTGCCCTTTGCTAAGAAAATGCTGAATGTCGCAGACGAAGGTCATAAGGCGGTTGAAGAATTAAAAGAAGAGGTCAGTGGATCCATTGTGGCGTATGTTCACACAACTCTGGTGAGAGGCTGGTTTACAGGGTTGATGTTTGATTTTCTGGATGAGTTTCCTCAGGTCAATATTGAAATTCGGACAGGCAATCAGCTTTTTCAAGAGATAAAAAGCAACGATATTTGTGTGTGGGTGGGGGAACCAACTAACGACCAGTTGCGATCCGAAAAAATTGGCGAATTAAGTCAAGGTTTGTATGCCAGTACGGCCTACTTGGAACGTATCGGTATGTTAAATCATCCAGCGGAACTGAATCATTTTGCGTGGGTTGATACCTTAAAAAATGATCAAAACAACATTACATTGGATCACGAAACACAGGGTAATGTGTCATTTGAGTTACCGCCATCTCGTCTTACGGTGGATCAGTATGCGTTGCATGCGGATGCCATAGCTCGTGGAAAAGGCGTCGGATTATTGCCGCATTATTTTGCGAAAAAACATCTACACCGTCATCCAGACGTGTTTGTTTCCTGCTTACCTGAATGGAAAGGGAAAACCTTACCTGTGTACCTGCAATACCCTTTTGGGCATTTGCCGAAAAAAATGCAAACTTTAATTCAGCATTTGCGTGAAGAGGCGAAAGCGTTTTATTAAGCCGCTTTGCCTCTGTGTTGTATTACTGCGTCGCTTTCCACCAAGGTGTCAGTGGTGGGAGCGTATCTAAAGAAAATACATGGCCAAACTTCGGTGTGCTTAGGGCCACGTTTCGATTTTCTGCCTCATTGACCACCCGATCAAATGGGTCGTGCCAAGTATGAAAGGCCAAATCGAAAGTACCATTATGGATTGGCATCATCACCTTACCTTGTAAGTCGATATGAGCTTGCACACTTTGTTCTGGCGTCATGTGAATATCCGCCCAGTCTTTATCATAAGCGCCTGTTTCTACTAGGGTTAGGTCAAATGGCCCATATCGGTCACCAATCGCTTTAAAGCCTGCAAAATAACCAGAGTCTCCACTAAAAAAGAGACTTTCCTGCGGCGTTTTAATCACCCAAGATCCCCACAGTGTTGAATTGCCATCGCCCATGCCACGGCCAGAAAAATGCTGCGTAGGCGTAAAAGCAATCAAACCTTGGTGAGTTTGAAGCTCTTGCCACCAATCGAACGTGATGATCTTATTGGCCTCAATCCCCCAATTAATTAAGTCGCCATCTATGCCTTTTGGAACCAAAAATTGCTGTGTTTTGGCCATTAAAGCTTTGATGCTTGCTTTGTCCAAATGATCATAATGATTGTGAGAAATCAGTACTTTATCGATAGGGGGTAAATCTTTTAGGTCAATCGGCGGTTGATGGAATCGTTTTGGCCCAACGAACGAAAAAGGCGACGCACGTTCTGAAAAAACGGGATCAATTAGCCAATACTCACCATACACTTTCAACAAAACGGAAGAGTGACCAAGTTTCACCAAATGCAGCGCGTCGTTGCTCAGAGCGTCCAAATCGGCTCGTTGCATAGGCACGACAGGGATCGTAATGTCAGGTGTTGTATCGACTTTTTTCTCAGTAAAAAATCGCACCCACAAAGCGGCTGTGTCTTTAAAAGACAAGGGAGTTCTTGGTTGTTCATTATGGAATTTATTGCCATAGAAATGCTCAGATTCTGCATTCGCAGTAGGAGCTGGTTTGGCGACTAAATTGACATTAATAAAATAAATGGCAAGACCAAGCATGGCTAATACAGACAAAATGACTTTAATGGCTAACATTAATAACTGCACCCTTTAACGAGAAAGTAAGTAGTAAGCTGTCTATAATTTGGGCTAATAGTGGAATTGCAACGCCAGAAAAAGTAAGAACAGTCATGATCGTTAGAAATGATCCGTTATGATGATAGTTTTTACAGGCTCATAGCCATTTTAAACACCATGACGTTTGATTAGCTTTAACCTGAGGTGACGTTACCTAATATAAGCAGCACTTTTATTAGGTAACGCGGGTGAGGGGTTATTCCTTACCTATTGAGCCAATCTTATGAATGGATAAGTCGGCACCGTTAAATTCCTCTTCTTCGCTGAGGCGTAATCCATTCACTGTTTTCACTATGCCATACACAGCAAATCCGCTTGCTGTTGCAATGACGATTCCTGCTAGGCTTCCTATTAATTGGGAGGTAAAGCTAACACCACCAAGTCCGCCTAGCGTTTCGGAACCAAAAATGCCAGCGGCGATGCCACCCCATGCACCACAAACGCCATGCAAAGGCCAAACACCTAGCACGTCGTCAGTGTGTTTGAATTTTTGTTGGATGTGTGTGAATAAAATAGTGAAGATTGCTCCAGCTATCGCGCCGGTTACGAGGGCGCCAATTGGGTGCATAATGTCTGAACCCGCGCAAATTGCCACCAATCCAGCCAGTGGTCCATTATGAATAAAGCCAGGGTCGTTTTTGCCACACAACATGGCTGCGATAATACCGCCCACCATAGCCATTAATGAGTTAACAGCAACCAATCCACTGATGCCGTCTAATGTTTGTGCCGACATGACGTTGAAGCCAAACCAACCGATACATAAAATCCAAGCCCCTAAAGCAAGAAAAGGAATGTTAGAAGGGGCGAATGCCACCAGTTTTCCATGTCTAAAGCGACCACGTCGAGTGCCTAATAATATGATGGCTGCCAATGCGACCCAACCGCCAAAAGCGTGTACGACGACCGAACCAGCAAAATCATGAAATGGCGCACCGAAGTGCGTTTCTAAAAGATCTTGGAAGCCATAATTGCCATTCCAGACAATCCCTTCAAAAAACGGATAAGCCACACCAACAATGATCGCGGCTGAAACCAGCATCGGGTAAAACTTGGCGCGTTCAGCAACACCACCGGAGATAATCGCAGGGATGGCAGCGGCAAACGTCATTAAGAAGAAGAATTTCACCAGGCTATAGCCATTTTCTTGAGCCAACACGGCGGCGCTGTCAAAAAAAGTCACGCCGTAAGCAATGTGGTAGCCAATAAAGAAGTACACAAGCGCAGACACGGCGAAGTCAGTCATAATTTTAACCAATGCGTTGACTTGGTTTTTATGACGGACGGTTCCGACTTCGAGAAAGGCAAACCCTGCATGCATGGCAAAGACCATGATAGCGCCAAGAAGTATGAAAAGCGTATTTGAGCTGGAAACCAGCATTTCGACTGCACTGTTTGTGGGTGACACGGGGCGACTCCTAATGTTCTTTTTGCACTGTTATGGTTATAACGCCTGATCTGACGCTCTTTTTTGGGGCTTTTTGGGTGCCTTATCATAGAGCGACAAATGTATTTCATAACAACTAGCAATAATTGTTCCATGATGCTTTTTTTTGGTGCTTTCGGTGTTTTTTTCTTAATGCTTGTTCTAAATTGGTGCTTTTTGTTTTTCTTGGTTTGTTCTGGGAATATGAACCGAAGCCAGTTAATGAATGTATCCGCAATCAAGTTACCTTTTTTAACAATACTCTTATGCAGATACTTTCTATTTTATTTCTAACGACTTATTATCGAGAAGTAAGTATATTTTGGAATGCTAATGTTTCATTCTTAATACACTTAATATTGAATCGTTGCTTGAGGTCAAATTCATTTTGGCTAAGTTAAAAGATTGCTCATTTAAGAGCAGCATAAAATGAGGTTATTATGTCAGGTCAGTTAGTATCAGGTATTGTTAAGTGGTTTAACGACGAAAAAGGATTTGGTTTTATTGAGCGTGAAGGCGGAGCAGATGTTTTTGTTCACTTCCGTGCAATTAATGGTAATGGTCGCCGCACTTTGCAAGAAGGCCAGAGCGTTACATTTGAAGTGACTCAAGGCCAAAAAGGTCCTCAAGCCGAAAATGTTACCATCGTATAATTGAATCTTTGATATTCTCAAAGACCATGCTTTTTCTTGGCCTTATTGGCGATAGATAAGCATGGTTTTTTTATGCCTTAAATAAATGATATGTAGAAGTTAGGAGGGTGCTTGTTACCTGTTTTGTATTCCTTTAGGCGCTGTCCTTATGCGATTCGTGCGAGATACACGATTGCGTATTTGAATGTTCCAGTGAATCTCAGGGAAGTCGTGCTTAAAGCGAAACCTGAAGCGCTGCTGTCATTAGGGGGGAGGTCGAGTGTGCCGCAGCTGGTTGATATGGATGGTGCGCGTTATCCTGAAAGTATGGATATAATCTTATGGGCTTTATCCAAAAGTAATAATCGAATCAAGGTGAATAGCGTATGGCCTTCTGATGCGTGTCAGCGTAATAAGATGAGCGCTTGGATCAGATATAATGATGTGTTTTTTAAAAAATGGTTGGATCGTTATAAGTACGCCGATCGCTATACCGAATTCAGCGAATCCTATTACTTTGCTCAATGCGAGGTATTTTTAAGGCGACTGAATCGTCGTTTGGGTTTGCGTTCGTATTTAATGGGGGAGAAGTTGAGTGTTGCGGATATCTCGGTATTCCCATTTGTGCGTCAGTTTGCGGCGGTGAATCAGAAAAGATTTGATGAAAGTGAATACGATAATGTCAAAAAATGGTTGTCACTATTTTTAGACTCTGCACTCTTTAACAATGTGGTTATGAAGAAATATCCGATGTGGACAAGCGAGCAAGAAAACGTGGTGTTTCCTGCCCGCTGAATACAAACGTACCTTTAAATTAATTAAACCGAAGGTCAGTCAATTAAGCCAAAGGTCACCCAATATAAGAAACTTGGGTCCGCATCACTGGGAAGCGTTAGCGGAATAAAGTTTCCTTGCTGGTCTAGGTGTGTAGATTTTGGGAAGTTTTGTTTTAATACCGCGAGGTTTGTCTGCGCTAAATCGGCCTGTTGCAAATCCTTGTAGGATTGCACGCTGATCGCTAACGCTTCTTCTACTGATTGGGTGCTAGGGAAGTGCAAAATCACTTCTTGGCTGCGACGCAATGCAGAAAGTGGGGCTTTTCTTTTTAAGTAATAACGAGCCACTTGCAGTTCGTGTCGCGACACCATTTCGCGAAGGTGATACATACGAGCTTTCGCGTCAGGGGCATACTTGCTTTTTGGGTAGCGAGAAGTGAAGTCTGCCAGTTCGTTGAAGGCTTTTGACAGCTCCTTTGAGTCCCTTTCACTTGGGTCTAAGTCGAGGTAACGAGACATCAGGCTTTCGGCGCCTTTATAGGTAGACAGGGCCCGCATGTAGTAAGCGTAATCAATAGAGTCGTGCTCGGGGTGGTTCTTGATGAACCGCTCTGCTGTGGCGTGCGCAGCGATAAAGTCGCTTGCTTCCATTTGAGCATAGATGAGGTCGAGTTCGGCGCGAGTGCTAAACTCACCAAACGGATAGCGAGAATCTAAGTCTTTTAGATGTTTGATCGCCGTTGAAGGAAGATTTTCCTCTAACGCTTGTTGAGCTTTGTCGTAATAAACTCGTTCAGGGAGGTCGGGTTCTTGTACTGGCTGGCTAGAGCAGGCCACAATGAACAAAGAAAAACTTACTATTCCAGAGAATCGGAGCAACGAGTGATGAAATCCCATGTATAATCAAAACCTTGATATGGTAGTAGATTAGCCTCAATCGGCATTTTGTAGCGTTAAATTGCGAAAGATGATGAAGTGCAAGGCGCTACACGTTTTTTCACTTTCAGCCAATGATAAAATTATTGCGCTGAAAACAACAGATTAAAGTACATTGTATGGCAGAGCGAATAGTAAAAGAAGCCCAAGTTCCCTTCGATTTAGGAGGGAGCCGATTTGATCAAATCGCAACAGAATTGTTCAGCGACTATTCCCGTTCTCGTATCCAGACTTGGATCAAAGAAGGGGTTTTGAAAGTTGATGGCAAAGTCACTAAGCCAAAAGAGAAGTTATTTGGTGGTGAGGTTGTGACTCTTGATATCGTGATTGAGGCGCAAGCGGATCATGAAGCGCAAGAAATGGCGCTCGATATTGTCTATGAAGACGACGATATCATCATTATTAATAAACCTGCTGGTTTGGTTGTTCATCCTGCTGTAGGCAACCGAGACGGCACCTTGATGAATGCGATTCTTCATCACGCACCAGAAACCGCTCATATTCCAAGAGCGGGGATTGTCCATCGTCTGGACAAAGAAACCACAGGTTTGATGGTGGTTGCTAAAACATTGGCTGCGCAAACAGATTTGGTTTTTCAGTTACAAGAACGCAGTATGGGGCGCGAATATGAAGCCATTTCCATTGGTGTCATGACCGGCGGCGGTGTCGTTGACGAGCCAATCGGCCGCCATCCCCATAATCGTCAAAAGCAAGCAGTTGAGCCGGTAAACGGTAAGGACGCTGTGACTCACTACCGTTTAGTAGAGCGCTTTAAAAATCACACGCACATTCGTTTGAAGCTTGAAACAGGGCGAACGCACCAAATTCGCGTGCATATGGCGTTCATCCAATACCCATTGGTGGGCGACCCGCAATATGGCGGTCGCCTGAAAATGCCAAAAGCGTGTTCTCCTGAGTTGCAGGACGAATTGCGTCACTTCCGTCGTCAGGCGTTGCATGCTAAGAAGCTAGAGCTTTCTCACCCTATTACAGGTGAGTGGATGCAATGGGAAATTGATTTACCAGATGATATGAAGCAGCTTTTGGACGCGCTTAAAAGGGATATGGTGGAGTCGGGCAGTAACGATTCAGAATATTTCTAAGCATAGGGTATTAACAGAGGCAGCTTCGAGCTGCCTTTTTCATTTTTGGTTCCGAGGATATCGATGTCTGCAAATAGTGCTTCTTTTATTTTGCCTACTTGGCCTGCGCCAAGTTCTGTTCGTGCTTATGTGTCTACGCGTATTGGTGGAGTAAGCGGTGCGCCATATGATGCGCTGAACTTAGGTCTTCACGTTCAAGACGACCCTGTTGCTGTTGATCAAAATCGACGATTGTTTGCGTCCTATATTGATATGCCGGACTCTGCGATTTGGTTAAATCAGGTTCATGGTACAGAAGTTGTGACCCTGCCTTGCGAATATTTGCCAGCGGCAGCGGACGCCGCCATGACGAGAGACGTTAATCAGGTGTGTGTGGTGCTGACAGCTGACTGCTTGCCGGTTTTCTTTTGCGATCAGGCAGGAACGCAAGTGGCAGTAGCGCATGCTGGCTGGCGTGGTTTGTGTGCCGGTGTGTTGGAATCCACATTGGCCAAGTTTGACGATAAGAGCAAGGTGATGGTGTGGCTGGGGCCAGCAATTGGTCCAGATGCTTTTGAAGTGGGAGACGAAGTAAAAGAGGCCTTTGTTTCTGTTTTGTCTGAGGCGAAGGAGGCGTTTAAGCCTTCTGGCGAAAGTGGTAAGTGGCTGGGCAACCTGTATATGTTGGCTGCGCAGCGATTGAAAAAAGCTGGTGTGGAGCACATTTATGGCGGTGATTACTGTACTTTTCGCGATGTTGAGCGTTTTTATTCTTATCGACGAGAAACTGTAACAGGGAGAATGGCGTCTGTTATTTGGTTGGATAGGTAAAATTTGATGGGTTTTACTGATCAGTGTCAAAAAAATGACACTGCCAATCTTGAAAAGCTGAAATTGGGGATTATTAAGCTATTAATTGACCAGTTCATCTTATGTTTATTAAAGGATGTCAGATTATGCGTATAGACCGCTTAACCAGTAAATTACAGCTTGCCCTTTCCGATGCTCAGTCCGTTGCGCTTGGGCAAGATCATTCTTACATTGAGCCGCTTCACTTAATGATGGCGTTGTTGGATCAGCAGGGTGGAAGTACTCGCCCTATTTTGCAGCAGGCAGGGATACCTGTGGCCAAATTTCGAGATGGCCTTAATGAATTATTGACGCGCCTGCCAAAAGTGAATGACCACGATGGCAATGTGCAGATGTCTCCTGAGTTGGGTCGATTACTGAACCTTGCAGACAAAGAGGCGCAGAAGCGAAAAGATCAGTACATTTCCTCTGAGCTGGTATTAATGGCGATGTTTGATGGCAAAGATGATCTTGCTAAAAGCCTTAAAGCCAGTGGCGTGACCAAGGCTGACATTGCGGTGGTGATAGATAATATTCGCGGTGGTGACTCTGTGAATGACCCTGATGCGGAAGAAAGTCGTCAAGCATTGGATAAATACACGGTGGATTTAACGGCGAGAGCGGCTGAAGGTCGGCTTGACCCGGTCATTGGGCGTGATGATGAAATTCGTCGAACGATTCAAGTTCTGCAGCGTCGACGTAAGAATAACCCGGTTTTAATCGGCGAGCCTGGTGTGGGTAAGACGGCTATTGTAGAAGGGTTGGCACAGCGAATCATTAACGGTGAAGTGCCAGAAGGGTTAAAAAACAAGCGTGTACTTTCACTTGATATGGCGGCGTTAATCGCGGGGGCTAAGTATCGCGGTGAGTTTGAAGAGCGTCTAAAAGCCTTGTTGAATGAATTGGCTAAGCAAGAAGGCCAGGTGATTTTGTTTATTGATGAGATTCACACCATGGTGGGGGCGGGTAAATCAGAAGGCTCTATGGATGCCGGAAATATGCTGAAGCCTGCGCTTGCCCGTGGCGAACTGCATTGTGTTGGGGCCACCACGTTGGATGAATACCGACAGTTCATTGAAAAAGACGCGGCTCTGGAGCGACGCTTTCAGAAAGTGTTGGTGGAAGAGCCAAGTGTTTTGGATTCCATCGCTATTTTACGCGGTCTAAAAGAGCGTTATGAAGTACATCATGGTGTGGATATTACCGATTCGGCCATCATAGCGGCAGCGAAACTGTCGCAACGTTACATCACAGATCGTCAATTGCCGGACAAAGCCATTGATTTGATCGATGAGGCAGGCAGTCGTATTCGCATGGAAATGGACTCTAAGCCAGAAGACATGGACCGTTTAGAGCGTCGTTTGATTCAATTGAAGATTGAAAAAGAAGCGCTGAAAAAAGAGAAGGACAAAGCGTCTAAAGTGCGTCTGGCTGAGCTTGATCTTGAAATAGATGGCTTGCAGAAGCAATTCTCAGATTTAGAAGAAATTTGGAACGCTGAAAAAGCCGCCGTACAAGGTGCACAAAAGCTCAAGGAAGAATTGGAGTCTGTCCGTCAGGAAATGGAGGAGGCTCGTCGTAGTGGTAATTTGGCGAAAATGTCTGAGTTACAGTATGGTGTGATTCCCATGCTGGAGGCTGAGATTGAAAAAGCCAGCAAGGCAGAAGAAAGTACGGAAACGCTCTTGTTAAAACGACGAGTAACAGAAGAAGAGATTGCTACTGTGGTGTCTCGTTGGACGGGAATTCCCATAGATAAAATGCTGGAAGGTGAGCGTGATAAGTTGTTGCGCATGGAAGAGGCATTGCATGAATCCGTAATGGGACAGGATGAAGCCGTTTTGGCGGTCTCTAATGCGGTGCGTCGTTCTCGTTCTGGCTTGGCTGACCCAAACCGACCTAATGGCTCATTTTTATTCCTAGGGCCTACAGGCGTAGGGAAAACGGAACTGTGTAAGTCTTTGGCGAAGTTTCTTTTTGATACCGAGCAGGCGATGGTACGGATTGATATGTCTGAGTTTATGGAAAAACACTCAGTGGCCCGTTTGATTGGTGCGCCTCCAGGGTACGTGGGGTATGAAGAAGGTGGGTATTTGACGGAGGCAGTAAGACGTCGCCCCTATTCCGTGTTGCTGCTTGATGAGGTCGAGAAAGCGCACCCAGATGTGTTCAATATTCTTTTGCAAGTCTTGGACGATGGTCGCCTAACCGATGGACAAGGTCGCACGGTGGATTTTAGAAATACAGTGATCGTGATGACGTCTAACTTGGGGTCGGACTTTATCCAAGAATATCGGTCTGCGGATCAATATGAAGAGATCAAAGCGAAAGTGATGGGTGTGGTAGGGACGCATTTTCGCCCTGAATTCATTAACCGTATTGACGAAACGGTCGTGTTTCATCCGCTAATGAAAACGCAAATTAAAGGTATAGCAGCGGTTCAGTTATCTCATTTAAATGAGCGTTTGGCTGAAATGGGAATGACACTGACGTTAACGGACACGGCTTCAGATCAATTGGTCGAAGTGGGTTATGACCCCGTGTATGGTGCAAGACCGTTGAAGCGAGCTATTCAGAAATGGATAGAAAACCCATTGGCCAATGAGTTATTGTCCGGTCATTTTGTTACGGGTGATGAGATTGTTGCCGATGTTATTGATGGGCAAATTGGCTTTTCAAAAACCAATTAGTCTTCGATTGTAGTCATAAAAAAATCCCGCTGAATGATGATTCAGCGGGATTTTTCGTTTCTATATGAGGTGCTTAGAAATCAACAAACACGCCGATGAAAGCGCCTTTTGGCTCATACTTGCCAGCCGAAGAGAAGTCTTCTGTTACTGTGCGGTAGCCTGCTTCAATGCCTGCAAATATTAGAGGTTGGAATTTGACTTTAAAGGTCGTGTCAGTAATGTCTGCATCGCTTCCGCCGCCAGTCTTAACTTCACCGCCAACAGACAGTGCTGTTCCTGGAATACTCACGTAAGCGGACACATAGCCTAGAGGATAAGTGCCATCAATGTCAGAATTGCCTGCGTCATCAATCTTGCGGAAAGTAACACCTGCATCAAGATCCAACCACAATAAACCATCAAGAAACTCATAATAAAGAGTGTAGTCATTGTAGGAAAGGTCAAGGTTGGAGTCGCCAAATTTCTTTAGACTTTGATTTTGTAGACGAATATTTGGAATGACTGGGATTGGGTGTTCAATCGCAACACCAAAGTATGAGTTAAAATCTTCTCCATCGTTAGTGATGAAAGATCCAGTCTCAGCGGTTAAACCAAGAACATCGGCATGCGCAGCGCTTGCCAATAAAGCGGTTGAGAGTAAAAGGGCTGATTTCATGAGTATTGTCCATTAACAAGTTGAGAAGAGTTTGTGTAATTATAGGACGTAGAAAAACAAAATCCAGTGAAATAAAGGAAGAGTGTCAGTTACTTGAAAGGATCGAGAAGAATTGGCTGGGGTAGAAGGATTCGAACCTACGCATGACGGGATCAAAACCCGTTGCCTTACCGCTTGGCTATACCCCAATAAAGGATTTCTTTTATAAGTTGGTGGCTATGACTAGATTCGAACTAGTGACCCCATCATTATGAGTGATGTGCTCTAACCAACTGAGCTACATAGCCTTAACTGTATATATAATAAACGCGTCGATGGCTGGGGTAGAAGGATTCGAACCTACGCATGACGGGATCAAAACCCGTTGCCTTACCGCTTGGCTATACCCCAACATATCGAATTGTTGGTGGCTATGACTAGATTCGAACTAGTGACCCCATCATTATGAGTGATGTGCTCTAACCAACTGAGCTACATAGCCGTTCGTCTGTTGGCTGGGGTAGAAGGATTCGAACCTACGCATGACGGGATCAAAACCCGTTGCCTTACCGCTTGGCTATACCCCAACAGACTGACACAAAAACAGTTTATACAAATCGATCTACTGCCTCTGTGGCGCGATATTATTCATATAACTTGTTAATGGGTCAAGTGTTTTCTTAAAATGTTTTTTTAAAGGTTAAACATTAAAGCGGAAATGCATGACATCACCGTCTTTTACAATGTAGTCTTTGCCTTCAAGGCGCCATTTTCCGGCTTCTTTTGCGCCACTTTCGCCTTTATATTGGATAAAGTCGTTGTAGCTAATTACCTCGGCGCGGATAAAGCCTTTCTCGAAGTCTGTGTGGATCACACCAGCGGCTTGTGGGCCGGTTGCGCCTTGTTTTACTGTCCAAGCTCGAACTTCTTTGACGCCTGCTGTGAAGTAGGTCTGTAGGCCTAATAGTTCATAGCCTGCACGTATTACACGGTCTAGACCTGGTTCTTCCATGCCCATCTCATCAAGAAACTCTTGCATCTCTTCGGCGTCCAGTTCAGAAATTTCAGCCTCTAACTGGTTGCAGATTGGAACCACCATGGCGCCTTCTGCTTCTGCAATTTCACGCACTTGGTCAAGATACGGATTGTTTTCAAAACCGTCTTCCGCCACGTTGGCAATATACATGGTTGGTTTGGTTGTCAATAAGTGCAATGAGCGGACTTCTTTCTTCTGGTCGTCTGACAAAGACATAGAACGTACTGGCAAACCGTCTTCTAGGTGAGCTTTGATGCTTTCTAGGAAGGCTTTATGGGCAATGGCGTCTTTGTTGCCGCTTTTTGCGTTTTTCGCGGTACGGAACAGTTGCTTATCAATGGATTCGATGTCAGCAAATATCAGCTCAAGGTTAATGACTTCAATGTCTAATTTTGGGTTTACGTGATTTGAAACGTGAATGACGTTTTCATCTTCAAAACAGCGAACTACGTGAGCAATTGCATCTGTTTCACGAATGTTAGCAAGGAATTTGTTGCCAAGGCCTTCACCTTTTGATGCGCCCTCTACTAGGCCTGCAATGTCAACAAATTCCATTGTAGTAGCCAGTACACGCTCTGGTTTAACAATCTCTGCTAGTGCATCCAGACGTGGATCAGGCATAGCGACAACACCAGCATTTGGTTCAATGGTGCAGAATGGGAAGTTTTCAGCGCCAATGCCTGCTTTGGTTAATGCATTAAATAGAGTCGATTTACCAACGTTAGGTAGCCCAACGATGCCGCAATTAAAACCCATAGTGAGATTCCTAATTAAATGATTATGCTTTGAAGCTATGAAGTTGATTCATCACGGCGTTTAGGTTGCCGCGAACGATGTCATCAATATAGCGTAATGATTCGTCGATTGTCTGTTCGATCTTTGCGTAGTCGTCAGGCGCTGCTTTTTTTAGTACATAGTTAGCGACTTGGCTTGCATGTCCTGGATGGCCAATGCCAATTCTCAGGCGGCCGAACTCTCGGTTATTGGCAAGCTTTGCAATGATGTCTTTTAATCCGTTGTGTCCACCATGGCCGCCACCCTGTTTCAGTTTTGCGGTGCCCGGAGCGATGTCTAATTCATCGTGGATTACTAGAATTTCTTCTGGAGGGATTTTGTAAAACTGGCTGACAGCCTGAACCGCTTTGCCACTTAAATTCATATAGGTGGTGGGAATAAGGAGATAGCACTCTTCACCAGCTATATAAACTTTGCCAAATTGGCCGAAAAACTTCTTTTCAGAACGAAGAGAGCATTGGCTCTGACGAGCCAATGCCTCAATCCACTGAGCGCCTGCATTATGGCGAGTGTTCTCGTATTCGCTGCCTGGGTTTCCCAAGCCTACTAATAATCTGAAACCTGCCACAATGCTGCCTTCAATGAGATCTTAACGTTTAGACTTACCGATACGAGCGATAGGTTGGTCGTGATCTTCGCCTTTCAACAAAGAAACCAACTCTACGCCTTCAGGAAGGATAACATCAGATAGGTGGAAGATTTGATCAAGTTGGCCTTTGATCACGTCTACTGTCAATACAGCAGGTAGGTTCGCTGGCAAACAACGAACTTCAGCCAATTTAGATTCAACAGTCAAACGACCACCTTGCTTGCTAACACCTTCACTTTGAGCGGCGTTGATGAAGCTTAAAGGAACACGAGTTGTGATCACTTTGTCAGCTTGAGCGCGCTGAAGGTCCATGTGCATTACAGCGCCAGTAGATGGGTGACGTTGTAGGGCTTTAACAAGAACTTGCTCAGTTTTACCTTCAACGGTTACTTCAACAAGGCCAGTCAAGAAGCCTGGAGTGCCAACAGCTTTAAGTAGTTCGTTGTCTTTCAAAGAGATAGATACTGGAGCAGTCTCACCGCCATAAATAACAGCTGGCACTAGGCCTTCGTTACGAAGGCGGCGGCTCGCACCTTTACCTTCTTGAGTACGTGCTACGGCATTAATAGATAATGACATGGTAATTTCCTAATAATAAATAAAGTTTGTGCCCAGAGATGCGACCCGCTCCGAGCGTTAATGTTTGGCTTAGGCCCCAAACATGGCACTGATAGACTCTTCGTTGCAAACGCGACGAACAGCCTCCGCCATAATGTCAGACATCGACAATTGGCGTATTTGAGGGCAGTTAAGCGCCTCTTGTGTCAATGGGATGGTATCAGTCACGACCAACTCATCAAGCACGGAATTCTTAATGTTTTCAATGGCTTTACCAGACAGTACTGGGTGAGTACAGTAAGCAAGCACTTTGGCAGCGCCGTGTTCTTTTAGCGCTTTTGCTGCGGCACATAAAGTACCACCGGTATCACACATGTCGTCGACAAGAACGCATGTTTTGCCTGCAACGTCACCGATCAAATGCATGATCTGTGCTTCGTTGGCTCGCGGACGACGCTTATCAATGATAGCTAAGTCCGCATCATCAAGTAGTTTTGCAAAAGCACGAGCACGAACAACACCACCTACATCAGGTGAAACAACCGTGATGTTTTCATGGCCTTGGCGCTGCAAATCGTCAAGTAGCAAAGGGGTTGCATAAACGTTATCAACAGGGATATCGAAGAATCCCTGGATTTGGTCTGCATGCAAATCAACCGTTAATACGCGATTGATGCCAACGGCAGAGATCATGTCTGCAACCACTTTTGCGGTAATGGGCACACGAGCAGAACGTACGCGACGATCCTGGCGAGCGTATCCAAAATAAGGAATAACAGCAGTGACACGAGTGGCGGACGCACGGCGTAACGCATCTGCCATGACGATAAGTTCCATCAAGTTGTCATTGCTAGGTGCACAGGTAGATTGGATAATGAAGACGTCTTTACCTCGAACATTTTCATTGATCTCAACGGTAATTTCTCCGTCGCTAAACTTGCCGACTGTTGCGTTACCAATAGGTAATCCTAGACGGCGAACTACTCTGCGAGCGAGTTCAGGGTTTGCATTACCGGTAAAAACCATCAACTTGGACACTGTGTATACCCTTTGTATTTTGTAGCGATGAAACAGACTGGCTGAGAAATAGTGGCTTCGAAAAGCGACAGACTACCCTCGATTTTGCTCAATCCACTGGCTAAGCGCATCATGTGTAGGAGAAGTGTTACAACCGCGGCAAACCCAACTCTGCCATTTATTTGGTGTAAGCGATCTTACTCGTTCTGCGTCGCGCACATTATCAAATGCTAAAAAGAGGCAAGCGCCAGTTCCTGTCAGCTTCGCATCTCCATGATTTTGCAACCATAAATACGCTTCTTCGACTTCAGAATTGTGCTTTTTTACCACGTCTAAGCAATCATTATGCCCACCCAGCTTCAAGGCGTGCGATATTCTGATGGGAGGGGTGTCTCTTGTCAAATATTTATCGGTAAAAATTTGACCAGTTGAGACGTGACAATTGGGTTTGAGCAGTAAAAAATAGGGGGTCTTCAGTTCCACTTTTTGCAGCTTTTCGCCAACTCCTTCAGCAAAGGCCGCAAACCCCATAACAAAAACAGGGATATCAGCACCTAATTGCACGCCCAGCTCAGCGAGCTTTTCCAATGGGAGATGGCATTCCCATAGGACGTTTAAGGCCAGTAGGGCGGTGGCTGCGTTTGAGCTGCCGCCGCCAATTCCTCCACCCATAGGTAATTGTTTTGTCAGGATAATATCGATGCCAAAATGGGCGTCTTTTTTATAGGGCGTGAGCAATTTTGCGGCCTTATAAATTAGGTTGTCCTCGGTTGGTAGGTTCTCGATTATCGGCGAAATAGTGATCTGATTGTTACGTGTCAATGTGAAGTCAATGGTGTCGCACAGATCAATAAATTGGAACAGCGTTTGCAGTTCATGATAGCCGTCTTCTCGTCGGCCAGTGATGTGTAAAAATAAATTTAATTTTGCGGGAGAAGGTAGTCGCATCTTAGTTACTGAATAGTCCATTGATTGATGATTAGGTTTACTTTAAATGGAGGGTTAGAAACCTGCATTTTTTGTGGCAAGGACAAGCCATCTACTTTTGTGAAATTGCTGTAAGTGATGAGCCAACCGTCTTGTTCTATTTGATTGGGTAATTGGCTGTCGGCGTTTTTGGTAATGGTGGCGGATGAGTTTGGTGACGCTAAGCCTCTGATCCAGTAGGTGACTTGCTGAACTGGAAACTCCCAGCCGAGCTCTTGTTGTAGCAGTGTGGCTGGGTCGTTGCCTTTTACCACGGTATCTTCATATGACAAGGTGACAGCCCCATCGACAGATTGATCAAGCTTGGTGGCACCCTGTCCAAAAGGTCCCACGATGTTTAATTCAAATGTATCTGGGGCTTTTTGCCAAGAAAAGTTGCCAGACACCGCGTCATTTTGGGTGCGAATGCCGACGCGGCCAGAGGTTTCCCATTTCGAAATGGCTTGAACATTCTCTGGTGGTGGGGTGATCGGTCCTGTGGGGCGTGTGCTACAGGCACTAATCAGTGCGGTGAAGGCGATAACGCCAAGTGTGCGATAATTCATTATGGCTTGTCCTGTGTTAAGTCTTCAAGTAACGACGGTGACAGTCGTTTTATGGTGTCGAGTAATAGCGGTGTATCTGGCGCTGTTTCTAGTGCTGTTTTCCATATGGATAAGGCTTCTTTGTAGTGTCGCTGTTTCCATAGAGATTCGCCGTAATGCGCTGCTATTTCTGCGTCTGGTAATATCGACCAGGCCTTTTTTAAGTAATAAGAAGACTGCTCTAACTCTCCTTTAAGGAAGAATCCCCACCCTAAGCTGTCGATAATAGCAGGGTCTTCATTGTTTTTATCGTACGCTGATTCGATGTAGCGCATGGCTTCATCGAGTCGATCTGTTCTGGTGAGCAACGTATAGCCAAGAGCGTTTAAATATTGAGGGTTATCCGAGTCTTTTTGCAATAATGTTTTTAGTTCTGACTCGGTAATATCCCAGTAGCCAAGGGTGTCGGCAAGCAAGGCTTTTCTGTATCGTAATGGCGCGGATTCAGGAAGGTTTACAAGGGCGTTGTTTACCAGTTCGTAGGATAAATCCGTTTGACCCTTTTCTTCATGAAGGTGGCTGATGGCAGCGACTTGTTCTGGCATGTTTTCACGCGGTGTTCTGCGCAGAACCATAGTGTTGATGTCCTGCTCTTTGCCTTCTTCATAGAACCATATGGCCAATTGATTGGTGGCGTTGGCTCGTAATGTGCTGTCCACTTTTTCCATGGTGTCGATGGCTTGTGGCTTTTGCCCTAATTGTGCAAGCGCAATAGCCGTTAAATAATTAATTTGATCCGAAAGGCCAAGCTGCTTTTGGGGTAAGCTGCTGGCGATTTGCAATGCCAGTTCAGCGTGTTGGTGTTCCAATAGTGTTCGCATTAAGTTTATGCCAACTTGTAGCTTTTCAGGCGTGTCTAGCGCTGCGGTTTGATAAATGTCCACTGCACTTGTGGGTTGGTTGTCATCTACGAAAAAGTCGATCAAGGGCGTTAAGAGCCTAGTGCTCTTTGGTTGTTGTATGAGTGCTGTTTTGAGCGTCTTGATTGCGTCTTCAAGCAGGTCCAGATTTTTTTGGCTGAAGGCGAGAATAAGGTACAGAGCTTCGTTTTTAGTCATCCCATCTTTGGATAATAACTGTTCAGAGGTGGTAATGGCCTGCTGGTATTTTCCTGAAAGCAGCAATAGATGAGCGTGGCTTAACTGAATATTGGGATTGTTCTGATTCTCCATAGGAAGCAATGAAATGGCTTCTTCTATTGTAGAAACCTGATCGTTTTCACGAATGTTTTCTTCTAGGTATAGGGGGAGGAATCGCAATGATACTTTGTGTCTCATGGCGTTTATTAGCAAGGTTGCCACTTCTTCTGCACGGTTGTCTTTTATGAGAATTTGCAGCTTCAATGAATAAGCTGTTTCTGACGAGGGAGCCGCGGCCAGCCAGAGATTTGCGCTTCTTTCTATGTATAGGTGATTTTGAGACAACAATGCAATGTGCGTTAGCCGTTCGATTAAGTCGATGTTGTTAGATTGGCTGGCGAGTGCATAAAAAGACTCGAAGGCTTTGTTTGGCCCCTCTCTTTGTAATATGAACTCTGCGTTTAGCAAGGCTTCGATGTCGGTATTGCTTGCAGAAGAAACGGGGAGAGGTGCTTGAGTTGCCAATGACGCAGCATGGGGCGTGGTCGTATCATGACTGCAGGCCGTCAACAACGGCACGCTCAGGATAATAAAAAGAGACAGCCGTTTTTTCGCTGATGCACTTGCGTGAACTTTTTGTGTGAGCCTAAAAACAAAAGGCATGCGTTTTCTCAATACTAAATTCATACAACCCTTATGGTATCGCTAGCGGCACGTTATGTCAGGCATAACTATAAACTAATCCTATTACTTTTATTGCTCATATGGGGTGCGAAAAAAAGCGAATTTCTCGTATAATGTGTCTTCTTTATGTAAAAAGTCATGTTGGAGCCGTGCTTGCTCCTGTCATTACCTTAAGATCTCGATCTTTGAGAAGAGCCCTGAATGCCGCTAATTACTGTAGGTGTGAATCATAAAACTGCGCCAGTCTCGATACGTGAGCGCGTGGCCTTTGCGCCTGAAAAAATGATAGACGCCTTGTCTTCGCTTATTGCGGAGAAAAGAGCCAATGAGGCCGTCATCGTTTCGACTTGTAACCGTACGGAATTGTATTGCTCGGTTGAAGACGCCACTAAAATAGAAGAAGTAATTGCTTGGTTGGGGGAATATCACGGTATTGCCTTGTTGGAATTACAGCAATACTGCTATACGCACAGTGATGATGACAGTGTGCGACATGTGATGCGCGTGGCATCAGGTTTGGATTCCTTGATATTGGGTGAGCCGCAAATTCTCGGGCAAGTGAAGTCCGCGTACGCTGTTTCACAAGAAGGATCCTGTATTGGTCCTGAGCTGGAATCCCTGTTTCAACGCACTTTTTCGGTCGCTAAACGTGTTCGTACTGATACGGCAATTGGTGAAAACCCGGTGTCGATTGCGTTCGCGGCGGTGAGTCTTGCGCAACGTATTTTTGCAGACATTCGAAACAGTACCGCATTGCTGATTGGTGCTGGGCAGACGATTGAGCTGGTCGCAAGGCATTTGAAAGAAAATGGTATTAAACGAATTATTGTTGCGAACCGAACCTTGGCCAGAGCGGAAACGTTAGCAAATGAATTGAATGCTGAAGCCATTATGTTGGGTGAGATCGGCGACTATTTATCTCAGGCCGATATCGTCATTTCTTCGACGGCGAGTCAATTGCCCATCATAGGTAAAGGCATGGTAGAGCGTGCAACGTCGAAACGTCGCCATTCTCCCATGCTATTGATCGACATTGCTGTTCCTCGCGACATTGAACCGGAAGTGGATGAAGTCAACGACGCTTATCTTTATACGGTGGATGATCTTCATTCAGTGATTGAAGAAAATGTCAGAGCAAGGCAAGATGCGGCAAAAGCCGCGGAGCAAATGATCGAAGAAGGCGTCGACGCTTATCGTCGCGTGGTGGAGTCGAGAAAAGTATCGGATTTGATTGTCTCGTTTAGACAGTCTGCCGAAGCGGTAAAGAATACAGAATTAGAAAAAGCATTGAAAAGTCTTGAAATGGGACAGTCTCCTGAGCAAGTGGTTAGTAAGCTTGCGCATGGTTTAATGAATAAACTTATTCATGCCCCAACACGTTATTTACGTGATGCTGGGGCGGACGCAGACCAAGACGCATTAACCATTGCCTCAAATGTATTGGGCATCTACGAAGAAAAAGACAATTAAAAAATGAAAGAATCGATAAAATTAAAATTAGAAAGTTTATCTGATCGTTATGATGAGTTAGCGGCGTTACTGGGTGTGGCCGAAGTCATTATGGATCAAGAATTGTTCCGTGCTTATTCAAAAGAGTACGCTGAGCTTGAGCCTGTGGTGAAATGTTTTAATGAGTTTCAGCAAATAGACGAAAACATCGCCGAAGCTGAGTTGATGATGACCGACGCTGATCCAGATATTAAAGAGATGGGCGTTGAAGAATACAAAGCTGGGCAAGCGCAAAAAGAAGAGCTGCAGCTGGTTCTACAAAAATTATTGTTGCCTAAAGACCCTAACGATTCTCGCAACGTCTTCCTAGAAGTGCGTGCCGGAACGGGCGGTGATGAAGCGTCGATATTCTCCGGTGACTTATTCCGCATGTACTCTCGTTATGCCGAGACACAGCGCTGGAAGGTGGAAATTGTTAGTGCCAGTGATGGCGAGCACGGTGGCTATAAAGAAGTCATCGCTCGTATTGTGGGCGAAGGTGCGTATTCTAAACTGAAGTTTGAATCTGGCGCGCATCGAGTACAGCGTGTTCCAGCGACCGAGTCTCAGGGGCGTATTCACACTTCGGCCTGTACCGTTGCTGTCATGCCTGAGATGGATGAAGTGGATGACATTATCATCAACAAATCCGATTTACGTATTGATACTTTTCGAGCCTCGGGTGCGGGCGGTCAGCACGTCAACAAAACCGATTCCGCTATTCGTCTGACGCATATCCCAACGGGTGTTGTGGTCGAGTGTCAGGAAGAGCGTTCACAGCATAAAAACCGCGCCAAGGCCATGTCTTTGCTAGCGTCTCGTTTGCAAGCGGCCGAATTGGAAAAAGCGGCGAGTGAGCAATCTGAAACACGTAAATCCCTCGTCGGCAGTGGTGATCGCTCTGAGCGTATTCGTACCTACAATTATCCACAAGGCCGAGTGACGGATCACCGTATTAACTTAACCTTGTATAAGTTGGATGAGATCGTAGCAGGGGATTTGGATGTGTTAATCAATCCATTGGTCAATGAATTCCAAGCAGAGCAATTAGCGGCACTGAGTGGTGATAATTAATTTCGTTTTTTTTTGCTGCTTACACTATCAAGGTAATCATCGCGTATGCGAATAGATGAACTGCTTAAAGGCGCTTTCGAGCGCCTTACTTTTGCGTCTGAAACGGCGCAGTTAGACGCTCAGCTATTACTGGCACATGTTTTGTCGGTTTCAACATCGTATTTTTATACGTGGCCAGAAAAACAAGTCGATGCGGCTGATATCGAACGATTTAACACGTTATTGACTCGACGGGCGCAAGGCGAACCCGTAGCGTATTTGCTAGGACATCAGGCGTTTTGGAGTCTGGAGCTGGAAGTCGCGCCTTGTACCTTGATCCCTCGTGCGGACACTGAACGCTTAGTGGAAGTGGCATTGTCTGTGCTGGATGTGAGCAAGACAAGCCGGATTCTTGATCTTGGTACCGGAACGGGTGCGATTGCGTTATCACTTGCAGCAGAGCAACCTAAAGCTGCCGTTGTTGGCGTAGATCTAATTGAAGAAGCCGTTGAGTTGGCAAAACGTAACGCCTTACGAAACAAGATAGACAATGTGGCCTTCATGCAAAGCCGTTGGTTTGATGCGCTGGAAGGCTGTGAGCCATTTGATTTGATCGTTTCAAATCCACCCTATATTGACCCAAATGACGTGCATTTGTCGCAAGGTGATGTGCGCTTCGAGCCGAAAAGTGCATTAGTCGCTGACAATCATGGCATGGCGGATATTGAGCATATTATTCAGTCTGCACAGCGTTTTATGAAGCACAATGCCTATTTGATGTTTGAGCATGGATATGATCAAGCGGCGGCAGTGCGCGAGGCTTTAAAGGCCGCGGGATTTGTTGGTGTAGAGAGTTTTCAGGATTTAGGTCAGAACGACAGAGTGACTATTGGGCAATATCCATAGAAGCAGCAAACGCAGGCGTTAGTGTTTACTGCTTCTATGGGCGTTATTTTTTAGGTTGGGCGCTTTCTGGGCGAATAAAGACTGGACTGTCTTTGGTTGATTGTTGAGGGTCGTAACGATAACCCGCTAAATCAAATGCTTGAAGTTCCTCTAAGGTGTCGCAGCGATTTTCAATCAGGTAGCGAGCCATCAAACCACGGGCTTTTTTTGCATAAAAACTGATGACTTTGAACTTGCCATTTTTTTCGTCAAGAAAGTTCGGTGTGATTAATGGTGCCGCTAGCTTTTTCTTATTCACTGCTTTGAAGTATTCATTGGACGCCAGGTTGACCAATAGTTCGCCTTCATCAAGGGTCTCGTTAATCTTGTTAACGATAATATCTCCCCAAAATTGATAAAGGTTAGTGCCTCTCTCGTTTTTGAGACTGGTGCCCATTTCTAGACGGTAGGCTTGCATTAAATCTAACGGCTTTAGCACTCCATATAAACCGCTTAAAATACGCAAAGACTGTTGGGCATATTGCATGTCGTTTTCTTTTAATGAATAAGCGTCGAGACCAGTATAGACGTCGCCCATGAAGGTATAAATGGCTGGACGGCTGTTGTCTTGGGTATGTTCTTTTTCCCATTCTTGGTAGCGAGACACGTTGAGTGTGGCAAGTTTATCGCTGAGTTTCATTAAGGAAGCGATGTCGGCTGGTGTGTATGGTTTTATGGTGGTGATGAGTTGTTGTGCCTCATCTAATAGCTCTGGGGAGCTGAATTGACTGACCGTAGGTGCTGATGTTAAATCCAGCGTTTTGGCTGGTGAGATTAAAAACTTCATAGTTATTCCATTGGCTTGATCATTGCGTTTCCTAAAGATTATCCATAGAGTGTCGATAGATATCCAGACAATGCTTTAATAGAGATAATTTATGAAGAATAATCTGATACCATTTCCTGTCGCTCGTCAGCCTAACAACGAACAAGAAAGCTCACTTACGCCAAGTGACGAACTTCTTGCTCTGCGTGAAGCATTTGACCAAGCAAGAGCGGATTGGGTGGTTGAGATTGCTGAGTTGCCTGAAAATAATAAAGTATATAGTGGCTCAAAAAAATAATTAGAATAGTTCTGTTGTTTTTCTAATGGGCTGCCTGTTTAAGGTGTAATCCCCATGCTGTTGTTCCTTGTTCGTCACTCTCTTCCTTTCATGTTTGTTTTTGCTATTCTGGGTTTCTTATTGCCTTCTGTCTCACTGGCATTTTTTCCTTTCCTTCCGGTCGTGCTTTTTACGCTAATGACGTTGACGTTATTGGGTATGAAGCAAAATGAACTCATTCAGCGATTAAGACGTTTTTCCATATGGCGTTATGCTATTTTGCATTCCGCTGTGTTTATGTTGGTGGTTGGTGCTATTGGTTGGGCGCTTTCGTTTGAAGCTGACCTTCTGTTGGCTGTGGTGGCGGTTGCCGCTACAGGGTCTTTGTTTGCGACTCCGGCGATAGTAAGGGCGCTGGGTTTTGATAGCTTACAAGCAATGGCCATGACTATCGCGACCACACTGGTTCTCCCCGTGTCCATTTTTGTTGTGCTAGTACTGTATCAGACTGAAAAGGTGGAGTTAGATTGGGGGAGTTACTTCATTCGTCTAATCGTATTTATCTTCGGCCCAATGCTGTTTTCATTTCTTGTTCATTGGTCGTTGCCAGAAGAGTCTCTAAGTCGCTTTTTAGTAAAAATATCCCCTTTTACAATTTTGCTGGTTTTTGCTTTTCCTTTTGGTTTGGTTGGAAGCTTTCGTGTGCTTTTTGATCATGATCCGATGATGGCGCTGAATTATTTTATGATTGCCACTGGCTTGTGCGCGGTGTTTTTTGCTTTGTCATACTTTTTTTACCGTAAACAGGGGCAAGATATCGCTTTAACGGCCGCGATTACATCGGGAAACCGAAACGTCTTGCTGACATACAGCATCGCTGGTGTGTTATTAGGGCCTGCATTTTTACCATTGGCGGGTGCTTTACAAATCCCTACATATTTATTACCTGTTTTTACTCGCTGGTTAAACAGATGCTTACTAAAGTTAAATAACAGCAAAGACTAATGTGCTTCGTTTACACTTCCTACTAAGATGATTACGTTGTCTGATGGGACGTGTCTTACCATTTTTCTATAAGGATAGTTATTCGATGCGTAAGAATATGCCAATCACAAACCAAGAAAAAACCTTCGATCAAAACGAGAAACTCATTTCTACAACGGATTTAAAGGGCAAAATTGTCCACTGTAATGATGCGTTTGTAAAAATCAGCGGTTTTGATAAAAGCGAATTAATCGGTAGCCCTCACAATATTGTTCGTCATCCTGATATGCCTAAAGAAGCGTTTCAAATCATGTGGGACACGCTTAAACAAGGCAAGGCGTGGATGGGGTTGGTGAAAAATCGTTGTAAGAATGGTGATTTTTACTGGGTAGATGCCTATGTGACGCCGGTCACTGACGCTGGAAAAGTGGTTGGCTATGAATCCGTTCGAACGGTTCCTAGTCGAGCGGATGTGGCTAGAGCAGAAAAGATTTATCGACGCATTATTAATGGTAAGAACGTCATGCCTCGCGCTTATTTGTCTTGGCGAGTCATTTTACCTGTTGTCAGTCTTATTGCTGCAGTGATTGCAGGCAGTATTGATATTCGTTATGGGGTGGGTGTTTTGCTTGTTGGCAGTATCGTGGCCAATGGTTTGTTTTTATTGAATCACACAAAACTGCAATCTATTTTAAGAAAGCGTTTATCAACGTCTTTTTTGCATCCTTTGGCCGGTATTACCTATTCAGACAGTGCCTTGGATATCGCTACACTGGATGTTGGTGTGAAAAGTTTGCTGTCCCGAATGGACGCGGTTCTGACCAGATTTGAGGATGAATCGTTAAAAGTGTCCGCTCAGTCCAAAATTGGCCTTAAGCTCACCATTGAAACAACAAAAGGCATGGTGAGTCAGCAGCATGAAACCCAAGACGTGGCTGCCGCTATGCAAGAAATGACCACAACGATTAATGATGTTGCTCAGCATGTTCAAGCAACATCAGACAGTGCTAAATCGTCTTTTGAGTCGGCGAAAAGCGGTCAAATCATTGTCAATGAAACTCGGCATTCAATACGTCAATTGAGTGAGACAGTAAATGACATTAGTGCAACAGTTCAAGAGTTGGCGGACCACTCTGAAAAGATAGCGCAGGTTGCGCAAATGATTGATCAAATTGCCGAGCAAACGAATTTACTGGCGCTGAATGCCGCGATTGAAGCAGCAAGGGCGGGCGAGCATGGTCGAGGATTTGCCGTTGTGGCGGATGAGGTGCGCCAATTGGCACAAAGAACACAAGGGTCTACCCAAGACATACACCATATCATTGAGACGTTACGCAGCGGGGCCAAAAACTCGGTGTCTATTGCGAACCGAGGCAAGCAAGATGCCGTGCTTGGATTGGAAAAAATCGTGGAGATGGAGAGTTCCTTTGTGAGCATCGTTGAAGCGGTGTCAAATATTTCGGATATGGCGATTCAGATGTCGGCGGCCGTGGAAGAACAGGCGCATGTGTCTGAGGACATAAATAGACAGGTTGTGCGCATTTCTGACTTATCTGTGCAAAGTTCTGAGAAGTCTAATTTATCCAGTGACAGTATTCGTTCGCTGCAAAATGTGGCGGACAATATGCACGAGCTGGTGGTTCGCTTTAAATAGAAAAAGTAATAGAAAAATAAGTAAGTAACAGAGAAAAAAACAATAAAAAACGCGATAACATTTTTATCATCGCGTTTTTTTTTGGTTTTATAGTGGGCCTTACTAAGGCAGAGGAAGTGGTTTAAGTTGATTGCTTGCCTGATTCAAATTGATCATCATGAGATCTTGGCTTGCCTTGGTATCTCCCATTGCTTTAAGTAAGCGGCTCAGTTCAGCCAATGCTTCATTTTGAGTATCAAGTGAAAGCGCCTGCTCGTAGTAGTCTCTGGCTTTTCCCCATAGCATCATGGATTGGCTTAAGCGTCCGCAGACAAGGTATAAATTTGCACTGGCAGGCTCTTTTTTTAGCCAATTTTCCGCATTGACTAGCTGTTTTTTAGCGTTGTCTTGCTTGATGTTGCCATATTCATAGATCAGCTCTTCAGACCATTTTTGGTTTAGGCTGCTTCTTATAAAATTTTCTGCTTTGCTGTCATCACCAAAATGAATCAGCGTCTGGGCATACAATTGTCTCATGCGATCATCTTGAGACAAGGTGTCCAATTTATTCCATAGGCTTTCGACTTCTGTCACTAGGTCTTTTTTGTTTTGCCCTAGTTTGTTACGAAATTTAATTTTATCTAACAGTGCCAAAAATGCGTTTCTTTCAAGCTCAAGCATGTTGTCATCATCAAATATGCCGTCTTTCTTCAATGTTGGTGTTAACGCCAGTAAAGCATCCCAATCTTTTAATCTAGTGTAAACAGTGACCAACATTTTTAGGGTTTGTCTGTGTTTTGGCTTGAGTTTCTGAAGGCGAAGTAATGAGGCAAGAGCACCTTCGTAATGTTCCTGTTTAATCTGCAGCTGACTTTGCGCAAAACCAATGGCAAATTCGGCTTCTGGTGTTGATTTGTGTGCAGAGCGTAACAGTGCTTTCGAGCGTTCGTGTTCATCTTGCTCGCTGGCCGCATAAGCAGCACCAATGTAATTGATGAGTGGATAAGGGACCTTATCGGCACTGTTGGTGAGCAGTTTTTCTGCTTTGTTCCAGTTGCCCCCAACCAGCTCTAACATGCCTCTAATGGTATTTCGAGACGCTCTTTTTTGCGCTAAGTTTCCGGTTACTTTTGCCAATGAATTGCTCGGTCTAAGAGCAATGAATAAGATTCGTTTTACCCAGCTAAGCACAAACAAGGCGATGATCATGGCAACAATCAATACCCATAAGCTGGTTTCAACCGTCACGCCGTTATAAGCCAGAAGTACGTAGCCACTGTCTTGGCGCATCAGTAACCCTAATACGCCACCAACGGCCATCATGATGACCAATAAGAAAAGAAGTTTTCTCATGCTTGATCTCCTGGCTCGATTTGCGTTTCTGTTGTGCTTTGTTGATCTGGAGCGGTTGTGTCAGTGTCGTTCTGTTCTATGGTTGTGCTGGTCTTCACGTCGCGGTTGTTCCATTCCTTCATTAAGGCTTTCATGGCCATGAGCGACTCTCTTGGTAATGGAAGGTCTGGAGAGGGGTTCAGTTGTTGCAATGCCGTTACGCTGGCCAAAAAAGACACCACATTTTTTGATTGTGTTTCAAAATGTTCCGTCGTGGCCGTAGCGATGCGAGACAGCGCCTGTTGGTAAATGGCTGGCTCTCCTTTAACCAGAGCCACTTGAGCGACGTCTATTTGCAGTTGCAGCCCAGTAATGAGCTCTTGGTATTCTGCTGGTGGCAGTAAGGCTTTGATGGGTTTGTGGTTGTAGTTGATGACGATTAAAGAGCGGATGGAACGCCAGAAGCTTTCAAGCGCCGATGTGAAACGATTTGTGCTGGCGTCGCTGATTTGCGTTTCAGTATTGGCGTTATTGGCTTGCCATTCTTTTGAGGGTTCTCTTTGTGGGAGGTTGGCGACATCGTTGTAAAGTGCGTTTAATTTAAGATAAGCGCCTTCTAAATCGAATGAACTTATGGATTTTAAGGCTTGGATATCTTTTGCTAACGCTTTGCGTGTGGCGAAGGCGATTGGGTCTTCTAGCTCGTTTAGTATGTCATCGGCATTCACAAGCAGTGTGACCGCTCCATTATTGTCTGATTCAAGCAGTAATCTTTGGTTGGCCAGACGAATTAAATACTCAGCTTCCGCAAGTTTCCAGTCTTCTTTTGTGGTGTTATTCAATCTGTTTAATTTGGACTCCAGCGACTGAATTTTTTCAGTTTGTCGTGTCTGCTGTGTCGTTATATGTTCTTTTTGCGTTTGGATGGATTGCTCTGCACTTTGAATTTGTGCCATCAGTTGCTTGAGTTGGTCTTTATTCGATACGTCGGAGGCGAGCTTGTTATTAAGCGCTGCCTGCTGAATCGTTAATGCGGCTATGTCTTTTTCTGCGGTGTTTTGTGTTGACTGAAAATACAACCAGCCACTGGTCGCCAAGGCGATTGCTGAAATACCAATAGACAGGGTGGCGACGAGGGGAGTGCCTGACTTAGTATCCTGATTGTTTTGAGGGGGAACAGGAGACGTCTCTTTAGCGTCGTTTAGGTTGAGCTCTTGCTTGTTGTTCTCAGTCATTCTGTTTTCCTGTGTGAAATTCCGTCGCTTTGATCAAGCTGTTATCGTCTGCACCTTGTGCGCACGATGCATTTATCCAACCCATTTCTATCGCTTGCTGATTCACTCTGATACTGGGTGTCAGTATAGGGAGTGTTTTCCACTCTGGTGTATGTAATGTCACGTATTCTGAAAGATTGCTTAAACTTTCGCCACTGGTGACCCATATTAAATTGATATCGGGCAGCATAAAGAAAGTTTGAGCGTGGTAGCGTGGTTTTTTTCTTTCATAGAGAGAAAGATAACTAACTTTCGCACCTCTTTCTTCTAATTTGAGACCCAGTTCAGGGCGACCACCCTGTCCACGTACAATCAGAATTTTCTGATTGGTCATTTTGGCTGGCTTCAACCAGTCAAGTAACGCTTCAGTGGTATGGCCTGGGTTAGAGAGTGCAGGAACGCCTTCTTCTCTCAGCGTATTGGTCGTGCCTTCGCCAATGCCAATCCAGTGAACGCCAATAGGCAGCATTGGCCAGCAGGCATCGAGCCATTTGCAAGCGATTCTCGCGGCGTTTTTGCTCACAAAAATGACGTAGTCAAAGGTGTCAATATCGAAAACTTGTGACCGGATTTGTGCTAGTTGATCTGCATTTTCTAAAGGCGCAATGTCCAGCATAGGCAGTGATACGGCAGTCCAGCCATGAGCGCGAACGCGCTCACAGGTCAGAGTGTTTTCGGGTTCCGGTCGAGTAATCAGAATACGACAGTCTTGCACTACTATTTCGCCTTTTCTTATTTATATAAGGCGTCAAGAATGACGTCTGCGCCACGAGCGAGTAAGTCATCAGCCAATTGCACACCAAGCGATTTTGCATCGTCTTTGTGGCCACGAATTTCGCCTTCAATCATGGTTTTTCCATCTGGGCTACCAACAAGGCCTCTTAACCAAATAGAATCGCCAGTTAATATCGCAAAGCAAGCAATGGGTGCTTGGCAGCCACCGTTTAGTCTTTCATTCACAGCGCGCTCGGCAATAACGCGAATGGCGGTTTCTTCATGCTGTAACGGCGCTAATAAATTGATGGTTTGTACATCATCAGAGCGACACTCGATGCCCATGGCACCTTGTCCACCCGCGGGTAAACTGGTTTCTGCTGGAATGCGCTGCTTGATTCTGTCTTGCATTTCTAGTCGGACTAGCCCGGCTGTGGCCAAAATAATTGCGTCGTATTCACCATCGTCCATTTTACGCAGACGTGTGTTTACATTGCCTCTAAGGTCTTTAATGACGAGGTCTGGGCGTTGCATTTTTAATTGGCATGAGCGACGTAAGCTGGATGTGCCGACAACGGCGCCACTTGGTAAGTCATTTAGTGTATTTACTTGGTTTGAAACGAAAGCGTCACTGGGGTCTTCTCGTTCACAAATGACTGCTAGGCCTAAGCCTTCTGGAAAAGCCATAGGGACGTCTTTCATAGAATGAACGGCGATGTCTGCTCGACCATCCATTAGAGCGCTTTCCAACTCTTTTACAAACAGACCTTTGCCGCCAATTTTCGACAGTGGTGAATCTAAAATTTGATCGCCTTTTGTGGTCATGCCAAGCAGTTCTACCGTCATCTCTGGGTAAAGGCTTTCGAGTTTTGCTTTGACGTTGTTTGCTTGCCAAAGGGCAAGTTGGCTTTCTCGGGTTGCGATCACAATTTTATCTTTCACTGCGTCTCCTAGTGAGTTTGGTGGGATAAATGTCTCTAAAATATCGGCATTATGATACTCGCTATGACGACACTCGTCATCTTTCAATACTTTATAAGTCGGGGCGCTTAATGTACTCTTGGCAGCTGTTTGAATTTGTGTGGGAACCAACCGAATGACTGATACTAATAAAACCACGAACCAGCAATGGGGTGGTCGTTTTTCTGAGCCTGTCGATGCGTTTGTTGCGCGTTTTACCGCGTCTGTTGAATTTGATCAACGTATGGCAAAGCAGGATATTCAAGGGTCCATTGCGCACGGCAAAATGTTGGCCAGCGTAGGGGTTTTGACGGCAGAAGAACGAGATCAGATTATTCAGGGTCTGACCGAAATTGAAGATGAAATTGCTCGTGGCGAATTTGCTTGGTCGATCGAGTTGGAAGATGTTCATATGAACATTGAGGCTCGTTTAACGCAAAAAATTGGTATCACGGGCAAGAAGCTGCACACTGGCCGTTCTCGTAATGACCAAGTTGCAACAGACATTCGTTTGTACATGCGCGATGAAGTGGATTTCTTGCTAGAAGAAGTGACTCGCCTGCAGCAAGGTATTTTGAGCTTGGCTGAAAAAGAAGCCAATACCATTATGCCTGGCTTTACGCATTTGCAAACCGCTCAGCCCGTTACATTTGGTCATCATTTAATGGCGTGGTATGAAATGGCGCAACGTGATTATGAGCGTTTAGTGGATTGCCGTAAGCGTATTAATATTTTGCCATTGGGTGCGGCAGCACTTGCTGGAACAACGTATCCGATTGATCGTCATATGACAGCAGAATTGCTGGGGTTTGAGCGTCCGACTTACAACTCTTTGGATTCCGTCAGTGACCGAGATTTTGCCATCGAATTCACGGCAACAGCGTCTATTATTATGATGCATTTGTCTCGTTGGGCGGAAGAAATGGTGATGTGGGTGTCTGCTCAGTTTAACTTTATTTATCTACCTGACCGTTTCTGCACTGGTTCTTCTATTATGCCGCAGAAGAAAAATCCTGATGTGCCAGAATTGGTTCGAGGTAAAACCGGCCGTGTTTACGGACATTTGATGGGCTTGTTAACTTTGATGAAGTCTCAGTGTCTGGCGTACAACAAAGACAATCAAGAAGACAAAGAGCCATTGTTTGATACAGTAGACACGCTAAAAGGTTCGTTGCGTGCTTTTGCCGATATGATCCCAGCGATCGAATCTCGTAAAGAGCATATGTACGAAGCCGCTCGCCGAGGCTTTTCTACTGCGACCGATTTGGCGGATTATTTGGTTCGTCATGGTGTCGCTTTCCGTGATGCTCACGAAGTGGTTGGTAAAGCGGTGGGTTATGGCGTGAAAGAAGGCAAAGACTTGTCTGAAATGACGTTAGAGGAGCTGCAGTCTTTCGGTAGCATGATCGAAGCGGATGTTTTTGATGTTTTGACACTTGAAGGTTCTGTCGCTGCTCGTGACCATATTGGTGGCACAGCACCTGCTCAAGTTTTACAGGCTGTAGAGCGTGCAAAAGCGGAGCTTCTAAAACGATAGTTCGTTTGCTTCGTGAGTGCTATTTGCGTTGAAGAGTGGCTGCCTTAGGGTGGCCATTTTATTTTGTGGGCTGGTTTAGGTTGAATGGTGAATCCGGACCTAGCAATTCATTCGTAAGCACGCTGGGTGAAATGTTTAGCTCGAAGTGGAATAAATCGGATTTCACTCCGCAACCATCGAAGACAATAGCCCATCCTTCATTACTGCCCTCTGGTGGAAGTCGCCAACAGACTCCTTTTATATTCACATAGCGTGTTCCGTCTGCGTCTTTTGTGATGGGATAATCCACCTCTTTTGTTAGGCCTTTAAGATATTCTTTTTGGGCTTCTTTGGATGCCGAGATTTTGTTTCGTAACTCTTCTGAAAAGACACCCACTAAAGCGGTGTCTTTTATGTCAGCTGAAAGCGAAATGTTAGATAAGTCCAGTAAGGCTGGCTTGGAGGAGTCTATTGTTGAGGGCATCAAGCTTGAGGTTGTTTCATCAGGGGTAATGTTGTCATTTACACTGTCTACTTCGTTAATAGGCCCTATGTCTCGGATAGAGGATGCGTCTTGGGTGTTCAGTGCGGGTTGGTTGCCTTCAATGTCGGGCGTTAAAAAACTGGGCGCGTCTTGATCGTTGGCGGCATCGTACTGTGTCGTCTCGGTTATCGCTTTGGGTGTTTCAGGCGTTGAGCCTTCAGGTTGGGTTGGCAGTAGTAGCATCTCAAACTGTGATGCTGGTGTGTCAATGTCAAACCACTGTTGGACCTGCGTCAGGTTAAGTATCAGTATATGTATCGATATTGCGCACAACAGTGCTGTCGCCCATGGCGCCACTCGGTGTTTTATGGATGGTTTTGTGTCTTGATCTGGTTGGTTGACGATAGTAGAGCCCATTTTGTATCAGTGAATGTCTTGTCTCAGATTAATATACCAAATTTAAACACAGAGATATTTGCCTATTAAGTAAAGAATTTTAAGAAAAGAATATCTGTGTAATTGGTCTGCTGGGGTTGGGAAACGAACTGGCTGCAAGGTATACTGTCTGAATCAAAAATAGAAGAGATAAGACGATGGTGAAGTGGATTTCAGTGTGTGTTTTGGCTGTTTTTCTGGCTGCTTGTGGAAATAAAGGGGCGCTTTATTTGCCAACAGACACTGCTGATATGCCGCAACAAGAATCGTCTTTATAGCTGAGGATCCCCTTTTGGACTTTTTTAATTATTCTAATCAAGCACTGCATGCTGAAAATGTGGCGTTGTCTGATATTGCTAATCAATATGGTACACCATGTTACGTTTATTCAAGAGCAACACTGGAACGTCATTATAAGGCCTATGCCGATGCGTTTGCGTCACACCCAACACTTATCTGCTATGCAGTAAAAGCGTGTTCGAATATTGCTATTTTGAACGTTTTGGCTCGTTTGGGATCAGGCTTTGATATTGTCTCCATCGGTGAGCTAGAGCGGGTCTTGAAAGCGGGTGGCGATCCATCAAAAGTGATGTTTTCCGGGTTAGGCAAGCAGGCGGTGGAAATGCGCAGAGCGTTGGAAGTGGGCATCCACTGTTTCAACGTGGAATCTGAAGCAGAACTGTACCGCTTAAATGAGGTGGCTGGGGAAATGGGTAAGACTGCTCCTGTGTCTTTGCGTGTTAACCCTGATGTGGATGCAAAAACCCATCCTTACATTTCCACAGGTTTGAAAGAAAATAAATTTGGAATCGATATCAAGGACGCGGTTCGAATTTATAAAATTGCGCACTCACTGCCACATTTAAATGTCATGGGCGTGGACTGTCATATCGGTTCCCAATTAACTGAACTTAAACCCTTTTTGGACACATTTGACCGCCTAATTGGCTTGGTGGATCAGCTGTCAGCAGAAGGTATTCAGATTAAACACCTTGATTTGGGTGGTGGTTTGGGGGTTCGCTATCGTGACGAAGTACCACCTGAGCCTGCTGAATATGCCAAGCTCTTATTGGATAAAGTAAAAGGTATGGATTTCGAATTGGCGTTCGAACCCGGGCGCTCTATTGCGGCTAATGCTGGTGTATTAGTGACTCAAGTTGAGTTTTTGAAATGCAATCCACATAAAAACTTCGCCATTATTGATGGCGCAATGAATGATCTTATTCGCCCTTCTTTGTATGGCGCTTGGATGAACATTGTTCCTGTGTCTTTGTTGCCGACGCCAGAAGGTAAACGCAACTATGATCTTGTTGGTCCTATTTGTGAGACAGGTGACTTTTTAGGTAAAGATCGAGAGTTGGACATTCAGGCTGGTGATTTGTTGGCTGTTCGTTCGGCTGGGGCTTATGGCTTTACTATGTCATCGAATTACAATAGCCGTAATCGCGCCGCCGAGGTGATGGTGGATGGTGACAAAACGTATTTGATCCGTGCTCGTGAAACGATTGAACATCAGTTAGCTGGTGAGCAAATTTTGCCAGACTGAGGAGTTCATCGTGTTATTAAAATTTACCAAAATGCATGGTTTAGGAAATGATTTTGTTGTAGTGGATGCGGTGTCTCGTAAGGTGTTTTTTAATAAGCAGCAGATCGAGAGACTGAGTGATCGTAACTGGGGGATCGGTTTTGATCAACTTTTGGTGGTTGAGCCGCCCACTGATCCTGACATGGACTTTCGATACCGCATTTATAATTCGGATGGCAGTGAAGTTGAGCATTGCGGAAACGGTGCTCGTTGTTTTGCTAAGTTTGTTTTAGACCGCGAGTTAACGAATAAACGCATTATCAATGTAGAAACAAAACGTGGCTCGATTCAATTGCGCGTACTGGACGCAGGCTTGGTGACAGTAGACATGGGATCGCCGAGTTTTGAGCCGCAAGATTTGCCATTTACGGCCGATCCTTGTAATGGGCTTTATAGTATTATGGCTGGTGATACAGAGTATTTTATGACACCTGTGTCCGTTGGTAATCCTCATGCTGTGATCAAAGTGGATCAGCTTCTTGATGAGGAAGTCACTAGAGTGGGGGCTTTGATTGAGTGTCATGAACGTTTTCCTAGAAAGGTGAATGTGGGTTTTATGCAGGTTATTAGCCCTGATGAAATCAACTTGCGCGTTTATGAGCGTGGGGTAGGTGAAACACAAGCTTGTGGCACTGGAGCCTGCGCCGCTGTCGTTGCGGGCATTAAGCAAGGGTGGTTATCTCCTAAAGTAACCGCTCATTTGCGAGGTGGTGATCTGCACATTGAATGGCAAGGTGAGGGGACTCCCATTTTAATGACGGGTCCTGCTGAGAAAGTATTCGAAGGTCAAATTTACCTATAGAGGAATTATGAGCGAAGAAGAAGTTATTCAATACTTGTCAAATACGCCGGACTTTTTTGTTCGGAATACTGATTTGTTGGAGAGTCTTAATCTTCCTCATCCAGTTAATGGAAAGGTGACGTCGTTACTGGAATATCAAGTGCATTTATTGCGTAAAACGACAGCTGAGTATCGAGCTGAATTTGATCGTCTAATAAAAGTGGCTCGTGAAAACGAATCGACCATGCAGAAAAGTCGTCGCTTGGTATTAGCGGGGCTGACTTGCCGTTCTTTGGATGACTTGGCTGTTATTATCGATGACATGGTGAGAGACGACTTTGAAGTATCCCATCATGCATTGGTATTGTTTGGTGATTTTCCTGACAGCGCTGTGAGAAGTCATAAGCTGGTGGAAGACGATGTCTTTTTATCTAACTCTGCAGGCTTTACCAATTGTTTCTGTGGCATGTTGCCAACCAATGAAATGAACTTTCTTTTCCCTGATGACGCTTCGTCAATTCACTCTGTTGCCGTTTTACCGCTTCTTTCACGAGAAGGAGGAGAGGTGAGAAAGTGCGGCGTGCTTGTGCTGGGAGCCGAGAGTAAGTCAGCGTTTGATAAAGAAAAGGGAGCTTTGTTTCTTCAATACATTGCAGACCTATTAAGTGCGATTGTGTTGAGGTTATTGCCATGACCGTTTTGATTACCTTCGATTTAGATAATACCCTGTGGGATGTTTCACCTGTTATTACTCGGGCTGAATACGCCATGGCGGCTTGGTTTGAGGTGCGTTTTCCTGGCTTTTCCTCTGCCTATTCTTTGTCAGTACAAGACGAACTAAAGAAAAAAGTGCTCTCGGTAACACCAGAACTTGCTCCTAATCTCACACAGCTCCGCCTTGCTGTTTATAAATTGGCGCTAAAACAATTTGGGCTTCCATCCGAAGAAGCTGAGTCTGTTGCAGCGGCTGCGCTGGCTCATTTTTGTGAGTGGCGCCAAAAAGTGGATCTGTACCCGCATGCCATTGATGTGTTGGAGGCGTTAAGCCAAGAGTACTCGTTAGCGGTCATTACGAATGGTAATGCCGATGTTTTTCATCCTTATGTTGGGCTTGGACAGTATTTTGATTTTGCAGTTCGGGCTGATCAAGTTGGTATCGCTAAGCCTGCTGTTGATGTGTTTTCAATGGCAGCAAAAAAAGCGGGCGTAGATTTATCTGAGCTTGTTCATGTGGGAGATCACCCTGTGGATGATGTCTTTGGCGCATCTAACGCAGGCGCGAAAAGTATTTGGTTTAATCGCCATGGGGCGCAACACTGGGGAGACGAGTGGGGTGCTCGGTCTCATGCTGAGGTGCATTCGTTGCTAGAATTACCGACAGTGATTCGTTCTTTATTAAGATAGTTTTTTTCTATTATCTTAATTTGTTTGAACGCATTTTTACCCAAATCATTTAGTGATACACTAGCCACATTCATTGGTTAAACATAGATTTTGAGGACTTATAAATGAGTGAGAATACAATCCAGATTACAGATGCTCAATTTGCAGAAGACGTATTGAATTCAGATATCCCAGTACTTGTGGATTTTTGGGCGCCTTGGTGTGGTCCATGTAAAATGATTGCACCCGTTTTGGAAGACGTTGCAGCTGAATACGCTGGTAAAATCAAAGTGGTTAAGCTGAACGTGGATGAAAACCAAGAAACAGCGCCTAAATATAACGTTCGTGGCATTCCTACATTGCTAATCGTTAAAGGTGGTGAAGTGGTTGCAACTAAAGTGGGTGCAGTTTCTAAATCTCAATTGATTGATTTTGTGAACGGCGCAATCTAACTTCGCGTTGAGTTTCATAAAAAAGCAGCCTACAGGCTGCTTTTTTTTGTGCCTGTTTGATGGTTCACTCCTTAAGTGAGGCCAGCTTTTGTGCAAATGAAGGCGAGTGTGAGTTGGCTAAAGTGGCAACCACTTTCTTGGCATAAGGTAAAAATTCTTTTAAATCATTTTTTGGCATAGGATCGTCATTGGGCAATTTGACTGTAACTGGATTTTTATGTGTGCCGTTTATTCTGAATTCATAATGTAAGTGTGGGCCAGTCGCCCAGCCCGTTTGGCCGACATAAGCAATGATTTTGCCTTGTTGAACTCGGCTACCTCGTTTTATACCTCTTGCAAAACCTTTCAAATGGGCATAAAGGGTTTGGTAACCTCTACCGTGGTCAATGATGACGACATTACCATAACCGTTTTGTTTACCAGCAAAAGATACTTTTCCATCACCAGCTGCTTTGACTGGAGTGCCGCTCGCCGCCGCGTAGTCTACACCTCGATGTGGTCTGCTTGTTTTGAAAATAGGATGGAGTCTGTTTGGATTGAATTTGGACGAAATTCTTGTGAAATCGACAGGGGTGCGTATAAATGCTTTTCGCATCGCTAAGCCATCGGGTGTGTAGTAGTTGGCTCCTTTATCCGTTTTATACCTAATGGCTTGATACGTTCTGCCATTGTTGATGAACTGTGCAGCAATGATGTTGCCATTTGCTATTTTTTCACCATCAAGAAATTTTTCTTCGTATAGCACGCTAAGGTTATCCCCTTTGCGGATATCTAATGCAAAGTCGATGTCCCAGCCAAAAATATTCGCTAATTCGATAAGTAGTGGTTGGTCTATTCCAGCACGAAGCCCATCAACAAATAATGAGTTGTTAATTTCGGCTTCTTTATAAGTTTGTGAAATGTCAGGGGTTCTTGAAGCTTCACTTCTTTTATACTCGTCTTCGTTGCGTTCAAAGGTGACGCTGTCTAGTCTGTTTAAAGTCAGTGTTAATTCTGATAATTCACCCGAAGCCTCATTGGTTGTAAATTGAATGGTTTGCCCCGGTCTCATCTGGACTAGTGTTTTTTGCTTTTTATCTGCTTGTGACACCTTGTAAATATCTTGGGCTGAGATCCCCGCATTGGATAGTATTTTTGATAGTGAATCCCCGGGCTTTACTTCAACGGACTGCTTTTTGAATGTTGGTGCGCTGGTTTTTTTGACTAAGGCTTCGGGCGCTGGAATATCATAGCTATTACTAGCAATGCTTGTGTTCTGTGTTGTGTTGACTAAAGGTTGTGTGGTGTTTGGGCTAAGACTTTGTAGGTCGTGCAGCATAAGTTTCGACTGATCGACTATCTCAAAACTGGCGTCAATGGAGATCAGTTCGTTCCCATCGGTTTCTTCTTCTGGAATGGCTATAAGTACTATGGCCAGAAGTGCACTTACAGCGGCAATCAACAGTAAATGCTTTGTTGGTAATAACTTTATCAAAATATGTACCCGAAAAATCTTTATAAAAGCCTTATAATCCTACCAATATTACTTTTATAATTGAATGCTTAAGTACGATAAACTAACTAGGATATGGATCAAAATAATGACTGTAAGCAGTAAAGACCTGTTGAATGACTTGCAAGCTCGTGGACTTGTCGCCCAAATGACGGCGGAAGAAGAGCTAAAAAAACATCTAGATGGTGAGAGTCGTACGCTTTATTGTGGTTTTGATCCAACGGCAGACAGCTTGCACCTAGGTCATCTTGTTCCTCTTTTGGTGTTGAAACGTTTTCAGGACGCAGGCCATAACCCTATTGCTCTTGTTGGTGGTGCAACAGGGTTAATTGGTGACCCAAGCTTTAAAGCTGCAGAGCGGCAACTAAAT
>NZ_AP027271.1:780000-1000000 GCF_036322735.1 Marinomonas pontica
CGGAGAAGGCTAGGCCAGCACAGCGATGGTTGTCTGTGTTTAAGGCGGTAGGTTTAGGGCTTAGGCAAATCCGGGCCCTTTTAAGACCGAGAACTGATGACGAGCCCTCTTTTGGGCGAAGTGGTTGATGCCATGCTTCCAGGAAAAACTTCTAAGCTTCAGATATGCAGGAACCGTACCCCAAACCGACACAGGTGGTCAGGTAGAGAATACCAAGGCGCTTGAGAGAACTCGGGTGAAGGAACTAGGCAAAATGGTACCGTAACTTCGGGAGAAGGTACGCCGGCCGGTGTGAAGGACTTGCTCCGTAAGCACTAGTCGGTCGAAGATACCAGGTGGCTGCGACTGTTTATTAAAAACACAGCACTCTGCAAACACGAAAGTGGACGTATAGGGTGTGACGCCTGCCCGGTGCTTGAAGGTTAATTGATGGGGTTAGCGCAAGCGAAGCTCTTGATCGAAGCCCAAGTAAACGGCGGCCGTAACTATAACGGTCCTAAGGTAGCGAAATTCCTTGTCGGGTAAGTTCCGACCTGCACGAATGGCGTAACGATGGCCACACTGTCTCCACCCGAGACTCAGTGAAATTGAAATCGCAGTGAAGATGCTGTGTATCCGCGGCTAGACGGAAAGACCCCGTGAACCTTTACTATAGCTTCACAGTGAACTTTGAACCTACTTGTGTAGGATAGGTGGGAGGCTTTGAAGTGCAGACGCCAGTTTGCATGGAGCCACTCTTGAAATACCACCCTGGTATGTTTGAGGTTCTAACTCAGGTCCGTAATCCGGATCGAGGACACTGTGTGGTGGGTAGTTTGACTGGGGCGGTCTCCTCCCAAAGAGTAACGGAGGAGCACGAAGGTGTGCTCAGCATGGTCGGAAATCATGCATAGAGTGTAAAGGCAAAAGCACGCTTAACTGCGAGACAGACACGTCGAGCAGGTACGAAAGTAGGTCTTAGTGATCCGGTGGTTCTGTATGGAAGGGCCATCGCTCAACGGATAAAAGGTACTCCGGGGATAACAGGCTGATACCGCCCAAGAGTTCACATCGACGGCGGTGTTTGGCACCTCGATGTCGGCTCATCACATCCTGGGGCTGAAGCCGGTCCCAAGGGTATGGCTGTTCGCCATTTAAAGTGGTACGCGAGCTGGGTTTAGAACGTCGTGAGACAGTTCGGTCCCTATCTGCCGTGGACGTTTGAGATTTGAGAGGAGCTGCTCCTAGTACGAGAGGACCGGAGTGGACGAACCTCTGGTGTTCCGGTTGTCACGCCAGTGGCATTGCCGGGTAGCTATGTTCGGACGGGATAACCGCTGAAAGCATCTAAGCGGGAAGCCTCCCTTAAGATAAGATCTCACTGGGACATAAGTCCCCTAAAGAGCCGTTCGAGACTAGGACGTTGATAGGTTGGGTGTGTAAGTGCTGTGAGGCATTGAGCTAACCAATACTAATTGCTCGTGAGGCTTGACCATATAACACCAAAGTGGTTTTAGATGAAGAGAGTGAAAGCTCAAGATCATCAAAATGACAAAGACACAGATACGATACAACATCAGCAATGATGAGCATCGGTTTGATACTTGGTTATCACTATTTCAAAATGAATTGTTAAAGATCCAAGCACGTATTCGCGTGTTTTGAGTCAAGCTAACCTTAAAAGGTCAGCGCACAACACAGTGCAGCTCAGAACAAACGCAAAACGAATTGCTTGACGGTCATAGAGGCGTTGAACCACCTGATCCCATCCCGAACTCAGAAGTGAAAAGCGCCATCGCCGATGGTAGTGTGGGAGATCCCATGTGAGAGTAGGTCGTCGTCAAGCTTTAAACAAAGAGAAACCCCATCCTGCTATGCAGGGTGGGGTTTTTTCGTTATGAGGAACCTCCTCACCGTCGCCGAGGGCAGTCCCACGAGGATAAGCATCCCACAAGGGGATAAGCATCCCACAAGGGGATAAGCATCCCACAAGGGGATAAGCATCCCACAAAGGGATAAATACATAGGGCGCTTTATAACAGACAAGCATGTGAAAATAGATCATCATCAAGCTTTATATTTAGAAAGCCCTGATAGGTTATCCTGTCAGGGCTTTTTTTCGTTATGGGCAGTCGGGGTCTTGGACTTTCCATTGGGCTAACATCATGGTCATTTCAAATTGTTAGATTATTAATGACCTAATTTCATGTTTTAGATATAAAATCTAATAACTAAACAGGGGGATTTTTAGCTTGAGCACCAATAGGCATCATAATGAAGAAAAGCAAAAGACGGATAAAAGAAATATCTATAAATTAGTTTTTTCCCAGTTTTTAATTAATTTAGGGGATGTTCTCATTAATCCCAAAGTAACTTTGCCATGGCTGTTGAGTAGTGTTGGTGCTCCGTTATTTCTATTGGGTTGGCTCGTGCCCATTCGGGAGTCTGGGTCACTGTTACCTCAAGTCCTTATTGCTCATTTCATGTATGGTTTAAAAAGAAGAAAGTGGGTGTGGATTCTAGGTAGCATAGTGCAATCTCTCTGTGTGGTTGTAATTGGCATTGCCGCCTTGGTATTAGAGGGTGCAAGTGCTGGCTGGGTAATAGTAGGGACGTTAATCGTATTTAGCATAGCGAGAGGTTTGAACTCTGTTGCATCGAAAGATGTCCTTGGAAAAACAGTTATTAAAAGCAAGCGTGGCAGAGTGACAGGCTGGGCTTCTAGCGCATCTGGATTTATTACTGTGGTTGCTGCATCTGCGATATTGTTTTTTTTCGATCAGCTGCAGGAGAATGTTAACTTTTATATCATTGGAATTGCAGCGGCTACCTTTATTTGGTTGTTTGCAGCCTTGGTTTATTCTTTTATTAAAGAGCCTTTAACTGAGGTTCATGAAAAAGCTTCTAGTTTATCGGCTATTTTGAAAGAGTTTAGATTGTTGAAAAACGACCCTGTTTTTCGTCGATTTGTCATCGCTCGTTCTTTGCTTCTGTGTGCGGCATTAAGTGCCCCTTATTATGTTCTGATCGCTCAAGGGCTTACTAATAGCTCTGTGCTCACTTTGGGCATTTTTGTGTTGGTTAGTGGCTTGGCTTCTTTGTTGTCTTCTCCTTTCTGGGGAATGTTTTCAGATTATTCTAGTCGAAAGGTAATGCTAATTTCATCTCTATTGAGTGCTTGTATAGGTGTTATCTTATTCGCCAGTGTGAGATATGAGTTTAATGCTTCCATAATTGAATGGATTATTCCTATTTTATATTTTTTGCTTAGTGTCGCACATCAGGGCATTCGAATTGGTAGAAAAACGTATTTAATTAATTTAGGTGAAGGGAACAAGCGGACAAGTTATGTGGCTGTCAGTAATACTGTCATTGGGTTTATTTTATTAGTAATGAGTAGTGTGAGCTTACTTAGCTATGCTCTTTCATTTGAAATGTTGGTGATAATATTTTCATCAATTACTTTTGTAGGTGTTGTTATGGTAATGCGTTTACCTGAGACCTGAAGCGACACTTGGTGCCGCTTTATTGTATTTAGGGTTAATTCGGTAAGGGGATTAAGGGCGCGTGTTTTACTCTGTTTAGGACAACAGTGGAAGTAAGATCTCTTACACAGGGATGGTTGGAGAGGGATTCACTTAAAAATACGGAAAGGGAAGGCAAATCCTCACTGATCACTCTTAACCAATAGTCTGCTTCCCCACTGACAGAATAACATTCTAATACTTGCGGAATCGCATCAATAGCTTGTTTGAACTCTTTGTCAGCGTGTTTAACGCTTTTTTCTAGAGTGACGCTGACGAATGCTGTAATTTGAAAACCAAGCTCGCTAGCGTTAAGTTGAGTAAAGTAGGCTTCAATTAGGTTATTCTGTTCTAGTCTTTGTAATCGTCTTGAGCATTGTGATGGCGATAAGTTAACTTGCTCTGAAAGTGCAACGTTACTGAGTCTTGCGTTGCTTTGTAATGCTTTTAATAATCGCCAATCATAGCTATCTAGTTCAATGTGACTCATTCAAGGTTCCTTATTCAGCATCTAGAATATGCTGTTATTTTTATATTAACCACGCCGTTTTTAGCCAGATCAATTAGAATAAGGTGTTTTTTAAAGTAAACAAGTTCAAAAACATTAAATTTGCGTTTTTTTAAACATTTATTTGCACGTTTTGTGCTTTTGATGATGTTTCGAAGAGCGGTTGTTGTGATTCGGCTAAGTTGATACAAAAATGCCGCACATCAAATTGACAGCGGCATTGGCATTCGTCTTGTTAGGCTGCTTACTTCGGTAAATTTTGAGCGAGCCAATCAAGCGCTTCTGGATAAGGTGCTGGTAATTTCAATGCTGCTAGGGCTGTTTGAAGTAATTCCAAATTACCAGAGCAAAAGTTTAGATGACCGACCTTTCTACCTGGACGAACTTCTTTCTTATACCAATACAGCTCAAGATCTTGGATGTTAAGCCATTGGTAATCTAAGTCCACACCAATTAGATTGACCATCATGCTCTGGTTTTTAATTTCAGCTACGGCTAACGGGAGCCCTGTTACAGCTCTTACATGATTTTCAAATTGGCAAACACTCGCGCCTGCTTGTGTCCAATGCCCACTATTATGAACGCGGGGAGCAAGTTCATTGATAAGTAAGTCATCGCCAACACGGAAGCACTCCATTGCCATGACACCTACATAGTCCAATGCATCCATTAGCTTGCTCAGCATGGCTTCCGCTTTATTTTGTAACGGCTTTAGTCTCTCAAGTGGGGAGATAGAAGCGTACAAAATACCATTGATATGAAGGTTAAGTGTTAATGGGTAAAAATGTGTTTCACCATCTCTTCCTCGTACACCGACGATCGACACTTCTTCATCAAAATTAATGGCTTGTTCAGCAATTGCATATCCTTTCCAGTCTTCAGGAATGTCGATATTTTCAGATTGCTTTAACCAATATTGACCTTTGCCATCGTAGCCACCACGACGACGTTTTAATAAGACGCGTTCGCCTAAGGTTTTATGCGCTGTTGTCGCGGTAGAGTCTGCTTCAACTGGAAACCATGGCGCTGTAGCCAATTCTAAACGATCAAGCCATTGCTTTTGCGTTAGTCGGTCAGCAAGTTGTGGGAAGGTAGAAAGGTTCACGAAGTTGTTGTGGGTTGCTAATTGTTTGGTTGCAACGGTTTCAGGCCACTCTTCTCTTTCGGCTGTTACAATATCAGTTGGTTGTAATGCTAATGTGTCCGTTGACTCTATATCAACAGGGCGTACATCAATGCCTAGGGGCGTTCCCGCTTGTTTTAGCATAGCGCCCAATTGTCCTGCTCCCAATACCCATAAAACTGACATTGATTAACCCTCTCTTGGATCTGGGTTCGACAGAACCGTTTCGGTTTGATTGGTTCTGAAGTCTTCGATTTTTTGAGCAAGCTCTGGATTTGTGATTGCTAAGATTTGGCATGCTAATAAACCTGCGTTAAAAGCACCTGCAGTGCCAATTGCTAGGGTTCCAACGGCAACCCCTTTTGGCATTTGTGCAATCGACAACAAGCTGTCCATGCCATTTAGAGCTTTGCTTTGAACCGGAACGCCAAGTACAGGTAGGCGAGTATGAGCCGCAACCATGCCTGGCAAATGTGCAGCACCGCCAGCACCACCGATAATGACTTTAAAACCGTTTTCTACTGCACTTTCAGAAAACTCTGCAAGTTTTGCTGGTGTCCGGTGTGCGGAAACCACTTCAACGTGATAGCTGACACCAAGGATATCCATAATTTCAGCTGCACCTTCCATAGTGGCCCAGTCGCTTTTTGAACCCATTATTAGGGCAACATCTGCTTGCAAAATAACTCTCCTATAGGTGGTATTCAACGTGGTGTTTAGGGGTAGTAGCGCTGAATATAGTCAGTAAATTGGAACTCTTAACGTTCGGCCTATCGTATTTTAAGAGAACAATAATTGGCGGCTAATATAGCCGATTTTGACAGAAACAGCGAGCCTTGAGGTAGGTAGAAGTGTTTGCGCTGCTATGAAAACAAAAGAGCGACTAAAGTCGCTCTTGAAGGTATTTATCGTAATCGGGTACTTGCCGTTCAAATTCACTTTCAAACAATGGAGATGAAACCAGAAAGTTAGCTGAAGAAACACTACAAGCAATCGGAATATTCCAAACTGCAGCGACACGAAGCAGGGCCTTTATATCAGGATCATGAGGCATAGGTTCAAACGGATCCCAGAAAAAAATCAATACATCAATTTTACCTTCGGCAATCAGCCCGCCCAGCTGCTGATCCCCTCCAAGGGGACCGCTGATTAAAGACTGAACGGGAACATTTAATTGCTTGTGCAATAAGTTACCGGTAGTGCCCGTTGCCATTAGATTATGTTTGATGAGTTTGTTTTTGTGCTTATCGGCCCACTCGATCAATGCTGGCTTCATATTGTCATGAGCCACCAGAGCGACATTTTTTCGCTCTGGTGTCGTGATGGTTTTTTGTTGCAAGGTTTTACTTTTCACCGTGATTTATTCCTCGGTTGCACCGACTTTTACCACTTTCATCATGTTGGTTGTGCCATAGCTTACTAAATGGTCGCCTTTGGTCACAATGACAAGGTCGCCATCTTTGATAAGTCTAAGTGATTTAACGTGATCGACTAAACCAGCCACAATCGTATCGACATTGAATTCCTGAGAGGAGAACGCAACAGGCGTAACGCCGCGATAAAGATTCACTTTGTTCAGGGTTGCTTGATTGGGTGATAAAGCATAAATCGGTAATCCAGAACTAATGCGTGACATAAGCAATGGTGTTGTACCAGATTCAGTTAAACTGATGATCGCTTTTACGCCTTCCAAGTGGTTAGCAGCGTACATTGCAGACATGGCGATCGTTTCATCAATGCTCGTGAAAGTCACATCGATACGATGCTTAGAACGATTGATTGCAGGTTGCTTTTCAGCGCCCAAACAAACGCGGTTCATGGTTTTGATTACTTCTTCAGGATACGCACCCGCTGCCGTTTCAGCAGAAAGCATGACCGCATCCGTGCCATCTAGAACAGCGTTGGCGACGTCAAATACTTCTGCGCGAGTTGGCATCGCGCTGGTGATCATCGTTTCCATCATTTGAGTTGCCGTAATGACGGGGCGGTTTAGCTGACGGCAGCGCTTGATCATGTGTTTTTGTACACCGATCAATTCTGCATCACCAATTTCTACACCTAGATCACCACGAGCCACCATAACAGCGTCAGAGGCAAGGATAATGGCATCCAGTGTTTCATTGTCTGCAACAGCTTCTGCACGTTCAACTTTGGATACAATGCCCGCTTTAAGGCCTGCAGCCTCCGCTAATGCACGAGCTTCGTGTAAATCTTCTGCGCTGCGCGGAAATGACACCGCAAGGTAATCAGCGTTTAAGGCTGCGGCAGTTTTAATGTCTTCTCGGTCTTTATCGGTAAGCGCTGCAGCAGATAATCCGCCGCCTTGACGGTTAATGCCTTTGTTGTTGGATAAAGCGCCACCAACAATCACCTTGGTAATCACTTCTTGGCCTTTTACTTCTAGTACTTCAAGAACAACTCGTCCATCATCAAGCAGCAGGACATTTCCTGGTTGAGAGTCTTGAGCTAATTGCGGGTAATCAATACCAACGCGAGTTTCGTCACCGTTGTTTTTGTCAAAGCCGACATCAAGAATAAAAGTGGCGCCATCTATCAGCTCAACCTTTGTATTCTTGAAACGTGCGATACGGATTTTTGGACCTTGTAAGTCACCTAGAATGGCGACGTGACGATTATTCTTTTTCGCCATCTCACGGACCACTTCTGCGCGGTTTATGTGATCTTCTGGTTGACCGTGAGAGAAATTCAAGCGGAAAACGTTAGCGCCAGCTAAAATCAGTTTTTCGATCATTTCTGGTGAGCTGGAAGCGGGACCTAATGTGGCAACAATTTTAGTTCTACGAGTCATTTTAAATACCAAAGATTAGAAAGCGTGAAGTGAAGTATAAGAGACGACGAAGGCTGCGTCAGCAGCCTTCGTGTATTTTGACTATTTCGCAGTCATTAATGCGATTGTATTGTCGAGCATTCGATTCGAGAAGCCCCATTCGTTATCGTACCAAGCCATTACTTTGACTAATTTACCTTGTACACGAGTTTGCGTCGCATCGAAGTTAGACGTATAGGCATTGTGATTAAAGTCTGTAGAAACCAATGGCTCATAGTTTACATGCAACACTTGAGCAAGAATTGGGTCTGCTTTAATCGCGTCTTCAATGATGCCGTTAATCTCTTCAACCGTTGTTTCGCGAGGTGCTAAGAAAGTTAAGTCAACAAGGGATACGTTGATTGTAGGAACTCGAACAGATAAGCCGTCAAACTTGCCAACCAATGCTGGGATAACAAGGCCAACAGCTGCTGCAGCGCCTGTTTTGCTTGGGATCATATTCATCGCAGCAGCGCGGGCACGGTAAAGATCTTCGTGATATACGTCTGACAGGCGCTGATCATTTGTGTATGCGTGAATGGTTGTCATCAAGCCACTTTCAATACCTAACTTTTCGCTTAATGGTTTTGCGAAGGGTGCAAGGCAGTTAGTAGTACAAGAAGCGTTGGAAATCACGGTCATTTCAGAAGTAAGTACATCTTGGTTAACACCGTATACAACAGTGGCGTCCACTTCTTTGCCCGGTGCAGAAATAATCACTTTTTTAGCGCCGGCAGAAATGTGAGCACTGGCTTTTTCTTTTGTAGTAAAAAAGCCGGTGCATTCATAAACAACATCGATGCCTAGTTCAGCCCATGGAAGGTCAGCTGGATTGCGTTCAGAGAAAGTGCGGATTTTGTCTTGATTGATGTAAAGCGCTTCTTCATCAAAGGTGACTTCTTCACTAAAACGACCGTGTACGGTGTCATATTTCGTTAAATGAGCGTTGGTTTTTGAGTCGCCTAGATCATTGATCGCAACAATTTGGATTTGATCACGCTTCCCAGACTCGTATAGGGCTCTAAGCGTATTGCGTCCAATGCGTCCATAACCGTTGATAGCTACTTTAATTGTCATACTCACCTCTAAATAGTGCGAAAGATGCAGGGTGTTCGAATTCGAACATTCCGCGTTCAATATTGTTCTTTGACGTAAAAATACTACATAAGTAATTTTTTAAGCAAGGATTAGTAACAAATTCCTTACAATATGGCTATATTTTGATCAGTAAATGATCTTTGATTGATATTGTACAGATTTATATTACAAACGTTAGCGTATTTTAGCGGAAATAATTGGAATTTCGAATCCTTTATGTAAAAAAATTACAAAATGACGTTATTTTATTCATTTAAATTGCCTTTAAGGCGTGAAATAAATTAAAAATGTAGTAATATTACATAAAATTATCATGTCAGTCTGGTTACTGAGATAACTGAATTAAAAACGGAGAGAAGCATGAATCCGATTGTTGCTAAGGTAACGAACGACATTATTGAGCGAAGCAAGGTACTGCGTGCGCAATACCTTAAAGATATGAAGAAAGCGCAAGAACAAGGTCCGCATCGAGGCAAATTGTCATGCGGTAATCTGGCTCATGGTTTTGCGGCATGCCAACCTCAAGAAAAGCAAAAACTTACATTAATGGAAGAAGCCAACATTGGTATTGTGTCTTCTTACAATGACATGCTTTCTGCGCATCAGCCTTATGAAGCGTATCCAGATCAAATTCGTTCTGCAGTGAAAGAAATGGGCTCTGTTGCGCAGTTTGCAGGCGGCGTTCCCGCTATGTGTGATGGTGTAACACAAGGGCAAGACGGTATGGAGCTGAGCTTATTCAGCCGTGATAATATCGCACAAGGCGCAGCCATTGCTCTTTCTCATAACATGTTTGATGCGGCTATTTATCTTGGTATCTGCGACAAAATTGTACCGGGTCTGTTGATCGCCGCGTTACGCTTTGGCCATTTGCCTGCGCTGTTTATTCCCGCTGGTCCGATGCGTTCTGGAATTACTAATGCCGCCAAGGCGGCTGTTCGCCAGCGTTATGCGCAAGGGCAGGCCACTCGTGAAGAATTACTTGAGGCAGAATCGGCGTCTTACCACAGTGCAGGAACTTGCACCTTTTACGGTACGGCAAATTCCAACCAATTATTGGTTGAGATCATGGGGCTTCAGCTTCCGGGTTCATCTTTTGTCAATCCAGATGATCCATTACGGGGAGCGTTGACAAAATACGCTTCGCAACTGTCTACTAAAATCACGGCTCTTGGCCGAGATTACCGACCTTTATACGAAATAGTGGATGAGCGTAGCATTGTTAACTCAATTGTTGGCTTGTTAGCGACGGGCGGTTCAACCAATCATACGATGCACATTGTGGCTTATGCGCGTTCTGCCGGCATCATTGTGACGTGGGACGATTTTTCTGCGTTATCTAAAGTCGTGCCATCATTGACTAAAATTTACCCGAATGGTCAAGCTGATATTAATCATTTTCACGCCGCCGGTGGTATGGCATTTTTGGTTAAGCAGTTACTAAAAGGAGGGTTGTTGCATGAAGATGTGAATACCATCGTTGGTAAGGGGTTAACGCACTATACCAAAGAGCCTTTCTTAGATGGTGATAACCTAGTATGGCGTGATGGTACGGATGAAAGCTTAGATATGGATGTTGTGCGTCCTATCGACAATCCGTTTAGCAAGGAAGGCGGCTTGGCTTTGCTGAAAGGCAACCTTGGTCGTTCAGTCATTAAAGTTTCTGCAGTGAAGGAAGAAAACCGCATTATCGAAGCGCCGGCCGTTGTTTTCCATAGTCAGAATGCCTTAGCAGATGCCATCGCCAGTGGTGAGTTGAAGCGTGATTGTGTTGCTGTTGTCCGTTTTCAAGGGCCAAAAGCGCTAGGTATGCCAGAGCTTCATAAACTGACACCGTATCTTGGTAACTTACAAGATCAAGGTTACCGAGTGGCATTGGTGACGGATGGTCGTATGTCTGGTGCCTCCGGTAAAGTGCCTGCGGCGATTCATTTGACGCCTGAAGCATTGGCAGGCGGTCTGATCGCTAAAATCCAAGACGGCGATATGGTTCGTTTGGATGCGGTTGAAGGGACGCTATCGGTATTGATTTCAGACGAAGAGCTAAATAATCGCGAAGCGGCGCAGCAAGACTTAACAGATTCCCATCAAGGCATGGGGCGTGAATTATTTAGCGCACAACGCATATTGGTGAGTGGCGCAGAACAGGGCGCTTGTAGCCTATTTAATGATTAAACCTTTCCTCTGACTACTAACAGTTTTGTTAGTAAATGGTGTTTAGGGGCTTGTTTCAAGCCCCATTTTTTTGTCCAAAATTTCCTTTCCTTTCCTTTCCTTTCCTTTCCTGTTTTTTCTGATTTTTCTCGGTGTTTGGTTGTTGTTATTTGTCGTGCTTCTTTTGATTCTGGACTCAAAAAAAGCCCAGATCGAAATTCGATCTGGGCCTTGTGTTCCATCAACTCAAAGGGTCGATGAATTAATCCATTGTATGAAGCGCTTTTTCGTACTCATCAAAAGATTCTGTCACGGATGTTTCAGGTTTTCCTGTCGTCAAGCTAACAACAAAAATGGCAAGCGTTGATAGGATGAAGCCTGGGACGATTTCGTATAGATCGAAAAGGCCGCCACTTAGCTGTTTCCAAACAACCACTGTTACGCCACCGATAATGATGCCCGCCAGTGCGCCATTGCGGTTCATGTTACGCCAGAACAAACTGAGTAGAATGGCTGGACCAAAAGCGGCACCAAAGCCTGCCCAAGCGTATGACACTAGACCAAGTACTGAGCTCTCAGGATTAAGTGCTAGCAATAGAGCGATGATAGAAATCGCAACCACGGCAAAGCGGCCAACATTAACGATTTGTTTCTGAGTAGCTTTTTTATTGAACAGCTGCTTGTAAAAATCTTCAGCTAGTGCAGAAGATGACACCAATAGTTGAGAATCTGCAGTACTCATGATTGCAGCAAGAATGGCCGCTAGTAAGATGCCTGCAACCACAGGGTGGAAGACCGCATTGACTAAGATCATGAAGATTTTTTCGGGGTCTGCTAGGTTGCCGGCAAGATTGCTGTCAACGAAGTTCAAACCAACCAGACCAATCAGCAACGCGCCAATCATGGAAATCATTGTCCATACAACGGCGATACGACGAGCTGTTTTGATGTCTTTGTTTGAACGAGACGCTTTAAAGCGCGCTAGGATGTGTGGTTGACCGAAGTAACCCAATCCCCAAGCAACAAGAGAAACGATGGCAATAGCGCTAAGTGGCTCGCCACTGACATTAGTCCAGATATTCAAAAGCTCTGGGTTCTTGTTCATCAAGGTAGTGGAAAGGTCAGACCAGCCACCATCGATAGCAATAACAGGCACGATGACCAATGCTGCGCTCATCATTAAACCTTGTACAAGGTCCGTCCAAGCAACAGCAAGGAAACCACCGAACAATGTGTAAGACACAACACACACTGTGCCTATGATCACTGCGTAGGTGTAATCTAAACCGAAAACGGTTTCAAACAGTTTGCCACCAGCCACTAAGCCAGAACTTGTGTAGAACAAGAAGAACAGCAAAATGAACAAGGCGGAAATAGTTTGAATTAGCTTAGACTTATCGTTGAAACGTGTGGATAAGAAGTCTGGTAACGTCAGTGCATTGTTTGCTTTGATACTGTAAGTACGTAGGCGTTTTGCACAAATCAGCCAGTTTAACCATGTACCAACCAACAGACCGCCTGCGATCCAAACCGCTTCTAGGCCAGCTGCAAATGCGTAGCCTGGTAGACCGAGCAATAGCCAACCACTCATGTCTGATGCGCCGGCTGAAAGCGCGGTAGGCCAAGGCCCTAAAGAGCGTCCGCCAAGAAAGTAATCTTCAGAGCTGGAAGTACGTTTATAAGCGTATAGCCCAATTCCTAGCATAACGACTAGATAGGCTAGGAATGTAAGGCTGATCGCATAACTGCTTTCTATCATTGTTATTGTCCCCTAGTTAGAAAAAAATTGATGAAAAGACCTTAGATAAATTAGGTCATTTATCGGTGTTCCGAAATGTTGTCACTTTAAAAGTGTTTTCGAGATGGCCATTGATGTCAGAGGTAAAAATTAATCACATGGTAGTAAATAGAATGGATCGTATTTTGACATATCGCAAGACTCGCGCCGATTCTAAGTGGCTAGGGTAAGATAATCTTTCAAAATACTCTGACAAAGTTACAAAAAAATCTTATTTTTGCGTTAAGTCTGCGGATTTTGTTAAATATTTAGGAATTTTCGTGATGCAATGTAAAGAAGCAAGGCGCAATAGCATGCGCCTTGTGGATACGTTATTTCTTTTCTATTTTCGGTAAGCGAGTATCTTGGACACTTTGTTTTAGCTTTTTAAGGTGAGCGTTGAATTCTGGTCCACGCTTTAAAAGCACACCTGTTGCTAATGCGTCAATCAGTGTCAAATAGACAATGCGCGAGCTCATTGGGGTGTAAATATCAGTGTCTTCCGTCTCTTCAATTGGCAGAACAATGGAACAATGTTCAGTCAAAGGAGAATCGGGGTTCGTGATGCCGATAACCGATGCGCCGGTAGCTCTTGCAACCCGTGCGGTTTCAATCAGTGGTAGCGTTCTCCCGGTATAGGAAATCACCACAATAGCGTCACCAGAGTGAGCGCCTGCTGCCGCCATACGCTGTACCAATATGTCGGTATAAGCCACCACTGGCATGTTTAGACGGAAAAATTTATGGTGTGCGTCTTTCGCAACGGGGCCAGATGCGCCCAAACCATAAAATTCAATGCGTCGAGCTTGAGCAAGAACATCAACGGCGCGACTGATTAACGATTCAGGTAAAATTTCCTGAGCGCGCGTTAAATTGTTTTTTGCCGCCTCGAAAATTTTGGCTGTGACCGCTCCTGGCGCATCGTCAGGTTCCACATTCAAGTTCACATAAGGCGTGCCAGTCGCAAGGCTTTGAGCAAGTGAAACCTTAAAGTCCGGAAAACCACTGCCGATTAGACTGCGGCAAAAGCGGTTAACGGTTGGTTCACTCACTTCCGCTCTAGCGGCCAATTTTGCAATACTTGAGTGGATGGTGGTTTTCGGGTCGGCAAGAATCGCTTCCGCAACTTTTCGTTCGGATTTGCTTAATGTGCTCAGTCGTTCTTGGATTTTACGAATAATGTCTTCGTGTTTATTCATTGATCTGCTTCAAAGTTGTCTATTGACTCGGATGGTTCAGTTGTCCATTCTGACAGCGACTTCTAATTCTGGCAATAAAATGATGAAAAATGACTGAATTATCTAAGTATTTCGCAAATATGGCTGGCATTTTACCAGCAACAGAAAAGCTTGAAATCACTTTGTTTGAGGAGGGGTTTTCAAATCAAGTGTACTTGATTCGATGGGATCACGTTTCTCGTTTGGTACTGCGTGTCCCCGTCATTGATAACGGCGTTTTTTACATTAATCGTTGCGAAGAGATCGCCACGTTAAAAAGTGCGGCAACACTTGGTTTGTCGCCTGCCGTGATGTGGCATGATCAAAAAGGGGCGGTGGCTTGCCAATTTGTTTCTCAACCCTCATTGGATTGGTCGATTATCCATAAAAATAGAGACATCCCAAGAATAGCGGGTGCACTGGCAGCGGCTCACCGGTCATTGCCAATCGGAAAACACCAATACGCCGTGTTTGATGTGATTCAACATTACTTGCAAGAAATATTGATCCGTTGTCACTGCGATACTGCGGTGGTGGACGAGTATAATTACCTCTTGACCAAGTTTAACCAATTAACACCGCCGGACGCTGTTTTAGCGACCGCGCTTTGTCATAATGACTTAAATCCCAAAAATATCCTTATGGATGATGAACAGCTATGGCTGATTGACTGGGAATATTCTGGGGCAGGAGATCCATTGTTTGATTTGGCCGTGGTGGTTAAATCCCACAATTTGGATGATCGACAAACCTTGCTGCTTTTAGAGTCGTATCAAAAGGGGTTGGCTCAGCCACAAACCCATGTGGCGCTTCAGGAATATGTTAAAGCCTACGGGTTAAGGGAGATGGCGTGGTTGCTATTAAAGTATGCCGTCAACCCGAATGACGTATTGTCGTTGCAGTATTATTATGAATTTAAAGCCACGCCTTCATTAAACCCTTTCCATTCAGTAGAACCACGGACCACAGCATAAGAGAAGTAAATGATCGAAACATTAGGTGATTGGGATGCGCATTTAGCCGATGAGTTTAATAAGTCGTATATGCAATCCCTACAGGCATTTTTAGAGTCAGAGCGTGCTACAAAAACGATTTACCCTGATTCGTCCGAGTATTTTTCGGCGTTAATAGCCACTCCGTTTCACAAGGTTAAAGTGGTGATTCTTGGGCAAGACCCTTATCACGGAGCGGGTCAGGCGCACGGCTTATCGTTTTCGGTTAAACCGGGAGTGAAAGTCCCACCATCACTGGTGAATATTTATAAAGAATTGAATGCAGACTTAAACATAGCGCCAGTGGATCACGGGTATTTATTGTCTTGGGCTGAACAAGGCGTGTTACTACTAAACAGTGTTTTGACAGTAGAGGCCAGTAAAGCGGGATCCCATCAGGACAAAGGCTGGGAGGCGTTCACGGATAAAATCATTGAGGTAATTAACCAAGAACATGATGGCGTTGTGTTTATGTTATGGGGGGCATACGCTCAGAAAAAAGGCCGTCATATTGATCGTGATCGGCATTGTGTTTTGGAAAGTGTGCATCCTTCCCCCTTATCGGCTTACCGCGGCTTTTTAGGAAGTCGTCCTTTTTCAAGGGCGAATCAGTACTTGTTGAGTATTGGTAAGACGTCTATTGATTGGAGGTTATCGCCGATAGACGATGAAATAACAGAGAACGCGACCTCGCAAATTCATCTGCCGTTTTAGATGTGCGTGCTGCGAATATTTTAAAGGGTTTATCCCTTTTAAAAAGTGAAAAACCATAGGCCTTATATTGCGCTATGGTTTTTCCATAGAAGCTATAACTCTAGTGAAAAATGAGCGGTATAGTTCGCGTTTCTACTTCTTAGTCTCCAGTGAGTAGGGAAGCGGAAGTAATGTGACGACGTGGTTGTCTAACGAGAGTGTTTCTGTTTCGTTTGGCTCGATGTTTAAAATAATTTGAGCAAAGTGGGTCGATTGGATAGCGGCGACCGCAAAAACTTGGCCGACACTTTTCCCTTGCGCATCGGTAATATCTTTTGTTGTATCGAGCAATCCGTCCCAGGTCACCAAAGCCAATTGTTTTTTGGACTTCCCTTTATACTGCATGCGCGCCACGATCTCCTGCCCCGTGTAACAGCCTTTAGTGAAACTGATTCCCCCTGTGCTTTGCATGTTTAGCCATTGCGGAAGAATGGTTTCACTTTGTTCTAGATAAATTAAAGGTCGAGCGTCAAGAATGGACAGAGCAGATAAGTGAGCATTTTGTTCTGTGAGGTTTGCTGACTCTGATTCGACGATGTGCCATTGCATGACTAACGGTTTTTGGCACAGTGTAAGAGTGACGCCATTTTTACTTTGTGTCGTATCGAACCGTTCAGGATGGTTGGAAGGCTGAGCTTCATTTTGTGCTGAAAAAGAAGCATAAACCGTCATCTTATCTTGGGTGTCGATGAGCTCAGTCTTGAAAAAAACCGCGTATTTTTTTAGGTGCAATGTGGTTTTTTCGACTAGGTCTTTTGCCATCAGCATCAAAATGTCTTCATTATATTGCACCAGATAAAAGTTCGTAATAATACGGCCTTTGATGCTGCAAATAGCGCCATAAAGTCCAGAGTCTGGTGTTAACTTATTAATGTCACAGGTAATTTGCCCTTGGAGAAATTTCTTAGCGTCCACACCTGTTACCCGTAAAACGCCCAAATGTTGCTGTTTGACGACGACATCATTGTTTAGCAGTATTGGGTTTATAATATCTTGAAGCGAAGTCATAAAGCGTTCCATAGGTAGAGTGAGCAAAAATGCGCATTGCATTCTATAAGTGTGGCTTATTTGTAATGGCTATTTTTGCATTTTCAATAGACAAGTGAGAATGATTTTATTTTTTCATTGTTTCTGCGAACTTGGCTTTGATGTCCAGTAGTTTGGGTAATTCTTGCAGGAGTAAGGGAGGAAGCGCAGGGTCAAAGTGTTTCCCACTCTGCTCTTGAATGTAGTTTATTGCTTCTTCGGTTGACCACGCTTTTTTGTATGGGCGCTCACTGGTCAGCGCATCAAACACATCGACTAATGCCACAATCCGGCCTTCTATTGGAATCTCTTCACCCACTAGGCCGTTAGGATACCCCGTGCCATCCCATTTTTCATGGTGGGTAATGGCAACTGAATGAGCCAGTTCAATCAAATGAGAACTTGGGTCTGACAGAATCTCGGCGCCGATCTGCGCGTGTGTCTTCATCACCTCGTATTCTTCTGCGGTAAGCTTTCCGGGCTTTAGAAGAATATTGTCAGCGATCCCGATTTTCCCGATGTCGTGCATCGGAGCGGCCATCATTAAGTCATCGGCAGATTCTTCACAAAAACCATACGCCAGTGCAATAACTTTGGCATAGCGGCTCATGCGCTGAACATGCATCCCCGTTTCATTGTCTTTGTATTCGGCCGCGCGCCCCAGTCTTTGTATTAGATCGATGTGGGTATTTAGCAGCTCATCCGCCCGTATCAATGAAAGGTGAGTTTTTACCCTGGCCAGCACGATAGCGGGCACAATGGGTTTTACAATGTAGTCCACCGCACCAATTTCAAAGCCTTTTTCTTCGTCCACACTGTCTTTTAATGCGGTGACAAAAATCACTGGAATGTGCGCGGTTTTGGGGTTTTGTTTTAGACGCTTACAGACTTCGAGGCCAGTCATTTCTGGCATCATGATGTCGAGTAAAATGAGGTCGACCGCTTCTTTTTCCACGAGCTTGAGCGCATCTTGCCCTGAGCGAGCAAAGGACAATCGGTATCTGGCGGCCTGCAGGACTTGCCTAAGTACTCTTAAATTGGATGGTTCATCGTCAACTAATAGGATGCGAGGGGCGGGTTTCGTTCCGATTCTCATGCATTTGCCTCCTGCAAAAGCTGTGCTTTTAAGTTGTGTAGACATACGACGGCGTGGTCAAAATCAAAGTTAGTAATGGATTGGCTGATTTCGATTGCTTGTGCTTTTTGCTCTTTAGGAGCGCCAGCGACCAGTTGATCGATCGTATCGTCATCAACTTCATAGGATTCGGCCGCGCTAATAAGTGTGTCTAATAACGATAATAGCCTGTCATTTGTCAGCACAGTGTGCGTTGCCGGGGCATTGACGTCGTCGGCTGTTTGGTTGTTTTCAATAAGCTGCTGAAGTTCTTCTAGAAAAAGCGCGAGTTGCGTTTTTAGTATTTGAACATGACTTTGGCAATGTTGGTCGTCTTTCGTCTCTGCTGTACGCTCGATAACCGCCATAGTGTTTGATATCGGAATCATTGCCAAGTTACCGGAGGCGCCTTTTACGGCGTGTGCTAAGGCGTGAAGTTGAGTGTAATCTTGACTGGACAAAAGCAAAGACAGTTTTTCGCTTAGGCTGGTATTTTGTGTGGCAAAAGTAGACAGTTCATTAAGGTAGATGGACATATCACCCCATAAAGAAAGTCCTTTCTTTATGTGAATTTGTAAGTCTTGATGACTTTGGGACGTGATGTCGGGCCCTAGCGGCTCTAGTTCCACAGGCGCTTCATTTAGGACTCTTGCCATTTCCCCTATTAATACTTGTATATCGATTGGCTTATTAGCAAAGCCGTCCATCCCTGCTTGTTGCGCGTCTAACTTGTCTTCTATCAGTACGTTTGCCGTTAATGCGATGATCGGAGTGTGCTCTAAGCCGTTTTCTTTTTCATAGCTACGAATGATTTGCGTGGCAGTTAAACCATCCATGTTGGGCATTTGAATGTCCATTAGAATGATGTCCGGCTTAATGGACTTGAATTGTTCTACGGCCGTGAGGCCATCTTTTGCAAAGAAAATCGCGTGCCCATAGCGCTTGAGTAATAATGTCAACAGCGTTAAGTTTTGTTCTACGTCGTCAGCTAGCAAAATTTTCTTAGGCGAAATTGTCGAAACCTGCGCCGTTTTTTGTTGCGGTTGATGGTTTGATTCTTTTAGCGGTAAATCGAAAACAAAGCGGCTACCAATGCCCATGTCACTTTCTACAAAAATGTGACCGCCCATCAAGGTGACTAGCTGTTTTGAAATGCTGGTGCCCAACCCGGTACCGCCAAAACGGCGACTCATGGACGCATCGGCTTGGGTGAATGGATCAAAAATACTGTCTAAGCGTTCTTTAGGTATGCCAATCCCGGTATCCTGAACAATAAAGCGAATATGGCCGTTGGGTTGTTTTGATACGGTTAACGTCACATTTCCCTTCTCAGTAAATTTGATGGCATTACCCAAAATGTTCATCAAAACTTGTCGGATTCTGTCTTCAGCCCCCAAATATGCGTTTGCGACTTCAGGTTCAATTTGGAAATTAAGCTCCAAGCCTTTGCTTCTTGCTTGAAGCCAGAGAGTAGATATGACGGTATCGACCATGTTGGCCAATAAAAAAGCTCGCATGTCTAATTCGAGTTTGTTTTTTTCCAGCTTGGCACTGTCGAGTATGTCGTTCAGCAAGTGCAACAAAGAGCGCGCCGATTTACTGATAGTAACGAGGTGTTGTTTGTTGTCACCAGAGATATCAGATTCTAACAAGACGTCAGAAAAACCAATGATGGCGTTCATTGGGGTGCGTATTTCGTGGCTCATGTTTGCGAGGAAAGAGGCTTTACTTTCGGCTGAGGCTTCCGCTTTTACTTTTGCTAAGCGTAGATCGTCTTCCATTTTTACACGTTGTGAAATGTCTAAAATAACGCCATCAATCCACTCCGGTGTACCGTCTTCGGCATGAATAACCGAGCCATTTTCCAATACCCAAACATAATGGCCTTCTTTATGCCTTAAACGGTATTCAATCTTGTAAGTCCTGCGCTCGCTGGCGGCGAGATTGATGGCCAGTGTACAGGCGTCAATGTCTTCAGGATGAACCAATCTGGCGAAGGAAATCGTTTTGTTATAAAAGTCTGTGGTTTCCCAACCTGATACTTCGTGAATGGCATCACTGACAAATAAGGTTGTCCAATGTTCGTCCATCAGACAACGAAAAGAGGCGCCTGGAATATTTTTGATAAGCGAGCTGTATTGCTTTTCGCTTTTCTTGATGGTTTCTTCGAGTGCTTTTCGGGTAGAAATGTCTGTGATAAAGCCAACAAACAGCGTTTCCTCATTTTTAATATCGACACGGCCAATGCCCAGGCGAATCGGGAACACGTGGCCATCTTTATTGACTGCGCATACTTCACGATCCGTTCCGGTTAGGCTGACCTCTCCTGTGTCACGGAATTTTTTTAAAGACAGAGTAAATTCATCCACGTATTTTTGAGGGAATAAGACACCAAACGATTGATTAATAATGTCTTCTTCTTCCCAACCAAAAATAGCGGTAGCCGCGTTGTTGAATTCTTTAATAATACCGTGGCTATCGATAGTGATAATGCCATCAACGGCCGTGTCCAATGTGGTTTTCAGGCGTTGTTCACTGGCTGTTTTTTCTTGCAATAATTGACGGTAGCGTAGCTGGGAAGCAATATTGGCGGCTAAAATCGACAGCAATAAGGTGATGGTAGCGACGACAAATGAGATGTAGTCGTTGGTGTTTTCTTGCATGTGGGACATGGTCATGTCCCCTGAAGAAATGAATCTCGCGCCAGCCATGCCTGCGTAATGCATCCCCGCAATGGCAGACCCCATTATAAGGGCGCTGATCAAGCTGACGATTTTAGGGTTCAGTCCAGTCCAGATTTTTCTAATGTAGTACTGCGTGGATAGAGCGATGAACGCCAATACGACTGCGATAACAATAGACAGTATGAACCAAGTTGGATCGTATCGTAAATCAACGTCCATTTGCATTGCTTCCATACCAATGTAATGCATGGCGCCAATTCCGCCTCCGACAAGTACGCCGTTAGCGAAAAGTTCCCAGAGGTTTAAATGGGATTTGATGAGCCTCTTTAACGTTAAATAGGACGCAATGACGGCAGGGATTAACGAGATGGCAGTCAGTAAAGGGTCGTAAGAAACCCCATGCCCCATATTAAATGCGAGCATGCCAACAAAATGCATACTCCAAATGCCGCCTGCCATAATGAAAGCGCCAGACACCAAGGCGATAGTTTTGTATTTTTGGATGACAATATGTTGTGCAATCGACGCGAAATGTAAGGCAAAAAAAGAAGCACTAGCAGCCAAAAAGATAGACAGAAGAACAAGTAGGTAGTTGTAGTTACCCATGGCGAGTTGGTTGTGATCTATCTGGGTAACAAAAAAACTATTTAACCATTGCATTAAATTTACGTTCTACCTTTGAAACAGTATGTAAAAAATCACATTCTAAAATGAGAATGTGATCCTACTAAATCACCTAAACTAACCATTTTTATTCTCTGATTGTACTAAAAAGGCCAATTCTTCAAATTATATTGACTCTTATCGCTATTGTTTCGAGTATGGAAAAGTACGGTTTAATTGGTTATAGCATGCCATATAAAAAAACAAAACAAACCACAAATATTTGATGAAATGAGTAATAAAATGTATTTAGGTCTAGATCTCGGAACCTCAGGGTTAAAAGGGGTTGTTATCGACGACGATGGCAACGTACTTGCGCAAGAATCCGTTTCTTTGGTCGTAACATCGCCTCATGCAACATGGTCTGAACAAGATCCTGAGTCATGGTGGCAGGCGTGTATCGACGTGATTCAGCAGCTGCAGCAGCGCTTAGATTTGAGTAAATTAAAAGCCTTGGGATTGTCAGGCCAAATGCATGGAGCGACGTTACTGAATAAACAGGGTGAGGTATTGCGTCCTTGTATCTTATGGAATGATGGCCGTAGTCAAGCTCAATGCGCATCATTAATGGCGCAATTTCCTGAATTAATAGAGCGTTCTGGTAACTTGGCGATGCCAGGCTTTACCGCACCTAAAATACGTTGGGTGCAAGAGAATGAACCGGAAATTTTTGATCAACTTGCCTTTGTGCTGCTTCCAAAAGATTACCTAGCGTATCGCTTAACAGGGCTAATGTCGTCTGATTGCTCGGATGCGGCGGGCACGCTTTGGTTGAACCCACAAACACGTCAATGGGACGATACTCTGTTGGCCGCAACGGGGCTAACACAAGCCCATATGCCCATCGTATATGAAGGGTGTGATCTGATTGGTGTATTGTCTGATTCTGCGGCAAAACTACTTGGGCTTCCTCAGTTGCCGTTGGTTGCTGGGGCGGGAGATAACGCGGCCGGTGCCGTCGGGATGGGCATTACTAACCCTGGGCAAGGTTTTATTTCGTTAGGCACTTCTGGCGTGTACTTCACCGTCAGTGAATCTCACAAAGCCAACCCTCTTAATACTGTGCACGCTTTTTGTCATGCGTTGCCCAATCGCTGGCATCAGATGGGGGTCACTTTGAGCGCAGCCAATTCATTGTCTTGGTTTGCTAAGCTGGTGGACAAATCGGTTGCTGAATTATTGGATGCACTGGAAGACAGTGAACTGACACAAACCAATGTACTGTTTTTGCCTTATCTGAGCGGAGAGCGCACACCGCACAACGATCCGTTGGCAAACGGTCAGTTTGTTGGTTTAACCAACACAACCAATACGCCTGCGATGACCTTGGCTATTTTAGAAGGTGTTGCGTTCTCTTTATTAGACTGTCAAAACGCGCTCGACAGTGCAGGCAGTTACGTCGACGAGCTGTCTTTGATAGGGGGTGGTGCGCGTTCAGCAATGTGGCGTCAGATTATTGCTAATGTCTTGAATAAGCGGCTTATTTATCGAGATGGCGGCGATGTGGGGCCAGGACTGGGGGCGGCAAGGTTGGCTTTGCTGGGTGAACAACAGAGCCAAGGGAAAGAGATCGAAGCGCTGATTGCAGAATATTGTACGTTACCTGAGGTGTTGGAAGTGCATGAGCCAAATGGTGTTCAAGCGTCTTATTATGAACATAAGTATGCGCTTTACCAGGCCGTGTATCAGGCGACCAAAGGTTTGAATGACGCCTTGGCGCAGCTGTCGTCTTAAATAAAAAAGCGCCGCTAAACCATTGGTGTTTAGCGGCGCTTTAGTATTCTTTTTTTCACTTACTTAGATGGCCTTATGAAACGGGCGCAACGCCTTCCATGTGAATATTGCTTTGAGAACGGAAGTCCCGAGGTGTGACGCCTTTTAGTTCGTGAAAACGACGATTGAAATTTGCCACATTATTAAAACCGACTTGAAAACAAATGGTTGCAATCTGCTGGTCTGTTTCCGTTAATAAACTGCAAGCACGGCTAACTCGCACGCGGTTTACAAATTCAATAAAACGGTTGCCGGTCGCTTTTTTGAAAAAGCGTGAAAAGTGACTGTCTGACATACCGATTAGGCTGGCAACGCTCGACAGCGTGATGTCTTGGTTGTAGTTTTGTGAGACGTAATCGACCACGGTATTGATTTTACGTTGCAGTGTTTCGTTGGACTTTAGGTCAATTTGTACTGTTGATAGTAAGCGATAACTACGGCTATGGGCTAATTTCTGTAATAAGGGTAGGGAAATGATGAGCCTAGATAAGCCGCTGGAATCACGTACTTTTCTAAAAATGTCCTTTAGATATTCATGGTCCAAATCAAAAAACTCTATGCCCGATTTTGCTCGCGCTAACATAGGGAGAATTTCAGCCAGCTCAGGGATGATCTTCATGCCGTTAGAAAACGACTCGTGGTCAAAGCGAATCACCATGTCTCTGAGTTTGACAACTTGTTGGTCGTCTTGGCAAATCCAATTATGAGGGAGTCTCGGCCCTGTTAAGATCAGTTGTCCGGGAGAATAGTTGCCAATGTAATCCCCAACAAAAACTTTGCCCGACGTTGCGACGATGAAGTGCAATTCGTAGTCATCGTGTGCGTGCCAACGAATAAGGTCACTTGGGTGCCCATGTTCTAAATATCGAATGGTTTCATTGTCTTGGACAATTTCATATTCAGGCGTGATGCGTTTGGCGGTATTTGGCATATTGGTCTCGCTCAAGCAGTAGCACAATATGGCTGTGTCTAGGCTGCTTTGTATTCTTATTTTTTGAAGTCACTCAAGAAATCATAGAGTAGACGTGGGTCAAACGCGATGATTTCTTGAGTTAGATTACCGTATTATCTAAGCATATTTTTCCATGTTTGTCTGAATGGCTTGTGTTAGCTGGACGACAAAATCTGGGTGTTCTGTTGGAACCGTGCCCCATAAAAAGCGATCTGTTGCAAACGCACGAATGCCTTCGTCGTCATTGGTAAAACCAGCCAGAGAGGCTTTATTTGGCTCGTGGTAAGGGGTTGCGACTTTACCTTGAGCTGACAGCTGCATGAAGGTAAACCAGCTTGCAATGCCTTGGATTGTTTTTGTCGGCGTGCGACCTTTTTTGTAAACGCCTTCTAGCGTTGGAAACACAAAAATAGGGAATTTTGCGTAACCATCGGTGCAAATGCGTTCTACGGTATCGCCAATGTTTGCGTTGCTAAATCGCTGCGCAATAATCTTGAAATACGCAGGCAGATCAACTACTGAGTCACCAATGGCAGGAATCGAATCTTGCAGAATGAAATCCGTAAAGTACTGCTTCAGTTCTTCATCGCGCATGGCTTCGTCAAAGTAGGTTAAGCCTTTCAGTGCCGCTTGATAGGTGACGCAGGTATGACCCGCGTTTAAGATGCGAATTTTGGCTTCTTCAAATGGATCTACTTTATCGACAAATTGTACGCCGACGAGATCAAGGGCTGGTTTGTCACCCGCAAAATTGTCTTCCACAACCCATTGAATGAAATCTTCTCCCATGACCGTCATTTTGTCATCGATAGCGAATTTTTCTCGCACATCATCAACATGTTGTTGACTAGGTTTTGGGGTGATTCGGTCGACCATAGAGCAAGGGAAAGAGACGTTCTGAGCGACCCACTTTGCTAACTCAGCGTCATTTTTCGCGGCCAAAAATTGCATCAATCCCGTTTCGAGTAGCTCGCCGTTATGACGTAAATTATCACAACATAATAACGTGATTTTGGCGTTTGAGGTTTCGCTGCGCTGTTTCAGACCCGCATACAAGAAAGCATAAAGCGTATTGCGAGCGCCTTCGATGTCCGCTTTTATTGCAGGGTGTTCAAGGATCAAACGGCGATTTTCATCTAGGTAATAACCGCCTTCGGTTACGGTCGATGTGACGAGTTGAGTGTTTGCATCGGCAAGCGCCGCGTCGACTTTTTCAGGCGCTTGCGCGCCATCAATTTGCTGAACAATCGAGCGAATGTGTTCGTAATGCGTTTCACCATCCGCTGCCATGGTTTTTAACACGTACTCGCCGTCTTGCTCTATAAAGCGAGCAAAGGCCTGACTGTCTTGTGGGCGGATATTGACGCCAATGATGCCCCATTTTTTCTGGCTGCTATGAGCCAAAAGTCGGTCTACATAAACGGCTTGGTGAGCACGATGAAAGGCGCCTACACCAAGGTGAACAATGCCTGCCTGAATCTCTTCTTTGGAGTAATCCTGGGCTGAAAGTTGCGCCGTGTTTGCCGAAGCATGAAGAAAATTGGCCATGTTATGCTTCCTCTGGAATAACAGAAATCACGCGATCGCTTTCGTTAAACAAGATCACTTCAGACACATCAATGTTGATGCTGACTTCTTGACCATCTTTTAGTTCGCTGCGTGCCGGTGCTTTTACGATGATGGTTTGGTCGCTAGACAACTGAATGTGCGCGTAAGCTTCGGAACCTAAATGCTCCACTAATTCGATACGACCAGAAATATCACCACCCTGATCCACCAATGTCATGTGCTCAGGACGAATGCCAACAATCACCGACTCTGGTAAAGGCCCTTTTAGACGGTTCACAGGGAACATGATGTTTTGCCCTAAAAGGTCGATGGCCAGACTGTCTTCATGGCGAACCAATTTATTGGCAGCGATGAGGTTCATTTTTGGCGTGCCGATAAATTCGGCCACAAAGCGGCTGTTTGGCTGGCGATAAAGTTCCAGCGGTGTGCCTACTTGTTCGATCTGACCTGCATTCAAAATGACCACGCGGTCCGCAAGTGTCATGGCTTCCACCTGATCGTGCGTTACGTAGATCATGGTTGTGCCAAGCTTTTTATGAAGGCGTGCTAGCTCTAATCGCATTTGTACACGAAGTGCGGCGTCTAGGTTTGATAATGGCTCGTCGAACAAGAACACCTTAGGTTGACGAACGATAGCGCGGCCAATTGCAACACGCTGACGCTGCCCGCCTGATAACTCTTTCGGTTTACGCTCTAGCAGCGCGTCAAGTTGTAATGACGCAGACACTGAGCGTACTTTCTCTTGAATTTCAGCGTCAGACACTTTGGCGAGGCGCAAAGCAAAAGACAGGTTGTCAGCAACCGTCATGTGCGGGTAAAGCGCGTAAGACTGGAACACCATCGCCAAATCACGTTTTGATGAGGCCAGCTCAGTGATGTCGCGACCGTCTAGTTCAATCGTGCCACCCGTGCTGGATTCAAGTCCCGCAATGGTGCGTAGCAGTGTGGATTTGCCACAGCCAGATGGGCCAACGAATACGACGAATTCGCCTTCGGTGATAGAAAGGTTGATGCCGCGAAGTGCATGGTAGTTGTCATAATGTTTCTGTAACTCTGTGATCGCTAAATAAGACATAAAAACTTCCTAATAATTATTTTACGGCGCCGAATGTCAGGCCTTGGACCAATTGTTTTTGACAGAACCAACCGAAAATGACGATTGGCGCACAAGCAAGCGTGGATGCGGCGGATAATTTCGCCCAGAACAATCCTTCAGGGCTTGAGTACGAGGCAATCATCGCGGTTAACGGCGCGGCGTCGGAGGCGGTTAAGTTCAAAGACCAAAAGGCTTCGTTCCAGCACAGCACGATAGACAAAAGCGCAGTGGAAGAAATGGCGCCCACAGACAGTGGTAGAACCACTTTGACCACTTCATCCCATGGTGTGGCTCCATCCATTCTTGCGGCTTCTAGAATTTCTTTTGGTAAATCCTTGAAGTAAGAAAACAGCATCCAAACAATGATCGGCAAATTCATTAAGGTAAAAATGATCACCAATGCGGTTTTAGAATCCAGTAATCCATAGTCGCGACATAAGATGTAAATAGGGACCAATACGCCTACTGCTGGTAGCATTTTGGTTGAGAGCATCCAAAGCAAAATGTCTTTGGTTTTCTTGCCCGGAAAAAATGCCATGGAGTACGCCGCAGGAATCGCGATGATCAAGGCAATGATGGTCGAACCAAAAGAGGTGACGACGGAGTTCCACGCATGGTGAATGTAATCACTGCGTTCTTGAACAATTCGGAAGTTATCCAGTGTCGGTTCAAAGAATAGAGACGGGGGAACCGAGATCGCCTGTAATTCTGTTTTAAATGAGGTGATAAACATCCAAAAAATAGGGAAGAAAAGCACCAATGCCACTGTCCAAGCGAATAAGCCGGTCAGAAAGGTTTTGAGTTTACGCTGTTGATTAAGAGTCATCGTATTCACCTTATACCGTTAAGTTTTTGCCGACGGCACGAATTAAGAAGAAGGCAACGATATTGGCTAGCAAGACGGCAAATAAGCCACCTGCGGATGCCACACCCACGTCATATTGAAGAAGAGCTTGGTTATAAATTAGGTACGCTAGGTTAGTACTGTCATAACCTGGGCCGCCGCCTGTAGAGACAAATATCTCAGCGAAAACCGCCAGCAAGAAAATAGTTTCTATCATCACGACCACTGCAATTGGGCGCGCCAGATGCGGAATGGTTAGGTAACGGAAGATATGCCAGCCTGTTGCACCATCCATTTGAGCGGCTTCTTTTTGCTCGGTATCTTGAGATTGCAGTGCCGTTACAAATACTAGGATCGCGAAAGGCAACCATTGCCAACTGACCATGATAATGACGGACATCAATGGATAGCTGGACAGCCAATCTATCGGTTCAAAACCTAATGATTCAGAGATCCAAGCAAAAATGCCATAGACCGGATTCATCATCATGTTTTTCCAAATTAGGGCGTTTACCGTTGGCATAATAAAAAATGGCGAAATGAGCAGCACTCTAACAATGCCTTGGCCGAAAAAAGGTTTATCAATCAAGGCGGAAAGCATTACGCCCAGCACCACCGTGATGATTAACACAGACAACAATAAAATGAGTGTGTTGGAGACGGCTGGAATAAAGCCTGGGTCAGTAATAAAGAACTCAAAGTTCATCCAGCCAACGAAGTTATTCTGGCCTGGATACAATAAGTTGTAACGAATGGTAGAAAAATAAATGGTCATGGATAATGGAATGATCATCCAAACCAAAAGCATGATGACTGATGGCGCCATTAATAAGCGAGTGATTGAGCGCTTCATGGTGAGTTTCTCTTATTATAAGCAGGGTGTTGCTCTATGCAGAGCGAATCAAAAGTAGAAATAGGGCACGAAGCCCTATTTCTGTGTCACATGAGGCTAGTAGTAACCTGCTTGACGCATTTGACGGTCTGCTGAGATGTTGGCAGATTTCAAGGCTTGGTCGACGGTCATAGAGCCAGACAATGCACCTGAAATCATTTGTCCTGTTGTTGTACCAATTGCTTGGAACTCAGGAATGGCAGCAAACTGAACGCCCACGTATGGCGACGGTTTTAGTGTGCTGTCGTTTGGATTAGCAGAGTTGATCGCTTTTAATTCCGCGTCAGCAAAAACGGCCGCTTTTTGGAATTTAGGGTTTGCGTAAGTACTGGCACGAGTTCCCGTCGGAACGGCTGCCCAACCATTGTTTTTACCAACTAGCTGGATGTATTCCTTAGACGTTGCCCAACGAACGAATTTTTGCGCCGCATCGGCATTTTTCGTTGCGGCAGGAATGCCTAATGCCCAAGCCCAAAGCCAGTTCGCGCCTTTTTCAGTCACTGCGTACGGTGATTGAGCGAAGCCTACTTTGTCTGCGACTTTACTTTGCTTAGGATCGGTTACGAAAGACGCTGCAATGGTGGCGTCAATCCACATGCCGCATTTACCTTCGTTAAACAATGCTAGGTTTTCGTTAAAGCTGTTGCTGCTTGAACCTGGAGGGCCGTATTTCGTTAACAAGTCAACGTAGAAATTCACTGCATCTTTCCATTCGGATGTTTGCAGTTGTGGTTTCCAACCTTCGTCAAACCAACGCGCACCGAAAGAGTTTGCCATGGCGGTCATGAATGCCATGTTGTCGCCCCAGCCTGCTTTACCACGAAGACAAATACCGTAAATGCCTTTTTCAGGATTGTTGACTGCGGCAGCGACATCACGAATGTGTTCCCAGCTGTCGCGGTCATTGATTTCCATGCCTGCGGCTTTTACTAGGTCTTTACGATACATCACCATAGAGCTTTCGCCGTAGAATGGTGCCGCATACATAGTGCCATTGTAAGAAAGGCCACCGCGAATGGACGGTAGAATGTCTTTCTCGTCGTAATTGCCACTTGTGTCTACGGCTTGTAACCAACCACGTTCACCCCAGATTGGCGCTTCGTACATACCGATCGTCATCACATCATAAAGACCACTTTTGTTGGCGATATCTTGAGTTACGTTTTGACGTAGTACACCTTCTTCCAAAGTCACCCATTTCACCTTGATGCCAGGGTTGGCTTTTTCAAATTCTGGTGTCAATTTTTGCATTTCGATCATGTGTCCGTTGTTCACGGTAGCCACAGTGATTTGTGTTGCTGAGAAGGCGCTAGCAGCGGTCATTGCTGCAGCGATAGATACCGCATAAGTTAGGGTATTTTTGGTAAGGCGTTTCATAGGTTTCCCCCAGTTTGGAGTTTCTTTGTTTTTATAGTCGTACCTAATTCTTGATAATTGATTATCAAGTGATCATTAATATAGGCTATGTGATAATTGACCTGTTAATACATAAAACGCCAATAACTGTACTATTTTGTTTCATTTTTAGTCAATTGATAGAAATTGAGTCAATATAATACTCTTTTGATGTGGGGTGATTTGAGTTATCTCTTTGTCTAATAAGGTTTTAGGTGACAAATGTCAGCCATTCATCTTGTGGCATTTTCGTTTTTTTGTGAGAAATGGCTATAATGGCGGGATTCTATTTAAAGGGTTGAATGATGATCGAAACCACAGAATCTATTAGCTTTAAACGTCTTAAAATGCAGTGCCGCCGTGGCATGTTGGAGCTTGATGTCTTGCTAGAGCCTTTTTTGGCAGATGTGTATTTAACGCTGGATGAAGAAGACAAACAGCGCTTTTCGAATTTGCTAACCTGTGAAGACCAAGATCTGTTTCCATGGTTTATGCAGAGCGAAGTGCCAGAAAATCCAGATCACGCCCACATTGTTAATATTATTTTGTCTCGTGTTCAGCCTGAAAACTACCGAGCTTAATGTCTCGTGGATCGCCTTCGGGTTGTGGCTTTTTTGGGTCATGGTCGGTTTAGCGTTACTGCAGCTGTTTTGGATGCCCGCTTTTTGGCGGGCATTGTTGTATTTGGGCGTAGGAGGCATTGGCGTTGCTGTTTTGCTTCACTTGTTTCGTCAATCATCACCCCAAGTCGGCATTGATGAGCAAGGCGCGTTTATTTTGGTGCGAGGTAAATATAAAAAGCTGCAATTCATTCGTATTAATGCAGTGCAACTCATAGCCAAACAGCCAAGAGAGTCACGTCTATTGGATCGGTTTTGGCCTAGCTATCGAGTGATTTATCGAGACAGTTTGAATGAACAGGCCTATCGAACATTGCGCTCTTTTGCAGCACAACAAATGTTGTTGCACCGCAGTGAAGAAGCAAGAAAACGTTATCGATCTGCCGATTAAACGGAGTGTTTCGGTGTGAGTATGGTGGGAGCGCTGGTGGTCTGCTTTTCTGGGTAGTCCAAGGTAAAATGCAGTCCTCGACTTTCTTTTCTCGACATAGCAGAGCGAATGATCAAATCCGCCACCATGGCCAGATTGCGCAATTCTAATAAGTCATTCGAAATTTTATAATTGGCGTAAAATTCTTGTATTTCAGACAATAGCAAATCGACTCGGTGCTTCGCGCGCAACAGGCGCTTATCCGTTCTTACTATGCCTACGTAATCCCACATAAAGCGTCGAAGCTCTTGCCAGTTGTGAGTAATAACCACGTCTTCATCAGAGTCCGTTACTTTACTTTCGTCCCAGTCGGGTATGGCCACATCCGTTGCTTCTGTGTGATTTTCGGTTATGTGTCGTGCGGCTGATCGAGCAAAAACAATGCATTCTAATAACGAATTACTGGCCAGACGATTCGCACCATGTAGTCCGGTGTACGCCGTTTCGCCAATGGCGTAAAGGTGATCAATATCGGTCGCACTGTGACGATTCACAACCACTCCGCCGCAAGTGTAGTGCGCAGCAGGAACAACAGGGATAGGCCCTTTTGTCATGTCGTGACCATACTCTAAGCAGCGTTTATAAATCGTAGGAAAATGTTCTTTGATGAACTCTGGATCCTTGTGAGAAATATCCAGCAAAACATGATGAATACCCAAACGTTTCATTTCATGGTCAATAGCGCGCGCAACAATGTCCCGCGGAGCCAGTTCTTCTCGTTTATCAAACTTTGCCATGAATCGAGTGCCATCGGGCAACAGCAGTTTGCCGCCTTCACCTCGAACTGCTTCTGAAATCAAAAAGGTTTTTGCTTTCGCGTCGTAAAGGCAGGTTGGGTGGAATTGGTTAAATTCCATATTGGCAACTCGACAGCCTGCACGCCACGCCATTGCGATGCCATCACCAGACGCGGTGTCTGGGTTGCTGGTGTAGAGGTAAACTTTGCTACTACCACCACAAGCCAAAGAGACAAAACTGCCATGAAAAACTTCAATAACGTCATCATCTAGGTTCAAAGCGTAGACACCAACGGCTTTGTTTGGGCCGGTTAGCCCTAACTTCTTTGTGGTGACCACATCGATGGCAACACGATCAGGGAAAAAGTCGATGTTTGGGTGATTTGTGGCATTCTTGATCAGTGTTTTCGAGATGGCCAAGCCTGTGGCGTCAGCGCTGTGAATAATGCGTCGATGACTGTGACCGCCTTCTTTGGTTAGGTGGTATTCTTCACTTTCGCCGTAACGGGTAAAAGGCACGCCTTGGTCAATAAGCCAATCTATGCTTTCTTTTGAGTGTTCAACGGTAAATCGAATCGCATCAGGATCGCCCAATTCGACGCCCGCGTCGATGGTGTCGCTTATGTGTGAGTCTATGGTGTCTTTATCAGATAATACGGCCGCGACACCGCCTTGAGCATACAGCGTGGATCCTTCGCGAATGTCGGCTTTTGTCAATATCGCCACGCTATGTTGGTCGGCTAGTTCAAGCGCAAGTGTGAGTCCTGCTGCCCCTGCGCCAATGATGACAATGTCGTGTTTGTAGTGTCGGCTCATTATTTTGATCTAATTATGACTAAAAAATTAATGTTACTATTGTTGTCCGTAAATAGTGAATACTTTCTGAGTGCGCATTTTGAATATTCATCATATTTTTGCGTGAGTAACGGTGTGACTTCGTTCAACAAATGATTTGTTGTTAAATGGAACTCGCTGAATTGAATGTTGTCTTCTCTTGTAGTATGCAAGGGCGCAGATGAATCGAGGTTTTTACATGAGGTGCCTATGCAGCACGAAACGTCTTCCGATCAGGCGTTAGTTGAAAGAGTACAACAAGGTGATAAGCGAGCTTTCGATCTGCTTGTTGTTAAATATCAATATAAAGTCATCGGTTTAATTGGGCGTTATGTACAGGATAGAAGTGAAGTATTAGACGTAGCTCAAGAGAGTTTTATCAAAGCGTATCGTGCAATTGGGAGCTTTCGAGGAGAAAGTGCTTTTTATACTTGGTTGTATCGAATCGCGGTAAATACCGCTAAAAACTACCTAGTAAGCCGCTCTCGTCGTCCGCCTGAGTCCGATGTTGAGCTGGATAATGAAGATGTTTTTAGTGTGTATGAAGCGTTGGGTGATATCGATACGCCAGAAGCGAAACTCAACAGTGACCGCTTAGAACAAGCGATTCATCATGCGATTCAACAGTTACCAGAAGAACTTCGAAGCGCACTAACGTTACGAGAGTTTGATGGTATGAGCTACGAAGATATTTCGTTGATTATGGACTGCCCTGTCGGGACGGTTCGCTCACGTATTTTTCGCGCACGAGAGGCCGTTGAAAAACACATACGCCCCTTGATGGAGACAGGAGAATAAAGATGACAGCTTTAAATGATGGTTTTTCAGAAAATCATGACTCCCCAGAAAGTCAGGGTATTCGAGAGGACAGCACCGCAGCAGAAAGGCTTCCTAGCTTATCCGCTATGTTTGATGGCGAAGCAACAGAACAAGATTTAGAGTGCTTATTACACGCAGACCGTGCGGAAATTAGTCGACAGCTAGAAAGTTTTCATTTGATTCAGCAGGCTCTTCATAAGGATTCGCGCGTTGAAGTGGGACTGGGCGACAGCCTAGTGTCGCGGATTCGTGCGGATCTGGATGTTGATGCTTCTTTTGGCGATACACCCGCGGACGCAACGGGCCATAATGTGTTGCCTTTTGTTTACCCGATAGCGGAAGAACAGCCAGTTCGGTCTGTCTGGCGTGTGGCACTGTCTAGTGTTGCGGTAGCGGCGAGTGTGACGTTTGTTGTTATTTTTGCGGGAAATGCGTATTTAACGCCGGATTCCGCTCCGCAGAATGTCGTCGCTGAAGTGCGAACGCCAGTCATAAATGGTGTTGTGACGCCGCTTGAAGCGTTGGACAAAGGTGGGTTGCAGATAGATAACCTTAGATTGCAAAACTATTTGCGACAACACGCCGAGCAAGCCTCAATGACCGTTGGTCAAGGGATGATTCCAATGGCTCGTGTCGTTAGCTATCCAATCAAAGAGTAACGTATGAAATCGTTTTCACCATTACATATTTTTTTCACGGTGCTGTGCTTTATTATGTCGGGAGCAAGTTTCGCCAATGGCGCTGCTCCTGATGCGCTGCATTTGTTGAGAAATATGACTCAGTCGTTTTCGACGTTGCGCTATGACGGTGTTTTTGTGCATTCAGAAGCGATGAACATGAATAGTATGCGTGTGCGTCATGACTTAATGGACGGTGTGGAATACGAAAGTTTGGTCGATTTAGATGGCGACAAAGTGGAAGTCTTGCGGATCGACAATAAGATTATTTGTGTTTATCCAAATGCTCATGTAGCCAATATGCGTTCGCCATTGATGCCGCCCTTTAAACGCTTTAAAAATGTAGAAAGTGAGCGTCTGCTGAAAGGTTATGACATGGTTGTGGGTTCACAAATTAGCCGTATTGCGGGTCGTAATGTCGTGGCGGTTAAGTTAGTGCCAAAAGATCAGTATCGTTATGGGCATGAATTTTGGTTGGACGAGAAAAACCATTTTCTGTTGAAGCATGACATGATGAAAGTGGATGGCCAATTATTAGAGCGTATCCAATTTACATCGGTTAATTTTGCACCGGACTTGAAACAGGAAGACTTTGTCCCAAAAGAGGGTAGTTACGCTGAGCCTGTTGTAGAAGCTCAGCCAAGACGGGTTAAAAATCTTTGGCAATTTGATTGGTTGCCAGAGGGGTTTTCATTGGTGTGGCCAGAGGCCAGATCGCTGAACCACGGAACCAGTATGCTGCTTTTATCAGACGGTATGACCACTGTGTCTGTGTTTATTGAACCAACCATGAAGGCCAAGGCCATGTCTATTTTGAACATGGGGGCAACCATTGCTGGCGAGCGTAGCATTAAAGTAAAAGATCAATTGTATTTGTTAACCATGGTGGGTGAAGTACCGGAACTCACCATTGAAAAACTGATGACCGTATTTATGCCAAGGCCAGAGCATGATTGAAGAGACTGGAAAAGTGCTGTCTATTGAAGATGGCTTTGCTGATGTTGAAACCATTCGTACCAGCAGTTGCACGTCTTGCCGTGCTCGTCATGGCTGCGGTCATCATGCCATCGCACAAGTGTCATCGGCTAACCGCATGCGCATGAAAGCCATCGATTCATTGAATGTTAAAGTCGGCCAGAACGTGGTGGTTGGAATTCCCGAAGATACGTTATTGCAAGCGTCTATTTGGATGTATCTGATCCCTTTATTGGGTTTGGTTGGTGGGGCAATCATTCCTTCGATATGGGGAGGAGAGTCTGGCATCGCGGTTATTTTTTCTATTATTGGTTTCGCTGGTGGTTTATGGTTGGCACGAAACAAGTCCCAGCAAGAAATGAACAATCTTGATTATTACCCCAAAATTTTAAGAATTGAATCGCTGAATGACAGTCGCATCCCTGTGGTTGTGACGCCATAAGCGTCTAATCGTCTTCACCTGGCACTGTAATGAATTTGGTAGTCTTAAGGAGACCAATCAATGAACAGATTGCTTAAACACGCCGGCACTGTTGTCATCAGTACGTTTATGATGGCTTCAATGCTTTCTCATGCCGCTTCTTTGCCTGACTTTACCGAGTTAGTAGAAAAAGCGTCCCCCGCTGTTGTGAATATCAGTACGGAACAGACTGTGACCACAAAAACCGCAAATGAAGGCGGTCAGCAATTGGGGCCAAACAGTGAAGAGCTTAATGAGTTCTTTAAACACTTCTTTGGCCAACAACCTTTCGGTCAGCAATCACCGCCACAACAAGGGCAACGTAACTCATTGGGTTCGGGTTTTATTGTTTCTCATGATGGTTATGTGTTGACCAATAATCATGTGATCGATGGTGCGGATGTGATTCATGTTCGTTTGAATGATCGACGTAAGTATTTGGCTAAGTTAGTCGGTACCGATCCACGAACGGATTTGGCGCTGCTTAAAATTGATGCCGACGATTTGCCCATCGTGAAAATGGGGGATTCTGATAAGCTAAAACCCGGTCAATGGGTGTTGGCAATAGGGTCGCCTTTCGGCTTTGATTATACGGTAACGGCGGGCATTGTTAGTGCAACAGGCCGCAATTTGCCGTCGGATAATTATGTGCCTTTTATTCAAACAGACGTGGCAATTAACCCTGGTAACTCAGGTGGCCCATTGTTCAACTTAGATGGCGAGGTTGTTGGTATTAACTCTCAGATCTATACGCGCTCAGGTGGTTTCATGGGGGTATCTTTTGCGATTCCTTCCAAAGTAGCGATGTCTGTAGTGGATCAGCTTAAGAGTGATGGTAAGGTGTCTCGTGCATGGCTCGGGGTATTGATTCAAGATGTCAACAATGAGCTCGCTGAGTCTTTCGGTCTAGATCGTCCAAATGGCGCGTTGGTTAGCCGAGTGTTACCCGACTCCCCAGCTGAAAAAGCCGGTCTTAAGTCTGGCGACATCATTCTCAAATTTAATGGTGAATCGATTGCGCACTCTGGGGAGTTGCCTTACATAGTTGGGCAGTTAAAAGCAGGCGATAAAGTGAAAGCTAACGTGTATCGTGACGGTAAAGAGCAAACTATTTCAGTCACATTGGATGCTCGCCCGACAGACCCTAAAATGATGGCTCAGTCTCAGCAAGATCAAAATCGATTGGGAATGATCGTGGGTGAAGTGCCTGCGGACATGGCCAAAAAATTTGAGATTGATGGTGGCGTTGTGATCGAACAAGTACTCGGTGGTACTGCGGCTCGCAACGGTCTACAACAAGGTGATGTGATTACTATGTTGAATGGCAAGCGCATTGCTGGTGTGGCGGATTTCACGGGAATCGCTAAAGACATTCCAAGTGGCCGTTCTGTTCCAATGCGAGTGATCAGACAAGGTTACCCAATGTTTATTCCGTTCAAAATCATTGAGTAATAATAAAATATGAAAAAAGCGGCCAATAGGTCGCTTTTTTTTGCTTAAAACTTGTGAGAGTTGCGCAGAGTGAGTCTAAAGCGTTCAAAATGACGACCCAGAACCGAATTGTCTGGGTCGCATGGAAAAGCTCTTTCTACATTGATACGTTACAGCTGTTTCGAGAATATCTTCGAGTTTCGCTGATAATTGTAAAGTGCCTGTTTTTTCGTTGGTAGGCTGCTTAATGTGGTTTCGCTGAACCCTCGTTCAATAAACCAATGCGCTGTTCGTGTTGTTAGCAGGAACAGCATGGAGAGATTCAGGCGTTTTGCGGCTTGCTCTATGCCCTTGAGTAAGCGCTCTCCGCGGTTTGATCCTCGGTAGTCGGGTGATACCGCCAGACACGCTAATTCCCCTGAGTATTCTTGTTCAAACGGATACAACGCCGCACACGCAACAATAGCGCCGTCACGCTCAATGACGATAAAACGGTCTATTTCATTTTCTAATAATTCGCGAGAACGTCTCACTAAAATGCCTTTTTCTTCCAGTGGTGACAGTAGCGCCATCATGCCGCCAACATCATCAATGTGGGCAGGACGAAGTTGCTCGTAGCTGTCTTCGTCGATCATGGTGCCAGAACCTTCTCGGGTGAACAGTTCTTGCAGTAAGCCACCATTTTCATTGTAAGAAATGAGGTGGGCACGAGGTACGCCTTGTCTTACGGCTTGAACGCAAGCATCCAGTGCGGCGTGGGTAATGGTGGACAGTGTCTTTTCTTTTAAAATCGCTTCAGCGTCTTTGGTTAGTAGTTCTGAGTACAGTTCGCCGTTGCTCTTAAATACGCCTTCTTCTTCTGCAAAAATGACGAGTTTATCGGCTTTTAATTGAATAGCGGCCTGAATCGCTACGTCTTCGCTTTTGAGATTAAATACCTCTCCGGTAGGAGAAAAGCCAAGGTGTGGTAACAGCACCATGTTGTCGTCTTCTAACAAGCGAAAGATGGCTTCGGTATCGATACGGCGAACTTCACCTGTGTGGCCGTAATCAATACCGTCCACAACACCCAGTGGGCGAGCAATAACGTAGTTGCCACTGCATACTTTAAGTCTCGCTCCGTCCATGGGAGTATTTGAAAGCCCCATTGAAAGCTGTGCTTCCAGCTGAACTCTCACGGCCGCCGATGCTTGAATGATGTCCAGAAGTTGGTCTTGAGGCGTCACCCGATAATCGTCTTCGACGCGACTGACTAAACGTCGATTGGCTAATACTCGGCTGATCTGTGGACGTGCGCCTTGTACTAATACCAAGCGAATACCCAACGAGTCCAGCAAAGCGAGGTCGTGGATGATGCTTGAAAAGTGAGCGCATTCTACGGCCTCACCCGGAATTAATATAACGAAGGTTTTTCCCCTATGGGCATTAATATAGGGGGAAGAATGGCGGAACCAGTCCACATAATTAAATTCTTCAGGCACGCTATTCCTCATTGTTTGGCTCGTTTGTTTGAAGGCAAAAACGCTCGATTAGACCGCGAATTACCTGTTGCATCGGTTGAATTTGATCCAGCGCCATAAATTCATTGGGCTGGTGGGCTTGATCTATTGAACCAGGCCCGAGTATTAGGGTTTCCATTCCCATTTGATTCAGGAAAGACCCTTCGGTAGCAAAAGCGACGGTGGTGGCTTGTCGTTTGGTTAATGTCTCACACGCTTTAATGATATCCGATTCAACGGAGGTATAAAAAGAAGGAACATCAGGAAACAAGGAATTTAACTGAATTATGGTTCCTGTTTTCTCTTCGATGCGAGGCAATATCTGAGCAATTTCGGCCATTAGCGATTGATTGCTCATACCCGGTAATGCGCGTAAATCGAACTCAAGTTCGCAACGCCCGCAGATCCGGTTAGGGTTGTCACCGCCATGAATGCAGCCAAAGTTCATAGTGGGGTAGTCGATCACAAAACTGGCATCGCGATAGTTTGCTTTTAGCTGCTGACGAAACACCATTAATTCTGACATGACTTCATGCATGGCATCGAGTGCATTGTTGCCAAGTGATGGATTGGAAGAATGGCCAGCTTGTCCTGTGACTTGGATTCGCTCCATCATGATGCCTTTGTGGGCATACACAGGTGTTAACGACGTAGGCTCACCGATCAAGGCGTATCTTGCTTTGAACTTTTGTTGGTCTACGAGTGCTCTTGCTCCTGACATGGAGCTTTCTTCATCTGCGGTTGCCAGAATAATCAGTGGCTGTTTCACCTTAGAAAGTGACATTTGGCGAACGGTATCCAGCACAATGGCAAAGAATCCCTTCATATCACAGCTGCCCAATCCGTAAAGCTTTTGGTCTCTTTCTTCCAATTTAAAAGGGTCAGATTGCCAGCGGCCTTTATCATAAGGCACGGTATCTGTATGGCCTGCCAATACCAATCCACCCTCGCCCGTTCCGAGTGTGGCGATCAAATTGAATTTATTCGGCTGGTCCGGTAGTGGCATAACTTCGCATTGGAAACCTTGAGAGCTTAACCAGCTTTCAAGTAACTGAATCACGCCTTTATTTGACTGATCCCAGTGAGCTTGACTACAACTGATAGAAGGCGAAGCAATGAGCTGTGACATCATACTGATAAGAGAGGGAAGAACGGGCATACGAATGCTCCTTGGAGTAATTACCTAATATTACTACTGTAAGCTAGGCATCTGGTACACTTGCTCGCACATTATTTTTCTTTGTTGTTGGCTCAACAGCAAAGGTTTTAGAGGTTCGTATATTATGGCTACCGAGCTAGAGCTTAAGTTAATGGTTCAGTCTGAGTTTCTCAAGTCGGCAAGTGACTTTCTTGACGAATTTTGTCGATTATCAGACAACGACGATCAATCCCGTCAGCCCACATTGCTGTTAATGAATGCGTATTTTGATACCGAAGACGCCAGTTTGATGCAGGGCGGTATGGCGCTGCGTATTCGCGCTGTGAACAACACGTTTATTCAAACGGTCAAAACGCGTGGAAGTAATCGGATAGGCATGCATGCTCGCGGTGAATGGGAATGGATTCTCCCAAATGACCAATTAGATTTGGCGCTGCTGAAAGAGGTGCCATTACCTGAGCCGTTGCAGGATATGTCATGGAGCAATGAGCTTGTTGAAGTGTACCGTACTGACTTTGAGCGCCAAGTGTGGAACATACAGACCCAAGATAGCAAAATGGAAGTGGTGTGTGATCAAGGTAAAGTGACATCGCCCTACGGTGAGGATTTAATCAGTGAGTTAGAGCTTGAATTGAAGGAAGGTGATGAGGTCGGTTTATACCAATTTGCTTTGCAATTGGCGACACAGGTGCCAGTTCAAGTTAGCGTGGTGTCTAAAGCGCAAAAAGGCGTGCGCCTGAAATACGGTCAAATCGAATTTCCAGAAAAGCCGCAGGATATGGCGAACAAAATGACCTTAGCGGCTTACTGGTATGAAGTTTGGTTAGTGTATTGGGAAGCCATGTCTTTCATGAAAGATGAAGCCTTGCTGCAACCGTTCCGTCATTCTATGTCCCAATTAAAAGCCTGTTTGCCAACAGAGCTGGCAAAACAAATCGAGGATTTGGATCAGCAGATAATGCCATATTTGATCGACGAGACGACGGTATTAACGCAGCTGGCTGCGATGAAACCAATTGGTGTAACCATGTTAACGATTGGGCAATGGTTAAACCGTCAAGCCCTTTAACCCCCATTATTGAATGTAAAATAACAAGAAGATTTTGAAAGGAAGCCACTTTTGACCACTCCGCATTTGAACCCACACTACGCGATTTTTTGTGAACAGACTCCGGCTCGATCATTGCTTTTAGAACATATTCAAGACGCGAGAAAAAGACAAAGTCTGGAGGTATTAACGGCTGAGCAGATTGAGTTTTTGGAACCTTTGTGGATTCTAAGCGACTATTTGCATCAACAACTGGTGCGCTTCCCTCACTGGTTGGACGATTTGTTGGTGTTAACGCATTTGCCTGAATTGCCCTCAAAAGAGGCCATGATGGCCGGTGAAGCATGCTTTCACAAGGCCGCCAGCATTTGCGCTAATGAGTCACAAGAGGCGTTAGATGAAGCGGGTTTTATCAAGCGTTTGCGTTTGTATCGTCAATGGTGGATGGTCAGATTGATCGCCTTAGATATTCAGCAGCTACTGCCATTGACTGAGTTAACCTCCCGTTTGAGCGGCCTAGCGGATGCTTGTGTGAATGCCAGTCTGCAATGGACAACGCAGCACTACCTTTCCCTGTATGGTCAAGCGCTCGATGGTCAAGGACTACCGCAATCCATGATTGTGATTGGCATGGGAAAACTGGGCGGGAATGAGCTGAATTTATCTTCTGACATCGATTTGATTTTTGCCTTCCGCGAACATGGTGACACACAAGGTGGTAAAAAAAGCCTGTCTCACCAAGAGTACTTTACAAAGCTTGGGCAAAAGTTGATTCAGCATTTAGATCAGGTGACGGCGGATGGTTTTGTGTTTCGTGTCGATATGCGCTTGCGTCCTTTTGGTCAGTCTGGTGCCTTGGTGCTAAATATGGACTCATTGGAAAACTACTACCAAGATCAAGGCCGAGATTGGGAGCGTTACGCCATGATCAAGGCGAGAGTCATGGCGGGGAACACGCTTGATATTCGTGAATTCGAAGCCTTACGCAAACCGTTTGTGTATCGAAAATACCTTGATTTTGGTGCAATAGGTGCCTTACGGGATCTAAAGCAGATGATTGCCAAAGAAGTGCGTCGTAAAGGCATCGAGCACAACATTAAATTGGGAGAGGGCGGCATTCGTGAAGTGGAGTTCATTGCGCAAGCGTTACAGATATTGCACGGTGGCCGCGATCAGGGGTTGCAAACTCCTGCCTTATTAAAAGTGTTGCCTTACCTTGCTCAGCAGGATTATTTGTCTGAGGAAGAGGAGCAACAATTGCGCGAAGCGTATTTGCTTTTGCGTCGAACCGAGCATGCCTTGCAAGCGGTGAATGACGAACAAACTCAATTATTGCCCGACGATAAGCGTGCACGTACTCGCATTGCTTTATTGGTTGGATTTTCTACATGGGAGGCGTTAGATGAGCGCTTGTGGGAAGTTCGTCGCAATGTGCACCGAGCGTTTGTCGCATTAATTGATGACGGTCATGAAAGCAGTGACGAAGTAAAGAGCCAAGAATCATGGCGTTTATTGATCAAGCACCCAGAAGATCGTGACGCAATACAAGACGCCATCGAGTTGATTGAATGGCAAGACCAAGACGCTATTATCAACCGCATATCTCAACTGCTAAGTTCGCGTACCGTGGTATTTATGCAGCCTATTGGCCATGAGCGACTTGCCGTGTTTTTAGCCGCCTTAATGGCGACATTACCTGACGAGGCTAACCCTGACCTAGTGCTGGAGCGGGTGTTTCCTATTCTAGAAGCGGTACTGCGCCGTACTGCTTATTTGGTGTTGCTGTGTGAGAACCAAACGGCATTGACGCACTTAATTCGTTTGTGTCGGGAAAGTGTGTGGTTTACCCAAGCCATTTCTACCACACCCGCACTGCTGGATGAATTACTCGATGCGAACACCTTGTTTTCGCCGCCAAATAAAACCATGTTGGCAGAAGAGCTTCAGCAAATATTGCTGCGCTTGCCCGAAGAAGACGAAGAAGCGCAAATGGATGCCATGCGCCGTTTTAGACGATCCATCATTTTGCGTATTGCCGCCTGTGATATCACAGAGATATTACCTGTGATGAAAGTAAGTGATCACTTAACGTGGCTTGCTGAAGTGCTTTTAGATCAAGTGCTACAGCAGTCATGGCAATATTTAACCAAAAAGCACGGTTTTCCAGTCAGTCAGGGAGAAGCTTCTTACACCCCGCAGTTAGCGATCATAGGCTACGGAAAGTCCGGGGGCTGGGAATTAGGGTACGACTCTGATCTGGATTTGGTTTTTATTCATGATGCTCAAGCAAACGGAAGTACAGACGGCGATCGCAGTATTGATAACCTGACTTTTTATACTCGCCTTGGCCAGCGCCTTATTCACATGATCACCAGTTACACGGCCGCGGGTCGATTGTATGAAGTGGACATGCGTTTACGGCCTTCTGGTAACTCTGGATTATTGGTGTCCAGCCTAGAGGCTTTTAAAGATTACCAACAAAAGGAAGCGTGGGTGTGGGAGCATCAAGCGTTAACACGTTCTCGTGGTTTGGCAGGCGAGCCGAATTTGTTAGCGAAATTTGAAACGTGCCGTAAAGACATAATTGCTTCCGTTCGTGATCGACAAGCCTTAAAAGCCGAAGTCATTAAAATGCGTGAAAAAATGCGCGATCATCTGGATACGGGTGGAAAAGAAAAAGGCTTTGACCTTAAACAAGGCGCGGGTGGCATTATTGATATTGAGTTTATGGTGCAGTATTTGGTGTTGGCTTGGTCGAATCAGCACGCTGAGCTCATGCGATTTTCGGATAATGTTCGTCAGTTGGAAGCGGCGGTTTTCGTTGGCTTATTAGACGCCGAGCAAGCCGAAAAAATGACCGACACCTATACGCTTTATCGTTCGCTGGCGCATCGACTTAGCCTCCAGCAACAGGGACGAGTGGTTCAAAGTGAAGCATTGGCCAGCAACCAAAATTTAATAAGCCAGTATTGGGAGCGATTCGTAAGCGATGAAACGCTGTGAGTGGTGAACGGGTTTAACGAATGGTAAAAATACATTCGTAAAATAGTCTTGTGATAGCTATACTGTTTCTATTGATGTTTTTTTGAACAAACGATACATGAGCCGCATTCAGTAAAATGATTGCCAACAGGAGGAGGAAACATGCCAAGTGTTAATGGTGTGAGCAGTCCTGCGATGGATTATGCAAGCGAAGCGTACAGCGCCAATTTGGCCAAAGCCGCTCAGCAACAAAAGGCGGAGCAAGATCTTGCCTTACTCGCAGAAGCCGCAAAAAATGTTACGCCAGCCGCAAGCAGTGGTTCGCACACTACAACAGACAACTTAGGCCAGAATATCAATATCAACGTTTGATGGTTGTCCTGAGTTCCCATTACGGAAAATCGATAAAAGCCCCGCTGGAAAACCAGCGGGGCTTTTTTTTGGAAAATACGTGAGTTCGGAACACTAAAGAGTCTCAGTAGGTCGATCGTCTTCTGGCAGTGGTTGATTGTCGATCACGGCTTCAAAGGCTTTAAGACGTTTGTAGATTGAAAGCAGTTCTACAATGGTTGTCCAAGAGTTGATGAGATATTGGAAAGAGTTTTCCACTTGGTTAAACGCATTCAATACACGTTGCATAATGCCCAGTGTAAAAGCGCCTGCCACAATAGATGGCGCTAATACGATCAGTGGAACAAATTGTCCGACGTTCAAGTAACCATATCGTACTACGTTGAAATATAAGTAGTTTGCATAAAGACGGAAATAATTTTTGCGTACATTCTCAAACAATTCATTGAGGCTAATGGGTGTTGCGCGGTCTGCGTGATCTTCGCCATAGACCAGTTCTTTTCGGTAAGCGGCTTCAACTTTCTGGTTTTTGAATTCCAGTCCAGGAAGTTTTATTCCAGCTAAAGCCAGTAATAATGTGCCAAAAATTGACCACATAATGGCGGTAAATACCAATGCTTGAGGCACTTCACCGATCAAGGGCAAGGTTTTTACGTAGCCAGAAAGTCCCCATAAAATGGGCAAAAACGCGATCAGCGTCATCACGGATCGAAGTAAGCTGACTCCTAGCCCTTCCACAATAGAGGCGAAACGCATGGTGTCTTCTTGAATACGTTGTGATGCCCCTTCAATATGGCGTACTTGATCCCATTTTGATGTGTAATAGCTGGTCATCGCTGTACGCCAGCGGAATACATAGTGACTGATGAAAAAGTTACTCAATACGGATACAGTGATAGCGACCATGATGATCACGGCAACCGTAGACAATTCAGCGTAATAATCGGCGAGAAGAATGCTATTGGGTTCGGCAAGCGCTTTTTGGATAAGGTCATAAAAGCTGCCGTACCATTCGTTTAGCATAACGCTGACTTGCACTTGAAACCAGGTTATAAAAACAATCAAAGCAGATCCGAGTACAGACCATTTTGCCCATTTCTGGCCGCCAAATAGAATCCAAGCACCAACAAAAATGAGATAGCACAGTATCATGTATTGATAGAGCCATACATCTAATGCTGTGCTTTGCGCGCTTTGAAAAGCGGCTTGAGCTGCCGCATCAGCGCCTTCGGCTAAGGCATCTGGAAAGTGAACGCCAAACACAGAGCCCAAACTTAATGTGGGGCCAATATCTTGAATCACAAAATACCAACCAAGAACACAGGCGAGTGCCCATAGGGCGAAACTTAAAAAGAAAAGTTTGGGTTTAGGAAAAAAAGATTGAAACACAGTATCGTTTCTCTATTAGTTGAATGAGTCATAAGCCATTGATTTTCTCAGAGTTGTCCAATGGCGCTTTGCCTGAGCTTAAACCACTCAAGTGATAATCACAATCAACTAACCTTTAAGGAATCAGCAAAAAAGGCGATATTTCTATACGTTAAGGCTGATAACAGATTGAGGTTGGAACATAGATATAAAAAATCGGACCGAAGTCCGATTTTTTATAGAGTATTGATATAAAGACACTTAGCCGATTTGGTTGTTAGCAACCACGGTCGCAATGGCGTTATCAAGACGAGCTAGGCCGTCAGCAATGTCTTGTTCTGTGATGATCAAAGACGGTGCCAAACGCAATACGTTCGGACCGGCAACCAGCACAAACAAGCCTTCTTCTGCCGCGGCTTTAACGATTTCACCCGCTTTGCCGGCTAAGCTATCAATGACTTCTGCACCGATCAAAAGACCCATACCACGAATGTCTTTAAAGACGTGATACTTTTCGTTTAGGGCGGTTAGGCCGGCTACAAAAATATCATGTCGCTTCGCAACGCCACCAAGTACTTCTGGTGTGTCGACGATGTCAATCACGGCTTCTGCAATGGCACAAGCCATTGGGTTACCGCCATATGTGCTGCCATGTGTACCAAATGCCAAGCTTTTAGCGGCTTTTTCAGTGGCTAACATAGCACCAACAGGGAACCCGTTGCCTAAGGCTTTTGCCGTCGTCATTACGTCAGGTTTTACGCCAAGTTGCTCGTAAGCGTACAACGTACCTGTACGGCCAACACCTGATTGTACTTCGTCATAAACCAATAGGGCATTGTATTGGTCACACAATTCACGAACTTGTTTTGCAAATTCAACGTCTGCCGGAATGATACCGCCTTCGCCTTGAATCGGTTCCATCACAACTGCACAAGTCTTGTCGCTAATGATCGCTTTAAGCTGTTCAATGTCATTGTAGTCACAATGCTTGATGCCACCCGGAGTGGGTTCAAAGCCTTCTTTGTATTTTGCTTGTCCGCCAACAGACACGGTAAACAAAGTACGACCATGGAAGGATTTATAAAAGGCGATAATTTCGTGCTTTTCTGGGCCAAAATTATCAAACGCGTAACGACGAGCTAATTTGAACGCAGCCTCGTTGGCTTCTGCGCCACTGTTGGCAAAGAAAACACGATCAGCAAAGGTTTTTTCAGTCAGTTTTTTTGCCAATCGTAGTGCAGGTTCATTGGTCATGACATTGGATAAATGCCAAAGTTGTCCAGCTTGCTCACGCATGACGTTGACTAAAGTTGGATTAGAATGACCCAATGCAGTAACCGCGATGCCGCCTGCAAAATCGATGTATTCTTTACCTTCTTTGTCCCATACGCGAGAGCCCTCGCCACGCACTGGAATAATGGCAGAAGGTGCATAGTTAGGAACCATTACTTCGTCAAAGGTTGCTCTCGTTACTTGTTGTGCCACTTTACTATCCATCTTAAAAAAAAGACCTCTTAAAAATAGGCGGCCGACAGGACGACCGCCTTTTGGTTTATATCAGATTTCTCAACTCGCGAATAGCAACAGTTACCATCGCAAGCGTTAATTCGCTTTCGGCTTTTATTTCACTAAATGCCGCACGGTAATGCTTGATGCTGTCGCTGTTTGAATCGCGCCAATGAGTCAAACGTTGTTCCAGCTTTTTGATGTCCGCACTGGATTGAATGACCTCTTGGGTGAGGGTTCTTAAACTATTGTCGACTTCGTCGCCAAGTCCCGCTTTTGCACGGCGTTGCCACATGTCATCGGCAGACAGTTCACCGACTTTGTAACGTAACCAATGCAGTTCTAGATCCATTTCAAGTGCAAAGTAGGTCTGAGCCACATCCAAGACTTCTGTTTCGGTGTTTGAAGCCACTCGAATGATGTCTAGTCCGTAGAATAGGTAGTTGATTGACGACAGTCTTTCCGCTACTTCAGTCGGGATGTTTTGCTCAACCAGACTTGCCGTAATGTCAGCCAAATGTGCTTGGCTGGATTCCGTCAAAATGGCTTGCATGTTTGCTCTGATCACTTCTACACCCGGCTTATATGTGTCCTTTAAGCGCTGGATGGATAAGCTTTCGCGTGTATTACGCAACAACCAAAGTGTTGCGCGTTCTAACAGACCTTGAATACGAATCAGTAAGCTATTTAATACAGCGTTAGACACAGTGAAGTCTAGGCTGTTGATCGCATCCCAAAGTGCTGGAATACCAAAAATATCCTCTGCCGCCATGTAAGCACGTACCACGTTCAAAGAAGACGCACCGGTCTCTTCTTGCATGTAAGTGGTAAATGTTGGCCCCATACGGTTGCCAAGGTTATTGGTCACGTGGCCTGCGATGATTTCTTGAATCAATGGGTGTGACGCCATTTGGCCGCCGAAATGCTTCGTCAACTGTGTTGGGAAGTATTCGTTGATCTGAGTGGTCAAATCAGAGTCTTCACCAATGCCGTCTTCTACCAATTGCTCGGACAGTTTGATTTTTGAATACGCCAACAAGACGGAAATCTCAGGGCGAGTTAAGCCTTGCGCTTTATTCAAGCGTTTTTTGATTTGCGCGTCACTTGGCAAGTATTCGATTTCACGGTTCAGGCGTCCTTCTCTAACAAGAGACTGGATCAAACGCCAGTGATCGGCAAGACGTTCAGGCGCTTGTGCATTGGCCAAAGACAACACATGGCTTTGGCCACGGTTATGACGCAATACTAAGTTACCCACTTCGTCGGTCATTTCCGCAAGTAAGCTGTTACGTTGTTTCTCGGTTAAGTCGCCGTTTTCTACAACACGGTTCAGTAAGATTTTGATGTTAACTTCGTGATCCGAGCTGTCAACACCCGCCGAGTTATCGATTGCATCCGTGCTGATTAAACCGCCTTTTTGAGCGAACTCGATACGACCTAGCTGAGTTAAGCCTAGGTTGCCGCCTTCGCCAACGATTTTGCAACGCAGTTCTTTGCCGTTGACACGCAGCCCATTGTTAGCGCTGTCGCCCGCATCGGCATGGGATTCGCCTTCGGATTTCACGTACGTCCCGATACCACCGTTCCAAAGTAGATCGACTGGTGCTTTCAAAATAGCATTGATCAAATCGGTTGGCGCCATGGACTTGACGTTACCCTCAATACCAAGCGCTTTACGAATATCCGCATTGATTGGGATGGACTTCGCAGAGCGATTGAAGATACCGCCGCCTTTAGAAATAAGCTCTTTGTTGTAATCTTCCCAAGAAGAACGCGGCAGTTTGAACATACGCTCACGTTCAACAAAAGATGTTGCTGCATCTGGCGTTGGATCGATAAAGATGTGCATGTGGTTAAATGCAGCAATCAAACACGTGTGTTTAGATAGCAGCATCCCGTTACCAAATACATCGCCCGCCATGTCGCCGATACCCACAGTGGTGAAGTCCGTTGTTTGGCAATCAAGGCCGATTTCTTTGAATTGACGTTTAACGGATTCCCAAGCACCGCGTGCCGTGATGCCCATTTTTTTATGGTCGTAACCATTAGAACCACCAGAGGCAAAGGCGTCGCCTAGCCAGAAGCCGTATTTCGCTGAAATACTGTTCGCTAAGTCGGAGAAAGTGGCCGTGCCTTTATCCGCTGCGACTACCAAGTACGGGTCATCTTCGTCGTAGCGAAGAACGGAAAGTGGTGGCACCACTTCGTTTTGAACTAAGTTGTCTGTTATGTCTAGCAAGCCACTAATGAATGTTGTGTAGCAATGGATAACTTCTGCTTGAACTTCTTCACGCGATGCGTTCTTTTTCAGTTGTTTGGCAACGAAACCACCTTTTGCTCCAGATGGAACGATAACGGCGTTTTTCACCATTTGTGCTTTTACCAAGCCAAGAACTTCGGTACGGAAGTCTTCCATACGGTCAGACCAACGTAATCCACCACGAGCGACTTTACCACCGCGCATGTGAATACCTTCAACCCAAGGCGCGTAGACGAAAATTTCGAATTTCGGTCTTGGTAGTGGTACCGCTGGGATCAATGACGGGTCCAATTTGAAAGAGACGTAATCTTTGACATCGCCTTCAGTACCAGCTTGGTAGAAGTTGGTTCGCAGCATGGCCTGAATCACCGATAGGTAGTGTTTCAGAATGCGGTCTTCGTCCAAGTTTGCCACTTGATCCAATTCAAGATCGATTTTCTCAAGCAATTTTTGAACTTTTTCGTCACGTTTGGTTTCTTGGCTTGGGTCAAATCGTTGCTCGAAAAGCTGAACCAAAAGACGAGCGATGCCCGCATTTTTCTCTAGTGTTTGTTGCATGTACTGCAAAGAGAAAGGCACTTGCAGTTGCATCAAGTACTTGGTTAGCGCACGCAGCATGGTAACTTGGCGCCATGTCAAAGAGGCACTCAATACTAGGGCGTTGAAACGGTCATTTTCGACACGACGACTGAATACTTGATTGAATGCGTCTTGGAACGCTTCGCGTTGTGTGTTTTTTTCAAGATTAACGTCGGCATCAACACTAATTGCAAACTCAACAACCCAAGTATTGGCAGAGCCATCACCATTTTGGTCTAGCTCGTATGGGCGCGCTTCCAGAACACGTAATCCCATGCATTCCAAAATTGGCAATACATCAGAGAGTATTAGCGTGGTGCCTGCGCCGTATACTTTAAAGAAATAGTTGTTTTTCGTTTGGCCTACTTGACGGTATATGTGAGTAGAAATGTCACCTTCACCTGCCAATAGACTTAGACGTTCAATGTCTAAAACCGCTGCGTTTGGCGAGAAATCTTCACGGTAAGCTGCTGGTAAATAAGGGACATAGTTATTAAATAAAACGTTGCCGCTTTCTTCACCATGGCTCTTATGCAAAGCCGTTAATAGCTTGTCTTCCCATGAGCTCATGGCGTCTTGCATTTTACGCTGGATGTCTTCTGCGTCGATGGTTGGACTTTGTTTCGGGTCTGCAATTTGAATGGTGAAGTTGACGCGAGCCAATACAAGCTGAGAAAACTGTACGTTAAATTCTGAGCTAGTGCCGTTGCAAGCTGTCATCAATATGTCTTGCATCTTGATGCGCAGTTCGGTGTTGTACCGATCTCGTGGAACGTAAACCAAGGCGTTTAGGAAACGACCATAAATGTCTTTGCGCAAGAAGACACGCAATTGGCGACGTTCTTGAATGGCCAAGATGCTTTCAATTGTGCTGAACAGCTCTTCGACTGGTGCTTGAAGCATTTCGTCACGCGGGTAGCTGTTTAGAATGTGCTTTAGGTTTTTGCCTTTGTGGCTGTTTGGATCCACGTTGGCTTTTTCGACGATAACATTCAGTTTTTTACGCAATAATGGAATGTCTTGTAAGCGAGCAATGTAAGCCGCAGAAGAGTACAAACCAAAGAAGCGCCATTCGCCGATGACTTTGCCTTTTTTGTCAAAGCGTTTGATGCCTAGGTAATCTAAGTGTACTGGGCGGTGAATGGTCGATACGGCGGTAGATTTTGTAAGAACAAGAATGTTTGAACTGTCTATGGCCAATTTTGCCAAGTTATCTTGCAATACGATGTCGCGTTTTACTTTCTTATCGTTGATGTCACGGAAAGTGCCAAGACCTGAGCCATCTACCAATTTAAGGTGAGTCTCTTCGCCTTCAATCGATAGGTCATAAGCGCGGAAGCCAATAAAGGTGAAGTGGTCGTTTGCTACCCAACGCAAGAAATCTAGGATTTCTAGGTGTTCTTCGCTGCCTTTAAGGTGTGCTAACTGCTCGGACTCTGCAATAACATCGTTGAGTTTTGCTTTCATCGTTGGCCAGTCGGTGACGGTTTTTTTCACATCGACTAAGCTGTTTAGAAGTTCTTCTTTTATCTCTTCCAGCAAATTGATGTCGGATAAACGATCGATCTCGAATCTCATCAAGGCTTCGTGAGAAGTGGATGTTAAATTGATGTTCTGTAGTTCGCCTTTTTTATTGCGGTCAACAGGAACAACAGGGTGTGCAGTTAGGTGAATCGTGTGGCCAAGACGAACCAGCGCCATATTAAAAGACGAGACAAGGAACGGCATATCATCTGTTAGTATTTCAATAACAGTGTGAGTGGATTGCCAGCTGTGTTCCTCGTAGTTCGGATTGTATACACGAACTTTAGGTTGATTCGTTGGGCGTTGTTGAATGAAGTCCCATAGGCAAATGATCGTGCCATATAGGTTTTCAATTGATTCATTCACCAGGTCTTCTGTTAGAGAGTCCTGAAAATAAAGACGGGTTAGTTGAATCAGGTTGTTCGCTTCTGCGGCGTTAAAGTTTTCGTTTATTTCGACTTCTACGCGTTCGATTAATTCGTTTTTTTTGTAATCAGTCATTAGAACTCATCCCTCGTGAGTGGTGTTCTTAATAAAACTAGTTGTAAATGCAATTTTGCGAAAGTATTGGGTTTGGACTCTGAATACGATTATTATGAAAATTCATCTCCTTTGATAGTTAGTAACTTTTCAAATTGCGACACATTGTTACGATGTCTGGTTAATTGGGCTAAAAAAGTCTTGCTCAATACGAAAAAAACCTTTGTTATCCATTTTAAACGAAATAAACTCCTTTTTTGCCTATAGTTCGCAGGATAATATTTTGTACAAGACCGAATTCGCATCAAGAGAAATCATGCAGGCAAGTAAAAAGCCCTTAAAATACGGTTTTTTACTTTTGCCGCAGTATTCTATGTTGGGTTTTTCTTCCGCTATTGAAACATTGCATATGGCAAACTGGGTGGCAGGAAAAGAGCTTTATTCTTTCTGTACTATTAGTCATGAAGAAAGAGAGATCCCTTCTAGTACGGGGGTTACAACCGTTTCTGACTATCTAACCAGTGACGCACCAAGCGATTTGGACGCCATTTTTGTCTGTGGGTCCTCTCCAGGTATAAAAAACGAAAGTCAGACTTTAGAAAATTGGATAAAAAAACAAGCAAAAAGACAGGTTGGACTGGGCGGTGTCTGCACAGGAAGCTACTTATTGGCAAAAGCCGGCTTGTTGGATGGCTATCGGGCGACGATTCATTGGCGTAGTTTGGCCAACTTAAGAGACGAGTTTTTGCAGACGATTGTTTCGAACCACCTTTTTGAAGTAGACCGAGACCGTTATACTTGCAGTGGTGGTACGGCCGCCATGGACATGATGTTGTTTCTTATTGGTAAGCAGCACGGCATGTCCTTGGCCAGTGGCATATCAGAACAATTTGTGTGTGAGCGGATCCGCACACATGAAGATCCACAGCGCATACCTTTACAAGCTCGAATTGGCACGGGTCAGCCAAAGCTTGTTGAAGCGGTGCAACTCATGGAAGCGAATATTCAAGAGCCTCTGTCGTCTGATGACATTGCGTATCATGTGGGTGTATCACGGCGACATTTGGAACGTTTGTTTAAAAGTAATTTGGACATAGTGCCTTCGCGTTACTATTTGGAGCTGAGATTACAGCATGCCAAACAGCTGATAGTTCAAACAGATAAGGCGATTACGGACATTGGTGTTGAGTGCGGATTTGGTTCTGCGCCCCATTTTAGTACAACCTATAAAGGCTTTTTTAACATTACCCCTCGTGAAGAGCGTAATAAAATCAATGATAAAGCAGCCGCGCCTGTCCAAACGGACAAGAAAAAGAGGCGGTTGTGGAAAAAGTAACTTAAAATACGGGGTGAATTGCTCTTGGCGTGATTCTTGTATTCTGGTTATTACATTGATCGAGCTGTCCTTATTGAATGGGCGTATTCGAATGAGTGCACAGATACTGGATTAAAAATAATAAGTTCACATAAAATAAAGAAGGTAGAAAACATGTCGAAAGTCCCGGCGTTAGAGCTCATTGATATTCACAAAACGTTTGGTGATATCGAGGTGTTAAAGGGTATTTCTTTAAAAGCCTACGATGGTGATGTCATTTCTATTTTGGGATCGAGCGGTTCTGGCAAAAGTACGTTTTTGCGTTGTGTGAATCTGCTTGAAAACCCAACTCGTGGCGATATTTTGTTTAACGGCAATAAGCTGGATTTGATTCAAGGAGAATCCGATTTAGTCGCTGGTAACATGAAGCAGCTTACTCAAATGCGTCAACAGATTGGTTTTGTGTTTCAAAGCTTTAACTTGTGGCCACACATGACCATTTTGCAAAATGTGATGGAAGGCCCGCTTCATGTGTTAAAACGCCCAAAGCATGAAGTGGCAGAATACGCAGAACATTTGTTGCGTAAGGTGGGGATAGCTGAGAAAAAAGACATGTATCCAAACCAGCTGTCAGGTGGTCAACAGCAGCGTGTTGCTATCGCAAGAACATTGGCCATGGACCCGCAGGTTATTTTGTTTGATGAACCAACATCAGCATTAGATCCTGAGCTAGTTGGGGAAGTGTTGGGTGTGATGCGCAATTTGGCAGAAGAAGGGCGCACCATGCTTATCGTTACGCATGAAATGAATTTTGCTCGTGAAGTATCGAGTGAAGTGGTTTTTCTACACCAAGGTGTAGTAGAAGAGAAAGGCACGCCAGATCAGGTATTTGGTGCGCCAAAATCTGAGCGTTGTAAGGCGTTCTTGTCGAGTGTGTTTTAAGTTCAGTGATGCACTTGATGAAAAAAATAAAAGAAAAAATGAATAAATACGCAAATATCTAAGGGGATTGCAATGAAATTGAAAAAAGTAGTTTTGGGATCAGCGTTGTTGCTTGGTGCGGCCTTGTCATCTGTTTCAGTTCAAGCGGCAGACAAAGTGCGCTTTGTAACAGAAGGGGCTTGGGCGCCTTTTAACTTTATTGATGAAGCGGGTAAACCACAAGGTTTCGATGTGGATATCGCTCGTGCTTTGTGTGCCAAAATGGCCGCTGATTGTGAAATTCTTACACAAGATTGGGATGGTCTGATTCCAGGTCTGAAAGTACGTAAGTTCGACGCGATCATTGCGTCTATGTCTATTACTGAAGAACGCTTGAAAGTGGTTGATTTCACTAACAAATACTACTCTGGCGGTTTGCGCTTTATGGGGCGTGTTGGCGAAAAATTTGACCTAACAAACCTTTCTGGTAAAACCATCGGCGCACAGCGTGCAACATTGGGAGCTCAATATTTAGAAGATAACTTCACTGGCATGGCCAATTTGAAGTTTTATGATAACCAAGACAACGTTTACCTAGACTTGGTTTCTGGTCGTTTGGACATCGTATTGTCTGATGAACTTCCGACATACAACTGGTTAAAAACGTCTGAAAGCGGCTCTAAATTTGAATTTAAAGGCGATGCTTTCATGAAAACAGACAACATCGCGATTGCGATTCGCAAGGGCGATGACAAGCTAAAAGCGAAATTGAACAAAGCACTGGATGCGATTTTAGCAGACGGAACGTACCAAAAAATTAACGCTAAGTACTTCCCGTTCTCTATCTACTAAGTGTAGATATTTCTTAGAGTTTCTCGATGCTTTTGCATCGAGAAACTTACTTTAAGCTTACTCTGAGAAACAACTATGATCGATCTTCATGGGTTCGGTGATCAGCTGCTACAAGGGGCTGTTATTACCTTAGAGCTAGCGCTGTCTTCGCTGTTCGTCGGTTTGATTTTAGGACTGCTAGGTGCGTCTGCCAAATTATCCTCTATTCGCGTACTTCGATGGATTGCAAATGGTTATACAACCATTATTCGTGGTATTCCTGAGCTTCTAACGGTTCTTATTATTTATTTTGGTGCCACCAGTGTTTTGATGGCCATTGCGAGTGTGTTTGGGTATGACGAATACATTGAGGTTGGTGCATTCGCTGCTGGTGTGACGGCATTGGGCCTAACATTTGGCGCGTACGCCACTGAAGTATTTCGTGGGGCGTTACAGTCCATTCCTAAGGGGCAGCATGAAGCCGCGATTGCATTAGGAATGGGCCCTGTTAGAAAATTTTATCGTATTATTTTACCTCAGGTATGGCGCATCGCTTTGCCTGGGCTTGGAAATTTGTTTTTGGTGTTACTGAAGGATACGGCGCTGGTTTCGGTGGTAGGGCTGGATGATATTATGCGCAAGGCGAATATTGCGGTAAGTAGCACTAAACAAGCGTTTTTGTTTTATTTGGTGGCCGCTTTCATGTATCTGGCTTTAACCATTATCTCTATGGCGTTTGTTTCCTATATGGAAAAACGCGCCAGTCGTGGATTAACAAGGGGATAATGTATGGATTTTTCAGTCGTCGTTGAATATTTTCCCCGCTTATTACAGGGAACTTGGGTTAGCCTTCAATTAGTGGTTATATCCATTGTATTGGGCGGTATCTTTGCATTGCCTATTGCCTTGGCAAGAATCTCTCCCGTTGCTTGGGTGAGAGCAGTGCCTTTTGCATACATCTTTTTCTTTCGCGGTACGCCATTGCTAGTGCAAATATTTTTGGTGTACTACGGCGCATCTCAATTTGATGCAGTGCGTGAAAGTATTTTGTGGCCTATTCTTAGAGAGCCGTTTTGGTGTGCCATTATCGCTTTCACATTGAATACTTCTGCATACACCGCCGAGATTTTTCGTGGGGCGATTCAGGCTATCCCGCAAGGTGAGGTTGAAGCTTGTAAGGTAGTTGGAATGACCAAGTACCAAATGTATCGTCGCATTTTATTGCCTCGCGCTTTTGGTATCGTGTTACCGGCTTACGGCAATGAAATTATTTTGATGCTAAAAGGCAGTGCTTTGGCCAGTACCATCACTATTTTGGATTTGACCGGTATGGCGCGAACCATTATTGCTAGAACGTATACGCCAATGGAAATTTTCTTAGCGGCAGGGGCGATTTATTTGGTGATTAGTATCGTGATTATTGCGATTTTTCGTCAAATTGAATTGCGTCAAAACCGTTATTTGGGAACCTTGTCTATCAAGGTGCCAGATAAAGGCTGAGAGAATGTTAGGTACAAAAAAAGAGGCTAATGCCTCTTTTTTTGTATTCGCATGACGCTAAATTGCTTCCGCGCCGGTTTCACCAGTACGAATACGGATGATTTGCTCTAAAGCAGTAACAAAAATTTTGCCGTCGCCGATTTTGCCGGTGTTTGCACTGTGCTGAATCGCTTCAATGGCGCGTTCAACTTGGTCTGTTTCTACGGCAAGTTCCAGTTTTACTTTTGGTAAGAAATCGACCACATACTCTGCTCCGCGGTAAAGCTCAGTATGGCCACGTTGGCGCCCAAAACCCTTCACTTCGGTGACGGTAATGCCGTTAATCCCAATTTCTGAAAGTGCTTCGCGCACCTCATCAAGTTTAAAAGGCTTAACAATGGCCGTAATTAATTTCATTTTGTCTCTCCATACGAATAAAGCATTAATTCATCTAAAAATACCACTCTATTGAAAAAGTCGCCACAAGATCGATGTGTATGATCTATATTTAACAAAAATATACCCCCTATCTGTTGATCTAAATAGGAGAGCTTGAAATGAAAAGAACAACATCAAGCGAGCATTTTAGAGCAAAATCCGACGTTTTTTTTTCGGATCTGGCCGCTTTATTGTTCCGAAAAGAGGGAGTGCATTTGGCGAGCGTATCAGCGCCCCAGAGCCTTGCATGCTATCAAACCGTGGATTTAAATCTGTGTTTGCAATTGCGCTTGGTGTTGATTCCATTAACAAATGGGCGTCTGCTTGGGCGGCTGTCTTGGCTTGATCGGCGTGGCGTTGACCATGTTTGCTGTTATGTGAATGAGGCGTTTGATTGCTTGATTATGGCTTCCGATGGGGCCTGGATTAAGCAAACAAAAAGTGCAGAAAAGCTGTGTATTAATGAGTTTGAAGCCTTGGTTGCCTGATCTAGAGTCTATTAAAAGACCCTAGATCCGTGCCCCATTAATGTGATTTAAAGGCCGTTGAGTGCATCTAAGTCGTCGTATTTTGGTTCATGGTATTTGCGACCTAAATCATGAACCGCGTCGATCAAATACTTAGGGTGATCTGGGTTCACGAACTGATGGATGCCATGACCAAGATTAAACACATGCCCACTGCCAGTCCCAAAGCCTGATAAAACATTTTCAACTTCACGTTCGATGACGTCCTTTCCAGCGTAGAGTACGCAAGGGTCGATGTTGCCTTGTAATGCAACGCTGTCTCCAACGCGAGCTCTCGCCTCCGCGATGTCGGTGGTCCAGTCTAGGCCTAATGCATCGGCTCCTGTTGCCGCCATGTTTTCAAGCCATTGACCGCCATTTTTCGTGAAAAGAATCACAGGGATTTTTTTACCTTCGTGTTCACGGATTAGGCCATCAAGGATTTGTTTCATGTACAGCAAAGAAAACTGCTGATACATCGGACCACTTAATACGCCGCCCCATGTGTCAAAAATTTGCAGTGCTTGGGCACCGGCTAAAATCTGGCCATTCAAGTATGCCGTAACAGATTTGGCGATTTTGCTTAGTAGAGCATGTAGGGTTTCTGGTGAGCGGTACATCATGGCTTTGATGTGGCGGAAGTCTTTGCTTGATCCACCTTCGACCATGTAGGTCGCGAGTGTCCATGGACTTCCAGAAAAACCGATCAGAGGAACGTCTCCGTTTAACGCATGGCGAATAGTGGTAACCGCCTTCATCACATAGTCTAGATCATTGGCGGTGGTAACGGGGATGGCATCGACGTCCGCTTGATTTCGAATAGTGTGTTTGAATTTTGGGCCTTCTCCTGTTTCAAAGTACAGACCCAACCCCATTGCATCTGGAATGGTTAAGATGTCAGAGAATAAAATCGCCGCGTCAAGATCATAGCGTTTGAGTGGTTGTAGTGTGACTTCACAGGCGAATGAATCGTTTTTGCAAAGGCTTAAAAAATCTCCTGCCGTAGCGCGACTTGCTCGGTATTCAGGAAGATAGCGTCCAGCCTGTCTCATCATCCATACAGGGGTAGTATCGACAGGTTGTTTGAGTAATGCGCGCAAAAAGCGATCATTTTTTAGCTCAGGGAACATTAGGACTCTCCGGTGTGAATTTTCAGTTGGCGCATTTTACCTAACTTGGGAAGGAAAAGCAGAGTGAATAAAAACAATTTATGAGAAGGGCGCTTAAAAGACCAATAATATTGATCTATGGCAGACTTTTATTATCGCTATAGAAAGGCGATTTTGTCTGTCAGACTAGTCGCCCAAGTAGGTTTTTAGACTGTATTGTTGTACGCGTTGCGCGGCATTTTCTATGTCTTTATTGGCATGTAATTCTTTTAGTACATTGTTAAATGCGGCTTTTGTTTGTTCGACATTCATGCCAGGCTTGAGATGAGAAGAGTACAACGCCTTGAGTAAGATATAATCTAAAGGGCTTAAATAGGTATCAACACTGACATCATTGAACACGGAAGGAAATACGTCGTTGGAGTCGTTTGGAAGCCCCATTAATTGGGTGATTTCTTCGACAATACAATCTAAGAAACGTGCTTTTCTACGAGCATAGTCAACCGGAATAATAATGCTGCCTTTTGTGATTTCGTAACGGCCATTGCGTCTAAAGTTTCCCAGACAAATGGCTTCGTTTAATGCAGTGCGGATTTTTTCAGGGTCACCTATGTATTGCCTGACTTTGTTTTCAACATTGTCATAATCGGTGAAGATAACAAAAATATTGGCGCGCTTAGGGTCATTCGTAAAATTAATGGGCACCCCTGTAATGTGAGACAGGTGCTGAGCGTGAACACTGAGCAGTTCTTTTTGTAGGCTGGCGTCGCCGCTGTCACTTTCGAAAAAGAGCTTTATTGGCTGAGTCCAGCGTATGAGCTTTGGGAATTTGGTTTCTTTGTATTCGCGTTCCAAGGCAATTTTGATAAAGCTGTCTTGAATATACGCATCATTCTGCCATCTTTCCTCTCCAAAACTGAGGGAAGAGACACAAAAAACGAGCACCCAAAACGCGTTAAAGCGGATCATCGGGCTGGGGTTGGGTTAGCTGGTCGGCATAATGCTGCAATGCGCTTAACGAGTCAGGCGTGAACAATAGGTTGTCTGGGTTTTTTAAGATGGAATCGATGCTCATCTCATGGACGGAAGCGACTTCTTTAGGCTGAAGTGTGAGTGCACCGTGCGCTTTTTCATCATAATGGCAGGTAAAGATTTTCCCCCAAATTTTAAAGCCTTCTCCCTCAGTTAGAAATACGCCTTGGCTTTCAAGAGGAGCGTCAAACCCAAGTTCTTCCTGCAGTTCTCGATGCGCAGAATCGATATAAGATTCGCCTTTTTCAACGACGCCACCTGTGCTAACACCGAAATACCCAGGACAAAAGGCTTTGTCATCGGTTCGTTTTTGGACGAGTAGATTGCCCTTTGTGTTAAAGACCAGAATATAGGTGACACGATGGTAGTCTTTACCAAAGTTCATTAGTCGTCGTGGGATGTCGCCAATAATCTTGTTGCTTTTATCAACCAAGATAATGACTTCCTCAATGTCAGGCATAAAAATACTCAATGTGACGGTGAATACGGTATAAACCGAAAGGGTATCGGCATTTTATCTGAAAGAAAAGGTTTCTAAGGTATTTAAAAAAGGCGTTCGATGTAAAGAAAGCGACCTGTTTTTATGTTTTGTGTACAGCTTGATAAAATCTGCCTAAATGTGGATGCAAAAACGGTATGATAAATATTTATTTTAGGCGCAATTCGGCGAGAGAAAATGACCATGTTGAACAATGATTTTTTGGCCTTAACATTAGCGAACCAAGATGCGCTGGTGCCGTTTCAATTTACGTTTCCTCAAGGTGATGCGTTTGTTGAAGATACGGGGATTTTACGTCTAGAGCCAAATGTTCCAAGCACTGTGAACTTGGTTGTCTCAGTAGGGATTCATGGAAATGAAACGGGGCCTATTGAACTGGTGAATCAATTGGTGACGTCTATTTTAGATGGGCGTGTATCGCTCAATGTTAGATTGTTAATACTGATCGGAAACCCTGTGGCGGCTAACGTGGGCAAGCGTTTTTGTGAGGTTAACTTGAATCGCTTATTCAATGGGGCTTGGCAGCAGTATGATGGCTTTGAATCGAAAAGAGCGGCACGGTTAGAAAAAGCCATAGAAGATTTTTTTGCTCCAGTAGCGAACGACGCACAGCAAATGAAACTGCATTATGACCTTCATACTGCCATTCGAGGTTCTGTGCATGAGAAATTTGTCGTGTACCCTTTTGTTAAAGATGGCATTTACAACCAAGAACAATTGGGATTTTTGGCCGCAAGCGGTATTGACGCCGTATTGTTGTCGCATCAACCAACAACGACGTTTTCCTATTACAGTCACGCTGTTCATGGTGCTCATGCTTTTACCGTTGAGCTTGGGAAGGTGTTTCCTTTTGGAGAAAACGATTTGACCCGTTTTGCGGATCTCAAGCAAAGTCTGATTGTGCTTTTTGAACAGGGAGTTTTGGCGCAAAGCGAGTGGTCTTCAATGAACGTGTTTCGTGTTCTGGATAGCCTGATAAAAGACGATGATAGTTATGTGTTGAATATTGCTGATGACGTTCGCAATTTCACGCAGTTTGAGGCTGGCTATCGGTTAGCGCACTCTAACAAAAGTGACTACCATATTGAGCAATCGGGTGATGCTATTGTCTTCCCTAATACGAATCTACCTATTGGTCAACGCGCCGGATTGATGGTTCGTCTGATTGATCCAAGTGCTTTAAAGCTGGGTTAAGCCTAGGCATACACGCAGTTTGACGGTGTTTTACGTTTTGTTAAGCAAAGAGATTTGAGCAAAATGGCTTGAATCTCTTTTTTTTATATCGTATTGTTACGTTATAACATTTATTTGATGGTATTTAATAATGAATAAACTTCTCTTTGCGCTTGGCGTTTCAGCCTTGTCTCCCATTGCGTTAGCAAAACCTATCATAACCACCAGCATTAAGCCTGTTTCAATGGTTGTCGCCGCAATCGCAGGAGACAAAGCAGAGATACAGCAAATTGTTTCCAGTACCGCATCGCCTCATGATTTTGCAATGCGCCCTTCTGATCTGAAAAAAATCTTAAATGCAGATGTTGTCGTTTGGGTTGGGGAGTCTTTAGAGCGCTTTTTAGAAAAGCCACTTGAAAATGCAGGTAAAGAAAACTCGTCCATTGAGTGGCTGGCTTTAGAGGGCATGTCGTTGCATAACTTTGCTAAAGAACATCATCATGATGATGAAGGCGAAGCAGAAGAAGGTCATCACGACGACCATGAAGCACACGAAGATCATGATCACGAAGCGCATGGTGATCATGATGAGCATGAAGGTCACCATCATGATGGTGTCGATCCGCATGTTTGGTTATCTCCTGATAACGCGAGAGTGTTGGCAAAAGCAGTGACAGCTCGTTTAGTATCTCTAGACGCTGCGAATGCTGAGTATTACAACGGCAATCTTGCGTCTTTTGAGAAGGGTTTGAGTGCGAAAGACGCTGAAATTCGCAGCGCGTTGAATAAGGTTAACAGTGTTCCTTATATCGTATTTCATGACGGTTATAGCTATTTTGAGCAGCATTACGGATTGAGTCATGCCGGTGAAATTACCGTGAGCCCTGAGCGCAAACCAGGCGCAAAGAAAGTGGCGGAGATTCGACATGAGATTGAGGAACACAATGTGCAGTGTGTGTTTAGTGAGCCACAATTCAGTCCAGCCATTGTAAAAACGTTACTGGACGGAACTGATGTTAACACCACGCCTTTAGATCCATTGGGTGCTCAAGTGAAAATGGGAACCAATGCATACTTGTCATTTTTAGACAGTTTGAGTGGCCAATTTTTGAGCTGCTTAGGCTAACGTTTCCCATCAGCACAACTTGCCTACTACCATCTCGCCTACCAAAGAGTGCCATGGAAATTTGCTCTTTAGTAGGCGACTTGCCTTGTCCTCTGTATAATAATGCCACTTTATGTGGATTACAGAGCAAAGAGGCTTTATGAGCGATTCATCCCTATCGAGTGTTCACTCCGATGTTCTTATTGCAAGTGCTCGACAAACCTTGTCAACACAAGCGCAAGCGCTAGCCAGTTTGGCCAATCGCGTCACTGATGAATTCCCCAAAGCGGTGCGTATGATACTGTCTAGCAAAGGCCGCACTGTTATCTGTGGCATGGGGAAATCCGGTTTAATTGGCAAAAAAATTGCGGCCACACTGGCTTCTACTGGCACACCGAGTTTTTTTCTTCATCCTGGTGAAGCGTTTCATGGCGACTTAGGGATGATTCAAGCAGAAGACACCTTGGTGCTCATCAGCTACTCTGGAGAAACGGAAGAGTTAATGCGGTTGCTTCCTTCTCTAAAAAGCTTTGGTAACCCAAGTATTGCTTTAGTGGGCAACATGGATTCTACGTTAGCAAAACATTGTGATTGTGTTTTGGATATTTCCGTAGACAGAGAGACCTGCCCGAACAATTTGGCTCCCACCACCTCAACCACCATGACGACAGCAATGGGCGATGCATTGGCCGTGGCTTTGATGGAATGTCGAGACTTTCAACCTCAGGACTTTGCTCGATTTCATCCTGGTGGCAGCCTAGGCCGTAAGTTATTAACGCGTGTTAAAGATTTAATGCACAAAGATAATTTGCCTGTTTGTGCCCCAGAAACCACCTTGAAAGATGCCATTTCGGTCATGACCCAAGGGCGAATGGGGGTTGTCTTAGTTCAGGATGCTGGCAAGTTATTAGGGATTTTTACCGACGGTGATTTGCGTCGAGCTATGCTCAAAGAAAGTGAAGGCATGATCCATAAAACCATGGCTAGCCTGATGACGGCTAACCCAAAAACCATCAATGAGAATGTAATGATAGTGCAGGCTGAAGAGCAAATGTTGCGCGATAAAATTACTTTGTTAGTGGTGGTGGATGACGCCTTGCGTGTGTCAGGAATCTTAGAAATTTACGATCGCTAATTTAGACTCAAAAAACGGAGTTACCATGTTAAACACGTCACAAGCGTCAAAAGTTATTAAAATTGGTCAAAAAATCGAAGTAGCGAACCACCTTCCCTTTGTTTTATTCAGTGGCGTTAACGTATTAGAGTCCCGTGACTTAGCCATGCGCGTAGCAGAAGAACATGTAAAAGTGACGGAAGAGTTGGGCATTCCTTATGTGTTTAAAGGCTCTTTTGATAAGGCAAACCGTTCTTCTATTAACTCTTTCCGTGGACCTGGCATGGAAGAAGGTTTGAAAATCTTACAGGAGATCAAAGATACCTTTGGTGTGCCTGTGATCACGGATGTGCATGAAGAATATCAGTGTGCGCCTGTTGCTGAAGTCGCCGATGTTATTCAATTGCCAGCGTTCCTTTCTCGTCAAACCGATTTGGTTATCGCTATGGCTAAAACTGGGGCTGTTATTAACATTAAAAAAGCACAGTTTTTAGCGCCTCATGAAATGAAACATATTCTGACAAAATGCCAAGAAGCAGGGAATGACAACCTTATGCTCTGCGAACGTGGCACCATGATGGGCTACAACAACTTGGTGGTGGATATGCTAGGTTTTGGGGAAATGAAGAAGTTTGGTTTCCCTGTCATGTTTGACGTCACCCATTCTTTGCAGCGTCCAGGCGGTCGTGAAGATTCTGCGGATGGCCGTCGTGCGCAAGTCACTGAATTGGCTCGTGCAGGCATGTCTCTTGGTTTGTCTAGCTTATTCTTAGAAACGCACCCAGATCCTGATAATGCTAAATGCGATGGTCCATGTGCTTTGCCTTTGGGTAAATTAGCGCCATTCCTGAAGCAAATGAAGCAGCTTGATGAGCTGGTAAAAACCTTCGAAACATTGGATACGAGCGTTTAAGAAATGGATGCGGCTTTTCTTTCTTCTTATCCGGCGCTAGATGAAGGTCAAGCGTTGTTAGTCAAACTGCAGGCCTTGAAGCTGGTGGTGTTTGATGTGGATGGCGTGCTAACCGATGGTCGTTTGCTTTACACCGAGCACGGAGAAACCATAAAGCGTTTCAATGTAAAAGATGGTGTAGCAATGAAGTTGCTGCCCAAGTGGGGCATTCAGGTCGCTGTGATTACCGCAAAGGATTCCGCACCATTAAGGCAGCGGATGAAAGAACTAAAAGTAGAGCATTTTTATCCGGGTTGTCATAACAAAGCCGAAGCCTTTGATGAGTTGGTTGAGCGCTTGGGTATTGCACCAGACGAAACGGCGTATGTGGGGGACGATGTGATAGACCTTCAGGTAATGCCTAAAGTGGGGCTAGCATTGTGCCCATCGGATGCACATATTTTAGTGCAGCGACACTGCTCGATTACGCTCAAAAAAACCGCTGGAGAAGGCGTTGCTCGAGAAGTTGCCGATATGGTATTGGCTTCTCGCATGACCTTGGAGAGTGCGTACGAATTAGCTCAAAAACCGGAGTTTGAGAAATAATGATGATTCAATCTTTACCTGAGTTTCACATCGTAATCCCTGCTCGCTACGCTTCTCAGCGATTTCCGCAAAAGCTGATGGCCGATTTAGGTGGTAAGCCAGTATTGCAATGGGTATATGAGTTAGCACTAAAAGCGGGCGCTCAGTCGGTTATCGTGGCAACGGATCATGAAATAATCCAAAAAGCCGCGTTAAAGTTTGGTGCGACGGTTGTGATGACACGCGACGACCATGAAAATGGTACAGAACGTCTTGCTGAAGTCGCTGCAAAAATGGGGTGGCAGAGCGATGAAATCGTGGTCAACGTACAAGGTGACGAGCCGTTTCTTCCAGTCGATTTAATCCATTCGGCTGTTATGGCGCTTAGCCGAGATCAGGATGCTGAAATGGCCACCGTCGCGTGCTCTATAGAGCAGCTTGAAGACTTTTTTAACCCAAACGTGGTGAAGGTCATTTGTGACGAAAAGCAGCGTGCGCTGTATTTTAGTCGTTCACCAATGCCTTGGGACAGAGATGGTTTTGCCAGTAACTCAGATCGTATAGGCGTGTTGCCAGCAGACTTTCCAGCGCTTCGTCATATTGGCTTGTATGTGTATCGTGCTAGTTTATTGGCTCGATACGCAGATCTGCCAATGTCACCCATGGAACGGTGGGAAAAACTGGAGCAGCTCCGTTTCCTGCATCAAGGGATAAAAGTCCAAGTGGCAATGGCGGAGGGCTTACCGACTCACGGAGTGGATACCCCTGAGGATTTGGAAAAACTTCGTCACCAACTTTCCTTGGCTTGCATGTAGCTTTTTATAAAGATCTTGCCTGCATTATAAAAGCGACCAATCGTCACTGATTAGGTCGTTTTTTTGTGCTTTTTATTTTTACAATTTGGCCTTCTACCTCATTTAGGGTAGGAAAAATGTAAGTAATGCGTATACAATTAATACAAAGGTGATTGTTTTTTGCTATTTGCTTACATTTCGGTTTTCGAAGGACTAAATCATGAAAAAACTAATACTCGTTTCAAGCAGCTTATTCAGTACCGCTGTACTAGCGGCAATGCCAGTAAATCAGCCTGTTGGGTCTAGCTTTACCCTGAGTAGCGCCCCAAATCAGCGCGCCTTGGCCACTGCATTGGCTAACCCAGCAGCACCATTTCTCATGGTCAACCAAGAAGATGACGATAATTTCCGCTTTGGTATTTTAGGGCCATTGAGTATCGGCATTGAGATGGGGGATGTCAGTGATTTATCGGATCGCGCTGAAAAAATTGAAGATATCATTGACAATTCAACTACAGGAACTGCTGCAGCTGATGAAACGAGAGTGGAAGCTATATTGGCTGATATTGGTGATTCGGCTTATGTGAAGACGTCTGCATCTTTGCAAGTGCCTCTTATGCCTGTGATTTATAAAACAGATAATAACGGCGCATTTGTTTTGGATGCCAGTATTTCCACTGTTGCTAAGGCGAATGTGGTTTCGAGTGATGTAAGTGTAGATCCCGGTACTAATGAATTAGATACTGATGCTTCCTTTAATGCTAAAACTGCAGTGGACTTGGCAATTGGTTTAGGCTACAGCCAATCCATGTGGGAAAACTCCCATGGTATGTTAGTGGGTGGTATTAAAGCGACCATGCATAATATTTCTATGGGTCATGCTTTAGTATCCTTGAATGATGATGATACCGACGCAGGGGATGCGATTTCGGATGCCATTGATGACAAAGCAGTAGAGTCTACCGGTTTTGGTATTGATCTAGGCGCTGTGTGGGTATCCAACTACTATCAACTGGGTGTGACCTTTGCTAATGTCAACGAGCCAGAGTTTGATGGGGTGTCATTGGACACAACTTGTATTACAAAAAGCTGTACTGCAGCTTCTTCTCTGGTTACCGCAGGGAAAGTGACCTCAGGCGGTAAGTATGTGATGGAAATGCAAACTACAATCGATGCGGCTTTTTCTACTAGAGGCAAGCAAGTTACTCTGGGGATGTCTTACGATACAAATGCCGTAAAAGATGCGGTGGGCGATGAATACCAGTGGGCAGCAGCGTCCTTGTCTTATTACGGTGATTCTCATTTCTTACCAGGCATTCGTATCGGCTACCGTCAAAACATGGCAGGTACAGAGCTAAGCTACGCTTCTCTTGGTCTAACGATGTTTAAGCGTTTAAATATCGATTTGGCTGTAGCGCTGGATACGGTAGAAGATGAGGATGGTGATGAGCTACCTCGCGGCGGTTACTTCTCAATCGGTTATGACACTGCATTCTAAAAGTGTAAAGATTTAATAAAAAAAGCCGATAACCTAACAAGGTTTCGGCTTTTTTTATTAATAGGGCTGTTACAAAAGTCCTTTGGTTTATAAGAGCGAATGAATGAACAAGTTTTTGGCGACTTTATGCATCAGTATTGCAAGCTCTTCTGCTGTGGCGAGTATGGCAATTTATCAACCTATAGGGTCTAGCACCGTATTAGGTGGGTATGGAAATCGTCATGCTTTATCCACGTCATTAAGCAACCCTGCTGCCGCGTATTTAATGGCTAATTTGCAAGGTTTTCGTGTCAATTTTCTGGGGCCATTAAGTATTGGACTTGAGGCGGGGGCTGGACCTGATTTGGGGGATAGAGTTGATGCGCTAGAAGCTACCGTTGATGGGGATTTTCCATCTGGATTAGATACCATTGAAGCGGATGCTGAAGCGGTTGCATTAGACGCAATTTATAATTCGACAGAAACGTATGCAGACGCTTATGTTGCCGGAGGTGGCAGTGTTTCTCTTCAAGATTACAATGGTGTGAATTACCGTCTTCCTGATGACAGCTCCGCCGCGTTAAATGCCGCAATTGCTCAGGCAGAGGCTGACGCGACGGCTGCCACCGATGAGTTTGTGGTGGATAAAGTTGCTGAGGTTAAAGCCGAAATAGAGGACCTTATTAATCAAACTAACTCATTGCTCGATGAAGTTGGTGAAACAACTTTTGTGAAATTTTCCACTTCCGTACAAGCGCCTTTTTTACCGTTAATTTATAAAACGCGTCGTCGTGGTGTTTTTATGATCGACGCGAGTGCGTCTATAGTCGGTCGGGCCAGTATTTTAGCGGATAACTTAACGGTAACTGGGCTGGATGATTTGGATAGCATAACATCAGTCGAAGATTTAGCTGCCTTTGATATTGATGGACTTGATTACTCATCTGACATGTCTGTGTATATGAAGCGAGCAAGCGATTACCACTTTAGTATCGGCTACAGTGAGATGGTGTCTCGTACGGAAAGCAGCGCCGTGATTTATGGTGGGCGCTTAAATTTTCATAAACTGTCGTTAGATCGAAAGCTTACCGTGCTGACAGAAGATGGAGATTCCAGTGTGTCTTACGGTGATTATTTCCTGAGTAGAGACGTCGTAGAAGAAAATATCGGTTTAGATTTAGGGGTTATATTAGCCAGCAAGTACTATCAAATGGGTGCCACAATTTCCAATATCAATGAGCCTGAATTTGACTATATACCATTGGGGGATTGTGCTGGCTTATCTGGAACCGATTTAAATACCTGTAACGCCGCCATAAGGCTAGCGGACAAAGGGTATTTGTCACTAAAAGAATCGTACAAAATGAAAGCACAGATGACGTTGGATTTTGCCCTTAAGTCCAAAGATCAGGCTTTCTCCCTCGCTACTTCGTTTGATGCAAATTCTATAAAAGACCCTTTAGGTGATAAATATCAATGGGCGACCGCATCGATCTCATTTTTTAGTCCGACCGCGCTTTTTCCAGGAATTCGAGCAGGCTACCGCAAAAACATGGTGGGCTCGGAGTTAAGTTATATCACTGCTGGGGTTACGATTGGGCGACGTTTGGATATCGATATTGCTTATGCCGCTGAAAACGACCAAGGGGCCAGTGGTACATACTTCTCCATTGGCTATGGCTTTATGTTTTAGTGAAAGGTGTGTCGGTTAAATAAACAGCGTTTTTGTTGGCGTAATTATCGCTTCCAATGGCACGTCCCAACCTTCAACAGGTAGGCTTTTTACTTCTTGGCAATCGTGTGCAAGGCCTATTAGGCGCGGTTTCTCTGTGGTTTTTTTATTAGCAAACGTCCTATCGTAAAAGCCTCCCCCCATACCAAGGCGTCCACCTTTTGAGTCAAACCCAACTAATGGCAACAGCACTAAATCTAGCACTTCACCGGAAACATAGTCCATCGTGACGGGTTCTTTGATGCCGAAGATATTTTCTTGCCAGACTGTTTCTGAGCTATAGCGTGCAAATGTTAGATGCTTGCCTTGCACCACAGGAAGGTAAGTCTCAATGCCTTGTTCCCAAAAATCAGCACACAATACATGAGGTGAAATTTCACCATCATTCGTTAAGTACAAGGCAACACGATTACCACTTGTTAGATGGAAGTGGTCAGCATACTCTTCGAAACGAGAAGATAATTGCAGGGCGGCAGACTGTTGCTCTTGCGAAGATAAATTTCGTCTTGTTTGACGTAATTGGCGGCGTAGGATTTGTCTTGGATCAAGATGAGACGTCATAAAAGGGTTTCCCGAGTTGCCGTTTCGGCTATTGGCCTTGAACCCAGTGGTTCAAGGTGGAAAGAACTGTGACTCTTTAGGCTTTCCGACGCACGGACATGCACACCAAACCAACAGGCTCTTTCCGGGGTATTACTCATAGGCTCAAGGGCGTTAAGCCGCTTCGAACAACCCAGGAAACGAAGTGAAGTATAGAGTAATCTAAGGTAGAAATCACGCCATGTACGATTTCGTTTTCTGGACTGTATGAAGAAAATTCGTGTTATATCCTTGCAATCAAAAAAGTAGATCAAAGAATAAACCAACAATGATTATTCATTGACCAACTTTGTTTGATGCGTCAATGCAGCATCCAGCTGAGAGGTCAGTTCTCGCAACTGTTGTTCGTTCGAACGCGCGTATTTTCGGCCAGAAAGCATATCGTGAGTAATATTCAACGCGGCCAATACCGCAATCTTTTCTAGACCGATGATCTTTCCACTGGCTTTGATCTCACGCATCTGACCATTTAAGTATTCTGCCGCTTCTTTCAAATCGGCTTCGTGCCCTTTAGGGCAATTAATCTTGTAATTTTGTCCCAGTATGTCGACTGAAACGGTTGGCTTATCCATATTGACTCCATTTGATAGCAAGGCCCACAAAAAATGGTCTGTTTTTCCATCATTGGGTAGCGAATGGCATTTTATGCTGCGAGTAAATTCGTTACAATTCCGAATTAACTTTATCCACACTGTTTATAGCAAATTGACGCCAATATGGAAATAAACCCGATACTTTCTAAGATAAAAGACCTCTCTGCCCGTGCTTTAACCCTTCGGGGGTATCTTTGACTATGAGTCAAAGAAAGAACGCTTAGAGGAAGTTAACCGTGAACTGGAAGATCCAGCCATTTGGAATGATCCAGAATACGCCCAAAAACTCGGCAAAGAGCGAGCAGCGCTTGAAGCCGTGGTTGAAACACTAGACAGCATGGAATCGGGTGTAAACGATTCTAAAGAGCTGTTAGACATTGCCGTAGAAGAAAACGACGAAGATTCTGTTGAAGCGGTCGAACTCGAACTGGAAGAGCTAGAAAGCTTATTAGCCAAGTTAGAGTTTCGTCGCATGTTTTCCAAAGAAATGGACGAAAACAGTGCTTTCTTGGACATTCAATCTGGTTCTGGCGGCACTGAAGCTCAAGATTGGGCCAACATTCTATTGCGCATGTATTTGCGTTGGGGTGAAGACAAAGGTTTCAAAGTCGAACTGATGGAAGTATCGGCTGGTGATGTGGCGGGCATCAAATCTGCGACGATTCGCTTTGAAGGTGAATACGCTTTTGGTTGGCTACGAACGGAAACGGGTGTACACCGTTTGGTTCGTAAGTCGCCCTTTGACTCAGGTAACCGTCGTCATACTTCCTTTGCATCTGTCTTTGTGTCCCCTGAGATCGATGATAACGTTGAGATTGAAATCAATCCGGCCGACATTCGTACCGATACTTACCGTTCTTCTGGAGCGGGCGGTCAGCACGTAAATACGACCGATTCTGCGGTACGTATTACTCACGTTCCGACGGGCATCGTGGTGCAGTGTCAGAATCAGCGTTCACAACACGCCAACCGTGATTTCGCTATGAAACAACTTCGTGCCAAATTGTACGAATTTGAAATGTTGAAGCGTACAGAAGCGGCGCAAGCGGTTGAAGACAGCAAATCTGATATCGGTTGGGGCAGCCAGATTCGTTCTTATGTATTGGACGCATCACGCATTAAAGATTTGCGTACGGGCGTAGAAACGTCAAATACGGGTGCTGTGCTAGATGGCAATTTAGACCAGTTTATCGTGGCAAGTTTAAAACAAGGCCTATAAACGCCGTTCCTAATTTAGATAATTTAAAAAGAGTAGATAGCAAATCATGGCTAACGAAAATATCACAGAATCCACAGCACAATCCGATGACAATCGCTTAGTAGCAGAACGCCGCGGTAAATTGTCGGCCATTCGTGCCGAGCGCAATGCTTACCCAAATACCTTTCGTCCAAACGCATACGCTGCGGATCTACAAGCAGAATTTGGTGAATTAGAAAAAGCCGAGTTAGAAGAAAAAGACCATAAAGTGAGTATTGCTGGTCGTATTATTCGTAACCGCGGTGCTTTCATGTTGTTGCAAGACATGACGGGACAAATCCAAGCGTATGTCAACCGCAAAGCCTTGTCTCCTGAATTGCTTGCTGATCAAAAAACGTGGGATTTGGGCGATATTATCGGTATTTCAGGTCCAGTACACAAATCTGGCAAAGGCGACTTGTACATTGATATGCAAGAAGCGCAATTGCTAACCAAATCTCTACGTCCATTGCCAGATAAGCACCACGGTTTATCTGACATGGAAATGCGTTACCGTCAGCGTTACGTTGATTTGATCGTAAACGAAGAGTCTCGCGAGACGTTCCAAATGCGTTCAAAAATCATCTCTACGATTCGTCGCTTCCTAGAAGACCGCCGTTTCATGGAAGTTGAAACGCCAATGCTGCAAACGATTCCAGGTGGTGCGTCAGCACGTCCGTTTGTTACCCATCACAATGCGATGGACATGAGCATGTATTTGCGTATCGCACCAGAGCTTTATTTGAAGCGTTTGGTGGTTGGTGGTTTCGAGCGTGTATTCGAGATTAACCGTAACTTCCGTAACGAAGGTACATCGACTCGCCACAATCCAGAATTCACCATGATCGAATTCTACCAAGCGTACGCAGACTACAAAGATCTTATGGATCTAACGGAAGACATGCTTCGCACAGTAGCAGAAAAAGTTCTTGGTACGACGAAAGTGACATACCAAGGTTCTGAATACGATTTCGGTGCGCCGTTTGTCCGTATGAGCATGCTTGATTCAATTTTGCACTATAATCCAGAATTGACCGCAGCGGATCTAGAAACATTAGAAAGCGCAACGGCTGTAGCGAAGAAACTAAAAATCGACGTGAAACCAATCTGGGGCTTGGGTAAACTTTGGACAGAAATCTTCGAAGAAACCGCAGAGCACAAATTGGATCAACCGACTTTCATTACCGAATACCCAGCGGAAGTATCACCTCTGGCGCGTCGTAATGATGACAATGATTTCATTACCGACCGTTTTGAATTCTTTGTTGGTGGTCGTGAAATCGCTAATGGTTTCTCGGAGCTTAACGATCCAGAAGATCAAGCCGAGCGTTTCATGCGTCAGGTTGCAGAGAAAGACGCGGGTGATGACGAAGCCATGCATTACGATGCAGACTACATCAATGCACTAGAATACGGCCTACCACCCACCGCTGGTGAAGGTATTGGTATCGACCGTTTGGTGATGTTGTTTACTAATGCACCTTCGATCCGTGACGTATTGTTGTTCCCACATATGAAGCCTCAGGACTGATCCTAGGCCGGACAGTGACTGACAAATTCTAATGTATTTATAAGGCCTCAAATGAGGCCTTATTTTGTTTCTATTAAAAGTATTAAAGGGGTCAGATCCCATTAATAGAAACAAAATTTGCCTTATCTAATATCTACTTTTAAAGGACTCTGACCCCCTTTATAAAAAGTAATGGAGAGTTATATGAGTCGTTTTTGGACAGATAAAATTGCTTCTCTTGACCCTTATGTGCCAGGCGAACAACCGCAAGACAAAAAGTACATCAAGCTAAACACCAATGAAAGCCCATATTCACCGTCGCCTAAAGCCTTAGAAGCAATGGCGCTTGAGGTCAGTGAGCGTTTACGTTTATATCCAGATCCAAACTGCGTGACCTTGAAAAACGCTTTAGCAAAAAGCTACCAATTAGAAGCGAACCAAGTGTTTGTAGGGAATGGCTCGGACGAAGTGTTGGCGTTGGCGTTCATGGGGTATTTTGCTGGTGGCAAACCATTGGCTTTCGCTGACATCACTTATAGCTTCTATAAAGTGTACGCTGGTTTATACAGTATCGAACCAAAGCTAATCCCACTTAACGAAAGTTTTGATATCGTACCTGCGGATTACAATAACCTAGATGTGTCCGGTGTGGTGATCACCAACCCGAACGCGCCAACGGGCAAGGCGTTACCTTTGGCGGATATTGAAACGATTCTAAAAGCGAATCCAGATGTGGTTGTGCTAGTGGACGAAGCCTACGTGGACTTCGGCGCACAAAGTGCTGTGTCTTTGATCAATCAATATCCGAATTTATTAGTGGTACAAACCTTGTCGAAATCCCGTGCCTTAGCAGGGATTCGTGTTGGCTACGCATTGGGTCATCCTGATTTGATCGAAGGCTTGGAGCGATTGAAGAACTCCTTCAACTCCTACCCAATCGATCGCGTTGCTTTGGCAGGTGCGACAGCGGCGGTGGAAGATGAAGCCTACCTAAAAGAGATTTGTGATAAAACCATTGCCACTCGCGAGCAATCTGTTAAAGATCTGGAAGCGTTGGGATTCAGTATTATTCCGTCTGCGACCAACTTTGTATTTGCCACTCATCCAGACAAGGACGCCGAGCAAATTTACTTGGCTCTAAAGGAGCGGGGCATTCTTGTTCGCTTCTTTGGCAGCAACAAAGCACGAATTGGCAATTATCTTCGTATTACGATCGGCACGGACGACGAAATGGCTTCGCTTACGGCTGCGTTGAAAACACTGTAATTGCCTATTTAAAGCTTCTACTAAAAGCTGTATCTAAAAACCGCTCCTTGATGAGCGGTTTTTATTGGCTTTAGTGCGTTTGTTGTTTTTAAATAAAGCGAAACGCTTCGAGTGCGCTTAAAGGAAATAGCGCTTAAATGGCTTATTGAGGTTATGCTTTCTTGGATTGGGTTTGGTTAAAAATAGTGCAATACTGGTACTCTATAAAATGGATACTTAACCGATGCGAGCCTTATGACGTCACCTTTATTATCGGAACAACCCACTACAGAATCCCTCGCAAATTTGCTTATTCGCGTGGCAAAAGAAGATCGTCTTGCCTTTTCTGAATTGTATGAGTCTACCCATCGGAAACTTTTTGGCATTGTTTATCGTATCTTGAAGAATCAAGCGGTATCCGAAGAGGTGCTGCAAGAGGTTTATCTTAGAATATGGGATAAAGCATCTAGCTTTGATGCGAGCGTCGCGTCCCCCATTACTTGGATGGCAACGATTGCGCGAAACCGTACGATCGATGAGATACGGAAAAATACGCTGCCAGACAGTGAGGTCGATGTGGATTTTGATTTAATCGCTGATGACTCGATGACGCCAGATGACTCTTTTGCTAAAAGCCGAGATTTATTAAAACTGGAAGCGTGTTTAGATGGCCTTGAATCGCCTCGTGCAGAAATGATTAAAGCGGCGTATCTGGACGGGTTTTCTCGTCAAGAACTTGCAGAACGTTTTGGGCAGCCGTTGGGCACCATTAAAACTTGGCTTCATCGCAGCATTAAGCAGCTGCAAGGTTGTATGAATTTATGAATAACGACGAAGAAACATCCATTCAAACAGTGGCGGCCGAGTACGTACTCGGTACCTTGGATAAAGACGAGCGCGACGCGGTAGAAGCTCGTCGTGTGAATGAGCCTTTGCTTGAGCAAGCCATTGCACAATGGCAGGCTCATTTTTCTGGGTTGAACGATTATGTGCAAGATGCAGAACCAAGAGCAGGCTTGTTTGACGAGGTTTTGGCCAAACTCGATCAGCAAACGAATAATAATAAACCCCTGAGTAAGAATGCACTAAACTCAGCGGCCTCTTCTGTTGTGGTTGAAATGGAGGCGATGCGAGTCAAGTTGAAACGTTGGCGATTTGGTGCGTTTGGCGCATCGGCTATGGCGGCTTGTCTTGCCATCGTTATGGTGGTTAAAGCACCCGTTGCGCCAGTGGTTCAGGCTAATGCGCCTTTTGTTGCTGTGTTTCAAGCAGACGATCAGCAACCTGCTTTTATTATGTCGCTGGATATTGAGACTCGTCAGTTGACGGTTCGCCCTGTTACTGCACAAGGGCAAGGGGAAGGTAAAACCTATCAGTTGTGGATTAAAGCAGATGAGATTGGCCCAGCGCCACGTTCTTTAGGGTTATTAGCGAATGTGGCTGCGCCCATTCAAAAACAGATTGATTATGATCCGGCGGTGATTCGCCATGCGACGTTTGGTATCAGTGTGGAACCCGCTGGCGGTTCTCCAACCGGTGTGCCAACTGGTCCTGCTATTCATGGTCGACTCTATCCAACGTCTTTATAATTTAGACATCATGATCGTCAAAGCCAATCTAAACAGGTTGGCTTTTTTATGTTTTAACCCTTATTTTGAGGTTTTAGAAAAATAATTAAAAAAACATGTATTTGCTGAAACCTTTTTTAATTGTGCTCGTAGCTATGAATGTAAAAGAAAAATACTACTCAATAAGACACAATGTAGAGGTTTATTATGAAAAATACATTTTCACGTATTGCGCTTGGTTTAGGTATTTTGACAATGACTGGTGCTGCGTTAGCGGATGGAATGAGCGGTAAACTTGCGGTAAAAGGCAGTGATCAGGATGTATCGGGCGGAACAGTCAGCGCTGACATGGTAATGGCGGATAGCAACGGTTGGTTGGTAGTACATCGTACAGATAAAGCGATGAAGCCCGGTCCTGTGGTGGCCTATGCACCACTTAAAAAAGGTCAAAACCATGATGTGGCAGCGATCCTTACTGAACCTGTTAAGTCTGGTGAAATGTTAATGCTGATGTTGCATGGTGAAGCTGGTGGCATGAAAACAGGTATTTTTGAATACACCTTAGGTGCGAAAGAAGATGGCCCGATCAAAGTAGACGGGAAGCTAGTGATGGACGTTATTACAGCAAAATAATATAGAAAATTATCCAATAAGGGGCAGATGGATTTTTATCTGCTCCTTATTTTTATGTATTTTCAATTAGGCGTTTATCCCAGTAAGGATGCGAACGGCCAAAAAAATCTGCCATAAAGTCGAGAAAATACACAACCTTTGATGACTTCATTCGATTGCCTGGATAGAGAGCGTAAATACTTTGTTGAGTATCTTTTTCTGATCCTTCCCAGTGTTCTAGCAAGGCGACCAATTCCCCAGACGCCAAATGCTGAAACACCAACCAGCGTGGAAATAAGATAACCCCTTGGCCAGCTAAAGCGGCTTGTACCAAAATATCCGCATTATTGCTGCATAAGTTACCAGCGACTTCAATACATTCGAATACTGGCTTTTCTTCTTGTCGGAAGAACCAGTTACGACGTCCGTTATTACCCTTATAAACCAAGCAGTTTAAGTCGAGAAGTTGCTTAGGCTGAATTAGGGAACCGATTTTTCCTTTCATGTTTTCAAGATAACTGGGTGCTGCACACAGTACGAATTGCTCATCTGCGATGGCTTGGTAATTCAGGCTAGAGTCTTCAAAACCGCCAATGCGAATAACAATATCTGACCCATTTGCCACGGGATCGACATAGGCATCAGTAAGCATCAATTCGACATTAATGTCTGGGTAGCGTTGCTGGAACTGACCAATTAATTGAGATAAGTGTAGTCTACCAAATGAAACGGGCGCATTGATGTTCAGGTTGCCTTGTGGCGTAAGAAGCGAGCCTTTGGCGTGCTCTGTTGCCAAATCCAAGCTGGTTAATGCTTCTCTTACTTCAGCGAAATAATAATCGCCCACTTCGGTGAGTTTTACCGCGCGGGTATGTCGATAAAAAAGGCGTTGGCCAAGTTCTTCTTCCAAGGCTGAAATATATCGAGAGATAGAGGAGGGCGGTAAATCCAACTCGCGCGCTGCTGCAACAAAGCTGCCTGTTTTGGCAACGGAAAGAAAAACCCTAAGAGGTTTGATGCTCATAATGCAATTATCACTTGTTATCTGTGTTATTGATTTAATTTAAGCACTAATGAAGAATGCCCGCAACGAAAACGAGTGGAATAAAATATATGCAAATAATGGTTTATCTCTTGGTGTTGGCTGCGGGCATGGGATTGTCTATTGAAGCTGGGCTCTTAGGGCCTTTAGGCGAATTGGTCGGGCACTTTTCAGCCACGTTGGCGATTTTTATGATTGGTTCGATATTGTTGTCATTGATTATGATTTTCTTTGCCAAGCCTAATTTGCCTGAACTATTCAAACAGCCTAAATGGTTACTGACGGGCGGCGTATTAGGTCCCGTTTATGTGGTTTTTCTTACTATAGCCACACCAATTATTGGTGTCGGTATGACGATGACCAGTGTTTTATTAGGACAAATCGGTATGAGTCTGGTGATTGATCATTATGGTTTGTTGGGCAGTGAAAAACGCGGGATTGATCCGTATCGAATTTTGGCCGTGGTGATGATTGTTGTCGCCCTTTGGCTTTTGAGTTAGGAGCAAATAGTATGACCGTATTTTTCGCAGTTTTTATGTTGATATTGGGCGGTGTTGCCCTGTCTGTACAATCTTCAATTAATGGACGTCTTGGTAATAGTGTTGGCGTGATAGCCAGTGCTTGGCTGACTTTTGTGATTGGTTTCGCTATCTCGTTCTTATTGTTTTTCTTCTTTGAATCGAACCATGAGGTCACCCTTTTTAGTGCGCCAAAATGGCAACTTAGTGGGGCTTTATTTGGCGTAATGTACATGTTGATCGTGGTGTTTGCGGTGCCCAAAATCGGTATCGCAGCGGCGACAGTGTGTACAATTTCTGGTCAGTTGATCATGAGTTTGATTATCGATCATTTTGGTTGGTTAGATAACAATATTATTCCATTAGACAGTAATCGATATGTTGCCATTTTATTATTAATTGGTGCCATCACAATGATTTATATGAGTAACAAACGTATCGCAAAATCAGCTTAATAATTCATCCTGTCCATCTTTAATGGCCTAGCCGATCTGTAATCAATAGATCGGCTAGGCCATTTTTGTCTTTATTCCTTCATCACGAGAAGTCTTCTCAATTTAGCTGTTTCAATAAAAGTCTCCGAACTGCGTTCTGTATTTTGCATTTAGCTTGTAAACTGGCATTTTTGGCGAAACACTGTCGACTATAGATTCAGTAATTACGGAGTAGAAATGGATATTCAGAAAGTTGATATGGCTGATTTGGAACTTGTTAAGCACTTTATTGGCCAAGTATCTGCTGTGGATGTGTTGCCTCATTTTAATGATCAGGGAAAAGCTGAATACAAGGCGCGAGTCTTGGCAGATATCGTAACAACGTTTGATATAGAACGTTTTCAGACTCTTAAAGCCGTTTGTGCAGGAAAAATTGTTGGTTTTGGTGCGTTACGCGATGGCAATTATCTTACTCACTTATTTGTGTCTAAATCGCTGCAACGCCAAGGAATAGGAAAGCGACTCCTTAGTGCTTTATTAAATATGACAGAAGCTAATGAAATCAGCCTGCGCTCGTCGGTGAATGCGATTGGCTTTTATGAATCTTACGGGTTTAAAGCAACAGGGAGTGAGGCTGATTTTAATGGCATCCGCTTTGTGTCTATGTGTTTAACGCGTTGATTAAATTATTAGAAGGAAAGTTCTTTTGCCTGAGTTAAAAACAATAGGTCTTTTTATGGTGACAGCACTGGCAGAAATTGTCGGCTGTTATCTACCTTACCTTTGGCTGCGTGAGGACAAAACAATCTGGTTGTTAGTACCAGCGGCGTTAAGTTTAGCTGTATTTGCATGGCTGCTGACTTTGCATCCAACGGCATCAGGCAGAGTGTATGCGGCTTATGGCGGTGTTTATATCTTCGTGGCGGTTTTGTGGTTATGGGTTGTTGACGGTATTCGTCCAAGCACTTGGGATATAGTTGGTTCGGCGGTGGCTATTATGGGGATGGCCATAATCATGTTTGCGCCAAGAGAATCATAAATCGAAAGGCTCGGTGGTTGAATGTCATCGAGCCATCAATAGGTCGCTTAACTCAAAGCCTGTTAATAAGCCCCTTCACTGTATATCAATTCATAACTGTGACTGTAAATTTCTAAGATATTACCAAATGGGTCTTCCATGTAAATCATGCGATAAGGCTTGCTGCCCGGATAATAGTAGCGTGGTTCTTTCATGCGTTTTTTCCCACCGGCGGCGACAATTTTTTCTGCCAGCTCTTCTACATTTGGATCTTGTACGCAAAAGTGGAATATTCCTGTTTTCCAGTATTCGAAATTATTTTCTGGGTTCTCTTGCCCTTTAAATTCGAATATTTCCACCCCAATTCGATCACCTGTTGATAGGTGTGCAATGCGAAATTTCTCCCAGCCTTTACCAAAAACATCGGTACACATTTCACCAATTGGGCTGCTGTCTTCAATGATGTCGGTGGGTTTCATAATTAAATACCAACCCATGACCTGAGTGTAAAACTCGACTGCTTTGTCTAAGTCGGGTACGGAAATGCCAATGTGTGAAAAATTGCGTGGATAAACATTACTCATAATTTCTTCCAATGTTGAGGTTTTAAGTAGGTTACAAACCCACGATCATTAAGTAAAATTATCATTTGAAATATTTATGAGTATATTTTGTAATGATTAATCCTCATTGGCTGCGCAGCTTTTGTTCTTTAGTGGAAATAGCCCATTTTACTCGAACCGCTGAGCAACTAAACATGACGCAATCGGGTGTGAGTCAGCACATTCGAAAACTCGAAGAGCAGCTTGGGAAGCCGTTGTTAATCCGTCATGGAAAGCAGTTCACTTTGACAGATGCCGGTGAGTGCTTGTATCAAGAGGGGCGGCATGTTCTTAACAGCCTAGAGCAGCTTGAAAAACAAGTGGGTGAGGATTCGGCATTTGAAGGCGTGGTGCGAGTGGTGTCGCCAGGCAGTGTTGGTCTTAAGTTGTATCGCCAGCTGTTACTTCTGCAAAAAAAACACCCTAATCTGATCATCGATTATCGTTTTGCACCCAATCGAGAAGTGGAGCGATTTATTTTAGAGCACAAAGCCGATATTGGTTTTATGACCAGCTCGTCTGTAATGAATGATGTTCATATGCAAGCCATCGCGGAAGAAGAATTGCTTTTGGTGACGCCCAATACTCTTCAATCGCCGAGTTGGCGGGAACTGCAGGCGTTAGGTTTTATTGATCATCCAGATGGCGCCTACCATGCTGGATTGTTGCTAGGGGCGAATTACCCTGAGTTTGAAGCGGGTCAAACCTTTAGAAAATCGGGTTTTTCGAACCAGATTAGTTTGATTTTAGAACCGGTTGCTATGGGGCTAGGATTTACCGTATTACCACGTCACGCGATTTCCGCGTTTAATAATCCAGATCGTATTTTTGTCAATTCCTTGGCGAATTCGGTGTCAGAGACTCTTTATCTCGGTGTTCATCGTCACAAGCGTTTGTCGAACCGAATGCACACTGTGATCGAAGAGGCGAAGCGTTGCTTGCGATAAAAAAGCCACGTAGATGGTATTAAACTGCGTGGCTTTGCATACGTTGCTTTCTACAAAGAGGGTAGTATTAGAGACTGTTTTGCTTTTTTTCGATGCTTTGCAAAATCCCTTCCGCATCCAATCCAACGCGTTTTAGCATAGCTGCATGACTAGCGTGTTCTTCATATTGATCCGGTAAACCTAGGTGAAGCGTTGGGATGGTGATGTTGTTCGCCAATAAAAATTCGCTTACTGCGGAACCCGCACCGCCCATGATGGCGTTCTCTTCAATGGTCACGATCAGTTTTGCACTGCGCTGAGCCAGTAACGCCTCTTCATCAATCGGTTTCACAAATCGCATATCGAGCAAAGTAGCGTCTAGCTTATCTGCCGCTTGCAATGCATCGTAAGTAGGGCGGCCAAAACCACAGATAACAATACCTGATTGCCCCGTTCGTAGTGTGCGAGATTTACCGATTGCAAGCGTGCTTAAGTTCGACTCAATGTCCACACCTTGACCCGTTCCACGCGGGTAACGCACTGCTGCAGGGCCTTGGTATTCGTAGCCTGTTTGCAGCATTTTACGGCATTCGTCTTCATCCGATGGAGCCATCACTACCATGTTGGGAATGCAACGCAGGTAACTTAAATCGTAAACACCTGCGTGTGTTGGACCGTCTTCGCCCACCAACCCAGCTCGGTCAATGGCGAATAATACATCAAGATTTTGCAGTGCCACATCGTGAATAAGCTGGTCATAAGCACGTTGCAGAAACGTGGAGTAGATAGCAACCACTGGTTTGATGCCATCGCATGCCATGCCTGCGGCTAGCGTTACGGCATGTTGTTCGGCGATCGCGACATCGAAATATCGAGTTGGGAAACGATCCGCAAAATCAATTAGGTCAGAACCTTCTTTCATGGCTGGCGTAATCGCAACCAGTCTGTCGTCTTGTTCTGCGGCATCGCAAACCCATTTCCCAAAGACATTGCAGTATTTTGGTCGTTTGCTTTTTTCTGTATTGGGTTTCGGGTCTGGTTCGATCTTGTTAATGGCATGATAGCCAATAGGATCCCCTTCGGCGGGTTCAAAGCCTTTGCCTTTTTTCGTGATAACGTGCAAAAACTGCGGTCCAGAGCGGTCTTTTAAGTTTGAAATGGTGGTGAGCAAGTGGTCTATGTCATGACCATCAATGGGGCCAATGTAGTTAAACCCTAGCTCTTCAAACATCATGCCTGGTGAAACCATGCCTTTCATGTGCTCTTCGGCTTTGCGCGCTAATTCAAGAGCAGAGGGCAGTCCAGAAAAGACTTTTTGGCCACTTTTACGAATATTGTCGTACGTTTTGCTGGCCCAAATGCGGGCAAAATAACTGGATAACGCACCGACAGGTTTTGAAATCGACATTTCATTGTCATTCAAAATAACCAACATATCGGCTTTAACGTCGCCTGCATGGTTAAGGGCTTCGAATGCCATGCCTGCTGACATTGCGCCGTCACCGATAATCGCTACCGCTTTACGTCCAGTGTTCAGTTGTCGTGCTGCGAGAGACATACCCAATGCTGCGCCAATAGACGTGCTAGAGTGACCAACGCCAAACGTGTCGTAATCGCTTTCGTCCCGTTTTGGGAAGCCTGAGATACCGTTTTCTTGGCGAATATTTAACAGGGCATCACGACGTCCAGTTAAAATTTTATGAGGGTAAGCTTGATGACCTACGTCCCAAACAATGCGGTCTTCAGGCGTATTGTACAAATAATGAAGCGCAACGGTGAGTTCTACAACACCCAGTCCGGCACCAAAATGTCCGCCTGTTTGCCCGACACTGTAGAGCATGAATTCTCGGAGTTCGCGGACGAGCGCTGGCAATTGCTCTTTTTTAAAGGCACGCAAGTCAGCAGGAGAGTTGACTTGATCAAGTAGCGGTGTGTTAGGTCGCGCTGTTGGTATCTCTTCGAACATGGGCACAGGTTTAGTCACATTTGGTTAATCTAAAAGTGGGTAAGTATATCAGTGGTTGCGGTCAATAATATAGTTCGCAAGCTCAACTAACGGTTGTGCCGCATCACCAAAGGGCGAAATGGCAGCAAGCGCTTGCTGACGAAGCGTTTGAGCGAGTGCTTGAGCCCCTTCTAAACCGAGCAGTTTAGGGTACGTCGGCTTATTTGCTTCTTCGTCCGAAAATTGTGTTTTACCAAGAGTGGCGGTGTCACTGGTGATGTCAATAATGTCGTCTTGTACCTGAAAAGCAAGGCCTATTGCTGCGGCATAAGCATCTAATGCCGACAGATCTTGTTCGCTTATTGCACCAGTGCTGATGGCACCCATACGAACACTTGCCCGAATGAGTGCGCCAGTTTTATGTTGGTGCATTTGCTCTAGCGCTTCGATGTTTATTTGTTTGCCTACGTTGGCAAGGTCGATCATTTGGCCTGTCACCATGCCATATCGGCCAGACGCGTGTACTAATTCTTGAATGAGTTGCAGTTGCGTTGCTGTATTTTTGTGTTTAGGGTGGCTCAATAATTCAAAAGCAAAGGTTTGCAGTGCGTCGCCAGCAAGAATAGCGGTCGCTTCATCGTATTGAATATGGCAAGTGGGTTTGCCTCTTCGCAAATCGTCATCGTCCATGGCTGGAAGGTCGTCGTGTATTAATGAGTAAGCATGAATCGATTCGATTGCTGCCGCGCTGGCGTCGGTAAGTTCGTTGGCCTCGCCAAATAAAGAGGCCGAGGCGTAGGCCAGCATGGGACGAACGCGTTTGCCTCCATTGAATAGGCTATAGGTCATTGCATCCTGTAAATGACTGGCAGGCTGATACTGGCCTAAATTTTGCGTAAGATAGTCATCGACTCGGTGGCGAGCGTATTGAGAGAAATCATCTAAAGTCACGAATTTAATTCCGGATCAAAAGTTTCTAGGTGTTCACCATCTTGTTTTTCTAACAAAATTTGAACTTTTTGTTCAGCTTGGGTGAGAACAGATTGACAATCTTGGCTCAGTTTTACACCTTTCTCGAAGGCCTTTAAGGCTTCTTCAAGAGAAAGCTGATTTGACTCAAGCTGAGTGACAAGGGCGTCTAATTCGGTAAGATTTTCTTCAAAATGACGGACGGTTGTTTTTCGGGACATGATGACTACTCTTAGTTTAACCCACGTTTTGTAACAGAAAATGCGCTACTGTTCGAGGGCGTGTTAATGAAAATTACAAAAATCATGTAAGAAGATGTCATTCTTAGTCTTTGTTTCGTATAGAATCACAGGAATGTATCGGTAACATTATAGCTTTTTTGTTAGGAGACGTGTGTGGATATCGCAACGTTAATAGGACTTATTGGGTCATTTATAGTTATCATCGCCGCCATTTTTGTTGGTGGTTCGGCGGGGATGTTCATAGACACCGCATCCACACTGATCGTGTTAGTTGGGTCTTTGCTTGTTCTTTTGATGACTTATCCTCTCAGTCAGTTTCTTGGCGCTGTTAAAGTTGCCGCGAAAGCGTTCATGTTCAAAAGTATCCCGTTAGATACATTGATAGATGAAATTTATGGTTTAGCGGACGAAGCGCGTAAGGGGGGATTGCTGTCTTTGGAAGGCAAAGAGGTGAGCCACCCGTTTTTGTCGAAAGGGATTCAGATGCTCGTTGATGGGCATGATGGAACCGTTGTGAGAAATTTGCTCTCGAAAGACATGAATCAATCCTATTACCGCCACAGTAGTGGCGCGAAAGTGTTTAAAACATTAGGTGACATCGGCCCCGCCATGGGGATGATCGGTACCTTGGTTGGTCTGGTACAGATGTTGGCAAACATGTCCGACCCAAAAGCGATTGGCCCTGCAATGGCGGTGGCATTGTTGACCACTTTGTATGGCGCCATGTTAGCGAATATGGTGTGTTTGCCTATTTCAGCCAAGCTAAACACTCGAGCAGACGAAGAGCTTACTTGTCAGAAATTGATTCTTGATGCTTTGCTGGCGATTCAATCTGGACAAAACCCTCGCATTCTGGATGGTGCATTGAAAACCTACCTTCCGGAAGGCAAGCGTGTTGAGCGTGAATAACATTACAGTTTAAACGGATTCGATAATGAGTGATGAAGAAGAGCAAGATTGTCCGGAATGTGTAGAAGGTTTGCCCGCTTACATGGGAACCTTTGCGGACCTTATGTCCTTGCTGATGTGCTTTTTTGTGCTGTTGTTGTCCTTTGCCGAAATGGACGTCATCAAATTTAAACAAATTGCAGGCTCCTTAAAAGAGGCGTTTGGTGTACAGCGAGAGGTGGAAGCGGAATCCATTCCAATGGGCACCTCGGTTATTGCCCAGGAGTTTAGCCCCGGCAGACCGGAGCCTACGCCGATTAATGAAGTAAAACAGAAAGCAGACACAACCCCTGAAAATACCTTGGAAGTGATTTGTAAGCCCGGCGATGCGGCATTAAAAGAGCAAAGCAACTCGGGTTCGCCTTCGCCGGTCACCTTTGTGGATAAATCCCATGCGGATCTGGATCGTGAGAAAAAAATCCAAGAAACCGAAGGCGATGCACAGATGATTGCCTCGGTCATGCGTGAAGAAGTGTCGAAAGGTTTGGTGGAAATTGAAACGCAAGAAGAGACCATAACGATTCGAATTAAAGATCAGGGGTCATTTGAATCGGGCTCGGCAGAATTGAACTACGATTTTATTCCGGTGATCGATGCCATTCGTGATGTTTTGGTGGGAATACAAGGGACTATTTCGGTTGAGGGGAATACTGACAATATTCCAATAGTAAGCGGTCGTTTCCGGTCAAATTGGCAGCTGTCTTCAGCGCGGGCGATTTCGGTAGCGGAAGAGCTTTTTGCGACAGGGCAGCTTGACCAAAGTCGATTTGCCGTTACGGGCTATGCTGATACGCGACCTTTGGTGCCGAATGATACACCAGCGCATCGAGCAACCAATAGACGAGTAGAGATCGTCATTAAGCAAAACGACACGTCTCGCCCTAAAATGCGTAATACAGTGGACGAAATTCCTACCGATGGTGTGATTGAGTTCGACCGAGATGCGGTGGATGAGCTTAAACCGGATGAGATTTTTTAAAAATCTTTAATACGTTAGAAAAAGAGAGCCTCGGCTCTCTTTTTTGTGTTTGGTCTTTAGCGTTGTGCATTTTTAATGCTGAGATTCAGGTGAATTTTTGCTATGGTTTGCGCAGACCAAATTGAGGAAGAAGTGATAATGCGAGTAGCAGTTATTGGCGCGTCTGGGCGCATGGGAAAAAATTTGATTACCGCCATTCATGATGCCAGTGGCGTTACCTTGGGTGCGGCTATTTTAAAGCCAGGCAGCAGCTTGATTGGTGCTGATGCTGGTGAGATCGCAGGTGTTGGTAAACTGGGGGTGGCCGCTGTTGCCTCTCTGGCTGATTGTGTTAATGATTTTGATGTATTGATCGATTTCACCACGCCTGTATTAACGTTAGAAAATGCGGCTTTTTGCGCAAAATATCAAAAGGCCATTGTGGTGGGCACAACCGGTTTGAATGATGCTGAAAAGGCGGCGTTGATGGAGTGCTCTGCGCAGTCTCCAGTCGTTTTTGCACCAAACATGAGTGTTGGTGTGAACTTGACACTGAAGCTATTGGCAACGGCTGCTCAGATCTTGGGTGACGATTACGATGTGGAAATTGTCGAAGCGCATCATCGCCATAAAGTAGACTCTCCTTCCGGTACGGCATTGCGAATGGGTGAAGTGGTTGCCGAAGCCTTGGGTCGTGATTTAAAAGAGTGTGCTGTTTACGGGCGTGAGGGACAGACGGGCGCTCGTACGCAAAAAGAGATCGGGTTTGAAACCATCCGTGCAGGTGACGTCGTTGGCGAGCACAGTGTTTGGTTTGCTACTGAAGGTGAGCGTATTGAGATTGTTCATAAAGCAAGCAGCCGTATGACTTTTGCGAAAGGCGCAGTGCGTGCAGCGGGCTGGTTACAAGGTAAAGCCGCTGGTATGTATGATATGCAAGATGTTCTCGACTTAAAATAACGGCATGATACTGAAAATATGAGTTAAAAAATGGCCGCTAATCTGCGGCCATTTTTTATGCGCTAAGGTGTAACAGAGAGTGCTAAAGTTAGGGGGAGAGCACCTTGGCAAGTTTGCTTGATTCCAATCGTCCTTTCAGTTCACCTTTTTTATTGATTACTGGTAAGTCGAACTGGGTGTTTAAGCACATCGGGATGACTTTTTGCAGTAGATTTGTTTGCCGTACGGGTTCTACATACGTAAGAACAGGTTCTAATAAGTCGTCGTCTTTTAGCTGACAGAATTGTCGCTTCGTTAGAACGCCTTGGTAATTACCATCACGGAATACAAAAGCATAATCTTTGTCCATAGGGAATTGGTCTTTGACGTCGTTTGCTGTAAGGCCTTCGACTTTGTCTGTATCCGTTGTCATCACCGTATGAACGGTCAGTGCTCGTGCGCGGTTCACGTCTTTTGCAAAGGCTTTGACATAGTCGTCGGCAGGATTAAGTACGATGTCCACAGGACTGCCCACTTGCACCAATTTGCCATCTTTTAGAACCGCAATGCGATCCCCGAGTCTAAGGGCTTCATCTAAATCATGAGTAATGAAAATGATGGTTTTCTGAAGGTTCTCTTGTAGCTCCATTAGTTGCTCTTGCATCTCGCTTCGAATCAGAGGGTCAAGTGCAGAAAAGGCTTCGTCCATCAACAGTATCTCGGCATCGGTACAAAGCGCTCGAGCCAGCCCAACGCGCTGTTGTTGTCCGCCTGATAGCTGGGAGGGAAATTGGTCTTCGTAACCCGCGAGACCGACAGTTTCTAACCATGACACCGCCTTGGGTTTCCATTCAGCACGTTTTTCACCTTTGATCAGAAGACCATAGCCTACATTGTCCAGCACGCAGCGATGGGGCATGAGCCCAAAGTGCTGAAAGACCATGGCCATTTTATGACGTCTAAACGTGATCAAATCCTTTGGCGATAGCGCCATGATATTTTCGCCATCCACTTTTATTTTACCTGCCGTTGGGTCTATAAGGCGGTTAAAATGGCGTATCAGTGTGGACTTTCCTGAGCCTGATAACCCCATGATGACAAAAATTTCACCGCGTTTAACGCTTAAGTTAATGTCTTGCAGGCCAATGGTATGACTGGTTTCGGCGAGTATGTCTTCTTTCGAAGCACCGGCTTTGACTTTGGGCAAAACCTCTTCAGCTTTGGGGCCAAAAATTTGGTACAGACCTTCAATTTCAATGAGTGTTTCGCGTGGATTATCCATTCTCTGTCCCCTCAAGGTGTTTTTGTGCTCGTTTTGCGTAGCTTTGAGAGACACGATCAAAAATAATGGCCAGTGCGACAATGGCCAGACCGTTTAATAAACCCAGTGTAAAATATTGATTAGTAATGGATTTCAATACAGGTTGTCCCAAACCTTTAACGCCGATCATTGACGCCACAACAACCATAGCGAGCGCCATCATAATGGTTTGGTTAATGCCTGCCATGATAGTTGGCATAGCAAGGGGGATTTGTACGCCAAACAATCGCTGGGTGGGCGTTGCGCCATAAGCCGTTGCCGCTTCTAAGGTTTCGCGATTGACTAGTCGAATGCCTAAATTGGTCAAACGGATGACGGGCGGAATAGCGTAAATGACCACGGCGATAACGCCTGGAATTCGTCCAATACCTAGCAGCATAACAACAGGAATCAAGTAAACAAAAGCGGGCATGGTCTGCATAATATCAAGCAATGGCGTGATGATGGACTTAGCTCGGTCGGATCTTGCCATCAAGATACCGATGGGGATGCCAATACAAATAGATAAGATGGTACACACGGTAATGATGCTTAGCGTCCGCATCGTGTCTTCCCACATGCCAAAGTAACCGATGGCCAGAAAAGACACCAAAACGCCAGCACAGAGCTTCCAAGAGCGTGTAGCGGCGTAAACAAGTCCTATGATGATGGCCAGAACAATCCACCAAGGTGTTTGTATTAGAAGGTTTTCAAACCAGATTAAAAAATGCAAAAGGGGATTGAAGAAGTTTTCTATGGATTCGCCATAGGCGCGTGAAAAGGAACGATAAGCGCCGTCTAGCGTTTGTCGAATCGCAAGTAAATCTCGACGACTCATGTCCGGAAATTCAGTTAACCAAGAGGTGTCTGACATAAATGAGTTCTCAAAGAGTAAAGCAAAGGAATAGTCGCCGCGCAGGAGGTGTTCGTTGCGCGGCTCGAAAAGTGAAACGTTTTTAAAGCGACTTATAGGTTATCAAGAGCTTTTTCTATGTTTGCTTTTACGTCCTTGCTGACCCATTTCGACCACACATCCTCGTGATTAAACATGAAATTTTCTGCCGCGTATTGACCGTCTGCTTGGTTGTCTTCCATCCAAGCCAATAACGCGTTCATTTGCGCATTTGTAAAGGCACGCTTTTCTGTATAGGCATACGCTTCAGGCGCTCTTTTCTTGAAGTCTGCGGTGGTCACTGTGAATACTGGGGAAGGTGGGTACATGGTCACTTTTGGGTTCAAACAGCTGTCTTCGGCAATGCATTTGATATAGTGCTCGGTGTCGACACCGGTACCAAAGTCGACTTTTACCATTTCGTATTTTCCTAAAATGGCGGTAGGAGCCCAGTAGTAACCGAACCACGCCTCCTCTCGCTCGTAGGCGCGGCTAAGTGAGCCAGAAAGCCCTGCCGAAGAACCTGGGTCAATCAATTCGAAACCCGCATCTTTAAGATTCAACGCCTTAAATAAATTACCGGCTGTGATCTGACAGCCCCAGCCTGCAGGGCAACCATAAAATGCAGAAACAGAAGGGTCTTCGGAGCTAGGGAAGTCTTTAGCGTGTTTTATGACACCTTGAATCGTTGCAAGTGAAGGGTCTTTGTCGACCATGTATTTCGGTACCCAAAAGCCTTCTTCACCACCGTCGGACAGGGATTTGCCTGCAATGCTTAAACGCCCGTCTGCTACGCCACGATCAATCAGTGCTTTGACGGCATTGGTCCACATTTCTGGTGCGATATCTGGCTGGCCTTTTTCTGCCATGGAAGTACTGGTTGGCATGGTATCGCCGGGTATTAGCTCGGCATCGCAGCCATAGCCGTGCTCTAAGATAAACTTATCGATATTGGCCATTAAAGACGCAGAATTCCAGTTCATGTCGGCGATTTCAACCTTGCCACAACTTTGAGTTGCTGCAAATGATGACGTGGCTGTGAGGGTTAAAAGCCCTGCTAAGATGCTTTTTTTATACATTGGTGTGTTCCTTTTATGTTTTGAGTTATAAATTTTATATCCTTTTAGTTTACACATCTAATCAGTTATATCAAATCCGGCTTTGTTTCTTTCTTTTTGTATTTTTTAAAAATACATACAAAACAATAACTTGCATTTTATTTTTTGTGTTTGTTATGAGGTTTTGGTTTTTTATTGTATTTAGATGTAACTATTAATTTGCGAGTGCAAGTTGAGAGCAATAAAAAAACCCGACGGTCACTGGTGTGAACGTCGGGTTTTGAATAGGAAGCTGTCTAAGGAAAGAATTAAATATTTGGTGAGTTGATGTCGAGCATGGGAGCAGCATCAATGTGTTCCGCGTCCATCATCATGGCAATACGTTGTAGCGACGCCAAAATTTGCGTTTGCTCCCAACCTTCTAAAGACTCGAATTCGCCGACAAATTTTTCATGCAACAAAGGCGGCGCTGTGTTTAATATGGTTCGACCTTCAGGGGTCAGTCTTGCGTTTACAATGCGTTTGTCTTTTTGTGCTCGAACTCGCTCTACCAGCTTGCGATCTTCCAAGCGATTAAGAATGGTGGTGACGGTGGCTTGGCTTAAAGAGACACTGTCTGAAATTTTACGGACAGTGACGTCGCCAAGTTCTTCAATAGAGCGAAGTACCATGATTTGCGGGATGGTTAAACCACAGGCTTTTACCACACGTTTGGATTGTAAATCAGTCGCACGAATGATGCGTCGTAAATGAACAAGAACATCGTGCAGGTGTTGTGGTGAGTTAGGCATAGCAATATGAGATCCAAGAAATTTTTTGAATTATATGATTTTGTTGGAGCCTGTAAAAGCGAAGATTAAAAAAATATTACAGTTCAAACTATAGCGGTTGTTTGCGATTTATGCCGAAAAAGAAACAACCGCGTATCTGGCGTTATCGTCCTTTTAATTCATCAAACGCTGCAATGGCCGCCAGTCGTGCTGGTTTATAGTCAATAATGGGGGCTGGATACTTGCAGAGTTTTCTCTGTTCCGGTTTGGGGTCATGAATGGATTTAGCGTCCAACTTGCTCAGCTCTGGTACAAAACGCCGGATAAAATCGCCATTTTTATCGTAGGTTTCCGATTGGCGGGTTGGATTAAATACGCGGAAATAGGGCGCTGCGTCACAGCCTGTTGAAGCGCTCCATTGCCAGCCGCCATTGTTGGCAGCGAATTCGCCATCAATTAACTTGCTCATAAAATAGGCTTCGCCTTTTCGCCAATCAGCAAACATGAGTTTGGTAAAGAAGCTGGCGACGATCATTCGCAAACGGTTGTGCATCCAACCGGTTTGGTTCAGTTGTCGCATGGCGGCGTCCACAATTGGGAATCCGGTTTTCCCCTCGCACCAAGCTTGAAATTCGGCGTTGTTATGTCGCCAAATCAGGGCGTCAGTTTCAGGTTTAAAAGGACGATTCATGCACAGAGCGGGAAAGTGAGCCATTAATTGACGATAAAAATCTCGCCACGCGAGCTCTTTCAGCCAAATGCTGTCTTGCCAGCGTCGTTCTTCTTGGTTACAAGTATAGAAAATGGCTTCTAGGCATTGTCTTGGTCCAAGCGCACCCAAAGCAAGGTATGGCGAAAGCGTGCTGGTGGCAGGCTCAATCGGGTAATCTCTGCTTTCTTTATAATGACGCTCTTTGTGATGGCAAAATTGCCAGAGTTTTTGTTTGGCTATGTCTTGGTCAGCGGGCCATAAATCGTCACGGTAGGGCTTTGCCCAAGGTAAATCTAGGGGTTTGACCGTGAGTGCGTCTGCTTGCTTTTCTGGAGCAGGAAATGGGGTGATGTCTTGCTCAGCCAGAAGCGTAATCCAGCGATTAAAAAAAGGCGTGAATACTTTAAATGGTGTTCCTTGCTGGCTTAGTACATCCCGAGGAACAATCAGGTCGGTTGCCTGTACATGGCAGCTGATATCGAGTGACTTTAATGTTTCACAGACAGCTTGATCTCTTTGCTGTTCGTGGATGGGCAGATCTCGATTGAACCAAAAATGTTTGATGTTGTTTGAGGTGCAGAATTGCGCGATCAATTCGGGCAGTGTTTCGAACGTTTCTGTATCTAGGCAATGCAATGGGATACCCAATTGGGCGAGCGTGCTAGACAGGGTATTTATCAGACCGGCACGAAGTCCAGTTTTGGCATCCGATTCGTTATGTTTCGCCCATTGTTTGGGCGTTGGCGTGACCAACACGGCAATGCCTTCTTGAAGCGAACTCGCTTCAAGAAAGGCGAAATGCAGTGCCGGATTGTCCTGACATCTAAGGTCGTTTCGTAACCAAACGAGGTGCGTAATTTTCATTTTTCAGCGCTGCCTTAAACCGTGTTACGGATGCCAAGTGGTGATGGGTAGGGGATGAAATAACTTTGTGAATTAATGTATTCGCTGCCGTAATGCTTTAAATAGTGATGCAGCAAGGTAACAGGTGTTGCTAGGTTTACTTCGCCACGACGGTATTGTTCAACCACGTCTAGAATGTCTTTTCTGACCGAAACATCCACCGCATGCTTCAAATAACCCACTAGGTGCATCAACACGTTGCAGTGGTTTTTACGCGCAGCGGGTTTAGATAAGGTGGTCATGAGTATGTCAAAGTAGGCGGTTTTTAATTCGTTAAACGGACGTTTATCGTTGCCAGATAACATGCGACCCAGTTTGCGATAAATAGGTTGTGAGTGCGCCATGACCATGTATTTGTAGCGGCTGTGGAAGGCAATGAGGTCTTTCATTTTGGCGTCTTCTCCCAGGCTGTGGCGAAAGTCATGATGAGTAAATACGCGCAATAAAAAGTTTTCTCGTAACGCTGGGTCATTGAGTCGACCGTCTTCCTCAACGGGAAGTAGTGGATAACGTTGCTGCAATGCCTTGGTAAAAAGTCCTGCACTACGTTGCATGTGGGGATGGCCATTTTCTTGATATACCTTGATGCGTTCCATGCCACAGCTTGGGGATTTCTTCATCAAGATATAGCCATCCAAGTGCGATAAGTTCTCTAGGTATTTATTCGAGGCCGCCATGAATACGTCTGAAACATCTTCTTCGGAATTCTTACTGAAAACCATTCGTGGATTATCGGGGTTGCCTTCTAGACGCAGTGTTGGACGTGGTGTACCAAAGCCGGCGGCAACTTCTGGGCAAAATTTTTGATAGTCAAAATAGTGACTGAGTATTTTGTCGCAATAATCAGAATGACTGTGTCCACCGTTGTAGCGTACATTTTCACCCAGTAAGCAGGCGCTGATTCCGACAGGGATTTTGTGCGTTAACTGATCTGGTGATGGTTGAGAATGTGGCATAATTACGTCCTCCAAAAGTCTGTAATGGCGCTTTTAATTTAAGTCTTTTAAGTCTTTTAAGTTTTTTAAGTCTTTTAAGTGTTTGGTTAAAGACATTGCGCTGAGCAATGCGCCTTCGGCATCACCTTGGCAAAGCCAATCGCCAATTAATCCAACCTGATGTTCTGGTGACCACACGAAAGGACGATTTGCTTTGTGCTCGGTAAATCGACTTAAAAACCAACGATGTGGGTCGCCATGTTTTAGCACTCTGTGTTCGGTTATTTCAGAGAAAGCCTGCAGCAATGCATCCGCAATCCAGCCTTTGTCGGTATCGAGGTGTTGTTTCGTCCAACTTGGGTCTGTTTGAATGACCCAGCGGTCTACGTTTTCTAATGGACGCATGGGTTTGTGGTTGTCTTTGATCATTCGCTTGATCGGTGAACCTTTTGGTTCAATCAAGGCACCAAGGTCACAAGGCTCTGTTTCTAGCCACATGGCCCACTGGGATTCATAGTTTTCGCACGCTCGATTGGCTCTTAGTAGTGGCACCGCTAATTTGTCGTGAGTGGCGAGCAAAGAGGCCGCTTGTTGCGCAGGGGTGGCGATAATGAGGCTTTTTGCGATGACAACCGGTTTGTATTTATCGTCTCTTAATAGCCAAGTGGGTTGTTCACTGTCGTTGTTTAACTGATCCAAATGGTGAATTCGAGTGTTGGTGACCAATGTTGCCGCTTCAAGCCAGTGGCGAGTCAATGTGCTCATTTTTGGAACGCCCACAAAAGCTTTTCCCTCTTGGTCGTTGCCTTGCTGCCAGGGGGCGATGATATGGTCTTGTGTGAGCGGCTGAAAAAGCGCCAGAGTGTCTGGGTGTTTAGCGAGAATATAGGGGGTTCCTAAATCACAACTGATTTCGTTTTCTAATCGTTTACTGCCTGCGCGCCCGCCACTGCCGCGGCTCTTTTCGATGACACAAACCGATTGACCTGATTGAGCGAGTAAATGCGCACACAAACTTCCAGATAAGCCAGCCCCAATAATAGCCACATCAAAAATGGGTGTGGTTGTCTGATCTAAAATGGATGTGTTCATGGTTTTTACTCTCTTGTTGATGTCTTTCTTTCTTATACAATATAGAATCTTGTACAAGAAATGCAACAGTCTTATACAAAAAAAATATTTGTATAGCTTTTTTGTTCTCTGTTAAGTTTAGAACACATCAACTGAATAATTTCACTTTACTAATGATTTTTGGAAAATTTGCATGAGTCAGTCGAGTACATCAAAAAAGACATCCGCCCCAAAGAAAACCGAACTTTTAGATGACACGGTCTTGTTAGACGATGCGTCTTATTTTCCTATCCGAGAGCTGTCGTTAAAAACGGGGGTAAATTCGGTCACGTTGCGAGCGTGGGAGCGTCGTTATGGTTTATTAAAGCCAAAACGAACGGGAAAGGGGCATCGACTTTATGATCAGGGCGATGTGCAGCGTGTTGACGCTATATTACGATGGATTCAGCAAGGTGTGGCGGTCGGTAAGGTTCGGGCTTTGTTGGATCAAGGCGCGTTAGCTGACGAGGCCGTATTGTCCAACGAGTGGCTAGAATGGCAGACATCATTAGTAAACGCAGCGAAAGCCTTTCAAGCTGACAAAATTGAGCAAATGTATCAGCAAATTTTTTCTCAATATCCCGCACAAATCGCGGTGAAGGATTGGTTGCTTCCAAGCTTTGAGCAATTGGGTAAGAGTGCGGCTCTCGCGTTTTGTGAGTCGATTATGTTGGGGGCATTGGTCGCTAGGGTTAACCAAGTTAAAGCTCAACAAAAGTCGCGTTCAAACGTACTTATTACAGGGTTAATGGGGCAGCGGAGTCTTTGGTGTTATATGGCAGCCGCGCTTTTGATGGACAAAGGCTTATCTTGTCGAGTGGTCGCAAATGTTCAGCACAGTGATGATTGGTCAGAGCTGGTCGCTGGTACCAAAGCGTCGTCGGTACTGGCATTTTGTGAACAGGATGTGGCGAGCAAAACCACTGATTTACTCAATAGTATGCAGCAATGGGAGCGCCCTGTTGGGGTGGTTGGTGCCAGTGTTTGGTTGGCAGCTCATGAAGCCGGTACGACAACGATCAATGGCGTTAAAGTCTATTCAGACCCTTTCGATGGCGTAATGGATTTTATGAACCAAGTGATTGCGGTACAGAAGTAAGGAAAAAACTATTGATTGGATTTATATAATATATTTTTGCAATTTGATGCGATCATTTATTATCTCTATTAATTAAGTAAAGGAGATAAGAAATGGCTAAGACAATGACTTTCGCAGTAATGCACTTTTCAATTGCGTTTTCGGTCGCGTATCTCATCACTGGCAGTCTATTGGTGGGTGGTTTAGTGGCCATTGTAGAACCGGCAATCAACACCGTTGCTTTTTATTTCCATGAGATTATTTGGAATAAAGTACAGCAATCGGACGTTGCATCAGAATTGAGTAGTGCGCTTCGTACTGCTGGTGAAAACTACGCTCTGAGATCCATGTGATGTCAGTAAAGTGTGTTGCGCATACAAAAAATAACCCCACTGAAGCATCAGCACCAGTGGGGTTTTTTATATCGTAAACCGATTAGGTTTAAGACATTGGATTGATCAAGAAATACAGTACGACCGCCACAGCGATTGGTGCAGTGAACTTCATGGAAAAATTCCACAGCGTGTACACTGTGCTTGGAAGCTGAAGCTCTTCTTGAGCGAATTTGTCTTTCACTACCCAGCCGGCAAACAAAGCAATAAGGATGCCGCCCAATGGCAACATAATATTGGCTGTGATGTAGTCTAAGAAGTCGAATGTATTCTTGCCGAATAACGTGACATCAGACATGAAGCTGAATGAGCCTAGGCACGCAATTCCCAGTCCCCAAACAACAATTCCTAAACCAATAGAAGCGGTGATTCGTTTCATTTTGAAACGCTCTACCAAGAAAGCCACTGTTGGCTCTAGCAAAGAAATCGCAGAGGTCCATGCCGCAACACCGACTAGAACAAAGAACAAGATGCCAAATAGTTGTCCGAATGGCATTTGTCCAAAGGCAACTGGCAAAGAGATAAACATCAAGCCAGGACCAGCCGCAGGATCCATTCCGTTAGAGAAGATAATAGGGAAGATAGCCAAACCTGCAACCAATGCTACCAGCGTATCCAATGCACCAATTGCCAATACCGTTTTACCGATAGACGCTTTTTGAGTCATGTATGAGCCATAAGCCATTATGGTTCCCATACCCAATGATAGGGTAAAGAACGAGTGACCTAATGCAATTAGAGCTGCGTTCCACGTAAGTTTGCTGAAATCAAACTCGAACATGAAGTTCCAACCCTGAGCAAAACCATCGGTTGTCATGGCATAGCCAAGTAAGATGATCAAAAGAACAAACAACGCAGGCATCATGATGCGAGTGGCTGTTTCAATGCCTTTATTTATACCAGCGGCAACGACGGCAACTGTCATGATGCTGAAGAGTGTGTGCCAACCCAGCAACGTGGCCGGATCCGCCAATAACGCACCAAATGTAGCGCCGGCAGCATCAGACGTTACGCCTAGCATTTCGCCCGTTACCATGGCCTTGATGTAATGTAATACCCAGCCACCCACAACAGAATAGAATGAGAAAATCAAAACGCCAGACAGCATTCCCATGAAGCCAATGATGCCCCAAGAGCGGCTACCTTCTGATTCTTCTGCGACATCGCTTAAGGCGTTGATGGGGTTTTTACGGGCGCGACGGCCAATGAATACTTCGGCCATCATGATTGGGATACCCACCAATAATATGCAAGCCAAATACACTAATACAAAAGCCCCACCACCGTTTTCACCTGTGATGTAAGGAAATTTCCAGATATTACCTAAACCAACAGCGGAACCTGTTGCCGCTAAAATGAAAATCCATCGGCTAGCCCATGAGCCTTGGATTGATGTTTTATTTGTCATAGTTATCTCTAAATGATTGATAGCAATATATAAACAGCGTTCGGAGCTGGTTTCATAGCCAAACCACTGCTTCCCACTTTTACCAGTTTGTTAAGAAACTGGTAAGCAAAGCTCCGAATAGGGGCAGGATTTTCCGAATTTCAGTGCGTTTATGCAACAAAAAAAGACTTTTTTATTCTATTTGCTTCTATTAAGTGCATTTTTTTGAATTTGGTGCGGTATAAATATGAGAAATGTTAGTTATGTAATGATTAGATCTCTAAATAAATGCTGGCCAGGGATTTGTTTTTAAGTATAATGTTTAGACATCAAATCAATTGCTTTCTTTTTCTTGCGACTAAGATGGCAAACATGAGAGAACGACTCAGTTTTGAGAGACGTTAAATACTTTGATTTCTAATGGATAAAGGTATGAATTCAAAAAAAATAGTGTTTTCAGCACCGAGTGCAGCAGATGGAATGGCGATTCACCAGTTAGTGGCATCGTGCCCTCCACTGGACACCAATTCCGTTTATTGCAACTTACTGCAAGCAAGCCATTTTAGTGACACTTCGATAGCAGCGCGTTTAGTAGATGGTGAGTTGGTGGGCTTTGTTTCTGGCTATGTGATCCCTAACCGACCAGACACGTTATTTGTTTGGCAGGTGGCCGTAAGTGAAAAAGCACGTGGTCAGGGACTGGCAAAGAAAATGGTTTCATCACTGCTTGAACGATCTAGCTGTTCTGGCGTGCGTTTCATCGAAACCAGTATTACCGCAACAAATGATGGCTCTTGGGCATTGTTCCGCCGCCTTTCCGATCAACTTAGTGCCTCGTTAGAAGAATCTATCCTGTTTGATAAGCAGGATCATTTTAAAGGGCAACACGATACCGAGCATCTCGTTCGAATCGGTCCAATAACCGTGTGATTTAGAAGCCGAGACGCTGGAAAGCTAGGCTTTCGCTCTCGACGTTGTTTTCTAAATACGGCTACTATTTAATCAATTTAAAGGATGATAACAATATGAAAATTTTTGACGAAATTGAATCAGAAGTACAATCTTACGCTCGCTCTTTCCCTCGTGTTTTTCACCGTGCACTGGGTGCGCATTTGTACGACCAAGAAGGCAACCAATACCTCGACTTCTTAGCGGGTGCGGGTACTTTGAACTACGGTCATAACAATCCAGTTTTTAAGAAAAAATTGGTTGAATACATCATGGAAGACGGCATTACACATGGCCTTGATATGCATACAAAGGCCAAAGGCGAGTTTCTGGAAACGTTCAAAAAATACATTTTAGAACCCCGTGGCCTTGAATACATGATGCAGTTCACCGGACCAACAGGGACGAATGCGGTTGAAGCTGCACTAAAATTAGCACGTAACGTTACTGGCCGTGAAAATGTTATTAGTTTCACCAATGGTTTTCATGGTTGTAGTTTGGGGGCGTTATCTGTAACGGGTAACTCTCATCACCGTGGTGCAGCAGGTACAAGTTTGGGTGCTGGTGTTTCAACCGTTCCGTTTGATGGCTATTTGGGTGAGGGTATTGAGACGACAGAATACCTAGACAAAGTGTTGTCTGACTCCAGTAGTGGTGTTGATACACCAGCCGCAGTGATTGTTGAAACCGTGCAAGGTGAAGGTGGCATTAATGCTGCGAGCTTTGGCTGGTTACAAAACTTAGAAGCCGTATGTAAAAAGCACGGCGTGCTATTGATTGTCGATGATATTCAGGCAGGTTGTGGTCGTACAGGGACTTTCTTTAGCTTTGAAGACGCGGGTATCAAACCTGACATTGTTACCATGTCTAAATCACTGAGCGGTTATGGTCTTCCGTTTGCGGTTGTTCTAATGCGCCCAGAGCTAGATGAATGGAAGCCGGGCGAACATAACGGTACGTTCCGTGGTAACAATCTAGCGTTTGTTACCGCTAAAGTGGCGATTGAAACTTACTGGAAAGACGACGCATTTGAAAAAGAAATCAAGCGCAAAGGTGAGTACATTCATGAGCGTACACAAGCCATCGTTAATGAGTTTGGAGAAGGTAACTTTACCCTTCAAGGTCGAGGTATGATGCGTGGTATCAACTGTGTTAGCGGTGAGTTGGCGGGCAAGATTACCAAGAAATGTTTCCAGAATGGTCTGATGATTGAAACATCAGGTGCTGATGACCAGGTGGTTAAATTCCTTTGCCCTCTAATTATCAGCGATGAAGAACTAAAACAAGGTATTGATATTCTAGAGCGCGCTATTCGTGATGTGTGTGCTAAGGAAGACGACATGCCAGAAGCCAAGAGCTACTTCGATGAGAACTATGACATTGCTGTCTAGTTCCTCTTCTCATGGAACCGCTGCGTTATTTTAGCGGTGGTTCCAGTCCCTCACTTGAGTGAAGTAAATAGTAAGTTCGAAACCTCAAGTTTCTTTCGGTATTGATACCGGCATTTAATCGATCTTCGGATCATAAGGAGAAAAGAATGTTTGCACGTGATTTAGCAGAATGTGAGAAAACCGACCGCCGCGTAGTGTCACCAGATGGCAATTGGGAAAGCACACGTTTGTTGTTGAAAGAAGACAACATGGGTTTTTCTTTTCATATTACGACGATTTATGAAGGCAAAGATTTTGACATGCACTATCAAAACCACCTTGAATCTGTGTACTGCATCTCCGGCGAAGGCGAAGTAGAAAGCCGCGAAACAGGCCAAAAACATCATATTAAACCGGGTGTTGTGTATGTCTTAGATAAGCATGATGCGCATACCTTGAGAGCCTTCAAAGAACTGAAATTGGCTTGTGTTTTTAACCCACCAATCACGGGTAAAGAAGTGCATAACTCTGAAGGCGCTTACGAGTTAATTGATTAAGCGTGTGCTTTAACGCGAACTCTTTTTAATTTGTATTGTGAGCGTTATGCGTCTTTGACTAGGGCGCATAACGTTATACATATTCACTTTTCTGCTGCATCTTATTGTCCTTTATTGTGATTCTGTTTCGTTCAGAAAACATAAATCATAAAGCCTTGTTAGATCACGCTTTGTCTATGGATTACTGTGCTTAAAAAATGCGATTAATGCTTAAATTTTCCGCAACCTTATGACAATATAGCGGCAGTTTTTGACTCCGGTCGAAGTTTGCTTTCGACCCCTAGATAAATTGGGTAAATAATGGGACAACATACAGTTGAAAAAATTGGCGGTACGTCCATGAGTGACTACCGTTCGGTTCGAGATAATATTATTTTCAAGCCAACTCAAGCGAACAACATGTACCAGCGTATTTTTGTTGTTTCTGCTTATGCTGGTATGACAGATAAGCTGTTAGAACACAAAAAAACTGGCGACGCTGGTGTGTTTGCTTTGTTCGCCCAAGAACGTAAGCAAAATAATTGGTTCCCTGCGTTGCAAGACGTACGCGCCGCAATGTTGGAAATAAACCACACCTTGTTTGAAGCGGGTGAGTTGCGTGAAAAAGCCGACGCATTTTTAAATAGCCGTTTGAAAGACGCGCAAGAATGTTTGGAAGACTTACATCGTCTTTGCCAGCATGGTCATTTCTCAATCAGCGAACATCTAGCTACCGTGCGTGAAATGTTAGCCAGTATCGGTGAAGCACACAGTGCTTGGAATACGGCTCATTTATTACAGCGTGATGGCGTAAATGCGGTATTTGTCGATCTAACTGGCTGGAATAGTCCAAGCCATATGTCGCTTGATGAGCGTATTCTTGACGCATTTAAGGGCGTTGATTTGAGCAAAGAGCTACCAATCGCTACGGGTTATGCGCACAGTGAAACGGGTCTAATGTCTACTTTTGACCGTGGTTACAGTGAAATGACTTTTAGCCGAATTGCGGTTTTGACGGAAGCCCGTGAAGCGGTTATCCACAAAGAATTCCATTTGAGCAGTGCTGATCCTCGTTTAGTGGGTGAAAGCAAGGCGGTGCCGATTGGTCGTACGAATTATGACGTGGCGGATCAACTTGCCAACCTTGGAATGGAAGCCATCCACCCGAAAGCGGCGAAAGGCTTACGTCAAAGTGGCATTTCATTGCGCGTAAAAAACACGTTTGAACCAGATCATACAGGTACTTTGATCACGGGTGACTATGTCAGTGACGCACCTTGTGTAGAAATTATCGCGGGTTGTCGTGGTGTATTTGCCGTTGAGCTGTTTGACCAAGACATGGCGGGTGACATTGATAAGTTTGATGTTGCCATTCTAAAAGTACTGAATCAGTTTCATGCTCATATCATTGCGAAAGACATTAATGCCAATACCATTACGCATTATTTAGCGATCAACTTGAAAACCCTAAAGCGTGTTATGCGAGTGTTGCATGAGCGTTTTGAAGACGCAGAAATTACACAGCGTAAAGTGGCGATTGTGTCTGCAATTGGCAGTGACATGAAGACGACGGGTATGCTTGCTAAAGCAGTGAAAGCCATTGCTGAACAAGATGTTAACGTGTTGGCGATGCACCAATCTATGCGTCAGGTAGATATGCAGTTTGTCGTTGATGAAGAAGACTACGAAAAAGCAATTTGCAGCTTACACAAAGAGTTGGTGGAAGTGCATAACCATGGCCGCGCCATTTGTTTAGCTTCGTAATCTACCTGTCTCCTCAGTGATCTTAGCGTGTCTTATTAAGGCATTATTCGTATCATTAGCAGACATAAAACAACCAAGTATGAAAAATACTTGGTTTTTTTATGTCTGCAGGATTTGTTTTTAAGCGTGAATATTGACGTCGAGTACGACTAAATGTCGTTATATACAATTAAATGTCGTTATGTACAATGGGCCCGGCTTGGTTAAATTCATCAACAGTGATAGCTTTACTGACATAGTAGCCTTGGCCAAAATCGCACTGAAATGACACCAACATTTTCCATTGTTCTCTGGTTTCTATCCCTTCTGCGAGCACTTTGATATTCAATTTGTGCGCCATGGCGATAATGGCCTCGACAATTTTTCTATCATCCGCATCATTCTCTAAATCCATGATAAAGCTGCGATCAATTTTCAGCAGATTAACAGGGAGATTCTTTAGCTGAGAAAGTGATGAATAGCCTGTACCAAAGTCGTCAATAGCAATGCAAATCCCCATGTCCTTAAAGGTCTGTAGTAAGCCTCTGGCTAGGTGAATGTCTTCTAAGATGGAGGTTTCGGTAATTTCAAAACCAATTAAATGGGCAGGGACGTCGTATTCTTTTAACAGCCTTTGTACAACCTCGACAAAGTGAGGATCAGACAGCTGACGCGAGGCGAGGTTAATATGCAGTAACAGATCCACTCGACCTTCTTGTTTTCGTTTAGCCAGGTAAGCAATGCTGCTTTCGACAATCCAATAGCCTAACTCAATGATTTTTCCGGTACTTTCGGCCAATGGAATAAAGCTATCAGGAAAGATGAGCCCTTTTTCTGGGTGATTCCAACGAATTAATGCTTCCGCACCAAAAACATGATTTGTGCGAAGGTCGAACTGAGGCTGATAATACATTTCAAATTCGTTTCTCAACAAAGCAAGAGTAAGGTCATCTTCTGCTTTGATGAGGTTATGGGTGCTGATTTTCATGGTTTCTGTATAAAAAGCGAACTGGTTTTTTCCCTGCAATTTCGCTTGATACAGTGCCATGTCTGCATTTTGCATGATGGTCACAAGATCTTGTCCATGTTCTGGGATCATTGCAATACCTAAGGAAGTACTCAGTACATACTCTCGATTGTCTAATTTTGCGGGTGCTCTAATGCCTTGTAGAATTCGGTTGGCGTAGTCTTCCGCTTCTTTTTCGTTATGAATATTTCCTAAGAAAATACCAAATTCGTCACCGCCCAATCGTGCCACTAAGTCCGATTTGTTTTTTAAGGTGTTTAATCGCTCACCGACGATCATTAACACTTGGTCACCAACATCGTGACCTATGGTGTCGTTAATGCGTTTAAAATTGTCCAGATCAAAATAAATGAACGCGGAAATACGGCGATATTTCACATTGCTGGATAATATTTTGGGTAAGTTGTCTTGTAGGAAGCGGCGATTAGGTAATTTAGTGAGAGGGTCTTTGTAGGCTAATTCTTCAAGCTCTGCTGTTTTTTCTTTCACCAGATTTCTTAGCTTTAAGGGCTGAACTAAAATCGCATACAAGGCAATAGACAGTAACAGTGCAACCAGTAAGCTGAAGCCGTATCCGGTGACACTTCTCTCTTTCAGCTGACCGTCAAGTGCTTTGCTTATTTTAAGGCTCCAAGTGCCAACGGGTAAAATGAGATCGGTTGACGCTTGTATGTCTGTCAATGGGCTTAATGAGGAGGACAAGACAATCATTTTTCTACTCGTGGCGTGTTGTCTTGATAAACTGTATTGATAGCCTTCACTTTCTAATCGCTTTAGCTGCGTGGTTTCTAGTAAGTTATCTAAATAAATAACCGCCGAAGCAAACCCCCAAAAAAGTTCTCGGTGCGTGTCTTTATGCAAAAAAATGGGCGCACGACTGATGACCGCCACACCCCCTTGTACTAAAGCAACAGGCCCGATGACAAACATGCGATGATTGGAAATGGACAGCATGGCTTCTTGTTTAAATCTGTCTGTGGTTAAAATGTCTAAGCCGATTGCCGCCTCATTGCCTTCCATTGGGTAAATGTCCGAAATAATCCCGTTAGGGGATAATTGCAAATTCTCGATACCACCGATGGAATCAATCAATTTATTGGCATAACTAGGGAACCATTCGCCAGCGCCATTATTTTGTTCGACTTCATAGGCAAGGATTTGAGCAGAGGTGAACGCAGAAGACAGTCGTCTTTCTAATACAGAGGCCTGAGTGCGAGAGACGCCGCTTAGCAAGGATTGCTGTTGATTTACAATGGATCGGTTTGTTGACTGAGTCCAATAACCTCCAAAGGATGCAATGGCAAAGAAAGCAATCAATGAAATAATTAAGGCGGAAGGCTGCTTAAATTCGGCTTTCTTCAACTAACTGTCCTTTACTGGTAATGGATGAAACATATGAAGATTATATCGGTCGGTGTGTATCGACTTGATGACATATCTCATCAATAAATACGGCCATTAATTGTACGAATTATAATCTAAATTCCGTGTAATGTTTTTAATTTTTTGTCGTGTTAATTGAAAGTTTATGTCCCTTTTTGCTGTCATTTGGCATCACCACGTTGCCCTAAAAACAACGTGGCTTGCTTTAAAAAACTAAGCTAGTGCAAGGAATAAACCTGCAATGGCAATAATGCTGCCTGTTACGCGAGTCACAATAGGCGCTTGGAAGCGAGCAATAACAGCCCCAAAACCAATACCTATAACATGCAACAACGCAGTCGCGGCCGCAAAGCCCAATGCGTATTCCGCGCCGTTAGCATTCAGTGGCATTTCTAAGCCATGAGCGGCGCCGTGGAAAATAGCAAACAACCCAGCAATACCGGCACAAGTAACAACAGAGAAGCGTGCAGCGCCAAGAAGCAATGCGCCCATCAGAATCACTGACAAGACAATACCTTGCTCAATGAAAGGAACCTGTACGCCAGCAACGGCCAAAGCGCCACCAACCAACATAGTCCCAACAAATGCAGCCGGTACAGCCCACAGAGCACGGCCGCCAAGGCTCGCTGCCCAAAGGCCAATGGCTAACATCGCTAATAAATGATCTAAGCCACCCATAGGGTGCATAAAGCCAGTCATAAAACTTGTTGTGTGTTCATGTCCTGGGTGAGCGGATGCAAGAGCTGGTATTGCCGCAACCAGTGCCGCCAATCCCATTTTAAGCGTAGATAAACGCATGGTGTTGTCTCCATAAAATAGATAAATATGAATAAGACCCTACAAAATGGTCTTTTCGAAACCACCGCTCTTGCGGCTGGAATCGTGAATTCTAACATACCTAATGACATGATAAGTTGAATGATGTCACTGAGCTCTAACGATTTTTTCAGTTTGTCGTGTCTAAACGATAAGGCTATAGTCTTGCGAATAAGAAAAAGGATAACAAGAGGGACACAGATGGCAAGTGGTTGGGCGCAAGATGGCGCGGTACAAGATCAAATAGACGCAACGGTTGATTCCGAAGTGGAACGCGCAAAAAACAGCATGCCAAAAGGCGAGAGCCTGACTCATTGTGAAGAATGCGATGCAGTGATTCCTGAGCCTCGCCGTAAAGCGATTCAAGGTGTACGTTTGTGTATTCAGTGTCAGTCTGAGCAAGAGAAGAAAGGCCGTTCTGCTTTGTACAATCGAGCTGGCAGTAAAGACAGCCAACTAAGATAATGATTTATCTCATTGGTTAACGAGAATTTCCCCTGCTTGAATGCCTGCAATATGGTAAGGTTTCGCCTATCTAAAAGGGCGTTTTGACAACGAATCTGATGCCCTGTTTCTTTCAGAATTAATAAGGATGAGGTTGTGGCCGACACTTACTCAACAGAAGTAAATAAATTAGAAAAATTACGCGCAGCTTGGCTTCCAGCAGTAGAGTTTCTTTTTGGCAAAGCGGTTGCTGACGCTAAGTTTGATGGCTTTGAGGTCAGTGATGGTATTGCCAAACCTGGTGCTGTATTTAAACACCCAGATGAGCCATATCGTTATAACATTCAAATGCCAGCCCGAGTATTCAGCAATGATGTCATGCTGTTGGCGGATGTTATTCAAGAGATGGTGCGCGGCCAATATCCAGTTGGCTTTGACGGCGCTACTACGCCAGCCTTGTGTGAAGGCGTTGCTGTTTTTGGAGCGATTACCGCCATCAAACAAGTATTCGGTGAGGAGTCTGTCGACTCGTATTTGAACGCGTTGCGTGAACAAGCTTTTCCTTATTACGACGCGTTCTCTTACGTCGCCGTATTGCTGGCGGAAGATCCTGAAGCGATCAAAAAGCTACGTGAGGTTCAGCCGTTTTTATACAACGTAGAGCGTGCCGATTTTGACACGGCTCAAATAAACATTGATCGGAAAATCAAAGACATTCTTTTATTGGCATTTCGTGCTTAACGAACGTTTTCAGCGATCAGACATAAAAATGCCGCGTAATCGCGGCATTTTTGTTGGTTACTTTGATTGAAATTGGTCTTAGCCTTTCAGCTCTGACAACTCTTCACTGAACCAAATTTTGCGTTTAAAACGTGGGTTTTTAGACGACATATCGATTTTGTAGGGGTTTGGCTCGTGAGTTTGTGGCAGATCAAGAATGTTGCAAAGCTCTTGAGCAAGCCATTTCTCTACTTTTAGCACGACCATTTTCTTACGTAAGCGACCTTGCTCATCACGGTTTAAAATCGTTGGTAAGGTATTTAGCGTTAAAATTTCACCAATCGCTGGATGTGCCATACGCTCACGACCTTCATCACTGGCATAAAAATGCGATACCGCAAACACCATACGTTCAGGATTGATTTGCTGTAAGAATTGGCAGGATTTTACTACGGTAGAGCCAGTACGAACCATATCGTCGAACAATACAATACTAGCTCCATCTAGTCCGTCGAATGTGTGTTCGCTTTCTTTGTGTAGAGTGATTTCTACTTTGCGTTCAGCTGTGCGGTCTTTATCCAGCATGATGAATTTTGCTTTGCTTAGACCTAGAGTTTTGAACATCTCTTTAACGAAATCGCGTGCGCCTTTGTCTGGTGCGCAAAGCACAAGCCCTTCACCGTCTTCACCGTAATTCAAAATGTTTGAATTCAACAAGTAGTGGGCGTAAATCTCATAAGGGATTAAGTTATGGAAGTCGCCTTCAAACACTTCGGTAAACATCTTTTGCACAGAATCTGAGTGGTTGTGAATGGTCATCACCGTATCCACACCAGACAGTTTTAATAGTTGAGCATAGAGTTTCGCCGTAAACGGCTGGCCGTCGAACTTTTTAACGTCTTGGATATCACGTTCAAAGCTGGTTTCACCAAGGCTCTTATGAGGGCCACGATCTTGGGCGCTGTAAAATAGATCTGGCTCAACCAGAATGACGCGGTCGGCACCGTTTTCTTTTGCAGCACGAGCGATGATTAAGTTTGCCATTGCCAATTCTTGGCGACTTTTTACATGGCTTCCAGTGCTCACAATAATGACAGACTTGCCTTTTAATTTGCGGCCAATGTTATCGAAATCTGCTTCGTCAGAAATGAAACGCGGGCAAAATTCGGAGTTCATGAACTGCTTCATACTGATCAAATCAGCAATGTCTTCGTGTTGGCCCATTGCATAGGCGACATCAATAGCGAAAGGGTTATCGGAAGAGTTACTAACTACAACAACATTAGTTGACTGGCCGGTCGACAAAGTCATGGAAGATCCTTAACTAAGGGGTAGGGGAATTTGCGCTGATTTTAATACTTGTGGGCGTATTTCGATAGGGTTGATTACGGATAAATGGCATTTTTATGTCGAACTAGTAAGTTAGCGCGATTTCTTGAATTTAAAATTGAATGACAAATTTTCTGTTTGGTGGCCGTTTGGCAGTGAGGGATTAATAGGAAAGGCCGTATTTTATTCATTGATATCAATAAGGTGTAGCCAGTTTAGGAGGAATTGATTTAGTGAGGTAAAGACGAAAAATTGCTATTTATTCGTCTTTACCGCCACTTTTTAGCGGTTACCGCATTGCTGATAACAGCTGGGTGATCTTGGGCAGACGGCGCCACGAGAGCAAATTAGTCGAGCGTCGTTGTCGATCCCTCGTTCCACCCAATTGATGTTGAGAATTTTCGCCACGCTCATGAGATCCTTTTTAATGCTTTTGGGGATATGTGCGGAGCCTCCGCCTTTGACGCACGTTTGTTTTAAATCATGGGCGATGGACAGCGCATCTTTGCCTTGGGCGTTGATCGCTGGGTTCAAATCGATGCCAGAACACAGTACGTGGCTATTCCCAGCTAGGTCTTCTACTTTGATGGACTCACAAGCGTAAATTCGCGGTTCGTCACCAACGTTAAGTATCGATATTTGCGCCGAGGTACCCGTGCTAGGTTCGCTGATTTTGCGAAACACAGACCAGTGTTGGCAAGGATCTTCCACGGTGCTCATGTTTCCCCATGGCAGTGGAATGCCATTCCCACGATACACGGCTTTAAGTTTACCCGGTGCGTAGGCATCAAAATAATGCCAATGTGGATAGGGAGACGTGGCGGTCATACGGCGCATAGCGACAGACTCTGACACGCCCGCCAATTTCGCCGTGTGAATTTCATATCCGTTGCGATCGAGCAGGTGTCGAAAAGGTACTTTGGGGCACAGTAACGCGCCAGCAAAGAAGCTGCACTCGAAGTCTCGCCATGCGTAAAGAATGTCTTGGGCGTCCATACCCGATGATTGTATTTTGGCCGTTTGTGCTTGCAGTGGTGAAATTTCGTTACGTCCAGTGACCAAGACATTTTTGAGGCCGTCTTTATCGTGTAATACGGTGTGACCTATGTGTACGGCCAGGTTGTACTTCAAGCGTTGTGGCTGTGACTTCATTATCTGATTGATGTAAATGGTGCTTGGCGGATCAAAAAAGGATGTGACCACGTGGCTTTCACTGATGCCCATTTCTTGTAATACCGCCAAAGGCGTTTTGCGGAACCACTTGATTTGCAGTCCCATTTGTTTGGTGATGTCGACAATCTCGTCAAGGCTCAATGGCAAGCGTTTGAGTCCGACTTCTTCTGCCGCGCGCTCTAAATCTGGGAAATGGTTTTGATGGTGTTCTTGGTGAGCGCGAATCAATAGATGCGCAAATTGGCGACCGCTGGTGCCCGTTTGGGAGAGCATCTCAGGAATGGCAATCTGCAAGATTTCTTTGGAGAATAAAAAGTTTGGTTCTAACGCCATGCCATCGATACCACCACCGGAGCCTTTTGATGGCGTAATGGCTTCTTCTTCGGGAATATCGTCTAAAAACCATTCGACATTTTTTTGAAAAACGCTGGCAATAACCTCCAAAACGTCTTCACTTGGAATGCGTTTCCCCCGTTCTATCATCGACAAATATGACACCGATGGCGCACATTCTGCGTCGATTTTTATACATCGTGCCGACAGGTCTTCCATCGTCAAACGGTTGCGTTTACGGAGGTTGCGGATCTTTGTGCCCAGAAAATGGGCTTTGCGGTTGAGGCTATTTTTATTTTTCATTTTTGTAAAATTTACACTGTGTAATTCTTATTGTGAAATTTTAGCTTAGTTGCGCATAGACTATAAATCAAGCAATCGTTAACGAGTTCAAACGCATTGCTAACCTTACGAGCCAGATAAAAAAAGAAAAAGGAAAGTAACGATGAATATGCCTCAACCTAAAAATAACAGTGAAATTCATCCCGGGTTTTGTCGCTTCATCAATGAAGAAGTGCTGCCTCTTCACGCCATCGATCAGACAAGGTTTTGGCGAGATCTAGAACAGTTAATGATCGATTTGGCTCCCATAAATCGCCAATTGTTGGCGACTCGAGACGCGCTACAGCAACAGATTGACCAATGGCACCTTGCTCATAAAGGTCAAGCTATGGACATAAAAGCGTATGACGCTTTTTTGCGCGAGATTGGTTACATCGTCACAGAAGGTGAAGATTTCAGCATTACCACGACCAACGTGGACGCAGAAATTGCCAGTTTGGCTGGGCCTCAGCTGGTTGTACCGGTGAAGAACGCACGTTTTGCATTAAACGCTGCGAACGCCCGTTGGGGCAGCTTGTACGATGCCTTTTACGGAACGGATGTTATCCCTAAAACGGGCGAACTTGCGACGGGCAAAGGCTACAACTCAATCCGTGGCGATCAGGTTATCAGTAAAGCCAAGGCTTTCTTGGATGATGTGTTTCCACTGGAAACGGGGTCACACAATGACGTGACGAGTTACGTTGTTTACTACCATCACTTGTTGGCCTTTTTCGATGATGGCAGTCAAAGCGGATTAAAACAGCCTTGTCAGCTGGTGGCTGTGAACGGTCAACGCAGCGAACCAGAGGCCATTTTATTAAAGAACAACGGATTACACGTAGAGATTCAGTTTGATCGTAATGGCAAAAATGGGGCAAAAGACAAAGCCAATATCAATGACATCGTCATCGAATCGGCGCTGAGCACCATTATTGATTGTGAAGATTCTGTGGCTGCGGTGGACGCCGAAGACAAAATAGAGGTTTACCGCAATTGGTTAGGGCTGATGCAAGGCACGTTAGAGGCAAGCTTTGAAAAGGACGGTCAGCGCCAGACGCGTCGAATGAATCCTGACCGTATTTTCACCGATTTAGATAACCAAGAATACCGCGTACATGGCCGTTCGCTTTTATTAGTGCGCAATGTTGGGCACTTGATGGAATGCGATTTGATGCAAGACGCATTAGGTAACTTTGTTCCAGAAGGCATTATGGACGCGGTGGTCACAATATTGATTGGCGCGCTTGATCTACAGCGTACCGAAGGCATGCGCAACAGCCGAACAGGTAGCATATATGTGGTGAAACCTAAGATGCATGGCCCAGAGGAAGTGGCGTTCAGCTGTGAATTATTTCGCCGTGTGGAAGAGATGCTGGGCTTGCCAGAAAACACAGTGAAAATCGGCATCATGGATGAAGAACGTCGTACCACGGTGAATTTAAAAGAGTGTATCCGTCAGGCGAAATCTCGGGTGTTTTTTATAAATACCGGCTTTTTAGATCGTACCGGTGACGAAATTCACACCAGCATGCAAGCCGGTGCATTTTTGCCAAAAGATCAAATTAAGAACCAACCTTGGATTCAGGCGTATGAAAACCGCAATGTGGACATCGGCTTGCGCTGTGGCTTACCAGGTAAAGCGCAAATCGGCAAAGGCATGTGGGCCATGCCTGATGATATGGCGGCCATGATGACGGCTAAAATTGCGCACCCAAAAGCCGGAGCCAATACAGCGTGGGTGCCTTCGCCAACGGCGGCGACCTTACACGCACTGCACTATCACCAAGTGAATGTGTTTGAAGTGCAAGATCGGATTAAGACGCGAGAGCAAGCCAGTTTAACGGACTTGCTGACGATTCCGACGATCCCAAGCAATTTGACGTTGTCGAATCAAGTGATTGATCGAGAAATAGAAAACAACGTGCAGGGATTATTGGGTTACGTGGTGCGCTGGGTTGAGGCGGGTGTAGGCTGTTCGAAGGTGCCTGATATTAACAACATCGGATTAATGGAAGACCGTGCGACCTTGCGTATTTCCAGCCAGCATTTAGCGAATTGGTTGTTGCATGGTGTGTGCAGCAAAGAGCAGATCGATACGGTGATGCAGCGTATGGCGCACGTCGTGGACGAGCAAAATACAGCCACTGAAGGCTATCGTCCAATGGCGCCTAATACGCAAAACAGCTTTGCCTTTAAAGCGGCGCAAGATTTGATTTTTAAAGGTGTGATTCAAGCAAATGGCTACACCGAACCGTTATTGCACGCTTATCGACTACGTGTAAAAGAAGCGAATTGAGTTAAGTGATTTTTAATGTGAACAACCCCTTTATATCATCCAAATAGAGCGAGAATATTATGCAAACTTATAAAAATAAAATGCAGCAAGCGAATCAAACCATCACTCAACAAGGTGCGACTTGGGCGGCGATTAATCCAGAATCAGTAGCAAGAATGCAACTGCAAAACCGCTTTAATACCGGTTTAGACATTGCCAAATACACAGCAAAAATAATGCGTGAAGACATGGCAAGCTACGACAAAGATTCTGCGAATTACACTCAATCTTTGGGATGCTGGCATGGTTTTATTGGCCAGCAAAAAATGATTTCTATCAAGAAGCATTTTGGCACAACACGAAGCCGCTACTTGTACTTGTCTGGTTGGATGGTGGCAGCCATGCGCTCTGAGTTTGGCCCATTACCAGATCAATCTATGCATGAAAAAACGTCTGTGCCAGCGTTGATCGAAGAGCTTTATACCTTCTTGAAGCAAGCGGATGCTCGTGAGTTGCAACATTTGTTCAAAGAAGTAGACGATGCCAGAGAGGCGGGCGATCAGCTTCGTGAGCAAGCGGCGCAGCAAAAAATTGATAATTTTGAAACCCATGTAGTGCCAATTATTGCTGATATTGACGCAGGGTTTGGTAATGAAGAGGCCACGTATTTGTTGGCGAAGAAGATGATTGAAGCGGGTGCATGTTGCATTCAAATTGAGAACCAAGTGTCTGATGCGAAACAATGCGGCCATCAGGACGGCAAAGTAACCGTGCCGCACGAAGACTTTTTGGCAAAGATTAACGCGGTACGCTATGCCTTTTTAGAGTTGGGTGTGGACGATGGTGTCATTGTAGCGCGTACCGATTCTTTGGGTGCTGGTTTGACACAAAAAATCCCGGTGTCTCAAGCAGCGGGCGATTTAGCGGATCAGTATAATGCGTTCATTGACGGTGAAGAAGTGACGTCTTTAGAGCAAATGAAGTCTGGTGACATGGCGATTAAGCAGGGGGATCGATTGATTAAGCCCACTCGTTTGGCCAACGGTTTGGTGCGTTTTAAAGCGAATACCGGTGAAGACCGTGTGGTACTGGATTGCATCACTTCTCTGCAAAATGGCGCGGATTTGTTGTGGATCGAGACAGAAAAACCTCATATCGGGCAAATTGCGAGCATTGTAAACCGCATTCGCGACGTGATGCCAAACGCGAAACTGGTGTACAACAACAGCCCGTCTTTCAACTGGACGTTGAACTTCCGTCAGCAAGTGTTTGATGCTTGGCAAGCAGAAGGTAAAGACGTGGCGGAGTACCGTCGTGATCAATTGATGTCTCAGGATTACGATAATACGCCATTGTCAGCCGAAGCAGACGAGCGCATTCGTGCTTTCCAAAGAGACGCGGCGGCACAAGCGGGAATCTTCCACCATTTGATTACCTTGCCGACGTACCACACAGCGGCGCTGTCTACTGACAATTTGGCGAAAGATTACTTTGGTGATCAAGGAATGCTGGGCTACGTTAAAGAAGTTCAACGCAAAGAAATTCGCCAAGGCTTGGCCTGTGTGAAGCATCAGGACATGTCAGGCTCGAACATTGGCGATGATCACAAAGAGTACTTCTCTGGTGCGCAAGCGTTAAAAGCGTCAGGGAAAGACAACACGATGAATCAATTTGCGATCTAATGTTGTTTGATCGGGTTTGTGGCAACACAAATCGCACACATTGATAGCCAAAGGCCAACAGTCTTCCCCCTGTTGGCTTTTTTTTGTCCTAAACCAAGCGAGCCAGTTTTATATGCTGACTGACCGTGGACCAAATGCCGATTAAAAGTGTCGAATACGGCAAAGGAAAAGCGTTCCTGTGGCCGCTTATACACCTCGAATCGGTCTATTTGAAGTGGCAGAAGATGGCTGGAGACATTGGCGGAAAAAGGCATTAAGCCAGTGAGTAAAGTATTGGTAGGTGATTGATAACACTCATCTGGGTATGTTGAACGATGACGACTTTGCTACTTGCTCAACCAAAGGGCAGTTAGAGCAAAAAAACCTTAATAGGAATGCCGTTTGGTGTTATTTTTTTATGGGCATTGTGCTTATTGGTGTCTAAACGGGTGTGAGATTAACCGCTGTACTAAGCGTAAAAATTCAGTACATTATAGTGTGATGTTACGTTTTTTCTCATGATGGCGTTTGCCCTAAGACAGTGTGTATGACGATAGAATCAGTATTTTCCATTGCTCCCTATAGTTGGGGGTCGATTGTGACCGCGATTTTTTGCGGTGTTATTGTGGGATTAGAGCGACAGTTGAGAGGCAAGCCAGTTGGCATTAGAACCTCGGCACTGATTGTGTTGGGGACGTATGTGTTTATTGCGTCTTCGATGTTTGTCGCGGCCGATACAACGGACCCTTCACGTATTATTGGTCAGGTGATCACGGGGATAGGTTTTCTTGGTGCCGGTGTGATGCTGTCTAAAGACGGAGCGGTGATTGGTGTGACATCGGCCGCGACGATTTGGACGTTAGCGGCCATTGGTGTGTGCATTGCCATTATTGGCTCTTATGTGGCGATTAAGCTGTCTTTCATCGTAGTCGCCATTTTGTATGGGGTGGATATATTAGAAGAATATTCGTCTGCTTTTACACGCGGAGTGCATTCTAAATACAGTCGCTGGCGCAAAAGAGATTAATTCGGGTTAACTGTTTATTCAGACACTTCGACACAATTTCGACCTTTATCTTTGCCTTTATAAAGGGCTTTGTCTGCGCGTTTTATCATTTTCAGAGCGTTGTCATTTTGCGGGTGTCGTTCGGTGATACCAATCGTTATTGTAAGGGGAAGGTTGAAGTCACTGAACTTGCCTTGAGCCACGATTCCTTTTAGGTATTCTGCCACTTTCACTGCATCCAGTTGGGTTGTGCCGGGCAGAAGAATAATAAACTCTTCTCCTCCAAATCGTGCAATGGTGTCGCTTTTTCTGATGTTGTCTGCCAGTAATTTTCCTACCTGAACTAAGCAAATGTCTCCCGTGTCATGCCCATACATATCGTTTACTTTTTTGAAGTAATCGATGTCGATAAGCAGAACACTTAAAGGGGATGTTGATAGACTGGCACTGTCTAATTCTCGGCTAAAGTTACGGTTTAGCCCTCGGCGATTAAGCAATCCAGTCAATGGGTCATGGATGTTTTCGTCTCTTAATTGTTCGGTAAATTCGGTGTATTTTTTCAGAAAAAAACGGCCAAAAACACCGCTAAAGATAATGGACATGGTTAACCAAAAACCGCGTACTACTGATTTTTCTCGCGAATAGTCTGCTTCCGATAAGTCCACAATATCGGTACTGAATATTGTCGCTAAAACCACACAAACCGTAAGAAATATGGTGACCAGTAAAGACTCTTTGTAGCCGCCAATTAATGCCGCGAAGACAGGGTACAGCGGTAGGATGCAAGCCACTTGACTGTTGACCCCGCCGGATAAAGCAAGCATGGGCATGATCAGTATAATCGCGATCACTAAAGATAAGATGCATTCCCATTTTGGGAAAAGATCCAAACGCACAAGGGTATAAAACACCAAAGCGAGCACCAAATTGGCCAAGTTTAATACTGTAAACAGGGTTGGCAAGGTCACAAATAATGGCCGAAGTACCAGTGTGATGGCCATTGTAATAATAGCCAGCTCAATCACTCTGAGAGTAAGGTTATGATTGAATTTTGCTTGGGTGTTGTTTGGCATACCGCTGCGCAGCGATCCTGTTTAAAAATGAGAAAACGGCCTATTTAACACGATATAAACAAGCTTGAATTTACCCTATTCGTGCAACGTATCTAGGAAAAAGGATGTCATTGATACTTTACCGGTGCGAAATTGACGATTTTATCGCCTTTTTGGCAAAAAAGATAAAATCAAGTAAGTGTCTTTAAAGTACATCATATCGATCAAATAAAACAGAATGATATGTTAGATTCGTTTGAACTATTCTTATGTAAATGGGTATTAATAATGACGTTTCCAAATCGTATGGTAGCCTATGGTCTACTGTTTTGTGGTTTTACTGCGTTGCCTGCTGTTGCCGCCACTTTCGAAGTCCCTCGCTCTTTTGAAATTATGTATGTTGACCTCGAAAGTGCTCATCAATTTGGTAATGATTTTAGGGTGGACGTTGACGAAGGCCCACATCAAATTGTTGTGCGTTTTAATAAAATGCTGCGCAGCGGTGGAGACACACAAACTTTTCAATCGGAACCCATTGTTCTGGATTTGCAGTTTGAAAAGAGCACCTATCTAACATTAAAAGCCCCTTACGTTTCTACGCTCAAACAAGCAGAAGCCAATGCGAAAGATCCACAATTTAGCATTTATGACGTTGTCAGTGGCCATACTGTGGATTATAAACAGCAAATTTTGGCAACGAAATCGGGATTGCAAAATTCGCGAGATTTTATTGATGAAATCGAGCGATTAACCGCGCCGGACTCACCCACGTATCGTTCTGATTCCGGCCCTGTCGCCGCCCCAATTCTGATGGAAGAGGATGTGGCGTTGCGAATGATGGAGTTTTGGTATAATCAATCCGATGATGCAACAAGAAAAGAAATACGAATTTGGTTGGCGGACGCGTTATACAAGCCTACGGTGTCGAATATCCAATTGGAAATGTCTCAATTTTGGTTCAATAAAGCAGATAAAGACTCACAGAAGGCGTTTCAAACATGGTTGATCGATGAATAAACGCACTATGTAAAAAAACACCCTGTAACATCATGCCGCTATTCATCGTGTGATGTTATAGGGCGCGATGTTACAAGGGCAGAGTATTGTCTAGTGCGCAGCGTGTGTTTTACTGATTTTTTGGTTGAATTTATCGTTTACCCAAAGTGCCAGTAAGATAATGGCGCCGCCAATACTCAAACGTAAAATGTCAGCGTCACGGTTCCAGAAAATAACGTTTACTAAGATGCCTGCCGGAATCAATAAGTTATTTGCTACAGCCAGTGTTCCAATATTCACCATGGTGGCGCCTTTGTTCCAAGCAAAGTAACCAAGGCCAGAAGCAACAATCCCCAAGTAGACAAGAATAGACCACTGTAGCGTCGTTGTTGGTAACTTGTCTAAGTTGCCAAGGGCTAAGTAACAAGGGACAACAACCGCAAGTGCCCCGAGGAAGAACCAGCCAAATACGGTACGTTGTGGTAAATCTGGACGCTCTTTGGCAATCACGCGTTTGTAACCAACTTGTCCGGCCGCAAAGCAGATATTTGCGCCCTGGACGATAAGCAAACCTTTGATGAAACCTTCATCGACGCCCTGATAGCGGATTGCCACCGCGCCCAGAATGGCAAGTAAAGCACTGATTGCGAAGCCGATGTTAATTCGACGATCAAGCATGTCGTTTATCAGTGTGACATAAAGCGGTGTCATCACCGTAAAGAGCAAGACCTCAGGTACGGATAAATACAAGAAAGATTGATAGTAAAACCCGTACATGATGCCAAGTTGCAGAGCGCCACATACCATCAGTTTAAAGGCAATGCTGGCTTCGATTTGACGCAGCTTTAAGAACGGCAGGAAGACGGCGGTTGCTAGCGCAACGCGCATTAACACAGAGAACCAAGCGTCAACTTGGCCTGCTAAATAAACCCCAATCAAACTAAAGGAAAACGCCCAAAGTAGGGTGACGGCAATGAGTATTGGCATAGTGATCTAATTCCAGAAAAAATTTTGCAAAGTGTACCGATTTATTGAGGAATGGTAAAACAGTTTACCTGTTGGATTTTTTTGGTTTACTAGTGAGTGAATAATTGACTTTTTTACCATAAAGACAGCGTGGAAAAAGCGCTTTGAAGAGGTGGCGTCAGGCAGGCTTTTTAGGTCTATTTTTCACACACTAATGATTGTAATCTTAATTTCTATGATTCAATTGTGATCATCCAGTTCGAATGATTTAGCCAACATAATGGGAGCTTTCTTGTTAAATTTCTGTCCTAATTTTGAGCGTGATTGCCGTGAGTTTTTGCTTACTCAGGGGCAATCAGACGCTGCTCACGACATTAGTCATCTTACTCGCGTGGTCAAAACGGCTAAGCAATTAGCATTGGAGGAAGGGGCTGATCTCGCCGTTGTGGTACCCGCCGCCTGGCTTCATGATTGTGTTTCATTACCGAAAAATCACCCAGATCGATCCTCAGCTTCTACATTGGCAGCAGATAAAGCCGTTACATTCCTAACGTCGATCGGCTACCCCACTCAGTACATGAATGCGATCCATCATGCGATTTGCGCACACAGTTTTAGTGCCAATATTGAGCCAACTGCATTGGAGGCCAAAATAGTTCAAGACGCGGATCGGTTAGATGCGTTGGGCGCGGTGGGAATTGCGCGCTGCATGCAGGTAAGTGGGTCATTAAATAGAGCGTTATACAGTCTTGAAGACCCTTTCTGTTTAGAGCGGGAGCCCAATGATTCTTTGTACTCCATTGACCACTTTTACCGCAAGTTGTTTCGCATTTCTTCGCATTTACATACGCTTTCAGCTCAAAGGGAAGGCAAACGACGAGAAGACGTAATGCGTTCATTCTTGGCGCAATTGGCGTTAGAGGTGTGAAGGTTTTCTTCTTAGGGTTTGCCATTAATCTTATGTAGATTCTGTAGCATCTTGTTCCCTATTTCTAAGAATGTTGTTAACTCATCATCGCTTACGTTGGCTCGCATTTCTTTTAATACCGCTTGATCTGCAATGGCTAATTGTTCGAAGCAGTCCAGCCCAGATTCAGTTAGTTGTAAAAACTGACTGCGTTTATCGTGGGGGTTTGGCTGCTTTTGCACGAGTCCTTGCTGCATCATTTCTTTTACCAAACGGGTGATTTGCCCTTTGTCTCTTTCTGTTGCATCAGCAAGGTAATTTGCGGTGCAATTTTCCGTATCGTGGATGGTTTTTAGCAGCATAAAGTACAAAGGCGATAAGCTCAGTGCTTTGTCTTTCATGATGTTTTTCATCGATATTTTTAAGCCAGTGATGGTATGCATAAAAAGGGCTTGAAGTTCTGATTCGGGAATAGCCATTACAATTCACTCATATAGTTGACTTAATCAATTAAATTAAATATAGTTGACTAAGTCAATATTATTTTTGGTTTTAACCTTATCATTCATAGAGAGAAGACGTATGTCAAAAAAAGTTCAGAAAATCGGCATTATTGCTAGTATCGTTATCGTTTTTGGCGGTTTTTTAACCTTTTTAATGACCTGGAGGAACATCGGCTTTTCCGATGGTTTTATGGGGGCTTGGTTATCCTCTTTTGCGTTGTGTATTTTGTGTATTGCACCGATTGGTGGGGTTATTGCATTTTTGGTGCATCGTGTAGTAAAAAGTGTGCTTCCTAATGTCTCAGCCCTGCAACAGAATTTGGTTTTTGGTTTGATTATGGCGGTGATCATGGAATCCATTATGGCGTTGGTGACGACCATTAATTTACATGGATTAGTGGTGTTAAAAGCGTTTTTTGAGCTTTGGCTGGCGACGTTTGTTTCGGCATTGCCGGCAGGTTTGGTGATTTCCATCTTGATGTCGTTGGTGATCAAACCGAAATTAGCGGCTTTTTGGGCGAAGCCTGCTTAACACTAGTAGGGAGGGACGCTTGATTAGGCTAACACTGCTGTCGATTTGATTTGAGCGATGACGGTTAGGCCTTTTTTCAAGGCCAGCCGATGAGCTGATAATGCGGTCACTTTCGCTAGAATCGGTGTGTTTCCTGCTAACAGTCGAACCCGAATTGTGCTTGGGTCTTGTGGGTCACTTTCTGTTTCATCCACAATGGCATCAATGTGATTTAAAATACTAGAATGATTGTCTTTGCTGAGCGTTATGCTGACATCTTTCGATTGGATTCGCAGTCTGATCGTGTCATTTATGCTTTCGTTGCCTTGTTTGAAAGCGATGGTTTGGTTATCAAATTCAAGCCATGACAACCCCCATTGTTTTTCTTGTTTGGTCACCACACCGGATATGACCACACTGGCGTCCTGATATCGTGAAAACGAAGTGCCCAACTTTCCTAGAAGTGAATGGACTGCTCCTTGTTCAGTGACTTTGCCTTTCTCCAGAACCACCATGTGGTCTGCGAGTCTAATGACTTCATCCAATGAATGACTGACATACAAAATGGGGATATTCGCACGATGACAGAGGGCTTCTAAATACGGAAGAATATCTTGCTTCAAGGTTTCATCCAGTGCCGCTAGCGGTTCGTCCATAAGTAGCAGCTGAGGTTGTATTAACAGTGCTCTGGCGATGGCAACACGCTGACGCTCACCGCCAGACAGGTGGGCAGGAAATTGCGTCAGGATACCCCTAATATTCATCAGCTCAATCACTTCATCGAATGCAATGATTGATGACCCTGTATTCGCTCGCTTCATCGCGAAGCGTAAGTTTCCTTCTGCGGTGAGGTGCTCAAAAAGGTTGCCTTCTTGAAACACAAAGCCAATGGGGCGTTTATGAGGTGGTACTGAACCCTCAGCGCTTTGCCAAATATTGTTGTTTAAACTGACATGGCTGTGTTGGCTAATGTTTAATCCGGCTATATGGCGTAATATCGTGGTTTTACCTGAGCCTGATGCCCCAAATAGGGCGGTTACTCCAGTATTTGGTAACAATAGGTCAACATCAAGCGAGAAACTCGACTGTGATGTGGCCGGTTGTTTTATCTGCACACATAACATGTTGTCCGTTGGTAAATTCATAGTACGCTACCAGCAACGACATGGTGTTTCTGACGTTTTTGGTTGCCATATAAAAAGGCAAGCACGATAAAGGCAAAGGCCATCATTAATAAAGAAAGTGTGTGAGCTTGGCCGTATTCTAACGCTTCGACATGATCGTATATTTGTATGGAAATAACTCGGGTTTCATTGGGAATATTTCCGCCAATCATCAGCACAACGCCAAATTCTCCAACTGTATGTGCAAACCCCAAAATAGCCGCGCTTATGTAGCCAGGCTTTGCTAAGGGAAGAGCAACATATAAAAAACGATCCCACGGTGAGGAACGAAGGGTTGCAGCGGCTTCGAGGGGCTTAGTGCCAATTGCTATAAAGGCATTTTGAATGGGTTGTACCACGAAAGGAAGAGAATACAACATGGACGCGACAACCAAACCTGCAAAGCTAAAGGGCAAAGCAGAAAAACCAATCTGACCTAAGAATGCTCCGACGCTACCTTGAGGGCCCAAAAGCAGCAATAAATAAAATCCCAGTACCGTTGGTGGTAGCACCAAAGGCATCGCTACAATGGCATTGATTGGGCCTTTTAGCCAAGATTGAGTTCTGGCTAGCCACCATGCAAGAGGGGTACATAAAACAATCAGTAAGAGTGTGACTAGGCTAGCGAGCTTTAATGTTAACCAAATGGCGCCAAGGTCTTCGGGGCTTAGAAGCATGATTCGATAACCTAGTCTGTTGTGGTGGAATAGCCAAATTGTGCGATTTTAGTCTGTATGTCTGGTCGCATTAAAAAAGCCATGAATTGCTTTGCTAGTTCTTTTTTCTTTGATTGGGATACCACAACGGCCGCTTGATTTATTTTGCTATGACGTTGATTGGGTATCGCAATGATATTGCCCTTGATGTCGCCAGCTAAGACTTGTGAGTAGGCAACAAAACCAATGTCTGCATTTTGGGAATAAACAAATTGGTATGTTTGACCTATGTTTTCGCCTTGAACGATTTTAGTTTTGGCTGTATCCCACAGGGATAAAGACATGAGACTTTCTTTTGCGGCTTTTCCGTATGGTGCTAATTTAGGGTTAGCGATGGCAATGTGATGAGCGCGTTGCAGTACATCTTCTAGGCTGCCTGTCATCGGATGTACTGACCACAATGCTAATTTGCCCTTGGCGTAAATAACCAGACTGTTAGGTTCTGCAAGACGGTTTTTTATCAAGGCTTCAGGTTTCGCCACATCGGCAGAGAGGAAAATATCAAACGGGGCGCCATGCTGGATTTGTGCAAAGAGTTTGCCGGAAGACCCAAATGATAAGGTGATGTCGTTTCCAGTTTCTTGTTGAAATTCCATTGCCAATTGCTTAATGGGGGCTATGAAATTAGAGGCGACAGCCAAATGAAGCGCTCTGGCTTGAGAAGTCACCGACAGACTTAAACAAGTCAAAGTCATGAATAACAAGACGACGGGGCGACGATAGAAAATACAATGCAATTTAGTGAGCGTCGTCTTGTTGATCATGGTTATCCAAACAGATAAAAATTTACAGCCTTAGGCAAACAGCAAGTAGCAATTACCCTGCTCAATACCAACGGTTGCTTTTTTTAGGTGGCTTCCCTGACAAGGCCCTGTGATACAAGATCCATCGGCTGGAGAGAAAAGCGCGCCGTGATGGTGGCATTTTAAATAGTCCCCGTCGTCATCCAGTGCAGGATTCGAAGACCACGTTAACGGCTTTTTCTGGTGAGGACACAGGTTTTCATAGGCAATAATTTGGCCTTTTTGTTTGGTCACCAAAAAGCTGCATTTTTCAATGTTGATGTTAAGAGCTTGCCCTTCAGGAAGGTTTTGCGCATTAGGTATAAGATGCTTATTAAACACGTGATTACCGCACTTTTTTATAATGAATATTGCTTATTTTAAGAGAATCAATGCTTCTTCAATGAAGCTCGCCTAACTGTCAATTAGGGAATCCTAGTGACGTTTTATTTCAATTCTACGGTCGACTAAGTGAATAAAGTTCAGAAAAATGTCAGTTAATTCAATTTTTCGTGAGCAAAGACTCTAAAACTCTATGGCATACGAGTCAATATGTAAGAATTGAGTTAGTTGGTTTTGGGTCGTTGATTGCGTTCAGTAAGCTCCTTATACTTGCGCGCTATGGCCAAAAAAACTCCCGTAAAATCTAGGCGCAAATCGCCGACATCATCTAAAAAAGCCCCTAAATCTTCATTCTTGAAGAGGTCCTTTCGTTTCTGTTTCAAATGGGGGTTGATCCTTTCCTTGTTGGGCAGCATTCCGTTTTCTATTTGGGTTTGGTGGTTGAATGGACAAGTTGTGTCTCGTTTTGAGGGACAAAAATGGCAAGTACCTTCTGAAGTCTACAGTGCGCCGATTGTTTTAGTGAATGGCGCCCCTTGGAAAAAGCAAGATCTTGAGAACTTATTGGAAGAAACCGGTTATCGATTTGGCCGCAACAGTCAAAAAGTTGGGTGGGCGGCACGAAGCCAGACCAAGGTGAGTGCGCATTTGCGTTCCTATGTCGATCATTTAGGGTTTCATGAAAGCGAAAGGCGTATTTTTTCCTTTGAACAAGGACGTTTGGTGATTCAGGCACTAAACGGGGATGAGGTCAGCGAGGCCAGAATCGAACCGCAGCGTATCGGTTACTTATACGGCGGTAACACTGAAAGTCGTGAAATCCTAAGCTATAACGAGATACCCAAGCCGCTGCTTGATATTTTGGTGGCGGTGGAAGATCAGGATTTTTACCAGCATTGGGGGATCTCTCTTACTGGAATCGCGCGAGCGATTGTGGTGAATTTGACTCAAGGGGCGAGGCGCCAAGGTGGTTCTACCTTGACTCAACAGTTGGTGAAAAACATGTATTTGAGTTCGGAGCGAACCTATACACGTAAACTGACGGAAGTCGTGATGAGTGTCTTGCTTGAATACCATTATTCAAAACAAGCCATTATCACAGCGTACATGAACGAGGTGTACCTTGCTCAGTTAGGCAGCAGTGCATTGCATGGTTTTGCTGCCGCGAGCCAGCACTTTTTTGGCCGGCCTTTAAATGAATTAAACATCGATGAGTTCGCCTTGTTGGTGGGAATGGTCAAAGGGCCTTCTTTGTACAATCCAGAGCGCTCTCCAAACCGAGCAAAAGCACGTCGCAATACGGTATTGGCGGTATTAAAAGAGCAGGGCCGATTATCCGATAAAGATTACAACTATTTGATAAAACAACCTATTCGCTTGGCCAGTAAACAAAAAGAGCGCTCAGTGTATGGCGATTATCTGGACTTGGTGGCCATGCAACTGTCCCGAGATTTCGATGAGACGACATTAGCGACAAAAAATTTACGCATTTATACGGGTGTTGATATACGAGCACAACGAGCGGCGAGTGTGGCCATGCAGCGTCAGGTGGCGAGTCTAGAAAAACGAGATGCTCGACTGAAGGGCCTACAGGGTGCGATGGTTGTGACTGATCGCGTTACTGGCCAAGTGCGTGCGATTGTTGGTTCCAGTGGCGCGTATTACACTGGTTTTAACCGAGCGTTAGGTGCTGTTAGACCGATAGGTTCATTAGTAAAACCGCCATTGTATTTATCTGCATTGGCAACGGGGCGTTATACTTGGTGGTCCAACATTGAAGACAAACGCATGCGTTTTAATGTTGGCGGGCAAATTTGGGAGCCTGAAAATTACGACCGAGAAACACATGGTGTTGTTCATCTTTTTGAAGCCATGGCGAAATCCTACAACTTGGCGACTGTGTCATTAGCGCAACAAATTGGTTTTGATCGCGTTGGCGATACATTAAGACAGTTGGGCGTAAAGCGGCCATTTACTATGCATCCTGCGATGGCATTGGGGGCGTTAGAATTGTCGCCGTTTGAAGTCTCTCGCCTGTATCAGCCTATTGCTTCTCAAGGGAAAAGCAGTGAGTTGGGGGTGGTGCTTGCTGTGATGGATCAAGAAGATCGTTTAATGAAGCGGTTTGATCAGCAAAATGATGTTCCTTTCACAGACGCGTTGCTTGCGGTCACGTTGGACGGCATGACAAAGACACCACAAATAGGCACCGCTCGTGCGGCTCAAGCTGCGTTTCCAAACCTGCGTTTTGCCGCCAAGACGGGCACAACCAATCAACAAAAAGACAGCTGGTTTGTTGGGATAACGGGCGATTATTCTTCAACGGTGTGGTTGGGTGACGACGACAATGTGCCTTTAAGCATCACGGGGAGCAGTGGTGCTCAAAAAGTTTGGATTGATTTTACACAAAATGTGAACCCTACTTCGCTACCAGAAAGCTTGCCCAAGGGGGCGGCTAGGTTCGACGTACTGAATGATGCCTTTGAAATTGCGTCATCACGCTGCGCAGAGAAGACGTCTTTGGCGTTTATTTTGGGTACGGAACCGAAGGACAGCAGTTCATGTTTTTGGCCTTTTTAATGTGTCCTTTTGGTTAATAAAAGTTTATTGATTATTGTTTCTTTCTTCTATAGCCTCATAGGTGATTGAAAATAAACACATTATGATGTTTTTATTGACGTTATCCTTGATCAACTTGATGAGTACTGAAAAGGTGAGTTGGTTTAAAAAGTCTGTCTAAATGGTTAGTGTACTTACGTATTTTTTCATTGTAACGTAATCATCTTATAGGCATGGCGTCACTTGTAGTTTGAAAGTATTTATAAGGGGAGTGGCGCGGTATGCGGCTACACACACACATCGTTTACTGCTTGTTGGCGGTGGCCTTTTTTAACAGTAACTTATCTCTAGCGGCTGACAATGCAGTTTGTTCTGAACTTACTGCGTCAGGCAATTCTGAATACCCTCCTTTTCTGTGGCGTGAAGAATCATCTTCTACCCTGTTAAATGGTGTCAATCGCATTATTATCGATGAGTTAAGTCGTCGTATACATATTCCCATTGAGTTGATGCATGTAGGTCCATGGTCTAGAGCGCAAAGTGAAGTTAAAAATGGCCGTGTGGACTTAATGGCGGGGGCGTTTTATACCACCGAACGTGCGGATTATATGGATTACTTTACGCCAGTGATGTTGCACACAACGAGCGTTGTTTGGCAGCGTAAAGACAAGCGTTTTCCATTTAATAAAAAAGAAGATTTAGCCGGTAAGTGGGGCGTAACGGTCATTAATAATAGTTTCGGCCAGGAATTTGATCAGTACGCTCAACGTAATTTGAATATATTGTCAGTAGCCAGCTTATCCCAAGCATTACGGATGTTGGCCGCGGATCGTGTTGATTATGTATTGTATGAAAAAAGTCCTGCCTATGCGTACTCAGTTATATTGGGCTTGTCCGACATTATTGTTGCGCAACAACCTTTTGTAAGCAGTGAAGGCTTGTATTTGACCATGTCTAAAAAATCCCCTTGTAACAATGAGGATCTGAAATACCGGATTGCGGTGGCGTTACAAGAAATGAAGCAAGACGGTTTCATGGAGCAGGCTCTCATTGATGGTGAGAGGTTGTGGGAAATCAGCCGCCACGATGGTTTATCCCTTCAGTAAGGAACAAACCATCTAGCGCATGCGTTACTTGTTAGGCGTCTTCGATTAAGGATTGATAAAGCGCGGTCCATTGGTCAGTAACAGCTTCCCAGCTATGATCGCAGCGCATGGCATTTATTTGTCGTGCTTGCCAGTGCTCTTTATCGTCAAAACAGGTCATACAGCGTTCTATCGCTGCTTCCAGTTCTTCGCTGGTGGCTTTTGAAAATACAAATCCATTTGCGTTATCTGTGCCTTCAAATACCGTGTCTGCTAATCCGCCCGTTTGTCTCACGATGGGCAAGGTGCCGTATTTTAATGCGTATAGTTGAGTTAAGCCGCAAGGCTCGAATCGTGATGGGATGAGCAAAGCATCAATGCCAGCTTGGATTCGGTGTGAATAATCTTCAAAATAGCCAATCCGAACAGAGACTTGATCTGGATAATTTTCTTGAAGTGCTAAATAGGCTGACTCTAAATGTTTGTCACCGGATCCCAATACCACTAACCGAGCGCCTTTTTCTAGCATAGCGGGCATGGCTTGCAGAACAAGATCCAACCCTTTTTGTTCTGTCAGTCGACTGATTACGCCAAACACTGGTTTACTTAGGTCTTCTGATAACCCATTTTCTCGCAACAGAGCCAGTTTGTTCGTCTGTTTCAGCGTTAGGCTTTCGATGCTGTAGTTTTCTGGAATGAGTGAATCGACTTCTGGAGCCCATTGATCGTAATCAACGCCATTTAAAATGCCAGTGAGCTTGTGTTGGATCGCTTTTAGCGTTCCATCTAAGCCGTCACCGTATTCCGGGGTTAGTATTTCTTTTGCGTAGGTTGGGCTGACTGTGGTGATGGCGTCGGCATACACCAATCCTGCTTTAAGACCAGAGAAGCGACCATAGAATTCCATGCCATGCATGCTGAGCAATTCAGTAGACAGATGCGTGCTAGAAAATTGATTCATGTCAAAACTGCCGTTATATCGTAAATTATGCACAGTCGTGACAACGGGCAGATGTTTTACTTTCCAGCTTTCTAGATAAGCGGCAGCGAAGCCTGTTTGCCAATCGTTTAAATGCAACACATCGGCTTGCCATTCAATGAGACTTCCGTGCAGAGCTAATGTGGCTGTCGCCCATGATAGCGCCGCGAAACGAATGTGGTTGTCTTCAAAATCTAGCCCGTTTTTATCAACGTAAGGCCCATCTTCTCGCTCGTAAAGTGCTTGGCACTGAAGCAAATAAATCGGGGTGTCGTTTTCAGGTATATGAGTTTCAAGAAGTAACAAATCTCCGACGCCAAATGGGTTTCCGAGGTTGATACTCTTTTGAATTGGCGCTACCTTTTCAAGTATGCCTTGGTAAGCAGGCATAATAAGTTTGACATCGTGACCTTTTTTTCTCAAAGCAACGGGGAGTGCGCCTGCCACATCGGCTAATCCACCAGTTTTAATTAAGGGGTAAATTTCAGAGGCAGCAAATAGTATTTTCATTATTAGGCATCTTGTTGATTTGGAATAATGATAAGAGTATACCTAAATGGAACTTCAAGTAGAGTGTGTTGATAAAAATTTTAAGGGCATCACATGGATTTAAATACGGCGCGTATGAAAACTTTGTCCATTATTCTAGCCGGTGGACGTGGCTCAAGATTAAAGCAATTAACAGACAATCGTTCTAAACCTGCAGTGCCTATTGCCGGTAAATATAAAATCATTGATTTCCCGCTTTCTAATTGTATCAACTCAGGTATGCGACGCATTGCTGTTTTGACTCAATACCGTTCTCATACCCTGAATCAACACGTGCAAAGAGGTTGGAACTTTCTTCGTTCTGACTTCAATGAGTTCATTGAGCTTTGGCCAGCTCAACAACAAACGGGTGGTGACTGGTATCGTGGAACGGCCGATGCTGTATTTCAGAATTTGAGTATGATTGATGGTCTAGAAAGTGAGTATATTTTGATTCTCGCTGGTGACCATGTTTACAAGCAAGACTACAGCGTCATGCTGCAAGAACACATCGAAAGTGGCGCGGATGTCACGGTGGCATGCATTGAAGTACCTCTTAAAGAAGCCGATCAATTCGGTATCATGCACGTAGATGAAAACGACAATATTATTGCTTTCGAAGAAAAGCCATCCAACCCTCCGACTATGCCTGGTAAGCCAGATGTATCGCTTGCAAGCATGGGGATTTATATCTTTAACACGAAATTTTTGTCGGACAATTTACGCTCTGATGCCAGTGATGACGATTCGAGTCACGATTTTGGGAAAGACTTGATTCCATTGTTTGTTGGAAGAAGTAACATTAAAGCGCACCATTTTGCGAACAGCGTAATCGACAACAAAAGCTATCCGGACGAGCCTTATTGGCGTGATGTAGGAACGTTGACGGCCTATTGGGAAGCCAATATGGATTTGACGCGTTTGGTGCCTGAGTTGGATTTGTATGACGAGGATTGGCCTATTCGTACGACTCAATATCAGCGTCCAGCGGCTAAATTTAATTACAATTATGAAGAGCGTATTGGTACGGCTTTGAATTCCGTTGTTTCTGCTGGTTGTATTGTATCTGGCTCAACGGTTGAACAGTCTATTCTCTTTAACAATGTTCGAGTTAACTCCTACTCCCATGTCAATAAGTCAGTGATATTGCCTCGTTGTGATATTGGTCGTCATTGCCGGCTGAATAAAGTTGTGGTTGATTCGGATTGCTCTATTCCTGAAGGAACGGTAATCGGCGAGGATCCGGTGGCTGATGCGGCTCGTTTTTACCGCAATTCAGACGGAATCACATTGGTTACGCAGGGCATGATAGAGGCCTTGTCTGAATCATAGCCTAGGTTTGATAGTGTGATGCATGGTGTTTTTGAAAGCCGCTTCAATGGAAGCGGCTTTCTTGTTTTTGGGTAAAATAAAATGGCCATGGGCTTTTTTAAAGGGGACATTCTTCACTAATTGTCATTGTTTTGCTTGAAAAGTCGTAAAATGGTCGCATTAGTAGGGTTTGGTTTTTTAGTTCTTTTGATTGAATTTTGGTTATCCCCGTAACCTGTGGATAACCCTATTGGTGACATTGTGATAACTTGCGCAAAACCAGTTGTGATGCCGCTTTGAATACAGGTGTTCATTTCTTCTTCAGTCACGGGTTAAGAACAAGTTAACGATAAAATATGGTTCATTTTTTCACCTATATATGAGGAATCTTTATGTTTACGGGTATCGTACAAGGTACAGCGACCGTTCAGCTTGCTGAGCAAATGGGGCGTAATAAGCGTCTCGAAGTGTCTTTTCCAGCGGGGGTTATGTTGGGACAGCAGTTAGGCGCGAGTGTCGCGATAAATGGTGTTTGTCTAACCGTGGCTGAAATTGGCCATGATGTACTGACATTTGATGTCATCGATACCACCTTGGCGTTGACCAATATTGGTTTATTACACGCAGGCGATACGGTGAATTTTGAGCGCGCCGCTAAAATGGGCGATGAAATTGGCGGGCATGTTATGTCGGGTCATATCATGACATCGGTCAGTGTTAGTCGGATCGAAAAAATCGAAGAAAGTGTCCACCTACGATTTACGACAGATCGACAGCATGACGTTGATGCCAGACGTTACTTATTTAACAAGGGGTATGTAGGTTTAAACGGTGCCAGTTTGACGATCAGTGACATTGGTGATGATTGGTTGGAAGTCTCATTGATTCCTGAAACGTTGCGATTGACGACATTTGGTGAGTTGTCGGTGGGGGATCGAGTCAATCTTGAGATCGATGCGCATACTCAAGCGACCGTTGATACGGTTGAGCGGATCCTAAAAGAGAAAGGCATTGTGCTGCCTTAATTCGACTTTGCTTGCTGGGTTTGATCTTGTTTGATCTCTGAAATAAATGGAGTCCCTGCTCGATTTTCGGTAGAATGCTCGCCAATTTCTAACCTAAAAATGTGTTGATGATATTTTTACATAGGCCAGACACGGTATTGGTGCTTACTTTATTCAGCCAAATCGTGTGATAAGTGTGCATATGTCTCTTTTTTATCAACAGATAATCATTCAAAAATCGCTTTTAAAGTGTGAGTAAATAGTGTCTTCCAATAATCTTAAGCACATACGCAATTTCAGTATTATCGCTCATATCGACCACGGGAAATCGACGTTAGCCGATCGCTTCATCCAGACTTGTGAAGGTCTAAGTGAACGCGAAATGTCCGCTCAAGTTCTTGACTCCATGGACATCGAGCGTGAGCGTGGCATTACCATCAAAGCACAAAGTGTGACGTTGGACTACCATGCGAAAGACGGACAAACCTATCAGTTGAACTTCATTGATACCCCTGGACACGTCGATTTTTCGTACGAAGTGTCTCGCTCACTTGCCGCATGTGAAGGTGCCTTGTTGGTAGTGGATGCGGCTCAAGGAGTTGAAGCTCAGTCTGTTGCTAACTGTTATACCGCGATTGAGCAAGGTCTCGAAGTGATGCCGGTATTAAACAAAATTGACTTGCCGCAAGCCGAGCCTGAGCGTGTTAGTGCCGAGATTGAAGAGATTATTGGCATCGATGCTATGAATGCTGTGACCTGTTCTGCGAAAACTGGCATGGGGGTTGATGATGTACTTGAGCGTCTAGTCGCAACGATTCCACCACCAGAAGGGGACATCGATGCACCGCTTCAAGCGTTGATTATTGATTCGTGGTTTGACAACTATTTGGGTGTTGTCTCGCTGGTTCGAATTAAGCAGGGCACATTGCGTAAAAAAGACAAGATTTTCATCAAGTCTACTAAACAAACTCATCCTGTTGATATGGCCGGTATTTTTACCCCAAAACGTAAAGAGACTGGCATCCTAAAAGCGGGTGAAGTGGGCTACGTTGTCGCTGGTATTAAAGACATTCATGGTGCGCCAGTCGGTGATACCATCACGCATGCGACAACGCCAGATGTTCCTCAATTATCAGGCTTCCAAAAAGTTAAGCCTCAGGTTTATGCGGGCGTATTTCCGGTCAGTTCTGATGACTATGAAGATTTCCGTGTTGCGTTAGACAAACTGACATTAAACGATGCGTCACTGTTTTTTGAGCCTGAGAGCTCAGATGCATTGGGCTTTGGTTTCCGTTGTGGCTTCTTAGGAATGTTGCACATGGAAATTATTCAAGAACGTTTAGAGCGCGAATACGATTTGGACTTGATTACTACAGCACCAACCGTGGTGTTTGAAGTTGAGTTGAATAATGGTGAAGTGATCTATGTAGACAGCCCGTCCAAAATGCCAGACCCAGGCACCATCAAAGAAATGCGCGAGCCTATTGTGGAAGCTAATATTTTGGTGCCACAAGAATACTTGGGTAACGTGATTACTTTGTGTGTAGAAAAGCGCGGCATCCAAAAAGACATGTTGTATGTTGGTCGTCAGGTGCAATTGCGCTATGAGTTACCGATGAACGAAGTGGTTATGGATTTCTTTGATAAACTGAAATCTTGCAGCCGTGGTTTTGCGTCTTTGGATTACAGCTTTTCACACTTTAGTCCTGCACCGCTATGCCGTTTGGATATCCTAATCAACGGTGAGAGAGTGGATGCGCTGGCGTTAATTATGCACAAAGATAATGTGCAGTATAAAGGCCGTGCTCTGTGTGAAAAAATGAAAGATTTGATCCCACGTCAGATGTTTGATGTGGCTATTCAGGGGGCTGTGGGAGCAAAAATCATTTCTCGTACCACGGTGAAAGCTTTGCGTAAAAACGTTATTGCTAAGTGTTACGGTGGCGACGTGAGTCGTAAGAAGAAGCTGTTGCAGAAACAGAAAGAAGGTAAAAAGCGCATGAAGCAAGTGGGTAACGTTGAAGTGCCACAATCTGCTTTCCTTGCGGTTTTGCAATTGGATAGCTAGCCAGATAATCAATCAACCGGTGTGTTTGCACCTTGATGGAGAAATGAAGTATGGGTTTTGATTTCGAATTGATACTGGCCATTGCATTTTTGGTAACCGGTGTCTTCTGGGTCTACGATCGTATTGTGTATTTGCCTAAGCGAAAAGCCGCCTTGGCGAACATGACAGAAGAAGCTCGTAAAGTGCTGGATAAGGACGCTCAACAGCGTTTGGCACAAACGCCGAAATTGGTGGTGGAGGTGAAATCCTACTTCGTCATTATTGCGATTATTTTTGGACTGCGCTCGTTTGTGGTCGAACCGTTTCAGATCCCTTCGGGTTCTATGCTGCCAACGTTAAAAATTGGCGATTTTATTCTTGTGAATAAATTCGATTATGGTTTGCGTTTACCGGTTTTGAATACCACTATTATTCCCACGACAGAACCAAAACGTGGTGATGTTGTGGTGTTTAAATACCCTCGTGACCCTAGTTTAAACTACATTAAACGTTTGGTTGGTTTGCCAGGTGATCAGATTAGTTACCATAATAAAGTGTTAACCGTAAATGGGCAGCCAGTGAGCAAAGAATTTTTGGCAAAGCTGCCCATTTCGTTGAACCCAAATCAAGAGCCTGTTGACCTGTTTAGTGAAAACTTGGGGGGTGTTCAGCACGATATCTATAACAGTTATCGTTTTACACCGCATGAAGGTGAATGGACGGTTCCTGCGGGGCATTATTTTGTGATGGGTGACAACCGAGATAATAGCGCAGACAGTCGATTCTGGGGCTTTGTTCCCGATGAAAACATGAAAGGCCGTGCATTTTATGTATGGCTGCATTGGGATCAGTTTTTCAGCATTCCAAGCTTTAAAAACAACGGTTTGATTGAATAAGTATTTTTTGGAGAAATTTTGAGTTCATTGTATCAGAAGCTGAGTCGGCGAATCGGTTACTTTTTTGCTGACCTTGGACTGCTTGAGCTGGCGCTAACGCACCGTAGTTTTGGTGGAAAAAATAATGAACGCCTAGAATTTTTGGGCGATTCGATCCTTAACTATGTGATCGCGGAAGATTTATTTCATCGTTTTCCAAAAGCTAAGGAAGGCGAGTTGAGTCGTTTGCGTGCCTCATTGGTAAAAGGGGACACGCTGGCTGAACTTGCTCGTGAGTTCCAGTTAGGGGATTACTTGAAGCTTGGCGCTGGAGAACTAAAGAGTGGTGGGTTTAGACGAGACTCTATTTTGGCCGATACGGTAGAAGGTATCATTGGTGCCATGTATTTAGATGCTGGGATGGACATTTGCCGTCAACATATCTTGTCTTGGTACAAGGAGCGTTTGGATGCCACATCTCTAAAGATAGTGACAAAAGACGCGAAAACCCGCTTGCAAGAATATTTACAAGCTCGTAAGCACGCTTTGCCTCAATATGACGTAGTGGATATTGTGGGTGAACCTCATGATCAGACGTTTTATGTACACTGTCACATTGAACTTTGTGAAAACGCGATCGAAGGGAAGGGCAACAGCCGTCGAATTGCGGAACAGAATGCGGCTTCGAAAGCCTTGAAACAATTGGAAAAGAAAGATGTCTGACGTTGAAGTTACGCACTGTGGATACATTGCCATTGTTGGTCGCCCTAATGTGGGTAAATCGACATTGCTTAACCACATATTAGGTCAAAAGTTATCCATTACTTCACGTAAGCCTCAGACGACTCGTGATCAAATTTTAGGTGTAAAAACAGAGGGCCATGTTCAGGCTATTTATGTTGATACACCTGGGCTGCACATAGGTGAAGCCAAAGCCATTAACCGCATCATGAACAAAACGGCGGCGGCGGCGTTGAAGGACGTTGATGTGGTGTTGTTCGTAATTGATGCCGATCGCTGGACGGAAGAAGATGAGTCGGTTTTGCAAAAAGTAAAACACGCTCGTTGTCCTGTGATTTTGGTGGTAAACAAAGTCGATCAACTCGATCAAAAAGAGAGTCTTTTACCGCGTTTGGCGAATTTGTCAGAGCGTATGAATTTCGCGCAAATCGTGCCAATTTCTGCTCTACGAAACAACAATTTGGATCGTCTAGAGCGTTTGGTGGAAAGCTATATTCCTGAAGGCACTCAGTTTTATCCAGAAGATCAGATTACTAACCGTAGCTCTCGCTTTTTGGCGGCAGAAATCGTTCGTGAAAAAATCACCCGTCAGTTGGGGCAAGAAGTGCCTTATGAAGTGGCGGTTCAAATAGAAGAGTTTGTTTTTGAAGAATCGGCTATTCATATCAGTGCGTTGATTTTGGTCGAAAGAAATGGACAAAAGCGCATTATTATCGGTGAACGTGGCGATAAAATTAAGCTCATTGGCAAAGAAGCTCGTATTGATATGGAAAACCTGTTCCAGCATAAAGTCATGTTGAACCTTTGGATTAAGGTGCGTTCAGGTTGGTCTGATGACGAGCGTGCGTTAGCCAGCTTGGGTTATCAAGAAGAGTAATTCTAATGCGCGCATCGGCGTATGTTGTTCATACTCGGCCTTTTCAGGACGGCAAGATCCTTCTCGATGTGCTAACACGAGAGCATGGGTTGGTCAGAGGAGTGTGGCGATTACCTAAAAAAGAGGCTCGGGTCATACCTGGGCCTTTTTTATGTTATGAGGTGGAGTTCGTCGGACGCAGCGACTTAAAAACGATAAAAAGTCTAGAGTCGGTTAAGTCTGCGTCTTCTTTGGAGGGGTTGCCTCTGTACGCCGCGCTGTATGTTCACGAGTTGTTAGAAAAGCTGCTGCCTCTTAACCTTCCTTTGCCTGATGTTTTTGAACTGTATAAATGGCTGATTGAAAGTTTGCATTCGGGAGCCCCCATTGCGCCTATATTGCGACGCTTTGAGGTGGGGTTGTTCTCCGAATTGGGGGTAGGCATTAATATGCTTTCTACCGGACGAGGAGAGCCTGTTGAGGCTCGCCAACTTTATCAGTTTCATTACAAGTTTGGTTTGCGTCCTTACTATGGTGAAACGCCGAAACAACTGCCTATGTTGTTTGTTGAGGGGCAGATCGCGCTGGATTATCATGCTGGCAAATGGATGGATAAGCAGGTTTTGAGTCTTGCAAAAGAATTGCATCGTAATTGGCTAGACGGTTTGCTGAACGGAAAATCCATAGTGTCTAGGCGATTATTGCCATCACAGCCCTTTCAGGGGGAGCGTCACTTGGGCGTTCCAATTTTTCGTTCGTTGACAGCGTAAATACATTATAAGAGGTATATTTTGATTATTGGTGTGGGAACGGACTTGGTTGAAATTGCCCGTATTGCGCAGTCCATTTCTCGTTTGGGGGAGCGATTCATTGATCGAATTTTAACGGCAGATGAAAAAAAACGCTGGGCTGAAATCAGCAATGAAGACAAGGCGAATGCCTTTGTCGCAAAACGTTTTGCTGCTAAAGAAGCCGCCGTAAAAGCCCTAGGTACAGGCATTGGCTCGGGGGTCAGTTTTCAGCACTTTTCGGTTGTAAACTTACCATCGGGTCAGCCGGTGCTTGTTGTGGATGATGTTATTTCAGAGCGCTATGATATGCCGCTGTCTTGGCATTTAAGTTTGACGGATGAAAAAGCCTACGCTCAGGCGTTTGTTGTGCTTGAATCTAAGGCTTGAGTCCAAGGGATAAGCTGGCGGTGATTCAACAGTTCGTCAATGGCTTCAATGAAATCGTCGGCGACGCCTTCTACTTCTTCCATTCCTAATTCTTTTAGATGGGTTTCTAAAAAATTGGCGTGGCGGGCAATGTTAATGGTGCCGGTGTATTTCGAGGCACCGTGTATTCTGTGCACCACTTCAATCAGTTTTTGCGTGTCTTGATTCTCTAAATGGTGTTGGATAAGTTTCTTTTCCGCGCTCAACGAGTCTGCGAGCATATCGAACATTTCTTTGGCAATTTCCTCTTTGCCGTCAACAATTGACAGCGCTTTATCTAAGTCAAAGATGCCAACCAGTTTGGCGTCGACTTGATCTTGGAAGGAGTCGGTATTCGAACACCATTTTTCGATGGTGCTGATGAGCAGTTCTTCATCAATAGGCTTGGTTAAATAAGCGTTCATACCGCTGCTGAGCATCTGTTGTTGTTCAGAACCGAGCGCATGAGCAGTCAGGGCGATAATTGGAATGTTTTTGTAGGTGTCTAATTGGCGAAGGTGTTGCGTGGTTTCCATGCCATCCATTTCCGGCATTTGTATGTCCATGAAAATGAGGTCGAACTGCTTGCTCATTGCCATATCGATGGCTTGTTGTCCGCTGTACGCTAAAGAAACATCCAAACCTATTGGTAAAAGCCAATGATTTAGAAGCTGTAGATTGATCGGAGAGTCGTCCACGGCCAGTATGCTAAGTCCCTTGATTTTCTCATGTTGTGCGTTGAGTTTAGGAATCGAAGGTACGCTTGAAGGCGCAGCATTGAGGTTTTGTAAGGCATGGTAAAGGCGATCATGGCTGATGGGTTTCAGAAGTATGTCGCTGCAAATGTTTTTTAGGTCTGGGTAATGCGTAATTTGCCCCGGTGGCTGGATCATCAGAATACAAGGGATGGAGAACTGTTGAGCGGAATAAAGTACCAGCTCTCTGGCTTCTGCAACACTTTGGTCATTTGGCGCCACACTCAGTAAAACGACATCAATGTCACGATGATTTTTGTTTAACATCATGACCATCTGTTCTAAGTCCGAACATGTGCTGCAGCTCACTCCGATGCTGTTTAAATACCCATCCAAATAACTTTTATAGGTTTGGCTAGGTTCCAGTAGTACGGTATGAAAATTGAGTGGAAGGTGATTGGCTCTGCCTTTGGAAGAGGCTTTTAAATTTATGGTAAAGCGAAAGGTTGATCCAATGCTGGGGTCGCTACTGACTTCAATTTTACCGTTCATCTGCTCGACCAGTTTTTTGGTAATGACAAGCCCAAGACCTGTACCGCCAAATTGTCTGGTGGTGCTGGTGTCCACTTGTGAAAAAGGTTTGAATAGGCGGTTTATTTTATGTTCTGCAATGCCGATCCCCGTGTCTATGATCTGAAAGGATAATGTGATGTCTGGGGCGCTTTGTGTTGCAATGGTAACTCTGGTTCTGACGGAGCCTTGGTGGGTGAATTTGATGGCATTGCCTATCAAGTTGGTCAAAATTTGACGAACCCGCGTGCTGTCTCCAATAAACCACTCAGGCACGTCCTGTCCGAATTCCGGTACCAAATCAATTTGTTTGTCTTTGCTGAGTAGGTTAATGCTGAGCGTTTGGTAAACCTCATCGATGAGCGTTTTAAGATTGAAATGGTTGTTTTCTAAACTGAGCTTTCCGGCTTCAATTTTTGAGAAATCTAAAATGTCGCCAATAATGGCCAACAAGCTGTTGGTGGACTGTTCAATTGTGTCGACATAAATGCGGTGTTGTGGATCAGCGATGTCTTTTTGCAGTGTTTTTGTGTAGCCCAAAATAGCATTAAGAGGCGTTCGGACTTCATGGCTTATGTTGGCAAGGAATTGAGACTTTAGACGATTTGATTCCATTGCTTCACGGTTTGCTATGTGCAGCTGGGCACTTTTTTCTTCCATGCTGTCCATGCTGCGACGTATGTTCTCGGTGGATTGCTCAATGCCGGCAATCAATTCTTCGTTGTGGTGTTCTAGTCTTTCCGTTAAATCGAGTAAGTCTTTTTGTATGGCTGTGTACTCTGGTGGTAATTTCATTAGCTTGGCGGTGGAAAATTGACCTTTCACTAATTTATTGAGTGCGGACGCCAGTTTATTAATGGGTTGGGTCAGCGTTTTTGACGCATGAAACGCGCCCAAAATGATCAGTATATTAAACAGCACCAAAATAAAAACAATGAGACCGGTATATTGGTATTTTTCAATTTGAATGCTGGCTTTGTTGGCTTCTATTTTCACCCAACCAATGAGTGTTCGTTGGTCTTGGGTGTTAAATAAATCGGTTTGCCCGTTAAAAACGTCGTCGAGTGCGTTGCTTGTATAATGAATGGCACTAATGGATTCGAGACGGCCATTTTGTTCTGTGATGCCGCTGTTTTCGGTTAGGAGGATTTTATCTGATGAGGAGGTTTTTCCCAGCTCAGCAATCATTTTTTGCTCACTGTTGAAAAGCTGCACACTGCTAATGTCTGGGTTGTTGAGCGCGTTCTGTAAAATTCGATACATCATATTTTGATCTGAAAATACAATGGCATACGCACTGGTGTTGGCGACTTGATCTGTGATGTGTTGAGTTCGTTCGACTAAATTACGGTTCAGATCGCTAAAGCGGGTGGAGAGCAGAAAGACGCCAACTAAAATGGACACAAGGAAGGCGGGTGCGAACAAAACCCAAAATAACTTGCTGTTCAGGCTGAGCGTAGGAAGCTTAATCACAGGTAATGCCATTCTGTTGTGCAGAATCAAAAGAATCCGTTAATAACATGCCAAGCGTCCTTGTTCTTTGCGTGAGCTGCACTCATTTTCATAAAGGGTACAGGTCTTTTGTTCATTGCGTGATGGGTCGGTGAGGTAAGCGCAGGCTCGCCATTGTTTTCTGAGCTCGGCATTGTTCATCTCAGAAAGGTCTTCTGTCGACGTATCGCAGCCACTTAGGATTAGTGTAAAAAATAGCAGTGCGACAATGCGAACTATGAGCATAAAATTTGTCCAATATGGGGCCACAGAGTAGGACGGTACGACAATACAAAGGTAAGATATCCTGTTATATCTTTGAAAACGTGAAACCGACACTAAGTTTATAACGCTTTCTTATTGTACTGTTTAGTCTAAGTGGTCTTAAATAGGCTTAATACGTTAAGTTTCTTTCCCTAAGTCATCAATGTCAATGAAGTTTTTTTATGATCGAATACCCAACAATAGAGTCCTTGATCGGACAAACACCTTTGGTTCGCTTGCAGCGCATCAATCCTAATCCGAGTAATACTATTTTATTAAAGCTTGAGGGTCAGAATCCTGCTGGGTCTGTTAAAGATCGTCCTGCATTGAACATGATTGTTCAAGCGGAACTTCGCGGCGACATAAAGCCAGGTGATAGCCTGATTGAAGCAACCAGTGGAAATACTGGGATAGCCTTAGCCATGGCAGCGGCAATCAAAGGGTATAAAATGCACCTTATTATGCCCGACAATATGAGCCAAGAGCGCAAGTCTGCGATGACGGCGTATGGTGCTATCTTGCATTTGGTTACAAAAGAAGAAGGCATGGAGCGTGCTCGAGATCTCGCCCAAGAAATGCAAGACCAAGGTGTGGGGGTGGTGTTAAATCAATTTGCTAACCAAGATAACCCTAATGCGCATTACTTAACGACCGGCCCTGAAATTTGGCAACAGACACAAGGGACAATCACGCATTTTGTAAGCTCAATGGGAACCACTGGCACCATCATGGGGGTGTCCACCTATTTGAAAGAGCAAAATAATGCGATTCAAATTGTTGGTTTACAGCCGCAAGACGGTGCCAGTATTCCGGGGATTCGTCGCTGGCCAAAAGAGTATTTACCGACGATTTTTGACGAAACACGAGTGGACACTGTGATGGATGTTTCTCAGCATGACGCAGAAGTCACGATGCGTCGTTTAGCCAAAGAAGAAGGTATTTTTTGTGGTGTTTCTTCTGGTGGGTCGGTTGCGATGGCTATGGCGTTATCTGAACAGTTACAAAATGCGGTCATTGTTGCCATTGTTTGTGATCGTGGGGATCGTTATTTATCAACGGGCGTTTTTGACAGCTGATTTACTTTTGCACGATGTGAGTGTCTGATCCTACTCGAGAGAGTATGCTGGTCGCGAACATCGTGCAGAGGTCTTGGTATCTTTCACGTATTAAGGAGCGCTTTCGCGTACAGTTCTATCAGCAGATGCGATAGAATGGCTGAGCGTATACCTAATACTCAGGAAGAAGAGAGCCTCCTTTGAGAAGAAGAACATCCCCTCGTCGAACACCCAAACCACAACCCATTGGTCCAGTTCAGACCTTTCATGTGGACGGTTTAACCCATGAAGCAAAAGGCGTAGCGCGTCTACAAGGTAAAGTTACGTTTATCGATGGCGCTTTGCCTGGCGAAACCGTGACGGCGCAAGTTACCAAAAACGGTCGCCGTTTCGATGAGGCGATTTTAACGTCTATTATTGACCCCAGTCCCCACCGTGTTGAACCTGCTTGTCCGCATTTTACGGTGTGTGGCGGTTGCAGTTTCCAACATCTATCCGATGAAAAACAGCTTGCCGCCAAACAAGATTGGTTGAAGGGGCAGTTGCGTAATCTGATAACCACCCAAGAACTTGAACCCTTGTCTGATGCTCCTTTTGGTTATCGTCGTCGTGCTCGTATTGCGATCGATCGCATTAAAGGGGATATTGTATTGGGCTTTCGAGGTAAAGCGTCCAGTGATATTGTTTCCATCAGTCAATGTGTTGTATTGACGGATGGGTTGCAAAAGGTTTTTTTAGCGTTGAAAAATACCTTAGTAAACGATGAATTGGCGGGCGCGTTGGGGCACATTGAGTTGCTTGAAGACACGAAGGGCGTGTCTGTTTTATTTCGACTAACAGCGTCGATATCAGAAACACTTGAAGCCGCTTGGGATGCATGGGCCGAAAAAGAACGCATTGCCTTGTATTGGCAAGCACCAAAAGCGAGCAAAGCTGAAGTCGCAATAGCAAAAATGCGTCATTATGATCTTGGTGATTTGACGTTGAGTTATCATCCTCAAGATTTTATTCAAATCAATGCCAGTATGAATCAAAAAATGGTCGCTCAGGCCATGGATTGGCTACGTCCAAATAAGCAAGACACCGTGTTGGATTTGTTTTGTGGTGTGGGGAACTTTTCTTTGCCGTTAGCGCAACAGGCAGAGTCTGTTATTGGTGTTGAAGTTCAAGACAGTATGGTGGTTGCCGCGCGGGAAAATGCACGTTTAAATGGTTTGGAGAATGCGCAGTTTATTGCAGCGGATTTAACCAAGCCGGTTAACCAGGAACTTTTTAAGACCAAGATAACCAAAGTGTTGTTGGATCCACCTCGTGCTGGGGCGTTTGAGTTTTTAGATAGTGTAATAAAAATAGGACCAACACAAATATTGTATGTTTCTTGCAATGCTTCTACTTTAGCAAGGGATGCCGAGTATTTAGTTGCAAAAGGATATCGTGTTGAGCGAGTCAGTTTGATGGATATGTTTCCTCAAACGTCTCATGTAGAAACCATGATGTTGCTGCACAAAAAGAAGTAAATTGAAGGGCGGATAAATGGTAACGGTAAGAAAAGATCACCCTGTTTTAGAGGATGGTAGTGTCGATATTGACGCATGGATGGGGCATTTTGCGCACTTGATTGACGACAGTACGCGGGTTCCATTGCGTATGGCCTGTGAGTTGGCTCGTCAAGCTGAATTGCAATGTGCAAGACCTTCCTATTGGGGAGCGCAAGCAAGTACTTTTCGTGCTGGACTGGAAATGGTCGAGATTTTATCCGGTTTTCGTGCTGACCAAGATTCCTTGGTGGCCGCAGCGCTTTATCGTGCCGTCCGAGAAGATCAGCTGCCTATTTCTCGTGTAACCGATATGTTTGGCCGCAAGGTGGCTTTGATTATCGAAGGCGTAATTAAAATGGGCGAAGTGTCCAAGAACCTGACCGCCGATACCGCGGCCGAGGTGCTTGGTAGCAGCGAAAATCAATTAGAGTCACTGCGAAAAATGCTGGTCTCTATCATCGATGATGTTCGTGTTGTGTTGATAAAGCTAGCCGAACGCGCGTGTGCGATTAAAGAGGCTAAACACCAAAGTGAAGAGCGACGCGTTGCTGTCGCATTAGAAGTTCAAAGTGTCTACGCTCCTTTGGCTCATCGACTTGGTATTGGTCATATCAAATGGGAATTGGAAGATTTATCTTTTCGTTACCTTTATCCTTCAGACTATAAACGCATTGCAACATGGTTGGATGAAAAGCGTTTAGATCGTCAGCAATACATTGATGATGTGATTAAGCTTCTAGACGAGCGGCTTAAAGCCATTAACATTCATGCAGACTTAATGGGACGAGCAAAGCACATCTACAGTATCTGGCGCAAAATGAAGCGCAAGAACATTGGCTTTGATGAGGTGTATGACGTACGTGCGGTACGTATTTTGGTGGACGAACCCATGGAATGCTATGGCGTACTTGGCGTGGTTCATAATTTATGGCGGCCCATTCCTCAAGAGTTTGATGACTACATCAGTAACCCCAAATCAAACGGTTATCAGTCTTTGCATACGGCTGTCATTGGTCCTCAAGGGCGGGCTCTTGAAATACAAATTCGTACTCATAAAATGCATGAAGATGCCGAGCTTGGTGTTTGCGCGCATTGGAAATACAAAGGAACCGATTTAAGTTCCAACAGCACCAGCTATGAAGAAAAGCTGCAATGGCTAAGAACCATTTTAGACTTTCATGAAGTCCAAGGGGATTTGGAGTCGCTGTCGGAGCAAGTTCGTAGCGATATCGAACAAGACCGCATTTATGTCTTCACGCCAGATGGGCATGTAGTGGATTTGCCCATTAATGCAACGCCTGTGGACTTCGCATATCGAGTTCATACTGAGATTGGGCATCGCTGTCGTGGCGCGAAAGTGAATGGCAAAATTATTTCTTTGGTCACGCATTTAAAAACGGGTGACAAGGTTGAAATCTTAACCACGAAAGAAGGTGGGCCTAGCCGAGATTGGCTGCATCCGACACTGGGTTACGTTCAGACTAACCGTGCACGCGCCAAAATCCAAAACTGGTTTAGAAAAGAAGACCGTGAGAAAAACTTAGAAGCCGGTAAACAGCTTTTGGACAAACAGCTGAAACGGCTTGGCCTTGAAGATAATCGTATTGATCTTCAAGCCATTTCATCCCGTTTTAACTTTTCTTACGCTGACGAAGTGTATGTGGCGTTGGGGGCTGGTGACATTCAGTTAGCGCGTGTACTGCGAGTGATTGATGATTTTTATAATCTCAATGGCGAAACGACACCGACGCGACCTATCCGTTTGAAAAAGAGCCGCCATAAATCATCAGATAATGACATTCATATTCTGGGGGTGGGTAAATTATTAACGCAAATGGCGAAGTGTTGTACCCCTATTCCTGGTGATGACATCGTTGGTTTTATTACTCAAGGGCGTGGAGTTTCTGTCCATAGACAGGACTGTATCAACATCGTTCAGCTAGGGTTGGATGAACCTGAAAGGATCATTGACGTAAGCTGGGGTGAAGAGCTCGATAATCAGTACCCTGTCAATATCCAAGTTGAAGCCTACGATCGAACGGGCTTGCTGAATGACATTACAAGCTTGCTGGCGAATGAGAAAGTCAATTTGTTGTCGATGAATACCTTGTCCGCAAAGGAAAATCATACGGCGAGCATACGCTTCACCATAGAAGTGGGCGAGTTAAGTGTATTGAGCAAATTATTGCACCGTATTAACCAGCTGCCGAATGTCTTAAATGTGTTTAGAGAGAGAGACTTTTGAGTAACGCGATTAGCCAATTGCAATATTTAATGGCGTGTTTGAGAGATGAGCAATTTGGTTGCGCATGGGACAAAAAACAGACGTACAAAAGTATCGCGCCTTATACGCTTGAAGAGGCCTATGAAGTGCTGGATGCTATTGAGCGTGAAGATTTTGAACATTTAAAAGAAGAGCTTGGGGATTTGTTATTCCAAGTGATCTTCTATGCGCAAATGGCCCAAGAAGAGCGGCGTTTTGACTTTAATGATGTGGCTGCAGGGATCGTTGAAAAAATGCTAAGGCGTCACCCTCATGTCTTTCCTGAGGGGGAAATTGCGCGCTTTGGTGAATCCTCATCGCTCACCGACGAACAAATTTCAGCGCAATGGCAGCAAATCAAAGCGCAGGAGAAGGGCGATACGCCAAGACAATTATTGGACGATATTCCCGCGTCAATGCCCGCCTTAATGCAAGCGGTTAAGATTCAGAAAAAAGTATCAAAGGTCGGATTTGATTGGGATAACATAGGCCCCGTTTTTAGCAAGATCAGAGAAGAACTTGATGAGCTTGAAGACGCGATAAAAGAACAAGATCGTCCGCATATCGAAGAGGAAATGGGCGATATTTTGTTTGCGATGACCAATTTAGCAAGACACTTAGATGTGTCGCCGGACATCGCGCTGAATAAAACAAATGTAAAATTCCGTCGACGCTTTGGCCGAATTGAAACGCTTGTGGCGGAACAAAATAAGTCATTAAACGAGTGTACTTTGGAGGAGCTAGATCGTTATTGGGATCAAGCGAAGCTAGAAGGTCTGTAAATACGGTGTTGTTGTAAAGAATAATAAATGCTCAGTTATGGGCGTGAATGGCAATATTAGGAGGATGAAGTGAGTGATCGACAGGCGTCATTACGTGAAAATGTTAGGTTGCTAGGCGATTGTCTTGGCGAAAGCATGAGTAACCATTTAGGGGATGATTTTCTTGAGAAAGTAGAAAACATTCGATTGCTATCAAAAGATGGGCGTCAATCCGGAGACTCTGCGGCTCTTATTCAGGCCTTGGAAGCATTGGACGATAAAGAAATCGTTCCCGTTGCTCGAGCGTTTAATCAGTTTTTGAATTTATCCAACATTGCAGAACAATATCATCGAGTCCATCGCCGTAGAACCAATGAAAGTTTAGGGGTGTACCATAACCCTGTTGGTGATTTGCTGTCCCGCCTCGATAAACAAAACTTCACCGCCGAGCAAATGCTTGCGTCCTTGCAGTCTCAGTCGATTGAACTGGTTCTTACGGCTCATCCAACCGAAGTAGTGCGTCGCTCTTTGATTCGCAAATACGACAATATTTCCAGCGAATTAGAAGCGCTAGACAAAGACAACATTCTGCCTCTGGAAGAAACCAAACACGTTCGACGCCTGAAAGAAATCATCACTCAAGCTTGGCATACGGATGAGATTCGGGAAGATCGTCCAACGCCTGTCGATGAAGCGAAGTGGGGTTTTGCCGTTATTGAGCAATCATTGTGGCAAGCCGTGCCCCGTTTTTTTCGTCAGTTAGATGAGCAATTCAGTGTGTTTTCTAAGGACGAAAGATTGCCTTTAGATTTAGCTCCTATCCGTTTCGCGACTTGGATGGGCGGTGACCGAGATGGCAATCCGAATGTGACTCATAAAGTGACCAAAGAGGTGACTTTGTTGGCACGTTGGATGGCTGCAGATTTATATATAAAAGATTTAAACGTGTTGCGCTCCGAATTTTCGATGACGCAATGCAACGCTGCTTTACGTGAGCGTGTTGGTGACAGTGCTCAGCCTTATCGTGAAGTGTTGCGATACCTAGAAAACAAAATGCTGGCGACCAAAAATTGGGCAAAAGCGTGTCTAGACGGAAAACCTATTCCGGAAGACGATATCTTTCTGGATGCGCAAGAGCTCACTGACGATCTGATTTTGTGTTATCAGTCGTTATTAGATTGCGGTATGAAAGTCATAGCAAATGGGTCGTTATTGGATTTGATTCGTTGTGCTGCGACGTTTGGAGCTACCTTGGTGCGTCTGGACGTACGACAAGATGCGTCTCGTCACATTGATGCCTTATCAGCGATTACTCGCTTTTATGGATTGGGTGATTATGCCGAGTGGGATGAAGCATCTCGTCAGGCTTTCTTGTTGACGGAGCTGAACTCAAAGCGACCACTTTTGCCGATGGAATGGACACCAACCGCTGAAGTAAAAGAGGTGTTGGACACCTTTAGTATGATTTCTAAGGGGCAGCAAAACTCTTTTGGCTCTTATGTTATCTCCATGGCCAGTGCGCCTTCTGATGTATTGGCTGTTGCGTTGATGTTAAAAGAGTCAGGCGTCAGCTTCCCTATGCGTATTGTGCCTCTGTTCGAGACATTGGCTGATTTGGACAACGCAGAACCTATCATTGAGCAATTATTCTCTTTGCCTTGGTATAAAGCCTACATCAATGGTCGCCAAGAGGTGATGATTGGCTATTCTGATTCCGCCAAAGACGCAGGGCAAATCGCCGCAACATGGGGTCAATATCGCGCTCAAGAAGCCTTAACGCGGCTATGTAAGAAACACGGTATTCATCTGACCTTGTTCCATGGTCGTGGTGGTACTGTGGGTCGTGGCGGCGGTCCAGCACATGTGGCTATTTTGTCTCAGCCGCCAGGTTCGGTGAATGGGGCGATTCGAGTGACCGAACAGGGTGAAATGATTCGCTTTAAATTCGGTATTCCTGATATTGCGGTACGTTCTTTGGAGTTGTATTGCTCTGCGGTTATGGAGGCGTCTTTGATTCCGGCTGAACCGCCGAAAGAAGAGTGGCGTGCCATTATGGATGAAATGGCCGAAGTGGGGATGAATCAATATCGATCTATTGTCCGCGGTCATGATGATTTTGTACCTTATTTCAGGGCGACGACACCAGAACAAGAATTAGCAAAATTGCCATTGGGGTCGCGCCCTGCGCGCAGACGCTCTGATGGCGGGGTGGAAAGCTTACGAGCTATACCTTGGATTTTTGCATGGATGCAGATTCGCCTTATGCTACCGGCATGGTTGGGTGCTGAAAGTGCACTCCAGCAAGGTGTAGAGTCTGGGAATTTAGAAAAGCTCAGAGAAATGCACAAAAAATGGCCATTCTTTGGGGCGTATTTGGATATGCTCGACATGGTCTTGGCCAAGGCTGAGCCGGAAATTGCTGAGTACTATGAAAAGCGCCTAGTGGGAGAAGAGCTTCAAGGGTTAGGGCGTTTGTTGCGAGCCAAGTTAAAACAGGTGAGTGATTTGGTCAAAATGCTTAAGAAACAAGAGCGACTGATTGAAGACAATAAAACCATTCGCCAATCGATAGATGTGCGTAACCCTTACATTGATCCTCTGCATTATTTGCAAGCTGAACTTTTATACCGCAGTCGCAAAGATGAGGAAAATGCCGAGGTGAATAAGGCATTAATGATCACGATGGCGGGCATTGCAAGTGGTATGCAAAATACAGGCTAATTGCAAATATGGTTGATAAATGCCCAGTATGGGTAAGAAAATGATAAAAAAAGGCACGTAAATTTGCATAAAGGATGGCTGCTTGGGTATGCTTGGCGGCCATTCAATTTTTTAGTATGCAAATGGTTTGACCTTTCATTGTGCTGCCGTGCAAATTGCACGTCGATGGTGCGCTGTGTCGGTCATCCTTGCTTATCAGTTAACGCTGTCTTTTGGAGACGTTTATGCGAGTAATATTATTAGGTGCACCAGGCGCTGGCAAAGGCACTCAAGCTCAATTTATTACAGAAGAGTTTGGTATCCCTCAGATTTCCACTGGCGATATGTTGCGTGCTGCTGTGAAGGCAGGAAGCGAAATGGGCTTGAAAGCAAAAGCGGTAATGGATGCCGGTCAGCTTGTTTCTGATGACATTATTATCGGTTTGGTTAAAGAGCGTTTAACGCAAGAAGATTGTGTTAATGGTGCGCTATTTGATGGCTTCCCTCGTACCATTCCTCAAGCTGATGCGTTAAAAGACGCGGGCGTTAAAATTGATTACGTTGTTGAAATTGATGTCGCTGATGAAGAAATTGTAAAACGCATGAGTGGTCGTCGAGTGCATGAAGCCTCTGGCCGTACTTACCACGTGGTTTACAACCCACCAAAAGTAGAAGGCAAAGATGACGAAACTGGTGAGGATCTTGTTCAGCGTGCTGATGACACAGAAGAAACAGTGCGTTTACGCTTGGGCGTATATCATGATCAAACGGCGCCTTTGATTGGGTATTACCAAGATTGGCTAAAAGCGGACAGCGCTTCTGCGCCTAAGTTTGTGAAAGTGAACGGTATTGGCGATTTGAATGAAATCAAGCAAAGCCTGCTAGCGTCACTAAAGGCGTAATTTTTTCATGGCGGTTATTTTAGCTCTCGATACATCAACGCCAGCTTGTTCTGTGGCGTTGAATCTTAATGGCGTCGTGCTGGAAGATTTCCGCATGGCTCCACGTCTACATAATGATTTGATTTTGCCAATGGTGGATCAAATTTTGGCACAGGCTGAAATTACACTGGCTGATGTCGATGCTATCGCATTTGGGCGTGGCCCTGGATCCTTCACGGGATTACGGATCAGTGCAGGTGTGGTGCAGGGGCTTGCTTTTGGTGCTGATCTTCCTGTTATTCCTGTTTCTACCTTGGCTGCTTTATCATTAGAAGGTTTTCAGAAAACGGGTAAAAACAACTGGCTGGCTGCATTGGATGCTCGAATGGGCGAAATTTATTTGGGTGGCTATCACGTCAATAAAGTGGCTGGAAACTATGAAATTCGACCACTGATTGATGAATGTGTGGTGAAACCCGAATCGCTGGTGGCTTTTAACGAGCAGTTTGATGGGATAGGATCTGGCTGGTGTTATGAATCCGTTCTGTCTTCTTTGCTTCCTGACACTCCTGAACATGTCTTGGTTGATTTAGCACCACGTGCCGCGTGTATTGCAGAGCTTGCTTTGTTGAAGTGGCAGCAAGGTGAAGTGGTATCTTCTTATGATGCTATTCCAACGTATTTGCGAGACGAAATTAGTTGGGAGAAACAGGCGCCTCGGATAGGAAAACGTTAGTGTGATTCGCTGGTTCCTAAACCATTTTAGCGGATATTCAAGACGTTATTGAATTCTGATCATTGTCTTGCTCACCTCATTCTTCTCACTCTGTTATTTAGAAGAATGGGTGGTCATTGTCTGGTTTTCCGGTCGTGGCTGTTGGTGCTTTAAAGCCGTTTGAGCACTGTCTATCATATAGCGTGTATGAGCGATGGCGAGAGTTGATGTTGTCGTTAGTCTTAACTGACTATTGCCGTTATCTTTTATTAAACTAGACAAATACCATCAACTTTTTCATTTCTATATCAAATGGAATGAGACTGAGTATGGTTGTTTACAATTCATGGTTAGTCATTATTTTTAAATGCTTATTTTTTTGTGCCATTTTTAGTATGCGCTTTTAAATTGAATGGCTGATCTACTCTACGATACCCAGTTATTCACATCGTTTTTCTATATTGATTTTATGAGAGGGCGTCATTGCTTAATTCGATTGCTGTTGCGACAAATGATAAAGCGCTAGAGGCAGAATGCCGCGTGTTGGCAACGTCGCTGAACCTCGATTTTATACTGTTGAAGGAACCCATTAAGTTTGTTTCTCAATATGATTATTTGCTTCTGAAAACATGGGATGGCGTGGCGATTGCAAAGACAGGAAAAGGAGCACCTAAGCCAGTATATGTCGACTTTACATCAGGGGCAGTTGATCATCGCCGTAAATTTGGCGGCGGCAAAGGGCAAGACATAGCGAAAGCGGTTGGTCTAAATAAACGCGCGAATTTATCGGTTTTAGACGCTACGGCTGGATTGGGTCGCGATGCTTTTGTGTTGGCGTGTTTGGGGTGCTCTCTTTCTCTTTGTGAGCGAGTGGGTTTTGTTAGAGCGATGCTAGAGGATGGCTTGTATCGTGCTTCACTTCATGAGGAAGTGGCTGAAATTGTTAACGATATGACGCTGTTAAGCGGTGACATCACTACGATTCCTCCAGACACTCGGTTTGATGTCGTGTATTTAGACCCAATGTACCCTCACACCGATAAGTCTTCTGCCGCGGCTAAGAAAGAAATGGCTTTTTTTAGAGATCTGATCGGGAAAGACTCAGACGCAGACCAATTACTGCCGTTTGCTTTGTCTATTGCAGAGTATCGAGTGGTAGTGAAGCGCCCTAAAGGCGCTCCTTTTTTGAATGGTTCTGAACCAACGTATCAGCTGGAAGGTAAATCAGGGCGATTTGATATTTATGTTTCTAAATCTCTGGACTCTTCCACATCATAAACTTTGTGCATTAATAATGTGGTGGTCGATCGCCATCGTGAATAGGTTGCTGCTGTCGATATGATTCTAGCTGATTACCCAATAACACAAGCTTTTCTTGCATCAGTAACATGTCTTTCTGTTGACTGATAAGCGCTTGATTTAAACTGTCAATTGTATCTTCTTGAAATTGCAGTTTGAATTCTAATTCGTCAATGCGTTGATTGATTTGTGAGGTGTTCATAGATACCTTCTGTGTGTTAACCTTACGAAACTAAATTCGTGCTTTATAAGCGATTCTATACAAATATATGATGCAATTCTTGGTCATGTTCAGTGTAAGAGTGGCGTGAAAATTGCTCTAAAATGAAGATAAGTATTTTACTACTATCTTCTTTAGCTTCACATGGTGATTTCGAAAAGAGTTTAGTAATAATATTTATTTATTCATTTTATGCACTAATACGGAGTCTATTTTTTTAGGATAGTCTCTGCTTCACAATAATATTCAATTTAATAAGAGATATATTTTTATGAATGATCATCAGGATAATGTTTCACGTAGTAAAGGGTCTTCTGTTGGTTCCGGTTTATTTTCATTGCGCACGTTTATCGTTAGCCTTGTAATTGCTTTGATTGTGCCTTTACTAATTGCGGGCGTATTGAAAGAAGAGATGAGCGCAAATTTCCTTGTATATTTTGCTTTTATTTTAGTGTCTGTTTATGTTGGTGCTATGGTAAGCCAAGCCAGCTCAACGGGATTTGATTCAGAGTCTGAAGAAGACGAAGATGATGATCGTGAGCAAGGAACGGTTAAATGGTTCAACTCTTCAAAAGGCTTTGGTTTCTTGACGATGGAAAATGGTGATGATGTTTTCGTTCATTACCGTGCGATTCGTGGCCGTGGTCGTCGTTTTCTAGTAGAAGGTCAGCTGGTGCGTTTTTACGTGACAGAGGGCGAGAAAGGTAAGCAAGCAGAAAACGTTTCTATTATTCGCGGTTAATTCTTTACTATATTTATGAGGTGTTTATGGCAACTGTTACGCTAAAAGGAAACCCTTTTGAGACTGTTGGCTCTCTTCCTGCGGTAGGTTCTGCAGCACCAGCGTTTGAGCTGGTAAAAACAGATTTGTCAGTAGCGACGTTGGCAGATTATGCTGGTGCTAAGTTGGTACTGAATATTTTTCCTTCTGTAGACACGCCAACTTGCGCTATGTCTGTTCGTAAATTCAACGAATCTGCGGCGGCATTAAAAGGCGTTAATGTTGTGTGCGTTTCGGCTGACTTGCCTTTTGCAGCAGCGCGCTTTTGTGGTGCAGAAGGTATTGATAATGTTGATACTGGTTCAACATTTCGCTCAACGTTTGGTAAGGATTACGGGCTTGCTTTTGCAAACGGTCCTCTTGCTGGGCTTTTGTCACGTTCTGTTGTTATCTTGGATGAGACGGGTTCTGTAATCTACACGGAACAAGTTGCAGAGACGGCTGATGAGCCAGATTACGAAGCCGCTTTGGCTGCTTTAGCGTAATTTCTGAATATAAAAAAGGCCGCTTCTAATAAAATGTAGAAGCGGCCTTTTTTTGTTCTTGAAATCGCTTTTTGCTGTGCGAGGCTCGACGTGTTTAGTCTTTTTGTACAGGAATCGTGTTGGTTGTTCTTTCTACCGTGTTATCTTTGTTTAAATAAACTAACTTTGGCTTGAACTCGTCGGCTTCTGCTTCGTTCATTTGTCCATAAGCGGCAATAATGACACGGTCACCCACTTGCACTTTTCTTGCTGCCGCACCGTTCATTGAAATGGTGCCTGAGCCAGCTTCTGCAAGAATTACGTAGGTGTGAAAGCGCTCTCCGTTATCCACGTTGTAAATGTCTATCTGTTCAAATTCTCTAAAGCCAGCAAGCTCTACAAGGTCTTTATCAATGGCGCAAGAACCGTCATACCAAAGCTCTGCTTGGGTGACGCTGGCCATGTGAAGCTTGCCTTTGAGAAGTGTAATTTGCATGTAAATGTCTCTCTTAATCTTTCTGTTTTGCTATTTTTATCAATGTGGAAGGTTAGTTCCAAATAAAAGGGCCTTCTTCGTAGCTATTGATTCGCCACCATTGGTCTGGGTCCTGTTCGCCTTCTTCTTCCCATCCTTGAAAGTTACACCGCACCTCGCAATTTAGTGCGTTAAAGGCTTGTTTTGCGCAGGCAATGTCATTTTCCCAAGGGGTTTGGTCGGAGTTAAACCAAATAGAGGTGAATCGCTTTCCTGCAGCTTGTTCTAAAATTGTGACTTCGACATCATGGTCATTCATTATTACTGTTACTTTAGAACACAGAGAAGAAGGCGCGCTTTTTTTAACAAGAGTAAAGGTGCTTTCTAGCCAATTGATGATCTTCTCTGTCGGGCAAGACAATACATATATTTCGATATCCGTTTGCATCGTTCTAATCCTTCTTTTTAATCATGTGATAAATTCGCAGAACACTCATGGATAGGTAACCTATTAATGTCCATAACACGCCACAACCTGCAAGGATGAGCCCAAACAATGCGATGATTTCTTGGGCCAACGATTCTGCGATAACGCGGTCAGCCACCATAAGCATCAGCACGCCAAAGACAAACACCAATCCACCTTGGATCATTTTGATTAAGGCCTGTCTTGGGTTATTTCCCAGTTTCATGGCCGCTTTGTGTATGATGTTTCTCATTTTGCGTGGCTTTTTCGTATCGGTTTATGGGGTGTTTTGCTCTACATTCGTAAAAAGGTTTTCTAGTATTCGAGTGTAGATTGTTGAAAGGTGATTTAAGCTCTCTGCGTCCACACATTCATTAATTTGGTGAATCGTAGCGTTAATTGGACCAAGCTCTACCACTTGGGTTCCCATTTTTGCAATGAATCGACCATCTGACGTTCCGCCAGAAGTGGACAGCTCTGGGGTAATGTTTACTGTGGATTGAACGGCGTCAACAATGGCATCGACTAGTTCACCGGGTCGAGTCAAGAATGGTAGGCCATTGTAGGTCCATTCGATGTCATAGCGTAAATTGTGTTTATCTAGGATGTCTATGACACGAACTTTAAGCGCATCAAAGTCTAATTCAGACGAAAAACGGAAGTTAAACTGCGCATTCAGTTTACCTGGGACAACATTGGTTGCCCCTGTTCCTGATTGAATGTTGGACACTTGGAAGCTGGTAGGGGGGAAAAAGTCATTTCCGTTATCCCAGTGAGCATTGGCCATCTCAGCAAGCGCTGGCGCTGCTAGGTGAATGGGGTTTTCCGCCAAGTGAGGGTAAGCAACATGCCCCTGTTTGCCGTAGACTGTCAAGTCGCCACTGAATGAGCCGCGGCGGCCATTTTTTATGATATCGCCTAATGTTTTTGTACTGGATGGTTCGCCGACAATGCACCAGTCAATTTTTTCGTTTCGTTCCATAAGGGCATCCACAACACGAGTGGTGCCATCAACAAATGGGCCTTCTTCATCGCTTGTGATTAGAAAGGATATCTGGCCTTGGTGATCGGGGTGTTTCGCAACAAAATTTTCAGCGGCTGTCACCATGGCTGCTAAACTGCCTTTCATGTCTGCTGCTCCGCGTCCATATAATATGCCATCTACGATGGCGGGTGAGAACGGCGGTATTTTCCATTCGGCTTCAGGCCCTGTTGGAACAACATCTGTGTGGCCAGCAAAGCAGAGGTTTGGCCCTGATGTGCCGCGTTTTGCATAGAAGTTTTTAACCTCGCCAAAAGGCATGAGTTCGATCTCAAAACCAATGTTTTTTAATCGTTCTATCATGAGGTCTTGGCAGCCAGCGTCTTCTGGTGTGACAGAGGGACGAGAAATAAGATCTAGGGCAAGTTTTAGGGTGGGGGACAAGTCAGACATTCTTTACCTTTGTATTGGATTTCGCTACCTTATGGAAGATTCTGTTACTATAACAGGAGATTCAAATTAAGGTGGGGTTATGAAGTTAGGTGTCATTGTTTTTTTAGGGTTGATTTCCACTGGTTGTAGCCTTATTCAGCAGCCTGTTATTCAAGAATCTTATTTTGTCCCTGTTATTCGCTCGGATGTTTCTTCTTCTGGCTATACACCAACTGTGGCACCGATGACTCAGAGAAAAGAAACCCCTCGCATTTACACACCTGTACTGCGTTAGTGGATCAACCTAAAGCAATTTTTGGCTATATTCCTCTGCATTAAAGCCCAGTAAAATGGACTCTTTAAACGTGATGAGAGGTCGCTTAATAATCGAGGGTTGAGCCAACATAATTTGGATGGCGCTGTTGTTATCCATTGTATTTTTGACGTCTTCTTCTAATTTACGCCATGTTGTTCCGCGTTTATTGATGACATTTTCCCAGCCAAGTTGTTCAAGCCATGCTTTTGCTTGCGCTTCGTTAACGCCTTCTTTTTTATAGTCGTGAAACGAATAGTCAAGGTTGTTGTCATCTAGCCAACGAAAGGCTTTTTTCATGGTATCGCAGTTTTTAATGCCATATATTTCAATCATTTTATTTCCCCGCAATGCGCCACTTTGAAAAGGTTCAAAATGGCGCTTGTTGGTTCTTGGTACTGAATTAGTTGTGAGCGTGCAACGCCTCGTTTAATTCGATGGCGGTTTTGTTTGTTTTGCACTCAATCGCGCCCGTTGAAGAGTTGCGACGGAATAGAAGGTCTGATTGACCAGACAAATCACGCGCTTTCACTGTAGAAACAACTTGGTTGTTTTCATCAAGAACGGCCACTTTAGAGCCCGCTGTAATATACAGACCAGATTCAATAATACAACGATCACCAAGACCGATACCGATACCCGCATTGGCGCCAATTAGGCATTTTTCACCAACTGCAATGACAATGTTGCCACCACCAGATAAAGTTCCCATTGTCGAGCAACCGCCGCCAAGGTCGGAACCATTTCCTACAACAACACCTGCAGAAATACGGCCTTCAACCATGCTGTTACCCAGTGTGCCAGCATTAAAGTTGACAAAACCTTCGTGCATCACGGTTGTGCCTTCGGCTAAATGTGCGCCTAAGCGTACTCGTGCTGCGTCGCCTACACGAATGCCGGTAGGAACGATGAAGTTAAGCATTTTAGGGAATTTATCAACGCTAAAGACCTCGATTGTGCGGCCTTCCATGCGTGCGCTTAACTGACGATCTGCCAATTCACGAACATCAATAGGACCTTCGCTTGTCCAAGCGGTATTGATCAACAAGCCGAACATGCCATCCAACACGGTGTTGTGTGGTTGAACAAGGCGGTGAGAGATTAGCTGAAGCTTTAGATAGACTTCAGTTGGGTTGCTTGGCGCTTCGTCGGTCGCAAGCACACATAGAATCACAGGCTTTGTCGAGGCTTTTAGACGCGAGGCAAGCTCTGCTTGCTCAATGTTGCCTGCTTTTAAAAGGCTCATGTGAAGACGGTTCAAGTCACCTTCGTCTAATACGATGGTGCTGTTTCCACCTTCATAATTGGTGCTTTCCAGAAGTGCATCTTGTGTGCTTTTTTCAACATTAAGGCTCGGTGTCGGGTAGAAAACCTCTAGCCAGTTGCCTTCTTTGTTTTGTGCTCCGATGCCTAGACCGAATGCGAAAATGGTATTGCTCATGTGTGCTCTCCAACTGAGTTGTCTAACTAAAATTTGGTAATTATCTGCGGCTTAAGAAATTCCGGATTCTTTTGGCAGCCTCAACACATTCAGACTCTTCTGCAACGAGCGCCATTCTTACGTGGTGGCTGCCAGGGTTGTTGCCGTTGTCTTCTCTGCCTAAATAGTTGCCTGGTAGAACTAAAACCGATTCTTCTTGATACAGCAAAGTGCAAAAATCTTCGTCTGTCATAGTAAGTTCAGGCCACAGGTAAAACCCGGCTTCGGGTTTTGAAATGGGCATGACGGGGGACAGTATTTCTAATACAGAGTCAAATTTGCGAGTGTAAATTTCACGATTTTTAATGACGTGTTCTTCATCATTCCAAGCGGCAATGGATGCGTCTTGGTGATGTATTGGCATTGCGCAGCCTTGGTAAGTTCTATACAGCAAAAACGGTTTCAGAATAGTCGCATCACCTGCGACAAAGCCAGATCTTAAGCCTGGTAGGTTAGAGCGTTTGGACAGCGACTGGAAGATAAGGCAATGCTTGTACGTGGTGTGACCAAGTTGCTGGCATGCTTCTAATAAGCCCAGAGGTGCTTGTTCCCCAAAATAAATTTCTGAATAGCACTCATCAGCAACAATGGTAAAGTTAAACGCTTGTGCTTTTTCAATCAGGTAGGCGTATTCCTCTAGGGTGGTGATACTGCCACTTGGGTTATTAGGAGAGCACACAAACAGTACTTCGCAGTGCTGCCATGTCTCATCGCTTACTTGTTGGTAGTCGACTTTATAGTTCGTTTCTGAGCCGCAAGGTAAAAAGTGTAGGTCAGCACCCGCAAGAATGCCGGCCCCTTCATAAATTTGGTAAAACGGATTTGGGCTGACGACAAGAGGTTGTTCTTTTTCACCGACTAAGGTCTGCGTGATGGCAAACAATGCTTCACGAGTGCCTGTCACCGGTAATACTTCTGTGTCTGGATTGAGTGCATCCAAATTGAAGCGCTTAATAGCCCATTTGCTAATGGCTTCCCGAAGAGGAAGCTCCCCTTTGGTGCTTGGGTATTTGCTCACGCCACCCAAACTATTGGCGAGTGTTTCAAGCACAATCGCGGGTGCTTCATGCTGAGGTTCGCCAATGGTCAGTTTAATCAGCGGCTTGTCTGGATTGGGCGTTAACCCTTCGATCAGCTCAGCAAGCTTCTGGAATGGGTATGGGTGCAAAGAATGTATAAGAGGGTTCATTGGTCTTTAGTCCATTGCTTGAGAAAAACGGTCTATTTTCTCTTTTAAAAGGGTGCAGATATTGTTCATGGTGTCAGGATCCGTGATGAGGTCGCCATTTTCCTCTGTGATGTAGAAAGTGTCTTCCACTCGCTCACCTAGGGTAGCGATTTTGGCCTTGTGCAGCATGATATTGTGGTTCATGAAAAATTGTCCGACGAGAGCTAGCAGGCCAGGTCGATCGGGTGCGGTTATTTCGAGCGCAGACCACACTTCTTCCGGTTGGCTAACAAAATGAGCCGTTGACGGGGAGTTGAATATTTTGAGTATTCTGGGTGTGTGGCGCTGTACGACACTCTCGAAAAGAGACGGTGTTTCAAGTTGCTCCATCAAGGTTTTACGAATCAATGTAATGCGTTCTTTGTCTAAATGAAGATTGGTGTCGTTGTCGTTGCTGTCCATAACGACAAAACTATCTAGACTGTAGTTGTTGGTGGTGTGGCTGATTTTGGCGTCCAAAATAGTCAGCCCAAGCTGCTCGAATGTGGCGGCCGTAACGGCAAACAGGTGTTTGCTAATGGGCGTGTAAATAAAAATTTTGCTGGCACCAGAAAAATTTCGACCGCCAAGTGGGGTGATCGCAATCAGTGGTTTATCGCTTGGTCTATGACGCAAAATGGCTTCGGTATTCCAGGCAATTTCATCGCCATTTGAGCGTATGAAATACTCTTCTTCTATGGTTTCCCAAATGGTTTCGGCTTCCATGATATCGACATTTCGCTCGATAATAATTTCCAGTGCTCGTTGTTTGTGTTCGTCACTGATCATGTCGGCATCAATCGGGTAGTCTAGACCACGGCGCAAGGCTCGCTTGGTTTCCAAATAAAGTTGACGCATAAGAGACGCGCGCCAACTGTTCCACATTGTCGGGTTGGTGGCGTTGATGTCCGCTACGGTTAGAATGAAAAGGTAATCCAGATGTTCTTGGTCTTTCACATAGCTGGCAAATTCCCAGATGACTTCTGGATCTGAAATGTCTTTGCGTTGGGCTGTCACAGACATGAAGAGGTGGTTTCGAACCAGCCAGACGACAAGGTCGGTGTCTCGCTTTGGCAGACCGTGTCGCTCACAAAAGGCTTGAGCGTCAACGCAACCCAGTTCCGAATGGTCCCCGCCACGTCCTTTCGCGATGTCGTGGTACAAACCAGCGATATAGAGCAACTCGACTTTTGCTACATGGCGAATGGCCTGAGCAGAAATCGGGAATTTTTGTTTGAATTCGGGTAACCATAGGCGTCGCAAATTCTCGACCAGCTGGAGGGTATGAGCATCTACCGTATAAATATGGAATAGGTCGTGCTGCATTTGCCCAATAATGGCACCAAACTCTGGTAAGTATCGACCAAGTAGCCCAAGGTGTTTCATTGATCTTAATATGCTGGTAAGGCGATATCGGCTGGCAATGATATCAAGAAAGAGATCTGTATTGACTTTATTGTTTCTAAAGTCGTCGTCAATTAGGTCTAAGTTGTCGCGTAGCTGTCGCATGGTGTTGGCACGAATACCTTTGATGTGTTCGTGGGCACCAAGTAAGACGTATATTTCAAGCATGCTTGAAGGATTGTCTTGAAAGAGCGTATTAGAGCGTGCTTCAAGCTGACCATTGGCAATTTGAAAATGGTCGTTTAGGACTTCGACAACATTGATTTCGTCTTTGGCTAAAAAGGATTCTTCAAAATGCTGAAGGAGCAAGTCGTTGAGTTGTTGGATTGCGGCAACGCTTTGGTAATAGCCTTGCATAAAACGCTCAACATTGCGCTTTAAGTCATTGTCATCAAAGCCGAACAGTTTGGCTAAGGTGCGTTGGTGGTCAAAAAGAAGTCGATCTTCTTTTCGTCCCGCCACCATATGCAAAGCCCAGCGTATGCGCCATAAGTTGCTTACTGCGCCTTTGAGCTGAATGTATTCATCTTCTGATAAGAATTGCTTCTCTATTAGTGCGCTAAGTCGATGGGTGTGAAGGTGGCGTTTTGCTACCCAGTCAATCACCTGCATGTCTCTTAGGCCGCCTGGACACTCTTTTAGGTTGGGTTCTAGGTTGTAGGCGGTGTTTTGATATTTTGCGTGACGTTGTTTTTGTTCAGTCAGTTTTGCCTGATAAAAGGAATGTCCATCCCACATTTGAGAGATGTCAACGTGCAGTTTTAATGTTGCGAGCAAGTCAACGGGGCCGATTAAGGTGCGAGACTCAATTAAGTTAGTAATAACTGTGATGTCTTTTGCGGCCATCTCGGTACATTGATCTATAGTGCGCACACTGTGCCCAACGTCTAAATTAATGTCCCATAAAAACGTAATGAAGGACTCTATTTTGTCTTTAGGAGCCGATGTTTCATTCTCGATCAAGATGAGTAGGTCAATGTCTGATTTTGGGTGCAGCTCTCCACGCCCGTATCCGCCAACCGCCACGAGACTAACATGCACTTCGCTGTCGAGCGCTTTTGATGTCCATGCGGCTTGCATGACTTCGTCGAAAAAAGAGGATAAACCTTTTACGAGTTTCTCGATTGGATAAAGCGAGTGAAAAAGGTCGTTATAAATGTTGGTTTTTTCTTCAATAATGGCTTTGTAGCGCGGAATAGAGCAGCCCGGCTGGGACAGTTCGTGTTTTTCTTCCGTTGATAGCAGTGGCGGAGCGTCTGGAAAAGCAGGGAAGTCCATACAAGAGCCTCGAAGAATGAATAATGATTTTTAAAATAGTGCCGCAAATTAGTGGCGTGTCAGTCGAATAAAAAACTCGCTTCGTTATGAGAAGCGAGTTTCTTCTGGGCGACGAGTGAGAACCTCAACACCTGAAGCGGTTACCAATAAGGTATGTTCATATTGTGCTGACAGTCGGCCGTCTTTGGTTTTGGCAATCCAGTTATCTGGGCCTGTGTGTTTGACTTGTTTTTTGCCTGCGTTGATCATGGGCTCAATCGTCAGTGTCATGCCTTCTTCAAGCATGACACCCGTGCCGGCTTTTCCGTAATGCGCAACTTGTGGTTCACCATGAAAAGTGGTGCCGACACCATGCCCACAATATTCTTCTACCACTGAATAGTGGTGTTTGTGTGCGTGTGCTGAAATGGCCGCGCCAATGTCACCTAGTCGTGTGCCTGGCTTAACCATGTCAATGGCAAGGTAAAGACACTCTTGGGTTACTTTCGCAAGTCGCTCTGCATGTGGCAATGCTGGGCCGGCAAAAAACATCTTGCTGGTATCGCCATAATAGCCATCTTTAATGATGGTGATATCAATATTAACGGCGTCGCCTTTCTTCAATGCTTTGTCATTTGGAATGCCATGACAAATGACGTCATTTACAGACGTACAGCAGGATTTCGGAAAGCCATGATAATTCAGTGGCGCAGGAATCGCGCCTTGAATATCAACAATGTAGTTATGCGCAATAATGTCGAGTTGTTCCGTGGTCACGCCAGGGACAACAAATTCTTCTAGCATAACCAGCACTTCGGCAGCCAGTTTGCCTGCGGTTCGCATGCCTTCAATGTCGCTGATGTCAGTGAATCGGGTAGACGCTGTGCGAGGGGTCCAGTTAGGAACGTTGCTGCGTCCATTTTTGGTCAGCTCTTCGACTTTTTGTAAGGTTTCGTTGCTCATAATTTGCGTATCTTAAATCGGTGTGTGTCTATATAAAAAGTAGGTTGCGGGATATTCTACATGACTTGGGCACTAGAATCGCCTCTCTGCTTGAAAAAAACACGACTCAAAAAGCCAGTAAAAAAAGCACTCAAGCCTTTTGGTTTTTTGTAAAATATGGTATAAAACGCCGGCTTATTGGGCTTGTGTCCAAAATAAGCGAATTAACTTAAATCAACGATCTTGCCGCAATAAATAAAAATGTCTTGGGTGTCTTAGGTTGCTTTAAACCTTGTTTGACTGACGTTTTTAGCTGGTAAGCATAAATAACCCAAATTTAAAGGATAGTAAAATGCCTACAGTTTCTATGCGCGACCTATTATTGGTTGGTTCACACTTCGGTCACCAAACTCGTTACTGGAACCCAAAAATGAAGCCTTTCATTTTCGGTGCTCGTAACAAGATTCACATCATTAACCTTGAGCACACTGTTCCAGCTCTTAACAACGCTCTTGAGCTTGTTAAAAAAATGGCTGAAAACAAAAACAAGGTGTTGTTTGTTGGTACTAAGCGTGCTGCATCTAAAACAATCAAAGAGCAAGCTGCTCGCTCTGGTATGCCATACGTTAACCACCGTTGGTTAGGTGGTATGTTGACTAACTACAAAACTATTCGTGCATCTATCAAGCGTCTACGTGAGCTTGAAACACAAATGTCCGATGGTACATTCGATAAGCTGACTAAAAAAGAAGCTTTGATGCGTACTCGTGAGCTTGAAAAACTAGAGCTTTCTATGGGTGGTATCAAGGACATGGGCGGCCTTCCAGATGTATTGTTCGTAGTTGACGTTGATCACGAACGTATCGCTATTAAAGAAGCAAACAAATTAGGTATTCCTGTTATCGGTATCGTTGATACTAACAGCAATCCAGATGGTGTTGATTACATCATCCCAGCTAACGATGATGCGATTCGCGCGGTTCAGTTGTACGTTGGTGCTTTTGCTGATGCAGTTCTTGAAGGTCGCAATGCGACTGCTGGTACTGCTGACGAGTTCGTTGAAGTAAGCGAAGCTACTGAAGCGTAAGCAAACTTTCTAGTTTGTTCTGGTTTCTAAAGGGAGGTTTCTACCTCCTTTTTTAAATTTGAATTGGTATAAAGAGGATTTAACATGGCCGCAGTATCTGCAGCATTGGTAAAAGAGCTACGTGAGCGTACTGGTCTAGGTATGATGGAGTGCAAAAAAGCACTTTCTGCCGCTGACGGTGACATCGAACTGGCTATCGAAGAGCTACGCAAATCAAGTGGCATGAAAGCAGCTAAAAAAGCAGGTCGTACTGCTGCTGAAGGTACAATCATTATGCGTGTAGCGGATGATTCATCTTACGGCGTTTTGGTTGAAGTAAACTCTGAAACTGACTTCGCTTCTCGTGATGAAGGTTTCCTTGCCTTTGCAAACAAAGTAGCTGATGTTGTTTTTGCAACAAAAGAAACTGACATGGCTAAAGTGATTTCAGGTGACATGCTTGAAGCACGCGAAGCTTTGGTTCAAAAAATCGGTGAAAACATCACGCCTCGTCGTGCTGTAATCATTGAAGGTGGTTTGGTTGGTGGTTACCTTCACGGTAATGGTCAAATCGCTGTTTTGACTCAGCTAGAAGGCGGCGACGCAGAGCTAGCTAAAGATGTTTCTATGCACGTTGCTGCTGTGTCTCCTCGCGTAGTACGTGGTGAAGACATGCCTGCAGAAGTTCTTGCAAAAGAAGAAGAAATTGTTCGTGCGCAGCCAGACATGGCTGGTAAGCCAGCTGAGATCGTTGATAAAATGATCGTTGGTCGTATGAAGAAATTCTTGGCTGAAAACAGCTTGACTGAGCAGCCTTTTGTTAAGAACCCAGAAATCAAAGTTGGTCAGCTTGTTAAAGACGCTGGCGCAACAGTGACTTCTTTCATTCGTCTAGAAGTAGGTGAAGGCATTGAAGTTGCTGAAGTCGACTTTGCAGCAGAAGTAGCAGCACAACTTAGAGGTTAATTCTTTGTTGTGATGTCTTGCAAAAAAAGGGGCAGCTTGACTGCCCCTTTTTATGAAAGACAAGTGCGATGAGTGTCGGCTACATTGACCTCAGTTATTCAAGAAATGAAATCATTGCCGGAGGTTGATATGCCAAAAGAAAAGAGTCCAAAATACAAAAGAATTTTGCTTAAGCTGAGCGGCGAAGCCTTGATGGGTGATGAGTCCTTTGGTATCGACCCGAAAGTGCTAAATCGTATCGCATTGGAAATTGGTCAATTGCGCGGCATTGGTGTGGAAGTGGGTATTGTTATTGGTGGCGGTAATTTGTTCCGTGGTCAGGCGTTGAGCCAGGCTGGTATGGATCGAGTAACCGGTGACCACATGGGGATGCTAGCGACCGTTATGAATGCGTTAGCGATGCGCGATGCTTTAGAGCGTGCCAATATTGCGACTCGGGTTATGTCAGCGATTACAATGACCGGTATTGTTGAGCCTTATGATCGACGTCGAGCAATGCGTCTGATGAAAGAAGGTGATGTGCTTATATTTTCAGCTGGCACGGGTAATCCATTCTTTACAACTGACTCTGCCGCTTGTTTGCGTGGTATTGAGATTGATGCTGACGTTGTATTGAAAGCAACAAAAGTGGATGGCGTCTATTCGGCTGATCCAATGAAAGATCCGACAGCCGTGAAGTATGATACATTGGGTTACGATGAAGTCCTTGAAAAACAGTTGGGGGTTATGGATTTAACCGCGATCTGTTTGACTCGTGACCATGCGATGCCGATTCGCGTATTTAATATGAATAAGCCTGGAGCCTTGGTGAATATCATGGTTGGCGGCAGTGAAGGTACACTGATTAAGTGAGGAAATTATGATCAACGAAATTCTTAAAGATGCAGAAGACCGTATGGGCAAAGCCGTGGCTTCTGTAGAGTCTGCGTTTAAAAAAATCCGTACAGGTCGTGCACATCCTAGTATTCTAGATTCGGTAAAAGTGAACTACTACGGTTCTGAAACGCCGCTTAGCCAAGTTGCCAACATCACTGTTGAAGACGCACGAACGCTTGGTATTTCTCCTTGGGAGAACAATCTTGTGCCAGAAATTGAAAAAGCCATTATGAAATCCGATTTGGGCTTGAACCCGGCTACCAATGGTAATTTGATTCGAATTCCTATGCCGGCTCTGACAGAAGAAACGCGTAAAAACTATTTCAAGCAAGCCAAGAACGAAGCGGAAAATGGCCGTATTGCCATCCGTAATATTCGTCGCGATGCTAACGGTAGCTTGAAAGACCTAGTGAAAGAAAAAGAAATTTCTGAAGACGACGATCGTCGTGGACAGGATCAAGTTCAAAAAATCACAGATAAGTATGTTGCTCTAGTGGAAGAACGTCTTGCTGCAAAAGAAAAAGACTTGATGGAAATCTAATAAAAAAAGCGAGCCTTTGGGCTCGCTTTTTTTATTGACTAGGATAACGCTATGTCTGAATTAGATGGCGCTGGAATTGAACCAGTAGTCGCGCCTGATCATATTGCCATTATTATGGATGGCAATAATCGATGGGCAAAGAAAAAGCACCTTCCCAGTATTGCAGGTCATACTGCAGGCGCTTCGGCGGTTCGACGTGTGGTGGAAGCGTCGGCAAAAGCAGGCGTTAAAGTGTTAACCTTGTTTGCCTTTTCAAGCGAAAATTGGAAACGCCCTAAACTGGAAGTGGATGGGTTGATGGCGCTGTTTATGCGTTCTTTGAAAAAAGAGCTGAAGCGCTTAAACCAGCATAAGATTAGGCTTCGCGTCGTGGGAGACTTGTCGGGTTTTAGTCAAGGGCTTCAGAAGCAAATTCGAAGCGTGGAAGACGCAACGAAAGAAAACGATCAGATGACACTGGTTATCGCGGCTAACTATGGTGGGCGTTGGGATATTGCGCAGGCTGCGAAAAAAATTGCTGAGCGCGTGGCAACGGGTGAATTGTCTGCTGACGATGTGGATGAGACGTTGCTGGGTGAGTATGTTCAATTGTCCGATTTACCTCCTCCTGATTTGCTAATTCGTACTTCTGGTGAAGAACGTATAAGCAATTTTTTGCTATGGCAAACTGCGTATTCTGAGTGTGTTTTTTTGCCGGTATTATGGCCGGATTTTGATCAACAACATTTTGATGAGGCTATCCAAACTTATCAAAATCGTCAACGTCGTTACGGTGGTCGATAAACATGTTACTTCCTCGAATTCTTAGTGCCATTGTAATGGCTGTTTTATTTGTTTGTGCTGTGTTTGTGCTTGAGGCCACGAGCTTTATTTTTGCGATGGCGGCTGTGGTGGTTTTGGCTGGTTGGGAGTGGGCGCGTTTATCCGGTGTTAACAACCAAGTCGGTCGAGTGGTGTTTGCGCTTTGTATCGGCGCAGTGTGCTTTTTGGTTTTGAATAATCATCTTCAGGAAATGTCGCTTTATATGAGCCCCATTCTATGGGGGCTGGCGCTGTATTGGGTCACTCGATATCCAACATTGTTGGTGTGGAAGTTTGTTTTAAGTCGCTTGCTGTTTGGTGTGTTGGTCTTGATTTCCACATGGTCGGCTTTGGTTGTCCTTAAACAGTCAAATGACTTTGTTGTTTGGGTGTTGTTGCTGATGGGGTTGATCTGGGGGGCGGATTCTGGCGCTTATTTTGCGGGGCGTGCTTTCGGCAAAAGAAAGCTAGCGCGCTTTGTTAGCCCTGGAAAGTCTTGGGAAGGTGTAGTTGGTGGTTTGGTGTTGACCCAAACTGGCGTAATTATCTTTGCCTTTTTGAGTGATTTCTCACTTTCTAATTGGTGTTTGTTGGCGGTTATTGCGCTAGTAACGTCTTCTGTCTCTGTTTTAGGTGATTTGACTGAAAGTTTATTTAAACGACACGAGGGTATAAAAGATTCAAGCCATTTGATTCCGGGTCATGGTGGTGTGATGGATCGTGTTGATAGCTTGACCGCAGCGGCTCCGATTTATGTGTTGCTGCTTAGTTTGGTGGGATGGCTTTAATGCAAGGTATTTGTTTGTTAGGGGCGACGGGGTCAATTGGTCAAAGCACTCTGGATATCATTGCTCAGCACCCTGAAAAATTTGTTTTAGTCAGTGCTTCAGCCAATAAAAGTGTGGCAAAAATGGCGGATATCTGTCGTCGCTTTTCACCGCAGCGAGTCGTTATGGGGACGCAGGCAGCTCGAGATGAATTGGCTCAACAGTGCCATGGAATGGATATTTCATTTGAGTGGGGAGCGGAAGCATTAGAGAGCATTACGGCTGACGCTGCTGTTGATCAGGTGATGGCCGCAATTATGGGATTTGCTGGTTTAAAGCCGACATTGGCTGGTATTCGAGCAGGTAAGCGGACGTTGTTGGCGAACAAAGAGTCCTTGGTTACGGCTGGCAAGCTTTTTATGGATGAGGTTGCTCGGAACGATGTCATGTTGTTGCCAATAGACAGCGAGCATAATGCGATTTATCAAAGTTTGCCGCAAACGTCACATGGCGCTCATAAACGGGATGTGTCAAAAATACTCCTTACGGCATCTGGTGGTCCATTTAGAACTTGGACGCTAGAGGAAATGAAGTCGGTTACACCTGAACAAGCTTGTAAGCACCCAAATTGGTCTATGGGGCAAAAGATTTCGATTGATTCTGCTTCTTTGATGAACAAAGGCCTTGAATTGATTGAGGCGTGTTGGTTGTTTGATGTGACGCCTCATGACGTGGATGTGGTGGTTCATCCAGAAAGCATTATTCATTCAATGGTGTCTTACTTGGATGGGTCTGTGATTGCCCAAATGGGTAACCCTGATATGAAAATTCCAATCGCTTACGGTATGAGTTGGCCTCAGCGAATTGGAACGAATGTGGCTCCTTTAAATTTGGTTGATGTTGCTCGATTGAATTTTGAAGCGCCTGACTTGGCCCGTTTTCCTAATTTGAAATTGGCAGCGGATGCTTGGTTTATGGGCGGAACGGCGATGGCCGTCTTAAATGCGGCTAATGAGATCGCGGTTGAGGCTTTTTTGCATCGCCAAATTGGCTTTTTGGATATTGCTCGATTGAATGAGCGAGTATTGATGTCTGCTGATATTGTTGGGGTGAGCTCTCTTGACGATGTGTTTGACGCTGACCGCGCTGCACGTCAGCTGGCTCTGGATATGATTTCTCGTGGTAGCTTTTCATGATACAGAATGTTCTTTCTATTGTTGTTGCTCTTGGTCTTCTTATTACGTTTCATGAATTTGGCCATTTCTTTGTGGCGCGGCGCTGTGGGGTTAAAGTGTTGCGCTTTTCGGTTGGCTTCGGCAAGCCGATTTATCGTTATGTTGGAAAAACTGGCACGGAATATACCTTGGCGATGATTCCTCTTGGTGGTTACGTTCGAATGCTCGATGAGCGTGAAGGGAATGTGCCTGAAACTCTAAGAGATCAGACATTTAACTCGAAAACCGTGTGGCAGCGTATTGCTATTGTTGCCGCCGGTCCGGTTGCTAATTTTATTTTGGCGATTGTCATTTATGGGTTAGTCGCGCTACTTGGTGTGCAATCGATTGCTCCTAAAGTCGGCAATATCTCGACAAATTCGCCTGTCTCGCAAACTCAGCTTCAAATTGGCGATGAGTTTGTAGCCATCGCAGGGGAGTCGGTTGCTTCTTGGGAAGATGTAAATTTAGTGTTAGCGAGCTTGATAGGTAAAACGGGAACCATTATGGTTCGTTATCAATCAGAAGGGGGCGGATCTTTACATGAAGATGCCATTCACTTTGATCGATGGTTGGTAGGAGAGGAGCCAGATAATTTAATTCGTGCGTTTGGTGTGTCTCCATGGCAACCTGAAGTGCTTCCTATTGTTGCTCAGGTTGTTGCCGGCGGTGCTGCAGAGTCAGCGGGTTTCTTGGCGGATGACCAGATTTTAGCCATCAATGGTGTGGTGATTAAAAATTGGCAGCAAGTTGTGTCGCTGGTGCAGAAAAGCCCAAATAAGGCGTTGCGTATTGAAGTGCAACGTCAGCAAAATGTCACGGTCTTGACGTTAACGCCGAATTCTATGGAGCAGAATGGTCGTGTAATAGGGTATGCCGGTCTGGCTGTTGTACCTCCGAAATGGGATGACAGTCTTATTCGTGAGCGTCAATATGGTGTGTTTGAGTCGCTGAATTATGGTGTCGAGCAAACTTATAAGATGGTCTCGTTAACCGTATCTTCTATTGGTAAAATGTTGCAAGGTCTGATTTCGGTAGATAATTTATCTGGCCCCATTACCATTGCTAAAGTGGCCAGTGCGTCAGCAGACTCTGGACTTCAGTCCTTTTTGAAATTCATGGCTTACCTCAGTGTTAGTTTGGGGGTGCTTAATTTATTGCCCATTCCTATGTTGGATGGTGGGCATTTGTTATTTTTTGGCATAGAGGCCATCCGACGTAAGCCAGTGTCTGAAAAAATTCAGGGATTGGCGTACCGTCTAGGGGCTTCTCTTTTATTTGCTTTAATGGCCGTCGCCATTTTTAACGATATTGCCCGCTTGTAGAGAGGTATTTGTGAAAGTCGTTTCAGCTGTATTGTTGGCTTTATTAAGCGTGCAGAGTTTTGCAAAAACGGTAGAAGATGTTCGTATTGATGGGCTCGTGCAGATGCCATCAGCCAGAGCTTTTGATGTGATTGGTTTTGATAAGACCGAGTCATATGACTCTGGTAAAGTGTATCAAGCCATTACGGCTCTTTTTGACACGGGTTACTTTAGTGATATTGATGTCTATGAAGAAAATAACGTGCTGGTTTTTGATGTTGATGAGCGACCTTCTATTGGTAATTTGACCATTGAAGGCAATGAGCTAATCAAAACCGAAGATTTAGAGCGCGGATTAAAGTTATCTGGGTTAGAAATAGGTGAGATTTATAAGCCAGAAACACTCAATCAAATTGCCCAAGAACTTCAGCGTCAATACTATGCGCTTGGTCGCTACAGTGCCAAAGTCGACATCTCTGTTGAAGATATGCCTCGTAATCGCACGGGGATCGTGATCAATATTGATGAGGGGGACACCGCTAAAATCGTACACATCAATATCGTCGGCAATCACGATTTTGATGAAGAGACATTAACGAAAGATTTTGAGTCGGCTGAAACCGGTTCTTGGAACCCCTTTAGTTCTGCGGACGAATACGCAAAAGCAAAAATAGAAGGCGACATCAACACGCTTAAAAGCTTCTATTTAGACAAAGGGTATTTGGATTTTAGTGTTGTTTCTAGTCAGGTAAGTTTGTCTGCGGACAAGCGTGATGTGTATATCGTCATTAATGTGGACGAAGGTAAGCCCTACAAAATCAACAATGTCTCATTGAGTGGTAGCCTGCCGATTTCGGAGGATCGCGTGTGGTCAAAGATCACACAGAAAAGCGGTGACGTCTTCTCTAGAAGTGAAGTGACATCGATTATTGAGGGAATCTCAACAGAACTTGGGGATAATGGTTATTTATTTACCAATGTAAATGTGATTCCGGAGAAGTTCGATAATCACACCGTGGATCTAAGCTATCAGATAACACCTGGCCCTAAAGTGTATGTTCGCCGCATTACGTTCAGCGGCAACAGTGAAACTCAGGATGAAGTGTTGCGTCGTGAGATGACACAGTTTGAAGGGGCATTGGCGACACATTCAAAAATTCAGTCGTCCAAACGCCGAATTGAACGACTGGGTTTCTTTGGTAGCGTTGATTTGCGTACGCGGCCAGTTGCGGGTACTTCAGATCAAGTGGACCTAGATGTTGTGGTTCAAGAGCAAGCTTCTGGCAGTATTCAGGCTAGTATTGGTTACTCGCAAGAAGATGGGACGGTCCTTGGTTTTGGTATTTCAAAGCGTAACTTTTTGGGGACAGGTAATAAGTTGTCTTTCAATGCGTCTCGCACAAACCAAACTCAAGATTACTCGATCAATTATGATAACCCTTATTTTACTGTTGATGGTGTAAGTCGAGGCTTTCAATTATTTTATCAGACAAGTGATCATGCTGATGATGATGTGGAAGATTACGATTTAGATGAAATTGGTGTGGGAGTTAACTATGGCTACCCAATTTCTGACACTCAGCGTCTTGCGTTTGGGATGACAATAAAAGAAACAACCGTCAAATTAGGTTACGATCCATCTAACGAAACGGACGATTACGTTCAGACTCACGGCGACAATTATGATGATGTGATTGCCAGTTTGACGTGGAGTGACAGTGACCTGATTGGTGGTGTGTTACCAACAGAAGGTTACTCGACCAAAGCCTCTTTAGAAGTTGCTCTTCCTGTTGGCGATCAGCAGTATGCTAAGTTAGGACTGACCTCGCAGGGGTATTGGAACTTAAATGGCTCAGACCTCTGGCTGTTCCGTCTTAAAGGGCGCTTAGGTTATGGTATGGGGTACGGTGACACAGATACACTGCCTTTCTTTGAAAACTATTTTGCGGGTGGTTCTTATTCTGTAAGAGGCTATGGCGCTTCGTCATTAGGGCCAAAGAACTCTTATGATTCAACTTCATCGAATACACCTTCCGCTTTGGGCGGTAATATCTTGATGACAGGTACCGCAGAGTTGATTTTCCCTTTGCCTATGGTTGAGGATCATAAATCCGTCCGTACTGCTCTATTTTTAGACGCAGGTAACGTGTTTACCGATTCTTGCCTCAGCAGTAATACAGACTGTAATGAAGGTGTTGACCTGGCTGAAATTCGATACAGCATTGGCTTAAGCTGGACTTGGATTACACCGATTGCGCCTTTATCGTTTAATTTTGCTAAACCTTTAAATGCAAAAGACGGGGATAAAACTGATTTATTCCAGTTCCAGTTAGGAACGACTTTTTAATTAAGACCGCTTTATTTAATAGGATGAACAATGAAAATATTCATAACCGCCATTTTTGCTCTATGCTTTATAAGCAGTGTGCAAGCGACCGAAGTTGCCGTAGTGGATTTTAGATCGGCTCTCTTACAGAGTAATATTGGTCAAGAGGCCGCGAAGGAACCAAAGCAGAAAGTGGCTGAAATGGACGCTCGTTTGAAAAAAGAGCAAGAAGACCTTGAAGCGTCCGCGAACAATTTGAAACGCGATGAACTGACCTTGTCTCAGGATGAATTTAAAAAGCGCCGTGCAGAATTGGCTGAAACCCAAAATAAGATTCGAGCTATGGCTGCTAACATGCAGCGCCAAGCAAAAGAGCTGGAGCAACAGTTAATCCAGTCTTTAACACCTAAAGGTGAGGCGGCTCTTAAGTCCCTTATCGAAGAGCGTAAATTGGACTTGGTGCTGAATAGACAGCTTAGCTTATATGCAACAGGTGCATCAGATATTACAGATGAGCTGGTTAAAAGAATTAATAAGGACAATTAAAATATGAGCCATACGCTAGGGCAATTGGCCGCCAAAGTCCAAGGGTTTGTAAAAGGCGATCCTAACTTGGTTATTGAAAAGCTGGGAACCTTGCACAATGCAACGTTCAAAGAGCTAAGTTTTTTGGCGAACCCTAAATACGCAAGTCAACTTGAATCAACATCAGCAGGCGCTGTGCTTGTGAAAAGTGAAGCGCTTGCGCAACTGGTTAGCAATGCCATTGTTGTGTCCAATCCTTACCTAGCGTTCGCTCAATTGTCTAATTTGTTTGTGCCAGAGACTCACTCGTGGACTGGCATTCATCCCAGTGCAGTAATCGCTCCAACAGCAAGTGTTGCCAGTGATGTCGTTATCGGGCCGAATGCGGTCATCGATGCGGAGTCAGTGATATCCGAAGGGTGTACTATTGGTGCCGGTTGCGTGGTTGGGAGAGGTGTTAAAATAGGCCAAGGCTCTATACTTTATCCTAATGTCACCTTGTACCATGATGTGGTGCTGGGTGCCAATTGCATCATACATAGTAGCACCGTGATCGGCGCTGATGGTTTCGGTTTTGCTCCGAATGAGGGGCGCTGGGAAAAGATTAACCAGTTAGGTTCTGTTGTACTGGGCGATTCGGTTGAAATCGGTGCAAGTACAACAATTGATCGTGGTGCCATAGAAAATACTCAGATTGGCAATGGCGTTAAAATTGATAATCAAGTTCAAATTGCTCATAACGTCGTAATTGGCGATAATACCGCGATCGCAGCGAGTACGGCGATTGCTGGAAGTACAAAAATTGGTGCTTTTTGCACTATTTCAGGCGGGGTTTGTATTGCCGGCCATTTGGATATTACCGATCATGTTCATGTTACAGGCATGAGTATGATCAGCCATTCCATTCCTGAAAGTGGGTCTTTCTCATCAGGAATGGGAATGGAGCCAACCAATAAATGGCGCCGAACCGTTGCTAGAGTCAGAAGAATTGATGAAATGGCAAAGCAGTTTTCACAGTTGAAACAACAGGTTAATAAGTTTTTAGAGAAGGTTGATAATAAATGATGGACGTAAATGAAATCCGCCAATACTTACCTCATAGGTATCCGTTTTTATTGGTAGATCGTGTTGTTGAACTGAACTTGAATGAGTCCATTGTAGCGTATAAAAATGTCACTATTAATGAACCGTTCTTTAATGGCCATTTCCCAAATCACCCTGTAATGCCAGGTGTTTTGATTATTGAAGCCATGGCGCAGGCCGCGGGTATCCTTGGCTTTAAAACCATGGACAAAAAGCCAGAAGATGGCTCTATTTATTACTTTGTTGGTTCCGATAAAGCGCGCTTTAAACGTCCTGTTGTGCCGGGTGACCGTTTACAGCTAGAAGCAAAAATAGTTACGGAAAAACGCGGTATATGGAAATTTGAGTGTAAGGCAACGGTAGACGGCGAGCTTGCTTGTTCTGCCTCCATTCTGTGTGCAGACAGGAAGATATAGTGGCAATACATCCAACGACTTTAATCGATTCGAAAGCAGAGATTGACTCCAGTGTGGAGATTGGTCCGTTTTGTGTCATCGGACCGAATGTTAAAATTGGAGCTGGTAGTGTTATCAAATCGCATGTTGTTGTTAATGGTCATACCACCATTGGTGCCAATAATGAGATTTATCAGTTCGCTTCGGTTGGAGAAGCAAACCAAGATAAAAAGTATAAAGGTGAACCAACTCGTCTGGTGATTGGTGACAGCAATGTCATTCGTGAAAACGCAACCATTCACCGTGGTACTATTCAGGATAATGGTATTACTACGATAGGCAGCCATAATTTATTTATGGCCAGTACGCATGTTGGCCATGACTGTACAGTGGGCGACCATAATATTATGGCTAACTTTGCCGCCTTAGCTGGCCACGTTACCGTGGGCGACAATGTTATTTTGGGTGGTTACACGGGTATTCATCAGTTTTGCCAAGTCAATTCATTCAGCATGTGCGGCATGGGATCCATGGTGTCCAAAGATGTACCTCGTTACGTCATGGTGTCAGGAAGCCCTGCCAAAGCACATGGAATGAATTTCGAAGGAATGCGCCGTCGTGGTATGGCCCCTGATATTATTCGTGCACTGCGAACTGCGTATAAGATGGTTTATCTGAAAGGCTTGACCCTAGAGGCGGCATTGGCTGATCTCGAACAAGGAGATCTGGTTCAGATCCCAGAGGTGGCCGAGTTTATTTTGTCCATTCGACATTCTAGACGCGGAATAGTCCGATAGGCATTGAGGATTAAAAGAAAACCCCGGACCGCTTCGGGGTTTTTTTATTATTAGAGGTTGTAAAAAATGCAAGTAACGTCTGCAGCGCGTTATGTGTTGGTTGCTGGTGAGGCTTCGGGAGATATTCTTGGGGCAAATTTAATTGCGCATTTAAAATTGTTACAGCCAGATGCGATTTTTGAAGGCATTGGCGGTCCATTGATGGAAGCACAGGGCTTCAAGAGTATTGTGCCGATGGACCGTTTGTCTGTGATGGGCTTGGTTGAGGTGCTGGGACGCCTAAAAGAGCTTTTGGGAATTCGTAAACGGTTATTTAAGGCTTGTATCAATAACCCACCTACGGCATTCATCGGTATTGATTCGCCCGACTTTAATATGCCTCTGGCCCGAAAACTGAAGCAGGCTGGCATTCCAACCGTACACTATGTCAGTCCGTCTGTTTGGGCGTGGCGACAAAAACGCATTTTTAACATTAAAAAATCCGTTGACCTTATGTTAGCGCTTTTTCCGTTTGAACTGCCTATTTATCATGAGCACAATATTCCAGTTGTGTGTGTTGGTCATACATTGGCCGATGATATTCCGTTAGAAAGTAAGGTGACGGAAGCTCGTGAAGATTTAGGACTTATGGACATTTCTGGTCCAGTATTTGGCATTTTACCTGGCTCTCGTGAGGGCGAGGTGTCTCGTTTAGCGCCGCTTTTTATAGAAACGATGAAACGCATTAAACAGCATCAACCAAACGCGACATTTTTGATCCCCGCGGCAAATAAAGAGCGACGGGTTCAAATTGAAACGATATTGCATGAGGTGAATGCAGAAGCTGTTTTGATTGATGGTCGGTCCCGAACGGTTATGGCAGCCTCCGACGCGATTTTGTTGGCCTCCGGAACAGCGGCATTAGAAGCCATGCTGGTAAAGCGACCAATGGTGGTGTCTTACCGAGTGAATAAGCTGACCTATGCCATCATGTCGAGAATGATTAAGGTGCCATATGTGTCTTTGCCTAATTTGCTGGCAAACGAGACATTGGTGCCAGAGTTATTGCAAGACGAAGCCACTCCTGACAATTTGGCTGTTCGTTTGGTGCAAACATGGCAGTCTTTTACGAACGACAAGTCCATTCAGGACAAATACCTCAATTTGCACAAAATGTTACGAAAAAATGCCGGAGAGAAAGCCGCAAAGGCAATTGTTTCTATGCTAGAAGGGAAAAAGACGTAATGGAGCCTTTTGTTAGTCAGGTATATTTCGGCGATTTACTCGCAGGTACTGATGAAGCGGGAAGAGGTCCTTTGGCGGGCGAGGTGGTGGCCGCCGCGGTTATTTTGGACCCTAAGCGACCGATTCTAGGGTTGGCAGACTCTAAAAAATTGACCGAAAAAAAGCGCGAAGCGTTATTTCTAGAAATTCAAGAAAAGGCATTATCGTTCGGCATTGCCAGTGCCACGATAGAAGAAATTGATGACATCAATATTCTTCATGCCAGTATGTTAGCCATGTCGCGAGCAGTTGCATTACTTGCCATTCAACCTGAGCATGTATTAGTGGACGGGAACCGTATCCCGCCTAATTTGCCCTGTGGTGCTGAAGCGGTGGTTAAAGGGGATGCCAGACAGGCCGCCATTTCTGCTGCTTCTATCTTGGCCAAAGTAACCCGAGATAGAGACATTGTTAAAGCTGCGCAACAGTACCCAGAATATGGTTTTGAAAAACACAAAGGTTACCCAACCGCACAGCATCTTGAGGCCATTCGTTTACATGGTGTTACGCCAATACATCGGCGTAGTTTTGGACCTGTTAAAAAGATTTTAGAGGGATAAGCATTGTCCACGTCATTTATACATCTACGAGTACATACTGAGTTTTCATTGGTAGATGGCCTAGTCAAAATCAAAGGCCTGCTCGGTACAACCGAATTTATGTCCATGCCAGCGGTAGCGATCACCGATGAGAATAACTTGTGTGGCTTTGTACGCTTTTACAAAGGGGCGATGGAAAAAGGCATTAAGCCCATTTGCGGTGCTGATGTTGTGGTAGATGAAGATGAGAATGTGGACTCTCGTTATCGATTTACCTTATTGGCTACGTCGAATAAGGGCTATAAAAACATCATCGCCATTATTTCAAAAGGTTACCAGTTAGGTCAGGTGGAAGGGCGTCCTATTGTCCAACGCAAATGGATAGAAGAATACAGCGAAGATGTTATCGCGTTGTCGGGAGCGGGCTTTGGCGATATCGGTTATTTGCTGCAAAAAGGTCGAAATGAAGACGCTAGAAAACGCATGGCTCATTGGATGTCTGTGTTTCCTGACCGTTTTTATGTGGAGTTGCAGCGAACGAGCCGTTCTGGCGAAGAAAGTTATATTCATGCGGTTGTGCCGTTAGCGGCGGAGCTGGATTGCCCCGTGGTTGCAACCAATGACGTACGCTTTTTAAAGCGTGAAAATTTTGAAGCCCATGAAGCGCGCGTTTGTATACACGATGGTGTTACCTTGGATGATCCGCGCCGTAAGCGTCGTTACTCTGAAGAGCAGTATTTTAAAACGCCTGAAGAAATGGCTGAGCTGTTCCAAGACATTCCAGAAGCGCTCGAAAATACCGTAGAAATAGCTAAGCGTTGCAGTGTTGATGTGTTGCTGGGGGAATATTTCTTGCCGGATTATCCAGTGCCAGAAGGCATGACGATGGAAGAGTTCTTTAGCAAGCTCTCCTATGATGGCTTGATTGAGCGCTTTAATTTTCTGACCAAAAAATACGGCGAGCGTATTGAAAAACGTCGCCAAGAATATTGGGATCGTTTGGATTTTGAATTAACCATTATCAATCAAATGGGGTTCCCTGGGTATTTCTTGATCGTAATGGACTTTATTCAGTGGGCCAAAGACAACGATATTCCCGTAGGGCCGGGGCGTGGTTCTGGTGCGGGCTCCTTGGTGGCTTATGCCCTAAAAATCACCGATCTTGATCCACTGGAATACGATCTACTTTTCGAACGATTCTTGAACCCAGAGCGGGTATCCATGCCTGACTTCGATATCGATTTCTGTATGGATAACCGAGATCGAGTTATCGATTATGTGTCACGTACCTATGGTCGTGATGCGGTGTCTCAGATCATTACCTTTGGGGCGATGGCGGCAAAAGCCGTGGTTCGAGATGTCGCGAGGGTACAAGGCAAACCCTACAGTTTGGGTGATAAGCTCTCGAAGCTGATTCCTTTTGAAATCGGCATGACGCTTAAAAAAGCCTTGGAAGAAGAGCCTGCTTTGCCAGAATTTTTGGCGGGGGATGAAGACGCCGCCGAAGTCATGGAGATGGCGATTTCCCTAGAAGGGGTGGTTCGTAACTTTGGTAAGCACGCCGGTGGTGTGGTTATCGCTCCGACTAAGTTGATTGATTTTGCCCCGCTTTATTGTGAGGAAGACGGTTCTGGTCTGGTTACCCAATACGACAAAAATGACGTAGAAGAAGCGGGCTTAGTAAAGTTCGACTTCTTGGGTCTGAAAACACTGACGGTTGTCGATTGGGCGGTAAAAAACATCGATGCTATTAACGAGCTGGAAGGTAAGCCACCGCTCGATATTTCCTTGATCGACCTTGAGGACAAATCCACTTACGATCTACTAAAGCGAGCAGAAACCACCGCGGTATTCCAGCTGGAATCCCGTGGTATGAAAGAGTTGATTAAAAAGCTTTTGCCGTCGCGCTTTGAAGATATTATCGCCTTGGTGGCTTTGTATCGTCCGGGGCCTTTGGGGTCTGGCATGGTGGACGACTTTATCAACCGTAAGCACGGTCGTGCCGAGCTGGCTTTCCCTCATCCAGATTATCAACATCAAGACTTGATTCCCGTTTTGGAACCGACTTACGGCATTATCTTGTATCAAGAGCAGGTAATGCAGATTGCTCAGGTACTGGCTAAGTTCTCGCTTGGTGGTGCCGATTTGCTGCGTCGTGCTATGGGTAAGAAAAAAGCCGAAGTTATGGCCGAGCAGCGCTTAATCTTTATGGAAGGCGCGCTTAAAAACAACGTAGATAAAGACTTGTCGGGTAACATCTTTGACCTGATGGAAAAATTCGCTGGGTATGGTTTTAACAAATCTCACTCAGCAGCCTACGCTTTGGTTTCTTATCAAACTGCTTGGTTGAAAAATCATTATCCAGCACCATTTATGGCGGCAGTGTTGTCTGCGGATATGCAGAACACTGATAAGATCGTAATCTTCATTGAAGAATGCCGTTCAATGGCGCTGGCCCTAGAGCTGCCAAATGTGAATGAGTCGGTCTATAAGTTTACCGTCAATCCGAAAGGCGCCATTGTATATGGTCTTGGTGCGATTAAAGGGGTGGGTGAAGGCCCAATCGAAGCGATTGTTGAGGCCAGAAAAGAAGGACCTTTTGAGCATATATTCGATTTTTGCCAACGCGTTGGTAAAAAGGTTAATAAGCGAGTCATGGAAGCCTTAGTCCGCTCCGGCGCGTTTGACACTATAGGTCCGAATCGGGCAACCTTGTTCGCTTGTATTGATGAAGCGCTCAAACGCGCGGTACAAGATGCTAAGAACCAAGACGCTGGGATGATGGATTTATTTGGTATCGCGGTCGATGAGAGTACTGAAGATGCCTATAAAGAAATTGGTATTCAGCATGAATGGCCGCCTCGTCAGCGTCTGGATGGGGAAAAAGACACTCTTGGTTTGTATGTGACAGGTCACCCAATCGATGAATATGAGAAAGAGATTCGTCGCTTTGTTCGTTCAAAGATTGTTGATCTGCAGCCTAAGCGTGGTGACACCCAAATCATGGCTGGTTTGATTGTAGACTTGCGCATTACCAAGAGTAAAAAAGGTGGTAACATCGCCTTCGTCACGCTGGATGATCGCTCCGCTCGTATTGAAGTGACGGTATTTCCAGATAACTACGACACTTTTAAGGACGTTATTGTCAAAGATGAAGTGGTGGTTGTGGAAGGTGAAATCAGTGTTGATGAATTCAGGGGAGGGCAAAAAGTCATTGCCCGCAATATCCTTGATATTGCTCAGGCGCGAGTTCGTTATGTTGAGGCATTGCGCATTACTTGGACGTCTGAGACAGTCACACCAACAGAAATACAAGCATTAGCAAACTATATGGAATCTTATCGCGGTGACGGTTGTGATGTCGTTATTGGTTTTGATACACCGCAAGCGTGTGGTGATATTCGTTTAGGATCTGGGTGGAAAGTTCGTCCTGATGATGAATTAATTCACCAACTTCAGAAACAATACGGTAAACAAAATGTTCAGTTAGTGTATACTTAGAATCATTTAATAGTTTTGTAATGGAACGAAGCGTCGCGACACGCTAATAGAGCTATAGGACAAAGGATTTTTCCTTTTTGTCTTTGAATTTGATGGCAACCAAACAGTAGTGTAATTAAACATGAATTTAAATTATCTCCCTTTTGAGCAGCCGATTGCTGAGCTCGAACAAAAAATTGAAGAGTTGCGTTTAGTCGGAAACGATAATGAACTCAACATCAGCGATGAAATCAGTCGCTTAGAAGACAAAAAAGTAGCGTTAACCAAGAGCCTATTTAGTAATTTAGGGGCATGGGAAGTATCTCAATTAGCGCGTCACCCAAAGCGCCCATATACTCTTGATTATATTAAGCACGCTTTTACCGATTTTGAAGAAATGCACGGTGATCGTCACTATGCCGATGATCGTGCCATTGTTGGTGGTATTGCTCGTTTAGACGGTCGTCCAGTGATGGTTATTGGCCATCAGAAAGGCCGTGAAGTAAAAGAAAAAGTACTTCGCAACTTTGGCATGCCTCGTCCAGAAGGTTATCGTAAAGCGTTGCGTTTAATGGAGACGGCTGAACGTTTTCAAATGCCGATCGTCACTCTTATTGACACACCTGGGGCATACCCTGGTATCGGCGCGGAAGAGCGTGGTCAAAGTGAAGCGATTGCTTTTAACTTGGCTGTCATGTCTCGCCTTAAAACGCCTATCATTTCTACCGTGATTGGTGAAGGTGGTTCGGGTGGTGCGCTGGCGATTGGTGTGTGTGACGAGTTAATGATGCTGCAATACGGCACATACTCTGTTATCTCTCCTGAAGGTTGTGCGTCTATTCTTTGGAAAAGCGCTGACCGTGCGTCAGATGCCGCTAAAGCAATGGGAATCACAGCTCAACGTTTACAGGAGTTGGGTTTCGTTGACACGATTATTCAAGAACCGCTTGGTGGTGCGCATATCTCTCATGAGCAAATTGCACACAGTTTGAAGCAAAACGTGCTAGCGGCCTTGGATCGAATGGAAGCATTGACGACTGAAGAGCTTTTGGCGCGTCGTTACAATCGATTGATGTCTTACGGTCTATAAGTTTTCGTTTCTAAAAAGAGCCTCCTTATTTAGGGGGCTTTTTTGTTTGTTTGGTTTGAGATTTTTTCGTTGCAGACTTTATGGTGAAGCTTTCCGTGTCTACATGCCCTACTTTTCTCTCGCCACTGAGATTTAATCCTGAGTGGCTTGATGCTGTATTTTCTGCCGCAAGCAAGGTGTGGGTTGGTTTTAGTGGTGGTGTGGACTCGCATGTGTTGCTCCATGCTCTGGTAGATCAAGCTTCAGACCAGCAGAAGCTGAAATTGGCGGCGCTTCATGTTCATCACGGCCTAAGCGCTAATGCGGATGATTGGTTGCTTCATTGTGAGTCTGTTTGCATGGCATTAGAGGTTACTTATGTTGCAAAACGTGTGACATTAGAAGCTCAAGCATCTATAGAAGATGCGGCTCGTAATGCGCGTTATCAGGCTTTTCAAAACGTGGTTGGTGAGGACGATGTGGTGTTGTTGGCACATCACGCCGGTGACCAGATGGAAACCGTGTTGTTTCGTTTGTTACGTGGAACAGGTGGAAAAGGCTTGTCTGGTATTCCTATTGAAAGACGGCTTGGTGTTAGCAACACTCGTATAATTCGACCATTATTGTCCGTACCAAAAAACGCGATTGAAGACTACGCTCAACGTCATCAGTTGGTGTGGATTCAGGACGAATCGAATTTGGATGAGCGCTTTACTCGAAACTTTCTTCGCCAACGGGTTATTCCCATTCTGCAAGAACGTTTTCCCAAAATGGAACAAAGTATTGTTTCTAGTTCACAGCGAATTGCTACCGACTATGCCATGCTTTCCCAATTTGCTGAGCAGCAATTAGTGGCATGGTGTAATGCGTTCGGCGGTTTAGATTTATCGTATCTCATAAGCAAATCAACGGATGAGCGCCTATTTTGGTGGCGATATTTTCTACTTGGCAAAGGCGTTTCGTTGCCACAAGCACAATTAGACAATGTGGATGCGATGTTTTTTAGTCATGAGGACAAGCAGCCAGCGTTCATTTTTCCATTTGGTCGTCTTATGCGTCATCAAAATGTCGTGTATTTGTTGCCAGAAGAAGAAGAGGTGACAGTGTCACCGCTACTCTCAGGTGTGCCACTATTGCGACCATTTGATGAAGTTTGCGTGATTGGAAGTGATGATTGTGTTTTGAAAGCGCGTCCTAATGGCGAGAGTTTAAGGATGCCAAGTGGCAACACACGTAAGCTGAAAAAATGGCTTAACGATCATTCTATTCCAAGCTGGTGGCGAGATCACCTTCCGTACTTATACCATGGTGACAGGCTTGTGGCTGTTGGGGATCTGTGGCGTCATCCTGATTATGTGCATTTGACTGTTCGCTGGAAAAGAAACCCTCGCTTACCATTTCCTATGGTTGAGCATGATTAACTCTTGTCGTCATATTGTGTTTTTATTTGGCTGTTAGCTGCATATTTTTTGGGTTTTCTCTCGATATAATTCTACGCTTAATCCTGTCAGTTCTTTTGAGCTGCTCTAATTGGGGGCTCGAAGCCTTTCATTCTTTTCAATCGGATGTTCATGATGCTGCAAACCGTGGTTTTTAGTGGGCTGGAATTTAGCCCTTTGGTTGTTTATTTTCCGATAGCTTTCGCTTTGTCTGCTTTGACTCGTTATGTGCTTCATCGTTTGGATTGGCATGATCGAATTTGGAAAGTGGCCTGGTTTGAAGTGTCTTTGTTTGTTTGTTATCTGGCATTAACTGTTTTTTTACTGAGTGGACGATAAATCAATGGCGAAATCTCTACGTATAACGGTGACCGTATTGGTTGTCTTGGCAGCGATATGGGCTGGAAGGTGGGTATGGAATGATTACATGCATTCACCTTGGACAAGAGACGGCCGAATCCGTGCAGACATTGTAACGGTTGCACCGGATGTGTCTGGTTGGGTTACGACATTAAACATAGCTAATGATCAGCCTGTTAAAAAAGGCGATCTACTGTTTAGTGTCGACCAACAACGTTACCAGGCGGCGCTCAATCAAAGTAAGGCGAACACAGAGAATGCCTTGTATTCGTGGCAGTTGGCAAAACATAAGTATGAACGACGTACGGCTTTGCTCAGTCAAAAAGCCATCAGCGCTGAAGACTTAGAAGAATCGCGAATCAGCACCGAAATAGCGAAAGCCAATTACGATTTAGCGGTCGCGCAGCAAGCGGCCGCGCAGCTTAATTTGGATCGTACACACGTTTTTGCGCCGGTATCGGGTCATATTATTAATCTAAATCTGCGTCAGGGAAATTATGTAGGGCAAGGCGCTTCTGTTTTTGCCATTGTTCAATCGGGTTCGTTTTATGTGACGGGGTACTTTGAGGAAACCAAAATTCCGCTTGTGCGCCTCGGTCAGCAAGCGAAGGTGACATTGCTCAGTGGTGGTAAACCGTTATCTGGACGAGTCGTGAGCGTTGGTAAAGCCATTGCAAACACCAATACTCAAAGTGATGGTCAGCTCTTACCACAAATTCAGCAAACATTTAATTGGGTGCGTTTATCGCAACGTATTCCGGTCGATATCAAGTTAGACCCAATACGCGATGATGTGCAACTGAGTGCTGGCATGACCGCCACGATTCATCTTACTCAATAATAGGGAGACGGTTGTGGGGATTGTGCTCCGTAATCTGTTTTTACCAGAAAAACAGGCGATTATTTTTGCCTTAAAAGGCGTGATTGCGATGGCAATGGCGTTAACGATTGCGCTTTCCTTAAATCTTGATCGACCATATTGGGCATTGGTGTCGGCGGTTTTTTTGCAAATGCGACCGGAAAGCGGATTGGTAGTCGAAAAAGCCCTTTGCCAAATTATTGGCACCGTTGTTGGTGGCATATTTGGGATTGTTCTATTGACCCAGTTCGTTGCATACCCTTATGTGGCTTTGGGTATTTTAGCGCTCTGGCTGGGCTTGAATGCAGCGTTGTCGGCGATGGTGCGTCAGGCGAATTTTATTTATGCGTTCGCCATGGCAGCGGTCACTTCTGAGATCGTGGTGTTAATGGTGATGGCCAGTCCATCAACCGCAGACAGTCAGGCGGTATTCAGTATTGCGCAAGCCCGTGTCAGTGAAATCGTTATTGGTTCGATTTGCGCCGCTGTGGTAAGTCATGCCTTCTGGTCAGTCAAAGTGAAAGACAGTTTGCAGCGACAAGCGCGTTCCGTTATCAATCAAACTCTTCAGTATTTAGCGACCGAATTGGACAAATCAGGTACGCATGAAGCTCGTCATAAGCAAATTGATCAGATCATGGCGACATTGGGGATGGTTAGTGAAGATTCCAGCGCAGTAAGTTACGAAGGACCAAAAGGTCCAGGCCGAACCAGAGCAGCCAATCAATTGGCGCAGAAAGTGCTGTCTTTACTGGCGTTGGTACAAATATTTGGACGTTTACAGCGTCGGCATGCAGAGCTAATGACGCCAGCTTTAACTGAGCTTCTCGATCGATTAAGGCTGGCATTTGATGGTATCGCAGAGTCCAATGATTTGGCTTATTGCCAAGAGCAAGTGAAGGTGTTGCGCAGTGACCTGGCTGAGTATAAGGCAGCGCAGGCTGCTGATATGCCTTTTGAATCGCATATGGTGAACGTGGCTGCTGAAATCGCTTCAGAATTGACGGTGTTGTTGCGGGCTTATCGGGCATTGGAGGAACGTGATAGCACGTTGCTCAATGCGCCAAGTATATTGAGCTACCGTGATCCGTTGGCAGGCATGATTATTGGCGTTCGTACGGCGGCAGTATTTCTGATCGGAGCATGTATTTGGGTCAGTACGGGTTCTACGGCTGCGTTGATGATCATGATATTGCCGGTCATCTTCTCCATCATGTTGGCCCGATTGCCCTTAATGATTCTTAGGGTGGTTTTAAAAAGATTATTAATTGGCGTGGTCTTTGCCGTACTTGTGGCGGTGTTTTATGCGCTTAATTTGCTGTCGCAAAGTTCTGGGCAATTGGAGATTTTATTGTTGGTTTTGGCCGCGCCTTACTTTATCGGTTTGCTGCTTTTGGCGGATCGGCAAACGTTGCCATATGGTTTGGGTTTTTGTATTCCTTTTTCCATTTTGGTGAGTCCTGGTAGGGACATGAGTCGCGCATTTTCGATTGATTATACGTTAAGTTCTGCTTTGGCTATCGTTGCTGGTGTGAGTATTTTATTTTGGGTTTTTCATCTTATTACTGGTCCAAGTGTTCAACTGCTGGTACATCGAATTTTTAAAACTACGCATCAAGATTTACTGGAAATTAGTCAGCATTCCAGCCCAGAGGCTTGGTATAACCGACGTATGGCGGACAGGTTGTTGCGTTTAACAAACTACGATCAAGCTTCTAAGACGCGAGTGGTCACGGATTTAGCGCTGACCGCTTTAAATTTAGGGCATGTGTCTATCCGACTGCGTTCGATTTGTGAGAATCTGGCTGGTAAATCGTTGCCCTCTTTACAGCATTGGCAGACGGCGTTGGCGAATGCTTTTTTATTGGCAAGCAAAGGGCAAGTTGATGCAGGTTTTGAGTCAGCAAGCCGTGCTTTGTATGATGAGCTTGTGGGGTTGGTTGGTGAGTCGAATCAAGTGGAAACGATTCAAGGGATGTTTATGCGTATTAATTTAACGTTTGAACGAAGTGCGCAAGCCATTGCTGAACAGAAAAAATAACAGAGCCTAGAACCTAGACTCTTAATAACCAATTTGCTTGATTTTTGTAGCTGGCGACCAACTCAGCATTCAATCCATCACTTTGCTGGATCCTTTCCATCGCTTGTTCATGGCTGAAGCCCCATGCTTGCATATGACGTTTTGCTAAACGTTCGATCGCATCGTCAACAGGAACATCTAAAAACCAATGCTCATCAAATAGGGCTTTTGACGCTTGCCAGCCATCTTGCTGATGAAGTAAGTACAAGCCTTCAATTAAGACCACTTTGGTGTCTTGTTTGATGATTAGGTCGTCTTCGATGGGGTCGCCAACAGTATGATCAAAGCTCGGCCATAAAATATCGCTGTGTTGATAGCTTTGCTGTATCTGTTTGACACGCTTTACAAAGGCTTCGCTATCAAATGTCCAGGGCGCTCCGCGTCTTGCAAAGGCGTCTGCAGCGTTTGGTAGAGCATTAAGTTGAGCTTTAGAAAGGTGGAAACCGTCCATAGAAAGGCAAATCAAGGACGCGCATTCTTGCTGCGAAAAATGCTCGGCTAAATAATTTGCCAGTGTGCTTTTACCAGAGCCTGGGCCGCCGGTTAGACCGATTAAGGTGCGGTGTGAAGCGTTCATTCGTGTTTGAATGTTATCGATGGCGGCTTTGACATCCGCCGATTCTCTGTAGCTGCTGAGCATAGTAAAGGCCTTAGTTGTTCCTATTGTTTTTAGGTGTTTTTGCACTTTAGCACGAACGGTCGAGGGGGATTTGCTATTTTATGTGAACTGAGTGGGGAACGGCTGCGTATCTAAAGAAACACTCATAAGGATCGCATCATGCTAGTCAGCGAGCTTAAAAAAATCACACATTTTGATAAAGTGAATTTGCACTCTTTGGAGTCTAATTTGTACCAGCTGTCTGTGATTATCGATGGAAAAGAAGATTACATCGAAACGGACAATGGGCGCTTTTTGACAAGCCATAATAAGTTGGCACTGCAGGCCTTGTTTAAGGGTAAAACAGTTGGTGTTATGGTGCTTTGTCATCAAAGTGCGTATGACGAAATGGTTGGACAGCCGATTGGCACAAGCAATGTTTTAGAGGTGCCACTTGGCAATACCGATCTGTCTTAAGTGCTGGCACTGACATTGTTTAAAATGTGTATTTTTTCGCCGCTTTCTTCCATTTGAGAAAATGTTTTAGCGTAGCCGTGGGTGGCATTGGCGTGTTCTCGCATGATGGCTTCTGCTCGGCTGCCTTGCCCATTTTGAATGGCGTCAAACACCGCATGATGTTGCATGTGTGCAAAATTAAAGCGTCGATATTCTTTGGCTAGGTTGTTTTGGTCGAACGCTAAGGCATTCACCGAAGCAAAGGGCAGATGTTCGTTGCGACTTAGCGCCTCCGCAATCGCTGAGTTTAAACTGGCTTCTATAATAATCTGATGAAATCGCTGATTCATGTCGTGGTAAATTGCGAGATCTTGCTCATTAATGTGGCCTTTTTCAAACAGGCTGTCGCCTTGTTTTAGCAGCCGTAGTAACTCATCGGTTTGTTCTGCCGATAATGTATTTTCAGCGGCTTGTCTTGCCGCTAATCCTTCCAGAACACCGCGCACCTCAATGGAGCCACTTATTTCTGCCTGTGTTACTTGGCGGACAATGTAGCCTCGACCTGTCAATTTGGTCAGCAGTCCTTCTTGTTCCAATGTGCGAAAAGCAATTCGTACCGGAGTGCGTGAAACACCTAATTGTTCGGCCGTGGGGATTTCTGCGAGTCGCTGTCCAGAAGCCAATTCCCCCGACAAAATCATTTGCCTTAGCCGGCTGATTACTTGTTGTCCCGGTTTACTCATTGGATCGTGTCCATTGGAAGGTGATCATGGTTTTGCCTCTACTTTGTGCGTGAAAAAGATCATAACGTAAACCCCGCTGAAAAAGTATGCATTGGATCCAATGGGGAATATTTTATTTTTCAAACAGTTAGCGTTTTTGTGGTTATTCATTCTGTCTTTATTGGATCCAATTAATGCATAAATATATTGTTTTAGGAATTATTTTGTCTATATTGGATCCAATAAATAAAAATAAAAGCAGGAGAATTCCAATGAGTCAACCAACCTTTCCAAAAAATTCGTGGTATGTCGCTGCAATGTCTGACGAGGTTGCGGGCAGCAAACCTCTCGGTCGTAAAATCTGTGGTGAGAGCATTGCCTTTTACCGTTCCCATCAAAATGAGATCGCCGCGGTATTGGATTTTTGTCCACATCGAGGGGCTGCTTTGTCTTTGGGTTATGTGGAAGACGGGTTGCTTGTGTGCGGATACCATGGTTTAAAAATGGGGGTAGACGGCAAAACCAAAGAAATGCCATTGCAACGTGTGAAGGGGTTTCCTTGCATGAAATCCTATGCGGTAGAAGAACGTTATGGCTTTATTTGGGTATGGCCCGGCGATCAAGCGCAAGCCGATAAGAGTCTGATTCCACATTTAGAGTGGGCAGTGAATCCAGAGTGGGCTTATGGCGGCGGTTTGTATCACATCAATTGCGATTATCGTTTGATGGTTGATAATCTGATGGATTTGACTCATGAAACTTATGTGCATGCCAGCAGCATAGGCCAAAAAGAAATTGATGAATCCCCTGTGTCTACTCAGGTAGAAGGCGATAAAGTCATTACCAGTCGTTTTATGGAAAACATCATGGCGCCGCCATTTTGGCAAGCGGCTTTGCGCGGTAATGGCTTAGCCGATGATGTGCTGGTGGATCGTTGGCAGATTTGCCGATTCTCTCCGCCTTCTCATGTGATGATCGACGTGGGTGTGGCCCATGCTGGGCATGGAGGATTTGACGCTCCAGCAGACAAAAAAGCCAGCAGTACGGTAGTGGACTTTATTACACCGGAAACGGAAACGTCGATTTGGTATTTTTGGGGAATGGCGCGTAATTTCAAACCAGAAGATCAAGCATTAACCGATACGATTCGTGAAGGTCAAGGTAAGATCTTTGCTGAAGATTTAGAGGTGCTGGAACGGCAGCAGGAAAATTTATTGGCGTTTCCTGACTATAATTTATTGAAATTAGACATTGATGCGGGTGGTGTGCAATCCCGACGAGTGATCGACAGGATCATTGCGAAAGAGCAGGTCAAGTCATCGACTATTCAGACCGACGCACCGCTGCAAACGGTTTCATTTTAAATAAATAATACGTTAGGAGTGCCTGATGATTCCTGTAGTGGTTAGAAATGTTGTCACCGAAGTGCTGGGTGTGGTTCGAATTGTATTGGGTTCTGAAGATGGCTCCGCGTTACCTGATTTTGACGCAGGTGCGCATATTGACCTTCATTTACCCAGTGGCTTGATTCGCCAATATTCATTGTGTCGTTTGCAAGCAGAGCCGCAATATTATGAAATTGCCGTTTTGAAAGATCCGCAATCAAGAGGCGGATCTGCCGAGGTACACCGATTGTCTGTCGGAGATTCGTTGACAATAAGCGAGCCTAAAAACCATTTTCCTTTGATGCGGGGAGATCGTCATAGTGTCTTGATTGCTGGCGGCATCGGCGTTACGCCTTTACTGCCCATGGCGCAAACGTTGCAAAAGACAGAAAGGTCTTTTGAATTTCACTATTGCGCTAAATCCCCAGAAACGGCCGCTTTCTCGTCCGCATTAGAGAAGTCATCTTTTGCCGATAAAATGCATTTTCACTTTAGCCAAGTGGCAGGGTCTGGGCGAATGGATGTGGTTCATGTGTTGTCCTGCCATTCGAATGATTCTGAATTGTACGTGTGTGGACCAGCAAATTTCATTAATGATATTTTGATGCAAGCTAAGATGTTGGGTTGGCCTGAAGAGCGAGTGCACAGGGAGTTTTTTGCGGCGCCAGATTTGGCGGTTGCTGCCATTGAAAACTCTGCTTTTAAAGTGAAAATCCACAGTACCGGTGAGGTTTTTGAGGTTGGCTCTGATCAAAGTATATTCGAAGTCTTAGAGGACAATGGTGTGTTTCTTGCCGTGTCTTGTGAGTCGGGTGTGTGCGGTACCTGTCAAACAGGCGTCATATCAGGGGTTCCTGATCATCGTGACGTCTTTTTGACAGACAAAGAGCACGCCCAAGGCAAGTTTGTGATGCCGTGTTGTTCTCGCTCCAAATCGGCGATTTTGGAGTTGGATTTGTAGTTTCGTCTTTTTCGGTGGATCTTGCTCTTTTCCGAATCTTTCACTCATTGCAAAACAACTGTGTTTTACATTGAGTGAAAGTCCTTGCGATGCTATTATTTCCCCCCGTCCTGAAGGTACATTGTCATGTGCTTTCAAATCTCATTTTTTCATATTTGTAAGGCGGGTTAAACACTCATGGCGACACGATATATTTTCGTTACAGGCGGTGTAGTTTCATCTCTTGGTAAAGGTTTGGCAGCAGCATCCTTGGCCGCTATCCTTGAATCTCGTGGTCTAAAAGTCACCATGCTAAAGCTAGATCCATACATCAACGTGGATCCGGGCACCATGAGTCCTTTCCAGCACGGTGAAGTGTACGTTACAGAAGACGGCGCTGAAACCGATCTAGATCTTGGTCATTACGAGCGTTTTATTTCCACTAAAATGGGCAAACGCAACAACTTCACCAGTGGTCGTGTTTATCAACATGTTCTTAAAAAAGAGCGTCGTGGTGAATACCTTGGTGGAACGGTTCAGGTTATCCCTCACATCACAGACGAAATCAAACGCCGTGTTATTTCTGGTGCTGAAGGCGCGGATGTTGCCTTGGTAGAAATCGGTGGTACGGTTGGTGATATCGAATCTCAACCTTTCTTAGAAGCCGTTCGTCAGCTGAAAGTCGAACTGGGCTCTCGTCGTGCCTTGTTTATGCATTTGACTCTGGTTCCTTACATTCGCACGGCGGGTGAAACCAAAACTAAGCCTACTCAGCATTCTGTGAAAGAGCTTCGTTCTATTGGTATTCAGCCAGACATTCTAGTATGCCGTTCTGAAGTGACGATTGAAGCGCCAGAGCGTAAGAAAATTGCGTTGTTCACCAGTGTTGAAGAACGTGCGGTTATTTCTCTTCCAGATGCCGATACCATTTATCGCATCCCTCAGATGTTGAACGATCAAGGCTTGGACAGCTTAATTGTCGAGCACTTCAATTTAGATTGTAATATGCCAGATCTTGAGATTTGGAATAAAGTGACTCAGGCGAAGTTGAACCCTGAGAAACAAATCAATATCGCCATGGTTGGTAAATACATGGAGCTATTGGATGCTTACAAGTCTTTGATCGAAGCAATGGATCACGCAGGCATTCATGCGCGCACAAAAGTAAAACTTCATTATATCGATTCTGAAAGTATTGAAGAAAAAGGCACTGAAGTGCTGAAAGGAATGGACGCGATTCTTGTTCCTGGTGGCTTTGGTGAGCGTGGTGTGGAAGGTAAAATTTTAACGGCTCAGTATGCTCGTGAAAACAAAGTGCCTTACTTAGGTATTTGTTTGGGCATGCAAGTAGCGGTAATCGAATTTGCTCGTAATGTGGCAAATTTAGCCGGTGCGCACAGTACCGAGTTTAATTTAAAAGCAGAGAACCCAGTTGTTGGTCTGATTACTGAATGGACTAATGCAGAGGGTTCCAAAGAAATCCGGTCAGAGGAATCCGATCTTGGTGGCACAATGCGTCTTGGCGCGCAGAACTGTAATCTTACGGAAGGCACTAAAGCTTTCGAAGCCTACGGCGAAGCGGTAATCAAAGAGCGTCATCGTCATCGTTATGAAGTGAACAACTTTTATGTTGAAGCGTTGGAGAAAGCAGGTCTGACGATATCGGGTCGTTCAGAAGACAACTCCTTGGTTGAGATGGTAGAAATTGCCGATCACCCTTGGTTTGTTGCTTGTCAGTTCCACCCAGAATTCACTTCTACTCCAAGATATGGACACGGCCTGTTCAGTGCCTTTGTACATGCGGCATTGAAATATGCAGGAAAAGAAAAATAAGTAGAGCAAACAGGCAGTTTGTGATTTTTCATTTATTTTAAGAGGTTTGTTATGAGTCAAATCGTTGATATCAAAGCCAGAGAAGTTCTAGATTCTCGTGGTAACCCTACCGTTGAAGCCGATGTTATTTTGGCGGATGGTTCTGTAGGTTCAGCGTGCGCACCTTCTGGTGCCTCTACCGGTTCTCGTGAAGCTTTGGAATTGCGCGATGGCGACAAAAGTCGCTATTTAGGCAAAGGTGTTTTGAAAGCCGTTGCGGCGGTTAACGGTCCTATCCGTGATGCACTGATCGGCAAAGATGCCCTTGCGCAAGCTGAATTAGATCACATTATGATCGATCTTGATGGCACTGAAAACAAATCTACTTTTGGTGCGAACGCTATTTTGGCGGTTTCTTTGGCGGCAGCGAAAGCGGCAGCGATTTCTAAGAAAGTACCACTATACGCTCACATTGCGGATGTAAACGGTACGCCAGGTGTTTATTCAATGCCAGTGCCTATGATGAACATCATCAATGGTGGTGAGCACGCTGACAACAACGTTGATATCCAAGAGTTTATGATTCAGCCTGTTGGCGCGCCTAACTTCCGCGAAGCGTTGCGTTACGGTGCAGAAATTTTTCATGCGTTGAAGAAGGTTCTGAGCGATCGTGGACTGAACACTGCGGTGGGTGATGAAGGTGGTTTCGCGCCAAACCTTGCTTCTAACGCTGAAGCGCTCGCGGTTATTAAAGAAGCGGTTGCGGCGGCTGGCTATGAGCTAGGCAAAGACATTACTTTGGCAATGGACTGTGCAGCGTCTGAATTCTACGAAGAGGGTAACTACAACCTGAAAGGAGAAGGCAAAGTCTTCACTTCAGAAGGTTTCTCTGATTACCTTGCTGAACTTTGCGATCAGTACCCAATCGTTTCGATTGAAGATGGCCTGAATGAGTCTGACTGGGAAGGTTTTGCTTACCAAACTAAGATTCTTGGCGACAAAATTCAGTTAGTGGGTGACGATCTTTTCGTGACCAATACGAAAATTTTGAAACGCGGCATCGACGAAGGCATTGCTAACTCTATCTTAATCAAATTTAACCAAATTGGTTCTTTGACAGAGACACTAGAAGCCATCAAAATGGCAAAAGCGGCCGGTTACACAGCGGTTATTTCTCATCGTTCTGGTGAAACGGAAGATGCGACGATTGCTGATCTTGCTGTGGGTACAGCGGCTGGTCAGATCAAAACTGGCTCTCTATGTCGTTCTGACCGTGTTGCTAAGTACAACCAATTGCTACGTATTGAAGAGCAATTAGGTGGTAAAGCACCTTACAAAGGTCGTTCTGAGATCAAAGGTCAGGCGTAATATTGTTTTGATTTAAAAAGTGCCTTGATCTAAAAAGGGAGAACCAAGTTCTCCCTTTTTTTATTTTTTGCTTTAATTCCTTTGCCTTTAATTTTATGGTGGTGGGAATATTTTTTTAGCGTTCTGAGGGTGTTATGGCTCGTCTGTTTATTGTCTTTTTTGTTTGCGCCATTGGCTATCAATCTTACCATTTGTATTTTGGTGAACAGGGTGTGAAAAGACAGGAGGAGTTAGCAAAACAGATTGCTTATCAAGAGCGTATCAATTTGCGTTTAAAACATCGTAATCAAGCACTGAGGGGGCAAGTCCATGACTTACGCCTTGGTGAAGAAGCGGTGGAAGAACATGTCCGCAGTGAACTTCAGTACATAAAAGACGGTGAAGTGTTTTATCGTATGGTGAATAAAAAATGACATCCTCATTGTGGGTTATCATTCCCGCGGCTGGCGTAGGTCAGCGCATGCAATCTCATTGTCCAAAGCAGTATTTATCACTTGCTGGACAAACTATTTTAGACCGTACCATCGACATTTTTATTTCACATGTTTCCGTTGCGGGTGTATTAGTGGGCGTGGGTGAACACGATGCGTATTGGCCAGATTCTAAGTGGTATCAGCATGATAGAGTCCATCGTTTTACTGGTGGAAAAGAACGCTGTGATACCGTTCAGAAGGGGCTAGAGTATTTATTAAGTGGTTTCGGTGTCACTCAGCAAGATGTGTTGGTGCACGATGCGGCTCGGCCGTTGTTAAGTCCAACGGCGTTAAAGCGAATAATAGATCACCGTTCTGATCAGGGAGCCATTTTAGCCATGCCTGTAAAAGAGACCGTGAAGCGTCAAGTGGCAGAGCAAAATGCCGTGGATATCACACTTGATCGGAGCACGATTTGGCTGGCTCAGACGCCACAAAAGTTCCCTGCACAGGCTCTACTGACGGCGTTGCAAACAGCACAAACGCAAGGCATTACAGTGACGGATGAATGTTCCGCTATGGAGTTTGTGGGTTGGCATCCGGATCTTGTTATCGGTGAGAGCAGTAATATTAAGATTACGTTGCCCGAAGATTTGCTGATCGCCGAAGCGCTTTTTTCTTTTCTTTCCTCATCGGGCGTCCTGAGTCCATCGTCGTTTAATTTAAATAATGAGTGCGTTTCATAGCACAGGAGTATTTATCATGATGCCGTTTCGTATTGGCTATGGTTTTGATGTTCATAAGTTTGGTGAAGGTAATCATGTGGTTTTAGGCGGAGTCTCTATCCCGTATTCACATGGTTTGGTTGCACATTCCGATGGTGATGTGGCTTTGCATGCCTTGACTGATGCTTTGTTGGGTGCGGCTGCGCTTGGGGATATAGGGAAACACTTTCCGGATACGGATGCCGCGTTCGAGGGTGCGGATAGCCGCACTTTGTTGAAGCGAGCGTATCAAGAAATTCAGGCGCTTGGTTTTAGTGTGGGAAATGTGGATGTCACCATTATTGCCGAAGCGCCAAAAATGCGTCCTTACATTGATACGATGCGAGCCAATATTGCTGAAGATTTAACGATCGATATTAGCGCGGTCAATGTAAAAGCGACGACCACGGAGAAGCTTGGTTTCACTGGGCGCAAAGAAGGTATCGCAGTCGAAGCGGTTGCCCTTATTTTTAAACAGGCCCAATTACAGCAAGCTTCACTTGATAAAGGTAATGTATGAATACCGAATGGCGATACGCTTGGTCTAAGCCAGCAGTGACAGGAAACCTGAAAACTTACGCTCAGGATTTTTATGTGGAAGAGCAGTTGGGTTTTGAACCTGATGGTAAGGGCGAGTTTTGCTTTGTCTTTGTTGAGAAGGAAGGGGTAAACACGGATTTTTTGGCGAAGCGCTTGGCCCAGATTGCTGGTATTGCTCCGAATAAAGTGACTTACAGTGGTGTTAAAGACCGCCATGCTTGTACGCGCCAGTGGTTTTGTTTGCATGTTTTGAATCAAGAACCGGATTTATCTACGATTCAGGAGGCATTCCGAGAGCCAGAAAGTGTGCGAGTGATTGCGCAGCTACGTCATTCCAAAAAGCTTCGAACTGGGACGCATTCAGCCAATCGTTTTGTGATTCGTCTTCGCGATATTCAAGGGGATCTTGATGATTTAGAAGGTCGTTTAAACCTCATAAAACAAGCCGGTGTGCCTAATTATTATGGACCACAGCGTTTCGGTATAAACGGTAATAATTTGCATCATGGCAAAGACTTTGTTTTAAAAGGGCGGCAAAGTCGCCGCAAATTGACTAAAACGGAATCTTTTTGGTTGTCGGCCATTCGTTCTTGGTGTTTCAACGAAGCGTTAAGTGATCAAGTGGAAAATGGTATGTGGATGCGCTTATGCGATGGTGATATCGCGCAGTTTCAGCATAAAGATGAGCAGTTTCGGGTGAAGGAAGTGAGCGCTTTAATGCACTTGAGCGTCCTGCGTGGTGGTATTAGCCCCGTTTTACCTATGATCAGCGAAGGCTGGGAAGCGGGGACGGGGGCTCAGCGCGAGCAGGTGATGAAAGCGTCCTTGTCTGACAGTACCGATTTGGTGGATGCTTTGATTGCATTTGACCTTTCGAGAGACAGTCGTTTAGCGCGACTTGTTCCTATGAATATGGCGTGGGAATTGCTTAATGATAGCGAAGGGAATACACAGCTGATTGTTGAATTTTCTTTAACAAAAGGGTGTTTTGCGACCAGTATATTGCGCGAAATGATTGATTTTACGGATAAGTCGGCTGAGAAGTTCCATGAGAATATTGATCGCGAATGATGACGGTATTGATGCGGTTGGAATTCAAACACTGGCGCAGCAGTTAGAGCAATATTATGACGTATTGGTTGTCGCCCCTGACCGTAATCGCAGTGGTGCGAGCAACTCGTTGACCTTGTCACGACCTTTGCAGCCTATCAAGGTGAAGGAAAGCCAGTATCGTGTCGATGGCACGCCGACGGATTGCGTCAATCTTGCATTGTCTGGTGTGATTGATGGTGACGTTGATGTGGTGGTGTCTGGAATTAATCACGGTGCCAATTTGGGCGATGATGTGATTTATTCTGGTACTGTTGCCGCCGCGATGGAGGCGCGACATTTAGGGCGTCCAGCCTTAGCGGTTTCGCTAGTTGGTAGTGTGCATTTTGAGACCGCGGCCAATGTCATCATGCAACTTTTAAAAGACGCACACACGCTGACTTTGCCCATTGGAATATTGTTAAATATCAATGTGCCTGATATTCCTTATTCTGAGCTAAAGGGAATCAAAGTAACGCGCTTAGGATACCGTCACAAAGCTCAAGCACCGGTTTCAGCTCAACACCCAAGAGGTTTACCAAGTTTTTGGATTGGCGCCTTGTCAGAGCCGCATGACATGTCAGAGGGAACCGACTTTCATGCTGTTGAACATGGTTATGTTTCTATCACTCCCATTCATACAGATATGACCTGTTATGAAGCAAAGTCTCCCCTTGAAACATGGACTGATACTATTACGTTATGAGCCTGAGAGATCTCAATTGGTTGGTGTCACACACTGAGCCCAAAGCCTCTAAAATGATTGATCAACTTAGAGGTCATGGCATTGCGCACGAAGAATTATTGGCTTTAATGGGCACCATACCCCGTCATGAGTTTGTGGAACCTGCGTTTTCTCATTTGGCTTATTCTGCTACGCCACTTCCTATCGGTCGTAATCAAACCATTAGTCAGCCTTTGACTGTTGCAAGAATGACGGAGTGGCTGCTGAGCTATTCTCGGCTTGGTCGAGTGTTAGAAATCGGGACGGGATCAGGGTATCAGACTCGAATTTTGGCGCATTTTTACAACAAGGTTCACACGGTTGAGCGTCAGGAGCCCCTTTATCATCAAGCTAAGCGTCGTTTGTCATCAATGGGGGTGAATAATGTGGAGTATCTGTTTGGTGACGGTCAGGCCGGTTGGCCTAACCAAGTTGAAATGGATGCGGTGATTATTACCGCAATGGCGAGTAAAGTCCCGCTGGCGCTGACTCATTGTTTGAAGCAGCAAGGTATTTTAATTATGCCAATTGATCATCCTAACCCGCAAATTGGATGCTGGAGAAAAGAAGGGGATCGTTGGAAATGTTTAGAAACAGAGTCCGCGTACTTTGTGCCTTTATTGGAAGGAATGGAATATGCCTAAATGGCTGAAACTGTATTTGAGTGGTGTACTAATGGGGGCGGCGGATGTCGTTCCTGGTGTTTCTGGCGGGACTATTGCCTTTATATTGGGGGTTTATGATCGACTGATAAATGCCTTGAGTGGTGTCAATATAAGCAGTTTAACCATGCTGTTAAAAGGCGATATTAAAGCGCTTTGGGGGCATTTTGATGGTGCATTTTTGTTGCCGTTAGGGGCCGGGATTTTAACCAGTATTTTTCTGATCGCCGGAGTGATTACGCATCTTTTGGCTGTCTACCCGAGCTATTTATGGAGTTTTTTCTTTGGGCTCATTTTGGCGTCTGCTTATTTTTTGATTAGACAAATACGTCGTTTTTCCTGGCGGCATTTTAGTATTCTTAGTCTGGGGATTTTGCTGGGTGCCAGTTTGTCTTTGTTAGTTCCAACGCAATTAGATACTTCGCTTATTATGGTTTTTGTGTCTGGTATGGTGGCCATTTGTGCCATGATTTTGCCTGGCATATCAGGCAGCTTTTTGCTGCTGATGATGGGGATGTATGGCTTTATACTGTCCGCGGTGAAGGGCCTAGATGTTGTCATTATTATAGTATTTGCGGCCGGTGCATTAATTGGCTTGCTGAGTTTTTCTAAAATTCTGCGTTATTTGCTTAATCATGTGAGAGCCATGACTCTGTCATTTCTGACGGGTGTTATGCTAGGCGCTTTAGTAAAAGTTTGGCCTTGGAAAGTAACGGATCAATGGAGTGTGATCGGTGATAAGAAGTATCCAGTACAAGAACACTTGGTTTTACCATGGAAATTACTCGATTTTAGTTTGACGGCGGATCTATTGATCCCTGTTATGTTTATTTTTATGGGGTTTTTGAGTGTAATTCTCATTTCTTACATATTTTTACAAAAAAATGCAGTTGATAATAATTAATCTAAATCGTTCATTAAGGTGACGCGTTATTTTTGGCAGTGCAGTGATTAGACAGACAATTTTTTTATCGACTCGGTGGTTGGCTTGGTCGGCTTTTTGCTGTCTTTTTTTGTCAGGATGTTCTTATGAATTGTTGCATTATTCGGCCAAAAGTAATCGCACTTATGCGTCTAATAATGCCAGTGTTTCGTCTATACCGGCCTCTGGAATTCATCGTGTTCAAAGTGGTGAAACCTTGTTTTCTATTGCTTTTCGCTACGGTTTAGATTACCGCGAACTGGCCAAGTCAAATCGCATTGATGCGCCTTATATTATTTATCCGAAGCAAAAGATTCGTCTGAATAATGTGGTAAAAGCGACGTCTAATGTGGCTGAAAATAGTTCGCCTTCTACGCCTTTAATTGTGAAAAATACCAAAGCGACCACGACAAAAACAGTTGCCCCGACAGTGAAAAAAACCACGTCAGTGTTACCTAAGAGTGACGTAAAGGACGAAAAAATGTCGAGTGAATGGCATTGGCCTGTTGATGGAGAAGTCAAAAGGGGGTTTTCAAATGCTGGCGTTAGTAGTAAAGGTATAGATATTAAAGCTGGACAAGGAGCATTGGTAAAAGCGGCCGCTGATGGAACGGTCGTGTATGCAGGCAGCGGTCTCATTGGATACGGAAATCTTGTAATTGTTAAACACAACGATGTGTATCTTAGTGCCTACGCCTACAACGAAAGGATTCTAGTAAAAGAGAAGCAAAATGTTCGTGCTGGTGACTCTCTTGCTGTCATTGGAGGTAAGGGAGACGACAGACCGCTTCTTCACTTTGAAGTGCGTCGAGATGGTCAGCCGATCGATCCGCTAGATGTTTTACCCAAATAAATTAAGCGAATTACCGTTTTAAGGAGGGGGCATGAAGTTGGCAAATATGGATAAAGACGCAGTTAAGGTATCGGATACAGGGGATTTTGATTTTGAGGCAGTGGATGACTTCGCTGAAAATGAAGACCTTGTTGATGAAGAATTTGAATCGGCAGTTAATGCTCGATATGCGGACGCTGATTCGAGTCGTAACCTAGATGTTACGCAGTTGTATTTGAGTGAGATCGGTTTTTCTCCCCTGCTGACAGCAGAGGAAGAAGTGTACTTCGCTCGCCTATCTCTTAAAGGTGACGAAAAAGCCCGCAAGCGCATGATAGAAAGCAATTTACGTTTAGTGGTGAAAATTTCGCGGCGTTATCTAAATCGAGGTTTGTCTTTATTGGATTTGATTGAAGAAGGCAATCTTGGATTAATCCGCGCGGTTGAAAAATTTGACCCTGAGCGCGGCTTTCGCTTTTCTACCTACGCCACTTGGTGGATAAGACAAACTATTGAACGTGCGATAATGAACCAAACGAGAACCATACGTTTGCCAATCCACGTTGTGAAAGAGCTGAATGTATACCTACGAGCGGCTCGTGAGTTAACGCAAAAGTTGGATCATGAGCCCAGCGCAGAAGAAATTGCTGACATGTTGGACTGTCCCGTTGAAGACGTGCAGAAAATGCTCGGTTTAAATGAAAAGGTCAGCTCCATTGATGCCACGTTTGGTGGCGATAATAACGATAAGAGTTTGGTTGAGATACTGGCGGATACGCTGCATCAAGGTCCAGAGGCTGATCGTCAAGATGGCGACGTACTTCACAGTATTGAGCTGTGGCTTAATGAGTTAAGCGAGAAGCAATGTGAAGTGATTACTCGTCGTTTTGGTCTACGTGGCCATGAGGCAAGTACATTAGAGCACGTTGGTGCTGAAATCGGTTTAACGCGTGAGCGTGTTCGTCAAATTCAAGTGGAAGCATTGCGCAAATTGCGCATGATTATGGATAAAGAAGGGCTTGCCTTGGACGATGTTATTCGTATGGAGGATTAGGCCGATTATCTGTAAAGAGCAGATTGTCTGCACACTTGTACTTGTTTGCATCGGTAAGAAGGCCCGCTTTGTGCGGGTTTTCTTGTCTCTAGATACGGTATTTTCTCGTTTAGGGTATGTCTTTTTGTTGTTCTGGATCCGCGATGTGCTTAATGTACTGCTGGATCTGTTGTTTGTATTTACCAGACAGCCCTTTTACTTCGTACGCTAAAATTTCGTTTCCATCATCCTCGATAATCTCAGGAAGACCTGTGAATACTCGGTTTTGAATCTGCGATAGGGTGAAAATATCGTCGCTGATGACCAGTTTGTTTCTACTTTCAGATTGACTCAATTGAAGGATGTGGTGCAGTAGGTCTGGTATTTTTTCTGGTTCAAAGAGGTTCTCGTTCACCATATTGGTGATGTGTTGATTGCCTTGATGTAGCCCCAAGTGGACATTGAGTTTAGGGATATTGGCATAAAGTTCATTCTCAAAGAGCTTATCAATTAAGCCCAGAAAGAGTTGTGCTGTGCTGGCAGCATTAATATAGAGATTATCTTCACAATGTTGAGCGCTAAATAAAACAATGGCTGAGTCATTTTTGTATTGGTGAACTTGCCCAAGATACACTTCGCTGGCTTGAAACATCGCTCTGTATATGGGAGTAAGTAAGTTAGCGACTTGCAGCGGTGTCATTTCTTCGCGCCATTCTTCTAAGTTCAAAATATCAAAATACAGCACGCAGCTGCGCTGTCTTGATTCTTCAAAGATGGCGTCGAAATTGATCTCAAATTGAGGTTTGGCAACGACTTCTGGGTGATCGTCTTTGGTGTCTACCTCAGTCTCGGTTAAGGTTTGTGGTGGTTCTATCGTTTGAATGGTCTCGACCGCGTTGATGAGATCTCTTGCTTCTTTGTAAAAAGGAGACGAAAGAGGCATATGCTTTTTTCTTTTGCTGTAAGCAATTAAGGCGGATTTTGCTTCATTGATTGGCGCATAAAGCCATTTTGTGACCAATAAGATAAGCAGCAAAGAAATGGTGCAAGTGAAAATGGCGACGCCAATTAAAAGATTGTTTAAATGTTGGAGTGTTGCTTGTGCTGGTGTTTTGTCCAGAGTGATTAGAACATGTCCAACAATCTCATCCCGAAATTTGATACTGGAGCTATACACTCTGCGTTTTTCACTTGGACGAAAGTCTTGTTCGGAAGACGCCCCTGAATTTCCACTGTCGGCTTCGGCAAGCAGTTCATCTTTTTTGTTATAAACTCGCGCGCTCAGTATGTTGTCATCAACCACTAAACGATTTAATAAAACATTTAGACTGAGTAGATCGTTAGTTAAAATAGACTGCGTCGCATTAAACGCCGCCTGTGTTGCCAAGCTGCTGCCTAATACTTCGGTTTGTTGCGATAAATAGTTACCCAGCGCATGGGTCATCGTATACCAAAAAATACAGACGGTAAGAACCATTAATGAAATAAAGGTGGCAATGGTGACGACAGATGCGCTGAGTTTTTTGCGTATAAAAGCACGAATCGCATTGGTTTTTGGTTGGGTGTCCATTCACTTCCTTTGGGTAACTCGTAGAACAATGGGTAAAGTATACACATCATAACGGCCGTTTTCTGAATTCTTTAAAGTAGAACAGGTGCTTAGCGAAAAGAAAACGATTTGCTATAGTAGGCGTCTTATTGAATTAGGAGCGTTTATGTCTGCCAGTATCACTCTCATCGGTTCTTTTAGTTCGGAATATCTAGATCAATTCACCGCCTGGTTAGAAAAACGTGGCCTAGAAGGGTCGCTTCGTATGCTAACAAACGACGGAGAAAAAACGTCCGTTGTAGAGTTTCTGTTAACTGAGCACCAGGTAGATAGTACTGAGTTGCGTGCTGAACTGTTAATTTTAGCCAATCAAACGGGCATCGATCATATTTATCAGTCAAGTAGGATTGATATTCGCGCACCTGGGGTGGCGGTGTTTGATATGGACTCCACCTTGATCAAAGCGGAAGTCATGGATGAGTTGGCGGTTGAAGCTGGCATAGGCGAGCAAATCTCTGCGGTGACGGCAAGCGCAATGCGTGGCGAGATAGATTTTGTTGAAAGCTTTGTTCAGCGTTTGGCCTTGTTGAAGGGCTTGAGTAGCGACGTTATGGACAGTGTCTACCAGCGTATTCAGCCTATGGACGGTATTTCAACTTTGATGACCGTTTTGCATCATTATGGTTGGCATACTGCAATACTGTCCGGCGGTTTTACGTATTTCGCTGACCGTGTAAAAGCCGATTACGGTATGTCTGAAGTTCATGCCAATGTTCTAGAAATCCAAGACAACGCCCTTACCGGTAAACACCTTGGTGAGATTGTGGATGGCGAGCGTAAAAAACACTTATTGACGAATATCGTTAACACTCAAAGCGTGCCTTGGGAACAAACCATTGCCTGTGGTGATGGCGCCAATGATTTATTGATGCTAAATCATGCTGCGCTTGGTGTCGCCTTACATGCTAAGCCATTAGTAAGAGAAAAAGCGCCGTGTCCGATGAATAATCATGGTCTGGATGGCATATTGTATTTGCTGGGCATGACCTCGTCTGAAATTAGACAGTTAGTTGCTTAGTTAATACCGTTGTTTGGCTTGCGATGTGGTTTATGGGTCAATGGCTTTTTGCTGATTTGTTGGGCATTTCGTAAAGAAGGCTATTGACCTGTTTAAAAGCTTGTTATGATTCTGAGTTATAATGATAACGAGCTTAATGAGGTGTGGTTTTGTCAGAAGTAAAATTGTCTGATGTGGATTTGAATTTGCTTTACGTGTTGCAAGTTTTGATCGAAGAACTAAATGTCACAAAAGCCGCTACACGATTAAATGTTTCTCAGCCCGCTGTGAGTCGTTCATTGTCCCGTTTACGAGACATGTTTGATGACCCTTTGTTTATTCGTACTTCCCATGGGCTTTCCGCCACGTCAAAAACAGAAAATTTAGCACCGTTGTTAGCTGACATGTTGAAAGGGCTTGAGCATCTGATTCAGCCCAGTGAATTTGATCCCATAACCAGTAAACGTCGTTTTGTTTTGTCCACTACCGATTTTGGTACCCTTACTGTGCTGCCTAAAATTCTGGACTTGTTTCGTCAACAAGCCCCGAACGCAATATTAGACGTCAAGTCTTGGAACGAAGATAGTGTGTCAGAGCTTGACCAAACGAACATCGATATTGCCGTGGCAGTTTTGTCGAAAGAACCGCCTTCAAGTATTCGAGCGATGCGCTTAAAAAGCGATCGTTTGGTGTGTTTGGCTCGAAAAAACCACCCTAATATCGTGCAAGAGCTGACATTAGATGGCTACTTAAAAGCCAGTCATATTCAAGTCGTTTTGGGACGCCGAGAATACTTTGCGGTGGACCGAGAACTAGACAAGATGGGCTATAAACGACATGTCGCTGTGCATCTGCCGAACTTTGTGCCTGCCGCGAGAGTGGTTATGGACAGTGACTTGTTATTAACGGTTCCAAGGTTATTTGCAGAAGACATGATAGAAACGGTTACAGGGATGGAGTTGTATGAATTGCCATTTACGACACGTGAGTTTGATTATTCTATGATGTGGCATGAACGCTTTCAACGTGACGCAGCCCATGTTTGGTTTCGAGGCTTATTAAGGCAAGCCTTTCTTGAAGCAACCGTATAGTGCTTTTAGATTTGCGCTTATCAAGTAAGGCTTGATAAGCGGGTAATCCATTCTTTCGTTAGTATTTCGACTAGCCCATATCGTCTTAAGGTCATGGCCTCTTCTAGGTAGCCAAAGTTTTCGTCTAGGTAGTCGTGCAGTATTTTATCTCTTAAGATAATAAGTGCTCGTATTTGCTCCGCCTGTTCGTAAGTAACGTCTTTATTTGCAACCAGCGCATTAAGTACTTCTTTGCGTGACGGGACTTCTGTTTTGTAATGATGTTCTAAAACGTATCGAGCTAAATCCAACATAGAAGCCACCAACAGCTGAAAAGAGTGCTCGATTACCATGATTTCGTCTTTGGAGTATTCTGTTGCTGCCGGTCTTTTCCTAAAGGTATCAAGGCGCTTTATCATCGCGTGTTGATGGTCATATAGGGAGTTTTCCCATTCTGAGTCTCTCATTGTGTTTTCGCCTTTGTGATCAAAAAGTAGCGTACTGGTTATGTCGTTCGCTACTTCTTAGTTTAGGTGAGATATTTAAAAAGGGAAAAGTTAGAAGGCAGAGAAGGGATAAAAAGCATATGAGCAACCGTATTCCACTTGGGTATTGGCTTTGATGTGCAAATAGCCTTGGCTTTCACAGGCGGCTAATAAGGCGCCAGAGCTTTGTTGAGAGTGAGCGTAGGCCAATCCATCGTCGCCGATTGAAACGCGGATAAATTCATCACGCTGGATCACTTTATGGCGATTAAATCCCGCATCGACAAGATAAGATGCTGGTCTATTGACTTTCTTTCCTGCACAAACGGAGAGTAATAAACGAGCAAACCAATGGTAAGTCACTAAAGTGGAACTTGGATTACCTGGCAAGCCTAGAAAAGGTACCCCATCCAGCGTGGCGTGGACTAATGGTTTTCCGGGCTTTATGGCAATTTTCCACAAGTGCACAGATCCCATTTTTTCTAGAACACCCTTTACATGATCTTCTTCACCTACTGAGACGCCGCCAGACGATAAGATAACATCTGAGCAAGCGATTAGATCTTTGAGTGCTGCTTCTGTTGCTTCTGGGGTGTCTAATGCGTGAATGCATCGGCTGACTTGATGGCCAGATTGAGCGACAAGTGCGCTTAACATTGGGCCGTTCGAGTTATAAATTTGTCCGACTTTCAGCGGTTGTCCGGCAGGAATCAGTTCATCACCGGTTGTCAGAAGTCCAACTCGCAATGGCAAGTAAACACAAACTTCAGTCAAGCCAAGACTCGATAAAAGACCAATGTGCATGGGCGTGAATGTGTCGCCAGCGAACATGACAGCCTGACCTTGGTGCATATCTTGTCCGCTTGGACGGACGTTATCACCTAAGGTTGGGGCGCATTTAAAGACAACCTGTTCACCGACTTGTTCTACCTCTTCCTGCATTACCACTGTGTCAGCGCCATCGGGCATGTTTGCACCGGTAAAAATACGAGCGCAGGTACCTGTCAGTAATGGCTGTGGAGGCTGTCCTGCCGCAATGCGTTGGCTGACCGTAAAGGCTTTGCCGGCTTGCCAATCCGCATAAGCAAAGGCATAACCGTCCATCGCACTGTTGTGGTGTGGTGGAACGTTCATCGGGGCATGAATGTCTTCCGCCAAAATGTGACCAACAGCGTCTGATAGTGAAATAGTGTGGTGTGTCACACGACGATTGGCGCTTCGTTCGATTTCCTTCAAAGCGCTGTCAAAGGCAAGCAGGGTGGACATGAGGTTTAGCTCTCTTGCTGAGGAGTGATATACGGACCAATCAACATGCTGACAAAATTGCAGGGTCTGTGAGACGCATTCAACTGTTCTGCCAAAATGCCATTCCATGCGGTTTTACAGGCGCCGGTGGAACCCGGTAAACAAAAAATAAGGGTTTGGTTTGCTAGGCCAGCAATCGCACGTGATTGAATGGTTGAAGTGCCTATTTCGGTGTAAGAGATTTGTCTAAATAGTTCACCAAAGCCTTCAATGGTTTTATCGAACAGTGGTGTCATGGCTTCCGGTGTGCTGTCTCGAGAATAAAAACCGGTTCCCCCTGTGATTAACACAACGTGGGTTTCTTCACTTGCAATCCAATGAGAGACCACCGCTCGCATTTGATACACATCGTCTTTTACTAAGCGTCTTTCTGTTAAGGTATGCCCAGCTTGGGTTAATAGTTCGATCAGCGCATCGCCAGAAGTGTCTTCGGCTAGAGTGCGAGTGTCTGAAACAGTCAGGACGCTGATGTTGAGTGGACGAAAAGGGGTGGGTGTTTTAGCCATGGTGCTTTTTATTAGCCTCCTGTTGCGCTCATGAAGCGTAAGATTTGTGGCGCTTCATCAAGGTTGAAATGGTGTTGCTGAGGTTTTAGGGCAAGCGCATCAATGATGGCGCTTTCTAATGTTGCTGAGTGCGGATTAGTGTTTCGAATAATGCTTTTTAAGTCTTTTGAATGTTCGTTTCCGAGGCAAAGTAATAAGCGGCCTTCGGCAGTCAATCTGACGCGATTACAGGTGTCGCAAAAATTATGACTGTGAGGAGAGATAACCCCAATTCTATTCTCGTAGCCTGCCACGTGATAATACCGAGTCGGGCCGCTGGTGATCATTTGACTGGTGGAAAGCTGATAATGTTGGCTAAGCGTTTCGATCACGTCATCACTGGATAAATAGGTTGCAGCGCGATTATGGTCAGAGATGATACCAAGAGGCATTTCCTCTATAAAACTAATGTCCATTTTGCGGTCTAAGGCAAATTGCGCAAGGTCAAAAAGCTCATCGTCATTATGGTTTTTCAGCATGACACTGTTTAATTTAATGCGCTTGAAAGGACGTTGTGTCACGGCGTCTATGCCGTCGATTACTTGTTGGAATTTGTCTCTGCGAGTAAGCGCATAAAAGCGATCTGGTTTCAGGGTATCCAGACTGATGTTGATACGTGACACGCCGACATTAAGTAAGTTTTGCGCCATTTTATAGAGCTGAGAACCGTTCGTTGTGATGGTCAGTTCTTCTAGACCTTCTGTATTGGCGATTTGCTCCATAGCCCACAGGATATTTTTACGCACTAAAGGCTCGCCACCGGTGATTCGAATCCGTTTGGTGCCCAAAGCAATAAAGGTTTTCGCAACGCGAACAATTTCTTCTAAAGATAAAATATGATCTCTTGGTAAAAATGTGACTTCTTCGTCCATGCAATAGGTGCAGCGAAAATCACATCGATCCGTGACGGAAATGCGTAAGTAATCTATCTTTCGACCAAATGGATCAATTAATGCTGACGTTGCCAAGAAACACATCCTATAAGTTAGACCTCCATCAAAGCAAAAAAATGCCACTTTGGCAAAGCTCGAGGACGGTTTCAGACGGAATCTTGGGGTTATTTCCAGTATATCGGCATTTGTGGTTCAGGCAGAGATGAAAAAAGCGGCATAATATTGTTAACACACAATGTAGGAGCATGACGGTGAATCAAGTTGTTAACCATCTAATTGGTTTATTGAAGTTAGAGCGGGTGTCGGCGACTCAATTTATTGGTCGTAGTCAGGACATAGGTTTCCCCAAGTTATTTGGTGGACAGGTAATTGGTCAAGGGTTGAGTGCCGCGACGCAAACCGTTGAAGGGCGTTTTCCACATTCTCTGCATTGTTATTTCTTAAGGCCCGGCGACTCGGCGCATCCGATTGACTATGATGTGGAGGTGGTTCGTGATGGGGGCAGCTTCAGTGTACGGCGTGTGATTGCTTCGCAATTTGGTAAGAGTATTCTGGCGATGACGGTCTCTTTTCATATTACAGAAGAAGGCTTGGATCATCAGGATGCCATGCCAAATGTTCCAGGGCCGGAATCCTTTAAGTCCGAATTGTCGCTGTATCGAGCGCATGCGGATGAAATTCCGAGCAAAGTGCGGGATTTATTTACTGCGGATCGGCCGATCGAATATCGTATTGTGGAAAACCAGAATCCATTTCGCCCGCGACCAGGTATTGCCAAGCGTCACATGTGGATTCGCAGTGTTGCGGCGCTACCCGATGACCCTTTGGTTCATCAGTCGATGTTGGCTTACACAACGGATTACGGTTTTATTGAAACGGCTCTGATGCCTCATGGGATTTCAATTGGTAACCCATACCTAAACCTTGCTAGTTTGGATCACGCTATTTGGTTTCACCGACCTTTTCGCTTGGATGAGTGGCTACTTTATGTGGCAGACTCGCCTTCTTCAAGCGCGTCAAGAGGGTTTGTCCGAGGACAAATTTTCAATCAAAAAGGCGAGTTAGTGGCTTCGACTGCCCAAGAAGGTTTGCTGCGTTATTCCCGCTAGTGCTGGCCGGTTATTCTTCTGACTGGGGGTTATGTTGTTGTAATGCCCAGACAATGTGTTCTTTGACCAGCTCAGAAGAATGAGGAAGTGCATCTTCTAGGGTCTTAATCGTCTCTGAGTTGGTGGGAGCATTGCCTAAAGCGACGGCAATGTTTCGGCGCCAGTTTTCAAATCCGGTACGTCGAATAGGCGAGCCTTCGGTGTTTTTCAAAAAAGTTTCTTCGTTCCATTCGAATAATTCAACCAGATCAGCGGAATCCAGATTATGCCTGGGTTGAAAGTCATCTTCTTTGGTGTGTTTGGCGAACTTTGTCCAAGGGCAAACGAGTTGACAGTCGTCGCACCCAAAAATTCTATTGCCCATTTTGCTGCGCAACGCTTCCGGAATTGGACCTTTGTGTTCAATGGTTAAATAAGAAATGCACTTTCCGGCATCCAAAACCCATGGTTCAACAAAGGCATCGGTAGGGCATTGTGTTAGACAAGCTGTGCAGCTGCCACAATGTCGTGTTGCGGTTGGTTTGTCGACGGGAAGAGGTAGGTTAGTAAATATTTCACCCAGTAAAAACCAGCTGCCTGCTTTTGGTGTGAGGAGCAATGTGTTTTTACCAATCCACCCCATTCCTGCTTGCTCAGCAATTTGCCTTTCCAGAATAGGCGCGCTGTCGACGAATGCGCGATAGCCATGGTCGCCAACTTTTTGCTCTACTTTTTTTGCGAGTTGCGTTAGCCGTTTACGGATTAATTTATGGTAATCACGCCCTAGAGCATAGCGTGCGATATACGCTTTATCTTTGGTTTTTAGCCTTTCGACGGTTTCGACGGATTGCGGGAGATAATGCATACGAAGGGAAATGACACGGCGCGTTCCCGGGTGAAGTTGTTCGGGGTAAAAGCGCATGTCGCCATGGTTGGCGAGGTAGTCCATGCCAGCGTGGTATTGATTCGCCAGCCATTCGTTAAACTCGTCTTTGTATTGCGCTAAATCAGGCTCAACGATGCGTGCATCGGCGAACCCCAATTCAGTTGCCCATGATTTGATGTCATCAGCAAGTTGGCGTAATTCTTCTGGGCTGGCTAAAAACGAAGGAAGCAAGTAAACACCGATATATTGAACGCTAGGCCAGAGATAAGCCTAGCGAGAAGAACAAAAATTAGTATAGCTGAGAGTCGCCTTTTACAACGTCCATCAATAATTTGATGAATCGACGATCGGCTTCGGTGTGCTCTTCTTGAATCTTAATGGTGGTTTGGTTAGATACTTCTTCTGCAATGCGTTGGTAAGCATTTGGCTCATTGATGTTTTCTTTGGCGATGCGGACTAACTCTCCAGCCAATTCTGGGTCCATCAACATTTTACGAAAACAGCGTAAAAATTCGTCAATAATACGTTGTTGGTTGAGCTCATTTGCCATGGTAAAACTCCTAATCAAATTATGTCGCTATGACACCATGAAGCTGCTATTAGAGCAAGTTTTTATACGCATATCACGTGCTTTAGTGTTGACAAAATAAGGCCGTGCCGACAAAATGAAGCGCTATATAATTCGACGACACCCTGTCGATGACTCCTTTTTATGGGCCACTAGCTCATCTCAATCAGATTCGTTCTGATAAGCACAAGCATAACGTGACGCAATATTGTCATTTTATGCTTCTCCTCGCGAAAAGACGCGGGCAGTGTAAAAACTGCGATTTCTTGCGTTTGAGTGTTTCTGACTTTTATCGAAATGTTTTATTTTTAAAAGTTACCTCAGTTAGTTTAGCAAACTTCGTTCTATCAACTTTAATCTGTTTGTCTTATGCGGTTACAATAGCCGCACTAATATTAAAAGAAAGATGAATACTATAGAGGGTAACAAGGTGGAGTTATTATCTGGTGGTGAAATGATCGCCCGCTTCCTCAAAGATGAGGGAGTTGAGTATATCTATGGTTATCCAGGCGGTGCCGCACTTCATATTTACGATGCATTGCATCGTCAGTCTGACGTAAAGCACATACTGGTTAGGCATGAACAAGCGGCAACGCACATGGCTGATGGCTACGCTCGTGCAACGGGCAAAGCAGGTACGGTTCTTGTAACATCAGGCCCAGGTGCCACCAATACTGTTACAGGTATTGCGACGGCGTATATGGACTCCATTCCGATGGTCATTATTTGCGGACAGGTAATGAGTTACCTGATCGGCGAAGATGCCTTTCAAGAAACGGATATGATTGGTGTATCACGCCCAATCGTAAAACATAGCTTTACTGTAAAGCACCCTTCTGAAATTCCAATGATCATGAAGAAGGCATACCACATCGCAAGCTCTGGTCGTCCGGGCCCAGTTGTGATTGATGTACCAAAAGACATGACCATGCCGGGTGACAAGTACGAATACAAATACCCAGAATCTGTCTCTATTCGTTCATACACACCGCCAACGAAAGGGCACAGTGGGCAGATCAAAAAAGCCGTTGAGCTTTTGCTTGCCGCTAAGCGTCCAATCATTTATTCCGGTGGTGGCGTTATCATGGGTGGTGCGTCCGATTTGCTGGTTAAATTGGCGAAGTCTTTGAACGTTCCTGTTACCAATACCTTGATGGGGTTGGGTGGTTATCCAGGTACGGATAAGCAGTTTGTTGGTATGTTGGGTATGCATGGCGCATACGAAGCGAACATGACGATGCATCACAGTGATGTGATTCTTGCCGTAGGTGCTCGCTTTGATGACCGCGTTACGAACGATCCTGATAAATTCTGTCCTGGTGCGAAAATCATTCATATTGATATCGATCCGGCGGCTATTTCTAAAACCATTCGTTCTGATGTGCCAATTGTTGGTCCTGTTAGTCAGGTTTTGGAAGAGATGTTGTCTTTGATTGAAGGTCAAAGCTCAAACACCGAAGCGCTTGTTGGTTGGTGGAAGCAAATCAATGAATGGCGTTTAGTGCATGGTGGTCGTTATGACACTAGCAGTGAAAAGATCAAGCCTCAAGCTGCGATTGAAGCGTGCTGGCGCGCCACTAAAGGTGATGCGTTTGTTGCGTCTGACGTAGGTCAACATCAAATGTTTGCCGCTCAGTATTATAAGTTTGATAAACCAAATCGTTGGGTTAACTCTGGCGGTTTAGGCACAATGGGTTTTGGTCTTCCAGCTGCGATGGGCGTGAAGATGAATTTCCCTAACGAAACCGTTGTGTGCGTAACGGGTGAAGGCAGTATTCAAATGAATATTCAGGAGCTTTCTACCTGCTTGCAATACGGTTTGCCAGTTAAAATCTTGTGTTTGAATAATGGCTATTTGGGCATGGTTCGCCAGTGGCAAGATATGAACTATGAAGGTCGCTATTCAAATTCCTACATGGATTCATTACCTGATTTCAAGGTCTTGATGGATGCTTACCGTCATAAATACGTTGAGATTCGAACCAAAGACGAACTCGATGCCAAGATGGAAGAAGCGTTTGCAATGACAGATCAGTTGGTCTTCATTAACTGTTACGTGGACCCAGAAGAGCATGTGTATCCAATGCAAGTGCCACGTGGTGCGATGCGAGATATGTTCTTGAGCAAGACGGAGCGAACCTAATATGCGACACATTATTTCTGTATTGATGGAAAACGAGCCTGGTGCTTTGTCGCGAGTAGTTGGTTTGTTCTCTCAACGTAATTTTAACATCGAATCATTAAACGTAGCGGCGACAGACGATCCGACTTTGTCTCGTCTTACGTTGACGACATTTGGCTCTGATCAAGTGGTAGAGCAAATCACTAAGCAGCTTAATAAGTTGATTGATGTGGTGAAGCTGGTGGACTTGACCGAAGGTCAGCACATTGAGCGTGAGTTGATGTTAGTGAAAGTTCGTGCCACTGGCGCTCAGCGCGCTGAAGTGAAGCGCACTGTTGATATCTTCCGTGGCAACATTGTGGATATGACACCGTCTATTTACACGATTCAAATCGTTGGCGAATCTGATAAGCTGGATGGCTTCTTACAGGCACTGGGCGGTGCTCATTTGCTTGAAGTAGTTCGAACTGGTGTTTCTGGTATTGCTCGTGGTGAAAAGACTCTGTCTTTATAATCGTGCGCTATGTTTGACACTGTCATATGAGTAGTTTGAAAAAGCCGCGTTTGTTCGCGGCTTTTTTATGCCTGCATGAAGAATGTGAGGTGAGAGTTAAATGGACAAAACGAATTGGAAATTGATCAAATTATTAGAGCAAAATGGACGCTTAACCTATGCCGAACTGGGTAAGCTGGTTCACCTTACGGCACCAGCCGTCGCTGAGCGTGTAAAAAAATTAGAAGAGTCTGGGGTGATCACGGGCTACGGTGCAAAAATCAACCTTGAAAAGGTAGGGATCCCAATCACGGCGTTGGTGGAGTGCCAAGTTTACCGAACCAAAGAGCGTGAGTTTAAGGCGTTGGTGCTTAGCCTAGATGAAGTGATCTCATGTCACAATGTCACCGGCCCTTATGCTTTTGTATTGCGTGTGGCGGTTCGTTCAATGTCCTTGTTGGATTAGTTGTTAGAGCGCTTAATTGACCTTAGTGATACTAATACCATGATGGTACTCTCAACCCCAGTTTCTCGCGAAATGCCCACGAATATTGAAAAAGGGATTGAGTCAGAAATGAGTTAAGGTTGTTGAGCAAGCTCTATTGCGGGCTTAGTCTGGCGTGGCCATTGACTAATAATCATCCCTGTCATGATGAAGCCGCAGCCAACTAAAGCACGAGTGGACAGCGTTTCCTCCATAAATAACCAGCCGCCTAATACGGCAAACACCGCTTCAGAAGAAAGAATAAGAGCGCTGACACTTGGTGACACGTTTTTTTGTCCAAGCGTTTGCAATGTGAAAGCAATGCCTGACGACGCAACCCCTGCATATACCAATGGCCACCATGCCATTTTGATGCCTTCTATCGTGGGCGATTCTAATGCGAAAGCCGTCACTGTCGCCAATAGGGTCGCTACGAAAAACTGCACAATTGAAAGCGGCAAAGCGGATACATATCGGGACAAATAACCAATAAGCAATACGTGCCCAGTCCAAAATAAAGTGCCAAGTAATTCAATCGCATCGCCTTTATTGATGGCCAAATTGGGCCCAACAGTCAGGCTGTACAGTCCGACCAATGCAAGAGCAACGCCAACCCATGTGTGCTTTTCTGTTTTATGCCCCAGCAAAAGTCCTAGTATGGGAACAAAAACGATGTACATGCTGGTGATAAAACCCGCATTTCCTGCGGTTGTGTATTGCAACCCTATTTGCTGACAAGTAAATCCAAGAAATAAGCAGCTACCAGCAGCCATACCTCCAACCCAAAGCTTTTTCTTCTCCTGCGCTTTGTTGGATTTGAATAAATACAAAAGGGGCAACAATGATAGTGTCGCGAGTAAAAACCGAACGGCATTAAAACTGTGAGGCCCCAAACTTTCCATGCCAACACTTTGGGCGACAAATGCGAATCCCCAAATAGCAGCGGTTGTCCATAATAAAAGGTGAGCGATTGACATAGTTACCCTCTGGGCTGTGTTGTTGAAGCCGTTATTTTAAAGGGTAGTGTCGAGAGCCCACAGCGTGAATAAAAGGGCTTTTTATGCCTTTGCTTTGTTTAAAAAGGCAAATCTATGAATTTTCTTCTGTATCAAAGGTCAGTAAATGATGGATTTTTATACACCTTATTTTATTCACTTTTTGAACAATAAAAAGCCCAAGCAATGGGCTGACATTTTGTGAATTTGTCGGTAAAGTGGCGCTCCATTTTTGACCAAATCGAGTCAAGATTAACAAACCTAAAACGGTATAGACAAAAATGACATTCAGTGTGTGGTTAGCAACAGCCCCTTTATTAATGTTGCTTTCATTAGGGCCTGGCCCCAATAATTTTACCGCGATGCACAACGGTATTCAGGTAGGCGCTACAAAAGCTGTGATTGCCGTCGTTGGTCGAAACCTTGCATTTAGTATCTTGATGCTGGTTTCTGCTTTAGGTTTGGGCGCTATTATTGTGTCTTCTACCTTTTGGTTTAGCGTGATCAAGTGGTTTGGTGTCGCTTACTTGTTTTATGTTGGCATTAAAACGTGGCGCAGTGCGGCCGTTGTGCTTGAAGAACACGAAAGTGAAGTAGGAACTAAGGCAAAGCGTGGAAATTTGGCCAGAATGCGCCAAGAATTTTTGGTTGCCATTGGCAATCCTAAGGCCGTTTTGTTGTTTACGGCTATTTTTCCGCAGCTGCTGGATCTTAGCCAACCCGTACCAATGCAGTTTTTCTGGATGGGACTGACTTTTTGTTTGACTGAGTTTATTGCTGCTTACGTGTATGCCATGAGTGGTAAGCAAATTCGTCGCTTAATTCGCAGCCCTAAAGGCATGAAAAACTTAAATCGCGGTATGGGCAGTGTGTTTGTTTTGGCGAGCGCATTTTTAGCAACGGCTACCCGAGCTTAAAACGTACATTATTTTAAGCAGAAATAAAAAAGGTGGCGTATTGGCCACCTTTTTTTGTTCAAACTCAGTACAAATGCTTAGCTGTGTTCTTTTAGGAACTCTTCGCTAAGGTACAGTTCTTCATTGCTGTTTACTTTTACATCACGATCTAGAATCATTTTTGCGATCTCTTGCGCTTCTTCTAGGGAATGCATTTCGTAAGTGCCGCACTGGTATTCGTTTAGTTCTGGAATATCAGATTTGGCTTTAACTTTTAATACATCTTCCATAGCGGCTTTCCAAGATGCCGCCACGGTGTCTTCTGACGGTGTACCAATTAGGCTCATGTAAAAACCGGTACGGCAACCCATTGGTGAAATATCGATAATTTCAACGCTGTCACTGTTTAGGTGCTCACGCATGAAGCCCGCAAATAAATGTTCTAGGGTGTGAATGCCTTTCTCTGAAAGGATTTCTTCGTTTGGAACGCAGAAGCGTAAATCAAATACAGTAATGTCATCGCCTTTGGGCGTGGACATGGATTTGGCTACACGTACTGCAGGTGCGTCCATGCGCGTGTGGTCGACACGAAAGCTGTCTAATAATGGCATAAAATCTCTCCTATTGAACTCAACGAACTTATCGTTGTTTATAAATGGTGATATTAATTGCTGTTATTGTACATGAAGTTTCGAGCCTTTGATCGGGCTTTTTGGTGATCTCAAGTGTTCATAGCTGAGTGCCAAACAAAAAGCGACAACGGCGAACAACATGCTCTTACCAATAAACAGAACCATGACGCCACAGCTTATTAGTGCGACAGCAGCCAACCATTGAGCCATGCGATTCACCAGCTTAAATGCCGCAATGCAGGTGAGCGTGTAAATAAGTAAAAAGCTGCCATTTGTCATTTCAATAAACCACGACATTTTCCAGCCCGATAGTTCTGAGAATACGATGGAAAGTAAGGTCACAACACCCACTAATAATACCGCTTTTGCTGGAGAGCCATTCTTATTGAGTTCGATAAACGTTCTCGGTAGCGCCCCTTGTTGTGCCATGGATTGAATCATGCGTGAAAAGCCTAAAATGTAGATGGCAACATTCGCGAACGCGATGATGTAAGCACCTAATGCGAAGAGTCTGCTGCTTGTTTCACCCACTAGCTTACTTACAAGCAATGCCAATGACTGGCTGTTAGTGATTTCGTCGCCATAGGTCTGGTGCCAAGCGATGAGCAGCACTAAACTCAAATAAGCAAGAATGACGATGATAATGCCGCCTAGCAAGGCAATAGGGAAGTCTCTGGTTGGGTTTTTAAATTCGGCCCCCATGTGGGCCATGACTTCAATCCCCAAAAAGCACCAAAATATTACGCCTGTGGCATACAGGGTTTGTTGCCATTCTGGTGCAGTGGTAGGCGCCGCTATCACTTGACGGCTATCAATGACATTGCCAATGGTGCAAAGCCATAAAATGGTTCCAATCATAATGATGACAATGCAGGTTTGAAAGCGAGCCGATGTTTGCATGCCGACAATAGCAAACAAAAGCATCCCCGCTAGAGTTAGCAGGCTAAACGCTAAAATCCACTGGTCTGAGGTTTTAAATATGATGGTCAGATAGGCTGCCGCGACTTTGATGGCCACAGCAGGCCCCACTAAGAGGATACTTAAAAACAACCAGCCTACGGCTTTTTCATAGCGGCCACCAAATGCTCGCCCAATGTAATGAGAGGCACCGCCAGCGGAAGGGTATTTCGAGCCCAACAGAGCAAAGATAAAGGCAATAGGGATGACCAATGCTGCGGTGATTAACCAGGCATAAAAGGCAAAAGATCCAGCCTGTGAAACGGACATTGCTGGTAATATCATCAGGCCTGTGCCGATGAAGGTGGTTACTGTCATTGCGATGCCCTGTAATGGGCCCAGCGTTTTTTTGTATTGGGTCATGAGTTTGCCTTTATTAAGCTGTTTTTTATCGTCGCTAAGGATAAAATACGCGCGGTAGAAATACGCTATACAAGTTGACCTTTTTAGGGCGCACTTTGTCGGAATAACCGTCAAGTTGAATGACAAATAATAAAAGAGGATTTTGAAGTGGCGGATCATTACGATCAAAAGATATTGGCGTTATTGGTGAGTGATGCCCGGCTTTCAGTATCTGATATTAGCCGTCAGGTAAATTTATCCCGTTCTGCCGTCACTGAGCGTATTAAGCGAATGGAAGATAACCGCACTATTACGGGATACCATGCTCATATCTCCGTATCCAAAGAGGAAGGGGTTACTGCGTATTTGGCTCTAACATTCCGTCCTTTGTCTTGTGATCTTGTGCAGCCTTACATTGAAAGTATTCCAGAAATAAAAATGGCGCATTCAATCAGTGGTGATTTGGACTTAATGTTATTGGTTCAAACGCATTCTATGTCTCGGTTAAATGCCATTCGCAGTGAAATGGACAGCTGGCCAAATCTTGATAAAGTTGTGACTCACATGTGTTTGGCAAATCGCGTGGATCGCTGGTAAGTAGCGAACGGTAAGCAAAGAAGTAAAAGTATTTTTGTTCTGTGCATTGTGGCTTTGTTTTATAACTGATTGAATGGTTAATCAATGTTATAGACATGACTAAGTGGGGTTGCGATCTGAAAGGGTTCAAGTTCAAAGAGCGCTGGTCTAACAACGCAAAATCATACGATGATCTGCTGATTTTGGCTGTGCTTGGCACGGTATGTGGTTTGTTTAGCGGGTTGTTGATGGCGTTTTTTTACGCGGTTATCTATGTGCCTGTGCGCTATATTATGGCGTCTGACTTTGATGCTTTCGAATCGCTTCCTGTTGAATGGCGTGTGGGCCTGTCCGTTTTTTCTTGTGCTGTTCTTGCTATTGTCTTTTTGCTTTTGCCATCTCGACTCCATAAAGTCGGCGTGCCTTATGTGGTGGAGCGACTGAATTACCATCATGGGAACCTGCCTATTGGCAATGCTGTGGTGCAGTTTTTTTCAGCGGCGATAGGGTTGGCGGGTGGACTTTCGATCGGGAAAGAAGGGCCAGCGGTTCATATTGGTGCTACTTTAGGCAGCTATTTGGCTGAAAAGGCTAAGTTGCCACAGTACGGTGTTGAAACGCTTTTGGCTTGTGGTGTTGCTGGGGCAATTTCGGCTATATTTCAAACGCCATTAGCGGGTGTGCTGTTTGCTTTTGAAGTGATTTTTTTCGAATACCGCCAACGTTATGTTCTCCCCGTTTTGTTATCCTCGGTTATTGCCACTTTGGTCAGTCACAATATTATTGGTCCTCTGCACATTTTTAGCATTGACGCCATTACGTCTCTGTCGCTTTCTTTAGATTTGTTTTTTGCGTGCTTTGTCTTGGTCGTATTTATTGTGTTTTTATCTGCGGTTTTTTTGCAGACACAGAAAAACTTATGGCGTTTAAGTTCGCTACCTGTGTGGTTGCGGTTTGCTTTGGTGGCGGTGGCTACGTCACTGGCGGCAGTCTATTTGCCCGAAGCTTTAGGGAGTGGCTACTTGTCGCTTAGTCGCTTATTAACAGGGGAGTTGGTGGTATATTCTCTGCTTTTATTGATTTTTGTGAAAACAGTATTAACGGCTTTAACAATCGGTCTGGGCATTCCTGGTGGTATGATCGGACCTACTTTTATTATTGGTGGTTTGACGGGGGGGTATGTTGCCCTCATGTTCGACAGCACTGTGATAGATATTGCGTGGTTTGCCTTGATAGGGATGGCGGCCATGATGGCGGCGTGTTTTCAGGCGCCATTAACGGCGTTGGTCGCGATTATTGAAATGACGCATTCTTCGCAAGTGATTGTGCCGGCTTTGTTTGTGATTGTATTGGCTTGTTTATTCATGCGAGTTTTCTTTCATCAGGAGTCTGTTTTTGTCGAGCGTTTGCGCTTTATGGGAGTGTCCTCGAATATTAGCGCCTTTCAACGCTATCTTAGACATCATACGATCAAGCCTGTGGCGGAAGAGGTGGTGTTACTTCCCATGATTGTGCCCATTGAGAGAGTAAAAGATTTAGCGTCAAGTATGGTAGACTATGTCGTTTTTAAAAACGAAGATGAATGGCGTTTAGTGCGTCGAATTGCCGTTCTTGATGTCGTACAAACATTAGATATGGGGCCACAAAAATGGCTTGTTGTGTCGAACGATAAGGTGTCGATGAGTTTGGATAAGGCGCTAATATCCTCTGATATTACTGTTATCGAGGAACCGTCGTCTTTGGAAACCGTGTTAAGTTGGTTTCAAAAAACAGGTCAATCCGATGTATTGGTGTCTTTACCTGGCTCTTCTTTTTGTTTGGTTTCTCGACATCGTCTTGATCAGTTTTTATTGGAAAATGACGAAGAATAATGCTTTTACACTGACGTAGTTCGTTGAGTATTGACGTTTTTATGAGAGTGGACCTTTTGATTATTAAAGGTCACTTGCTTTTTACATGATTAGTTACGGGATTTGAAAAATATGAGTCGTTCTGAAGATCTATACACACGCGCCCAACACCGAATTCCTGGAGGAGTAAACTCCCCAGTGCGAGCTTTTAATGGTGTTGGTGGAACGCCTATTTTCTTCCAGCGTGGGGAAGGGGCTTATGTATACGATGAAGATAAGAAACGTTATATCGACTACGTTGGCTCATGGGGGCCGATGATTCTAGGTCATTCTCATCCAGATGTTTTGGATGCGGTAAGGCAGCAGCTTGACTTTGGTTTGAGTTTTGGGGCTCCAACAGAGGTTGAGATCACCATGGCTGAAAAAGTATGCGAACTGGTTCCCTCTATGGATATGGTGCGCATGGTGAACTCTGGAACAGAGGCGACGATGAGCGCCATTCGTTTGGCTCGAGGTTATACCGGACGCGATAAAATCGTAAAATTTGAAGGTTGTTATCATGGACATTCTGATTCATTGCTCGTAAAAGCAGGCTCTGGTGCATTGACGCTTGGCGTGCCTAATTCTCCAGGTGTTCCTGCTGATTTGGCTAAACATACAATTACATTGCAATACAATGATATTGACGAAGTGACTCGCTGTTTTGCCGAAATTGGGGATCAGATTGCTTGTATTATTGTTGAGCCAGTTGCTGGGAATATGAATTGTATTTTGCCGGTAGAGGGTTTCTTGGAAACGTTACGCAAAGTCTGTGACGAGTCTGGCGCGGTGTTGATTTTTGATGAGGTTATGACTGGCTTTCGTGTGGCACTCGGTGGGGCGCAAGAGCATTTTGGTATCGTTCCTGATCTTACAACACTTGGTAAAGTTATTGGTGCAGGTATGCCGGTTGGTGCTTTTGGTGGTAAACGCGCCATCATGGAGTGTATTTCTCCATTAGGTCCGGTATATCAAGCAGGTACATTGTCAGGAAATCCTGTGGCTATGGTGGCGGGTCTGGCGGTTTTGAACAAAATTACGGAAGAAGGCTTTCATCAAACCTTGGGAGCTAAAGCCAGTCGATTGGTCTCGGGTCTTAAAAAAGCCGCGGATGAGGCTGGTGTCCCTTTTTGTGTTGTTAGTGTTGGGGGGATGTTTGGCTTTTTCTTTACTGAGGCGGAAGCGGTTAAAGGCTTTGCTGATGTACAGAAGTGTGATCTAGGGAAGTTCAAAGCCTTCTTTCACTACATGCTTGAGGAAGGTGTGTACTTTGCTCCAGCGGCGTTTGAAGCCGGGTTTATTTCTCAGGCTCATACTGAGGAAGATATCGATTACACAATAGAAGCCGCTAAGCGTTCTTTTGCTAAGCTGGTATAAATGATTTGTGAATGGGAAGGTTAATGGTATGTCGACAGACGATATGAAAAAGTCACCGGTTGATGAGATAGAAGATATTGACGTGGGCGATGATAAAAAACAACCTCATAAAGGTGTATATCTACTGCCTAATTTATTTACAACGGCAGCACTTTTTTCAGGTTTTTATTCCATTATTGCAGCAATGAATGAAAACTATGCGAATGCCGCTGTGGCGATTTTTATATCCATGTTGTTTGATGCGTTAGATGGGCGAGTTGCTCGTCTAACACATACACAAAGTGCGTTCGGAGCAGAATACGACTCGCTAGCCGATATGGTTTCCTTTGGTATTGCACCGGCGTTAGTGGTATTTACTTGGTCATTGGCGCCGTTGGGTAAAGTGGGTTGGATCGCTGCGTTTATTTATGCTGTTGGTGCGGCGCTTCGTTTGGCTCGATTTAATACGATGCTCGGCGTTGAAGAGAAGCGTTACTTTACCGGCCTACCCAGTCCGGCCGCTGCGGCGATTGTGGCTGGGATTATTTGGGCCGCGAATGATAAAGGTGTATCTGGCGAGACTCTGGCAACGATGATGGCGTTGATTGTGCCATTGACCGGTTTGTTGATGGTGAGTAACGTAAAATATCGCAGTTTTAAGGACTTAAACCTGAAAGGTAGAGTGCCATTTGTTGTTCTGTTGATTGCCGTTTTGGTTCTTGTGTTGATTGCGCTTGAGCCGGCATTGTCCTTAATGTGTGTTTTTTGTTTGTATGGTTTGTGGGGACCACTTGGGATTGTTTTCAAACGATTGCGTTAATGCTTAGGTGTTGCCTTTGCAATTTTAGGAAATGATTTTGAACTAGCAGCGTGTGTCCTTGTCAATATTTCTACTATTAGAAAGGGGACACGCTATGCTAATTTTCACTCGAAAAGCCTCTGATTGCTCCGAATCAGAGGTCACAGATAAATCTGTGTATTTGAATCGTCGTCAATTCATGAAGACCACTGGTGGTATTGCATTAAGTGTTGGGGGAATTGGCCACGTTAGTGCCGCGCTTCAAGACAGTAGCCCCCTTTCTCCACCTTCATCTCTGCAATCTTCTTTCAATAATATTGCCGAAACTTCATTCGGGAAGGAAGATAAATTATCTCCTTATGATGTTGCCACTTCATACAATAATTTTTATGAATTCGGGTATGGAAAAAGTGATCCTAAAGATAGAGCTAGTCAGTTCAAAACGACACCCTGGACGATCACGGTCGAAGGTGAGGTGGGGAAGACGGGTACTTTCGATATTGAGGACATTATTAAAGAGTCCATGTTAGAAGAGCGAATTTATCGCCTTCGTTGTGTGGAGGCGTGGTCAATGGTGATTCCTTGGGTTGGTATTCCTCTTGCAACCGTTCTAAAAAAATTTGAACCGACCTCAAAAGCAAAATATGTTTATTTCGAGACTTTGTATGACCCTAAGCAAATGCCAGGTCAGCGAGGTGGTGGCCTAGATTGGCCGTATCGAGAAGGGTTGCGCATTGATGAGGCGATGAATCCTTTGGCTTTGCTTGCTGTTGGTATGTATGGAAGTATATTGCCAAATCAAAATGGTGCGCCAGTGAGACTGGTTTTACCATGGAAGTATGGGTTTAAAAGCATTAAATCTATTGTGAAGATTCGCTTTGTTGAAACCATGCCTGAAACGACATGGAGTATGTTGGCTCCTAATGAATATGGCTTTTATGCGAATGTGAATCCGAATGTCGATCATCCTCGCTGGTCTCAGAAACAAGAACGTCGT
>NZ_AP027271.1:1005000-1852500 GCF_036322735.1 Marinomonas pontica
GCCCGGTGCTTGAAGGTTAATTGATGGGGTTAGCGCAAGCGAAGCTCTTGATCGAAGCCCAAGTAAACGGCGGCCGTAACTATAACGGTCCTAAGGTAGCGAAATTCCTTGTCGGGTAAGTTCCGACCTGCACGAATGGCGTAACGATGGCCACACTGTCTCCACCCGAGACTCAGTGAAATTGAAATCGCAGTGAAGATGCTGTGTATCCGCGGCTAGACGGAAAGACCCCGTGAACCTTTACTATAGCTTCACAGTGAACTTTGAACCTACTTGTGTAGGATAGGTGGGAGGCTTTGAAGTGCAGACGCCAGTTTGCATGGAGCCACTCTTGAAATACCACCCTGGTATGTTTGAGGTTCTAACTCAGGTCCGTAATCCGGATCGAGGACACTGTGTGGTGGGTAGTTTGACTGGGGCGGTCTCCTCCCAAAGAGTAACGGAGGAGCACGAAGGTGTGCTCAGCATGGTCGGAAATCATGCATAGAGTGTAAAGGCAAAAGCACGCTTAACTGCGAGACAGACACGTCGAGCAGGTACGAAAGTAGGTCTTAGTGATCCGGTGGTTCTGTATGGAAGGGCCATCGCTCAACGGATAAAAGGTACTCCGGGGATAACAGGCTGATACCGCCCAAGAGTTCACATCGACGGCGGTGTTTGGCACCTCGATGTCGGCTCATCACATCCTGGGGCTGAAGCCGGTCCCAAGGGTATGGCTGTTCGCCATTTAAAGTGGTACGCGAGCTGGGTTTAGAACGTCGTGAGACAGTTCGGTCCCTATCTGCCGTGGACGTTTGAGATTTGAGAGGAGCTGCTCCTAGTACGAGAGGACCGGAGTGGACGAACCTCTGGTGTTCCGGTTGTCACGCCAGTGGCATTGCCGGGTAGCTATGTTCGGACGGGATAACCGCTGAAAGCATCTAAGCGGGAAGCCTCCCTTAAGATAAGATCTCACTGGGACATAAGTCCCCTAAAGAGCCGTTCGAGACTAGGACGTTGATAGGTTGGGTGTGTAAGTGCTGTGAGGCATTGAGCTAACCAATACTAATTGCTCGTGAGGCTTGACCATATAACACCAAAGTGGTTTTAGATGAAGAGAGTGAAAGCTCAAGATCATCAAAATGACAAAGACACAGATACGATACAACATCAGCAATGATGAGCATCGGTTTGATACTTGGTTATCACTATTTCAAAATGAATTGTTAAAGATCCAAGCACGTATTCGCGTGTTTTGAGTCAAGCTAACCTTAAAAGGTCAGCGCACAACACAGTGCAGCTCAGAACAAACGCAAAACGAATTGCTTGACGGTCATAGAGGCGTTGAACCACCTGATCCCATCCCGAACTCAGAAGTGAAAAGCGCCATCGCCGATGGTAGTGTGGGAGATCCCATGTGAGAGTAGGTCGTCGTCAAGCTTTAAACAAAGAGAAACCCCATCCTGCTATGCAGGGTGGGGTTTTTTCGTTATGGGGAAGGCTTATTAATTTTAAGATAACCACCAGATTATCTTAAAATAGTAATTGGTTTATGTGATTGTTTTGGTCAAAGATCTTGCTTGTTCTTTTACCCAACGCTTTAAATATCCTATGGCTTCTTCATTTCTTCGACTTTCTTTATAAGCCAAGTAAAAATTATCACCTGTTTTAAAAGCTGGGCATGGAAGCTTAATCAAGGCTACTTCATTTTCTTTTTCATTCATCATGTAGTCGTTTACAAGAGCGATTCCAAGCGAGTGTTTCGCGGCTTCATAAGCCAGCATCAAGTGACTAAATCGATGGAATTGAGTATTTTCGGGTAGAAGCCTACCTTGGCTTGAAAACCATCGCTTCCAGTCTTCTGTGTGTCTGTCGTAAATGCTGTGAGATGTGATTAAAGGGAAGTCGGCTATTTTCTGTGGTGATACATTCAGCTTGCTTTGAAGGTCTTGGTAGCTGGTTACTCCTAACTTATTCTTTATAGTCTCAAAGTAGCCATGACTGCATATCGGAAATAGTTCTTCTTGGTATAGGGTTTCAAAGACAAAGCCTCTTTTTTCTCTTTCTACTGTGATAAAAAAGTCAGCTGTTTTGTCTGACAAATCGGGAGTGCCGTGACTCATTTCAATGCTAAGTTCTAGGTTAGGATACAGATAACGTAGACTAGGGAGCCTTGGGATTAGCCAGTACACGGCAAATGAACTATAAACGGCCAGTCGAATGTGGGTTTTTTGTTGTCCTTTGATTTTATTGGTTGCTTCTTCGATTAATGATAGCGAGTTACTGATCGAGTCCAGATACTGCTTGCCTTCTTTTGTCAGCTCTACGTTACGCCCTTGTCTATAAAAAAGGCTTTCACCTAAATGGTTTTCTAGTAGGCGTATTTGGTGAGATACGGCGCTTTGGCTCACATTAAGTTCATTAGCGGCAAGTGAAAAGCTATTTAGTCTTGCGACGGCTTCGAATACAGGAAGGGCTTTTAGGGGCGGTAGCATTTTATTTATCCAAATAACTAATAATGAAAGAAAATATATCATTTTATCTAATATATTGAACTGTTTAAGCTAGTAAGATGCATATTAGTTGTAAAGGAATAAGAGTGTGTCAGGAAAAACAGTAAGCAGCGCTATTTTCATTTTGGTATTAGGCAGCTTTTTTGCCACCTTATGTGACGTGTTTATCAAGATGGCGGGTGCTGATGTCGCTATTTTTCAGTTTACTTTTCTGCGAGCTGTCTTTATGTGTCTTATCCTTTCTCCTATTGCACTCGTTCAATTCCTGCGTTCTTCTAGAGTGAGCGCAATGCAGGGGCTTAAATTGCATTTTATCCGAGGAAACTTGTGGGTTTTGGCCGCATTGTTGTTAGTGGTGTCTTTGGCTGAGTTGCCTTTGGCTACTGCAAACGCGGTATTTTATACCGCCCCGATTTTTATCATGCTGTTTGGTGCTGTTTTTTATAAAGAGCGTTTGACTATAGATATTGCCTTTGCTGCCGTATTGGGGTTCATCGGTATTTTGGTGATTTTGAGACCAACGGCGTTATCGTTTTCAATGATCAGCGCAATTGCTTTTGCTATTGTTCTGGCGGCGAATAGTTTATTGATTAAGAAATTGCCGCAAGAGCAAAGTATGCTTTATGGTCTATTCATTACTCAGCTTTTTGCCTTACCTTTGGCTGGTAGTTTGGCGCTTTGGGAAGGGCAAGAATTTGACCTAGATGTTTTAATGTATTCTGTGCTTTCTTCAATATGCTCTATTTTATACAGCGTCTCTTGTCTGATTGGGTATCGCTTTATTGAGTCGAGTAAAGTGACGAGTGCGGAATACTCAGGATTGGTTTTTGCTTTTTTACTTGGGTGGTGGATATTTGGTGATACACCGGACTTATGGGTATTTGTGGGGTCTTTTTTCGTTATTGCTCCATTGCTTTACCTAAGTCACCGAGACATTAGAAGACTACGAAAGTCACAATCTTTGACAAATACTCGGTCTAGTTTAGGGGCTGGTTAAGCCTTTGTGTGAGTACATACATTTTCGATCATTTGTTCGATCATCTCAGATAAATCAGCTTTGTCTAAATAGATACCATCGATAAACAATCGTGCAAGTCCATGTAGGCTTGCCCATGTTGTTTGTCCAATTCTTAATGGGGTGTTGTTATTAGGTAGTATCTTTTGATGCTGTAGTTCTTCAACCCATTCAATCCAGCTTTTAAAAGTGTGTTTTGATGCTGCTTTTAGAGAGTCGCTTGGGTTCCCTGCTTTCCATAATGTTCTGCCGTACATCAAGTCGTAGATTTCACTGTGCTGTAACGCATATTCCAAATACGCGTAAACATATTTCTTAAAGCTTTCTTGAGCGGTATTTTGCTCAGCTCGTAAGCGGCCAAGAATTTTTCCTTGTTCATAAAAACCTTCTTCTGCCAACGCACACAGTAGGGCATTTTTATCTTTAAAGTGATGATATGGCGCGGTTCTCGACACGCCAACGATATCCGCTAGCTTTCGCATGCTAAGGCTTTCGACTCCGTGATCTTTAATAATGGCGGAGGCTGATTCAAGCAGTGACTTTGTTAAATCACCGTGATGATAATGTTTTTTATTGAGTGTTGTCATGACGGTATTAAATCTCTTCATCTTGACAATGTCAAAATTAGATTCTATCTTGACAGTGTCAAAATAAACTGCGTTTTTCGTTGTCTTTAAAAAAATAATAAACAAGCGAGTCCAAGTATGAGTCAGTCAATTTATCCTCACCTCTTTCAGTCACTAGACCTTGGTTTTACTCAATTAAAAAATCGAATCATTATGGGGTCCATGCACTTGGGCTTAGAAGAGGTTAAAGGCGGCTTTCCTCGGATGGCGGCTTTTTATGCAGAGAGGGCTAAGGGTGGGGTAGCCTTAATAGTCACGGGAGGTATTGGCCCTAACGCTGAAGGTGGTGTGTATGCTGGGGCTGCATTGATGGTGAGTGAGCAAGATGTCGAAAACCATCGTCAGGTAACCGCAGCGGTCCATGCTGAAGGGGGAAAGATTTGCATGCAGATCTTACATACAGGGCGTTATGCTTACAATCCCAAACTGGTGGCTCCATCCGCATTGCAAGCGCCGATCAACCCGTTCATGCCGCATGAGCTAACAAATGATGAAATTTCACAGCAAATAGACGATTTCGTCCGTGCTGCTGTGCTGGCGAAAAGAGCCGGTTACGATGGCGTAGAAGTCATGGGGTCAGAAGGCTATTTAATTAATCAGTTTATTGTGTCTCGTACTAATCAACGACAGGATGAGTGGGGAGGAGAATATGATAATCGGAGCCGTTTGGCATTGGAAATTGTTCGCCGTATTCGAGAGGCCGTTGGCGAGAAGTTTATCATTATTTATCGCTTGTCTATGTTGGACTTGGTTGAGCAAGGAAGCACGCTAGAAGAGGTGGTTACTCTTGGGCTGGGTATTGAGAAGGCCGGTGCAACGATCATAAATACCGGTATCGGTTGGCATGAAGCAAGAGTGCCAACGATAGCCACAAAAGTGCCTAGGGCGGCATTTACTTGGGTGACGGCGAAATTACGAGAGTCTTTGAATGTGCCTTTGATAACCTCTAATCGAATCAATATGCCAGATGTCGCTGAACAAGTGCTTGCAAGGGGGGACGCGGACTTAGTGTCAATGGCAAGGCCTTTTCTGGCGGACCCTGAGTTTGTGATCAAAGCCATGCAAAATAGAGCGGATGAAATTAACACGTGCATTGCCTGTAATCAGGCTTGTTTAGATCATGTGTTTGATCACAAAATGACGTCGTGCTTAGTGAACCCAAGAGCGTGTCACGAAACCGAGTTGGTGATTATTCCTGCGGATGGATCCAAACACATTGCCGTGGTGGGGGCTGGACCAGCAGGGTTGGCTTTTGCCACAACCGCAGCGAAGCGCGGCCATAAAGTGACTTTATATGATGCGGCAAATGAAATTGGTGGACAATTTAATATTGCGAAACGCATACCTGGAAAAAGCGAGTTCTATGAAACTCTGCGCTATTTTGCTCGCCAAATAGAGCTAACCGGTGTGAACCTTCAACTGAATACACGTGTGGATGGTAATTTACTGAAGCAGAAACGCTATGATGAAGTGGTGTTGGCGACAGGGATCCTACCGAGAAAACCTGATATCGAAGGGATTGATCACCCTAAAGTGCTTAGTTATTTGGAGGTGATGAGCGGTCATCCTGTTGGCCAGCGTGTTGCCGTTATTGGCGCTGGCGGAATTGGCTTTGATGTGTGTGAATACATCATTCACTCTTCGACGGACAAGGAGCATGATATTCCCAGTTTTATGTCGCAATGGGGAGTAGACATGAGTTTTACATCGAGAGGTGGAGTAGAGGGAGTGAGGCCTACGTTTAAAAAAGCGGAGCGTGAGGTGTTTTTGCTTCAGCGCAAAAAAAGTAAGGTGGGCGCCAACTTAGGAAAAACCACAGGCTGGATTCATCGCACGGAATTGCTGAAGAAAGGCGTGGAATTTTTGTCTGGTTGCGATTATCAACGCATAGATGATTCTGGCTTGCATGTTGATATAGACGGCGAGATTCGTTGTCTTGACGTTGATACGATTATTGTTTGTGCTGGGCAAGAGTCGAATAGGTTATTAGAGAGCGAGGTCGACAAACCAATACATTTTATAGGAGGGGCATCAGTGGCTTCTGAGTTAGACGCCAAACGAGCGATAAAGCAAGGTACGGTTCTGGCCTCAACCATATAAGGCTAGAATTCATATGTCTGTTTTGGAGCAGCCTATATCGCCCTTTTAAGGGGAAGGCTGCTCATTTGGTTCCCCTGTTTTTAGTAGTTTTAATAAGTCCTCTCTCTCCAAACTGCCTTTCAATGCTAAGTCGAGCTGATATTGGTATTTTTCGTTCCAGTCAATGGTTCTTGAACTCAACGCGGACAGCTCAGCCATCGCAGATTTCATGACTTTCAAATACGCCTGAATGTTCTGTTCTTGGTCTATTAAAATGTTTTTTAACGCGGTAGAGCTACTGTGCCTTAGGTAAAGCTTTAGTACTTCCGCTTGTTGTTCCATGGCTTGAATTTTCTCTTCTTGTTGTGACAATGATTTTTGCAGAAGGTCTATTGTGTTGCTTTGTTCAACAAGAGGGTTAGTTGCGATTGACTCCTCTGTAGAGGGGGATTGCATTAAGTAAAACGTTATGCCAGAAGAGCTCCCGACACTGAGTAGGAAGCAGGCGAAAAAAGTGATTAGCAACGTTTTGGGCTTCTTCTTTGGTGTGCTGATTTCTTCTTCTTTTTTTGGTGTGTTATTGGTTTTCGTTGGCATGGTGTTTTCCTCTCCTTTTTATGTCGGTGGTGTGTAAATCCATAAAAAGTGATTGATGAGCTTTATGTTAAATATAGACTCGACCTTTTACTGTAATGTTCTGTGGTTTTTTCTTTGTTGTGCGTTGCCGATTATGCTCGACATTTGTTCACAGATTGATTCTGCGGTTTTGTTTTCCTTGTAGTACACGTAAAATACGCGCTGATTATTTAAGATGCACAATAACCGACTAAAATAGTCAGGTAAATACTTGATAGAAATAGTAGGTTTTGTGTACTATTTGTTCTCACAGAATAATCTAGATTGGATAACTTATGCGCCTGACAACAAAAGGCCGTTATGCGGTAACCGCTATGCTTGATCTAGCATTGCATTCAGATCAAGGTCCGGTGTCTTTATCTGATATTTCAAGTCGACAAGGGATCTCACTGTCTTACCTTGAGCAGCTGTTCTCGAAACTTCGTAAGAAGGCGTTGGTGAGCAGTGTTAGAGGTCCAGGTGGTGGCTATCGTTTGAGCCGATCAAACAACGAAATTTATGTTGCACAGATAGTTGACGCCGTAAATGAGTCTGTCGATGCAACAGGTTGTAAAGGACGAAGTGATTGCCAAAGTGGCAATACTTGTCTTACCCACCATTTATGGTGTGATTTAAGCGATCAAATTCACGATTTTTTAAATCAAATTAGCCTAGATCAACTCGTACGTCGAAATGATGTACGACAAGTCGCAGAGCGACAAGAATTCGAAAGCCGTCAACGTTGTCTTGAAAATGACAAAATTAGCGCGGCCATTGTTGATTAAATAGAGAATAAATTAGTAGAGCTTAATGCACTGATTCACGGTGTATTAGTGACTATAATTGAGTGAGTTTTTATATGACTGAGCAGATTGATAAGGCGCTGGCACGGGAATACGAAGCGGGTTTTGTCTCTGATGTGGAATCAGAAACGTTCGAACCTGGTTTGAATGAGGATGTTATTCGTCGTATTTCTGGAATGAAAGGCGAACCTGAATGGATGCTCGAGTGGCGTTTAAGTGCATTCCGTGAATGGTTAGAAATGGAAGAACCAGAGTGGGCTTTGGTGGATTATCCAAAGATAGACTTTCAATCCATTTCTTACTATTCAGCCCCTAAAAGCATGAAGGACAAGCCTAAGTCTTTGGACGAGATAGATCCAGAGCTGTTGCGTACATACGAAAAACTGGGCATTCCTCTTATCGAGCAACAAATGCTTGCTGGTATTGCCGTTGATGCGGTGTTTGACTCGGTTTCTGTTGTGACGACATTCCGTGAAAAATTGGAAGAAGCGGGCGTTATTTTTTGCCCTATTTCAGAGGCGGTTCATAAATACCCAGATCTTGTTAAAAAATACATTGGCAGTGTCGTTCCTAAGAAAGACAACTACTATGCCGCATTGAATTGCGCCGTATTTACTGACGGTTCTTTTGTCTATATTCCAAAAGGCACTCGCTGTCCGATGGAGCTGTCTACTTACTTCCGTATTAATGAACAAAACACCGGTCAATTCGAGCGCACCTTGATTATTGCGGACGAAGGTAGCCATGTTAGCTACCTCGAAGGTTGTACAGCGCCACAGCGTGATGAAAACCAGTTGCATGCTGCTGTTGTAGAACTGGTTGCTATGGATAACGCTGAGATTAAATACTCAACAGTCCAAAACTGGTATCCAGGCGATGAAAATGGCAAAGGCGGCATTTACAACTTTGTCACCAAGCGTGGTATTTGCCATACGAATGCCAAAATTTCTTGGACGCAGGTAGAGACAGGTTCTTCTGTTACTTGGAAATACCCAAGCTGTATTTTGAAAGGTGATAACAGTGTTGGTGAGTTCTACTCAGTTGCTTTGACGCGCGGTCGTCAGCAAGCCGACACGGGTACGAAAATGATTCACCTTGGTAAAAATACTAAGTCTACCATCATTTCTAAAGGCATCTCAGCAGGCAGAAGTAACAACAGTTACCGTGGTCTTGTTCGCATGAACCCAGGTGCAGAAGGTGCTCGTAACTTCACTCAGTGTGACTCTTTGTTGATCGGTGATCAGTGTGGCGCACACACTTTCCCTTACGTAGAAAGTCGTAATCCGTCCGCTATTGTGGAACACGAAGCGACGACGTCTAAAGTCAGCGACGAGCAGATGTTCTTATGTCGTCAGCGTGGTCTTGATCCTGAAAAAGCCGTGTCCATGATTGTGAATGGCTTCTGCAAGGAAGTATTTAAAGAATTACCAATGGAATTTGCCGTTGAAGCGGGCAAGTTACTAGAAATAAGCCTTGAAGGCTCAGTAGGTTAAGGAATTATAGAAATGTCGAACACGAACAGTTTGTTGACGATAAAAGATTTGCACGCCAGCGTGGAAGAAAAACAAATCATCAAAGGGTTAGATTTAGAGATCAAACCGGGCGAAGTACACGCTATCATGGGGCCAAACGGTGCCGGTAAAAGTACCTTAGGTTATGTTTTGTCTGGCCGTGATGGTTATAGTGTCGAAAGCGGCAGCGTTACTCTTGATGGTGAAGATTTATTGGACATGGAAACAGAAGACCGCGCTCGCGCTGGTTTGTTTCTGGCGTTCCAATACCCAGTTGAGATTCCTGGTGTGAGTAATTTGGAGTTCTTAAAAGCCTCTGTCGATGCGCAGCGTGAAGCGCGTGGAGAAGATGCGATTACCTCTGCTGATTTTTTAAAAGAAGCGAAAGCGGCTTGTAAACAAGTTAACTTGCCAGTGGCTTTCTTGAAACGCGGTGTCAACGAAGGTTTCTCTGGTGGTGAGAAAAAGCGTAATGAGCTAATGCAAATGTTGTTGCTTAAGCCAAAGCTTTGCATCCTTGATGAAACAGATTCAGGTTTGGACATCGATGCGCTGCAAGTGGTTGCGGAAGGTGTAAATAGCCAACGTTCTGCAGATCGTAGCTTTATTGTCGTGACGCATTATCAGCGTCTATTGGATTACATCAAACCTGACTTCGTGCATGTTTTGTCTGACGGTAAAATCGTTAAGAGCGGCGATGCATCTCTTGCTCTTGAGCTAGAAGCTCAAGGTTACGCTTGGTTGCAGAAAGAGCCTGCTGAAGACGAACTTGAGGGGTAATGCATGAGTGAATGGTTAGAAAGCGCCATTGCTCGAGCGCAAGGTATTAATGACTGGTTGGCCCCAAAACGAGCACATGCGCTTGATTTATTGGCGAATACCAAATGGCCAAATCGCAAAACCGAAGCATGGCGTTACACGCCGCTTCGACCAGTAGAACGTACAGCAGCGAAAGTAATGGCTGACAAAGTGAATTTGTCGCCTGTCGTTATTGCGGAATTATCTGCCATTGAATTGGTGTTTGTGAACGGTCAGTTTGATCAAACTCAATTAGCGCAAACCTTGCCGGAAGGTTTGTCTATTGCTTTGGGCAGTGATTTAGGCTCAGCTGAACAAGCTGACGCGTTAAACGTTTTTTCAACGATTAAGCCTGAGCGTCATCTCTTTGGTTTGGTAAACGATGCACTGGCAAAAGATGTGGTGGTTGTATCGGTTGCACAAGGTGTTGAGATTGCTGAGCCGATTCGTATTAGTTCTTTGTTGAGTTCAGGTGCCGAATCTCATACACGTGTTCAAGTTGCTCTAGCTGCAGGCTCTAAATTAACCGTGATTGAAGATGTTCAAGCGCAAGGTGATAGCTTTAATACCGCGTTTGTTGAATACAATGTGGCCGCCAATGCCCGTTTAGAACATTACCGTTTTGCCCTGCAAACAGGCAGTAATGTTGCTATTGGCGGTAGTCATTTTAACTTGCATGACCATGCGAAAATGAACAGCACGATTGTTGGTTTTGGTAGTGAGTTGTCTCGTTTGGATACAGACATTATCCATGCTGGCGAGTTTGCAGATGCCAAGCTCAATGCTATGTATTTGCTGGATGGAAAAGAGTTGTTCGACCTTCATGCAACCGTTGAGCACGCCATGCCTAATGGTAAAACAGAAGAAAATGTTCGTTGCATCGTTGCTGACCGCTCTCGTGCTATTTTCAATGGCCGTATTCATATTCATCGTGATGCACAGAAAACCTTGGCAGAGCTGAATAACCGCAACTTATTGTTATCGGATAAAGCTGAGATTAACACCAAGCCTGAGTTAGAAATTTACGCTGATGATGTGAAGTGTGCTCATGGTGCGACGGTTGCTCAGATTGACAAGCAAGCTTTGTATTACTTGCAGACTCGCGGTGTGAGCCGTTCGAAGGCGCAAGTGATGCTTAACTTTGGTTTTATTAATGAGTTAATTGATTTAATGCCAAATGCGGCGCTAGCGGAGTGGATTCGTCCGATTATCCGTGAACGTTTTGCGCAGATGGAAGTGAAATAAGCGAGAATCGAATGAGTTTTGATGTAGCGGCTATCCGCGAGCAATTTCCGATTTTAAAGCGCGTCATTGACGGTAATCCGCTTATTTATCTCGATAATGCAGCGACAACGCAAAAACCGCAATGTGTGATTGATGCTTTGGTGGATTACTACACGACATGCAATTCCAATGTGCATCGTGGAGCCCATCGTCTTGCAGATGAAGCAACGCGTCGTTTTGAAGACGCACGCGACATCGTAAAAGGCTTTATCAATGCGCCGAAACGCGAAGAGGTGATTTGGACGACGGGAACCACAGAGGCCATTAATATTGTCGCCAATGGTTTGGGTTCTTTGTTGTCTGCGGGTGATGAAATTATCGCAACAGAAATGGATCATCACGCCAATCTTGTGACATGGCAGCAAGCCTGCAAAGCGTCTGGGGCGGTTCTAAGAACCATCCCTGTGACCGATGCGGGTGAATTAGATCAAGCGGCTTATGATGCCATGTTAAATGAGCGTACTAAGTTTGTGGCTTTTCCGCATGTTTCTAACGCATTGGGCACAGTGAATCCAGTCAAGGCAATGACGGCGAAAGCAAAAGCGGTTGGTGCTTGGGTTTTAGTGGATGGTGCGCAGGGCGCCGCACATGGCTACGTAGATGTGCAAGATATCGGTTGCGACTTTTATGCACTTTCGGGACATAAAATTTATGGCCCAATGGGAATTGGTGCATTGTGGGGCAAGGAATCGGTACTGTCTACTTGGCCTGTTTGGCGCACCGGCGGGGAGATGATTTCTACCGTAACACTGCAAGATGCGACGTGGAATGTGTTGCCTTATCGCTTTGAAGCTGGCACGCCTAATGTGGGCGATGCTATCGCAATGGGTGAGGCGATTCGTTGGTTTAGTGCCTTGGATCAAGAGGCTGTAGCGGCCCATGAAAAAGCATTATTGGATCGAGCAACTGAACTTGCTGAGCAATTTGAAGGTTTAACCATCATTGGTACGGCCAAAGAAAAAATCGGCGTGTTGAGCTTTGTTATGGATCAGGGGCATCCTGCGGATATTGGTTTCTTGTTGGATCGACAAGGTATTGCCGTTCGTACGGGAGATCATTGTGCGCAGCCACTGATGGCGCGCTTTGGTGTTCCAGGTACGGCGCGAGCTTCGTTCGCGATTTATAATACATTAGAAGAAGTTGACGCGTTGTTTGTTGCACTGAAAAAAGTGCGAACAATGCTGGCTTAGGAGGTTTCAATGACAGTAACAACATTTGATCCTGTCTCTAGCGTGTCCTTAACCGCTTCTGCGCAGAAATATTTTGCCTCGAAATTGACAAAACAGCCCGGCAAGCTGATTCGACTGAGTACCAAAGAAAGTGGCTGTACGGGGTTTTCTTATGTGCTGGATATTGTTGATGCGGCGTCAGATGAAGACACGGTATTAGAATTTGGCAGTGTCACGCTTGCGGTTGATTCTCAGTCGACAGCCATGCTGAAAGGCACGGAGATTGACTTGGTACGCGAAGGCGTTAACGAAGTTGTGAAGTTCAAAAATCCTAACGTTGTAGCTGAATGTGGCTGCGGCGAAAGCTTTAGTGTGAGTTAACTTCATGCAAAAAATGGTAGTAACAAATCGTGCTTGTCCTGCAAGACGAGTTCCAAGCGGCGAGCCGATTAGTATTCCTGAAGGTCAATTTATTACAATCAACCAAAGTTTGGGCGGCAATTACACTGTTACGTGGCAAGGCAATATGCTGCGCATTGATGGCACAGACGCTGAAGCGATTGGTCAGCAACCTGAGGTTTTGGATTTCGAAGATCTTGGTACTGGCGAAGTAAACGAAGAACAAGTTTGGCAGGCGCTGGATACCATTTACGACCCTGAAATCCCTATCAGTTTGGTGTCGTTAGGCTTGGTATACAAAGTGACGATAGATCAAAAAGCAAAATCGGTTTTGATTGATATGACATTAACCGCGCCGGGATGTGGAATGGGGCCTGTTTTGGTTGGTGATGTTAAGTATCGAGTGGCGAAAGTACCGAATGTTGATTCTGTCAAAGTGGATTTGGTATTTGATCCACCTTGGTCACGAGAAATGATGAGTGAAGAAGCGCAATTAGAAGCTGGTCTTTTCTTCTAATGACTTTCTTTTGATCGCTTCGGTCATCGATTAAAATCGAATACAATAGGAAACGGCCTTGGCGCTTAGCCAAAGCCGTTTTTGTTTTAATAGGCTTTAGTGCACAAAGAGGGTAGTCATGGCTTTACCTAGTACGGAAGACATCGTAGACGATCTGTCGTTTTTTGACGATTGGGAAGATAAGTACAAGTACATTATTGATTTAGGTAAATCTTTGCCCGCATTTGATGATGCGTGGCGCACGCCTGAACGTTTAGTGAAAGGTTGTCAGAGCAGCGTTTGGATCCAACCTGGCAGTGAGCAGGATACAGAAAAAGGTGAAGTGCTGACTTTTTCTGTCGACAGTGATGCGATTATTGTTCGCGGTTTACTGGGTTTGGTGTTGGCGGCATTGGATCATAAAACACCGCAAGAAATTTTAGATTTCGATATTACAGCGTATTTTGAAGAGCTGGATCTTGAGAGACATTTGAGCCCGACCCGTGGCAATGGCTTGCGTTCTATTGTGGGCCGCATCAAAGGTATCGCGCAGGCTGCTGCTTAATTTTTTATTGGAGAGCGTTAAATGAACACCCCGGTTTACCTAGACAATTCTGCCACCACACCCGTTGACCCAAGAGTGGCTGAGAAAATGATGGCGTGCCTAACGCAGGACGGTAATTTTGGAAACCCTGCTTCGCGTTCTCATCTTTTTGGTTGGCGAGCAGAAGAAGCGGTAGAAGAAGCTAGGTTGCAGGTGGCGAGTTTGATCAACGCAGACTCCCGTGAAATCGTGTGGACGTCAGGTGCAACGGAAGCCAATAATTTAGCGCTGAAAGGTGTTGCTCACGCTTATCGTCAAAAAGGCCGCCATATAATTACGTCTATGATTGAACATAAGGCGGTTTTGGACCCTTGTAAGCAGCTAGAGAAAGATGGCTTTGAAGTGACCTACTTGCAGCCAGATGTTCATGGCGTGATTTCACCGAGTCAAGTGGAAGACGCGCTTCGTGAAGACACTGTTTTAGTTTCCTTGATGCATGGCAATAATGAGCTGGGTGTGTTGACCGATATTGCGGCGATTGGCGAGTTAACACGTTCTCGTGGCGTGTTTTTTCATGTAGATGCCGCACAAACCACTGGCAAAGTTGAGATTGACGTTAATGCCATGAAAGTGGATTTAATGTCGCTTACGGCTCATAAAACCTATGGCCCAAAAGGCATTGGTGCATTATTTGTGCGTCGCTCACCGAAAGTGAAGTTAGAGGCGCAAATTCACGGTGGTGGTCATGAACGCGGTATGCGTTCTGGTACCTTGGCCACTCATCAAATCGTCGGTATGGGAGAAGCGTTTCGTTTAGCGGGTGAAGAAATGGAGCAAGATTGTGCTCGCATCAAAGCTTTGCGTGAGCGTTTGTGGGCGTCGTTAACAGAGTTGTCTGGTGTACATCTTAATGGTGATGCTGACAGTCGCGTTGCGGGTGTATTGAATGTGGGATTTTCAGATGTTGACGGTGAAGTTTTGTTGATGTCCTTGAGTGATGTTGCCGTTTCTTCGGGTTCTGCTTGTACATCGGCAAGCTTAGAACCGTCTTATGTTTTGCGCACCATTGGTTTGGCCGATGATCTGGCACACAGCTCTTTGCGTCTCTCTGTTGGGCGTTTTACGACAGAAGAAGAGGTGGATTTTGCTGCTGGAACCATCAAAAATGCGGTAACTCGTCTTCGTTCGATGGGTTAGGCGTGAGAATTGGTGCTTTTATTCTTATTTGAATAAATAATGTTCTTTTGATCATACAATTTTAATAAATTGATGCGTATAATACGCGCGCTGAACTTTTATGTCCTGGGTCATGCAAATGGCATCACCCTTTAAAATTTAATTTGGAGTTATACCATGGCGTTAGAACGCACTCTATCTATCATCAAGCCAGATGCTGTTGCTAAAAACGTAATCGGCGAAATCTACACTCGTTTCGAGCGTGCTGGTTTTAAAATCGTTGAAGCTAAAATGATTCAACTAGACGACGAATTGGCTGGCGGTTTTTACGCTGAGCACAAAGAGCGTCCTTTCTACAAAGATTTGGTTACTTTCATGACGTCTGGCCCTGTTGTTGTTTCTGTTCTTGAAGGTGAAGGCGCTGTACTTCGTCACCGTGAACTGATGGGTGCTACTAACCCTAAAGAAGCGACTGCTGGTACTTTGCGTGCAGATTATGCAACGTCTATCGATGCGAATGCTGTTCACGGTTCTGATTCTGTTGAATCTGCAACTCGTGAAATTGCTTACTTCTTCGGTAAGTAATTGACAGCTAGGACTTTCGTGTCCGATCTGTTTTAAAAAAGCGGGCGCTAGCCCGCTTTTTTACAGAGGCTTCTGAAAAGACTTTTCTTTTCAGAGGCTTTTTTCGTTTACACTTAATGCTAACCATAGCAAGCGACATTGAATTATGACTGACATCAAAAAAGTAAACCTATTGGGTTTATCTCCGGAGAAACTGATTGAGTTTTTTGAATCCATTGGTGAGAAGAAGTTTCGCGCCACTCAGGTAATCAAATGGATCCATCAAAAGGGAGCGGAGAGCTTCGATGAGATGACCGATGTCAGTAAGGCGCTGCGTGCTAAGTTGGAACAAATCTGTGAAATTCGTGGGCCTGAAGTAGTGTCACAGAATATTTCTACCGATGGTACACGTAAATGGATCATCCGTACCGAAGGTGGTAAGAACGATTGCGTAGAAACGGTTTTGATTCCAGATGGTGACAGAGCGACCTTGTGTGTTTCTTCACAGGTTGGTTGCTCTTTGGATTGCAGCTTTTGTTCAACGGGTAAGCAAGGTTTTAACCGTAATTTAACACCGGCTGAAATTATTGGTCAGGTTTGGATTGCGATTAAGTCGTTTGGTCCTATGGATCCAAATGGTCCTCGTCGTGTTACCAACGTGGTAATGATGGGGATGGGTGAGCCGCTGATGAACTTCGAACCCGTTGTTGATGCTATGATCCTAATGATGCATGACCATGCCTACGGTTTGTCCAAGCGTCGAGTTACTTTAAGTACATCCGGTGTCGTGCCAAAAATCTATGAATTGGTAAAACGTACCGATGTGTCTTTGGCCATTTCATTACATGCGCCAAATGACACTTTGCGAAATGAGCTTGTGCCAATCAATAAAAAGTATCCTATCGCTGAATTGCTTGAGTCTTGTCAGTTTTATTTGGCTAATTTGCCTGATAAACGTCACATTACGATAGAGTACACCTTAATGTCTGGGGTGAATGACAATGAAGAGCAGGCACATGAGTTGGCTGAGCTTCTTAAAGAGTTGGAATGTAAAATCAATTTGATTCCATTTAACCCTTTCCCTCATTCCGGTTATGAGAAACCGTCTAATAATCGAACACGTCGTTTCCAGAAGATTTTAGCGGATGCCGGTTATACTGTGACCGTTCGAACGACTCGTGGTGATGATATTGATGCGGCTTGTGGTCAGCTGGTGGGCGATTTTCATGACAAAACTCGTCGCAGCCAAAAGTACATTGAGTTACGCGAAGTAAAAGATTAATTTCTGAATTAATTTTCTGTGTATGACAAGGATGTCAGTATGCGATTTTGGTTTTTACCACTTTTGTTGTGTTGCTTATTAAACGCGTCTTGTGCTTATCAAGTTGTTTCCCCGCCTCGACCTTCACTTTCTGATGCTAAGCGATTGTCTGTTATTCAAGCGCATTTGCTGCTTGGGCAATGGGCGCTGGCAAAAAAACAGTTAGATCAAGTGAGTGTTGCAGATCAGGGACGTGAATATTGGCGCTTATTAAGTTTGTATTGGTTGAGTGTTGAAGAGTACGAGCGCGCATTTTTAGTCTATGAGCATGCCTTAGAAAAATATCCAGAAGACGACTTTATTTTGAACAACTACGGTGTACTGCTTGGGCATAAATTGCGTTGGAGGCAGGCATGTGAAGTGTTCGAAAAAGCGGACAAAAACAGCCTTTCTAAACGTCAATCAGTGCAGATTAATCTTTCTAGATGTGCAATACGTCAGAATCACGTAAATTTAGCGAGTATCTATCTGAAACAGGCAAAAGAAATTGCGGATTTGCCTCTGATTGGTTTGATGACAGAGCTCAATCTTGTTTTAATACAAGGTAGTAATGACAAAGCTCGCTTAATTTTTAATAATATCCAGGCGAATAAGCAAATTGCCCGAGGATCGGTGCATTTTGATGAGTACAACTGTCTGTCGCGGCATTTAATTGCACGCGAGACTGACCCTACACTGTCCTCATCTGCGAGTAATTTTACATGCCTGAATGGCTCAAGGTATTGACATGACAACTGAATTTCAAACTGATGTTTCTGTAAGTAAAGCAAATGTAGACACGATTAATATTGGTAAGCGACTTAAAGTTAAGAGATTAGAACTAGAGTTTGATGAAAGACATGTTGCAACAGAGTTAAAAATTCCTATTGATCAAGTTCGCGCCCTTGAGTCCAATAATTTTAAATATTTTCGATCCACGACATTCGCTCGTGGGTTTCTAAAAAGCTACTGCCGTTTGCTCGGTGTTGAGCCGTCCGAAATATTGAATGCATTTGATGCAGAATTGGCCGATGCAGAACCAACAATAAAACCCGTTGATAAGGTAAATAAACAAACGCACCTAGGGGATCCTATTGTGATGCTTGTTTCAGTGGTTATTGTTGCTGTATTGGTGTTTTTGGTGTTCTGGTGGCCAGCGCAATCGAATAAAGACTTTGAAGCGGCTGGAACGAATGTGGAAGCCTCAAGCGAGAATACCGCGTCGGCTGCTAATGATGAGCGCGAAGCGCCAGTGTTGTCTAATGAAGCTAATGAGCCTGAAGTGATTGCTGAGGTCGTATCTGACAAGCAGCCACAAGCAACCAGCGAAGTTACCGAAGAATCACTAGAACAAGGTGATGTGGTGACTGGATTGTCAGCGGAGACAATGGCCATTTTAGAAGAAGCTGGTGTGAGTCCTGAAGAGGTTGTGAGAGCAACCGCTGAAGTGCCAGCAGAATTGGCCACTGAAACAAAAGCACCTTCTTATTCGAACGATGTGGTTGTTACCTTTGATGCGGATTGTTGGACTGAAGTCCGTGATGCATCAGGCAAAATTTTATTCTCTGGTGTTAAATCCGCTGGCAGTGAATTAACACTGACAGGAAAAGCGCCTTACCGAGTGGTATTAGGTTATGCCAAAGGTGTTTCATCCTTGAAATACAAAGGTGAAGATTTCGATTTTTCTTCTTTTACACGTAAAGATTTGGCTCGCTTTGAGCTCAAGTAGAGACTTCTATGCATTTTGAATCACCTATAAAACGCCGCCATTCTCGTCAAATTATGGTCGGGAATGTTCCGGTAGGCGGTGGAGCGCCAATTAGTATTCAGAGTATGACGAATACTGAAACCTGCGATGTGGATGCCACGGTCGCGCAAATTCGTGCAATAGCGGACGCCGGTGCTGACATAGTACGAGTATCGATTCCTTCTATGGACGCAGCAGAAGCGTTTAAGAAAATACGAGAAGCGGTGTCCACACCGTTAGTTGCGGATATTCATTTTGACTATAAAATTGCATTAAAAGTGGCTGAATATGGGGTAGATTGTCTCCGTATTAATCCGGGCAACATCGGCAATAAAGACCGTGTGCGTGCCGTTGTTGATTGTGCAAGAGACAAGAATATTCCGATTCGAATTGGTGTGAACGCTGGATCGTTAGAAAAAGATTTGCAAAAAAAGTACGGTGAACCAACACCCGATGCGTTGGTGGAATCGGCTTTTCGCCAAATTCAGTATTTCGATGAATTGGATTTTCATGAGTACAAATTAAGTCTGAAAGCGTCCGATATTTTTATGACGGTCGAGGCTTATCGTAAAATTGCTAGCCAAATTGACAACCCTTTGCACTTGGGTATTACAGAAGCGGGCGGATTACGCTCGGGAACGGTAAAGTCTTCTATCGGGTTAGGTCTGCTTTTGATGGATGGTATCGGTGACACGCTACGCGTTTCTCTGGCGGCAGATCCAGTTCAAGAGGTGAAAGTGGGTTGGGACATGTTGCGTAGTTTGAAATTGCGCAATCGGGGAATCAACTTTATTGCCTGCCCAAGCTGCTCTCGTCAGAACTTTGATGTTATTAAAACGATGAATGAGTTAGAAGAGCGTTTAGAGGACATTACGATTCCGATGGACGTGGCGGTTATTGGTTGTGTTGTTAATGGCCCCGGTGAAGCAAAAGAAGCGGATATCGGCTTGGCTGGCGGCACGCCAAATAACTTAATTTATCAAGATGGTAAACCAAGCAGCAAGACGAAAAATGAAACGCTTGTTGATGATTTGGAAAACATGATTCGTAAAAAGGCGCTCCTGAAAGAACAGGAATTAGCCAATATTATTGTAAAAAATTAAGGATCCATTGTGGCTCGTAAAATTCAAGCAATCAGGGGAATGAACGATATTTTGCCTGATCAGTCCTCTGTTTGGTTATATTTAGAAAAAACAGTAGCGAGTGTTGTTAAGTCTTATGGATACCAACAAATCCGTTTTCCTATTGTCGAAAATACCGATTTGTTCAAGCGCGGTGTTGGTGAGACAACGGATATTGTTGAAAAAGAAATGTACACCTTTGAAGATCGTAATGGCGAGTCGTTGACGTTACGCCCTGAAGGAACGGCGAGTTGTGTCCGTGCGGCCGATCAGGCTGGCCTACTATTTAACCAAGTACAACGCTTGTGGTACACCGGTCCTATGTTCCGTTATGAACGTCCGCAAAAAGGTCGTTATCGTCAATTTCATCAAATTGGCGTGGAATCTTTCGGTATGGGATCGGCGGATATCGATGCGGAATTGATTATTTTGTCTGCTCGCTTATGGAAAAAGCTCGGTCTTTTAGAGCATGTTGAACTGCAATTAAACACAATTGGATTGGCTTCTGAGCGTGAGACTTATAAAGCCGCTTTGGTGGATTACCTAACGCAATATAAAGATCAGCTTGATGAAGACAGTCAGCGTCGTCTTACCACTAACCCACTACGAATTTTGGACTCTAAAGACGAAGCAACTCAAGCTGTTCTCAAAAATGCGCCAAATTTAGAAGACTTTATTGGGGAAGAATCCCAAGCGCATTTTGACCGTTTGCAGGCGGCACTGAAGGCGAATGGAATCTCCTATGTGATCAATCGTCGTTTGGTTCGTGGTTTAGATTATTACGGTAAGACAGTGTTTGAATGGGTGACGACTCATTTAGGCTCGCAAGCAACCGTTTGTGCGGGTGGTCGCTACGATGGTTTGGTTGAGCAGTTAGGTGGCAAGCCAACACCAGCGGTCGGATTTGCTATGGGAATTGAACGTTTGGTGTTATTGCTTGAGACATTAGATCTAATCCCAGAGGACGCTAAATTCTCAACGGATGTGTTTGTTATCAGTATGGGAGACGATGCCGAGATAGCCTCCTTTGTTCTGGCCGAAACCTTGCGCGAAGCACATTCTGATTTGGTGATATTGCGCCATTGTGGTGGTGGTAATTTTAAAAACCAAATGAAAAAAGCGGATAAGTCCGACGCTCGATTTACGATTATTGTAGGTCAAGACGAAGTGGAGCAAGGTATTTGTCAGGTTAAAGATATGTCAACGGGCGAGCAAAAAGCGCTTCCTTTTGATGATGTTGCTGCTTTTATCAATGCTGCGTTGTAATTGAATTGAACAGTGTGCGCCTTTAAATTATTTGGCAGTATACCTTGTATGAGGAAACGAAAGTGTCTGAACTAAAGACTGAAGAAGAACAAATCGAAGCATTTAAATCTTGGTGGAAGAAAAATGGTCTGATGACCGTTGCTGCTGTCGCTATTGCTGTCGGTGGTTATTTCGGCTGGCAGGCTTGGAAAACAAGTCAAGCGAATTACACCAGTGAGGCGTCTGCACTGTATCAAAACTTGGTTCAGGCAGCCGCAGACTTAAGTGATGAGAATAATCAAAAAACAGTAACCTTTATTGCCAAGCAATTGTCTGAGGATTATGGCGATACGGGTTATGCTATGTTTGGGCAATTATTTTTAGCTCGAGTCGATGCTGAAAAAGGCCAGTATGATCAAGCAATTACTGATCTAGAAAATGCTATAGGTAAAACAGAAGATGCTTCTTTTATTGCCATTGCTGATTTGCGAATTGCGCAACTGATGCTGCAAAAAGACGATTTCAGTGGTGCCTTGGCTCGTGCTGAAAAAGTGACTGAGCAAGAGTTTGATGCGCAAAAACAAGAGTTAATAGGTGATATTTATATACAGCAAGGAAAGCGTGATGAGGCTCGATTGGCGTATCAAAAAGCCAGCGATGCTTTAGGTGTCGGTGTCAATCATCCATTGCTTGATATAAAACTGAAGGATTTGGTGAAGGGATAACTATGCGTAAGTCGTCTCTGTTCATCATAGTGTGTGCCACACTTGTGCTTCAAGGGTGTTCTAACTCTCGTCCTGCATTGCCAGATCTTCCGTCTTTAGAGAATAAAGTGGATTTGTCAAAGTCGTGGCGCTCTGGCGTCGACAGTAATTTCGGCGAATCGAGCGAGCGTTTTAATCTTGTGGCAGAAGACGGTTCTCTTTTCTTTGTCACTGATAAGGGAACGCTGTACGAACTTAATCAGGAAAATGGTAAAGAAAAAGACGCCTTTGAGACCACTTACAGAGCAAGCTCTGGTGTGACTCGTCATGATGACGTTTTGTATTTTGGTACTTATGATGCTCAGTTAGTAGCTGCGTCAATGTCGAGCAAGTCCATCTTGTGGGAGAAGACGCTTAGTTCTGAAGTTTTGTCTGAATCAGCTTACGCGGCCGGCAAGTTAGCGATTCAGACTGCCGATGGATGGCTGAGCGTGTTAGATGCCAATACGGGTGATACTCAATGGCGAGCAAAAGAAGATTTGCCATCATTGACAGTTCGTGGTACAAGCGCGCCTATTATTGCAAATGGCAAAGTCATTGCAGGTTTTGCTGATGGCAAGTTGAAAGCGTACGACCTTCAAACAGGCAGTCTCGTTTGGTCTTATGAAGTAGGCAAACCAGAAGGGCGTTACGAAATAGAGCGGTTAAGCGATATTGATGGTCGATTGATTGTCGCAAATGGGGTGGTTTATGCGGTTGCATATAACGGCACCTTGGTCGCACTTTCTATTGAAAATGGTCGTCCACTTTGGCAGCGTAGTATCTCTAGTTCCGTAGGGGTAGCCGTCAAAGGGGAGCTATTGGTTGCAGTTGATATGAAGAGCAAGGTGATCGCTCTGAACGCAAAGAATGGCACCGAAATATGGGAAAATTCAGATCTTATTGAACGAGATTTGATTACGCCAGAATTTTTTAGAGACTATGTTGCTGTGATGGACCGTGGTGGCTATGTTCATTTACTTGACCTAGTAACAGGTGAAGTGGCTGCGCATCGATTAGCGGATAATAGTGTTCCATCTGGTAGTCGTATGGTAGCAAAAGATAAGCAATTATTTCTTTTAACGCCGAACGCTAATGTGACGGCATTGAGCTACTGAAATCGATTCTGATTTTTGTAGCGAATTTTAGAAGCGGCTGCCATCCCCCTATGGAGATGGTGGCCACTTTGTATTTTTATAGGTAAAAAAATGATTCCAGTTATTGCATTGGTAGGTAGACCCAATGTTGGCAAATCAACGCTTTTCAATCAGTTGACGAGATCTCGTGATGCTTTGGTTGCCGATTACCCAGGCTTAACTCGTGACCGTAAATACGGTGATGGAAAGCTTGGTGAGCATGAATTTATTGTTATTGATACTGGCGGTATCAGTGGTGATGAACAAGGTATTGACGAAAAAATGGCTCGCCAGTCTTTGCTGGCAATAGAAGAAGCGGATGCCGTTTTGTTTTTGGTGGATGGACGTCATGGATTGAACCCAGCCGATGAAATGATTGCGAATCACTTACGTCGTTCCAATAAGCCGGTTTCTCTTGTTGTAAATAAGACGGACGGTATTAACGAAGACATCGCGTTAGCGGATTTTTATTCTTTGGGTATGGGTGAACTTCACCCTATCGCAGCTTCTCATGGTAAAGGCGTACATATCTTGATTGACAAGGTAATGTTGCCGTATGCCGAGCGTGTCGAAGAAGCGAAGAATCAAATTAACCTTGAATCGCGTGGTATTCGTATTGGGGTGGTCGGTCGTCCGAATGTGGGGAAATCTACATTGGTAAACCGAATGTTGGGCGAAGATCGTGTTGTGGTATATGACATGCCTGGTACGACACGAGACAGTGTTTACATTCCTTATGTTCGTCACGATAAAGAATACACACTTATTGATACCGCAGGGATTCGTCGTCGTAAGCATGTAAAAGAAGCGGTTGAGAAGTTTTCTATTGTTAAGACTTTGCAGGCTATCCAAGACGCCAATGTGGTTATTGTGGTCATCGACTCCCATGAGGATTTGGTTGAACAAGATCTTCATATGATTGGTTATGTGTTGGATGCGGGTCGCGGCGTAATCATTGCCATTAATAAATGGGATGGTTTGAAGAAAGACGATCGTGAGCACATTAAGAGTGAGGTTGAACGTCGTTTGGGTTTTGTTCCTTATGCTAAGGTGCATTACATCTCGGCCTTGCACGGTACAGGTGTTGGTGACTTGTACGATACGATAGAAAGTACGTATGAATCTTGTTATGCGAAGTGGTCGACCAACCGTTTGACTCGTATTCTTGAAGACTCTGTGGCTGAGCATCAGCCACCAATGGTTAATAGCCGTCGAATTAAATTACGTTACGCGCACCAAGGTGGATCTAACCCGCCGCGTATTGTTGTGCATGGTAATCAGACAGATTCATTGCCAGGTAGCTATAAGCGTTATCTAGAGAATAAGTTCAGAACCGTGTTAAACATCACGGGTACGCCAATTATTTTCGAGTTCAAATCTTCTGAGAACCCGTTCGCTCCTAAGAAATAACAACTATTTTTTATAAGAGTGTCTAAGAATCTCTGAGTGCCTGTTTTTTACATGGGGACTTGGAGATTTTTTTATGTAAAATGAATGAAATCTCTTTCTAAATATAAGGTTATTCACTATTCTCGCGCCGATGGCGTTAACCTTTTAATATGCGCCTTATTTTCTAAGCATCGTTTTTGCGTTTGCTTTCTTTTTTTGTTCAAAGGACATCTATGAAAATCGCAATTCTTTCTCGTAATCCTCGACTTTATTCCACTCGTCGTTTGGTTGAGGCCGGTGAAAAGCTTGGCCATGAGGTGGATGTAATTGACACGATGCACTGCTATATGGACATTACAAGCAGCAGCCCTTCCGTCCGTTACGATGGCAAACCGCTGCCTAAATACGATGCGGTTATCCCTAGAATTGGTGCTTCCGTCACGTTTTATGGAACGGCGGTGGTTCGACAGTTTGAAATGATGGGGACGTACAGCATCAATGAATCGGTCGCCATTAGCCGTTCTCGTGATAAGTTAAGATCCTTGCAATTGATGTCCCGTAAAGGGCTTGGCTTGCCTAAAACAGGTTTCGCACACCATCCGGATAAGATCGGCGACTTGTTGAAAAACGTCGGCGGAGCCCCAGTGGTTATTAAATTATTAGAAGGAACGCAAGGAATTGGCGTGGTTCTGGCTGAATCAAATAAAACAGCGGAATCTATTATCGAAGCCTTTATGGGGCTAAAAGCCAATATTTTGGTGCAGGAATACATTAAAGAGGCGGGTGGCGCAGACATACGTTGTCTTGTGGTGGGCGGTAAAGTGATCGCGGCAATGAAACGTCAAGGTGCTGAAGGAGAGTTTCGCTCAAACCTTCACCGTGGTGGCACGGCATCGTTAATTAGATTATCACCAGAAGAGCGCCGTACGGCGGTAGAGGCTGCGAAAGTGATGGGCCTGAACATGTGTGGTGTTGATATTTTAAGGTCTAACCATGGCCCATTGATTATGGAAGTGAATTCTTCGCCTGGTCTGGAAGGAATTGAATCCGCAACAGGAAAGGATGTGGCTTCGATGATTATTCAACATATCGAAAAAACCGCGTTGCAAAGTAGCACAAAGACGAAAGGAAAAGGCTAATGGGCAAATCAACTTTAACCATTGGCGGTGTCGACATCCCATTGGGTGGTACAGCTCGCATTAAACTACCAATGGTGAAGTTGTATACCGACACTAACATGTCGATGCCTGTGTTTGTAAAGCGTGGTAAGCGCTCAGGGCCGACCTTGTTTATTAGTGCTGCTATTCATGGTGATGAGTTAAATGGCATCGAGATTATTAGCCGTATTATTCAAAGTAAATACCTTGAAAACCTGAAAGGGACCTTGATCGCTGTGCCCATTGTTAATGGGTATGGCGTATTGAGCCAAAGTCGTTACTTGCCTGACCGCCGCGATTTAAACCGTTCTTTTCCCGGCTCTAAACGAGGCTCCTTAGCAGGGCGCGTTGCGGATCGGTTTTTGAGTGAAATCGTTGCCAAGGCAGATTACGGCATAGACTTACACACCGGAAGTTTACACCGCACGAATTTACCGCAAGTAAGAGCAAATTTGGATGACCCTGAAACATTGTCAATTGCCAAGGCGTTTGGGGTGCCTGTACTGATGAACTCTAACCTTCGTGATGGCTCATTACGAGAGTGCGCGAATGACGTTGGTGCCAAGGTAATACTCTATGAAGCAGGAGAAGCCTTACGGTTTGATGAGCTATCAATAAGAGCAGGCGTAAAAGGGATTGTAGGGGTGATGAGGCACCTGAGTATGTTGCCTAAATCGCGCAGCAAAAAGTCACTGTCTGAACCAAGGATTGCTCGCAGTAGTAGTTGGATTAGGGCTACGGACAGTGGTTTTACCACACACATCAAAGAGCTGGGTGACTTGGTTGAAACAGGCGATGTTCTGGCTGAAATAAAAGACCCTTATGGCGATATCTTGGATAAAGTATTGTGCAAAAATGGCGGTATTATTATCGGTAAGCAAAATATTCCATTAGTGCAAGAAGGCGATGCTATGTACCATATTGCTCACTTTACTTCTCCTGATGAAGTGGCAGGGCATGTTGAAAGCATGCAGGATGAGCTAATGGACAGTGAAGCCTCACTGAGTTTAATTGACTATAAATCGTCTTAAATCATGGATTCATGCTATTTGTTGTATAAGTTGCATTAGATCAGCACGCAATAAGAAATGACGGTGTCATTTCATTCCGTTAAGTCGTTATTACACTTTTTTTTCATTAAAATCTCAGCATCAAATGTTGAGGTTTTTCATGTTCATTCTTCGTAGTGTTATTTACCTTTTTGCTGTCGCTGTTGTTGCGCAGCTTATTTCCTTAGAAGGCTATCAGTCGGGTTCTGTTGCAGAATACAGTGAGCATTCTCTTACAGAACACTTGCAAGATATGATGTCTTTTCTGAGTTGCTTATTGTTTCTTTATGTCGCGAGAAAGGACGCACAACTGAATATAGCGTCGACACTATTGGCGGCTTTATTGGCGATGATGTTCGTTCGAGAGTCCGATTCTCTGTTAGATCACTATGTGTTTGATGGGGCTTGGCAAGCTCTAGTGGGCCTTATTTTTGTTTGTGTTATTGTTTTTTTATGGGGGCGGTTTTCGTCAATATATGCCTCGCTAAAGGCGTATTCACAACAGTCAAGCTTCGGTACTTTTTTAGCGGGTTTTGTGGCCATTTTGGCCTTTTCCAGACTCATGGGTAGAGCGTCATTTTGGCAAGCGGTAATGGGCGATTCGTATATGCGCATCGTAAAAAATATAGTGGAAGAGGGTATTGAAACCCTAGGTTACACTTTGATTGTAAGCGTGCGGCAAACCACACATTTTAATCTTTCCCAAACCCCTTAAAGTCTGTTGTCTTTTAAATAGGAGCAACAGACTCATGTTTACTGCATCTTCCCAACTGAACGTTACACTGTCGTCCCTGAAAAACTCTCAACCTATTGAATCTAATGTGTTTTTATAAGATAGTGAATGCCTAAATCTTGCTATAAATGTAAGCGTGCGGTAAACCACATATAGGCCGCGTTAATTTTTTATTGCCATAAAACTTGTATCTGACACGTGATTGTAATAATTTAAGATTTGACAGAGGGTAAAGGATTTACCTATGCCTCCAGGACGGAGGCTCTGTCTCTTTTCAGGAAGATTCAAGGCTGCATGGATGCAGCGGGAAGATTTTTATCTTTATTCTCAATCTTAAGTCAGCTTGATATTCCACGGCAATAATTCTTCCATGTCATCGTTTTCTTTTCTTCTCGGCAGCTCTTCAAACAATCTTACTAAGTAATCATAAGGGATAAGCCCATTGGCTTTGGCTGTTTCTATTATGCTGTAAAGCGTTGCACTGGATTTTGCACCATTCCCCGTATTGGAGAACAACCAGTTTTTGCGTCCAATCACGAAGGGCTTGATGGCGCGCTCCGCTCGGTTGTTATCGATGTTGATACGATAATCGGTCAAGTAAACGCTCAGTTTGTCCCATTGATTGAGATTGTATTGGATCGCTTTGCTCAATAAGGATTTCGGTGGCACTTGTTGAGCCGATTTTTCAAGCCAGGCTTTGTAGTTCGCTAAGACTTCGGGCGCTTGCTCCTGACGGATTTTAAAGGCGGCTTCTGCATTGTCAGCCTGTTGGGCCAACGTCTCGATAGCGTACAGCTTTTTGATGTGATTGATCGCCATCGTTGCTTTTCCTGACTTGCCTTTCGGCATGCCTTTTTCCGCTTCAATAAACTTACGACGTGCATGTGCCCAGCAACCAGCCAGCTTGGCTTGGGTCGATTCGTACGCTTGGTAGCCATCGACATTAAGATAGCCATCGAAGCCTTGTAAAAAGTCGACGGCGCATTGCCCACTTCGTGTCGGTTGGTAATCGTATAGGACGATATTCGGGATCGGATTGCGTTTGTCTGGGGCATCTTTGCCTGTGCAATACACCCACATGTAACATTTCGAACGAGCTTCTTTGATCACATTGAGGGTGGTTTCATCCGCTTGGATAACGGACTGTTTCAGTAATTCTTGATGCAGCCGTTCATAAAGCTTCTCTAAGGCATCGGCACATTTTTTCATCCAATCTGACATGGTTCGTCGGCTCAACTCGATACCGTATTGCTTAAATAAGGTTTCTTGTCGATAGAGTGGTAAGCTGTATTGGAATTTGCCCGTGATAATCTGACTCAGCAGACTAGGGGTCGCGATGCCTTTGGGGATAATGCTCGGTGGCACAACCGCTTGCTTAATCGCATTCTGGGTGCCTGTTTTCTCACACTCACGGCACGCGTATTTAGGGCGAACCGTTTCGATGACCTTGAGTTGAGCCGGGATAAAATCAAGCTTTTCAGAACGGTCTTCACCTATGCGATGAAGTGCACCTTGGCAACATGAGCAGACTTTGTCTGACTCAGCGATATCCAGTACAACCGTTTCGCGAGGTAAATCCTTTGGCAGGGGCTGACGCTTAGGTTTCGAGCGAGTGTAAGAGACGGTCTGCGTTTCAGTCTCCGTGTCGATGACATCAGATTCGGCCGCCATTTCATCAAACAACTCACCTTGCCCAGGTGAGGTTTCCGAGCTTTTGCCAAACTGCTTTTGCTGCGCCAAACGCCACTGCTCTAAAATGAACGTGTATTTCGATTGCCACTGTGCAAGCTGCGAGTCTTTTTCACCCAACAGCCGAGCTTGCTCAAGCAAGATAGCCTTGAGTGACTCAACGTCATTGGGTAAGTTTTCTGGAAGCATTTTCATGGGTTGGATTATACCAACCTAATGGGTTATTCGTCATGATATCGATAGGTTAAATGCGGATGAGCCTCTTGAGAGTGAAGAGGCAAACCATCCAACAACCAATTAAGTTGTCGATGGGATATGTGCCGCGATAAATGTTCATCCTCAATGCCAGGCCATTGGAAAGAGCCTTTTTCCAATCGTTTGTAATGCAACCAAAAACCATTATTAGACCACTGCAATATTTTGATCTTGTCACGTGCTCGACCACAGAAGACAAAAATGTTCTCACTACAAGGTTCTTTTTCAAGATCGTAGGCGACGATATTGCAAAGCCCATCAATGGCTTTACGCATGTCGGTAGGCCCACAAATCAGTGTAACGTTAAGCTGGGAAGACGCGGTAAACATGAGTCTGTTGCTCTGATTTAAAAGACAACAGACTTTAAGGTGTTTGAAGATAATTAAAATGTGTGGTTTGCCGGACGCTTACCTTTGATTTTAATCTCAGCCGTGGAATTGGTGATTGTTTGCCGTCGACGCCATCGTGAGTTGCTCGCCTTAAAGTAAAGAACGGATGTTCAACAACAAAAAAGCACGCCATGTTAAAACGATGGCGTGCTTTTTTTTGGGCTTATTGTCTTAGCCTATACAGTTAAGTTATTGGCGAGACTTAACCTTTGGCTTACGGCGCTTCGCTGAAGGCGCTGTGCCACTATTAGAGCGTCCCGCTGAATGTTTAGCCTCATTATTGGTTTTTCGGCGAGCTTTCTCTGCTGCCGTATTTTTCTCAAGAGTTGGCCGGTTTGAAGAATGAGAAGCACCGGTTGCTTGGCCAGGTTTGGCTTTTTGAGGGCGTCGGTGAATCTGTTTGTCTTTTTCTTCCGCAGGTACTAATTTGTTGTCGCCATGGCCGATTAGGTCAGCACGCCCCATTTTAATTAGGGTGTTGCGTAAATCTTGCCAATTGCTGGCATCGTGATAGCGTAAAAACCCTTTTTGTACGGTACGCTGTTTGGCGTCTTTAGGGGTGTATACGTCTTCACTCTTGTACGTTACCGGCTTCAGCGGGTTTTTGCCCGAATGATACATGGCGGTGGCCAATGACATCGGTGACGGGTAAAAGGTTTGTACTTGGTCTGGTTTAAAATCATGAGTTTTTAACCATACCGCGAGGTTCAGCATGTCTTCGTCTGAGCTTCCTGGGTGAGCGGCGATAAAGTACGGAATTAAATGCTGCTTTTTCCCCGCTTCTTTGGAATATTTGTCGAACATCCGTTTGAAACGGTCGTACGTCCCCATGCCTGGCTTCATCATTTTCGATAATGTGCCTTGCTCTGAGTGCTCAGGCGCAATTTTTAATAGGCCGCCAACGTGGTGTGTAACAAGTTCACGAACGTATTCTGGGTCTTCCACCGCCAAGTCATAACGTAAACCAGAGGCAATAGACACAGTGTGAATACCTTCTATTGCGCGGGTCTTACGATACAGTTCCGTCGTTGGGCTGTGATCGGTGTTTAAGTTAGAGCAGATGGTTGGATAGACGCAAGACAATTTGCGGCATGACGCTTGAACTTCATCGTCGTTACAGTTCAGGGTGTACATGTTAGATGTAGGGCCACCTAGATCGGAAATGTGTCCAGTGAATCCAGATACTTTCGCTTTAATATCTTCAATTTCGTTCAAAATAGATTCGTGTGAACGGGACTGAATGACGCGACCTTCGTGTTCGGTGATGGAGCAAAATGTACAGCCTCCAAAACAGCCGCGCATGATGTTGATTGATGTTTTTATCATGTCATAAGCAGGAATGCGGGCTTTTTTGTATTTTGGGTGCGGCACTCGGGCATAAGGTAAATCGAAGACGCCATCCATCTCAGGTGTTTCGAGTGGAATTGGCGGCGGGTTTACCCAGATTTCTTTTTTACCGTGTTTTTGAATCAGCGCACGCGCGTTATGGGGGTTTGATTCAAGATGTAAAATACGCGATGTGTGTGCATACAAGACAGGGTCTTTGGATACTTTTTCGAAAGAAGGTAAGCGAATGTAGGTTTTCTCTGGATCGAGTTTCTCGCCACGACGTAAAGGCGCAGGAATAACGCGAATGGGCATGACGTCCGATTCTTCTTCGTCTTTAGTTTGGCACTTACCCTCTGGGATGTATTCATATGGGCTGTAGATTTGGTCTACTTTGCCAGGCCAATCTACCCGAGTTGAATCGATTTCAGTGAAGCCACCTGGCGGCGCGTTACGCACAATGGTCGTACCACGAATGTCGGTGAGTTCGTCTAAGGTTTTGCCCATCGCCATCTGGTGGGTTACTTCGATCATAGCCCGTTCCGCATTACCGTAAAGCAAAATGTCGGCGGTGGAATCGATCAACACCGAGCGGCGAACTTCGTCACTCCAGTAATCGTATTGTGCGATGCGGCGTAGGCTGGCTTCAATTCCACCAATCATAACCGGAACATCTTGGAAAGCTTCTTTGCAGCGCTGAGAATAAACAATGACCGCGCGATCGGGGCGTTTCCCACCCACACCGTATGGTGTGTAGGCGTCGTCATTGCGTACTTTTAAATCGGCGGTGTAACGATTGATCAACGAATCCATATTGCCTGCAGTGACACCGAAATACAGATTAGGTCGTCCAAGACGCATAAAGTCGTCTGTATTGCGCCAATCTGGTTGGTCGATAATACCAACGCGATACCCTTGAGCTTCAAGCAATCGACCTAATACCGCCATGCCAAAACTTGGGTGGTCCACATAAGCATCTCCTGACACTATGATCACATCACAGCTGTCCCAGCCAAGAGCGTCCATTTCCTCTCGGGTGGTGGGTAGGAATGGAGAAACGCCGTAACATTCTGCCCAATACAATGGGTAAGAGAAAAGTTGTTTGGCGGTTTTATGTCGTTTGATCATTGTCTACTCTTGGTATCGGATGCAATACGCGCTGCGATTACGAGGATACATGGATTATCGGTGAAAAATTGTGCCGTATTATCCCAGAAAATGGTAAGGGTAGACAGTGTAATCTGTGTACCTTACCGCTTTCTTATTCATGGCTGAATGCGCCAAACACTTTCTTCAAAAACAGAGTGTCCTCTCTCTTTGTATTGTGGGTGGGTTGGCGCCAAATTTTCGGCGACGATTTTGTGAATTTTTTCTCCCCACATGGATGTGATGCTGTGTTCCTCAACGGAAAAGGGCGGCCCTTGGTTCTCACCATCATAGTACAATGAGATGAGCAGTACCCAGGCTGAAGGGGACAATCGGTCAAGTGTATGACGCACATATTCGGCGCGTTTTGAGTCTGGCATGGCGACCATGGCAGCGCGATCATAGCAGGCATCGAAGTGGCTTTCGTTAAATTGAAAATAGTCGCCTTCGACAATGCGCAGAGGCAAATCATGGACGGTATGAATCTTTAATTCACCCTCTTGGTGAGTGTCATAGCTGAAGTCGTTATCCCCCAAAAATTGCACGACAGCCAAAGACGAAAGCTCAACGCCTGTCACCTGATAGCCTTGTTCTGCGAGCCAGATCATGTCATTGGATTTACCGCACAAAGGCACCAGAACGTGACTGCTTTTAGGCAATGTGGGCCAAAATTCTACGAGCTTAGGGTTCACGCCTTCCATATGAAAACCGATGCGGCCCGTTTTCCAACGATCTAGCCAAAATTCATTTGTAATCACGATAACCTCATTAAATGTGGGCTTGTTTAAAGTTCTGTATGTCTTATCCTAAACGGTGGAATTAGGTGATTGGATTTTCCAGTTAGGTCAAGGCTAGTATAGACATCTGCGGTGACTTTTCATTGCCACTTTCGTCCATTTTTACATACAGAGGCTGTCATTTTGAATATGGGGTTACTATGTCTTTAGAGTCTGCGCCAGATCACATTAAACTTGCTGTTGATTTGATTGAGCTATTGGAAGAACACGAAGTTGAGCCCGAGGTTGCCGTAGAAGCATTGTCTATTGTGTTGAAAGACTTTCAAAATAAGCGTGATAAAAACAACATAAAAGGCGGCTAAGTTTTTCATTTTAAAGCCTAAAATGGACGAAGTTCTGACTTTGCTTATCCAACATTATTCGCCGGTAACGTAGACATTTGCCTTGTTACATTCGCTATAATGGCCGCCATCCTATTTTGTTAAGAAGATTTACTATTTTGCACACACTTGATCAACTGAATCGTGGAGAGCTAAAAGGGGTGGTCCGTCTGCAGCTGTCTGAAGAGTTAACGACGTTTCCAGACGCTATTTTTGACCTTGCCGATAGCTTAGAAATATTGGATTTATCGAATAATAACCTAAGCTCTTTGCCTGCGGATTTATCTCGACTCAAAAAACTGCGTATTCTCTTTTGCTCCAATAACCAATTTACGCATTTGCCAGCCGTGTTAGGCGAGTGTGCGCAGCTGGAAATGATCGGCTTCAAAAGCAATAAAATCGTGTCGGTGTCTTCTGATTCATTACCAACGTTGACCCGTTGGCTGATTTTGACTGATAACAAAATTGAATATCTTCCCGAAGATGTTGGACGCTTAGCTCGTTTGCAAAAGCTAGCGTTGGCAGGAAACCGTTTAACGGCTCTGCCTGACTCTCTTGTTAATTGCCAAAAATTGGAGTTGGTTCGGCTGTCGGCCAATCAGCTTAAGGCTTTTCCAGATGTCTTATTGCATTTGCCACGTTTAGCTTGGTTGGCGTTTTCGGGCAACCCATTTTGCGCTGAGCGTGACCCGCATAATGAATTTAAAACGGTACCTTTTTCGGATTTGACGTTGCACCAAGTGTTAGGTCAAGGCGCGTCAGGGGTTATTTCATTGGCAACCTGGCACCATAACCGATTTGATTTTTCCGATTCTGTAGCAGTCAAAGTCTTTAAAGGTGAGGTGACCAGTGACGGCTATCCAGAAGATGAGCTGGATGCGTGTTTGGCCGTTGGAAGTCACAGCAATTTGGTTCAGCCTTTGGCGAAAGTCTCAGAGCCCAACTGTTCGGCTTTGGTGATGGAGCTGATTCCTGCGCATTATACAAATTTAGGTCAACCGCCGAGTCTGGACTCGTGCACCCGAGATACGTTTGTGAAAGAGCAAGAGTTCTCGATTGAAAAAATCGCTTATGTTATTGAGCAGGCGGATCGGCTGGTGGCGCATTTTTGTGAGAGAAAAGTCAGCCATGGTGATTTCTATGCACACAATACTTTGATCAATCAAGATGGTCATATTTTGTTTGGAGATTTTGGTGCCGCATCAAAGTATGCGAATTTATCGGAGCAGCAACAGGGTGGTATTGAACAAATAGAGCAGCGCGCTTTAGGCTTCTTTATTGATGATATGTTGAATTTGTGTGACGAAGTTGGGCAAAAAAGCGTGTTGTATGATTCGCTAAGCAAGCGCCGTTTCGTTTAATCGCTCAAAAAAACGCCTCGCAGGGTAAATAATGCGAGGCGTTTTATGTTGAAACGTGTTAGATCATAGGCTTAAAGCATTTGCTTGGCTTTTTCGGTCAAACGAATGGTTTGATCGCACGCGTTAGCCAATTCGATGCCTTTCTTAACAAAATGACGACTAAAGTAGTCTTTATGCTCGTCGTGTTCATGGAAATTATGAGGTGTCAGCACCGCCGTAAGAACCGGAACTTCTGTTTCCAATTGAACTTGCATTAATGCATTGCAAATTGCCTGAGCAACAAAGTCATGACGGTAGATGCCGCCATCTACAACCAAGGCTGTACCAGCAATCGCGGAATATTGACCGCTCTTTGCCAGTAGTTTGGCTTGTAATGGAATTTCATATCCGCCAGGAACGGGAATGATGTCGATCAAAGACGCATCGTAGCCGCGAGAAACAAGTTCTTTTGTGAAGCCTTCAACGCAATTTAAAACGATGTCTGTGTGCCAAGAAGCGTGCAGAATCGCAATGCGTTTTGTTGCTGGAGTAAATTCAGTGTTATTCGTTGAGCTCTGATTCATGTGTTAATCCTAAAAATCTAAGGTGAATCAGGGCGAACGGGCAGGCAAATATACCACGATAAAATGGCATACCTTAACATGATGAGCCTAAAATAGGCACCATCATTAGAGGTTTTGTCTGACGCGCTCTCTATCATCCGGACTGTAACCGTCGGCTCTGGATTCACACCAGATCTGCTGACCCTAAAAGAAAGACTTCTTGTAGGCGCTCGCGGGCTTAGACTGTGATTAAAACAGGGTCTTTACCGCCGGTGGGGAATTTCACCCCGCCCCGAGAACGAAGTCGGATACATCCGACAGACGAAATATACTCGTTTTTGCCGGTGGCTGTCAAAGTGTCTGCCTTCCTCAACTGTGGTGACTTTGTGACAATTTTATGGATAACAAAAAGTAACCAAGAATGGGGGGGGCTAGTAGTGCTTTTTGTCTAGCTGGATATAAAATTACTATTAAGAGATTTTAATGTTTTGTTACAATAGCGCGCTGTTTATAACGAATAGCTTGGAATATTAGTCTGGAATGGAGTCTTACATGGTGAATATACACAAGACATTTGTGCATCGAGTGTTGATTGATCTGTCTGTTTTTGGCTTAGCGGCATGCAGTTCGGTTCATAAAGACACCACACATCTTAATGAAAGTGATGAGATGGAAGATATTTCTCAAACCAACTCGGCTGAATACCTTTGCAACAACACGCTTTTAACTGTGTTGTTCCATGCAGAAAATGCCCAAGTAAACTGGAAGGATAAAAACTACCATCTGACACATGCCATCAGTGCTTCTGGTGCTTTTTATCTAGGGGAAGGTTTGTCATTTTGGATTCATGGCGATGAAGCCGAAATTGAGCAAGGTGTCGTAAAAACTCAATGTCACCTTGTTCGAGTTGACTCTTAAATAGCTTTCAAATTAGATCACCTGAAGGGCGTTCACTTTAAATCGTGGTGTTTTCATCCCGTCACATTTGCAATACGTGTACAATGGCTTCATTCGCGCCTTAGGGCGCATGATTCCATTGTAGAGAACGTATGAGTAAGCTATTTGTCATGGGCATGGGCCCAGGTGATTTGGGTTTGGTTGCCCCTAATGCAACCGCAGCATTGTCTGTTTGCAGCGATTGGGTTGCCTACGGGTATTATCTTGATTTGCTTGGCGAACTGAGCGAAGGAAAAACTTTCCACAATTTGCCACTTGGTGAAGAAATTGGTCGCGCTCGATTGGCCTTAGATCTTGCAGCAGAAGGCAAAAATACCGCGTTAATTTCCAGTGGCGATATTGGCATTTACGCCATGGCAACCTTAGTATTTGAGTTGCTGGACATGCAATTACAAGGCAAAGAAAACCACCCTGAATGGCTCGATGTGGACATTGAAGTCATACCCGGAATTTCAGCAATGCAAGCCGGCGCCAGCCGCGTGGGTGCCATGTTAGGGCACGACTTTTGTACCATTTCACTTTCCGATCTTTTAACGCCATGGGAAACCATCGATAAGCGCTTGCATGCCTGTGGCGCTGGCGACTTTGTCGTGTCTTTTTACAACCCCGTGTCGAAAAAACGTGATTGGCAACTTAACCACGCGCGTGATGTCCTATTGCAATACCGTCCTGCCAGCACGCCAGTCATGATTGGCCGTCAACTGACACGCCCAGAAGAAGAGATTACTTTTACAACACTGGGAGAATTAGACGCAAAAGACGTGGACATGTTTACCATGGTAAGTGTTGGCAACTCGGATACGAAACACATAGTGAATGGTGAGAAACAGTGGATTTATACGCCACGTGGTTACTCAAAAAAACTTTAGTTAATCAAGATGTTAATACGATTAAGAGACACAATATGACGGTTTATTTTATTGGCGCCGGCCCAGGTGACCCAGACTTGATGACAATCAAAGCCGTCAAAACAATGGAGCGTTGTCCTATTGTTTTGTACGCAGGTTCATTGATTCCTCCTCAGGTGATAGACAGTGTTCGCGGTTCTGCTGAAGCCATTTATGACACAGCGGAAATGAATTTAGACGAAACCACCGCGGTGATAGAAAAAGCGGCGCAAGAAGGCAAAGACGTTGCGCGTTTGCAGTGCGGAGACCCTGCGTTGTATGGCGCGATCGGTGAACAGATTCGTCGATTGGAAGCATTAGATATAGATTACGAAGTGATTCCAGGGGTTAGTGCTGTTGCGGCTTCCGCCGCTATGCTAAGAAAAGAATTGACCTTGTCTGGCGTTTCTCAGACGGTGATTATGACGAGATACGAAGGCAAAACTCCTTTCCCTGAGCGTGAGCGTTTACCTGCGCTTGCTCAAAGTGGTGCGACCTTAGCAATTCACCTAGGCGTAACGCGTATTCATAAAATAGTTGAAGAACTGATTCCTCATTATGGTGAAGATTGCCCCGTTGCCGTCTGCTATCGCACAAGTTGGCCAGATCAGGATTATGTAGTGGGTACTTTGTCGGATATTGTGGCAAAAGTACGCGAGAAAAAATTCACTCGCACCAGTTTGATATTGGTCGGGAAGGTATTAGACACAGAAGATTTTGCAGACTCCTATTTATACGACAAAGGACAGGCGCACATCTTTCGTAAGATACATAAGTCTAAGAAAACATAATTTTAAAATATTATCCCTTAAAGTAAGAAGGATGAATCATGCAGTTGAATAAAATTCCCACAACAATTGTGACTGGCTTTTTGGGCAGTGGTAAAACAACCTTATTATCCAATGTGCTAAAGCAAGCTGCAGGAAAGCGCATTGCGGTTATCGTTAATGAATTTGGTGAGCTAGACATTGACTCAGAGCTACTGCGCTCTTGTCCATTGGATTGCCCGGATGAAGGTCAGGAAGCGACTGGACAACGCGGTGATGATGGTTTCTATGAATTAGCAAATGGGTGTATTTGCTGTACGGTAGAAGAAGAGTTCTTACCGGTGATGGAACAGCTGGTGGCGCGCAGAGATGACATAGACCATATTTTAATTGAAACCAGTGGATTGGCGTTGCCAAAGCCTTTAGTACAAGCGTTTAACTGGCCAGGTATCAAAGAGTATTGCACCGTTGATGCGGTAATCACTGTGGTCGATGGTCCTGCTGTAGCCGCAGGGCGTTTTGCTCATGATGAAGACAAAGTTCAGGCACAGCGCCAAGCGGACGAGAGTCTAGACCATGACCCAAGCTTGCAAGAGCTGTTAGACGATCAGTTGAGTGCAGCAGATCTAGTTGTTGTCAGTAAAAATGATCTATTGAACGACGAAGAGAGAGCACGAGTGCAAGACATTATCAGTCATGAAGTGCCAAATACGGTGAAAACCGTGTACATCGAAAATGGAGAAGCCGCACTTGATATGTTGCTAGGCATTGATGCTGCAACGGAAAGCCGAATCGACGAAGTGCATAACCACCATGATCATCATCATGCTCACGGCGCGCACCACGATCATGCCCATGACCACTTTGATTCTTTTGTTATTACCTTGGGTGAAGTGCAGTCTGACCTTTTGCAAGAAACCCTCACACAGCTGGTTGAAGAGCATAATATTTTTCGTATAAAAGGGTTTGCGGCAGTACATGGCAAACCGATGCGCCAAGTGTTTCAAGCAGTAGGAACGCGTTTAGACCGTTATTTTGATCGCTTATGGCAGCCTGAAGAGGTGCGTAAAACCCAGCTGGTATTTATCGGTAAAGGCATTAGTAAAGAGCAGGTTGAGAATATTCTTCATGATGCTTTGAGTGCTTGATCACGGCTACTGCGCTTGCCAATACTTTGTTAAAAATAGACTCGAATTGCTCATTTATAACTATAAACTCCGCTTTCTCGTCTATTTTTGCCTCGTCTTGGCTTCGCTCGTAACACCGTGAATAAGTGTCGAATAACCGAATAACTAGATTGATTTAATAAAAGAACGTAATTGGAGAAACCGTGCACTTATTAGCAGCCAAACCGGGTGGCTTTGTTGACGACGAAGGGATTGTCGATCTTGGGCAATCCCCAGCAGACTTGGTTATTTTGGCCGCGGCGGACAGTGTGCTCGGTGCTTTAGGCAGTGCTCTAGATCAATTGATTACAGAGCTAGGATCTCTGCCATCAGTTCGGCTTGCAAATTGGATGCAGTTGGTCAAACCCGCGGCTTACGATTTGTACGAACACAAGGTGCTCGATCACGCTAAAGTGGTCGTGGTGTCTTTGTTGGGCGGTGAGCATTACTGGGCATACGGTTTTCAGCGCTTGCAAGAATGGGCGCAAGCCAAAGCAGGTCGCACGCTTATCATCGTGCCGGGCGACGATTCACAAGACCCTTCACTAATGAACGTTTCCACTGCAAAACCAGAAGACTGTCATCGAGTATGGCGTTACTTGCGTGAAAGTGGCCAAGTTAACTCTCAGCAATTGTTCTATTTCCTCATTGATCGTTATTTTGGGTCGCCGTGTGCTTGGCAAGAGCCTACTCCTTTACCCAGTGCTTTGATTTATCATGCGGGGCATTCTGCTGGCTTTGCCCAGTGGCAAAATCATTATTCCGATGAATTAGCGCAAGGCTCTCCGGTCGCTATTTTGGCGTTTTATCGTTCTCATCTTCAAAGTGGCAACACCGTGATGTTTGATTGCTTGATCGAAGTGCTAGAGCAAGAAGGTCTGGTTCCGCTGGCGGTGGCGGTAAGCTCCTTAAAAGACGATGTCTCGGTAGGCTTGATCGAATCGTTAGTGGAACGCACTCAAGCCAAGGTGATTTTAAACACCACAGGTTTTGCGGCAAATCGCGTGGGCAGTCCAGATTTGGCTTCTGAGCCAACGGATTTTCAATCGGCTTTTGCTTCGCCGATACCCGTTTTGCAATTGATTTTGTCTGGAAGTACCGAAGAAGATTGGCAAGTGCAAACTCAAGGCCTTCGCAGCCGTGATGTGGCCATGCAAATTGTCTTGCCAGAAATGGACGGTCGCATTATTACTCGTGCAGTCAGTTTCAAAGCATTAAGCCATTACAACGATATCGCCCAAGTCGATTTAGTGCGTTACGAATTGCAAGAAGAGCGAGCGCGTTTTGTTGCTCAACTGGCTAAGCGTTTCGCCAATTTAGCCAGCAAACCGAATCATCAAAAACGCATCGCTTTGGTGTTGGCTAATTACCCAACCAAAGACGGTCGTATTGGTAACGGCGTAGGCTTGGACACACCGGCCTCGACAGTGAATCTATTAAAAGCCTTAGAATCGGCGGGCTATCCGATTGCGAATATTCCCGACCACGGCAACGCTTTGATCGAAGAGCTACTTGGCGCGGTGACCAATAACCCCAATACCTTACATGAACGTGGCTGTTGGCAAAGTATCGCCTTGGAAGACTACTTACACTATTTTTATCAGTTGCCATTGGAATGCCAACACGCCGTTTGGGATCGCTGGGGGCCACCGGAAGAAGACCATAAATGCCGCGAGCAAAACGGCCAACGTCGCATCATGCTAGCGGGTATTCGCTTAGGAGAAACGTTTGTCGGTATTCAGCCGGCTCGTGGTTTCAATTTAGATCTCGCGGCGAATTACCATGACCCAGATTTGATTCCGCCCCACAGTTATTTGGCCTTCTATTTTTGGTTGCGCTATGTCTATAAGGTCGACGCTTTTGTGCATGTGGGCAAACATGGCAACCTTGAATGGTTGCCGGGCAAAGGCACGGCATTATCAGATCAGTGTTGGCCAGATATTGCGTTAGGGCCGATGCCGCATTTTTACCCTTTCATTGTGAATGATCCGGGTGAGGGTGCGCAGGCCAAGCGCCGCACACAAGCGGTGATTGTTGATCATCTTATGCCGCCGATGACCCGCGCTGAAACTTATGGCGATATGGCGGAGTTAGAAAGTTTAGTTGATGAGTATTACCAAGCCATGGGCATGGACGTACGTCGAGAAACTTGGCTGCGTGAACAGATTCTTGAAAAAGTCCAAACCACACATTTGCTTGAAGAGCTGGCAGGGATAGAAGCGGACAACGATGAGTCCGTGCTGGAAGGGTTAGATACTTACTTATGTGAGATAAAAGAGGCGCAAATTCGTCATGGATTGCACCGTTTAGGGGAGTTACCCGAGGACGATAAACTGGCCGATACGCTGGTGGCATTATTGCGATTACCGCGCGGAAGTGAGATCACCAGTCAAGGGATTCTCCACGCTTTAGTCAAAGATTTATCGTTGCAACAAGACGATTTTGATCCGATGAAAAGTGAGCGAACGTTATGGCTTGGCAATAAGCCCGAGCGTTTACAGTCTGTAAGCGAACTAACGTGGCGGACTCATGCGGATACCAAGGAGCGCTTGGAGCTAATGGCCAAGGCGTTGGTCCTGAGCCATTTGATTGGTAAAGCTTCCATTGATGAGCTGGCCATACTCTTGCCGCAAACCGCTGCGTTGTTAGCTCACAGTAAAAAACGCTTGTTCGTCGCGCTGCAGCAAAGTGCAAACGACGAGATTCAGGCATTAATCACGGGCTTGGCGGGCGGTTTTATTCCTCCTGGACCAAGTGGTGCGCCGACGCGCGGCCGATTAGATACCTTGCCCACAGGGCGCAACTTTTTCTCCGTTGATAACCGCGCGATTCCGTCTCCGGCGGCTTGGGCGATTGGCCAGCAGTCCGCTGAAGCGCTCATTCAGCGGCATTTACAAGAACATGGTGATTACCCTAGAGACTTAGGCTTGTCCGTGTGGGGAACGGCCACCATGCGAACGGGCGGCGATGATATTGCTCAAGCGTTTGCTTTAATGGGAGTTCGGCCGATTTGGGCGCCGGGCTCGAATCGTGTGACGGATTTTGAGGTGCTTTCTTGCATGCAGTTAGGTCGTCCGCGAGTGGATGTCACCTTACGTGTCTCCGGTTTCTTTCGAGATGCTTTCGCCAACGTTATGCGGCTTTACGATGCGGCGGTGCAAGCCATTGCCGATTATCAAGAGCCGGGCACAGGCAATGTTATTCGTGACAATGTGGAAGCGCGAAAAAGCACATTACTGGCTCAAGGCATGGGTGAATCCGAGGCAAATCGTCAAGCCACCTATCGCGTTTTCGGCAGTAAACCGGGGGCTTATGGCGCGGGTTTGCAAGGTTTAATCGACGAGCGTTGCTGGGACACCAAAGCCGACTTAGCGGAAGCTTATGTTAACTGGGGGGGGTACGCTTATGGTTCTTATGGCGACGGGGCTGACAATCAAGGAAATGGCGAAGGCGTAGAGGCAAAAGACGCGTTTGTGGCGCGTTTGTCGCAGTTGGACGCGGTGGTGCAAAACCAAGATAACCGCGAGCACGATATACTTGATTCGGACGATTATTATCAGTTTCAAGGCGGTATGACCAATGCCGTTACCGAGTTTAGTGGTCAAGCGCCCAGTGTTTATCACAGTGACCACTCGAATCCGAGCTCGCCTAAAATTCGCACCCTAAAAGAAGAGCTAAATCGCGTCGTACGTTCGCGAGTGTTGAATCCAAAATGGATCGACGCCATGCAAACGCACGGTTATAAAGGCGCGTTTGAAATGACCGCTACGGTGGATTATTTATTTGCTTATGATGCGACGACCGATTTGGTCTCGGATTATCAATACGAACAAGTCACCGATAGGTTGTTGCTCGATCCAGACAACCAAGCCTTCATGCGAGATAATAATCCTCATGCATTAGAAGAAATGGGCGAGCGTCTATTAGAAGCAATACAGCGCGGCATGTGGCAAAATGCGGGCGATTATAAAGACAGCATTCAATCCTTGTTGCTTGATTTGGATCAGCAACAAGAACAAAGCCTGTGATCTTGGGCAGAAGGTCACTTGTAACCTTGTTGGCAGTCACTAGACTGATTGTCAGCTAAGTCGAATACAGAAAGAGAGAAAGCATGAAAAATTCAGAACAGGCCAAAAAGGGCATTATGATTTGTGGCCACGGCAGCCGTGATAAAGACGCAGAGCGTGAGTTTGGTCTAGTAGCAAAAGGACTAAAAGAGCGTTTTCCCGATTTACCTGTCGAGTATGGCTTTTTGGAATTTTCTGCCCCTAACATTCATATGGGTTTAAACAGCTTGGTTGACCAAGGTGTTGAAGAAATTTATGCGGTGCCTGGCATGTTGTTCGCAGCAACGCATGCGAAAAACGACATTCCTTCGGTGTTAACCACTTACGAAGAAAAGCACCCAGGTTTGCACATCACTTATGGCCGTGAGTTAGGCTTACAAGATGACATGATCGATGCCTTCCAAGCGCGCATTTATGAATCACTGGGATTGGACCCTGAAAACCCGCCAGCCAACCTTTATGACACTCTGTTGGTTGTCGTTGGTCGTGGTACCTCGGATACGTCTGCGAACGCAGAAGCGGCGAAGTTGACGCGCATTGTTAACGAAAATATGGGCTTTGGCTGGGCGGATACGGTTTACTCTGGCGTAACATATCCGTCTGTAGGGGTTGGTTTAGAAAACCTAATGAAGTTAGGCTACAAGCGCATAGTGGTTGCCCCATATTTCTTATTTACTGGTCGCTTGATCAAACGTATTCAAGGTTATGTCGACAAGGTGGCTCAAGCTTACCCAAGTATTGAGTTCATTCAAACACCTTATCTAAATGACCATCCGCGGGTTATTGATGCTTTTCAAAATCGTGTGGAAGAAATCATGCAAGGGGAATCGCAGACCGGCGAAGAAACCTTGATGAATTCTTTTAAGCGACGTTTGGCAGCAGGTGAGGTGGATGTTCACCACCACCATGCTGAGTTTGTTGACCCACAAGACGACACGCAAGGCCTGTCTAGTTTTGACCTTAAGCATGCTGTTGTCTCTTCGGGTGAGTCGTCTCACTCTTCTGTGCTTAAACCGCATTCACACGATCATAGTCACGGACATTCGCATGATCATGGACACTCTCATGGTCATAGTCATAGCCACGGACATTCACATGATCATGGGCATTCTCATGGTGTTTACAAGCACATTGGTCACCCAATGGGGCCACGCACTATGATTGGTGAAGGGATTTGCTGTTGTTTTATGGGGCAGTTTACACAAGACATTCTTGAAGAAGAGAAAGACAAAATCGACGGTGATTGCACGAAAACCGCGTTTGCCCACAAATAATTCAAACGTTGCGGATAAAAAAATGCCAGCTTCTTTATGTAAAGTTGCTGGCATTTTTTATGGTTTAACCAAATGTTATTGGTTTGAAGTGTCCATTTTAGTCTCACTTTCTACCGTCTCAGCTGCTGTCGCCACGGTGTCTTTTTCCTGTGTTTCTTTATCTACTAGAGGCTGTTTTAGTTCAGCTAAGTCCTTGTTTAGTTTTTCAATTTTGTCTTCGAGAAGTTTAGAGTACGCCACTTGGTTAGACAGCTTTTTACGAAGTTGTTGCTGAATGTCTTCGGATTCATTTAAGTTTTTCATTTCAGTGTTGATGAAAGTAACCAATGCTTTTCCTTGCTGCTCAAACGATAGGTCACGTTTGTCTTCTGTGCCAAGTGTGTAACTGATTTCAAAAAGAATTTTTTCGTAGCCAGTAACGAAGTCTTCATAATCTTTTGATGACAAAGCTTTGAGTTTTTTCACTGTCAACGAAATCCGCTCCGCTCTTTTCACCGAAAAAAGAACCGCATCTGCTTTTTCTTTAATTGCATCGATTGCTCTTGGGTCGGCGGCAATGAACGCAATTGTAGCATTCAATGATGCGGATACTTGAGACAGGGACTTCGGCGCATGTTGTGAAATGTCTGATTTAATGAGTCGATCGAGTTCTTTTTGAGCATCCGCTAAGTAAATTTTACTGACGGTTTTGACTTCAAGAGCGCGCAGATTTGCGACCAACGCAGGTTGAGCGGCAATGGCATCTCCTGTTTTTTCGTCTGCAATTTGATCAACCAGTTTTTTTAACTCTGTGTTGAGTTCTTTGACTGTACTTGGAAAGTATTTTTCAGCGTCAATTTTTTTCAACTGTGCGTGATAATCAAAGGCTTCAGACAGAGTGGACAGGGATGTGGCTTTTAAGCCTCTTGCTTTGTCCATGCGGCTGTTAAATTGATTAAGACTTTCTTTGGCTGCGCCGATGTTGGTGGTAGAAGTAAAAAGCCCAGTGCTGCTGTTGGCTTCGGATGGATCAAACTCAAATTTTGCGTAATATTCTTTCGCTTCCGCCAGTGCTTTATTGGCTTCTTCTACGTGCTTTGCTGCAAACCAGTCTAGCTCTTCTTCGACGCCTTTCGAGACTTGCTGTTCTGCTTGGTCTAACGAGGCTTTGAATTCGCTGATTTGACTGATGGTTTCAGACTGTTTAGCGTCTTCGCTTAGGTTGGATGCAGAGTCAGGGTTCGAGGCGCAACCTGCCAGTGTTAAAGTGATAGTGGTGAGCATTAACGCTAGCTTGAGTTCCTTTTTCATAACAGAGTTCCTTATCGGTTGATCAGTTCATAAATAAAACAGAAAGAGACAGTGTCGAAACTATAGCATTATTGTGCATGGTTTGAGTAAAGAATGAGCAGGAAAAAAATAACCCCGACAAAGCGGGGTTATGTAAAGTCAGGCTGGCTTTAGGGTATTGCTATTAAAGTGTGAAAGGGCGGTCGCCGTTTTCGTCTTTAATTCGAGTCGGCAAGCCCATGTCATTCAACAAACCTAAGAAAGGTTTTGGATCAAGTTGCTCAACGTTACGCATCTCTTTCGCATCCCACGTGCCATTGGCAACCAAGATGGCTGCTGCAACAGGTGGCACGCCAGCTGTATAAGAAATACCTTGGCTGCCGACTTCGTTGAACGCGTCTTTGTGGTCTGCAACGTTGTAGATGAAGACTTCTTTCTCTTTGCCATCTTTGATACCTTTCACTACATCACCAATGCAGGTTTTTCCTGTGTAATCAGGGGCAAGAGAAGAAGGGTCAGGCAGTACCGCTTTTACCACTTTAAGTGGCACGACTTCTAAACCTTCCGCGGTTTTAACGGGCTGTTCAGACAGCAGGCCAAGGTTTTTAAGCACGGTGAATACGTTGATGTAGTGTTCGCCAAACCCCATCCAGAAACGCACGTTTGGTACATTCAAGTTTTGTGAGATGGAGTGCACTTCATCATGGCCTGTCATGTAGGCTGTTTGTTTGCCGACGACAGGTAAATCGTCTGTGCGGCTGACTTCAAACATTTTATTTTCTTGCCACGCGCTGTCTTGCCAAGAGTACACACGTCCGGTGAATTCACGGAAGTTAATCTCTGGATCAAAGTTGGTTGCGAAGTATTTACCGTGGCTGCCGGCGTTGATATCAATGATGTCGATATCACTCACACTGTCAAAATAATCGTTGTACGCAAGGGCGGCGTAAGCGTTGACAACACCTGGATCAAAGCCCACGCCAAGAATGGCTGTGATGCCTTTTTCTTTACACGCGTCGCGGCGTTTCCATTCGTAGTTTGCGTACCAAGGTGGGGTTTCACAAATTTTAGCTGGGTCTTCATGGATGGCGGTGTCTAGGTAAGCGGCACCCGTTTCCATGCAGGCTTCAAGCACAGACATGTTGATGAAGGCTGAGCCTACGTTGATGACGATTTGAGATTCGGTGTCTTGAATCAATTTAACCGTTGCTGGCACGTCAAGAGCGTCTAGGGCGAATGCTTGAATGCGGCCCTCTACCTTCATGCTGCCTTTGTCGAGGACACTGGATACAATATCGTCGCATTTCGTAACGCTGCGCGAAGCAATTGCGATATTGCCCAGTGTGTCATTGTGTTGGGCGCATTTATGGGCCACAACACGAGCCACGCCTCCACCGCCGATGATTAGGACATTTTTTTTCATAGTAACGCTATCTCCAAAATAAAAAGTGTTGAACCGTATTAACTTATGATTAAGACAAGTTCTGCTCAAAATCGTTGTAGTCGAATTCCCTAACGAGCTCGATAGTGCCATCCAGTTGGCGTATGGCAATAGACGGCATTTTTACACCGTTAAACCAGTTCTTTTTCACCATGGTGTAGCCTGCGGCGTCTTGAAACGATAGGCGGTCACCAACTTGCAAGGGTTTTTCAAATTTGAATTCGCCGAAAATATCACCCGCTAAGCAAGATTTTCCACAAATCATGTATTCCTGCTCGCCTTCACACGGTGCCATTTTAGCATTTTCACGGTAGATCAATAAATCCAGCATGTGCGCTTCGATAGAGCTGTCTACAACGGCTAAGTTTTTGCCATTGAATAACGTGTCCAATACTGTCACTTCAAGCGTGGTACTTTTGGTAATACTGGCTTCACCTGGCTCTAAATACACTTGAATGTCGTACTTCTCAGCAAACGCTTTTAGGCGTTGGCAAAACTTATCGATAGGGTAGTTTTCCCCTGTGAAATGTATGCCGCCGCCAAGGCTTACCCATTTCACTTGCTGAATCAAATGACCAAAACGTTCTTCGATCAGGTTCAGCATGTCATCAAAGCGATCAAAATCGTTGTTCTCACAGTTATTGTGGAACATAAAACCGGATATGTCGTGAATCACTGTTTCAATTTTTTCTGGGTCCCATTCGCCAAGTCGGCTAAAAGGGCGCGCTGGGTCGGCAATCAAAAACTCAGATGTACTGACCTGAGGATTCACGCGTAGCCCCCGAGTTTTGTCTTTGCTGGCGTCTTTAAAACGGTTGAATTGGCCGATAGAGTTGAAGATTATTTTGTCGGAGTGGTCTAATACTTCGCTAATTTCATCGTCAGAATACGCCACGCTGTAGGCGTGAGTTTCACCCTTGAATTTGGTTTTTCCAAGCTTCACTTCGTACAGAGATGAAGACGTCGTGCCGTCCATGTACTCTTGCATCAGGTCAAACACTGACCAAGTGGCAAAGCATTTTAAAGCAAGCAAAGACTTGGCTCCGGACTGTTGGCGCACATAGGCGATCTTCTCTAAATTCTTCAGAAGAGCCGCTTTATCAATGAGGTAATATGGTGTCTTGATCATGGCAACCTGCCCGTTAGTCAAAACGGTGTATTCTAGAGCAAAGGTGGGGGCTTTTTCTAGCTTAAAAACGCTATTTTACAGGGCTTTTTGTGACGTTTTGGTGACTTCCTTGGGGTTTTAAGGGCTTGAAATTTTGTGGCATAAGGAATTGCACTTTTAGAATTGGCTGCAATGAGTAATAGGCCTATTGTCTGTTTCACTTTATAATTCTGTTTAACAACGGTATGGCGGTTTTGGTCGTTCTATACACGGCGTTTATAAAAGCCAAAGCCGCACGGGTAAATGATTTTTTAAGAGTATGAGGAACATCTTAGTATGTTGATTTTAGTAATAGGGTTGGTGGTTTTCTTTTGTCTGCATTCTGTTCGCTTGGTGGCTCCTCATTGGCGTGAGACGATTATGCAGCAGCATGGCGCGATGCGTTGGAAAATGCGCTTTGGGATGATCACACTATTGTCGACCGCGTTTATTGTGATGGGGTATCTACAAATGCGCGTTGAGCCAGTTTGGTTGTGGTTCCCACCCGTTTGGACACGCCATTTGGCGGGATTGCTGGTATTGGTTGCGTTGTTCTTTGCAGGCTCTGCGTTGGTTCCCAATACCACAATGAAAAAGAAAATCGGTTATCCAATGTTGATCGCGGTGAAAATCTGGGCATTTGCGCATTTGATCAGTAACGGTTCGTTGGCTGATGTGATGGTATTTGGCAGCTTTTTGGTGTGGTCTATTGTGAGCTTTGCTGTGTATCGTCGTCGTGATAGAAAAGCTGGAGTCATTAGAGACTTTGAATCTGGCGTGCAATATGACTTAGCGGCGTTCGCGTTTGCTATGGTGTCTTGGTTTGCTATCGCGTTTTACCTGCATCAAGCCATTATTGGTGTGTCTCCATTGGTTTAGTGCTCTCCCAACCTGTAACAATGCCCTATCAGACTAAAATCTAATAGGGCATTTTTTTGTCTGTTCGGCAATGCCTGAAATGGTAGTAAGGAGAGTATTAATGCCATCAGCAATTTATTGAGTGGCTTGCCTACATGTTCATCACGTAAAGCGGATAGTTCCATTGAGTATTAAGCGTTTTTTCAAGTTAGCCGTCATTTTCAGCTTTTGATACTTTGGGGGCTTTCTGTTATCGTCCGCGGCCATTTTATTCGTGTTGATAGGTAAAAATAGATGATTTGTGGTTTTGATTACGGAACATCCAATTGCGCGTTGGGCGTTATGCAAGATTCGTCAGTGCGTTTAGTCGCGTTGGAAGGAGATCACTCTTTTTTACCTTCTACTTTATACGCTCTAGATCGTGACTTAATCACCGAAGCCGTTGGTCGAGGCCTTCAAGATATTCATGTAAGACAATCCTTTGCAGAGCTTAGACAAAATGCGTTAACTCGTGCCAAGCGCGCTCGTTACGAAGAAGACATCGCGGATGAAGATCAGACGTTATTTTTTGGTCGCGCTGCATTTGAAGAATACTTTCAATGGCCTGAAGAAGGCTATTTTGTAAAATCTCCCAAATCTTTCCTTGGTGGTGCTGGCTTACGTTCTGAGCACATTCACTTCTTTGAAGACATCGTCACAGTGATGATGCAAAACATCAAACAACGCGCTGAAAAGTCTCTTGGTCAGGAGATTACTCACACGGTGATTGGGCGACCAGTCAACTTCCAAGGCCTTGATGCCGAAGCCAGTAACCGACAAGCCTTAGACATTCTCACAACGGCTGGAAAGCGCGCAGGGTTTAAGGAAATTGAGTTCCTTTATGAGCCAATAGCGGCGGGGTTAGATTTTGAAATGACCTTGCCAGACAACAAAACCGTCTTGGTTGTGGATATTGGTGGTGGTACTACGGACTGCGCGATGGTGCGAATGGGGCCAGATTATCTAAAAAAAGCGGACCGTCGTGACGATTTTCTGGCTCATACTGGAGAGCGTGTTGGCGGTAATGATTTGGACATACAAATTGCCGGCCGACATTTTATGCCTCTGTTCGGGATGAATAGCTTGTTAAAAACGGGGTTGCCCATGCCAACACAGCTTTACTGGAACGCCGTGACCACGAATGACGTGTCAGCGATTGCAACCTTTAATAGTATGGAAACCAAACAGCAAATCGAGCAACTGAAATTAGACGCGGCCAACCCCAAATTAATAGAACGTTTCTTGCGCATGAGAGAAGAGAAACACAATTACCACATTGTAAGAAGCGCAGAAGAAGCCAAAATTGCACTGTCTGACTCGTTTCATTATACCGCCGCGCTGGATTACATCGAAGCGGCCTTAGGAGCCGACATCACGCGGGATGCATTGGCAAAATCCATCGATTCTCCATTAGAAAAAATGCTTAACCTGATGAAAGCCGCCATTGCGCAGGCAGGTGAAACCCCAGATTTAATTTACATGACTGGTGGTTCCGCCAAATCGCCCGTTATTCGTGAGGCGATTCAAGCCAGTATTGGTGATATCCCCGTCTTGGATGGCGATCACTTTGGCAGTGTTGCCGCTGGGCTAACGGTTTGGTCTGAACGTATTTTTAGATAACGCCGATCCAAATTTTTCATCTTTGATGGTGCTTGTTGGTGCTATAATGTTGTCCTACTAAACATTTGTATGGAGTACCAACTTGCTAAAGTCTGTGATGATTCAGATAAAAGACCTTTTTGCATGGAGCGATATCAAGCGACCTTGGCATCTTGCGGTTTTAGCCGCCGTCGCTGTTGGGACGCCCGCCTTGATCGGCGCTGCGACCAATCAATTTGCCGTTGCCACCTTATCCAGCTTGGGCGCCATGGTTATCTTGTATCTACCAAAAACGCGTATTGCCCATAGAATGGTGACCTTGGCCATGTGTTCTTTTGGCTTTATGGTGTGTTTTAGCGTGGGCTCGTTGGCCAGTGTTAACCCTTACCTTGCTGCGCTGGCGCTTGGGATCTTGTCATTTAGTGCCATTGTCATTACGCGCTATTATCGTCTTCCTCCACCGGGCAGTTTTTTCTTCATTCTTGTGTCTGCGCTTGCGATTTATTTGCCATTTGATTTGAGCCGGTGGTCTGCGAACATTGGCATGGTGGGGTTGGGGGGCATGTTGGCATGCATACTGGCTTTCTTTTACAGCTTGATGACGCACGCAAATGACTTACCTCCCGTTAAGATAGAGACGGATCCTCAAGTAAACGCCATTATTTTAGAAGGCGCTCTGGTCGCATTCTGTATTGCTTTTGCTTATTTCGTGGCCGTGTTGTGCCATTTACCAAACGCATTGTGGGTGCCTATTTCTTGCGCGGCTATTTTGCAAGGCGCTACTTATCGGATGATCTGGCACCGTAACATTCATCGCATTGTGGGAACGGCATTAGGGATGGGCGTTGCTTCTGTGCTGTTTTCTTTTCAACCTAATTACTGGGTGTTGGCACTTAGCATGATCTTTTTCCAGTTTGTTGTGGAATTATTGATCGTAAAAAACTACGGTGCCGCGGTGATTTTTATTACGCCGCTCACCGTCATCATGGCCGAAATCACCAGCGCAAACATGAGCACAGAAGTGTTGTTGCATCACCGTTTGGTTGATATCTCCATTGGCAGCACCATTGGTATTATAGGCGGTACTGTTTTTCATCGCACTTCTCTTCTCAAAAATATTGAATCGAGAATGAACGCACGCAGTTCTTTATCAGGTCGTAAGCCTTCCTAAGCGCAATTTGCAATTCGTTTGTTGCTTAACGCGGACTTAAAACGTACGCTTCGAACTTCGGTCAACGTCGTTACTTAATGAGGTTGACCGTTCTTGTGAAGGTGCCAGTCTGACTGGTGAAACGGGAAACAGGTGAGTGGACTTACACAAACCCTGTACTGCCCCCGCAACGGTAAATAAGTGATGTATTTTTTCTCGTTTCCACTGTTCGTGAGCGTAATGATATCGGATGGGAAGGGGCGAGAGACGTAAAAATACAGTTCGATCCCACACTTATGAGTCCGGAGACCGGCCTTCATTGACTCGTATTTGGGTAAACCAATACGTTAATTTGAATCATACGGGTGAGTATGAGATCCATTTTGGAGGCACATCGTGCACATTGAACCGGGCGTCGTTGACGGCGCAAAAATTGTTTTAAGTTACGCGACGGCCTTTGCCGCGCTTGGTCTATCCGCTAAAGCGTCCATCGAGATGATAAAAAAAGACGGCTTGCTGTCTTTGATCGGTCGTAGTGCGTTAACCACTCTTTTTGTCTTTGCTTTTTTTGAGATACTGCCTCATCAGGCTGTGGGCGTATCGGAAGTGCATCTCATCTTGGGGTCGACGTTGTTTCTTGTTTTTGGCCCGGCCGCGGCATCTATAGGCCTGATATTAGGCTTATTAACACAAGGTGTTTTCTTTGCTCAATTCGACTTGCCTCAATATGGTATGAACGTCACGACGTTATTGTTGCCTTTGTTTGCTATGTCTGCGGTGGCTCGTCGCACTATCGCGGAGAATACGGCATACGTCGATATTAGCTATAAACAGGCATTGAAACTGTCCTTAACTTACCAAGGCGGCATTGTCGCTTGGGTGGCGTTCTGGGCATTTTATGGTCAAGGTATGGGTGCTGATAACTTGGCCTCTGTGGCGACGTTTGGTATCGCGTATTTGAGTGTTGTGCTGATTGAACCTATTCTGGACCTTGCTGTTCTGGCTGGGGCGAAAAGCCTGCACCGTTTTAAACAGTCGTCTTTGTTTGAAGCGCGTTTGTTTAATTAAACGCAGTTGATCGATAGCAAATGCCCGTTCTGAGTCTACTTAGGACGGGCATTTTTGTCTTCAGCGTTTGTAGCGACCGTGTTCACTCACAAACTCCAAAAAGGCGCGATTGGCTTTCGATAGATAGCTGTCTTTACGCCAAGCAATACCAAGGTCTAACCAAATGGGTGGATCAAATGATCGGGTTATTAGCTCGTCGTCGTCTTCTATTACCATAGAGAGTAAGGTTGAGATGCCAAAACCTTGTTGAGTAATGGATTTGATTAGTGGAATTAAATTGGTTTCGAAGCCAATTTTAGGTTGTTTATTACACGCTTTGGCCAGTTTATCGACGATGCGACGATGAAAATACCCCTCTTTAAACATCACCAATTCTTCATCGAAAAACGCGTCTGGCGTGATGCGTTCTAGTTGGCTAAAGGGGTGATCTGTCGCAATGGTGACTCGCATTTCTTCACGAATCAATGCCTGAGTTTCCAAGCCGTCGGGCAGGGTTTCCGCGACGATCACACTCAGATCCAACTCGCCATTTTCGAGCATTTGTTGCAGTTGCCACGTACCGCCTTCAATGACTTTAAGCGCAATGGTAGGGTATTTGTGGCGAAACGCCATCAAAATGGGGGGGAAATAATACGAGCCCAACATGCTGGGAATTCCTACGCGAACTTCGCCCTGACTTAATCCCTGTAGTTCACCCATTTCCAGCAGAGCGTCATCGGTTGCCTGAACGATTTTTTCCGCATGAACCAATAACCTTTTACCTTCATCCGTTAAACCCACGTGACGATCGGCTCGATGGATGAGAGTCAAACCTAAATCGGCTTCCAATTTTTTGATCGCCATACTCACGGCAGGCTGAGCGACACTCAACTGCTGAGCCGCTTTCGTGAAACTGGCGGTTTTTGCAATGGCAACAAAGTAACGCAATGGTTTAATGTCCATCAGAGATCCTTATGGATTCTATAAGATAGATATATTTTATTGATAAAATCACTGGGCGTATAGTGGCACTGTTATTTCATTTTATGGGTGTTAACCCAGCGGAGTTGCGTGTGATTGAAGTTGGCAGTGCGGTATTTTGGCGAGGCACTTTGGCCTTGGTGATTGGCTCATTCATGATTTTTGCCAATGTGTATGTAACACAGCCTTTATTGCCGATGATCGCGAATGAATTCGCCATCAGCCCACTGCAAGCCAGTGGCAGCTTCACCATTACCACACTGACTCTGGGCATTTCATTGCTTTTTTATGGGCCGATCTCTGACGCTCTTGGTCGAAAAGGCATCATGGTGATGACCATGGTGGGCATCACCTTAACCACCTTTTGTTTGTCCTTAGTACAAAGCTACGAATCACTGCTTGCATTACGCGCGTTGCAAGGCTTCTTTCTGGCAGGGTTGCCAGCCATTGCGGTGGCGTATTTGGGAGACGAGTACACGCCTGAAGCGTTACTGGTGGCGGTTGGTTTGTACATCAGCGGTAATACATTGGGTGGTATTGGTGGTCGTCTTATTGGCGGCTTCGTCGGGGAGTGGCTGGGCCGCTCTGCCACTTTTGCCGTAATGAGTGCCATCAGTCTGATGTGTTTGCTCGCTTTTTTCTTCCTGCTACCAAAATCTCAACACTTTGAGCCAAAGCCTCTTCGTGTTGGTCATATATTGAATAATATGAAAAGCCATTTGCAAAACCGTCGATTACTTACCTGTTATTTGATTGGTGGCTTCAGCTTCTTCATTTTTATCAATCAATACAGCTATGTGACCTTCGTTTTAGAGGCTGAGCCATATAACTTAACTGCGAAGTACGTCGGCTTGCTGTTCTTAACTTATTTATCTGGCACCTTGGGTTCGGCAATCTCGGGTAAACTCGCCAAGCGTTGGAGCCAGCCCAATATTATGGTGTTAGGCACCTGTATCTTTATGTTTGGTTCACTGGTGACGCTTGGAAATTCGTTATTGGCGATCATTGTGGGCTTACTCATAAACAGCTTTGGCTTCTTTCTATGTCACTCAACGGCCAGTGGGTTTGTTAGTCGCAACGCCAAACACGCCAAAGCCAGCGCCTCTTCTTTGTACCTTGTTTTCTATTATCTTGGGGCAAGTTTAGGCGGATTCTACCTAGACCCATTTTGGCAAGCGAACGGTTGGACCGGCGTTGTATTGGGGTCTTGGATAGTGCTCGGCGCGGTTGTTTTGGCGGGAGTGAGTTTGGTTTTAGACAACAAAAAAACCTTGTCGCTGAATGTTTCCCATTAACAGGGTAAAATTAGTAGTACCTACTAACTCTTAATAGAGCCAAATGCCGACAGGAGCGCTGGAACTGAGTCGAGCCTAGCGTTTATTTTATTGCCCTGATATTCATGAAAAGCTGTCATAAATAGCGTATTAAAATTACCATGCCCCCTAATACGCTATTGAAGATTACATGCTGAGTAAAATATGAACACTAAAATATACAAAGAAGTCCTATACCTCGCCAAGGAACTAATGACCTGCGCCAATAAAAAAGACCAAGCGGGTTTTGATGGGTATTACCAAGAATTAAAAACCATCTGTGATGACAACGACGGCACAGACAAAGACCACCCAGTTCAGTGGGAAACCCTAGGCGACTTTACCGACGACTTAGAGCAAGCCATTGTCATCTACGATAAAGCCTTAGAAAAAGCCGCTGCTATAAACTCCAAAGATTACCTTTCCTCCATCGGCTTTTCGGCAGCGCAATTGAAACTAGAGCTTGGCGACAACGCGGGTGCCATTGAATACCTAGAACAAGCTAAAATTCACAGCAACAAGATAATCGACAAAGAACTAAAGGCAGAGATTCACGACGTATTGTTTGATCTGAAAAAAGCCTAACGCAACAAAAGAGACACAGAATGGAACGTCCGACCAAGGAACAGATCAGCGCATTGCCTTTGTACATTGGCCTTGGTCTTTCTAATATCTACATCGTTGAAAATGAGCAGCAGGCGACGGACGCTTTGCACGTATTGTTAACGGAACCTCGGCTTGGCTTCGACACCGAAAGCAAACCGATTTTCCAAAAAGGCCAAGTTAGCCCCGGCCCATCGCTGATTCAACTAGCGACGGAAACAACCGCTTTCCTTTTCCCAACACGATTTCCCTGTGCGGTAGCGGCTGCCAAGCAAATACTGACCAACCAAAATATCAAAAAAATTGGCTTCGGCATCAAAGACGACAACAAAGAACTGCGCAATAAACTCAACATCGACATCACCAATACGCAAGACTTATCCGTCACCTTAAAGCAACTGGCAGGTGAGAAAAACAGCATCGGCGCCCGCGCCGCCGTCGCCATGGTACTGGGGAAACGTCTTGGCAAAGGCGCCCAAAAATCCAACTGGGGCGCGTATCCTCTTAAAGAAAATCAGATACTTTATGCGGCGAATGACGCGCATTCGGCTATTTGTGTGGAGAGGGCGTTGGTTTCATCGAGGCCTTAGTCTCTTCCCCTTTTCAAGGGGAAGACGGAAGATGGGGTTATTGGTTCCATTCAAACGCTTTGTATTTCCGACCTTTATTTCCGCTCTGCTGAGCGGGTAACTTTTTGCAAGCGCCCAAAAAGTAACCAAAAATTCGCTTTAAGATCTTTAATGCCTGATTTTCTTCATAAGCGCATGATTGCTACCTACGCTCGTTATATCGTAAGGCATAGATTGTTTTTGCAGGCTGGAGAGAGGATGTTTTTAACTGACTCTGAAACTCCATAAGGTCGCGCAACTTCGTTGCGTCGAACTGACTTCTTCGGAATTGCAATGATGGAGAACCAAAAGCGTAGGGCGTCATGAATGAAGCGACTATTTAATAAATAAATGCCGTTGAAGACGAAGCTTTTATTGCAGGGCTGATAGGTGGTTTTGTAACAAATAGGCGCTTATCCACTGAAAGAACATCAAATACTGTATGCCGCGAATGATGTCCATTCGGCTGTTTGTGTGGAGAGGGCGTTGGTTTCATCGAGGTCTTAGTTTGTTCCCCTTTTCAAGGGGCTGTTCGAATGTTTCTCAGGCTTGAAACAAACGGCGTTCGAGAAGAGATTGCATATCACGACGACCATCGGCGATCACCATGACATAAACCGACTGCGAACTGATTCGATAAATAATACGGTAGGGTTTGAAATAGATTTCTCGATATTCGCGTAGGCCGACAGCTAGCAACTCATTTGGATAAGTCCCGCGTTCTGGATTATCGGCAAGGCTTAAAAATACCTCTTCAATGTTGTCTAGAACGTAATCTGCTTTTTCTAGAGCATCATGAGATTCGATATAGTTGTATAGAGTCTCAAGATCGTAAGCAGCATCATCAGTGAGAAATACCTGATAACTCATTAGCGGCTTTTACTCCGATTACGAAGCTTGGCGACAAGATCACCAGCAGGCTGAACTTTACCTTCTTCTATTTGACGCTGACCTAGGGCTAACATCTTAAGTAACGCCATCGTTTCTTGAGTTTGCTCATAGCTTTTGATGTCTTGTATAACCGCCTTAGCTTCACCGTTTTGAGTGATTACCATCGGCTGCATGTTAGTCGACAGGCTACGCACTACCTCAGCAGCATGAGCTTTCAAATAGCTAATAGGTTTGATTTGATCTGATAACTTCATGAATACCTCTTCGTTACGACCAAATATAGTCCTTAAATAGGTTGTCGGTCAATGAATGGTCTTGATGCAAGCTTAACTCAGGAGTTTAATTTTCATCTAATGGAATGGTCCACCCCGCCCCCATATCGGCTTCAAATGAGCCATGATGAAGTGAGTTGTGTAAACAATGTCATTCATCAAAAGAAACGGAGCGAACCATGAACGAGCATAGCAAAAAAGGTCAGGTATGTACTCTCGGAGTCGATTTGAGCAAAACCAGCTTTCAACTACACGGCGTAGACAGCCACGGGCAAACGGTTATCAGAAAAAAGCTCAGCCGTAGTAAGTTGTTGCCTTGCATCGCTAATCTTCCACCTTGCGTCATTGGTATTGAAGCCTGTGGCGGTGCACATTATTGGTGTCGTCAATTTACGGCCTTGGGGCATTCTGTTCGTATTATTGCCCCTCAATTTGTCAAACCCTATGTCAAATCGAACAAGAATGATGCTGCGGATGCAGAGGCTATTTGTGAAGCAATCCAACGCCCAAGTATGCGATTTGTGCCTACGAAAAGCATTGAGCAACAAGACATCCAGAGCATTCACCGAGTGCGTAGCCAAGCGGTTGCCCGAAGAACGGCGCAAGCCAATCAGATTAGGGGACTACTGATGGAGTACGGCATTACCATTCCCAAGGGAGTCTCCTATGTTCGAAAGCACATCCCCCTTATCCTCGAAGAGGCCGAAAGTGGCCTAAGTGACGTATTCCGGGCGTTGCTCAGTACACTCAGCGATGAAATGGTTCACTTGGATGATCGGATTGAGGCACTTGAGTTACAACTGGCAACCATCGCTAGAAACCATGAAGATTGCCAACGCTTACTCACCATTCCTGGTGTCGGCCTGCTGACCGCCACCGCACTGATCGCGGCGATTAGTGATGTGGCCGTGTTCAAAAACGGCCGTGAGCTGGCCGCCTGGCTTGGGCTGGTGCCCAGACAGTATTCCACTGGTGGAAAACCCACCTTGCTCGGCATCAGTAAGCGCGGGGATACCTACCTGAGAACCCTGATGATCCATGGTGGCAGGACAGTTGTCAGGGTAGCTGACAAACATGATGATCGCCGCAATCGTTGGGTAAAGGAGCTTGATAACCGCCGAGGCAAGAATGTTTCAGCCGTTGCGGTTGCCAATAAAAATGCGCGTATTGCCTGGGCAGTATTAAGTAAAAAAGAATCTTATCAGGCAGCAGCTTGATCCTGACCGTGCTGGGTATGAGATTCAAAGAAAAGTTAAATAGAAAAGCGGTTAACAAAGTAAATCAGCAACGAGTTGCGTGGATAAAGTACAAGTGATGGCATAAAAGGTAAGACCTGCGTTCCTAAAACCTGCTAGGGTCTAGGGCTCATAGAGGCCGATCATCTGATGAGGTAGGGGCGAGCGAATTCCATCAGGGCCAGAGGTTATAAAACCTCAGCTAAAGGCCGGATATATGGAAGCAATATCTTTCTGTCACACCAGTAACTTTATCTTGCATCGCGGGGTGGACCATATATGACCCTAATTGTTTTACTAATTGTTTAGATTGTTTCGGATGGTGCTAGGAAGGGGAGATTGATACTGAAACTCTATAGATGGGCGAAATCGGCTCACTAACATAAAAACCGTGAACAGATTTTGTTGGATGGAGAACAAAAACGTAGGACGCCATGAGCGAAGCGTGATGTGCCTAAGGAACATACGAACAAGTAAGACAATTTTTAGCTGACATTCAGCTTGTGACAGTATTTCCTCAGAAGCGACATTTAATCACCACTTAACCCACTTGTAAGGTACTTCAAGCACCTTACAACCGTTATTTGGACGGATTAACCCCGTGCAGAACGTATCATCTGATCTACTCGTAACAAATTTCCAAGTGCAAACAGCACGGCGAGTTTGTTGTCATTTTTAGACAGGCCTTTGTAGACGACTTTGCGGAACCCAAACTGGCATTTCAGTATTCTAAACGGGTGCTCGACTTTCGCTCGGATACTCGCCTTTAAGTATTCCGTTCGGATCAGCTGCTTGTTGAGGCGGGGGTGCTTTTTCCAAGCACGTATCTTGCTGGGCATCTCAGCTACTAACCAATCGACATTCTTATCTTTTGTTTCTGTGCGCTTTTCTACGCCACGGTAGCCAGAGTCCGCCGATACAAATGACTCATTGCCATGAAGAAGTTCCGTCAACTGGTTTAAATCGTGATCATTGGCAGGCGTCGTGGTGAAGCTGTGAACTAACCCACGCTTTGCATCAACACCGATGTGAGCTTTCATGCCAAAGAACCATTGTTTTCCCTTTTGCGTTTGGTGCATTTCGGGATCGCGTGCATTAGATTTATTTTTGGTGGAACTTGCTGCCTCAATAATCGTCGCATCAACGATTGTCCCTTCTTTAAAGTAGGTGCCAGAATCAGACAGCCATTTGTTTACTTCTTTGAAGAGTTTACGACCCAGCTTATGCTTCTCAAGCAGGTGACGGAAATTCATGATGGTCGTGTGGTCTGGGATCGCACCTTCTAATGATAGGCCAGCAAACAGCCGCATAGAGGTGATCTCGTAAAGGGCATCTTCCATCGCTGGATCACTCATGTTGTACCAGTTCTGCATAAAGTGAATGCGCAGCATGGTAGCGAGAGGGTATGGACGCCGACCATTGCCAGCTTTTGGGTAAAACGGCTCAATCTGAGCTTCGAGCTGTAGCCATGGAATCAGCTCATTCATCCGACCAAGGAAGAGCTCTTTGCGAGTCTTGCGGCGTTTGCTGGTAAATTCGGTATCGGCGAAGGAAAGCTGATTCATGTCATTCGGTCTTGAGGTAATGGTCAGATCGGCATTGTCTCATATTGGGGACTTAATCGCAGTTTCCTTAGGCGACTTTTTCATTTTCTTCCAGACCAAATGCGCAAAATACGACTATTCAAAACAGGCAAACTGAGCCAAAACCTGGAAACCATAAAAATAAACTGTTTATACCCATAAATTCCATGTCGGGCTAAAGCCGCGACCTATAGTGAAAGCTTCGCTTTCAGCGGCACATCACGCTGCGCTCATGGTGCCCTACGAAAACCTAGTCTCTACAATGAAGTCAGTTCGACGCAACGAAGTTGCGCGACTTTATGGCGTTTCAGAGTCAGTGTTTGACGAGCTATCTCACAGCGAATAAACAATCTATGCCTTACGATACAACGAGCGTAGGGGAACAGTTATGTGCCTATGATGAAAGGCAGGCATTAAAGATCTTAAAGTTACCCGCTCAGCAGAGCGGAATAAAGGTTGGGAATACAAAGTGTTTGAATGGAACATGAATTCCTACGAAAAACCAGCATCACAGATGAAGCCAGTTCGACGCGACGAAGTTGCGCGACTTTATGGCGTTTCAGAGTCAGTGTTTGACGAGCTATCTCACAGCGAATAAACAATCTATGCCTTACGATACAACGAGCGTAGGGGGACAATTATGTGCCTATGAAAAAAGTTAGGCATTAAAGATCTTAAAGAGACCTTTTGGTTACTTTTGCGGATCTGGGCAAAAGTTACCCGCTCAGCAGAGCGGAACAAAAGGTTGGGAATACAAAGGGTTTGAATGGAACCAAAGAAACCCCTCCCTAACCCTTGAAGAAAGGGGAAGGAACTCAAAAAAAAGCCCCGCAAAGCGGGGCTATCAAACTAGGGAGTGACAACGATAAGGTCACGCGCTGTTGTTACACAGCATTCTGATCCGGTGCCGTATTATTGAATACAACACCAAACGCAGTGGGTTTTCCTGTTGAATCATGTCGATGAAACAGGAATGTTTTGTTAAATGGCTTTGTTGGTTAATTCGGTATTTTTCAATACTTCATCAAGGTGTAGCCAGGTTTCGATGACGGTGTCTGGGTTAAGAGACATGCTTTCGATACCTTGGGCGACGAGCCAGTCGGCGAAGTCGGCGTGGTCAGATGGGCCTTGGCCACAGATGCCAACGTATTTGCCTTGTTCGCGACAGACGGTGATGGCCATTTTTAGCAGTTTTTTCACAGCTGGGTTACGTTCGTCGAATTTGTCGGCGATCAATCCTGAGTCGCGGTCAAGTCCGAGTGTTAGCTGAGTCAAGTCGTTAGAGCCGATTGAGAAGCCGTCAAAGTATTGTAGGAACTCGTCAGCCAGTAGGGCGTTAGACGGTAGTTCGCACATCATGATGACTTTCAGGCCGTTTTCACCGCGAGCCAAGCCTTGTTCAGCTAGCAGTTCGGTGACTTGTTGGGCTTCTTCCAAGGTACGAACAAATGGGATCATGATTTGTACGTTGGTTAAGCCCATGTCGTTACGAACGCGGCGGATGGCTTCACATTCTAGGGCGAAGCAGTCGCGGAACGAGTCGTCGATGTAGCGCGCTGCGCCACGGAAGCCAAGCATTGGGTTTTCTTCGTCTGGTTCAAACAATGGACCGCCAACAAGGTTGTGGTATTCGTTTGATTTGAAGTCAGACAAACGCACGATGACAGGCTTCTTAGAGAAAGAGCAAGCCAGTGTTGCGACGCCTTCGACCAGTTTGTCGACGTAGAATTCCACTGGGCTGTTGTAGCCGGCGATGCGGTGGTTGATCTCTTCTTGCAACGCGGGTGTCATGTCTGCGTAGTTCAACAAGGCTTTCGGGTGAATGCCGATCATGCGGTTGATGATGAATTCTAAGCGAGCCAAGCCTATGCCAGCGTTTGGTAACATGGCAAAGTCAAACGCGCGGTTTGGGTTGCCCACGTTCATCATGATTTTCACTGGCAGTTCTGGCATGTTGCCCACTTCAGAGGTGATGATGTCGAATGGCAGTTCGCCTTGGTAAACAAAGCCCATGTCGCCTTGTGAGCAAGATACAGTGACGATTTGGCCATCTTTCAATACGTCTGTTGCGTCGCCACAACCAACAACGGCTGGAATACCGAGTTCACGTGCGATGATCGCCGCGTGACAAGTACGGCCACCACGGTTGGTGACAATCGCAGAAGCACGCTTCATGATAGGTTCCCAATCCGGATCGGTAATGTCGGTAACCAGAACGTCGCCCGGTTGGATGCGATCCATTTCGGTAATAGAAGACAATACTTTTACGGCGCCTGTGCCGATTTTGTGACCAATGGCGCGGCCAGTGATCATTACCTGAGAGGTTTTCTTCAGGTTGTAACGTTCCATGCTTTGGGCGTTGGCTTGGCTACGAACGGTTTCTGGTCGCGCTTGAACAATGTAGATCTTGCCGTCGATGCCGTCTTTCGCCCATTCAATGTCCATTGGACGTTGGTAATGTTTTTCGATGATGCAGGCTTGGCGAGCTAGGTCTTGCACTTCGTCATTGGTCAGTGCAAAGCGGTTTTGGTCATCTAAAGCCACTGGGACGATTTTGACGAATTCGTCATCGCTGCCTGCTTCGGCGTATTCCATTTTTTGCGCTTTGCTGCCTAGGCTCTTGCGCACAACCGCCGGGCGATTGGCGGCCAGTGTTGGCTTGTGAACGTAGTATTCGTCTGGGTTTACGGTGCCTTGTACAACCATTTCGCCAAGACCGTAAGCGGCGGTGATGAAAACCACTTCGTCAAAGCCGGATTCTGTGTCTAGGGTAAACAAGACGCCAGACGCACCGATGTCACTGCGTACCATTTTTTGAATGCCTGCGGACAAAGACACGCCTTGGTGTTCAAAGCCTTGGTGAACGCGGTAAGAAATCGCACGGTCGTTAAAGAGGGAAGCAAACACGCGTTTGATCGATGCTTTGATGTCTGCCAAGCCTTTCACGTTTAGGAAAGTTTCTTGCTGGCCTGCGAAAGACGCGTCTGGTAAATCTTCCGCGGTGGCAGAAGAGCGTACGGCAAATGACGTGTCGTCTGTGTTGTCATCGCAAAGCGTTGCGAAAGCCGCTTCGATTTCTTGGTCAAATTCGGCAGAGAAAGTCGCCTCTTCGATCCATTGGCGAATTTTCACGCCCGTTTCAGCAAGGGCGTGAACATCGTCCACGTCCAATGCATCTAATGCTTGATGGATTTTTTCGTCTAGGCCGCTTTCAGTGATGAAGCTTTGATAAGCATAGGAAGTGGTTGCGAAACCGTTTGGTACTTGAATACCAAGGTCTGTCAGGTTGGAAATCATTTCACCCAAAGAGGCGTTCTTGCCGCCAACTTCACCGACATCTTCCATATGAAGATCTTTAAACCACTTAATAAACTTGCTCACTAGAGACTCCAATTTTTTTTATAAATGAATGGCAGGAATAGTATTTAGCCAGTTTTTCCTAGTACACCAAGTACTTGTCAAAGCACTTGATCTGGGTTCATTGTATGTAGGTGCGTTGCTTCGAATAAAATCGATTATTCGATGTAGTTTTATTTCAATCGAAAAAACGAATGTCGTTAGATAACAACAAAACAGGTGAATATTGAATGAAAGTGTATTTTGTCTCTGATGGAACGGCGATTACCGCTGAGGTATTTGGTTCGGCAATGTTGTCGTTTTTTGATGTGGCGGTAGAGACAAAAAGTGTGCCTTTTTTGATCACAAAAGATCAGGCGGAAGGGCTAAAACAACAGATCAATCTGGAAATGAAGGAAGGGGTTGCTTTGTTGGTTTTTTATACCATTGCCGATGTGGCGATCCGCGATATTATCGAGTCTTGTGACTGCCATTGTTACAACCTTTTTGGGGATTTACTGTCGCCGATTGAGCAAGCCTTGGGCGTGAAAGCACAGCCAACCGCACAGAAAGCGCATGGTATGAAAGAGGGCGTTTATGATGGCCGAATTGACGCGATAAACTACGCTTTGGCGAACGATGACGGGGCGTCGGTAAAGAATTTTACCGAAGCCGATATTATCCTACTTGGCGTGTCGCGCTCCGGTAAAACGCCGACCAGTTTGTATCTCGCAATGCAATACGGTATTAAAGCCGCTAACTACCCCATCACCGAAGACGATTTTTCTTCTCCAGGTTTGCCAAAAGTCTTAAAAGATCACAAGAAAAAGCTGTTTGGTTTGACCATCGATGCCCAGCGATTGCATGAAATTCGCACCGGTCGTATGGCGGCGAGTAAATACGCATCGTCGCGCCAGTGTCGCTATGAAGTGGACGAAGTGGAGTCTTTATATCGCCAAGAACGCATCCCTTTTTTGAATTCAACAAAACTGTCTGTGGAAGAAATTTCCACCAAAGTGATGGCTGAAATGAATTTGGTGCGGCACAGACAGTGAACGGATGCTGAGAAGTAATCGAATTATTCGATGGATTCCTGTTTTTTGCATGAAAAACACACAAAAATGGCATAAAAATATTTCAGTTAGTTCAAAATGGCATTACAAATGTCAGATAAATGTGACGAAGTCACCGGTTTAGATGCCAGTTTGTTGTGTAATTACCAAATTCGCTCTAAGAGAGTGTGAAGATAATGTTAAGAGCAGCGTGAACTGGGAGAGTATTTGTTGAATATGCTCTATAATGACAACTAATTGAACGCATCCGTCATTCGGCAGACGTGACAAACGAATACCGAGCGTTCTGAATAGTGAGATGTTCATATTTCTATTTTATAAAAGGGCGTCTTATTGAAAAAACCAAGGATAAAAATACATTGAGTAATAAAAAAATTAACGATCCCCACATGCAGCGAGAAGCGTCTAAGTACGATAATCCCGTACCAAGCCGTGAATTCATTCTAGAGTTTCTTGCCACCCAGAATAAAAGCATGGGTCACTTAGATTTATGCAAAGAGTTTTCGCTGACTGGCGAAGACGAAATCGAAGCCCTCCGTCGCCGTCTCATCGCTATGTGCCGAGACAATCAAATGACCAGCAACCAAAATGACGAATACTCGCCGATTTTAGAGAGTGACCTGATCGAAGGTTACGTCCAAGGCAATAAAGAAGGTCATGGTTTCTTGCTGCGTCAAAGCGATGACGATATTTTCCTATCTGCCCGTCAAATGCAGAACGTGATGGATGGCGATAAAGTCAAAGCACGCCTTTCTGGTCGTAGCGTTAAAGGTCGCTTAGATGGTGTCGTGGTTGAGGTGCTAGAACGTAAGCACACGCAACTTGTAGGTCGATACTATGAAGAAAGCCGTACCGCTTTCGTCACACCTGAAAACCCACGTATCGCTCAAGATATCTTGATCACCACAGATTCGGGTTTAACACCGACTCATGGTCAATATGTGTTGGCGGAAATTGTTAGCTACGCTGAGCGCGGTAAACCAGCCCAAGGTTTGGTGAAGAAAGTCTTGGGTGACTTTATGGCACCGGGCGTTGAAATTGAAGTGGCGATGCACCGTTACGAAATTCCTAACGAGTGGCCAGCGGCGGTAGAAAAGCAAATCAAAAACTTCAGCACAGAAGTAGCAGAAGAAGACAAAGCGCATCGCGTGGATTTGCGTGAGACACCGTTTGTTACCATTGATGGTGAAGACGCGCGCGACTTTGATGACGCGGTATATTGTGAAAAAACACCGGGTGGTTGGAAACTGTTTGTTGCCATTGCTGACGTTTCTCATTATGTGAAGAAAGACACCGCATTGGATGAAGAAGCGATTGTGCGTGGTAACTCTGTGTATTTCCCCGGCCGTGTTATTCCTATGTTGCCAGAAGTCTTGTCGAATGGCTTGTGTTCCCTAAACCCTGACGTAGACCGTTTGGCGATGGTTGCAGAAGTATCTTTGACGAGCAAAGGCAAGATGCGTGGTTTCAAATTTTATGAAGGTTTGATCCGTTCCCATGCCCGTTTGACTTACACCAAGGTCGCGAAAATGATCGCAGACGAGCCAGAAGAGCAAGGTGTTGAGCTGCGTGAGCGTTATGCGTCCATTGTGTCGCACATTGATGATTTGAAAGGTTTGTATCAGGTCCTAAAAGGCGCGCGTGATGAGCGCGGCGCGATGGAGTTCGATACCATCGAAACGCGCATGGTGTTTGACGAGAACTCCAAAATTGAACACATTGTTCCTGTCGAGCGTAATGACGCTCACAAATTGATCGAAGAATGTATGTTGTGCGCTAACGTAGCGGCGGCAGAGTTATTGATCAAAGCCGATTTGCCGGCCTTGTTCCGTGTTCACGAAGGGCCAAAAGACGACCGTTTGTTAACGCTACGCACTTATCTTGGTTTATTGGGATTAGAGCTAACGGGCGGTACTAAACCAACGCCAGCAGATTACGCGGCCTTGTCTGAAAGTATTAAAGACCGAGCGGATGCCCGTAGTATTCAAACTATGATGCTACGCTCTATGTCTCAAGCTGTGTATCAAGCCGATAATTTGGGTCACTTTGGTTTGAATTATGAAGCTTATACGCACTTTACGTCACCTATTCGTCGTTACCCAGATTTATTGGTTCACCGCGCGATTCGTTATTTGATTCGTGGTGAAGGTCGTCCGGCTGTGCGTCAGGCGCATCGTGTGGCAGGCAGCCCAGAACTGAAAGAACGCAAGATCTACGGCTACAACCATGCTGATATGGATGGTTTAGGGGATTCTTGCTCCTTGACCGAACGCCGTGCTGATGAAGCCACCCGTGATGTTGAAGCTTGGTTGAAATGCCAATACGTTGAACAGCACTTGGGGGAACCCTTTGATGGTGTCGTGACGGCGGTGACGTCGTTTGGTTTGTTCGTTGAGCTGCAAGGTTTGTTCGTTGATGGTTTGGTGCATATTTCGGGTCTTGGGCAAGATTACTTTGTTCACGATATGGAGCATCAAGCGATTGTTGGTGAGCGAACGGGTCGTGTTTTCCGTCTTGGTGACACGTTGAAAGTTCGCGTATCTAATGTGAACTTAGAACAGCGCAAAATTGATTTGAGCTTGGATGATAACGGCGGCCGACCACCACGTAAAAAGGTGGAGCGCAACGATATGACCGAATTGGAAATGCAATTGGCGCAATTGCCACCGATTGAATTAGGCGGTCGATCTAAGCCTAAGACGGCAGCAAAAGTAAGCGGAGATAAACCCAAAGACGATAAAACCTCTAAAGAGGATAACTCCAAAGACGGCAAAGGTTCAGACGGTAAAGCAAAGAAAAAACGCCGTTCGCCAGTGTCTAAAGGTAAACGCATTAGGCAGAAGAAATCGGGCACGGTGTCGGCAAACGGTAAGCCAACGGCGGCGGCTAAGAAGCCGAAAAAGCCTAAGAAGCCGAAAAAAAGCAATGCTAAGCCAAAAGCAAAAGATTGATCAGACATTGAAAATTGAACTTTCTAGATAAACAAATAAATGAATAAAAGGCGTATGCCCCCAAATTAATAGAGTAGATAATGTCAGATTTAGAATGGATATACGGTATTCATGCCGTGGAAAACGCGTTAAACCAACAGCCAGAACGCATCAAAGAAGTGCGTTTTCAAGAAGGCCGTGACGATAAAAAAAACCAACGTTTAGTACAGCTTTGTAAAACCAATAAAGTGCGTTACAGCGTGGTTGCTCGTCGAGACTTAGACCAATTGTTTACCTCCAGTAAAGATCGCGTGGTTCACCAAGGCGTGGTGGCTTACACCACGATGAACAAAGCGGGGAACGAAGCCGATTTGCATACTTTGATTGGTGGTTTGGATGAGACTCCGCTGATAATTATTTTAGATGGCGTGACCGACCCTCATAATTTAGGCGCGTGCTTGCGAAGTGCCGATGCGGCAGGTGCTCATGCTGTGGTGATGCCAAAAGACAACTCTGCGCCACTGAATGCGACGGTCAGCAAGGTGGCTTGTGGTGCTGCAGAAAGCATTCCGGTTTATGCCGTAACGAACCTTGCTCGTACGATGAAGAAGCTACAAGACCAAGGCGTATGGATCTTCGGTACGGCTGGCGAAGCAACACAGACCATTTACGAGCAAGACTTAACCATTCCAACAGCGATTGTGATGGGAGCGGAAGGTGATGGCATGCGTCGTTTAACTCGCGAGCAATGCGACTATTTGGTGAAGCTGCCTATGGCTGGTGTGGTTTCAAGTTTGAATGTGTCCGTAGCGACAGGCGTTTGTCTCTACGAAGTCGTGCGTCAGCGCGCTGTTAAGGCCAAAGGTTAAGGGGCACAAAGCCTTGTTTAAGCAGTTTACTATTCAAGCACCCTCGGTGCGTATTGAAGCCGAGCTACAACACAAAATCGACAATAAAACCAAACCGTTAGGTGCGCTGGGTGAGTTGGAAAGCATTGCGTTTCAGCTTGGCAAAATTCAGCAAACGACAACGCCCGATGTGTCAAAACCGCAGATGATCATTTTTGCGGCGGATCATGGCGTGGTAGCACAAGGCATCAGTTTGTTTCCACAAGAAGTCACACCTCAAATGGTGATGAACTTTCTAATGGGCGGCGCGGCGGTGAGTGTGTTTTGCGAACAACATAACGTGCCATTGCGCATTGTTGATGTGGGGGTGAATGCTGAGCTGGAAGCGCACCCTTTATTGGGTGCTCGCAAAGTGGCGTTTTCTTCGCAAGATTTCAGTCAACAGGCAGCCATGACGAGCACACAGTTAGAGCAAGCCCTTCAAGCTGGCGTTGACGAAGCGAATTTGGCAATTGACAAGGGCGTGAACCTATTGATGTTCGGTGAAATGGGCATTGGTAACACGTGCGTGTCGTCTTGCATGATGACGGCGTTGATTGGTGTGAGCGCCGAGGACAGTGCTGGGCGTGGTACAGGACTGGATTCTGCTGGGGTTTCGCACAAAGCACGTATTATTGAGCAATCATTACAGCGTGCGGAAAAAGAAACTGGCCAATTGATGTCTGACTGGAGTGCGCAAACACTGGCAGAACAAGTTGGCGGCTTTGAGATTCTGGCTATGGCAGGCGCGATGTTGCAATCGGCTCAGCGTCAAACGGTGTTTGTGGTGGATGGTTTTATCTGTTCAGTCGCGTTGTTGTTCGCTCAGAAAGTGGCGCCTGATGTGCGTGAATACGCGGTTTTTGCGCACCAATCAAATGAAAAAGCCCACAAAATGTTGCTGAGTCATTTGAAGGCCGAGCCTATTTTGTCTTTGGATTTGCGCTTGGGTGAAGGTTCTGGCGCTATTTTGGCCTATCCTTTGATCCAAAGTGCCTGTGCATTTTTGAATAAAATGGCGAGCTTTGAAAGCGCTGGCGTCACCGATTCTAAATAATATCAGTCGTACGAATAATTAGGTAAACATAGCCCATTATGAAAGGCGTTCTTGTTGGTCCCTATTGGCAAGGCTTTAAACGTAGCCTTGTTACTTATACTCGAATTCCGCTGAAGGTGGATTGGAGTGACGAGATAAAGCACATCCCAGCGGTGTGCTTTTTACCATGGATTGGACTGGTGGTTGCACTATTGAGTGCTTGGCCATTGTGGTTTGATTGGTCATCTGCGTTGCAGGCATTGTTGATGCTGTTGACCGCTGTGCTATTAACCGGTGGATTTCATGAAGACGGTTTGATGGACAGTTGCGATGGCTTGGTTGGTGGTTGGGACAAAGAGCAGCGTTTGGCGATTATGAAAGACTCGCGTATTGGCAGTTACGCGGCGTTGTCGATTTGGTTTGCTTTGTCGTTAAAATGGCTCTTGTTGACTGAGTTATTAGACAGTATTCCCAATTCATTTTTAGGCTTTATTTATACCTTGAGCGCTTGGTGTGTGGTGCATGTCATCGCGCGGGTGTTTCCATTGTTATTAATGCACACGTTGGACTATGTGACCATGGGACAAAGTAAAGCGTCGAGTATGATTGCTAAGCTAACGTCCAGTCACTGGTTGGTCGCGTTATTGCCCTGTTTGCTGGTTGGAATCGTGGCATTTAGTCTATTTGATCTTCTTGTTACCTTGCTGTTTTGTCTTGTTGTAGTGGCATTGATTCGCTTTTACCTGCGTAAAAAAATTGCTGGTTTCAATGGCGATACATTGGGGGCGAGTGAGCAGATTGGTGAGATTTTTGTCATTGTCTGTTTGTTGGTGTCGTATTCATGAAGTTGTATTTGATTCGTCACCCGAGACCGGATGTTAAGCAAGGTTTGTGTTATGGCGACATGGATGTACCGTTAGCAGACGGTTGGGAAGCAGGGGCTGCGGCTCTAAAAGCTCGCCTCGGTATAAACTTTGATGATGCGTCGAATGCGTGTTTTCACAGCCCTTTAATTCGAGCGGCAAGGCTTGCTGAGTACATAAGTGATGCACGTTCTCATTCGGTTGATGCATTAAAAGAGTTAGATTTTGGGCAGTGGGAGGGGCTGTGTTGGCAGGATATCCCAAAAGCCGAAATCGATTCATGGGCGAGTGATATTGTCCATTGCGCACCTTATCATGGAGAGTCGTTGCAGGTGGTGGCCAATCGCGTATGGGCGTGGTGGCTATCGATACGCGACTTGTCTATGGAGAACTGTGTGGTGGTGGCGCATTCAGGGGTAATTAAAGTCTTTGTTAGTTTGTTGTGTCAGTGGCCGTTGGAACAATGTCATCGCATTGATGTGGGTTTTACCAGTGTGACTGAGTTTGTTGTTTTGGACGATTTTGTTGTGTTGAAGCGTCTGGGTGCAGGCGATTGGGTTTCTGCTTAGGTTAATTCGAGAAGAATAAGAATGTTGCTATATCTTTTGGGTATGTTTGGGATTGCTGCGTTTGCCATTACGGGGGTGATTTCGTCTGGCAAAAAAGACATGGATCTATTTAGTGTTGTGTTTCTGGGAATGGTGACGTCATTAGGCGGAGGTACGATTCGTGATACGGTGCTGTCTGTCGAAACGGTTTATTGGGTGAAAGATACTTCGTATTTATGGGTGGCGTTTTTGTCGTCTGCATTGGCGTTTTTTACGGTGCGGTTTATTGAAGACAGGCAGACGGTTTTTCATTATGCCGATTCGTTTGGTTTGGCTTTATTTACTGTTGTGGCAACCGAAAAGGTGTTGCTTTTAGGCTTTCCGCCAACCATCGCCATTACGATGGGAATCATTACTGGTGTGGCTGGTGGTATTATTCGTGATGTCTTGAGCCATCGTCCGCCTTTGGTGTTGGGGCGTGAGTTTTATGCAACGCCTGCTTTTTTAGGGGCTTTACTGCTTGTACTACTTGAAAAAAACGTACCGACACATGAGTTTAACTCGATTTACGCTGTCTCTTTAGTCTTTATACTGAGGGTGTTCGCAATTCATAAAGGCTTATATTACCCAAGTTGGTTGTTGTACAAGAAAAAGTAGCGCAAGAACAATAGCATGTTAAAAGAGAGACATTATGACGGATACTACTCGAGATAAAACAAGCTCAGAGCTAAAAAGTACGGAGAAAACAGCAGAGCAAGCGGACAAGAACGAAGCGCGCTTGTTGAAAAAAAAGGCCATTGTGGATGAACGAATTGCGGCCGCAACCGAAGAACGCGGCGTTACGATTTTATTAACAGGCAATGGCAAAGGCAAAAGCTCCAGTGCGTTTGGCACCATGGCGAGAGCGTTGGGGCATGGGCAAAAAAGTGCGGTTATCCAGTTTATCAAGGGGCGCAAAGCCACCGGTGAGCAGTTGTTTTTTGGTTCTCATCCTTTGGTTGATTTCCATGTTATGGGCCATGGGTTTACATGGGAAACCCGAAACCCTGAATTAGAAAAAGAAGCCGCAGAACAAGCGTGGGCATTGGCAAAAAAAGTGTTGTCTGATCCTAGCGTACACTTTGTTTTGCTGGACGAAATTACCTATATGTACAAATATGGCTATTTAAACGAAGTGGATTTGGTTGCTGCATTAGCCGCTCGTCCAGCTCATCAAAATGTGATGATGACTGGTCGCACCGCACCAAGGGTTCTGTTGGACAATGTGGATACTCACAGTAAAATTGCCAACGAGCGTCATGCTTTTGCAAACGGTGTGAAAGCTCAAATCGGGATTGAATGGTAGTTCGCTTTGCGAGCTACTTGCTTGATTTGTAACGATTTTCTCTTGTGTTTATATTTATTTCCATGAATTCTCCTTCCTTAGCACTCTCGAACGTCCCCGTGTAAAGCATTTAAATGAGATTTATTCTCAAATTGGCTGGATTTTTTAAGATCTTTTACGATAATGATTCTCATTAAGTTTTTTATTCTTGTGGAGGATCTAATGCAAAACTGGGAACGTTTAACAAGGCAGGCGAATAAGGCATTTTCAAACCATGATTTCACGGATGCGGTCGACTTAAATCGCCAAGCTTTAATCCAAGCTGAGCGTTCATTTGATGAAGATTTCTATCGTGATGCGGAGTCGGCTGTCGCGGCTGCGGCGGTGAGTTTTTTGAATATGGCGGAATCGTACACGGCGTTGGGCGATTTTGTTTCGGCGAATACGCAGTTTGAATGCGCGGTAAATTTTTTGCAGCGTGTGATGTCCCGACCAGATATGAATAACGAGCAGCGTGATCTTATTATGAGAACCGCCACTCATATTCGTTTTGAGTGGGATTTATTCACCCAGAGTTATCGCAGAGAAGTCTCAATACAGAGTAAGGCATTAATGCAATCGTTATCCCATGCTATCTCCACATCTAATACGTTTGTTTGTCATTAGTAATGAGTTGAGGAGAGAGCATGAAATTGATGGTTGAGTGTGTATTCGTTTGCGCGGTCTTGTTAATGAGTCAAGTAGGGTTGGCCGCTGAGGGGCCTTTTGAGTCAAATGAGACGCGAGAGTTACTTCACTCTATTGGTGTTTTTGTTGGCGTTTTTGTCATAGTTGGAGGCTTTGTTTATAAACAATGGCTTCGTCGTAAAAGGTTTATGAAATAACAGGGGGAGCATCATGATGCATAGTGTGGTGGCGTTACTGGATAAGGTTGTGCGTTTTAAAACGGCAAAGGCGGATTGTGCTGTTGCTCATGGATTTGCGTTTTTATAGGGAGGAGCGTCTATGCTTCGCTTAATGAAAGTAAAGGGTGAGAACATGTCGCCGCAATTACAAGATGGGGATTTTGTTTGTATCAGTCGATGGTATCGGAAGTTGAAAATTGGTCAAATTGTGGTGGTTGATCATGCATTATATGGACTTATTATAAAAAAGGTCCTACATATTGCGCCAGATGGTCAGCTTTGGTTGGGAGGCGAAAATAATAAAAGCCTACAGTCTGAGCGTATCGGATGGGTTTCACCACGTCGTGTTGTAGGAAAAGTAATACGCCGAATCTGCTCGTCCTGATGCTGTTAAGATGGTCATAACGTTACGTCTTTTTGAACGGCACTTAATCTCCTTCTTTATTTGCGTGCTTTACAGTTAAAAATTTTTGAGGGATGAATGTATACATCTATGATGTGTACATAAAAATAGACACTCCCTGAAAATGGCCAAAAACGGCCTTCGGCTTCTGTATTGGTCTTAGTCTTATTTTTCTCTAGAATCCACGCCATTCTAATCCCGTCATTTATGTAGAGAGAAAACCATGTCGACAGCCGAGTTGCCAAAAACCAATAAACACACGCGCCTCGAAGATGCCCAAGCGGTGATTCTTGGTACCTTGATTATTGCTCTCGGCGTGAACCTTTTTACTCATGCGGGTTTATTAACCGGCGGTTCGGCGGGACTGGCATTTTTGATGCAATATTCAACACCATTGAGCTTTGGCCAGGCTTTTTTCTTGATTAACTTGCCGTTTTATATTTTGGCAATTATGCACTTTGGTTGGGAGTTCACCATAAAGACGTTCTTGTCCGTCTTCTGTTTGTCTGTGTTTGCCGACGTGACACCAATGTTAGTGACGTTTGATCATGTGAACCCTATTTACGCAAGTGTGGCCGGTGGATTCTTGATGGGGGTCGGTTTTCTGATGTTGTTCCGTCATAACGCCAGCTTAGGTGGATTAAACATTCTTGCGCGTTATCTTGCCGAAAAATATGGCATTTCAATGGGTAAATTTCAGATGATTGTCGATTGCATGATTGTGATGCTGTCCGTTTTTGTTGTGGACTATACCCTGATCATTATCTCGTTTGTTGGGGCCGTCGCGTTGAATATGATCATTGCTGTAAATCATAAACCTGGCCGCTACATGGGCAATGTGTAGAGACAGGCGATAATGCCTTCGTGAAAAAGCATAAAATAGCGACTTCGGTCGCTTTTTTTATGCCTACTTGCGATTCAATATGGCTGACGTTTCCTAACTGTGTCGTGCTCAGGTATCATTGGCACAACCAAAAGTCAGAGGAAAAGAGTTTGGAATTACTCAAAGTAGACAACCTTAACCCTTATTTGGACGATCTTGTTGAATTATTGTGTGATGCCGTGGATTCCGGTGCGCCTATTGGCTTTTTACCGCCAATGAGTGAGTCTGAAGCGAAAGCCTATTGGCAGACAATTAACGATGATTTACAGGCAAATGCGCGTCAAGTGTTACTTGTTCGAGAAGACGACAAAGTCGTAGGCAGTGTGCAAATCTCTATGTCGCCCAAAGCCAATGCATTGCATCGTTGTGATGTAGAAAAGTTGATGGTGCACACTCAAGCGCGTGAAAATGGTTTAGGTGGCATTTTAATGCAAGGTGTTGAGCGTGTTGCCGCCGCCATGCAAAGACAATTGTTGATATTGGAAGTAAGAAGCGATGACATAGCTCACGACATGTATGTGAATATGGGCTATATTCCGTTTGGTGAAGTACCTGGATACACACGCAGTGCAAACGGTATGTTGCATAATGCCACGTTCTTCTACAAAGAAATTGAAACCACCCACGAAGTATTCTCTTAATTTAAACAAAGCCATAGGCGATTCCCTTGAGACTTGATTTTTATATATCCCACGTGACCGAATTGGCGCGTAAAGCGGCAAAAATTGCTGCATCCAAAGGCCGTGTTACCGTAAATGGTGAAGTGGTTAAAAAAGCCAATTTTACGGTGCAAGAAGGGGATAAAGTATGCCTTGATGACACTCTTTTGGCGTGGCCATCGGAAGGGTACTACTTACTGAATAAACCCGCAGGTTACGTTTGCGCCACTCAAGACCCAGATCACCCTACCGTATTGGACTTGCTGCCCTCTCATTTAGGCCAAGAGCTGAAAATAGTGGGCCGGTTAGATAAGGACACGACAGGGTTGCTGTTATTGACGACCGACGGGCAGTGGTTACACAGAATTACATCACCACGAAATGCATGTAACAAACGTTACCGAATGATGCTAGCAGACCCAATCAGTGACGATGCATTAGCACAATTGGAAGAAGGCGTGATGCTGCATGGCGAATCACAGCCTACGTTACCGGCGATTGCTGAACGTATTAGTGACTGTGATATTTTCCTGACGATTCAAGAAGGCAAATACCATCAAGTGAAGCGCATGTTAGCGGCGGTTGGTAATAAAGTGGAAGAGCTTCATCGTGATCAGATTGGTCCGCTTTCGTTAGACGCCGATCTGGATGCCGGAGAATTCCGCGCTTTGACCGAAGAAGAAGTGGCTTACTTTTAAAAAAGAGAGTGAATGATGAAAGAGTTATCAATGGATGAACGCGTTCAATTATTAGTTGCGCCCGACAGTGAACGTTTGGCGTATTTTGTTGAGCAAGCGAAAGCGACACAATTGGTGTGGAGTTTGAGTAACGAAGAAGGCTTCGTTATGGTCGAAACAGACGATGGCGATTGTGTCATGGTATGGCCAGATGCTGAGTTTGCGAGCCAGTGGGCCATTGATGATTGGGACGATTGCGAGCCTGTTTCTGTGTCATTGGAGACGTTTAAAACCGAATGGTTGCCAAGTCTTACTCTGGATAATGTCACCGTGGCTGTTTTTCCTAATATTGAAGATGAAGGCAAAATATCGACGGCGGAAGAATTGACCGCATTGTTGGCTTAATACTGGAAAAGTACAGATTTTTCGGACAATGCTGATTCGTCTTTTCGGCTTTGTTCGAAGTAAATATAACTAAGGACCTAACTCCCCCATGAGCAAACGTCAAAATCATCGTGAAGAAGTCTTTGTAAAAATCCTAGAAGCGGCCGAAACGGAATTCGGGCTAAAGGGTTACAATGGCGCTAGCTTGCAGCACATCGCTGAGCGTGCAGGACTACCTAAACCTAATATTATTTATTACTTCCAGTCGAAGGCAAACTTATACAAGCAGGTGCTTGATCAAACCTTAACTGGGTGGAATGATTTATTCGATCGTGCAACGTTAGACGATGATCCTGCCTATGTATTAGACAGTTTTATTCGTGTCAAACTGAAACAAAGCTTTGAAAAAGGCGGTACGTCACGACTTTTTGCAATGGAAGTCATCGGTGGGGCGCTGCATATTGGCGACTATTTAAAAGAAGAATTACGCCCGTGGTTTAAGTCGAGAACGGAGCTGCTTCAAGGTTGGATGGACGCAGGTAAGATGCGTTCGTGTGACCCTGCTAGTGTGATTTACATGATTTGGGCGACGACACAGCATTACGCAGATTTTGAGGCGCAAGTGCTGGCGCTAAGCGGTATTGAATCACTTGGTGATGAGGACCTAAAGCGTATTGGCGATACGGTCAGTGGCATTATTTTGGCGGGCTGCGGCTTGCAGCCCCCTAAAATGGATTCTCATTAAACGACAAGTGTGAATTAATCATCGTCGTTTGCTTCTTCTCTTAACTGGTGAATATGCTGAACCAAAGCTCGCAATTTCGCGGGCTTTGCTGGTTTTGCCATATAAGTAATATTTTGCTGTTTGCATTGCTCTACTAATTCAGGGTCCCGTAATGCCGTGATGAGCACGGCTGGAATAGTTTTCCCCGCTCTTTTTCTGAGGGCCTTGATCAAAGAAACACCGTCTTTATTATCGTCGAGGTGGTAATCCACGAGCAGCAGTTCCGCTTCTCCCTCCGCTTCTAACGCATCGCTAAAACGATTAAAAGTGCGACAGTCGCATTGCCAATGAGTCAGGAGTGTGTGCATTGCAATGAGGTTGTTTTTCTCGTCATCAATACACCAAACATAACAATGCGACAGTTTTTCATGCTGTGTGCTGGTGGTTGGCGTCACGGCAATATCGGTTATTTGGTTGCTCTGAGCTAAAGGAATACCAATGCTAAAGCAGCTGCCTTTGCCTGGGATAGAGCGAATTTGTGTCGCAAGTCCTAGCTGTTTTTGCATACGTCGCACTAGCCCCAAGCCCAATCCCATGCCGGGTTCTTGGGTGTTTTCCCAGCGGTAAAAATCATCAAATATTTTTTTCTGTTCGGTTGCTGGAATGCCGACGCCAGTGTCCCATACTTGCAAATAAACCACGCCATCTCTGGGTCTCACGCTTAACAATACGCGGCCCTTTTGAGTATATTTCACCGCGTTAGAGACAAAATTTTGTATGATCCGACGCAAATAGATTGGGTCGCTGTGTACCCTAAAAGGACGTAGGTAAGTTGTTAGACGAATGTTTTTACTTTCTGCAATCACGCCAAATTCCGCGATAATAGGCGCTAAAATGTCTTGTAAGTTGCAATCCACTAATTTGGGGTGAATCGCCCCTTGGTCTAAGCGAGCAATTTCGAGCAGGGTAGAAATCAGGGCTTCGGTTGATTCTAAGGAATCGGACAACTTTCCAATGACTTGATTGGTGTCTTGAGGTAATGACGTGGACTGTAAAATGCCCATGTAGAGCTTGGCAGCGTTTAATGGCTGTAGGATGTCATGGCTGGCCAAAGCGAGAAATTCTGTTTTTGAGGCGTTGGCTTTTTCGGCTTCGGCCTTCGCACTGATAAGGGCTTTTTCTGCTTGGTTACGGCGTTCAATTTCCTGCATTAGCTCATTATTGACGCCTTGCACTTCTTCTGTACGAGCCTCCACACGTTTTTCTAAGTCAATGTTGGCTTCTTTTAACGCTTGTTGGCTTTCTATGTGTTCCGTGACGTCGGTAAAACTGGTTACAAAGCCACCGTCTGGAAGTGGGTTGCCTACCATTTCTATCACGCGTCCACTGGCTCGGCGGCGCAAAAAACGGTGCGTGGTGCCTTTTCGTAGATGTTCTAAGCGTTTGCTGACCAGTTCTTCTATGTCACCAACACCACATTCGCCGCGTTCCGCATTAAAGCGAATGAGCTCTTCTACGGGCAGTCCGACGGTCAACATACCTTCTGGGTATGGGTAAAGTGACAAGTAGGTTTTGTTCCAAGCTACGATGCGTAGGTCTTTATCTACGACGCTGATGCCTTGGTCCAAATTGTCCATGGAAACAAATAACAAGTTTTGACTAAACTGGATGGCTTGCGTTGTTTCATCTAGATACGTCACCATTTCTTCGACCTTGATTTGCTTGTCTACCAAAATGGAGTTGATGATGGTTCGAGCAGACGAGCCACCTAAAACGCCACCTAGAATGCGTTCGCAGTAGTCGACAAACAGCCGGTTTGGTGAGGCATTATTCGGCAAGGTTTGGTTGTAGTCTTGTTCAAAGTTAGCGAGCACTTGTTGGCATTTTTGTTTGCCTAAAAAGGTTTCTAGCAAAACAAAGAAGTCGCCGTTGGTGGCTTTGCTTTTCGGCTTAAAAAAGCCCTTTTCTAGTTCGGTAGTGGGGCTAACGAAAGCGGTTGCTTGAATGCGGTCTATCAGTCGTTCTGTGGACAATATCGATCCTGCAATGTAGCCAATAACGTTGGCTAACAAGCTGATAAATGCCCCGTAACTAATAAGCTCGGAACGAGATTGCGCGCTGTCTATGCCCCAGTCAATATTGCCTGTTAATGGTAGCATCATTAGCAAAACCCAACACAAAAAACCCAGTGTTAGCCCAGTATAAACGCCGTGCGCATGGGCGCGTTTCCAGTACAGGCCACCTAACACTGCGGGCATGAGTTGCAAGACCAATGAAAAAGCCAGTACGCCTGTACCAGCCAGAGATTCATTGTTGGCGAGCTTTTGGTAATACAAGAAGGACAGTACCAAAATGCCAATCATGGCAAGGCGACGGATGGTCAGTATTCGACGTCGATACAGGGGAAGGGCTTGTTGTTGCGCACTGGCGCGAGCCAGCATGAGAGGCAAGATCACGTCGTTACTGATCATAATGCTCAGGGCAAACGTGGCAATGATGATCATGGCGGTCGTCGCTGACATGCCACCAAGGAAGATCAATATTTGCAGCGGAAGGTTGTCTGAGACCAGGGCAAACTGGATAACGTACGTATCAGGGTTTATATCCGCAGAAAAAAGACTTTGTCCTGCAATGGCGATTGGCGGAATAATGGCGGCAAAAATCAATAGGTACAAAGGAAACAGCAATCGCGCCATATTGGATTGCCTGTCGTTCTGATGGTCCACCACAGTGACATGGAATTGACGTGGTAGACAAATGACTGCGGCCGCTGACATGAAGGTTTGCATCAAAAAGGAAAAAGACAAAAATTGTTCGGGGTTCCAAACAGCAAAGTCCACATTTTGACTTATTTCAGTGATATCTCGTTCTTGCGTCATTAAAATGGCGACTAGGCCAACGGCCACGATAGCGATTAATTTAAACAACGATTCGGCGCCAATGGCGAGCATCATGCCTGAACGATACTCTGTGACTTCTACTTTTCGTGTGCCAAACAGCATGGCAAAAACGCCAATTAAAATGGTGGCGATCAACACCACAATGCCCGTTGACGATTCGTCTTGATTCACAAATAGCGCAAAATTCGAGCCGATGGCTTTGAGCTGCAACGCAATATAAGGAATGACTGCCAGCATGCTGATTAGAATGACCAAGGGCGCAGTCATTGGGCGTTTGCCATATCGAGAAGAAATAAAGTCCGCGATGGAGGTGATGTTTTGTTTTCGGCTGACCGTAATCATTTTGCGTAAGATCGGAAAAGCGAACAAATACAAAAGAATGGGGCCAAGCAAAATGGGTAAGTAGCTCCAGCCAGATCGAGTAGCTTCACCGATCGAGCCGTAAAATGTCCAGGCCGTACAATAAATGGCCAATGATAAACTATAGACCAATGGGTGACGCGTGAGTTTTTTTGCTGTTGGACTTTCCTTGTCGCCCCAGATGGCAATCCAGAACAAACCTAAAACATACAGAATAGCTAACAGAATCCAGAAAACAGTCATTAAATTCGATACCTGAATATAGGCTGGGGATCATGATTTTGAATACTAAATGTAACACAAGCCCAAGAGTAATCCTCTACGACTTAGGTCGTGTAAGGGGGAGAGGGGAGGTGCTACACTGTTTGTAAATCCACAGATGATAATTAACGTTAGGCATTAAAATGAGCATACTTCCTTCATATCGAGACATCAAAGCGTTCCATGCACACCTTTATTATCACGATGAAGAGGGTGTTGAGATCGCAAAGCAGGTGGCGGCTCAAGCGGCAGAATTATTTGATATTCGTATTGGGCGTTTTCATCAAAAAAACGTCGGCCCACACCCAGCTTGGAGTTGTCAGCTTTCATTTGCAGCAGAGACGTTTGCGCAGATTGTTCCTTGGCTGATGTTAAATCGTCAGTCGTTGGATGTTTTTTTACATCCATTAACGGGTGATGAATATGTCGATCATACTCAAGGCGTTAGTTGGTTAGGCAAGTCTTATGAACTGGATATTTCGCAGTTCATGCCACCACATGACGAATAAACGGCAACGTAAAAGCATTGTTGTACCGTGTCTTTGGTATTTTTTTTAAAATTTTGTCAAACATCCCTTTAAAAATCGCCGAACGTACCAAACTTGTAGAGTTATACGGTAGTTATTGCGTTTATGGGACGTTATCATACTCATAATAACTGTTGTCTTGGTTCGTGTTGTGGCGGTGTCGTGCAAAATTGTTTGCTTGTATCAAGCACTCGTTCCTTATATTTATTTTTAAGCTGGAGAATTCAATGCAAATTACAGAAAACGCCGTTGTTAGCATGCACTACACATTGACAGATGAACAAGGCCAAGAACTTGACTCTTCTGTTGGTCAAGAGCCTTTAGTATTTCTAAGTGGCGCGCAAAACATCATTGATGGTCTAGACAAAGCCCTTCAAGGTAAAGCGGCTGGCGACAAGCTTGCTGTTTCTGTTGCTCCTGAAGATGGCTACGGCGCTGTTCATCAAGAATTGATTCAAAAAGTGCCTACTGAAAACTTCCAAGGCGTAGATGAGATCCAAGTTGGCATGCAATTCATGGCTCAGACGCCAGGTGGCCAACAGCCAGTGACGGTTATTGCAGTAGAAGACGATGGCGTTATGTTAGATGGTAACCATCCTTTAGCGGGCAAGACATTGAACTTTGATGTTGAAATCATTGACGTTCGTGAAGCATTGGCTGAAGAACTAGAACATGGTCATGTTCACGGAGAAGGTGGTCATCACCACTAGGCCTATTTTTTAAAATAGCAGGCTATACTGTAAGCGGCTTCTGTCTTGTTTTTATAACACGCAGAAGCCGTTTTTTGTATCTGCAATAACCGCCAACAGATTCCGCTTTTAAAGTAATCCGCTTGACCAACAAGTCCGTACAGGTTAGATAGGAAATACACATCTACTTGGTGACTTAAGGCGAGGGGTTGAAAATGAAGAAGGTTAAATTTCCCCTAATATTAGTATTTAGCTTTCTTTTGAGCGCGTGTTCATCTTCGTTTATGTACAACAATATTGATTGGTTACTTTATTGGTATGTGGACGACTATGTGGATTTATCGTCAGATCAAAAAGCGGCATTAGATAAGCACATTGTCGCATGGCAACATTGGCACCGTTCTACTGAACTTGAAAAATATCAAACACAACTTAAAAGCCTTCGCATTAAATTAGAGTCTGGACCTCTGAATGAAAAACAATGGCTGAGCGAATTTGAGCAAGCGCAACAGCACCTTAATCGTTTTCGTTCTAAAGTTGCGCCAGAGCTTGCGGGTCTTGCAGAACTCCTGTCTGCAGAGCAGGTAGAAGCGCTGCTGGTGGCATGGAGCAAAAAAAGGCAAGAACGTCAGTCTGAATCAGAAAAGCGAACAGAGGAAGAGCGGTTAATTCGTCGAGAGGAGCGTCTGGCTGAATTCATTGAGGATAATGTGGGCAGGCTAACCCAGCAGCAAACCGATATAGTTTCGTATTACGCCCTCAAATTTATTACGACAACGAATGGACGAACGGAATATCAAACCACCTTACAGAATGTGGTGAGAGATATTTTTGCCCATCGCGATAAACCAGAATTTACACCAAGGCTTGTTGCTCTTATAAGCGATCCAGACCAGTACAAAACCTCACAATACAAAGCAGAATCAGCTCACAATGCACGTTTGCATGCTCAAATGCTGGCTGAACTGAACCTTTCTTTTACTCATAAGCAAAAGCTAACGCTTGATACGCAACTTGAGGAATTGATCAATTTGATTGACGATTTGGTTTCAGACTGATGTGTTAACCATTTTTGAGAAGTACCCTCTAGTTCAAGCAACCTCCTAGATTTGCAGTAAACGTTTTGCTAGAGCTAACATCTAGCATGGCGAATTAAGGGTTTTATTCTGTCTTTCGTATCATATGGTAATGCTCAATTCCATCTTCCATATAAGGCTCAGAGACTGTGCTAAAGCCATGGGATTGGTAAAAGCGTTCAAGATGGGACTGCGCGCCAATTTTAATGTCGCTGTCTGGCCAACGTAGAAGCGTTTCTTTGATGGCGTTTGCCATTAGAACATGACCTATTTTATCTTTTCGGCTATTTTGCGCGACAACCACGCGTCCTATGCTGGTAAAGCCAGTGTAGGAGTCACCTTTTGCCAACAGCCTAGCGTAAGCCACCACCTTATTATCTTTTAGCGCATAAAGGTGTCGTGTATCCGGTCGTGTATCCAGATCATCTAAATCTGGAAAAACACAGTTTTGCTCAACCACAAAGACATCGCTGCGCAGTTTAAGTAAATCGTACAAGGTATGTGTAGTAAGCTCATTAAATGCCTGACAATGCCAAATCATACTGTTTTCCGTGAATGGTTTTTTTTGCGTTATGTGTGAAAAATTTGACCTACTTTTGGATCAGGCAAAACGTTTTTCAAGATAACGAATGATTTCAGACGATTCATACAGCCATTCCACCTCGCCATCTTTTTCGATGCGTAAGCAAGGCACTTTTACTCGACCACCGCCTTCTAGTAACTCATCACGGAAAGGTGAGCCTTCTGAAGCGCTGCGTTTTTCGATAGGCAGATTAAGTTTGTATATGGCGCGACGGGTTTTGATGCAGAAGGGACAAGCAAAAAACTGGTAAAGCGCCATGTTTTGGGCTTCTGCCTCTACAGATTGTTGTTTTTCTGCTGTGCGTTTTTGTTTTGATCCGCGAGTAAGGATATCGACGGTGGCAATGATAAGGCCTAAAAGATTTCGGATCAGTTTAATAAAAAGTTTCATATGGGTTACTCAGCTTCGCTAATGGGTCTTACAAAATGTTGGCGACATTCTAGCGGTAAAGTGTCCATTGTTTAAGTGTTCGTCATAAATTGTCATTCAAGACAGTTTGAGTCATCTCTTTTGTGAATCTATGCGTATTAGAGTCAACTGATTTTAGCAAGGGCAATACACGTTATGACATTGACGAACAGCGAAGCATCCAGAGTGATTGAAATGGCATGGGAAGACAGAACACCCTTTGAAGCCATTGAAAAACAGTTCGGCATGGGGGAAGCACAAGTGATTCGCTTTATGAGACGTCACCTAAAACCCAACAGCTTTAAATTGTGGCGAGAGCGCGTGAGTGGTCGCCAGACCAAGCATTTACAGCTTCGTGACCCTGCTGTGAGTCGCGGTTATTGTCGGGCGCAATATAAACCAAGATGACTGTGGTCGAGTTTTTCTTAAATACATTCTGGGTTGGCATTAGTGAACCGTATTTAATAAAGAAAACGACACCGAGCTAGCATGTTAGAGAATTACTGGAAGAAAAAGAAGGGGAGCAGGGAAGCGCTTAATGTTTTTATTCTAGCGCCATTTCCTGTTCAGAAGCTGGTTGGAATAAGCCAAAATATCTACGTTAGAAAGAGTAGACGCTTATCCAATATAGTCTGATTTACTGTGCGATTAAGCGTGTTGAGCAGAAGACGTTACTAGAGACGCTTTCAATTTTAGTACGGCTTTCTTAACGGCAACAACAGCAGAAGAGATACCAGCAACAATGTATTCTGCGCGTTCAGCGCGAGCAATGGCTTCGTATTTTTCAGCTTCAGTTAAGTAAGAAGTGTTAACGTTTTCTAGTAATTCAGCGATAGTTTGAGTGTTTTTCATGGTGTTTCCCTCATTTATGGTTGTTTCGATAAGCACCAAAACGTTTTCTGTTTTGATGCTTGTATAGTAGAAACTATGGGTAAATAAGACAAACGATAAAAAATACGCCTATACCTGAAAAAAACTAATCAATCGGATGGTTTTCTCATTTTGTCAGCATGAAGGCGTGTCTAGTGGGCTGCCATTTTGTTTGGCGGTATCCAATCGAATGTAGGACTTTGTACTGACAACATCAGCGTGTGCGTAGAGTTGCTTGACGACCAATTCAGTAAATTCGGTCATGTTTGTTGCGTATATTTCGACCATAAGGTCGACGTCTCCAGTGACGCCATGTACGTTGATTGCGGCACTTTGTTGTTGTAGAAAGCGCATTACATTGTCTCGAGCATTCGGGACATCTTTGCTGACGGTAACGAGTGTCCAAGCCATGACGCTATAGCCGAGCTTTTCATAGTTTATTTGTGCTCTGTAACCACTAATAATGTCCATTTCTTCTAAATGACGTAAGCGTCTTAAGCACTGAGATTGAGATAGGTTAATGGCCTCTGCTAATTGCGTGTTGCTCATGCGGCCATCTTTTTCCAATGCTTGGATTATTTTATAGTCGAGACGGTCTAAGGTGATTTCTTTCATAAAAGACTCATTAAAAACAAAAATCTTGTTTTAGCGTAAGTATTCTCTCGTAAAATGGCAAACAACTTGTGTGCCTTATTCTCTATACTTTGTTTTGTGAATCGCAGGTTTTAGACAATTTTATAGAGGTTAAGGCTATGGCAGTCTCGTTAGATTTAGCGTTTGTTCGCTCTCAGTTTCCCGCGTTTAAAGAGCCTTCTTTGGCTGGACAAGCCTTCTTTGATAATGCAGGCGGATCTTATGCTTGCCAGGCAGTGATTGATCATCTGGATCAATATTATCGAGAAACCAAACTTCAGCCCTACCACCTTCACCCTGCAGCACAAAAAGCCGGCGCTCAAATGGATTTAGCGCACGAGCGTTTGGCGTCTTATTTGAATGTCAGCAGTGGCAATGTGCATCTTGGTCCTTCTACCTCTCAGAACACTTATGTGTTGGCGCAAGCCTTCGGTAAGATTTTGAAAGCGGGTGATGAGATCATCGTAACCAATCAAGATCATGAAGCAAATATCGGAGTATGGCGTGCTTTGGCTACGCGCGGGGTGGTCATTAAAGAGTGGCAAGTGGATGCAAAAACCGGATCATTAAACCCGGATGATTTAGAGAAACTATTGACTGAGCACACTAAACTTCTGGCTTTTACCCACTGTTCCAATGTTGTTGCAGACATTAATCCTGTCGCAGACATTTGCGCGCGCGCAAAAGTGGCTGGCGTTGCCACATTGGTTGATGGCGTTTCTTTTGCTGGTCATGGACTGCCGGATGTTGGTGCTTTGGGCGCAGATATTTACTTGTTCTCTCTTTACAAGGCCTATGGCACGCACCTTGGTGTTATGGTTATTCGAGATGACATGGCGGATAAACTCGGCAATCAGGCGCATTACTTTAATCAGGCTTATCGCCAAAAATGGTTTGTACCAGCGGGGCCTGATCACGCTCAAATAGCCGCGAGTCGTGGGGTGTTGGATTATTTTGATGCCTTGCACGATCATCACTTTGAGGCGACGGATTCTGTTGCCGAAAAAGCCCAGCGTGTGCGAAATTTGTTGCATGATGCGGAGCAAATCTTATTGGCTAAGCTGCTTAATTTTGTTGAGCAGCACCCCAAACTGACCTTGCTTGGAGGTGCTGATCCGACCAAAAGGGCCGCTACGGTGTCAATTATTCCTAAAGGTCAAACGGTTCAAGCATTCGCCCAGAAGCTGGTTGATCAAGGGATTATCTGCGGGGCAGGGCACTTTTATGCAGTGCGTCTATTAGAAGCCATGGGCGTGGACACAGAAACCGGCGTGGTTCGTTTGTCATTCGTGCATTATACCAGTGACGAAGAAATGGATCAGTTGATTCATGCGTTGAACGTCGCGCTTAATTGAAATCCAATACGATAAGGCGGATGAATGTCATCCGCCTTGCGTGTCATTATTTTGGTTTATGCGACTTTGTTTCTTGCCAAGATTCATAATGAACCGCTGAGCTAACGTCTCTTCTGGGAAGCCATCCTGCTCTTTCTAGGTCGGGCGTGTCATGAAATGTCTCTACATAACCGACGCATAAATACGCAATGATATCGATGGACTCGGGGATGTTGAGCGTGTCGCGTATGACTTTATCGTGGACGATGCTCACCCAACCAGCGCCCAGGTTTTCCGCTCTCGCCGCTAACCATAAGTTTTGTACCGCGCACACGGCGCTAAATAAATCCATTTCTGGCTTGGCAGTTCGCCCTAGTACGACAGAGCCTGTTCTGCTGCGATCACATGTAATGCAAATGCCCAATGGCGCTTCTTCAATCCCTTCTAATTTTAGGCTTTTATATTGCGTTTGACGCTCACCTTCGAACAGTTCTGTGGCTTCTGCGTGCGCTTGCAGGAATCCTTGTTTGATTTGGTTTTTGGATTCTGGTTTGGTGACAAGGATGAAGTCCCAAGGCTGCATGAAACCAACACTGGGGGCATGGTGTGCGGCCAGTAAAACACGCTCTAAAACGTCATTTGGAATAGGGTCGGGTTTGAATTCTCGGCGAACATCACGACGCGAAAAAATTGTTTTGTAGACCGCGTCTCGTTCTTCTTGGCTGATGTTCATAATAATCGACTTTCGCTCGTGGAAAAGCCGATATTATGGTGGTTTCTGACGTCTGATACCAATGAGGAAAGCGCAGGTTAAAAAGAGCGATATTGAATTTGCGCTTTTGCTCGTTAATAGAGGATTATGCCTGATTACCGCAAACCGCTTTTATCAATGGGTCATCATTTTCAAGAGCATGCCATGTAGATTGAGTGTCTGTGGAAGATTTCGCAGTGAAGGTCTGGGTAAAATCCGCTCTTGCTGACTGGACACAATCAACAATTTGGGGAACACGCTTCGCCATGTGACGACGCTCAAAGAAATATAAATCAACAAGCACGAGGTTTGGGTCAATTTTATTAACGGCTGAATTAGCAACATCGGCTGCGATAAAGCGAACGGTTTGAGGAAAAACGTAACTCCATGGGCGCCATGGGGCTTCTTCTTGAACGGCTTTTACTACCACTACGCCTTCTGGCAGTAAACCGGCTTGATGATCATACCAGTCGTATTCTCCTTGAATTTGGAACCCTAACATTGCGGTTCCTGCAAATACGGGAACCAGCCATTTTGGGGCAGTTTGTTTGGTGATTTTTCTCAACAACAGGGCAATACCCGCGCCGCCAATACCAGCAAAAACGGTAGCAATGAGTTCCCAAAACATAAGCGCTCTCTTTTTGATCTTGAGTGGATTCTTATTATAAGGAAGTCGGGCCTCACAACATAGTAAGGCCCGATTTTAATGCAAGTGCGTGTTAGATCTTAATGATCAACGGCACCGCCTGCACCTTGAGGGTAACGAACACTTTCAACAAGGTCTTGGATTTCTTTTGGTGGTGGAGGCGTCATAGAAGACACGATGAACGCAACCGCGAAGTTAATCACTGCACCAATAGCACCGAATGACAACGGCGACACTCCGAACAACCAATTGTCTGGTGTGTTAGCGAAAGACGCTGTACCTGGGATGAAGAACCAACCTAGGAACAAGAAAATGTATACCAAGGTAGAAATCAAACCAGCTAGCATACCGGCTACAGCACCCGTGCTGTTTATGCGTTTAGAGAAGATACCCATCATCAACGCAGGGAAAATAGAAGCCGCAGCAATACCAAAGGCCAACGCTACTACTTGAGCCGCGAAGCCTGGTGGATTCATCCCGAGATACGTTGCTACAACAATGGCGACGAACATGGATATCCTAGCGGCTCGCAATTCTCCTTTGTCAGTGATATTGGGGTTAATCGAGCCTTTGATTAAGTCATGACTGATCGCGGACGATATAGCCAATAACAAACCCGCTGCCGTAGAGAGCGCCGCCGCAAGACCACCTGCAGCGATCAAACCAATAACCCAACCAGGAAGGTTCGCAATTTCAGGGTTTGCCAATACAAGGATATCTCGGTTAACGACTAACTCATTGCCTTCCCAGCCACGAGCGGTTGCTTCGTCTTTGAATGCTGGCACATCGTTATAGAATTGAACGCGGCCATCGCCATTTTTGTCTTCAAACTTAATAAGACCTGTGGTTTCCCAAGTTTGAACCCAATCTGGGCGTTCTGCGTATTCAATTGGCGCTTCTGTTGGACCAGAAGGGTAAATAGTGGTCAATAGATTCAAACGAGCCATTGATGCAACAGCAGGTGCTGTTAGGTACAACAAAGCAATGAATACTAGTGCCCAACCTGCAGACCAACGAGCGTCAGCGACTTTAGGAACAGTGAAGAAACGAATGATAACGTGAGGCAGACCCGCTGTACCTATCATCAATGATAGAGTAAACAGAACCATGTTTAACTTGTTATCAACGTCTGCTGTGTAATCACGGAAGCCAAGTTCTCGAACCACTTCATCCAGTTTTTGCAGCAAAGGCAAACCAGACTCTGTATGAGTAGAGAAAAGACCGATCGCAGGGATAAAGGTATCGGTTAATTGCAATGAGATGAAGATAGCAGGAATAGTATACGCGATGATCAATACGACATATTGAGCCACCTGAGTATAGGTAATGCCTTTCATACCACCTAACACTGCGTAGAAGAAAACCACAACCGCAGCGATCATTAGACCAGTATTGCTTTCTACTTCTAAGAAGCGGGAGAAGGCAACGCCTGCACCTGTCATTTGACCGATAACGTAAGTCACGGAAGCAATGATCAAACACGCCACAGCAACAAGTCGAGCGGTTTTGCTATAAAAGCGGTCACCGATAAAGTCTGGCACAGTGAACTTACCAAACTTACGTAAGTAAGGAGCAAGCAACATAGCAAGCAATACGTAACCGCCAGTCCAACCCATTAGGAAGGTGGAGTTAGCGTAACCGCCTGCTGCGATTAAACCCGCCATAGAAATAAATGATGCGGCCGACATCCAGTCTGCTGCGGTCGCCATACCGTTAAGTACCGGATGGACACCACCGCCTGCCACGTAGAATTCTTTTGTAGATCCCGCACGTGCCCAAAACGCAATACCGAAATACAGCGCGAAGGAACCGCCGACGAAAAGTAGGTTAATAGTAAACTGATCCATACGACTTACTCCTGAAGGCCAAATTCTTCATCAAGTTTGTTCATTCTCCACGCGTAGAAGAAAGTCAAAATGATGAACACGAGGATGGAACCTTGTTGAGCGAACCAGAATCCTAAGTCTGTTCCTCCGATATGAATACCTGAAAGCATGGGGCGAAGTAGGATGGCACAGCCGTAAGAGGCCAATGCCCAAACCACCAAACTGCCTAGTATCAGCCTGAGGTTTGCTTGCCAGTATTTTTCTGCATTAATGCTATGATCTGACACGGTAGATCTCCTTATAATTATTTTTATACGCCTCGTTAATTTAGCAGGCAGTCGATAGATAAGAAGTCAGACTTTAGTCGCATAGGGTGATTTTTAAACGATATAAGGCAATGCGAGATTCACGCAATGCCGTTTTTCAAAAAGAAGGAATGGAAGTGAATACAAAGATTAAACAAAAGATTCTGTCGGTTTGTGCGGAAAAAATTAAACAAAAAGGCGAAGGGGTTCAAGTATCGTTTTACGCCTTTTTTGCCAATAAAAACGACGATCCCATAACCTTGATGGAAGTTGCCCGCTGGTGGATAGAAGAGCATCAGTTAAATCACTTTGAAAAAGCCACTAAGATTTACGCCATGGTGGAAGATCTGAATGACAGTTTTTAATCACCTATGCCATACTCAATTCGCAATAATCTTGTCTTAGGAGACAAAGGGTGATTCAAGCAATTTTCGTGTCGAAAAAATCCAAGCAATCGCAGATAGGCATTGATGCCGTTAAAGTGGATGCGGGGAAAGGCATCGTAGGCGATCGATACTATGGTAAGAAAGGCACAGACGGTCCAAATATTACGTTTGTTGAAAGTGAAGAGATCGCTGCCTTTAATGCTAACTTCGCACAAAGAGTTGGCCTTTCAGCGACCAGAAGAAACATAGTGACCCAAGGTGTGCGGTTGAATCAGCTAGTAGGGCAAGAATTCTCGATCGGCGATGTTCGCTTTTATGGTGTCGAATTGTGTGAGCCCTGTGGCTCGTTAGGAAAATCTCTTGCCAACGATTCGATATCATCATCACAAGTGGTTAGAGCTTGGCTGCATCGTGGTGGTTTAAGAGCCAATGTCTTAAGCACTGGCATTTTGCGTACAGGCATGCAGTTTAATTTGATCCAGAAGAAAGCCTAATCGTCTCATCTGGATCGTATCTTAATACCTCAAAAAAAATCCGCTTGATTAAACAAGATCCTCAGCCAACACGAAGCGTTTAATGTCGTTGAACTCTTTACTAAATGGCTGTGTTTGTCGTGTGTATTTCCCTGCTAGACAGTCTCTTACAATCACTTTGGCTTGTTTTAGATAAGTGTGTTTATCTTCCGTTCTATCTGTTGTTTGCTCTGTCTGTGGTTGCTGTGCTTCTGTTTGCAAGAACAATAGCTCGTTAAGCGACTTAGGCGTGTTGGTTTGCCCTTGGAAGCGCCATAAATCCGCAGTTTGATCATAAGCGTAGTAAGGCAATAACGTGGTGCCGTGTTTCGCGACAAAATCGATAGCGTCCAAAATAAACATCGCTTCTGCATCGTCTAAGAAGTAATTCAAATTGAAGCGAACCCAACCCGGTTTTACGAGTTTCTCACCTTGTTTCAACGCTACTTGAATGCGCTCTGATTCCGTTTTGCCTATGCCTAAAAGCTGGTGGCCGTAAGGTCCTGCACAGGAACAACCGCCGCGAACTTGAATACCAAACATGTCATTTAATAGCGCGGTGACAAAGCCATGATGTAAATAACCCCATTCGGTTTTGATACGAAATGCGGTAATCGATAAACGATCTGCCTCTGCGTGGCCCAAGCGTTCGATATTTGGTTGCTGCTGCCAATGCTTGTCGATGAGTTGCACAAGTTCGTGCTCACGAGTTTCGATGGCTTTTTCGCCAACCGCTTGTTTGAGCTGGAACACTAATCCAGCGCGAATCGATTCAATGATACTTGGTGTGCCGCCTTCTTCTCTGCGTTCGCCCACGGGCAAAAAGGTATGATCATTCGGTGTCACAAAAGACACGGTTCCACCGCCTACATTGCTTGGTATTTGGTTGTCGATGATGGCTTTTTTGACGACTAAAATTCCTGGAGTACTTGGGCCGCCGATGAATTTATGAGTAGAGAAAAAGATCGCATCTTTGGCAAGAGCGGGGTCTGAACTTGGATTCATGTCCAATTTGACGTAAGGCGCAGCGGCGGCAAAATCCCAAAAAGACAGAGCGTGATAGCGATGAAGTAAGCTGGTCATGGCGTCTTGATTACATAAAATTCCGGTGACGTTCGATGCCGCGCTAAAGCTGCCTATGAGGCGTTTATCTTGGTTCGCCTGTAATTGACTTTCTAGAGTAACCAAACATACGCCACCGTCTTTAGATTCAGGAATTCTAATGACCTTAATGCCCAATTCACGCCACGGTAATTCATTGGAATGGTGCTCATAAGGACCAATAAAAACGCACACTTCAGATTTTTCAGATTCGCTCAATTGGCGCAATCCAATTTGGCTAATTAAGGTATTAATCGCGCTGGTGGCGCCGCTACCGCAGAATATCACCAAGTCATCTATTGACGCGTTAACGGCTTCTCGGATTTGCAGGCGAGCTTGTTCGCGAAAGGCGGTGGTTTGTTGGCCGGTGGCGTTGGCTTCGGTGTGCGTATTGGCGTAAAGCGGCAGCACATGATGGCGAATGGCGTCTTCGATAAAATCGAGACTGCGACCCGATGCGGTGTAGTCAGCGTAGGTGAGCGTTTTTACGCCAAATGGCGTGTGTATTTGCGTGTATTTGCCTATGATGCCGTCACGTATACGGGCGAATAAAGTCTCAGTATTAGATTGGGGTTGCTTGGTTGTATTTTCAGCGGCAGCAATGGACATCACTTTTTCCTCATTTGGCTGGCCGCATCAATACACTTGTTCGTTCGCTGCTTACTCTTTTGGGTTAGGCAAGGGCAACTGAGTTGTCCACTTGATCTGCTCCATGGCGAAGTTTGAGGTGACGTCGGTTAATGCGGTGGCACTAATTAATCGTTTATAAAATTTGTCGTAGGCTGGTATGTCTTTTACCAGTACGCGAAGCAAATAATCGTATTCTCCCGCCATGCGGTAAAACTCCACCACCTCAGGAAATTCCGCTACAACGCGAGCAAATTCCTCAGCCCAATTTGCATCGTGCTGGTTGGTTTTAACCTGTACAAAAACGGAAACACCAAGGCCAAGTTTGTCGGCGTCTAACAGCGCAACACGACGCTTGATAAAACCGGCATTTTCTAGCTTTTGAACGCGTCGCCAGCAAGGGGTTTTTGATAGGCCAACGTGCTTCGCCATAGACTCTGTGGAAATACTATCATCACTTTGAATTAAGGCAAGTAGTTGCAAGTCAACGTCATCTAAGTGCATTTTGTTCTCTTATTGTATTTAAATTTAGAATATGGTTTCGTATTGTGGTGGTTTTTTTATTGTTCTGCAACTTGGTTCCTGATTTGGACGAATAAGCGAAATGAAGTCACAAGGCATGTCTTGAAAATAAAACAAAAAAAAGCGTATTTTTTTCAAAATACGCTTGGATTTTCCTGCTTCTACATCATTTTACGGCTGGTCGGATGAGCTCGCTAAGGGGCTGGTATGCTTTAGGCGAGCAATTAACTCGTGAATATCTTCTTTGATCATTAATAAAACAGGAATCAAAATCAGCGTAATCACAGTGGCAAACATGATGCCGTAAGCGAGGGAAACCGCAGCAGGAATGAGCATTTGTGCTTGTCTTGATGTTTCCCAAAGAATCGGAATCAGACCCGCAAAGGTGGTGAAAGATGTCAGCAAAACTGCACGTAATCGGCTCCGGCAAGCGAGGCTGATGGCTTTTTTAACATGGCTGGTTTCATGACGAAGGTCGTTAAAGCGAGACACGAGCAGCAAGCTGTCGTTAACCACCACGCCGCTCAAAGCCAAAATCCCATTCAGAGAGAAAATCCCCAGCGCAAGATTGTTCATCCAGTGGCCTAATAAAGCACCGATGATGCCGAATGGAATGGCCATCATGATGATCAGTGGTTGCGAGTAAGATTTGAGCGGAATGGCAAGCAAACCATAAATGATCAGCAAGGCAATGAGGAACATTTCAGACATGGACGATTGTGTTTTCTCTCTTTGTTCCGCTTCTCCTGAGAAATAAATAGACACTCCCGCAAATTGGCGTTTCATCTGCGGTACAACGGCATTTTGTAAGTATTCGACGACCTCTGTGGACGACATGGTGTCTTTATCGACTTCGGCAGACAAGTACAACGAACGTTTACCGTCAATTCGAATAATGCGCGTTTCAGCGTCTTGTTGTGACAGTGTTGCCACGGTTGAAAGCGGAACTCGCGTGCCGTCTTCTAACACTACCTTGGTGTTCATCACAGCGGCAGGAGACTCTTTTTGATCACTGGGATAACCTACGTGAACTTCCACTTCAGAGTTATCGCGCTGGTACTTTTGTACGACTTGACCGTCAAAGTTGCGTGATACTTGAGTGGCGAGATCGCTGGTTGATAATCCAAGCAAGCGACCTTGGTCGGTGAGTTGTAGGATGAGTCTGGATTCTGTAGGGGCATTGTTTTGTTCAACCCCTGTTACCGCGGGCAGTGTTTCTAGTTGCTTTAATAACGCTTGCATCGAGCCATCTAAGACGCTGCTGTCGTTACCGCGTAACTCTATTCGCAGGGCATCGACGGTTTCGCGAGCGCTGCGAATACGCAGGTTTTTAACGCCTTCTGGCATGCCCGAAAGCTGTTGCCACTTACTGGCAAATTGCGCCGATGTGTATGGGCGATTATCGTCCAGTTCAATACGAATGTTTCCAGATTGGTCATCGCTTGCGGTTACTTGGATATTCTTGATTGCCACATCGCCTTTGGGTTTTGACGGTGTGTTTGGTTGTGATGCATTTGTTTTTGAGGAATTGGTGGATTCAGCACTGTCAGCCGCCGGTCGTTTTCGGTCGTTATTCCCGCTGCGCAACGCGATATCAGCGAGGTAGGCTTTTTGTTCCAGTTCCAGCAATACTTTGTTGGTTTGCCCATAACTGACGTCGTTGTACATGGTCAGCTGGCCCCGTACTGTATCGCCCGGAATTTGAGGGAAAAAGCTCATGCGAATCACACCGGTGAGAGGCATAGAGATCACCAGTGCGAAAATCGCGATGAAAAACACACAGACGGCGTACCGATGAGTTAATGCAAGATCAATGGTCGGGCGATAAATGCGTTCGCTGAACCATTGTAGTCCGCTGTCGGCACCCTGTTGAACCATCGCCCACGCTTTAGACAGTGGGTTAGTACGAGTCGATTTTTGGGTGTTGATGTGCGCCAAGTGCGCAGGCAAGATGATTTTGGATTCGATGACCGACAGAATCAAACAGATCGCCACCACCGTTGCAAACTGAGAGTACAGTTGCCCCAGACGCCCTTCGATATTGGATAACGCCCAAAACGCTGCCACTGTGGTAAATACACCGAATAAGGTAGGGATGGCGACCATTAAAGTGCCTTTGATGGTGTTGCCGATGGTGTCGCCTTCTTGGGAGCGAACGGTATACACACTTTCTCCAACGACAACCGCGTCGTCGACAACAATGCCCAGCGCCATGATGAAGCCAAATGTGGTAAACATATTTAATGTTAAGCCAACACTTTCCGTCCCCATAAAAAATAAGGTACCAAAGAAAATAAAGGGCAAGCCCATAGCAACCCAAAACGCGACGGTGACGTTCAGGAAAATCGCCAGCAAAATAAACACCAGCAGAACACCTGTGATGGCGTTTTCTACCATCAACTCTAAGCGTTGATTAATGGACTCGCTGCGGTCATACCAGGTGCCTAATTTGACATTGGCGGGCAATCTCCCGCTGTCTTCCCAATCCTGAATAACCGCTTTGGCGCCAATAACCGAGTTGGATATGTCGCTTTTTCCGGTGGTTAGCACCTGAATGCCCAAGCTGTTTTGTCGATTAAAGCGAGACAGCACGAAGTCATCTTCATCAAACGTGTCGCGTATGTTGGCGATGTCGCCCAATAGTAGTTTGCCACCTGCCGTGTTTGATTGAACAGGAATGCGCGCGAACTCACTTTTGATATAGGCTTGTTCAGACGCACTGATGGTTAGGTAGATGTTTTCATCGCGCAGGGTGGCAACTTGTGCCGGAGAGGATTCTGCATTGATCGCTGTGGCAATGTCTGACAGGGTCAGTCCGTAAGATTCGAGTTTATTCTTATCAACGTCAATCATGATGGTTGGATCTAACCAACCCGACACCGACGTGGCACTGATGTTTTCATTGGCGAGTAAGTCGGACTCTAACTCAAGAGTGAGCTTTTGCAATGTGCGTCGATCAGCCTCACCGTAAAGCTGAATCCAAATAGAGTGTTCTTCTCGAGTCGCCTTGGTGACAACGGCTGGATCGGCTTCGTCTGGTAATGACGATATTTGATCGATTTTGTCCTTCACGTCGTTGAATAGTGTGTCTATGTCATAACCATCCAGCATTTCGATGCTCGTGCTGGTGGCGCTGGCGGTGGACGACGTCGTGATGGTTTTTATCCCTGAAACGCCTTGCAGTGCTTCTTCGATAGGAATCGCAATGCCTTCTTCGTTTTCTTTCGCGGATCCACTGTCATTACTCACCGAAATGGCAACTCGGTTTGGCGTCAGGCTTGGAAACGCTTCTTTGTTGATAGACCCCATGTTTAAGACGCCGAGACTGATGACCAGAATCAACAGTAGATTGGCCGCAACCGGGTTATTGGCAAACCAAGGAATAATGCCTTTTGGTTGGTCTATTGGGGTCATTGTTTCGCGCCTTTATTTGCCGGGATAGAAGCATTCAGTGATTTGGCGAGCGTGCCTTTGAGGTAGCTGTTGTAAGGCTGAATAATGACTTGATAGGCTTTGTCGCGCATATTGTTAGGGACTTGAATGTAAACAAATTGGCCATCGACAAAGCGAGGCGTGGTTTCAAATGCCGCCAAACGGCTGTTTTCGTCTATGTACCAGATTTCGCTCTTCTGACTTAACGCGGTGTTTGGCAATCGCCATAAGTTATCAAGCTGCTTACCTTGAATTGTGATTTCGACAAACGTACCAGGCAGCAATGCTGGCGACTGGCTGAGTGGTTTATCAAGGCTAACAAATAGACTGCGCATGCGAGTGGTTTCATCGATGTGTTGGTTTACGCTGAGTATTTTGCCTTGCCAAGTGTGGTTATCATCGACACTGGCGATACGAGCTGGCCAGTCATTTTGTAGTAAGGTTTTGGTATCGGGAAGCTTTAACCAATCGTTATTTGAAAGGTCAATTTGTATTTCGGCTCGATCCACGCTGTACAGTGTGCCGACTTCGCTTCCGGAACTCATGTACGAACCCAGAGAAATATTGCGATCGACTATTAACGCATCAAATGGTGCGACCAATTTGGTGTGTTGAAGTTTTGTTTTGGCGTTATTTAGTGCGGCTTTTGCGGCTTCCAATTCGGCCTTTGCGGCGGAGAGTTGTGGCATGCGCAATACGAGGTCGGAGTCTGGATCACCATTGAAACCGGCTGCTTCCCATTCGGCTCTGGCTTGTTCACCTTGTCGTACTTCTTCTTTGAGCGCCAATTCTGCCGCTGCTAAGGTATTTTCCGCGCTGGCCACGTCACTGTTCAGTTCGGTGTTTTGTAATACCGCCAAAACATGGCCTTTTTTTACCACCTGACCGGCTTCGAATACGGGCGACAAACGCGTTATTTCTCCACTGACTTGGGTTGTCAGTGTTAATGCGTAACGTGTTTTCACAATTCCCGACGCTTTGATGGTGGCAGAATAGCTGCCTGTGTTGGTGGTCATGGTTGAAATTTCGATGGCTTGTTCCGGTGTCGCGGGCCGCGGTGTTTGCACTCTGTTTTTTTGTGCTTCGATGGCGCCGGTCACATAAACGTACACGCCAGCTATTGCAGCACCAGCCAATAATAACGTGATCCATTGTGAAAGATGTTTCATTAAGATTTTACTCCAAGACCGAGTGCGAGCCCTAAATCGACTCTGTTTGATAGGTGCTGATAAATTAAGTCGTCTAATTGCGCTTCTAAATCAAACGCGGTGGTTTGCGCACTGATTAGGTCGTTTAATTCGACTAAACCGGTACGGTATTTTTTCTCGTACTGTTTGAGGTTCTTTTGTGAGCTGGCTAAGGCCTCGGTTATGTGGCGTACCTGTTGCGATAACACTCGCTCTTGTCCCAAGGTATTTTCCACTTCATTGACTGCGGTAAGTAGAGTGTCTCGATAATCTTGATAAGCTTGAGCGGTTTCCAGTTTGGCTATTTCTGCTGCGGCTTTGAGCTGACCACCTTGGTAAAGAGGTTGGGTGATTTGAGCGAGCAAAGACCAGATAGGAGAGCCAAACAAGGCCGCACTTGGTGAGGCTGCGGATTCGCTCAGCGTGGCGCTTAAGCTGATGCTGGGAAGCATGTCTTTATAGGCGACCGATGTGCTTAAGTCGGCGGCTTCAATCGCTAAATACGCGGCTTTCAGGTCAGGGCGGCGTTGTAAGTTTTGTTGGGGAAAGTCATGCAGACTCAGGCTAACAGCGGGATATTGTGCGTTGGTCACAAAGCTCGGTAGGGAGGTTTCACCCAGATAAAGCTGCAAATTGCGTATTTCGATGGCAAGGTCTTCTTTGTACTCGATCAAATCGGCTTTGGATTGAGAAGTCGAGGTACGTGATTCGTCCATTTCTTCTAACGTGCCAAGGCCATTTTTAAAGCGTTTGAGAATGAGCTTTTCGTTGGCTTCTAACAGCGCAAGTCGCTTTTGTTCGATTTCGATGGCGTGTTGCTTTGCGGTGATTGCAAGCCACGTTTTAATGACGTTGGCCACGAGAGTGTCTCGGCTGGCTTGGTACAGCGCTTCGTCGCTGGCCAGTGATTTGGCGGCGGCTTGTTCGGACTGTGCCAGTTTTTGCCACAAATCGGCTTCCCAACTGATGCTTAGGCTGGCTTTGTAGCTGGTGTCACTGCCCTCGGACTTACTGCCAGAGAACCCCGCTTCGACACTAGGGAGAGAATCGCCGTGTTGACTTTTTATGCTCCACAAGCTGGCCTGTAAGGTGAGTTGTGTTTTTTGCAAACTGGGGTTGGCTTGCAATGCGTTGGTGATGAGGTTGTCTAATTGGGCATCTTGGATGAGATCGGTTAAGTAGCTTGCGGGAGCAACGTTATCCATAGTCTGCCATTCAGAGGTTTTCGATTTGCTCACCGTGTCGAGTTCGCTTTGCGCTAAGTCTGCGTAGTTTTCACGTTCTTGTGACGCACTGCAAGCTGTTAGCAACAGGCTTAGACAGAGTAATGTGGGAGGTAAAAAAGACCGTTTTAGCATTCAATGTGTCCTGATAACAAGGTCCGATTCGAGTCGTATTTATACGCTACATTTGATTTTTTGGTGAGCGCGATTTTTGAATTATTGCGTTTTTGGTTTAAGGCATTAAGTGTATTTTCGTTTCTTTACATTTCATCGGCGCTTTACACATTAAGGGGCTAAAACGGTCTTTATTATCCCGTCTTGGTACGTTGTTCTAAACCAAGCAAAATCGCGGCCAAGGTTTTGATGGCCCATTCTCTTTTTTCTTTGCTTTGTTCGCTGAAATTCAGTCGGAAACAATTGCGATATTTTCCCGTAGCTGAAAATAATGGACCGGGTGCAAACCCTACACCTTCTTCGCGACAGCGTTCTACTAAGGCCACACTGTCGATATTGGGGGTGAGTTCCACCCACAAAATAAAGCTGCCGGCAGGGTAGCTGACTCTTGTGTCGCTGGGAAAATAGGTTTTGATAGCCTTGAGTAAGTGGTCTCGCTGTTGTTCGTAGTTTTGTCTCATTTGGCGTATGTGTTTTGCGTAACCACCAAGGCGAATGAATTTAGCGATGGCCAGTTGGGGTAACACAGGGCACATAGAGCTGCTGACGTACTTTACGTGGGTGACCTTGTCTCGGTAGCGACCAGGGGCAATCCAACCAACTCGCATACCAGGGGCAATCGTTTTAGAAAACGATGAACACAGCAAGACACGGCCATCTTCATCAAACGATTTGATGGTTTTCGGGCGAGGGAATTGATAAGAAATGTCACCGTAAATATCGTCTTCAATGATGGCAATGTCGTAACTTTGAGCCAATCGATAGAGTTGCTCTTTTTTGTCGTCTGGCATGCTATAACCCATTGGGTTGTTGCAGGTTGGTGTGACAAAAATGGCTTTTATCGGCCATTGATCCAACGCCAGTTCTAGTGCTTCTAAACTAATGCCTGTTTCAGGGTGAGTTGGGATTTCCATCGCTTTTAGGTTAGCGGCTTTTATGGCCTGCATGGACCCATAAAAACTGGGCGATTCAATGGCAATAATGTCACCGGGTTCTGTTACCGCACGAAGGCAGACAGCTAGCGCTTCTTGGCAGCCTGAGGTGACCACTAAATCGTCTGGATGAAGCTGGCACCCTGACGCAACGGTAAGACGACAAAGTTGAGTCCGTAATTCTTCCGAACCGCGAATATCGGCGTAGCCCAGTCCGAGTTCAGGTTTTTGTTTCGTAAGATCGGACAAGGTTTTCAACAAAGGCTTCAATGTTGGGGCTTTCATGTCGGGCATTGCATGTTGCAACTGCACGCCTTTATTGCCGCTGCGATTCATCAGCATGTTGAGCACTTCTTCCCATTGAGAGACTTCTAAAGGACGCTGTGGCGGTCTTGAAATGCTGGGGAGATTGTCTTTCTTACGAGCGCAGACAAAGTAGCCCGACTTGGGTCTTGCTTCAACCAAGAACTCTTGTTCCAGTTGTCGATAGGCTTCTTGCACGGTCGAAATGCTCACGCCATGCTCCTGTGCAAGCTGTCTGACCGAAGGCAGTTTATCACCTGCTTTATAAAAATCGTGTTCTATGTGCTCGCGTAAACGGTTTGCAAGATTTTGATAAAGTGTCATGGCGTGAATTGAATCCTGTCGCTAAAAAGTAATCTGTATTGATAGTATGGTGTTTCAAATAGGAATTAACCATACAGTTATGGGTTTGTTATCCCATACAGATGCAATATTCGCAATCTGTATGAATCATGAAGCGAGTTTCTGAATCTGTATTGTTTGTTTTACTTCTTCTAAAGTATTTACTCATACACAAAGCACTGTTTCATCAGACTGCGTTGGGTGTAAATCGACGGATAAATAAGGAGAAGGTCATGTTAGTAATTAGTTTATTTGTGTGTATTCAACAAAGTGTGGAACGTTTTCAAACTCGCCGAAAATTGGCACGCTTAACCATTCAGCAATTAAACGACATTGGCATGACCAAAGAACGCCAACATGAAGAGATTTCCCGTGCCACTATAAAAGGGTTGTGGCGTGATGTTGTATTATTGATGAAACAGAAAGGAAGGACGTTATGATCGATGTGTCATTTTTCTTGGCGTTGGCTATGTTTGCTTTTGTGACATCGGTGACGCCCGGTCCGAATAATATTATGTTGTTGGCTTCTGGGGCGCAGTTTGGTTTTCGTAGAACCTTGCCGCATATGTTGGGCATTGTCTTAGGCGTGGCGAGTTTACTCTTGTCTACCTTGCTTGGTCTTGGTGCTCTATTTACCTTGTATCCGCCTTTATACAGTGTGCTGAAGTGGCTGGGTTGTGCGTATTTATTGTGGCTAGCATGGAAAATTGGCAGTGCACCTGTAGGGTCATTGGACAATAAAACGTCCGGTCGCAAGAAATCCGCTTCGGCTCCGATGCGCTGGTGGCAAGCGTTGCTGTTTCAATATGTGAATCCCAAAGCGTGGATGATGGCAATTGGTTGTGTTAGCACCTTTGCCATCGCTGGGGATCTGTATGTGCTGTCTGGTTTTTGGATTATTGTTTTGTTCGCGGCGGTTGGCTTTCCTGCTATTTCGATGTGGGCTTGGGCGGGTATCAAAATACGTCAGTGGCTCACCGACGAAAAACGCCAGCGTGGCTTTAATTTTGTCATGGGATTGGCGACGGCGTCGACCTTGTTGTTAATCGTGGGACATTAGTGATGGGTAGGGAGTAACGGTGACAGACACGCTGGAAAAAAGCGCCACACCCAAAAACATCGTATGGAGTCTTTATATGATAAAGACGCGAATGAATACGCTGTATACCGGCATAAGCACCGATGTGAATCGGCGCTTTTCGGAGCACTCAGGAAGCAGTAAACGAGGGGCCCGTTACCTTCGCGGAAAAGGCCCGTTGGAGCTGGTTTGGTCTGAGGTTGTTGGCTCTAAAGGGGATGCGTTGGTGTTGGAATATCAAGTCAAAAAGCTCAATCGTCGTCAGAAGCAAAGTTTGATTGAAGGGAGCATGGAACTGCAGTCTTTGCGTAACCATCCCAATGAATAAAGTCGCCGATCTGTGCTTGTTTTTCGGGGGAATCATTCGTAGCATGTCACCTACTGGGTAATGGCTTGCAATGGGAGGCAAGGAGCTATGATTAGTCACATTGACCACATCGTATTAACCGTAGCGGACATAGACAGGGCTGTTGTGTTTTACGAGACTGTTCTGAAACTGAAGTCGGTTACCTTTGCGAATGGACGAAAAGCCGTGCAGTTTGGTCAACAAAAAATCAATTTCCAGTTGCTTGGGCAAGAGTTGCGCAATCACGCCATGGAAGGGGCGGGGGATGTGTGTCTCATTTCCGATTGGCCGCTTGACGATGTAATCGCACATCTAAAAGCCAATAAAGTCGCCATTTTAGAAGGACCTGTGAGCAAGTCTGGTGCGCAAGGCCCTATCCAATCTGTCTATTTTAATGACCCTGACAATAACCTCATTGAAATCAGCGTGTATGACACAAAAAACGACTCCGCTAGCGATGAGACAGACACTGAGTAACCGCGCCTTTTACAGCCAAATAACGTTTTTCTTCGTATACCCCAAAGCCCTGTAACTGTCTCGCTTTTACCTTAGTAAAAATAGGTTGGGTAAGTCCCGTTAAAAAACGAGTGATTAGCACCGGGGTAATGTCTGTCATAGGGCTTTTGGTTTGAACGTGTTGAATAAATTCAGCGCAATATTCCGCTAGTCTATTTTTCCAATCGTTCGATTCAGCTTCTGAAGCGGTATGAGATTGGGCAAAGGTCAATGGTTTTCCTCGACAGACTGAGCAATGCCCACAGTGTTCGGGGGCGTTTTGATCACCAAAATAGCGTGCCAAATTGTGATTCAAACAACGATCTAATTGAAAAAAACGTATCATGGTGGCGATACGTTCAATTTCTGCGTTTTGTTTTTCTTCGGTATATTGATGCAGTTGGTTTGCTAATGTTTGATGATGAAAATGCTCTGTGTGGACTTGATATACGTCCGTTAACCCTTTGCTTTCTAGGGTCAAAACATGGTGGTCGGCAGCGAATTCCAAGATGTTTAACACCTCACCTCGTGATAATCCCGCGTCGTTAAACAGTGCGTCAAAATCGGGCGTTCCCCAGATTTTCTTATATTGAATGCCCTTTAAAATCGCTTGGTACGCCGCTTGCCATTCAGTTGGAATGCGATTTGCGAACGCTGTGCGGTCGCCTTCCCACTTAACACGAACATCGGCGTAGTAGGTGTATTTTGGCGTGATCACGTTCAAAAGCTCCAGTTGTACGAGCAGTGTTTTTAGCGGCAGCGAACGAATGTTTGTCAGGTTGGATAAAGCATACGGCTGCGTTTCCCATATCGCATTGGAAGCATCATAGTGAACCGGAGCGTGAGTTGTTTGTTCTGTGATGCTTTTGAGAAGTCTGTCGATATCTTGCGGTTCAGGTGTATCACCATAAACAAAGTTTTCTAATGTGCTTAAGCCTTCTAAGCTGGCCAATAATACGCAGCGACTGGGTTGATTATCGCGTCCTGCTCGGCCGATTTCTTGGCTGTAGTTTTCTATGGATTTGGGCAGATCAAAATGCACGACCAAGCGAATGTCGGATTTATCAATGCCCATGCCAAACGCAATGGTTGCGACAATAATACGCGTTTGGCTGGTTGTGTCTTTGTCGTTCATAAAACGGGCTTGAATTGCGCTTCGTGTGTCGCTGTCCAGCCCCGCATGATACGCTATGGCAGAATAGCCGTCGGCTTGTAAAGCGCGCGCCACATCCTCCGCCGTTTTTTGCTGTGTGACGTACACAATGCTTGCCCCTTGAGTATCGTCTAATGTGGTTTTTAACTGGTTCAGCTTTTCTTCGTACGGATTTACATCGCTTGGAATGGAGATAAGCTCTATGTCCAAATTATGACGGTAAAAGCCAGTTTGAGTGATGTGTTCAGGATGAATGGCAAACTTCTGCGCCATGTCTCGTTGAACACGACGAGTGGCTGTGGCGGTCAGTAATAACACCAACGGAATGGCGAGTTCCTGTTGGTAAGAGGGCAGCTTCAAATAATCCGGTCTGAAGTTATGTCCCCATTCCGAAATACAATGCGCCTCATCCACAACTAACATGGAAATAGCAATGTGTTTAATAAAGCGTCGAAAGCGTTCGTTTTTGAAGCGTTCAACGGAGATCATTAAAATTTTAATCGATCCGTCTTGGACACCGGACATGACAGCCTGACTTTCTTCTTTGCTTTGGCTGGAGTCTAAGCACGCCGCAGGGATTCCTTTCGAGGCTAAAAATGACAGCTGATCGTGCATGAGCGCAATTAAAGGCGATATCACCAGCGTTAAGTTAGGCAATTGCGTTGCTGTGAACTGATAACACAGGGATTTGCCCGATCCTGTAGGGAAAACCGCCAATGAAGAGTGGCCGGACAATAGCTGTTCAATGGTCTGTTTTTGTCCTTCTCGAAAAGCATCAAAGCCGAACTGAGAACGCAGAGTCTGTTCTAGAGGCATCATCGTGAAATATTCCCCCACTCTAATTCACAGCTTTTAAGCTCATTTAGGTGGTTGATCCAGTAATCTTCTGAGCCAAACCAACCAAATGCTTTTACAAACGCAGGGTCATGCCAACGGCTTTGTAGCCACGCCGCATAACTGATGACTCGTACGCTTTTAAACACATCAATCAAATCCAGCTCGCGAGTATCGAACGCTTGGTAGGTTTCGTAACCTTCAATAATCTCACTCAGTTGTTGTCGCGGGTTTTCCGTTTGGGTTATGTGTAGCCACAAATCTTGAACAGCTATGCCACTTTGACAGTCATCGAAATCCAATAAATGAAATTGACCATTGTGTAGCATGAGATTGCTGCGATGACTGTCACCATGAATAGGGCGTAATTGGGCTGGCCAATACGTATTGATTCGAGCTTCACTGAGTGCTCTAAGCGTAGCCACTTGTTTTTTGTACAGTGGCTTGAGCTTTTCAGGCAGCTGCAATGCCTTTGGAAGTTCGGCGTTACCAAGCAATGTACTTCCCGTCAGGATTTGGTTCGCAGCGGCGTCCATTTGCGCCAAAGGTGAAACACGCAAACGTTCTTCAAAATGCGTTTCAGACAGGCCTTGATGTACTTGCCCAATCAGTTCGCCAAGTTGGTAAAGCTGGTCTAAATTGTCGGCTTCTGGGTGTTGACCGACCAGGCGAGGGTACAAGCAAAAATACATGCCGTTGTGATTCAGTAAGCTGTCACCCTTAAATTCCAACGGTGCCACCACCGGAATGCCCTTGGCTTTTAGTGCCAATAACGCGTGATGCTCTTCTCGAATTTGCGCTTCGCTCCAGCGCTCTGGGCGGTAAAATTTCGCAATAACCGGCGTGCTGTCTTCGATACCAATTTGGTACACACGGTTTTCGTAGCTGTTTAATGGATAAATACGTGAATCACTCCACAAACCGGTCGATTCTACGGCATCTAAAATGACGTCAGGAACAAGAGTCGAAAACGAATGGGTTGCCGTCATAATGAAGCTCTTTGGTATGGTGAAAATAGAGAAGCAACCTGTTAGCAAGATTGCTCTATTGGAAAATGGTCGATGACCTTAACGATGTGTCGCTATTATAGCAAGCCAAGGCGCTTTTTGAGCGTGTGTTTTTGTGCAGAAGAAAGCGCCGACGCATGACCAGATTTAATCAGGCGATTCCATTGTTTCCACGACTTGATGGCTTCACCCAGATGATCGCGAGCCAAATATTGCTGGATTTCAATACGGAAGGAATTCGAGATGGCGGCGGGGTTTGTTTTGCCAAATGAGCGAAGTCGTATCAGCGTGCGTTTAAATTTATCGGCCCATTTTGAATTGTCAGCGCCACTCGACATGAGATTGGTTAAGCATTTTAAGTATTCGTAATAATGTTCTACTTTTTCGTAATTGGTTTCACGGGTCAGTCGGATGACGCGGGAATAGGCTTGTTCAGCGGTTGCCCAGTCATTTAACTGAATGCTTATTTGCGCGAGTCGGATGGCTCGTTCGCTCGACCGGGGAGAGACTTCCAGTACTTTGCTCAAAATGGTTTGCGCGTCGTTTAAATTTCCTTGGTCTTCGTGAGCGTCGGCCAGCAGATCGTAAGCGGATAAAAAATGCCGACTCAAACGGATGGTTTGTTCTAGTTTTGTGATTGCAGCAGCAACTGCGCCAAGTTTTAATTCACAAAGGGCAATGCCGTAGTGCGCCCAGGCTAAGTTTTTGTTTTTTAGAACGATCAACATGTAGTGATTTTTGGCGTCTTTATAGCGGCCACGGGCATAAAGCGATTCACCAATGATTTTTAGGCATTCACTGGCCAAATTTGGGTATTGCGCCATGATGGCTTTGGCCTGTGATTCCATGCCTTCAAAATCTTGATTTTTACGCGCGGCATTAATGCTTTCAAAGGTTTTCTTTTGTTTTTGAACGCGATCAAAACGTCGAAAAAATGCCGCAGGCGGAAACGGTTTGACTAAATAACTGTCTGGCTGATATTCGAGAACATTGACCACGCTTTCATAGGCCGTGTCGGCCGTTATCATAATAAAGATGGTGGAATGGTCTTGTGAATGGTTTTTACGAGAGGTTTCTAGAATTTGTTGTCCATCAATGCTGCCGCCGAGGTTGTAGTCGGATAACACGACATCGTATTGCTTTTCTAATATGCGTTTTATGGCGGATTGACCAGAAGGTTCGACATCTATGTTCGCGTAGCCAAGTGACGTCATGTAAGACTTTAACATGAGCCTCATTTCACCCAGATCTTCAATGATTAACACGCGTTTCTGTGAAGTATCAATCAATTCTTGGGGGATATTTTGGGTGCTTTCACTACTCAATGCCATTACATCCGACAACGCTACATCCTTACGTCACATGGTTACAATTCATTCTGTATGTGTATGTTTATAGCATGAGGAAAATGAAAACACTAAGGCTAATTTATCGGGCAAACTTTTCTATTTAAGGAAAGGCTAATATTTCTTTAAATATCAAATAGATGTTGTTTTGTATAAGAAATAGAGATTATAGAGCGTGTCATTTTTGAATACTCCCCGCTTTTATGGTGAATGAAAAACGGGGAGTGTGAATCAGTTAATCGCGATGCAACGGATCGATTAATGAAGTAAATTGGCGGTTAAGACAAAAATGTCCATATAACCTTGGTCGCCATTAATCGGTTGAATGGGTTGCGCACTGTGGAAAAACTTCCGGTCGTTTAGAACTACAAATTCGCCTTTATCAAAGTCATGGCTGATCAAAGCCGGACTGTTTTTTCCTAAATGTACGTTGATGTTGCCACCTTGAATGTTATGGCGCTGCATAACGTAAATACCAATTCGGTCGAAGCCATCTTGGTGGACGCCTTCTGGTGCCACTTCTGCGCTTTTATGATCGGCAAAAATTCGTAATTGATGCACTTCAATTGGTGTGCCATCACTCACACTGGCCATCTTCTGAAAATATTGAAACAGCTCGATGAATGCTGGATCCGATACGGTATTGCCGTCTATTTCTTCGTATTGGCGCACCACATTTCCTTGGAAATGGTTGATGCTTTCATCCTGTACGAAAGCTTGCGTTGGAAGACGATGAAGAGCGCCTTGTTCAACCGTAAAGCGAGAATAGCGACGCAAACGAAACGCGCCGTCGGCGTAGGGGTTGGGAGGCAAACGATCAAAAGAAGGCGCGAGATGACTAACACTGTCAGAATTAAGTTGCCCAAGTTCTAGAAAGAAAGGCTCGGAGTCAAATTTGTTGGTGATCATGGCGTTTATCCTCATTGTCGTCGTTGGCAGATTGTGCGCAACGCGGTTGTTATTTTTATGTCGCTTCGTGAGCGTTTTTCTAGTGTAGTTGGAATTTATGAGAAAAACTTTGCTATTTATGTGCGGAAAAAGCGTTATAGAGAATAAAAAATTCTATTGTTTTGTATTTTGGGAATAATTTATTCAGTTTCGTGGACTGCATGAACGTTGGTACGAAAGGTGTTATTGGTTTTTGTCTCTGTTACGACTTTAGTCTTAGGCTTTTCGTTTTGTGTTGACCTGACAGGGATGCCGTTAAACACTAGAAAAATAAAAATTATAGGAAGGGAAAGGCGATGGTGTATTTCCAGTTTTGCGCTGTTTTAGGGCTTTTGGTGTTGTTTATTTCGGGCTATGTGCAAGGCTCGGTGTCGCCTTATTTTGCGCTGGCGGGGATCTTACTCAGTGGGTGTTTGCTCGTACTGCATTGGCGGCTTAGCAATGTGAAGTCGGCCAATCAAGACGTTGAAAACGGCTCAGAACACACGTCTTCTGCTTTGACAGACGTGAGTAAAAGTGTGACCCATGCGACGTCTAAAATGGCCATGGGGGCGGCTGAGGTCTCTCATTTCGTGGATACCCTTAGCAAAGACATTCACTTAACGCGCGATGATAGCCAGCAAATTTCAAAAGCGGTAGAAATGCTGTCAGAAACGGGGCTCACTCTGTCGACAAATTTGGGGCAGTTGGCGCATACCATGACGGAAACGGCACAGTCGAGCCACACAGCTCAAAGTGCATTGACACAGAGCGCGGATCAAATACATGAGCTAACAGGTAAGGTGCAAACGGCCAGTGAGCAGTTGGCCTTGTTAACCAAAAGTGCTGATGATATCGATAGCATCACGGCCGTGATTAAAGCGGTTTCTGAACAGACGAATCTGTTGGCCTTGAATGCGGCCATTGAAGCGGCTAGGGCTGGTGAGCAAGGTCGAGGTTTTGCGGTCGTCGCGGACGAAGTTCGCGCATTGGCGGCCAAAAGTGCGGATGCCTCTGAGCAAATTTCCAGTTTACTGGCGGATGTGCGCCGTAATAGCCAGTTGACGCATCATGAAATGTCGGCGTTAAAATCCCTTACTGAGTCCTTATCGAGTACATTGTTAGGAGAAACTCAGCGCTTTATTTCACTGACGGAAGAGGTACGACATGCTTCACAAGTGCTGTCAGAGGTAGAAAGTGCGGGGGAGACACTGGGCGCAACCAGTACGCAAATAAATGGCTCAATTTCACGTATCAGTGGTTCTCTTAACGATATTTCCGAGCGCAGTGATCGTTTATCGAAAGAAGCCGCTGGGCTGAGTAATGGCGCAGAAGTGGTGTTCAGAGAGTTAGACAAAGTCGATCAGTCATTATTTTTCTCTGAGCTGCTGGCAGAAGCCAAAGCCTCGGCACTGGCGATAGGGCAAGTTTTTGAAACCGCGATCGAGAAAGGCGAATTGACTAAGCAGGCGGTGTTTTCTCGTGATTATCAACCAATCCGCAATACCAACCCACAGAAGTTCAGCACCGCTTATGATGCGTTTAGTGACCGTGCTTTTCCTGTCATTCAGGAAGCGGTTCTGGAAAAATACGACCAAGTGATGTTTGCGGGCGCCGTCGACGTGAATGGTTACTTTCCAACGCACAATAAAAAATTCAGTCAGCCGTTAAGTGGCGACTATGAAAAAGATTTGGTGAACAACCGCAGTAAGCGTATTTTCAACGACGCGACAGGCCGTCGTTGTGGTGCGCATACGGACAGCTTTTTACTGCAGACCTATAAACGCGATACAGGGGAGATTCTCCATGATCTTTCTGTGCCTATCTATGTTAATGGACAACATTGGGGTGGTTTCCGTATGGGATTTAAGTCGGTTTCCTAAAATACAGTGTGAATCAAGGTGAGTTATCTGTACTTGGTATTTGCTCAGTTCTGAGTCCTCAGATGCGCTATAGTGACGATCATTATTTCTTTATGGTGGTTGTGACGAATGAATGAATCGGACAGTGCGGAAAGCGGAATAAAGACACTCTTACCTTTTTTACGTCCTTATCGACGCCAAATGGTTTTGGCTCTGATTGCTTTGGTGGTGACCGCTGGCACTATGCTTAGCTTGGGTAAGGGCGTTCAATTTCTGATTGACCGTGGTTTGGCATCGGGTTCTGAAGCCGGTCTGACTCAGGCCTTGATGATATTCATTGGTTTGGTTTTTTTGTTGGGCATTGGCAGCTTCTGCCGCTTTTATCTGGTGTCATGGATAGGTGAGCGCGTGGTGGCGGATATTCGCCAAGCGGTGTTTGCGCATCTGCTGACCTTATCTCCCTCTTTCTTCGAAGACAATTCTCCCAGCGAAATACAATCTCGCATCACATCCGATACCACACTGTTACAAAGCGTGATTGGTTCTTCTTTATCGATCGCTTTGCGCAGCAGTTTGATGCTAGTGGGTGGGATCTTATTCTTATTGGTGATGCATTTTAAACTCACGCTTATTTTGCTGACTTGTGTGCCTTTTGTCATTGTGCCTGTGGTGTATTTTGGACGACGAGTACGCCGACTCTCACGTGATAGCCAAGATGAAGTGGCTAATGTCGGGCGCTATTTATCACAAGCGCTGCGTCACATAAAAGTCGTGCAAGCTTTTACTCATGAAAAGCACGATGCACAGCGTTTTTCTGCCACAGTAGATCGCGCTTTTAATGTCAGTGTAAAACGCATTCAGCAACGTTCTTGGCTTACCTTGATGGTTATTTTGCTGTCCATGAGTGGTATTGGCGTGATGTTGTGGTTTGGTGGCAAAGACGTTATCTCAGGTGAGATCAGTGCCGGAGATCTGGCGAGTTTCTTGTTTTATTCGATCATTGTTGCTGGCGCGGTTGGGGCTATTTCTGAAGTTATGGGCGAGTTGCAACGGGCGGCGGGGGCAGCAGAACGTATTATGGAGTTGCTCAGTGCTAAAAGTGCCGTGGTGAGTGGCGCTAGCGAGTTTCCTTCTCAGCGCATGACCGAAATCCACCAAGGCGACGAAGTCATCAGGTTTGATAATGTCGAATTTCGTTACCCAACCAGACCGGATTATGCCGCGTTAAAGAATTTGTCGTTTTCCATTAAACAAGGTGAGATGTTGGCTTTAGTTGGGCCATCAGGCGCGGGTAAGTCGACCTTATTTGAATTGCTTCTGCGCTTTTATGATCCTCAAGAAGGCGGTATTTACTTGGCTGGCGAAAACATTAAAGCGTATTCCTTAGACGATTTACGTCAGCGCTTTGCCTTGGTACCCCAAGAGACAGTTCTATTTGATCAAACGGTTTACGATAACTTGGGTTACGCCAATCGCAATGCCAGCAAGGAATCGATTCAATATTCTGCCGAACAAGCCAATGCTCATGAATTTATTACTCGTTTGGACAAAGGCTATGAGACGCGTTTAGGAGAAGACGGCGTGCGTTTGTCTGGTGGCCAAAGGCAACGTGTGGCGATTGCTCGGGCGATATTAAAAGACGCACCCATTTTATTGTTAGATGAAGCAACCAGTGCCTTGGATGCCGAAAGCGAGAGCAAGGTCCAAGCGGCACTTGAACCTTTGATGAAGGGCAGAACCACCTTGGTGATTGCTCACCGCTTGGCCACGGTATTGAATGCAGATCGGATTATTGTGATGGAGCAAGGGGAAATCATTGCCCAAGGCACACACAGCGAATTGCTCGCAAGCTGTGCCTTGTATAAGCGATTAGCGGATTTGCAGTTTAATCAAAATGACGACGTTCGTGCTGATTAAAACTTACCGACAAAAACACCCCGATAAGCGCAATGGAGTGCGCCCTCTTTGATGGACAAACCGGGTGTTTGGTAAAGTGTTTCAACCTCGCCATTGTCTGTTGGTAATGGAACGCTTAGTGGTGCGTCGCTGCTGTAAAAAACAATCCAAAAGCTGTTAGAAAGATCCGCGGGTGTGAGCGTCAACGCAATAAAATGTCGGCTGTCATCGGCCCAGTTTTCGATCGTCATTGGTTCGCTTTGCTCATTAAGCCAATGAATCTTATCCAACGACGTATGCTGATAAAGTGGGTCATCTTCTAAGCGGATTTCTGCAAAAATAGGATAGGCTTTTCGTAATGCCATCAGTGTTGCTATGGTGTCTTTTATCGCGGTTCTTGCTTGGCTGGTTTCAGCGTCTATGTCTTGCCAAGTTTGCCAAGTAATATCGTTGTCTTGGCAATAGGCGTTGTTGTTGCCTTGTTGACTGTGAGACAGTTCATCACCGCCTAAAAGGTGCGGCGTGCCTTGGCTTAATAGTAGCGTTGCGATAAAACAAAGCTGCTGGTTTAGGCGCTTTTCTTGAATGTCTTTGTTGTCTGTTTCTCCCTCAGTACCAAAGTTTTGGCTAATGTTGTCGCCGTGACCGTCGCGGTTTTCTTCCATGTTGGCGAGGTTATGGCGTTCATGGTAAGACACCAAATCCTTCATGGTATAACCATCGTGGTAGGTGATGTAGTTAACCGAATTCAGCGCGCTTTTGTGTCCTTTATGGAAGTAGTCTCTGGATCCCATAAGGCGAGTCGCGAACTCGGGTACTTTGCCATCATCACCGCGCCAGAAACGACGAATGGTATCTCGGTATTGGTCGTTGCATTCCAAGAATCCTCTGGGGAATTGTCCGACTTGATAACCGTTAGGGCCAATGTCCCAAGGCTCCATAACAAGGCAGGTTCCACTTAAAATAGGGTCTTGAAGAATAGCTTGTAACAGTGGGGCTTTTGCCGTGAAATCGTGATCAGTTCGACCAAGATCGACACCTAGATCAAAGCGAAAGCCATCGACGCCCATGACGTCAACCCAATAACGCATGCTGTCACAAATAAGGCGAATGCTGGTGGGGCTGTAGGTATCAATGCAGTTACCACAGCCTGTGTAATTCAAATATTGACCATCTTGGTGGCGGTAATAGCGCGCATTGTCCAAGCCTCGGTAGCACACGCTGGATTGGTCTACCTCACTTTCTGCGGTGTGGTTATACACCACGTCTAAAATCACTTCAAAACCCGCTTGGCGTAATCCATCTATCATTTGTTGGAATTCAACAATTGCATCTTTTATGGCGTAGGAAGGTTCTACGGCAAAAAAGCTAATTGGGTTATAGCCCCAGTAATTATTCAGTTCTAGTTGCTGTAAATGACGTTCTGTCATGAAGCTAAAGCAAGGCATTAACTGAATGGTCGTGATGTTCAGGCTTTTTAAGTGTTCGATGCCAGCGGAAGAAATAACGCCAAGATAAGTACCTTGCAGCCCGCGTTCAATGGGCAGATTTTTACTGAAACCTTTTACGTGTAATTCATACAGAGCACGGCTCGACGGAGTGACTTTTATTCTTCCGGGGCGATCTGACTTTGCTTCTACGGTGCGGACAATCGATTTGGGCACACAGTAGGCAGAATCGGTTTGGTGTGGCTGACCCTCTTTGGTGATTGCAGCTTGGTCTTCGTTCCACACAAGCTTGGCGCTGAGCTCTTTCGCATACGGGTCAATCAGTAGCTTTTGCTTATTGTAGAGCATTTGCTGTTCAGGTTTGAATTCGCCTTCTGTCCGTAATCCATAATGCTGGCCTTCTGTTAAACCAAGCACCTCCATGTACCAAATGCCTTTCGTTTTATTAAGAAAAGGCAAGGATTCTTGCTCATTGCCTTTCTCATCAAACAGACATAAATACAGCTGACTGGCGTCTTCCGCCACCACTGCGAAGTTAACACCATCCTTGGTGACAATAGCACCTAGAGGAAAAGGGGAGCCATTGGTAACCTGTTGCTCTTGGTTCATGAAAACCTCTAGACGCTGTGATTGAAAGGGCGAGAATTAAAACTCGCCTAACCATTTTAATAACACACCAGCAAGCGGTGGCACTTGCAGTTCGATACTGTGTTCACGACCATGACTCATCACGGCTTGTGTCGTGTACTCATTAATGTTTACGTAACCACTGCCCGTGTATGACGTTTTATCTGTGTCCATAATGACTTGATAACGACCCGCTTTCGGCACGCCAATGCGGTAGTGTCCATGCGGTGTTGGCGTAAAATTGATCACAGCAACCGTGTGCTCAGTGCTGTCTTTCGCTTTACGCGCAAAAGCCAAGATACTGTTGGCGTTATCATCGTAACTTATCCATTCAAAGCCGTGATAAGAATGGTCGTACTGCAAACTGCTTTCACCCTGATAAAGGTGATTCAAATCTTTCGATAACGCTTGTTGCGCTTTGTGGTAATCCGTATCCAGCAAATGCCAATCCAAAGAGCGTTCATGGCTCCATTCTTGGCCTTGTGCAAACTCGTTGCCCATGAAGTTAAGCTTTTTGCCTGGGTGGAAATACATGTAAGCTGAAAACGCGCGTAAGTTAGCGAACTTTTGCCAAGCGTCTCCTGGCATTTTAGTGATCATCGAGCCTTTGCCGTGTACGACTTCGTCGTGAGAAATTGGCAACACAAATTGCTCATCGAAGGCATAAACCATACTAAAACTGAGTTCGCCTTGATGGTGCTGGCGGTAGATAGGATCCTTTTTAATGTAATCCAAAGAATCGTTCATCCAGCCCATGTTCCATTTGAAACCGAAGCCTAAGCCGTTCATATAGGTAGGTTTGGACACACCCGGAAAAGCGGTTGATTCTTCTGCGACAGTAAAGCAGCGAGGGTGATTCAAGTACACGGTTTCGTTTAAGCGGCGTAAGAAATCAATGGCTTCGTAATTATGGTTGCCACCGTCTTTGTTGGGAATCCATTCACCGTCTTCACGGGAATAATCCAAATACAACATAGAGGCCACCGCGTCCACGCGCAGACCGTCAATGTGGAATTCTTCTAACCAATACACCGCGTTGCTGATGAGGTAATTTACGACATGCTCTTTGCCAAAGTCGTAAATCAGCGAATTCCACTCAGGGTGCCAGCCTTTTTTAGGGTCAGGGTATTCGTACTGTTTGGATCCATCAAAGTTGGCCAAACCATGGCTGTCGGCAGGAAAGTGCGCCGGTACCCAATCCATGATCACACCAATATTGGCTTGGTGAAGTGCATCGACCAACGCTTTGAAGTCTTCTGGTGTCCCAAAGCGGGAGGTAACCGCGTACAACCCAACAGGCTGATAGCCCCAAGAACCATCAAAAGGGTATTCTGTAATGGGCAAAAGTTCGACGTGCGTGTAGCCCATTTCTTTAACGTAAGGCACCAGCTGATCTTTTATTTCAAGGTAGGTGAGTGGCTGATTATCTTCCTTTCGACGCCACGATCCGATGTGCAATTCATAAATGCTCATCGGTTTCTCGTAGATGTCTTCAATAGGACGATTTACCCAAATATCGTCTTGCCAAGCATGTTTGTTGTCAAAGCAGGTGACGCTCGCAAAAGATGGAAATTGTTCAATCCGCTGGGCATAAGGGTCGCTGCGATGGGGCAGAATATCGCCATTGTTAGCACGAATCTCAAATTTGTAGCGCGCACCGTGATTCACGTCTGGAATAAACAAACGCCAAATGCCATCGCCATTGCTCGACATAGGGTGAGTTCGGCCATCCCATGCATTGAAGTCCCCCACAACAGAGACAGAACGTGCGGCGGGTGCATAAACCGCAAAACGTGTTCCCTGTATTGTTAATTCATCATTTACTTTTGCACCGACGCGAATGGCCCCTTGGCTTTTGTAAAGGCTTGCTTGATGGTGGCTTGGGTCAACAAAGGTGGTGTTCGGGAATTGATAAGGGTCTACTAACGTGTGTGTGCTGTTGTCTTTGTAAGTAATTTCTAGTCGATAATGAAAGCGAGTCTGTGTTTTTGGCCATTCAGCTAAAAACAATCCTTTGTCATCGACTTGGCGCATTTTCGCCAATTCTGTGTCCTGATCGATTGCCAAGACACGAATGGCGGTTGCTTCCGGCTGCCAAACAATTAACGACAGGCCTTTCTTCGTAGAGGATTCATGCAGTCCTAAACATCCAAACGGGTCAGAACAGTGTGTGTTCAACACGTCATTAATTAGGGCATTTTTTAGTAGATCCATTCACTTCTCCAGCAAGAGTGAGCGTGTTAACTCGTTGAGTGTTGGTGCTGATGACTGTGAAGTTTGCTCACTGTCCAACGTAAGTATTGGTTTACTTTATTCGGTGTAATTTGTGCAAATTCGTCCAAAGCGGCGTCGGCCCAACTGTCTTCTGGGTGTTCCGCTTGGTGTTGCTTAGCATGGTCTAACGCCGCTTGAGAGACCAGAACAGGTAGGTTTATTTCCTGTTCAAACTTACAGTTTTTGTGTTGCTGACAGAATCGTATAAAGGCGTATAACCCTTCAAAAATCAAACTCTTATACCAGCTTGGGTGAATATCTGATGTCAATGTTTCAATCAACAAGGCAAAGGTGTCTTCACCAGGTGTCATTGAACTGAGTGCTCGTTTACAGTCTAAAGCCGTGTTGCTTTGTACGTCGCCAAACACGATGGTGTTCGCATTGCTCAGACTTTCCCAGAGCTGCAGAAGCATTGACTCAGGCAGCTTGGTAATCATGCCTTGCTCTGAACGCCAGTCAAACCAATCCACGTCTTTCATCTTGCTCTGTGCGTCTGTGCTGTTGTGATAACGCATGGTATTGGCAACGTGTGCAAATTCATCGTGCTTTTGTTGTAACACTTGTTTAAGGGCTTCGTAAAGCTCACTGGGAGAAACGTTTGATAATGTTTCAAAAACCGGCGCATCGTCCACTGGGTCAAATTGTCGTGCGCAAAGCTGTGCAAGGTTGTGGATTCGAATGGTTCTTACCCCGGAGAAAAAATCAGGGTGGACTTTTATTAAAGTACCAGCGATAGAGATCAGTTCGTGGCAAATGACTAAGCCGATAGGAGACGACGACACGCTTCTTAGCATGTCTAAAATCACATCCTGATGCAGAGGTGAGCTGATATCCACCTCTGTTTCTGGTGTTTCTCCAATGACTAATAGACGTTGTCGAACAGTGATGTCGGCAATGTACGTGGCTAAGTCGGTGGTGGGCTTTAATACCAAGGAATACAGCAATCTGGCCGAGCGCCAGTTTTCAGAAAGCAGCGCCTGAAAGTAAACGCTGTTCAGTACTTTGTAGGCGGTAACCGCTGGTGTTGAATTGGGAACCGTGTTCATCAGCGCACGACGTCTGCCTAGCTCCATCAGACAATCAATGGCTTCATTCATGCTGGGTTGCGTGGTAAATCGAGCGAGTAAGGCGTCGGTTTCTGCGTTTTTAATCTCCGCCACATCATAGGCTTTTGGTTTGTCAGACAGTGGCCAAAATGCATCATGAACAGGCAGTTTGGCGCCCAGCTGCTGTTGATCTATGGTGTTGATAATAATGGAACGGCGATTGCCAGATTTAAACGCATTTTTAGCAGACTGAGGAATGACTCGGAACTCTTCGTGCTCGCGCTTTTGCAGCAATCGAATAAATTCGAATAGCGCATCACTGCCTTTCATCTCGCTCATGGCTTCATCGATTAAAATGGTAAAGACAGCGTTCGCTTGATAATACCAATGATCCGCGATGATTTTTAATTCGTTGCGAATGTGCGCTTGGAATAGGATTGGGTCGACTTTGCGGTAATCTTTGTCTTCGTTTTGAATCCAAGATAAGCAAAGGTAACTTTCACCATCGATGTTAAACGCCTGAGAAGTGGCCAAACTGTTTAACGCACGGTTTGGGCGACCGGTTAACCCCAATGTCTCTGACGCGCCAAGATGGCGATAGGTTTCAACTAATTGATCGGCACTGATGGCTTTTAAAGGCGCAATGTCTTCCAGCGTTTGGCATAAACAGCCGGCATTCAAGAGCTTCTGTTTTACGTTGTCATTTTGAGCCAGAATCACCATGGAAGTGGTGACTTTGTTGGGACGATACTGAATGCGATGCAGACCCAATGGATCTAGGTCATCCGTATTGATCAGTTCTTCATCGAGCATTTTTCCAACCAAATACAGACTTTGCGCCCATACCAAAGGTAGGTTGTCATTGGGAACGCGTTTTTGTGACCCTGGCTTTTCTTTTTCGGCTAAGATGTTTTCTTGCGGCACGTAATACAATTCTGGCAGCAGCATTTGACCGTCTTTTTCGACCATTAATGACTCTAATTTATGGCGATAAAAATTGGCGCTTTCCCAGTCTCTGGCAAACAATCGATCGATATACAGATACGTGAAGAACAATGGCCATTCTGATTCGATGTGTTCAAAATTAATCAGCTCGTCGTACTCGTAATAAATTCGACTTTGATCTTCCAATTCCGACTGATGGCCGTCGAGTAAAAAGCGTTTACAGCCGTATTCACCCCCCAGTTTGCTGATGATTTCCTTTCGCGTGCGTCGTGCCAGTTTTTCGTCGTTTACCGCAAAAGCAGGGAAGCCAATAATACTGAGGATGGCGCTGTCGACTTCTTTTGAGCGGGATTCTTTTGGAAGCAATGATTGAAGAACTGAGCCTGCTCGCGCCACCGCATCGGCAAACGAATGAACGACAGCCCACTCTGGACCATCACTGCCAAATAGGTTTAATCCGTCCATGGCTTCCATGGCGGCTTTTGCCATGCCCACAGAGCTGGCGTTGATTTCAGCTTTGCCGTTGTTGACTTTATTTCCTCGTTCCCAAATACCATAATCGGGCGTACGGTAAGTGCGAGAAATATAGTAAATCAGGTTTTGGATGAAATTGAATTCATCGCGAGAAAAAATCAGCTTGCTGCCTGCCTTAGTCATTTGCGCCAACATCAACAAATAAAAGCTGGTGGCGTCAATTTGCAAATGCCCCCATGCATCGTCCGCCACGGCTTCTAAGCCTGTTTTTGTGTCGTATTTGGCGTGTAGCGCATCTTTCGGGTCTAGGCTGTGTTTAAAGGCTTCTACTTTGTGGGACTGACGCATCATGGCAAATAACAAACCGCGCATCATTTTTATGCAGGCAAACTCTAATTCATTCGCACGTTTTTGAGGGTTGGAAGCGCGCTTGTAAGCTAGGTGTAACGCCCAAACGGCCTGAATACTGTAAACGTTGTCTCGTACCCATGCATCGGTATAGTTGCCGTGATTATTGATGCTGGTACTGGCTGGAAAAAGCCCTGTGACTGGATGTTGGCGGGTTAAGATAACCGCTTGAATATGTTGATAAAGAGAATCTAGCTTATCTTGAGCATCAGTCGCCATGTTCGATCCTTCATAAAACGTACCGTTAAAGATCTGTTGCCTAATTCAAATCAGAGTTGTCCTGATTAGGTTTGGATTTACTATACCCAAACATAATGGGACTCACCAATAAGTTAAAGCGGTAAACGGCTTCTTTTTCACATAATCTCCAAAAAAAACGAGATTTCAAGAATATCCTATTTCTGTGCACGGTATAAGGGCGTGAACTGTCACGATTGCTTCTTTTTAGTCTCTCCTCTCGTTACTGACCTTTGTGTCAAATACTAAACTGATGGACAAGTTTGCGTAACTGGCTTGCGCATTCTTGTAGGTTGTTAACGGATTTTTGAATGTCGGTTGAGTTGTGATTGGTTTCTTCGCAGATATTGGCAATATTTTCTAACGTTTGATGGACGGTTTGCGATGATTCGAATTGTCGTTCGGCGGCTTTACGGATGGTACTGTTGAGCTTGGAAATGGACAACACCCCGCTGGCTATTTCAGAAAACGCTTGCCCAGCCTGTGAGGTTTGTTCTGCACCTTGGTGCGCGGTATTGCGCGCCGACTCCATCACATCCACGGTGGTCAAGGTTTGTTGGGTTAATTGATCAATAAGGCCGCCAATTTCCGTGGCCGCTAACTGTGAACGCTGCGCCAGCTGACGAACTTCGTCAGCAACAACCGCAAATCCTCGCCCTTGTTCACCGGCTCTGGCGGCTTCAATGGCCGCGTTTAATGCCAGTAAATTGGTCTGGTCCGCCACTTCGGCAATGACACCAAGACGATCATTAATGTGAGTTACTTCTTCACGCAATTGTTGAATCTGCTTGGCCGCTTCGCCCACTTCAGAAGACAGTTGTTGAATGTCTTGGTTGGCTTTGTTCATTACCCCAAGACCCTGTTTTGAATGTTGGCCAAGTTCTTGAGTGGTATCGTTGGCTTGTTCGGCAATAGCAAGCGTTTCTTCGACCGAGGTCATGACGCTGTGCATCAAATCCGTTGCCTGACCTGTGTTGGATAACTGTTTCGACACGCCCAGAACGGTTTTAGTGGTGGAGTTATTGGTTTGACTAACGATGCTATCGAGTAACTCGCTTGAATGGCTGACATTTCGAACGATAGATTGAAAATCGTTCATCATGCTATTAAAGGCTCTGGCCATGTCACCCATTTCATCTTTGCCTTTAAATTCAACGCGTTTCGTTAAATCACCAGAATGTTGAACGGACGTCATAGTTTTGCACAAAGCCGTTACCCGATGGGTGACAAGATGGATAATATACAGAGCGGTTCCGCCGACTAAAACGGTTAATACGCAAACTAAAATGGCATAATCAACCAAAGCGACAAGGAAAAAGTCCATCACTGCATTCATAGACGCCGTGGCAATAATCGTGATATTCCAAGGCTGAAAAGTGGAGGCGGTCGCGACCATATTATGTACTATGTGGTCATTGCCTTTAAATTCGAACGCAATGGATTGGTAGCGCTCTGATGTAAATGGGGCCGCTTTGAGAGCGTTGGCGAGTGAGGCTGGTATTGACTTACCGGCGTAGGTGTCCGGTGCATTGACTATTTGGTGTTGTTTTTGGTCCAGAACCCACAGACTTTGTTGGTCGCCATATTGGTAAGTGGACAGTTGAGATAAGGCGTGTTGTTTGGCTTGGTCTGCGGTTAATTCTCCCGATTTTTGTTTCTCATAAAGAGGAACTAGGGTCGCGTTAACAATATTTAAAATGTCATGAGTACGGTCTTTGCGAGCGTCCACATGACTGTAAAATAAAGACGTTAGAGAAACGAGTATAAGTGCCGCCGTTCCCATGGACATTAAGCCAATAATAGCCCATAGCTTGTAGCGAATTTTTATATCATTGACGCGTTCCAGCATGCCAGCTCCAAAAAGTAAGGTCGGTCTTGTTGGTTACAGTAAATAGATGATGCGCTCAGTAATGACTTTGTTATAAACACCGGCGTTATAAAAGCAACGTAAAAGAGTAAATGTTTTGTCTTGGGTTTCCTAGTCGAGAAAATTGAGATAGATCAGTGTTTTCTTGCTTAGAAATCGAATTATTTTGATATGAATGGGTATGGCAATATTGTGTGGGATTACCTGACGGTTTTTTTTGTGTCTTTTCTGTCTGCGACGATTTTGCCGATGGGGTCAGAAGGGCTATTGCTCTATTACGCTAATGAAGCATCCGCCTCGTTGTTACTTTTGTGGGGATGGGCGAGTGTTGGTAATACAATAGGTGGCCTTACAAACTGGGTGTTAGGGCGTTATTTAGTGCGTTTCGAGCAGTCTAAATGGTTTCCTATCAGTGCATCGTCTCGTCAAAAGGCCGAGCGGTTTTTTAATCGATATGGCATTTGGAGTTTATTATTTACATGGCTTCCTGTTGTTGGCGATGGGATTGCTTTAGTATCGGGTGTGTTACGTACACCTATTTGGTATTTTTTACCGTTGGTTTTCATTGGCAAAGCGGCTCGCTATGCCTTAATTTTGTGGGGACATCACTTACTAGTCACCTGATCCTGTATGAATGGCATACACACTCATATTAGTAAGCGCAGAGTCCGAACGATGTACACGGAGAATTGAATCATGGAAATGTCCAAAAAGTGGCTTATTGCGTTGGCCGGTTTATCATTGACTGCTTGTTCATCCATGGATGAAAAAAATACCTTCATGACCTACGATGATTTGCAAAATAAAGTGCGTGCTCATGAAGATCAATGGCAAGCGGCGCAAGTGAAACTGGATAAAATCGATGCGCTCGAAGCCGAAATTGCCGCTTTAAAGCAAGAGAAATCCAACACTATGACTGAGGGTGAGCCTCAAGAGAATATTATTTCCGACGATAGTATGGCCGCCGTAAATGTGATTCCTGCGGTCACGCCAGCACCAATAAATGAAGAGGCCTCAGATAAGATGATGGCCGATTCAACGGAAGAAAGCGTGGAAATGGCCAATGCTGCTCCACCGGTTGTTGCGGCGCCAATGGCGGTACAGAAACAAGAGTACGGAGTGCAAGTGGCCGCTTATGGTAATCGTCAAGATGCGATTCGCGGATGGAAGGTAATGCAGAAAAAATCGCCAGCGTCATTTGACGGTCTTACCCCCTTGATTAATGAGAAAGAGGTCAGTGGTCGAATGATGTATCAGTTAAAAGTGGGGCCATTTTTTAGCAAGTCCTTCGGCTCGGATTTCTGTAAAATGCTGAAAGAGAAAGGCACCGATTGCTTGGTTACGCAATACAACGGCGAAACGTTCGCCGCGAACTAACAGGTTTCAATTTAATTAAGAGGCGCGTTTTTATCTGTACTTCAGAAAAAAACGCGCCTTTTTTGTATCGATTGACTGTCAAATGAACCCGGATTACATCAACGGAAACTCGGTGTCGTAGATTTTACCTTGGCCATCTTCGATGTGGATCTCACTCTTATATTGATCCTCTTCTGAGGTTATTAGGCCTTGTTGAATCAAGCCATCAATGATCATTTGTGTTTGCATTTTGACTTCTGGGGCATCCGCTGGCGCGTAAATTTTGCTGGCAACAAACTGCTCCGCCAAGCTGTGAAGCAACGCTTGATCGGCTTCGATGTTGGCATTCACAATCATGTTATACAACCAAAACTCAGGGGTCGACAGCTCTTCCATAGTGGGAGTATCTATGTCTGCTAATGTGCTGGTTAATGTGGCCTTAAAACGACCATTTGGAAAAGAACCGCTAAAGTCCGTAATGTTGAATTCAGGTTTGGCAGCCAACAACTCATCAAGATGCTCTTGCATGAAATCAAACAACGCCGCATAGGTATCATCCGACACTGGTGCATCATTCAGCAGCATGTCTGAGACATTTTTGTAGTCAATGAAGAATTGGTTGCTAAGTTTGTTTAACTCTGTCACCAACGTCAGGTCACTTGCCTGGAAATCGCCGTATACAACGTCTTTGATTAAGTAAGCAAGCCCAATGCTGCCCAATTGAGCGTCTTTATCTAAGCTGGATCCCATTTCCATGTTCAAACCTGAAAACGTCGCATCCGTACCAATATCCAGCTGCTCAAGGCTTAGATCGGTTGTACTGTCATAAAAGCCACCTTTCATAATGGTGGCCAGATCCGCGTCTAACTCGATTGACAGTGAAAACCCCGATGCTTTAACCGGAGTGTATCCATCCACTATATCTAGTTGATCTAAAACACCTTGGTAGTTGATACCTGTTTTGGTTATGTCACCTTGTCCTGTATAACCGCTAAATTGAAACGTATTGGCCGCATTGCTAAGCGCAGGGATGTTATCGGCAAGGTAAATGTTGCCAGTAACGTCGCTAAGGACAGAAAGTGCGTACAGAGGCTGATTTTCATCCCAAAGTAAAATCGCGCGTTGTTTTTCTCCATCCAAACGAATCGTCGACTCGAACCAACCGAATACGCCTTGCTTTGAAAATAACAACGGACCAAAGTGCGTGTCGACAATCAGCTCAGCTTCAATTTTTCCACCTTGAATCGTCGGGTCAATATGAGTCGTATCGAAGCTCACTTGTACTTTGTTTTCAGAGCCGAACCACGCGGAATGCGTTGTCACAATGGCTGCATGATAACCGGGTGCTTTGTTGATGTTTGACACCAGCTCGACCACTTTAGCTTGGTGCTTCGGTGCGATAAATTTAGGTGCCACCAGACAGGCGGCCACCAGAGCAAACACAAGTACAGCAAGTATTTTCTTCACAGAAAGTTCCTTTTCTTTGTAGGGAGAATGTAGGCGTGCATAATACAGGCAAATGATACGCAGATGAAACAATGCCTAGCGTGCTTTATCAAAATAACGTGGCGCAAATACAACATTTTATTTTCCATTGTTTCAGCCAACATGGAATCAATTTGGCAGCGGATTTTTTGTATTTGAAAATCGTCAGCGCCACTTTTCGTTATGACAAAAAAGGTTCCCTACACTATGGTATTCGAAGAGTATTCTAAGATAGTTAAAGAGTTTCAGCATGATGCGTCTTTATCGCTAACTCAGACGTTTGATGCACTTTGCGCAGCACAAGATTCGTTAATTACTGAGCTGGTGGCGTCGGGCGCGGGGGTGGCAGGTTGGAAAATTGTAGATAAGGATGGCGTGATTATTTTGTCCCCAATCTTTGATTTTCAGGTTTTCAAACCTATTGGTGAAACGATCTCGAGCCAAGCCATTCGTGGTACTGAGCTGGAAGTGTGTTTTCAAATAACAGTGCCCGCTACGCTTGACGCTGTTAAAGAGAGGGTGGCTGATTTACCACCTTTTGCGGCCGTTGAATTGATTCGACCAGAGATTCACCCATCCAACCATTCAGCGTGCGATTTTTACTTTAACTATGGCGTGTTTGTGACTCCGTCTCCTGTTTCAGGGGAGGTGCGTTTTGAAGGCGGCAATCAAGGGTATGACTTTTCTGTGAATGTCGATCAACTTGTGGATGCGAAAAAAGCCATCGTGCAGCAAGGTATATTGCAATGCATTCAGCGTGGCTATGGCGATAAAAACTATTTTTTCATTACCGGCACGTTAAATGGCTTGGTGCCGACGAGCGAATCCATTGGCGTGAACCGCGTGTTGAATCAAGGTGAATGTCAAATTTGTTTTGATATAAGTGAGACAGCGGTGTTGTGATGACGCTGTGCTGATGCTGAATAAAAAAGGGAAGACGCTCGTTGCGTGTTCCCTTTTTTATTGGCTTTGTGGCAGCTTGGTTATGCGTTTTTGGCGTTTATACTCAATGCCATGGCTTCGGCAATTTTGATGCCGTCGATGGCCGCTGACATGATGCCACCGGCATAGCCTGCGCCTTCACCAGCTGGGTAAAGCCCTTTGGTGTTGATGCTTTCTAGACTGTCGTTATCACGCTTGATATTGATCGGAGCTGAAGTGCGTGTTTCTACCCCTGTTAGTAGCGCATCGTCAAAGGCAAAACCGCGGATTTTCTTATTAAACGCTGGAATGGCTTCTCGAATCGCTTCGATACAAAAGTCTGGTAGAGCATCCGCTAGGTTAGTGAGCTTGATTCCCGGCTTGAAAGAAGGTTCAACTGTACCCAGTTTTTCTGGTGTTTCGTTACGCAGAAACGCGCCAACGGTTTGCGCTGGTGCATCGTAGTTGCTGCCACCTAACTCGTAAGCAAGGCTTTCTAGTTTGCGTTGGAATTCGATTCCAGCAAGCGGCCCACCCGGATAATCTGAAGGATCAATGCCGACAACAATGGCGCTGTTGGCGTTACGTTCGTTACGAGAATATTGACTCATGCCATTGGTTACGACACGGTTTTCTTCCGAGGTAGCGGCAACGACCGTCCCGCCAGGACACATGCAGAAGCTATAAACGGAACGACCATTTTTACAGTGGTGAACCAGTTTGTAATCCGCTGCACCAAGAATTTCGTTACCTGCATTTGGACCAAAACGTGCTTTGTCGATAGACGATTGCTCGTGTTCAATACGAAAGCCTACCGAGAAAGGTTTGGCTTCGATATAAACACCTTTATTGTGCAGCATTTCGAAAGTGTCACGAGCACTGTGACCAATAGCAATAGCGATGTGCTTAGAATGCAGTTGTTCGCCATCAGCAAGCGTAACGCCAGTGACTTGACCATCTTCAATATGCAAGTCATCCACGCGGCAGCTGAAACGAATCTCGCCGCCCAACGCAATGATCTGAGCACGCATTTTTTCGACCATGGCCACTAATTTGAAAGTACCAATGTGTGGTTTGCTAACGTACAAAATTTCGTCTGGTGCGCCCGCAGCAACAAATTCATTGAGCACTTTACGGCTGTATTGTTTTGGGTCTTTCACTTGGCTATAGAGTTTGCCATCAGAGAAGGTTCCCGCGCCACCCTCGCCAAATTGTACGTTAGATTCTGTATTCAGAATTTTTTTGCGCCAAAAACCAAAAGTGTCTTTGGTGCGTTCACGTACTTCTTTACCGCGCTCAAGCACGATGGGCTTATAACCCATTTGCGCCAGTACCAATGCAGTCAACAATCCACAAGGGCCAAAACCTATGATGATCGGTCGTTCGGTCAAGGTGACAGGCGCTTGGGCAACAGGGTGATAGTCTAAATCCGGCGTTTCCTTAACTTGTTGATGATCTGAGAATTGCTGCAATAAATCATCATTACATGTTGTTTCAACATCCAAGGTATAAATCAACATGATGTTGGTTTTTTTACGCGCATCGTAACCACGGCGGAATACATTAAAACGAACCAGTTTTTCCGCTGAAATATCAAGCATGGATAAAATCGCGTTTTCTACTGCGCTAGCGTCGTGGTCAAGAGGAAGTTGAATATTAGAAAGTCGTATCATAGGAATAAAAGTAAGTATGCTGAGTCAATGGCTAATAGCGGTGGATAATACGATATTTTTCGAAGAAAAGCTGTCACCAAATAGCCGTCGTGCTTTTAAAACATGCCAAGAAAATACCACCAAATAAAATTCAGCGGCAGCAACACAAGACTTGTTAGCACAAATGTAGCCAAACACACTTTAGTCACTGCACTGATAGACAGGTTGCCGAGCGCGATGGCTGTAATGAGCGGCGGAGCTTGATAAGGCAGAAAAACCGTTGAAAAAGCCAATACTTGCGTCATTAATACGGCGTCTTTGGATAATCCTGTAATGTCCGCAAGATGTTCTGCCATAGGGGTCATGATGGCTGGCACACCCGCTAAGTTCGTCACGATAGCCACACACGTAGAAATGAATGTCAGCAAACTAAGGTTCAACAAAGGAGTGTGTGGTGAAAACGGAATAACCTCTGTTAAATAGTTCACCAAAACACGACCCAAACCAGAATGGGCAATGATGGCACTTAAACCAATGATGCCAGCCGCAAACAGCAAGGTGCCGTATTGAATGTCTTTATCGATAACATTTTTTCCAGTTAACCCAAGGCTGGGTAACAAACATAGCAAAGCAGCAATAAGGCCAATCCAGCCTGCGGAAATATGGTGTAGGGAGTCGGTGAACCAGAAAGCAAAGCAGGCACAAAGCACCATCAGCAAACGAATTTCTATTTTGGTCATGGCTGATTTTTCAATAGTGGCTTGTATTGCTTGGTTAGGGGCTTGATCGGGAAAGAGCCAAAGAATCACCCCAATGGTCATGAATAGCTTTCCCAATCCCAAAACAGGGAAGTGCAAGAGCAAGTATTCCCCATAGGAAAAAGGCGCGTTGTAGAGAGCTTCTGTCATACCGGAAAGCAACATGTTTGGTGCATTTGCCGGTAAAATCGAAAAGGCGGGTAAAAATGTTCCGAACGCGGCCGCCAGTAACATGCCTTTACGACCATTAGAATCTTGGTCATAGCCAAAATGATCGGCAAGAGAAGCGATGATCGGAATGATCAACACGATACGGCTGACGCCAGAGGGAATTAAAAACGCCAAGGCCATGGCAAACAAGGCGATTTTTACAATCGTACCTTGGTAGCTGTTGCCCAAAATCAACATGAGCAAACGTGTCGCACGAGAATTAATCCCCGTGTGGTTGATGGCAGCACCAAACACCATGCCACTAAACAACAACCAAAATGTTGATGATTGAAAGCCTGCGAAGATCACCTGGGTTGGCGCCAGCTGTGTTGCAGTTGCAAAGGCAAATAAGCCCAAAGCCGGCCAATAAGCGGGCACCAGAGACGTCGCCCAGAAAGCGATGCACAAGAAAAGCAGCCCAGCCACCAGTGCTTGGTTCAGGCCTAAAAATTCATAAGACAAGAGACCAATTGCGGCTGTAATGACCAATATGAGAACAAGCAGACAGTAACGTTGAGCCATCACGCAGACAAGGTCGCGAAGCGACGTGGAAGATTGAACTGGGTGATTATGTTGACTCATTGGCGTGCCTTAAAGGAAAGTTCGGGCATCTTTGTTAATGAAAGAAGCCCGAACGAGGGATTAACGAAGGTTAACGGCGATGGCTTCGTCAAAACCTAACATGATGTTGAGGTTTTGTACGGCTGCGCCAGATGCCCCTTTGCCTAGATTATCCAGTTTAGCGACCAATATGCCTGACTTGTTGCCAGGTTCACTGAGCACAGACAGCTCGATTTGGTTGGTGTCTTCCAAGCCGTGTGGTGTCAAGAATGGCGCTGCGTTATCGGCTACCACATTAAGGCCATTGACTGTTACAAACATGTCGTTGGCATACACTTCGACCAATTTAGCGTGTAACTGCTCCATGGTGACGCCGTCTTTTAGCTGAATTGGCAAAAAGGTCAACATGCCTTGGCGGAAGTTCCCGACGCTTGGTACGAAAATAGGCGCTTTGTCTAAACCAGACCATTTTTTCATTTCAGCTAAGTGTTTATGATTAAAACTCAGACCGTAAGCGCCAAAGATCGGGGCGTTATTATCGCCTTCGTAACGGTCAATTAGCGCGTTCCCGCCACCACTGTAGCCTGACACCGCATTAATGGAATAGTCATAAGACGCAGACAATAACCCAGCTTCTACTAATGGTTTTAGCAACAAAATCGCACCCGTTGGGTAACATCCTGGGTTAGACACAAATTGCGCGCTTTTGATTTTTTCACGTTGTGTCACGTCAAGCTCTGGCAAACCGTATACCCAGCCTTCTGCAACACGATGTACTGAACTGGCGTCTAAAATGCGGCAGCCTTCTTCTTTCGCCAATACGACACTGTCTTTTGCAGCGTCATCAGGTAGGCAAAGTACGGTTACATCCGCTTCTTTCATCAGGCGACGTTTTTCTTCGACGTCACGTTTCTTTTCTGGATCAATACTGATGATTTCAATGCCGGGATGGTTGACTAGGCGATCTTTTACTTGAAGGCCTGTCGTGCCTGTTTCGCCATCAATAAATACTTTTTTCACAGCGGAATTCCTTGTTGGGGGATTAAATCAAAGCATAAATCAGTTTTACCGAGTGGTTGGTCTGATTTTTTTGCGCACTGTTACGCTGCTCTTTAATGGTTAAATAGTGTAATGCATCGCGCCGCGACTGAATAGTTGGTTAAAACGCTTAATCACTAAAAAGCACGGATTTGCACTATTTGGCTTTTATTTTTCCATGGGTACTCTGGCCAAGTTGGCGATGATTTCGTAAGGCGTTACACTGCAAGCGTTTTTAGGAATTGAGCGTGTATGAAAAAGTCAGATAAAAAGATAGAAAATGCCATAAGAGAAGCGTTGACCACGGTGTGTGATGGGGCGCTGGAGTCGGTCAGTGGTTTTGTATGGATCACTCACATGGTTAACTACGATGCCTTTCCTCAATCCCTCAGAATTGTGTGCGTGTTTGATACGGATGAGGCGTTGTCTAATGCGTACGATGCTAAGCAGGACGCGTATTTCTATGCTGCCATTGAAAAAGCATTACGTGGGGTAAATATCAAACTCAATAAGCTTCCTCAACAAGTCAGTTTTGATACGGAAGAAGCCTGCCAACGTACCCATGCCGGAAAATGGCACGAACGGCTTGCCAAGGTGTCAGGTCGTTTGCATTAGTCAATCTTCCGCTTGGTCTTTAATTCGCTTCATGGCGTCTTTTAATTGAGGGTTCTTTTCTTCCAAGTATTTGCTTAGACGATCAATAAATACTTTATTTTCGTGAAACGGCACGCCGATTTGGTGTGCGTCGGCGACTTCAACCATGGATACTTTGTCGTGTTGGTTAAAAACGTCGATCATTTGCTCGGCTTTGTTGTGCGAAATACCCAATGCCTCAAAGGCGGATCGCCCCATACGCAAACTGCTGTCATAGTTTTCACGGATAATGTCTCGACAACCTGACGCCCATAAATCGTAGACATGATTGTTGTCAAAGGCTCTGGCAATGACGTGTAGATCTGGGTAATTCGAGCAAACGTATTTAACGAGCTTGGTCACTTGTTCTGGATTGTCGATGGCAATAATCAGCAAAGAGGCTTCATCAATGCCCGCGGCTTCTAATAAGTCTGGCCGTGTGGCGTCGCCAAAATAGTTTTTGACGCCAAAGGGTTGCAGTGCTCTCAAACGTTTGATGCTGAAATCAATAACGGTAGAGTGAAACCCCGCTAAACGCAGCACGTTGTCTATTGTGCTGCCCATCCTTCCTGAGCCTGCGATGATGATTTTGTTGTCATCAGGCAACTCGTCAAAGCTCTCTGCCGCGTGGTCGGTGGCATAGCGTGGTGCAATAATGCGGTCGTAAATGATAAATAAGGCTGGCGTCAGTAGCATCGACAAAGCAACGACTAATAGTAAGGTGTCGGCTACGTCTTGTGATATTACGGCATTACTGACGGTAAAAGACACCAGAACAAACCCAAATTCCCCCGCTTGCGCCAACCCCAACGCAAGCAACCATTTGTTGGAACCACGGATATTAAAAAACCATCCAAGCAACAACAGAGTGGTGGCTTTGACAAGAATGAGTCCAACGGTTAAACCAAGAATCGAAAAAAAGTGATGGAAGAGTAAGGTGAAATTAATACCCGCACCGACCGTCATGAAGAATAAGCCCAACAGCAAGCCTTTAAACGGCGCAATGTCGCTTTCTAATTCGTGACGATAAGGCGAGTTTGCCAGCACAACGCCGGCTAAAAACGTGCCCAGAGCAGGGGATAACCCCACCAACGACATCAACAGCGTTGTGCCGATCACAAACATTAACGCCGCAGCGGTAAACAGCTCTCTTAATTCCGCAACGGCAATGAAGCGGAAAATTGGCGTCACTAAAAAGCTGCCACCTAACACCACAATGGCAATGGCGCCAAAGGTCACTAATGTGGTTTGCCAAGCTTCAAGCCCAGACAACAGAGACACATTGTCGGTCGAGGTAGTGTCATGCAGGGCTTTGGCAGTATGGCTTACCGCATCTATGAGTTCAGGTGTTGCGAGCAAAGGAATAAACGCCAACATTGGAATCACAACAATATCTTGTGCCAGCAAGACCGCAAAAGACGACTGGCCTCCATCGGATTTCATCAGGCCCTTTTCGGTCAGCGTCTGAATGACAATGGCAGTCGAAGAGAGTGCCAACACCAAACCTATAGCGAGACTGGTGCGCCACTCTTGGTCTAGCAACACCCCCAGCCCCATAACACAGAGTGCCGTCAAGGCGACTTGTCCGCCCCCCAAACCGATCAGTTTGGACTTTAAGTCCCACAGTTTTTTAGGGTTGAGTTCCAATCCAACTATAAACAGCATCAACACCACCCCCAGTTCTGCGAAGTGCTGAATGGAGTGTATGTCAACGCTTAATATGGCCAACAGCGGGCTGATGATCACGCCTGCCAGCAAATACCCCAACACAGAGCCCAGTCCAAGACGTGACGCAATCGGAACAGAAATAACGCCAGCAACCAGAAAAACAAAGGTAAGTAAAAGCGCGTCAGTCACGTCGTTGGGTCCTTTATAGCAGACAAGATTTTTAAGAGTGTTATCGTGTTATTGACGTGGACGGCAACACTATAAATCCGCCACATCGCGTGCGAACTGGTCGACGCTTTCCCAATTGGTGAATTCCATATTGGTTGTTGGGTCGGTTGGGCCTTTGGTCATCCACATAATAAAACGAATCATGTTTTTGTCGAGAAAGCCGTAAATAGAATAATTTAATTTGCCAGCAAAAACGCCTTTTAAAGCTGGCTGCCAATTCAATTGATCCAAAAATTTTACAATATAAGGGTTGGTGTCTGGTTGGCATTTTTCGGCTTTACGCGCCACCAAATTCACCGTGTAAAACGCATTGGGTTTGTCCTCTAACAAGGCTTTATTTTGGGTGATGAAATCAGCCACATTTTTTTGGTGTTTGCCGTAGCGAATACTGGCACCAATAACAATCTTGTCATGTTGGGCAAGTGTGTCAGACGTAGCGTCTTCCACCGGCATCAAGGTGACAGTATGACCCTGCTGCTCTAAAACAGATTGCATTTTTTGGCTGATTTTTTGAGTATGGCCGTCGGTAGTGGAATAAATGAGCAAAGTATTGGACATGGGAATCAGAAAAACTGCCTCTGTTGTTTTGGCTGGAATGACGTAAGGAATGCAACGAGTTATAAACACTCATAGAGCGAGTGTAAAGGGCGCAGGCCATGCTTCCTCGTTTTTATGGAAAATCCCATAAAAAAAGCGGTTCATCATAGAGGAACCGCTTTGCGTGTTATCGAATGAATTTACTCAGCTGAGCTGTGTTTTCTTGCGCGAATGTCAGATTGCGCGCTGCGATAAAATTTTTCTTGTGGCTTAGACTTCGTGACTTGATCGTCGTCGTTGTCTTCATTGCGCAGCAATAAGAAGTCAGCAACGCGTTGTTCATCAAGACGATTGGACTTCACGGCGGCTTTTAAAGCGCAACCAGGCTCACCTTCATGGCGGCAGTCACTAAAGCGACATTGTTTTTCCAAGACAATAATATCGGCGAAATTGGCAATGGCACTGCTATCAAACTCTGCTAATTGCAATTCACGCATGCCAGCGGTATCTAATAAAATCGCTCCTGAAGGCATGATTTTTAAAGACCCAGACTCGCCAATATTACGTTGTGTCTTATTGCTGTCGGTGGTTTGCATCAGCGTATTGATCAAGGCCGACTTGCCTGATCCAACGGCGCCTAGCAAAGCAACCGTTTTGCCTTTTTTAAGGAAGGGTGCCAAACAAGACAAACTGTTTGCATCCAACGCATTGACGGTTTCCACGATCAGTAATGGGTCGAGTTTTTCGACTTGAGCGCGTTTTTCCATGGCATCGTCACAGGTGTCAGCTTTGGTCAATACAACCACTGCATCAGCTTGAGCTTCATGGGTAAGTTCTAAATAACGTTTGATTAACGTTAAGTTGAAATCCTGATTTAATGCGCAAATCAAAAAAACAGTATCGATATTGGAAGCAATGCTTTCAAAGGCTGAACTGGCTTCTAAAAGGCGCAAAAAACGGTTTTCAGTATCGGTAACAACCCAGTCACCCACCGCCATATTTGGCATATCTGAATGGCTTTCTAATGAAAAAAAGCCAAATTCACCGACAAGCTCATATTGGTTGCTATTAAAAGCACAAATACGCGCAATGCGATTCGATTCTAAATCATCCAATGATAACTGTTGTTGAAAGTAAGCCTGCCAGCCTAGATCCAATAAAGTAAACGTGGAATCCATTGATATTACCCCAAGCGAAATACGCCATCGTAAATTAGAAGCAAAGCGCTTCAATTAGTACAACCGAACATCAGTAAATAGTTACCTTTGTTCTAGCCAAAAAAATACACCAAACCACACGGATTATAACCCGTTAAAACAAGGCGTTATTCTGCGAGATTAGCACAGTGTGACTGGCCTACAAACAGAAATATTGCTGTCATAAAAATGCGTTATCGTCGGGCTATTTACATGGAAATGACCGCGCAGCATCTTTCACCAATTTAATGCCTGACAAGAGACATTTACCAAGATTAAATACCTTTTACAGCGGATTTCTTTGGAACCTGCTGAGTAATGCAATGAATGTTTCCACCGCCTAATAGTATATTTCTGGCATAAATGCCGTGAATATCATAATCAGGGAATGCTGCTTGCAATAAACGCTTAGCCTGCTCGTCGGTATCTACGCCAAATACAGGAAAAATAATGTGCTGGTTGCAGATTAAAAAATTTGCGTAAGACGCGGCTAAGCGTTCGCCTGCATCGCGGTTCATATTAGGGCTTTCAACGACGCTTTTGGCTTCTTCTTCGCTGACGTACAGTGGGCCGGGCATGGGCAGTTTGATGATGTCCAGCGTTCGGCCTTTGGCGTCTTTTGTGTTGCTTAGGACTTGAAAGGCCGCTTGACTGATCGCGTACTGCGGGTCGTTTGGGTCTTCGCAATAGGTTAACGCGACAACACCTGGGCGAATCACGTGCATGATATTGTCTACGTGGCCATTGGTTTCGTCGTTAAACAAACCGTCTTTTAACCAGATGATTTTATCTACGTTCAAATACACCTTTAGTAGGTCTTCAATGTCCGCTTTGCTCAAATCAGGGTTACGGCTTGGGTGAAGCAGGCACTCTTCTGTGGTGTACAGCGTTCCTTCACCGTCCACATGAATGGAACCGCCTTCTAAAATCAAAGGCGCTGCGTAAACTTGATCGCCCGTAACGGCGGCCATTTTTTCGGCCACTGCGTTGTCTTGCTCCCATGAGTCGTACAGTCCATCTAACTCGCCACCCCAGGCATTGAATTGCCAGCTGTTTGCACGGCGTTCGCCTTTGTCATTCACAACATAAGTCGCACCGATGTCACGCATCCAGCAGTCGTCAGAGGGAATAGTGAGCAATCGAATATGATCTGGTAGTGATTGACGAGCTTGATCGTGATGTTTTTCATCCACAATAAAAGTGACATCAGCGGCCTTAGAAATGGCCTCAGCAACCGCAACAAACTCTTGTTGTGCCGGCTTGCCTTGTTCGCGCCAGTTGTCTTCTCGGGTTGGCCATGCCATCCACACTTGCTCTTGCGGCTCATGTTCTGCAGGCATTCGAAAGCCATCCAGTCGTGGTGAGGTAAAAAGCGTGCTGCTCATAACGTGTCCTTTATTCTGGCGGTGAGCCTCTATTCGCAGAGGATCGGTTTTTCGCCAATTCTATGGCAGAGACGCAAACATTCAAGCGTATTTTTGTCTATTTTGGTGAGTTTGCTTTTATTGGCAGCACATTTTTTGCGTCTTTACATTTCCTCGACGGAAAGCGTTACCGAGTAAAATGGTAAAAAATACAGGCCAACGCACGCCGAGCATCACCTATAAAAGTGAATATTCAATAAAAAAATATTATTAATCAGTGGTTTATGTGGTTTCTGGAAAGCTGGCACAACATTCGCAACAGTCTAAGTGACGTCAACCTTTGGAAGAAAAAACCATCCAATATAGGTTGAATCGGTTTCTTGAAGTCACGCTTATTCAGCGTTGATTTTGCAGAATTTTATAACACTAAATGGAGGTTACCATTATGACTATGAAACGTACTCTACTAAACAGCGCTTTGGTTCTTGTAACAGCGGCAACATTGGCAGCATGTGGACAAGAAGGCGAAGAAAACAAAGTAGAAGATGCCATGTCAAACGCAGGAGATGCCGTTGAGCAAACAATGGATGACGCAGGTGATGCATTGAACAACGCTGGTAATGCAATGGAAGACACCATGACAGACGCTGGTAATGCCATTGAAGACAAATGCGAAGAAGTAAAAGAAGGTGTTAACGCAGCCGACACTAATTGTTAATAATAAGTTCGATTGAGGCAGACAGGTTCTGCCTCAATCGTTTTTATTTGACTTACACAAGTGGTGAGTTGTCGTATTTGTCTAGCTTGTTATAGAGCGTTTTGATGCTTATGCCGAGTTGATTGGCGGTGTCTGTGCGGTTGCCATCGTTACTTTTGAGTGTCTTTAGAATGGCGATTTTTTCGATATCATCAAGGCGCATGCCATGCGGAATGCCCGCTGCTTTTGATGGTTCTTGCGCTTTGATTTCATTGGTAATGATGTGCTCGGGGTGAATGGTGTGGTCGGCCAAAATATACGCTCGCTCGATGGCGTGTTTTAGTTCTCGGACATTGCCAGGCCAAGCATATTGGCGGATTTTTTCGAGACTCTGATCAGAAAGTTGTTTGTGAAGGCCATCTTGGGCATTGCGATATGCCAAGAAGTGTTGGGCAAGACCGCAAGCATCGCCTTCTCTATCACGCAATGGCGGAGATTGAATGGGAAATTGGGCGAGGCGAAAATACAGGTCCTCACGGAAGATTTCGTCACGAATGGCGTTTCCAAGGATTCGGTTGGTGGCAGCCACGATCCGCACGTTGGCTTTTTTTACATGCTGCGCTCCTACGGGTTTGTATTCTGCGCTCTCCAATACTCGTAACAATTTTACCTGGTGTTCGTAGGGCATTTCGGTGACTTCGTCTAAAAAGAGCGTACCGCCTTCGGCTTGTTCAAAAACACCTTGATGGTCTTTGTGTGCTCCCGTAAACGCCCCTTTAACATGGCCAAACAGTTCGCTGTCAATCAGCTCTGGGCTCAGCGCGCCGCAGTTAATGGCCACAAACGGCGCATCCGCTCTTGGGCTAAACACATGCAAGGTATTTGCAATCAATTCCTTGCCCGTACCGCTTTCACCGATGATGAACGCATTGGTGTTTGTGGCGGCAACTTTGCGAATGGTGCGATACAGAGTATGCATGGCGCTGGAAGAACCAACAAGCAAACCAAATTGATCTAGGTAGCTGGTTTGTGTCGTGACCTGAGGCGAAGAGTGGCTTAGTTCGCTAAAAACTTCATTTAATGACGATGCCACTAAATTCACATTGAATGGTGCGCGATAATGAAAGCCGGCGCCTTTTTGAATGAGTTTGTCCAATCGCTCATCGGGTTCGCCTTGGCTAAAAAAGAAGAATTCGGTTTGCGACAGAATGGGGTGATGGATTAGGGCGCTCAATGACTCGTCTTGATCGGAATGGACTTCAATGAGTGCGACATCACATTGGCTCGCAGTTAATTGCAGTAGCCAATTTTCTTCGTGATGACTGATGTTCAGTTCATATTGTAAAACGCCTTTTAGCGCCAGCAGGTCGGACGCCAAAGTAGGGTCTTGAACGTGCAAAAAGAGCTTTGGTAAAGACATCATTATTTTCCCTGAATCGATATCATGAAATGGATACGGTAATAAAATCATAGGGTTGAAGCGGATCAAAGGTGTGGCTCTATTACTTTTCATGAAACACAGCGTTAATCACGCGTATTTGCACAAAGCTCACCCTTTTTTGAAAGGAGGCCACGGTGATGAAAGAACACAGTTTGGATCAGAGGACTTTTACGCAACATGACTGTCGGCTTCTTTACGACATGCTTTCTGTGTGCTTAGACGGTGTTTTTGCCAATTCAAGGCTACATAATCGAGCGGATAATACGCTAGAGAAACAGGTGTTTCAGTCGTTGTCTGTGTTGTATCGGCATTTGGCGGCATGCTTAATGGTCAATATTAACCGCCAAGTAGTCAAAGTAAACGCGGCAGGCACTAACGCTGCTTCCCCCACCGCAAGCATCATTGCGACGGCGTATTTAGCTGCGTTAGATGGATCCGCTTCCCAAGCGCCCATTCAAGTAATGGATGTGAATAAACAGACGATAAGGCAGCTTCGGGTATGGTCTCAACAACTAGTGAATGAGCCTTTTGTGTGCGCGATTTCTGACAATTTGGCGAGTCTCCAAAGAGGCATAGATCGCGCGCAGCAGCGGCGAGAAAATGCCCAATTGTGATGAGCATTTAGCAAACAATCCCTCGTTAATACAGCAAAACGACATGCTTATTTATCGTCAACGATACGGTAATCTAACTTGCCTTTAATAGAGCCAGTTTTATCGTGCGTTGCGACATTAAAATTAGCGTCATTCTTTTCTCTGTTTGGGTTAATGGTCGCAATAACCTGATTGTTCACCACCAATTGGTAGGTTTCTGAAAACGTGATGTTCAAGTCTTCCGATTTAGGGTTCTCAAACAAAATGTTGTCTTTTAAGCGAATGCCACGGCTTTCTCCGCGAACCCATTGACCCACAAGCGGCTGAGCTTTGAAAGAAACCGCATTATGCTCAACGGTCACTTCAGACAGAAAAATACGAATCACATCGCCATTCATTGCCACTTTTTGGCGGTCGCTAACGCGCGCATTTAACGCCGCTAACGTCGTGTTGGTTTGGCTGACATAGGTGCGCAATGCTTGAATGCTGGCGTTCAGTTCTTTGTCGGTCTGAGATTGGCTTGGGGATACTTTTGGTAACCCCGCCGCTTTGCCGAGTCGGTTGGTCAATTCGGTGTGATTGGATTGCGCCAAGGCGGTTTGATCCGCAAGCTGTTTCATTAGCGTCTTGTTGGTGGAAGAATTTTCTGTTGGCACAGTGGTCGTGTTCGTTGGTGTTAACTCTTCTGCCGCAGAAGTGTTTACCGATGGCGTGTCTAGCGCATTGGTTTGAACGGTATTTGTGTCGCGATTATCCACCTTGGAAGAGGGGGAATCTTGTAAAATTGGCATCGAGCAGGCGCTAAGTAATAGCGTTGCAAGTAAAAGGCCAGAACGTAATGTAGGCATTGAATAATCCTAGGATTAGAGGCGAAAAAATAGGCCACTAAGTATGCGGTATGGCGGGGGACATGTCGAGAAAAGCGTTTGAGGCAAGCAAATTACTTGCCTCAAACGTAGGGTTATTTTTGCGAGTTATTCCACAAAATGCATTCGTCTAGGGTCACACCTTGTCCACCAAAAATGTCTAAGGCACTGCCGATGGTTAAATCGACTTTCCCGTTGGATAGTTCATGGACACGCTTTAAATCCGCTAACGAACGAGCTCCACCAGCGTATGTCACAGCAACAGGACAGCCTTTTCCAAGTAAGGTGACTAAGTCTTCATCAATACCCGCTTGTAGGCCTTCAACGTCTGCCGCGTGAATCAAAAACTCGTCACAGTGGTTTGCTAACTCTATTAAGTTTTCTTGGTTCACTTGCGTCGATGTGATGGTTTGCCAGCGGTCTGTCGCAATATACCAACCGTCTTTTGTGCGACGGCAGCTTAAATCGAGCACCAAACGATCGGTGCCGGTTTCTCGTTTGATGTTGTCCAGGCGATCCCAAGAAAACTCGCCATTTTCAAACAAATAAGAAGTAACAATAACGTGCGACGCCCCTGCTGATAGGTAACTTGCTGCGTTACGATTATTGACGCCTCCGCCAAATTGCAAACCATCTGGGTAGGCGCGAAGTGCGCTGAGCGCTTCTTCTTGGTTGCCTTTGCCAAGTGCAATGACATGCCCACCCACTAAATTATGCTCCTTGTACATTAGGGCATAATGTTCAGCATTGTATTCGCTGATAAAGTTCTCGGTGGCGCCTTTGTCGTTCAGGCTGCCGCCTACAATTTGCTTAACCTTGCCTTGGTGTAGATCGATACAAGGACGGAATTGGGTCACAAAAAACTCCTATTTAGTCGGAAACAAGTCGGCGATTGTAACCGATAATGTACTGATAAACGATGCGCCAAAGCAAACACTTAATAAGCCTGTTATAATCGCAGACCAATTCGATAGATAAGAATCATAGCGCTACTACCATGTTGCAAATTACCCTCGCCGTGTCGATCCCAGATCATGAAATAGAACTGACAGCCATTCGTGCTCAAGGTGCGGGTGGGCAGAATGTGAATAAAGTGTCTTCGGCCATTCACCTTAGATTCGATGTTGCGAATTCGTCTTTGCCAGAATTTTACAAAGAACGTTTGCTGGCGCTGAGTGATTCACGGCTCACCAAAGACGGTGATATTGTCATCAAGGCACAGCAACATCGCACCCAAGAATTGAATCGAGAAGACGCACTGGCTCGTTTGAAAGACCTGATTCTTGACGCTGTACGCGTTCAAAAAGCGCGCCGCCCGACCAAACCCACACGTTCTTCGCAGAGAAAGCGCGTTGATCAGAAAAAGCAAAAAGGCCAAATTAAAAGTTTGCGTCGCAGTAACTGGGACTGATTAACATGGCCAAGAATGTATCCGCATGAAGAATAAGCCAATCGCCGGTGTGAACGAGATATCCGAATCGAAGGTGCTAAGTCCTTGTATTCGTCACTGTTGTTTGGATGGCGATGATGTCTGTGTCGGTTGCTATCGCACCATTACGGAGATCATGAATTGGCAACGGTCCTCTGACGCGCAAAAACGGGATATTTTGAACCGTTGTTCTACTCGTAAACAACAACACGATGCGCGTTATCGCTGATTTCCCCCAACGGTTGTATTTTCTCATGTTCGCGATTTTTGTTTTGTCTTTTTTTTCAGTATTAGTGTAAGAAAGCCACGCCTGCCCACGTCAAAGTTCTAGAAACACAAAAAGCCGCTTGGTGTTGACCAAGTGTTTAGACGAATTGAGTGGGTAATGTACCGTGATTGCAGAACTTCAAGCATGGCTGACATCGGGAAACACGTCCTTACCGGTGTTGTGTGTTGGCATTGTGCTTTTGTCTTATTTACTTGAAGACTTAGCGATTGCCACAGCAGCCACCGTGTCAGTGCAAGGACATTTGTCGCCATCGCTTGCGTTGTTGTCGATTTTTATCGGCATTGCCAGTGGTGATGTGGGCTTGTACTTATTAGGGCGTTACGCCCGTAATGTCCGATGGTTGCGCTACCGTGCTTTAACCCATACCTCTTTTAACGTTGTAAGAGAAAAGCTTACTCAACGCGCTTTTGCGAATTTGTTCTTAATTCGCTTTATCCCCGGTTTGCGAACCATTGGTTTTACCTTGAGCGGTTTTTTTTCTATCCCACTCCCGCTGTTTATGAGCGCCGTTCTGCTGGCGACGTCCCTATGGACGTTGGTGGTGTTTACGTTGATATATCAGCTCGGAAACGTTGTGTTTTCTGCATTGGCCGAATGGAAGTGGGGGGTGATCCCCTTGGCCTTTGTTTTGTTGTTTTTGATGAATCGTTTTCTGACACCGTCTTTCACACGAGGTAAGTTATGAGCGCCATGACAGAAGGGCGGTTCATTTCGCCTGGTAAAATGAATGCGGGAATGCCGCTGCTGGAAGTGGAGCAAAACGCCAGTATTTCCCCTTATGAATTTATGCCGAGCTGGTTTTTCTATGCGCCAGTGGTCATACAGAGCCTTGCGTTGGGTCTGCGTCATGGTGACCTGTGTTTGCCGTTAATTGCCAACCCAAGTATTAAGTTGAGTGGCATGGTAGGCGAATCCAAGACCGATATTTTGAACTTGGCTGGCCCTGTTGCGAAACAGTGGATTGAGCCTTTTATTACACTGACGAAAAATGCTCATAACCTTGATGCCCAGCTAGAAAGCGCTATGCAAGCCATGAACTCGGCTCAGCTGTCTTTTCCCATTGTGGCGAAGCCAGATTTGGGGTGTCGAGGTGTGGGAGTCAAATTACTGAAATCCAAAGCGCAGCTGCGCGATTATCTTCAAACGTTTCCTGCATCTGCGCGGTTTTTATTACAGCGTAAGGCTCCCTATCAAGCCGAAGCTGGTGTGTTTTATGTGCGTTACCCCGGCCAAGAACGAGGCAAGATTATTTCCATAACCTTGAAATACGCTCCCAGTGTGGTTGGTGATGGTACACACACTCTAAAAGAGCTGATCGAGCGTTGCCCACGAGCGGGTCAGCTCACGCATTTGTACTTTCCGCGTCATACACAAAAGCTGGATTGGGTTCCCGCAGAAGGCGAAGAGTACCCACTCGCGTTTGCGGGCAGTCACAGTCGTGGCTCGATTTTTCGTAATGGCAACCAATACATTTCACCCGCATTAACGCGTCGGCTTGATGGCATTTTGAAGGACGTAGACGGCTATTACTACGGTCGTTTGGATATCAAATTTGCAGACATGGAGTCTTTCATGGCGGGCGAGAATTTCTCCATTTTAGAAATGAACGGCGCGAGCAGTGAAGCAACACATATTTGGGATCGTCAGACCTCATTGTTTGAGATTTTTAGCACGTTGCTGAAGCAGTATCGCATTTTATTTGAAATCGGTGCGTTACAGAGAAAACGCGGAGTCAAAACGCCAAGTCTGCGTGCGTTATTGCAGGCTTGGCGTGAAGAAAAGTCATTGGTTCAACATTATCCAAGTACGGATTAGTCAACGCACTGTATGAAAGGAACGAGTATGCAATCGGTATGTAAAAAGAGCGCCGTTGATCTGCCGCAGTCCATCCCATATGCGCCTACGATTCAGGGGGCGCTGGAAATATTTGGTCAGGCATTGCGTTGCTTGCGCAGATTAGATGATGAGGCGTACCAAGCGTCGATGAAACCGTATGTGAGCAGCTCTATTGGGGAACATTTCCGCCATTGGTTGGACGTGTTTTACGCCATTTATCGAGCCAGCATTGTGATTGATTACAATCAAAGGCGCCGCGGTCATGACGTTGAACGATCGCGAAAGATGGCCGAAGACGATATTACTGTGTTGGTTCAGTGGTTGACCGGACTATCGGAAAAGCAGCTTAAAAAAAGCGTGACCATTGTGACGGAAGTGTCGGTAACACACACGCAAGATTGTCTTATGACATCGACCTTAGAACGAGAAATTACTTTTGCCGCGCTTCATGCAAACCACCATTTTGCGATGATCAATGTCGCAGCCAGTTTAATGAATAAGCCAATGGATGATGACTTTGGTATTGCGCCAGCCACAGCCACTTTTTTGCGAGGGCAATAACTATGTGTTCGGTTTCTTGGTGGATAGACGCATCGGGGTATCAATTGTTTTTCAATCGTGATGAGCAAAAATCCCGTGCGCCAGCGTTGCCACCTCAGACGTTTATTCTGCGAGGGGTTAAGGTGTTAATGCCGGTTGACCCTGTTGGTCAGGGCAGTTGGATCAGTGTCAACGAACACGGTTTGTCACTGTGCTTGTTGAATCATTACCAAGGCAAAAAGCCCGCTGGAGAGCTGATTAGCCGAGGACAATTGGTAAAGTATTTGTCTAGTGCGAAGACGATTGCGGAAGTGGCTCAGCGGTTTTCAGAATTGAAATTGGGCGTGTTTGCCCCTTTTACCCTGCTGGCATTTGAATTGGGTCATTCTACCGCACGGGAGTTGCAATGGAATGGGGAGTCGTTCTGTGTTGTGGCGGCGTTTTCGCCGTATTTCTCTTCCGCAGTGGCGCTGGAAGACGTAGTTACCTATCGACAATCTGTCTATGACGCATTACCTAACATTGATTCGCACACCTTGTTGGCCTTTCATGCTCAGCATCATCCAGAGCAATCGCATATGTCGGTTTGTATGCATCGTGATGACGCGCAAACGGTGAGTTTCACTGGCGTAAGAGTGTCTGAACAGCATCGACAAATGAGCTATGTAGCGGGGTCGCCTTGCACGCATTTGACGGCCGCGACGTTAGCATTAAAAACAAGTTACTTAGAAAAAACGGAATCTCACCCTGGTCTTTTTGTTTAACCCTAGTTTAGGAGTGCTTATGACGCGCTTAATGGTTTTTTTGACTTTGTTTATGAGTGGCTTTGTGGTCGCGCAAGATGAAATTTATACCGGCTATTTTAGCAATAAAGCCTTAGATGGATACGATACGGTGGCGTATTTTACCGACAATAAACCTGTGGAAGGCAAGCCTGATTTCGTGACCACATACAAAGGCGCGGATTGGTATTTTGTGTCGCAACAGCATTTGGATATGTTTGTGGCAGAGCCTGAAAAATACGCGCCGCAGTACGGTGGTTATTGTGCTTGGGCGATTTCAGCGAAAAACGATTTTGCCTCGGCTGACCCAAAAGACTGGGCCGTTGTGGACGGCAAGTTGTACCTGAATTACAACGACGACATCAAGCGCAAGTGGGATCAAAATCGTGCCTTGCACATTAAGCAGGCCGATGAAAATTGGCCCGCACTGATCCGCCCATAACCGCAATTCATAAGGTCAATTACGATGAAATCTTCTTTTATGAAACCGTCTTTTACTAAGTATGTTCCCGCTGTCTTTATCGCGTTTGTTTTTGTGCAGTCGTTGTTTTTTAAATTTACTGGGTCTTATGAAACCGACTATATCTTCGGTGTGTTGGGGACTTGGTCTGGTTTGGCGTTCTTTGGGCAATACGGTGGCTACATTATTGGTGTGGCTGAACTGATTGCGGCTCTTTTGCTGTTCAGTCGTTGGCATGGTGTCGGGGCTTTGATGGCGCTGGGAGTCATGAGCGGGGCGATTGTTTTCCATTTTTTCACGCCGTTGGGTGTGGTCATGCCTGAGTTTAACGCCGTTGGTGAGGTCATTGGCAATGATGGCGGTTTGTTGTTTGGAATGGCGTGTTTGGTGTGGTTAAGTGCGGCGTTTTTAACGCTTCGGGATACAAAACATCCGCAAGGCACTTTGAATCAAATTGTCGCTAAATGGGTGTATTGAGGAGCATTATTATGTTGGCTACTTCGACGCGTGTGTTGAGTCCTTTTCGTTTACCACGAGTCACACCATTTGGTGTGGGGGAATCGATTGTAGAATGGGCGACAGGACTCGCTGCATTAGATCGCTTGTACCAACATCGACCTCGTTGTCAGTCCTGTTTTGAGTTTATGCGTTATACCCTAGATGCATTGAATATTGACTATTCGATAGCCAAAGGTGGACTCAATAACCTTCCTCAAAAAGGCCCTGTCGTGGTTGTGGCGAATCATCCTCTTGGGGCGATTGAAGGGGTGATATTGGCGGATTTGGTTGGTCGTGTCCGTTCTGATGTGAAAGTGTTGGCCAATGAACTGCTGAAGCGCTTGCCTGAAATCAGTGAGCTGTTTATTGGTGTGAATGTGTTTGGTGGCGCGTCGGCACAGCGCACGAATGGCAAAGCGATTCGCGATGCGCATCGACATTTAGCCGAGGGCGGTGTGCTGATTGTTTTCCCAGCGGGTGAAGTATCGACTTACCTCAAAGACACGCCAACGAGTGAGAAAACGCTGGCGGACATCGAATGGAGTCAGTCGGTGGCGAACTTCTTAAAGCGCAGCCACGCGATTACCGTACCGATGTTTATTAATGGACAAAACAGCGCGTTGTTTTATCAAGCGGGTCGTCTTCACCCTTTACTTCGCACGGCGTTATTGGGGCGCGAATTACTCAATAAACGATCGTCGGTCATTGAGGTCTCCATCGGCGACGCCATCCCGTATTCGGAAATGAGCCAATTTGACGACAATCGTGAGCTGGTGAGCTATTTGCGTTTAAATACCTATTTAATGAGTACGCAGCGAACAGACCGTGAAAGCGAGCAAGCAACGGCGGTGGATTTGCCGATTATTTCACCGCTAGCCCCCAATGTACTGGATGCAGAAGTGATGGCATTGCCAGACAGTATGCGGTTGTTAGAGCAGGGGGAATTCTGCGTGTATTGCGCACCAACACATTCTATTCCACAGCTGATTCAGGAAATTGGTCGAGTCAGGGAAGAGAATTTTCGTGCTGTGGGTGAGGGCAGCGGTTTGGCGTGTGATGTTGACAAATATGACTTGTACTACCATCAGTTGTTCGTTTGGCACCACGGTAATAAAGAGCTAGTCGGTGCCTATCGTATGGGATTAGTGGACCAGCTCATCGAGGCTCACGGACTGGATGGATTGTATTCGCGCAGTTTGTTTAATTATGACCATGCGTTTATAGACAGTTTGGGGAGCAGTCTTGAAATGGGGCGTTCTGTGGTCGCAGCAAAATACCAAAAAAGCCTACAGTCCTTGCTTTTGTTATGGAAAGGCATTGCGACTTTTGTGTCTCGAAACCCTCGTTACACGCACCTTTTTGGCCCTGTCAGTATCAGTAATAACTACAGCCAATCCGCACGTCAATTAATCGCCGCGACCTTATCGATTCATTATTACGATAAAACCAAAGCAGAATTGGTGACCGCCTCTACTCCGTTGCGAAATCGCGGTTCGGTGTTTTGGCAGCCGAATTTATTGTCGTCATTAACCAGTGTGGCTTTATTGTCCAATGTGTTGTCAAGAATGGAGCAGGGCAAAGGCGTACCGGTTTTGATTCGACAGTATTTAAAAATGAACGGCAAGTTGGTGTGTTTCAACGTTGATCCTGCTTTTCACAATGCTTTAGACGGCTTGATCGTGGTGAACCTTAAAGATGTTCCCTTGGCTATTTTGGGAAAATACATGGGACAAGAAAACGCCAGTGACTATTTGGCAAGCTAAGGAAGACTGCGCGAGTTGACGTCTTCAATGGCGTCAATCACGCGGTTTGGATACTGCAAATGCAGTAAGTGTCCAGCGTCTTGAATTCTGTCTATTTTGATCTCACTGTGTTGAAACAACTGGCTTGCGAAGGTGGCATTCTCTGGATCTACCAGTGTGTCTTCAGTGCCTTGTAATAAGGTGATGGGAACCTTTAACCCAGACAGTGTTGTTTGGGCATTGGCCAAGCTTTGAGACAGTGCCAGTACTTCTTTGTTTGAGTTATTCCATTTGTCTGGGATCAAAAAATCCGGCGTCCAATCAAGCAAGGTGTTGTACCAACGGCCTTCTGCCAGTGTTGGGCTCAGATCTCCAGCCAAAATCACCACGCCTCGCACGTATTGAGGGTAATCCGCCGCCAGTATGGGCACAAGAGAACCGCCCAAAGAATGCCCCACCAAAATGATTTTCTGTTGGCCGTTTTGTTCCCAAATGTTTTTTAGCATTAAACCAATTTGACTGGACTGTTTTTGTAGCTCGGTAGGGTAATGGCCCGCATAAGTGGATATTCCCCAGCCTGGTCGATCAATCGAAATGAGTCGAAAGCGGTCTTTTAGGGTGGCATTCTGAAAATATCGGGCAAAAGAAGACCAATCCCCCGGCGTTCCGTGCACAAAGACCACTGTATGGCGCGACATTTTGCTCGGGTCGCTGCTGGCATAGTGCAATTTGAAATCGCCGTCCGGCCCTGAAATATACAGTACATGGTTTTGAATCATTCCCGGTGTATTCGCCACTTGCCTGGCTATGTCTTCGTTCTCATCCAGCTCTTTTGGCATCGAACAAGCGGTTAATAGCAGCGTTGTTACGCTCAGTACAAAGAGCAAAACCTTGTTAGGCAAGCGATTTAGCATGGCTTTCATGGGCGAGTTTCCAACATTCAAACAGGTTAGATCAGTGCGAAATGATAATACATTTTAGCGACAAAGCGTGCAGATGATTTTGTATAGAATGGACTCGCTTCAAAACGCATGACAGCTCGATCTTTTTGCCTACTTATTTCTTTCACTCTCTTTATCTTGATCTAACGCAATGTTTCAAATCGCAACAGCACTCATAATCCAGCCTTATAGTAAGCCTCATACTGATTTGGGGCTTCGGTGGGCGTTGGATAACAAGAACACATACTAAGTAAGTGTCTACGATCGTCTTTTTTCTCAATCAAATGAATGGGTTGAAGTTATATGATTAACGAAGCTGTAGTGGAATTATCGCGGTTTCAGTTTGCTTTCACTGCTCTGTACCACTATTTGTTTGTCCCTTTAACACTAGGGATGTCTTTCTTGCTGGCTATCATGGAGTCTGTCTATGTTATTACCGGTAAGCAAGTCTACAAAGACATGGTTAAGTTCTGGGGTAAATTGTTTGGTATCAACTTTGCGCTAGGCGTAACAACAGGTTTGACGATGGAGTTCCAATTCGGGACGAACTGGTCTTACTACTCTCATTATGTTGGTGATATTTTTGGTGCACCTTTGGCCATAGAAGGATTGATGGCGTTCTTCCTAGAATCCACGCTGGTGGGTTTGTTCTTCTTTGGTTGGGATCGTCTGAGCAAGGTAAAACACTTGGTTGTGACATGGGGCGTAGCATTAGGCTCTAACTTGTCGGCTTTGTGGATCTTGATCGCGAACGGCTGGATGCAAAACCCAGTAGGTTCTGAATTCAACTACGAAACCATGCGTATGGAATTGGTCGACTTCGGTGCTTTGTTGTTTAACCCAGTGGCGCAGGTGAAATTTGTTCACACAGTATCTGCGGGTTACACAACGGGCGCGATTTTCGTGCTTGTTATCTCAAGCTACTACTTACTGAAAGGCCGTGATCTTGCATTTGCTCGCCGTTCTTTTGCCATCGCGTCTGCGTTTGGTTTGGCGTCTATTTTGAGCGTTATTCTTTTGGGTGACGAATCTGGTTACGAGCTAGGCGAAGTGCAAAAAGTGAAATTGGCGGCGGTTGAAGCGGAGTGGGAAACACAAGAAGCACCGGCTGACTTCACGCTAATCGGCTTCCCGAATCAAGAGCTTGAAGAAACCGAATTTGCTATCAAAATTCCGGGCTTGATGGGCTTGATCGCCACGCGTTCTTTAGACAAAGAAGTCGAAGGCATCAAAGAGCTGAAAGAGCATAATCGTCAACGTATTATCAACGGTATCTATGCGAATCAATTACTTGAAGAATTGCGCAGCGGTAATACGGATCCTTTGGTAAAAGAAAACTTTGAAAAAGTGAAAGGCGACCTTGGCTACGGCTTATTGGTTACGGCTTTCAATGAAGACATGAACAAGGTGACATCTGAAGAGATCGATCAGGCGGTGGAATACTCTATTCCGCAAGTGGCGCCATTGTTCTTCGCCTTCCGCATCATGGTGGGTTGTGGCTTTGTGATGTTGGTGGTATTTGCTGCGGCGTTTTATCAAAATGCGCGTCGTCGTATTGGTAATAACCCATTGTTCCTTAAATTGATCGTGTTGTGCCTGCCATTGCCTTGGATCGCCAACGAAGCAGGCTGGTTTGTTGCAGAATACGGTCGTCAGCCATGGGCGATTGGTGAAATCTTGCCGGTTCACGTTGCGGTATCCAGTCTAACTGCGACGGAAATTTGGATAACAATTGCTGGTTTTGCTGTGTTGTATACCGCGTTCTTGATTGCCGAGATGTACTTGATGATTCGTTTTGCGAAGCAAGGGCCTTCTAGCTTGCACACTGGTCGTTATGCACTTGAACAAGAAACGTCTCAGTTGAAGCAGGAGGTGTAAGATGGATTACGAATTATTAAAAGTCATTTGGTGGGTATTGATCGGTGTTCTATTGATCGGTTTCTCCGTGACAGACGGTTTTGATATGGGCGTGGGCAGCTTGCTAAAAGTAATCGGCGGCACGGACTCAGAGCGTCGTATTATGATCAACTCGATTGCGCCTCATTGGGACGGCAACCAAGTGTGGTTTATCACAGCAGGTGGCGCATTGTTTGCGGCTTGGCCTGTGGTGTACGCAACGTCTTTCTCTGGTTTTTATTTTGCGATGATGTTGGTGTTGGCGGCGTTGTTCTTCCGTCCGATCGGCTTTGATTATCGCTCTAAACTAGAAAACTCCAAATGGCGCACAAGCTGGGATTGGGGCATTGTCTTCGGTTCTGCTGTTCCACCGATCATTTTCGGTGTGGCATTCGGTAACTTGTTACAAGGTGTACCTTTTGAGTTTGACCAGTACCTTCGTGCGACTTACACAGGTTCGTTCTTTGGTTTGCTAAACCCATTCGGAATTCTTTGTGGCTTGGTTAGCTTGATGATGTTGATGACTCAGGGCGGTGCTTGGTTGCAAATGAAAACCGACTCTGACTTGCATCGTAAAGCCTGCCTAGCAACGGCTGTTACAGGAACATTGGCTGCCGTACTGTTTGTTTTAGCAGGTGTTTGGTTGGCATACGGAATTGACGGTTATGTGTTAACCAGCGCGATTGACGGCAATAAAGTACTAACGCCATTAATGAAAACCGCAGAAGTACAAACGGGTGCTTGGTTAGCCAATTACGAAAAAGTGCCAGCGCTTATGCTTGCGCCATTGATCGGTGTGTTGGGGATGTTGGGAGCCGCTTTGGCGGGATTGGCGAAGAAAGGCGCGTTGTCTTTCCTTAGTTCTTCATTGGGTATTGCTGGCATTATCGTGACTGCGGGCGGTTCTATGTTCCCATTCTTGATGCCGTCTTCAAGCTACCCAAGTATGAGCCTGACAATGTGGGATGCGACGTCAAGTGAGAACACCATGATGATTATGTTCGTGGTCGCCTGCATCTTCGTACCGATTGTGTTGGCATACACTTTGTGGAACTACTTTGTGATGTACGGTCGTCTGACGAAGAAACACATCGAAGACAACAATCATTCACTGTATTAGTCATTGGCTCTAAAGGGTGGAGCTCCCTGAGCTCTGCCTTCTTTGCAATAAATAGAGGAACAAAATATGTGGTATTTTGCTTGGGTTCTAGGCATTTTATTGGCGTGTTCATTCGGTATTATCAATGCCGTTTGGTTAGAGTTTAGTGGTTATGAAGGTGAAGAGGAGCAGAAGTAAATTCTATGACGAGAGAGAAGGAAGCAAAGAAGACTCGTCGAACTGGTCGAATCAAAACACCTGAAGCGGTATTTTTGGGCTCGTTGGCCAATCAACAATCTGCCAAATACCGTTTTGCGCAAATCGCAGGTGTGGTGTTCGCTGTGTCTTTGGTGCTGCAAGCGTGGGCATTTGCTAATGTGTTTTCTGACATGGCCTTGCAGCAGTCCTTTTCTCTGTCTCTTTTGGTTGTGGGGTTACTCGCTCTTTTGGTACGCGCTTTGGCGAGTTATAGCCGAGAGCGTATTTGCACCAGCGCAAGCCGTGACATACGTTACGGCTTGCGTCGTAATATCGTGTCGCATTTAACCTTGCTTGGGCCTGCGCGCCTGAGAATCGAAGAAGACGCGGCACTGTCTACTCGCGTCTATGAACAAATCGACGCGTTAGACGATTTCTTCAGTCGTTATAAACCACAAGTGTTTATGGTGACTCTTATTCCCTGTGTGATCCTGTTGTCTGTTGTGTCTATTTCCTGGATCGCCTTTTTTGTTTTTATGATGACCGCGCCATTGGTCATTATCTTCATGATTTTTGTCGGCCACAAAGCCGCACAAGCCAACCGTCGACAATTTAACGTCTTGGCCATGCTGTCCAATCAGTTTATGGATTTAAACCAAGGGCTGGCCGAATTAAAGCGTTTGCATCGCACATCTCAGGCCAGAGAGCGTTTATCCAACAGCGCTGCCGCTTACCAAAAAACCACCATGGGCGTTTTGGTCTTGGCGTTTTTATCGACCGCGACACTGGAGCTTTTTGCTTCCTTGTCTATCGCTATGATTGCCTTGTATTTGGGATTGGGGTTATTGGAAGTCTTACCTTGGCAAGTGGGTTCTTCCCCCGTTACGTTAACTCAAGCCATGTTCTTGTTATTGCTCGCGCCAGAATTTTATTTACCGCTGCGACAGTTGGGTAACGATTACCATGCGAAGCAAAAAGCCGAGGCAGCCGCGACCGATTTACTGGAAATTTTACATCATGAGATTTTAGCCACACCGACTCATGTGGATTCGGCAACGGAAAACGACAATGCCGTGGCGCGGGATCACATAACGTCTATTCGTTTTCAAGACCTAAGTTGGCAAGAAGCAGGACGCTATCGACTTGCGCCCATTACGGCCGAGATAGCCCAAGGTGAACGCGTCTGGTTAAGTGGCGAGTCGGGGGTCGGGAAATCGAGTTTATTGCATTTATTGCTTGGCTTCGAAGACGCGTATGACGGCCAGTTTTTAGTCGGTGGATTGCCATTTTCTCAATTGAATCTTGCTGATTGGCGCAGCCAATTAGCTTGGTTGCCGCAAACACCTGAATGGATCAATGGCAGTATTCGCCGAAACTTACTGTTAGGCCTTGGTGGAAAAGAAGGCAAAGAACTTCCCAATGAAGACGAGATACATACGGCGCTGAAAGAAAGCCAATGTGATGGCTTTGTCTATGCATTGCCCGATGGATTAGACACCAAACTCACAGAGTTGGGCTCAGGATTATCTGGTGGGCAAATGCAGCGCCTTTCCATTGCTAGAGCCTTATTGTCCAAGGCCAACCTGTGGCTACTGGATGAGCCTTGTTCCGGTCTCGACAACGACACAGCGCAAGCGGTGTTAGATACTTTAAAGCGTGCCTCTAAAGGCAAAACATTACTGATCGTCAGCCACGATACACACCCCATTCTATGGGCAGATAAGCACTGGTCTTTAACCAAAGGAGGCTTGCATGAGCAATCACGCAAACAACACGGCGAAGCTATCGCTTAAACGCCTGTTATTGGCGAATCCTTGGGGCTTTATTGTTCCGTTTGTCACTGGTGTGGCGGCTACCTTAGCGGGTGTTGGCTTGCTTGGCCTTTCTGGCTGGTTTATCTCTGCCGCTGGTTTGGCAACCGCCATGGGGGTGGGCATAGTATTCAATTACCTCACACCAGGTGCGATCGTCCGAGGCTTAGCCATCTTACGAACAGCAGGGCGATACGGCGAACAAGTTACTGCGCATAATCATTTGCTTGGCTTGTTGCGGACATTGCGTCTTTGGGTATGGGATCAACGGGTCGCAAAAGAGTCGACTGACTTGAACCAACAAAGTCGAGGTGATTTATTGCAACGTTTGGTCAGCGACCTTGACCAAATTATTCGTTGGCCTTTGGTGGTTTTTTTGCCGTGGATGTACGCCGTATTAGCGTATGTTGCCGTGGCCATATTCGCTTTTTTTATCTCGCCAGACTTATTGTGGCCGTTATCCATCGCCGCGGTGTTTCATGTTTTGATTGTGCCTTGGGCGTGTGGCCACATTGCCAGTCATGCGGTGCATGTTGGGCAAATATTAGGTGTGCATCGTCGCAGTCGATTTGTTAGCTTCTTTTCAGCATTGATCACCTTAACCATTCGAGGTCGTTGGGAAGATTACGCCAAACGACTCGATCAACTGGATGTGCGTCAAAAAAACGCCGAAATTCGCATTCAACAAGCCGTTAGCTTAGGGCGACTGTTTTCCTACCTCGTAACCATCTTGTTATTGGCGTGCAGCCTGTATTTACTGGGCACTGTGACGACAGAAACGGGGCGTTGGGTATTGAACGACGGAGTACAAGGCACGTGGGTCGTTGGCTATGTTTTATCCTTGCTTGCTGTGAATGAATTGGTGTTGCCATTGGTGCAATCCTTCGTCGCACAAGGGCAATCGCAGGTAGGGTTACGTCGATTAAACCAACTGCATCAGTATGCGAATACTCCAATAGATCAGACGATCCCTCGTATAGAACAGCTTTTCTTCAAACAATGGCGCGGTTTTTATCTGCCGAGCCGCATGGGGAGCCCAACAACCAATATTCGAGTCAATCATGGCGAAAGTGTGTGGCTGCGTGGTGTCAGTGGCTCAGGAAAATCCACCCTGCTTGCGTCAATGGCAGGGGACTGCTTGTCGTCCGGAGAAGCGTACATCAATGATGAAAAATACGATGTGTGCAACAACCCAAGCTATCAAGCCAAACTCAGTTACTTGCCACAATCACCGTACGTGTTTCAGCAAAGTATCGCCGCCAACTTGCTTCTTGGTAACCCAAATGCCAGCGACGACCAACTGTGGGCAGCACTTGATGCCGTCGCCTTAGCTGACTGGGTCAAAAGCTTGCCGAACGGACTGGAAACCTTACTTAGCTCCCAAGGCCGTAACCTGTCTGGCGGGCAACGCAAACGCCTCGTGTTAGCGCGTCTTCTGTTAAGGCGATCCCCCGTTCTACTCCTGGATGAACCTTTTGATGGGCTAGACAAAGCCACCATTGAAAGGATTTCTCATTCACTACAACATGACTACAAGCCAGATATCTTAATCCTTGTTAGTCACGTTGGTAGCCGCCTTGGCGACAACGCGAGAGTTATAGAGCTGTAGCTCTTTTCCCCTCCCCTTATGTCTTGCAAGGGGAGGGTTAGGGTGGGGTTATTCTCTTCTTTGGGTTCTATTCAAACACTTTGTATTCCCAACCTTTTTTCCGCTCTGCTGAGCGGGTAACTTTTTGCAAGCGCCCAAAAAGTAACCAAAAATTCGCTTTATCGGGCTATCGCCCAAACGTCTCATTTATTTTCTTAAGATTAGGTTTAGCAACACGATTTTTAGAGTAAGGCATGGATTGTTCTTTTAGTAAGAGATAGATCTTAAAACAATGACTCTGAAACTCCATAAAGTCGCGCAACTTCGTCGCGTCGAACTGACTGCATCGTAGCTAATTGTCAGCTAGCTGATGCGGGGTCGAACCCCTTTTTTGACCCAAAGGTCTTTTTGATCCAACAGTCCTTATTAAAAAAGGGCTTTGACCCCATAGTTAATGGTTGAGGGTTCTTGACAATGCCTTATTTACCTATCAATATGATAGGTATTAACTCAATGGATGAGTGACATGAAAAAGAATAACCCACAAGGAAAGGTGGTGTTTCCACTTAGTGAGTTTACCGCTCGAAAAATCATTAATGATCTAGCAGAAAATCATACCAATCGAATCCGTTGGAGCAAGCATATCAAAGAGAGAATGCTTGAACGTGGTGTGACAACGGGGCAGGTTTTAGCGTTGCTGAAGAGTAAGCGCTCAGTATTCCGTGAAGGGCCTTATCTCGAGATTAATGGTGATTGGAAATTTAACATAAAAGGAATGGCGGCAGGATCTATTATAGAGCTCAGTGTCGCCATTAAGAACCATACTGATAACCCGACTTCAATTCTCATTACAGTTTGGGTTCATTAGGAGTAAAACGATGTATCACTATACAGAATGTGGTTTGCCTAACGTCTACTTAAAAAACGGTTTTACCATTGAACATATAGACGGCGAAGACTACACCAGCATTGATGATATGAATAACTTGCATGTCGCTATAGCGCAGACAATAGCAGACGGCCACACGGCACTTCGTCCGGCGGAATTTAAGTTTTTACGCATAGAGCTGAACCTATCGCAAAAAATGCTCGGACACCGCTTTGGTGTATCCGAACAAACGATAGCGCGTTACGAAAAAGGTCAGTCAGACATCCCTCGAACGACAGACGCCGCACTTCGATCTCTATTCATGGAAAAATTAGAGAAAACGAACTCCGTTAGCTACTTTCTAGACCTACTTTCTGATGCCGAAGCACAGCAAGCCGCAAAAGAAATCTTACTGGAAGAAGTCGATAACCACTGGGGAATTGCGATATAGCTAGACGTAGTGGAATTCGAACAATTAGGGTCATATATGGTCCATCCCGCGATGCAAGATAAAGTTACTGGTATGACAGAAAGATATTGCTTCCATATATCCGGCCTTTAACTGAGGTTTTTGTAACCTCTGGCCCTGATGGAATTCGCTCGCTCCTACCTCATCAGATGATCGGCCTCTATGAGCCCTAGACCCTAGCAGGTTTTAGGAACGCAGGTCTTACCTTTTATGCCATCACTTGTACTTTATCCACGCAACTCGTTGCTGATCTACCTTGTTAACCGCTTTTCTGTTTAACTTTTCTTTGCATCTCATGACCAACTCGGTCGGGATCAGGCTGCTGCCTGATAAGATTCCTTTTTACTCAAGACCGCCCAAGCAATACGCGCATTTTTATTGGCGACCGCAACGGCTGAAATATTCTTACCACGGCGGTTATCAAGCTCCTTCACCCAACGATTACGGCGATCATCATGTTTGTCGGCCACCCTGACAACCGTCCTGCCACCATGGATCATCAAGGTTCTTAGATAGGTATCCCCTCGCTTACTGATGCCGAGCAAGGTGGGTTTTCCTCCGGTGGAATGTTGTCTAGGCACCAGCCCAAGCCAAGCGGCCAGCTCACGGCCGTTTTTGAACACGGTCACATCACTAATCGCCGCGATCAGTGCGGTGGCGCTCAACAGGCCGACGCCCGGAATGGTGAGCAAACGTTGGCAATCGTCATGGTTTTTGGCGATGGTTGCCAGTTGTAACTCAAGTGCCTCAATCCGATCATCTAAATGAACCATCTCATCGTAGAGCGTGCTGAGCAAGGCCCGAAATACATCACTTAATCCATTGTCTCTCTCTTCGAGAATAAGGGGGATGTGTTTTCGAACATAAGAAATCCCCTTGGGAATGATAATGCCGTATTCTATCAGTAGCCCCCTGATCTGATTGGCTTGCGCCGTTCTTCGGGCAACCGCTTGGCTACGCACACGGTGAATGCTCTGGATGTCCTGTTGCTCAATACTTTTCGTAGGCACAAAGCGCATACTCGGGCGCTGGATCGCTTCACAAATTGCCTCTGCATCTGCGGCATCATTCTTGTTTGATTTGACATAGGGTTTAACAAATTGAGGGGCAATAATACGAACCGAATGCCCCAAGGCCGTAAATTGACGGCACCAATAATGCGCACCGCCACAGGCTTCAATGCCAATGACACAAGGTGGAAGATTAGCGATGCAGGGTAACAGCTTGCTACGGCTGAGCTTTTTTCTGAAAACCACCTTCCCATGGTTATCTACGCCGTGCAATTGAAAGCTGGTTTTGCTCAAATCAACTCCGAGAGTACATACCTGGCCTTTTTTGCTATGCTCGTTCATGGTTCGCTCCGTTTCTTTTGATGAATGACATTGTTCACACAACTCACTTCATCATGGCTCATTTGAAGCCGATATGGGGCGGGGTGGACCATTCCATTAGATGAAAATAAAATTATCTGCCCCTAATTTCTACGTCGACAACGCGAGAGTAATCGAACTTTAAAACCCTATGGGGTCGAATTCCTTTTTGACCTCATAGCGTAAACGCTTTAATTTGCCGATCTTTATTTCGTACTTTCATTTCAGGAAAAGCTGAGCGGTTTTTATTTTTCATACACAACAAAATATTTGCGGGTCGGCTTGTAGTGGCATAGTTAATTTGGCCACCTGATTAGGGATGTTAAGATGCATCTCAGAACTAGACAGGTGACTATATGAAAAATCGTACAAGACGCACTTTTAGTACAGAGTTCAAACTTGAAGCTGCACAATTGGTGACAGAGCAAGGCTATTCAATTATCGAAGCAGCTAAGGCTATGAACGTCAGCAAATCTGCAATGGACCGATGGGTTCGACAACTAAAACAAGAGTATCAAGGTATTACCCCAAAAGCGTCTCCACTTACGCCAGAGCAAATTGAGATTCGTGAGCTCAAGAAGAAAATATCCAACCTTGAGGAACACAATGATATTTTAAAAAAGGCTACCGCTCTCTTGATGTCGGACTCGCTGAACAATTCTCGATAATTGAGAAACTCAGGAAGGGCTTTAGCGTAGCAACCTTATGTAAGGTATTCAGCGTTCATCGAAGCAGCTACAAGTATTGGCGTAGTAAAAGTAGGCAATTATCACCTGAACAAAAGGAATTACGCTCTATTGTCAGTGATATGCATGAAGCCAGTCGCGGCTCTGCTGGAGCGCGTACCATTGCTAGTATGGTGACTAATATGAAGAACATTCCGCTTAGTCGCTATCGTGCAAGCAAATTAATGAAATCCCTTGGCTTAGTGAGCTGTCAATCACCTAAACATCGATATCGAAAGGCTAAACAAGAGCACCTTGAAATCCCTAATCTTTTAGGACGTCAATTCTCTGTAACAGAGCCAAACAAGGTTTGGGTAGGCGATGTTACCTATGTATGGGCAGGAAATCGTTGGATGTATTTAGCTGTTGTCATTGATTTGTTTGCACGAAAACCGATTGGCTGGGCTATGTCATTATCGCCAGACAGTAAGCTAACAGGGAAAGCATTAACGATGGCTTTTGAATCAAGAGGAAGACCAAAAGGAGTGATGTTCCACAGTGATCAGGGTAGCCATTATACAAGTCGTTATTTCAGGCAATTATTATGGAGACACCAGATTAAACAAAGCTTATCAAGACGAGGAAATTGCTGGGACAATGCACCAATGGAACGATTCTTTCGTAGCTTAAAAACAGAATGGATACCACCGTCAGGGTATCGTAACTTCCCAGCAGCACAGCAAGAAATCATTCACTATATTATTGGCTATTACAGCCAACTTAGACCCCATCAGTATAATGGTGGGTTATCACCCAATGAATCAGAACGATTATATTGGGAAAACTCTAAAACCGTGGCCAGTTTTACTTGACCCCTACAGCTCGACCACTTCCCAGCTGCCCTGAAAGCCTGCGGAGATTACAAATCGGTCACCGGCTGTTACTCGTATAGGCTCTTTTCCCTCTTCGGTGATGAGGCTTATGCCTTCAAGAATATGGCAGTATTCTTCTTCGCTGTAACGGATTTTCCATTTGCCTTTGTCGCTTTGCCAGATGCCAGCGGAGAATGTTTCTGAGCTGTCTGTGTACTCCATCCACAGTTTTTGGAGTGGATTTCCTTCGAGTCGTTTTTCTTCTGAGACGTAATATTCTTCGGCTTGAATATCAGTATCTAAACGTGTAAATCCCATCTTCATCCTTCCTGTTCGTTTAATAAAAAAACTTGCTAAAGGCTGAAGTTAAAGACTTAACAAACGGATTGCTATACCTCCTAAAGGATAGGTTGAGGACAATATCAAGCGCCGACTCTTGTTCTATTTGTTGTGTCCTTCCTTTTCGTTCTGTCTGTTTTTCCCGTAATAGTGTCCCAAAAAACATTTTTTAAGATAGATAGCATATTGCCTATTCTCGATGTACATTGACGGCTCGATCTTGTTTCTTCGACAAGGTCATTATTGGCTATTCATTAAAGCTTATCAGTCTGTTTCCCCTGCAATGTTGGCGTTCAAATAGGAGTGCTAGATGCAATCAAAGTTTACGGTTCAAGTCGATTCTTTCCAGAAGATCAGTAAGATTCAAAACGCGTGGTCGGTTGGCGATTTTAAAGCGCTTTTGACGATTATGGATTTTGACGACGATGTCGACGCGATGGACGCAGGCGAGCTGCGCGAGATGTGCATGATGTCGTTAAGCGATTTGAAACCAGAGGACGCTGCGGCGGTGGTGTTAACGCATAGTTTTCCGACGTTGTCTCGCGGTAAAGTTGAACAGATTAGCCATGATATGATGGATGAGCATTGCTGGGAGGAATACCCAGATTGCCTGTATCACGAGCGTTTCTTTAATGCGTATTCGTTGTTGCGAGAAGCGTTTAATGGCAAGTTTGCCAAACCAGCCGGTGTTGAAATAGCGCTTACGGTAACCGCGGCTCACAGTGAAGATATGACGATTTTTGATGACTCGCTTCATTCTTCCATCGTGCGTATATTGGCAAGTGGCCAAGGCGATGATGCACTGATTAATCGTTTGTACGAAGAGCAAATCCAAGGGAAATATTTTCCTGAAGCGAAGGGCATTGTGTGGCAGCTGAAGCAGATCGCGGACAATGGCTTATCGCGACAGTTTAGTTTGGTTAGCTCTTATTTCTGGTTGGAATTTTTTGAACAAGTTGATGAATTCAAAGCGGTGTCTCACGCAGATAGCGCCGCCTAGCGCTGTGATGTATCAGGCATTTGCATGGTTATGAAATGAAAAGCGAATCCTAGGGTTCGCTTTTTTTCTGGGTTGGCCGTTGTTAAATCGGTCAATTCGGGTTGTTTTTTCGTACACAAGCTCCATTTTAAACGAATGTTCGAACACTTTATTATTGAGGATTAAGATGACGGCTTCCCCTATACAAATCGTTTGTCAAAGTTGCGCCACAAAGAACCGTGTGCCGAAAGACAAGCTTGGTAATACACCTCTTTGTGGCAAATGTAAAAAGCCCGTTCTTTCAACCCGTCCCATTATGGGCGGTGATAATAATTTCAGACGCTATATTACAGACAGCGACTTGCCAGTGGTGGTTGATTTTTGGGCGTCTTGGTGTGGGCCGTGTCAGCAATTTGCGCCTATTTTCGAACACGTCGCGGGTGATCTGTCGACAAAAGCCTGTTTTATGAAGTTGGATACAGAGAAGAATCAAACCACGGCGGGTGGCTATAATATTCGTTCTATTCCTACGCTAATGATTTTTCATCATGGTAAAGAAGTCGCGCGTTTATCAGGCGCATTACCGAAAGCACAATTCCAGCAATGGCTAGCGGAGAACTTGCCTGCTGTTTAAGGTTTGTTTGATATTGGTGGGGCGTTAAACGCTGGTATCAAAGTGCATTTCAACAAACTTCTCGTATAATACGTCTTCTGTTTCGCGTCTGTTAGGATCGGGTTTCACGCAGTCGATAGGGCAGACAGCGACGCAAGTGGGTTGGTCGTAGTGACCAACACACTCTGTGCATTTATCGGGATCGATAACATAAATCTTCGCGCCCATGGTGATGGCCTCGTTTGGGCATTCGGGCTCGCACATGTCGCAGTTTATGCATCGATCGTTGATGAGTAAGGCCATGCTTTGACCTTACTCGGTGGCGCTAGCGTGAGGCTGGCGTGTAGTTTGTCCAGCCGATAGGTTTCTTAATAAAATTCCCATCGAGGCATCGATGTTTTGTGGGCAAGGAATCGACACAGTGTGACCACTGCCTTTGGCAACGTCGATTGGGTGGCCATTTTTGTCGTTCAATTCGGTCAATTGAAAAGTAACATTGCCTTTTGGTGTCATCAGTTCCAATGAGTCACCTACGCTAAAGCGGTTTTTTACTTCTATGGTGAGGGCGTTGTCGCTTGTTGTGATGACTTCACCAACAAATTGTTGCTGTTCGCTGACGGAGTTGCCTGTTTCGTAGTTTTGCATGTCCACATGGCGATGGCGTTGCAAGAATCCATCGGTGTAACCTCGGTTCGCGAGGTTGTCTAAGCGGTTCATTAGACCTTCGTCAAAACGCTGGCCAGTGACAGCGTCGTTAATGGCTTGGCGGTATATTTGCGCGGTTCTGGCACAGTAATAAAACGATTTGGTTCGGCCCTCAATTTTTAATGAATGCACACCCATTTTCACCAAGCGCTCTACGTGTTGAATGGCACGCAAGTCTTTGGAATTCATAATATAGGTGCCATGTTCGTCTTCAAAGGCTGGCATGTATTCGTCTGGGCGGCCGCGTTCTTGAAGCAAGAAAAGCTGATCAGTTGGCTCTTGTACTTGCACAGAAGCCTCTTGAATTTGAGCTGTCTGTTCAGGAACGTATAACGAAGCGCCACTGGTGGCAATGATCTGTCCTGCGTCATCTTGTGTCGCTTCGTGGACATTGTATTCCCAGCGACAGGCGTTTGTGCACGCACCTTGGTTTGGGTCGCGTTTGTTCATGTATCCCGATAGCAGGCATCGACCAGAATACGCCATGCATAATGCCCCATGCACGAAGACTTCCAGTTCCATTTCGGGCACTTTCATACGAATTTCTTCGATCTCGTCTAAGGACAATTCACGCGACAGTATTACGCGGGAAATGCCTTGTTGTTGCCAGAACTTGACCGTTGCCCAGTTGACCGCATTGGCTTGTACCGAAAGATGAATTTGCTGATCAGGGAAGGCTTCTCGCACCATCATAATTAAGCCTGGATCTGACATGATGAGGGCGTCTGGATTGAGATCGATGACCGGCGCTAAGTCGTCAAGGTAGGTTTTTAATTTGGCATTATGGGGAGCAATATTGCTGACCACGTAAAGTTTTTTGCCCAGCTGGTGAGCTTCATTTATGCCGATACCAAGTTTTTCCAAGTCAAACTCGTTATTACGCACTCGCAATGAATAGCGTGGTTGACCCGCGTATACCGCGTCTGCCCCGTAGGCAAAAGCATAACGCAGGTTTTTTAACGAACCAGCTGGAGAGAGTAATTCTGGAAAGAAGGCTTTTTCTTGAGACATGAGGTTCACCGATCGATCAAAACGGGCGGAGTTTACCTGTGTGTTGATTGAACTCAAGCACTGTCGGTGGGATGACTTGTTTAAATAAAACGACTTTGATGCAGGTCAAAAATGTAGGAAAAACCCCCAAAAAAACGGATCAAGAGACCCGCTTTTTTGTATCTGTCTGTTAGTGAGCCTGATGCGATTTAAAAGTCGTAGGCGGCAGTAACATACACGCGACGTCGTTCACCTACGAAAGAGCCGTTTTTCTCCGTAAACCCACTGACGGCGTATTCTTTGTCGAATAGGTTTTTGATGTTCAGCTGGAATTTCCAATCTTCCCAGCTTGTTTGCCAAGACGCATCATAAACTGCATAGGGTTTGATGGTTTGTCCTTGACGGTTGATTTGGTCACTTACATAGTCTGCACCGAAGGCAATGGAGGAGGTGATACTTGGGAAATCGTATCGAGTCCAAAGGCCGAGCTGGTTATATGGCGTATTGGCAAATCGGTCATTATTAGAGTACTGAATATCCGCGTCGGTTGACTCTTTTACTACTGTGTCGTTGTAGGCGTAATTGACGTTTGCTACCCAACGAGGTGTGATATCGGCCATCACATCAATTTCTATGCCCTGACTGCGAACTTTACCTATCGAAACTAATAGACTGGCGTCATTTGGGTCTTCCTGAAGGATGTTTTCACGAATGATGCGATACGCAGCAATGTTTACATTTAGCTTGTTTTGCAGCCAGTAAGTACGCAAGCCCGCTTCAATTTGATGGCTTTCTTCTGGGTCGAAATACCCGTCAGTTGACGATGCTTGGTTGGAAGCAGACTGAGGTACGAAACCTGTTGATGCGGACACATAAGGCTTAATGTGTTCATTTAGTGCGTAGGTTGCCCCTATGCGCGCAGAGTAGCCGGTGTCATCGTATTCGGTTTCTGTATTTTTTATATTATTGGTGTATTTTTCTTCGTATCGATCAAAGCGAACCCCCGTGGTTAAATCCAGTTTATTGGTGATGGCCCATTGGTCTTGAGCAAACACACCAACACGGTCTAAAACGGTTTCTTCGTCTTTATAAAGCGGCATGGTGTAGTCGCTAACGTTGTCTGTGTACTGAGGGTTGCTTAGGCTTAAATCTGATACACCAGAACTTGAGTTTGATCGGTAATAAAGAAAGTCACCATAAAGATGGAAGTAATCTGCGCCGACTAAGACGGTGTGGTCACCTAATTCAGCAATTAAATTACCTGCGACCGTAGTGCCTTTTTTGTTGCGAACTTGGTCGCGATATTGACGTGTTACCATATCGCTATCAGTCGAAGAAATTCCGGTCACTTCATGGTATTTCTGCGTTTCGGTATTTTCAAAATAGCGTAATGTTAAATTACTGGTTAGCCATGCGTTAATGTCATGATCTAAGCGTGCTTGAAAGACTTCGGCATCCAGCTCTTGGAAATCACTTGATGAGTTCGAGTTCCAAGACGTATCGGCCAAGAAATTACCGTCGTCATCCGTAGGGATACCGCGTAATCGCGCCCCTGAAATGTACTGATGAATCTTGGTGTATTGAAGATTCAGCGTGTTGTTGCTGTCGATATCCCACGCATAACCAAGATCAATGATCTGATTTTCTTCTTCTACGTTCGTGCGGTACGAATCCTGTCCGTCTGAGTAAACACCAACTCGGTAACGCTGAGACGCATCTTCATTTGCGGGGCCAGAGGATTCAATGCTACCGCTTAAAAAGTCTTTGTTTCCGGCACTGATTTTCAGCGTATTTTTCTGTTCATACGTCGGTTTTTTGGTGACGTAGTTGATAACGCCGCCCGGTTCACCTGCGCCGTACAGGGCGCCAGATGGGCCTTTTAAAACTTGTACTTGTTCAATGGTGAACAGTTGTGGAATAGAAAAACCACTGAAAGGGTCGCCACGCATACCGTCATATAAGATTTCATCTTGATTGAAGCCACGCAGTGTTACGTTGGCGACATTGTTTTGCGACATGCCTGAGATTGAGCGGTATAAATCGGTGATTTGTCTTGCCGCTTGGTCTTCTATTAATGCTTCTGTGACTACTTGAACCGACTGCGGCGTTTTGTCGATAGGTGTTGCGGTTTTTGTCGCGAGTGTCGCTTCGTCTTCCTTGTACAACGATAAAGCACGTCCTTGTACTTGCAGTGTTTGAAGTTCTATGTCGGATCCATCCTTAATTTGAGCATCTCCCTCATTGAGATACACACTTTGCTCAGTATTGCTTGTTGTCTCTGCAAGCAGTGCTGTCGAAAACACAAGCGCCCCACAGGCTTGCATCATGATTAAGGTGGTTCTTAGTGCCATAGCTAAACCCGTTATAATGATAATTAAACGCGCATGTTAGTGTTTATGATAGTCATTTACAAATGAGAATTGGCGAACAAAACTTACAATAACTGCGAAATACTTGGGGTGAGGGACGTTTTGGAAAGGGAGTCAGCCAGAAAAACACGAGAGGTGCCTTTCTGGCTGTAAGCAGTGCAGGCGTGTTTAGGCTTTTTCAGCGGCCAGTCTGGTTGCCTTGATGTACCCTTGCAAGGTGTCTTTTAGTTGAAGGCGCTGTTTCTTCAATTTTTCTTCTTCAAACGTGGCTGCTGGCACAATTTCTTGCTCGATTTTCTCAACCGCTTTTGTCAGGTGGTTGTATTCGTCATACAGCTTTCTGAAATGCGCATCGTCCATTTTTAGTTGATGAATGTCGTCTTTGAATTCTGGGAATTCATTAATAAGTGTGTGGTCTTCAATTGGCATAACTTTCTCCTTTAAGTGTTTGCTTTAAGATTAGGTTAGCCTAGTTAAGCGATTTCTCTCTTGATGCTTGTCAGGCTTTCCTTAGATTGTTATGGCTTGTTTATGGCGCTTTTCAAGCGTTAGGAAGCCAGTATCGGAGAGGTGTCATGGTTTGATGGATATCTTTGCTTATATTTGACGAAAAAGCCGCAGTAGAGCACCTTGCTGCGGCTTATTTCGGTTTTTATCTAAACTGTCTCGTTTCGCCCAATCCAACGCGTATTGGTTAGAAGTTGAGTTCGACTCTTGGTTTGCTGCTCTTAGAAAGGTCTATTTCTGGCGAGCAAAGGAAGATTCTGGACGATGTAATCCCTTCACTTACCAGATAGTCTTTTAGGTGGTCAGCGCGTTTTTGCGCTAAATTTCTGGCTTGCTCTTTGGTCTCATCGTCAATGGATACCGGTGGTTTTTCAAATCCTAAATCCACAAAACTGGTCACGCCGCAGGCTTTAAGTTGGCTGTCTTTTTTGTCCTTCATTAAGGCGGTAAGCTGGTTTAAAAATGCCTCTTGCGAATCGTTCAAAGTGTCTTCTTCAGCGTTGAAAATGAGCGGTTCTACTCGGATTTTCAGCAGCTGGTCACCCGCCAGTTGAGCAATGCTAATGACGTTGGCATAGGGAATAAATGTTTGCATTAAGTAAGTACTGGAAGCGGTATACAGGGCTTTTTTCACCGGTAAGAATAGGAAGTCTTTCCAGCCAAATTCTGGGTTATTGATGTCCCCAGACAGTGGAATGTTTAAGTCTATATTGTTGTCGCTGTCTTTTAAGATACCAACAGCAATGTTCAAAGGCACTGCGCCGGCTCTTACGACGGAATTACTGTCTTGGCGGCCACCTAAGTCAAATTCTCTCAGTACAATGTGAGAATCACCATTTAATGTGCCGCTTTTTGCCTCTAGGTTGAGATCCAAATCGAGTTGACCGGAGTCGATTTGATAGCCTAATACGTTGGCGATATACGACGAAAAAGGCGGCAGCTCGGCTTCTCGCACTTGGACTTTGCTTTGAAGCGTTAACTTATCGGCCAGCGGCCACACCGTGGCGTCGGCTTTCAAAGTTGTGTATTTGCCACTGCGCGCTTTGAATGAAAACACAGTTGCTTGGTCTTTTTTCTTCGAATTTAAGTCGCGTAAGGACAAAGTTTCTATGTCCAGTGATCGCTTCAGTGTTGGCGTGATACTTCTATCTTGGAAGTAAATACTGGAAGCGCCCGTGGTATCGTACGCACCAAGAACCACATAATAGGGCGCTTTAAAAGCGGGATCTTGTGCATCCGTGGCGATAGGTGCGACATCATTTTCTCGTGGTACGGATTTAGTGTCTGGTGTCGGCTGGGTTGCATCTTGTTGATCTGCGCCACTGGTGAACACAAGGTTTTCAATGCGCTTTTGAGCATCAATCATTAGGTTAATAGTAAACGAATCGGCGGTGATTTGTTTGATGTCTGCACCGTCTTGATTGGCTGTCACTTCCTCTATGCGGATGTGATTGACATGGCTTAGAGATGGCAATGCCTGTTTGGTGGATTCCGTAAGTATCTGCGAAACGGTTAGATCATCGAGGTCTAACTGCGTCAGCGTGACGTTGACATTGTCGCCTTGTTGGCTAAATGACAGATCGTTCAAACTGGCGTTAGCCCAAGACGCGATGCGTTTATTATCGGTCAGTAGACTGTCTAATGCGCTGCTGGAAAAGTTGATGTTTTGTCCTGTAATTCTAGGTGACTTCCCCATTTTTTGTTCAAAATCGAGTTGTTTTGCTGTCAATGTTGCTGCGCCTAATGACACCTGTTTTTCATCGATGTGTTTTGCGTTGACACCCTCAATAGCCACCTTCAACTGATCGTTTTGGGCAGATAACGCATCATCACTTTTTGTTAGTGATAAGGTATTCGACAACGTAAACACATCATAATGAGCGGTATTTCCAGCTTGTTGTACGGCCAATCCATTGCTTTGTATGTCTGTAAATAAAGACACACTGACAGCGGCTTTAGGATCCATTGCCACGTCCACATCTTTTAAGGCAATGTGCAATTGTTTGTTTTGCACGGCAAGACTGTCTAACGATAGTGCTAATGTGTTCACGTCGAGTGTTGTGGAGGCTAGGTTGGCGTTCAGCCCGGACTCTTTATCTTGTTTGATCGTAAATGGTGTTTTCAGCGCTAAGTCGTCAAACACTATGTGCTGGCTGGCTTGAGCAAAACGGGATTTGCCCAATTGCGTTATTAGATCGCCCGTTGCCGTTATGCCCTGTTCACTTTGTTTTACATCAAATGGTGTGCTGAATTGAAGCGTTGCAAGTTGTACATCAAGATCAGCTTGAGCGAAATACGGCTTTTCCAGCGCTAAGTCTAGGCGACCTTTTGCAGTCAATCCTGATGTATCACGAGAGATATCGAACGGTAGGTTCAGAGTCAGTTTGTCCAGTTGTGCTTGGCGGTCTTCTTGAGCAAAAGACGACTGTGTGGAGTCTAATGTCATGGTGCCTGTAGCGGTTAATTGGTCGGCAGAAACAAAGCGAAGGTTAGCTTGGGACAGCTGCAGCGAGGTGGATTTGGTTGAGGATCTGTCTTGTTCGCCTAGTGGTAACGTTAGGTCTGTGATTTTAGTGTCCAGCGTCAGGTTTTTAATGTCATAAACGGCGCGGTTATTGACAGATTGCAGTGAGAACAGAAGGCTTGCATTCAGATCGAGTAGACCGCTTCCTGTGTTGTAGGGAGCTGGCAAAAAGTGTTTGAAGCTGCTGATCATCAGGCGAGTGTCTGTGATGTCGATGTTCGCATTTGCTTGTTCCGGCGAATAGTCGAATTGGCTGTCTAATGACATTTCAGCCTCATTCACTAAGACAGATGCGGCGATATTACCTTGCCATGTCAGACCTTGACCCGATAAATCTTCAATGCGCAATTGCTTTAAAATAACGGTATCGGATTTAACTGGGGTGTTTAAGTCCGCTTGTCGAGATAGAGAAACTTGCCCATCGCGAATGGTAAACTCCGGTAATGTAATCGACCAGGGCGTGCTGGCTGTGTCAGCGGAATTTTCTTCCTCTGTAGATGCTTCTGACTGGTCTGTCGGTGCAATGAATTGTGTCGTATTGATACCAGCCACGATCCAATTTTTTTCCTTTTGAGCGACTGTTAGGTGCAACCCTTCAATGTTTGCTTCAGAAATATGCACGGTTTTGGTGAACAGAGGCCAGAATTCAATGCCGAATGTCGCTCGCTTTAGCGACAAGGTATCGTGTGTTTTATCGTTTATAACAATGTTTTTTACATCAATTTTGGGTGGGAAAAAATCAATCGATAATGCCCCTACAGAAAGGTCTTTACCTTGCTCGTTCAGGTAAGCGGTAAGATAGTGTTGCGCCACATAGGGAGTAGCAAACCAGATGGCTGTGACAAGGCCAGTAACAGCGGCAAAGGGGTAAAAGACAAAGTGTTTGAAATGTTGGCGTGTCATCATAAAGTGCCTTTTGGTGAAGCGTATGAGGGGAAAAAGTTTAACCGTGTTCGTCTTTCTCTACTGTCTGATCTGTATTTTCGGAACGCAGCGGCATGCGCATTAAATAGGTTGTGACGCAAAGGCCAATCACGATTAATCCGATGGTGGCCCAAAAGCGAGACACGATAAAAATGGAGATCGCCATGCCCGTCCACATGAATAAAATGGCGCGGTTTCTGGCGTGTTTTGGAATGCCGTCAGAAGACTGCCAATCCCGAACAATAGGGCCAAAAAATTTGTGCTCAAGTAACCAAGTGTGGAATCGATTTGATGATTTAGAAAAGCACCAAGCGGCCAATAAAACCAAGGGGGTTGTGGGGAGTAAAGGCAAAAAAATACCAATAATGCCAGTGATAAGTGAAAACCACCCAAGCATTAAATAGAGAATTCGCTTTCCTTGCATAGGCTTGCCCACGTAAAAGGTAAAAGAAATGGGCTGTTATCTCGCCAACCCATTTCCATTATGCGGTTATTTTCCAGAATTAAAAATAGCCGCCATGCTGTCTTCTGGTTCGCTTTCCACCAGTGGCCATCCACCAAGGCGTTTCAAACGATTCACCATTTCGCAAAAGAGTTCAGCGGTTTTTTCAGTGTCGTATTTCGCTGAGTGTGCTTCGGAGTTGCTAAACGGGATAGAGGCCGCTTCACACGCTTTCGCTAACACAGTTTGTCCATATACCAGCCCTGCTAAACTTGCCGTATCGAAGCTCGAAAATGGGTGGAATGGATTGCGTTTTACATCCGCTCGCTCAATGGCTGCGTTTAGGAATCCGTGGTCAAATGCGGCGTTGTGCCCCACCAAAATGGCGCGTTTACAGCCTACAGATTTCAGTTCTTTGCGAACTTTTGTAAACATTTGAGACAGCGCTTCTTCTTCTGGCATGTCCTGTCTATCAGGAGCAAACGGGTCAATGCCGGTAAAGTCGAGCGCTGCTTTTTCAAGGTTTGCGCCTTCAAATGGCTTGATCAAAAATTCTAATGTTTCATGGATGTATAAATCGCCATTTTCATCCATTCTTAGGATGCTGGCCGCCATTTCTAACAAAGCATCTGTTTTTTGATTAAAGCCTGCGGTTTCTACGTCGATAACAACAGGTAGGAAGCCGCGGAATCGATCTTTGATTTCATGGTTTGACAAAAGAAGGTCCTTAATTCTGCCGCTTGATCAACAGTAACGGTATACAATAGGATCGCATCATAACACATTTGATAATGCTTGAACGAGATGTCTAAATGGGAATTCCCCAACAACTTCTAATTCGCACCACATTTTTATTGGCCGCTGGCTTAGCGTGGACGCAGGCTAACGCCATTACACATTACCAATCGGGTATTTCGGATTCTGAGTGGCTTCTTGCGGGCGATATTTTTTCTTGCAGCTTAACGCATCCCGTGCCGAATTATGGCGAAGGTCATTTTATAAAAGAAGCGGGCGAACCGATGAAATTCATCCTGCAACCGCAGAATGAAAAGTTGGGCCCTGGCCAAGTGTATATTATTTCCCAAGCGCCTGATTGGTCGCCGGGCGTGAAGCCAGAAACGCTGGATATTTTACCTTACCCAGGTTACGGGTTAACCGTGGAAGTGGGTGGCAAAGTGGCGGAACGTATGTTGACGAGCTTGGATCGTGGTCGACATCCAGTGGTCGCTGGAACTGCGTGGGAAAACAGCCGAGAAACCGTAGAGGTGGGGCTGTCGAACATTAATTTTGCGCCAGCCTACAACGAATTTAGACGCTGTTTGTCCAGTTTATTGCCCGTTAATTACGATCAGATTGCCAGAACAGCGGCCTTGTTTACGACAAACGGGGTTGATCTTACGGACCGAATTAAAGCTCGTTTAGATTTGGTGGCCTTGTATGTGTCTTCCGACCCCAGTGTGGAATACATTTACATTGATGGTCACACAGACATCATTGGTTCGCGTCGAGATAACCGAGAATTGTCTAAAATACGTGCCGAAAAAGTGACGGCGTATTTGCTTGAGAAAGGCGTGCCCGCGGCCAAAATTATCTCTCGTTATCATGGTGAACGTTATCCTTCAGCGACCAACAATACGGCGCAAGGTCGAGAACGTAACCGACGTGTGACGATTCGTTTGGAAAAAAATGAGGCGAGTTGATTTGCCGATTTTCTGATTGTCTCTGAATTGTAAGAAATAGCCCTGTTTTGCCGATTTATCTGTGTAGAACGGGGCTTTTTACTTGCTAAGCAAGAATCGAGATCTTACACTTACCACCCCTTTTTTTAAATTATTTGCGCCGCCATGTACTGGTTTGAAAGCATTGGTGAGGGAGCGCGAGCTCGTTGAGGAGAATAGAGATAATGTCTGACGTGAAGAAGGTTGTGCTAGCCTATTCAGGCGGCCTAGATACTTCCGTAATCGTGAAGTGGCTTCAAGAAGAGTATAACTGTGAAGTGGTTACCTTTACCGCTGATTTGGGTCAGGGTGAGGAAGTAGAACCAGCTCGCGCTAAAGCTCAAGCGTTGGGTATTAAGGAAATCTACATTGAAGATTTGCGCGAAGAATTTGTTCGCGACTTCGTTTTCCCTATGTTCCGTGCCAACACTATTTACGAAGGTGAGTACCTATTAGGTACATCGATCGCTCGTCCATTGATTGCAAAACGTTTGATCGAAATTGCCAATGAAACGGGTGCGGATGCTATTTCTCACGGCGCGACAGGCAAAGGTAACGACCAAGTGCGTTTTGAACTTGGCGCGTACGCATTGAAACCTGGCGTTAAAGTGATTGCACCTTGGCGTGAATGGGACCTAACGTCTCGTGAAACGCTAATGGCTTACTGTGAAGAACACAAAATTCCGGTTGATTTTTCGACTAAAAAGAAAAAATCGCCTTATTCTATGGACGCTAACTTACTGCACATCTCTTTTGAAGGGGATCAGTTGGAAGACCCATGGACAGAGCCAGAAGACGACATGTGGCGTTGGTCTGTTTCTCCAGAAAATGCACCAAATGAACCTACTTACATCGAAATTGGTTACGAGAAAGGCGACCCAATTTCTATCAATGGTGAAGCAATGTCTCCTGCAACTATCTTGGAAACATTGAACAAGATTGGTGGCGCGAACGGCATTGGCCGTGTTGATATCGTAGAAAACCGCTTTGTTGGCATGAAAGCGCGTGGCTGCTATGAAACACCTGGCGGCACTATCATGATGCGTGCTCACCGCGCCATTGAGTCTATTACACTAGACCGTGAAGCGATGCACCTGAAAGATGAAATGATGCCTCGCTACGCTAAATTGATTTACAACGGTTTCTGGTGGTCAGAAGAGCGTCGTATGATGCAAGCTTTGATCGACACATCACAAAAATACGTAAACGGTACAGTGCGCCTTAAGTTGTACAAAGGTAACGTAAGCGTGGTTGGTCGTCAGTCTGATAACAGCTTGTTCGACAGCAAAATTGCGACATTTGAAGACGATGCTGGTGCTTACGATCAGAAAGACGCAGCAGGCTTCATTAAGCTGAATGCACTTCGTATGCGTATTGCCGCACAAAAAGGTCGTGGTTTTCTAGATAACGACAAGTAATCACTGTCTGTTTTAGAAAATTAAGCTTTCAAAAAACGCTCCGTTCTTGCAGAATTGGGGCGTTTTTTATTTTTTGTACGCTTGGTCAATATTTGTGATTAGATCGACTGAGTTGACTGCGTAGTGGTGTTGGGTAGGACGATCTACCGTAACCCATGTTCATACTGAAGGAAGGCTATAATGACAATTTATAATGTTGGCTCGATTAACCTCGACCACCTTTATCAGCTTGATCACTTTGTTCGACCTGGTGAAACCATGGCCTCAGACAGCTACCAATGTTTACTGGGTGGTAAAGGGGCAAATCAGTCTGTGGCGTTAGCCAAGGCAGGGGCTGACGTTAAACATGTCGGTGCTGTGCATCACAGTGATCAAGCGGTGATTGATCAGTTAGAATCGCTTGGTGTTAACACGGACTTAATCAAGCGAGTAGACACAGCCACAGGTCATGCGATTATTCAGCTCACCAAAGCCGCGGAAAACTCGATTATACTGTACCAAGGTGCAAACCATACGTTGTCGGAAGCGCAAATTGACCAGGTGTTATCCAGTGCAAGTGCTGGTGATTGGGTGCTGTTGCAAAACGAAACCAATCTGATCGAATACACCATGCGTAAAGCACAACAGCATCAGGTCAAGGTTGCGTTTAATCCAGCGCCGATGGATGCAGAGCTGACAAAGCACGTTTTGGAGTTTGTTGACTTATTGATCGTCAACGAAGTCGAAGGCATGGATTTGATGGGAACAACAGATATCGACAGTACCATCGCTGCGTTTCCGAAAGCGTACCCTGAACTTGCGGTTCTCATGACGTTAGGAAAAGCGGGTGTGTGCTATTTTAGTGGCAACGAAACCTTGTCTGTGGACGCTTTTTCGGTTGACGCTGTCGATACGACCGCGGCAGGGGACACATTTATCGGCTACTGTTTGTCTTCTTTAATGAGTGGGGACGATATGACTCAGGCAATTACTCGTGCCTGTGCAGCCTCTGCCATTTGTGTTACACGTTTGGGGGCGGCGTCATCCATTCCAACACAAGACGAAGTGACGGCTTTTCTTGCTGAACATAGTTAGCCAAAAACCGTTAACCAAAAGAATTCGCTAAAAATAGTTAGCCAAAATGACATAGCAAACAACAAATTGCTAAAAGAGGAACAGAAACATGGCTCGTAAAATTATTATTGATACCGATCCGGGTATAGACGACGCAATGGCGATCTTTTTTGCCTTCCAAGCGCCACAGCTTGACGTGCTGGGTCTGACTACGACGTTTGGTAATGTGTCTGTGGAATTGGCAACACAAAATGCCATTACCTTGACGGAAATCGCCAAGGTAAATGTGCCTGTGGCGAAAGGTGTTGCGGTACCAAGTAAAATAGCCCCACGCCCACATCCTGACTTTGTTCATGGTGCTGATGGTTTTGGCAATATCGATTGGCCAGCACCAAAAGGCCAAGCCGTTGATAAAAGCGCCGCGCAGTTTATCGTTGATACTGTGCGTGAATTTCCAGGTGAAGTGACCATTATCGCTCTTGGTCCGCTAGGTAACTTGGCAAAAGCGCTTGAGCTTGATCCAGAAGTAGCCAACTTAGTCGATGAAGTGGTGTTAATGGGTGGTACTGCGATTGAATACGGTAACGTATCCCCAGTAGCGGAAGCGAACATCATGAACGATCCTCATGCGGCGGATAAGGTATTTACTGCGCCTTGGCAAGTGACCATGATTGGTCTGGATGTGACGCATCAAGTATTGTTGGATAACCCTATTCTAGAGCGTATTAGAGAAGCAAACCCAACAGAGGGTGGCTTCTTGTACGATTGCGCTCAGCATTACATTAATTTCTACAGCAGTCGATTTGATATGAATGGGTGTTACTTCCATGATGCATCAACCATTGCGTACGTGTTAGATCCGAGTATTTTTGGTGTTGAGTTGGGTGCCGTTCGCGTAGCGTGTGAAGGTATTGGCATCGGCCAAACGATTTTTGCACCGCAGGGTATGAGTTTTCCTGAGCCCCATTGGAATGATGTACCAATGACGCAAGTGTGTATGGAAGTGGACAGCCAAAAACTATTGGCATTATTTGAGACAACCCTGTCTTAAATCGTTAGAATGGCGCAATCAAACTGGAAGGCATGGACAGTAACCCCATGCCTTTTTTATTTATAAAGAGAAAGATATGAAATTATTAGTTAGAAACCTAGCGCGTAACACCACAGAACAAGAGCTAAGAGTCTTGTTTGCAAAACATGGCACATTGCAATCTTGTAATCTTGTAATGGACAAAGAGACCGGCGAATCAAAAGGTTTTGCCTTTGTTGAAATGCCAAAAGTCGGTGACGCTAAAGTGGCCATTAAAATGCTAAACGGCAAAGAAGTTGACGGATCAAAAATTCGTGTGAAAAAAGCAGAAGAGACTGCGAAAAAAGTGGGTAGCGATGACGCAGAGTAAAATCCGCATCGAGTAATCTGCTATCCTAGCTTGTCTTTGTTATGAGCTAGGAATGAGCGTCAGCAAATACTTTGATAAACTCCACATCTTTGTTTGAAATCGTATGATAAGACAGCTTTATATAGTGCTTATTATGCTCATTAAAGACATCCAATTCTGGGTCACACAGCGCGACAATCGTGGCTGTTTTTCCTTCATGAATGGCCTTCAGCTCCAGTTTCACCATTTTAGATCCCTGTAAACCTCCTGGTGCTTCTACTTCGATTTTTTGTGTTGATATGTGTGTGCAATGGATTGGCATAACCATCCCATTGGTCAAATACAAAGAACCTGTCCAAAAGCAACGAACATAGGGTGAATGAGAAATAGACACAGGAATTATCCTTTGCTGGGTGAAGAACTAAAATCGATAACGATGCGTTTGCAATCGTCATTATAATGCAAGAATGTTCGCAATGGATAGTTGCAATAATATGATGCAAATCAAGGTGTTGCACATGCACGTACAACACCTTGAGTTTTGGGGAGCGTAAATCGCAAGTGAAAAATTAGCTTACTTGCTTAATGGTTTCTCCTAGAGCATTGATGAGACTGTCCATTTCAGATTGCTCTGTTGTAAATGGTGGTGCTAACTGAATGGTATCGGCACCATAACGCACGTAATAGCCTTTCTCAAACATGGACATAGCAATCTGGAAAGGACGTTTCGCAGGCTCGCCATCGACTGGGGCAATGGTGATGCCCGCTGCAAAACCGTAGTTGCGAATATCAGTGACAATGGAGCTCGCACCTTTCAGTTGATGAACACCGTTTTCCCACGTGGAGCTCATGCTCTTAACGCGCTCAATCAAACCTTGTTTTTTTATCTCAGCGAGAGAAGCCAATCCCGCAGCGCAGGCAATAGGGTGGGCTGAGTAGGTGTAGCCATGAGGAATCTCTAGCATGTAATCCGGACCGCCATTGTCCATGAAGGTGTCGTAGATTTCTTGTTTAAAGGCCACAGCGCCCATTGGGATCACCCCATTGGTAACTTGTTTTGCCATGGTAATCACGTCAGGCGTCACGCCAAAGGCTTCTGCGCCGGTTTTCGCGCCCATGCGCCCAAACGCGGTGATGACTTCATCAAAGATGAGCAAGATATTGTGCTGATCACAGATCTCACGCAAACGCTGCAAATACCCTTGTGGTGGAACGATAACGCCAGCGGAGCCTGACATGGGTTCAACAATGACGGCGGCAATGTTTGATGCATCGTGCATTGTAATAAGGTTAATTAGATCGTCAGCACGTTCTTTGCCTTGCTCTGCCATGCCTTTGGTAAATTCACTCCCCGGCACTTGAGTATGCGGTAAATGATAAGACTCTAAACCTTGACCGTACAGCGTGCGATTCGCGGGAATACCGCCCACGCTAAAGCCAGAAATACCAGCGCCATGATAGCCCTTTGCGCGGCCGATGAATTTTGTTTTCGTGCCCATGCCTTTTTTGCGCCAGTATGCACGAGCAATTTTTAATGCCGTATCTACCGATTCAGAACCTGAACCTGTGAAGAAAACGCGGTTCAAGCCTTCAGGCATAAATTCGGTAATCTGTTCGGCCAACAGGAAAGATTTCTCGTGACCAAATTGAAAAGCAGGGGAGTAATCCAGAGTTTTTACTTGTTGAGCCACCGCTTCATTGATCGCTGGAACACTGTGGCCTAAGCCGCAAGTCCACAACCCAGATAAACCGTCAAAGATCTGACGACCATCAAGGTCAGTGTAATAGTTGCCCGCCGCAGATGTAATAATACGAGGGTCTTTCTTAAACTGACGATTGCCTGTGTAGGCCATCCAGTGTGCATCAAGTTGAGCTTGGGTCAAACTGGATTTAGTAATGTGGCTCATATCAAACTCTCTCTAAAGTTGAACATCAATAGAGTAAGAATGCCGAGCAAGAAAGGTTTAATAAATGTGATGTTATTTAATTTTAGATTAGTCTTTGATTAACTAATGGTGGAGTCGTTATGAGCGTTCGCCTGTCTACAAAATTAAGTAGAGGTTTTGTCCTTGTATTCGCAAAGGTCTTCAATAATGCAGGCATCGCATTTAGGCTTTCGAGCGACACAAATATAGCGCCCATGAAGAATCATCCAGTGGTGAGCGTCTAATAAGAACTCTTTCGGGACGAACTTGAGCAACTTCATTTCCACTTCTAGGACGTTTTTGCCCGGTGCGACTTTGGTTCGATTGCCAAAGCGAAAAATATGCGTATCCACTGCCATGGCCACTTGGCGAAACGCCGTATTGAGTACCACATTGGCCGTTTTACGACCAACACCTGGAAGGGCTTCCAGTTCTTCTCGTGTTTCTGGCACCACGCTGTTGTGTTTATCGATCAGTATTTGGCAGGTTTTGATGGCGTTTTCGGCTTTGGCGTTAAATAAGCCAATGGTTTTGATGTAGCTTTTTAGGCCATCAACGCCAAGCGCCAACATGGTTTCTGGGGTGTTGGCGACAGGGAAGAGTTTGCGTGTGGCTTTATTGACGCTGACATCTGTGGCTTGAGCAGAAAACAAAACGGCGATCAAAAGTTCAAAAGGCGAGCTGTATTCTAGCTCGGTTACGGGATTTGGGTTTTCAGCTCGTAAGCGAGAAAAGATCTCGTAGCGCTTTTCTTTGTTCACAATAAGTAGCCTTTATTTACTTTAATACCCCCTCCCAACCTCCCCCTTAGCAGGGGGAGGAGCTTAGAGCGTTTTACTCCTTCCCAACCTCCCCCTTAGCAGAGGGAGGAGCTTAGAGCTTTTTTATTCCTTCCCCTTATCTTCAAGGGGAAGGCTAGGATGGGGTTGTGTAGATCTTGGTGTAAAGTGTTAACTAACCTGCCCAGTCACACGAACGCGTTTCGATGCGCTTGGGCCGTCTTTGGCTTTTTGCGTGGCAACGCGTTTTTTCTCACGTTCGTCTAGGTAGTTTTTGCCGGCGATCAACAAGCCTAAGCCAATGAAAGCGCCAGGTGGCAATACAGCAAATAATACATTTGGGTAGTTTTCAAAAACGACGACTTTCCAATGAATGGCCATGTCGCCGAATAAAAGCTGCATGTCGGAAAACAGTGTTCCTTGTCCGATTAATTCACGCATAGCACCTAAGGTAACGAGGATAAACATGAAGCCCAAGCCCATCATAAAACCATCGAGCGCAGAAGGCAGCACAGGGTTGCGGCTAGCGAAAGCGTCAGCACGGCCAAGTATCGCGCAGTTTGTCACGATAAGCGGAATGAAAATCCCCAGAATCTGGTACAACTCATACGTGTAAGCTTGCATGATCAACTCGATCGACGTGGTGAACGAGGCGATGATCATCACAAACGCAGGAAGACGAACGGCATCAGCAACATAGTTACGGATGATAGAAACCGCAATGTTTGAACCCACTAATACCACTAAGGTAGCGAGCCCAAGACCCAGTGCGTTAACCACCGTGCTGGTGACGGCCAGCATAGGACACAATCCCAACAACTGAACCAAAGCAGGGTTGTTTTTCCAAATGCCGTTATAAATGATTTCAGCGTAATTCGCGCTTGGCTTACCCTCGTCTTGGGTCGCGTCACTTGTTGCTATTTCTGCGCTCATTTTCATTGGGCTATCCTAATACGCTAACAGCGTATCTTTGTGTTGATCAAAATAAATAAGGGTGTTTTTCACCGCGCGAACCACGGCGCGAGGGGTGATGGTTGCGCCGGTAAACTGGTCGAAATCACCGCCGTCTTTTTTCACGCCCCAGCCTTTTAAGCTCGGGTTTTCAAGCGACTTATTAGCAAAACCTAAAATCCACTTGGATTTTTTGAGGTCGACCTTGTCACCTAGCCCCGGTGTTTCTTTATGACTAATGACTCGGCTGCCCGTCACTGTGCCGTTTTTATCAATGGCAACTAACATGTCTAAATTGCCGTTATAACCGCGTGGTGCGATGGTTTCGAAGATGATTCCCGACACGTCACCGTTTTTGCGAGCGATGTGAATCTTGATGCCTTCTTCGCTGCCCAATAACGGATCAGCAGGCAAGTACGCGGTGTCTTTGGTTAAATCATTGTCGTACAAATCCGCAGGCAAAATTTCGTTAAAAGCGGAAATTTGCGCATCCAAAATGTTGTTCTTGATGGTGTTGTCTGTGAGCTGGTGAGTCGTGGCAATAAGGCCTGCTGTCAGCACCGCAAAAATAGCAAGACCCAGACTGTTGCGACGAATAGAGGCGAACAATTCCATTAGTTATCCTCCCCAACTTTTAAACCGGATTTGGCTTTTTTGTGGCCGTAGGTTCTCGGTTGTGTGTAGTAATCGATTAACGGTGCCGCGAAGTTCATCAGCAATACACCAAACGCCACGCCATCAGGATAACCGCCCCAAGAGCGAATAATGTAAATCAAAATGCCAATACCGGCGCCATAAATCAGTTTGCCGCGATTACTGGTGCAAGATGACACTGGGTCAGTGGCAATAAAGAAGGCACCAAACATGGCTGCGCCAGTGGTTAAGTGGAAAAACGGTGTTGCCGTATCGGTTGGGTCGATCAAATGAAACACGCCAGACATCACCAACAAAGCACCAAGCAACGCGGCGGGCGTGTGCCACGTAATAATACGCAACCAGATCAGTGCCAGACCACCCACAAGGTACGCTAGATTTACCCAAAGCCAGCCGTTTAAGCTAGGGACTTGAAGAGCCGCAATGCTGCTAAAAGCCGTTTGCGTGTCTAACAAGTCTTTGTGTTTGAAACCATCTAATGGCGTTGCCATGGTGTAGCTGTCGATCACCGGAAGGTGATGGAAAATGGCTTGTAAACTTTGTAGGAAAGACAAAGTCTCACCCGCAGAAATCATACTTTGCACGCCCAACCACTGGCTCATAGGAACAGGAAAAGACACTAAGACAATGGCATAACCGACCATAGCAGGGTTGAATGGATTATTGCCCAAGCCGCCATAAAGCTGTTTAGCAAAGATGATCGCAAACGCAACGGCGGTTACTGTTACCCACCAAGGCACAACAGGAGGCAATGCTACCCCTAATAAGACAGCGGTTAACAAGGCGCTGTAGTCTTTCAAAAAGAAACCGACAGAGCGACGACGAATGGCCAAAATGGCGGCTTCACTTAATAGTGCTGTGATGCAGGCAATCATTAGGTTGATAAGCGTGCCCCAGCCAAATAGCCAAGTCTGTACGACTATGCCGGGAATGGTCGCTAAAATGACCATCTGCATCACCCAAGAGGTGCGGCGTCCTGCACGTTGTGTGTGGGGGGAGGTGATCCTCAATAATGCCATTTAACGATTCTCTTGCATGTTGGTTTGCGAATGAATAAGTTTTTCTAACAAGGCTTCAGCGCTTTGCAGACGTTTCTCGGCTGCATCAATCTCTTGGCGAATGCTGTTGGTGTCTTCTGGCGAGTTTTCTAGGCGCTTGTTGAGCTTGTTTATTTGCGCTTTTGCTAATGCCACCGCAATTTTTTCTTTCTTGATTTGCGTGGCCAGATCCATGTCAGCCGCGGCTTGAGCTTCAGCTGGCACCGCCTTAGTTTCTGTTTTAGCCGTTGCTGGTGTTGGTTGCTCGCTTTCTAGTGTAGCCAGCTTTTCTTGCGCTTCGATCAGTTTTTTAGGCCATTCTGAAGCGTTGATTTCGCTTTCGTCCTTGCCTTGGTCTTTTAAAAGCTGAATGTTTTTCTCGGCTTTTTTAATGCCGGCCTTGGCAATGGCCAGATCAATTTTGCGTTTCTTCGCGGCATCGGCATCGGCACTGTCTGCTACGGATTCGGCTTTAGCGGTTGTCGTTTCAGCCGTCTGTGTTGCGGCTTCTGGATTGGCTAAGGCTTTCTCTAATTCGTCAGCACGCTGTTGCGCGTCTTGCAATTGCTGACGGATAGCATCTATTTCGGGTGCGTTAATCTCTTCCGCTTTCTTCAAAGCTTTTTCGACTTTTTTTACGGCCGCTTTGGCGATAGCCGCATCGATCTTGAGCTTCTTCAGATCATCATTGGCTGCGGCTTTAGGAGCGCTTGCCACCGGTGCGCTGGCGCCCAATGTCGCCAAGATGGCTTGTGCGGCTTTAAGATCCGCTTCAAATCCAGCGACTTTGTCTTTTAGTTCTTGGTCGTCTGGTGACTCGTCCAGTTGTTTCTGTAGCTTTTTCAATTTCACGCCAATGAGCGCCACATCGATTTTGGCTTTTTTCAATTCGTCATTGGCTGGGGCTGGTGTAGCCTCGGCAGCAGGCGCTGCTTGAGCTACGTTCGCCAGCTGAGCTTCAAGAGAGGCAACGGTCTTTTCTTGATCGCTGACTTGCAGTTGTAAGCTGTTGATGTCTTCCACATGCTCGTTTTCTTGCGCTTCTAGTAGCTGTTTTTGCAATTTCTTCAGCTTAGATTTGCCAATGGCGATGTCCACTTTTAGCTTTTTAGAATCGTCTGATGCAGGCGCTGCAACGGCAGGTGCGGCCTTGGCAGGCGTTGCTTTCTTCGCATCTGTAGTTTTGCTTGGCGCGGCTTTTTGACGAGCCAGACGTTTCGCTTCTTTTTCTGCGGCTTCGGCGTCTTGGCGAGCTTTACGGGCTTCAAAACGTTGCTTCGCCAAGTCGGATTTAACGTTGGCTTCACGAGCTTCGCGGATGCTGCTTTTCGTGTGGCGATAATACTGCACCAAGGGAATGCTGCTTGGGCACACATAAGAGCACGCGCCACATTCGATGCAATCGAAAAGGTTGTGATGCTCGGCTTTTTCGAACTCTTGGCTTTTACTGAACCACAATAATTGCTGAGGCAATAAGCTGGCTGGGCAGGCTTGTTCGCACATACCGCAACGAATACAAGCTTGCTCGGGAGCCGGTGTTGGCAGTTCTTTTTTGCTGGCCGCCAAAATGCAGTTGCTGGTTTTAACGATTGGCACCAACGGGGAGTCAATTGTATATCCCATCATTGGGCCACCCATAATTAGGCGGTGTAGCGCGTTCGGATTTGCGTCAGCGTAATCCAATAAATGGGAAATGGGGGTGCCCAGTAAGACTTCCACGTTTTGAGGCGCATTCAATGCATCACCCGTTAACGTGGTAAAACGCGAAATCAGTGGTCTGCCGAGTTTTATGGCGTCATGGACAGCAACACAGGTGCCGACGTTTTGACACAAAATACCGATGTCGGCTGGGTATTGTCCACTGGGTACTTCTTTGCCCGTTAAAAGCTGGATTAATTGTTTCTCACCGCCAGACGGGTATTTTGTTGGTACAACGGCGACTTGGATGTTGCTATTACGCTGTGTCAGCACGGTTTTTAAGGCCGCGATGGCGGTTGGTTTGTTGTCTTCGATACCGATGACGACGTTTTCGGCTTCCACTAGGTGTTGAAGAATTTCGATGCCCAATACCAACTCTAGTGTTTTTTCGCGAATGAGCATGTCATCTGCGGTGATGTAAGGCTCACATTCGGCCGCGTTAATAATAAAATGTGTCAGCGGATTTTTGTGCGCTCCCTGCAGTTTTACCTGTGTTGGAAAGCCCGCACCGCCCATGCCGATGATGCCCATTTCGGACAAATACGCCAACACGTCAGTTTTGCTGATGTCTTGCCAGTTGTTTAATGGTTCTAGTGTTGTCCATGTGTCTTTGCCGTCTGGGGTAAGGATAATACAAAGGTCACTCAAGCCAGACGGGTGAGCAATCAAGCGCTCTTCGATTGCGCTGACCGTGCCAGACGTTGGAGCATGCAAAAAGCTGCTCAAAAAGCCGTTGTTAATGGCAATGGCGTCGCCTTTTAGTACGCTATCACCCACTTTGACTAAAGGGCGTGAGCTTTGGCCAATGTGCTGACCCAGTGGTAAAATAAGCTCGCTTGGTAAACTAGGGCGACCCAATGGCAGTTGCAAAGACTGCGCTTTGTTTTCAGCAGGGTGGATGCCACCATGAAAGGAGAAAATACTGGCGGTTTGCATTAGTGAACAACCTCCGCTTGGCGATCCGTGGCAATAATATTCAATGAGGTGGCCGCGATACCTTGCGGTTTGTCCCAAGACCAAGTTTTTGCTGTCACGCCAACTTCTACCATATCAATACAATCTACTGGGCAAGGTTCGACACACAGGTCACAACCTGTACATTCATCCGCAATCACGGTGTGCATTTGTTTTGCTGCGCCAAGAATGGCGTCCACAGGGCAGGCTTGAATACACTTGGTGCACCCAATGCATTCATCTTCACGAATCACCGCCACACGTTTTGCGGTTTCTGTGCCGTGATCGCCATCCAAAGGCACAGCTTCTACATCCAGTAAGTCTGCTAACGCTTGAATGGTGCTTTGTCCACCCGGTGGGCAATGGTTAATCGCTTCGCCGTTCGCAATGGCTTCGGCGTAAGGACGACACCCTGGGTGACCGCATTGGCCACATTGAGTTTGAGGAAGTAGGGCATCAATTTGGTCAACAATCGGGTCGCCTTCTACGTGGAAACGCACATTGGCGTAACCCAAAATAGCGCCAAAAACCAGTGACAGGAGCACCAACATTCCGATAGCGAGTAAAACAGTTAACATCGTCGTACTCCTAAATCTGCACAAGGGCGGTGAAGCCCATGAAAGCCAGAGCCATCAGACCCGCCGTGATCATACCGATGGCAGAACCTTTAAACACAGTCGGTACATCGGCCACGTTAATGCGTTCACGCATTGCCGAGAACAGAATCAAGACGAAAGAGAAGCCCACCGCCGCACCAAAACCGTAAAGAATGGATTCAACAAAGCCGTTTTGCTTGCTGATGTTTTGCAGCGCCACGCCCAATACCGCACAGTTGGTAGTAATTAATGGGAGAAAAATACCCAATACGCGATACAGCAAAGGGCTGGTTTTATGCACCACCATTTCGGTGAACTGAACGACAACCGCAATGACCAAAATGAACGAAATGGTTTGTAGGTATTCAAGACCAAATGGCTGGAGTATGTAGGTATAAGTGAGATAACTACACAGGCTCGACAAGGTCAAAACAAAGGTGGTCGCCATTGCCATGCCAATCGAGGTTTCTAGTTTTCCAGACACACCCATGAAAGGGCAAAGACCCAAAAACTGTACCAAAACAAAGTTATTAACCAGAATGGTACTGACCAGTATCAGGAGATATTCAGTCATCTCAAATCCAAAGTATGCGGTGAATAGTATGTGGTTTTAGATGTATCTAGGTAAAAACATCTGTGAGCGTAACTATACCAATCTGCTTATAACTAACAAAGCTAAAAGTATCGTATTTTTAGTCTGATTTAGTATATAGATAATAGGTTACGCTTATATAAGTATGATTTATGTTTGCTTATTAATGCCAATGCTCACCTTATCAATAAATGTTCGCATTTATCACAAGGTGAGCATTGAAGTCAGTCACGACATGAGCGGACGATAGCCCGCTCAGCTAGGTTACATCACGCGTTGGCCAGGTTTTGCACCAGCATGAGGTTCCAGTAGGTAAATTTCTTCACCGCCAGGCCCTGCAGCCAATACCATGCCTTCAGACAGACCGAACTTCATTTTACGTGGCGCAAGGTTAGCCACCATGACTGTGTGTTTGCCTTCTAAGTCTTCTGGCTTATAAGCAGACTTAATACCAGAGAACACAGTGCGAGTTTCGCCACCAATGTCCAAGGTCAATTTTAGCAGCTTATTGGCTTTTTCAACGTGCTCGGCTTTCACGATTAAGGCGATGCGCAAATCGACTTTAGCGAAGTCGTCAAAGGTAATCTCGGCTTCGATTGGCTCTTTGCTTAGCTCGGTTTCAACCTGAGCGGGTTGAGCGGCTTCTTTGGCTGCCGCTTCAGCCGCCGCTTCTGCTTTGCCTTCTTCGATGATGGCATCAATTTGCGTTTGCTCAATACGGCCCATTAGTGGCTTGAATTTGTTTACCGTGTTGCCAAACAATAATTCGCTGCGGTTATCCCAAGTTAGCTCTTTGCCAAGGAAGGCCTCGGCGTCGGCCACCAAGTTTGGCATCACTGGCTTCAAGTAGGTCGCTAAGATGCTAAACAAGTTCAAGGCAACCGTACAAACGTCCTGAACTTTCGGCAACGTCGCTTCGTCTTTTGCCAATACCCAAGGCGCTTGAACCGCAATGTATTCGTTGGCTACGTCAGCAAGGCGCATGACTTCACGAATGGCTTTACCGTATTCGCGGCTTTCAAAATGTTCCGCAATCACATCGCCCGCGTCGACGAACGATTGAATCATTTCCGCTTCGCTCACGTCAGTCGCTAATTGGCCATCGAACTTTTTGTTGATGAAGCTGGCGGTACGACTCGCGATGTTAACGACTTTACCCACAACATCTGAATTCACGCGCTGCAAGAAATCGCCTAGGTTAAGGTCGATGTCGTCAACACGAGAGTTTAGTTTGGCGGCATAGTAGTAACGCAAGTACTGTGGGTCCAAATGCTTCAAGTAAGTACGGGCTTTGATAAAAGTACCGCGCGACTTAGACATTTTTTCGCCGTCAACGGTGACGTAACCGTGTGCGTTGACCGCTGTTGGTGTGCGGTAGCCAGCACAGTCCAGCATCGCAGGCCAGAACAAGGCGTGGAAATTGATAATGTCTTTACCGATGAAATGGTAAAGCTCAGCGTCAGAATCTTTGCCCCAGTAATCGTCAAACTCTAACCCTTCGGTGCGATCACACAGGTTTTTGAAACTCGCCATGTAACCAATCGGAGCGTCTAGCCAAACGTAGAAGTATTTGCCCGGCGCGTCTGGAATTTCAAAACCAAAGTAAGGCGCATCGCGGCTGATGTCCCATTCTTTTAGGCCAGAATCCAACCACTCAGATAGCTTGTTAGCCACTTGGTCTTGCAAGGTGCCGCTGCGTGTCCATTTCGCTAGGAAATCTTGGAAATCTGGCAATTTAAAGAAATAGTGTTCAGAGTCTTTCTCAATCGGTGTCGCACCAGAATAAACCGAGCGAGGGTTGATCATTTCCATTGGCGTGTACGTCGCAGAACAGACTTCACAGTTGTCGCCGTATTGATCTTCTGCTTTACACTTAGGGCAAGTCCCTTTAATGAAACGATCCGCAAGGAACATTTCTTTCTCTGGATCGTAGGCTTGCACGATAGAGCGAACCGCGATTTTGCCATTGTCACGCAGGGCTTTGTAAATGCTGTTTGAAAACTCACGGTTTTCGTCAGAATGCGTAGAATGGTAGTTGTCGTACCCAATCAGGAAGTCATTAAAGTCCGCCATGTGCTCTTGGCGAACACCGTCGATCAATTCTTCTGAGGTAATGCCTTGTTGTGCGGCTTTGATCATAATGGCCGTGCCGTGCGCATCATCCGCACACACAGCAGTACAAAGATGGCCGCGCATTTTTTGAAAACGCACCCAGATATCGGTTTGGATGTGTTCCAGCATGTGCCCCAAATGGATGGAACCATTTGCATAAGGAAGGGCGCTGGTGACTAAAATTTTGCGTTGCGTTTGTGCCATTTTTGATAAGCCTGCTGCATTAAAAAAGGTCGGGTATTCTATCAATAATTAAGAGCGAATGACGAATGATAAACGCCTCAAGATACGGATAGTGTATAGAAAGCCGTCATTATAAGTCCCAATCACTCATGTGCAAGGGGTAGCTTTCTTACCTTGACTTGCTTTTCCATAATTTGCCCCCACACTTGGCACAACGTTGTAAAATAAACTTTATCTTTATTACCGCCTTACTAGGAGCCCCCATGCTAACCGATGCCCAATTACAGGCGAGTTTAGAAACCCTAATCGATGACAATAGCGGCCAACCTTATGGTGCTGTTTGGCGAGTTGTTGCCGATGACAGCCGCGTTCATGTCACTTTAACGCTCGGCTATCCTGCGCAACAAGAACACGCGATTTTAGAAGCCAAGATCAAAGAACTGATGGCCGATTCTCGCCGTCTAGAACTCGATATTGACTACCAAGTAAAGAGCCACGCAACTCAAGGCAACATTGCCGGACTGAAAGGCGTGAAAAACGTCATTGCTGTGGCATCTGGAAAGGGCGGTGTGGGCAAATCCACCACCACGGTTAACCTTGCCCTTGCCATGGCGAAAGAGGGGGCTCGTGTTGGTATTCTAGATGCCGATATCTACGGCCCAAGCCAAGGTATGATGCTAGGCTTTGCCGAAGGCACTCGACCACAAGTTCGCGAAGACAAATTCTTCGTGCCGCCAAGCGCCTTTGGTGTGCAAGTGATGTCCATGGCATTTCTGACCACCAAAGACACGCCCGTAGCATGGCGTGGTCCTATGGTAACGGGTGCTTTGATGCAGATCTTGACGCAAACTGATTGGGACAATCTTGATTACCTTTTCATCGATATGCCACCGGGCACGGGTGACATTCAACTTACCCTAGCGCAAAAAGTGCCAGTGGCCGGTTCTGTGATCGTGACAACCCCACAAGACATCGCCTTGCTGGATGCTCGTCGCGGCATTGAAATGTTCAACAAGGTTAAAATCCCAGTGTTGGGCGTGGTGGAAAATATGTCCACTCACATCTGTTCTAACTGCGGCCATCACGAAGCCATCTTTGGTGACGAAGGCGGTGCAAGTTTAGCAAAAGAATATAACGTCAATGTGCTGGGCAAACTGCCACTTAGCCTTGCGATTCGTGAACAAAGCGATGCAGGCCGTCCTATCGTCGTAAATGCCCCAGAAAGTGACGCGGCAGGCATTTATCAGTCGATTGCACGCAAGCTTGGTGCTACCCTTGCATCCCAACAGAATGTACAAACAGCAATGCCTATTATTGGTATGAGCGACGATTGAGGAAAAGTAATGCGTTTGTGTGACCGAGATATTATAAAAGCCCTAGACGAAGGTTCCATTATCATCGAACCCCGCCCAGATAACAGCGTCATCAGTGGTGTATCTGTTGACCTACGATTGGGCAACTCGTTTCGTGTCTTTCAAGGTCACCCAGCGCCTTATCTTGATCTAAGCAGCTCAAAAGCCGACTTAAGCAAAGTTATAGAATCCGTGATGAGCGAAGAAATCCTTGTCGAAGACGGCAAACCTTTCTTCATCCATCCGGGCGAACTCGTACTTGGCGTCACCAAAGAATCCGTCACCGTGCCAGACAACCTAGTGGGCTGGCTTGACGGACGTTCCTCTTTAGCGCGCCTTGGCTTAATGGTTCACGTCACCGCACACCGCATCGACCCAGGTTGGAGCGGCGGCATCGTTCTAGAATTCCTTAACGGCGGCAAATTACCCATCGCCCTAAGCCCAGGCATGACTATTGGTGCCATCAACTTTGAAACCATGTCGGGCTCTGCGGATCGTCCTTATAACAAACGGGATAACGCTAAGTATAAAGACCAAACCTCCGCGGTTGGCAGCCGGATTTCCGGTGATAAATCTTAGATCCTTTATAAGATCGACTAGAAAGAGGCCTCGGCCTCTTTTTTTTGTGTCTAAATTCCCTCCCCTTATGTCTTCCAAGGGGAGGGCTAGGGTGGGGTTAATCTCTTCTTTGGGTTCCATTCAAACGTTTTGTATTTCCAACCTTTTTTCCGCTCTGCTGAGCGGGTAAGTTTTTGCAAGCGCCCAAAAACTTCAGATTAAAGGAAAGCAAAAATTCGCTTTATCGGGCTATCGCCCAAACGTCTCATTCATATTGTTAAACATCACGTCTAGCAAGACGATCTTTACTGTAAGGCATAGATTGTTTTTGCTGGTGGAGGGAAAGGGATTTTTAACTGACCCTGAAACTCCATAGAGTCGCGCAACTTTGTTGCGTCGAACTGACTTCTAGAGAGAAACATAAACTGAAGATATACGTCATTTCCCACAAGGGGACAGGTGCCCGCGAAGGCGGGAATCAATCTTTGACGGTTAGTGATAGCGTGCTTATTTAGCTTAATTTCGTATTTTTTAGGTTGATAAATGTACAGTCTGTTGACATAAAAGCCTGAGATAACGATACTAAGCATGTAGATGACGTGGCGGTAGAGGCATCCCCACATGAAAAACACCAACCTCATTTGACGTCGCGGCGGTAGAGGTATCCCCGCAATAAATAGCATCAACCTCAATGGAAGTTCTACTCGAAAAGCCCTTATTTTATAAGGGCTTTTTGTTTTTATAACAAGGATGGTTATGAAAATCAGGCTGTTAACAGAAACTGCTTACAATCGAATAATTACACTTCAAGAAACCATGAGTAAAAAAGATCGTGGTTATGGTGTGATTCCAGTCAAGATTCAAAATATCACCTTTGCGATTCCATTTCGAAGCAATATGGCTCATAAACATGGGTTTAAAACCATATTCCACAATGGCGTCTGGAATGGTGTTGACTACTCCAAAGCCATCGTCATTACAGAAGACGATCTACAGCCAAAAGCTTTCAAACTTCGTAGCGAAGCGGAATACCAAAAAGTAAAAAATAACAAAGACAAAATTCAACGGCAATTTGAGAAGTATGTAAACGACTATGTCTCACAAGCAAAATTGGGAAACCTCCCGAATCTACAGCGCTTTGGTTATACTACGTTGGTTAATTACCATGAAGAGCTTGGGGTGTAGGGTGTTATGAACGCAGCTGCTTGGACGTTTGGGCGAGAGCTCGACAATAGAGCAGCCCCATCCTCCGCCTTCCCCTTGGAAGACAAAAGGGGAAGGGACTAAGCCCTCGCCCAGCAGGGCGGAATAAACTTGTAGCTAAAAGTCATTGAGAAGTCACAAATCTACTTGCAGACCAAAAAAAAATTAACCCAACCATACGAAGTACCAACCTATGCGTTTACTAAAATCCTCGATCCATCCAAGCATCGAGTCTGTCGATCAACCCTTTTTTTTACGTCTTGCTGCCCGTGGGATTATTTTAAAAGGCGAGGATATTTTGATGCTGTATACCCAGCGTTACGATGATTATACCTTGCCGGGTGGTGGGATTGATGAAGGGGAAAATCAGGTGGAAGGTTTGATCCGTGAGTTAACGGAGGAGACGGGGGCGCGAAATATTCGCAATGTCGAGGCGTTTGGTTTGTATGAGGAGTTTCGGCCTTGGAATAGGGATGGTTTCGAGATCATGCAGATGAAGTCTTATTGTTATACCTGTGAGATTGATGAGCAGTTAGGTGAGACAAGTTTGGAGGATTACGAGGTTAACAATGGTATGAAGCCGGTGTGGATTACTGTTCACGATGCCATTAAGCATAATCTCGATACGATTAAAAACAGCGATAAAAAAGGCATGTCGATTGAGCGTGAAACCTTTTTGTTGCGTTTGATCAGGGATGAGTTGCTGACGGTTGTAAGTTGATTTTAACGCCCATTTGCGTCTTTCTTAGGGCGCTCTGGTTTTTTCAGAGCGCCTTTTTAGAACGTGTTTTGCGGTGTTATAGCCTTTTGCTTTGCTAAGGTGTTTGCAGATCTTTCACTTCATATTCGATGTTTTGGCGTAAATCCATTGGCAAATGCAATGCGTCTCCTAGTCTGTCTAGGTAGCGTCGTTCTTCGTCGGTATCGATATCAACCGCGAGTAAGGAGACTAGGTAAATTTCTGTGGCCTGTTCTTCGTTTTCAGATAGACGAGCGATTGCGATAGGGTCGCTGGTTGCGCGCAGTTGTTCTACTAAGAATTGTTGTTCTTCTTTGCCAATCCCTAGGTCTTTGATTTGTTGTTCAATTCGAGTGCGTTCTGTCGCGTCGATATGGCCGTCTGCTTTGGCGGCGCTGATCATGGCTTTGATTAGTATGAGGTGTGTATTTTGTGTTTGCTTGCTCGGTTGTTCTTCAGCGAGGTCGAATATGCTGCCAGTTGGGACATCTGGCAGGGTATTAGCCGAATCTGAGTGAACGCTCTTCTTGGGCATTGCTGGAGCGGTTTGTGCTGTGGTTTGGTTCTCTTTATGGTCACGCCAAGCCTTGTAAGCGATTCCGCCAACCGCTGCCATGCCTCCATATTTGATAGCTTTACCGCCCATTTTTCGGGCTTTTTTGTTGGTTAATAACATGGCGGCTAATCCGCCAGCTGCAGCGCCTCCCAAAAGCCCACCGGGCATAGAGCCAGATTTTGCTTTGGTGACGACTTGGTCAATTCCTGAGCCTGTAGAGCCCATAATGCTGCTTAGCAGTGAGTTGATACTCATGATTAATAACCTCCAATTTATTTATCTGTTTTTTATCAGACTGGAGAAGCGTGGGAGAGTTCATCTTTGGTGGTTTTGTTCCCTTTCTTTTACTCTTTAATTACGTTATTCAAGGGAAGTAAGTCGATGACTTATCTGCGTTAATCTAATAAAAAGAGTGGCTTTGCGATGTGTTATTGAGCATGAAATTTATTGTTAGTCTCGGTCAGAGGGCGTTGTTGGTGGTTGTGACCTGAGATGGCTTCTGTGTTTCTTTGGTTTCATGCATTAAGGTTGGGTATGTTGACGAGAACGTTTTTATGTTTATGGGTGTGTATTTTATTGCAGGGGTGTTCAAGTAATATGCCGAATTTAGGGGTTACAAATGGGAAGTTGGCGGCTTGTCCGAGTTCGCCAAACTGTGTGAGCAGTCAGGCCGAGGGCAAACATTTTATTGAGCCTTTGGTGGTTAAAGGAACCAATGCTGAAGCTCATGAAAAGGTCGTTGCGGCAATTGATTCGTTGAAGCGAGTAAAGGTGGTGACGAGAGAAGAGCGTTATATTCATGCTGAGTTTACGTCGGTGGTGTTTCGCTTTGTGGACGATGTGGAGTTTCTGTTCTTGGAAGAGCATGACGGAGACGTTGTTATCGATATTCGCTCGGCGTCTCGGGTAGGGCATTCCGACTTTGGTGTGAATCGAAAACGTATGGAGGCTATTCGTCGTACATTGAATGAATAGCGTGTGTTTTGTTTAACCGGTTATAGCATGTTTATTTTTGTTTTGTTGTTTTCGTTTTATGGCCTGATGGGGCTTGTCACTTTCTGTTTTTACTGCGTCGATAAATCAGCGGCAAAGCATGGTAGGCAACGTGTTCGAGAGTCAACCTTGCATTGGTTGTCATTTTTTGGTGGCTGGTGTGGTGCTTTGTTAGGACAGAGGGTGTTTCGTCATAAGACGAAGAAACGACGATTTCGATTCGTTTTCTGGGTAACTGTGATTCTGAATGTCATGATTTTATCGTACGGTGTGTATTTTATGTCTGGGTTTTAGGTTGTGTTGCGAGAAATGTGGACATAAATGCAGCGATTAAGTGAATTTATTCAGTATCCGGCCGTTAATTCTATTATGAGTGTAGTGGCTTCGTGTTTTGTCTTCTACAATCTTAGTGAAATATTACATGTATGTTTAGGTGCGTTTTTTTATGAAAAACAATGCTGTATCCATTGATATTGCTGATGTGATGGAACTGATGTTAGACGCGGTTTGTGTTGTCGACCGTGATGGGTATTTTGTTTTTGTGAGTGCCGCATTTGAACGCATGTTTGGCTATGCGCCAAGTGACGTGATTGGTCAGCCGATGGTGAATATGGTCTATGAAGAAGACAGGGTGGAGACATTAGAAACGGTTGATACCATCATTTCTGGGCAAGTTCAGCCACGTTTCGAAAACCGCTGGGTTCGTAAAGACGGTAAGGTTGTGAATGTACTTTGGTCTGCAAGGTGGTCCGAAGAGCATCAAGTCCGCATTGCTGTTGCACACGATATTACGGAACGCAAAGAGATGGAAGCGCGGCTGTTGTACGCGGCGGGTCATGATGATTTAACCTGTTTGCCGAATCGCACGTTGCTTTTGGATCGCCTACAAACGGCTTTGACGTTGGCGGATCGTGAACAAGTGGGGTTGTCGGTGTTGTTCATTGATATTGATGGGTTCAAAGATGTGAATGACCTTCGTGGACATGCAGTAGGGGACTTATTATTACAACAAATAGCCGAAAGATTGGGGGCTTGTGTGCGCAAGTCGGATACGGTTGGGCGTTTGGGTGGTGATGAGTTTCTGATCATTTTAAACAAAGCGAGCACATTAGAGGGCATGGCGTTGGTTGCTGAGAAAATTCGTGCAGAGTTAGGCCGAGCTTTCGTGATTGATGGTGTGGAATCTCGAGTGTCGGCGAGTATTGGCGCAGCACGTTACCCTGAAGACGGAAAAGCGCCATTGGCGTTAGTTCAGTCCGCCGATAAAGCAATGTATGTGGCTAAAAATGACGGCGGTGATCAAGTTGTGTTGGCCACATCTTAACGGTGTTTTGAGTCTTTGTTTCACTTCTAAATTAGCAAATATACTGGAAATATCCCTTTCATTCGGTTTGATATTGACGATTTACTTTCTTCGCGCCGATTTCCGTTTTACTATCAGGAGATTGGCTCGTAAGCAAATATAGAGTCCTGATGATGCTGGTTTGATCGCCAGTATTACTCGTAATCATTTAACTTTCATAGGAAACAATAATGGCGGCTTTTGGTAGCGTGTTTATGCCTAAGATGGCATTGGCAACATTCGAAAATAATCAATGGAGTGAAGCAAGTATTGTTGGATCGGACAGCATTCAATTGCATCCTGGTGCGCATGTTTTACATTACTCAAGTACTTGCTTTGAAGGGTTGAAAGCCTTTCGCCACGAAGATAGCAGCGTGCACGTGTTTCGAATGGACCAAAACATTAAGCGTCTAGCACAAAGCAGCCGTTTGTTGTCTCTACCTACGTTAGATGAAGAACAAGTCGCTAAAATGATTTTAGATGTGGTTGCTGAATATGGCAGCGATGTTCCTGAGCCACCTGGGTCTATGTATATTCGCCCAACTCATATTGGGACTGAAGCTGCAGTGGGTAAAGCCGCTGCGCCAACAGCAACGTCTATGCTGTACGTTTTGTTGTCTCCAGTAGGTGATTACTTCACGGGCGGTGCGAAAGCGTTGCGTCTTCTATTGGATGAAACCGGCATGCGTTGTGCGCCACACATGGGCATGATCAAAAGCGGCGGTAACTACGCCAGTGCTTTGGGTCCTATGATGAAGGCGAAAGCAGAAGTTCAAGCGGATCAAATTTTGTTCTGTCCAAACGGCGACGTACAAGAAACCGGCGCAGCAAACTTTTTGTTGATCGACGGGAACGAAATCATCACCAAAGGGTTGGATTCCTCTTTCCTACACGGTGTGACACGTTCTTCTATTTTAACCCTTGCGGCCGATTTAGGCATGACTGTGACAGAGCGTGACTTGACGGTAACTGAGTTGCTAGAACGCTCAGCTAAGCCTGAGGTCGAAGCGGTTCTGTCTGGTACGGCAGCGGTATTAACGTCTGTGGGTACGTTTATTCATAACGATAAAGAGTACAAAGTGGGCACTGGCGAGCCAGGACCTATCGCTCAAAAACTTCGCCAAGCATTGAATGATATTCAATGGGGCAAAGCAGAAGACAAGCACAACTGGCTAACAAAAGTGTGCTAAGTGTTCTGTCGTGAAGTTGTTTTAGAATGACGAAAAAAGGGTTAAAGCTAAGTGCTTTAACCCTTTTTTTTATGGCCTTCAACACGGACGGTCTTTAAACCATGCGGTGCTAGAAGCTCAACCGAGCTGTTGCCGACATAATGTTGTAGTTGTCTGCCACGGCATAGTTTCCTGACACAGAGAAGTTTTGTGTTAAATAATAGCCTAATGATAGTTTGGTATTGTCTCGGCCATCTTGGTCTGAGTACATAGTATGCGACAACCTCACTTCAAGACGATCTGAAATCGTGCTGTTTATGCCCACTCTAAAACTGATATCTGAATCTTCATCATCATAATCGTTATAGTGAACCAGCCCATAGATATTGCTGGCACTGCCTAAGTCAATTGAAGCCCCGATGCCTAATTTTAAAATATCGAAATCGTTGAGATCGATGGATTCCACTGAAATGAGCGGAAGGATGGGCGTTTCAATTGAGGCGGTAAAAGCAGAATAATCACCGCTGCTAGAACTGGAGTCATAGTCTACGGTGCCTATGGAATAATCCACGTAGGTCATTGAAGAAGCATTTGCATTCATGGATAGGCATATTGCCGTTGCTGCAATTCCTGCTGCCATTATTCTTTTCATGATTTTCTCCGTTAATTGAATAAATGAGAATGAGCATCAAGTTTAAGTTTTTTCCTTACCTTTACCCAATCGGTTGGTTTCGGTCGAAGTTTAATCAAAAAAGTGTAAAGTTTTTGCGGCTCCGAGCGTATTTTTCGCTAGGGTGATGATATAAAAGACATTCTACTAAACGAAATGTTGTGGTGAGCGCATGTTGGCTCTTACAGTAAAAAGAAGGTTTTATGAAAGAAACAATGAGAAAACTCTGTGCGCCAGTGTTGAGTATGTTCGAATCGGGTGATGGTGAATATGAATATAAACAGTCCCATCGTACCATTCTGATTGTATTGGGGCTGCTTTGTTTGGTGATCGGCTCGGCCTCTGTCGCAGTGACTCTGGTGACAGGTGAACCTGCGGGGGTGATTCCTATTTTGTTGTTTATGCTGACGGGGTTGGTGTGTGAAATCGTTGGTTTGCTTGGCTCAGATCGCGCCGTTGCTCGAATCTGGAAGCGCAGTTAAGCCTTCTGATTTCGATGTGGACTAAACGAAAAAACGGCCATCAGGCCGTTTTTGTTGTGAAGGTAGATTATTTACGATCTTTGCCTTTGTGACGCGGCTTATCATTACCGCAATCTTCTTGTTGTTCTTTCTGTAGTTCAACGAATTTTGCTTTTTGCTCTGGCGTTAAAATGCTTAGCATTTTATGTTGTTTGCTGAGCATGTCTACTTGACGTTCTACTTGTTGGTTAGAGAATTCTTGTGCAATCGCCGTTGCTTTCGCTGGGTCAAATTTGTCTGCCATCAACAGGGCGTTGATTTTATTAGCCCGCTCGTCTCGCATTTCATCGCGTTGCTCCGCATTGTCTTCAAAACGTTGTTTCATTTCGTCTTTACTGGCTTGGCGAAGCGTTTTGAACTGGTCCTTTTGTGCGTCGGTTAGATCCAACTCTTTCATCATGCCACGGTCAAAACCCGGTCCAGGGCGGCACTCTTCATGTGACCCTCTGTGGTCTTTCCCACCGAAAGCAAATGCATTAGAGCTGATGACTAGAGGCAAAACAACAGACGCTAAAATCAATTTTTTGGACATTTTCATAGTCTTTTCCTTCCACATTGGTTGGGGGGTAGTGTTATTAAATACTGCGCTCTGAACGCATAGGGGTAGAATAGAGGTTGTAAAGTAAAGTGACGTCTTTGGAAGGTAAAGTATCGTAAAGGCTACGTCGTAAGCGGTTTTTCAACGTAAAATACGATTTATCGATTTGTTTATTACTCTGGTTTTAGGAATGTCTCATGCCTCATATTTTAATCATTGATGACGATATTGAATTGAGTGATTTGCTCAAGGAAGTTTTGTCTTTTGAAAATTGCGCGGTGTCAGTGGCTTATGATGGCGTGGAAGGGCTGGCAGCGATGAGCGACAGCGTGGATCTGGTTTTGCTTGACGTGATGATGCCTAAATTAAACGGCTTTGAAACACTGAAGCAATTACGAGAAAAGTGGGACGTCCCAGTGTTGATGTTGACCGCCAAAGGCGAAGAGATTGATCGTGTGGTTGGGTTAGAGTTAGGCGCCGATGATTACTTGCCTAAGCCATTTAGCGAACGCGAATTGTTGGCACGTATCCGAGCCATTCTTCGAAGAACGCAAGCCAGTAACGGGCAAGCGCAAAACGATTTTGTGGCATACCGAGACGTTAAGTTGTACCCAGGGCGATTAGAAGCCTTTTGCAACGGCGATGTATTGGATTTAACCAGTACTGAGTTTGCGCTGCTGCATTATTTCTTACTCCATCCAGGAAAAGTATTGACCAAAGAGGAGCTGAGTTTGGACGTATTGGGCAAGCGCTTGGCAGCATTTGACCGAGCCATTGATATGCATGTTTCTAATTTGCGAAAAAAACTGCCGGATTGGCCAAGTGGTAAGCCGCGCATTAAGACATTGCGTGGTCGCGGTTATTTGCTGGTGGAGGGCGAATAATGAAGTTGCCTAAAATAACCAGCCTGTACGGGCGTATTTTTGCGATTTTCTGGTTCACTATGTTTTTGGTGGTGCTGGTGGTATTGGCTTTACCGCACTTTGATCCGCGAAAAAGTCGTGATATTGACCCGCCTCATTACGAGCAAATGTTGCAAATACGAGATCGTGCAGAGCAGATTTTTGCTTCGGCTCCAGATTTGGCATCCGTATTGATGAGTCTAGAAGGGCGTTCTCATCGAGGTGATGACAAAAATAAATTAAGTTTATTTATTACCGATTTAGACGGAAACATTCTGACGTCTGAGCGTCGTCCTGATTTTTCATTTAAGGCGCTGCGTAACTTTACCACCACGATTGAAAACCCTAACAACCCGCAACAAAAACTGTATGGCAAAATGATGATTTCAGGGCCACTTCCTGTGCGATTGGCCAATCAAGATTACTTTTTGTACATCGGTACTCGTTGGGGCGAGCCACCTAATTTCTTGTTGCAGCTGTTTGATCATCCGTTTCGTTTATTGTTGGCTGTTATGTTGGTGAGTACGCCGTTGTTGCTCTGGCTAGCGTGGGCACTGAGTCAGCCTGCAAGACGTTTAGAGCGCGCCGCACAACGTGTGGCGAAAGGGGTGTTTGAAATCGATCCAGAATTAGAGAAGGGCACATCTGAATTCCGCCAAGCGGGCGCCAGTTTTAACCAAATGGTTGAAGCGGTGAATATGATGATTTCTCGCCAGCAACGCTTGTTGTCGGATATTTCTCATGAGTTACGATCTCCATTAACGCGACTGAGAATGGCGCAGGCGTTAGCAAACAGAAAATTGGGAGATAGTCCAGACTTGGCACGCATTGATACAGAAGCCCAACGACTTGAGCAAATGATTGGCAAGCTGCTGGAATTGTCCAGCGTGCAAGTAGACAGTCATTTAAATAGAGAAGCTCAACCTTTATCGAGCTTGTGTGATGCCTTGTTGGAAGACAGTCAATTCGAAGCCGAGCAAATGGGCAAAATACTGACGGTGACAGACGTGCCAGAGCGGTTGATGACCTGTCATCCTGAGTTGTTAATGAGTGCGTTGGAAAACATTATTCGCAATGCCATTCACTACGGTAAACATCAGATACAGGTGTCGTTACAAGCCAAAGGCGATGTTCTGCTACTGCAAGTAGAAGACGACGGTGATGGTGTGCCAGAGGATGAATTGGATTCGATATTTCGACCTTTTTACCGGGTGTCTACTGCACGAGATCGACACAGTGGTGGCGCGGGGCTGGGCTTGGCCATCGCTGAAAATGCCATTCGCCAACATCAAGGAAGTATCCGTGCGGCTCGCAGTGCGTTGGGCGGTTTGTTGGTTGAGGTCACGTTGCCCTTGCTGAGCGAGCCATGATTTTAGGTTTTAGGGAAAGCATTAGTGGACAAAGCGAAGAAGCCAGAGCATATTAGAAGCTCTTCGTTCTTGTCCATTCAGTCATATGGGCATTTTCTCTACTATTTTAGGAAATACATGATCAATACAGCAAAAGAGTTTCTATTACAGCGCATTTGCATTTTTGCCAGCCAAACCTTCGATCCAAACTCAGATTCACAAGTGGTTGGATTACTAAAGAGCAAATTTAACATTCGTTTGCCGCAACGACGTTCTATTAATGAATCCCTGTCTTCCACCGTAAGCGACCATGAAATCGTTGGACTGATTTTAAAATACCGCGCGATGTGCGAAAAATAAGTCAGATTTCCCCTTCGTTGTCTTTTTTTACGCAGACAAAAATCGCATTGCCCGACTGTTGATTCCAAGCCACGATTTTATCGTGCTCGTGTTCAAACACATGAACGTCAAAGTATGGTGCTAAGAGAGCGAGTAGTTCGGCAAAGCCGATGGCAACCATAGGATGTTCATCGTTCCAGCGCTGAGTATGATTCGAATCGGCCTTTTCAATGCTTAATTTGAGTGTTTGTTTTTCACCTTCGCCACGGTAAAACCAAGAAGAACCAAACGAAAATACACTGTTTTCAACATGGACGCTGTGTTTTGCCGATAAGTCATTGTCTATGTGGTTTTTATCGACCGAGTTGAAGCAGAAAACCCCATTGGCGCTGAGTGCAGAGTGCACACTACGAATGCAGTCAGTGAGGTGTTTTATGTCGCCGCTGTAATGAATGGAGTACAAAAAGCAGGTGATGAAGTCGTAAGGCGTATCTATCTCAAAATCGCACATGTTGCCGAGCGTGAAATCCGCCTCAGGGCAGCGCTGCTTAGCCAGATCCAGCATAGGCTGATTAATATCCAATCCACTGCATTGATATCCCTCTTGTAGAAGGTATTGAATATGTGGCCCGGTGCCACACGCTAAGTCTAAATGCCGTGTCCCGCCATTCCCGAAAATCTGCTGAAGTCGATGTGCGCTGTTACTTTGAGCGCGGTAGTTGATATCAGCACACATTAAATCGTAGTAGCCAGATAGGTCCGTATAGAGCGCATTGTCAGACATGTATTCTTCACTTGGAGGGGGCGTAAAATCGATGGCGCATCATATAGCAGATCGTCGTTTTTGCGAAGCCGAAAAAAGCGTTTTGGTGATATTAGAGTCGATGTGATTAAGGGTTGTTGCAGATAAAACAAAAACGGGAACAAAGTGACCTTTGTTCCCGTTTTTGATGGTGTGTATCTTGTAGTCTTTATTTAAACAAAAATAAAGAACTTAGCGATAAACAACGCCGCCAGTAGGTATACCGCGACACCCACTTGTTTGCCTTGACCAGACAACAATTTGATCACCGCGTAGCTGATGAACGACAAAGCAATGCCATCGGCGATTGAGTAAGTTAATGGCATTGTGAACGCAGCAATCAGTACCGGTGCGGCTTCGGTAATGTCATCCCAATCCACATGGGAAAGACTGCTTGTCATTAGAACAGCAACGTACATTAAGGCGCCAGCCGTCGCGTAAGCTGGAATAGAACCTGCCAATGGTGAGAAGAATAAACTCAGTAGGAAGAGTAAAGCGACAACAACCGCCGCAAGGCCAGTACGACCACCGGCCGCAACGCCCGACGCACTTTCAATGTAGCTGGTTGTAGACGATGTGCCCAACGCAGCACCAACAACAGTGGCTCCAGAATCCGCTAATAGCGCTTTTTTAAGGCGAGGTAATTTGCCTTCTTTGTCCAGTAATCCACCGCGTTGACCTACCCCAATCAGGGTGCCAGACGTGTCAAATAAATCCACAAAGAAGAAAGCGAAAATGACGCTTAGCATACTAATTTGAAACGCGCCTTCAATGTCCATGGCTAAGAAGGTAGGTGCAATAGAAGGTGGTGCAGAAACCAATCCACCGAATTCATTTTGACCAAATAGCATCGATAAGATAGTCACGAAAATGATGCCGATCATCACGGCACCGGTCACGTTTAGGTACGCCAACGCACAGATGACGAAGAAACCCAATAAACCGTAAATAGCAGAAGGAGAAGAAAGGTCACCCAACGACACCATGGTGGCGGGGTTTTTTACGATAATGCCTGAGTTTTGCAAAGCAATCATCGCTAGGAAAAGACCAATACCTGCCGCAATCCCCAGTTTTAACGACGAAGGAATGGCGTTAATGACCCACTCTCGTATTTTAAAAATACTGATAAAAATGAAAAGAATACCCGACAGGAAGACCGCGCCAAGTGCTTGTTCCCATGTGTAGCCCATGCCTAGAACGACACCGTAAGTAAAGAAAGCATTCAAGCCCATTCCTGGGGCTAAAGCAATGGGATAGTTAGCGTACAGACCCATGATCAAACAACCAATAGCGGCGGCTAAACAGGTTGCGACAAATACGGCACCTTGATCCATGCCGGCTTGGGCAAGAATGGAAGGGTTTACAAAGATGATGTATGCCATGGTAAGGAAGGTGGTGATACCTCCGACAACTTCATTGCGTACATTGGTATTGTGGGCTTTAAGTTGGAAATAACGTTCGAGCATTAGAAAACCTTTTGCTAGCAGGGCAGCGGTATTTGTCACATTGTGAATCCAGCGTTTGGGGAAAAAATTCACAAAAAATACGCCGAGATAAGTTTAGTAACTGATCAATTGGTCAGTAAATCATTTCGGCGGCAAGTATAAAAAAAATGACGTGGTTTGGGGAGCTAAATTGCAATAAATAATCGATTGGTCAGGAATAAAGGGAAAAAACACCTAAGTGGAGGGTGATTTCTCCCTGTTGAGGGTGCTTTATCGACTGACTATAGCCGAGTTACCTTATAGCCGCTGAGTTTGAGTTTCTCTAACACGCTGTCAGGTCCCGCCAGATGCATTGCGCCGACCATGACAAATTCGGTTGTGTCGTTCTCCAGCATGGCTTTAATTTGCGGTACCCATAGGTTGTTTCGTTTTACTAGAAGAGAGTGATAGATTTCTGGGTAGTCTTTTTTAAAGTCATTGAGCTCTATGGCAGCCATGGCTTCTATGTCGCCTTTTCTCCAGCTGTTGCGCAATTTGGTCATGGTATTGGCCATGTCTTTAATGTCATCTAAGGTGTAATTTACCACGGCGTCATTGTCTTGGTCGTTTAAGTCGCTGAGCAAAGCAAGTTGTGCTTCGGGTTCTTCTAGCCACCCTTTGGGCTTGTGGTCCTGCTGTGCTTTTTGCGCGTAAAATTGGTCTACTCCTTCACTGGTAAATCCTAGGTGTTTCAATTCAATCATGCTTAAAGAAATAGCCAGTGCGCTGGGTTTTAGGTTTTGAATGGCGCTAAGAGGAACATGCCGAGTGTTTAAATAGTCTTGCAGAGACTGAAGGGGTGCTGGGGAAAGGACTTGGTCGATCGTGGTGCCATCGTGGTAAGACAGTTCGGATTGCATCTGGCGCTTAAACTGAGGCTGATTTAACGTGTCCATATTGGTTTCAAATACGACTTTATTGGCCGCTTGGTAAGCTTGTTCATATGCCTTTGGCAATGGATAGTCTTGTGGTGTTAGTAAGTGTATGGTGCCGCCAATGTACAGGGTGTGTGTGCCTGAGGTGATTTTCCACACAGAGGCTGCTTGTGTCTGAAACGTCGCGGCCGCGAGCAATGTTAGGCCAAATTTTTTAAGTAAGTTCATGCTGTTTCCTAGCGATTAGGTTAATCGATGGCGTTTTTTTAGCGATTCAGTTTACTCGTCTGTCTGCTCAGTGAAAGCGTTTCGCGTAGGTTGTACTGCTTTTTACTTAATGTTTGCCGGATTTCAGGCGTGCTCGTTGGCTGAAGGAATGCACTTTGAAATGGCGGCTGCGGGGACGAAAAGTGTTATTATTGGTTTTCTTTTTACTATTAATGCAGTGAATGTCGATGACGAATGAGTTTGTGTCCATCGGGTTAACCAACCCAAAAAGTACGTCTAATGTGGGCTCTGTGATGAGAGCCGCTGGGAATTATCAGGTTGACCAAGTGCTGTACTCTGGTTCGCGTTATGACCGTGCGGCCAAAATGTCGACCGACACTAAAAAAGCCAGTTCGTCTATTCCGCTAATCAACATAACAAGTTTGGACGTGGACAGTCTTGTTGATGCGGTGGACGAGGGCACTAAAATTGTGTGTGTTGATTTGATTCAAGGCGCGACGCCGTTACCGCGTTTCGAACACCCAGAAAAAGCCTTGTACATTTTTGGACCTGAGGACGGAACGATAGATCAAAAGACGGTCGATAGGGCTGATTATGTGGTTTTTGTGCCTACGGTTGGGTGCATGAATTTGGCGGCGTCGGTGAATGTGCTGCTTTATGATCGGCTGGCAAAATCGTCCCGAGCGGTGGCTGGGGATGAACTGATTCGTCAAAGCAAAGACGTGAATAACAATGTGAAGGTTCGTTAGTTTAGCCGATAGCTCTATTTGCGTGTGTCAGTAATGTCATTTTTTTATCCATTATTTTTCTTATAGTTAGCAGTAATTTGACTGTGATTAGTCAATATCAATGCAAAAATGTCTCCTACGTCTAACGGTGATTTTAGGTAGGAGACCCACCCTTGTTTTACACCACAAAAATGACGGTTTTCCCTACCTTATTTCGTCGGCCTGTTATTGATTGAGAAAGATAAGGAATCCATCCACATGATGCTTTTAAAGCGAGTCGCGCTGGTTGTTCTTGTTGGAGTGACACCCTGTATTTACGCAGAGGAAGCGCCAAAACCATTGGAGCCTTTGAGTGCCGAATTGGAATTGGGGATGATCTCGATTACCGGTAATACGGAAAGTTCTGCTCTCAAGGGAAAGGCTACGGTCAAGCAAGACTTTAAAGAGTGGAAAGCCAAATATCAATTGGATACCTTGTATAAACGCGGCAGAAGTGACGAAGAATCAGACACAAAAACGATTGCGCATAAGCTGTTTTTGTCGGCTCAAAGTGACTATAAACTCAGTCGCGATAATCGTTCTGTGTTTGTGTATGGTTCCTATACGGATGATCGTTTTAGTGGTTATGAATATCAAAATACGGTGTCGGTTGGGTATTCCGGACGGGTGTTCGGTGATGAGTTTTCGTATTTAGATTACAGTATCGGTCCCGGTTACTCTTTTAGCAAAACCGATGAAGGGAAAGAAGATGAAACAGCCATTGTCCATCTTGAAGTGCAATACGAATATAAAATCAGCCCGAATACAACCTTTCAGCAATCCTTCAGCACCGACGCTGCCATACAAAGTCATAAAAATACCAGTTCGAAATCAGAGACATCCATCAGTATCAAGCTAAGGGACGATTTGAGTATGAAGGCGGCATACAGTTTGGCGCACAATACCCAAGTGTTAGATGAGAATAAAAAAACCGATGGCACCACCAGTGTGATTTTTGCATATACTTTTTAACGCGCATTGATGGTTAAATTGACGCTCTGTACTTGGCTGAGATGTATATAAAATGCGTTATCAAGGAATAAAAGTCACGTTGGTGACGGGCTTTTTAGGCGCTGGGAAAACCACGCTTATTCGTCAAATATTGGCTCAAGCCCCACTTAATGAACGTTGGGCTGTGTTGGTGAATGAATTTGGTGACATTGGTCTAGACAGCGCTTTTTATGCCGATCTTGGGGTGGCCATCAGTGACGTCCCCGGTGGCTGTGTGTGCTGTACGACCTCCGCTGCGTTTCAGCAGGGGCTAAATCAACTTATTCGACGCTATAATCCAGACCGCATTTTTATCGAACCTTCTGGTCTTGGTCATCCTAAGCAAATTATTCAGAAACTACGGAGCGCGGAATATCACGATGTGTTGTTATTGAGTGGTGTGTTCTGTGTACTTGATGCGAGAAGCTTGCAAGACGAGCGATATACGCAACATGCCCTGTTTAAAGACCAAATTGAGTCGGCTGATGGCCTTGTTTTAAGTCATGTTGATCAGTATTCGTCGCGGGATGTCGGCGTGCTCGAACTGTACTTAGAAGCCCTTTCCCTGTCAGAAAAAACGCCCGCCTTGTTTACCTCTAGCCCTCTGGCAATGACGGCTTCTAAATTGACAGACTCTGGGTTGACAGTCTCTGAACTCACGACATTAGAGCTGGATGTTCGATTGGCTAGCTCGCCTTTGACTGAGTTTTCTACCGTAACACAACCCCATGCTGGTCCGCTTTTTGGTGAATCCAATCTTATTGAAAAAGAACAGATACCGCCTTCGATTCAACCCGTATCGCTTAATATTATTGGCCGATGGCATTATCAAAAAAAACAGGATGCCATGCAGGTGTTGGGCTGGCATTGGCCGGTCGGTGAGGATTTTGACGCTGACAAAGTGCTGTTTGTGATGCAAAACATCATGATGGAAATGGGGGTATATCGTGTTAAAGGGGTATTCGCTGTGACAGCAAGCGAGGCGGTTTTTGTCAATGCAGCGAGGGGCGAAATCACCAGCACGCTGTCTGCTTGGCATCAGCCAAGTCGTATGGAAATAATTGGTGATGCAGAAGGTGTTTGGTCGGATAGGGTGCGAAAATACAGTGCTGAGTTGCTTTGATGCGTGAATCATCGATGTATTTTGGTCATTTTTGTAAGGCAATTTCTGAATGATTTGCTTGGTTTGAGTGACGAAATGATGAGTGTGGTCTATTTTGTCATTAACTTTGGCACCTTTTGTTATTGAGAGAAAGTCTCCGATAGAGGAACCTTTCTAGCATTAGAGGTTCCTATTGGAACGGATGGAATAAAAATCAATAAGAGGTCATAGGCCATGCCTGAATATAAAGCACCGTTACGCGACATTAAATTCGTTACTGAAGAAGTTCTCGATTTTCAAGGGCATTATGCAAAGCTACCGGGCGCTGAAGAAGCGACGCCTGACATGGTGGCGGCGATCCTTGAAGAGGGCGCTAAATTTGCCGAACGTGTTCTTTCTCCTCTAAACCGTGTGGGCGATCAGCAAGGTTGCCAATTTAAAGACGGCGTTGTGACTACCCCAGACGGTTTTAAAGAAGCTTATCAGCAATATGTGGAAGGCGGTTGGCCTTCTTTATCTCATCCCGAAGAGATGGGCGGGCAAGGTTTGCCAGATTCACTCGGGATGATTGTGACAGAGATGATCGCCACGTCTAACTGGTCTTGGGGCATGTATCCGGGGCTAAGTCACGGCGCGATGGATACGATTGAGCTGCATGGCACGGATGAACAAAAGCAAACGTATCTGACCAAACTGGTATCGGGCGAATGGACTGGCACTATGTGTCTGACGGAGCCTCATTGTGGTACTGATCTTGGAATGCTGAAAACCAAAGCAGAACCCCAAGGCGATGGTAGCTACGCGATTACTGGCACTAAGATTTTTATCTCTGCGGGTGAGCATGATATGGCGGATAACATTGTTCATATCGTATTGGCTCGTTTACCGGATGCGCCAGCGGGTACAAAAGGCATCTCTTTATTTATCGTACCAAAACACAATGTCGATGACGCAGGTGAAATGGCGGATCGTAACCAAGTGTCTTGTGGTTCTATTGAACACAAGATGGGCATTCATGGTAATGCGACTTGCGTGATGAATTTTGACGGCGCGAAAGGTTTCTTAATCGGTGAAGCCAACCGTGGTTTGAATTGCATGTTTACGTTCATGAATACCGCTCGTCTTGGTACTGCTTTACAAGGCTTGGCACATGCTGAATGGGCATTGCAAAACTCCGTTGCTTACGCGAAAGATCGTCTACAAATGCGTGCGTTGTCTGGCCCAAAAGCGCCAGAAAAAGCCGCTGACCCTATCATTGTTCACCCAGACGTTCGTCGAATGCTGCTTACTCAGAAAGCCTTTGCTGAAGGCGGTCGCGCATTGATTCATTACTGTTCTATGCTGGTAGATACCATGAAGCGTGGTTCTGCAGATGAAAAAGCAGAAGCGGATGAGCTGATGTCTTTACTGACACCCATAGCGAAGGCCTTTTTAACTGAAACAGGGTTTGAAGCGGCAAACCAAGGTCTGCAAGTGTTTGGTGGTCATGGTTTTATTGCCGAATGGGGTATGGAGCAAAACGTACGTGATTGCCGTATTTCCATGTTGTACGAAGGTACTACGGGCATTCAGGCGTTGGATTTATTAGGCCGTAAAGTGTTGATGACACAAGGCGCGACGTTACGTCGCTTCACTAAAATCATCCATAAATTCTGTAAAGAGCATAAAGGCGATAAACGCGTTAAATCTTACATTACCGCCTTGGATAAATTGAACGGCGAGTGGGGCGATGTGACGATGAAAATCGGCATGAAAGCCATGCGTAACAAAGAGGAAGTAGGGGCGGCATCTGTCGATTACTTGATGTTCTCTGGCTATGTTGTCTTAGCGTATTTCTGGGCTCGCATGGCAGTTACTGCGCAAACTAAGTTAGATGAAGGCTCGGATGAAGTGGGTTTCTACACGGCCAAACTGCAAACAGCGACCTTCTATTATGAGCGTTTGTTGCCGCGTACCCGTTCACATGTTGAAGCGATGTTGTCTGGTGCAGATAACTTGTTGGCGATGGATGAAGATAACTTTTTATTCTTAAACGCTTAGCGTAACTGTGTTGAGCAATGAGAGTTTTTGAAAAATTTAACGGTACTGACATTGAGTTCGGTACCTTGTTCAAATAGTTTTTACAGAGGTTAATATCATGAGTGAAGCAAACGCAATTTTTGAAGCCATGTTAGGTCGTTTTGATGCCGATGAAGCCGACGGTATGGAAGCGGTGTTTCAATTTGACTTAGACGATGCTGACAGCTATCACTTAAGTATCGAAGATGGCAAATGTGAGATGGGAACAGGCGAACACGATGACCCAACGGTAACATTGAGTATGGATGTCAAAACACTCAAAGAAGTCATGAGCGGTGAATTAGATGGTATGGCGGCCTTCATGCAGGGTAAAATCCGAGCGGATGGAGACATTATGCTAGCGACGAAACTGACTCAGATTTTCCCATTATAGCGCTGGGTCTAGTATTTTATCGCTCTGAAGCTCAACTGCTATTGTGTAGTTGAGCTTTTGTATTTCCTTAATCTCCTAAATAAAAAAAACAAATGGAGCTTTTTATGTCAACGGATACTCCACTTCATAGCAATACCGACCTTGAAAAAACACCGGGCAGCTATTTGCCGGATTCTTTAAACCCTCATGGTTATCAGTCGTTGCCAGACGTATTGGCATTGGCGAGCAAAAAATTCGCAGACTTGCCGGCTTTTACTAGCGTCGGACGCACTATGACGTATCGTGAGCTGAATGAAAAATCGGATCAATTTGCGGCGTATCTCCAAAACGAGACGGATTTGGTCGCGGGCGACCGAATTGCGGTTCAGCTCCCTAATGTCATTCAATATCCGGTTGTTTTATTTGGCGCGATGAAAGCGGGAATGATTGTGGTGAACACCAACCCGTTGTATACACCAAAAGAACTGGAACATCAGTTCAATGATGCCAATGTGAAGGCATTGGTTGTGTTTGCAAACATGGCGCACAATGTCGGAAAAATCATTGCCAAAACGTCGATAAAACACGTCATCATTACGGAAATTGCGGATTTTCACCCACCAATAAAACGCTTACTTGTTAACTCTATTGTTAAATATGTGAAAAAAATGGTACCTGCTTACCACATTCCAAATGCCATGATGCTGAATGATGTGCTGGAAAAAGGGAAAGGCAAAGCGGTGTCTAAAGTGGCGTGTAAGCCTGAGCAAATTGCGGTTCTGCAATACACCGGCGGCACAACAGGTGTGGCGAAAGGCGCTATGCTGACCCACGCTAATTTAATCTCGAATATGTATCAGCTTAGCTCCAGATTGAAGTCCATTATTGGGGACACGAACGAAATTTACATTGCGCCACTGCCTCTCTATCACATCTATGCCTTCCTGATTCACGGTTTGACCTTGCTGGAGCGCGGTGCTCACAGCGTGCTGATTCCGAACCCAAGAGATTTGCCAGGTTTTGTCAAAGAGTTGAAAAAGTGGCGATTTACCGGTTTTGTCGGTTTGAATACTTTGTTTGTTGGCTTGTGCAATAACGCTGACTTTAAAACGTTGGACTTTTCAAGTCTGAAACTGACCTGTTCTGGCGGAATGCCGTTAACTCATGCCGCAGCCGATGAATGGAAGCGTGTCACTGGGTGTCAGGTGGTAGAAGGATATGGCCTAACGGAAACGTCGCCAGTGGTATCGTTTAACCCAATCGGGCAAGAGCGAATTGGTACGATCGGTTTGCCTGTTGCTGAAACGGACATCAAAATTCAGGGCGATGATGGTGAAGCCTTACCTCAAGGCGAGGCGGGCATGTTATGTGTTCGTGGGCCTCAAGTTATGAAAGGCTATTGGAACCGTGAAGAAGCCACACGTGATGTGATGACCAAAGACGGCTTTTTGATTACGGGTGACATCGCGATGCAGCATCCGGATGGGTATTTGCAGATAGTCGACCGTGCTAAAGACATGATCATCGTCTCTGGGTTTAATGTTTACCCGACAGAAGTAGAGGATTGCTTGTCTTCTCATCCAGCTATTTTGGAGTCCGCTGCCATTGGGGTGCCAGACGACAAGACTGGCGAATCTGTGAAGGCGTTTGTGGTGTTAAAAGCCAATGTCGATTCACTGGATGCGAAGGCGTTGCGTCTTTATTGCAAAGAAAATTTGGCCGCTTATAAAGTGCCAAAATTTGTTGAAGTGCGTAAAGAACTGCCAAAAACCAATGTGGGTAAAGTGCTGCGTCGCGCCTTGCGAGAAGAAAACGCTTAATTTGCCTTTTTGATAGGCACTGTTAAGCAGTATCGACAAGTAGGAGCGCAATGATGTCGCAGGTGAAACGCAAGTTAATGCATCGACGTACGATCGAGTCCTATGGTTATTTGCGAGAAGATGGCGATTGGGATATTGAAGCGACGATGCAGGATTTGAAATCGTACAATGTGAACCGTGAATTTGATGGAAGTTTGGTACCTGAAGGCAGTCCGTTTCATGATATTTCGGTTCGCTTAACATTGGATGACACATTTTTAATAAAAGACGTGTCGGTTTCCATGGACGCCTTTCCGTTTCCGAGCTGTGGTGGTGCTGCCCCCAGTTTTGATGTGCTAAAGGGAACGCGTATTGAGGCGGGATGGAGTCGTTGGTTAAAGCAAACATTCAGTGGAAAAGTGGGCTGTACTCATGTTCTGGAGCTGTTTCCTGTGGCGGCAACCACGGCTTTCCAGACCATGTGGCAGCCATTGGGAGAAAAGTACCCGAAGCAAATTCCTGTTGCACTTAAAAAGTTAGTCAATAGCTGTCACGGTTGGTCCGAAGAAGGGCCAATGGTGCGCAAATTGGTTGAAGAGCAAGTGTTGCATTTACCCTCTAAGGAGAATCAGTAATGAGTGATTTTGTTACTGAAAGTATTGAGTCTGGTATTCAGGTCTTATGCTTTGACCGTGTTGAGAAAAAAAACGCCATCACGCTGGATATGTATCAGGCGTTAACGGACGCTTTGCGTCGAGCCGAGGCAAATCCAGAGATTAAAGTGACACTACTGCACGGTGCGGGAGGTGACTTCTCCTCGGGCAATGACATTAATGAGTTTGTTCAAATCGCTCAAACACCTGAAAAAATGGAAGCTATTATGGCGTTCTTGCAGGTGTTAACCAGCTATAAAAAGCCGCTGATTGCAGGCGTAGAAGGCCGAGCAGTTGGTGTAGGTGCAACCATGTTATTGCATTGTGATCTGGTGCTGGCCTCGCGCGAAGCGCGTTTGCAGTTTCCATTTGTGCAATTGGGGTTGGTTCCTGAAGCAGCATCGAGCCATGTATTACCGCAATTGGTTGGCCATCAAAAAGCGTTCGAAATACTGATTCTGGGTGAGGTTGTTGATGCCACACAGGCTCATGAACTGGGATTGGTAAACCATCTTTGCGAAGAAACAGAAGCGTATAAAGTGGCTTTTCGTTTTGCCGAAAAGGTAGCTGCTTTGCCGGTAGAAGCGGTCGCTTTGAGCAAGGATTTGCTTAAATATCGTGGTCAAGACGACGTGCAAATGGCGCTGATGCGCGAAGGGCGAATCTTCAAGGATCGTCTGCGTTCAAAAGAGGCGCATCAGGCGTTTTCGACATTTTTATCCCGCAACAAATAGCGTCTTCTTTCTGCGTGGTCTTACTGTCTCATTGAGTAAGGCCACTCTGCGTGTTGTTGTCTTTTCTATGTAATTGACCTTTTGGTGTTCGCTGTTCCATTCTTGTTCGACTTCCCTTTTTTGTTCACGATTATCCAACGGCTTTTTTCGTATTTGCTACTAAACTGTAGAAGCAATATGGCTTCTATTATCAGTTTTAACGAGCGCTCTTTGTTTGGTCATCATTTTATGTGAATATTTTTGTCAGTTAACTGGCGCTTTTTTGTTATTGATGAAAATCGTTCCCAAACTACTATAGAGGGTAAGTAAAGAGTGCTATTGATAAGGACTGTCTGCGAGAGCTCAGCCAATTCATTAACAGCAGGCTGAATGTATAAAACAGGATTTAATAATAAATACGAGGGGCTTATGAAAATCTTAGTATCTGTCAAGCGAGTCATAGACTACAACGTCAAAGTTCGCGTCAAAGCCGACCACTCAGCGGTCGATCTTACCAATGTCAAAATGTCCATGAACCCTTTTTGTGAAATTGCTGTAGAAGAAGCCATTCGATTAAAAGAAAAAGGCATCGCCACCGAAGTGGTTGCTGTTTCAATTGGCTCTAAAGCGTGTCAAGAAACGCTGCGTACTGCGCTGGCCTTGGGTGCGGATCGTGCGATTCAGGTGGAAGCAGAAGACGGATTGGATTCTTTATCCGTGGCCAAACTGATCGCCAAAGTCGCGCAAGATGAAGCCGCTGACCTGGTAATTATGGGTAAGCAAGCAATCGACTCAGATAATAACCAGACTGGCCAAATGGTGGCTGCCTTGTTGGATTACCCGCAAGCCACTTTTGCGTCTGAAGTCTTGATTGAAAATGGTGAGGCCCAAGTTACTCGTGAAATCGATGGTGGCCTACAAACCTTGGCAATTACATTGCCAGCGGTTGTGACGACGGATTTGCGTTTGAATGAACCGCGCTTTGCGTCGTTGCCAAACATCATGAAAGCGAAGAAAAAACCTTTGGACGTAAAAACACCTGCCGATCTCGGTGTGGAAGTTGGCTCGAATGTCAGCCTTGTTTCTGTTACTCCACCGCCGCAACGCGCAGGCGGCATTAAAGTAGGCTCTGTGACTGAGCTGGTCGACAAACTTAAAAATGAAGCGAAGGTGGTGTCATGAGCGTTTTAATCATTGCAGAACACGACAACAAATCTTTAAAGCCTGCGACACTGAACACTGTGACAGCCGCAACTCAAATTGATGCGGATGTGCATGTTTTAGTGGTTGGCTTTGAATGCCAAACCGTGGTTGAGCAAGCCGCTCAAGTTTCAGGTGTTACCAAAGTCTTGGTCGCCGATAATGCCGCTTACGAACATCAGTTGGCAGAAAATGTGTCTAAATTGGTGGTGGATGTCGCAGCGGGCTACGGCCATATTTTAGCGCCTGCGACCACCACAGGTAAGAACACCTTGCCACGTGTCGCGGCGTTATTGAACGTGGCGCAATTGTCCGATGTGATCAAAGTAGAATCCGCTGACACGTTTGTACGCCCAATCTACGCGGGGAATGCGATTGCCACGGTAAAAACCACCGATGCAGTAAAAGTATTGACGATTCGTACCACTGGGTTTGATGCGGCGGCGAGCACGGGAGGAAGTGCAGAACGACAAGTGCTTTCTCAAGTCATTACCTCTGATCGCAGCCGTTTTGTGAAAGAGCAATTGGCTGAATCGGATCGTCCTGAATTAACGGCGGCCAGTGTGATTATTTCTGGTGGTCGCGGAATGGGTAATGGCGATAATTTCAAATTGCTAGAAGGTGTTGCCGACAAACTGGGTGCAGCCATTGGCGCATCTCGTGCCGCGGTGGACGCGGGCTTTGTGCCGAACGATTTGCAGGTTGGTCAAACGGGTAAAACGGTGGCGCCGGATTTGTACATCGCTGTCGGTATTTCTGGTGCGATTCAGCATTTGGCGGGCATGAAAGATTCCAAAGTGATTGTCGCCATCAATAAAGATGAAGACGCGCCTATTTTCCAAGTAGCCGATTATGGTTTGGTAGCGGATTTATTCGATGCTGTGCCTGAGTTGGAAAAAAGCCTGTGATTTTTTGAGCCCATTTCGATTGGCTTATAAAGAATACCAACAGATTACAAATACCAGATGACAATGTGTGATTGAGCCATTGTCATCATAATAAAAATAATTGGAGACCAGCATGATTTTCGAAGGACAAGCAATCAAGGTTGCAGCCGATGATGCCGGCGTGGCAACCGTCACTCTGGATTTGGTCGGTGAATCGGTTAATAAATTCAACAGTCTAACCTTGAATGAATTGGCCGAAGCCGTTAATGCCTTAAAACACATTGACGATTTGCAAGGCGTTATTTTTGCCAGCGCAAAAGACGTGTTTGTAGTCGGCGCAGACATTACGGAATTTACCTCTTGGTTTAAACTCGAAGAAGAGGATTTAACCGATAAACTTCGTCATGCACACAATATTTTCAACGATATTTCCAACCTATGTTGCCCAACGGTGGCGGCGATTAATGGGATTGCGTTGGGTGGCGGCATGGAATTGGCATTGGCTTGCGACTATCGCGTCATGGCGACTACTGCGAAGATCGGCTTACCAGAAACGCAGTTAGGCATTTACCCTGGCTGGGGTGGTACAGTGCGTTTGCCTCGTCTGATTGGTGCTGACAATGCGTGTGAATGGATCTGTGGTGGTGCGCAAAAACGCAGTGAAGACGCGTTTAAAGATGGCGCTGTCGATGCGGTTGTCGCTGCGGATAAGGTGAATGCTTCGGCTCGTCATTTGATTCAGCAAGTGCTGGATGGCAAGCTTGATTATCATGCTCGTCGTGATGAGTTGCGTGCGCCGATGGAGTTCACTCCCATTGAAAAAATGATGGTATTTGAATCGGTTCGTGGTGTGGTTGGCGCCAAAGCGGGGAAACATTACCCAGCGCCAATGGCCGCGATCAAGACGATTGAAAAAGGCATCAGTCAAGACATGGAAAAAGCCCTAGATACTGAAATCAAAGGCTTTGTAAAACTGGCAAAAGGTCCTGTAGCGAAATCACTGGTTAACCTATTCTTGAGCGATCAGCAGATTAAGAAAACCGCAGGCAAGTACGCGAAAAACGCAGTACCTGTAAAACAAGCTGCAGTATTGGGTGCGGGCATTATGGGCGGCGGTGTTGCCTACCAGTCTGCGTCAAAAGGCACGCCGATTATCATGAAAGACATTCGCCCTGACGCTTTGCAATTGGGTTTGAGTGAAGCGAATAAGCTTTTCAACGGCCAAGTAGAGCGTGGACGTCTCACCACAGAAAAAGCGTTTAAAGCGATGAATGCGATTGTTCCCGCATTGAGCTATGGCGAATTTGAACACGTTGATCTGGTGGTTGAAGCGGTTGTCGAAAACGTCAAAATCAAAAAATCCGTACTGGCTGAAGTGGAAACTAAAATCGCGGATGACGCTATTTTGACATCGAACACGTCGACTATTTCCATTACAGAATTGGCAAAAGATCTAAAACGTCCAGAAAATTTCTGTGGTATGCACTTCTTTAATCCTGTGCATCGTATGCCATTGGTCGAAGTTATCCGCGGCGAAAAAACCAGCGACGCAGCGATCGCAAAAACCGTTGCTTACGCGCAAGCCATGGGCAAAACGCCAGTGGTGGTGAATGACTGCCCAGGTTTTCTTGTAAACCGCGTATTGTTCCCTTACTTCGCGGGCTTCTCTTTGATGATGCAAGAAGGTGCCGATTTCCAAGTGGTGGACAAAACCATGGAAAAATTCGGTTGGCCAATGGGCCCTGCGTACTTGCTCGATGTAGTGGGTATTGATACGGCTTATCATGCAGACCAAGTGATGGCGGAAGGTTTCCCTGACCGTATGAAACACGAAGGCACTAATGCCGTTGACCGTTTGTTCGAACTAGAACGTTTCGGTCAGAAAAATGGCAAAGGTTTCTACACTTATACGCCAGATCGTAAAGGCAAGCCTAAGAAAGTTTTCAACGAAGAAATTAACGAGCTACTCGCTCCTGTAGTGACGTCGCAGTCTGAATTGACCGAAGACGATATTGTTGCCCGTATGATGATTCCATTGTGCATCGAGACTGTGCGCTGCTTGGAAGGCAACATAGTAGCAACCGCGGCCGAAGCTGATATGGGCTTGATATATGGTATTGGTTTCCCTCCATACCTTGGCGGTGCAATGCACTACCTAGACCAAATGGGACTGCAGGCGTTTTGTGACCTTGCAGACAAATACAGCCACTTAGGTAAGTTGTACGAGCCAACCGCGAAAATGCGTGAAATGGCGAAGAACAATGACACTTATTACGGCGCATAATTTCCCATAGGCTAGAGGAGAATTTCCATGAAACTGAATCCAAATGATGTCGTGATTATCGACGCTGTTCGCTCCCCAATGGGAAAAACGAAAAACGGCGTATTTCGAAATGTACGAGCAGAAAACTTATCCGCAGCGTTGGTGAAAGCCCTGTTTAAACGCAACCCAAATGTAGACCAAAAAGACGTGGAAGATTTGATCTGGGGCTGTGTTAACCAAACCCTAGAACAAGGCTTTAATATGGCGCGTGCTGTGTCTCTATTGGCTGGTTTGCCAATTACCACAGCGGCACAAACGGTGAACCGCCTTTGTGGTTCGTCTATGTCAGCCATTCATACGGCAGCACAAGCGATCATGACGGGTCAGGGTGATGTGTTTGTTGTGGGCGGTGTTGAGCACATGGGGCATGTGAATATGATGCACGGTGTGGACGTTAACCCAGCGTTGTCGAAACACATGGCGAAAGCGTCCATGATGATGGGGGTCACTGCAGAAATGCTGGGCAAAATGCATGGCGTCAGCCGTGAAGCGCAAGACGCGTTTGCCGTACGCTCGCACCGCCTTGCTCATGAAGCGACGTTACAAGGTCGCTTCAATAACGAAATCGTATCCATTGAAGGCCACGATGCGGAAGGTAACAAGATCTTAGTGGAAGTGGACGAAGTGATTCGCCCAGAAACATCCATGGAGTCGCTTGCTAGTTTAGCACCTGTGTTTATGCCGAAAGTCGGTACGGTAACGGCTGGAACGTCTTCTGCTTTGTCTGATGGCGCATCGGCTATGTTGATGATGTCTGCGAAGAAAGCGCAAGAGTTGGGTTTAACGCCCATTGCCAAAGTTCGAAGTATGGCAGTGGCGGGTTGTGATCCGGCCATTATGGGATATGGCCCTGTGCCAGCCACCAAGAAAGCGCTTAAACGTGCTGGTTTGACCATTGATGATATTGAGATTGTTGAACTTAACGAAGCCTTTGCTGCGCAATCTATTCCAGTATTAAAAGACCTTGGTTTATTGGATTTGGTCGATGACAAGGTGAATTTGAACGGTGGCGCAATTGCCCTTGGCCATCCATTGGGGTGTTCTGGTACGCGAATTTCGGCCACGTTGCTGAATGTGATGCGTGAAAAAGACGCGACCCTTGGCTTAGCAACCATGTGTATTGGTATGGGACAAGGCATTGCTACCGTTTTTGAACGAGTGTAACCGTTATTGAAAATTAAGCGCATGAAGTTGTGTGCCTCCTTGCTTTAGAACAGCAAAATTGATCTCTGTCTTTAGCCCCGCCTTGTGCGGGGCTTTTTTTGCTCTGGTGTTTTGTTTTATCTTGATTGATGATGAAGAGTATTCAACAAACGACGGTCTATGAATCAGCGAGGGTAGTGACGTGAAAATAGCGGTATTGGACGATTACCAAAACAGTGTGAAAGACCTTGCGTGCTTTTCAATTTTGCAAGGGCACGATGTGCATGTGTTCAACAAAACGTTTACGAGTACGAAAGATTTAGTAGAGAACCTGTTGGATTTCGACGCGTTGGTTTTAATACGCGAACGTACCGTGATTACTGAAGAGCTGCTTGCGAACTTGCCGAATTTAAAGCTCATTAGCCAAACAGGAAAAATCAGTAACCATATTGATGCCAAGTTATGTCACCAATACGGAGTGGCGGTAGCTGAAGGTGTCGGTTCTCCGGTTGCTCCCTCTGAATTATGCTGGGGGTTGATTATGTCGGCCAGTCGTCATATTCCCGAATACGTGACTCAATTCTCGCAGGGGCATTGGCAGCAATCTGGAATGCTTGGACTTGGTCGCGTGTTAAACGGATCGGTTTTAGGGATTTGGGGCTACGGAAAAATTGGTCAACGCATTGCGCAATACGCCAACGTTTTCGGCATGCAGGTATTGGTTTGGGGAAGTGAACACTCTAGAGCGCTGGCGCAAGAGCATGGCTTTAGTGCGGCTCAGTCTAAGGCAGAATTTTTTCAACGTGCTGATGTGGTGTCATTACACTTGCGGCTCAATGACGCCACTAAAGCGATCGTGACACAAGCGGACCTGGCGTTAATGAAACCGGATTCTGTGCTAGTAAACACCAGTCGGGCAGAGCTTATCGAGAGTGGTGCTTTGTATCATGAGATGTTGACTAACCCAACCAAACGGGCTGCTGTCGATGTGTATGAGGTTGAGCCTGCGAATGCCAATAATGAGCCTTTGTTGTCTCTGCCAAACGTGCTTTGTACGCCACATATCGGTTATGTAGAAGCCGCAAGCTATGAGCTTTACTTTAATATTGCGTTTGAAAACGTCGTAGCGTTTGCTAAAGGAAGTCCACAAAATTTGGTGATCAAGGTATAAAATGCAAACCGAATTAACGCATATTCAACGCGTTAATTCGGTTGTTTTCGATAACGTCTTCTTACCTAAGATTCCACTCGGGCTAGACTTTAAAATTGCCCACTTCATGGTTAAGAGTTTTATACAGCTCGGTAATTTGAGAGGACTGCTCATTGATTAAGTTCGACACTTCTTTCACGCCATCAGTTTGTTCTTTTAGTAAGACAAGACTTTGATTGATTCCATCGGATAATGCGGCTTGCTCAAGCGTTGCATGGGCTGTTTTAGAGGCCATTTGCTGTACCTTTTCAAATGACGCATTAAGCGCATCAAAGATGCTAATGACGTTGTCGAAATTAGAGGCGGTATTATCGGCGTTGTTTCGGCTGTTCTGGGTTGAAATTGAGGACTCTTTAACGTTCATTTTAAGTTGATCTATGATGGTTTCGATTTCATCTGTGCTGTTTTGGGTTCGCGTTGCGAGGGTTCTTACTTCGTCTGCAACAACCGCAAAACCGCGACCTTGTTCACCTGCTCGTGCGGCTTCTATGGCGGCGTTTAATGCCAGCAAGTTGGTTTGCTCTGCAATGTTTCTAATGACTTCAAGCACCGAGGAGATGCTCTCTGAACTTTTTTCGAGCTGATCTGCTCGTTTTAATGATTCCTCAATGTCATTAATTAAACTGGAGATGGCTTTGTGAGACGTATTCACCGCTTGAATTCCCTGAGCGGTGAGTTGGCTCGAAGTGGTTGCTTCTGTTTCTGTGTCCTTAGCCACTTCTGCCATTTGCTGGTTGGCCACGTTCATTTCTTGTCCAGCACTGATCATCGACGTTGAGGCATTGACCAAGGCGTGGGTGATATTGTTGGTGGTGTCCGACGCGCTTTTTAACTCCGTTGTCATGCTGCCGAGTGCGGAAGATTGTTTGTGTATATTGCTAATGATGGAGCGCAGTTGTTCGACGAATCCATCAAATTCTTTCGCCAAATCCCCAAGCTCGTCTTTTGACGTTGAGTTAATTCGTTGTGTTAAATCACCGTCTCCTTCGGCAATTTCACGAATGCGTAGCGCCATGCTTTCCACATTTTTGGTGATTTTTAGCGGTATGATGTAGCCAAAAATTAAGGCAATCACAAAGGCAATGGTGGTGATGATCATGGCAATTTCTTGATTACGAGCAATATTTTCTTTGGTTTTGCTCTCTATTTCTCGCGAATGGTTTCTGACCGTTTCTCCGGCTTTATCCAGCATGGCTCGAATAGCCGCAAATTTTTCATCCGCATTGATAATTTCTTGGGGAAGTTTATTCGATATTTGAGCTTCTGGAGAGTTCAAGTGGGCTAGGCTTTCTTCAAACCATTCATTAAAAAGCACATCAAACTTGCTGTAGGGTTTTGTGAGTTCAGGGTTGTTTATTAAGTTGCCTCGGTATGCTCTAAATCGGTCAAGGGCTTGGGCAGCGTTTAGATTGAAGTCTTCTTTGTTTTCACTGCTATTGCCCACACCGTTTATGATTTTTTGTTGGGCTAAGCGAGCTTGATACAAATCCCTGTCGGCATTGAGTACTTCTGTAATCGCCTCAACGTAGCTATTTAGCTCTTCTGCGGAACGAATCTGGTCTTTGGTGTTGTGTGTGTGCGTTCGTAGCTGTTCTCCCGCTTCGTCGAGCATGTTGCGAATTACTTGGAATTTAGCGTCTAGATTTATCATCGTGGCGGAAAACTGAGTGCTGCCTTTTGATGTGGCGATGAGGCTTTCGCTGGATGTGAGCCAATCATTATAAAGTGTGTTAAAGGACTCAAACGGTGACAACAGGTCTTCTGGCTCCTCTTCTAAATACTGCCGATAGAGTTGAAAACGATCGAACACCTGCTGCGCATTATCCCGAAAATCGGCTTCGTTTTCATTTTTTGGGCCTTCGCCATCCAGCATTTTTTCCTGAGCCAGTCTCGCTTGATAAATGTCTCTATCCGCATTTAGCACTTCCGAAATGGCTTCAAAATAATGCTCTGCTTGTTGCCTCATGTTGTTTTTTTGAATGCTGCTCATGAGCATCATGAAAACAAACAAGGAGATCAAAATAACCGAGAGAAAGATGATGGGGAGCATCATCTTGATACGAATGGAGTGGGTGCGCATGTGTAATCCTTTATCATTTTTTTCGTTAATGAAAGTTTAGGAAAGGATGTTTATTAGCGCAAAAAATAAAGGTCAAATTTTAGTCAGAAGTCGTTTTTGGATGGGCTCTGGTTTTATGAGGAGATCAATAAAGCCAGAGCCGATAGGTTATGCTGTGATTTGTGCGACCCAAGATGGAGTCAATACTCGAGAAAGCGCACGTTCCATAATGATGTTGCCATGTCGAACCGAGAGTAATACTTCACCTTGTTTACGCAAAACACTGTAGTCATCATGCCCCTCTAGTAATATAAAGTTGGCTGGATTACCGACTTCTATACCATAGCCCTTCAAACACAGCGTTTTCGCACTGTTGTCTGTGATCATATCCAAGGCACGGGCGTAATCTTGATAGCCCATCATTTGGCAAATGTGCATAGCAAAATCGAGTGTGCGCAGCAGTTTGCCGTTACCCAGTGAGTACCAAGGGTCGAAGATGGAATCTTGCCCTAAGCAAACATTGATGTCGGCGGCTCGTAGCTCTTTGACTCTGGTGACACCGCGGCGTTTCGGGTAGGTATCAAAACGTCCTTGTAAATGAATGCTTTCGGTCGGACAAGATATGAAGTTAATGCCGGAGTTTTTTAATAATCGAAACAGCTTTGAACAATAAGCGTTGTCATAAGAATGCATGGCGGTTGTATGGCTTGCGGTGACTTTCGAGCCCATATCATGGAATAGGGCTTCACAAGCTAAGAACTCTAGGAAGCGAGAATTTGGATCATCGATTTCATCACAATGCACATCAATCAAACGGTCGTATTTCTTGGCGAGTTCGATGATTAGCTTGACGGATTTCTCACCCAGTTCGCGCGTGTATTCAAAGTGGGGAATCCCGCCAACGACATCGGCACCTATTTCTAGGGCTTCTTCCATCAACTTTACGCCATTTGGATAGGACAGCATGCCATCTTGGGGGAAGGCCACTACTTGCAAGTCGATCTTGTCTTTCAGCTCATCGCGAAGCGCGCACAATGTTCGGACACCAATTAAAGTTGGGTCGGTTGTGTCTGCATGAGTACGAATCGCTTGTACGCCATTTTGTACAAGCAGCTCTATGGTCGATAATGCTCGACGTCGTATGTCGGCTTCGTTCAGCATCGGTTTGCGTTGGCTCCAGCGTTCGATGCCTTCGAAAAGAGTGCCGCTTTGGTTCCATTCCGGCTCGCCCGCAGTTAGGGCGGCATCAAGATGAATGTGTGGTTCGACAAAAGGCGCACAGACTAGGTTTCCTGCCGCATCAATGGTTTCTTCTGATGCCGCTAATGTGTCTTGTTGAATGTCAATTTTACTGAACTGGCCTTGGTCAATATGGATAGAAAACAGCTCTGGGCGTTGGCGTAAACGGGCATTGATGATCTGCATAGCATTCTCACATCATAATAAACTGGACAAAGTTCTGTTATTTATAACACGACTGGTGTGTCTCGCCACCTTGGTTGTCCCTGGAGGCGCGGTCGCCAAACGTGACGTCGACCCTTTTCATTTTGCGCTTAGCTTGTAATTTCAAAATGAAGTTTCTACCTTTAGTAGGCAGTTTACGTTCTGCTTTTCAATCTTTGTCTATTGTCTTATTAGTTTTTATTTATTGGTTGGATAACTTATTTAAGTTTATAACTATAGCTACTCAAGAATAAGACGTTCTACACAATGAACAGGAGAAAAGGTTATGTCTAACGAAGGTAAGTGTCCTTTTAATCACGGTGCCGTTGGTGCGAATCAATCATCGGGTCGTGGAACAGCAAATAAAGACTGGTGGCCAAACCAGTTGAACTTAAACATTCTTCACCAACATTCCCCAAAATCAAATCCAATGGGCGAAGAGTTTGATTACGCTGAAGAATTTAAATCATTAGACCTTGAAGCGCTTCGTAAAGACTTGTATGCCTTAATGACAGACTCACAAGATTGGTGGCCAGCGGATTACGGTCATTATGGACCGTTTTTTATTCGTATGGCGTGGCACAGCGCGGGGACATATCGTACTGCGGACGGACGTGGCGGTGCGACGTCAGGCACTCAGCGTTTTGCGCCACTGAACAGCTGGCCTGATAACGTTAACTTGGATAAGGCTCGTCGTTTGCTTTGGCCAATCAAGCAAAAATATGGTCGTAAAATTTCATGGGCTGACTTGATGATCTTAACGGGTAACTGCGCATTAGAATCCATGGGGTTTAAAACCTTTGGTTTTGCAGGTGGTCGTGCGGATGTGTGGCAGCCAGAGGAAGACATTTATTGGGGAACAGAAACCACATGGTTGGACGACAATCGCTACAGCGGCGACCGTGATCTTGAAAACCCATTGGCTGCGGTTCAAATGGGCTTGATTTATGTGAACCCAGAAGGACCGGATGGCAAGCCTGATACATTGGCTTCTGCCCGTGACATTCGTGATACTTTCGGCCGTATGGCGATGAACGATGAAGAGACGGTGGCGTTGATTGCAGGCGGTCACACCTTTGGTAAAGCCCATGGTGCTGGTGATGCGGCTCAAGTTGGCGCAGACCCAGAAGCAGCAGGTATTGCAGAGCAAGGTTTTGGTTGGAGCAATAGCCAAGGTACCGGTAACGGTGCCGATACGATTTCCAGTGGTCTTGAAGGTGCGTGGACGAAGCGCCCCATTGCTTGGGACAACGGTTACTTTGAAAACTTGTTTGAATACGATTGGGAATTAACTAAGAGTCCTGCAGGCGCTTGGCAGTGGGTTCCTAAAGAGGGCGCGGCTGCGGATTCGGTTCCAGACGCACACGATGCATCAAAACGTCATGCCCCAATCATGTTTACATCGGATTTGGCATTGCGTGATGATCCAATTTACGCGCCGATCTCTAGACGTTTTTACGAGAACCCTGACCAACTAGCGGACGCTTTTGCTCGTGCTTGGTACAAATTGACCCACCGTGACATGGGGCCTGTGGCTCGCTATCTTGGGCCTTTGGTGCCACAAGAAGAGTTGGTATGGCAAGACCCTGTTCCTGTTGCTAACTACGAAACCATTGATGATCAAGACATTATTGATTTGAAAGCGAAGATCCAAGGATCTGGTTTGACGGTAGCGCAGCTTGTTTCTACCGCGTGGGCATCGGCATCCACATACCGCGGTTCGGACATGCGTGGTGGTGCAAACGGGGCGCGTATTCGTTTGGCTCCACAGAAAGATTGGGCCGTGAATCAGCCTGAGCAGCTTGCTAAGGTATTGGTGGTTTTAGAGGGAATCCAAGCGGAATTTAATAGCGTGCATTCTGCGAAGCAGGTGTCCCTTGCCGACTTGATTGTTCTGGGTGGTTCAGTGGGTGTTGAGCAAGCTGCAAAAGCCGCTGGGCAGAACGTAACGGTGCCATTTACGGCCGGTCGTACCGATGCGTCTCAAGAACAAACAGACGTAGAGTCTTTTGCGTTTCTTGAGCCAGCTGCAGATGGTTTCCGTAATTATCTAAAAGGTAAATATACGGTGTCGTCAGAAGAGATGTTAGTAGACAGAGCGCAGCTATTAACACTGTCAGCACCAGAAATGACGGTCTTGTTAGGTGGTTTGCGAGTATTGAATGCCAATGTAGACCAATCTCAAGACGGTGTTTTAACGACGCAGCCGGAGACCTTGACCAATGACTTTTTTGTAAATTTATTGGACATGGGAACAAAATGGTTTGCGACGTCTGAAGAGGAAAACGTATTCCAAGGTCGTGATCGTACAACGGGTAAAATCAAATGGACAGCCACCCGTGCGGATCTCGTATTTGGTTCGAATTCTCAACTTCGCGCTATTGCAGAGGTGTATGCTTGCTCTGATTCACAAGAACGTTTTGTGAAAGACTTTATTGCAGCATGGACCAAAGTAATGGAGCTGGATCGTTTCGATCTCGCTTAATCTCCTAGTGTTACCAACACCCAACCCCGCTTCCGAAAGGAGTGCGGGGTTTTTTAATGGCTAATATAAAACATTGCATGCGATCTGTGATTTGAATGATTTAAATGGAACTTGATGACAATTTGGAAGGCGTTATTTTCAGCAATCTGATGACGGATAAAGAAAATAGGACAATAAGTGGCTTTGTGAGGAAAAATACCCGTTAAAAAGTGGCACTTTAGGATGAGTTAATATAAATTTACCAAAAATTACAAAAACTTATTGTCTTACTGACAAAAGCGCTTGCAGTATGAAATTTGTGCTATTTTTGTAGTGGTATTATCAACTCCTCAAAAGGGTCATTAAATAATGAAGGTATCCCATAAGGTCATCTTGTGCGCGTCTATTGTGGTTGTTTTTGCATTCTCCGTTTATTCATGGTTGCAATACAGCGGTGTTAAAAATGCGCTGTTTGAAAAAACAACGACCAGTACTCAAGAAAGCAGTAAAGCATTGGCTTTACAGGTTAATAACTGGTTAAAAAATAAGATGGATCTTATTGAAGTTATCTCCCAAAAAGTAGATTCAGATTTTAATGCCGACACGATTCAAAAAGCGTTTGACCTTCCTATCTATAAGAAAGAATTTATTCTGTTGTTTGGCGGTCTGGAAACGGGTGGGCCTCGTTTTACTAATGACCCTAACTGGAATCCACCAGGTTGGGATGCGCGTAAGCGTCCTTGGTATGATTTAGGGAAAAAACACAAGCAAGCGGCTTTGACCGAACCCTATGTTTCGACAGAAGGCGATATCTTAATTTCTGTTATTGCTGACTTTTCTGATCATGGTGTTTTTAAAGGTGCGTTTGGTGGTGATTTAAGCCTTAAAACGGTATCTGATGCGGTTAACGCTTTGAATTTTAATAATACCGGCTATGCGTTTTTATTAAACAAAGCCGGAAAAATCATCAGTCATCCTAATGCTGATTTGAACGGTAAATCGGTGTCGAATTTGTTCCAAGGTGGTGTGCCTGCGTTAAGCACCGACCTGGTTCAAAGACAATTAATGGACGGCACTTCCGTGTATGTGTCATTTAGCCCATTAACCGATTTATACGGCGCTGATTGGTACATTGGTGTGGTGTTAAATGAAGACAAACTGTTTGCTAGTACTCGCGAATTTGGTTGGGTAGCATTTATTGGTACATTGATTGCGGCTTTGTTGGTGTCGATTGTGTTGTTCTTTGTTGTGACGCATTTGTTATTGCCACTTCGCGCATTGCATGAGTCCTTAAAAGAGATTAATGGTGGTGAAGGTGATTTAACGAAGCGTCTTGAAATTACCACTAACGATGAATTTGGGCATGTGTCTGGTGAATTTAATCAATTTATTCATTATCTTCAGAAACTGATCAGTGAAGTGAAATCACAATCCAAACATATTCGTGAGAACACCGACAAAACGGCGGCGTCTTCGGTTGTTTCTTCAAAACAGCTGTATACGCAACTGAGTGAATTGGATCAATTGGCCACGGCCATGCACGAGATGTCTGCAACCGCACATGATGTGGCGGACAATGCTCAAACGGCTGCGAGCCGAGCGCATCAGGCCGATGTGGCGGCGAAAGAAGGTGAGCAAATTGTAGACCGTACCACCACATCGATTGCGCAGCTGACGGATCAAATGGGTGAAGTTGTCACCACGATTAATGATTTGGTAGGTTACAGCGATAACATTGAATCGATTTTGACGGTCATCACTGACATTGCAGATCAGACGAACTTATTGGCGCTTAACGCTGCGATTGAAGCCGCGCGAGCCGGTGAGCAGGGTCGTGGTTTTGCTGTGGTGGCGGACGAAGTGAGAACCTTGGCGTCTAAGACACAAGAGTCCACAGAGCAAATCAGCAAGATGATCCAGCAGCTTCAGACGGGAGTAAGAGGAGCAGAAAAAGCAATTCTTGAAAGCCGTGAAAACGCCAATGGAACACAGCGTATTGCTGATCAAGCGAAAAAATCCCTTGAAGCGATTCGTTTAAGCATCATTGAAATCAATGAAATGACGATTCAGATCGCAGCGGCTGCCGAAGAGCAGAGCGCCACATCCAATGAAATTAACCGTAATACCACGAATATTCGCGATATTAGCCAATCGGTTTCGGATGAGGCGCAAGGTCAATCTGTATTGTGTGAAACCATGGTAGATATCACGGTTGAACAAGCCAAATCGTTGGACAAATTTAAAGTCTAACGCTTTTAAATCGTATTAAAAAAGGCAAGTTGAGCATCCGCTTTACTTGCCTTTTTTGTGAGTTTCCTATTGTCCATTAGCGCAAATACACCATCACCTTTCTGTCATCTGTGTTGTTTATGCTGTTTCTTTTAGCTGAAGTGGCGTTTATGAAGTATGAAGGTTTGCATGCGATTGCTGTTTTAGAAGGTGTAAAGGGCGTTTTGGCTCTGCTGGTGGCCGCCAGTGTGATCTTATTAACAGGAGAAGACCTCCATACTATCGTGCAGCAAGACGTCAATCTTGGGCCACTTTCTTTTTCACTTCACCATATTCGCACTGTGTTGTTATTTGTTGAAAAACTGATGCAAAACAACCTTATTTTAGTCGTGGTTATTGCATTGATGTACGCTTCTTTTCGCTTCGTGATGGCCTTTGGATTATGGCATAGGTTACGTTGGACGGAATGGTTTGCCTTTATTAGCGGTTCTCTTTACATCCCTTTTGAAATTTATGCTCTTTATCACCAGCTCAATGTGATTAATGTGTCGATTTTGTTGTTTAACCTTGCGATTGTCAGTTACTTATATTGGGTGCTAAGGCGTGGCCTAGGGTCTAAAGCTTAACCTATTGGAATGTATATTCTATGTCTTGTCGCTATTTTTACCCCATATCTAATTTATATAAAGTATTGTTTTATATTGGTTTATTTTATTCCCTTCAATCTCTGTCATCTTCTTCTCTGCACATGTTTGCGCCTATCAGAAAAAAACATCATTAATCTATTGAAAATAATGAAACATATATTCTATTATGTCTTATTATTAGAACAAAATAGAAAACCATACTTATTACAAGGCAAAGCGCTTTGAGTTTAGCGGCGTTAGTGCATGAAAAATTTGAGGCAGGATAATGACAATAAAAAAAATGCGGGTTGGCTTGGTCGGTTCAGGCTACATGGGGAAAGCTCATGCTATTGCCTATCGGAACGCAATGGCGGCATTTGCTATCCCACAGAACCTACTTCAATGTGACATGTTGGCAGATGCAACACCTGAATTAGCGCAAAGCAAAGCACTTGAGCTAGGGTTTAGCCGATCAACAGGGGATTGGAAGAGCTTAATTAATGATCCTGACATTGATGTTGTCGATATCTGTGCGCCAAATTTTTTACATAAAGAAATTGCATTGGCTGCAATCAGCGCAGGCAAATCTGTCTACAGTGAAAAGCCATTAGCACTCAATGCTAGCGATGCGAAAGAAATGACAGAAGCCGCAGAACGAGCAGGAGTGAAGACACTGGTAGGTTTTAATTACGTTAAGAACCCAACCATGCAATTTGCTAAGCAATTGATCGCTCGAGGTGATATTGGCGACGTAGTGCATTTTCGTGGTGTGTTTAATGAAGATTATCTTGCCGATGCTAATTTACCTTTTAGTTGGCGTTTGCAAAAGCAGTTCGCTGGAACGGGAGCGCTCAACGATTTAGCTTCTCATCTTGTTCAATTGGCGACACATCTGGTGGCGCCTATCACGTCACTGTGTGCGGATCTGAAAGTGGTGCATCAGCATCGTCCTTTGGCTCAAAACTCGGATGATTCGAATACGGGTGTTGGTGAGGTTGAAAACGACGATCAAGCTCATATGATGGTGCGTTTTGCCAACGGTGCTCAAGGTACATTAGAGGCATCACGCATTGCTTGGGGACGAAAAAATGGTTTGTCATTTGAAATAACAGGCACCAAAGGGAGCTTAGTTTTCGATCAAGAAACCTTATCTGAGTTGTCTTTGTATGTCGCCGAAGGAAATCCACAGACACAAGGCTTCAAACGTATTCTGATAGGCCCAGAGCACCCAGATTACCAAGCATTTTGTGTATCAGCTGGGCATGGGTTGGGTTTCAATGATATGAAGGCCGTTGAAATTCGGGACTTATTCCAAGGTGTTGTGCATGACGCACCCTTGTGGCCAGATTTTAGAGCGGCAACACAGGTCAATATTATTCTGGACTGTGTGGTTGAGTCCCACGAAAAAGGAACATGGGTTGAAGTAGAGCAATATGATTCAAGATACTAATGTTTTCATTGGCTTGAAATGCTCACGATACAATAATAACGATTGAGGTTTGTATGTCACACTTGCTAAGTAAGAAACGCTCTCTGGACGGCACAACATTGACGCAACATGTCACACCACAAAGTGCGAATTGGCGCTATGTAGGTTTTGAAGCGCATCAAGTTAAAGCCGGTGAATCGGTACAGATTCAAACTGGAACTGATGAAGTATGTGCCGTGATTCTTTCTGGTAAAGCGAATGCAAGTACCAAAAGTGAAGAGTGGGAAAATATTGGTGATCGCATGAGTGTGTTCGATCAAAAAGCCCCTTATTCTGTCTATTCCCCAGCCCAAGATGAAATTCGCATTACCGCCCTTACCGATGTGGAAGTGGCATTTTGTAAGGCGCCAGGTAAGGGCGGTTTTCAAGCTAGGTTGATAACACCCGAGCAATGCCAATATGAAACTCGTGGTGTAGCGAGTAATACGCGTCATGTGTGCAATATTTTGTTTGGCAATGAACCCGCTGACAGTTTATTGGTGTGTGAAGTGATTACGCCAAGTGGCGGCTGGTCGAGCTATCCACCTCACAAGCACGATACTGATGCGGCGCCTGCGGAAACCCAATTAGAAGAAACCTATTATCATAAGATCGACCCGCCTCAAGGTTTTGCCTTTCAGAGAGTTTACACCGATGATCGCAGCATTGATGAAACCATGGCTGTGGAAGACGGTGATCTCGTCATGGTGCCAGAAGGTTATCATCCAGTTGGGGTGCCACATGGTTACCAATCCTACTACCTGAATGTTATGGCAGGACCAAGTCGTAACTGGATTTTCCATAATGATCCTGATCATGCTTGGATAATTGAACGAGATAAACAGCTCTAAACCTTAATAACTGTTGCGACGTTATGAGAGCAGTAGTCTTCTTGTATAAAAAAATAACACTAAGGAATTATCATGTTGAATTTTGCTTTGTTTGGAGCGGGTCGAATCGGAAAAATGCACGCTCAAAATATTCAGGCGTTTGCTCAATCCAATTTAAAATACGTCTTTGATGTTTATGCGCCAGCGGCAGAAGCGGTAGCAAATGCAACGGGGGCAAAAGTTGTTTCTAGTGTGGATGAGGCGCTGGCAGACCCAGATGTTGATGCAGTATTAATTGCAACCAGCACTGATACCCATGTTGATCTTATTATTAAAGCCGCCAAAGCAGGCAAAGCCATTCTTTGTGAAAAGCCAATTGATTTGGATACGGCTACGGTAAACGCTTGCTTAGAAGAAATTAAAGATTGTCACGTGCCGATCCAAATTGGTTTTAATCGCCGTTATGATCCAAGTCATGCGGCAATAGCAAAAGCGGCGCAAGATGGAAGTATTGGCAAGTTAGAGCAGGTCATCATTACCAGCCGTGATCCTGGTATGGCGCCAGTGGAGTACCTTAAATCATCTGGTGGTATTTTCCGCGACATGATTATTCATGATTTCGACATGGCGCGTTTTGTTTTGGGCGAAGAGATTGTTGAGCTGCAAGCTTTCGGCGGTGCTATGGTAGATGAAAAGATCACCGAAATTGGCGATGTAGACAGCGTCATGCTGATTATGAAAAGCCAATCTGGACGCTTGATTCACATTAACGGCTCGCGTCGCGCGATTTACGGTTATGACCAACGAGTGGAAGCGTTTGGCTCAGAAGGCATGGTGATTTCCAATAACCAAACGCCAACCTCTGTAACGCGTTTCACCAAAGATACGACGCAAGTAAAAGATCCACTTTATAACTTCTTTATTGATCGTTATGTGGATGCTTATAACTTGCAGCTAACGGCCTTTATTGAAAACGTTCTAGCGAAGAAACCTGTTTCTCCAAGTTTCGAAGACGGACGACGTGCGCAAATGCTTGCAGATGCCGCGCAAAAATCGCTGGAAACAGGATCGAAAGTCACACTGGACTGGTAACAGCATCCAGAAGGTGTACAGGAGGCATTTAGCCTCCTTTTTTATGCGTTATATATTGTTAGTGATGGACTGTTGTACTTTTTCACGTAAATCGTCCGGAAAAGGAATAGCGGCTTTAGCGGCCTTGGAAAAGCACACATAAGTAACATCCGCTTCTACAACAAGGTCATTGTTTTTCACGTTTATGATGGTTTGCTTCATGGTAATGCTGCGGTTGCCGATTTTAGTGTATCGAGTCTGAACTTCGAGCAGATCGCCAAAGTTGGCTTCGGACTTGAAGTTGATGTTGATATTCACCACAGGCCACACAAAGTCCTGCTGCATCCAGTCTTCTTGATCGAAAAATTCATCAAAAAAAGCCCAACGGCCTTCTTCAATGAATTCTAGGTAACGGGCGTTATTAACATGTTGAAAAAGATCTAGGTGATAGCCTCGGACTTTAATTCTTGTTTTGTTGAGCATGGTATTTCCTTTCTAAAAAGCGCCTTTAAAAGCTCGAACACAAAAGGTTACGGCTCTTTATAAGGGAAACAAATAACAAAATCGCTCGACTTTGCTAACAACCTTTTCTACAGCGTCATGGTGTTCTACCAAAACCGGCTTGCCGTAAAGTTTTTTCCATTTCGGCTGCACGTTCCGCAAGCTGTATTAATGCGGGCTTTGGGGTCTCAAACCATTCGTCCGGATGCAGTTCACGTTTTTCACGGATATGGGCAATGGCTGTCTCTAACGTTGGGTAGCGATCTGGGTATTCAAGATGCAAAAACAAAGCAACGATAGTCACTGATCGACTACGACCACCTCGGCAATTTACTAATATGTTGCCTTTCTCGCGTACTTTATAAGAGGCTTTTTCGGGAAGTTCTTGATCCAATGCCGAACGCATCAAATGGTAGCCTGCTAATATCATGGCTTCTGGGTTGCCAGCGCCATCAATCAATCCAATTTTGAAATAGCGAACACGACCGGACCCATGTCTTAAAAGGTGCTCTGGTGTATTGGCTTCCTCGAAATGAACAAGATTAATGTCTAAATTGATCGCGCAATTTAAAACAACCTTTATATTGTGCTTTTCTAAGAGCTCGGCATCGGCAACGCCTTTTGATCCGCCAATATAAATATCAACCTCCCAACCTGGAATATTGCTTTCAATTAGGCTGATTGGTGGTCGTGGATAGCGTTTTTTGATTTTTTCGGAGGTCATGCCGCTCCCTTTTTTGATAGGCAAAGTGTCGTATAACGAGTGTGATTTTGAATTCTAAAGGCGCTCTAATAAAAAGACTCGCTAAAATTGTGTTCCACTCCATCGGGAATCAAACAATGAAACGGGAGCAATAGCAAATTGCTTGGTTTTTTTATCAAGTCATCTTGAGCAGAGTAAACACAGTGTAGACATTCGTAACCGTTAATAATGGCTGTGTTTGATGACAAAATCGTGACATTGAAGACGTGTCTTCAAGACGTTGTTGTGATCGGTTTAGATTGAGCCACTTTGGTTCTCTTGATACTTTAGTCTTCTTAAGACTGGGAGAATATCATGGAAAATGTATTGCCGAACGATGCGGCATTTTATGGAGTCACCTTCACTGATTTGTCTATGGAACAAGATAACATCAGTCGTAAGACGTTTGAGTCGTGTGTGTTTGAGTCCTGTGATTTCACCGAGGCGTTTTTTGATGGCTGCACTTTTAAGGATTGCCAGTTTCGTAAGTGCAAGTTGACCGCGGTGAATGTGCGAAACTCGTCGTTTTCAGAGGTGCAGTTTTATGAATCAAAAGTGTTGGGTATTGATTGGACAAAAGCCTATTGGCGAGGTTTGCAACTTGGCGCACCGTTATTTTTTAAAGAATGTCTGCTTAATGCTTCGTCGTTTTATGGTTTGAAATTGTCAGGTATCGTGATTGAAGATTGCCGAGCGCACGATGTGGATTTTCGAGAAGCGACGATTTCCCGAGGGCGTTTTACGGGAACCGATTTAACCAATAGTTTGTTTGTAAATACTAATTTAACAGGCGCAGATTTTAATGGCGCGACCAACTACGATATTGATGTGAAGAAAAACACCATTAAAAACGCCATCTTTTGTCGATATGAAGCGGTAAGTTTGCTGACCTCCCTTGGTATTAAACTGGTTTAAAGCAACGGATAAAAACAAAAAAGGAAATAGCATGTTGAGAAAAGACAAAACCGGTTTGGTGATGATCGACGTTCAAGGAAAGCTAGCGACGATTGTTCACGACAGCGAGGCCTTTATTACCAATTTGGTCAAGCTAGTAAAAGCCGCCAAGCTATTGGGAATGCCGATTCTGTGGTTAGAGCAAAACCCAGAAAAATTGGGTGCAACCGTGCCAGAACTGCGTGAGGTTTTGGACGCCGTTGAGCCTATTGCTAAGTATTCCTTCAGCGCCTGTGGTGAGCCTGCTTTTGTCGATGCGGTTAAAAAGGCCAAGATGAACGCGTGGCTTATTACTGGCATCGAAGCGCATATTTGTGTGTATCAAACGGCATTAGGCTTGTTGGATTTAGGTTATGACGTGGAGCTGGTTAGTGATTGTGTCTCGTCACGAACGGTAGAAAATAAAGACATGGCACTCGCCAAGTTAGCTCGCAAAGGAGCGGAACTGACTAGCTTGGAAATGTGTTTGTTTGAATTGATTGGTGATTGTCGAGCGGATGAATTTAGAGCGGCGCTTAGCTTAATTAAGTAAGTTAATTTATCTTGAAGCATCTGCTTTGTGGTTTAATTCAGTAATGGCTTTTATTGAGACTCAATACTTTTCCCTTTAGGCAGGCAGCATGAACATAGATAAATCTAAAAAGCGTATCGCGAAGAAAGTAAAAATGGGTTTCAAAGGTTATCCGCAGCTTTCCATCGCGTACTTTGGCGAAACAGCAGAAATCGCCACAGAGGTGATTGTGACGTTTACCGCTGAAGAAGGCGCAGAGCCACAAGATCAGCGTTTTGCTGGCCAAAGTGATGTACGCGAAGATGAAGTGATTCAATCCGCCTTGGTGAAGATCATGGAGCGTACCGATGCCAAAACGGTATTAGAAGTAGAAGGTGTTGCCATTAAGGGCTAAGGTTTTTTATTTTTAAGAAATAGGAAACGGATGCTTGACCTTGGAGTATGATCCAAGGTCTACACTCTTGTTATAGATTCATAACAGGAGAGTTGTATGCATCATTCATCAGGTCACCATAAAGAAAATTGCCAATCTCATTCTTCATGTCAGTGTCATCAATCAAAAGATCATTCATCACACGCACCTCAAGATACAAGCGGATCTTGTTGCTCGACATCGAGTGAGGTTTCCTCTTGCTGCGCAAGCGACGACAGCGGCAAGAAAGAAAGTTCGTGCTGTTCTTCTGATGACGAAGACGACGCCAGTTGCTGTGCATCGGCGGAAGCTAATGATATTCCTGCAGCCCAAGTAACCGGAAAACAAAGCTATAGTTGGCGAGTCAGCGGAATGGATTGTGCCAGTTGTGCACGTTCCATTGAGAAGGCGGTTACTTCTGTTGAAGGTGTAATAAGTGCCAATGTGGTTTTCTCTACTGAAAAACTTCGAGTGTCGGCAAATACTGATGTATCTGACAAAATCCAAGCAGCCGTAAAAGGCATTGGTTTTAGTTTGGCTTCTTTGGATAAAAGTGCTTTTAAGCAAGGTTCGAATCAAACCAATTCTGCTCAAACTATTTCAAATCAAAGCACGACCTCATGGTTTTCTCGCCAGCAATTAACGGAATACGGTCCAATTGTTGGATTGGCCTTATTGATGTTATTGAGCTGGGGAATAACGCAATTTAATCCTGTATTGGGCGAAACGGCGTTTATTGTCACTACTTTGGTTGGCTTAGTGCCTATCATGAAAAAGTCATGGCGCATGATACGCAGTGGTTCGCCGTTTGCCATTGAAACCTTAATGAGTGTCGCAGCCGTTGGTGCGTTATTTATTGGCGCTACGGCAGAAGCCGCTATGGTGCTGTTGCTCTTTATGATTGGCGAATGCTTGGAATCCTTTGCGGCAAATCGTGCGCGCAAAGGTGTCAGCGCGTTAATGGCGTTATTGCCAGAAGAGGCCTTGATTATCAAAAAGGGTGAACGTCAAAAAATTGCGATTGCGGATTTGCGTCCAGGGGATGAAATTGAAGTGTCGCCGGGTGAACGTTTGCCTGCGGATGCTGAACTTTTGTCCGAGATGGCAAGCTTCGATGAAAGCGCGTTGACCGGGGAGTCGGTTCCTGTTGAGCGATTGCGTGATGAAAAAGTTCCCGCTGGTAGCTTGTTGGCCGATCGAGTTGTGCGACTTAAAGTCGTGTCGCAGCCAGGGAATAACGCCATAGATCGAATTTTGCATCTTATTGAAGAAGCGGAAGAACGCAGAGCACCGCTTGAGCGTTTCTTAGATAAATTCAGCCGTATTTATACACCAGTGATTATGCTGATTTCTGTCTTGGTGATCTTGATTCCACCCTTGGCCTTTGCTCAGCCTTGGGATACGTGGATATATCGTGGTTTGGCGTTGCTATTGATTGGCTGTCCTTGTGCCTTGGTTATTTCTACGCCAGCCGCTATCACTTCTGGATTGGCCGCAGCGACTCGCCGCGGTGCTTTGATTAAGGGCGGCTTGGCGTTAGAGCAACTGGGTCGAATCAAAACCATCGCCTTTGATAAAACGGGCACACTCACGGAAGGTAAGCCTAGCGTGACGGATGTGGTGACTTTTAATGGCTCTGAGATTAATCATTCATTGGCAGTGGCAGCGTCTGTCGAAATGGGGTCTCATCATCCATTGGCGAAGGCCATTGTGGATTATGCTGAACAGCAAGGCGTTACTCTAGCTCATGCAGATAATCGTAAAACCTTGGCAGGTGTTGGGGTAGAAGGAAACTTTGCGGGTAAGAAAATCAGCATAAGCGCACCAAGTAAGTTAGAGCGAGCGCTGGATAATCGTATTCAACAGCAAGTGACTAACCTTGAAGAAGAGGGAAAAACGGTCGTGGTTGTGCTCGAAGAGGGTGAGCTTATTGCTTTAATCGCATTGCGAGATAAATTGCGTGACGATGCTAAGGCAGCGCTGAAAGACTTAGCCGATTTGGGCATTCATGGTGTAATGCTCACCGGTGATAATGCTCGTGCCGCTGCGGCGATTGCCGCGGAGCTGAACACAGATTACCGCGCGAGTTTGTTGCCGGAAGATAAAGTCACCGCGGTAATTGAATTGAATCAACAGCAAGCCACCGCTATGGTGGGCGATGGTATTAATGACGCACCAGCGATGAAAGCATCTACCATAGGTATTGCGATGGGAAGCGGCACAGACGTGGCGTTAGAAACCGCGGACGCAGCACTGACGCATAACCGCTTGCAAGGCTTGGCAGAGATGATTCGTTTGTCTCGTGCGACCAATGCCAACATTCGTCAAAATATCACCATTGCTTTGGGTTTAAAAGTGGTGTTTCTGGTGACGACTTTGTCGGGTATAACGGGACTATGGTTGGCGGTATTGGCTGACTCTGGTGCGACCGCGTTGGTCACAGCAAATGCTTTGCGGTTATTGCGAAATAAGCCGTCAAATAAAAACAATTAGCAAATATTACAGTGACTTAGGGGGATTAAAATGAACCCTAAGTCATGAATATTTCATTTATGTTAATGAAATGGGTAAGAAAAGATTAATCCACTTACAAAGCGCTAAGTTTTGTTTTGCAAGTGCATTTTTATAGAAAGTTGGTGGTAGGATTTCGCACCTTGTGTTTGATGTTGGTCGTAGAAAGGGCGTTATTGCAGGTTTTAAATCAACCAAGTTAATGCCCAAACTGCGGTTAGCCTATATCAATGTCTGATGATGACGAGGTGTTTTGGTCTGTCTATTCGAGAATAGGTAGTCAGCACGTCTTATCATCCAACTATAAAATAATAGATGTTGTTTGCTTTATGAAAAATCAAAATACAGCTCCTGAAAATTCCCTTTCTGCTCCGTTCGTTTATCCGAACATGAAAATCGCGTTTATTTTATTGATTACCTGTTTCGCTGCATGGGGCGTCGCTGCCAACATGACCGATCCATTGGTAAAAGTGTTTAGTAAAATCTTTACTATGAGCACCTTTGAATCCGCTTTAGTACAGTTTGCTTATTACGGTGCGTATTTCTGTTTGGCGATCCCAGCGGCGTTTATCAATGCTCGTTACTCTTATAAAGCGGGTGTGTTGACAGGCTTGGGCTTAGCTATTTTGGGTGCCTTGGCTTTTTATCCTGCCAGTATTTCGATGACATATGGCTTCTTTTTGGCTGCTTTGTTTATTTTGGCGGCGGGCTTGTCTATTTTAGAAACCTCGGCGAATCCTTTTGTGATGACCATGGGGCCAGAAGGCAGTGCGGCACGTCGTTTAAACTTGGCTCAGGCGTTTAATCCAGTTGGCACCAACATAGGTGTATTTCTTGCTGCGACATTGATTCTTCCTAATCTAAACACAGCTTCAGCCGAAGAAAGAGCTAGCATGGCACCAGAAATGCTACTGAGCATTCGTGCGGATGAATTAAACAGTGTGATGACACCTTATGTCGGCATGGCGTTTGTGTTGATGGTCATCTGGGCGCTTATCTATTTTATGCGTGTGCCTAAATCGGCCAATAAGGTCAATGTTGATGAAGTACAGAAGATTGATTTTGTGGCGACACTGGGACGATTGCTCGCTAGAAAACAATACCGTTGGGGTGTGGTTGCACAGTTTTTTAACGTGGCAGCGCAAACTTGTACTTGGACCTTTACCATTCAATATGTGCAAGAAACTCTAGGTGGCACCGAAGCCAGTGCGTCTGATTATTTACAGTACAGTTTGATCATTTTCTTGGTATCGCGCTTTGTGATGACGTGGTTGATGGGCTTTTTCCGTCCAGCTGTGTTGTTAAGTATCTTGGCTTTATTGGGCAGTGCTTTGTGTCTTTATGCTGTGATGGTGCCAGGAGTAACGGGTGTTTGGGCTATCGTGTCTATTTCTGCCTGTTTGTCTTTGATGTTCCCAACGATTTACAGTATCGCGTTAGATGGACTTGGAAGTGATACGAAATTTGGCTCGGCGGGTTTGGTTATGGCGATCTTGGGTGGCGCGGTTATGCCATTAATCCAAGGGGCAACGATTGATGAATACGGCGCTATCGCGTCATATTTAGTGCCTGCAGTTTGTTTCTTAGTGGTGGCCGCTTACGGTATGTTTTCGGTGAAAAATACAACTGTTTAATAACGGATTGAATGGGTAAGACAAAGCCTCGCGAATGCGGGGCTTTTTTGTAATCTGGGGTTATTGTGGACGTGCGATGCTTGTTTTCTTTGAATGTTCTGTCACTTGGAGAAACAGCAATGTTCCTGATACCGCGCCAACGCTTGCTAGCCCTATCCACACCCAAAAGTGGGGAAGTTGGCTTGAAGATAACAGCCAGCCGGTGCTTATATTGCCAGTAAAAGCATAGAGGCCGCCAATACACGAATACAATCCATAGTGGCTTCCTAGCTCTTTCGCGGAACAGAATTTAGGTACATACGCGCCCAGTAGCGGAAAAACCAACATGGATCCGACACTAAAAAAGAACCCGCAGAGAATAAATGGCAAGGCTGGTAACCAAGACAAGCTAAGGTTTAGCCATAAATAACTGGATCCCATGATGGTCATCCCTAGCCACATTCCTCGCGCTGTACCTAAGCGCGCTTCTACAAAGCGACTGACAGGCATTTGCATAAGAACGCCCGTAATCGAGGACGTCGCAAAGACCCAAGTGATGATGCTGACATCTTGAGTGACAACACGAATTTCATGAGGTACGGCAATGTAGAGTTGGTGGAACAACAGGTGATAAACAGAAGAGCACAACACAAATTGGATAAATGCTTTGTGTGTGAGCATTTGTCCCCACTGGTTCCAAAATCGAGAATGCGTGTGTGTTGTGTTCTGTTGTGACGCCAGTTCAGGAAGGAAACGCCACTGAATAATAAGCAATAAGGTAAATAGGCCCGCAGAAACGACACCGACGAGAGTGAAATCCACGTAAAGCAGAGACAATCCAAGCAATGGGCCAAGTAACATGCCCGCTTCTGATGTCAGGCTTTGCAATGCAAAGACTTTGTCTCGTGATTTTTGCTCTGGGTATTCAGACGCCAAATACGCTTGGCTACTCGGTGTAAAAAGAGCTCCGGCAAAGCCAGAAAAGAAGGCCCCTAGCATTAAAATAGGAACAGTTTGACCAAGGCCCAAGAGCGTAAAGCCGAGTATTCGAACAGCGCACCCTAAAAGAATAAGGCGCTTATAACCGAGCCTGTCCCCCAATGTTCCACCAACCAAAAACATGCCTTGTTGACTTAAGACGCGTAAGCCGATGATGACACCAACATACCAACCGCTAATGCCTAAATTATGTTGCAAATGATCCGCAAGATAGGGAAGCAGCATGAAAAAGCCGAGGTTGAACGTAAAGCCATTGATGACCAATACTCGCCCAGCAGGGGAGAGTATTTGCCAATCTCTTAAAAAATGTTTGGATAGCATGTTAAGAAGGTGTCAACCTTAAATCAGGAATTCAGCAGTCGGATTGAATACGCGTTGTTTTGTATTTTCAACGTGAGTTGATGTTGTCGTGTGGCGTCTGATGGTGCGAACAAATGGCACTCCTGACGCGTCTTTGGTTACGTCGGCATCAACATTGTACACGGCTTTTACCAAAGCAGGGTTGAGTATGTCACTTGGATGGCCACTTGCGATCAGTTGGCCATCTTTTAGCACTAGCAAATTGTCGGCGTATTGGGCTGCTAGATTGAGATCGTGAAGTACCATGACGGTAATCCAATCCTGTTGTTTGGTCTGCGTGTCTAGATGGTCCAGAAGGACATGCTGGAAGTGCAAATCCAACGCACTCACAGGTTCATCAAGCATGAGTATTTTGGGTTTGCGCATTAGTGCTTGTGCGAATAAGATCATTTGGCATTGACCTCCACTGAGCTTGTTTACATCGCGGTTAGCAAGATGCAGTAACCCAATTTTATCAAGCGCAGTTAAAGCTTCCTCAATCACGGTGTCATCTAAGCGAAATCCCAGTGTATTTAGTTGCCCTAGCAAGACCACTTCCAGAACGCTAAGCTCAACATCTAAGCGAATATCTTGTGGCATGTAGCCAAACTGCTTGCGCCATTGTGATAACTGTTTGCGTTGAAGTGTTTGGTTAGCGAAAGATATCTCCCCTGATTTTGCCTGAATATCGCCGAACAAGGTTTTTAATAACGTACTTTTTCCTGTGCCGTTCGGGCCAATAATGACATTAACCTTACCCGGCTCTAAGGTAAAAGACATGTTCTTAGCCAACACTAGTTCGTCTAAAACCACATTCAGATGGGTGACTTGCAACATAATTAACGCCTTTTACCTAAAATCAACCAAAAGAAGAAAGGCACGCCAATGATGGCTGTGACAATACCGATCGGGAAGAGCGCACCAGGAACAATTACCTTGGATAACACCGACGCACTAGATAATAAAAATGCGCCAATAATGAACGACAACGGTAAGAAAAAGCGCTGATCTTCACCAACTAACATTTTTGCAATGTTGGGTGCCACAATGCCGACAAAACCAATGATACCCACAAAACTTGTCACTGTTGCTGTCATTATGGCCACAATTAATAAGGTACGAAGTCTAAGTTGGGTGATGTTAACGCCAAGGCTTTTGGCTCTTTCTTCGCCTAACCTGAGTGCTGTGAGCTTCCACGCATCGCGAATCAAAAAAGCCATGCATACGACGGTTACGCTGATGATAATTATCAGGTTGGTCCATGATGCTTTCGACAGGCTGCCAAATAACCAAAATAAAATTTGTTGGCTCAGTTCAGGGGATGACACAAATTGTACAAGGGATAGCAATGACTGGAAAAGGAACAATAACGCAATGCCTGCCAATATCAGCTGGCCCGAACTGATGTGCCTCATGGTTGCCAATGCGAATAGAAATGTCGCCGCCAGCATACAACACACAAAAGCCCCGAGAGGTACTGCAATGTTGGTGTCTATACCTAGCGAGCCAAAGTACAGCATTAATGCTGCTCCGAACCCGGCGGCGGCAGCCATTCCTAGAGTATAAGGACTTGCCATAGAATTGTTTAATAGCGTCTGCATTTCTGCGCCGCCCACACCTAATACACCACCTACTACCACGGCCATTATCGCGATGGGTAGCCTTAAGCTGGCAACAATTACTTTGGTGGTTGGATCCACCTCGACAGGAAAGCCAATTAGATTCAGTAAGGCATTAGCAACGTTTTTTACGTTGAGCAAAGAAGGGCCTGTTGCCACGTCTAAAATGAAGGAACATACAAGAATGATAAGCAAGATGCCAATAACTGACCAACGACGTTTTTCACTGCGACGTTGGCTCGAAACGGCATCAGAAATTAAGTTTGACTGCATAAGTATGGTTTCATCAGCGCTAAGTGATGAATATTACTCCGTTGTGGTTGCGATGACTCTAGGTTGAAAGCCGTAGGCTCTGTTTAAGCAATGTTTTCCGAATTGGGTGGCAAAAAATAATTGTAAGATTTGAGAATTATTTTCGTTTGGCATATTACGGATGAAGGGGAAATTATCAAGAACTTTGTTGGGATTTAAGGTGTATTTAAGACGCATTATCGTCATTTGTTGCTGGACCACTTCATTTATAAGTTGATGTTTCCATGATGCAGTGATGCTTTTAGAACTATGGCGTCATCCTATTTTTGTCGGGCTAATCCACTTGAGATGAGTCAGCCAGTTCAATAGGTGCTCAGTAAAGTCTGGGTCGTTCCTTAAACAGTAAAACACCAAAAATTGATGCTGTACGGGCTGACAATATTAAGTTTGGACAGTTTAGGGAAATCACCGAGTTTTACCTTGCCCTGCTTGAACCGTGGTTTGATGCCGTTGATGCGTATTTTCTTCGATGTGAGTGAATCGGCGGTGATTTCAAAACGTTTTTTCTTTGATCCAAAGCCATGGCAATTCAAGATCTTTGGTGATGCTGACATATTAATAATCAATAAGGTGCATTTGCCTTCTTTTTTGGCACTGTGGCAGTATATTTGTACAAATGGGTCGTTGCTTTGCACGTCATACACGTCGGTTCCCATCAGTTTTCCCCATAGCCAACTGACCCAATAATCGGGGTTGGGTTTGAGTGTCTGGCGATTAATTAAGGCGTAATCACCGCCAATAAGGCTTTGTCTTACCATGACTTTTTGGCCGATTTTCGCACCGCGGCCTAGCTGGTCTGCCCACCAAAAACAGGACACAAATCGGTCGGACAATTTTGCCTGTCCGCCACACTGAGCCGATCCAGTTTCGCCAGTCCAGAGTTGCGCGGTTGGTTGGTATTGATCGCGTAATTGTTCGAGTTGTTTGGAGTATTTTTCAAAGTCTTTTAATGAATTCGGCGAGAGAATATTGTCCACGCTGGCGACTCGGGTTTTGACTGGAGAGCGTGTGCTTTGAAAGGGGTAATAATGCCAATCAACTATGTCCAGGGGCTCTTCTAAATAGTCTAAAAATGGCGCCGAGATGTTGCTCAGTGGTTTAATGGCTTCGCCAATTCTTGGCCAAAAAGCACTGCCAGGCCCAGCCACTTTGCTGTAAGGACTGTGTTGACGAATGCAACGTATAAAAGTGTCGTAATCTTTTGCCAAGTTTTTGGCGCTCGGCTGGGAAGTGAACCCATGAAAAGCCCAATACGCATTGAGTTCATTACCAAGCTCGCAAACGTCGATGGTTTGATGATTGTCATGGCTGTATTTCAGCAGTGCGATGACGTCATCGGCTTGCCATGAACCTTGCTGTCGTCGTTCAAACAATCCATATTTCATGGTGAACATGAGTGCCAAGTCGTTTCGTTGGCAAAAGTCATGCAGCTGATTCCACATTAACTGTGTCAGTAGTAATGCGTTATCACAGGGAGGTTGTGACTCTGTGCTGGTAAAGTAGCGAACTTTATCCGCTTCTGAACCACCAACGCGAACATAAGCAGGTCCCAATGCTTTGACCAACACATCGAGCTTCTCTTGACAGAGGTCCAATGCTTCGACGCGTTGGGTGCCTAAGCCTCGTTGCGTTCCTGTGCTGCCTTCCCACCAAAAACCACCTGCGAGTACGGAAATATCAATTGAGAAAGATAAGTATCTCGGCGCTATGCTGGCGATTGGGGTTGTACTATTTAATTGCACTACAATGGACTTGTTGTTTCTTTGGAGGTTAAGTCCTCGATTCCACGGACGTATTGATCTGGTACTGAACACGCTGTATTTCCCCACATTTACGGCATTTAGTAGACTGCAATAGAAGTGTGACATTTGTATGATGGCGGGCGGTAAACTATAAAACCTTGTAGGGTATTTGGCAGGATAAGCAAAGGGGTGTGTATGAAAGCGTTAGTTTGGCTAATCATGGTTTTTGTAGCGGGCTGTACCAGCGCTCCGAAAGATATCGATCCGGTGAAGCCGTTTCAAATAGAACGTTATTTGGGAACTTGGTATGAAATTGTTCGACAAGATCATGCCTTCGAAGAAGGGTTGTCGAATGTCACGGCAACTTATTCCATGCGTAAGGACGGTGGTGTTGCGGTATTGAATCGCGGTTATTCAGCAGAAGACAAAGAATGGCGAGAAGCCGAAGGGCGAGCCTATTTTGTCAATTCATCTAATGTTGGTCATTTAAAAGTTTCTTTCTTTGGGCCGTTTTATGGCGCCTATGTGATTTTCGAATTAGATAAAGATAACTATCAATACGCCATGATTTCTGGCCCAAGCCGTGATTATTTTTGGTTGCTATCGCGAACACCAACGATGCCGGAAGACGTGAAACGTCGATTGCTGGCCAAAGCGGAGGCGCTGGATTTTCCAATGGACAAATTAGTCTATGTTTCGCATTCCCGCAATGACTAGAAAAGTGAGCAAGTGATGGACTGCTTTGCACTGACTGTCGAGCAAACAGCGGCATAGGCTTCAGGGTCTTGAATCATAGCGTAATGGGCATTTGAGTCTCGGCACTGGGCGATGAAATTGTCATAACGTTGATTAAACTGTTGTTGGCTGAACTCAAATTCGGTTACGGGATCATCGCCATACCTGCCATCTTCCACTGAGTCTGCTTCGGCAATGTGTATTTGATAGGTTAATTCATTGTAACGGTGGCGAATTTGGTGGCAATAGGCGCTGTTTGGTGTGCTTTCACAGTCGCTCATTGACGTTTCTAGTTGGGCTTTTTGTTCTTTGAGTTGCTGTAGCCGGCCGATGGATGTGCGTGTTTTGCGTTGTGACTGTTCCGAACGGATGGATTTTTTATCGAGCCTTGCCTCTGCTTTGGCCAATGTTTCTTCTTTTTTTAAACAGGCTTTCCCAAAGGTGATTAGATCGTTGCTGTGCGCCATGCTGAAGTAGCTTCCTGCTAATAACAACACGCTGTATTTTATTATCGATGCCGACATACGCTGACTTAACCTATTTATCGTCTTCAATTTATTTTGTGGGTCAGGTGTAAATAAAGCAAGCATGTGGTTCATGATGGTAGAAATATTTATGTCGATACCTTCTCTAATGTGTGTAAGCCGTGATTTTTTTCATTCTGCTGATGGTATGCTTGGGATAGTTAAAAAAGTGGCAAAAACAAAATACTTTTATTCACCCTTAAACATCGGAACAGTACAGTGCACAAGGTCAATAACTCGTATGGATTAGAGGTGCATCCTTTACGTGATGCGCTTTATGCGGAGTTACATTCGCGCCCCTTTCAGGTGCTGCCTAGCCCAGCTAGAATCAGTTACCTCGCGGTCATTGTCGGGCCAGAGCAAAAGCGAGCCGAGTTCGAGCATTTTTACTCACTTTATTCGTCATTTTCAGGAACCGTCCCACAGGAAGATGGTGTGTGTATTGAAGTGGACTTTGGCCACTTTAAAATACGCCGGGATAAGCATTTAGAGTTCACTTCCTACATGATTACCCATAGCCAAGTTGACCATAGTCTTGGATTTTTTGATCAAAATGCGTTGTCTTGTTTGCCCGTGGATTGGTTATCGACGATTCCTGGAACGGTTTTGGCGGCATTTCATGTAGCCGTCGAAGATGCTCGTACTGTTCCTGAACCCGATTTGACCTTGGTAAAAAGCCATTTTGAAGGCATGCGTTTGGTGGGTAGCCGCCCTCAAAATGGTGATGCTCAAGTGTGGACAACTTTCCAATTACACAGTGATGGGTGTGGTCGCTTTTTGATCTACAACAAGAGCATGAGTGACAGTCAACTGGGTCGTATGGTTCAGCGAGTGGTTGAGATAGAAACCTATCGTCTGATGGCCTTGTTAGCCTTGCCTATGGCACGTCAATATAATGCTGAGCTTGTTATCATGGACGAACAGCTTGCCCGTACAACAGCCAGTTTATCGGATTCTAAAGAAACGCTTGATGAGCAAGCCATACTGAGTGAGCTTATTGATATGGCGGCGTGGGTAGAAGCAACGCGAGCCAAAACCTCATTTCGATTCAGCGCAACACGAGCCTATCACGAGCTGGTATTAAAACGGCTTAACGAGTTGAAAGAAGATGAAGTGTCTGGCCATTTAACCGTCACGGAATTCATGACACGCCGTTTAACTCCAGCGGTTAGAACGTGTAACACCGCAGGCACGCACCTGGAAAGCCTTTCAACTCGTATCGACAGAGTGTCAGATATGATGCGCACCCAAGTCGAAATGTCGATCCAATCTCAGAATCAACAACTGCTCACCTCCATGGATCGCCGATCGAAAATACAATTGGCTATGCAACATACGGTCGAAGGTTTGTCTGTTGCTGCGATCAGTTACTACAGCGTGGGCTTGTTGAAGTTCTTGATCGAAGCGGTATACGACAAAGGCGTGAATTTTGATAAAAGCCTAGTGATAGGTTTGTCAGTGCCTCTTGTGGTTGGCAGTGTGTGGTTGGCAACACGGAAAATCCATAAGCGGTTTTTGTTGTTAGCTAAGGCAAAAGAAGAAAAATAGCCGCAGCTTGCTGGCAAATTTGATGTGGATAGATGGCACTATTTTTACATATCACAAATAGTGCTATCTATCCTCGAACATTGTCTATACTATGGCGGCACAAGCTAGAAAGAAGTCTATAGTTATTAACTCTGCAATACGTTGTTTTATTCATAAAATCCTCGTCCTGAAAGTTTCTAAGTACCAGTCTATTTTTTGCACTCTCGGTCCACAAAGGGCCATTTCAAACTCAGGTGATTATTTATGTCTAATACAGTGAAAGGAACCGTTAAGTGGTTCAACGAAACAAAAGGTTTTGGTTTTATTGAACAAGCGTCTGGTCCAGATGTGTTCGCGCATTTTAGTGCTATCGTAAGCGATGGATTCAAAACATTGGCTGAAGGCCAACAAGTGGAATTCGTTGTGACGGCTGGCCAGAAAGGTCCTCAAGCAGAGAATATTACAGTCGTTTAATTCGCTACTCAGTATTGCTAAGAAAGGGTAAGTTCTTCGGAGCTTACCCTTTTTTTTGTTTTATCCTTTTCGTTAAAGTATCCGTTGAAACTTTTCCCCCTTTTTTACCGTACCTCTTTGTATGTGCTGAATTTGCTAACAGGATTCAGCCATTTTTTCTTTGGAGGTTTTGTTATGAATCGTCGACATTTTCTTACTCGAGCGGCCTGCGCAGCAGGTGTTGTTAAGTTTTCAACTATGCCAGCTACGGCTGCAGTATTAGCATCTAACTCACACTTTGAGGTATATCGAACTAAGCAACAGTGGAAAGCAAAGTTAAGTGATTTTGAATACCAAGTAATGCGAGAAGAGAAGACAGAAAGGGCTGGGAGTAGCCCTTTGCTGAATGAAAAGCGAGAAGGCATTTATCTCTGTAAAGGGTGTGATTTTCCTCTTTATCCTAGTAATACAAAATATGAAAGTGGTACTGGCTGGCCAAGTTTTTATGACAGTTTACCCAATGCCATTGGAACCAAGGAAGACAACGGCTTTTTCATGGCAAGAACGGAAGTGCATTGTCGTCGATGTGGCAGTCACTTAGGACATATTTTTGACGATGGTCCAGCCCCAACGGGATTACGCCACTGCTTGAATGGTATTTCTTTAGTGTTTCAACCCGTTTAGAACGGCATTTGAATAAAGGTTAGAAAATGTGAAACCTTTTTGAAACGACCTCGTATCTCTGTATAACCATGGCGAATTGTTATGGAAAAACAAACTGGAGAATAACAATGAAATTACTAAGTCTTATTTCTGCTGCGACCATTGTAACCCTTGCTGGCTGTTCTACGGGTGGGATGAAAAGTGCGGATGAACATACGAATCCAATGGTGGGCGGTGCACCAATGTATGCGAGCAAGAACATCATTGAAAATGCGGTTAACTCGAAAGACCACACAACGTTAGTGGCTGCCGTTAAAGCCGCCGGTTTGGTTGACACTCTACAAGGTCCAGGTCCTTTTACTGTTTTTGCGCCAACCAATGCGGCGTTTGATAAATTACCAGAGGGTGCTGTCGCCGTTTTGTTAAAACCAGAAAACAAAGCCGCTTTAACTAAGGTGTTAGCTTGTCACGTGGTAAAAGCCGACGCCTTATCTGGCGCGATTAAAACCATGATCGATGATGACATGGGCAAACACCCGGTGCCGACCATTGGCGGCTGTACGTTAATGGTCACTTATATGGGCGATAAAATTATGCTTGAAGATGAAAACGGCCGTGTTGCCCACGTCACTATTGCCGATGTTAAGCAATCTAACGGTGTGATCCATGTAATCGATACTGTGCTTTTGCCTAAGCAATAAGCGAGTACTAAAACATAGAGCTAGTCGAAAACCTGTATTTTAACTCATTAAGGTTGGCAGGCTAAACGAAGAAGCCAGTATCATACCCCTTTAGATACTGGCTTCTTCGTTTCTTAAGGTCAGCACTTCATAACCCGTTTCTGTGACTAAGATGGTATGTTCCCATTGCGCCGATAATTTTTTATCAGCCGTCACAACGGTCCAGCCGTCTTTTTTGGTCTTGGTTTTGGCTTTGCCTTGGTTGATCATTGGCTCGATAGTGAAGGTCATGCCCGCTTCCAGCACCATTCCTGTTCCAGTTTTACCGTAATGCAGTACTTGTGGTTCTTCGTGCATTTCTCGACCAATACCATGGCCGCAGTATTCTTTTACGACAGAATAACCTTTGCTTTCCGCTAGGGTTTGGATAGCTGCGCCAATGTCGCCTAGGGTGCCGCCGGGTTTTACTTTTTTGATTCCTGCCCACATGGCTTCGTAGGTGGTTTTTACTAAGCGTTTGGCAATAGGGTTGGCGTCACTCATGACATACATTTTGCTGGAATCGGCGATAAAGCCGTTTTTCTCTAAGGTGATGTCTAGATTGATGATGTCTTTTGCTTTGAGTTTATGACTGTCGTTCGGAACACCATGACAAACGACTTCGTTTATTGAGGAGTTTAAGGAAAAACCATAGTCGTATTGTCCTAAACTGGCCGGTCTTGCGTTCAGTTCATTGCGAATAAAGTCTTCTACTTTATCGTTGATTTCTAAAGTCGATACGCCTTCTTTAACGAAGTCATCGAGCATATGAAATACGCTGGCCAGTAGCTTTCCAGACTCACGCATGAATTCGATTTCAGTTGGTGTCTTGATATGAACGTGCATGCTACTTCACCGCTTTGAGAGGTGTTTCAGCGTTAGCGCTGGCCAGTTCGTTGGCAATTAACTCGGAAAAGGTGAGACTCGGATTAAGCTCGGCTAAGCGCCCCATTTTGATCCAGAATTCGGCTTGTGCATTGATAGAACGCGACATGACCTGGCAGCTTTTGCGAATGTCGTCGTGAAGTTCGTCGGAGATTTTAATAATACCCATGAGATATGATCCATATATAAATTATATATGGATCATATATTCACGGCTTTGGCTTTTCAAGCGCTAATTAGATGTTCGCTTCTCAGTGAAACAAGTCTTTTATCAGTTTAACGCCTGCTTCCTGCCCGCCTTGGTTGTACGCATCTAGTAGAGCAGAACCTAGAATCGCGATGTCAGCTTTGCCGATAAGTTGCTCAATCTGAGTGCGTTCACGCAGGCCAAAACCAACGCCCATTGGTGCGCTGGCGTGTTGTTTTATGTGTGCCAAATAGTCATCAAGTGATGTCTGCTTGGCTTTTCCTTCATGGGCAGAATGCCCCGTCACACCAGAGCGCGCCACGCAATATAAGAAACCGCTGGCTTGGCCTGCTAGCATCGCCAATCGATCAGGTGGCGTTACTGGTGTCACCAACCAAACCGGATCGATACCGCTGGTTTTACAAGCCGCTTGATAGGTCGCTGCTTGTTCAATCGGCAAGTCTGGCAGGATCAAGCCTAGAATGTTTTCTTCAGCCGCTCGCTTGGCTAGCTTATCTAAACCAAAGCGATACATTGGATTGAGATAGCTCATTAACACGATGCGGCTTTCAGGAAAGTCTTTCGCTAGTGTGCCTAATTGAGATAAGCAGGTTTCCACATCCAGCTTTTGTTCCAGTGCTTTATGGCAGGCTGCAACAATACTTGGGCCATCGGCCACAGGATCGGAAAAAGGAAATTGCACTTCGATAAAATCGACGCCTTCCTGCATTAATCTTTTCATCCAGCTTAAGCTTTCCTCAACACTTGGGTAGCCATAAACCACATGGGTCATCGATAAAATCGGCTTTTGCTGACGTTTTTCTGCAATAAAGGTGGCTAACTGGCTCATGCGTTTTGCTCCTCATTGTCGGCGTGATGGGTTGGATAAGCCGCAAGGTAATCGGTTAAGAATTGCGGGAAGGTTTCATCTTGTACGGCTTTCGCCACGTTAAAGATGTCCTTGTCGCCACGGCCAGAAAGATTGATCACAATCTTTGAATCTTTCGGCAAGTTTGGCGCGTCTTTAAAGGCACCAGCTAAAGCATGGGAAGATTCTAGGGCAGGGATGATGCCTTCTTTTTTCAGTAATAACGTACAAGCGGCGATTACATCATCGTCCATGGCATAGGTCATTTTGATGCGACCGATTTCCGCCAAATGAGCAATGATAGGAGAGACACCAACGTAATCTAAACCGGCTGCAATAGAGTGGGTTTCTTGTAGTTGGCCTGCGTCATCTTGCAGGAACATAGTTGCAAAACCTTGGGCAATACCTGGCTGACCAAGGTTATGAGAAAGGCGAATAGAGTGCTCGCCAAGTTCTAAGCCTTTACCGCCTGCTTCGACGCCGACCATTTCCACGTCTTTGTCATCAAGGAAAGGTAGGAATAAACCGCAAGCGTTCGAACCGCCGCCAACACAAGCGTATAGACGATCAGGAAATTGACCGAATTGCGTGACACTTTGCTCGCGAACTTCGTTGCCAATCACAGATTGGAAAAACGCCACCATTTCAGGAAAGGGCGCGCAACCACACGAAGTGCCGATTAGATAATGGCTTTCTTCATGGCTTGATGACCAGTCACGCAAGGCTTCGTCTAAGGCATCGCGTAAAGTTTGTGCGCCAGTGGTAACAGGCACAACGGTTGCGCCAAGCTGTTTCATCCAGAATACGTTCGGGTATTGGCGTTCAATGTCTTTCGCGCCCATGTAAATGGTACATTCCAGTCCTAAACGCGCTGCAACAAGCGCCGTAGCAATACCATGCTGACCCGCACCTGTTTCGGCAATAACGCGTTTTTTGCCCATACGTTTGACCAATAACCCTTGGCCAATCACGTTATTCATCTTGTGCGCGCCACTGTGATTTAAATCTTCACGTTTTAGGTAAATCTGCGCACCACCAAAGTGTTCGGTCAAGTTCGCACAAAACGTCAGAGGAGTAGGGCGACCAGAAAACTGCTGCCATTGTTTGTTCAGCTCAGCGAGAAATTTAGGGTCGTTTTTGGCTTCTTCGAACGCCTGTAAAATTTGCTGTTGGCTCGAATAAAGAATTTCAGGAATATAGCTGCCGCCGTATTGCCCGTAGAAACCGTTCTCGCTTTGCATGACTTGCTCCTAAAAAAGCTATTTATTTAACTATACCGTTTAGTTAATTTAATATAGCGTTTCTAATTCGTCAAGAGTTTGTTTAGGAAGGTTGCGAGGAATTTTTTAGTGCTTTAAATCCATTGATTGCAATGCATTTGCTTGTAGTTAGTGATACTTTACCGTCAACTATCCTGAAATGAATTAGGCGTTGTATGGCAAAGAATCTGGTATCTAAATCGTTGTTTTTAGTGTGTGTTTTACTTTCTTCTGCGGTTGTCTCAGCCCAAGAATGGATTATGCCGACGCCCTTTAGTGACCGAAATCAGCCAACTCAAATTGCCTACCAGTTCGCGGAAGACGTGCAAGCCTTTACAGATGGCGAGGTAAATATTCAGGTGAAATCGAATGGGCATGCATTACCGCATTTAGCAATACCGGGGGCAGTTATGGCTGGTAAAGTGGTGATTGGTGAGTTTCTACTGGGACTATTAGATAAGCAAAACTCGGTATTCCAACACGATATGATCCCCTTTTTGGCCAATAATTATGACGACGCTCAATTATTGTGGCAGGCCTCTAAGGCCGACACACAATATCAATTGCACAAGCTAGGACTGCATTATTTATATGTGGTGCCGTGGACGCCTTACAGCGTCTTCTCGGTTCGCAGAATAGACACTGTTGCCGATTTTGATGGCTTGCCAATCCGTGCATTTAACCAGACAGTCACCACATTGATTCAAAGTCTTGGGGCTTCGCCGGTGAAAATACCGTTAAAAGACGTAAAGTCTGCATTTGAACAGGGTAAACTAGAAGGGCGTTTTGCATCACTGTCTGTTGGTGAGGACAGTCAGATTTGGGATTATGCGCCGTATTTGAACGACTTACGAATTTGGATACCTAAAGAAATCGTTGTCATGAATAAGCGTGCTTATGATCAGTTGGACGAAAAGACCAAAGCCGCGATAGACAAAGCGTCTATAAAAGCCGAGCGTAATGGTTGGATAGAAACGAAAGAGCGTGTTGAGACAGATCTAGCTTCATTAAAAGACGGTGGTATTGTGTATAACCAACCGTCATCTTCACTTTTGAGAGAGCTTGAACGAATTAATCAACGAATGACAAAAGCGTGGGTCGAGCAAGATGAGAAGCAAAATGGCGGTATTTACCGAGCGTACAGAGAAGCACAGCGTCAGTCCCAAACTACTCATTAAGAAGTAAAAATGCACTACGAAGTAAGCAAGACCACACGATAAGTTGAGGCGTTTATGGCAAGAGGAAGACCCAGTAAAAAATCGCATATTGTCGAAGCGGCGTGTGAACTGTTTACCAAGCAAGGCTATCAAAGTACCAGTATTGATCAGGTGGTGTTGACGGCAGCGGTATCCAAGCCAACGGTATACAGTAATTTTCCGACTAAATTGGTGCTGTGGGAAACGGCGTTGTCGGCTTTGACTGAAAGAGCACAGGAGGAAATGGAGCAAGCGTTGTCTTCTCAGAATACGACCGCAGATTCAGACTTTGTTGCTGGGTGGATAGCCCTATGGTCCGAATGGATCGGAAAGCCAGAACGGTTAGCAAGTTACCGTATTTTGTTGGGCGAGCAACATAAAATGGCGCCATCGACCTTTGCTTTATTTGCTGAGTTTGAAGCCGTGCTTGAATCCACTTTATTGGCTTGGATGACCGTTTTCTCAGTCCCTAATGAACGCTTTTTTATTTTAAAAGCCGTGAGTAAAGAGGCTCTTTTGACGCCCGCACTGATGAATCAGACTATTACAGGTAAAGATGAGTTGAGGGCACAACTTGAAACACTTAGTTATTAATGTATTCAAATCGTGTGGTTTTTTTAACAGTTTAGGAGACACAGGTTGCGGTGTCTCCTAACAAAAAAGTGAGATATCTGCTATATCACGAAAACCCGTCACATGGCAGGTGCGTATTATTCGCCTGTTACGATCGTTTCGTATTTATTGAAGAATATATAAACGCTTGTAGACTCATGATACACAGAATGTACCTTTGTTATACCTCCATTTTTGCGTGCAGTGTCTTCTGAACAATCACCCGTTGCGATTAAACCAAGTACTGAAATACAAGAAGAGGTGCCTTTCTTCAAATCGGTAACACTGCTATTTTTAATGCCACCTGTGGACACACCTGAATGAGTGACTCCCGTGTATAAGCCACCGGAAACTGGGGAGTTAGTTGAACAGCCTGATAGCAGTAAAACCAAAGATGATAGAGCAATACCTAGGGATTTTTTCATTTTAAGTCCATTAAAATAGAGGTTAGTTTTTTGAGCGCTTGGATTATACTCAAAAAAACTAACTTCACAACTTCCGCTATTTACCCTCAAATTTTATATTTCATTGACTTCTTCTACTCTGCCTTTCTCTGCCCAGTACATAAGGCATAAGGCCAGCGTTCCCATGATGACAAACCCCCCAGAAATAGGCATTAACGTGTTGTTGTACATCTGGCCTATTACCGTGCCGATGCTCATGGACATAATGGATGAGACGGAACCGATTACCGCAGAAGCAATGCCGGCGACATGTCCCATGGGCTCCATAGCTAGAGAGTTTACGTTGCCAAACAGCAAGCCAAAGCAGAAGAATAAAATGGCAGCGTAGATTAAGAACATCCATAAGCTAATGGTAACAACTGCGTGCAAGGCAAAGAAGGCGATGGACGTAATCACGACCACGCAGATGGCTCTAAAAGCGATGTATTTTGCGCCATGTTTTTCGACAATGCGGGAGTTGATTAAAGACGAAAATCCCAGCACCAGCGCCAATAGCCCAAAGTAAAGTGCAAACAGGTTACCGGTTTTAAACTGCACCTGAAAAATTTGTTGTGATGAGTTTAAGTAACCAATAAAACTGCCAAAAAATAGCCCCATGCAAATGGTGTAACTTGCTGTGATTCTATTCGTTACGACTTCTTTAAAGCCTTCATAAAAGCCTTTTTGTGTAAAAGGAATACGATTAGATTTTGGTAAGGTTTCCTTTAAGCGCCAGCCAATCCAAACAATCAAGCAAGCTGCGTAGACGAGGTACATTTCAAAAATGCCACGCCAGTCTGATACAAACATAATGGCTTGGCCTAGTGTTGGGGCAATCGCTGGAACTAAGACGAAGATCATCATTACCAAAGACATGATGCGTGCCATTTGAGCGCCATGGTACAAGTCTCTAACCAACGAAATAGCCGAAATATAAGGGCCGGCCACACCTAAGCCTTGAATAAAGCGTCCCAACATGAGTAATTCCAAACTATCGGCTTGGTAGCACACAATAGTGCCAACCAAATACAGGGCAAAACCACCAAACAGAATGGGGCGACGGCCCAAAGAGTCCGACAACGGGCCACAAACCAATTGGCCTAATGCCAATCCCAAAAACAACATGCTGATAAGAAGTTGTGGTTGGTTTGCCGTCACCGCACCCAATTCGTTGCCGATAATGCCAAGGGCTGGCAATAAAGCATCAATAGAAATCGCGGTGATAGACATTAACAAGGCGACTAAAAGCGTGAACTCTTTTGACCCCATGCCGGAGGCAGCGGTGCTGTTGTGTGCATTTTCCATATAGCGTTTCCAAGAAAATAGGATGTTTAGAGGGAAGAACTAGGTCGGTCCCTAATAATAGCTGAGTATTATACTCAGGCTTTATATTGCTACGTTTACGAATGTGTGCATGAAATAAGGAAGTGATTGGATAATGTTTAATCTTTGTGATTCGTTTGCGTAATTTATAAGATGGCTTATTTCGTGAGTCGTCTTAGGGAGAAGGAGACAGTTTTATGCATAACAGTGAGCAAGAAAAAATAGAGCTTGAACATCAAGCGGCTAAGCTTTTTATGCGTTGTTATGAAAATAATACCGGCAAGCATATTCGTCATATTTGGCACAATGATCCAATACGTCCTGATGTGTCTTGTATGTTAGAAGGGGAACGCCTAGATCTGGAAATTGCGCATTTGTATGGTTCTGAAGAAGAGGCTATGGAGTTGTTGGGACGTGACTTAAGCCCGGCAACACGCGAAGTGCTTCGAACGCTAAAGAACGAACCTGCGGACGAACGCCTACTGCGAGCGCTCAATAAAATTTTGGAAAACAAAGCCAGTAAACGTTATGAAACCCATCGTGTTTGGTTGGTGATTCGTAATACTCACCCGGCGTGGACTCAATCTGACATTAAAGCGCTGGAGCACTGTATAACCATGCCGATCCCACATGCGTTCGAAAAAGTGTGGATTTTAGGCGACATTGAAGGAAAAAGCGGCATTGTTCGCTTGTACCCGTAGTCATCAATTATTTAGGCTGATTCTGATTGGCATAGGCGCGTTTTTTTGCACGTTCATTGAGTCGTATTTGTTCGGCTTTGTATTTTTTAAGAACGATTAACCCGACGATGAGTGCGGCACAAAAGAAGATAATGGCGAAAGCGCCAAGGGCGACGGTAGCAAGAGAATGCATAATATGAGTGCTCACTATTTGTGCTAAATTGAAAAATAATAGCAGTGATTATATAAAAAAATGACCACGTTCACAGAGATGTAACCTGGTCATTTTTGTATTTGCTAAGTTTACTTTGGATGGCTCTAGCGTTGATGTACGCACTTTCCTGCAGAATACGTCGCTTGGATTGCTCGGTCGTCGCCTATGGTCATGAAAACAAATAGGCTTTCTTCTATGTTTTTAGAAAGAGCTAAGCGTGATTTTAATAATGGCGTGGCTTTTTTATCAAGGAGGATAAAGTCAGCTTCACTGCCCACCGCCAAGTTGCCAATTTTATCTTCTAAGCGAAGCGCTCTCGCACCGCCTAGGGTCGATAAATACAAAGATTTGATTGGGTTGAGGTTTTCGTTTTGCAGCTGAATCACCTTATAGGCTTCATTCAGGGTTTGTAGCATAGAGAAGCTGGTGCCGCCACCGACATCGGTGCCAAGACCCACGTTCACTTTATGCTCTTCTGCTTTGCTTAATTTGAATAAGCCGCTACCAATAAATAAATTGGACGTTGGGCAAAATGAAATCGCTGATCCTGTTTCATGCAATCTATGGTATTCGCTGTCACACAAATGGATGCCATGAGCGAACACAGATCGTTCGCTCAGGAGTTTATGTTGATCATAAACATCCAGATAGTTTGTGCTTTGTGGGAATAGGTCTTGTACCCAAGCGCATTCGTCTTTGTTTTCGGATAAGTGTGTATGCATGTACACATCCTTGTATTCGCCTAACAGTTTACCCGCCAATTGTAACTGCTCGTCGGAGCTTGTTGGTGCGAAACGAGGGGTGATGGCGTAATGCAGTCGGCCTTTATTGTGCCATGTATCGATCAGTTCTTTGCTTTCTTGGTAACTGCTTTCTGGTGTGTCGGTCAGGTAATCTGGCGCGTTTCTGTCCATCATGACTTTGCCGCAAATCATGCGTAAGTTGTGTACTTCGCACGCTTCGAAAAAGGCGTCTACGGACACTTTATGCACGGTGCCAAATACAAGTGCTGTGGTGGTGCCATTGCGAAGTAGTTCGCTAAGGAAACGTTCCGCCACCTCTTTGGCATGAGCTTTGTCACTGAATTTACTTTCTTCTGGAAAAGTATAGGTATTCAACCAAGTTAACAGCTGCTCACCGTAGGAGCCAATCATGTCTGTCTGCGGGTAATGAATGTGAGTGTCTATGAATCCAGGGGTGATGATGGCATCAGGATGATGTTCTACGACGGTGCCTTGAGGAAGTGAAGAAAGTAAGTCTTTGGCGTGACCTAACGCATAGATTTTATCGTCTTCAATGACCAGTAAGCCATCTTCAAAGTATTCATACGCTGCACTGATGCCCACATCTTTTGGGTCGGCAATGCAGTGAACAATGGCGGAGCGCCACGCTTTTAAATGGCTCATATGTCTCTCTTAGCGGTTGTCGTGTGTTTTGAAAAAGATATTTGACCGAGTGGTTATACTTTATCAGGTCTTTTTTAGGCTTTCATCCATCCTTTGCGTCCGTTTCGAAAAAATCCATGCGCCTAGCTTGATGATTACTACTATGAACACGCCAAAAGCGTCGGCGTAAAAGTCCAGCCATTCACCATGTCTGTTCACATAAGGCTGAATTATTTCGACAACACCGCCCAAAAGAATGATCAGCATGGCGAGGCTTAAAAAGCGTTTTAAAGGCCCAAAGGCACACAATAAGGCCCATCCACCAAACCCGATGATGTGGTGAAGTTTGTCTGTACCAGGCACAGGAGGGAGTTGAGCGGCAGGGGTTAGAGTGGCAACAAGTATAATCACTGCACCGATGATAAAACCGACAGCTTGCGCTGTCGGAGTAAACCAGAACGATGTGGGTAAGCGCGTAAACATTAGCGAAGGATTCGAGCGCGAATGTTTTTGCCTTTGATTTTTTTGTTTTCAAATTCTTTAACAACGCTTTTGGCAACGGCGTTATCTATGGACACATAAGCATGAAAATCGAAAATATCGATTTTGCCGACTTGAGATTTGTCCAATCCTAGACCCGCGGTTAATGCACCAAGAATATCGCCTGGGCGAAGCTTGTTTTTTCTACCTGCGTCAAATGAAATGGTGGTTTTCTGTGGTATCAAACGATAGTGCGGATCGAGGGATTCCAATTCAATAAAGTTGGCGGTGATGCCAAACCGAGTTTCAATATCTCGCACTTTGTAGTCGTCTTTTGATGTTACAAGATTGACGGCAATACCTGCTGCGCCTGCACGGCCAGTTCGACCGATACGGTGTGTGTGCACGTCGGTATCACGAGTGGTGTCATAGTTCACGACAAGGTCGATTTCTTTTACGTCGATACCGCGAGCGGCTACGTCAGTGGCCACTAATACACAGCTGCTCTGATTACTGAAACGAACCAATACTTGATCGCGTTGCCTTTGTTCAAGATCACCGTGAATGGCTTGCGCAGCAACTTTGTGTTCCGCTAACCAATCTGCAACGACTTGAGACTCCGCTTTTGTGTTACAGAATACGATCGCTTGACGAGGTTCAAAGTGTTGTAACGCCGCCAAAAGCGTCTCGCATTTGTCTTTGTTTTCGCTGCGAACGAAAAATTGTTCTATATTTGGTTTAAGGTCTTCTTGAACTTCCACTTTGATACTAACAGGGGCATTTTGAAACTCTGTACTAATGGCTTCGATGCCATCGCCGTAGGTAGCCGAAAAAAGCAGGGTTTGGCGGTTATTTGGTGTGAGCTCAACCACTTCACGAATACTATCGACGAATCCCATGTCTAGCATTCGGTCGGCTTCGTCCAATACCAGAGTATTTAACGCGTTTAGCTTGAGAGTGCCTTTGCGTAAATGCTCCATCAAACGCCCAGGTGTCCCAACCACAATGTGCGCACCGTGTTCTAAAGACCCAATTTGTGGTCCAAACGGCATACCACCACATAAGCTAAGTACTTTGATGTTGTCTTGAAAACGAGCCACTTTACGAATTTCTTTAGAGACTTGGTCAGCAAGCTCGCGAGTTGGACACATAACCAGTGCTTGTACGCCAAAGAAACGAGGGTTGATCTTAAGCAACAGGCCAATTGCAAAGGCTAAGGTTTTACCGCTGCCCGTTTGAGCTTGAGCTAGGATGTCTTTACCCTCAATCATCGGCGGTAAACTTTGCTCTTGAATAGGCGTGAACGTAGTGAACCCCATGTCAGAAAGCAAGGCGGTTAATTTAGTTGGAAGTAGTGTATTTAAGGTGTGATTGAATTGGGTCACAAAAGGCCTGTCTATTAGAATAAATAATACGCGAAGAATACCAGAAAACAGCGGTAAATACTTTTCTTCGATAATTATTCCGTGTTGGTTTTATGGTTTTTAGGTAAAGTGACTAGGTAAGGTTCATAGAGGAACCGACGGCTTCATTTGAAACTGGTAAACATCCATAGGTAAACAATGATTTCATTAAGAAACCACGTGAAGAGTAAAAAGGCGCCTGCCAGTGTTTTTAGTGTTGTTTTTTTATGTGGTGTGATCATCAGTTTTGCGATGTATTGGGAAGAGTCTGAGCATGCCTACATCGACCAAAAAGCGCTTGGAACCCATTTCACAGAAAAGCTAAACAATACCTTAACGCAATACAAATCTGAGTTTTCGGCCGTCGTGGCTTTAATCGAGTCGAGTAAAGGAGAGGTGACATCGGAACATTTTGCCCGTTTTGCTCGTAATTTAGTAAGTACTCATGAGATGAGCTTGTACTCTGCTCAATATGTTCCGCTGAGCAAAAAAAATGAGTATGAAATTAAGCAAAGAATTTTGCTGGGTAACAGCGATTTTACGATTCACCCAGAAGGTGACAGAGCCGAATATTTACCCCTGACACTGGGGTACCCAGATAAGCTTGTTTATGGCTATGACCTTTTATACCCAGATTATAAATATGTAGCGTCTATTCAAGCGGTTCGTAATGCGTCGGATGTGGCTCTATCGCAACCCTCGTTATCACCTTTTGCAGAGGATGCGGAAAATTCTTTTCTGGATACCTTTATTTTTAGAGCCCCCATTTATCTTTCTGTTGATGTTCGCCCTTCTAAAATAACCGACAGTATTGGTTTTCACGGTATGGTAGGCGCCTATTTTAACGTGGACGATTTACTCAATCAGATTGCGCCATTGGTGAACAAAACCCTCTTTTACCGAATGGGCGATATCACAGAGGGCCCACCAATTTGGTTTGCTGATTCATCAAACAACGCATGGAAAGAAGGAGAGTACAATTCGTCAACGATTGCAATTGCTGGGCGTAAGTGGCGAGTCGATACACGTTACATTGAAAGCATTCAGAGTCAGTTGCATTGGTGGCTGATTTTAATGCCCGTATTGCTGTTTACCGTATTAGGGTTGTGTTTAGCATTTTATACAAGAAAGCTGGCGCTAACGTATTTTGCCATGTTGGACACCGTAAATAAGCGTATTGAAATTGATGAACTAACCGGGCTTTTCAGTCGTTATCAGATACAACATAGGTTGAGTGAGCTTATTGTTGGTTGTAAAAAGACCGACAAAAAATTAGCCGCTATGATCTTAGATTTGGATCATTTTAAAACCATTAATGACGCATTCGGGCATGGTGTAGGAGATAAGCTTCTCGTCAAAGTGTCTGAACGGTTAACGTCGGTCTTGCCTGAAAATGCCGAAGTGGGCTACCTAGGCGGTGACGCATTTTTGGTGATTTTGGTGCAAAGTGACCATCAAGAAATGCCGCAACTAAATACGCTCTCAAAAGACATTATTCATAAGATCAGTCAGAGTTATTTTGTCGATGGCCTGACATTGGACATCGGTTGCTCTATCGGTGTGGCTTTGTTTCCTGACTTTGGTTTAGATGCAGTGACCTTGATTAAAAATGCAGACATGGCGGTATATCAAGCCAAAACAGCAGGGCGTGCAACGTATCATTTTTACGACGGTGAAATGGGGCAGCGGTTTGCTCGCAATGTGCGGATAGAAACACGTTTGCGACAAGGGTTGCTAAATGAAAAGCTTGAACTTCACTTTCAACCCAAAGTCGATTTGATGAGCGAGCGATGTGTGGGTATGGAAGCCTTGTTACGCTGGGAAGACGAAGAATTAGGTGTTGTTTCTCCGGCTGAATTTGTTCCTATCGCGGAGCGAAGTGGGATTATTTTGCCTTTGGGGGATTGGGTATTTGAACAAGCCTTCCGCCACATTATAGAGTGGCAAGAGCAAGGTATTACTGTGCCACCCATTGCGATTAATTGTTCAGCGGCGCAGCTCAAACGCGTGGATTTCTTACCTAAATTAATGGCCTTGCTAGATAAATATAAGGTGGATCCCAGTTTGTTGGAAATAGAAGTCACCGAGTCTATTTTGATTGAAGATGCTGAAAGTTGTGCCGAACTGTTACGACAGATCAGTCGTCTTGGTATGAAACTGGCGATTGACGATTTTGGAACGGGATATTCCAGCTTGAGCTATTTGAAAAACTTCCCCTTTCATTATGTCAAAATAGATCAGGTATTTATTCGAGATATTATTGAAGATGACAATAACGCCGCATTAACAAAAGCGATTATTAGTCTGAGTCACAGTTTGGGTTTGAAAGTGATTGCAGAAGGTATTGATAGCAACGAACAGTTAGCGTTGTTGCGGGAATACGGTTGCGACATCGGACAGGGCTATCTTTTTAGCAAAGCGTTGGGCGCTCGTTCAATGGGAAGTGATCCAATTATGGTGGCGCTGAACGAGCAAGAACAGCATCTGTAAACCGAGATAATGATGGGTTAAAGTCAGTCGCTCGCGGTGGTTTAAAGTGATCCACTGCGAGCGATTTTGTGTTTTAGCGCTTCCCAAAATTGCGTTAGATTGGGGTTCTGATTGAACTTTGAACGGTACAACCGTATTTCTAAGGGGATGTGCCAGTTTTCTTCGCCCGCCAACGCCACTTTCCCGTAATTTAGGGTGTCTAACATGAGGCGTTTTGGGATCCAACCCACACCGTAACCTTCTTTTACCATGGCTTTGATGCTGACAGAGTGATAATTCTCTGACAGTGTTTGCAGCTGAGGAATGTCTCGTTGCCTTTGTAGGTGGTGGTGAATCACCGGTTGCAGGAATGAATTTTCATAATAGCCAATATAGGGTAATGGCTTACGTTTGGCGCCTGGCAGCGTGAACTTAGGCTCACCCGTTGCGTCGGTCGCGCTACAAGGAATGAGTGTTTCTTCGGCAATCACCAAATGTTCATACTGTTCATCATCAAGCGCACGAATGAAGTTAATCGCCGGATGCCAATAACACAGCATGATGTCGCATTGTTGATCCATTAATGAGTTCACAAAATCAATGCCCAACCAAGAACTCGACTTCATATTGATGTCGAGATCCATGTCGATACTTTGGCAAAAGGGTTCGATCACTTCTTTGTAAAAACTCAGGAATAGAGTTTGCGTTGTGACAAAGCGTACTTGGGATTCTTCCTGTTTGCGGATCTCTTGGCAACGCTCTTTCGTATCCCTTAATTGTCTTGTAATCAGCTCGGCGCTTTGCAGAAACACTTCGCCTGCAGGTGTTAATGACAGAGGCAATGTGTTGCGGTCAATAAGCGTGACGCGCATTTCTTCTTCCAGTAACTTAATGCGTCGACTAAACGTAGGCTGTGTCACGTTTTGTTCGTCCGCGGCCCGCGAAAAATGGCGCGTTTTCGCTAGGGCGATAAAGTCCTCAAGCCATCTTATTTCCATGAGGCCTCCTGACGAGCAGAAGAGAAAAAGGCGAGCATCATAGACGACCCTCCTCAATAGCGTGACATGCCACACTGCTGCCATCACTTTGTAACGTCATAGCGGGTGAGGATTCGTAACACCGCTGATTGGCATAAGGGCATCGCGCTTGAAAAACACATCCGATGGGCTTTTCCGTTGGGGTTGGTACTTCGCCAATGAGTCGAATGGGTTGCGCTGTGTTGCTGTCTAATCGAGGAATCGCCGATAGCAAGGCTTGTGTATATGGGTGTTTTGGTGAGCTGAACAAAGTGGCTGTGGGTGCCAGTTCACAGACTCGCCCTAAATACATGACGGCCACACGAGTGGCAAAGTGCTCTACAACCGCCAAATCATGCGTAATAAACAAGTAGCTCAGATTGCGCTCTTCTTGTTTGTCCATCATTAGATTGAGAACTTGAGCTTGCACGGACACATCCAAAGCCGACAAAGGCTCGTCCGCGACAATAAAATCCGGCTCTACGGACAAAGCGCGAGCCAAGCTAATACGTTGGCGTTGACCGCCCGAGAATTCATGAGGGTAACGGTCGGAACTGGACGCCGAGATGCCCACAGACTCTAGAAGTTCGTCAATTTTTTCATCCACATGAGATTGAGACAGTTGTGGATTATGGAAGGAAATTGGCTCGCTCAGCGTTTGATAGACCGTCATTCTGGGGTTGAGTGACGCGTATGGGTTTTGAAACACCATTTGCATACGACGACGGAAAAACATACGTTGACGATCGTTAAGTAGATCGATGCGTTGGTCAAGATAGTGGATTTCACCGGCGCTGGGTTTGGTTAACCCCATAATGACCCGTGCTAACGTTGATTTTCCGCACCCCGTCTCCCCGACCACACACAGTGTTTCTCCTTGGTTGACTGTAAGGTTCACGCCATTCAGTGCATGAACGCTGTCTTTGTGTCGGGTGAGTTTGCCTTGATGCAGGCGCCATTGTCCCAGCCAGCTTTCCTTGGTGGTAAAGGCTTTTTCGAGGCCGCTAATTTGAATAAGAGGCGTTGCCATTACAATGCCTCCTTTTCATTCTCTGAAAATTCATTCAACATGTCTTCTATAATAAAGCAGGCCACAGTGGACACACCGTTGTAAATAAACTGCGGTTGTTCTTGTCGGCATTTTTGTGTGGCGTAAGGGCATCGAGGATGAAATGCACAGCCGGATGGGCGCTCGGTCAAAGAGGGCATGCTGCCTTGTATTTGGTTGAGGCGTTGGCCAGGTAACGTCATCTGAGGCAAGGCGTTTAGCAATCCTTGGGTATAAGGATGCTGAGGATCATTGATGATTTCCAATGTCGGGCCTTCTTCTACTATATGACCGGCATACATGACTAGGGTTCGTTCAGCCACTTTAGAGACCACGCTAAGATCATGGCTGATCAAAATAAGCGCCACGCCGTTATCTCGGCAAATGGCCAATAACAGCTGGAGAATTTCGGCTTGAATAGTCACATCCAAGGCGGTAGTGGGCTCATCTGCAATAATAATATCTGGGTTCAATAAAAGCACAGACGCTATGATAACCCGTTGTCTCATCCCGCCAGATAATTCGTGAGGGTATTGATCAAAGCGCTTTTCGGGAGATGCAATTTGCACGTTGTGCAGTTTTTCAATGGCAATGTTACGCGCATCTTTGTACGAAATTTTTGTGTGGCTGCGGATGGTTTCCACCAGTTGATCGCCAATGGTCAAGACGGGGTTTAACGTCATCATTGGATCTTGGAAAATCATAGCAATGCGTTTGCCTCGCACTTCCTGAAGCTGGCGAAGGTTCATGGTTGTCAGTTCTTTGTTTTCTAATTTAATTGAACCTGATTCGATGTAACCTGGTTTACCAATCAAGTTGACTATAGAAAAGCCAAGAATGGATTTTCCTGCCCCCGATTCACCCACGATCGCAATTCGCTCACCGCGATTAAGGGTAAAGCTGACGTCAATCAGAGCAGCCAGTTCCTGCTTTTTCATGTGAAAGTTGACGTGTAGATGGCTGACGCTTAATAAATTCATATTAGTCTTTATACGTCCTTGGATTTAGATGGTCGCGCAACCAATCGCCCAGTAAATTCATGGGCAAAATGTGTCGAAACATAATGCGTTTTGAGCTGATTCCCATCACTCGCGCCGCATCGACATACTCTTGCTGCTTCTCCGCTAACACAGAGGCTCGAATGGTACGGGCAAAAAGCGGCCACTCGGTTAAACCAATAACAAGAATCAAGATGACCATGGCCAGTTGTTGGTAACGCGCCATACCAAACAAGGATTGGAAGATGGCTAAAAACACAATGGCCACCATCATATTGGAAAAAGACAGTTGAATGTCTGCACAGCGCATTAAAAAATTGTCGATACGGCCACCTAAATACCCCGCCACCAGACCAATGCAGATGCCTAAGGTGGCCTGAATCAAAACAGCGCAAATGCCGATGGTGAGTGAAAGTCGCGTGCCATATAAAATAACCGACAGTAGGTCGCGACCTTGGGCGTCTGTGCCTAATAGGAATCGGCTGTCTCCACTGATCCAGCTAGGGGCAATCTCGGAATTCATCAAATCCATAAACGCAGGGTCGACAATATCAAAGGGGGCAACCAAGGGAGCCAGTAGGGCAACAAGGCAATAGAAGAGAAAGATAATCAGCGCCAACATGGCCAGTTTGTCGCCAACAAAACCCGATAAAATATGGCTCCAGCGGCTGCCAGAAACCGGATGAATGAGGTCTTTTTTCGAGTACTTCATAGTCCATGGCTCGCTAAACGTACGGTGGGGTTTACTAAGCCGTAGATCAAATCCACTAACGTGTTGGTAATTACAAAAATTCCACCAACAACGATCAAATAGGCCGAAACCAGTGGCGTGTCTACCCGACTTACAGCGTCCATGAATAAGAATCCCATCCCTGGCCATTGAAAAATTGTTTCTGTCAAAATGGTATACGCAACCAGTGTTCCAGCTTGAATGCCACCGACCGTAATGACAGGCAGCATGGTGTTTTTTAAGGCGTGGACAAAATAAATTCGTGGCGCTGACAGCCCCTTTGACCATGCAAACCGAATGTATTCAGACTGCAACACTTCCATCATTTCGGCACGGATTAGGCGAACAAAAATAGGCATTAGGGCAATGGCAAGGGATAAACTTGGTAACAGTAAATGTTTTAAACCGTCTTTGGTGACGAGCCCACTTTCCCATAGGCCGAATACTTCGGTGGTTTGGCCCCGACCAAAGCTGGGCACCATGTTTAATTCTATCGAAAATATGTAGACCATTAGAATGGCGATGATAAAAATAGGCACGGAAAGCCCTATAGAACTGATGACCATCAGCAATCGAGATAGAATGTGTTTGGGCTTTATAGCAGCAAGAACGCCGCATGGAGTGGCCACAAGAATGACAATAATAATGGCGCAAAGTGCCAGTTCTAATGTGGCAGGAAGCTTTTCTAAAATCACATCAAGGGTGGGTTCTTTATAGTAATAGGAAGTGCCAAGATCGCCTTGAACAGCGCCCTTCGCAAACCGCCAATACTGAACAAAGAAGCCGTCATTTAGCCCCAGTTCATTGCGCAGTTTATTGCGTTCTTCTGGCGAGACAGTCATGGCCACCATTTGCTGAACGGGGTCACCTAATTTGTCTTGGATAGAAAAACTGATCACACTGATAATGACCATAACAAAGCAGGCTTGCATGAGGCGACGCAGTAAAAAAATCAGCATAAGGTGAGGGTGCTTCCACTGGTCAATAACGGGTTTTCTATCCGACTAAACACGCTCACAAGTTGACGGTGTTGATTATTCTTCAATGAATAAGTCTCCTATATGAGGGTAGTTTTGATCGTTCACGATGTCTTTGATTTTGACTTTGTCTTTTGCTGCCCATGTCAATGACTGCCAATACAGCGGCACGATGGCGGCATCCTTGTATAAGGTGCGTTCTATTTGCTGCAAAAGTCTAAGGCGCCGTTCGGGGTTCATCTCTCGGTTTGCTTGGCGAATGTCATCGTCAATGTTAGACCTACAATATTCGCTGGCATTATAAGCGCCCATGCCGGTTTTGGCATCTGTGCAGGCAATAATAAATTCAAATAAATTGTTGGAATCCATGGTGTCTGACTGCCAGCCGAGCATCATCATGTCGGCACTGCGGTTATCAAACTCTTTGAAGTATTGAGCTTTCGGTAGGGTTTTAAGGTCGACAACAATGTGGATTTTAGACAGCATGGCGCTGATTGCTTGTGCGACTTTTTCGTCACTCATATAGCGGTTGTTAGGGGCCATCATGCTGATTCTAAAGCCGTCTTCGTATCCGGCTTCTTTCATTAATGCCAAAGCTTCAGTGATGTTATATTCAGGCTCTAAATTGTTGATGTGGCCTAAAAAGCGGTCTGGGCTTAACTGGCCTGCAGGCGTTGCGTAACCTTTTAGTATTTTGTCGACAATAAGGGATTGGTTAATGGCAAGGTTAATGGCTTTTCTGACACGAATGTCTTGAAATTCTTTGCGGCGCTTTTGGTTCATGTGCAACAGTAAAATACGGGTGCTCGGCAGTGTTACTAGCTGGATATTGGGCACCTTTTTTGTGCGTTCGATATCAATGGGAGAAACAGGGAAAATAAAGTCTACGTCCCCTGACAGCAACGCTGCCAGTCGGGTCGAGTCAGTGCGAATGGGGGTTAAAATGACCTTGTCGACGTTACCAGCGGAGTCTTTGTCCCAATAATGCGGGTTGCGGTCTAGCTCCATGCGGCTTCCAAGCTCTCGGTTTACAAGAATAAATGGCCCCGTTCCAGAAACGTGCTGAGAGGCGAAGGTCTCACCGTACTTAATAATTTGATCTTGGTCTTGGTAAAACGTTTTATCCAACGGGAAAACGTAGGTCATGATGTTGAGCAGCAAAGGATTGGTATAGGTGGTGTGCACGTCAATGGTGTAATTGTCTACCATTGAAACCGTGTCTATCGTGTCGAACATGGCTCTAAAATCGGGAGACTTTTTTAAACGCTGTATCGTGTAAATGACGTCTTTGGCTGAAAATGGGTTTCCGGTACGAAAGGTCACGTTTTTACGCAGAAAAAAACGCATAGTATGGTTGTCAATTCTTTCCCATTTTGTGGCGAGTCGGGGTTCAAATTGACCATTTTGATCCCATCGTAATAAAGGGTCGAAAACAAGATGCGAAAATTGCAATGTGCTTTCAGATAGCTGTTCATGTGGGTCTAATGAAACGGGGTCGGTATCGAAAGCAATCTTAAGTGTGGTTGCCATGGCTTGGTTGCCTAAAGCGAATGCCAAGCAGCAGGCTATAATGACCTTTATTCTCATTTTCGTTGGTCTCGCGTTGGGTTTGGCTTTGTCGATGTCATGAATGTCATCCATACGCCGATGATTTTTATAGTGAGAGTATCTCAAGGGGCGTGAATCTTGACCATTAAGATGACAATTGAGCATTTTTACAAAAAATAGACTAAAAAGACAGCCAGTCCGCTGTGCGTTGACGCAATTGGATAACATTGTCTTTTCTCTTTTAACTGAGTTTTAACGATAAAGGCGTCTATGAATTATTTTGCACACCTTCACATTGCTTCACTTACTCACACCTCGTGGGTAGGCAATTTGTTGGGGGATTTTCCGGTCGATGCAGCACAGCTGGATGCGGATCTACTAATGGGGTGGCGTTTGCACCAAAAGGTGGACGTGATGGTGGATCAACATGATGCCAGTGTGCAGTTTCGTTCCATGCCAAGAAAAGGGCGTCGACGTTTTGCAGGAATAGTGCAAGATATCGCGATGGATTACTGGCTTATCCAGTATTGGGAACGCTTTAGCCAAACGCCTTTGGATGTTTTTTGCCATCAGGCGTTGACTGGGTTGGTTCGCGATAAAGAACGTAGCCCAGAGCGCTTGAAAAATATGATCAGTTCTTTAGAAAAGGAGAATTGGCTGTCCAATTTAGGCACTGTTGATGGGGTGGAAAAAGCGTTATTTTCGATTATGCGACGTTGGCGGCACGGTGAGCATTTAAAGGCGTTTGTAGACGATTTGGAGCCAGTGATTGAGCAAGCTAGATTGCCATTTTTGAGCTTATATCCTGATTTGCTGGCGTTCGTTAACGAAGAAATGAAAAAAGCCGAGGCCACACACAGCCTCGGCTAATGGACCTTTCGACTATCGAATCGATCGTCAGTCCAATCGAGAGAACAACCAGACTAAGCGGAGTAAGCTCGGTGCAGATTCCTTGCTTTGCTTAATCTGGAATGGATGAGTATAGAGTGTTTGCTATAGCTTGCCTTGACTTGCGTCAGAGTTGTCTCTCTCAGAAGGTCAAATTCAAAGGCGAAGGTTCGTTTCTTTATAAGCAGAGTATTTTCTCTATCTTGTATGAAGTTGTGGTAGAATCCGCCACCGAAAAAAGCTTGGTTAAAAGGGGAGAGTTAGGGTGAGCGTTCAGTGGTATCCAGGACACATGAATAAAGCGCGTCGTGAAATCGAAGAAGTTATGACGCAAGTTGATATCGTGATTGAAGTGTTGGATTCCCGTATTCCTGACTCCAGCCAAAATCCTATGCTTAATACATTGCGGGGTGATGTACCTGTGCTTCGTCTTTTGAATAAAAAAGACTTGGCAGACAAAGCTCGACTAGACTTATGGTTAGAGCATTGGCGCGGTAGTGAGACCGTTTTAGCGCACCCCTTTTCGACGTTAGACAAAGCCGATGTGGCGAAAATCAGTCAGTGGGTTGGTCAAATGGTGCCTCATAGAGGAAGTGCTGAAAAACCAATCAGAGCCATGATTGCGGGAATTCCCAATGTGGGCAAATCCAGCCTGATGAACGCTTTGTTAGGGCGACGGGTCGCAAAAGTGGGGGATGAGCCCGCAGTGACCAAATCCCAGCAGAAGCTTAAAGTGACGAACGGTTTTCAAATCCTCGATACACCGGGGATTTTATGGCCCAAAATTGAAAACCCCGATGCCAGTTATCGTTTGGCGGTAACGGGCGCGGTGCGAGACACGGCGATTGATTACGAAGACGTGGCGTTGGCCGGGTTGAAGTTTTTTATTGCGGATTATTTGGATGCCTTGGTGACACGTTACAAGTTAAAAGACGTATCTACAGACCCATATGAAGTATTGAAAGTAATTGGTTCTAAGCGCGGTGCGTTGCGCTCAGGTGGTAAAGTTGACATGCACAAAGCGGCGGAGGTTTTTTTAAACGACGTCCGAACGGGGGCAATTGGTCCTTATGTAATGGAAACGCCTGAGATGATTGCGTTGGAAGAACGTATGGTTGAAGAGGCGAAAGCAAAAAAAGAAGCGGAGCGCCAAGCCAGGTTAGCCGCGGCGATTCCACAGCGACAGCAAGCAAGCAACCGAGCTTATCGCGACAACCAAACACAACAGACAGATCAAGCTGGTGTTACTAAGCAAGATGAGAACAAAGATGACAAGCAGTGAGGTTCACGGTCATGGATTATGAAATTGCCTTTGATCAGGACGAGAATGTGTATCGCATCCATACAGGGTATGAGTTTGCCGCCATCGGCGAATGGGTGTCAGAGTACGTTCGTGATAAAGAAAGTATTCAACGAGTGTTGGTTGCTGCTCGACTGGCAGAGACAGAAAAAGAGACCACTGAATTTAAACATGGTCCTTTTGATGTAATATTCAGTGAAGAGGGTGTATCGGTTTCTCGACAAATTGATCTGGCGTCGGCAGAAGAAGAAATCAAAGCCATGTTTGATACCCAGGACAGCTTTTATCAAACGTCGACAGATGGGATTCAAGCCGAATGTGGCTTGGATGATCTGATTAACATGATTGAAAACTGGCACGACGTGCTGCAGTAGTTGTTCCTTGCGCTGGCTAGGTTTACACTAGCGATTGTTTATTTTTTTACGTTTTTTTAGGGAGCCGATATGCTCATCGAATTGGAAAAAGCCCGCACTCGAAACAATGTCGTTCGCATTTTTCGTGAAGAGTTGGACGGACCAGATAGCTGGACCGACGGTTTTGTTGTGGATGCCAACGAAGAAATGGTTTTGCTCCAATTGGTGGATGACAGTGTTCGTCTGAATGGTTATCAGATCCTGTTTTTGGAAGACATCAGCGACTTTGCTCATCCTGCTCCCTTTAATGATTTCCAGAAAAAAGTGTTGTCACTTCGTGGCGAAGAAGTTGTTGATCCTGAAGTAGAGCTCGATGACTTGGCAGTTCTGCTGATCGATATTAGTGAAGAATTTGGTCTTGTTACCCTTCATCGCGAAGAGATTGAGCCAGACAGCTGTGAAATCGGACGCGTCGTTCGTGCTGACGCAGTGACATACGAATTAGAAGAAATTGGTTCGGATGCGCGCTGGTTTGATGAAACCTTTGAATACGATCTTTATGATATCACTCGCATTGAATTTGGTGGGGCTTATGAAGAAGCTCTATTGATGGCCAATGACGATATGGGTGATGATGCTTATGAATTGTCGGATGAGTATCCTGATGACGGCATTGTAGACGACGAGTAAAAAGCCATAGCGTGTTGGTTTGTGTGTAAAATGCTGAAATAAAAAGCGCCGTTAAGGCGTTTTTTATTTTGTGCCTGCTGCTGATGAAACAAATGAATATTTTAATAATGCCGTATTGCGTTCTGTCTTGCTTTTGCGATGTTGCGTTCTAACAGAAAGATGAAATAAAAAAAGAGGATCTTTTTTATGTCTCGATGGCTGACGTTTGTTTGTCTGCTTACTTTGGTTTCTGGCTGTGCGGCTTATGCCACACATCAGTTTGATTCGGTATTCGGCGAACAAAATACAACCAATCGTGTTGTTGCTGTCAGCAATGAAGACGCCGCGTTTTATAATGACCAAGTTAAACCCATTTTGGACAGCCGTTGTGTTTCTTGTCATGCGTGTTATGACGCCCCCTGTCAGCTGAAGTTTACCGCAGTGGGTGGAATAGAAAGAGGGGGCTCCAAAGAACTGGTTTATGATGGAACTCGTTTGTTGGCTTCGTCCCCGACACGATTGTTTATCGATGCCAAAAGCACTGAAGAGTGGCGATCTAAGGGCTTCCACCCGGTATTGAATGAAAGAGAGCAATCTCCCGCTGCCAATTTGCAAGGCAGTTTGTTGTATCGAGCGATAGCATTGCGAGCCAAGCAAGGCGCTTTTGATCAGCCTGTTTTGTCTGAGGGTTATGACTTTTCTTTGGCTCGTGATCAGCAGTGCGTCAGTATCGAAGAATACAAGCAATTTGAACAAGATTACCCAAAATGGGGGATGCCATACGGTCTTCCTGCTTTGAATACGGAAGAGTACGATGTGCTGACCCGCTGGCTGGCAAAAGGTGGAAAAATGCCAGCAATGGCACAGATGCCTAGTGCAATGCAAGACAAGGTGGCGTTATGGGAGTCGCGTTTAAATGGTGACGACTTAAAAACGCAACTTGTCTCCCGTTATATTTATGAACACCTTTATTTATACAGTCTGTATTTAGATGGGGGTGAACAGTATCGTTTTCAGTTGGTGCGTTCTAAAACTCCGCCGGGGGAACCCATTGACCGGATCGCAACACGACGTCCGTATGACGCTCCGGGAGTGGATCACGTTTACTATCGTTTGTGGTTAGACCCTGAAGTGAAGGTTCAAAAAAACCATATTCCTTTGCAACTGGATGAAGCGAGATACGCTCGCTGGACATCGTACTTTTACGATGAACAGTATGAAGTAACCAGAGACCCAGGCTATGACCCAGAAGTGGCCACGAATCCATTTAAAGCGTTTCGGGAAATACCTGCCCATGCGCGATATCGCTTTTTATTAGACCATTCTCAGAAGACCATCATGGCGTTTATTAAAGGGCCAGTGTGTCGTGGTCAAGTGGCAGTGAATGTGATTAATGAGCAGTTTTGGGTTTACTTTATTGACCCTGAAGCGCTGTATGGTAAAGGGTCGACTGACTATTTAGAGACTCAGGTGCAGAATTTGGACTTGCCTGCGGTTGGATCTAGTAATACCTTGCCGCTGGCGTCATGGGTTATTTTCTCAGAGCAACAAAAATCCTATTTGTCTGCTAAGGCGGCGTTAATAGAGGCCGATTCGGGTAAGACACCGCTCAATCTAAAATTGATTTGGGATGGGGATGGGGAAAATGATAATGCCGCATTGACTATTTTTCGCCATTTTGACAACGCGTCCGTGGTTCAAGGGATGGTTGGGCAGCAGCCGAAAACCGCGTGGGTGATCGATTATCCGTTATTGGAGAGAATTCATTATTTGTTGGTGGCTGGCTTCGATGTGTATGGAAATGTTGGGCATCAGTTGGTCACGCGTTTGTACATGGATTTTCTGAGAATGGAAGGTGAGATGAACTTTCTTCTTTTCTTGCCAAAAGAAGACCGAGAGGCTATACGCAAGTATTGGTATCGAGACGCCAATCAGACCATTAAAGATTACATATTCAGTGATTACATTAAGGTCGATCGACAGTCAGAAGTGACATACACAACGGGTGATCACCAATCAGAGTTATATGAAAAGCTTAGAAGTAAGCTGACGGCCGTGTTGAATCATGGTTATGATTTGGATCAGAGTAAGCTACCTGCTGAACAAATAAACGCTTTGCATCATTTGCAAACGGTGCGTGGTGGTGGATTGGTGTATTTGCCTGATGTGGCTACGATATTGGTAACACAGCAAGGCAATCCCTTGGAAGTGATTAGTCTGATACACAATAAAGCACATGCGAATATCTCCAGTTTACTGGATGAAGAAGCGGCAAGGTTGCCGAACGAAGATGGGGTGACCTTGGCTAAAGGCGTGCTTGGAGACTATCCGAATGTCTTAATGCAGGTGGAAGTGTCTGAATTGTCGGATTGGGCAAACCAAGTGGCGGCTCTTAAAACACGAGCCGATTATTCAGCGTTACTTGATAGCTTTGGGATTCGCAGAACGCATCCTAATTTTTGGTTTGTCAGTGATGCTATTGCTAACCTGAATAAACTAGATCGGCCAAGAGAAAGTGGGATTTTGGACTACAACCGTTTGGAAAACAGATAAAAACTACTCTCGTCTTTTAAAGGCGGGTGAGCGCTTCTGCATTTTCTGCATGATTGCGGGCTTGCAGTGATAGAGAGAAGTCCCAAATAGTAGGCATAGTATTTATAGATAGGTAAATTTATGATCCCACTTTCGATTCTCGATTTAGCGCCGGTGGCTGATGGTCATTCGGTTGCTGAATCTTTGGCAATGAGCCGTAGAATGGTGATGGCTGCAGAAGAGCATAATTACGCTCGTTTTTGGCTTGCTGAACATCATGGTATGGCCGGTGTGGCAAGTTCTGCCACGTCCGTTGTGTTGTCTCATCTTGGTGCCGCAACATCAAAGATACGTATTGGTTCGGGTGGTGTTATGCTGCCAAATCATTCGCCTTTGGTCATTGCTGAGCAGTTTGGCACTTTGGCCGAATTATACCCAAATCGTATTGATTTAGGGTTGGGTCGAGCGCCCGGTACGGATATGCAAACGGCAAGAGCGTTGCGTCGCAATATGGATGCCTCCGTTGACAGTTATCCTGATGATGTTTTAGAGCTTCAGCGCTTATTGGGCGATGAGGAGCGAGGTGTCTTGGCTGTTCCTGGTCGAGGCACGCACGTTCCGCTATGGATGTTGGGCTCTAGCTTATACAGCGCCCAAGTCGCGGCTGAATTTGGTTTGCCTTATTCATTTGCTTCCCATTTTGCGCCAGATCAATTGATTCAAGCGCTTACCCTGTATCGTCGAAACTTCAAGCCTTCTGATCAATGTCCTCAACCTCACACCATGGCTGGCGTAATGGCCGTTGTGGCGGATACGGATGAGGAAGCACGTTATTTATTTACTTCCGCTCAACAGCAGTTTGTGAATTTGCGACGTAATCGAAATCGCCCATTTGCCAAACCCGTGGATACGATGGACGGCATTTGGACGCCCAGTGAAAAGCACATGGTTGAACACATGCTGCAATACGCTATGGTTGGATCTAAAGAGTCTGTGGCGTTTCAGTTGTCTAGCTTCATTGAATCAACAAAAGTCGATGAGCTAATCATTTCTATGCCGGTTCATAATGCGGATGCTAGGCTGACATCATTGCGATTGATGGCTGAAGTACGAGACAGTGTCTCTTAGGGGATGACTTAGTATAGGCTAGGATGGCGGAGATTAAGCCACTGAAAGTTTGTCTTTCAGTGGCTTTTCTTTATTTTGAATAAGGGCTTGGTGTGCCGGGGACCACTTGGGTTTTGAAGCGTCGGTGAGACCAAAAATATTGCTCTTTTTTGCTATTAATTTGAGACTCAATCAGTGCATTAATAGTGGTAGCGTCAGTGACTTCGTCGCCGGATGGATAATCTTCTAATTCAGTTAGAGAAAGAAAATAGCCTTTTTCAGTTCGACCATAGTCATACAGCAATATTGCCGCTTGGGTTGTTTTGGCTAACCGGCTGATGTGTGAAATAGTTGCGCAGTCACGCCCATAAAATGGGGCGAAAACTGAGTTTTTGCGGCCGTAATCTTGGTCAACGGCGTACCACACAGCTTTATTTTGTTTTAGTGATTTCATGACTTCTCGAACGTTGCTGCGTTCAATCGTTTTCGAAAAAATAGCTTGGCGCTGGCGCTCCATGACCCAGTTTATAACAGGGTTTCGTTGGAGCTTATAAATAGGGTGGACGTCAATGTATCGCGCCATGTGTGTACCGCAAAGGTCTATTGAAGAAAAGTGCGCGCCAATAATGATGCAGCCTTTTCCTTTGCTGAGGGCTTTTTCAATGACATCTTGGTCGTTAAACGCGACTTTTGAGGCGGTGTTGTTTCTGTCTTGAAACCAAGTCGCAAACATTTCAAATACGCCAATGCCCATGCTTTTGAAATGCGCCTTAGCCAGTTTGGTTCTTTCTTTATCGGTCATGTCTGGAAAGCAAATCTTTAAATTTACATGGCAGATATTTTTGCGGTTTGAACTGAGTGCGTAGTGCACGCTGCCTAAAAGGTTGCCAAGCCATTTTTGACCAAACCAAGGAAGGAAGCTGAGTAAATAGGCGATACCTATGCCGATCCATGTAGGCCAATGCTTTGGGCCCAAAAAGTGAGAAATATTTTTATCGAGAGTGCTTTGTTTAGCCATGGTATCCCTCCAAAAAAGCCAGCCATTGCTTTTCTGATACGCGAAAATTTGAATGTTTATTGGATTCTTTGTCGAGTGAGCGTTTTAAACGGTCTATATTGGATTGCATCCATTCATCTTGCTGGGTTCTCTGCTCACATTTGTCAAAATCGATTACCCAAATTTTATTTTGTTTGTCTATCATGATGTTATGGCAGTTTAGGTCGGAATGGTAAATGCCATTCTCATGAAAGCGTTTGATGACGCTTCCAATGGCTTGCCAATTAACGTGTTCTTGTTGATCGCTCTTTATTATGTCGAAGAGGTCTTTTGCATCGTCGATGGTTTCTGTTAAAAGCTGAGCCTGATAGAAACCGGTTGATACAGAGTATAGCCCTCCAATTGGCCGAGGCACAGGCAGGTTCAGCGCATTCATCTTTTCTAATAAGCTGAGCTCTAACCACGGGCGGGAGTTGCTTTTCCCAGTAAATAAAAAGCGACTTTTATTGAATTTGGCGATCAGTCCGCCTCTTCGGTATCGACGGAGCACAAAGCGACCAAATTCACTGTTGATGAACCATACTTCACCACGTCCATTTCCGGTGCCTGCAAGCGCATTCTTAGACTGCCAAAATGTAGGATCAAACCAACTTTCTGAGATCTGTAAGGCGGGATCGCTTGTTAGTAATACGGTGCTTGGCGATATGTTGATGGTTTGTGGCATGTTGCTCGCTTTGTCGTGGTCTTTAATTCGGCATAGTTTGCGACGTGTTTGCTCTCTAATGCCAATTCGGGGTGTGCCTATAAATTTGGACACATTCAAGAGCGACTATTCTATAATACTTGCCGAGTTTAAGCAGCCCTAGAGGAAGATATGCAGCAAGAGAATATTCAACATTTGGCCGTCGTTCGCTTATCTGCGCTGGGGGATGTGTGTCATGCCATGGCTGTGGTTCAATCTATAATGAAACGGCACCCTGCCATGTGTGTTACTTGGGTAACATCGCCTTTGGAGGCGAACCTAGTCCGTCTGCTTGATGGTGTTGAGGTTGTTGAATACGATAAAAAAACCGGTTTTACAGGTTTGTTGGCGTTGCGTTCTCAGCTAAAAGGACGCGTATTTGATGTGTTGTTGCACATGCAATGGTCTATTAGGGCAAGTCTAGTAACCCGTATGATCCGGGCGAAGAGGCGAGTAGGCTTTGCGCTGTCGCATTCGCGTGAAAAGCAGCATTGGTTTGTGAATGAATTTGCTCCAGAGCCAAAAGGTGATCATGTATTGGACTCCTTTTTGTCTATCGGAAGTGTGCTTGATGTCCATGAGCCGTCTTTACCCTGTGAGTTGGTGCTTCCTAAACCAGATTTGGGTCTACCCAACCGTTATGTGGTGATCAACCCGTCGGCTTCTAAAGCGGAGCGAAATTGGACGGTTGAAGGTTATCAGGCCGTATTAGACTGGTTTTTAAACAAAGAGATTTGTCCTGTCATAACAGGAGGGCCATCGCGCGACGAGCAACATTTTGCTGAGGTGGTTATCGGCGATAGAGGCGACGAAGTGATTAATTTGGTTGGCAAAACGCCGTTAAACAGTATGCTATCGGTGCTAAAAGGGGCGGAATTAGTGGTTTCGCCAGATACAGGGCCGGCGCATATGGCCACTTTGGTTGGAACGCCTGTGGTAGGTTTGTATGCACATTCAAATCCGCAGCGCACAGGTCCGTACCGAGACTTGGATAAGGTGGTCAGTGTTTACGGAGTATTGGCAGAAGAGGAATACCAAAAGCCAGTCTCAGAATTGCCTTGGTCAACCAGAGTGCATGACCCTAAGGCCATGCAACACATTCAGATTGATTCAGTGTTATCAAAGTTAGATGAGCTTATTTAGCCAGGGATTGTTCTGCTAATTTAAGGTCTAATGTCGCCTTGAGCAGTTTGTATAGCTGAATTGAGGCGTCAATTTCTTCTTTTCTATTGGTTAAGCTTTCGATATTCAAGCCAAGAGGAACGCCAAGTGGTAACGCTGTTTCGATAATTTGTTCTAGCGCGTTTCGACAGATTTTAATAGATTCTTCCAATGGTGCAGAAGCATCTAAAATACGGTGTTTGGTTGCGTCTGGTACTGAAATTCCTAACCATTCCATGAATTCAAGTGTTTTTGCACTTCCACATGGGGTGAACGTCAAAATAATACGTTTTGGTGCTTCGCCTTTTTCTTTGCATGCTCTTGCGTAGCGGCTGATTAGATCCGCCGTGGCTTGATGGTTGTAAACAGCCTGAGAAATAAAAAATTCGCATCCTGACTCAGATTTTTTCAATAGGCGTACATGTTCGTCGCCTTTTTTGGCATGACGCTCAGCAATGGTAACGCCACCAAGGTTGAAGTCGTGCGGTGATGCTTTTAGCGTTTCATAAGCTTGTGGTAACGGCAGTTTAATATCACCATTTGAAGAGGGTGAGCCAACCAACACCAAATCACGAATGCCATACTGTTCCCACGCTTCGGTTAACCAGCCAGAAAACTCCTCAGAGCTGCGTGATGAGACGGATTTGTATGTAATGACCGGCTTATCTGATTGCTGATGAAGGCGTTTTGACCATGCGCGTGGGTCGTGAGTTTCCATGAATGGAAACGGGCGAGGCTTGTCAATACGGCTTGTTTCGTCTTGTATGTCGTAGACAATTAAACCGTCTACTTCGATGTTATTAAGACGTTCAATCAGCTTCTGGCTTACTAGGCTTAATTGCTCTTCTTCTAAAGAAGATTTTGGCGGTGTTGTGCCGATGAAGTAGACGCCACGGCTTGGGTCTTGAAACTTAGTTGCTAATTCCGATTTCATAATGTCACACTTCTGAATAAGGTAAAGAGGACAGAGACTTGTTGGCTCTGTCACATTGTTTGTTGTGGCTATTCTAACAGTGAAATGCATTCAAGGCTTTGCCCTCAAGTTGAATAATATTGTAGTTGGTGTGAGGTAAGTTAATTCTGTTAGGTATCAACGCGGTGGCCTGCGAGCTCGGACTCATCATAAAGAGGAGGAAATAATCATGATGGATTTAAAAGGTTTACCAGAAACGACGGCCAGTTTGCCTCCTGTGCATACATGGACGCCGCCATTTTGTGGTGACATGGATCTTGTCATAAAGGCAAATGGTGAATGGATTCATGAAGGTGGCAAAATAAAACGCCCGGCGATGGTAACTATGTTTAGCCGTATTTTGTGGTTTGAAAAGGGCGAGTACTTTTTAGTAACGCCGGTTGAAAAGGTTCGAATTCAGGTTGAAGATGCGCCTTTTTTGGTGGTTGGTTGGCAGTGGGTCGACAGTGAGCTGGGTAAGGCTATTGAATTTGTTACTCATACAGACGACCGCCTGGTGTTGGGTGTTGGTTGTGATTTGTGGATGGCGTTTTTTCAGAATGAAGAGCGTCCCTATGTCTCAATGCGTTACGGATTGAAGGCGTTGGTGGGTAGAAATGTCTTTTATGATCTTGCTGAGTATCTTGAACCGGTAAAAACATCAGAGGGCGAGGGTATTGGCCTTATTAGTGCCGGTAAAAGCTACCTTTTAATGAAAGATGAATAACGAATTTTCACGCTCCTAGGTTATAATAAGTAGATTAAACGCAACGTTTTGTTTGTGCCGTATTTTTGTTTTAAAGGGGTATTTGTTTGTTATTCAAAGAATTTGGTTTTGATAATCGTATTTTAACGTCTATCGGTCATTTAGGGTTTGATGTGGCGACGGAAATTCAAGCTCGCGCTATTCCTGAAGCGATGGCCGGGCGTGATTTATTGGCGTCGTCAAAAACTGGATCTGGAAAAACACTCGCTTATCTTTTGCCTGCTCTGCACCGCGTTTACAAGAAAAAAGCGTTGTCTAAACGTGATCCTCGTGTGGTGATTTTAGTACCAACTCGCGAGTTGGCAAAACAAGTCTATGGTCAGTTGCGACTTTTGCTGGCATCCAGTCGTTTTACTTCCATCCTTATTCAGGGTGGGGAAAATTTTAACGACCAACATAAGTCGCTGCAAAAAGACCCTCATTTTATCGTCGCGACACCAGGACGTTTAGTTGACCATCTAAAGCAACGTCATGTGTTCTTAGAGGGGCTTGAGTTGCTTATTTTGGACGAAGCTGATCGCATGTTGGATCTAGGCTTTGCGGATGCGATGCGAGCCATCAATGATGCCGCTAATCACCGCCAACGTCAGACGCTGTTCTTTTCTGCGACATTAGACAATACCGATGTGAGCGCGATTGCCAATGAACTGCTAAGAGAGCCTTCTCGTGTGGCGGTTGGTCAAGGCTTTGACGAGCACACTGATATTTCCCAACATGTGTTTTTATGTGACCATTTAGATCATAAAGAAGCGCTTTTGAAGCATTTGTTAGTAGGGCAAACGATCAAGCAGGCGATTGTGTTTACTGCAACGAAAAGTGATACGGTACGTTTGTCTGAAATCATTGCAAGCTGGGGGCTGAGTACTCAGGCATTAAACGGTAATCTATCGCAAAGCGCGCGTAATAAAACGATGGAGAGTTTTGCAAAAGGTCAGTTTGATGTTTTGGTCAGTACCGATGTGGCATCACGCGGTTTGGACATTGCTAGTGTTTCGCATGTGTTTAACTTCGATCTGCCTAAGCAAGCGGAAGAGTTTGTCCATAGAACTGGGCGAACTGGTCGTGCCGGGTTTAAAGGTGATGCTTATTCATTGGTTGGTCCAAAGGACTGGGTAAACTTTAAAGCCATTGAAGCGTACTTGCAAAAAACGTTTTCGATTGAGGTGATAGACGGTTTTGAGGCGAAATTTAAAGGGCTGGTGCCGCCAAAGCCTGCTCGCGCCATTAACAATAAACCTAAGGCAAAAACAGCGCCGAAGTCACAGAAGAAATCACCGAAAAAATCGGCTGCTAAAGCACGTTTCCATGATAATCAGCAAGACGGTTTTGACGCCTTCAAGTTGCCTGCTAAGCGTAATACATCTGCCGTCGACTTGGGCGATGAAGACGAGTAACAGGTTAATATTGGACGATTTTTTAGAAGATATGATTTATTAATTGACAGATAAGTCATATTCACGTTATTGGTTAATCTTTCTTATCTATTGGAGATGAGCTTATTAATCGTTTGCCCCCGTTAAATTCATTGAAGTGTTTCGAATCTGCTGCTCGACATGGCAGTTTCAACAAAGCAGCCAAAGAATTGTCTGTAACACCTTCCGCAATCAGTCATCAAATCAAAGGCTTGGAAAGTTTTCTTGGCCTTGAGTTGTTTCGACGCACTAAGCGAAAAGTGATATTAACGGACGCAGGGGAGTCATACTTAAAGCCAATTAAAAGCATTTTCGAGCAATTAGAAAGCGCCACATCGGAGTTAAAGAGCAAACAAAAAAGCGGTTCTTTGCGATTGGCTGTGGCGCCTGCATTCCTAACGCGTTGGTTGATGCCGAGAATGGAGAGTTTCCAAGATCGCTACCCTGACATTCAAATTGAGATTAGCTCGTCTACTGGTTTGATCGACTTTTCGGCCAATGATATTGATATGGCCGTTTACTTTGGTAGTGGCGATTGGGAGGATGTTGAGGCGCATTATTTACGACCTGCACGCCTTGCTCCTGTTTGTAATCCTAGATTGATTAAGCCTGAACAGCCGATTGTTAAGCCAGAAGACATGCGCTTTTATCCATTGCTTCATGTCACCAAACGAAAGGATGAGTGGCATGATTGGCTTCAGCAGCATGATCTTGATCCGAAACTGTTTCGTCGAGGACTGATGTTTTCAAGCGGCTCGTTAACGGCTGGTGCTGCGGCCCAAGGCTTGGGCATATCGCTTACCGACCCAGAATTGATTATGCCGGAAATTGAAGCCGGAACGTTAAAAGTGCTTTTTGATCAGCATTTAATCACCAACCGATCTTTTTACCTTGTTTACGAAAAACGCCGCTCTGTGACCTCCGCCATGTTGGCTTTTAAAGAGTGGATCATCGAACAAATGGCAGGTAATAAGACTCAGTAGAATACGTAATAACGGATTGATCAAACTTGATATTGTACCGAAATTTATAACGAAAATGAGAGTTTATATATGAGTGCAGCGTTAACCGTAAACAGCTATTTTGATGAAAAAGTAAAATCCATTGCGCTAGACAATGCTGAAGGCACATCGACTGTTGGTGTCATGTCTATTGGCGACTATGAGTTTGGCACAAGTCAGAGAGAGTACATGACGGTCGTGTCGGGTGCGCTAACGGTTAAACTGCCAGATCAAAGTGAATGGAAGACATTTGTGAAAGGCGATACGTTTATTGTGGAAGCCAATCAATCTTTTCAGTTAAAAGTGGAAGAAACCACGGCGTACCTTTGCCGATACGAATGATGATTGGTTAGGTCAAACATAATTGTAAAAAAAGGGCTGATTGATCAGCCCTTTTTTGTGTGCGGTTGTGTCTGTGAAGGTGGTTGTTAACCACCAACCACGTTGACTAAGAGTGTGACTTTATCACCTGGTTGAACATATTTTTGGCTGCCAACTTTAGGGTTCCAATCTTTAATGTCATTGATGGATACTTTGAATTTATTGGCCACCACCGCAAGGGATTCGCCTGAACGAATGGTATAAACCACTTTTTTCATGACGCTGCGAGTGCCGCTTTCAGAAGGTTTTGGCTCTAACCACACAACTAATTTTTTGCCTGGCATCAATGGGTCGGCTAATCCCATATTGTTCCAGCGAGCCAGCGTTTTGCTGTCCGTGCCGTATTTATTGGAGATCAACCATAAACTGTCTCCCGCATTCACGGTGTAGTTGATTTTTATTCGATTGCGATTTGGTGCGCGAGACTGTTTCGCGAGCAATCGTTGGTGCGAGCTTAGCGTGTAGCTTTCAATTTTATTGCCCGCCACAGGAATCATAAGTTCTTGGCCAACTCGTATCATGGTGGAGGAAATCTTATTTACATCCTGAAGAACATTGACGGTTGTATTGTGTTGCTTTGCCACTAGCAATAAGTTGTCGCCGGCTTTAACGGTGTATCGAACCCAGGTGACGCGCTCATTACTTGGAATCTCAGCCAATTTTGTTCTAAATTGCTTGGCTTTAGAAATTGGCATTAATAAGCGATGAGGGCCATCTGGTGATGTCGCCCATTGGTTAAACCCAGGGTTCAACAAGTACACTTCATCGATGCTTATTTCAGCCATGTCTGCTGCTTGCGCTAAATCGAGCTGCCCGCCAATATTGACGACATCAAAATACGGCTTATTAGGAATGAAATAGGTCGAATAGTTGTACTTCTCTGGGTTCTTGATGATTTTAGCTAACGCAATCAGCTTGGGTACATAAGCACGCGTTTCTTTTGGTAGATCCAATGACCAGAAATCGGTTGGTTTACCTGCTTTTTTATTCTTTCTGATGGCTCTTAAAACGGTGCCTTCGCCGGAATTGTACGAGGCAAGGGCGTGCAGCCAGTTACCATCAAACATTTTATTAAGTCGCGTTAAGTAGGCAATAGCCGCTTGAGTTGAGCCAATGATGTCTCTGCGTCCGTCATACCACCATGTTTGGTCGAGGCCATACATTTGACCGGTTGACGGAATGAACTGCCACGGACCCGAAGCGCGCCCGTGACTGTAGCCAAATGGATCAAAACCACTTTCTACGATAGGTAACAAGGCTATTTCGGTAGGAATACCGGCTTTTTCTAGTTCATCTACAATATAGTAAAGGTAACGTTCCCCTCGTTTAGACACTCGATCCAAATACGATGGATGGGAGCTGAACCAGCGAAGTTGTGATGACAGACGTGGACGGTCAATATCTAGGTTAAGTTGATATCCGGCACGAATTCTTTCCCAAATGTCTGCTGGCGCTTTAGGCTTGGTGACAGCAACGACAGGTTCTTCTTCTGGAAGTATTTCTTCTTCTGCGCTGTTTACAGGAGGAACGGTATCAATAAAGCCAAGTTGTTCTGTGTCAGCCTCAACGATGTCTGTGTCGTCAGCCGATTCTATAGATTCAATAGGAGCGTCGTTTTTTTCTAATTTTGAGGTGGTTTGACATGCGCTTAGGGCTAGGCTGGCAAGACAAATCCAGAAAATTTTATATATCATGTAGGCCACAAATTTGAGTAAAGTTTGGACATTTTAAAGGTGTGACGAGAGAGGTCAACTAAAACTATCTTTGGCACGCCTTACCTGACTGAATGCCGCGACGTAATCATTGGCTGGAATCTCGTTAAGTTGTTGTGCTGCATGGTTTTTAAGTGACTCGATGTGGGTTCTTAAAAACGGGTTGGTTTTTTTCTCGAGATGCAGTGTGGTAGGCAGTGTTGGTTCGTTATTCGTGCGCTGTGTATGGCTAGTCAGGTTACTTTGAATTAAAGGTTTGTTTTCTGGTTCTAGAGAAAGGGCAAAACGATAATTGGCTAAAGTGTACTCGTGAGTTGCGTAAATGTAGGTGTGATCTGGAAGATTAGCTATCTTTTGCATGGCGTTGAGCATCTGCTCTGGCGTGCCTTCCATTATCCTTCCGCAACCCCCTTTGAATAAGGTATCACCACTAAATAATACAGGCTGATCGCCTTCTGAAAAATAACATAAATGGTCTAGCGTGTGCCCGGGGGTTGCGATGACTTGAAAGTCATTTGAAAATACGGTGATTTTGTCTCCATCTATCACGGGATGTGTCACCAGCTCTTTCAGGTGGCTAGGGCCGTAAACTGGGCAGTTTGTATGGTGTTTTAATACCGCAACGCCACCAGTATGATCTTTGTGGTGATGTGTAATCAAAATGCCTGTTAGTGTTGCGCTGTGCTGGGTGCAAAAATCCAAAACGACCTCGGCATCGCCTGGGTCTACTGCCCAGATGTCTGAACTATCTTTATCTTGGACTATCCAGATATAATTGTCTTGAAAAGCAGGAAGCGGAAAGATGGTCATAGGTTGTCAACTTTGTATAGGTTGTTATATTTCGTATGGCGTGCTTAAAAATAAATACATCGTCATGCCGTTATAAATAGAGAATTCATTGTATGTTGGATGATCAATCAAGACAATTTTTTCAAAATTGGTATAAAACAGACTTGGGTGAGAGTGTCTTAGAGCAGGAGCGAAAAGAGCTTGTTGCTGAGCTTGACTCAGCCGTGGGATATTACTTAGTCACACAGTCGCCACTCAAGGATCTTCCATTACAAAATCATCGCCTTAGAGAAAGTATTATCATTGCGCCAGTACTGGAATTTGGTGCGCCTAGCCATACTGTGGTTGCTAGGGCGAGTGAGCTGCCTTTCGAAGCGGATGGCGTGGATGTGCATATTTTTCATCACACCCTTGATATTTCTGCTACACCTCATGATGACTTGAGAGAAGCAACAAGAACGTTATTGCCAAGCGGTAAACTCATTATTATTGGTTTTAACCCTTGGAGTTTGTGGGGGCTGTGCCGCCTGTTTAGAAAAAAAGTAAAAGCGCCTTGGTGCGGTCAGTTTATTGCGCATCAACGACTTGAGGACTGGTTAAAAGTAGCCGGACTGACGTTAGATACAAAACGCTTTATTTATTACGAGCCGCCATTGCAAAGTGGTAAGTGGCGGTCTCGATTTAATTGGATTGATAAAATGCTAAGGCCGTTGAAGCTGCCATTTAGTGGGGTATATGTAATGACCGCGACTAAACAGGTAAGGCGTTTTATTCCATTGAAACCTCGTTGGTCTGGGGCTCGAGTTCGAGTGCCGCCATTATCGAAGCCAACAGTAAAAGAGATGAAAGAGTGAAAAAGGTTGTAATGTACACAGACGGTGCGTGCAAGGGAAACCCTGGCATTGGTGGTTGGGGCGCTTGGCTGACCTTTGGTGAGCATGAGAAACGATTGTGTGGTGGTGAGCAAGACACAACCAACAATCGTATGGAGTTGATGGGGGCCATTGAAGGGTTGCGTGCATTGAAAGAAAAGTGCTCCGTCACACTTTACACGGACTCCTCCTATGTTCAAAAAGGCATTACCGAATGGCTGGCGGGTTGGAAGCGAAAGGGCTGGATGACGGCTTCTAAGCAGCCGGTTAAGAATAAAGACCTTTGGCAAGCCTTGGATGAGCAATGCCAATATCATGACGTTACTTGGAAGTGGGTAAAAGGTCATGCTGGGATAGAGGGCAATGAAATTGCCGACCAATTGGCAAATCAAGGCATTGATCAATTAAGGGCGGCATCATGAGACAGGTTGTTCTTGATACGGAAACAACGGGCATCGATCCGAAGCAAGGTCATCGTATAATCGAGATAGGTTGTGTGGAGATGATCGGACGTAAATTAACGAAGCGTCACTTTCATGTTTACATCAACCCAGACCGAGAAGTCGAAGAAGAAGCATTCCGAGTACACGGAATCAGTAATGAATTTTTGGCGGATAAACCGCGTTTTCATGAAATTGCGCAAGAGTTCTTTGATTTTATCAAAGGGGCTGAACTGATCATTCATAACGCCCCGTTTGATATTGGCTTTATGGATCACGAGTTTGCTCGTATTGGTGGCTTCCCAAAAACCGCCGAGGTTTGTGGGGTCTTTGATAGTTTGGTGTACGCACGTAAAAAACACCCCGGTCAAAAGAATAACCTAGATATTCTTTGTAAGCGTTATGGTATTGATAACTCCCACCGCGAGCTGCACGGCGCTTTATTGGACTCTGAAATCCTTGCGGATGTGTATTTGCTGATGACGGGCGGTCAAACCAGCTTGGGTTTGGCCAGCAGTTCTGAGTCTGAGTCAAAAGAAGAAGGTGATGTGGAAAAAATACGTCGTCTTGCTGCAAGCAGACCTGCTTTAAAGGTAATTAGAGCCAGCGAAGAAGAGTTAAAAGTCCATGAAGAACGCTTGGATTTGATTGATAAAAAGTCTGGTCAATCGTTGTGGCGGATAAAACATTAGGTACTCAATTTTACAAGTTGAGTAACCCAAATTTAAAAAAGCCTTCAAATAACATGAAGGCTTTTTTTGTGCCTATGGAAGAGGCTACAGTAAGTACGTCACACAAAGGCCACCAACAATACTGAGTACTATTGTGTAAGGCAGAGCCATCCATACCATTTTGCCATAAGACAATCGCAATAAAGGTGCGATGGCAGATGTCAGTAAAAATAGGAACGCGGCCTGTCCATTCGGTGTGGCTACGCTTGGTAGATTGGTGCCGGTATTCACTGCGACCGCTAAGGTATCAAAATGCTCGCGAGTTATGGCGCCTGAATCCAGTGCGGCTTTGATTTCATTAATATAAACCGTTGCAACGAAGACATTATCACTGATCGCAGAGAGCAGTCCGTTTGCGATAAACAACATGAGAGGTTGGCTATCGGTGGGCATATTCAGCACAACATCAATGACTGGTTGAAATAAATGTTGAGAATGAATGACGGATACAACAGTGAAAAATACCACTAATAACGCTGTGAAAGGCAGTGATTCTTCAAATGCGTGACCGATACGATGTTCTTCAATGATGCCATTGAATGAGGTTAATAGGACGATAACCATCAAACCGACTAAACCAACTTCAGCAACATGGAAAGCAAGGGACAGTATCAAAACGATAGCGACAACACCTTGAACAATCAGCTGTGCTTTTGTTTTGTTGGTGTGTTTTTGGCTTTCCTCTTTTTCAAAATTATTTAGAATGTCTCGAACGGTATCTGGTAACTGTGCACCGTAGTCAAACCAAGCTGTTTTCTCTAAAACGATAACGGTTAGTAGTCCACAAATTAGGACCGGTATCGAAACAGGCGCTACATGAAGAAAAAATTCACCGAAGTTCCAGCCTGCGACTTTAGCAATGAGCAAGTTTTGTGGTTCGCCAACTAAGGTTGCGACACCGCCAAGTGCTGTGCCAACGGCTCCGTGCATAAGAAGATCACGTAAAAAAGAACGAAACTCATTTAAGTCCTCAGTGTTCACCGGCAAGATGGAGTCGTCTTTTCCGTGGTCGTGGTTTTTATTGGAGCTTTGGCCGGAAGCGGCCTTGTGATACACCGAATAAAAGCCGACGCCAACACTAATAAGTACGGCTGTGACGGTTAATGCGTCTAGAAAGGCAGAGAGCAGGGCGGCAGAAAAACTAAAGATCAACGAAATAACGATTTTCGATTTAATTTTTACAAGCAGTTTATTAAAGATAAATAGCAGCATGTCTTTCATAAAGTAGATGCCGGCCACCATGAACATCAAAAGCAAAATAACTTCAATGTTATGAGAAACTTCATTGTACACCCCTTCTGGAGAGGTTAGCCCAAGTACAACGGCTTCAATAGCTAACAAGCCGCCAGGTTGTAAGGGGTAGCACTTTAGAGCCATGGCCAGCGTGAAAATAAACTCAATAATTAATAGCCATCCTGCGACGAATGGCCCTAATACGACCAAAACGATAGGGTTGATGATCAAAAAAGCTAGGATTATTTGTTTGTACCAAAGTGGCGAAGCACCGAGGAAGTTTCTTCCAAATGATTGGGACAGTGACGGCGTCATTGATTGCTCCTTTATAGAAAGGCACTTAAATGTGCAAAAAAATTAACAGGATTTTTCTACTTTATTGAGGCAATCAAAAAAAATCTTGTTAGCTTTCTTATAATTATTTTTACTAGGAAGGCTTTTCAAAGTGTGCAGATAATAAGGCAAATACAAAACAGTATCTATAGCGTTATATCATTGAAAGAGATTGTTATTTACAAAAATACCCCCAGTATACCTAGAGCTTATGACTATTTAGGGGAAATAAAAATTGGAATTTTTAGCGGATTACGCGGGTTTTTTATTAAAGCTTTTGAGTGTGGCTTTGGTGATTGGTTTTCTTTTGGCGATGTTATCCAGTGGGAAGCGTAAATCCCAGCCAGGAAGTTTGTCGGTGGTTAAGTTAAATGAGCGTTATGACGCCATGAAAGAGGAGCTTGATCGCCAGTTACTGGACAAAAAGACGCTTAAAAATATTGAGAAAGAAAAGAAGAAAAAGGAAAAAGCAGAAAAAAAATCGCAGAAAAAGTCGTTTAAAAGCCCTGAAGAAGAGTCGAAGAAGCGACTGTATGTTCTGGATTTTGACGGTGATATCAAAGCCTCTGCGGTTGAGTCAATGCGAGAAGAAATTACCGCTGTTTTGAGTGTTGCTAAGCCGCAAGATGAAGTGGTGGTGCGATTAGAAAGTGGTGGCGGTGTAGTGCATGGTTACGGTTTGGCGGCTTCTCAGTTGCAACGTATTCGTGAGGCCAATATCCCGTTGACGATTTGTGTCGATAAAGTGGCGGCCAGTGGTGGTTATATGATGGCCTGTGTTGCCGATAAAATCATTGCAGCCCCTTTTGCAATTCTTGGTTCTATTGGTGTGGTTGCTCAAATCCCCAATGTGCATCGATTGCTTGATAAAAGTTTGATTGATGTTGAGCTGCATACGGCAGGTAAATACAAGCGTACCTTAACGATGCTGGGTGAGAATACCGATGAAGGGCGTGAGAAGTTCAAGCAGGATTTGGAAGACACTCATGGGTTGTTTAAGCGTTTTGTGTCCACTCAGCGCCCGCAACTTGATATTGAAGGTATTGCAACAGGTGATACATGGTATGGCTCTGAAGCGTTAGAAAATAAACTGATAGATCAAGTTATGACAAGTGATGCGTATTTGGTTTCGCATTACGATGCAGCGGAAGTCATACAGGTGGTTTATAAGCAGCCGAAAGGAGTGGCTGAGCGATTGGGCTTGTCATTTTTCTCAGCATTGGAGCAAAAAGCCGTGTCGTGGATTGGTCGATTGACTCAGACTCGAGGTTATTAATTCATCCAAGTTCCCATGAGATGAGAGTGTCGAATACAAAAAAAATGGGAGGTGCTTTGTATCTCCCATTTTTTATTTCTTAGCTGGCCAGCTCTACGGCTGTTTAGTTAGATAGCTCGTTGGTGCTTTCTAACTCTGTGTAATTCAAGCTTGCACCCGTTTCGGGGGCGACTGTTTGTAGGGCGATTTTTTCGATCGCGTCTTCCAGTTCGATCGGCTCAAAATACAGCAATGTGCCAATGGTTGGATGATCAAGATAATTTACTTTTTTGCTGGCGGTTTTGTTGCTTTGGTTCAGGGTTAGTACCAACGCTGGTTCAAACTCTTTAAATTCAGGTGCTGTGTTTGTGTTGGCTACTTGAAATGGTGAGGCACTCATTTCTGACAGTGTGTTGTGTGAGTCTGCTTGTACATAATCTGGAATGGTGAAGCTATCAAATAAATAATGTTGATAATGTATGTCTGATTCCAAATAACGGCCCAATTTGATGGCGATATGGCCTGTTAGCTCTGGGTAGTTGTCTTTTGTTTGTTGGCTGTAAAATTCTTTTTCAATTCGATCGCCGGGGTATTTGAAAATCAACGTCCAGCTTTTGTTTACTAAGATGTTCACATGTCTGCCAATCTTTTCCTCTATGTTGCCAAATGGTGCCGCGTTGTCAGTCTCTTGAGAAGCGTCGTTGGCCGCCACGTCTTCGTCTGTTAGTCTGAGCAACTGCTTCGTTGATAAGACGTTTTTGTAATCGACCTGTTCAGTCGATTGGTTTTCAGGCCAGGTGAATGTCACAAGATAAGCTTGGTAGGCTCTGGCTGTGTCTGGGTTTATTTGCTCTTCTTCTGCGAAAAGCGTGGTACTTATCAGGGAGAGTGATAAGGCGATCGTGAGTAAAGATTTCAATGTAATAGTTCCAATGTCATGGTGGTTTGTTGGAAGCGCTCTTCGGCACTGTTCATTGGTGTTAGGAATTTCAATGTGTCTGATCCGACTAACTTATAACGATCCGGTTTGGTTTGGATCAGTTTTATGAGTTTCATTGGATCAACGGGTGTTTTCGCGCTAAAGAATATTTTACCTTCTTTTGAGTTGGCTTCAATTTTGTTAATACCTAAGCTTTCGGCTTTCAACTTGAGCTCGGTTTGTCGGAAAAGGTTTTTCGTCGCATCAGGCAATAGGCCAAAGCGGTCGATCATTTCGACTTGAAGATCTTTTAATTCTTCGCTGCTCTTTGCGCTGGCTATGCGTTTATACAGGATCAATCGTGAATGCACATCGCCTAGGTAGTCTTCAGGGATCAATGCTGGGACACGCAGGTTGATGTCTGTTTGTGCTGGAGAAGTGATGTCGATGTCGGGCGACTCACCATTTTTAAGCGATTTAACGGCTCTGTCTAACATGTCCATAAACAGTGAAAAGCCTACGTGTTCAATGTGCCCACTTTGGCCGTCACCGAGTAACTCACCTGTTCCCCGAATCTCCAAATCGTGAGTGGCCAGTGTGAAACCAGCGCCCAGTGTATCTGCTAATGTAATGGCCTCTAGGCGTTTCTCAGCATCTCCCGTGACTTTGCGGTCGTTTGGGGTGAGCAGATAAGCGTATGCTTGATGATGAGATCGGCCGACTCGACCCCGCAATTGATGCAGCTGGGCTAAGCCAAACTTATCAGCACGTTCGATAATGATGGTGTTGGCATTTGGTATGTCGATGCCTGTTTCTATAATAGTAGAGCAGACCAGCACGTTGGCTCTTTTGTGGTAAAAGTCGGACATGACTTGCTCTAGCTCTCGCTCACGCATCTGACCATGGCCAACAATGACCCGTGCTTCGGGGATCAACTCTTCTAGTTCTTCAGCCGCTTTTTGGATGGTTTGAACTTCATTGTGTAAGTAGTAAACCTGTCCTCCACGATGCAGCTCTCGCAAAATGGCTTCTTTTATTTGGTGTTCGTCTTTTTGCTTAACGAACGTTTTTACAGACAGGCGTTTCGCTGGCGGTGTGGCAATAATCGACAAATCCCGAATGCCAGACAGTGACATGTTAAGTGTTCTTGGGATGGGGGTGGCGGTCAAGGTGAGAATGTCTACTTCTGCTCTCAGTGCTTTAAATTGCTCTTTTTGTTTGACGCCAAAGCGATGCTCTTCGTCGATGATGACCAGCCCTAAATTAGCGAACTTGACGTCACTTTGGATGAGTTTGTGGGTGCCAACAACAATGTCTGCTTTGCCAGATTCTAGTCGGTCAATTGCTGCGTTAGATTGTTTGCCGGAGCGAAAGCGTGACAAGAGTTCGACTTCAACTGGCCAATCAGCAAATCTGTCGCAAAAATTTTCATAATGTTGCTGAGCCAGCAGTGTGGTTGGCACTAATACTGCCACTTGCTTGCCATCTTGTACGGCGAGGAAGGCGGCGCGCATGGCGACTTCCGTTTTACCAAACCCCACGTCACCACACACCAAGCGGTCCATTGGTTTTTTCGAAGACATGTCTTTCATTACGGCATCAATGGCCATTTGCTGGTCTGGGGTTTCTTCAAATGGAAAGCCCGCAGCAAACAATTCGTATTGGTCATCGGGTTTGGCGAAAGCGTAACCCACACGGGCTTCGCGCTGGGCGTAAATTTCTAATAGCTCTGCGGCGGTATCGCGGGCTTTTTCAGCGGCTTTTTGTTTTGCGACACTCCACTTGTCGGTACCCAGTTTGTGCAGCGGGGCGGTGTCTTCATCTGCGCCTGTGTAACGAGAAATAAGCTGCAAAGACGAAACGGGCACATACAGTTTTGCGTCATTCGCGTAACCTAGAGTCAGTAATTCGGTTTCTTGTCCGTCTATTTCGAGGTTGGTTAGGCCTAAATAGCGACCTACACCATGATCAATGTGCACAACCGGAGCGTTAAGTCTCAGCTCGGTGAGGTTGCGAATAATCGCGTCCTCGCTGATGTTGTTGTGTTTATTCCGTCGGCGATGCTGAGAAACACGCTCGCCCAATATCTCACTTTCCGGAATGAGAACGATCTCGTCACCGATCACAAACCCACGACCTATGTTGCCTTCAGTAATGGCGAGGCCTTTGGTTGACTTTGTAAATGCGGCCCAGTTTTCAACGTGTTTGGGTTTGATGTTGTGCTTTTTTAGCAATTCTAATAGTGCTTCTCGGCGACCGGCTGATTCGGCAACAATCAATACTCTGGCCGTGGTTTGTGCTAAGAAGGTTTGAAGTTTGCTGAGTGGTTGAGCGGCTTTGGAGTCTATTTTGACGTTTTCCAAAGCCTTATAAATCGTGTGCTCGCCTTCGTTTGAGAAAATGACATTGGTATATTGATTTAGCAGCCCGAAAAGCTCGTCTTCTTTTAGGCAGATTTCGTCCGGTTTGAGAATGGGGCGCTCAATGTTGTAGTTCAACGATTCGTGTCGACTGCGGTAATCTAGCTGAATGCTGGCAAATTGATCGTTGAAATTATTGGATCGAATAATCAGGGTGTTATCTGGCAGATAGTCGAAGACACTGGCGGTTTTTTCAAAGAAAAGAGGCAGGTAATATTCAATGCCTGCCGGGATTATCCCGCTGGAGATGTCTTGGTAAAGGGGGCTAGACAGTGGGTCTGCGTCAAAGTGTTCTCGGAAAGCCTGTCTAAAGTGTTGGATGCCCTGAGGTGTGGTCGGAAACTCTTTGGCTGGCAGCATTTTTATTTCAGTGACTTTGCTGATGCTGCGTTGGGTTTCAGGATCGAACCAGCGAATGGACTCTATTTCGTTGTCAAACCAGTCAATTCGTATGGGGCTTTCTGCTCCCATTGGGAAAACGTCCATCAGTGCGCCGCGGATCGCATATTCGCCATGTTCGTGTACGTTGTCTACATTTAAGTAGCCTGCGTTGGTGAGCTTTCTGGAAAGTTGCTCTAAGGGTAATTCTTGTCCTTCACTTAAGTGAAAACGTTGGGCGTCAAGGTGTTGCTTTGGGCAAAGGCGAGTCAGGCATGACGCAACAGTGGTTAATACAATCGGGTTTTTCGTTTCTGTCAGTTTTGCCAGTGTTTCGAGGCGCTGCGAAATGATGTCTTGATGAGGGGAGAAAGCATCATAGGGGAGTGTTTCCCAATCACTAAATCGTAAAATCTCGCTGTTTTTTTGATTTAAAAACTGTATTTCGTCTTCAAGCTCGTTGAGTTCAGCAACGGTGTTTGCCATGAATAGAATAGGTTGTTTGTGTTGCGCCGCAATGGCTAATATTTGCAGCGCTGAACGACTGCCATCTATGCCATGGATTAGATTTTTGAAGCCGGGCTTTTGAGTGATTGAGACAGATTCTGACATGTTAGGCTTGTGGTTCTCTTGTGGCGGACAAGGTTAAGGACACGGAGTCGGCAAAGCGCAAAGCGTGTGGCTTAGCTACTTCGACCTTTGCAAAAGTGACGTGATCGGCAGACATACAAAGTGCGAGTAGGTCGGCGGTTAGCTTTTCGAGTAAAAGAAAGCGGTTGTTTTCAGTGTGCGCTATCATTTCTTTGCAGATGGTTCGATAGTTTACGGCTTTTTCCACGTTGTCGGTGTCGTACGCTTGGGTTGCAGGGTAATGAATCCATGCATTGATGATGACGTCTTGTTTGTTTTCTTTTTCTGATTCATTGAATCCTATATAGGTTCGTAAACGTAAGTTTTTAATGTGGATTTGAGCTTCAGGTTTGATCATCACTTTCTTCCGTGTTCTGGCCTACAAGTATTGAGGCGATATTGTGTCGTTTTAGATTGGGGATGGCAACTCACTATAGTACGAGGTGAAGCGTTGTTTGGATTGATTTACTTGAATTTTATGTATTCATGCTCGATCTAAATCTATTTTCGGGGTGTTTTTCGTAATAAAACAACAAACAAATGGTTTTTTTTGGGCCTGCAAGTACGGTAATAAGGACAAAGTAGTACTTTTAAATAAAAGTTGGTGCTTAAAGACGGCGTCATGAGCTGGTCAATGGCAGGAATGATCTTTATAATACGTCGGTTTTTTGGTGAAGTGAGTTTGCGTTTTACAATGTCTTTAATGTCGTTGTTCGTTCATGCATGATTTCCCGGAGGGGGGTGTGAGCAATTCGCATTACGCTTTTTGTGTTCAATTTATTGTTGGGCAGAACATATGTATAAAATTACAAAAGGCCTAGATCTACCGATCTCAGGTGCTCCCAATCAAGTGATTGAGGCGGCTGCTGTTGCTAAAACGGTTGCTGTTATCGGTCCTGACTATCATGGAATGAAACCCACCATGTTAGTTAAGGAAGGGGATAAGGTTAAAAAAGGTCAAGTTATCTTTACAGATAAGAAAACGGAAGGCGTGAAATACACGGCTCCTGCTTCTGGTACGATAACGGCGATCAACCGTGGCGAAAGACGTGTTTTTCAATCGATTGTCATTAATGTAGAAGGCAACGAGTCTGAAACCTTCGCTTCTTATTCTGGTTCAGAGTTGAAATCTCTAGAGCGCAGCAAAGTCGTAGATAATCTGGTTGACTCTGGATTATGGACCGCATTTCGCACTCGCCCATTCTCTAAAGTGCCTGAAATAGCGTCCGCGCCACGTTCCATTTTTGTTACCGCTATTGACACTAACCCTCTTGCTGCTTCCCCTGAAGTTGTGCTTGCAGATCAAGCCGAAGCATTTGCTGACGGCCTGACTGTATTGACGCGTTTGACGGAAGGTAAGGTGTTTCTATGTAAAGCACCTGGAGCAAAAATTCCCACTACGTCAGATGTGGCAGTAGAAGAATTTGCGGGTGTTCATCCAGCGGGTCTTGCTGGTACACACATTCATTTTCTTGATCCAGTAAGCGATAAAAAAACAGTATGGTCAATTAACTACCAAGATGTGGTAGCGATCGGCAAACTGTTTGTTACGGGTGAATTGAGTGTCGAACGTGTTGTGGCTGTTGCTGGTCCTCAAGTTAAGAAGCCGCGTTTGCTTCGTACTCAAGTTGGTGCCAATTTAGACGGTCTTTTGGCTGGCGAGTTAGCAGAAGGAGATAATCGAGTTATTTCTGGATCTGTGCTTTCTGGTCGTAACGCTAAAGGGCCTTACGCTTTCTTGGGTCGTTACCATAGCCAGGTATCTGTATTGCTAGAAGGTCGTGAGCGTCAAATGATGCATTACCTTCGTGCCGGTGTAGAAAAACATTCTATTATGAATGTGTTCTTGTCAAAACTCACTGGTAAAAAATCATTCGATATGACAACCACTACCAATGGTAGTGATCGTACTATGTTGCCGTTGGGTAATTTTGAGCGCGTTATGCCGCTTGATATTCTGCCAACTCAACTGCTACGAGCGTTGGTTGTGAATGATACAGAGCAGGCTCAAAAGCTTGGTGCGCTTGAGTTGGACGATGAAGATTTGGCTTTGTGTACTTACAGTTGCTCAGGTAAGTTCGAATATGGTCCGATCCTTCGTGATTGCCTAACTCTAATAGAGAAAGAGGGTTAATTCATGGGGCTTAGAAAAGTACTCGATAAAATAGAACCTGAGTTTCACTCAGGTGGTAAATATGAAAAATGGTATGCACTGTTCGAAGCAGTAGATACGATTTTTTATCGTCCAAGTTCTGTTACTAAAAATGGTTCACATGTTCGTGATGCGGTTGATATGAAGCGCATTATGATTTTGGTGTGGATGTGTACCTTCCCTGCGATGTTCTTTGGTATGTATAACATTGGCTTCCAAGCGAATACTGCAATGGAAGCGATGGGAGTGGCACCTGCCGACTCTTGGCGTCATGCCATTATCGGTGGCTTGACCAGCTACAGTGCGTCAAGCATTTGGGACAACATGATTTACGGCGCAATGTACTTCTTGCCTGTGTATCTTGTTACTTTTGTGGTTGGTGGCTTCTGGGAAGTGTTGTTTGCTTCTGTGCGTAAGCATGAAGTTAACGAAGGTTTCTTTGTAACCTCTATCCTATTCTCTCTTTCTTTGCCTGCAACTGTGCCTTTATGGCAGGTCGCTCTTGGTATCACCTTTGGTGTTGTCTTGGCGAAAGAGGTGTTTGGTGGAACAGGTAAAAACTTCCTTAACCCAGCACTAGCGGGTCGTGCTTTCCTATTCTTTGCGTACCCAGCATCTATGTCTGGTGATGCGGTTTGGACAGCTGTAGACGGATTCTCTGGTGCGACAGCGCTAAGTCAACTTGCTGCCGATGGTGTGGCAGGTCTTACCGTTGCTTGGTCTGATGCATTCTTTGGCTTTATTCAGGGCTCAATGGGTGAAACATCGACTTTGGCTATCTTGATCGGTGGCGGCGCATTGCTTGTGATGAGAATCGCTGCATGGCGTATTGTTGCTGGTGTTATGTTGGGCATGATTCTGACCTCTGCATTGTTTAATGTTATTGGTTCTGACAGCAACCCAATGTTTGCAACGCCTTGGTATTGGCACCTTGTTTTGGGTGGTTTTGCCTTTGGTATGATGTACATGGCTACGGATCCAGTATCTGCGTCAATGACGAACCGTGGTAAGTGGTTCTATGGTGCGTTGATTGGTTTGATGGTTGTGCTGATTCGTGTTGTTAACCCTGCATACCCAGAAGGTATGATGTTGGCAATTCTTTTCGCGAATTTGTTTGCGCCATTTATTGACCACTTTGTTGTTCAGGCAAACATTAAACGGAGGATTGCACGCAATGGCTAGCAGTAACGATAGTATTAAAAAGACCATTATAGTTGCTTTATCTTTGTGTTTGGTTTGTTCTATTTTTGTTGCGGCTGCAGCAGTAGGTCTTAAGCCTATTCAGAACACCAATAAAGATTTAGACCGTAAACGCAATATTTTATCGGCTGCTAGCATGCTTGAACCAGGCAAGTCAGTTGATGAGATTTTCAAATCGGTTGAAACTCGTATTGTGAACTTGCAAACAGGTCAGTTTGCGACACAAGAAGAGCTTCAGACTGCAGGGATCAATGTAGCAACATTTGATCAGCAAGCAGCGGCCAAAGATCCAAGTTTATCGGTTTCATTGAAAGGTAATGATCCGGCAGGTATTAAGCGCCGTTCAAACTTTTCTGCGGTTTACCTTGTGAAGTCTGGCGATAATATTGATCGCATCATTCTGCCAGTGCATGGCTACGGCTTATGGTCCACTATGTATGGCTTTATGGCGTTAAAGAATGACTTCAATACCGTGATAGGTTTTGGTTTTTATGACCAAGCCGAAACACCTGGATTGGGTGGTGAGGTTGATAATCCTAACTGGAAAGCCCTGTGGAAAGGCAAGAAAGTCTATGATGACCAAGGTGAGGCTGTTATTCAGCTTGCCAAAGGTGGTGTAGATAGCTCTGATCCTAAAGCCATGTACAAAGTAGATGGTCTATCAGGTGCGACATTGACAAGCCGTGGGGTGACTCATCTTGTTCAGTACTGGTTAGGTCAAGAAGGTTTTGGACCTTTCTTGTCTCAGCTGCGTAGCGAAGGAGTTCAATAATGTCTGATGTGAAAAAAGTCCTTTTTGGGCCGATTCTTGCCAATAATCCTATTGCATTGCAAATATTAGGTATTTGTTCTGCATTGGCGGTGACAAGTAGTTTGAGTGTCAGTTTGGTTATGGCAATCGCCTTAACTCTGGTAACGGCTTTCTCAAGCTTTTTTATTGCGATTATTCGTAGCCATATTCCAAACAGTATTCGTATCATTGTTCAGATGATCATCATTGCTTCTTTGGTAATTGTGGTAGATCAGGTTTTGAAAGCATTTGCTTACGAAATCAGTAAACAGCTTTCTGTATTCGTTGGTCTTATCATTACGAACTGTATCGTAATGGGGCGCGCAGAAGCGTTTGCGATGAAGAATGGTCCTGTCATGAGTTTTGTTGATGGCATTGGTAATGGTTTGGGTTATAGCGCTATGTTGATCATAGTTGCTTTCTTCCGTGAATTGTTGGGTGCTGGCAAACTTTTTGGCGTGGAAATATTTGCTACTGTTCAGAATGGTGGTTGGTATCAGCCAAACGGTTTGATGTTGCTTCCACCTAGCGCATTCTTCGTTATTGGTTTGGTTATTTGGGCTTTGCGTTCTTACAAGAAAGAGCAAGTTGAAGAGCCTGAATTCAAGATTGCAGCGAATTCTCGTTCTCAGGAGGCGCTATAAATGGAACATTTAATAAGTCTATTTGTTAAGGCTGTTTTTGTTGAAAACATGGCGTTAGCTTTCTTCCTTGGTATGTGTACCTTTTTGGCATTGTCCAAAAAAGTAGAAACGGCGATAGGTTTGGGCATAGCGGTTGTTGTTGTTTTGGCAATCACGGTTCCTCTGAACAACTTGTTGTACCAAAATCTATTGGTAGATGGCGCGCTTGAGTGGGCTGGTTTACCAGGTGTTGATCTTAGTTTTCTAGGTCTATTGAGCTACATTGGTGTTATTGCTGCTGTGGTTCAAATTTTGGAAATGACTTTGGATAAATACATGCCAGCGCTGTACAACGCGCTTGGTGTGTTTTTACCACTTATCACAGTAAACTGCGCCATCATGGGTGCGTCACTGTTCATGGTTGAGCGTGATTACAACTTTGGTGAAAGTGTTGTTTACGGTGTGGGTGCTGGTGTTGGTTGGGCGTTGGCAATTGCTGCGCTAGCTGGTATTCGGGAGAAACTTAAATATTCTGATGTTCCTGCAGGTCTACGTGGTCTTGGTATCACGTTCATCACTGTTGGTCTAATGAGTTTAGGTTTTATGTCATTTTCTGGTGTGCAGCTTTAATTGGCTGCGCATACAGGCAACCAAGAATAAGGTTTAACTAACATGGTCAACTTAGAGATTATTCTAGGTGTGGTGATGTTCACAGCTATCGTGCTTGCATTAGTGGCAATTATCCTTGCTGCTCGTGCGCGCTTGGTAAGTACTGGGGACGTAACAATCCGCATCAATGGTGAAAAAGAAGTAACGGCTCCAGCTGGTGGTAAGTTGCTTCAAACTTTGGCGAACAGCGGCATTTTCCTGTCATCAGCTTGTGGTGGTGGTGGTACTTGTGCTCAGTGTAAATGTAAAGTGACTAGTGGTGGTGGCTCTATGCTATCTACAGAGCAGTCGCACTTTACTCGCCGTGATGAAAAAGAAGGTTATCGCTTATCCTGTCAGGTTTCTGTGAAGCAAGACATGGATGTAGAGGTACCTGAAGAGGTGTTCGGTGTTAAAGCTTGGGAGTGTACCGTTCAGTCCAACCCTAACTTGGCCACTTTCATCAAGGAATTAACGTTAAAATTGCCAGAAGGTGAAAACGTAGATTTCCGTGCTGGTGGTTATGTGCAGCTTGAAGCGCCTGCCCACACTGTACATTACAAAGATTTTGATATCGAAGAAGAGTACCGTGGTGATTGGGATAAATTTAACCTTTGGAAGTTTGTTTCTAAGGTAGATGAAACCGTTATCCGTGCTTATTCAATGGCTAACTACCCAGAAGAAAAAGGCATTGTGAAGTTTAATATTCGTATTGCTTCTCCGCCTCCAGGGAAAGACGATTTACCGCCGGGTCAAATGTCGTCTTATGTGTTTAGCTTGAAGCCAGGCGATAAAATCAAAGTGTACGGTCCATTTGGTGAGTTCTTTGCCAAAGATACTGATGCCGAGATGGTGTTCGTTGGTGGTGGTGCTGGTATGGCTCCAATGCGCTCGCACATCTTTGACCAATTGAAACGCCTGAATTCGAAACGTAAGATTTCTTTCTGGTACGGTGCTCGTAGTGTGCGAGAAGCATTCTATACTGAAGAGTACGATAAGCTTCAGGAAGAAAACGAAAACTTTGAATGGCATTTAGCACTGTCTGATCCTCAGCCTGAAGATAATTGGGAAGGGAAGACTGGCTTCATTCACAATGTGTTGTATGAAAGCTACCTGAAAGATCACCCAGCTCCAGAAGATTGTGAGTTCTACATGTGTGGACCTCCAATGATGAACGCTTCTGTGATCAAAATGTTGGAAGATCTTGGTGTTGAAAAAGAAAACATCTTACTTGATGATTTCGGTGGCTAGCACCCAAATAAAGGCCCACCAATTGGTGGGTCTTTGTTTTATTGGCAACTAAAAAGACGATGTATGCGTAAAAAAATACTATTTTTTGCTGTTCTATTTGTAATGGTTGCGGTTGTTTACCGCATGTCTGTGTTCAGCCCTGAACTGGTGAGTTTTTCTGGCCCGACCATGGGTACTACCTACACAGTGAAGTTTTTTTCGACGGAAGAGGTAGACGGTTCTTCCGGTCTAAAAGATGATGTTGATGCTGCCTTGGTTAAGGTGAATAAATTGATGTCTACCTACGATCCGAACTCTGAGCTGTCTTTGTTTAATAAATTGCCTGCGGGCCAATCTGCTACGATTAGTGAAGATATGGCGTACGTTATTGATAAGGCGTTATTAATAAGTGAAATGAGTGGTGGTGAGTACGATGTTACTATAGGCCCGCTGGTGAATTTGTGGGGATTTGGGCCAGGTAAGCGGGAAGATAAAGTGCCTAGCCAAGCTCAAATTGATGAGGCTAAGTCTCTTGTTGGTTACCGACTTTTGTCTCTTGACGGTCGTCGTTTGTCAAAAGATAAAGACATATACGTGGACTTGTCGTCTATTGCGAAAGGGTATGGCGTCGATGTCGTCGCAAAAGTATTAGAAGCACAAGGTGTTGACAGCTATTTGGTAGAGGTCGGCGGTGAGATCGTTTCAAAAGGCATGAAAGCGGATGGTTCTCCTTGGAGGATCGCGATCGAAAGTCCTGCAGGCGGCCACGATATTGCTGAGCGTGTTATTGCGATAACAAACGTAGCGGTTGCAACGTCAGGGGATTATCGCAATTATTTTGAAAAAAATGGTGTGAGATATTCTCATACGATTAGCCCTGTAACTGGGAAGCCGATTACACATAAATTGGTTTCTGTAACGGTTGTCGAAAAGACCACTACTATGGCAGATGGTCTTGCGACAGCAATTACCGTATTAGGGCCTGATAAAGGGCTTGAGTTTGCGCAAAAAAATGGCATTGCAGCTTATTTATTAGTGAAAACGGATTTTGGTTTTGAGGAGCGTTCCTCGGACGCTTTTAAGCCTTATTTAAACTAAAGAAGGCTATTCATTTATTTTGGGGGTGACCTTATGTTAACGATAGTTATGGCGTTTGTTTTAATGCTGTTGTTGGTTACAGCAATGTCTGTTGGTGTGTTAATGGGGAGAAAGCCTATTTCTGGTTCCTGTGGTGGCATGAGTGCCCTAGGAATGGAGGTGGCTTGTGATATTTGTGGTGGCGATAAAGGCAAGTGTGAAAAAGAAACAAAGAAAGGTATGGCGGCTACGGTTTCTGATGACACGTTCTACGACGCATCCAAATAATTGAACAAAGAAGAGGGTATTATGACGACGAGACATTATGATGTTGTGGTGTTAGGCACAGGACCTGCTGGAGAAGGTGCTGCAATGAGTGCAGCAAAAGCAGGTAAACGAGTGGCTGTTATTGAAGCGAGTTCGCAAGTGGGCGGAAGTTGTACGCATTTAGGAACCATTCCATCAAAAGCGTTGCGTCACGCTGTTAAAGAGATTATTGCCTTTAATACAAACCCAATGTTTCGTGATATCGGTGAGCCACGCTGGTTTTCATTTCCTAAAGTGTTGGATCGTGCTAATCGTGTTATTGATAAGCAAGTAATGGGTCGTACTGAGTATTACGCACGCAACCGTATTGACATTTATTTTGGTCGCGGCAAGTTCAAAGATGCGAACACAATCGAAGTGAATACTTATGAAAAGGGTCCAGAGTTGTTGGTTGCCAAAAAAGTGGTAATCGCGACGGGCTCACGCCCATATAGACCTGCAAATATCGATTTTTCTCATCCACGAATTTATTGTTCAGATACAATTCTGAGTTTGAGTCATACGCCTCGCTCTTTGATTATTTATGGTGCTGGTGTTATCGGTTGTGAATACGCATCTATCTTTTGTGGTTTGGGTGTGCGTGTTGAGCTAATCAACCCCGCTAAAAAACTATTGAGCTTCTTGGATGATGAAATCACCGATGCTTTAAGTTATCACCTACGCGATGGCGGTGTTTTGATTCGCCATAATGAGACATATGAATCTGTCGAAACGACCGAGCGTGGTGTTGTTATGCACATGGCGTCAGGTAAGAAGTTACGCGCGGATGCATTGCTATTCTGTAATGGGCGTTCCGGTAATACTGATAATTTGGGATTGGAGTCCATCAATCTTGAAGCGAACGGACGCGGCCAGCTGGCGGTAAACGATACTTACCAAACGCAAGTTGAAAATGTCTACGCAGCAGGAGATGTCATTGGTTGGCCAAGTTTGGCAAGTGCAGCCTACGATCAGGGGCGTGCAGCGGCAGCGAATATGTTTGGTGCTGTTGGCGGCGAATTCATCAGCGAAGTGCCAACAGGGATTTACACGATTCCTGAAATTAGCTCAGTAGGTAAAACAGAAGCGGAATTGACGGCTGAGAAAGTGCCTTACGAAGTTGGGCGTGCATTCTTTAAGAATACAGCTCGAGCTCAAATTACAGGTGAAGCGGTTGGAATGTTGAAAATTTTGTTCCATCGTGAATCTTTGGAGCTGTTGGGTATTCACTGTTTTGGTGACCAAGCCTCTGAGATTGTCCATATCGGGCAGGCGATCATGAAGCAACCTGGTGAGCAGAACACGTTAAAGTATTTCCTGAATACGACATTTAACTATCCGACGATGGCGGAAGCTTATCGTGTTGCTGCCTTGAACGGTTTCAATCGGGTATTTTAGTCCTTTTGAATAGCGCATAAAAAAAGCCCCATTTTGTAATGGGGCTTTTTTGTAAGTGCTCGGTGTTTAGCTGCCTTTAATTGCGTAAATTCCTTTTAGATTTCTAAAGAAGCCTTTGTAGTCCATGCCGTAACCGAATAAAAATCTGTCGGCTACATCTTCACCTACATAATCGGGTGTCATGTCTGTTTTTCTGTCGTGTAGCTTGTTTATGACCGTTGCTGTGTATACAGCGGTTGTTTCTTGAGCTTCCAGCCATTTAGTAATTGCTTGAAGTGTGTGCCCTTGGTCAAAAATATCATCGACTACAAGTACGTGTCTGTTTTTTAGGTTGGTTTGCGGGTAGCTTAACCAGTTAAGTGTTGCGCCTTCTGTTTCCATTCCATAGCGAGTGGCATGAATGTAATCGACTTCAAGTGGGAAGTTTAGTCGTTCTATTAGGGCAGCGGTTGGTATCAATCCACCGTTCATGACGCACAGAACAAGAGGGAGCTTATCTGATAAATCGGTTGTTATTTGTGCGGCCATTTTGTCTAGAGCGTCATTAAGTTGTGCTTCGTCGACTAAGCAATCCGCCTCTTCTAAAATTTTGTTTAGTTCGTTGATTGTATTTGTCATGGTGAGCCCTATCTTAAAAATTTTCGGGATTTTACATTAATCCTGACCAGATGCTAAGTTTTTCTGTTGAGAGGTGCTTTTAATGTTGTGCAGGGTGGCGCACAAGCAAATGGAAGTTAATACGATCAGCCATGAGCTTTGTAACCACACCAGAAAAATAGGAATGGCAGCAAATGCACCATAAACAACCTGGTAGCTTGTAAAGAACTGCGCGAACGAGCCAAAAATAGTATTAAGCAAATATAGACCAATGCTACCAACCAGTGCGGAAATAGCCGCCCATTTTATCGATACGTCAGCGTTTGGCGTTAAGAAGTTGAGCGTTAATAGCATAAAAAAATACAACACGATTGTCGCAAGCTCTAGCAAGTGGTTTATCCATGCATTGACTGGACTGTCGTGTATTTGCATGGAAATTAGTGTGCCGTATAAGCTTAATGATGCTGCAAAAATAATGGGTCCTAGTGTCAATATGGCCCAATAGGTGAGAAGGCGTTCTCTTAGCTTGCGTGGCTTCTTAATCTCCCAAATGGATTGAACGCTGCTTTCAAAACTGTTTAACAGTAGTAATGCAGTTAGAAATAAGGCAATTAAACCTGCTATGGGGAGGTTTTTGGTCTGCGCTGCAAATTTAATGAGATAAGGGAGCATGACCTCACTAGAGCCGGGCGCTAAGTGTTGCTCGATAAGTCCGAATAGTTGAGATTGCATTGCTTCAAGCGCAGGGGTGAAGCTCAGAATGCCAGCAATGATGGTTAAAATTGGGACAGCAGCAAGGAGACTAGATAACGTGAGTTGTGCGGCTTTTTGAGACAGATTGCTGTTTTTGAAACGGCTGATTGTGAGGTGACTATAACGTTTAAATATGAGGTAAAACTGATTTATTCGTTGCGACATCTCGTCTATTGCTCTGGCTGATTTGAGTCTGCTTACGATATCACAGCTTTAAAAAAAATATGAGACTTCTTGTTTGTGCACATTGCACAAACACAGTGCAACGTGGTTTGTTTTGGCGCATTGAGCTTGTTTTTATGTGGATCTAATTGTATTATTTATCTCGTTCCTTTTGTGATATTTGTACTTCGGAGTAGTAGATCAAAGCTATTCTAGGTTCCTTGGTTGCAAATAATCATTTTAGCCCAGTTTTGCTGGGCTTTTTTATGTCTATTGGTTGACGATTGCTATTCCATCCCTATAATAGCCCACCACATGAAATGTAATGAGCTTAGTTCCGTTAGCTCAGTTGGATAGAGCAACCGCCTTCTAAGCGGTAGGTCACTGGTTCGAATCCAGTACGGAGCACCATTTCAGTACATTACTTTAATTAAATATTATTTAGGTTTTGTTGGTTTAAATTAAATGCGCGTCATTGTTAATGACGTAATTGCCAGCAAATTAAAGCAAGTTCCCGAGAGGAAGTTTTATGCAAGTTTCTGTAGAGACAACGTCTCCAATCGAGCGCGTTCTTACTATTAGTGTTCCAGCTGCTCGTGTTGACGAAAAAGTAAATTCTGAAGTGGCGAAAACAGCGAAAACAATTCGCATCGATGGTTTCCGTAAAGGAAAAGTGCCTGTAAGTGTTGTTAAAAAACGTTACGGTCAAGGTATTCGTATTGACGCTGTTGAACAGATTATGCGTGATGCTTACGTTGAAGCGATTCAAAAAGAAGCGATTCAACCTGCTGGAATGCCATCTATTGAACCTAAGAACTTTACTGAAGGTGCTGACCTTGAGTTTGTAGTAAAAGTAGAAGTTTACCCAGAAGTAACTTTGGCTGATAACTCAGCTATTAAAGTTGAGCGTGTAGTGTCTGAAGTAACAGATGCTGATGTTGACACAATGTTGGAAACGTTGCGTAAACAGAACGCTGAATGGACTGCTGTTGAGCGTGCATCTGCGGATGGCGACCAAGTAACAATCGATTTTGTTGGTTACTTAGGTGACGAAGCCTTCGAAGGCGGTGCTGCTGAAGGTCATAAGTTAGTGCTGGGTTCTAACACAATGATTCCTGGTTTTGAATCTGGCATCGTAGGCGCTAGCGCTGGCGAAGAACGCACTATCACTGTAACGTTCCCAGAAGATTACCAAGCTGAAAACTTGAAAGGCAAAGAAGCTACTTTCAAAATCACAGTTTCTGACGTTGCAGAGCAAATTTTGCCTGAATTGAACGATGCTTTTGTTGAAAAATTCGGTTTAGAAAATGCGACCATTGAAGGTTTGCGTGCTGAAGTGCGTAAGAACATGGAACGTGAGTTAAATCAAGCGGTAAAAGCTAAGCTTAAGAATGCATTGTTTGAAGGACTGTCTTCAATCAACGAAGTAGAAGTGCCTTCTGCTCTTGTTGATCAAGAAGTTGATGCACTTCGTAAGCAAGCAGCTCAGCAGTTTGGTGGTCAAGGTTTTGATGCTTCTCAATTGCCTGCAGAGTTATTCCAAGACGAAGCGAAAAAACGCGCTAAGCTTGGTTTGTTAATCTCTGAAGTTATTAAGAAAGATGATTTGAAAGTTGATGATGACCGCGTTCGTGCTTTCTTAGAAGACATGGCTCAAGCCTACCAAGAGCCACAACAGGTTATTGATTTTTACTTAAAGAACAAAGAACAATTAGCGCAAGTTCAATCTGCTGTACTTGAAGAGCAAGTTGTTGATAAACTGTTAGAATCTGCTCAAGTTACTGAAGTAACTTTGGGATATGAAGACGCTATTAAGCCAAATGCCCAAGCTGAAGAGGCTGGGGAAGAAGCATAAGACAAGTCTTATCTTTTTTAATAAGGTCGACATAGCATTTGCTATGTCGACCTTTTTGTTTTAAGGAATGCGATATGAATTTGATGAATCCAACTACTGGCCCTGTAGCAATCACAAGCAATGGTCTTGTTCCGATGGTCATTGAGCAAACTGCTCGTGGTGAAAGATCATTTGATATTTACTCGCGCTTGCTTAAGGAGCGAGTGATTTTTTTAGTTGGTCAGGTTGAAGATCACATGGCTAACTTGGTTGTGGCTCAATTGCTATTTTTAGAGTCTGAAAACCCTGATAAAGACATTCATTTGTATATTAATTCTCCTGGTGGCTCGGTCACCGCAGGGATGTCTATTTATGATACTATGCAATTTATTAAGCCAGATGTAAGCACAATGTGTATTGGGCAGGCTGCTAGTATGGGGGCATTGTTGTTGACGGCTGGTGCCGCAGGTAAGCGTTATTGCTTGCCTAATTCACGAGTAATGATTCACCAGCCATTGGGTGGTTATCAGGGGCAAGCCTCGGATATTGAGATTCACACGCGTGAAATTTTAAGCATTAAACACAAGCTAAATGAAATTATTTCTTTTCATACAGGCAAGCCAATTGAGCAGGTTGCACAGGATACAGATCGTGATAATTTCATGAATCCTGAGACGGCAAAAGAGTACGGCTTGATTGATGAAATATTGCAAAAACGAAAAGTTTAAAAAGGGTGGAATAAATGTCGGATGATAATTTTAGCCGTGGCGACCACTCCGATCGGTTATTGTATTGCTCTTTTTGTGGAAAGAGTCAGGACGAAGTAAAAAAGCTTATTGCAGGTCCTTCGGTTTATATTTGCAACGAATGTGTTGATCTGTGCAATAACATTATTACGCAAGAGCTGTCTCAAATTAATGAAGATGGTGAGGCAACCGATGAGTTGCCAACACCGGCTAAGTTAAGTGCGGCTCTGGATGACTATGTTATTGGTCAAGATAAAGCCAAGCGTGTTTTGGCAGTGGCAGTATATAACCACTACAAACGTTTACGTCATCAAGGCAAGACAGACACAAGTATTGAGCTTGGTAAGAGTAATATTTTGCTCATTGGTCCAACAGGCAGTGGTAAAACATTATTGGCACAAACGTTAGCGCGTGTTTTGGATGTGCCTTTTACTATAGCGGATGCGACCACGTTGACAGAGGCTGGGTACGTTGGTGAAGATGTTGAAAACATCATTCAAAAGCTGCTGCAGAACTGTGATTATGACGTAGAAAAAGCGCAGCGTGGTATCGTTTATATTGATGAAATAGATAAAATTTCTAGAAAATCGGATAACCCATCTATTACTCGTGATGTATCTGGTGAGGGTGTTCAGCAGGCTTTGCTAAAATTGATTGAAGGTACTGTTGCATCTGTTCCACCTCAGGGTGGGCGTAAACATCCTCAGCAAGAATTTTTGCAAGTTGATACGTCAAACATCTTGTTTATTTGTGGTGGTGCTTTCGCCGGTTTGGAGCGTGTTATCACAGACAGAACGGAGAAAAGCAGTATTGGTTTCTCAGCAACGGTAAAAAGCAAAGAAGAGGGTAAGTCTTTTTCTGAGGCTGTTCACCGTGTAGAAACTGAAGACTTGGTTAAATTTGGTTTGATTCCAGAGTTTGTAGGTCGATTGCCGGTTGTGGCAACGTTGTCTGAATTGGATGAAGAAGCATTGATGACTATCTTAAGTCAGCCAAAAAATGCTTTGGTTAAGCAGTATCAGCACTTGTTTGAGCTTGAAGGTGTTGAACTAGAGTTTACTCCTGAATCTTTGCGTGAAGCAGCCAAATTGGCGCTTGAGCGTAAAACGGGTGCACGTGGTTTGCGCAGCATTTTAGAGTCATCATTACTTGATTGTATGTATGAGCTTCCAACGCGAAACGATGTGGCGAAGGTGGTGATGGATGCGGCATCTATTCGTGGTGACTCTGCACCTCTGATGGTGCTTGAAAAAGAAGAGCTTGCTAAAAACGCTTAATTTTTCAAAAAGTGATAGCTATAAAGCCGAAATGAAGCATTGTTGCTGATTTTCGGCTTTTTTTATGGTGTTTCGTTTTAAAACACTGTGTAGACTAAATTCAAATGCTTGTGACGCTTGTAATTTCTGGCTTCGCCCCTATCTCTTTCCTAATCAATGTTTAAATATAAAAGTGCGCTTTTTTCTATGCGCCCGGATTGGAAAAAAATATGACAGATTCTTTGCTACTTCCAATGTTGCCACTTCGTGATGTGGTGGTCTACCCCCATATGGTGTTGCCACTATTCGTTGGCCGCGCTAAGTCCATTTCAGCGTTAGAGTCTGCAATGGAAAATGATAAGCATGTATTTCTTGTGGCCCAGCAAGATGCATCAAAAGACGACCCAGTACTGGGTGACCTATATTCTATCGGTACTACTGCTAAGGTGATGCAGCTGTTGCGCCTACCTGATGGAACCGTGAAGGTCTTAGTGGAGGGTGGTAAGCGTGCTCGTTTGGAAGCAATGGAAGAGTCTGATGGTTTTGTGCTAGGGCGCATTACCGAACTTGATATTCAAGAAGAAGACGACGCAGAACATAATGTCATTCGAAATGCCCTTTTGAAGCAGTTAGATGAATATGTTGCCGGTAGTAAGCGTATTCCTGCCGAGGTTGTGTCATCACTAAAATCCATCGATGATCTTTCTAAACTGATAGACAATATTACGGGTCATATGAGCCTAAAGCTTGAAGATAAGCAAAAGGTATTAGAAATTGATTCTTTGACTGGTCGTGGTGAATATTTAATTGGCTTAATGGATGGAGAGCTAGATATTGCTCACCTTGAGAAAAGCATTCGCAGCCGCGTTAAAAAGCAGATGGAAAAGAGCCAGCGTGAGTACTATTTGAATGAGCAAATGAAAGCCATTCAAAAAGAGCTTGGTGACATGGAAGACAGCGGTAATGAGCTGGATGCGCTTCAGGAAAAAATTTCAGAAGTAGGCATGTCTGATGAGGCGAAAGAAAAAGCAGAAGCTGAATTGAAAAAATTACGTATGATGTCGCCGATGTCTGCGGAAGCAACCGTTGTACGTGGTTATATTGATTGGTTAACGTCTCTTCCCTGGAAAAAGCGCAGTAAAGTGCGTAATGATTTAGCCTATGCTGAAAAAATTCTTAACCAAGACCATTATGGCTTACAGGATGTTAAAGAGCGCATTCTAGAGTTTTTGGCTGTTCAGCAGCGCGTGAAGAAAGTGAAAGGGCCTGTTCTTTGCTTGGTCGGTCCTCCGGGAGTGGGTAAAACATCCTTGGGGCAGTCTATTGCCAAAGCTGTCAATCGTCAGTACGTTCGTATGGCTTTAGGTGGTGTTCGTGATGAAGCGGAGATTCGAGGTCATCGCCGTACTTATATTGGTTCTATGCCAGGTAAGTTGTTGCAGAAATTGGCGAAAGTTAAAGTGAAGAATCCGCTCTTTTTATTGGATGAAATTGACAAAATGGGCATGGATCAGCGTGGAGATCCAGCGTCAGCGTTGTTAGAAGTGCTTGATCCAGAGCAAAACCATACGTTCAACGATCATTACCTTGAAGTGGATTTTGATCTATCTGATGTGATGTTTATTTGTACGTCGAACAGTATGAATATCCCTGGGCCATTGCTTGACCGTATGGAAGTGATTCGTATTCCGGGCTACACCGAAGATGAGAAGCTTAATATTGCAAAACGCTATTTACTGCCTAAACAAGTCAAGCAGGCTGGATTAAAAGAGAAAGAGATTCAGGTGACGGATGATGCCTTAATGGACGTTATTCGTTACTACACTAAAGAAGCTGGTGTGCGTGGTTTGGAACGTGAGTTAAGTAAAATTTGTCGCCGCGTGGTGAAAAAGCAGGCTTTAACTAAGGCAAAAGATACAAAAGCTGTCGAAGTAACGAGTGAAAATTTAGAAGACTTTTCTGGTATTCATAAATTCAGTTACGGAAAAGCAGAAGAAAAAAATCAAATTGGGCAGGTCACGGGCTTGGCTTGGACGTCAGTTGGTGGTGAATTATTGACCATTGAGGCGGCGGGTGTGCCGGGTAAAGGTCGTCATGTTAAGACTGGGTCACTAGGTGATGTGATGCAAGAGTCCATTCAAGCGGCTCTAACTGTAGTGAGAAGTCGAGCGGTCGGTCTTGGGATTGACGAAGACTTTCATGAAAAAACCGACCTTCATCTGCATGTGCCTGAAGGTGCAACACCGAAAGATGGGCCGAGCGCAGGTGTGGCAATGTGTACAGCAATCGTATCTGTCCTAGCTAAGATCCCTGTTAAGGCCTCTGTGGCAATGACTGGCGAGATTACGTTGCGCGGAGAGGTGCTACCTATAGGTGGGCTAAAAGAGAAGCTTCTGGCGGCTCACAGAGGCGGAATAAAAACCGTTATTATTCCGCAAGAAAATGCTCGTGATTTGAAGGAAATTCCTGATAATATCAAGGCAGACATAGAGGTCATCCCTGTCAAATGGATTGATGAGGTTTTGGATATTGCTTTAGAGTACATTCCTTCACCAAAAAAGGTAGAAACCTTACCTTCGAGTGAAAAAACTGTTGATGAACAAGAAACTGTAAGTCATCATTAAGGTCATATCCTGTGTTGACAGGGAGTAGGTCGGGCTTGTATAACTTCTCGCTCGGCCTTGTTGGTAGGTATTTATACTGCGCCGAAAAAATTTAAGGAACCACGAAAATACTGAAGGGGTACAACGTGAACAAATCTGAATTGATTGATGCTATTGCAGCGTCTGCTGATTTATCTAAAGCTTCTGCTAGCAATGCTCTTGACGCTACTTTAAAAGCAATTGAAGCGGCTTTGGCAAAAGGTGACCAGGTTACACTAGTTGGTTTTGGTACTTTTGCAGTAAAAGAACGTGCGGCACGTACAGGCCGTAATCCTCAAACTGGTGAGGAAATCCAAATTAAAGCAGCGAAGGTTCCTGGCTTTAAGGCCGGTAAAGGTCTTAAAGACGCTGTAAACTAATGTTTTTGGAGCAGTAGTTCAGTTGGTTAGAATACCTGCCTGTCACGCAGGGGGTCGCGGGTTCGAGTCCCGTCTGTTCCGCCATTAGACACAAAAGGTGTATTCCATGCGGAATGCACCTTTTTTATTGGTCATTTAATTCATTCATTTGGAGGCAGTAATGCTCCAGGATATAAGAGATAAGTCACAAGGCATTGTGGTAAAGATCATCGTTGGTTTTATCGTTGTGACTTTTGCTCTATTTGGCGTCGATGCCTTGGTTCAAAGTTTTAATTCATCCGATACGGTAGCCGAAGTAGACGGGGTTGATATTACCCGAACTCAAATGCTCCAAGGCGCAGAAACTCAACGTAGACAATTAATTTCTATGATGGGTGGGCAGGTTAATCCAGCGCTGTTAGAAGATAATGTATTGCAACGTCGTGCATTGGATGAGCTTGTGCAGCGAGTTGTTTTGACCAACCAAGCTAAGTCATTAGGGTTGGGAGTGTCTGACGCTCAAGTCAATGCTTATTTGTTGCAAGCAGAGCAGTTCCAAACCAATGGGCAATTTGATGAAAACAAATATCTAAACTTCATCCGTTCATTGGGTTTTACTCCGTTGGCGTTTAAAGAGCGCATCAAACAAGATGTTTTAATTCAGCAATCACGTAATGCTATAGCGGGTTCTGAATTCGTTCTGCCTTATCAAGTAAATGGCGTTTCAAAGTTGCAGTCTCAAACGAGATCTTATGATTACGTTACTTTTTCATTGGCCGACGAGTCTGAAGGAACCAGTGTTTCTGATGATGAGCTAAAAGCCTATTACGATGAAAATAAAGACAGCTTTAAAACACCTGAGCAAGTTAAATTAAACTACGTTGTGATTTCCAGCTCTGACTTTTATAGTAAAGTAAGTGTGTCGGATGCTGAATTACAAGATGCTTATCAGGCTTCTATTTCGAATTTAACTCAAGAAGAAAGATCTGCGTCGCATATCCTGATCGATACCTCGGATAGATCCGATGACGAAGCGGAAAAACGCCTTGCTGAGGTTCAAGCAAAACTAAAAAGTGGTGAAAGTTTTGCTGACTTGGCTGCCGAATTTTCCGATGATATTGGTTCGAAAAATGACGGCGGTAATTTAGGTTATGTTGAAAAAGGCACAATAGATCCGGCCTTTGATGACGCGCTATTTTCTATGAAAAAAGGAGAAATTAAGTCGGTTAAGACCCAGTTTGGTTATCACCTGATTGAATTGAATGATATTACCAAACCAGACGTGCCAAGCTTTGCCTCTAAGAAAGCAGAATTGGAGCAGGCTCTCATTGAAGACAAAGCAAGAGATGCATTGTTAACGGCTCATGAAGACATTACAGATTTAGCTTACGCCAGTGATAAATTGGACGCTATCGCGAAAGAGTATAATGTTGATGTGCTTCAAAGTGCGTACTTTAGTCGAGAGGGTGGAACGGATGATATTACCAGTAACGCCTCTGTTATTGCTGCTGCCTTTGGTCCTGCTGTATTAGAAGATGGTCAAAACAGCAGTTTGATTGAACTAAATGACGACCAAGTTGTTGTCGTACACTTGAATAACCTGCAGCCAGAAGCGTTTCAGACTTATGAAGAAACAAAAGAGCAGGTAACTTCGATTGTTGTACAGAACAAAGCGGTTGAGTCGTTGAAGACTAAAGCTGAACAGGCCAAAGTTTCCAAGACAACTTCTTGGAAGTCTGTGAGCGAAGCGAAGCGTGGTCAAGATGAAGTAACATCACTGGCTTTTTCTCTTCCGCATCCCGAAGCTGGACAACCTGTTGTTGAGATTAAAGGTTTATCTAACGGTGACTTGGCGTTGATTCGTTTGAATAAGGTAGGTAGCAGTGATGCTTCTCTTCCTGATGATCAGAAGCTCGCTTATGAGCGTTATTTGAATCAAACTCAGGCGAGTTTAAGTACGCAAGCCCAGCAAGACTTGTTAAAGAATAAAGCGAAGATAGAAAGATAGCATTGTGTTATTTTTGTTAAAAAGCCACTTCAAATTGAAGTGGCTTTTTTTTGGTATTTTTGTGGGCATTTTAGTGCGGGTTAGCAGATGAAACGTGTTATTTACCTGATCGAGATTCTAGCCATTCGTTAGACGGGACAAAAAATGCCTGTCCGGTGGTGGCTCGAGTGTATTTCATTAAGTGATCTGTATTTCCTTCTTTATCGCCTTTTACCATGCTTTCTAACATCAGGTTAAAAATGGTTGGTGTTTTGCTGTAACTGGCAAACATCAGTCCTTTTTCCGTTAATGACGCAAATGGCATGCTATGGCGTAAGATTTCCATCGAGTTGCCATTTTCATCTTTTAATGAAGTGCGTTTGGTATGGGCGTGTACCGACTTTTCAGAAGAGGGGTATTCTTGGTTGGTATGTTTTGTACGTCCATAAATATCTTCTTGGGTTTTAATGTCTTCTTTTTCCCACTTAGTGAGATCATGAACAAATCTGATGATATTTAGATAAGAGCCGTTTTTAAATTCGGGGTCATCTTCGCCAACAAGAGCTACTTGTTTACGTTGCTCTCCTTCAGGGTTTTCTGTGCCGTCAACAAATCCTGTTAAGTCTCGGTTGTCTAGGTATTTAAAGCAGCTGACTTCATCTACTAAAGTGACGGCATTGCCAAATGTTGCAAACAAGGCGCTGCCTAATAGGTAGGTCGCATCATGACGAGAAGAGCGAATGTGAAGGATCAAATCTACATCCGTAGCGACCATTTCGACCTCTTTGCCAATAATGTGAGGGAATGTAGAGAGGTGTCTTGGTCGCTGGTTGTCTAAATCATCCCATATCAATCGACTAAGTCCGATGGCTGCATGCAGTTGGGCGTCTGGGAATTGCGCTTGATGCTCTTCAATCAGAGCGGGCATAGCGGCGAGTGCGTTTTTAACGGCATTAATATCGGATCTATTCACGTTTAAGGTGATGAAAAGTGCGTCACTGGACGCTTCGGCAATAATGCCAGATTGAAATGAAGTCATCATGTTCGTCCTTTTAGAAATAGCGGTATCTTAAAAATTAGGGTAAAGCGTCTTTAGCTGACTGGCTTTTGACGGTTTGGTTTGGCCGCTGGTGTATTCTTCAAGAGCGTCGGCAAGAGGCTCTCCCTGCCATTCGTGGGCAGGGTTGCTGGAATACAGCATCAGTTCGGCTTCCATTAAAAGCTGAGTTATTTGAACGGTGGTGAGTCGCTTAATGTCGTCAATGCCACGAATTTCATCATCTCCCCAGCGATGTCTTGCCCATTCCAATAAGTGAGAACGCAACGCAGATAAGTTGTCTTGCTGACAGCATTGAATCAAAGAGGCATAAGCCGTTTGCTCATCACTGGTGTTCAAAGGGGCAAAGTCCTGCAATGTCGGAACGTCTAGTTCTGGGTCTTGTTTTGACTTCTTGCGTTTAAACCAAAGAGCCGCCCATGCCACCAGCATCAGCGTTGCCACAATGAGCAATCCGGCAATCAGGTAGTGTCTGAATGATAGATTGTCCTCTGTGTCATTTATAACAATGCGGTTTGAGTCCGTTGATTCTGATGGTTCTGTGGGTTTTTTAGCCAATGAAATTGGTGCAACGGAGCGTGTTTGTGCAGGCAATGGCTCGTTTATTGTTGGTGGATTGCTGGCGGTATTGTCAGGTAGTGTCGCGCCAGTTGGTAGTGGGGCAATACTGATGGTTTTGGTCGTTGCGCTGGCGTTGCTGATCGCTCTCGCTTCCGTATCCCAATAGGCTACATTGATGTCAGGCAAGGTTAATGGGCCTTCGGCCGTTGGTACCACTTCTACGATAATCGTTTGACTGCCAGTCACGCCATTTGCGGTTTTTTGATTATCAAATTTTGGAGGTTTTGGATAAAGTTTGTATTGGCGAGTGCTGTTAAAATCGAGTGTGGGTATTTGCTCTGGTAGGGCGCCTTCCGCTTTGATATTGATCGTCCAAATAAGCGTGTCTCCTACACGTGGTGACTCGCTCGTTTTGCTTAGTGTGGTTGACACTGAGACATTTGCACTAGGCAACCAGGCGTCGCCTGTATAGCTCGCAGGAATGGGAATGACCTGTAAGTTTAATGGCTCACTTTGTACTTTAATCATTCTTCGGCCAGTCGATGTATTGATCATGGCTTGTATGCTTTGCGGTGGAATCGTAAGTACACCGCTGCGCTGTGGAAAGGCCAAGTATTCGCGGGTGATGACTTGGTATTGGGTGCCATTGATGGTTTGGTAGTTCATCTGATCGTCTACCAACCTTTCAACGACAAGGTCTGGGTGAGACGGTACAGAGCGATTTGCATTTTGGAGGGCAACTGAGGTGTAAAGTTTGACGCTTAAGATGACTTCCTGCTGTAGGTATGGTTCCACTTCAGATACGTCTGTTTTGAGCATGACTGGCGGGTTGCCATTATTGTCCAGTAGTTGGGGGGAGCTTTTGACTACCAAACGAATAGGTTGAGATTCGTGATCGCCAATTTTGATGGCGGGAATTTCAACGGTACCAACAGACTTTGGCATTAATGACACGACCCAAAAATTCAGCGCAGTACTGGTGCCAAGGTTAAAACTGAATTGGCTGTTTTGACTTTTGCCTAGAATATCAAAATCGCGCTCTAGTGGGGTTAAGTCAGGACCATTCCCAGTATCGGAAAAATCGGCGCGCAATGTTAGCTGAACCACTTCGTTTTCGGTCGAGACACTTTTGTTAAGCGAGGCTGTGACGCTGGCGGCATAAAGATGACTGGATAAAGTGATAAAAAGCAGTGCTGTCATTAGGCAAGAAAGCAAGCGACTCAGCTTGTCTTGCGGTAGTAATGAAATGAAGTAGTGCTTTTTTACCATGGGTTTTGCCCATCCTCTTGTGAAAATCGATTTTCGTTGCGTTTTTCTTGATGTAAATACCAAAGCTTACGCTGTAATAACAAGCCGGGATCATCCTGAATTTGTCGTAGCCATTGGTTCAGTGCTTGTGTTTTTTCTTTGTCTAATGGCGGTTGTATTGGCTCGTTTTTGCTTTTTTCATCTGAGTGCTTGTCTTGCTTATTATCCTTAGGTGTTTCGTTTTTGTCTTGTTTTTCGTTCTTTTTATTGTCATTTTTTGAATCATTGGGGTCTTTTTCGTCATTTTGATCTTTTGAGTCTGACGGAGTTGACTGTTTATCTTGGTTCTTATCTTGCTGCTGTTGTTGGTTTTTTTTCTGTTCTTTTTGTTGTTGGTCTTTTTTTTGCTGTTCCTGTTGTTGCTTCTTTAAGTAATCAAGATTGTCTTTGGCCGCTTTTAATGAGGGGTCTTGTTCGAGTGCTGTCTCATAAGCTTCTATGGCTTTTTCTGTATCACCAGCTAGGGCTAATGCATTGCCAAGGTTGTAATTATCCGCGGCATTTCTGTTCATGTTCTGTAGTCGGTTAGCCGTTTCTGGGTACTTCTCTAGTGCATACGACGACGCCGCTTTCCATTCAGGCCGCTCGAAGTATTGATCCGCAGTTTGCCAGTCGCCTTGATCTACCGCTTTTTGGCCTTTTTGGTCTTGGGTAAGGAACCAATCTAGAGGTGATGCGTATGTCTTTTCGGAAGGGAAGGATAGCAGGCTCATCAGCAAGAGGAACAGCATGCCTTTACGGAACTGGAACGCCAGCCACAGCAAGAAAGGCAAAGCAAACCACTGACCTTGCTCAATCCAATGAATGCTTTTATTTTGCGCCTTTTGTGTTTGCGCATTGTCCAATGGGGTGTTGGTGATTTGCGCGATCTCTAATGGCGTTAAGCGTCCCTGATGAAACTGGCCGCCGAGTGACGCAGTCAATTTTTGTAATTCTTTTAGAGGCGTAATCGGCATGACATTTCGGCCGTTCTTTCGCAAAATCTGACCGTCTGGCAGTGTAATAGTCGAAGGATTGTCTGTACCGATCGCGACCAAATCCAAGCGAATGTTTCTGTCTTTCAGCAGGGAGGGCAGTTGGGTGGCGTCTTGTCGGCTGACGTCGTCTGTAAAAATAACCAGATGCATTGGCTCGGAAGGGTCTTTGCTCAGTGAAAGAGCGGTTTCAACACCGCTGCTGAGATTGCTGCCATACATCGGCATAATAATAGGGTCCAACGCGAGTAGGAAGTGGGTGATGGTTTCCCTATCTTGGCTAAATGGGCTGATAATAAAACCCTCACCAGCAAAGGCAACCAACGCAACATCGCCTTCTTTACTTTGTTCCAAAATGTCTCGAATAGTCTGCTTTAGTTGCGTTTGTCTGTTGGGTTTGATGTCGGTGGCGTACATCGACAAAGACTGGTCCACGATGAAAACGGTCTTCTGAGTGTTTTCAAACATAGTGGTAGGGGCTTTTGTCCAGCTAATACCAGCTAGGCCAATCCACAACACACACGCTGCAGCAATGCCCACTCTTTTATTCAGGTTACTTGTTGTATTTTTATAGACCAAATGAGGCATTAATGCTGGATCAACCACGTTCTTTAAAGGGCTTTGGCGAGACCGATTACGGCTGAAAAAAAAGGCCAATACTAAGGTGATGGGCAACATGATCAGCCAATAAGGACGTTCAAAATGCATCAAGTCGAACAACATCATGCTTGGTCTCCTTTGCGCGTGACGTCTTTTTTGAATCTATTATTCCATGCAATGTGTTTACTACTAAGCAAGGCAAGTGCGAAAAAAATCATGGAGCCAAGGCCAAGCCAATGGAATAAGCTGTTCAACGGGCGTTGCCAAATGTCTTCCGTAGGGGTGGGTTCTAGAGCATCAAGAGTTTGATAGATGCTTTGTAGATCTTCGGTGCTTTTGGCGCGAAAGTACTCACCCCCCGTTTGTGCGGCAATGTTTTTTAGTAAGGTCTCGTCTAGGTCGCTTGATGGATTGATTGCTTTAGGGCCAAAAAAACTTTGCACCACCATGCTGTCCGCACCGATGCCAATGGTGTGAATTTTTACATTCTGTGAGGCGGCGAATGAAGCTGCTTGTTGTGGTTGAACTCGGCCAGCAGTGTTAGCACCGTCTGTCATTAGGATAAGCACCTTTTTGTCGGATGGTTTGTCTTCTAGCCTTTTTATACCTAATCCAATCGCGTCGCCAATGGCGGTTTGTTCGCCAGCAAAGCCAATTTGGGTTTCTTGGACCAGCTGATTAATGGTCTTTGTGTCAAAGCTGAGCGGAGCTTGAAGATAGGCTTTGGAGCCAAAAACAATGATGCCAATGCGATCACCTCGGCGAGCTTGAATAAAATCGGATAGAACAGACTTTGCCGCTTCCAAACGGTTGGCGGGTTGATCATTGAGCGCCATGTCACTGACTTGCATGCTGCCAGATAAATCGAGAGCGATCAGTAAATCGCGTCCCGATGGTGTTACTTTGGTCGGCTCACCCAGCCAAACAGGTTGAGAAATGGCCAAAACCAGTAATACCCAAGACAGTAAAAGACAGACATAGTGAAGTGTTGGTCTTTTTACTGTTGTTGTCGTGTCATGTTTACTCAGTAGTTCGGTACTGCTTCCCCACCAGATGCCATCGCCTCTGGGCTTGGTCTGTGGCAAAAAATACATAATAAAAGGCAAGGGTAAAAGTAAAAGAAACCAAGGCCAAGATAGCTCAAGCATGATGCGTCCTTATCCAGTAGCAAGTGGTTTTGATCATGGTGAGTCGTTGCTCTTGGGTGAGATCTATGTGGCTTCGATAAGGGCCATCAACAAAATCGCTTCCAAGTGATGAAAACTGGCGCTTTTTAGGCATGGATTGGTCTAATTGTTCCAACAGGGTTTTGCTGGGAAGTGCGGCGGTTTCGCGTCGTCCTTCACTGATCAAACAGCGTCGCAGCACTTCATGGCACAGCAGAATGCAGTCTTTGTCACTGAGTGAGCTGGATGTGTGAGTAATGACAGACAACGCTTCACGTCGATAGCCGCGTTTTTGATGACGGCGGAACCATAAAACAAGCAGAGCAATGATGATGAGAAAAAGGGCCGCGACCAGTAGCCATGTCCACCACACTGGAGGCCACATAGGAACTGCCTGCGGCAACATATACGCTTTGTGCGGCAAGTCCATCGCTTGTTGCGCTGTGTTTGCAGTCGGCATCAGTGTAGCGCTCCTTGAGACAGTAAGTAGCGAGCGATTTTATCGGGTGACTCAGTGAGATCAAACGCTTGATAGCGAATGCCCAGTGAAGACAGTTTTTTGCGCATCTGGGTGTTTTGCGAAAAAAAAGAGTCTTTAGCGCGTTGCATACTCTGTTTGCTAATGGTGACTTGCTTTACGCCCGTTTCATCGGCCATTTGATATTGGCCAGGGGGTAAATTAAAGGCATTGCTGTCGATGATTTGAATCCAGTGAACGCTATTGTGTTGTGCGAGTTGCATTAAGGCACTTTCTTCACTGTCGTCCCAGTATTGTTTGTCGGTCAATATGATCACGTCTTTATTGTGTGTTTTATGTGTTAGTAGGGTGTTTGACCAAACGCTGTTGTTATTATTTGGGTGATTACGATTGTGGATGTAAGACGCATTTTTTAACTGTGTCAGCAGGGTTGGCAAGGTGTTCGATCGGTTACTTGCGTGGTCTTCTTTGCCAAAGGTTAATCGATACGACAAAGTATCGCCTTGTTGTTTGGCGCGCCACGCAATAAGACCTGCGAGCTGAATAAGCCGTGTCGATATAAACGTATGACGAGTGCCAAAATACGCGCTATTTGATAAGTCCATTAGCAATAGTCGCTGATGATCGTTTTCTTGCGCGTACAGCCGCGTGTGTGCCTGCCCAGTTCGAGCGGTGACTCGCCAATCTATGTGTCTTAAATCATCACTGGCTTGATAAGCGCGCAGTTCCAGCATTTCCATGCCATGTCCCTTTTGGCGCGAACGACGCTCACCGGTTTGAGAGGCGAAGCGAATCGCTTTGGGCGCTCGTCCTAGGTGCTTAGCGTAATGACCTAACAGAGCGAAATGGGCATCATCTAGCTCAGGCGAAACGGGAGATAATAATGGACTCATGGTACTCGAAGCCTTGTAATGCAATGCTTTGAATTAAAGGGCGGGAACGTGGCTGATCAACCGCTTGAGCAAATCGTCAACTGACAGCCCAGCCGCTTGCGCTTCAAAAGTGGTAATAATGCGATGGCGTAATACCGGCAGCGCAATGTGGCGGACATCGTCTGGTGTGACAAAATCTCGACCATTTAATAGGGCATTTGCCCGAGCGCAGCGGTCTAACGCGAGTGTGCCACGAGGACTGGCGCCAAACTCAATCAAGTGACTTCCTTTACCTGCGTCTCCAAGATAAAGCTCAGGCTGTCGTGTTGCCATGACCAATTGCACGATATATTGCTCGACGCTTTCGGACATATACAAGGCCAAGGCGTTTTGTTGCAGCTTAAGAATGTCAGAGGGTGTGCAAATGGGTTGTGGTTTGCTAGATGCGGTTTTATGTAAGTCTTGCTGGCGCACTAATCTTAATACGTCCAATTCACTTGCGGCGCTTGGGTAACCAAGATTGATCTTCATCATGAAGCGATCAAGCTGCGCTTCCGGTAGAGGGTAAGTGCCTTCTTGTTCGATAGGGTTCTGTGTTGCAATGACAAAAAAAAGATCAGACAGCGCATAGCTGTGGTTGCCGACTGTGACTTGTCTTTCGCCCATGGCTTCAAGCAATGCCGACTGCACTTTGGCTGGTGCGCGGTTGATTTCATCGGCCAACACAATGTCGTTCATGATGGGGCCGGGGATAAAGCTAAACTGCCCCGTTTCTTGTTGGTAAATGTCAGAACCGGTGACGTCACCAGGGAGTAAATCCGGCGTAAACTGAATGCGTTGAAAGCGACTGTCGATGGCGCTGGCGAGCGCTTTGGCGGCGGTGGTTTTTGCGATACCTGGAGGGCCTTCTAGAAGAACATGGCCATTGGCGATTAAAGCGACGAGTAATTCATGAGTGAGTTCGGGTTGGCCGACAACGGCGCGATTTAGGTGGTCTTTTAATTGCTCAATTACAGTTACCATCGAACCTAGGTTCCTTATACTTCTGTCAAAAAAAGTGTCAACGCAATATAATAGTCTTCATCTTATCGGATTCAAATCTTTACGCACAGAGCGTTCTCTGTAAGGGTAATGTAAGTACAGGACACGAAAATGGCAAAAATTGTATTAAATGTGGCTTTGCCCGCGTTTAAATATGAGGCTATGTATGCGGGAGCCGCTAAAAACCTAGTGGCGAGCAGCCTAGATGGACGTAAAGTTCAGTTGCCCTTAACGGCTTTTCAGCGATTTGTTACCCATCAAGGCATCCACGGGTTGTTTGAAGTCGAGTTTGATGACAAGAATAAATTGATCGCTGTGACTAAACTGACATAGCGTTCGTTTGGAAGACACGCATTAAATAGCACAAATCAGATTGAAAATTAGATAAATAGCACAGCTCAGCGAAAGCATTCACCAGACTTTAATAGCCTAGGAGCCCTAACAATGTACCAACTTGCTCGCTCGTTACTTTTTAAACTAGACCCAGAAGTATCCCACGAATTGTCTTTGGATCTTCTCGCAGCAAGCAGCCGATTGGGCTTAAATAAATTTCTAGGCGGATTGCCGTCCACGAAGCCAGTGGATGTGATGGGCATACGTTTTCCCAACGCAGTAGGTTTGGCGGCGGGGTTGGATAAAAATGCCGATGCGTTTGAAGCATTAGGCGCATTGGGTTTTGGTTTTGTGGAAGTGGGCACGGTAACGCCTAAAGGCCAAGCTGGTAACCCTAAGCCACGTTTGTTTCGTTTGCCAGAACATAACGCCATCATCAATCGCATGGGTTTTAACAACAAAGGCGTTGATCATCTTGTATCGCGCATAAAATCCCATCGTTACCCTGGTGTTTTGGGCGTGAACATCGGCAAAAACCTGACAACATCCGTAGAAGACGCCGCCGCCGATTATTTGGCGTGTCTAACACAAGTCATTCCTTATGCCGATTACATTACTGCCAACATCAGCTCACCGAACACGCCGGGGCTGCGCAGTTTGCAATTTGGAGACAGCCTAGCGCAACTGATAGCGCCGTTGACAGAGGCTCGTGATCGATACGAAGCAGAACATGGCAAGCGCGTACCGTTAGCGGTGAAAATTGCGCCTGATATGACCGATGACGAAATTAAAATGGTGGCCGACACATTGGTTGCCCAAGGGGTTGATGGCATTATTGCCACAAACACCACCTTGTCACGCGATGCGGTGGCGGGACACAAGTTTGAAAAAGAAGCGGGTGGCCTAAGTGGTGCGCCTGTTCGCGATGCGTCAACGCACGTTGTTCGTGTATTGGCGGAGCATCTAAAAGATACGTTGCCGATTATTGGTGTGGGCGGCATTTCCAGCGGTTCCGACGCCGTCGAAAAACTGCAAGCCGGAGCCCGTTTGGTGCAAATTTATTCTGGCTTTATTTACCAAGGTCCAGAATTGGTTAAAGAAGCCATTGCTAGCACAGACGCGTATTACCGAGAACGAGAATTGGGCATTTAATTCCTAACCACAACCCTAATGTGGCTAGCGCATTTTGTAAAAAGCAGGCCGAGACAAATCTCACCTGCTTTTTACCTTGAATATTCATTGAAATCTAAAAAAGTACTTAAAAATGAGCACGATATTACAGACAACTGATTCAGCAAGTCAGGTTTACGCACTAGAGATAACCTGTCCTCTTGGATTGGAAAATGTCTTGGAAAAAGAGTTGCACGCCGAAGGCTTGACGCAAACTCGATTGGGCGAAGCGCAAGTAAAGCTAACAACAGACTTAGAAGGCATGTACAAAGCCTGCCTTTGGTCGCGTGTTGCGACTCGCGTGATGTTGCCCATCGCCAATTTCAAAATGGAATCGGCTGACGATTTATACGATGGTGTAAAAGCGATTCAATGGTCTGACCACATGAAGGTCACAAACACCATGGCGATTGACTGCCACGGCACCAACCACCATATTCGTAATACGCAATTTGGTGCGGTTCGTGCGAAAGACGCGATTGCCGATTATTTTGTCGCCCTAACGGGTGAGCGCCCTAACGTCGAAAAAGAGCAGCCAGAAGTGCGTATCGCGTTACGCATTAAGCGTGATGTGGTTACCGTGAGTATCGATTTATCTGGTGAAAGTATGCACCGCCGTGGTTATCGCCAACATGGTGGTATGGCTCCTCTTAAAGAAAACTTAGCCGCTGGACTTTTGTTGCGGGCAGGCTGGGGAACGGATTGTGGCTTGACGCAATTAATTGATCCTATGTGTGGTTCTGGTACTTTCCTCGTCGAAGCAGCGATGATGTCTTTGGATATCGCGCCGGGCTTACGTCGTCCATATTGGGGATTCAAAGGCTGGAAACAGCACGATCATCGTATGTGGCAACAGCTGATGGATTTCGCTAAGAATCGTAAAAAAGACCCTACGACCTTGGGTATTCGATTCCAAGGTGCGGACCGAGAACAAAAAGCCATCGCGGCCGCGCGTGAAAACATCAAGCGCGCAGGACTATCCGGTGTGATTGATGTGACTATGACGTCTTTCCAAGAGCATGAGTTTGACATTACGCCAGAGATGCCCGGTTTGGTGATTACTAACCCGCCATACGGTGAGCGTATTGGTGACGAAATGGCTTTGATTGCCTTGTATCGTCAATTAGGTGAATGGGTGGTGAATAATGTGCGTGGTTGGCAGTTTATGATGCTGACCAGTAATGACCATTTGGCGCGTCAAATCCCTGTTCGTCCAGAGAAAAGTACACGAGTGATTAACGGTGGCATTGAATGTCGCGCTTACCGATTCCCCTTGTTGGACGGCAGTATTAAAGAAGACGTGGTCGCGCAAGCGGCGATGACACCGGGTGCGCAAATGTTCGCCAACCGTCTACAAAAGAATGCCAAAAAACTAAAAAAATGGGTCGAGAAGAATAAAATCCAATGTTACCGCGTGTACGACGCAGATATGCCAGAATACGCGGTTGCCATCGATATTTATCAGGATTGGGCGCACGTTCAAGAATACCAAGCGCCTAAAAGCGTCGATCCAGAAAAAGCCAAACAGCGTTTGTTTGAAGTCATGTCTGCGATTCCAACGGCATTGAATATTTCAGAATCTAATGTGATCTTGAAACAACGTCAAAGACAGACGGGCAAAGAGCAATACGAAAAATTTGATCAGACGAAACACGAAATGATCGTTGAAGAATACGGCTGCGACTTCATCGTGAATCTAAAAGATTATTTGGACACTGGCTTGTTCCTTGACCACCGTCCTGTACGTAAATTGATTCAAGACAAAGCCAATGGCGCACGATTCCTAAACTTGTTCTGCTACACGGCAACCGCGTCAGTCCATGCCGGCCAAGGCGGTGCTCGCAGCTCTTTAAGTGTCGATATGTCGAACACGTACACAGAGTGGGCGCGTCGTAACATCGAGTTGAACGAGTTCTCGGATTTGCATCATCAGGTAGAGCGTGCTGATTGTATTGAATGGCTAAAACAAAGCCGCGATAAATTTGACTTAATCTTTATGGACCCTCCGACGTTCTCGAATTCGAAAAAAATGGCGGATGTGTTGGACATTCAGCGTGATCACGGTGAATTGGTTCGTTTGGCAATGGCAAGATTGGCGAGAGGCGGGGAGCTGATTTTCTCCAATAACTATCGTCGTTTTGTATTGGATGAAGCGTTAGAGCAAGAATACGATGTGAAAAACATCACTCGTGAAACACTCGATCCAGATTTTGATCGTAACGACAAAATTCATCAGTGTTACATTATTAAGAATAAGTCAGCATAAGTGAGTGAAATCAGTATAATTTGCTGACGTTTTATTCAGGCTAAGCGTGTCGCTTCGCCTTTTTATTTTTAAGCGTTTTTAAGGTTTATAAGTTTTACTATGAGAAAGAAAACATTTCGACTTGTGATTAGTTGTCCCGACAGAGTGGGGATTGTAGCGGCGGTGAGTCAGTTCTTAAACGAACGCAAAGGCTCGATTATCGAAGCGAGTCATCATACGGATTTAGAGCAAAAATGGTTTTTCATGCGTCACGACATTGACGCAGAAAGCCTGAATATTGACGTCGAAACATTCCGCCAAGAATTCGCGCCAATCGCAGAAGAGTTCAACATGCGTTGGTATGTGAAAGACAGCGAAGACCGTCCGAAAGTAGTGTTGTTGGCGACCAAAGAATCCCATTGTCTAAACGACATTATGCATCGCTGGCACACGGGCGAACTGAATTGTGAAATCGTAGGGGTTATCGCTAACCACGAAGACCTGCGTTCTATGGTTGAATGGTACAAAATTCCATACTTCTGCATCCCAGTGCCGAAAGAAAACAAAATGCCAGCGTTTCAAGAGATTGAAGCCTGCATTGATCAGTCTGGTGCTGACACCATTGTACTGGCGCGCTACATGCAGATCTTCCCTGAATACTTGTGCGAAAAATACCGTCACAAAGTAATCAACATTCACCACAGCTTCTTGCCTTCTTTCATCGGTGCTAAGCCTTACCATCAGGCCGCTGTTCGTGGTGTGAAGTTGATTGGTGCAACCTGTCACTATGTGACGGCCGATTTGGATGCTGGTCCGATTATCGAGCAAGACGTGATTCGTGTTCGTCACAGCCACGCAGCAGAAGACATGGTTCGTCTTGGTAAAGACATTGAGAAATTGGTGCTGTCTCGTGGTTTACGCTATCACTTAGAAGATCGTGTCTTGGTGCATGGTAATAAGACCGTAGTGTTTGCTGAGTAACCTGCTCACAGTAATATAGTGGAAAGGGAAGGCGTGATGTCTTCCCTTTTTTTTAGGCATTTTATAAGCATTTTTTTATTTTTTTGTAATCTTGGTGCTGCAAAATTTTCGTTATTGGAAAAAGAGTCTATATTCTATAGTTATGTGTACGATAAATGATCAATTTAAGAGACGGCAAGGTGAGGTGAATTATGAAACTCAAATTAACGCCAACTCAAAACTTGTGCGTTGGGTATTTGGAGTCGGGGTTTAAGCTAATCCAATTAGACGAACAGTTTTACTTTATCAAAGGCGAGCGTCGACAAAAAGTGTTGCCAAAAACACTGGATGCGCTGGTTAATCGTGGCGCATTGGCTCACAACGAGCAAGGCGACTACATGCTGAGCGATGAATTTGTCGAGCACCGCAAACGAATGCGTCAAACCAACGAGCCGAAACAGACTCGTCATTGACAAAGTATCTACGACTACCTTGGCCCCATTTTTTCTACTCAGGTAAATGGGGCCTTTTTTATGGCGTCTTATATTGTAAACGCCACAGACTCTGATTCTTCTGTTTCTCTTCTTTCCTAATCACTCACTGCACCGATCTTGGTGTTTGCGTGAATAGGTGACTGACTGCTTGCGCCAGTGTTGGGCTGGCGTGTCCACTGCGAAGTAATGTCCAAAGCGGTTGTTTGGTTTCTGGGTGTTGGCTGAGTTCGGCGGCGATTTGTTTGAAGGCTATGTAGCCGTCTTCTCGATGTGCCAATTTTTCCATGATGATGCGCAGCAATTGAGGGTTTTGAGCCAACCAATGTGGGCATTTCGCCGCCAAAGCGGCGATGGCATGAAGGTCATCGTCTTTGCATTCTGTCAGGCTGCCCAATAATCCAAACAAGGGGAGCAAAAGTCGGTCGTCTAGGTCTGCTCTGGAAAGGGCGCGCAGATAGCTTGCTTGTAACAAAGGTTCTTGTTCTGTTTGCAGCTTTTCAATCAGGGTGTCTTGTAGGGCTTCCGGTAAATTTTCGTGTTCCAGTGCATGGCATAACGCGCTAACAACAGGATTGGCCGCATGGCGAATGGCATTGTTAATGAGTGCGCTATAGTGGCTGTCGTGCGCTTGGGTGGCCAATTCGGCTATGCCTTGTAACCCCAATGTTTGCCAGCTTTCATCTTGTTCTAGGTCGTTAGAAGAGAGGTATTTCACCACGGCATCGAAGTAATGAGAGGGTGTTTGGCGTAGGTCTTTGCCCAATATAGCATGCAGGCTGGCCATGCGTTCTTGGTCAGGTTTGAAAGCGTAAGGGCTGTCTTCAAGCGCTTCAGATAAACCAGCTTCTTCGCCTTTGTGTAGTATTTTATCGACGATGCTTTTGATGAAGTGATCACGAGTGCCGAGGTTTAGGCAGCCAGCTTCGTCTAAGGGCATTTTTATGAACCAGATTACGCTTTGCTCAGCGGCTTTATCGCTGTTTTGAGTTTGAGCGTTTTTCATTTTTAGTAGGCAAGCAAGCCAAGCGTGTTGACGAAATGGAAAGGGGTAGGCTTGCTGTTTGCGATCGAATTGGATCGCCTGTTGTGGGGTGATTTTGGTGATGTGACGACCGAGGTCGTAATAGTTTACATCACAGCCAACCATGTTGAATAAGTCTGCTAAAGATTCTATTTTGTTCATACTAAAGTTTGGGCTCATGCTGCCGATACAGGTTCAAATGAAGTGCTATCGGTAGGCTTTCATGTGTGAATTAAAGATGCGCTATCTTACCGTTTTTCATAGGAGAAATCAGGTTGAAAAAAACCTTTTCTGCCCATCATGTATTGGCGGATTTACTGATGGACTTGCAAATGGCAATGCAAGACGGTGGTGTTTGGGAATGCGAGACTCCTTCTGAACTAGCCCAGCAAAGCTCAGAACCTTTTTGTGTGGACACCATGGCGTTTGAGCAATGGTTGCGGTTTGTGATGATTGAGCGTTTTAAAAGCATGTTGGAAACGGGGGAGGCGTTGCCGGTGCGTTGTCATATTTCGCCGATGGCGGAAGATGCGTTTAAAGGACTGCCGGCCAATAAAGTAAGCCAAATTGTGGTGTGTTTAAATCGCATCGATCAGCATTTAAGCGGTGCGTTGTGACCTCACTGTCTCAGCGAGTTCAGCATCCTTTGGTTAGGGATCTTGCGTGGCTGGTGGAGGGACATTATATCGAGCGTGATTTTGCGTTGGAAACCTATTGGTTGCCAGATGTGACGGAGCGTGTGTTGGCTCTGGATCAACAGCCATCGTCTTTAGTTGAAGCCATGGCAGCGTGTAAATCGCATTTTCTTGGCAGTTATTTTGAGACGTTGTTTTCGTATGCTATCCGTCATTTGTCGATGCTAACGATTCATCTGGAGCATGTTCAGATTGTCGGCCAAGGCAAAACCTTGGGCGAGGTGGACATGTTGGTGGAAACGCCTGCCGGTGACCTACACCAGTTTGAAATTGCCATTAAGTTTTATTTAGAACGACAGGATTTGTACCCGAATCATTGGATTGGGCCAAATAAAAACGACAGTCTGCTTAAAAAAGTCACAAGAGCCAGAGACCATCAGTTACAAATTTTGCAAACGGAAGAAGGCGTCAGTGCCATTGCGGATGTGGCAAAAGGTCGTGTGCCGCATTCGAATTTATTGATTTTTGGTCGGCTTTATAAGCCTTTAGGCAATAGCCAAGATGGGGGCGAGTGGTTAACGCAAACAGAGTTTGGTGGTTGGGTTCGAGAATCTGAGGCGGCGACGTTGACGGCACAATTTTCGAAGTTTTTAATCTTACAAAAGCCGCATTGGCTGGCTTTTCCAAATGATAATGTGAATTTTTCTTTCAATTTGACGCAATCTGCCTACAATCTCGTAGGTAAAATCCTACATGACTCTCGACCTGAGCATGTTTTTTTATGGTCTTCTTCTGAACAGGAAGAAGCAATAAACAAGCATGTTTTTATTGTGCCTGATTTGTGGTGATGGTTTGACGACCCTTTAGTATGCAAAATGTATTGTAGTAGAACTTAGTAGATGACAGATTTATCGACACTGGTGCATGACAAAATGCCGTTGGCTGCTTGGATTATTGATATAGAGCGCTCAAGTGTGCCTTGGTGTAATGACGCGGCCGCTGAGTTGCTGACAGATTCTTTGAGCGATATAAAGTCAGGCCAACGTTTGATTTCAGAGGCGCTGCAAAAGCGCTTGTCTGTTTACATCGACGCGTTGTCGTTGGGCGATGCTTTGCCGTTTAAATGGCCTTATCTTGCGAAAGACGGTACACAATACACGGTCAGTGGTTCTGTGATTGCATTAGGGGAAGGGCGTCGAGGTTTGTCGGTTGAAGCGCACCCTGTGTCCGTTCTATTCAAACCTACTCCTGCCGTGATGGGCAACATGTTACCAGCGCAAGCGATCACCGCCAGCAGGTTACCTACCCAATTCAAAAGCCTTTCTGTTGCCGCTTTTGATCCTAATGGCGTTTATTTGGAAGCAAGCGACCGCTTTAGCGAACTGTTTGGCGATATTCAACATATTCGAGATCTATTTGCTGTGTCTGGTGCGGCCAATAGTTTTATGCGACGTTTAGAACTGAAAGAGTTGCTTTCCCAAGAAATCCGTTTGTCCAGTAAAAAAGGCGTTCGTTGGCATAAGATTGAAGTCTCTTATCATCCTTTAACAAATGACATTTACTTACTGACCCATGATATTCAAGAAGAACGAGATCATGACGTCGCGCTGTACCGTCTAAATAATTACGACAGCCTGACTCAATTGCCAAATCGCAATTTGCTGTACCAGCAGTTAGAAAGTGCGTTGGTCAATGCACGCAAGCGCCAGCGACATTTTGGTATTTTGTACCTGGATTTGGACGGTTTTAAAGTGATCAATGATAACTTTGGTCATCGTGTGGGTGACGAACTTATCCAACGTGTTGCTGAGCGCATTAAAACCTGTATTCCTTCACGAGCCTGTTTGTATCGCTTGGGTGGGGATGAGTTTGTGGTTGTATTGGAAAACACCGATTCCATTGATGAGCTGGAAGACATTGCAAAGGGCATTATGCAAAATGCCAGCGATACGTATCCGGTGGCCAAAATGGAAATGATGATTACTGCCAGTATTGGTATTGCGAGTTACCCTCAGCACGCGGATGACATTGATAATTTGCTCAAAAATGCCGATGCGGCGATGTACCGTGCGAAGTCCACGGGCCATAACATGTATTTTGTCTACGAAAATGACATGGCAGATAACATTGATGCTCACCTTACTTTGGGTGGTGGACTCAGAAAGGCCATTGAGGAAGAGCAGTTCATTCTGCATTACCAACCTAAGATTCGTCTGTGTGATGAAGTGGTGGTGGGAGCGGAGGCTTTGATCCGTTGGATTCACCCTGAATTGGGGATGATCAGTCCTGATCAATTTATACCTTTAGCAGAAGAAAGCGGTTTGATTCTACCGCTAGGCGAGTGGGTGATTCGACGAGCCTGCCGACAATTACAAGAATGGCGAGAAGCGGGATTTGCGCCGATAAAACTGTCGGTGAATTTGTCCAGCCGACAATTTATGCAGGCTGATCTGGTTGATATGGTGGAACGTGTGTTGGAAGAGACGGGTGTCGATTCTGAATACTTTGAACTTGAGTTAACCGAGAGCATGTTGATGGCGGATGCGCAACAATCTATCGATAAATTGCATGGTTTTCGGAAGCTGGGCTTAACCTTGTCTATTGATGATTTTGGGACAGGGTATTCATCGTTGGCCTATCTGAAAAAATTCCCGATTCAAACGTTAAAGATCGACCGATCATTTATTCATGACTTGGGTTTGGATTGCGATAACGATGCCATCGTTAAGGCCACTATTGCCATGGCCAACAGCTTGAATCTGAAAGTGATTGCCGAAGGGGTTGAAACACGCTCACAAGTGGATGCATTAAACGGCTATGCTTGCGAAGAGGTGCAAGGGTATCTGTTTTCTCGACCTTTATGTGGTGATGACTTTCTGTCCTATGTGAACGGACGCAGCGCCATCGTTTGACCGCTAAAGATAAAATACGCCATCAAATTAAGAAAGCATTATGGCTTTGGCATTTTTGATGTCTTGCGTGTTTGGAATAGGTTATCCTTTTCCTCACGCGAAAATTATTAAACGATGGGAACACTGTGTCGACGCTTGAAAATCTTTCTTGTCCGATAGACTCCACACCGCTAAGCCTTGTTGAACGAAGCTTAAAGTGCGATCAAGGACATACATTCGATCTGGCCAAATCCGGCTATGTAAATCTTCTTCCAGTACAAAATAAGCGTTCTAAAGACCCTGGCGATAGCAAAGAGATGGTGGTATCGCGGCAAGCCTTTCTGTCGCAGCAACATTATTTTCCCATTGTGAGTGCGATTTTATCTTCTTGGCCGGAACGTCATTTATACGACGGCGTGCGTATTCTCGATGCTGGGTGCGGTGAAGGCTATTATCTTGATGAAATTGGTAAGGCTTTGATGGCGCAAGAGACGAGTGCCGAGCGCACTGGGCTTGATATTTCAAAGTGGGCAATAGCGGCCGCGAGCAAACGAGATAAATCGGTCAGTTGGTTGGTGGGCAGCAACGCCAGCTTGCCTGTGCCAGATTCACGCTTTGATGCCGTATTGTGTTTATTTGGGTTTCCTGTTTTTAGCGAGTTTTCTCGAGCATTAAGCGACGACGGTTTGCTGCTTTTGGTTGAATCGGGTCCAGATCACCTAATCGAGCTGAGAAGAATATTGTATCCGACTATTCATGAGTACAAACCGACGTTTGCTGACGGTGTGGCGGGATTTGAGCTAATGCAGGAAAAAACAGAAACCTTTTCATTTACTCTTGGTTCTCAGGAAGACATACAGAATTTATTGAGTATGACGCCTCATATGCATAAAGCGTCTTATGACGGCCGTGAGGCTCTAAAGCAACTCAATTCTATCATTTTAACCGCGGACATTAAGCTTCGTTGGTATCACAAAAAGGCTAAGGAAGTGAATCATGTCTAACTATTTAGATGAACTTTTCAATAAAAATAGAGAGTGGGCCGCCAAAGTAACGGCGGAAGATCCAGAATTTTTTTCCACCTTATCTAAGCAACAACAGCCTGAATATCTATGGATCGGGTGTGCCGATAGCCGTGTTCCAGCAAACCAGATTGTGGATCTTTTGCCAGGTGAAGTCTTTGTTCACCGTAATATCGCCAACGTTGTGGTGCACACCGATTTGAATTGTTTGTCTGTTATCCAGTTCGCGGTGGATGTACTGAAAGTCAAACACATTATGGTTGTTGGTCACTATGGCTGTGGTGGTATCAAAGCGGCTATGGGCAACGAAGAGCACGGTATGATAGACAACTGGCTACGTCATATTAAGGACGTGTATCGTTTGCATAAAGACGAACTGGATGCCATTAGCGACGAACACACACGCTTTGATCGCATGTGTGAGTTGAATGTGGTTGAACAGGTGGCGAACGTTTGTCAGAGCAGCATTGTTCAAAATGCATGGAAAACGGGCCAAGAGTTACACGTTCATGGTTGGTGCTACAGTATTGATAATGGGCACATTACTGATCTGAAAAGAACCGTGTCGAATGCTGAAGAATCCGCTGAACAAATGCTAAACATGTAATGCGTGCTAGTAAGTAAAAGATAACACATAAAAAAACGAGCAAATTTGCTCGTTTTTTTATGTCTGAATGACCCGGGTGAACTACAGGTTGTTGTTTTCTGCAATGGTTTTTGCGCAGCCCGCAATCGTTGATCTCAGCCAAATGTGGCCAGGATCGTGTTGAAGCAATGGGCTCCAGAGCATTTTTAGTTCAACCGGCGGAATATCGAACGGCGGTGGAATCACGACAACGTTGGGGTTGTTCTTCATTAGGCGAGTGGCCAACGAAGGCAGTGTTGCGATCAATCCGAGCTGCTCTGTGGCGCGCATGGCAACGTTGTAATTCCGAGTAAATAAACGGATATTGCGCTTAAAACCAAGGTCAGCCAATGAGCCGTCAACCCAGCCTAGCTTTTGCACTTCTTCTGGCTGAATGCCCACACCCACACCAAAGCCGGTCTTACTGACCCACACATGTGGAGACTCTAGGTACGTCTCTAATGAAAAGTTCTTCGCGATGTCTGAATCCGCAGGCACCAAACAAGAGAAATGGTCGACCCAAACGGATTTCTGATGAAACGACTGAGGCAAAGTGTCAAATCGGTTGATCACCAGATCCACTTTACCCTTTTCCACATCATGAAAGCTCACATCGCTGGGGTTCATAACGTCTAAAATGACGTTGGGAGCTTCATCTTGTAGCTTTTTCATCAGCGGGGGGATGAGGGTGGCTTCCGCGTAGTCGCTGGCCATAATACGAAAAACACGGGAGCTGGATTCTGCTTCGAAACTTTGCCCTAAGTGCAATACTTCATCGACCGATTGTAAAATGCTCTGTACGCGTGGTTGCAGCTGTATTGCTAGGGCGGTTGGCATCATGCCATCACTGGTTCTGACGAGTAATGGGTCATGAAATAGATCTCGTAAACGTCGTAAACCGTTGCTCATTGCGGGTTGGGTGATACCCAGCTGATTGGCGGCGTGGGTCACATTTTGCTCCCGTAATAAGGAGTCTAAATAACGAAGTAAATTGAGATCTATTTTGTCTAACTGCATAAAGAAAGAGGCTCGCGTCCACTAACGTAGGGGGCTGCATCATACTTCATTTTGACAATGAATAGAATGATCCCCCTAAGTTAGTGTGGGATTTAGCCATGTTTGCTTAGCTGCTCGATGACTTCGTAACAGGCGCCCATGGTGTGATAGTCTGTTTTCCCAGCAGGGCTTTTGCAGTCATCATAGGACTGATTATCTTGGGTGAGAATACGAAACCAAGCACCATATTGGTGGTCGATCATGTGCGACCAGCTGTATTCCCAAAGCTGCTGATATTTTTCCCAGTAATGAGGTTGTTTGGTCATCAGTGCAAGCATGGCGGCAGCGGCAAACGATTCAGCCTGTACCCAAAAATATTTGTCACCATCGCATATTTTCCCTTTGGGGTCATAGCCATAGCAAAGCCCACCATGCGGATGGTCCCAAGCTTTTTCCCACGCTTGATCGAATAGGCGTTGCGCTGTTGGAATCAACCAATCCAAAGGCGAGCGTTGATGGATCAACAGAAGGAGTTTCGCCCATTCTGTTTGATGGCCAGGTTGGAAACCCCAAGGTCGAAACAGATGTTTTGGATCGTCTTTGTTGTACTCCCAGTCCACTTGCCAATCTGTGGTGTAATGTTCCCAAATTTCCCCATTGGCAAGACTGGCTTGGCGAATACAAATATTGTGTGCGAGCAAGGTTGCGCGTTCGAGAAAGTGTGCTTCTTTCGTGGCATCGTATGCGGCCAGCAGCGCTTCACAGCTGTGCATGTTGGCATTTTGCCCACGGTAAGGTGAAGCGTCTTGCCAATCATTGGCGATCTCGTCTTTGTATAAACCAAAGTCGGCGTCCCAAAAATGCGTTTCCATTGTTTCAAACGTGTCTTGAATCCATGGTTTGGCTTCTTCTATGCCCGCTTTATAGGCCGTAGCGTACGCCAGCATAACGAATGCAAAGCCATAGCAGTGGTTGGTTTCGTCTAGGTTTTGGTCTTTGTTCAATAACCAGACATACCCACCATTGTCACGGCGATGACGTTCGCGCAGGTAAGCTAGGCCATGACGTGTGGCATCTAAATACGCTTGGTCGCCGGTTGCTTGGTAGGCTTTGGCGTAGTTGAAAACAAAACGGGTACTACTGACAAGGTGACGAGTATCTGCATCGTAAATGTCACCATTGTCTTTGAAAAACTGATAAAAGCCGCCTGTTGAGTCGATACAACGAGGATGGTAAAAGGCCATGGTCGATTGAATGTGGTCGTTTAGAAACTCGGCGGATTGGAACGCTGGAAATGAAGTCATACTTCGTCCTTTGCTGCGGTCACTGTTGTATAATGTGAGCCTTATTATTTTTAGAAGATCCCTTGTCATTGGTTGAGCAATGTTGAGAGCGTTGTTTCATCTTAATGGGATATATATTATTAAATCAATTAGATTTATTAAAGAGCGATAGTTACATGACGTCATCTGGTAGTACCTCTGAACAAAGTCGTATTTATAACGAGAGGATCATTTTGCATTTGGTTCGACAGCAACCTGACATTTCGCGAGTCAGTATTGCAGAGCAAACCGGCCTAAGTGCGCAGACAATTTCGGTGATTACTTCTTCTTTGTTAGAGCGACAACTTTTGCAGGTCGCAGGCAAAGTAAAAGGGCGGCGAGGCCAGCCCTCGATCAAATTGAGCATTCATAAGCAAGGTGCATACGGGCTGGGTATTAACGTCGATCGAGACCATATTAGCGCCGCTTTATTGGATTTTAGCGGAGCGTGTGTGTTGCTGGTGGAGCGCGCGGTCTCATTTCCAACCGAAGAATTGGCCAAACAAATTGCCACCGATTTGATTGAAGAAGTAAAACTCACCTTAGGAGAGGATTGGAGCCGAGTACAAGGCATCGGTTTGGCCCGCCCTGATTATATGGACTCCTGGTTAGAGACCTTGGTGACAGACTCGAATCAGCGATCGAACCTCGATTATTTAAAAGAGTCACTTTCTTACTGGCGATCCAGCGCTTTCGAAGAGTGGTTGGCGCAGGCCACTGGTCTAACGTGCTTTTGTCAGAATGATGCCGTGGCGGCGGCCACCAGTGAATTGTTACTATCCCCCGAAATTCCCCCTAGGGAATTCTTTTATTTGTTTGTCAGCACCGCCTGTGGCGGAAGCTCGGTGACCAATGCGGAATGCCATTTTGGTGCGCATGGTAAGGCGGGCAGTTTTGGTTTGATACCAACGGCAACAGGCAAACATGGGCAATGGATTCTAGAGGCCTTGTCTTTGTCTTCCTTACGCCGTTTTTTATCTGCTAAGCAGCTGGCTTGGCCAGAGACGCAAGCCGCGTGGTATGACGAGCGCTACCATGCCGCCATAAGCGAGTGGTCTGCAGAAGTGGCTGCGGAAGTGGCGCCTGCATTGGTGTCTGTGATTGCCTTACATGACCCTGAAGCGATTCTGGTTGGCGGGCGTTTGCCTGCGGCAGTGCTACCATTGTTTATTCAACATGCTGAACAAATAATACGTTCGCAAAGTATGCTGCCGTTACCGGTAATTCGTCCCGCTCAAACTGGTCATACGGCGGGGGTGTTGGGTGCTGCGGTCTTGCCCTTGTATGAAACCTTTGCCCCACAACAAAACTTGCTACTGTTGAGCTCAAAAGGAAAACAATGAGAGTCGAAATACAATGCGAAGACAGAATCGGGATGGTGCGAGAAGCACTCGATTTGTTTATCCCCCACGGTATTGATATGCGGTTAGTGGAAGTGGATACGAAACGACGTTGTATTTATTGTGGCTTTCCAGATATTCCCTTTTCGAAACTGCAGCAACTGTTGGCCGATTTACGCCGATTAGAAAGTGTAGAAGACGTTAAAATTGTTATGTTTACGCCATCAGAGCGTGAGCACAATGCGCTTTATACTTTGCTTGAAGCCTTGCCTGATGGTGTGATTTCAGTAGATTTAAAGGGCAACATTACGATGGCAACAGAGCTGGCGGCGGAGGATTTGAATGTGTCTGTCACTGAGCTTCTGCATAAGCCGCTTCACCAAGTTATCAAAGGTTTTAACGTCACCAAAGACACATGGGCCAATCCGCGTGAAAGCATGAGTAAGCGGATTCGCATTCGCAACAAAACGCTGTTGCTTGAAATGAAGCCCATTTTTGTTGCGGATGACGATGGCGTGATGAACCCCGCAGGAACGGTGATTTATCTAAAAACCAAGACTCGCTTAGAACGCCAAACAGCCAGTTTAAAACACGCTCCAGATGCAGAATCGCATTTAGAAGCGTACTTTAAACCTGAGGTGATTAAGAGTGATGCAATGAAACACACTTTGGTTCAAGCAAAAGCGTTCGCTGATGTGTCGATGTCCCTTTTGGTTCATGGAGAAGTAGGGACGGGGAAGCGGGATCTTATAGAGGCGTTATTTCAATATTGGTATAAACGTCAAGGCGAGCCCGATGCTCGGTTAATTGCACGCAACGCGGGCGATATTACATGTGAAGAAATGGCTGAGTGGGAGCAGCTTTCGGGGTGGTTGGTCATATACGATATAGAACAACTGACGCCGAAGGTGCAAATCGAATTGGCCAAATGGCTAGTGCGTCAACCCTCCATAGGCACGAGTCTCGATTCAAACCTGAGAATAATTAGTGTGTCTTCTTTGGCACGCTCTCAGTTAGCCGATGGCGTGACGCTGAACAAAGATGTGTATTTCGCTTTAGCGACATTGGTTGTCAATGTCCCTGCATTGCGTGATCGTCGAGAAGACTTAGAAGGGCTGGTTCAGCAAATCATCCAGACCCATTCAGAACGATACCGTCAGCCAGCGGTCACCGTGTCTAAGTCGGCATTGATCAAGCTGTCTTTGTATTCTTGGCCGGGAAATCTGAAAGAGTTGCAAAATGTTTGTCTTCAGACGTTACTGACCGTAAAGCACACGGAATGGCATCCACAAGACATACATTTACCAGCATCGGATAACGTGGTGGGTGGGTTATTAACCTTGAAAGATGGATCGTTGGATAAAACGGTCAAAGAATGGGAAGCGGAGCTGTTAAAGCAGCTATACCCACGTTATCCAAGTACACGGCGATTAGCTAAAGCCGTGGGGATGAGCCACAGTGCTATTGCGAATAAGCTGAAAGAATACGGCATCAGTACCTGAAAAATTAGCCAGACGTCATAATAAACAGTCTGGCTAACAGAGATATTTGGAAAAGTGAATTAATTAATAAGGGCGTCTGTGTCGCGGTGTTGGACGTTGTGTTTTCTCGCGCTCAATTTTAATAGGCTGTAACTTTGTCTTTGGTTGAAAGACAGATTGCTGAACATTGGCGACCAAGAAAGCAATTGCTGCGCAAGCAGCGATGAATAGCAAAAATTCAAACATGGCACTTCTCCAAACTAATTATTCTTGTAACAATCATGGTTCATAATGATTGTTGGGTAAAGGCAATTATGTTGTCTTTTGGTTAAGGAGTGTACATGATGACACTTCAGACCTCGACTAACTCCTTAAATGGCCTTTTCTCAATGGGCTCAAGCCACATCGATCTTCTTATAATGGCGCTCGCTGGGTAAAAATCAACCCTTTCGTTTTCAATCCTTAATGATTGCCTTTTTATGACGTGCCTTGCGCAAATTACAAGTCATATCGTTTTCTAAGGTATCGAGCAACACCATCTTCATCATGATGGCCAATCACTTGTGTTGCGGCGTCTTTAACATGCATCAATGCGTTATCCGTTGCGAATGCTTCATCGGATTGAGAAAACATCGACAGATCATTGTCGCCGTCACCAAACACGATCAACCTTTCGGCACCAATCTCTGCTTTAAGTTCCATCAGTGCAGAACCTTTACAAACATTGCTGTGATGAATGTCTAACCAAAAAGCATCTGGGTTATAAATTCCACCCCCTGAATAGGCGGTTAAATGCTGATGCTTTTGCGTGTCTTGAATGATGTTATCAATAAATTCAGGGTGCCCCATCGCACTGATGTTGGTGATTCTGGCGTGGTGCGATAATTCACTGATTGGGTGCAGGCTCATGTTTTTGTGATTGCCCAATTCATTGGCAATATGATCGCTCAAATGCCCTGTTAACGGGGCGTGATAGACCTTGTGAGAGCCATCCTCATCCAAACAAAAAACAAATGGAGTGATTTGGTTTTCCTCAAAAGACGTGAGCAATTCAGAGATATGGCTTTGAGACAATAAGTTTCTATGACGGTAAAGATTTTGTTGAGGATCCCACCATTCGACGCCGTTTTTGAAAATTTGCCAGTTAGGAAATTGGTGTCCTGCAATGCAAGGCATGGCCGCAAAATGCGTTCGACCGGTGGCAACCGTATAAAAAATGCCAGCGGATTTCAAACGTTCCAATGTGTCGAGTGTGTAATCAGAAAGTCGTTGATGTCGATTGAGTAACGTGCCATCTAAATCAAATGCTACTAATTCCATAACTGCCTCTCATTCTGGGGTATCGACTATCGCATTGACCTAGCAAGGTGTTCAAGTGATATTTTCATTTTTGGGATGGTTTTCTTTCATGTTTTTTAGTCGTTTACTCAGCGCTGGTTGAGAAATTCCGAGCATTCTAGCGGCTAAGGATTGATTGCCACTTGCACGTTTCATTGCTTCTTCGACTAATAAATCTGCCATGTTACTTAACGTTGGCAGTGCTGCATTAGAAGGAAATTGAACGGTGTTTTCTGTAAAAATTAAATGGTTTTCTTTGGCGAAAAGGGGCTCGAAAGGAGCACAGTTGAGTTCATTTGATGTGCTTTGGCTGACAGCATCATATACCAGTGCCTTTAACTCACGAGCATTACCGGGAAAAGAGTACTGATATAAACGGATGGATAGGTTTTTGGGCACAGCTAAAGCTGCTTTATTCATCTCTGCGCACGCTAATTTCATGAAATGATCAATTAGCAAAGGAAGATCCCCTAAGCGTTCTCTCAGCGGTGGGATATTGATCATGTGAGTTTTTAATCGAAAGAACAGATCCTTGCGGAACTTACCTTCAGCTTGTAGCTCTTCTAATTTTTGGTGTGTAGCGACGACAATTCTAGCTTCCATTCTTTTTGGTTTATCACTTCCGACTGGATAATATTCGCCTTCTTGTAGCAGTCGTAGAAGCTTGATCTGAGACGCTAAACTGAGATCACCAATCTCATCAAGAAATAGCGTTCCGCCAGCAGCTTTTTCAACGAGCCCTAATCGTGTTTTGTCTGCGCCAGTGAAAGCGCCACGAGAATGACCAAAAAGTGTATCTGCAAAGACGTTGTCATCGACACCTGCCACGTTGACGCTCACAAGTGGACCTGAACAACTGCTTAACTCGTGAATAACATTTGCGATCAGTTCTTTACCGACACCACTTTCTCCTGAAATTAAAACCGGTTGGCGTGTACTGGCGATTGACTCAATGTAACGAAAGGCTGACCACATAGCTTGGTCTGAGGTAATTATATTCGCAAAGCTATCGGGCCTTTCGAGTTGATTAGACAGAATTTGTGAACGTAAGGCTTGGTTTTCTATTGTGAGCTCTTGAGTGCGTATCGCTCGTTTTAAGCCATCTATAATTTGGTTTTGATCCGAGGTTTTGACAAAGTAATCAAAGGCGCCTTGTTTGACACATTCCACAGCCGAATCAACTTGGTTTACACCGCTAATAATGATGACGCATACATTGGGGTATTCTTCTTTTAGCCATGACAGTACTTTCTGGCCTGATATTCTTGGCATGGTGAGATCTAATAGAACTAAGCCAATGTCTTCATTTTCCATTAAAGATGGAACTAGGCTTGGATCAGAACAGGTCGTCAGATTGTTATACCCCTGTCTTTCTAATGTTAATGACATGCTCCGAAGAAAAGCGACTTCATCATCAACTAATAAAATCTTAAATTGAGGGTATAGGTTGTGCTTCATGAAAGGCTCTTATTTTTTTATATATGATTCTAAATAGTCAGTATTAGTAAAAGTGCCTTCCATTGCATTGCTAGGTTTATAAACAGGGAAAGAAACGGTAACGTAAGTGCCTTTGCCCAATTCTGAATCAAAAGCTAATTTCCCATGGTGTGCTTTTATAATAGCAGAAGAAACTGACAGTCCTAAGCCCGTACCGCCTTGCTCTCGCTTTGTTGTAAAGAATGGGTCTGTTAAGCGAAGCATGTTGGCAGGATCGATACCTCGACCTTTATCTTCTATCACTATGAGTACGTCTTTTTCATCGAGGCTTTGGGTTGTTGTGATGCGGATGGTATTGCTACGATTTTCCAAAGCATCGCAAGCGTTGATGATCAAGTTAATAATTACTTGTTCCACCCGTTGTGCGCTCCCAATAATAATTGCGTTACGTTTATCTAAGTGAATCTCAAAATCATCGGTAACGTTTCGAATGGAGGTGTCGACTAACCGAATGGCCGTTGAAACCACTTCATTGATGTTAACCTCTTGGGTTATTTCATTTGGCTCTTCACGGGCAAAGTCTTTTAAATCATTCACAATGTTTCGAATTCGTAGTGTACTTTGATCCATTTCGTCCAATAAGTAAGGCAATTCCTGACTCAAACGATCAAACCTAAGCCCCGCTAAAGAAAAGTTAGGGTCGTCTTTTGCATGTTCAGCTAAATAGGGTAGGGCATCTTCCCACGCAGATTTTAGAATAGGAAGATTGAGCATCAGTAAGCCTGTTGGGTTGTTGATTTCGTGAGCAACACCCGACACAAGTACTCCCAATGAGGCCATTTTATCCGCTTGAATCAGTTGTTCCTGCTGCGCTTTTAATTGATATGATCGCTTTTCCACTTCTTTGCGTAACATAGAGTTCCATATTCCGATGACGCTGATAGCCAATAATAAAGCAATAATAATAGAGGCCGCATACAGCCCTAATTTTTTCCATGGAAAAGGAGCGGATTCTAATGTCCCAAACCATTTTTCGTGAATTTTTTGTTGTTTTCCTGTGTTTTTGAGAATGGCTAAGCCTTCATTGAAAAGGGCAATGAGCTCTTCATTTTTTGGCAATGCGCCATAGCCTAATCGTTGACCTGCAATAGGACTGGCTATGGCATGAATATTATTGAGTTTCATCTCTTTGCTAAGGTAAAGACTAGGGGAATTTGCGGTTAATGCGTAATCATGTTGGCCTGAAGCTAGTAAGCGCAACGCTTCAGCATGGGTTTTAACGGGAACTATGATGGCTTGGATATTATTATCAAGTAGGTACTCATGCATGATACTTGCATTTTGGATCATGACTTCTTTGTTTTTTAGCTGAGAGACCTTATCAACAGAAGGGGAGTTTTTTCGCGCAAATATAGAGTAATTAACAATTGAATGTGGAGAGGAAAAAAGAATGTTTTGCGCCCGCTCATCCGAATAAGCAATTCCTTGAAGTATATCAAGACGACCAGAATATAACCCTTCTAGTACACTTTGCCAATTTCCCATTTCGAACCTGACATGAACACCCATCACTTCTGCAATGGCTTTTGTTAGCTCTACTGTGTATCCCGTTGGCTCGCCATTTTCTCCTGCAAATTCGTAGGGTGGGAAATTATAGTCGGCTCCTACCACAATCACTCTTTTTCCAGAATACTCTTCAGAGCGATCTCCTGCAGATGACGTACCTGAAAGCGTACTTAGGCTTAAAAAAAGGCAAAGAATACACGTCAGAGTACGTAGGTGAAAAGAGCTCGACATCTAGGGGGAATCTTCTTTTGTTAATGTTATTAAGGCGAATACTAACGGTATCGGTCGAATAAAAAAAGCACGCTAACTGGAATTAAAATAAGGCTGAGTTGTTTGTTTTTTTGATCGCCATAACAAAAGTTATAGATATAGCTTTTGTTATTAAATGCACTGAGTGCGCTTGTATTACTGGGGTTTGCTGACAATTTCCTTACGCTTTTTGTTTTTCTATAACTTAAGTTATGGTTTTTGGTTGTGAATGATTCGGTGTTTTATTCAAATAATTTCAATAAATATCAATGTCTTAGGTTTTTATTTAGAACTTGGCATCTAATTTGCAATTACGCACCTGCTACATGACATTATTTTAAATACCGGAATGCTTGAGGATTCTATGATAATTAAAAAAACACTATTTAAAGCGTTGCTTGTACCTGCTTTTGCAGGCGCGTCCATGTTGTCTATGGCAGACACTCAATTTGTATCGATTGGTACTGGTGGTGTAACTGGCGTTTACTACCCAGCAGGCGGTTCTATATGTCGTATGTTGAACAAAGATCGCAAAGAGCACGGAATTCGTTGTTCAGTTGAATCAACGGGTGGTTCTGGTTACAACGTAAACAGTATTCGTTCAGGCGAGCTTGAGTTCGGTGTTGCCCAATCGGATGTTCAAACAGCGGCGTTAGATGGGACAGGTCAGTTTGAGGGCAATCCATATCCTGAATTGCGTTCTGTTTTTTCTTTACATCCAGAGCCTATTCACCTCATGGCGCGTGCAGATTCAGGCATTAAAACTTTTGACGATCTTGCGGGCAAGCGTGTGAATATAGGTAACCCTGGTTCAGGGAACCGTTCAATGATGGAACTGTTGATGGCTGAAAAAGGTTGGACGAAGGAAGACTTTGCTATTGCCGCAGAACTAAAAGCATCGGAACAAGCGCAAGGTATTTGTGATGATAAATTTGATGTGACCATTTATGTGTCTGGTCTTCCAAATGGTGTTGCACAAGAAGCAACAACTACTTGTGATATCAATGTAATCACAATGAATGATCCATCATCACTTGCTGTTATGCAGAAAAACACTGCATTTTCACAAGCGATTATTCCTGCAGGTATGTACACCGGAAATGATCAAGATATCCTGACGTTCGGTCCTAAAGCAACGATCGTTACGTCGGCAAAGGTATCTTATATGGTCCACCCCGCGATGCAAGATAAAGTTACTGGTGTGACAGAAAGATATTGCTTCCATATATCCGGCCTTTAGCTGAGGTTTTATAACCTCTGGCCCTGATGGAATTCGCTCGCCCCTACCTCATCAGATGATCGGCCTCTATGAGCCCTAGACCCTAGCAGGTTTTAGGAACGCAGGTCTTACCTTTTATGCCATCACTTGTACTTTATCCACGCAACTCGTTGCTGATTTACTTTGTTAACCGCTTTTCTATTTAACTTTTCTTTGAATCTCATACCCAGCACGGTCAGGATCAAGCTGCTGCCTGATAAGATTCTTTTTTACTTAATACTGCCCAGGCAATACGCGCATTTTTATTGGCAACCGCAACGGCTGAAACATTCTTGCCTCGGCGGTTATCAAGCTCCTTTACCCAACGATTGCGGCGATCATCATGTTTGTCAGCTACCCTGACAACTGTCCTGCCACCATGGATCATCAGGGTTCTCAGGTAGGTATCCCCGCGCTTACTGATGCCGAGCAAGGTGGGTTTTCCACCAGTGGAATACTGTCTGGGCACCAGCCCAAGCCAGGCGGCCAGCTCACGGCCGTTTTTGAACACGGCCACATCACTAATCGCCGCGATCAGTGCGGTGGCGGTCAGCAGGCCGACACCAGGAATGGTGAGTAAGCGTTGGCAATCTTCATGGTTTCTAGCGATGGTTGCCAGTTGTAACTCAAGTGCCTCAATCCGATCATCCAAGTGAACCATTTCATCGCTGAGTGTACTGAGCAACGCCCGGAATACGTCACTTAGGCCACTTTCGGCCTCTTCGAGGATAAGGGGGATGTGCTTTCGAACATAGGAGACTCCCTTGGGAATGGTAATGCCGTACTCCATCAGTAGTCCCCTAATCTGATTGGCTTGCGCCGTTCTTCGGGCAACCGCTTGGCTACGCACTCGGTGAATGCTCTGGATGTCTTGTTGCTCAATGCTTTTCGTAGGCACAAATCGCATACTTGGGCGTTGGATTGCTTCACAAATAGCCTCTGCATCCGCAGCATCATTCTTGTTCGATTTGACATAGGGTTTGACAAATTGAGGGGCAATAATACGAACAGAATGCCCCAAGGCCGTAAATTGACGACACCAATAATGTGCACCGCCACAGGCTTCAATACCAATGACGCAAGGTGGAAGATTAGCGATGCAAGGCAACAACTTACTACGGCTGAGCTTTTTTCTGATAACCGTTTGCCCGTGGCTGTCTACGCCGTGTAGTTGAAAGCTGGTTTTGCTCAAATCGACTCCGAGAGTACATACCTGACCTTTTTTGCTATGCTCGTTCATGGTTCGCTCCGTTTCTTTTGATGAATGACATTGTTTACACAACTCACTTCATCATGGCTCATTTGAAGCCGATATGGGGGCGGGGTGGACCATTCCATTAGATGAAGTGGTTTATCAACTGACTAAATCCGTTTTTGAAAACTTAGATTCTTTCAAACGACTACATCCTGCATTTGCTCGTCTAGAACCAATTGAAATGGTTCATACCTCACTTGTCGCGCCCTTGCACCCAGGTGCTATCCGTTACTACCGTGAGAAAGGTTACATCAAGTAAGCGTCCTTTTGCATGAAGCATCATGCACTTTGAATGAAGCACCAGTTCTTGACTGGTGCTTTTTGAGTTTTGTTATGAGTCGTCACTGTGAAGTGTGTGACTAGGAGTCTGTATGTCTATTAATACAACTACCCCAGCTTCACCAGATAAGTTAGAAGAGCTTGTCGCGGAAGCCGATACGGGTAAGCGCAACCCGGCAGGGAAGATTTCCATCGGTTTGCTTTTTTTAGTACCGCTAATGTGGTCATTGTTTCAGCTATGGACTGGCTCGCCGCTGCCCTCACAATTTGGCATAGGTTTTTTAAACGATACTCAATCTCGTGCAATTCATTTGGCTTTTGCTGTTTTTTTAGCGTTTTTAGCGTTTCCTGCTTTTAGCAAAAGCCCCACTCGTCATATTCCATGGCTAGACTATGCTTTGGCTTTTCTTGTGGCAGGTTGCGCTTCCTATTTGTTTGTTTTTTATGATCAATTGGCCATGCGACCGGGTTTGCCCACTACGACAGATCTTATTGTGTCTGCTGTCGGTTTGATTTTAACGCTTGAAGCCGCTCGTCGGTCTCTTGGTCCAGCATTGATGCTGGTCGCTTTGTTTTTTCTATTGTATGTGTTTTTTGGTGATAGTCCGGCTTTGCCTGAGATACTTCGTTGGAAAGGCGCTTCTTTTGAAAAAGCCATGAATCATATGTGGCTTACTACTGAGGGCGTATTTGGTATTGCCTTGGGGGTGTCCTCGGGTTTTGTGTTCTTGTTTGTCTTGTTTGGTGCCTTATTAAATCAAGCCGGTGCAGGAAATTATTTTATTAAAGTGGCATTTGCGCTGCTTGGGCACATGCGTGGCGGCCCAGCCAAAGCGGCTGTTTTGTCCTCTGCGATGACAGGGCTTATTTCAGGCTCTTCTATCGCCAATGTTGTAACAACCGGTACTTTTACCATTCCTTTGATGAAAAAAGTGGGCTTTAGTGCGGAAAAAGCTGGCGCGGTTGAGGTGTCTTCCTCCGTCAACGGTGTGATTATGCCGCCAGTGATGGGGGCTGTCGCTTTCTTGATGGTGGAGTACGTCGGTATTCCATATATTGATGTGGTAAAGCACGCTTTTTTACCTGCAACGATTTCGTATATTGCTTTGCTGTATATCGTGCATTTGGAAGCGCTTAAAGCTGATATGAAAGGTCTGCCTCGTTCTACACCAGCACGTACTTGGACGGCGCAATTGATTCGTTCAGGCATTGTTATTACCAGTATGCTGATTTTAGCGGGTATGTTGTATTACATAGTGTCGGCTTTGAAGTGGTTATTAGGTGATTTTTCGAATATCGGCTTATTAGTGTTTGTGGTCATTGGTTACTTTGGTTTGCTGTACATTTCTTCAAAAGCGGAAGATCTAGAAATTGACGCGAGCGATGAAGCAATTATTAAATTACCAGTATTCGCTGAGGTGTATAAAGCGGGTTTATATTACCTAGTGCCTTTGGTGGTGTTAGTGTGGTTTTTGATGGTAGAGCGCAAGTCGCCAGGTCTATCGGCATTTTGGGCTTGTATGCTAATGGCGTTTATCTTACTTACACAGAAGCCTCTCAAAGCGTGGTTCCGTAAACAAGATCAAGTTGTACATCAGGCGAAGTCTGGTTTTATTGATCTGATTGAAGGTTTAAACACGGGTGCCCGTAACATGATAGGCATTGGTGTGGCGACGGCTACGGCAGGGATCATCGTTGGTACCGTTACTTTAACAGGCATTGGTCAAGTCATGGCTGAGTTTGTCGAGCTCGTGTCTGGTGGCGTGTTAATTATTATGCTGTTGATGGTAGCCCTGATTTCTTTGGTACTCGGCATGGGGTTGCCAACCACGGCTAATTACATTGTTGTATCGTCTCTAATGGCAAGTGTTGTTGTTGAGTTGGGTGCTCAATCTGGTCTGATTGTACCTATGATCGCAATTCACATGTTTGTATTTTATTTTGGCATCATGGCTGATGTCACGCCCCCGGTAGGCTTAGCTTCTTTTGCAGCAGCGGCTGTTTCTGGTGGTGACCCAATTAAGACTGGCTTTACAGCATTTTTCTACTCAATGAGAACGGCCTTGTTGCCATTCTTGTTTATATTTAATACAGACTTGTTATTAATCGATGTGACCTTTGTTGAAGGGGTTGTTGTCTTTATTGTTTCTTTGGCTGCCATGTTGATTTTTGCGGCGGGCACACAAGGGTACTTTATGGACCGAAGTAGATGGTATGAAAGTGGGGCGCTGCTGTTGATTGCTTTCACTCTTTTCCGTCCTGGTTTTTGGCTTGATATGACGCAAGCTCCTTATCAAGAACGTCCAAGCCATGAAATGTACCGTTACATTGACCAGCATCCGAAATTAGATATGTTACGAGTATCAGTCGAAGGCGAGAATTTGGATGGTCGTTGGATTTCAAAAACGGTCCACATGCCTGTATCTTCGCAAGGAGATGCGGCAACGAGATTGTATCAAGGAGCCGGTATCGAGCTGCGAGAAGAAGAAGGCAAATATCTCATTGATAATTTATCGTTTGGCAGTTATGCCGAGCAGCAAAAGCTGGATTTTGATTGGGAAATAACGCAGTTTGAAACAGAAACAGATCGCCCTGCAAAAGAATGGTTCTATGTGCCTGCTTTCGTATTGGCTGTTTTAGTGGCTTGGCGCCAGCGAAAACGTAAAGCGAATCGCTTGTAATTGAGCATTCTCTCACTTTAATTTTTTCTAGCGTGATTGTTGGGCCGGTTGCTACAAAGCATCCGGCCTTTTTTACTATAGAGTGTCTTTTTTAACCAAAGCTGTTGTTTCGAAATAAATGCCATCCCAACCATGTTTAATAAACTGACGAATATTTTGGTGGTCTTCGGCTGTTGGGTTTTCCAATACATCTACACGGTAGAAGTCGCCAAATAACTGTAAGGTTTCGGCTTCGCTCAGTTGATGAATGGACGCAAAAGAGAAAATTTTGCATGAGCCATTGTTTTCATTGATGCCGTTATTTTGGCTACCGTTTGTAAACGCCATTGGTGTGAAGTCGTATTCGCGCTCGATTACATCAATGACTTCCTTGAACTGTACTTGTTCAGGTGAAAGTTTGATTTTTTCAATGAGCGTTTGTGTGCTTAGCATGAGAGCCTCTTATGGTCGATTGAGTGTAAAAATTTATTGTTCTGACAAGGATTCGCTGTAACGAACGGTCAGTTTGAAGCAGATGAAAGCAACAATACCACATGTGGCAATGGTGCCAAGCATTGGGACGAACGTGCCATTATGTAAAACACTGACGACGACACCGCCTAACGCGCCCATGGCAAAGCGGGATGTGCCGGCTAATGCGGTGACACTGCCATTATGATTGCCTGCATTTTTAAGAGCGCCAGCCATAAACCCACTGCCAAGAATTCCCATCGGGCCCATAAATAACATGCTCGAAACGATAATCAGCCACAACGGTGGGTGATTGAAAAACGTCAGGGTGATCATTAACAGGGACGCAAACAATGGGATAAAAATCGCGTATTTAGACAACACTTCCGTGCCAAGCTTCTCAACGTAACGTCCATTGATCGTCGAAGCGAGCATCATAGAAATGACGTTTAACCCCACTAAAAAGCCAAATTTTGCGGGGTCTACGCCATATACTTCGATATAAACAAACGATGAGCCCGTAATAAAGCTCATCATGCCTGCAAAGTAAAATGCCGATGCGACAACGTAGCCCATAACGGCTCGATTCTTCAGCAGCATGATGTAATTTCTGATGGCGTTTAACAACGAAAATGGCGTTCTTTTGTCAGCGGGCAGAGTTTCTGGAATGGTGCGCAAAAATAAGATCATGGCGAGAATGGCCAAAATACCTAAAAATACAAAAATGTAATGCCAATTAAGAATGGTCAAAATCGCCCCCCCAATAATGGGTGCAGCCAACGGCGCGAGTGCCATAACGAGCATGACCATCGACATAGCTTTGGCGAATTGATTGATCGACATGCCATCCTTTACCAGCGCAGGGACACAAACCGCCACGGCGGCACCACCAAATGCTTGAATGGCACGACCAACCAATAACATCTCATAGCTTTGTGTGATGGCACACAGAAAGCTACCAAGCGCAAACACCGTTAAGCCGCCAACAATGACTTTGCGCCGACCAATAGCGTCTGAAATCGGGCCAAAGACTATTTGTAATAACGCAAAAACCAGCAAATACATACTGAGTGTCATCTGGACCAAACCGATGTCTGTATTTAGGCTTTTTGAAATAGTAGGGATACTAGGAAGATAGGCGTCAATCGCCAAAGGGGTTAGCCCTGACAACAGACCAAGGACTAAAATAATAGGGAAAGTGAGTTTCATATAATCAGGTTTCAAGTGGGTTAGCCTGCTGTCATTCAGCAGAAATATTTTCATTTTATAAAGGGTGAGCAAATTATAATCGGTTTGCGTGATGTGAGAGAATTTAATTGTGCAAACAGTAAGTAAAGCTCAGGGGCATTGAATTTCAGGGTTGGATCTTTTCTGGTCTTACCTTATAGATCGTGGTTCAATTTCATCCCCTTTTGTCATCAAAATGCTGTTGGCCTAGTCTGGCTTTGTTTTTGGCGTTTTATTTTTCTAGCAAGTCAGCTCGAACGGTTTAATAAGGAACTTCATGTTACGTTTTTTTGAAAAATGGGTGCCTGCCTACCCAGATATCGAAGCCAAACAAGCACCTAATACGCTGTTTGCTTTTTGTCGCTATTATTCAAAAGGGGTTGAATTACCGCTTTTCCTAATGTCATTTCTCACCGCTGCTATCGCCATCTTAGAAGTGACCTTGTTTAGTTTTATGGGGCAGCTGGTTGATTGGTTGATCAATAAAGACCCCGAGACATTTTTTGCGGAAGAAGGCACGCATTTGCTGTGGATGTCATTGATGATTTTGGTGGCGATGCCATTAGTGACGTTTTTGCATTCCGCGATTATTCATCAGACGCTGTTGGGGAATTACCCCATGCGAATTCGTTGGCTGTCTCATCACTATATTTTGCGGCAGAGCATGTCATTTTTTCAGGATGAATTTGCTGGTCGGATTTCCACAAAAGTGATGCAAACATCGCTGGCAGTCCGTGAAACGGTGATGAAACTGCTCGATGTGTTGGTGTACATCGGCGTGTACTTTATTTCCATGGTGGTGTTGATCGCAAAAGCCGATTATCGATTGATGATCCCGATGCTCGGCTGGCTGGTATGTTATGTTTTATTGCAGATGTATTTTGTACCCAAACTGAAAAAAGTATCGGCAGAACAAGCGGACGCGCGCTCCACAATGACGGGTCGAGTCGTGGACAGTTACAGCAATATTTCGACGGTGAAACTGTTTTCCCATCATCAGCGCGAAGCCGATTACGCCAAAGACGGCATGGATGGGTTTTTGCAAACGGTGTACAAGCAAATGCGTTTGGTTACCTTACTGAATGTAGGGGTTCAAACGTGCAATTATGTGTTGGCGTTTTCTGTTGCCGCCTTATCTATTTGGTTGTGGACTGGCAGCATTATTAGCGTTGGTGCCATTGCCATTGCTGTCAGTTTGGCCTTGCGGTTAAACGGGATGTCGCAATGGATCATGTGGGAAATCAGTGCCTTGTTTGAGAACATCGGTATGGTGAACGACGGCATGAAAACCTTGTCTCGTCCTATCGAGATTGAAGACAAGTCAGGAGCGAGCTCGTTGAGCGTTCCAAATGGCATGATCGAATACGATTCCGTAAATTTCCATTATGGTAAACAAGACAGCAAGGTCATCGAGAACCTCGTTTTATCCATCAAGGCGGGTGAAAAGGTCGGGCTGGTGGGGCGTTCTGGTGCCGGTAAATCAACGATTGTGAATCTGTTGATGCGTTTCCATGACGTGGAATCGGGTCAAATTCGCATTGATGGGCAAAACATCAGCGACGTTAAGCAAGATTCATTGCGCGCTCAGATCGGCATGGTGACACAAGACACATCATTGCTGCATCGAACGGTTCGTGAAAACTTGCTTTACGGTCGTCCAGATGCGACGGAAGAAGAGATGATCGCCGCTGCGAAAAAAGCCGAAGCCCATGACTTTATACAAACGTTAACCGACCCCTATGGCAATGTCGGTTACGATGCCATGGTTGGAGAGCGCGGCATCAAACTGTCTGGTGGTCAACGTCAGCGAATTGCCATCGCGCGAGTACTGCTAAAAGACGCGCCTTTGTTGATTCTAGATGAAGCCACGTCGGCGTTAGATTCCGAGGTGGAGGCGGCGATTCAGGAAAGCCTGTACAAATTGATGCAAGGCAAAACCGTCATTGCGATTGCTCATCGTCTGTCCACCATCGCGGCAATGGATCGATTGATTGTATTGGACAAAGGCAATATCGTTGAGCAGGGCAGTCATGATGAATTGATTCAGCATTCCGGTATTTACGCCTCGCTTTGGGCGCATCAAACGGGCGGCTTTTTGGCTGAAGACATTGATCTAGAAAAGACATTGATCTAGAACGAAGACTGAAACGAGTGCAGTGAAATAAAAGGTCACTACGAACAGACGAGGGTGATGGCAAATAAGCCACGAATTAGGAGCGTGTTATGACGTATTTTTTATTGTTTTTGGCCATCTTGTCGGAAGTGGTGGCCACCACAGCGTTAAAGGCGTCGGACTCGTTTACTAAATTGGGTCCGAGCATTGTGCTAGTGGTCGGGTATGCCCTGTCGTTTTATTTATTGTCCGTGGTGATGCGCTCTATGCCAACAGGCGTAACCTATGCGATTTGGGCGGGATTGGGTATTGTATTGATCTCGGTATTTGGCTATTTATTCAACAATGAAAAGCTGGATCTAGCCGCCTGTATTGGTATGTCCTTGATCGTCACAGGTGTTGTGGTCATTAACGTATTTTCTAAAACCGTCCATCATTAGATTGTTTATGCTATTTGCTATGCCAATAAAAAACGCGACGTTATAGGTCGCGTTTTTTATTGGGGAACATTAGCTACTTTTCACTTTGCCCTTCTTATTCGCCAGCCAAACAAACTGATAAGGCATCAGGGTGACTTTGCCCAAGTGATCTTCATGTACTTGCCCTGAGACCAAGTCTGTCCAGTCGTCGGTGGCGATCAAGTTGAGTTCCGATAAATTGAAGCTTTGTGGTTGATCGGTCATGTTGTACACCGCAAACAGACTCTGCCTTCTGTCCAAACTTTGGCGCCAAAACGCAAACAGATTCTCACCCATGTGCAAGATGTATTGTGTCGCGTTGGGATGGAAGGCCGGTTGCGCACGGCGGATCTTGGTGAGCCTTGTGATATTTTGGAACACTTTTTGGTGATGGGTTGGCGTGTTTAACACATGATCCAAGTCCTCCATGTCCCAAATATGTCGGTTGATAGAACGAAACTGACCCGTGTTATCGACGCGATCTAAATCGTTTTCGGTGCCAAACAAACTGTGAATATAAAACGCTGGTACGCCTTCGAGTGCCATCATGACGCCTGCCGCGCACAGGAAGCGAGCAAATTGCCACTGATCTGGACCATGCAGTGCTGACCCCGAAAATGCATTCCATAGGCTGATGTTGATTTCGTAAGGTTTGGCTTCGCCTTGCGGTGTGGTGCGTGAACTTATTTTGCCGCCAAAGCGCTTCATGGTATTGATCAGGGTGTCTAGTTCCCATTCAGACAGTAATCCTTCTGTTGGGCGCAAGCCAATGCCATCGTGCGAGGCGAGGAAGTTCAAATATGTGGTGCCCTGCTGAGCAGGAGGCATGCTCATCAGCCATTGTTTTAAATGGCTGCAATTGCCTGTGACTAGGCTGTTTATCAGCAACGGAGGCAAAGAAAAATTGTAGATTAAATGCGCTTCGTTGGCGTTACCGAAATAGGTTAGGTTTTCTTGGTTTGGAATATTGGTTTCGGTAATGATGACAGAATCGGGCGCGTAATGTTCGATCATGAGTCGCAGCAAACGGATGATTTCATGGGTCTGCGGCAAGTTAATACAGGTAGTACCGGGGATTTTCCAAAGGAAGGCAACCGCGTCCAAGCGGAACCAGCGAATGCCTTTTTTCAGGTATAAATGAATAATGCGTAAAAACTCAAGCAGCACTTCTGGCTTTTCAAAATTCAGGTCAATTTGGTCGTGGCTAAAGGTACACCAAACGTGCTTTTCCCCGTTTTTGGTTTGTACTTCACGCAACAATGGCGACGTTCTGGGACGTACCACGGCGCTCAAATCGGCATTCGGGTCGGCTTCGTAAAAGAAATTCGCACCGGGGTCGACACCGGCTTTGAAGTTCTCAAACCAAAGGCTACGACTAGAACAGTGGTTAATCACCAAATCGCCCATGACTTTGAAATCTTGCGATAGATTCACTATGTGTTCCCAACGACCACACGACGGATTCACCGTGGTGTAATCCATGACACTAAACCCATCGTCCGAACTGTAGGGAAAAAATGGCAACAAATGCACCGCAGAAATGCAGTCAGACAGGGTATTTTTGACAAATTTATGCAAGGTTTCTAGCGGCGCCTCTTCTTCTTGTCGTAATGTATCGGCATAGGTAATTAACATAATGTCGGACTGATCCCATAGATTTCTATGGGGCCGAGGGGATTCCGTCATCGGATCTAACTGAAACGTAGCGAGGCATTTTTCCGCTAGATCTTTGTTGTCTAGGCTTGGGTAAATGACTTGGAGATGAGCAATAAGCCGTTGCTCTAAGTGCGACAAAGGGGCATTTTCCATTTTTACCTACCTATCTTTTTCGTAAGTGGGTGAAAGCAATGTGGCAATGCCTCTATATGACTCTCGTTGTAAAGAAAACCAGTAACAGAGGCATCGCCGATAACACAGTTTGCAGTGCTGTTATTTTGGACCAAATTCCGCCATGTCTAATTCAACCGCCTGAGTGAGTTGTGACATAACGCCAGGGAAGGCACTGAGTACGCGGTTCCAACTAGGAATAAAAGGAGTTTCCATTGGGTTGTCCAAATAATGGTTGCCCGCTTTCATGATGTTGCTCGCGAACAGTTCCACCGCTTGCTCTTCGGAATGTACGTCTAATTTTAAACCATTAATTTCTGCGTCGTTTTTGTAAGTTTCAATGAAATCCAATGCGACGCGGTAATACGTGGCTTTAATGGTGCGGAACGTTTCCTGATTAAAGATAGTGCCGTTTGTCGCCAGTTTCCGAAAAATGGCTTTGGTAATATCAATCGACATTTTAGACAAACCGCCATCGTCATTGTCTGCAGACAAGTCTTGGTGTTTGTGATCGTAAATGTCGGCGATGTCCACTTGGCAAAGGCGATTGGTCGAGTAATTGCGGTACATTTCACTCAATACGCCGATCTCCAATCCCCAATCGCTAGGGATGCGCAAGTCGGTCATGACATCGCGGCGGAAGGAAAATTCACCCGCCAACGGATAACGGTAGCTGTCCAAGTAATCCAAGTAATCCAAATGACCGAATACTTTCTTCAAAGAGCACAGTAATGGCGTGACTAATAAACGACTCACACGTCCGTTCATCTTGCCATTGGCGGCGCGCGCGTAAAATCCTTTACAGAATTCGTAGTTGAAATTTGGATTGGCGACAGGGTAAATCAGGCGAGCCAGCAATTCGCGGTCGTAAGTCACAATGTCGCAGTCGTGCATGGCGATGGATTCGGCTTTGCCGGCGGCTAAGTTGTAGCCCATGCAAAACCACACATTTCGGCCTTTACCCGGATCAGAAGGGGAAAGGTGTTCGCCTTTTAAAACCCCATCGATTTCTCTTAAACGAGGGCCGTCATTCCACAGCACTTTGACGTTTTGCGGTAAAACGCTGAAAAATTCCAACGCATGGCGATATTGGTCTTCAGTCGCACGGTCTAAGCCAATGATGATTTCCGATAAATAAGGTACTTTTTTCAAGTGTTCCAAAATATTCGGCATGGCATCGGTTTCGAGTTCCGAATACAAACATGGCAGAATAAGAGACATTGGGCGCGTTTTAGCAAACTCACACAGTTCTTTTTCCATTTCTTCTAACGGGCGGTGTGCCAAATTGTGAAGTGTGGTGATGATACCGTTCTGGTGAAAGTCGCCCATAATAATTCTCCTAAATAATCGAATGGTTCGTTTTATTGTTCTTCTCGCGTGTTACAAAATACCTTGTTTGGTGAGCAGTAAATTAATCGCTTGTGCCCAGCCTTCTGGACCATAACCGTCGCTTAACCAAGCGTCGCTACGGTTGGGTACTTCTGGTGGTGCATGAACCGGAGAGCGAATGACCACTGGAATGTCTGCTTTGCTCAACATGCCAATGTCATTTTCCCCATCGCCCAATGCCATGGTCGTTAACGCATCGTCGCTTTGCATGGCATAGACCTCAGCCAGCCACAGCATTGCGTTTGCTTTGTCACAGTGTTGTCCCATCAAATGCGCAAAACGGCCGCCTTTCTGTATTTGTACGTCAAAAGGCGCTAAATATTCGCGAAAGGCATTCAGTGCCGTGTTCGAATCCGTCCACACCATGGGCTCGGTAAACTCACGTTGCATAGACAGCTTGGCGTTTGCTTCGCTTAACCCTGTTATGGACATGAGTTCTTGGTGCGTCATGTCGCTGTAACGTTTGAACGTGTAATGGTCTAATTGGCTGTCGGTCAGTTCGATTAAGCGTTGACGTTTTGGGCCAAATGACTTGCGCCAATAGTCGCCGCAGTCTTCTAATATTTCGTCGACAAACAGCGTGCTGTGTTTTGGGATATATACCGCAGAGCCGTTTTCGACGATAAAAGGATCTTGGTGATGTAACTCTTTTCTAAGGGAAGCAAGCTCGGCAAAGGTCTTGCTGGTATTGATAACGCAAGGAATAGAAACGGTTTTTAGTGACTGTAGAGCGGCTTGCGCAGGCTTGAAACTGTACGTGTGATGGTCAAGCAAGGTGCCATCTAAATCGGTAAAAATTAAAAACGATGTCATGTAGGTTCCTTTTTAGGTCCATCAAAAACCGCAGCTGGACGTTAATATGAGTCTTGCAAATCTGGTGCCAGTGCGTAAAAGTGAGCGTTTATCGAAGAGGTATCGGCCTAAGGTTAACTGGGCTGTTGAACAAAATAATGACAAGTTTGCTACGTTTGTGTGTCTATGTGATGTTTGCGTTATTGGCGTTCGCCGCGAACTCGGTACTGTGTCGTTTGGCGCTGAACGACGGTCTGATCGACTCAGCTCAATTCACTACCTGGCGCTTGCTAAGTGGCGCAGTTACCTTGGTCTTCCTTTGCGCATGTCAATCCGTAAAACTCCAGCGCAACGATCTAAAAGCAACATGGCGCGAAGGCAGCTGGCTATCGGCGGTTGCGCTCTTTGTGTATGCGCTGGGCTTTTCGTATGCCTATGTCACATTAGAAACCGGCACAGGCGCTTTAATACTGTTTGGCGCCGTCCAACTGACATTGGTCGTATTGGCGGTGAGGGCAGGTCAACAACTGGTTGGGTTGGAATGGCTTGGGTTGGCCATCGCCTTTGCAGGCTTTGTTTATTTGGTGCTGCCGACCTTATCGTCTCCTTCTTTATTGGGCTTTGTATTAATGACCTTAGCAGGCATGGCGTGGGGCTTGTACACATGGCGAGGCAAAATTTCAGCTAAACCTTTATTTGCCACGACGTCTAACTTCGTTCGAACTATTCCCATGTTATTGGTCGCACTGGTAGTCGTTTATCTTAATAGTGAGCAAGCACCGAGTGCACAACTTGAAGGCATTATTCTCGCTGTCACCTCTGGCGCTATGATGTCTGGACTCGGTTACGCCATCTGGTACGCCGTCTTGCCTTATCTTAGTGCTTCCATCGCTGCTGTGTTGCAGCTACTCGTTCCTATTATTGCCACCATCGGCGGCGTAGTTTTTGCCAATGAATCCATCACTTTACATCTTATAATCGCAACGCTAAGCGTCCTAGGTGGTGTATTGCTTGTCATAATCGCGAGAAAACGAACATCTAAAAACGCCTAGTTTTGGTGCGTTTTTATCTTGCTGCGCCATAATTGACAGCTTTATTGATTGAAAATCGATCGCTGTTTTGTCCAATATATAGGGTAGGTCGCGGCTTCAGCCCGACACTGTATTTATTTCCTCCCCCTTATGTCTTTCAAAGTGAGGGCGAGGGAGGGGTTATTACTTTGGCTTTTCAGAGCCTTGACCCTGACTTCCACCTTGGCGCTTAGAGCAAACCAAACACCACCGCTCGACACTGTCGTTTGACCTCGCTCTTGGTGTTTGCTTTGCCCCTCGCTGCTGAACATAAACACTTTTACTTGTAGGGCACGATGAGCGCAGCGTGATCTGCCGTTGTTCGTAAACGCATAACATATTAAATACTGCTGCCAAGTCTCTTCCCCTTTCTTCAAGGGGAAGACGGAAGATGGGGTTATTAGTCTTGAGTGTCTTCAATTCCCTAAAACTCTTATGGTTTTACCTAGGCCTTCATTGTATTGTCAGGATATTGTAATGGATTAATTGGTATGGATTGCTTGGCTGATATTGGTACGAGATCAAAAATATCAGGCTCAAACGGTCTAAATTTAAAAGAGTGACACACTAAATTTTGCTTAGTAAAAAAGAGTGATGACAAGATAGGTAGGACCGTGACTTGGAAATTCTGGCACTAACATCGTTTCGTTGAAAACGCCAAAATGATTAGAACCAAGTCAGCGCTGTTTTTCGCAGGAATAGCATCAGGGATAAAAGCTAAAAAGGCTTTACTAAAAACCCGAATAGATGGCGGCAAAACGCTTCTTGCTATATCTTGATTTTGCTTGCGAAAATCGGGGTGTCCATAGATTTTATAAACCTTAGTAGTACTATGGAAATCACAGAGTTACAAGTAATCGATACAGCCATCAAAATTGGGTTAGGGAACATACGAACAAGTAAGACAATTTTTAGCTGACATTCAGCTTGTGACAGTATTTCCTCAGAAGCGACATTTAATCACCACTTAACCCACTTGTAAGGTACTTCAAGCACCTTACAACCGTTATTTGGACGGATTAACCCCGTGCAGAACGTATCATCTGATCTACTCGTAACAAATTTCCAAGTGCAAACAGCACGGCGAGTTTGTTGTCATTTTTAGACAGGCCTTTGTAGACGACTTTGCGGAACCCAAACTGGCATTTCAGTATTCTAAACGGGTGCTCGACTTTCGCTCGGATACTCGCCTTTAAGTATTCCGTTCGGATCAGCTGCTTGTTGAGGCGGGGGTGCTTTTTCCAAGCACGTATCTTGCTGGGCATCTCAGCTACTAACCAATCGACATTCTTATCTTTTGTTTCTGTGCGCTTTTCTACGCCACGGTAGCCAGAGTCCGCCGATACAAATGACTCATTGCCATGAAGAAGTTCCGTCAACTGGTTTAAATCGTGATCATTGGCAGGCGTCGTGGTGAAGCTGTGAACTAACCCACGCTTTGCATCAACACCGATGTGAGCTTTCATGCCAAAGAACCATTGTTTTCCCTTTTGCGTTTGGTGCATTTCGGGATCGCGTGCATTAGATTTATTTTTGGTGGAACTTGCTGCCTCAATAATCGTCGCATCAACGATTGTCCCTTCTTTAAAGTAGGTGCCAGAATCAGACAGCCATTTGTTTACTTCTTTGAAGAGTTTACGACCCAGCTTATGCTTCTCAAGCAGGTGACGGAAATTCATGATGGTCGTGTGGTCTGGGATCGCACCTTCTAATGATAGGCCAGCAAACAGCCGCATAGAGGTGATCTCGTAAAGGGCATCTTCCATCGCTGGATCACTCATGTTGTACCAGTTCTGCATAAAGTGAATGCGCAGCATGGTAGCGAGAGGGTATGGACGCCGACCATTGCCAGCTTTTGGGTAAAACGGCTCAATCTGAGCTTCGAGCTGTAGCCATGGAATCAGCTCATTCATCCGACCAAGGAAGAGCTCTTTGCGAGTCTTGCGGCGTTTGCTGGTAAATTCGGTATCGGCGAAGGAAAGCTGATTCATGTCATTCGGTCTTGAGGTAATGGTCAGATCGGCATTGTCTCATATTGGGGACTTAATCGCAGTTTCCTTAATGGATAAGGGAGTAATTAAAAACTTTAGAGACCCAAAAAAACCTACAATAAAGCAGTACAAGATTTGTGAGAGTTATAAATCGGTAGTCGACTACATTGAGCAAGGTAGCCCTTCAAATGAGCTCCAAGCACTAATCCAAGAGTTTATTTAAATTGCACATAACAAGGTTGTCAATTTTACAGTTCTTCTGCTACGCCTTTTTTGCTTCGAAATAGCACAAAAGTCTTCACTTTAAAGCTGCAAAATATGGCAACGATATAAATCATCAGGAGTGGCAGAGGCCTTGGAACAACAGCTTGATATTGGCAGATTCAGGAATTTATGGTCAGATGAAAAGTAGTATTTGGGGCATGCTTGGAAGCAAGTTGATTGGAGTATAACCAATAGATTGCATGAGAAGGGTTATCTTCATAATCCAGTTGGTAAATCTAAATCGGTGACATTAACCGAGGAAGGGCTGGCGAAATCAGAGGCGTTGTTTAAAGCGCTTTTCACTAAGGCCGATGAAAGTGAAAAATAATTCAGACACAAAAAAACGGACTCCATTCAACGGAGTCCGTTTTTTTATTGCGAAATCTTACTACTTACGCTTCTGGAATGTGTTCTGACAGTGCAGCGTACGCCACAGTGAAAGCACCTTCTTGGAATGCACGCAAGCCAGTTGCTTTGAAGGGAATTGGCATTGGGTTGTGTTGCAAGATGTCTTTTACTTTGGCGCCGCTGAATAAATCCACTTCTACGGTATTTATCAATTGGATCGCCGCTTCTATTTTAAAGCCAACTGCGCCGCCAGCGAATTTGCCTTTTGTTGGACGTTCACGAATGACCGCTCGTTTCACTTTGTAATCTTCAAACAGTTTTTTCAGCATGAATTGAAATTTGCGTACGCTTTCGCTGTCGTTTGGGTTGTTGAGGGTGTGTCGAGTTTGGCGACAGTCGGCGATTTGAAACAGTCCGTCTTGTTTGGACAGTAGGCAAAGAATGACTTCGCTGCCTTTAATTTCGATACCACAAGTAATCATAGGGTGATCCTGAATAGGGAATTTCGCGCATTATCGCACAGTTGTCGGTGATCTCGCACAGTTAACCTGCTTCTTACGAAGTAAAAAATACTGCCGCTGGAAAAGGATACCATTCAGATCTAAGGCGAAATGAAGCGCTTGTGGTTTATTACACTCTTTTCATTTTACTGCCTCTTATTATTGATAAGGATATTGTACTATTCCAAAATAATATTTTGTTAAAATGCAAAACACGACATTTTCTACTGTAAAAGTGAAAAATTAGGCTTTTTATCGTGAAGGTGTTTTTTTAAATTCTGACCAATAGGCTGTATAAAATGACTGCTTCATCGCCAATGGGCATTCCTCGACCCCAGGTGAAATCTTTAGACGAAATTCTTCCTCACGAACCTTTGTTAATGATGGGTGCAGGCCCTGTTCCTATTCCTGAGCGTGTGGCCAAGGCCAATTCGGTGGTGATCAACCACCTTGGTGGTGTCATGGCGCAAGTAATCGGGCAAGTCAAAACGATGGCGCGTTACGTGTTTCAAACCGAGTCTAAATGGGTGTTGGGTGTGGCGGGGCCGGCGTCTGCTGCGATGGAAATGGCGGTTGCCAATTTGTTGCAACCGGGCGAGCGTATTTTATGCATTAACAATGGTTTCTTTAGTCATCGTATGGCGGAAATGGCGACACGTATTGGTGCGGATGTTCATGAGTTCCATGTTGGGGTTCATGAAGCCGCGGACCCAGAACGTGTTCGTAAAGCCATCGAAGAGACTCGTCCAAAAGTGCTCACCTTAGTACAAGGCGAAACATCCAATACGGTGTTTAATCATTCATTGGAAGAAATTACCAAGATTGCTAAGTCTTATGGCTGTTTAGTGGTGGTGGATGCGGTTTGTACGCTTAGCACTATGCCGCTGAAAATGGACGCGTGGCAAGTGGACGTGGTGATCACGGGCGGACAAAAAGGCTTGTCGTCTATTCCCGGTGTGTCTTTGTTGGTGTTTTCTAATGAGGCGTGGGCAGCGGTAAAAAATCGCACTAAGCCAACCGCTCAGTGGTGTTTTGATGCTCAGTTGGCTGAAAATTTTTGGCACAACGATGGCTACCATTACACCGCGCCTGTGTCTGGCATTATGGCGTTGCATGAAGCGTTAAAATTGGTCTGTGACGAGACATTGGAGAATCGTTTTGCTCGCCATTTGCGTTGTTCTAAGGCGTTGCAAGCGGGTATTGAGGGTATGGGGTTGACGTTGTTTATTCCACCCGCCTCTCGTTTGAACTCTGTGGTGGGGATTAACATTCCGGAAGGTCTAACCGCTGGGCAGATTTGTCGTCATATTTCTGAGATGTATCGTGTTGAAATTGCGGGTTCATTTGGTCAGCCTATCGTGCGTATCGGCCAAATGGGGGAGCAATGCCGCGAGCATAACTTGTTCCGTACTTTGCACGCGTTGGGCAGCACGATGCGCGATTTGGGCGTAAAAGTGGATCAGCCTAATGGCATGGCGGAAATGGAAGCGTACTTGCAGAAGATTCCGCGTACGCTTTATCAAGTGGCTTAGTGTTTCAATATAGGTGATCTATCCAATACCCTTGGTTTCCACGGCCAAGGGTATTTTTTTGTTCGGCATTAAGCTAGCGAACAACGCACCTGCTGTAATTAAGAGGCAGGCAATGATTTGTCCTGTGGTGAGTTGCGCGTCTGTAAAAAGTCCAAGCCATGCAGTCGATAACGCGGGGGCGGTGTAAGACAGCACGCCGAGTAAGGACAAATTGCCTTTTTTCACGCCAAAGTCCCAACAAAAAAACGCAATGCCCACAGGGCCAAATCCCAGTCCTAATATGGCAATCCATGTGCTGGCTGGAAATTGCCAGTTTGGTGGCTCGATGGCAAGGTGCGATAAGCCAGCAAGCAGGGTGGTGATTAGGCAATACCAGAGAACCGCACTGGATGGCACTGTCTGAAAGCGTCGGTTGGCCACCGAGTAACTCGACCAGATCAATGCGCAGGCAAACGCCGCTGCGTAACCTGTCCAGTTATACGCTGAATTTAACGCAACGTCGGTTATTTTTCCTTTAGATTGCAGCATGACGCTGGTGCCTATAAAGGCGATGACGGCTCCCACTAAATGCGTCCACGATAAATGATTTCCCTTCGTCATGCCTGCCATGAGCACAATGAGCAGCGGCCATAGATACGCGATTAGTCCCGCTTCTACCGGTGGCGCATGCTGAAACGCATAAAAATAACAAAAATGATAAAAAAAGAAGCCCAGTCCACCCATCGCCATGGCGCGTTTGGGCGTTTTTTGCCATGAAGTGCGCAGTTCCCCTTTGAATAAATAGACAATAAAAAACAACAGCGTCGCAACACCAAAGGTTAAGGTGAGCAGCAGCATTGGCGGGACTAAGTTCGCTTGGGTGGTGAAAAGCGCCAACGCGCTCCAGAGCAAAATAGCGATGCTGCCAATCAATGTGGCTTGTGGATTTTGTGCACTCATGTTGTTGTTTCCTAAAAGCTGTTCTAGTCTGATTGAGTGGCAGATTAACGGTTTTTTGTCGTTTAGGCATTGTTAAAAATGCGCGAATTAATTTGTCAAAAATGAGTTTTTTACTGCAAATAAGTAAAAAATATTGACCTCTGACAGGGTAGTGACAGGTTTGAGGGGTAAGGTTTAACGACTCAGGTTGATTGGAATGTCTATTTTCAACACTTGATTCGCTAACAACAAAAAAAATAACAAGCAGGAGATAACCATGCTTAATACCATTTCTTTGAAGTCTGTTCTTGTTTCTGGTGCGGTAGCACTTTCTATTGCTGGACAGGCTTACGCCTTCGAACCAGCTCGCAGTGGTGAATGTATTGCCCCAGCGAACCCAGGTGGTGGATGGGACTTTACATGCCGTAGCGTAGGTAAAGTATTGGTCGATGAAGGTTACTTCAAAGGTAACGTACAGACTGTCAACATGACGGGTGCTGGTGGTGGTGTTGCTTTCGCTCACACAATCAGTAAACGCGACAAAGACGAAAACCTGATTGTTGCCGCTAGTACAGCAACAACAACTCGCCTTGCTCAAGGCCAATTCCCTGGTATGAATGCTGACCAAGTTAAATGGGTTGGTACATTGGGCGCAGACTACGGCATCATCGCGGTAGGCAAAGATTCTAAATACACTTCTCTTACTCAAGTTATCGATGCGTTGAAAAAAGACCCAGGCGCGGTGAAATTCGCTGGTGGTAGTGCTTCAGGCGGTTGGGATCACTTGAAAGTATTGATGACGGCACAAAAAGCAAACGTCGAAAACCTACCTAAAGTTCGTTACCTAGCATTCAGCGGTGGTTCTGAAGCTTTGGTTCAAGTGGTTGGTGGTCACGTAGATGCGTTTACTGGTGATATCTCTGAAGTAAAAGGCTTCATGGATTCTGGTGATTTGCGCGTGCTAGCGGTACTTTCTGAAGAGCGTCTACCAGCGCCTTTCGATTCTATCCCAACAGCAATGGAGCAGGGCATTGATTCTGTTGCGCCAAACTGGCGTGGATTTTACGTACCAGGAAATGCGAGCAAAGATTCGTACGATTGGTGGGTAAAAACAATGAACGAGCTTTACACTACGAAAGAATGGAAAGACATCATGACGAAAAACGGTTTGATGCCATTCCACAAATCTGGTGCTGAATTTACTCAATTCGTAAAAAATCAAACGCTAGACATCAAAATCTTGTCTCAGGACATCGGTCTAATTAAATAACCTCAGACCGCTATTTGGAGGGGCATTTGTTATGACAAATCGTTCCCTCCTGTTTTACCTATTCACCCCTTAATTAACTTACATGGAGCAGAAACATGCGTATAAACGATCGTGTGTTTGGCATGCTGATGCTGATTCTTGCCGTCGCGTACGGATGGGAAGCAACACAGTTCCCTATTCCTTTTGGTGGACACGAAAGTGTTGGACCAGAAACGTTTCCTATCATGCTGTCTATCATTTTAGGTATTAGTTCAATTTATATGATAGTTCGCCCTGACCCTGATGAGAAATGGGCACCGACCGCAATGTTAATTGAGTTGAGTGTTGTGGTGCTTTCTATGTTGGCCTTTGCCTGGGCAATTGAGCCTATCGGATTTATGCCTGCGGCGGCGCTGGTGGTGAGTTTCCTCAGCTGGCGTATGGGAGCAAGTATGACAAAGAGTATTATCACGGGTGTGACAAGCTCTGTTGTGATCTTCTTCCTTTTCAATAATGTGCTTGAATTAGCACTGCCTCTAGGTCTGTTGGAGTTTTAATATGGATACTATGAGCTTATTAATGCAAGGCTTTGCGGTGGCGTTAACGCCGGAAAGTATTATGTTTGCGGTTATTGGTGCCATATTAGGTACATTAATTGGTGCATTGCCGGGTCTTGGCCCTGCAAACGGTGTTGCGATTCTTATTCCATTGGCATTCAGTTTGGGCTTGTCTCCAACGTCCTCTTTGATTTTGCTAACGTCTGTTTACGCGGGTGCCATGTACGGCGGTCGTATTTCGTCAATCCTGTTAAACATTCCAGGTGACGAGCCGGCTATGATGACTTGTTTAGACGGTTATCCTATGGCTGTAAAAGGCAAAGCAGCTGAAGCCTTGGCGATTTCTGCTATTGCGTCTTTTATAGGGAGTTTTATTGCGACCATCGGTTTGGTGATTTTAGCGCCAATTCTAGCGAAGTTTGCATTGAAATTTGGCCCTTCTGAATACTTTGCTCTGTTTGCGCTTGCGTTTGCCACTTTGGGCGGTATTACGGGTAAGAACCAATTCAAAACCTTGATGGCGGCGGCAATTGGTCTGATGATCGCGACAGTGGGGATCGACATTTCTACGGGCGTTCAGCGTTTCACTTTTAATACGCTTGAGTTGTTTGAAGGTGTGGACTTCATTATTGCGATCGTGGGTTTGTTTGCGATCAGTGAGTTGTTGTTCTTCCTAGAGCGCCACGCGGGTGATGGTTTGAAGCAAGTTGCCATCAACAAACTTCAATTATCTGCAAAAGACATTATCAAAGTGTTACCTGCGTCTTTCCGTGGTGCAGTACTGGGTTTTGTTGCCGGTGTTCTTCCTGGTGCGGGTGCGTCTTTGGGTAGCTTTATTAGTTACACATTGGAAAAGCGCGTTTCCGATAAAGGTGAATTTGGTAAAGGTGATCCTCGTGGTGTCGCGGCTCCTGAAGCGGGTAACAACGGTGCAGCGTCTGGTGCTCTTGTACCTATGTTGACATTGGGTGTGCCTGGCAGTGGTACAACAGCGGTGTTGTTGGCGATGTTGATTTCTTTGAACATCTCTCCGGGCCCTATGTTGTTCCAGCAAAACGCGGATCTTGTTTGGGGTGTTATCGCTGCGATGTTCGTGGGTAACTTGGTGTTGCTTTTATTGAACATTCCAATGGTTGGCATCTTCGTTAAGCTGTTGAGCATTCCACCTAAATACCTAATGCCGATCGTGACTCTGATCGCGTCTGTGGGCATCTACTCTGTTAGCCACAGTGCGTTGGATTTGTATTTCATGGTTGGTTTTGGTGTGGCGGGTTATATCTTCCGTAAAGTGGATATTCCTCTTGTGCCTATTATCTTGGGTATGTTGCTTGGGCCAGAAATGGAGAAGAGCCTTCGTCATGCATTGGTGCTTTCTGATGGTGATTGGAGTGTGCTTTTCAATAGTGGTTTGAGTATTGGCCTATGGACGGTAGCGATTCTTGGCTTGATTTTACCTATCGTTGTTGGCCCAATTGTTCGCGCCAAAATGAAGCGATCAAAAGAGTCTGTTAAAGACGCTTAAGCCCTGTAATACTAAAGGCATTGTGATAACAAAATTCGAGTGACTCACGTTGCTCGAATTTTGTTGTTTTTATAATAAAAAAGACGATGGCTAACGGTTATGCGAATTCTGGTGGTAGAAGATACACAAGTGCTGGGTCAGGCAATTTGCGAGCGACTAACCAGCCTTGGGCACGGTGTTGATCTGATTGGCGATGGTAAGCGCGCTGACGAACTTTTGAAATATCAGTCGGTGGATTTAATACTGTTAGATCTTAATTTGCCCGGTTTGTCAGGGTTGCAGTTGCTGCAAAAACTGCGACAACGCGATGATGATACGCCTGTGTTGATTTTAACTGCACGAGACCAAATAGAAGACCGCATTCGTTTATTAGACGAAGGTGCGGACGATTATCTGACCAAACCCTTTGATTTTGGTGAGTTAGAAGCCCGTTGTCGGGCATTGCTGCGTCGCAAGCAGGGTTATGCCGCCAACACCACGGAACACGGGAACATTCTAGTGAATCGTGATAGCCGTCAGGTGTTTATTGACGGTGAGTTAACCGCGATTACTAACCGTGAATTTCGCTTGCTTGAGATTTTTCTCGGCCATTTAGGGCGTGTGTTAAGCAAGGATGAAATCACCGATCATTTATTCAATTTTAATGAAACGCCGGGGCCAAATGCCATTGAGTTGTACGTAGGGCGCTTAAGGAAAAAAATGGTCAAAGGCGATTTGGCAATAAATACCTTAAGAGGAATTGGTTATGTGGCAGAAATCACTAAATCACCAAAACCTCAGTAAAGAAGAGGAAGAAAACGCTTTAAAAAAAGCCCCATCGTTGCGTTTTCGCTTTATTTTAGCGGGGATGTTGGTCATCGGTATTATCGCTGGATTAGCGATTAACTTGATTTTTGACTACAGCCAAAAGCTGGCGGATTTATCATACGATCGTTTGCTGCGCAGCGCCTTGCTGCAAATGGATGAAAACGTCGGTTTAATGCGCAATGAAGTGAGTATTGATATTCCTTGGTCGGCGTTTGCTACCTTGGCGCAGGCCGATGAAGATCGGGTTTTTTATAAGGTCGAAAGCCTTGAGCAAGGCTTCATCACAGGCTATCAAGATCTAAACAGCGAACCACCGCAACCTCCTAAGATCGATCAAATTCAATTTTATAATCAAGAATACTCTGGCGAGATGGTGCGTTTTGCTTGGATTCAGCGTCATTTAACCGACCCAGAAACCGCGCAAACCGTGCGTATTGTGCTGGGGCAAACTCGATTGTCCCGTGAAGAAATGGCAGCGGCCGTCACGCAAAAAGCCGTTGAGGTGGTGGTGTTTATTGCCTTGGTGGCGATCACTCTTATTATTATTGGTAGTCATCTTGTGTTGAGGCCATTGCACCGTATTGAGCGCGCTTTGGAAGAGCGGGCGATGGGCGACCTTACTCCTATTGTGATCAACACGCCGAAAGAAACGCATCACCTGAAGGTGGCCATTAACCACTTTATGGCGCGTCTCCAGACGAACTTAGAGCAGTTGGAAAATTACACCGCTGATGCCGCACATCAGTTGCGTACGCCATTGGCGAGCCTAAAAGCGTTGGCAGAAAACGCTCGGGATATCACGTCTTTCGGGGATCATTCTGTGGATGGTACGGCCTCCGAGCGACAGCGTCAGGCGTTAGATAACATTGTGCGACAGTGCGATGCTTTGAGCCAGACGGTGACCTTGCTGTTGAACCAAGCGGTGGTATCGCATCGTTTACAAACGCACCGATTAGAGCCGATGGATTTGCTGATTCCAATCGCAGCGTCTTGTCGCGAACAGGCGGTAACGGCTTTGCATCAAGGTGTGCATTTGTCACTGGATTGCGACCTGAAAGAGACGTTGATTTTAGGCGACAGTTTTTCGATTCAGCAGATGATGCAAAACCTCATTGAAAATGCGGTGCGATACAGTGGTTCAAACGCGCAAAAAGCGACGGAAGTGATTGTGCAGGTGAATGCGTTTGAACGTTTCTATCGCATTAAGGTGATTGATTATGGTGACGGCATTCCTGATGACGAAAAAGAGCGTGTGTTCGAACGTTTTTATCGAGGCCGTTATGATATTGCTGGCAGTGGTGTGGGGCTGGCGATGGTAAAAGACATTGTGGATCACCATTCTGCGCGCCTCCAAATACTGGACACCGAGCCTAAGGGCACGACGTTTCAGGTGGATTTTGCCAAGTTTCGATTTGATGAGGGGGTCTTATGAAGCCGGTGTCTATTTGGGTGATGTTTCTGCTGATTCCGTTTATGTCAAAGGCATGGGCAACGGATCCTGTTTGGTTTGGCGATAGCAATGCACCGAGGGTGTTGTATATCAATTCGGCGATGGATTTGGCGTCGTTTGAGCCAATCTTGAGAGCGTTCGTTGTGCAACATCCGATGATTAAGGTGGCCTATCGAGATGTGAATACGCTGGAATTGTATTACCTCACGATCAAAGAGCAGCAAAAGCCTGAGGCGAGTTTGGTGATCAGCAGTGCGATGGATTTGCATCTTAAATTGGTCAATGACGGCTATGCGCAAAGTTATCAGTCGAGTTTTACGGACCGCTTACCGGATAACTTTAAATGGCGGAATCAGCTGTTTGCTTTTTCCCTTGAGCCTATTGTGATGTTGGTGAATAAAAAGGCGTTCCCCGGCGATTTACCGGAAGACCGTCAATCTTTATTGCAAACCATTCGTCAAAATGAAAAAACCATGACTAAGCGAATCGGTACGTATGATATTCGACAAAGTGGCGTGGGGTATTTATTAGCCAGTCAAGACGCTCGCCAAGCAGATGTAACATGGGGGCGTTTGTTGGAAGCATTTGGCAGTCATGATGTGCAAACCTATTGCTGTACGCACGATATTATTGACGATGTCGCGTCGGGTAAATTGGTCTTGGGCTACAACTTGTTGGGTTCTTATGCCTCGCAAAGGGCGCAGGAAGACGATCGGTTAAAAATGATCTTGCCTAAGGATTATACGCTGATGTTGATGCGCGCAGCGTTGATCCCGAAAGGAGCGCCTAACTCAGAAGATGCTGGTGTGTTTTTGGATTTTTTGTTGTCGGATAGCGCACAAAAAATGATGCAGACGCAAGGCTTATTGTTTCCCATTTGGCCAGACTCGAGTACCCCAAATGATCCCTATGTGGTGAATGCTCCGGGCCCAACTGGTGTGATTGAATTGGATCAGCAGTTGTTGGTGGGGCGTGATTATGCCAAGCAAAAACGCTTTATTCGTAACTGGGAAATGGCATTAGAAATCAGTGAGGACGATTAATTTATCGAGCTTCGCTGCGATAACGTCCAGGGGTGATGTTGTAGTGCTTAGTAAACAGTCTGACTAGGGCGCTGGCGTCGCTGATGCCGACTTTATGAGCAATGTCTTCTAGGCTTTTGTTGCTGGAATCTAACCACATCTTGGCCTCGGTTAGTCTTCGTTGCAGTAAATATTGTTTTGGCGTCATACCAAGGTGACGTTTGAACAGTACCGTGAGCTGGCTGCTGCTTAGGTGTATGTCGTTGGCTAATTCGTCTAGGCTCCAGCTGTGTTGGAAATGGTGGTCTAAACGGTGTTTTGCTTTGGCCAATCGAGTGTCGGCTTTGACAATGTTTGCTTGTGGAATGGGCAGTAAATGTTCCAATAAGTTCAACGCTTGGCGAGTGGTAATGTGGTCGCTCTTGCTTGCTGCTAAGCTGGACAAAAATGGTAAATAGGCTTGAGTTTGTGGAGACAGCTCGACGAAATTGTGTTCGCTTTCAATGGTTTCGTCCCAGAGTGGGAGCGAGTTCAGAACTAAACAATGGTTGTCTTGTTGTGCCAAATGGGTGTGTGATTGGCTGGCGGATATCATGCAAGCTTGTCCAAATTGTACTGTCTGTTGGCGGTGCTCAACGTCGAGTACAAGCTGCCCAGACAGAGGCAATACAATCTGAGTGTGACCGTGCGAATGCGCCTTGGCGGTATTTTTGTAAGAAATAACCTCGATGAGTTCGCGCATTTATTTCATTCCTTGTTGTCTATCTTTACTCTTACGAGCACTGGATAACAGAAAATATAGTGATTCGGCTCGTGCTTTGCTGTTTCATGGAATAAGTTACCTTAAACAATGCGCGATTACAGACATGGTACTGCTTAATCGAATAAAACCAAAAGGAAATAAAATGCGTTATATATTGATTCTTATGTGTTCATTCGCTTTGCAAAATGCGTGGGCCGAGTTGACTTTGACCATCTTGGATCAAGATAACATGCCGGTGCAAGATGCCGTTGTGATTGTAGCGAATAGCTCAGTTGTGACGCCAGACACGGTTGCTATCATGGACCAAATCGATGAGTCGTTTGTGCCAAGAGTGCTGGTTGTTCAAAAAGGTCAGTCGGTTGCTTTTCCAAACAGTGACGATATTCGACACCATGTTTACAGTTTTTCTAAACCGAAAGTGTTTGAAATTAAGCTTTATAAAGGCACAGAAATTGATCCTATTCTGTTTGATAAACCCGGTTTGATTGTGCTGGGCTGTAATATTCATGATGACATGATCGGCTATATTATTGTTGCCGATAATACATTTGCGGTGAAAACGGACAAAGAAGGAAAGGCTCGTTTACCCGTGAAGCAGGGTGACACTGTGTCTGTATGGAGTGAAAGAATGCTGGATGGCGTTAGTGCCACTCTGGATTTAGAAATCACAGATGATTCACAACAAACCGTCGCGTTAGAGCTTTTGCCTCCGATTGAACCGATGGGGTCAATGTACAGCGGTTTTGGAAAGAGTAAATGGTCGAAGTAAACCGATCGACGATGACCTTAGGAATTCGAAGTGATGAATAACAGGATATTGAAAATATTGAGTGTGGGCTGTTGTTTTTTTGCAACGGCTCCAAGCATGGCGGCAGACGGTAAAATTTTAGCAACGGCTGGGCTTTCCCAAGTGGAAGGCAGTGGTGGCGGTGGCTTGGTGCCATGGGCGACCTTGGCGGGTTACGACAGTCAAGACGAAACAGCGGCGTCATTTTTTATGTCCGATGTGAATGTCAGTGACTTTCGTATGACCTCCATCGGAGTGGCGACGAGTTTTTATGACAGAGTCGAACTAAGCTATGCCCAGCAGACGTTTGTTTTACCAGCGTCTCTGATTACTGGATTGAGCTTAACGTCAGAGCAAATCAAGCAAGACATTGTCGGGTTGAAGGTTCGTTTGTATGGTGATGCTGTGTATTCTGCGTATCCACAAGTGAGCGCTGGAGTACAGTATAAGCAGCTGGACAGCGACACCGTCGCATTAAAAGTGGGGGCAAAAACTGACAGCGGTACGGATTTTTATGTGGCGGCCACGAAAGTGCATTTGGGCGCGGTTGCGGGTTATAACCTAGTATGGAATGTGGCGGCGCGTGCAACAAAAGCCAACGAAATGGGTTTATTAGGGTATGGTGGCTCAGAAAATAACAGCTACCAAGTAATGATGGAAGGCAGTGTTGGTTTGCTGCTTTCGCCCAACTGGGTAGTGGGTATGGAATATCGTCAAAAACCAAACAATCTATCCATTGTTGAAGACGATTGGACGGATGTGTTTGTGAGTTACCTGCCGAACAAGAACGTCAACATCACAGCAGCGTATGTTGATTTAGGCACAGTAGCGACGAAGAAAGACCAAAAAGGCATTTATTTATCCATGACGGGGTACTTATGGTAAACCTAGTAAAAGCATCATTCATTGCGCTCAGTGTATTTTTGGTTGCTTGCGCAGCGCCAAACAAAGCGCCACAAAGTCTGTATGACGAAATCGGCGGTAAGCCGACGGTCGAGGCGATTACGGATAATTTTATTGACGAAATTAGCTTCAACAAAGACATTTATCGTTATTTTGAAAAAACCAATATCACGCGATTTCGTGAGAAATTTATCGAACACCTTTGTGTGAATACAGGGGGACCTTGTACTTACACGGGTGATACCATGCTGAAAGTGCATCAAGGACAAAAGATAAACGAAACCGATTTCAACTTAACTGTCGATTTGTTGGTAAGTGCAATGAAACGCGCTGGCTTAACCTACCCGCAACAAAATCGTGTTTTAAAGGTGCTTGCTCCAATGCGTGGTGAGATGCTGTATAAATAAAGCGATTATTCACGGCTAACCTCATTTCTTGCTTTAGGTCATTTTCTGTTGGGAATGGCCTTTTTTATTGTCTTTTCATTTTATATATTAGGTTTATCTTATTTATGGAGGCTGACATGAAAAACTACAATGAAATAAACAAAGAGCAAAATACTTTTTCACGAGAATACCGCAAGGCATCCCCCGAGATTTTGGATGGCTTTATGACCATGTACAAAGCGTCTATGCGTGAAGGGGCACTTTCAAACAAGGTAAAAGAATTGATGGCGCTGAGTATCGGCATTGCCGCACGATGCGACGGCTGCATTGCTTCTCATGCCAAGGCATCGATCCGAGCCGGTGCCTCAAGACAAGAGCTAATAGAAACCATCGACGTTGCTGTCATGATGGGTGGCGGCCCTTCGGTAATCTATGGGACGCAAGCGCTGGCTGCCGTTGATGAGTTTTTGGCGGGGTGATTTTATCGATGAAGAGAATGAAAACTTGAACTTCAGCGGGATAAAAGGCGACCCATCAGTCGCCTTTTGTATGGCTAGTGTGTTTGTTTAGTAAGCGTGAATATCGCCACGCTTCATCTGCATTCGGCGTAGGAATTCCGACATGATTTGCATATAAAGTTCGTCTCCTAGGTATTTGTCTTCTACTCCGCGGTCAATACTTGGGTTGTCGTTTACTTCGATAACGTAGCCGCGACCGTTTATTTCTTTTACGTCGACGCCGTATAGGCCTTCACCAATTGGTTTGGTGGCAGCGATGGCGGCTTGTAGCACGCGTCGTGGCACTTCGAAGGTTGGTAACGTATCAAATCCGCCGCTTTGGCTTTTGCTACCTGTATGTTGGTAAATCTGCCAATGGTTTTTCACCATGTAGTAGCGACAAGCAAAGATCGGTTTGTTGTTCAGTACGCCGATACGCCAGTCGAATTCGGTGTAAAGGTATTCTTGAACCAATAGCAAAGACGATTTTTTAAACAAGGTGTTCAAACTTTCAGTCAAAGCTTCGCGGTTTTCAGCTTTTATAACGCCTTTAGAAAATGCACCGTCTGGGATTTTTACCACCATAGGGTAGCTGATAACGGCTTCCAATGCGTCTTCTACGTTGCTTTCACCTTTGTGTACTATGCGTGTTTTTGGGCAAGGTACTTTGTGAGTGTTGAACAAATCTGCTAAGTACACTTTATTGGTACAACGCATGATGGATTGTGGGTCGTCCATAACAACCAAGCCTAAGCCTTCGGCTTTTTTAGCGAAGCGATAGGTGTGGTGGTCGATGTTGGTGGTTTCACGAATGAACAAGCCATCGTATTCTGGTAGACGCATGATGTCTTTTGGACCAATGGTATCGACGTGTATACCAAGTTGTTTACCGGCTTGGATAAACTTTTTAATTGCTTGGTCATCACTAGGCGGCATGGCTTCTTCTGGGTTAACCAAAATGGCCATGTCGAATTTCGCCGCACGTTGAATGCGGCCTTTGCTCCATACTTTATTGCTAAAAGCTTCTAAGGATTCGGCGAACAGGGTTTCTTCTGCGTCGTTCAGTTTACTTTGTGATGTAGAGAAGAGGGCGGTGACTTGCCATTCTTTGCGGAATTTCAAAGTCACTTCCAATACAGGGCTTGGGAAGCTTTCGAATAATTTGCGTGCAAATTCCTTCATTTCTGGATGAATGGTTTTGCCGAATACACAGTGGAATTTCATTTCCATTGGTGCGTCTGGTTTGGCCAGTTTTTTTGCAAGTAAAGGCAGCCATTGTGAGATCTCCAGCTCATAAAGGTCTTTTTTACTTAGGTCGTTTAGCACGCGCACAGACGGCATAACGTGATGGCCGCGGCTTTCTGCCAACAGAGAGCAGTAATATCCATCGGAGAGATATTTACTGCTTTTACAAAGGTTGATGATGCGAGTGCGGCCTTGGCTTTTGGTAGCCGCCAAGTTTAGGTATTGCGTGAAAGTGATAACACGGTCGCTTGGTAGAAATGCGGACCAATCTTTGGCCTGATCAACAACTATGTAAGTCTGTGACATTGGGTATGCTTTTCCTTTTGCTTAAAAAATCATTATGAGTGTTTAAAAGTTTTATCAAAAATGGGGGGTAAAAAATACCCTCAATTTGTGCGGATGGTGCGCTTGTTTTACTAATTTAACAATAGTCTAAAATGAAAAAATAAAATGTTTTTTTGATGAAAAAATAGACTATCTTTTAGATAGGTTTCGCCCTAGAATGCGCGAAAATTTTCATCGTTAAACTGTCAGTAGTTCGACGATCCTAGCGACCTTTTGCCCTTTAGAGGCGATGTAATGATCACAAGCTCGGTCACCTGTTCTTTCCCAAATATTGATATACGTTTAGCTAGTATAGATGATTTAAAAGCATTGCTCGTTTTGGAGGGCAAAGCCTTTACTGGTGACCGTTTGAGTCGCCGTAGTTTTCGTCATGCAATTACGAGTTCTGGTTCAGCGCTATTTGTTGCAATGAAGGAAGACGGTGAACTGCTGGGTTATGCCTTGCTGCATCTTCGCCAAGGTACTCACTTGGCTCGTTTGTATTCGCTAGCGGTATCACCTGAAGCACGGGGCCTTGGTATCGGAAAATTGTTGATCCAAGCCTGTGAGAAAAAAGCCCTCAAAAAAGGCAAGATGTTGCTGCGTTTGGAAGTTAGTGATGTGAATCACAATGCCATCGCCTTGTATCAAAAAATGGGTTACAAGGAGTTTGGTCATTACGATGCTTATTACGAAGACCAAACCGATGCGATTCGTATGCAGAAACGTTTGCGTCATGCGGGTGATGAACAAACCACGCGCGCGATTCCTTGGTTAGCGCAAGGTACGCCATTTACTTGTGGTCCTGCATCATTGCAAATGGTGCTGTCTTCCATGCACCCAGATTATCTGGCAACGCCGAACGATGAGTTAGAAATTTGGCGTGAAGCGACGACGATTTTTATGACGTCTGGTCATGGCGGTTGTCACCCTATGGGGCTGGCGTTGGCAGCGAAAAAGCGTGGCTTGTCAGCAGACGTTTGGTTAAGCGAAGAAGGTCCTTTGTTCGTCGACAGCGTGCGTAACGAGCTAAAGAAAGAGGTCATTACTCGCGTGCATGACAGTTTTGTTGAGCAATGCGAATATGTCGGTGTGCCATTGCATTATACGGCGATGCCGCTAGAACAATTAATAGAAGCCTTTGACGAGGGCGGCTTGGCGATTATCTTGATCAGCACCTTTCGCATGGACGGGAAAAAATCGCCCCATTGGGTGGTGATGTCGGGCTACGACGAACATTGTATTTTGGTGCATGACCCCGATTTAGACGACGATAAAAAATTGCCTGACGATCCACCAAGCCCACTGGATTGTCAGTTTGTGCCGATTGCCCGGGATGAGTTTGAAAAAATGTCGCGCTTTGGGCAGAGTCGTCTTCAGGCTACTGTCGTACTAAAAAGGCTGTAGTACTGCAAAGATTGTAGCGCTGAAAACGGCTTAGTTTTTGTTGTCTGCTTATTTATATTGGAAAGCCGCAGAGTTTGGCTGCGTTTTCCCAGAAAAACTTTGCTCGTACCCTAGTATCGGGAAATTGCTTCTCAGCAAGGGTGAGCAAGGTGCCATAATCCATTCTATGTTGTGCTTTTAAAAACGGCCAATCTGATCCCCAAATAATGAAATCTTCTCCGAAATTTTCGACAATCGCCTCGACATAAGGTTTTGTATCTGTATAAGGAAAGGCGCCTTGCGTGAATTTGGCAAAGCCAGAGATTTTAATATAAGCACGTTGTGTTTTGGCTAACGCTAAGATGGCTTGAAAGCCCGCGTTGTTTACACCGTGTTCAAGGTTTGGGCGCCCACAATGATCAATCAAAATGGTTGCTTTGGTTTGCATCAGTAGCGGTGCTAATCGGAGCATTTGCTCATTTTCAACCTGAACTTGCACGATCATCTCTAAATCTGCCAATCGATCCATCAAGGGCAAAGATCGAGCGAAATGCTCAAATCCGTAATAGGCTACATTAAACGTCACGCCAACAATGCCTTGGGATTTTAGCGTTGCCAATTCCTCTGAAAGCGTATCTTGTTTAACGACAGCCATACCTTTGAAGCGACCGTTAGAGCGAGCTATCGCATCCAATAAAGCACGATTGTCATTTTCGCCGTAGGCGGAATTTGGGCCAATTAATAAGGCATGTGAAACGCCATAGGTTTCTAAAACTTGCAGAAAATAATCTGCCGTGGCGACTTCATGGCCTTCTGGCGCGTAAGGAGAATCGGCTTGATAGGGAAATTGTTGCGGGTCAAAAATATGATTATGACAATCGATTTTGCGCTCAGTAAATACCGACATAATGGCTCCTTTTATAATGTGTCATCACAGTAATGAAAGCGCTTCGTTTAGGCTATTTGGTTTTTGACTTCTGGTATTGGAAAAACGGAGGGCGATTGCTTGGTTTTCATTGCGAGCATGGTATGGTTCATGGATACGAAATAAATGAATGGAGGAGTAGTTCAATGAGGGTTGCGTTTACCAGTGATAATGTTGCCGGTGCATCGGATTCTGTTTTTAAGGCCATGATGGAAGCTGCTCAAGGCGATGCTATGCCGTACGGTAATGATGATGGCTCGGCGCAAGTCACGCGTATGTTGTCGGAACTGTTTGAGTGTGATGTGGATGTGTTTTTGGTGTCCACCGGTACGGCCGCGAATGTATTGAGTATCAGCGCGTTAACGCCACCTTGGGGGAGTGTATTGTGCCACCAAGAAAGTCATTTGCTAAACGACGAAAGTACCGCACCGGAGTTTTACACTAGTGGTGCGCGATTTGTTGGCATTGGTGGTGCGGATGCGAAGATGGATCCTGCTCAGTTGCAAAAACTGGTTAATCAGAAAATCGAAGATGTGCACTCCTGTCAGCCTTCTGTGATCAGTCTGTCACAAGTGACCGAAGTGGGCAGTGTGTATTCTTTGGATGAAATTCGAGCCATTACTGATGTGGCTAAAACGGCAGGCTTGCCAGTTCACATGGATGGCGCTCGTTTTGCCAATGCTTTGTTGGCTTTGGGTTGTACACCCGCTGAAATGACATGGAAAGCGGGTGTGGATATTGTGTCTTTTGGCGCGACAAAAAATGGTGTGATGGCGTCTGAAGCCATCGTATTGTTTAAGCGGTCTTTAGAAGATAAAGGCTTCTCTAGCGAGAAAGTAGCCAAAGAGCTGGGTTATCGTCGTAAGCGTGGCGGCCATTTGCATTCGAAAATGCGTTTGTTATCCGCTCAGATGATTTCTTACTTAACGGATGATTTGTGGCGTATTAACGCGACACACGCCAATGCCATGATGGCGTTGTTGCAAGATGGTTTGAAAACCGTTCCAGGCGTAAAAATTAACACACCAGCTCAGGCAAATATGCTGTTTTGCACCTTGCCATTGCCAATGATTGATCATTTGCAAGCCGAAGGTTTTGGCTTTTATGGCGGTCGTTGGGAAGAGGGTGTGATTCGATTGGTGACGTCTTTTAGAACGCCAAAAGAAGGTGTTGAGGCGTTCATCGCATCCGCTAAGACGTTTGCTGCTCAACAATAGGATTGGATGTTTTATTGATATGGCTTGTGTTTAAAAAAATCGACATCGTCGACGATGTCGGTTTTTTCTACTGGATGGCTTTCTGTGGTAACCAGAACGAAATAACGCTGGCAAGAATAAGAAACCCACAAGACACCCACAAGCAAGCTGTCAAACCAAAGTCCTGATAAACCCAACCCGACAACATGGTGCCGATTAGTCGTCCCATGGCGTTTGCCATGTAATAAAACCCTACGTCCATCGACACGCCATCTTCACTGGCGTAGTGCACGATTAAATAACTGTGTAGTGAGGAGTTAATGGCGAATACCACGCCAAACACTATGAGCCCACTCAGTAATATCCATAAGGTTTGATCGGATGTTTGTATGTCAACGGCAATGGCTGCTGGAATGATGCTGAGCAGTATGGCCCAGATATTTGCTTGGCGGCCTGTTGGCGCTTCTTGTTGCGCTTTTCCGGTTAGGTGAGGGGCGAGGCTTTGTACTATGCCATAACCTATAACCTATAACCTATAACCCATAAGGCAAGAAAGCTGCCGACACGCCAATGATCCCAGTCAAATTGGCTGGATAAATACACCGGAACGGCGATCACAAACCAAACATCCCGAGCGCCGAACAGAAACAGTCGCGCCGCAGATAGAATATTGATCTCGCGGCTCTTAGAGAACATTTTTGAGAATTTAGGTTTATTTTTGGATTTGTCTAGGTCTTCTCTAAGTAAGTACAGGCTGGCGAGCCAGACCAGCCCAAGTGCGATGGCCATCACCAAGATAGCATCATGAAAGCCGATACTGCTTAATAGAAAGCCGCCTAAGAAAAAGCCAACGCCCTTGAGTGCATTTTTAGAGCCCGTTAGCAACGCAACTCATTGATACAATGTGCCACTGGCGTTTTTGGGTACTAGGGTTTTGATGGCGCTTTTGGCACTCATCTTGTTGAGATCTTTTGCAATGCCCGATAAGGCTTGGGCTGCCATGCCCCATGGAATAGACAGTGTGCTGGCTGGCAATAAAAGCATCGATAGGGCGATGATTTGCATGGCGAGGCCAATGTTCATCGTGCGGTTGAGTCCCCATTTTGCGCCTAGCCAACCGCCGAATAGATTGGTAATAACGCCGAAAAACTCGTAAAACAAGAAGAGCAAAGCGATGTCCAGTGCGCCATAACCTAGCTGGTAAAAATAGAGCACAACTAACATACGCAACGCGCCGTCGGTTAGCGTAAAATTCCAATAATTGCCTGTCACTATGAGGTACTGCCGTACGTTTTTAGAAGGCTGTTGCAGCATAAGGGCTCGCTTTGTCACTTTGTTGAATTGTGTTGAGTTTATTTGTCCATTAATCCGACTTTGCGCATGAGTTCTGCGGTTCGATTTGCGTAACCCCATTTAGCTTTCCTTTGAGTTCAGGAAAGATGTGAGTGATTGCCGTCGCAGATCCTGTTGTGGTTGGTATTAGACTAGTGCCGCAGGCGCATGCACGACGCAAATCTTTGTGCGGGGCGTCGATGATGGTTTGTGTGTTAGTAATGTCATGAATGGTGGTCATGGAGCCGTGCTTAATGCCAATGGACTCATGTAAGACTTTTTGTGTAATCAATAGAAGGCTGCGTAGGCGAGTGTCGTCTGCGAGGGCTTTGTAAAAAATATCCGGTGTCATTGTGTGTCCGTCATGGCGAAATAATGCGGGGATTGTATGTGAAATAATATATATATGAAAATTCATATATTTTGTTTTAAATAAAGTTTAATGAGGATGTCACATTGTGTGAGGTGCTATGGCTTGTCGGTGGCAATAACAAAAGGGCGAATCTTGATACGTTCGCCCTTTATGGATTGGTAATCGGAAGGCGTAATCTAACGTAAAATTAGCAGTGGAATGGTGCTTTCGATGATCATTTTACTGGTATTACTACCAACAAAAAATTGACGTACCTTGGAATGAGCGTACGCGCCCATCGCCATTAGCTCGATTTGGTGTTCTTCTCGATATTGGGTGAGCACAGGGTAAATCTTACCTGGGATGATTGAAGCGGTGACTTGAAAGCCCTCATCTTCAAGGCGTTTTTGTGCTTGAGTGATTTTTTCTTGTCGTTCAGGTGTTGATTCACCAGCCATGACCAAGTGGCAAGGTAGGCCAAGCAGTAATGGGCTTTTTGCGATACGAGCAATGGCGTTGTCGGCGGCTTCTCGTCCGTCGTACGCGATCATAAAATTACTCGGTGCGGTGAATTGCCCCACGCTGATTAAAATTGGACGGTGTGACGTGCGAGCGACACGTTCGATATGCGAGCCAATGGTGTGGGCATTCTGAGTATGGTTACTACCAAGGCGACCAAGAATAATAAGGCGCGTTGACTCTTCTAGGTCGGTTAGGTTTTCGACTAAATCCCCGTGGCGTTGCACTAAATCGATTTGCTTGGCGCCGGCTTTGAGAGCAAACTCTTTGGCGTTCTCTAAAACAAGTTTGCCATGTTCAAGAGCAAGCTTGGCGCGCTTTGCGTCCAACGCGACCAGCTCGTCTAGAAGGTGCTCTCGGCTACCAAAACCAATGGAGCCCGATAGGTCATCATCGGTTCTGATGGCTTCTTTTTCTAAGGAGTGCAGCAGGGTGATTGGTGTGTCCATTTGTTTTGCGGCCCACACTGACGCGGTGGTAACACACTCAGATAATGATGATCCATCAATACAAGCTATTACATTCATCATGTTGCACTCCTTCTTATTGTTAGGGCTAGTGACCACCCATTACTTTTTCGACTTCTTCGGGGTTGTTATGAACGCCAAATTTGTCGACAACGGTTGCACTGGCTTCGTTCATTCCTATCAGTTCCACGTCTGCGCCTTCGCGGCGGAATTTGATCACCACTTTGTCTAGCGCGGATACGGCTGTGATGTCCCAAAAATGCGCATCACTCAGATCGATCGTAACCTTTTCTACGGCCTCTTTAAAATCAAAAGACGCATTAAATTGATTTGACGACGCAAAAAACACTTGACCAATAACTTTGTAAGTACGGTGTCCTGCTTGCGCACTTTGTTCGCTTTTTACCACCATAAAACGACCAATTTTATGAGCGAAGAATAAAGATGCCAGTAACACACCAACAAAAACACCGATGGCCAAATTGTGAGTGGCTACCACGATGGAGACTGTGGCTAACATAACAATGTTAGTCGAAAGTGGGTGTTTTTTCAGGTTGATTATGGATTCCCAAGAGAAAGTACCAATGGACACCATGATCATAACAGCGACCAATGCCGCCATTGGGATCTGGCCGATCAAATCATCGAGGAACACCACCATGATTAGTAATAAAAAGCCCGCAATAAACGTGGATAAACGACCACGACCACCGGATTTCACGTTGATAACCGATTGACCAATCATGGCACAACCCGCCATGCCACCTAATAAGCTAGACGCAATATTGGCAACACCTTGGCCTTTGCATTCACGGTTCTTATCGCTGGTGGTGTCAGTAAACTCATCTACGATGGTGGCCGTCATCATGGACTCTAATAAACCAACAACCGCAAGCCCCAATGAATAAGGCAGAATGATCAGTAGCGTTTCTAGGTTTAAAGGCACATCCGGCCATAGGAAAATAGGCAGTGTGTCAGGCAGTTCACCCATGTCGCCAACGGTGCGGATGTCTAGGCCATAACTGATGGCAAAAATAGTCAACAAAACAATGCACACCAATGGAGAAGGTACCGCTTTGCCAATCACTGGAATCAATGGGAACAAATAAATAATGCCCAAGCCCACTGCTGTCATGGCATAAACGTGCCAAGTGACATTTGTTAGTTCGGGCAGTTGTGCCATGAAAATGAGAATAGCCAATGCATTGACGAAGCCAGTCACCACTGATCTCGAGACAAATCGCATCAAGGTTCCGAGTTTTAAATACCCCGCAAAGATTTGAAAAACACCCGTTAGCAAACTGGCCGCTAGCAAGTATTGCAAGCCATGCTCTTTTACAAGTGTCACCATTAATAGCGCCATCGCACCGGTTGCTGCTGAAATCATGCCGGGGCGGCCACCCACAAACGCAATGACCACGGCAATACAAAATGACGCGTATAAACCGACTTTAGGGTCAACACCTGCAATGATAGAGAAGGCAATGGCTTCTGGGATAAGTGCCAGCGCAACGACTGTGCCGGCGAGAGAGTCGCCTTTTATATTCGAGAGCCAATCTCTCTTTATCGTATCGATCATGTATTACCTTCTGAAAGTATTTGGGCAAATAATATTGACGCTGATGACTTCAGCCTTCGACTTATTTGTTTAATTTATCGTGCTTGGAATATTGCGCCATGGCTAGAGTGCAAATTGCGCTTCTATTTAGGCTCGTAGAATGAGTGAGTCATTCAGAATAGACAACGGACAACATAGTCTGGACGTATTAACAATATCACTGTCCGAAAGTGGGAAAATTATAAAGATTTGATTTCTTTATGGCAATGACAGTCTGAACTGATGCGCAGGCAGAACAAATGATCAGTGCAATCAGCGCCTAAAATGACTCAATAAGCAGAAAAATCCCTCGACTGTACCAAGGTACAATAGCGAGCAGGCTTTTAATCTCCTATCTTGGTAGTAATTATAAAATTATTCTGACTTTTACATAGAGTCTCTTTATTTAGGGAAAGCATCATGAGCGACAGTCAAGTACCATTTGCCACATTAGGTAACGCGATCGGTTTTATATCTAAGCTAAGCGGTTCGGTAACGATTCAGTCAATCGACGGGCAAGAGCGCGTTGTCAAAATCGGTGATCCTATATTCTTCGGTGAGACGGTTGTGACAGGCGCTAACAGCAGTGTCACCATTGCCTTTATTGACGGAACAGAAGTCGTAATTGGTGGAGACTCTGTTGTAGAAATAACAGATGAAATTTACAACTCGGGTGATAACCAAGACCTTGTTGCTGACTCATCAACGGATATTGATGCGTTGCAAAATGCTATTCTTGCAGGTGATGACCCTACTTTAGTTCAAGACGCGCCTGCCGCAGGTGAAACACAAGGCGAACAGCAGCGAGTGGATGTTGATGTTCAACGTACAGGTGCTCTTGGCGGAATTAGCGGCGGTAATGACACTGATTACTCATCTTCCCTGCCAGGCTTTGGCTATGATACGAACGGTCAAGGCAGTTATGGTTCTAGACAAGAAAATGTGACAACAACACAGCAGAATACTACCCGTAATTCTTCTTCAGACACGACGACATCCGATACAAGCGTTTCCACCCCTACAATCAGTTTAGCTACTAGTAGCGATACAGGTGAGTCTAACTCAGATCTGCTCACTAATGACACTACAGCTACGTTCACATTAAGCAACATTGATAGCGATGTTGTCTTGGTGCAAATCTATAACGGCGACACGCTGATAAACAGCACAACAGCAGTGGACGGCTTGCAAACCTTTACCGCGGAAGTGGGTGATTTAACGGAAGGCACAAACAGCCTTACGATCAAAGTGACCGACTCTTCTGGTAATACGTCAACTTCTTCTCCTGTCGTCGTTACTTTGGATACAGTGGCCAATGAAGGCACGGTGACAGTGAATGCGATCACGTCTGATGACGTGATTAACGCGAATGAAGCGGCAGGCACAGTGACCGTAACAGGTACGGCGACAGGTGGCGACATCGCAGAAGGCGATGCAGTTACGATGACCATCAACGGCAACGTTTATAACACAACGGTCGATGCTTCAGGAAACTGGTCTGTCGATGTGGCGGGTTCTGATCTTGCGGCAGACACAGAGTTCGATGTGGTTGTGACGTCTTCTGATGATGCTGGTAACACGGTTAATAGTGTTGGTACTTCGACTCATACGGTTGATGTTGATATTAATGGACGAATGTCTATATCAGATGTTACATCGGATGACATTATTTCTGCTGCTGAAGCTCAAGGTACTGTAGCTATTACTGGGATTGTTTCTGGGGATGTGAAAAATGGCGATATAGTTACTCTTACTGTAAATGGTAAAGAGTATTCTGGCTCCGTTACTAATCGTTTGTTTAGCATAGATGTTGCTGGTAGTGATCTTGCCCAAGATTCAGATAGACGTATCGATGCAACAATTACTCTGAGCGACAATGCAGGAAATATTCTTGTTGTAACTGCTAACTCAAATTACCAAGTTGATACCACAGCAGCGAGCGCGCCAACGGTTAGTATCGTTGACGATACGAATGACGATGGTTTGATCAGCAAAGACGAGTTGGGCAATAACAACGTCCAAGTGAGTGTGGCGGTGAATGCGGCGGATCTTGCGGCAGGCGGATCAGTGACGTTGAGCATCGGTAATGGCGATAGCGATAACACCGTGACGTTGACAGCAGGCGATCTGACTGACAATGCCACTTACAGCTACGACGCAGAGACGGGCACGATCACGTGGACAGAAAGCGTGGCGGAAGGTGCGCAGATCACAGTCACGGCGACACAAACGGATGCGGCGGGCAACGAGTCTGGTACAGGTTCAGACAGTGCGACGTTGGATACGACGGCAGCGAGTGCGCCAGGCGTGACTATCACAGAAGATGTGAACGACAACGGCTACATCAGCGCAGCCGAGCTAGATGGTGACGTGAACGTGACCATCTCTCTAACGGGCACCAATGCGGTTGAAGGCGACAAGTTGACGGTGAACGGCGAGACCATCACGTTAACAGCGGCTCAAATCGAAGCGGGCGAAGTGTTGACGACGGTAGCGGCGCCAGCAGAAGGCGCGACGTTGACCGTTGAAACAACGATTACCGACAAAGCTGGCAACGTGTCAGAGAAAGGCTCTGACAGTGCTATCATGGATACCTCTGTGAGCGGCTTGACGTCGGACATCACGGATGCGACGAACAGTGGTTCGAACGACGACACGATTACGAACGATGCGACGCCAGACATTAGTGGTGTGACAGAAGCGGGTGCGACCGTGACGATCACGTACACGGATGCAGAGGGTCAACCTCAGACTGCGACAGGCACGGCGGATGCCAATGGTAATTACACCATCGCGATCGAGAATGCGTTGCCGGAAGGTTCAAACAGCTTGAGCATCAAAGCGGTCGATGTTGCGGGCAACGAAAGCACGACCACGCAAAACGTGACAGTGGATACCTCTGTGAGCGGCTTGACGTCGGACATCACGGATGCGACGAACAGTGGTTCGAACGACGACACGATTACGAACGATGCGACGCCAGACATTAGTGGTGTGACAGAAGCGGGTGCGACCGTGACGATCACGTACACGGATGCAGAGGGTCAACCTCAGACTGCGACAGGCACGGCGGATGCCAATGGTAATTACACCATCGCGATCGAGAATGCGTTGCCGGAAGGTTCAAACAGCTTGAGCATCAAAGCGGTCGATGTTGCGGGCAACGAAAGCACGACCACGCAAAACGTGACAGTGGATACCTCTGTGAGCGGCTTGACGTCGGACATCACGGATGCGACGAACAGTGGTTCGAACGACGACACGATTACGAACGATGCGACGCCAGACATTAGTGGTGTGACAGAAGCGGGTGCGACCGTGACGATCACGTACACGGATGCAGAGGGTCAACCTCAGACTGCGACAGGCACGGCGGATGCCAATGGTAATTACACCATCGCGATCGAGAATGCGTTGCCGGAAGGTTCAAACAGCTTGAGCATCAAAGCGGTCGATGTTGCGGGCAACGAAAGCACGACCACGCAAAACGTGACAGTGGATACCTCTGTGAGCGGCTTGACGTCGGACATCACGGATGCGACGAACAGTGGTTCGAACGACGACACGATTACGAACGATGCGACGCCAGACATTAGTGGTGTGACAGAAGCGGGTGCGACCGTGACGATCACGTACACGGATGCAGAGGGTCAACCTCAGACTGCGACAGGCACGGCGGATGCCAATGGTAATTACACCATCGCGATCGAGAATGCGTTGCCGGAAGGTTCAAACAGCTTGAGCATCAAAGCGGTCGATGTTGCGGGCAACGAAAGCACGACCACGCAAAACGTGACAGTGGATACCTCTGTGAGCGGCTTGACGTCGGACATCACGGATGCGACGAACAGTGGTTCGAACGACGACACGATTACGAACGATGCGACGCCAGACATTAGTGGTGTGACAGAAGCGGGTGCGACCGTGACGATCACGTACACGGATGCAGAGGGTCAACCTCAGACTGCGACAGGCACGGCGGATGCCAATGGTAATTACACCATCGCGATCGAGAATGCGTTGCCGGAAGGTTCAAACAGCTTGAGCATCAAAGCGGTCGATGTTGCGGGCAACGAAAGCACGACCACGCAAAACGTGACAGTGGATACCTCTGTGAGCGGCTTGACGTCGGACATCACGGATGCGACGAACAGTGGTTCGAACGACGACACGATTACGAACGATGCGACGCCAGACATTAGTGGTGTGACAGAAGCGGGTGCGACCGTGACGATCACGTACACGGATGCAGAGGGTCAACCTCAGACTGCGACAGGCACGGCGGATGCCAATGGTAATTACACCATCGCGATCGAGAATGCGTTGCCGGAAGGTTCAAACAGCTTGAGCATCAAAGCGGTCGATGTTGCGGGCAACGAAAGCACGACCACGCAAAACGTGACAGTGGATAACACGGCTCCAGTAGATGGAGATGGTGTTAATACAATTACATTCGAGACTAATGGTGATATCTATTTAAACAAAACTGAAAGTGGAGCTACAAATTTGGCTGGTAAGGTTGAGTTAGGAGCTACAGTAGTTGGTATTGTGATCACGGATAGTGCGAATCCAGCTAATGCATTATCGGTTTCTGTTGATGCTATATCTGTGGATAGCGAAGGTAATGTATCTGTCGAATGGCTTGATTTAGCTAGTTTGGTTGATGGCTCATTAACCGTTTCAATGTCTGTTGTTGATTCAGCAGGAAATGAAGGGAATGTTACTAATTCTGCTATTTTAGACACAACTATAACTGCTGTTTTGTATTTTGATGACGTTACAGAGGATGACATCGTTAATGCTATTGAGTCTCAGGGAACGGTTACTTTAACTGGCATCTTTGCTGTTGAAGATGACACTAATGCTAAGGATATTGTCGTTACGGTCAATGGTCATGAATACACTGTTAAAGCTGAAGACATTCAGAGCGATGGAGGTTTTTCTTTAGACGTTACTGGTTCCGATTTAGCTAGTGATTCTGATCATAAATTACAGGTAACAGCAGAGTTTGAAGATGATGCTGGTAATACCATTATCATTGAAACTGGTGGAGGTCTTAACTACTCAGTCGATCTAAATGTAGCACTCCCTGTCATCACAAATATCACTGATGACTCTGCATCATCTGATTACTCTAAGGTGACTTTGCACGGTACTGGTGAGGTTGGTGCTGTTATTACATTGTGGGTTATTGCTAACTCAACAACGGCTGGTAACGATACTCAAACAGGTGAATACACAGAGTTAACCAGTGTTACCACGACGGTATCTAGTGATGGGACTTGGTCGTTGGATGTTTCAAGTCTTTCTGAAACACCAGTGAACGACAATGAGTTCTTCAAAGTGACTCAAACGGACACTGCGGGTAATGTCAGCGGAGATTCTAATATTGTTCATTACTGGCATGGTGATTGGACAAGTGTGAGTACAGAAACCGGTGATGATTTTGTGTTGCTAGGTAGTGGCAACGATACCGTCACAGTTGATGTCAATGACGACTCTGACTCTCTCACGGTTGATGGTGGTGCAGGTAATGATAAAGCTGTGTTCTCTTCTGCGCTTTCAGAAATGCAATCTATAACATTAGATGATGCTGGTAATGTCGTTATTGTTGACGATCAAGGTGATACCAATACCTTCATTGACTTCGAATCGTTCTCGTTTGATGGGGTTGTTTATTCTAAAGAAGCCTTGTTTGCTCCACATGCTCATGATGATGAGGCAACAACTGACGAGGACAGTGCCGCGATTACTATTGATGTACTTGCTAATGATGTGGATTTCGACAGTCCAACTTTAACCATAACGGGTGCAGACGTGTCAGCGTCACAGGGTACGGTCACGATTGTTGACGGTAAGCTAGAGTTTACACCTGCAGCAAATTTCAATGGTGAGGCCACGATTACCTATTCGGTTAGTGATGGTACAACGACTGACACAGCAACGGTCAGTGTGACCGTGAATGCAGTGGATGATGCGGTTGACGCGGTAAATGACTCTGTGACGGTTGCCGAAGACGGCAGCATTACGCTGAATCTAATCGATAATGACAGTGCGCCAGATGGAGGATTGGAAGTTACGGCGATCAACGGCGTTGAATTAACCGGCGAAGCGCAAACGATCAGTGTTAACAATGGCAGTGTCGTGATCGCGGCCACGGGTGAAATGACGTTCGAGCCAGCAGCTGACTTCAGTGGTGATATCAATTTTGACTACGATGTAAAAGACACCGATGGTTCCACAGATACTGCGACGGTTAGTGTTACTGTGAATGCCGTGGCGGATGCTCCAATTATTACTGAGTCTAGTAATAGTAGCTCTCCAGGTATTGCCTACTCTTTCTGGAGTGGTGTTTATGCGGGGGATGCAAATGGTGACGGTGTGGCAGACTTTGATGGTAATGGTGCAAGTGTTGAGCAGCTGACTGCATTGCTAGAATCAACGCAGAATACTAAATCATCTGATTACAGTGGCGTTATTGGGGAAGTCTCTTCAATTAACGGTATTCAACAGGGAACGCTTGCTGTTGCGACAACGTATGTCTATTTAGAAGCCGGTTCATCATATAGCTTCTCAGGAAATGCTGATGATAGTTTTTATGTGAAAGTCGGTGGTGATTTGGTTGCGGAGGCTCAGTGGGATAATGGAAATACAGCAATTGAATCCAGTGTATTAACGGTCTCTGAGTCAGGTTATTACCCTGTTGAAATTGCTTACCATAATCAAAATGGTGATGGTTTTATTAATCTCGCTGTGAGTATTAATGGCGGTGATTCCCAAGTATTTGGCACAGACTCTTTTTCTATGTACCCAACGTCTGGACTTCCCAGAGTTTGCTAGACAGTAGGAACTTCTAAAAAATACTTTTCTTCGAACTTAGCAGGTGACACGCCACCGGTATGCGAATGTCGTTTTATCGGATTGTAGAACATCTCAATAAAATTAAATATTTCACCTTTCGCTTCCTCTCGTGTCGAGTAGATCTTTCGTTTTGTCACCCTCTTCTTGAAAGTCGCAAAAAAGCTTTCTGCCACCGCATTATCATGACAATTTCCTCGACGGCTCATTGATGGTGCTAAATTATGAGCCTTCATAAAAGCAAGATAGTCAGAGCTCGCATATTGGCTCCCCTGATCGCTGTGAACCAACACTTCACCTTTAGGTTTACGCTGCCAGATGGCCATTAGTAGAGCATTAATGACCAGATGACGATCCATCATTTTATCCATTGACCATCCAACAACACGTCGGGAAAATAAGTCGATAACAGTCGCGACGTACAAAAAACCTTCATGGGTCCTAACGTAGGTGATATCACTTACCCACGCTTTATTAGGGGCATCAGGGTTAAACTGACGCTTCAATATGTTGTCAGCAATCTTGCCTACTTTACCGCCTTGAATATGGCGACGTTTATAGCCAATCTGGGCCTTAATCTTGTTATTACGCATGATCTTGGCAACACGATGTACGCTACAGGATTCTCCCTCATCACGAAGATCTCGATGTATCCATGGACTTCCATAGGTGCCACCACTTGCAATGTGGCATTCTCGAATCTTCTCTAAAAGTCTTAGATCTTCAATGGCCCGATCAGACAGTGGCTTTTTCAACCAAGCATAATAACCGCTTCGATGAATTTTAAAGACGTGACACATCAATTGAACAGAATGCTCTTTTTGGTGATCTCGAACAAAGGCGTACTTTACTCTGGGTTGTTGGCAAAGTACCTTGCGGCCTTTTTTAGAATGTCACGCTCCTCCGTGATTCGTCTCAGTTCAGACTTGAGTCGAGCGTTCTCAGAGGCTAAATCAATGTTTTCGGATGGTTGAGACTGTGGCTCTCCATACTTTTTGATCCAAGCGTATAAACTATGGGTGGTTGTATCGAGCCGTTGAGCGACTTCAACAACAGAATAACCACGCTCTGTCACTTGTTTAACCGCTTCTCTTTTAAATTCTTCGGGGTAACGTTTGGACTTCATAAAACACCTCTTATTTAACTAGATTTTAACGTTAATAGATGTCTAGTAAAGTCTGGGAAGTCCAGTCCACTATTCCAAATGTTGGCGAAGCGGTTTATGAAGAAGATGGGGTCACCGTTGACCATTACTTAATGTTGAATTCTGGTTATGAAGACTCCTCAGTTCAATTAGAGGCCTTCACCATCAGTTTGGCAGATCAAGATGGATCGGAAACATTAAATACCGTTCTTTCTGGCGCGCCTGAAGGAACGATTATTACCATTGACGGTAAAGAATACGTATTTGACGAAAATGAAACGGTTGATGTTGGTAATGAGACAGACTTCACCAATGTTACTTTGCAGGCGCCAGAAAATTACAATGGAACCTTCACTGTTAGTTTGACTGCCACAGCTACTGAGACGAGTAATGCGGATACGGCAGAGATTTCGAAAGATATCCTTGTGACTGTGTACGCTGTGAATGACGCCCCTGTCATATCAATCACTTCTGGTGATTCTGAGTTTGTAACCGTGTCAGAAGAAGGGCTTGAAAACGGTAACAGTGATTCTGAACAGCCAGTTGAGGCATCTGGTACTGTTTCGATTTCGGATATTGATTCAGCTACGTTTAGTATGTCGCTGGTTGCTCCTACAGCTGTTTACACATCTAATGGCGTTGAAATAACTTGGGCAATCAATGGTGATGGTGATTTGGTCGGTAGTGCTGGCGACGACACTATTGTCACCATCAGTATTACGGATGTGGTTGATGGTAAGGCAACGTATACAGCGACATTGACTGGCTCGGTAGATCATGCTGATCCTACAAGTGAAGATTCGCTTTCTATTGATTTTGGTATTGTTGCTACGGATGGTTCAGGGGCGGTGTCTACTCAGCAGAATGTTTCTGTTGTTGTAGAGGATGATGCGCCTGAAAGTTCGGCGGATTTGTATTATTCAACCATTTTAGGGGAAGGGAATGATGCAACGGTCAATGGAACTTTTAATCTTGCAACCAATGAAGGTTATAAGAACTCTATTTGCCTTTCTGATTCAAGCACTGGTGGCACTATAACTATTACTGCTAAAGGTGTTGCAGGCAGTGATCAGGCTTGGGTTTACAGTGATGACAATGGTATTGGTGTGGCTTCTTATGATGTCAATCATTCTAAAGATCATGGAACCACTTACCATCAAGAAGCCCGATATGATGGTGAAATTGATTATGTCTACAATGATGGTCAATGGTCATCTGAGCAAATCATCGTTTCATTAGGTGAGGGCGAGGTTGCTTATTCCGCTAGTGTTGAATTCACAGATATGTATGGCGGTGAACTCGAATCGGGCGTTGCGTATTTCTACCGCGATGGTGAGCTAATTGCGACTCAGACTTTTAGCTCTGACCAAAATAGTGGAGATTATGCGACTAATTTTTCTGTTTCAGAGGGTGGGTTTGATAAGATCGTATTCGAAGCAACCGCCAATGGAAACAGTGCTGGTAGTGATAATAGTGACTTTTCAATTAAGTCTATTACCCTGGGTGGTAGCTCAAGCAGTGAGCCTATCTCTACTGCATCAGGTAAGATTGTTGGAGATTTTGGTGCAGATGGATTGGGATCTATTAGTCTTACATCTGGTGAAGCTGGCACATCAAACGGTAGGGCTGTTACAGTTAATGTATCTACAGATGGTAATACTATTACAGCGATAGATTCTAATGGCACTGTCGTGTATGAAGTTCACCTTACTCCAGCAACAGGCCTTTGGGAATTTTATCAATACGAGGAGTTTGACGCTGGCAATGGAGTCATTGATTTTACCTACACTGTCACCGATGCTGACGGTGACTCGGCAGTAAGTACATTGCATTTGAATATGAGTACTTTCTTCGAAAACGTAGCGTCCAATTTAGACTCTAATCTTGCATGGTTTGAATCTAATACAGGCATTGAAGATGCAACGCCAGACTCGCTTCAGGCAAACAATACAACGACATGGAATGATGGTGATGATGGATCAGATATAACAGGGACGAGTAATAGTGACACCATAGATGGTAATGCTGGTGATGATCATATTAAAGGTATGAATTCACAAGATACGCTAATTGGTGGCAGTGGATCTGATTGGCTTGAAGGTGGGGATGGCGACGATAAACTATATGGGGGTGAGCAAACCACTTCTAATAGTTCTGGTAGTTCTTCTGATCGATTAGACGGTGGTGCAGGCCAAGACAAACTATATGGCGGTGGCGGCGACGACTTCTTACTTGGTGGCGACGGTACAGATACATTATTTGGTGGTGATGGTAACGACGTGCTTATTGGAGGACAGGGTCAAGACACGATGACGGGTGGTGCCGGTCAAGATTTGTTTATTTTGACTGATGATGGTGTGGATACCATTACGGACTTCAATTCCTCTGAAGATGCATTGGATATAAGCGATTTGCTGACACTGCCTAGTGATGTGAATAGTGCAGACCAAGACGCTGTAACGGCTTATTTGAATCAACATGTTGAAATCAAGGATGGTAAGATGAAAGTTGATGGCGATGATGTTGTTAGTTTTGGAACAAGCTCGGATCTTGACTCCAATGACAGTGGTAGCGTCACCACTGCAGACTCCATCAAGGTCATCTACAACGACCAAGAGTACAACATCAATATCGATGGTTAATCTGGGTCTAAATAGACGTTACTAAAAAAGGCCGAATCGTTTTGCGATTCGGCCTTTTTTTCGTTTTTGTAACTTGTTCTGTTTAGAAAGTGATTTTCCTATTACTTAAACATTACACGCCTAAGCCGATAGGGCAGCTCACCCCCGTTCCTGCTAGTCCGCAGTAACCGTTCGGGTTCTTGTGAAGATATTGTTGGTGATACTCTTCAGCAAAGTAGTAGGTATCGAGTGGCTCAATTTCGGTGGTGATCATACCGTGGCCTGCACCGAGTAGTTCTTTTTGAAAGGCGGCTTTGCTGGCTTCCACGATTTCTATATCTTTATCATTGGTTGTGTAAATGACTGATCGATATTGGCTACCTATGTCGTTGCCTTGTCGCATGCCTTGTGTCGGATCGTGATTTTCCCAGAATACCTTGAGCACGCCTTCTAGAGAGATAATAGAAGTATCAAACACAACTTGCACGACTTCGCTGTGTCCTGTTTGGCCTGAACACACTTCTTCGTAGGTTGGATTGGGTGTAAAGCCGCCAGCATAGCCAACCGAGGTGACGATAACGCCAGGAGTGTTCCATAGCTTGCGTTCGGCACCCCAGAAACATCCCATGCCTAAAGTGACGTCGGATTCATTAGGGTTTTCTGCTCGTACAAAAGGTTCGCTGTTAACGGCGTGTACCCCTGAGATTGTTAAAGGTGTGCTTCTGCCAGGTAGGGCGTCGGCTTCAGCGGGAATCGCTGATTTTTTAAGAATAGCTTCAATGTTGCTGGGCATGAATGCCTCCTAACGTATTAGTCTTATCTGTATCTTGATCTTCAGTTACGATTGTCGTCACAAAAAGGATTGATTAACGCACTCTGCATAGTGTTTGCTAGACGAGCTTAGTTACACTACATAATGAGGGGGAAAGATTTATTTTCAACTATTATCGTGTTGTTCTCTTGCAGGGCTTGACTCTTATATTAATGTGCCTATAATACGCACCTCGTTAGCAAGGGTTGCAGGTTTCAATTAACTGCAAAGCGTTTTTTTGGTAACGAAGATTAGTCGCGGGATGGAGCAGTCTGGTAGCTCGTCGGGCTCATAACCCGAAGGTCGTTGGTTCGAATCCGGCTCCCGCAACCAACTAATCAAACGAAATTGTTAGTGATTTTTGAAAGAATTAATTTGTCGCGGGATGGAGCAGTCTGGTAGCTCGTCGGGCTCATAACCCGAAGGTCGTTGGTTCGAATCCGGCTCCCGCAACCATTCAATTTAATTTAGTCACAACATTTGAAAGTTAAAGAAGATAAAGTCTAAGCTAAATCTATAGTTTAGTATGTCGCGGGATGGAGCAGTCTGGTAGCTCGTCGGGCTCATAACCCGAAGGTCGTTGGTTCGAATCCGGCTCCCGCAACCAATTAGAGCCACTCTATTTTGGTTACGTATTTTATCTTTCATTTCTTTAAATAAGTTATTTATATCAATAGCTTATCATGTCGCGGGATGGAGCAGTCTGGTAGCTCGTCGGGCTCATAACCCGAAGGTCGTTGGTTCGAATCCGGCTCCCGCAACCAATTAGAACCACTCTATTTTGGTTACATATTTCATCTTTCATTTCTTTAAATAAGTTATTTATATCAATAGCTTACCATGTCGCGGTATGGAGCAGTCTGGTAGTTCGTCGGGCTCATAACCCGAAGTTCAAAGAAAGCGGCTCCCGCAACCAACTAAAATCAGTCTAGTTTGGCCACAGTGTTGTGTTCATAGAGTCGATAAAAACCCAGTTGGGCGATGTTATTGTCTTCATCAATTAATCCAAGTGAAAGCAAAGCCAGTTGATGTGCGCCTATTGCTGCTCCCGCTAACGACGCGTTATCCGGAGCCTGACTTAATTGAATGCTTATGTTTGGTAGAGCAATGTTAAGTTGCGCGGCAATGGCAAAATAATTTGCCGGATCAACGGCAATTGGTCCTCCTAGTATCAACGTTTCGGGATGTGTTATTTGGCACGTTAAACGAATCGCTTCAGTTATTTCTTCAATCAGCTGTCTGTCTATATTTCCCGGTTTTAATAGGGCGTTATTGATTGTCGTCCCCTGATAGCAACTTTCTAATAAATGCTTGCCGTTTTTTAGCGTTACATAGCCAATTTCCCCTGCCATGCCGTTGTGTCCTCGAATTAGTTTGCGTTCAAAAAACAGTCCGCAGCCAATGCCTCGTCCAAGAAATACGTAGATGAAATTGTCCAATTGGGTTATCTCCCGTTCAAACAGGGTTGCCCAATTTACATCGTTGTCGATTACAACGGAGCAATGAAATGCATCTTCAAGTTGTTGGATAAAATGGATGTCTTGGGCAACTGGAAATGGAGAGTTGGGCATTCTCACGACACTGCCATCTTTTGGGTGAATAGGGTCGGCAACAGATAGGCCAATAGATAATAAAGGCGGTGTTGTATTTATCATTATTCCTTTAATGGCGGTCAGTAAATCCTTTGTATATTCGGCTGAAGTTCGTCCTTCAGAGTAGGTTAAGTGACGAGACTGACATTCATTTCCTTGTAAGTCGGACAGTGTCAATTGTATGGAAACATCGTCGAGCACAATGGCGAGTGATGCACCACGTTGTTTATTTATTTCGTACAGCACTGAGGGTCTTTTTGATGACTTGGTGTCCTTTTTGTGGCATTCGACAATCACTTGGCGTGCCAGAAGCCGTTGAGCTGACTCTGAAATGGTGGGCTTAGATATTCCTGTTTGACTAGCAATTGCCGCTCTGGACAGTACGCCTTGATGGCGAAGACAGTCAATAAAGGCGCGGTCGGTATTCATCGCTAAACTGCTAGGTTTATGCGCAATTGTTTTTGGCAATGAGGTTGTCCTTGATGTTGATAGAAAGATTTTACTTTACTTGAAGGTTGCTCAAGGTTAATCTGATTTAACAAGTTAGGAAACTTTACTTATTTATTTTGAGGTGTGCCTTGACAACAATTAAAAAGCTCCCATATTCCTCGCATAGCGTATTACCAAGTGATGTGCAGCGGTCCATACGAGAAATGAAAGTCAAATGGCGAGAGTCAATCGGAGACGTGCCTGCGTTGATGGCGACAATTATGGCGGACTTAGAAAATGAGATTGAAGACATCGAACGCAGTCAGGCTCAAGGAAAGAGTGTTTGGCCAGAAATAACCTACGAACAAATTCACAGGCAAACGGTGCCAGAGTCAATAACAGCGTTGATCAAAAAACGGGGATGCGCAGTTATTCGGGGGCATTTTTCACCTGAACAAGCTCAGCAGTGGGACGAGGCTTTGGTGGAGTACGTAGATAGAAATGATTTCGACAACCAATATCGTGGCCCAGGCGATGATTTTTTTGGAACATTGAGTGCGTCGAGACCAGAGATTTTTCCTATTTATTGGTCATCTTCGCAAATGGAGGCTCGACAAAGTCATCGCATGCATGAAGTGCAACACTTTTTGAATGGCTTTTGGAAAGTGGAATCCGAAGGGCGGCGATGGTTCGATCCAACGGTGAGCTATATTTATCCTGATCGTGTACGTCGCCGTCCACCAGGGACAACGTCAAATGGTCTTGGGCCTCATACCGACTCTGGAGCGTTGGAACGTTGGTTATTGCCAGCTTATCAGCAGGTATTTCGTCACATTTTGGCTGGTCAATACGAATTGTATGACCCTTGGGATGCAGCGTATCGCCCTGATGTTAACGAGTACGAAGGAGGGACAACAAAGTGTTCTGCGTTTCGCACTTTTCAAGGTTGGACAGCATTGTGTGACATAAAGCACGATCAAGGGGTTTTGTTTACTATTCCACTGCCTGCCGCGATGGCGTATTTACTGGTACGACCTTTACTGGAAGACGTGGCAGAAGATGAGTTATGTGGTGTCTCACCACGTCGAGTTCTTCCTGTTGATGAAAAATGGCACAGTTTACTATTGCGGGCTAAAGCGCTAATTCCGGATCTGACAGCGGGAGATTCGGTGTGGTGGCATTGTGACTTGATTCATGGTGTTGCCCCGGTTAAGAATCAGCAAGGTTGGGGAAATGTTATGTACATACCTGCAGCACCAGGTTGCGAAAAGAATCGTCGCTACGCTCAGCAGTGTGCGGAAAATTTTAAAAAAGGGCGTTCACCGGATGATTTTCCAGAAGAGCATTACGAAGCGAATTGGCAAGGTCGTTTTCAATGGGAGGAGTTGAGTGAATTCGGCAAAGAGGGTTTTGGTGAAGTTTGATCCATAGCTAAGTAAGTGGTTCAATGAGGCGAGGGTGTTTTACTGACGCCCTATCTTTGCCAACCTTTTTCTAAAACAACAGTGATAAAAGATTAAGGCCATCGTATTAATGATGTACTTCATATTTGTCTTGTTGTTTTTCTTAAAACCAGAGTGTTATCACGCCAAATACCATGACGCCAATGAGTATTGGCCAGCCCATAGATCGAGTTCTTGTCCACACGAGAAAAGTGGTCAATGTCCCGACGGCGGTGGCAACCCAAGATAATGTGTCAGGATGCGCTGGCACCAGTGATGTACCAAACATGGCAGCAATCATTGTCGGCCCTAAAACGGTTAGCCAAGTTGGCATGTTACTGATTGCTCCGTTGTTTTGGCTTTTCGCGAGTTTTTGTTTCATCCAAAGGTACGGCAGTACCCGAATGAAATACGTACCCAAAGTAATACAGACTAAAGCGATCCATAGAGAAGTATTCATATTAGTAACCTGTCGCAATGCGTTGATTTTTTAGAGCATAGAACACAACAGCGCCGCAAATGGCCGCAGCGGGAATGGCAATGTTTGGGAAGCCTAGTACTTTCAAAGTGAGGGCGCCTATGGCCGATGCCGCTATAGTCAAAGCCCAAAGTGGGTTATTGCATCGTGGAATAATAAGCACCAAAAAAAGCGCAGGTAAGGCAAATGGTAAAATGTCATTTATCATTGGCCAACGTTGCGTTAATTCGCCGCCTGCGATCGCACCCAGTGCGGTACCGCCGATCCAGCTAAACCAAGCCAATACCGCCGCTCCTGTATACCAGCCAATTCGTGCTTCGCTGGGTAATTGTGGTAAGCGTGCGTGCGCCAGCGCAAAAATTTGGTCGGTCAATCCATGCATAAGTAGGACCCATCTGCTGTCTTTATCAAGATAAGGGGCGATATTCGGGCCATACACCACGTGTCGAGCGTTGATGAGCAGTGTCATGACCACAACTAGCCATAAAGGCGCGCCAGAAGCGACCATGGCGACAAATAAAAATTGTGATGCTCCTGCATAGATAAAGGTAGAGATCAGTATGGTTTCTAGCACACTAAAGCCAGACTGCATGGAAATGAGTCCGAACGATATCGCGACGGGAATATAGCCTCCCAATAGAGGGATGGCGTCTTTGATTCCTTGTACCCAAGGTGAGCGGAATAAGGGTTGAATAGTCGTGCTCATATTTATGATTCCTGCTTTGGGTAGGTAATGACCATCAGGAGCGTGGCCCATAGGTCGCCCGTTTGATAACAATGAGGTTTGTCTGCTGAAAAGGTAAGTGTTTCCCCAGCGGCAAGCTGCTGCAACCGATCACTTTCTCCTGCTTGAATCGCCCCACTGATGATCGTGATGGATTCCTTTGTGCCTGTTAAGTGCGGTTCGGACTGCTTTATTGTGTTGGGTGCGCAAGAGACCCAATACACGTCTACTCTCGGGTTATCGCTACCTTGGTCAATGAGTTTCACTTGCACGCCATTTTCACCCAATGGAGACTGGACTCTGGCGACAAGATCTCCAAAGGGGACTTGTAACTGAACGGCAAGGCGCCAAATGGTTTCTAGCGTAGGATTGCCGTCACCTTGTTCTATTTTGGATAAGTTCGACTTTGCTATACCGGCGTCTTGGGCGAGTTTGGACAGCGATAGACCTTGTGCTAGGCGCAGATTTTGTAGATTGCGGCCTAGAGAATTGAGGATGGGCTTGTTCATTTTGGCTCTCAAACTGTTCTATATAATGAACGTTCTATATATAGAACAGTGAGTTGTCAATTGATTTCAAAAAAAAGTGTGTATCAGTGGGCGTTTTCATTGTCAAAAACCGTGTTATAAAAAAATCTTTCTAAAATATTCAGGTTTCATTGGTTTGCCAAATAAGTACCCCTGACCATAGTCTATGCCTAATTTTATTAATGCCGCTTGTTGTTCTCCGTACTCTATTCCTTCAGCGACAATGGCAACATCGATCATCTTAGAGATGCCAACGATGTGGGGAATGAGGCTGGATCTAATTGCACCATCTTCCATTTCTGAGACAAAGGTTTTGTCTATTTTGAGAATGTGACACGGAAATTCTTTGAGCTCTCTGAGGTTTGAATAACCGGTTCCGAAGTCGTCAATAGCAATCAAATAGCCATTTGATCTGAGTTTATTTAAAACTTCTACACTGGATAAGTTGGATAGTTTTTCATCTTCGGTGACTTCGATGACAAAGGTGAAATGCTCATTTTTCAGCCAATTTTTCTCTAGGATTTCTAATATAATTCCTGAGTCTATGTCTTGGGCGAAAAAGTTAAAACTGACTTTTAAGTTGTCTCCGCTTCTTTTTAAATGAGGAGCATCCAGTGAAAACTGGTTTATGATCTTTTTCGTGAAGTTCCAAGTCCTTCCTCTTTTTATAATGATTGGAATAAAGTCTGCAGGGGACAGCTCGCCTTTATCGTCTCTAAATCGTGCTAGTACTTCACAGCCTACTACTTTTCTGCTCTCTAATGCGACAATGGGCTGATATAGACAATAAAAGCAATTTTTTCGAATGCCACGGATGACTCTAGACTCGATAGAACGATACCTTTCAAAGAACACCAACAACAAGATAAAAGAAATGATGAAGATGAGAAATGAGCAAATAAACCAGATGAAAATCATGGTGCTGGATGTTTTGTAAAACAGCTTCTTGGTTGAAGAGATTGCAAAACAGTAGCTGATGCTGTCAGAACACTTTAATGCGTTGATGTCATTAGCATGTCGTCCTAACTCGACTTCCTTAAACAAATTAGGGGTGCCTTCAATGTGCCTCTTGGTGTCTTTCTCAAGAAAAATGAGTTCCCAACTAGCATCAATAGCCGTGAGATGTTTTAAAAATACTTCTGAAATAACCGCGGTAAATTTATCTTGTTCGATGGTTATAGCATTTTTCTCGAAGTCAAAAATGGAAAGTGGTGTATTAAGCCACACACTGATTTTTTTTGGTCCGATAAAGTCAGGCGATGTTTTTTTCGTTGTCCGTGTATTCTGGATTCCCACATTACAAATTGAGTTAGCGCTTTCTTTGAAGCTGATTCCTTTGATGTATTGAGAATCAAACAACGTCTTTTGCATTTCTTTTAGGGTTATTGGGCCGCAACCTACAACATTCAGAGAGTTCAGATACAATAAGGTGACTTGTGCTTCTTTTACTACATCTTGTATTTTGGTTAATGCTTGATCGACTTGTTGGTCTAGTTCCTTTCTGAATTGGTTTTGTAACGCGAACAAACCTAAACTAAAAAAAACTGACATCATAAGGGTGCTAATGATTATCACTAACGCCCAATCTTTAATAGAAAGGTTATATTCTTTCATAGTCGCTCTTTAATAAGGATACAGAAAAGACCATTGTTACTATAGTGATAGACATTCAAATGAGCCAATTTCTTTTCAACTACCGATATAGATTTTAGGTAAAATGTTTATCAGCATATTATGCACCTAAACCTATCCAGTTAACGGCGCTGCAAAGTAGCCACATGAAAATCGCGTAGTGCAAGCTATTAGAAACAATGGTTTTCGTGGGAATGTCATAACGACTGGTCATTAATAGCCCTAAACCTGTTAACCCACTGCTGCCAGCCGAAATAGCCCATGCACTTAAAAACAAAAAGCCCAATTGAGTTGGGTCAGGGTTCAACGGTAACAACATTGGGCTAGCAATTGCGATGCTTACCACTGGATGTACGCCAATGATGCCGACTAAAATCATGCCAGCTAGAACAAATGAAAATAACAACGGACTAAAGGTAAAACTGTCTAAATTGAAAACCGCTGGATAACACAAAATAATCGCACTGATGCCACTAGAAAAAATGCCAGCGGCTAAAAATAAAGCAAATTGGCTGCCTATTTGAGGGAGTTTGTGGTTTACAAAATGGAGTAAACTCTGTTTTCGAGAGGCCGTTTTCATGAGCAAAATAGTGGCGCTGGGTGCCAGTAGGCAAATTAAAACCAGTATGCTGATGCTGGGCCAAATAAAATGAAAAAGTATTACGGAAGAAGCGAGAAATATGGGAATAACAAGACTCTCCCGTTGGATTGGGTAGCCATTAAACTCGCCTTTCGTCCGTCGGTAGGCCTCGATGCTAGAAAAAATGATAGCGACTAAACCCATAGCCAAACCAGGAATAAGGGTCTTCTGCCATTGCATACCAGGGGCGTAGATTAACGCCACACCGGTTGCGACGAAAAAGGGCGACCACCAGGCTGCTGCAGAAAAATTGCGCGTTAGGATGAATTGTTGTACCGGTGTTAATTTGATGGCCGCTTTCATGCGGTCTGCAAACACCAGTATGACCGATAAGTTTATGACGGCTCCCAATATTTGTACGCCTAGGGCTGTGTTGAGTATGGCGCTAAAACCTGTAGGTAATTGACGTTTTTTATCTACTGAGTTGGTGAGATCTAAAAAAGATACGGCGACAAACATCGCGAGCATGGGCAAATTCACCGCAAAAACTTGTTGCCAAGTCATCCATATGCCTTGTGAACCTGCAAAAAGTAATGAAGCGCTGCCAATAACCATTAGCCAAGAGACTTGACGTTTCGCGCTGGCAGCCAAGGTGTGCCACATTGCAAAATTAGCTCCCCAAGCAAGTAAAGTGGGAAGTAATACAGATATAAGCTGAGTGACGGATAATAAGTAAAACAATAATGTGCTAAGAACCAGCCAGCCTGTATATTGTTTTAATAACATCATTTTTCGTCTGTCCTTGTGTCTTGCTAGATTCGAGATCTGTTCGAAAGGGATATTCAGTGGTTTCTAGGGTGTTTATTGTTTTTAAATAGTGCGGTATCTAGAAGCGGCGAGCAAGTGAAAGGGACACAAATGGGGGATATTTCACGCTGCTGCAGAGCAGATAATAAACCTGTCATTAAACCGCTTTAAAGTGGGATTGTTGGGCGAATCATCTCTTGTGGTGTATTTGAATGGATTACTTTAAAAAACCATCAAAAAAAGCTAGAGTGTTTGATTAATTAAAATCATATTATTTCCTTTATTTTGTAAGAGTTGAGTCATATCTTGAAGAGATTGCGCCGTTCTATTTTTAGTTTAATCACTGCATTTTGCCTTGTTTTGGGTGTTTTATCCTCTTCATTGCTGTTTGCTCAAGATGTTGCTTTGGACTCTGGCTGGGAATACGCATGGGGCGATTCACCATTTGATTCGAATGGTGTGCCATTATGGGCGCAAGAAAACAGTAACGTGGAATGGTTGCCAATTGACTATCCTGCTAACCCTCAAGGTCGTGGTGCGTTTGAGAATATTTGGTTTCGTGTGACCTTGCCTGATGTGCCGCTAAGAGACCCTGTTTTTTATGCGTCTAGCATCGATTTATTGGTCGAAGCGTACATTGATGGGAAGAAGATTTATCAGCATGGTGAATTTGATCATCATGGGGCTGGCGAATTTGCAGGCTGGCCTTGGCATATGATTATTTTGCCTGAGGATTTCGCTGGAAAAACACTCTATTTTCGGGTGTATTCAGATTATTTCAGTATCGGGTTCTGGGGTGAGCAAAAACTCAGTGAGCGAGTGGACGTCTTATCCCAAGTGGTTAAATCGTCGTACTCCGGGATTATTGTGGTTGGTGTCTCGATATTTATTGCGTTGATGGCGTGCGTATTCGCTATATTTCGAGCTCAGCGTTGGCAGTTTCTGAGTGTAGGATTTTTCTCCTTGGCCGCCGCAGGGCTGATGTTGGGTGACACACCTGTGACGAAACTTATTTGGAATAAGCCGCTTATGTGGGACTACATTGGTGCTTATGCGTATTTCCTACTGCCCATTCCGATGTTTATGCTGTTGGCTGAATGGCTATCCAAAGCGGATTTAGAGGTTCGACATTTTCAATGGCTGTGGAAATTTCATCTGGTTTTCTTAGTGGTTGCTGGGCTGGGCAGCTTGTTAGGTGTGGTTACGGTGACTCAGTTATACCCTGTTTTTGATGGTATCTTTATTATCACGTTGCTGATGTTGATCGTATCTGTTTTGTTTGTTTTTCATCGCGTTAGTGTGGAACAAAAAGTGCTGATCTTGGCCTATTTTGGTTTTTGTGCGGTCATGTTGCTAGACATGGCGGTCGCTCACGCTTGGATTTCGTGGATTAGTGTGCCAGTGTCTAACGGCGCTATCTTTTTCTCGGTTGTGATTATCGGGTTATCATTTAATCATTATTTATCCTCTCAGCGCCGTTTGACGACATTAAATGCTTCTCTAGAATCAGAGGTCGTTATAAGGACTGAGCAGCTGATCCAGCTTGCGGACAAGGAAAAGTCTCGAGCGGAAGGCTTGCTGTTTCAACAAACTAAGTTAGAGCTTGCCAGCGATATTATTTTGGCACTTGAAAGCTCTCGTACATTAGACGTGGGTATTGAAAAAATTGGAAATGCGATCGCTGAGCTTTGCCAACCGTTTTCTGGGGTGTTTAGTATTGCTAAGGACGATGGTTGGCAACAGGTACAATGTTGGGGGCGTGACATGGCCATGTTTGTTCCCAGTGAGACTGAAGTAACGAAAGTCCAGTTTGACGATGAACACGGTGTTTTTCCCTTTAAAATAGCAAACCAGCAAGGTGTTGTGAGCTATGTTGCTTTACTGCAAGTCAGGGTGACGGATGAGCCAAATGGGTATTCAGTTGAACGCTTTATGAAACTGGTGCAGAGGGCAGTGGAAAAAATCAGTATCACTTTGGCTAACATCGCGTTACGGGAAGAGTTACAACGCTTTTCATACGAAGACATGCTCACCAATTTGAAGAACAGACGATTTTTTTCAGAAGTGATGGAGTATGAAATCGCTTCAGCTGAGCGCAATAAAGAGCCATTGTCCTTGCTTATTTGTGACATTGATCACTTCAAAAAATTTAATGATACATACGGACATCCGGCCGGAGATGAAGCGTTAAAAGCCCTTGCCGGTTTGCTGAGTGGTTTCTTTCGTCAGGCGGATATTGTCTGTCGCTTAGGTGGGGAAGAGTTCGTGGTCATCATGCCAAGAGCCAGAGGCGGTGACTGCTTGCGTCGTGCTGAAGAGCTAAAAATAGCCGTTGAGAATACCCAGATACTTTACGAAGGGCAAACGTTGGAAAGCGTGACTATTTCAATTGGTATTGCCAGCTGGCCAGAATTAACAGAAGACCCGCAGCAACTCTTTCAGCAAGCAGATCTTGCGCTATACGAAGCAAAAGAGAGTGGCCGGAACTGTATTCGTATGGCAAAACTGAATTAAAGAATGGGTCTGATTAAAACGCCTGTGCTTAGGGAACATGCGATTAAGTCGGTAACATGAGATAATCTCGCCGACTTAAGACAACTACGACGCCTACCGATCATGAACCAGCTTTCCTTCGCCGACACCGAATTTACCAGCAAACGCCGCAAGACTCGCAAAGAACTCTTTCTTGGTCGAATGGATGAATTGATTCCTTGGCAGCAGCTTGAAGCCCAAATTGAACCCTTCTATCCAAAAGCAGGTAATGGACGTCGCCCATATCCTTTGTCTACCATGTTGCGCATTCACTTTATGCAGAACTGGTACAACATGGGAGACCCTGCAATGGAAGACGCTCTTTATGAGATTACCTCTATGCGGCTTTTTGCTGGGTTATCCTTAGAAGGTGCGATACCTGATCACACAACTATTATGAATTTCAGGCACTTACTGGAAAAGCATAAGCTTGGACGAAAACTATTTAAAGAAGTCCATAAATGGCTATCAGACTCAGGTATTTACTTCAAAGAAGGCACCATCGTTGACGCGACTATTATTGAAGCCGCTAGCTCGACCAAAAATAAAGCCAAATCACGTGATCCAGAAATGCACCAAACTAAGAAGGGAAACCAATGGTTCTTCGGATTAAAAGCACATATTGGAGTCGATGCTAAACGTGGCTTGGTGCATAGTTTCACCACCACTTCTGCCAATGAACACGACCTAAACCAAATCACTGAGCTCATGCATGGCGATGAGACGTTTGTCTCTGCTGACTCGGGCTACCGTGGCGTGGAAAAACGTGAGGAAACAAAAGATAAGACGTTGGAGTGGTTGATTGCGGAGATGCCAAGCAAGGTTCGGGAATGGAAAAAGCATCCCCGTATTAATAAAATCCCCATCAATACTGAGTACATAAAAGCGAGCATCAGAGCAAAAGTAGAGCACCCGTTTCGGATACTGAAGTGCCAGTTTGGCTTCCGCAAAGTGGTCTATAAAGGTCTATCAAAAAATGACAACAAGCTCGCGGTGTTGTTTGCACTGGGAAACATACTGCGAGTGGATCAGATGATAAGGTCTGCACGGGGTTAATCCGTCTTGATGGTGGTAGTTGGAGCTTTTAAGCCTCCAACTAGGGAATAAGACACACTAAAAACCGAGGTTTTTAGTAAATTAAAGAGCGAATCAGGCCAGCTGCGACTTAGTGCTAATAATCTGACTTAATCGCACGTTCCTTAGGAGTCGCTGTTTATCAGGACGACCTGATCTTCTTCCGTTTCCAAATCTTCAATGTCTAGGCTGCTGAGTTTGTCGTGGATGTCGGGCTCAGCGACATTGTCGGAAGGATGAGTGACGCCCATAAACTTACCTCCCGCTTCGATACTTAAATTGTCGCTGTAAAGGGTGCCACTGACACGACCGCAACTTAGTATTTCGATATAGGTTGCACGACCAATGCCTTCAAAACCGCCGTTGATGATTAGGCGCTCAGTGATTATTTCACCTAGGACATTACCCGATACGCTTATTTTTACTTGGCTTTTGACTTCGATCTGTCCTTCGACATTGCCATCTATTTGTAGCTGATTGGCGACGTTTAGTTTTCCGTTTATTGTGCAACCTTCTGCGATGAGAGTTGTAGTTGCTGACTGACTCTTAACTCTATTTTGTCCACCAAAGATTCCCATCGTATGCCTCTTACGCTGTCGAAAATTGTTTCAAAATTGTCCACGTTCCAATTGATGAAGGGCTTTGGGTCTAATGCTCGCCCTATGAAGCGTATTTCATAATGCAGGTGTGGCCCTGAGGTTAGTCCACTGTTGCCAGAATAGCCGATTAAGTCGCCCATTTTGACAAAATCACCTTTATTTACCGCAAACTTACTGAGGTGTGAATAGGAACTCGAAAAACCATAACCGTGTAATAGTTTTAGAAAGTTCCCTGAGCCTTGGTTGCTTGGGCGGGTCACTTCTACCGTGCCGTCGGCAGGCGCATAAATTGGCGTTCCTGTGTTGACGGCAAAGTCCTGTCCACGATGAAATTTCATATTGCCGGTGACAGGGTGTTGTCGTTGACCGTAACCAGACGATGTTCGCGCGTTTTTTACTGGTGGCCCACTGGGTATTTGAGTCAGCATAGCGATGCGCAATGATGAGTTCATTGCTGCGGTGTCTAAACGTGACTCAATTTCCATGCTGTTCTGATCATCAATGCCTAACACTTTTTCTAAGTCATTCAATCGATCGGAAACAACAAGCATCCGTTCTTCGCGCTCGGATAGATCCTGCTCTAAGCTTTGCTTCAGTGCGGTGAGCGAGGCTATCTCTTTATTCAAAGAAGAGGATTTATTTTCCAGCTCAAGCAGCTTTAATTTTGAATGTTCTGCGTCGTTTACTAGGTAATAAATGATTCCAGCCGTGACCAAAACCCCAAGGAATATAACGTAGCTAACAAACTTGAATGTATGACGTGTACGTTTTCCGAAACTAAAATGTTTTGTTCCATCTACTGAAGAAATAGAGACCGTTATATTGTCTTTCATCGTTTTGCTTGTTTACCAACATCATCATTCATTCGTTAGATATACAGCATAATATCTATCTTTGTAAACTTTTGTATATCAGGAAGCCCATTTTAAAATGGATAAAGTAATTTTACCTAAACAGCAGGCCATAAATGGGGCGGTATGTGTGAGCCCGCCGGCTTATTTCAGCCATTGGGCCTGGATGTAAGAAGCGAATTTTTCGATCGTTAAAAGCTTAACGATCTTTTTTGCGCACATAGTTTAAGATGGAAATCGGAACGACTTTTCGAACGGGGAAGCCTGCTATTTCTTTGCGATCAATGATTTGTTTTAATCGGCTTTCAATGGCGCAAAGGTTTTTAAAATCCCCCATAGCAACAAAGGATATGGCTTCTCCAGAGGCGCCAGCGCGACCAGTTCGGCCAATGCGATGGATGTATTCTTCTGGTTTGAACGGCAAGTCGTAATTGACCACGCGGCTTAATTCACCGATGTCCAAACCGCGAGCAGCAACGCCGGTTGCGACGAGGTATTTTAGTTCGCCAGATTTAAATTGCGCCAAAATCTTTTCGCGCATGGCTTGGCTTCTATCGCCGTGAATACAGTCCGCCACGATGCCGCGTTTGGCTAGCTGATCGACGAGTTTAGCAGCACCGTGTTTTTTCTCGATAAAGATAAGTGCCTGATCCCATTTTTGCTCGTTGATTAAATGGCTCAACAAAGCCGACTTGGTGTCTTTATCGACAGTAATTAACCATTGTTTGATATTGGCAGCAGCACGCATGTTAGGAGAAATAGAAATTTCAGCCGCTAGGTCGGTCATCTTGCGGTCTGAAAAGTCATAAGCAAGGGCGCGAACATCGTCTGTCATGGTGGCTGAAAACAATAAGTTTTGACGGTTTTCAGGTAAGCGATCCATGATCTTATTGATGTCGTCAACAAAGCCCATGTCGACCATTCTGTCCGCTTCGTCTAATACCATGACTTTCAGCTCATCAAAATGCAGCGCACGCTGATGCGCCAAGTCGAGCAACCTGCCCGGCGTCGCAACCAGAATATCAACACCTTCGATCAGTCGTTCTTTTTGCGCTTCAGTATCGACACCGCCATAAACGGCCATAGACGTTAACTTTGTGTGCTTAGCGTATTGAGCAACACTGGATTCAACTTGAACCGCTAACTCTCGTGTCGGCACAAGAATCAATACTCGAATGCGTTTGCCACGAAGGTTTCCTGCTTTAGTGAATCGTTCTAGTAATGGCAGAACAAACGCAGCCGTTTTACCTGTGCCCGTTTGTGCGGTGGCGATGAGGTCTTTACCTGAAAGGACGACGGGAATTGCTTGTTTTTGTATTGGTGTAGGGGTTTTGTAACCCAGTTCCGTAATCGCTTGAACAAGAGGGCTGGATAATCCTAGTTTTGCAAATGGCATAAAGTGCTCTGACAGATTGTCGTAAGGGGTGTCGAAAAGAGTGTGGAGTATAGCGTAAATTGAGCGGTTTATCGCAGTTGGAGAGTCTGGAAAGCCCAACGTGTCCTGCGTAAAAATACGCTACTATTTAGATTCAATCCCAATTTACTTCCGCCAGTGATTCAAAGCTTGGTCGAGCAAAATAGTAACCTTGGAAAAGATGAATCCCCATGTCTTGTAAAGCATGGTATTCGGCTTTTGTTTCGACACCTTCTGCCACAATAATCATGTTAAGTTCATTAAATAGATTGACCAGATTACGTACAATAATCTGGCGTTTTTTGTCTTGGTCGATATTTTTAATCAGCGCGATGTCTATTTTTGTGATGTCGGTTTTTAGCTCTGCTAACTGGCCTAGGCCATTAAACCCTGAACCAAAGTCGTCGGTAGCGGTTAAAAAGCCTTGTTGTTGATAGTGCTGGATGATCGATTCTAGATGTTTGCTGTCTGAAATTTGCTCATTTTCGGTGAACTCGAAAATGATTTTTTCTTTCGGGAATTGGTATTCTTCAGCGGCATTGAGTGTGGTTCGAATGCAAAGCTCTGGTTTGTATACCGCGTTTGGTAAAAAGTTGATGCTAAGAAAACTGTGTTTATGAATGCCCAGTTCTGCCGCCAGCTTAATGGCTTTTACGCGACAACTCTGATCAAAACGATAGCGATTGGTATCATTGACGTTTTGAAAAACCTGAAAAGCACTTTCTTGGTTTAAGCCTCGCACCAGCGCTTCTTGGGCGAACACTGTTTTGTTATGGCTGTTAATGATTGGCTGAAACGCCATGGTAAAATCGAAATCTAAATCGCATCCTGTTGAACATTCTGCGCAGCCCAGCTTTCGAAAGTCCTTTTGATGCATATGACACTCTCGTTAAATACTATTGAGTTAAAGCAAGGTCGCACACACTACGAACAGGGCTTTACGACACTAATTTCGTCTATTATCAAACAATAGGGTGGTTAATGCGAATTTTCCAGCACCATCGATGTGATAATCCTTAAAAATGTGCGTTTTTCCGTTTTTGTAAGCAATAAAAAAGGATCAGCCGCTAATGCGAGCCGATCCTTTTTGATATCAAAGCATGCTGCTTTAAATAGAGTGAACTATTTATCAGCGGCTTTTTCAGCTTGTTGTTTGTCGTAACGTTTTTCCCAGAACTCAGCGCCTTTGATGCCAAGTGCTTTCGGGTTAAATGTGTACTCTTTTACACCCGCGGCTTTTTGATCTTCATAATCGCGCAGGGCCTTCATGGTGGGTTTTGCCATGAAGAAGATGGTAATAATACCAACGATGTTTAGCCATGCCATTAAGCCCACACCCACATCACCTAGGTTCCAGATGTAACCTGCGGTGTTAACCGTACCGTAAGCCACCATAAACATGATAAGCAGTTTTACGAAGGTTAGTGACACGTTGATATTCAACGCACGACGCAAATAAGCTACGTTGGTTTCAGCGATGTAGTAATACGCCAAAATAGTCGTAAAGGCGAAGAAGAACAAAGCAATACCAACAAAAATTGGACCTGAACTGCCAAACACGCTAGCCAGTGCCATTTGAGTAAAGGCAGGAGACGCAATGATAGTTGAAGGATCAACGTTTTGTACGATGAATTGACCGTCCGCCAAAGTACCTTGTACGTTGTATTGTTGCGTGATCAAAATCATCAACGCCGTCGCGGTACAGATAAATAGTGTATCAACGTAAACAGAGAAAGCTTGTACAAGACCTTGTTGTGCAGGGTGTTGAACTTCTGCGGCAGCAGCGGCATGAGGTCCAGTGCCTTGACCGGCTTCGTTAGAGTAAACGCCACGTTTTACACCCCAACCAATGGCGGCACCAAAACCCGCCTGAGCGGTAAATGCATCCGTGAAGATTAGGTGAAAAATGCCAGGTACTTTGTCTAGGTTTAAGAAGACAACGATCAGTGCCATCACAATGTAACCAAGCGCCATAAATGGCACGATGATTTGAGTGAAGTTCGCGATGCGTTTGATGCCACCAAAAATGATGAATGCCAAGACAACCAAGATAACCGCTAAAGCGACTAATTTAGTCGAGCCAACGTCACCAAATGAACTAGATACAATAACGCCTTCACCGAAGATTTGTGTAACCGCATTACCTACAGAGTTTGCTTGAATGCCAGGTAGGAAAACGCCACAAGCAATGATAGAAGATAGCGCGAATAATACGCCTAACCAACGCCAGCCTAGACAGCGTTCGAAGTAGTACGCTGGGCCACCGCGGTATTGACCGTTTTCACTCACTTTATAAAGTTGACCTAGGGTGGATTCTGCATACGCTGTGCTTGCGCCTAAGAAAGCCACAACCCACATCCAAAATACCGCGCCAGGACCACCAAAACCAATGGCCGCCGCAACCCCTGCGATGTTGCCTGTGCCCACTCGGCCAGACAATGAAACAGCCAGTGCTTGGAAAGAAGAAATGCCTTTATCTGAATCATTAGAATTGAGCAAAAGAGAGCACATTTCTTTAAAATGGCGAACTTGAGCAAAGCGTGTAAGTATTGAGTAGAACAAGCCTGCACCTAAACATAGGTAAATTAAGGCAGGGCTCCAAATGACTCCGTTTAAGAAATCAATGAATGCTTGCATAGATAATCCTCGATTATGAATAGCTCTGAGAGCTTTATTAATTGTTATCTTGATTACTAAAGTGCTGCGGTTGTGGGGAAAGCCGTTGAGTATTTTTGTGGATATTTAACGTAAAACGGTAAATATCCACAAAAATGCACCTTAGTGGTGCGAATTTACCACGAAAAAGAAATGAGATCTATTTCAAAGTCATCAGCAAAACTTAGTTTCATTGATAAAGGCCTTCAATCTTAGTTTTTGTAAGGTTGAAGGCCTTATGTTTGCGGTCAAGCTGTGTCGATAATGCTTGAGTTGAGCGAGGAGTAAGCCGACTCGAGAGACGTTAATTGGTTTTCAATACGTCGTATTTTTTCTCGTTGTATAGCCAAGTACCCAACAGCGGATGCGCAATGGCTTGATCGATTAGGCGACTTTCGACCTTATCACTAGGTGTTAATGTCGCATTGTCAAACGTGAATGTTTTGGGTTGCTTCTTGGGTTGCAGTATCACGACTTGATCCCCTTTCATGTAAGCCTGGTTTTCGTTGAATTGCATGATGGCTCTTCCGATGTAATCGTCACCGACTTTTGTCATATCTTGCCCAATCATGGGGTGGATCGAATCGACGCCTATTAATGAAAGGAGTGTCGGTGCTAAATCGATTTGACTGGCAATGCGATTGTCTTGTTTCGGTTGAATGCTGTCACCTAAGATCAGTGCGGGTATGTGGAAGCTTGGAATCGGCACCAAATCAGACCGCGTGGTGCGTGCATCATGGTCGGCAACCACTAAGAACACCGTGTCTTTCCAATATTCTTCTTGTTTCGCCAATTTGAAAAAGTGGCCAATGGCGTGGTCTGCATATTTCACCGCATTTTCACGGGTATTTTTTGGTGTGTTATATTGCTCTATTTTGTTGTCTGGAAACTCATATGGATCGTGATTTGAAGAGCTGAAAACCAAACTAAAAAAGGGTTTGCCTGTTTTTGATTTACTCACAAAATCTTGGTTGGCTTTCGTGAAAAGGTCTTCATCACTGACTCCCCAAGAGCCAACAAACTCTGGGTTGGTAAAATCCTTCTCTTCAATGATGGCGTCGAAACCATTGCCAAGGAAAAAAGTTTTCATATTGTCGAAGTGAGCCCCGCCACCGTAAATAAAATTGGTGTCGTAACCGTGTTGCCCTAAAAGTTTTGCGATTGTAAAGAAACCTGTTTGCGAATTGGGGAGTTTAACCGTGCTGCGCGCTGGAGTTGGGACAAAACCCGTTACAACGGCCTCTATGCCTCGCACTGAACGGGTTCCTGTTGCATAAAGGTTATTAAATGCCCAGCCTTGAGGCGCTAATTTGTCGTATTCTGGGCTTAATGGCAGTCCACCTAAACTACCAATAAATTGCGCTCCTAAACTCTCTTCTAGAATAATCACCAGATTTTTAGAGCGATCATAATGTCGAGAGGCGGTGTGTTTGTGAAGTGTAGGAAATTGGTCGGACACAAATTGCGATGGATCCATTCCCATGGCGTTGTGAATTTCAGCAAGCACCTTGTCTTGTTTCATTTTAGGATAAAGCTCAAAGGAGCTGACTTCATCCGCCATTTGGCTAACCGCATACAAAAGTGAATAGGTTGAGTTAAGTGTCAAACTGTTAACCAGTGGGTCATTCGTGAATGCCGTATAACTTGGGTTTATGGCACGGTGTTGTAAGCTAGAGCGAGCGCCTATAAATACCAAGCCAAAAACAATGACTATTAAAACAGGGCGTTCAAACCATTTAGGTTGTGGCTTACTGAGTAAAGTGAATCCACGAAAGGCCTTGTAAGCCAAGATGACCGTAATAGTAGTGATTAAGGATGTGAGAAGGAGGGTGACTTTGTGCCCTTCCATCAACATGGAAAAGACTTCTTTTGGGTATATTAAATATTCTACAAAAAGGCGATTGGGTCTTAAACTGTATTCTTCAATAAAAGCCGGTGTTGATGCTTCCATAAAAATGAATAAGACAAAGGCGCTGGTTAGCCAAAGACGCGTCAAGATGTCCCAAGTGCGATTTAGATAAGGTATGCCAGAGATCAGCAAACTAATGACAGCGGGTATACCAATAATGAAGGAAATTGATGAGATATCAATGCGTAAGCCATACCCTAGTAACGTCAGCCAGTCTGATAAGCTGTCAATTCGGTCATGTTTCCAAACCATTAACAGCAGTCGACTGATCGTTAAGCATGTCAGTGTCAGAGCAAAGAAAAACAGATACGGTTTAATGGGTGAGAGCTGGCGCGTGATCAACTCTTTTACTTTTTTCATAGTCGGTCTCTAAATTAGTGATATGGTCTAATTTAGAGGGGGGACAGTATAAAAAGAGTAAACGACATTTTTTTCACATTGTTATGATGCTCTATCTCACTGTCTTGACTATTAATAATGAATTTGGTTTAGAGAAAAGTGTCATTACTTCCACTAAAAAATGGCTCGCTCTACGGATTGCATGCTTTGCAGGCAGATTGAGTAAAGACAAGCCAATTGGGGAAATGGTGAGGGTTAATCTTTCTTTTCTATGGTGACTTCCAGAGTTTTGGTGTTTCCAGCGTACCATTTTTGTACATACAGTGTTCCCATGATAGGCGCTTTTCCCGCTTCAGGCACTTCCTGATAGCGTACGCTGTTCTTGGTTTCTTTTTCGTATTCAAAAGTAAGAGTTGTTTTAGACATGGTCTTCTCCTTGTATCGTGTTCGGTTGTTTTTTGAATATGAGTGCCTTTAGGCCGCTTTCTATATCTATATCCATGAATTCTGCTGGGTTATCCAGTCGATATTGGTAGGTAAGCGTTGGAGCTTCTTCTTTCATACCGTTGATAAGAAATTGTGACGGGATGGTTGGGTCATTAACACACGCAAGTACTTCGCCGTGCTCGGTCAATAGCTCTGGCAAGCGTCGTAGTATTTTTTGATAGTCTTTGGTTAATGCGAAGCTGCCGCGCTGAAAAGTGGGTGGGTCTATGATGATAAGGTCGTACTCGCCATACTTTTTAATTTTTCCCCACGATTTGAATATGTCATGCGCAAAAAATTTGATGTTATGTAGATCATGTTGGTTTAGGCGGTGATTGTCTCTTCCTCGGCTTAGAACGGCTTTTGCCATGTCTAGGTTAATGACAAAATCGGCTCCGCCTGAAATGGCAGCCACGGAAAAACCACAGGTGTAGGCAAAGAGGTTTAGTACGCGTTTGCCGTGGCTGTGTTCCTTCACCCAACGACGCCCATGACGCATGTCTAGAAAAAGCCCAGAGTTTTGATTTTTTCCAAGATCAAGTTGGAATAAGAGACCCTCTTCATCCACAACCTGATGTTCTTGATATTCCCCCCAAATGCATTCAGTAGGGCTTCTTTCGCGACTTCTGTGCTGAAGTAACAGCGATTTAGCGTTACAGGCGCGCCATTCGTTGGAATGAGTCCAATTAATAAATTCGTTATGTAATTTATTTAATTCGTCAGAAGTGGGCTCTTTAAAAAGACATACCAATATTTGGCCTTCTAACCAATCGACTGTGACTTGTTCGAGTCCAGAAAAGCATCGACCCCGACCGTGAAACAGGCGCCGTGCCCCTTGTGGTTTTTGGGCTAGCTGGGTGAAAACGTGTTCGGTGAGCATTGCGAGTGCTTGAGGGTTCATAAATTTGTGTTTTTGCGATAGTGAAGTAGGGGCATATTTTACTGATAACAGAACCAGAGGCCAGAGGAATGAGGCGTTGATGATGGTTTAATAGAGTTTGAAAGACGCAGAGTCAAAAGGTAAGGGGGGCACTGAAGGAAAGCGTAAGAATGACGCCGGTTTGTCAGTCATGACTGGTAAACCGGCGTCTAGCTTGTTTTATTGACGCTTCCAGCGATACGCATCTATCAGCAAAAAGACGATAAGACTCACGCCCATTACGGGCAGGCTAATGCTCAGTGCAGCGGCGATGAGTAGGATGATTGTTTTTTGTATTCCAGACAATCTTCCCCAAGCCTGTAATAAGGGTTTTGATGTTGACCCAGCCTGTGGGCGGCGGATCCACCACATTCGGTAGCCCCAAATAATCATGAAGCACAAAGACAGACCAAACGCAGTCAATATTATTTGGTTAACAACGCCAAACAAAATCCCCATATGGGCATCAATGCCCCAGCGAATTAACTTAGCAACAAGTGGGAAAGTAGCGAAATCGGCACGGCTGGTAACGGTCATTGTGCTCGCATCAACAGCGACACTATCGACTTGAGTTGGCCAAGAGCGATCAATTTCACGAACAAACCAAGCTTTATCGTTAGTGGTAGAGGGTTTTATTTCTATTTTGTTTGCATCAATGCCGGCGTCTCTAGCGGCTTTTACAACGCCATCAAATAGAAGATCAATGTTTTCAAATTTTTCTGCTGGTGGCTTCATCGCAGCCATATCATGGTGATTGGCATGATCTAAATGATCGGCATGCTCAGCAGATACCATTGTGTTATGGGAAGCGGTATGAAGATTTCTATCGACCGAAGGAGTAACCCAACCGATATTAGATCGCAGTGTGCCAATATTGCTGCCCGCCCATTTTGACCAAGTTAGTCCCGTGATAGAGACAAAGATCAGACCAACAAAAAGACAGAGGCCGACTTGATAGTGGCGGCGACGCTTACGCAGATGTTCTGTTTTATTGGCAAACTCTGCTTTGTTTTTCTTGCCCCCTTTGTACCATAAGAAAAGTCCACCGAGTGCTGCAATCCACAACCAAGAGGCTGCCAGTTCACTGTAGTAACGCCCAACTTCTCCTAAAAGGAGCTGGCGATGCATAAAGTCGATGGTGGTTCTAAGAGGCAACACACCGCTCGTACCATAAACAGGTAAGTTGCCTTTGACGTCAAGTGTGACAGGATCAACAAATATGGCTCTTGCGCCTGTTAGCTGCGCATCTTGGTCAAGAAACATCACTCTTGTGGTGTCGCCTTGTTCTGGGGCCGGACGAACAGCAAACAAGGTAAGATCACTTGTTAGTTGCGATTTTGCAGCGGCTATCTGGTTTGATAGAGGCTGGTTTTCGCCCACACTTTGCGTTGTTAGCACATCTTTATAAATGGCGTTTTCAAGTTGTGGCGTAATCACATAGAGGGTTCCCGTGAGTGCTGCTACAAAGATGAACGGGCCAATGAAAAGGCCAATATAGAAATGCAGTCGTGTCATTAATAGTAGTATGGCATTTGAAGATGATTCAGATGCTTTGTTATTCGATTTTGTCGACATAATACTTTCTCGTCTTATAGAAAAGGGCAAAGCAACGCCTCTGAGTAAAAACTCACTTTTCTATCATTAGGTATGGCGCACACAAATACATCTGTTCATGTATGAATCAGATTGTTTTGTGTCAATTTTTATCATGGTTTCTATGAGTTAGAGCGCGATGGTAGGTGGTGCTCTGGGGAGAATGGAGGTGAGGGGCACATGGTATTTGTGCGAAATGGTCGTCGTTACCATGTTTGGGTAACGATCCTGAGTCAGGGGAATGAGTTCGAAGGTTTTGGTATCGATCCAGTTTAAATGAAAGAGCAGTGAGCAATAGCCGCAGGCCTCCAAGAGATTGGCGCTTTCGCCGTGCCCTTGATGTCCTTGGTGTTGATGGTGGCTGCCATGTGCAGAGTTAGCCGATTTACGGTTTGCCTGCTCGGAAAGCATGTTTGCATGGTCATGATTGCTCATTGTCATGCTTTCGCTTGTCATGCCAGCCATCGATATTTGCATCGACATAGTGCTTGGCTGGGATGAAAGCGCATTGCTTACTTGAGAGAACAGAGGCCCAAAATAAATAAGAAAAACAGCAAAAAAGGAAACGCACGCCGCAAAGTGAGCGTGTCTGCTTCTGAATCTTTTTGGTTTTGGGCTACAGAGTGTCAGGAGCAAGGCGTGCGTATCTTCACTAAAAAATTGGGTTTAGCTTTGTAAGTCAGCAGCGTGTTCTTCAGCAGAAGAGACAATGCATTCGCCAGCAAGGTTAGGAGCAACGCCCACAGAGAAACCATCGTTTTGCATGCCTGGAAGCCATTTTTCGGCCCAATCAACAGCATTGATTTCTAAGCTATTAAATCCTTGATAATCTTTCTTGCCCCATGCCGCTGCTAATGCTTCTGCTGGCCAAATAGGCAATACTTTGTCGCTGCCCAGGTCGATTATCAAACAACCTTCAGCGTCAGCCAGTGTCCAGATAGACGCGCCTTTTTTAACAAGGTTTAACACGTGGTCGTAACGTTCACTGCTAGGCAAACGGTAAAAAGTATCATCAAGAAGGATAGGGCTAGACATTGGTTTGGCTCAGTTCGGTAAGATAAAAAACGCGATCTTATCACATTGATTAAAAGGAATGACCTATTCCGTTCCGCTTTAATCAATGTAACAAGCAAAAAAGAGGTTTAAGCGAACAGCGTATTCAAATGTTTTAAATGCATTGCTTTAGTGTCTTCTGCCATCCAGCTGCCTGTGATGCCATTTTTGGCCAGTTGAAATAACTCCTCTTTGCTGATGTTGGTGTTGCGAATCAACGACGTGTAATTGTCGTTCATGTAGCCACCGAAATAAGCCGGGTCATCCGAATTCACTGTGGCGTGTAGGCCTAAGGCAAGCATCTGCTTGATGGGATGGTCTTTCATGTCATTGACAACGCACAGCTTTAGATTGGAAAGTGGGCAAACAGTCAGTGTCAAATTACGCTGTTTGATGGTCTGAATAAGTTTGTCGTCTTCAAGTGCTCTATTGCCGTGATCAATGCGTTCTACTCCGACTTGATCGATGGCTTGCCATACATAGTCTGGTGGCCCTTCTTCTCCTGCGTGAGCGGTGACTTTTAGACCAAGGCTTTTAGAGCTCTCAAAAACGCGTAAGAATTTTTCAGGCGGGTGACCCACTTCGGAACTGTCTAATCCAACGCCATCAATCCAAGCCAAATAGGGCTTAGCCAGTTCTAATGTCTCAAAAGCACTTTCTTCGCTTAGGTGTCTCAGGAAGGACATAATAAGTTTGGATGTCATGCCCCATTTTTTTTCCGCGTCTTGGAGCGCGTTATGGATGCCTTTTATTTGAACGTCAAACGCAACACCACGAGACAAGTGACCTTGTGGGTCAAAGAAAATCTCGACGTGCACGACGTTTTCGCTGTGAACTTTTTCTAAATACGCCATGGTTAGGTCGTAAAAATCGACTTCATGAAGAAGCACTGACATGCCTTGATAATAAAGGTCTAGAAAGTCTTGTAGGTTGGTGAACTGGTAGGCTGCTTTTAAAGCTTCAACGGTTGAGTATTTCAGTTCAACGTTATTGCGTTGCGCGATAGCAAACATCTGCTCAGGCTCAAAGGTACCTTCAATGTGCAAATGAAGCTCGGTCTTTGGCATTGCCTTTGATAACTCGATCAGTGTGTTTGTTGTGTTCATTAGGTTACCTTTTATTTGGCTGTAACGACTTTGTTTTACTTGGCGTTTAATTCTTAAATATAGCGAGAAAAACGGAGAAAAGGGTATTGATTGCGTCACTTGTAAAAAAGCAGGGGAATATACAGCCAGTGTCGCTGGCTGTATATAGGTCTATTCGGTTTAGCGAGGAATTTCGTCAGTGATGCCTTCGACATACCAGTTAACCTGAGCCAGCTCGACATCCGTTAATGAATGATTGGCAGGAACCGCAACGTTGCCTTTGTTGTCTTTGATCGGGCCTGTGCACGGTTTGAATTCACCAGATTTGATAGACGCTAAAGTTGCATCAATTTTAGCGCGAACATCTTTAGGGAGGTTCGGGTTAATAGAGGCAAGTGTTAGCATGTCGTCTTGGAATCCACCCCAGAAATCTTTAGATTCCCATGTGCCATCCATAACCGCTTGAACTTGTTTGATGTAATAAGGCGCCCAGTCATCACGTACTGAGAAGATGTGAGCGTTAGGGGCAAATTTGCTCTGGTCGGATGCTTGACCGATCGCACGTAAGCCACGCTTTTCGGCGGCAATTAGAGGAGCTGGGCTATCAGTATGTTGTAGCATAACGTCTACACCCTGATCCATTAAGGCGTTAGCAGCATCCGTTTCTTTACCTGGATCATACCAAGTGTTCGCCCAAACGATTTTCATTTTCACGTCTGGATTGACGCTTTTCGCACCCATATAAGCGGCATTGATGTCGCGAATAACTTCAGGGATTGGGAATGAGCCAATGTAGCCAATGGTGTTGGTTTTGGTCATCATGCCCGCGGTTACGCCCGAAATATAACGTCCTTCATAAGTACGCAAAACATACGTACCTAGGTTTTTAGACAGTTTGTACCCTGTTGCGTGTTCGAAGGTAACTTTAGGGAAGCGCTTCGCAACTTTTACTGTTGGGTTCATGAATCCAAAAGACGTGGTGAAGATCAGATCGTTGCCCGCTTTTGCCAACTGTGTAATAACTCGTTCAGCGTCCGCGCCTTCTGGCACGTTTTCTACGTAAGTGGTTTTTACTTTGTCACCAAAATATTCTTCTAAGCCTTTTCGACCCATGTCATGTTCGTAGCTCCAGCCTAAATCACCCACTGGGCCAACATAAACAAAGCCCACTTTATAACGGCTCTGCAGCTTGTATTGCACTTGCTCCAGCCAAAAGCCCCAGACTAACCAGTAAACTTTTCAGTTTCATTTTTTGCTCCTTTTATGCCTTCCGGCGTTTTTTATGTAATAACTCATAAACAAAATGCAAAAACGAATGCCTCGTTTACGCCATTTGTCTTGGATCAAACGGCTTGCCCAGTGATCGAGGGGCGAGCAGTTTTTCTTTAAATTGATCTGCGCTGATAATAACCATGACGATAACCGTCGCAACATAAGGCAACATGGCGAGCAAATTGGGAGATATAGACCAGCCCAAACCTTGAAGAACCAAATGCATAATGCTCGCCAACCCAAATAAATACGCCCCTAGCATAATTCTACCAACGCGCCATGAGGCGAACACCACTAACGCAAGCGCAATCCAGCCGCGCCCCGCTGTCATGTTTTCTACCCACATTGGTGTATAAACGAGTGACATGTAGGCGCCGGCCATTCCTGCCATTACGCCGCCAAACATCACGGATAAATAACGAACGCGCAACACTTTAATGCCGATCGCATTGGCGGCATGGGGGTTCTCACCAACGGCTTTAAGGGTTAAGCCGATTCTGGTTTTATTGACCACATAAAGAAGGGTGAAAGTGATGGCAAAAGAGGAATAGACCAGTATGTCGTGATTGAACAAGATCTTCCCTATAAAAGGGATGTCACTTAACAACGGAATAGCAATAGGCTGAAAGCCTTGGATGGTTTGTCCAACAACGCCAGAGCCGACAAAGGCGCTCAATCCGGTGCCAAAGATGGTTAGTGCCAGTCCAGTTGCCACTTGATTGGCGCCTAAGTGCAGTACAAGAGCGGCAAATATCAGGCTCATAAGGCAACCCATAAGCATCGCGGCAAGCACGCCTAAACCGGCGCTGCCAGTGCCGTAAGCGGCCAGAAACCCGACAACAGCGCCCATTAGCATCATGCCTTCTTGGCCAAGATTCAACACGCCAGATTTCTCACAGATGAGTTCGCCTAATGCGATAAACAGAAGCGGGGTGCCGGTTTTGATGGCGGCAAACAAAATTTGTACGATTAGATCCGAGTCCATAAGTGGCTCCTAGTTTGTCGCATGATTTGAAAAGGCGAGGCGATTATTAATGAAAAAATCACAAGCCAGAAGAAAGAACAATAAAACGCCTTGAAACATACTGACGACGGCGACAGGGATACCCATTTCGATTTGCGCTAAGTCTCCGCCCATATAAAGTACCGCCATAAAGATCGCGGCCAAAATGGCTCCAATAGGGTGAAGCCTGCCGAGATAAGCGACGATGATGGCAGAATAACCATAGCCGGGGGAAACGTTTGGAACCAATTGGCCAATGGGGCCTGTGGTTTCACTCACTCCTGCTAAGCCAGCTAGCGCGCCAGCAAATAGCATGACCAGCCAGCTGAGTTTTTTGCTGCTAAAGCCGGCGTATCTTGCGGCGGGCTCGTCAGCACCAAATACTCGTATTTGAAAACCCAAATGCGTTTTGCTTAGGATAAACCAGCCGACCACACCTGACAGGATGGCGAAGACAATCCCAAGATGGATTCGGCTGCTGTCAAAGAGTGTGGGCAATAGCGTCGAATCAGAAAACATAGCCGATTCGGGGAAGCCAAAACCTTTTGGATCACGAAGCGGACCATGAACCGCCCATATCAAAAGATACAAAGCAATATAGTTAAACATGATGGTGGTTAAGATGAGATTCGAGTTAAATTTCAGCTTCAAGAATGTCGGAATCGCGGCCCAAATCATTCCAGATGCGATGCCCGCCAGTAACGTGATCGGCAATGCAAAGGCAGATTCTGAATCGACAAAGTAAAGTGCCATCGCAGATCCACCCAATGCGCCTGCCAGCAGTTGCCCCTCCGCACCGATGTTCCACATGTTGGCTCGATAGCAGAGTGATAGGCCAACGGCGCACAGTAATAAAGGCCCCATCTTGACGAACATTTCGCCAATGTTGTAGCTGTCGGCCAATGGCGCTATCAATAAAACGTGCAATGCTTGAGTAGGCGACTTTCCAATGGCTGAGAAAAGAATGCCGCCAAATATTAAGGTTAAAACGATGGCGAGCAGCGGCGAAGCGATTTTCATCATTGAGCTTGGCTCAGTGCGAGCTTGAATGCGGATCATGACTTGGCCCCTTTAAAGTCGTTATTGCTGTTGATAAAAGTGCCAGCCATCCATTGTCCTATTTGATCAATATTGGTGGATTCTGTTTTTACTACTGGCGAAAGATGTCCGTCACACACGGCGGCCATACGATCAGCTAATAAAAACAGTTCATCTATGTCTTCGGAAATCAGCAAAATGGCCGCGCCTTGATCTCGCAGCGCCAGTAACGCTTGGTGGATGGCAAGAGCGGCACCAACATCCACACCCCAGGTTGGGTGGGCGCAGATCAATACTTTGGGGTTTTGGCCGATTTCACGTCCCATGATAAATTTTTGTAAATTACCGCCGCTTAGGCTTTTAGCTTCGGAAAACTCACCGTGACACTTTACTTTGTATTTGGCGATGAGCGTTTCGGTGTATTTTTGGATGCTTGGCCAGTCAACCAATCCCTTTTTAATAAAGCCATCGCTGTGGGTTAGTAGCGTGTTTTCCGTCAGGCTCATGTCTGGCACAGCACCGCGGCCTAAGCGTTCTTCTGGCACGTACGCCATGCCCAATTTTCTTCTGTCCCCCGCATGTAGGTGGCCAATTGCTTTGTCTTCAAGGATCAGGCTGTTTTTTACATCCCGTTCGTCTTCGCCGCTAATAATGGCCATTAGTTCGTCTTGGCCATTGCCTGCAACCCCCGCGATCCCTAATATTTCGCCGGATTTTAGTTCGAAACTGATGTCTTTTAATGATGTGCCGAAAGGCTGTTTTGCAGGCAGAGATAAGCAGTTGACATTGAAGAGAGACTTTGTGCCTATCTTTTTAGCGTAACCTGCGTCCTGTTCTGCCAAGTCGCCTACCATCATTTTTGCGATGGAGGCGGGCGTTTCTTCCTGTGGAACACAGGTTTCAACGACTCTACCGCCCCGCAAGATGGTGGCTTTATGGCAAATCTCAGTGACTTCATGAAGCTTGTGGCTGATAAATAAAATGCTGCAGCCTTCTTTTGACAGTGTGCGCAATACGTCAAACAATCCAGCGACTTCTTGTGGTGTGAGCACTGAGGTAGGTTCGTCAAGTATCAGCAGTTTTACGGATTGGACAAGACAACGCATGATCTCCACTCGTTGTCTTTCACCAATAGAAAGCGAATGAACATAACGGTCAGGGTTCACGTTTAAGCCGTATTCTTTAGAAAGTTGTACGATTCGTTCGGCCAAATTTCCAATGGCATTGAGTTGAGTTTTGCTTAGGCACAGCTCAATGTTTTGGCTGACGGTGAGTGTCTCAAACAAGGAGAAATGTTGGAACACCATGCCGATACCCAAATCCCGTGCAATCGAAGGGGACTTGATGCTGACTTCACGACCATCCCATATGATGTCGCCTTTGTCGGGCGAAACGACACCATAAATGGTTTTTACCAGGGTGCTTTTACCTGCACCATTTTCCCCCAATAGCGCGTGAATTTCTCCAGGCATTAGGCTGATGCTGATGTCATCATTAGCAAGGCAGCCTGGATATTGTTTGGTAATACTCACAAGCTCTAAGCGTGATACCAAGTTGCTTCTTTTCAATGTTCTGGCACCTTATTTAATGTAATGGACATCTATACATAGTATCCAGTATGAAATATACGACAGTTTTCAATTTGACGCGCACCGTTTTGGGTTTGCTTGTGTTTTGTTTTGGTGCGCAATGTCGCGTTTTTTTGTATATTTGACCGATTAGTTAATGTTTTGTGTTTTTAGTTGTTTGCGTGTCTGTTACTAATCAAATTCCATGCCAATGAGCTGACTCAATCTATACGCCCTATTTGTGACTAAGGTGGCAATGGCGCCATGATATTGTGCTGATTATTCTTTGCTTCCAAGCGGATTGGTCTAAACTTTATGACCTGTCGGTATTACTCGCCATAATGAATAGAAATAGGGGCGGCTTTTCTGTAAAGTACGTGCTTTCGCCTGCACATTATAGAAGCCTGTTTTCGCATATAATAGTTGGTAAGCATAACAACATAAGCTTGATTGTTTTTAATACAGATAAATGAATGCGGGGTATTGTGTTTTCTTCGATAAAGCAACTCATTAAAACGCTTTTGAACCTTGGCTTTGACGATGAGTTCGGCAATGACCTCAATCAAAAGCACGTGGTGAACTTCTCTTACATGATGTTTTGTTTGAGCTGTTTATTTATGATTGCTGTGTTTTCGTTCCGCCAAATGTATTCCGTCTCTTTATTTTCTGCCTTCGGCTTGTTCATTGGTGTTATTGGCCTTCGCTATAATTACATTGGTTATTTCTCTAGGGCGCAGTTATTGATGCCCATCATTAAAATTTCTCAAATCACTGTGCTGAGTTTGTTTTATTTTGGTACGAGCAGTGGTTTCCATTGGTTTTTTGTGAATGTTATTGCGTATTCATTTGTTGTTTTTCGTGCAGATCAACGAGCAACGAAAGGCTGGATTGTTGGTGCGTCTGTTGCGTTATTTTTGTTGTGTGAGCTCGTTAATACGGGTGGCTTATATCTGAGCACGGTGGATCAAGAAATTGCCATCATATTGGTCTTTTTAGCTGTGGCATTTAATTTTGCCATGGTGATTAATTTGGTGATGAATCGATTAAAAGCAGTCAATCATCACCTTAGAACATTGGCGGAAAAAGACGAGCTAACCGGTTTGTCAAACCGCCGTAAAGTGCTGGCGGATGCGGTCAATATTTTTGCCGACTCGGTTATCAATAGAGAGTCTTGTGTTTTCTCTATCGTGGATTTGGATCACTTCAAGAAGATCAATGATACATTCGGTCACGAAGCTGGGGATTTGGTGCTGGCCAAAGTGTCCGCTATGATGGCGTCGGTGATTCGTTCTCAGGATGAAATTGGCCGATATGGCGGTGAGGAATTCATTGTCATTATGCGTGATACCAGTCTGAAAAAAGCCGCCGCTATGATGGAGCATATGAGGCAGTCAGTTGAAGATATGTTAATCGAAACAGAACATGGCATTGTGATTCCAGTGACGATTAGTATTGGGTTGGCTGCGATTGACCCTAGCGTGTCTCGCTACGAAGAAATCTCGGCGCAGGCGGATAAAGGCTTGTATGCGGCTAAGCGAAGCGGTCGAAATCGTCTTTCTGTGCAATCGGATTATCAGAACTAGATATTATTTGCTTCCTTGTATTGACATATGAGTTGTCCACTTTCTCTGTGGATAAACTTGTTGGCTAATCTATTTTTTCTTTATTTATTCGTAACGAGGCGCATTTGCTCCCTATATTGTTTCGCTGTGATGATTACTGGGTGGTTGAAAAGCCAGCAGGCATGAGCTTTCATGCTGAGTCTGAAGACTTAGGGGTAATGCAATCGCTGGCGTTGTCTTATCCGGATCACACTTTTTATCCAGTGCATCGGCTGGATAAAATGACCTCTGGTTTGCTGGTGGTGGCGTGTCACGCAAACGCGGCGGCGGAGTTTGGTCGTTTGTTTGAGCAGCATGATATTGAAAAGCGTTATTTGGCTTTGTCAAACCGTAAGCCTAAGAAAAAGCAAGGTACGGTGTCTGGTGGCATGATACCGAGCCGAAGAGGGCAGTGGAAATTGACTAAGGACAGTGAAAACTTCGCTGTAACTCAGTTTTTTTCGTCTTCTTTTCAGGGGGTTAGGGTTTTTTACCTTAGACCTTTAACGGGTAAAACACACCAAATTCGTGTCGCATTAAAGAGTGTCGGTTCTCCTATATTGGGGGACATGAGGTACGCTGGTGAGGCGTCCGATAGGGGGTATTTACATGCTTACTCTCTGCAGTTTGAGTGGCGTGGAGAGCGGCGACATTATGTTTGTGCACCCAATGTAGGGGGGTTCTTTTCCACAGGACTGGCTGAATTTGTGGCTATGCAGTTTGATGAATCTTTACTGACGTGGCCCTCTAGAAAATAATTGATACAACTTAGCAGAAAGTCTCTGACTAAGAAGGAATTTGAATGAAAAATGTTTTGGTTTATTGCCGACAAGGTTTTGAGAAAGATTGTGCTGCAGAGCTGTCGGAAGTAGCAAGTAGTAAAGGGTTTTATGGCTACGCTAAGGTGGTTCCTGATGCGGGCTACATTGTGTATAACTTTGATCAAGCGGACGCTGGTGAAACATTGATCCAGCAATTGACGTTTAATCGGTTGATTTTTGCTCGCCAAATTATTGCTGTAAATGATGTTATTGAGTTAGAGCAAGGTGGTCGGGTTGAATCGTTGCTTGAGGCGGCACGCGAATTGCCATTAGCCGAAGAGATATGGATAGAGACAGCCGATACCAATGAGGCAAAGTCGTTATCTGGCTTGATTAAAAAACTAGAGAAGCCGTTGCGCGAAGGTTGGAAAAAATCAGGGGTATTGAGAAACAAAGCGGTTGGTGTCCGTCATCATGTTTTTATGTTGGATGGTGAGGCGGCGTATTTGGGTGTGTCCTACGCGGCTTGTCGTAGTGAGTTTCCGATGGGAATTCGTCGATTACGCTTTCCTGCGGCTGGGCCAAGTCGTTCAACGTTGAAACTGGAAGAAGCGTTCTTGCAGTTTGTGCCTGAGCAAACGCGAGAAACCGATTTGACCGAAGGAATGACGGCGGTTGATCTTGGTGCTGCGCCAGGTGGGTGGACTTATCAGTTTGTAAAGAAAGGCATTCATGTGATTGCGATTGATAATGGCCCTATGCAGAAAGAGTTGATGTCGACAGGTTTGGTTCAGCATGAAAAAGCAGACGGTTTTAAATATGAGCCTCCTTATACCGTGGATTGGCTGGTGTGCGATATGGTAGAGCGTCCCATCAAAGTCGCAGAGTTGATGGCTCAATGGTTGGCGAGTGGCTGGACCAGAAGGGCGATTTTTAATCTTAAATTGCCAATGAAGAAGCGATACCAAGAAGTGGCCTTGTGCATGCAAACGATTGAATCTTTGCTGAGAAAAGCGGGAGTCGGTTACCATTATCAGATAAAACATCTCTACCATGATCGTGAAGAAGTCACGGTATGCATTATGGTGCGATGAAGCGATCGCCATTTATAAAAAACACCCCATAGAAATCGGCTTTCTATGGGGTGTTTTTTTATCTGGGTGGGACAGCTTAGATGGAGTCCCCAGCACTAAATGGCGAATAGCCCATGGCTTCTTCCATTAAAGTGTCTCTGTCGTATACGTCGCTACGGAACTCAAGCATGCCGTTTGCGTTGGGGACAACGGTAAAGTACACCAAGTAAACGGGGATATACGTTGGCAATGTAATAACCGTATTGCTGTCATTCTTAAGAGAGTTGTTCATGTCGTTGTATTGCTTGCTGCCTTTGGTGATCTCGCGGGCAAATTCAACCGGATTTTCCAAGCGGACACAGCCTGAGCTAAACGCTCTGTTTTCTTCGCGAAATAAGTGTTTTGCTGGTGTGTCGTGCAGGTAAATTTCATTTTTATTCGGGAACATGAATTTGTATTGGCCTAGTGCGTTCCCTTCATCTGGTTCCTGTTCAAAGCGGTAAGCCAATTTGTCTTCGTCTATGGCTTTCCAATTGATTTGTGTTGAATCCAGTTCTTTGGCGCCAATTCCCCAGCTTGAATATACCTTGTAGCCATGTTTGATAAGGTAGTTTGGATCGGCTTGCAGCTTAGGCAGCAAGTTTTCTCTGGCAATGCGATGCGGTACTCGCCACGTTGGGTTTGTTACCATGTAGGTCATTAGGCCTTTGAAAACCGGCGTTTTTCTGTCTGGCTTGCCTATGACGGCTTTCATTGAAGTGAGTTCGCCGTTTAAATGTAAGTTGACTGTGTAGTCTGTAAGGTCAACCCAAATGCGATTGGCCTCTAGTTCGCTTGGAAGCCAACGCCATCTTTCTAGATTGTAGCTGATCTGTTTGGCTCGGGTTTCAAGTGGTACGTTGAGCATTTCGATGGTTTTGGAGCCCGCCGCACCGTCGGCCATGATGTGATGGCGATATTGGAAGCGCATAAGTGCTTCTTTTAAGCGCGAGTCGAACTCTTCTTCATTTACTTTTCGGGTTGAAAAGCGAATGTCTCCTAATTGAACCAGTCTGGCTCTTAGTTGGGCTACGCGGGGGCCTGAGTCACCAAGTGATAATGGAACACCAGCGCTAACAAATATGTCTTTCTCCTTTTTGGCGAGGTCTTGGTAGTACACCAGCCATTTTTGCAGTACTTGATATTGTGGGCTGCGAGGAGAAAGTAGTTGCAATGAGTTTACCATGTCGGTGGCAGAGTCAAGGAAAAGCAAGTCTTTCCAGTTGTTGCTTGGCGCGTCTAGCTGCCAATTTGGATCGATTAATTGGGGTTCATAGCGCCCGTTGCTGATGTCGTGGGCGTAGCTGGTTAGGGCGATGGTGCTGATGACATCCATTTCGGCCAATTGTTGTGGCGTGGGCTTTTTAATAGCCAAATATTCTTTGATGATGCTCGTGTGGTAATGGATGGGGTTGAGCCCATGAGCATGAGATTGTTCGAGAATGTCGACAAGCTTGTAAAGCGACATGTTGATCTTTTTATCTTTGATCCAAATAGGTTCATAACCGCGAGATTCGTAAGCTTCTAAAACGCTGTGATTTGGGATGGCTTGCCCTGCAACAGGTGTAAAGGCGTTGAGCGTCAATGAAACTTGCTCTTTTACGCTGTTCTCGATTTGCGATTCGCTAGGAGGTACAACAACAAATTGTTTGTTACTGCTGGTGGTCGAGCAGGCGCTAAGCAATAAGCTGACACAAAGTACAGGCAAAATGTGTTTCGCTGAGGTCATTGAGATATCCTTTTTAGTAAGCCGGTTTGATTGGGGCTGGTTTCATCTTCCAAATGGATCAAAATAGTAAGCGCTTCTTCTCTATTGCGGCCGCAAGTGTATTCGGCAGCATGAAAATCCGCACACACCTTAGGTCGAGACGGGTTGCCGAATAATGCGCAACGGTAATCGTCTAACAATTGGATGCAAGGTTCGCCTGCGGCTTTTCCGTTTGGCATGCCTGGTATGGGCGAGCTTATAGAGGGTGCCGTACAGCAAGCTCCACAATTGGATCGGCATTGCATAAGAAACAACCTTGCATGTAAACAGAGTGATGTTAATGTAAAGTCTTGTCGATTTTTTTACAAAACAATACTCGAGAAAGTTATTTTAGAGTATCGGAATCATGGGTCATAGGGGATAATTTAAAAATATTATCAAAAAGTAAAGATGTTGCTTTTCTAGTTGGAGTCCACACATGACGGTGCAGAGAAAAATATTAGTAATTGAAGACAGTCCTGTTGTGTTGAAGGTGTTGCACCATCTCCTGTCTCAGATTTCGTTTTTTACGCCAGTATTGTGTGCGTGTTACAAAGAGGCTGAAGATAAGCTAAAACAGTCTGGCGGTGATTACTTTGCGGCGATTGTCGATTTGAATTTGCCCGATGCTGAGAACGGTGAAATTGTTGATCTTATCCTGTCTTATAAGATTCCCTGTGTTGTGTTGACGGGTACTTTTGATGATAACTTACGACTTAGTTTGCTAAATAAAGGTGTCTTGGATTACATCACCAAAGACAGTCGATATTCTTTTAATCATGTTATTAAAGTTATCGAGCGGTTAAATCGCAATCAGGGCATTAAGGTTTTGGTTGCGGAGGATTCTTCCACGAGTCGTCTTTTTATTAAGATCTTGCTTGAGCAGTATCGGTTTAATGTCATCGAAGCGGAAAATGGTCAGGTGGCATTGGCCAAGCTAGAAGAAGATCCAGACATTCGGATGTTAATCACCGATCATAATATGCCATTGGTAAATGGTTATGATTTGGTGCGGATGCTTCGATACAACTCTCGATTTCAAGATTTGGTCATTATTGGATTGTCTGCTGAAGGCGACAACGCCTTATCGGCTAAATTTATCAAAGCGGGCGCCAATGATTTCCTTAAAAAGCCTTTCTATCATGAGGAATTTCATTGTCGAGTGATTCACAGCTTAGAAGCTCAGGAAATGCTAGAGACAATTCGAGATTTGGCGAACGTGGATCCATTGACGAAATTAAAAAATAGACGCTATTTGTTTGAAGAAGGCGAGCGTTTATTTAGAGAGTCACCGGAAGCGATTTCACTGGCAATGCTAGACATTGACCACTTTAAAAGCATCAATGATACCTATGGCTATATAGTAGGTGATAACTTGCTTGAGGCGGTTGGGCGAGAGATATTGGAGACCTTTCCGGGTATGTTAGTGTGCCGCTTTGGTGGCGAAGAATTCTGTGTAATGGCAAAAGTGGACGGACAGGATTTACTGGATTCGTTGAATGTCTTTTTGACGCGATTGCGATTAAAAGAGTTTACTGAGGCGAAAATTTCACTGACGTGCAGTGTGGGTATGTGTTGCCAAGCCGTGGATTCGCTTGAAGAGTTGATTCGAATCGCAGATCATAACTTGTATGAAGCAAAGCGTTTAGGGCGAGATCGTATTGTTTCGACCGCGTGAACTTGATTGAGCGTTGGTTTTCAGATTGAAAAAAAACCGCACAATTTGTGCGGTTTTGGTTTTTGTATTTTGAAGGGGTCGATTAACCTTTTAGCATTTTGATCAAAATAGGGTTTACTAGACCCGGATTGGCTTTACCTTGGGAGGCTTTCATTACTTGCCCTACAAAGAAGCCGATCATTTTCTTCTGCTTGTCTTCATCAGCGGCGCGGTATTGCTCTACTTGAGCTGTATTGGCGTCTAAAATGGTTTGGATCATGGCTTCAATGGCGCCGGTATCTGTTACCTGTTTTAGGCCTTTCGCGTCGATAATGGCGTCCGCCGATCCTTCTCCGTTCCACATGGCTTGAAGTACGTCTTTTGCCGTCTTGCCATTGATGGTGTTGTCTTTGATTCGAACCAGTAATTCGCCAAACGCTTCAGCACTAACGGGTGAATTTTCGATGTCCAACTGTTCTTGGTTTAAGAGTTTGCTCAGTTCTCCCATTACCCAGTTGGCTGTTAATTTTGCATCTTTGGCGACATTGTTGGCATTTTCAAAGAAATCGGCCATGGCGCGAGAAGAGGACAGGACGTTTGCGTCGTATTCGCTTAGAGCGTGTTCGCTTTGGAAGCGCGCGGCTTTCTGGCTTGGTAACTCTGGTAGCGTGGCTTTAATGTCATCAACGTATTCCTGGGTTAATACCACTGGCAATAGGTCTGGACATGGGAAGTAACGATAGTCGTTAGCGTCTTCTTTAGAGCGCATGCTGCGAGTTTCGTTTTTCTCTGGGTCGTAAAGGCGAGTTTCCTGAACGATACGGCCGCCATCTTCTAGGATATCAGCTTGGCGTTCGATTTCGGTGTAGATGGCTTTTTCAATAAAGCGGAACGAGTTGACGTTTTTGATTTCTGTGCGCGTGCCGTATTCTTTTTGGCCTTTAGGGCGCAGGGACAAGTTGATGTCGCAACGCATTGAGCCTTCAGCCATGTTGCCATCACAAATGCCAAGGTAAGTCACAATGGAGTGGATCATTTTGACGTAAGCAACGGCTTCTTTTGCAGAGCGAATGTCTGGTTCAGAGACGATCTCAAGCAATGGTGTGCTGGAGCGGTTTAAATCGATTCCAGTCATGCCTTGGAAATCTTCATGCAGAGATTTGCCCGCGTCTTCTTCAAGGTGGGCGCGAGTGATGCCAACGCGCGAAGTGGTGCCGTCTTCTAGCATCACATCAAGGTAGCCTTTACCGACAATTGGGTGATCCATTTGGCTGGTTTGGTAGCCTTTTGGAAGGTCTGGGTAAAAGTAGTTTTTACGCGCAAAGACGGACGTCATGCCAATTTCAGCGTTGATAGCGTGGCCGAACATAACGGCCATGCGCAATGCTTCCTTGTTGAAAACCGGCAGTGCGCCAGGCATGCCCAAGTCGACAAGGGTAGTTTGTGTGTTTGGCTCTGCGCCAAAGCCAACCGCGGCGCCAGAAAATAGCTTAGATTTGGTAGAGAGCTGAGTATGAATCTCAAGGCCAATAACAACTTCCCAGTTCATGCTTATGCTCCTTTTGCCATAGTGGGTGTTTGTAGGTGCCAGTCAGTGTGTTGCTGATACTGATGCGCTACGTTCAATAGCTTGGCTTCGGCAAAATAGTTACCCATTACTTGCAGCCCGACTGGCATGCCGTTGGCAAAGCCCGCTGGGACAGACATGGCCGGGATGCCGGCAAGGTTAACGGATAATGTGTAAATGTCTTCGAGGTACATGGCCACTGGGTCGCTGGTTTTGCTACCAAGACCGAAGGCTGTTGTTGGTGCAACAGGTCCCATGATGACGTCGACTTCTTCTAGTGCTTTAACAAAGTCTTCTTTAATAAGGCGACGAATTTTTTGTGCCTTCAAATAGTACGCGTCGTAGTAGCCTTCAGAGAGTGCGTAAGTGCCAACCATAATACGCTTTTGCACTTCGGTGCCAAAACCTTCTGCGCGTGAGCGCATATACATGTCTAACAAGTCTTTTGGGTCGTCACAGCGGTGGCCGAAACGAACACCGTCAAAGCGAGATAGATTTGAAGAGGCTTCAGATGGCGCAATCACGTAGTAAGAAGGGATGCTTAGCTGTAAGTTTGGTAGAGAAATTTCTTTTACGGTCGCGCCCAGTTTTTCGAACTCTTTTACAGCGGTCATGATGACGTCAGCAACGGCTGAATCAAGGCCTTCACCGAAGTATTCTTTTGGAAGTCCTATCTTTAATCCTGTCAAAGGTGCGTTCAGGTTGGCCACATAATCGTCGACGGCTTGCTCAGCAGACGTGGAGTCTTTGTCATCAAACCCAGCCATGGCTTGCATTAGGTGTGCGCAATCTTCGGCACTTTTTGCCATTGGGCCGCCTTGGTCCAGGCTAGATGCATAGGCAATCATGCCAAAGCGAGACACGCGTCCGTAAGTGGGTTTCAGACCTGTGATGCCGCAAAATGAAGCGGGCTGGCGAATGGATCCGCCCGTGTCTGTTCCTGTTGCTGCTACTGCTAGACCGGCCGCTACCGCTGCTGCTGAGCCACCAGATGAGCCGCCAGGAACCATGTCTAGGTTCCAAGGGTTTTTCACTGCGCCATAAAAGCTATTTTCATTGGAGGAACCCATGGCAAATTCGTCCATGTTGGTTTTTCCTAGCATGACGGCGCCAGCTTGTTGAAAGCGGCTTGTCACAGTGGATTCATAGGGCGGGGTAAAGTTATTCAGCATTTTGGAGCCGCAGGTGGTGAGCGTTCCTTGGGTGCAGAACAGGTCTTTGTGGGCAATTGGAATACCGGTTAAGCTTGAGCCTTTGCCGCTCTGAAGTAGTGTGTCGGCCGCGGCTGCTTGTTCTAGGGCGCGTTGCTCACTCACGGTAATGTAGCTGTTTAGTTGAGGGTCGAGTTTGGCGATTCGCGCTAGAAAGTGACGAGTTAGCTCGACACTGGAGATGTCTTTGTTGCGCAATTTTTGCGCTAATGTTGAGATGCTTTGTTCAAACATGCTTGTCTCTCTTAATCGATCACTTTTGGTACAAGGAAAAGGCCGGCTTCAGTTTGCGGCGCGTTCGCTAGAAATGCATCACGGCGATTTTCTTCTGTGACCAAGTCTTCTCTCAATCTTTGTGTCATTTCAAGCGGATTCGACAAAGGTTCAACCCCATCAGTGTCAATGGATTGCATTTGCTCGACGAGCGATAAAATGCTCGAAAGAGAGTGCTGGTATTGATCGGCGTCTTCCTCAGTAAGGGCGAGGCGAGCCAAGTGCGCAATTTTTTGCACGTCTTGTTTGTCTATGGACATGTTCCACCTAATATTTTGATTTATCGTAAATGCCTGCCATTGTATCCCTTAGTGGTATTGCTATAAAGCGGACGACATGAAAAAGAAGGCATATTTTCTATTTATTAATTTTTTTTGTTAAACAATGAAATACATGGGAACTTTTTTAATATTTACGCGGAATCAACTTGCCCAATGGACGCGTCGTTGTTACATTTTGACGCTGTTCGTATCGTATTATCAGGGTGTAAGAATTCATGTTTAAGAAAATCAGGGGAATGTTTTCAAGTGATTTGTCAATTGACTTAGGAACGGCAAATACCCTTATCTACGTTCGTGATCGCGGGATTGTGCTGGATGAGCCATCTGTTGTTGCGATTCGTCATAATGGAAACCAAAAAACAGTTGCATCAGTTGGTACCGATGCGAAGCGCATGTTAGGTCGTACACCGGGTAATATCACAGCTATTCGACCAATGAAAGATGGCGTTATTGCTGACTTTCACGTTACAGAAAAAATGCTGCAATACTTTATTTCCAAAGTTCATGAAAATAGTTTTTTGAAACCAAGTCCACGCGTTTTGGTGTGTGTTCCTTGTAAATCGACACAAGTTGAGCGTCGTGCCATTAAAGAATCTGCATTGGGCGCGGGCGCACGTGAAGTGTACATTATTGAAGAACCTATGGCGGCTGCGATTGGTGCGGGTCTGCCTGTTGCTGAGGCTTCTGGTTCCATGGTTATTGATATCGGTGGTGGTACTACTGAGATCGCTATTATTTCTTTAAACGGTATTGTGACTTCTGAATCCATTCGCGTTGGTGGTGACCGTTTTGACGAGGCGATTACGACTTATGTTCGTCGTCAATATGGTAGCCTGATTGGTGATGCAACGGCTGAGCGAATCAAAACAGAAATTGGTATGGCCTACCACACGGGTGAAGAGCTGCAAATTGATGTTCGTGGACGCAATTTAGCGGAAGGTATTCCTCGTTCTTTCACTCTTACTAGCACAGAAATTCTAGATGCTCTGCAAGAGCCGTTGGCTCAGATCGTGCAAGCAATCAAGGGTGTTCTTGAGCAATCTCCACCAGAATTGGCGGCAGATATTGGTGAGACGGGTCTTGTTTTGACTGGTGGTGGTGCGTTGCTACGTGAAATTGACCGCCTTATCAGTGAAGAGACAGGGCTTCCGGTTATTATCGCTGACGATCCACTAACGTGTGTGGCACGTGGTGGTGGTATGGCTTTAGAGTTAATGGACAAACATGCTTCTGAACTGTTTACGGCAGATAACGAGTAAGCGTTAGGAGCGTACCATTAATAATTCGCTTCATTTTAGTGGCAAAGTTTCCAGTACGAGATTTATCGTGCTGGTTATTTTGTCTATGGCGATGATTGTTGCAGATGTCCGCTATGCTGTCTTTTCGCAAGTAAGGCCTTATTTGACCTTGCTTGTTACGCCAATCCAAGTTGTTGTAAATACCCCTCAGAAAATGCTCAACTGGGCTGGAGAGCATCTTGCCAGTAGAGAAGGTCTGGTTAAAGAAAACCAATCCTTACACGCTGAAATTCTTATTCTACGCAGTCGCCAGCAACGCTTGGAGTCTTTGCAAGCTGAAAACGTTCGTTTGCGTGAGTTATTGGATGCTTCACAGCGTGTGGATGAAAAGATTGTTATGGCTGAGGTGATCGGCTTTGATCAAAATGCTTACAGTCACAAGCTTATGATTGATAAAGGCTTTTCATCTGGTGCTTACATAGGGCAGCCGGTTTTGGATGCGACGGGTGTATTAGGGCAGGTGGTAGAAACCGCAGCTTACAGTAGTCGAGTCTTGTTGATTGCTGACGCCAGTCATTTTGTGCCGGTTCAGCTTTCTCGCACTGGGTTCAGAGGGATTTTACGTGGTACTGGCAGCTTAACCAGCATGGAGCTAATGAGCGTCCCTCGTTCGGTAGATATTAAAAAGGGTGATGTACTGACCACTTCAGGTTTGGATAAGCGTTTTCCAAGTGGTTACCCTGTGGGCGTCGTAAGAAGTGTGAAGTATACACAGGGCAAAGCGTATGCGGATGTGGATGTTGTTCCATTGGCGCAATTGGGTCGCAGTCGTCATGTTATGCTTATTGAAAAGCCTAAGGTAGGACGGTAGTGAAGCCAATTTTTGTGTTTTGTATTACTTTGCTGACAGCGCTTATGCTGGAGGCCGTTCCTTTCCCTGAAGAGCTGGTTTGGTTTCGTCCTGAATGGGCCTTATTGGTGATTTTGTACTGGGTTATAGCGCTTCCATTTCGTGTGGGTGTTGGTCTTGCTTGGTTTTTAGGTCTAATGGTTGACCTACTGCAAGGTGGGATTATTGGGCAGCATTCTCTAACCTACGTCATTATTTCCTATACCTGCGCCGTTTTTTATAAGCGTTTAAGAATGTACCATCGTTGGCAGCAAGGCTTTTTTATCTGCCTTTTGGTGAGCGTAAATCAATTGGTGGACTTTTGGGTTGACCATTATCTTGGGCACGCGGAGCCAACGCTAATGATTTTTATGCCTGCGGTGATTACTGGGGTGTTATGGCCTTGGTCTTTTATTATTTTACGCAGTGTTCGTCGTATTTATGCTATTCGATAAATTGTTGTTTTAGGGATTATTTATGCTTGTTTTGGCTTCAGCGTCGCCAAGAAGAAAAGAGTTATTGGGCCTTTTGGTCAAAGAGTTTTTGGTGCTGCCTGCTGATATTGATGAAACGCCTCACGAGCATGAAGACGCCAAAGAGTATGTTATTCGTATGGCGGTTGAGAAGGCGAGAGCGTCTGCCTTGATGTATTCGCATCAGTCTCAACAAGACGTAAACGCAATTTTTATTGCTTCCGACACCAGTGTGGTCGTCGATGGTAAAGTTTTAGGTAAACCTTCCTCATTAAGTGAATCAAAGTCTATGCTTAGACTTTTGTCTGGGCGATCCCATCAGGTCATCACTTCTTTGTGTGTTTGTAATTTGGCCTTTGAGCATGTCGCCACTGAGTGTGTGACTAGCAATGTCTCATTTCGATCAATTTCAGACGTTGAAATGGATCAATATTGGAAAACAAATGAGCCTCAAGATAAGGCGGGTTCTTATGCTATTCAAGGGCTAGGCTCTGTTTTTGTGAGTTCTATGTCAGGTTCATACTCTGCGGTGGTGGGTCTTCCACTTTATGAAACGGCGCAATTATTAGCGCAGTTTGGTATACATTCTTTGGAGGAAATGTCTCATGAGTGAAGATGTACTCATTAATGTTACTCCTATGGAGATTCGTGTTGCTCTTGTAGAGAACGGTGTATTGCAAGAGGTTTATATTGAGCGCTCCAGTCGCAAAGGCATTGTAGGAAATATCTACCAGGGTAAGGTGGTTCGGGTTTTGCCTGGTATGCAGGCCGCTTTTGTGGATATTGGTTTGGAACGGGCCGCGTTTATTCATGTTTCTGAGGTGGTCAATAGGGATGCGGTTAATCCCAGTGATCAAATTGGAGATTATTTGCGTGAGGGTCAGTCTTTGGTTGTTCAGGTAACGAAAGACCCTATTAGCTCAAAGGGCGCTCGACTCACCACGCACCTTTCTATTCCTTCCCGTTATTTGGTCTACATGCCGGATCAGGCGCACGTTGGTGTCAGTCAGAGAATTGAAGATGAAGTAGAGCGTGAGCGACTAAAGTCTCTTGTTTCTGAGGCGCTTACAGACGCGGATGAAAACAGTGGTTATATTTTAAGAACCGCCGCGGAAAGAGCGGGTGAAGAAGAAATTTTGTCAGACATTAAGTTTTTGACACGTCTCTGGCAATCGGTAAAGCGCAGAATGCAGAACGCAAAAGCCCCTTCTATTATTTATGAAGACTTGCCTCTACATTTGCGCACAATGCGTGATTTGGTGGGATTAACCACAGAGAAGATTCGTATTGATTCAAAGGAGAATTACGCTAAGTTGCGTGCCTTTGCCGAAGACTTTATTCCTGAGCTACGAGACCGTATTGAGTATTACCCTGGCGAGCGTCCTATTTTTGACCTTTACAGTGTGGAGGACGAAATTCACAAGGCGTTGGATCGCAAGGTGCAATTGAAGTCGGGTGGTTATTTGTTGGTTGAGCAAACGGAATCGATGACGACCATTGATGTCAACACAGGGGCTTTTGTTGGCAGTCGAAATTTAGAAGAGACCATTTATAAGACCAACCTAGAGGCGGCCACAGCAATTGGCCGCCAATTGAGGCTAAGAAATCTCGGTGGGATTATCATTATTGATTTTATCGACATGGAAGACGAAGAGCATAAGCGTCAAGTATTGCGAATGCTTGAGAAAATATTGGATACGGATCACGCTAAGACGAAAATTACAGGTGTTTCTGAGCTGGGCTTGGTTGAGATGACCAGAAAAAGAACCCGCGAAAGTCTTGGTCAGACTTTATGTGAGCCGTGTCGATCTTGTCGAGGAAGCGGTCTAGTGAAAACGCCTGAAACCGTGTGTTATGAAGTTTTTCGCGAGATTTTGAGGGCTGACAGGGCCTATAACTCACAAACTTATACCGTATTGGCTGCCAGTTCTGTTGTTGAGCGATTTCTTGATGAAGAAAGTGCCGCTGTCGCCGAGTTGGAGGCGTTTATTGGAAAAACCATTCGATTCCAAGTGGACTCTGTTTACACACAAGATCAATATGACGTTGTTTTACGCTAGCCAAAGTAGGGCCTATCAATGTATTGGTTACTGCGAAAGCTGATTCTTGTTGTTTTTTGGGGGGCGGTTACTTTTTCAGCGCTGCTTGCTGTATTTGCTTTGGGTGTCGGGCAGCTATTTCCTTACCTTGACCATTATCGTCCCCAAATAGAGAAGAATTTAGGGCAAATTGTGGGTTACCCAGTCACTCTTGCTGGCATTGATGGCCGTCTTGAGGGAGTTGATCCTACGGTCTCTGTAAGTGGGTTTGAGCTGTCGGCTGGTGGCCAGTCAGCGATAGTTATTGATGAAATGCGGGTGCGTCTTGACACCGTAAAATCATTACTAACATTGAGCCCTCAGTTTACCTATATTCGATTCGTTCGACCTTATGTTGGGTTGCAAGAAGCAGAGGGGCAGTGGCGGCTAAAAGGCGCTACTCCTTCACGCAACGTACGTAACGAGGTAGGTGTCGAACGTGTTTTAGACTACTTGTCAGCTCAGCGTAATTTTTCAATTTATGATGCCAAAATAGCGCTGGATAGCGAACAATTTGGTGAGCATTCATTACGCATTCCTCATATCTACATCTTTCAAAAAGCCTATGAATCCCTTTTAACATCGACTCTGTTTCTAGACGATGGGGCTTCGCCTTTCCAAATAAGTGCTCGTATTGATCAGGGACGCAGTTTGCTTGGTAATTATCGGGTCAAAGCGTCTTTAAATGCCCCTTTTATGACTTTGCCTGTCAGTCGTTACCTTGCAACCAATGACTATAACTTGGAATCAATAAGCTTCGGTGGTGATGTCTGGTTGGATGCATTTATTGGTAAAGAAGTGGAGGTGCGAGCTGAGTCTGCACGTTTCGCTTTTACGTTTGCAGACGGAGAACGATACGACGCAACCTCTTCTATAAAGTTACGCTATTCTCAACAGCGTCCTAGTGTGCGGATGGATGTTCACAACATGACTATTGCGGATGAAGTAGGCACTCAGTCAGCCATTAATTGGGTGTTTGATTGGTCATCTGTAACAAATCGCTCGGTGGTCCGTTTTGATCAAGCTGACCTTGGGTTGGCGCACAAAATTGCTAACCATTTTTTGCCTGAAGACTCTAATGCGAGTCGCATATTGAATGGATTGAACCCTACTGGAGCCGCAAAAAATGGCAGTGTTCAATTAACGAATAGCAGTGACGGTCTTTCTTTTCAGTTTTTAAGCAATTTGTATGGGGCCGCCATTGATGATTATAACGGAATCCCTAAAGCCGATAATATTAATGGTGTGTTTAGTTTGTCGGATGACGCTGGTTATATCGATTTTCGAGGCAGCCACAGTCAGTTGGGCTTTGCGACGGTATATGACGAGTCGTGGTTAACGGACGCGCTGTCTGGTTATGTTAGTTGGCAGCAGCAACAGGATATCTTTTTGGTTAGTGGTCGTGATTTGTCAGTGCGTCGTAATAATGCAGACATTAGTGCTGGCTTTCGTTTGGAAGTGAGGAAGGACGCACCAGATTGGCTGGCTTTGGATTTGCATGGGCAAAACCTGTCTGTCGATGAGCGTATGACGTATTTACCACCTAGGGCACTTGATGATTCAATAATGTCTTGGCTGGCGGGGGCTTTTCCTAATTCTGGCGACATAACTGAAGTGGATGTCTTGGTTCAAAGTGAATTGTCTGAAGGTGCTTCGCCGCATGTTCGCGTAAAAATGGCGCTGCAAAATACAGATGTATCTTTTGATAAAGATTGGCCGGTTGCACAAAGCGTCAATGGTGAGTTTGCTTTGGATGACTCCGGTGTCAGAGTGGTTGTGGATTCGGCGCTTTGGGAAGACGTATCGGTCAATAATTTAACGGTGGCTGTTCCCATTACAGGCGGAGTGGCTAACTGGTTGAACATCACTGGTGGAATTGATGATGACGCCTCCAAAATACTGTCGACATTAAAATCGACACCACTTGTAGATTCCGTGCTTTCTCCTTTTACGAACTGGACGTTAGGAGGAAAAGTGAGTGGGGATTTTGATCTTACCATTCCTTTCTCTTCAGGCATGCAGCCTAAGGTTCGGTTGCTTGTTAACTTCAATGATAATCCATTGCAGATAGGCGATCTGGATCTAAATGGTCAAATCAATGACGGGCGTTTGCAATTTAGTTCTGGGCAGGGAATTACCAACACCGAATTTGACATTCAGGCATTAGGAGGGGCGTCTCATTTGGCGCTGACTTCTTCTGTGACCTCAGATGGTGGTATGGCGATTCAAGGGGAACTTGCAGGAAAGGTAGGGCTGAAAGAAACCTTAGCATGGCGGCAAGCAGGCAATGAGGCCGTAGCCCGTGTGTCTGGTTTGGTGGAATACACAGGCTCACTTGCTGTCAACCAGTCACAAAGTGGTCAGGTTGATCTGATCATCAACAGTGATTTGTTAGGTGGGCAAATAGATTTACCTGAGCCCATTGGTAAAGGACCTGCTGAGCAAAAAGACCTGCAAGTTAAAGTTAGGCAGCATGAAAAAGATATCGTTATTGATGCAGATTATGGGACCTTTTCTAAAGCCAGATTGTTGTTGCAAAATAGTGCTTTTGTTGGGGGCGAGCTTGTATTAAGTGCCAGTCAAGACAAAAACTTGAATGCCACTATTCCAAATGGCTTGGTTGTCAGTGGAGACTTTGATCGTATTCTTGTCCAAAATTTGCAGTCAGTTATCGCTGATTTTTCAAATGCATCAAATGCTTCTGACGCTGTGGAGATTCCCTCCTTACCAGCTTGGTTGAGTAAGGTCGACCTAATCGTTGATGAGGTTGTCGTTAACCCTAGTAACACCTGGCATAACTTCAAAGTATCCTACAGTGCGGCAACGGATAAGCCGCTGTTTGTTAGCTCAGATGAAGTCAATTTTTCATTCTCAAATGACGCTGGTGTTCCTAATCTTCATTTTGGCTTCTTAAGTTGGAATACAGATTCTTCTGAGGACCAAGAAGAGACCAAGGGAAAGGGCGCGCCAATTTCAGCCAAGCAAATTCCGAGTATGACATTGGCTATAGACCAGCTTTATTTTAATGGAAAGCCCTACGGTGACTGGTTGTTATCTGTCGCTAGAGAGGGTGATGTCGTTAGAATTGATCCAATTTCATCTAAATTAAAAACAGGTGATTTTAAGGGGAGTTTGTTTTGGCAAGACAGAGGGGATGCTTCTAGTGTGGAATTGACTATTGCGGCCAGTGGTGCTGATCTTGCTGAATTGACAAAAAAATTTACTAACGACGACGCTTTTGTGTCCTCCAAGAAGTATAAAATTGATGTGGGTTTAAGCTGGAAGGGGCATCCGTTTTATTTTGATCGCGAATCTGTATCGGGTCGGATTGGCTTCTCTGCTACCAATGGTAATTTCAGAAAAGTCGATGAATTACCTGCTTTCTTAAAAGCGTTGGGGATATTTAATATTGGTGCTTTGAGTCGTCGACTTTTGTTGGATTTTTCAGATGTTTATGAGCCTGGGTTGACATACGACGAATTCAAAGGTGTGTTGACGCTAGGTGATGGCATTCTGAAAACGGTTTCGCCTATAACCATTATCTCCCCTAGTGCTGAGCTTGTTGTTGCGGGTGAAGCCGATATTGTCAATGAAACACTCAATGAAAAATTGACCGCCACGTTTCCTTTGACCGGTACTTTGCCGTTGGCTGGGCTAATTTGGGGGACACCACAGTTGGCTGGGCTGCTGTTTATTACCGATAAATTGATTGGTGATCAGCTGTCGAAAGTCACCAGTGTTCAATACAAAGTGGAAGGTTCGTTCAACGATCCATTGATGACGCCAGTGCGTTACCAACCAGTGGAGAAGTCGAAATAATGGATTCTTTGAAAATAGCCGCAATACAATTGACGAGTACTCAAGATTGGTTGGTCAATATTAATGAAGTGGAGCGGTTGGTTGGTTTGGCTGTCAGGGACGGCGCGCGTTTGGTTGTTTTGCCTGAGAATGTCTTTCTTTTTGATGGGAAGCGCATGCGAACGTTAGCGGAATCGGATGATCAGTCAACGATTTTTGAAAGGGTGTCTGTTTTAGCAAAAAAATACGGTATTTATCTTGTGGTTGGCTCTCATCCGTCAGCTTTTCGTCCAGATGGACGTTTGGTCCCAGATGGACGGGTAAGGCAAAGTTGTTGGGTAATTGATCCAGTAGGGCAGATCGTAGAGAGGTATGACAAAATTCACCTTTTTGATGTCACTGTGGATGACAAAGCAGCCTCTTATAAAGAGTCGGATGTGATCGAAAAGGGAGAGTTGGCGTTAAAAACGGTGGATGTTGACGGTTTTAAGGTGGGTTTAAGTGTCTGCTATGATTTAAGATTTCCTGAACTATATCGAGCGCTGACTGAGTTAGGTGCAGAAGTCCTACTCGTTCCTGCTGCGTTTACTTATGTGACAGGACGAGCTCATTGGCACACACTTTTAGCGGCGCGTGCAATAGAAAATCAATGCTATGTTCTGGGGGTGGGGCAATGTGGTTGGCACAATTCAACTCGTCACACCTATGGCAATAGTGCTCTCTATTCACCTTTTGGGGAGTCTCTTGATAGACTACAAGAAGAGTCTGGGTATTTTGTGCATGAAATGAAAAAGCAGGCTATTGAAGATTGTCGGACAAAAATGCCCTGTTTTTCCCATCGTAGATTACTTTAATAAAAACCCTTGTTTACAACATATAGCTAAACAAGGGCTTCATAACGGGTTATTTTGGATTGAGTTAGTCTTTTAGCCCGAGTCTTTTTTCTTCTACTTCACGCAAAAAGCGAAACAGTTTTTTGCGGTTTGTTGTATTTGCGCCTTGGGATACTTCTTTTTGAGATTGACGAATCAGCTGTCTGAGCAATTGAATGTCTTCAATCTCTGGGTTTTCATCTAGGTATTGAGACAAAACTTCTTTGCTGTTTTCGCCAATCAATGCATCACGTTTAAGTTCTAGCTGATGGAACAGTTTGTTGTAAGCGGCAGAGGTGGTGTCAAAAAGTGCAACACGGTGCGCGATGGCTTCGTGATCTTCGGTGCGCATTACTTTGCCAATGTATTGCAAATGTCTTCTCATTGCTTCGTGCTGCTTTATGCGGCCAGCTTCAACAAATGCTTCACGTAATGTGTCAGACATTTCTACTTTTTTAAGTTGGTTTTTGCTCAAGCCTAGTAGCTTTTTGCCAAGATCTTGTAAGGCTTCCATTTCACGCTTGATCTGGGTTTTGCTTTTAGGGATATCTTCTTCGTTTTCAAATTGATCAAAGTCTGTCATGGGAACCTATATTAAAAAAATAGTAGCTAGACCAAGGAAGGAAAGAAATCCAATAACATCGGTCACGGTTGTTAAAATAACGCTGCCAGCAAGGGCAGGGTCGATACCAATCTTTTTCAAAAAAATTGGCAGGAGTGTACCAGTGGTTGCTGCAAATAGCAGGTTTATTATGGTGGCGCCTGCAATGATATAGGCAATCTTTATGTTGTCAAACCAAAGTGCGGTGAGTGCGGCAATCACTGTTGCCCACAATAGTCCATTTAAAAGCCCTACAATCAGCTCTCTATTAAGCAGCCAGCGCGTGTTTGTGGAGCCTATCTGGTTAAGGGCAATGCCTCGGATGACAAGGGTCAATACCTGAGATCCAGCAATTCCTCCCATGCTGGCAACGATGGGCATTAGGATAGCGAGCGCGACCACTTGGTCAAGCGTGTTCTGGAATAATCCAATGACATAAGAGGCGATGAACGCGGTAATAAGGTTAATTCCAAGCCAAACGGCCCGGCGTTTGGTGGTTTTCATTATTGGGGAAAAGGTGTCTTCATCGTCATCAAGCCCCGCCATGCTTAACATAGAATGTTCGGCTTCATCACGAATTACGTCAACCACGTCATCGATGGTAATGCGCCCTAGCAGTTTTCTGCTTGCTCCGTCGATAACGGGAGCGGAGACAAGGTCCATTTTTTCAAAAAGCTGCGCCACTTCGCTCGCAGAGGTTTCCGCATTGATAACCGTGAATTCGGTTTCCATAATGTCGCGTACGGTTGCGTTTACATCAGAAACTAACAATTTTGTCAGCGGCAGTGTGCCTAAAAGTTTGTCCGAACGACTCACAACCAGTAGGTTGTCGGTCATATCAGGCAAGGTTGAGTGTCTGCGTAGGTAGCGAAAGACGAGATCGACAGTGATGTTTGGACGAATCGTAATCGTGTCCGTATTCATCAGGCCGCCGGCAGAATCTTCTGAGTAGCTTAGAAGCGCTTCTACTCTGGTTCTGTCTTGCGTTGTCATGGAGGCAAGAACTTCTTTTACAACTTTTTCAGGTAGGTGCTGTAAAAGGTCAGCGAGGTCATCGCTTTCAAAGTGTTCAGAGACGGCAATAAGGCGCTCAGTGTCCATATTTTTCATGAACTGAACACCAATATCTTCACTAAGATATTGTAATACTTCGCCTTCGTTTTTTGCTTCTATGAGCTCCCAGAGCAGTTTACGCTCTTTGGGAGGGGAGGATTCTAGTAAGCGAGCGACATCTTGTGCAGGTAAAGCACCGTTAAGCAGATAACGGATTTGCATGGTAGCGCCCGATTCGAGGGATTCGGTCACTGTTTGCAAATGATTTAGGGTGCTTTGTTCTGGCATCTGAACGTTACTCGTCTTCACCAAAGCGATTATTAATCAGCTCAATGATGGCTTCAATGGCTTCTTTTTCGTCGTCACCATTGGTTTTAATGCGTATTTCTGTGCCTTTTCCCGCCGCAAGCATCATCATTGCCATGATGCTTTTTCCATCTACGTTGCGACCATCTTTTTCGATGGTGATGTCGCAAGAAAAGCGTGTAGTGGTTTCGATGAGTTTGCCGGCGGCACGAGCATGCAAGCCCAGCTTATTTATTATGACGATAGACTCTTCCTGCATACGCCGTACCTATATTAGTGTGTTAAAAATAGTAAATAACTCTTCGTTATTGTTTGCAGTTCGCAATTTGTCTAGCGCCTCTGAAGACTGTGCTAATTCGGCAATTTGCGCCAGAGTAGCAAGGTGTTGGTCGCATTCATGAGGAGGAACGATAAGCGCAAAGATCAGATCAACCGCTCTTTTGTCGATGGCATCGAAGTCGACTGGCGTTTGCAGTGACATCACGACGATGGCAGTGTGATTGGCTGACTCTAGTCGACAATGGGGAATCGCTATGCCATTGCCAATACCTGTGCTTCCGAGTTTTTCACGGCCAAGTAAGGCATCGTAGACAGCTTCGTTGTTGCAATGTAGACGATTTGAAGCGACTTCGGCAATGCTTTCTAAAACGCGTTTTTTACTAACGATATCTTGTTTAGCAAGAACTAGGTCTGCTTTTAATAATGATTTCAATGACATGATAAAATGGTTTCCGTTTAGATCAGTCGTTTTCGTTCATTGGAAGGAGGGATATTCATCGCCTCACGATATTTGGCTACCGTTCGTCTGGCAACCTGTATGCCTTGGTCTGCCAAAATGGCAGCGAGTTTATTGTCGCTTAATGGTTTTTTCGCCGGTTCGTCTGAAACAAGCTTTTTGATCATGGCGCGAATGGCGGTAGAGGAACACTCTCCACCTGATGCTGTGTTTACATGGCTTGAGAAAAAGTATTTTAGTTCAAAAATGCCTTTTGGGGTGTGCATGTATTTCTGAGTTGTCACCCTTGAAATGGTCGATTCATGCATTCCCACTTCTTCGGCCACATCGTGAAGTACCATGGGTTTCATGGCTTCTTCACCCAGTTCAAAGAAATCTATTTGTCTACTAACGATGCAGCTGGCCACTTTTAACAACGTTTCGTTTCGGCTTTGAAGGCTTTTCATGAACCACTTGGCTTCTTGAAGCGATGTTTTTATGTAAGTCGCATCTTCCGTTGTGGTGGCTGTACTCGCCATTGCAGAATACGTTTCGTTGATTTTTATGGGGGGGAGAGCGTCGTTGTTTAGCTCTACTTGCCAGACATCATTGCGTTTTTTGACGGACACATCAGGGATGACATAGTCTGTGTCATCAGCGTCAATAACTGAGCCAGGTCTGGGGTTTAGCTGTTGAATTAAATGAATAACTTCTTTTAACGCTTCGTCTTTTAGTTTTGTCTTTCGGCTCAGCTGAGCGAAATCACGATTGCCTAAAAGTGGTAGGTAATGATCGATTAAATTGTAAGTGCTTTTGAATAATGGATGGCTGTGAAAGGCTTCCAATTGAACAAGTAAGCAATCTCGTAAATCGATAGAGCAAACGCCAACAGGGTCGAAGCGCTGAAGTCGGTGCTGCACAGCAATAACTTCGTCAATTTCCAGCTCTTCTAGCTCTGTACTGAGTGATTCGCAAATGTCCTCGGGTGTAATGCTTAAATACCCATCAGGCTGCACACACTCAATAATCGCGTAAGCAATTTCAATGTCTCTGTCCGACATATGGGTCAGATTCAATTGCCAAATAAGGTGGTCTTGGATGCTTTCAGCGGGTGCGTTACGGCTTTCAAAATCGCTTTCACTTTCAAAGCTATTGCTGTCGCTAACGGCAGCAGAACTTTGGTAAGTGTCATCCCAGTTACTGTCTATTGATAACTCTTCTGGGATGCTTTCTGTCCACTCAGATTCTAAACGCGCTTCTTCGCTGTTTGTTTCTATTGGTGTTTCTGTTGCAATTTTGGATTCGATGCTTGCTTGAGTATCACTGTTCGTATGTTCTTCGTCATCGAGCTCAAGAAGTGGATTGGACTCTAAAAATTCATGGATTTCTTGCTTTAAATCCAACGTAGAAAGCTGCAGCAAGCGAATGGCTTGTTGCAGTTGAGGCGTCATGGTCAGCTGTTGACCGAGTTTTAATTGCAAAGACTGCTTCATAGAGCAACTCTTTTTGTTTGAATGAATTGGAACGAGTTGTGCATACTACTCCCTTTCTACAGCAATGATAAGGGGTTACAGGCGGAAGTCGTCGCCTAAATAGACCTTTTTTACCTGTTCATTGTTGATGACCGTACTCGCGTCACCAGAAGCAATGATGTAGCCATTGCCGACAATGTAGGCTTTATCGCAGATGTCGAGTGTTTCTCTGACGTTGTGATCTGTGATTAGAACGCCAATTCCACTCTCTTGTAGGTGTTTTATTATGAGCTTGATGTCGCCAACTGAAATAGGGTCTACACCAGCAAAAGGTTCATCAAGCAGTATGAATTTTGGGTTCATGGCAAGTGCTCTGGCAATCTCCACCCGACGTCTTTCGCCACCGGAGAGCGCCATCCCAAGGTTGGTGCGGATGTGGGTGATGTGAAACTCTTCGAGAAGTTCTTCAAGCCTTGCTTTTTGATCGTCTTTACTTAGCTCTTTGCGCGTTTCAAGGATGGCCAAAATGTTGTCTTCAACAGACATTTTACGAAAAATGGACGCTTCTTGAGGTAAGTAGCCAATGCCTTTTTGGGCACGAGTGTGCATGGCATCGTGGGTGATGTCGTGGCCATCGATAAAGATACCACCCGCATCATTAGCCACCATGCCAACGATCATGTAAAAGCATGTGGTTTTTCCTGCGCCATTGGGGCCGAGCAAGCCGACGGCTTGGCCGGACTCTACTGAGATAGAAACGTCTTTTACGACTTTTCTTTTTTTGTAGCTTTTAGCAAGGTGCTTTGCTTCTAGTAAGGCCATCTATTGTTTTGCCTCAGGCGCTTGTGGTTGTAATGTCATGGATACGCGTCCCGAATCTTTTTTCTCTGCGCTGAATGTGCCGTCTTGAATCATGTACAGAATGTAGTCTGCGGTGATGGAGTTTTGAATGCGGCTTAAATAACCATCGCCAATGATTTCTAATTTAGATTCGTCTGTTTGATAGTGTATTTCATTGCCTTTACTGATCACAATGTTGCCACTCCAGTCCACTTGCTGGCTGAATTTGGCTGGTGAACCTGACGCTTCGAGGCTGCTAAATTTACGCGTATTTGCGTCTGTCGAAACTTTCAGGTATTCGGCTTGGATTTCAATAGAACCTTGTTTTACAAAGACGTTGCCTTTGTAAATGGCTTGACCTGAATTTTGATCGAACGATGCTTCATCCGCTTGAATCTCTAGTGGTTTGTTGATGTCATCAGGCAGTGCGTACGTATATTGGCCAATAAGGGCAGTGGTGAGCAACATGCTGGCGTTAATGAATCGTTTCATATTTTCCTCGTACAGATCCTGTCATCACGACTTCTTCTGAATTTATATAAGTGGTAATCGTACCAGCGGAGGTCTCGCCTTGTGTAGAGGTCAGTGTCGCCGCTCCATAACTGGTAATTGATTTGTCGCTGTCTTTGTAATGCATGTTGTTTGAACTAAGCTGAATGTCTTCCGACTTTAGAAATGTCTTAGTTGCAATGACATTATCGGTTAATAGAATATCATTACTTCCATCATCGATAACCCCTTTATCTGCTTTTGCGTGCCATTGTCCTGAATTAGAGTAGCGTTCAATACTGGGGTTTTCGAGTAGCGTCTTGGATTCAGTCACAAAGTGCAGTGTTTGCTGGGCGTTCAGTGTTTCTATCAATTCACCATTTTGATCAAACTCTTTGACTTTTACTTTGGTAATAAAGTAATCGGGAGAGTTGCGCAATGAATCTGTCTGAACCAGATTTTTTATGGGGGTTGTGCTATACCAGCCTAGCAGGCCGGCACCAATAATAATCGCTGCCGCAACAAAAATGAGTTTTGGTCGAATCTGATCCGTTAAATACGACATTACATTGAGCCGTTGGTGCTAAGTATGAATAAATACACGCCATAGCAAGCGATGAGAGGAAGTCCAACCCATCTTGGGATCGCGTTCTTCTTGGTTTTCTTGAAAATGTAAATGGCAAGCGCCAATGCCAGTGTTAAACCAAGAACCCAGGGAAAGTCTCTGTGAGTGACGCTTGAATCAATGACTCCAGGTGCAAGCAATGCGGGCAATGGAAGTACGGTGGCTAAATTGAAAATGTTAGAACCCAGTACGTTACCAATTGCGATGTCGTGATGACCCTTTCTGACACTGCTTACAGAGGCAGCGAGTTCAGGAAGGCTTGTTCCAATAGCAACTATGGTTAAACCAATGACAAGCTCGCTTACCCCAAGTGCGGTCGCAATGCCTATTGCTCCCCAAACAAGCAGTTTGGAACTACCAATCAAAACAGCCAATCCAATTAAAGCAATGATTAAAGACTTTCCTATAGAGGTGTCTTCATGCTCCGACAGTTCATCTAGCTCGTCTTCTAGATCTTTGCTGCCTCGCAATAACAGGATTAATACAATCAAAAAAGCGGCAATCAGGATAATGCCATCCCAAGCTTCAAGTGTTTGATCGAATAATAAGAAGCCCGTTAGTAGTGTAATAGTAAGCACTAAAGGTACTTCTTTCGTTGAAAGGCCTTGGGCGATTGGAATGGCTGAAAATAACAGGGTGATACCAAGGACCAAAGCAATGTTGGCAATATTGGAGCCCAGCACATTGCCGATGGCAATTTCAGGTGCATTATCAAGTGCAGCAATGGCAGAAACCACCATTTCTGGTGCGGATGTTCCAAATGCTACTAGTGTGATACCAATCACCATTGGGTTGACGTTTAGTTTTTTTGCAACCAGAGCTGAGTGCTCTATGAATTTATCGGAACTCAAAACCAGTAAAATTAAGCCTGCAACAAGGGCGATGGAAAACAGCAACATATCGTTGATAATACTCGTAGAAAAGGAAAGCACCATTTAATGAGGTTTGACGATGAAATTCAAGGCTTGATCTTGCAAACAAATTAGATTTGCCCTTGCTGCGATTCTAATTGTTAAGGGGCAGTGATAGTATCAGGCGATATTTAGAAAGGATGATAAAGGTGTACTCGTGGCTGATGCTTATATAGAAGTCCAAGATTTGAGCTTTTCGAGAGGGGATCGTGTCATTTATGAAAATGTTTCTCTTACTATCCCAAGAGGTAAAATCACCGCGGTTATGGGGCCAAGTGGTACGGGTAAAACCACGTTATTGCGTTTAATTGCGGCTCAATTGTCACCAGATTCGGGTTTGGTGCTCGTGGACGGTAAAAATGTTCATACGTTATCCAGGTCTGAACTTTATAAAGTGCGAAAGAAAATGGGGATGTTATTTCAAAGTGGTGCTTTGTTCAGTGACATGTCTGTGGCTGAAAATATCGCTTTCCCAATGGAAGAACACACTAAGCTTGATGCAAAAGCCATCAACGAAAAAGTGTTGGAAAAACTTCATAGTGTCGGTTTGCGTGGTGCGGCTCGACTAAAGCCTTCTGAACTTTCTGGTGGTATGGCACGACGAGTAGCATTGGCTAGAGCGATCGCGTTGGACCCCGAGTTAGTCATGTATGATGAGCCTTTTACCGGGCAAGACCCGATTTCTAAAGGTGTGCTGGTGAAGCTGATTCGTCAGTTAAATGAATCTGCGAATATGACGTCTGTATTGGTCTCCCATGATGTTGAAGAGTCTCTTTCTATCGCCGATCATGTTTGTATCTTGGCTGGTGGTCGAGTGATTGCAGAAGGGTCGCCAGAAGATATTAGGATGTCGGATGACGCTGAAGTGAAGCAATTTTTAAATGGCGAGCCAGATGGCCCTGTGCCGTTTCATTACCCCGAAAAAGATCGGGCTGGTGTCGAGGTGACGGTATGAAAATGGTTGCATTACTGGGCGGTGCGTTACTTGACTGGATTGAGTCGGTTGGTCGAGCGGGCATATTTTTGGCGCAAAGTATTTTTAGATTGCCGGTACGTTTTAAAGAATCGATTAATCTGCTGATTAAGCAACTGTATTCTGTTGGTGTGTTGTCGCTGGTGATTGTCGTTGTTTCGGGTGCGTTTATTGGTATGGTGTTGGCCTTGCAAGGTTACAGCATCTTGGCCAAATTTGGTTCCGAAGAGGCGGTGGGGCAATTGCTGGCATTGGCGTTACTTCGAGAGCTTGGGCCTGTGGTAACGGCGTTGTTGTTTGCTGGGCGTGCGGGGTCTTCCTTAACGGCTGAGATTGGTCTAATGAAAGCGACAGAGCAGTTGTCTAGCTTTGAAATGATGGGGGTTGATCCGTTACGTCGGGTTATTGCTCCTAGGTTTATTGCTGGCGTTATCTGTCTGCCATTGCTGAGTTTGATTTTTTCCACCACCGGTATTATCGGTGGTCTGGTGGTTTCTGTGAATTGGTTGGGTGTTCATGATGGCGCTTTTTGGTCTCTGATGCAGCAATCAGTTTATTTTGACACTGACATCGTAAATGGCTTTATTAAAGCTGTGTGTTTTTCAATTGCCGTTACTTGGATTGCGGTATATCAAGGGTATGAGTGTGTGCCAACTTCCGAAGGGATTGGTAAAGCCACGACCCGCACTGTTGTTTTAGGTTCATTGGCTATTTTGGCGTTGGACTTTGTATTAACCGCCGCCATGTTTGGAGATTTTTAAAATGAGAAGTAAGCGCACGGAATTGTTTGTTGGGTCTTTTATTTTATTGGGTATTTTGGCGTTTGTTTATCTGGCGGTGCAGGTAAGTGGGTTGGCTTTTACTGACAAAAAGGACACTTACCAGATTGTGGCGAGATTTGATGACATAGGTGGTTTAAGTAATCGTGCCAAGGTAACCATTGCGGGTGTGACCATCGGCAGTGTGGAGTCCATTACTCTTGATAAAGAGCTTTATATGGGGCTTGTTACAATGAATATTGACTCTGATGTGAACAATATTCCTACTGATAGTTCGATTGCTATTTTGACTAGCGGCCTATTGGGTGAGAAATACTTGGGGCTGTCTATCGGTGCTGATGATGAAATGCTGACTGACGGCGGTGAAATATTCGACACGCAGTCCGCGTTGGTGTTAGAGACGTTAATTAGTCAGTTTTTATTTAAAGCCGGTGATTCGGAGAAGTAATATGTTGAAATTGTTGTCACGTGCTTTTTTAATTTTTTCTGTCGTTGGTGCCAGTTTAGCTTGGTCGAATGAAGAAGCGGCTAGAGAGGCCGTCATTGAGGTGGTGGATGCTTTTCGTACACAGATTGTTGCGGATAAAGACGTTTTGTCAAAGGACCCAGCTCTGCTTGAAGAAAGGGTAAACGCCATTTTGGAGAATGTTGTTGATTTTGATGACTTCTCTAAAAAAGTGATGGGGAAATACTACCGTCGTGCCTCACCTGAACAGCGAGTGCGTTTTGCAACCGTCACAAAAGATACGTTGCTAAAAACCTATGGGGCATCGTTGCTTGAGTTGGATGCTGATCGTATTGAGGTGCTGCCTTTGGGGCCTCAAGGTCGTGGTAAAGAAACGAAAGTGGATGTTGACTTTCAAATGGAAGCGGGTGGCTTGTTAAATATTTCCTTTTATATGGAAGAGTCTAAGCAGGGGCGTTGGTTATTGAGTAATATTGTGATTAATAACATTAATTTTGGCTTAACGTTCCGTAAGCAGTTTGGCGTGATGATGGAGCAAAATAAGAACAATATTGAATTGGCGATTAATGCTTGGCGTGAGTCTTTGGCAAAAAAATCATAGTCTAAATTTCCGCAATTTCATTTCTTAAAATCCGAGTCCATTTTGTGGATTCGGATTTTTTTGTCTGGCAGATTGTCAGCCTTGAATAAAATCTAAGAAAACAGCCAGTTTTTTCTTCAGAGTTCGCCTAAGAGGTGTTATGTAGTTGGCTGTACTAAGGTAGAATAAACCAAATTAAGTATATTTATCTATTGGAGCGACTGTGAACGCAGCTGAAGTTAAAGCACTTTTAGAATCCTCTATCCCTAACTGTGATGTGGTTGCAGAGGGCGAAGGTTGTAATTTTCAAGTAGTGGTAGTGACGAGTGAATTTGAAGGTTTGTCGACCGTTAAGAGACAGCAACTTGTATATTCTCACCTCCAAGAAGCCATTTCTAGTGGCGCGATTCATGCCGTAACCATGAAAACCTACACGCCAGAACAAGCAAATAAGCTATAAAATAGCGTTTATAAGAGATTAATAATATGGACAAGCTTCTGATTACCGGTGGTACTCGGCTTAATGGTGTGGTTCGTGCGTCTGGCGCGAAAAATGCTGCGTTGCCAATTTTAGCGGCAACTTTGTTAACGAAAGAACTGATCACCATTAAAAATCTTCCGCATTTACATGATATCACTACCATGCTGGAGCTCCTGGGCTCGATGGGGTGTGGCGTTGTCGTGGATGAGAAAATGAGCGTTCAGTTGGACGTTTCTACATTGAATAACTGCGAAGCTCCTTATGAGCTTGTAAAAACCATGCGCGCCTCCATTTTGGTGCTCGGTCCTTTGGTGAGTCATTTTGGTAAAGCGATCGTATCTCTTCCTGGTGGCTGTGCGATTGGTAGTCGCCCTGTGGATCTGCATTTGCGCGGATTAGAAGCGATGGGTGCAACGATTAGTGTAGAAGGTGGCGATATTGTCGCCAGTGTCGATGGTCGTCTGAAAGGTGCGCGTATCTTTTTTGACAAAGTGACCGTGACAGGCACTGAGAACCTTCTGATGGCAGCAACATTGGCAGATGGTCAAACTATTCTAGAAAACGCCGCACGTGAACCTGAAGTTGTTGATTTGGCCGAGTGTCTTATTGCGATGGGGGCTAAAATCACTGGTCATGGCACCGACACTATCGTCATTGAGGGTGTTGAGGCCTTGCATGGTACAAGCTATCCAGTCATGCCTGATCGAATTGAAACGGGAACCTTCTTGGTTGCGGCTGCGATTACTGGCGGAAAGGTCAGAGTGATCGACACAAACGTTAAATCTCTTGAGGCAGTGTTGTCCAAACTAGAAGAAGCTGGTGCAAAAGTCTCCAGCGGGGAAGACTGGATTGAAGTGGATATGGAAGGTCGACGTCCAGACGCAGTTAATATCAGTACAGCGCCTTATCCTGCTTTCCCAACTGACATGCAAGCTCAATTTGTGGCACTAAACTCCGTTGCAAACGGGGTGGGCCGAGTGATCGAAAATATTTTCGAAAACCGCTTTATGCACGTGGATGAAATGCTACGTATGGGTGCCGACATTGAGGTAACAGGTAACACAGCGATTGTCCGAGGTTGCGAGCGCCTTAAGGGTGCGCCGGTAATGGCGACTGACTTGCGAGCTTCGGCGAGTTTGGTGTTGTCTGCTTTGGTTGCTGAAGGTGATACTAAGATTGACCGTATTTACCACATCGATCGTGGTTACGAATGTATTGAAGAAAAATTCGGTGCGTTGGGTGCGAAAATTTCACGGGTTTTAAATTAATATGAGCAAAACGTTGACGATTGCGCTATCGAAAGGGCGCATCCTTGGTGAAACTTTACCGCTTTTAGAAAAGGCGAATATCGTTCCGCTTGAAGATATTAGCAAAAGTCGAAAGCTGATTTTTGACACTAACCATGACCATATTAAACTGGTTATTTTACGAGCGACGGATGTACCCACTTATGTTGATCATGGTGTGGCGGACTTTGGAGTTGCTGGTAAAGATGTTTTGATGGAAGCTTCTACCAAAAATCTATATGAATTGCTGGATCTAAAAATCGCAAAATGCCGATTGATGACCGCTGGCGTGGTGGGGCAGCCTTTGCCAAATCGACGTTTGAAGGTAGCGTCTAAATTCATTAAAACGGCAAAAGCGTATTTTGCCGAGCAGGGTATTCAGGCCGATGTTATCAAGCTCTATGGTGCGATGGAGTTGGCGCCTATTATGGGGTTAGCGGATTTGATCGTTGATATCGTTGATACGGGTAATACGCTCAAAGCTAACGGCCTTGAAGCTCGTGAATTGATTGCTCCGATTAGTACGCGTCTGGTTGTAAATAAAGCGGCTTATAAAACAAAGTATTCAGAAATTGAACCTATTTTGGAAATGATAAGACGCGCTGTTGACAATAATGAGGGTAAGTAATTGAACCTTAATATTCGTGAATTTACGTCTAGTTCAGATGATTTTCGTAGTGAGCTAGAGGCTCTGCTTGCTTGGGACTCTGTCTCTGATGATGGAGTTCAAAGCGCAGTAGCAAACATTGTAGAGCAAGTTCGTCTTCGTGGTGACGCGGCGGTGATTGAGTTTACTAACCGATTTGATCGTCGTCAGGTTGCAGTGTCATCCGAATTGGAAATCTCCCGTGAAGCACTGGCTTTAGCAAAAGAGCGCGTCAGTGCAGAATTGGTCGCAAGTCTAGAGGCTGCTGCCAAGCGCGTTCGTGATTACCATGAGCGTCAAAAACAGCCTTCTTGGCAGTATCAAGAAGAAGACGGTACTGTGTTGGGGCAAAAAGTCACGCCATTAGATCGAGTGGGTGTGTATGTGCCAGGGGGTAAAGCTGCTTATCCTTCTTCTGTCTTAATGAATGTCATGCCGGCCAAAGTGGCGGGAGTTGGTGAAATTATTATGGTGGTGCCAACGCCTGATGGCTTGGTGAATGATATCGTTTTGGCGGCTGCTTATATTGCCGGCGTTGATCGTGTGTTTACTATTGGCGGTGCTCAAGCGGTTGCTGCATTAGCTTATGGTACCGAAACTATTCCTAAAGTGGATAAGATTGTTGGGCCTGGTAACATCTACGTCGCAACGGCGAAAAAAATGGTGTTTGGTGTCGTGGGTATCGACATGATTGCTGGGCCTTCCGAAATTCTGGTGGTTTGCGATGGTAAGACAGATCCAGATTGGATCGCTATGGATTTGTTTTCTCAAGCAGAACATGATGAAGACGCTCAATCTATTTTGATTTCTCCTGATCTGGCTTTCATTAAGGCTGTAAAAGCCTCCATGGAGCGTTTAATAGACAATCAGAGCCGTAAAGAGATTATTAAAGCTTCGTTAGAAGGGCGTGGTGCGTTTATCCATGTTGAAAATATGGATGAAGCGATGGACATCGCAAATATAGTGGCTGCGGAACACCTTGAATTGTCAATTGATGATCCAGAAAAGTGGGTCGAGAAAATTCGACATGCGGGCGCTATCTTTATGGGTCGTCACACTCCTGAGGCTTTAGGGGATTACTGTGCTGGGCCGAACCATGTTTTGCCTACGTCAGGAACCGCTCGTTTTTCATCACCTTTGGGTGTTTATGATTTTCAAAAGCGCAGCTCGTTGATCTATTGTTCACCTGAAGGGGCAAGTGAATTGGCGAAAATTGCTTCGCCACTTGCTCGTGGTGAATCGTTAGAGGCTCATGCCATGTCAGCAGAGTATCGTATTTTAAAGGATGCTTGATCGTGACTAAATCGTCATCGTCGCATCCAGCAGCACTGTATCAGCTGAGGAAAATAACGCGTATTTTGGCGCTGATTATTTTGCTTTTGGTGTTTGTTGGGTTCTTTTTGCCTACGGCATATCGAGTGGAGCGAAGTGTGTTTATTGGCGTTCCCAGTGATCGAGTTTACAGTGTAATGCTCAGTGGTGACCGTCTGCCAGAGTGGATGTTTATTCAGGGTGGTCATGTTGTTCAATCAGAAGGCGTTTTAAAGCAAGGTGACTCTGTCGCTTTGCAATATAACGATGTGGTTGAACAAGGAGTGTTGTCGTTTACTGATGTGTCTGCGGATCTGATTCGTTTCGATGTTCGCCCTAAGCCGAAAGTGAACCTTGTACACAATGAAATTGCATTGCAATCCAGTAATGGCGGCACTGTAGTTAAGTGGGTAATAGAAGGTGACTTGAGCGCCGGTTTACTAAGTCCATACCTTGCCTTGTTTGCTAATGACATTGCAGGTGCGAACTTCGAGCGCAGTCTTCAGCTGTTAAAAGAGCAGGTTGAACATGTTCGTTAGTCTTTAAGGGCTAATAGGTGATGCGTTGCATTGTGGGTTGTTTTTCTAGCGTGACGTTTGTTTGATAGGATTGCTGCCCACGAATACCCACTAGTGAAATGTGTGTCCCTGGTTTTAATGACGCAATCAGTCGTCTTACTTTAAAGGGGTCTTCACTCGGATTGTTGTTAATTTCTAATATAATATCTCCCACTTCTATCCCCGCTTTTTCAGCTGGACTTTCCTTGGTTATATCACTTACGAGTAGTCCGTGAGTGGCGGGCAGTGCCAAATTCTCTGCTAAGGTTTGTGTGATTTTTTGGGCGTCCATCCCAAGGTATCCGCGCACTACTTCGCCATGTTTGATAATGCTCTCCATGACGTCGAGTGCATCGTTTACTGGGGTGGCAAAACCAATGCCTTGTGATCCGCCTGTGCTAGAGTAAATAGCGGAACTAATGCCGATAAGCTCACCCTTTAAATTCACCAATGCGCCACCAGAATTGCCTGGGTTGATAGCGGCATCGGTTTGTAAAAAATTTTCATAGGTGTTGAGGCCTATGCTGTTGCGGCCCTTTGCGCTGATGATGCCTGCGGTGACGGTTTGCCCAATACCAAATGGATTGCCAATTGCTAGAATGCGATCTCCAACAGAGACTTTGTTGCTGTCCCCCATGGTAATGCTATCTAAATTTGGTAAATCGATTTTCAAAATGGCCAGATCTGTTGAGGGGTCGGACCCAATCAATTTGGCCTCTATGCGTCTGTCATCGTGCAATGCAATGACGATGCTTTGCGCATTTTGAATAACATGATGGTTGGTTAAAATGTACCCATCTCTTGTGGCGATAACCCCTGAGCCTAAGTTGACGCTGTGTTTAACGTCATTATTAGTATTCAGCTTTTTCCGCTGGCTAACCTGAGTGAAAATGTTGACGACTGATGGTGTGGCGACAAGAACAGAGTTTGAATAACTGAAGTCAGCGATTTTTTGCTTCTCTTGTATGAGCAGTGTGGTAAGGCCTATACAAGTGCCCGCAAGAATGGAGATAATGACAGGTGTCCAGTAGTTTTTTTGGTTCATATTTTTAAGGAGTTGCTTTGCTACGCAGTGAATTTGAGTTATTGCTAAACAAGACGTTGAATCCGAGTCGTTTCAAAGATTATGCGCCCAATGGGTTGCAGGTGGAAGGGAAAAAAGACATTCAACGAGTTGTTACTGGTGTTACCGCGAGTCAGGCGTTGATTGATGCGGCGGTCGAGTATCAAGCCGATGCGATTTTTGTTCATCATGGCTATTTCTGGAAAAATGAAGACCCTAGAATTATTGGGATGAAACATCGACGTATTGCGGCTTTGATCAAAAATGACATTAACTTATACGGCTACCATTTACCATTAGATGCGCATCCTAAATTGGGTAATAACGCTGGGCTAGCGAATGCCATTGGGCTTTTGAATCGATCTGCTTTACAGCTTGGTGTGCCTATTGAAGAGTCCATTGGTATCGTCGGCGAATTGAATGAGTCAGTTTCGGCCGCTGTATTTCAAAAAAATGTTGAGTGTGCCGTGGGTCGAGACATTCTGTTTGAGTGTGTTAATGACCGTGCAATTCATCGTGTTGCGTTGTGTACTGGGGGGGCTCAAGGCTATATAGAGCAGGCGATTGAGGCTGATGCCGACGTATTTATTACTGGAGAGGTGTCTGAGCAAACAATTCATGTCGCAAGAGAGATGGGGATTCATTTTATTGCGGCTGGGCATCATGCTACAGAACGATTTGGAGCAAAGGCAATGTCAGCGTTCTTGTCCAGTCATGGGCTGGACTCTGTTTTTATTGATATAGATAACCCAGCTTGATGGCGTGATTCTTGTCATAAAAAAAACGGGCGTAAAGCCCGTTTTTTTATATGGTTCGTTTGGGTTCTAGATCCAAATTTCTGTCGTCTAGACCAAAACTCTCACTCAGCATGCCTGGTTCTTTGTCTTTTTTTAGAGCGTAATCACGTGGTGGTTCGGTGATTGACGTTTCCTCTGTGTTGTTTGTGTTTGGAGTAGAAGGCGCAGCTTCAATGGTTACGCTGCTTAATTGGCTTGCGTTGCTGGCAAGGCAATTTCTTAATTCTGTTAAGCGCTTTTCAACGAAAGTAAGTTGCTCGTTACTGTCTGTAAAGAAGTTATCAATGATGACTTGTTTGTTGTCTAGTTCTTGTTGTAGCGATTTGATGGTAATGATATTTGAATTCGACGCTGTTTGTTTGCTTTGCTGTTTAGTGCTAAAGCTTTTAACAGCCAGCGTGGCAACGCAACCAACAATAATGCCAGTAATAAAGATAATAATATTGAATTCTTCTAAGTTCATGACTTTCTCCAAAAAACAGATGATCCATTATAGCGAAATCACCCCTACGATAACAGCTTGATAGGTGTTGTTTAAGTTGCAATTTGTTAGAATGAATGCAATTCACTCAATTGAACGAAAGAGCGGCGATGACACCCATTACACGTTACAAGCAAGATTTAACAAGAGAAGACTTTCATTATGATCCAGCTCAAGAAGAAGCGGTAGAGGCTCTTCAAGAATTATTTGATCGTTTAGTGGCAAGTCAGTCCAATAAACCTGCAGAAGGTATTTTTGGTCGCTTTCTTAAGAAAAAAGCCCCAGAAGTGGAACAGGGGCTGTATTTTTGGGGTGGTGTTGGGCGAGGAAAAACGTATTTGATGGATACGTTTTTTGATTGCTTACCGACGGAAAAGAAAATGCGTTTGCACTTTCATCGTTTTATGCAAATGGTTCATCAGGAACTGCGTAAATTGAATGATGTCAAAAACCCGCTGGAAATTGTGGGTAAGCAAATTTCTGCGAAAGCGCAAGTGTTGTGCTTTGACGAATTCTTTGTAACAGACATTACCGATGCAATGATTTTGGCTGGGCTGTTGGATGTGTTGTTTAAAAATGGCACGACTTTGGTTGCGACGTCCAATATTGAGCCAGATGGGCTTTATAAAAATGGATTGCAACGTGCGCGCTTCTTGCCAGCCATTGATCTGGTTAAAAAGCACACAAAAGTTATGAATGTTGATGGCGGTGTGGATTACCGATTGCGTACTTTGAAACAAGCTAAGCTTTATCATTTCCCACTAAGTGACGAGGCAGACGAGGCGTTGCATGAGCGGTTCATGAGCTTGATTTCGGATGCATCGCACATTGTTGAAGGTGGCTCTGCAGAAGTTGAAGGGCGTGATATCCCCTTACTGCGTAGTTGTGAAGGTCTTGCTTGGTTTGATATTAAGGCATTGTGTGATGGGCCAAGAAGTCAGGTTGACTACATTGAGCTTGCTCGCGTCTACAGTACGGTGATTATTTCCAATTTACCTCAAATGGATGCGTCACGAGATGACTTAGCGAGACGTTTTATTAACTTGGTGGATGAGTTCTATGATCGCCATGTGAAAGTGATTTTCTCTGCTGAAGTGGCGATTCCAGATATTTATACCGGTACACGCTTGGCCTTTGAATACGATCGAACGGTGAGTCGATTGCTGGAAATGCAGTCCGAAGAATACTTGTCTTTGGAGCATCGTCCGTAACACCTTTTGACTTTCAAAACAGATTGTCTTGTTGTATACTTCGCTCGCCTTTTTAAAGGTAAGTGTACGTTGATCTGATGTTTTGCATCAGGCCAACCAATAATAATAGGTATAGCGTGCCATTGAGCATGCATATTGATAGGGTTTTTTGATGAAAACTTTTACAGCTAAACCTGCTGAAGTTCGCCGCGACTGGTTCGTGGTTGATGCTGAAGGCAAAACTCTAGGTCGCTTGGCTACTGAAATTGCTCGCCGTCTACGCGGTAAGCATAAAGCGGAATACACTCCACACGTTGACACTGGTGATTACATCGTTGTTATCAATGCAGAGAAAATTCACGTTACTGGTAACAAAGCAGCTGCGAAACAATACTACCGCCACACTGGTTACCCAGGCGGCTTGCGTTCTATGAATTTCGAGAAGTTGATTGATCACGCTCCTGAGCGCGTTCTTGAAATCGCCGTAAAAGGTATGTTGCCAAAAGGTCCTTTGGGCCGTGCAATGCACAAGAAAATGAAAGTGTACGCTGGTACTGAGCATCCACATGCTGCTCAACAGCCTCAAGCCCTTAACATTTAATACGGAAGATCATTATGTCAGCTACTCAATACTACGGTACAGGTCGTCGTAAAACGTCTACCGCTCGTGTGTTCCTAAAAGCCGGTTCTGGTAACCTAGTTATCAACAACCGTTCAATTGATCAGTACTTTGGTCGTGAAACTGCTCGCATGGTTGTTCGTCAGCCTCTTGAGCTTGTTGAAGCAACTGAAAAGTTTGATGTTTACATCACTGTTAAAGGTGGTGGTATCTCTGGTCAAGCTGGTGCGATCCGTCACGGTATCACACGTGCATTGATGCAATACGATGAAACTCTACGTCGTACTCTACGTTCTGCTGGATTCGTTACTCGCGACTCTCGTGAAGTTGAACGTAAGAAAGTTGGTCTACGCAAAGCACGTCGTCGTCCTCAGTTCTCTAAGCGTTAATTTTCGCTTTGGAATTATTATCAAAACGCTTGGTGTTTTCGCCAAGCGTTTTTTTTGCTTCAAATACATACAGTGTTACTATCATTCAAATCGAATTTTCTAAGAAAAAGCGTTTGAAAAAATGTTAGAATATCGGCTTTATAAAACAAGAGTTTTATGGTTTGTATGAATCTTTTGTTTTCTAGAGCTGCGCGCTTTGTTAAAGCGTAGAAGAATTTTGAGTGTGATGAAGTTATGTAATATTTTTGTTACTTCATCTCCATATTATAGCTTGTCCTCTTTTTCGAAGAGGGCGTTGATGTTTTCAATATAGGGGTTAGACATGGGTGTTATTGCAAAGCGCTCCTCAATGACGTTCTTCTCAGATGGAGAAGATCATTACAGCCATAGAGTTCGTATTGTATTGGCTGAAAAAGCCGTCACAGTGGACATCATAGATGTAGACCCATTTAACAAGCCAGATGAATTGGCTGATGTTAATCCATACAACGAGCTTCCAGCTTTGGTTGACCGTGACTTGGTTTTGTATGAGCCAAATGTCATGATGGAATATTTGGACGAGCGTTTCCCTCATCCTCCGTTGCTTCCTGTTTACCCAGTAGCGCGTGCTGAAAGTCGTTTGTTTATGTACCGAATTCAGCGCGATTGGGCTAAATTAGTTGATCTGATTTTGACGAGTAAAGACAAAGAAGCCGTAGCTCAAGCGCAAAAAGAATTGCGTGAAGGTCTGTTAAACGTCGCGCCAATTTTTGAAGAAAAACCCTATTTCATGAGTGACGAGTTCACTATCGTGGATTGTTGTTTGGCTCCGATCTTATGGCGTCTTCCTGTGTTGGGTGTTGAGATTCCTAAAGAGCAAGCAAGAGCGCTGTATAAGTATATGGATCTTGTTTTTGCTCGCGAATCATTCCAAGAAAGCTTGTCTGAAGCTGAGCAAGAAATGCGTTTAGACTAAACCTTGATGTTTGTTGAGTTTAGTTGAGTTGCAAAAATAGGAGCCTAACCGCTCCTTTTTTTATGAAAATAATTGTGGGTGGAAATGACAATGTTACCGAAACGATCTTATTTATTGAATGCGGCTTATTCTTGGGTTGCGGATAACGATATGACGCCTTACCTTTTGGTGGATGCTGAGCAGGAAGGGGTCGTGGTGCCAACGGAGTTTATTAATGATGGGCAAATAGTGCTAAATATTAGCATGTCTGCGGTGCGTCATTTGATCATGGACAAAGATGCAGTGTCTTTCGAGGCGCGCTTTAGTGGCCGACCTATGCAGGTCTATGTTCCTATTTCTGCTGCATTAGCGCTTTATGCAAAAGAGAATGGTGATGGTCTTGTTTTTCCTGAAGAAGACTTTGATTTAGAGCCAACTCCAACTCCGACGCCGCCTGAACCTAAAAAAGGCTTTCAATTGAAAGTGGTTAAATAGTTTAACAATACAAAAAACCGCTCTTGAAGTGATCCCCAGTAATTGGATAGTCCAACTTTATGGGGGCACTTCATATGCGGTTTTTTTATATTCAATATTTCTCGTATTTCTCTTGGGCTAGTCTTCATAGCCAAATAATTGGCGCTCCAGCAAATCCACTAAAATATGAATGACTGTGAGCTGGCATTCGTGTGTTCGGGCTGTGCCCAGTAAGTTGATTTTAATCTCGGTGTCATCTTGAGAGGTGAGTGAGGAGACATTTTTGGCTTCTGGGCTGGTGAGCGCCACTATGCTCATTTTGCGCTCGTGTGCCGCTTGAATGGCCTGAATGATGGGGGATGTATTGCCTTTGTTGGCTACCACAAACAAAATATCGCCAGGGTTTCCTAGTGCGGTTATTTGTTTAGAGAACACATCGTGATAGCTGTCATTATGCGTAATGGCCAGTAAAGCAGACCCTTCTCCGCTTAGGTTGATGGCGGGTAGTCCTGGACGTTCTCTGTCCATTCTATCCAGCATCAGGGTGCTAAAATATTGGGAGAGGTGGGATCCGGTGCTATTGCCAATGCATATGACTTTGCCCCCAGAAGCGATGCTGGTAAAGATAACCTTAGCGGCATGCTCTATATAGGGTGGTAAGCTTTCGAGTGCTTGCTGTTGTGCCTCAAAGCTTTGGGCAAATTGTGTATAGATTGCTTCTTGAAAATCCATAGTGATTAAAATACTGCTTTTAGCCAAGTTAAGTGTTGTGAGTCTATTTTTTCATCAAATAATATTGCATCGAATCGACTTGCATGGTGTTCTTTGCTGTTTTTCTGCAGCCATAATGCCGCACTGTTGCGCACTTTTTTTAGTTTGGCAGTGCTTAAGCTCTCTGCTGCGCTACCATGCATGGCGTTTGCTCTGTAACGTACTTCGATAAAGACATAAGTGTCTTTGTCTAAGAAAATTAAATCAATTTCACCCATGCGGCAGAAAAAATTTCTTTCAATAAAGCGAAGGCCTTCTTTGAGTAAATGCTTTTCAGCGACTTGCTCGGCTTTTTGGCCATTATTTTTCGATACTTTCCTTTTGTTCAAAAAATTGCTGACTGTTCGCATATACCAAATTTCCTTTTCGGTAAGTCATGATTTCAGGTCGTTTATGAAAAATGCCATTTTCATCAATGGTGATAATGCCTGTGTTTGCTGAAATTTTAGTGCTTGGCAATAGTGTAAACAGTGGGTATTTATTAGCCAGTAAATAGGAATCAGCACCAAGCGCTTGCAGTCTGCGTAAAATGTTTGAGTTTTGATTTTTGAGTACTGAGCTTAATGTGACGTTTTTGGGAGTTAGAGCGGGTAGCTCAGTAAATAAAATTCGTTCAATGTCTTCTGACTTCGTAGATTTTTCGGGAGCGCTGTCGTTCAAGGTGCTGCTGGCTAGCATTGGGATTTTGTCAGCAAAATAGAAATCCAAAAGAGGGCGGATTTGTTTTGCGTCATTTAGTTTGCCAACGTAGTAGACATAATCCAAATCTTCTCGTGATCTTGCGATGCTTTCTACGTTTGTCCCCGTCCATTGTTCAATGAGCCTCTTACGGGCAAAACTTTCATTGATCAATAACAATTTCTGGATGGCATCTTGTCGTCCTTTCGGGGTGTTGGCGTAGGACTGATTGGAAATGATATCAACATTTTCCTTGCTGGCAGCCGCTCGAAATTCGTCACTTTGTTTTAATGCCCAAGTGTCTTGGATGCTTAATATAGCGGCCTTTTTAGCGCCTTCTTTTTTTGCAAAAGTGATGATTTCGTGAATTTCATCGTCAGCACTGAGTGAAAAATGGTACAAATTTTTAGGGTGTTGATTTATGTCCAGCTGGTTTAATGCAATAACGGGATAAGGCAGCTCTTGACGACTGACTTGAGCGACATTGTTTTTTTGCAGTGGGCCAATAATAACATCAGGCTGTTTTTCATTTGCGGCATTAAGGGCGTCTAAAACCGTTGGGAAGGCATCGATATCTACAACGCTCACCGTTGGTCTGGCTTCTTTCTGGCTGTAGTAGGTGGCAAAAAAACCATCAACTATGGCTTGAGAGGCGCGCTCGAGCTTACCGCTCATTGGCAATAATAAGACAATCTTTTGAGGTGCCATTTCTTTGACCGATGACATGATCAAAAAGTCTTGCGGTGGTGTAAGTGATGCTGGATGGTTTGGGTTGGCTGTCTGCCATTTCTCAAACATAGTGAGCTGTTGCTCGATTGATAAAGATTGATCTCGCAAAATACTGCTGATGGTTATCCAGCCATTCAGTAACGGAATATTTTGCTGTGATAGTTCATCCAGGTCGTTTTGAGAAAGGTTTTGAATGGCTGTCCATAATTTGGCTTGATTCTCATCGCCCTCGTTCAATGGCAAGTTGTACGTTAGATCCATGCGTAGGCGAACCGCATCAGACCAATTTCCAAAGTACTCCAATAAAGACGCTTTCGACTCTTTTAGAGTGTTTTGATTATCTGGATGACGCGCGGCAGGCAAGGTATCGGCTTGCTCTAAATAGTGCATTGCGTCTGTCGCGTTGTCTAAATAAGCGGCGGTTTGTGCTGCCAATAGATAAGCGTTGAATTGTATTGAGGAGGTGGTTGGTAAAACATCGCTCTCTAACAGGTCTAGGGCTTTCTGAAATTCACCTTGCTCATAAAACGTTTTTGCCGAGGTGTAGCTCGCCGCTAAGGCGTCCGAAACGTCGGAGCTTTTCCTTGGATGGTAGATGCTTGGAGGCAGTGTATTTTCTACTGGGGTATTCACAGTGGCTTTTTGAGCTTGGGGTTGTGGCTGCTCCATATTTAAATTCATGGAATTACAGGCGCTTAGCAGCAAACTACAAAGAGTTAATGGTATGATGCGGTAATTAATGAGGCTCATAAGCTTATATAAAAGTGACAAATAAAAGAGGCAACATGGTACCACATAGTTCTGATGATGCGAGAGGGTCGCTGTACATAGTTGCGACCCCAATTGGTAATCTAGACGATTTCAGTAAACGAGCTGAGCAAACTTTACGGGATGTAGATTATATCGCCGCAGAAGACACACGTCATACTCGGCGTTTACTCAACCACTTTGGTATTGAGGCTAAGCTATTTTCTATTCATGACCACAATGAAAAAGACAAAGCGGACTATGTTGCGAGTTTATTGGATGAAGGTAAGAGTGTTGCTTTGGTGTCCGATGCTGGCACGCCATTGATATCCGATCCTGGCTATCATGTCGTACATGCTTTGCGTGAAAAGGGTCACAAAGTCATGCCGATTCCTGGAGCTTGTGCTTTGATCGCTGCGTTATGCGCTTCAGGTTTGCCGACCGATCAATTCTTTTTTGCAGGGTTTGTCCCGGCTAAATCAAAAGGACGTTGTGACCTTTTTGAATCATGGAAAACGCAAGCGGGGACGGTGATTTTTTATGAATCAACGCACCGAGTCTATGACTCCATTGCCGATGTGCAAAAAGTGTACGGTGACGATGCCCAATTGGTTTTGGCACGCGAAGTCACAAAAACCTTTGAGACATTCTTGTCCGGCACGGCGTCTGAGATTCTTGCTATGTTCGACGAAGATGCGAACCAAATGCGTGGTGAGTTCGTGGTCATGCTGAGTTTTACGCAAGAGAGCGGCAACGAAGCGGAATTAGAAGCGAAGCGTATTTTGACGATTTTGTTAGAAGATTTACCGGTTAAGCAAGCGGCAGCGATGGCAGCAAAATTAACTGGTGAGAAGAAAAATTATCTCTATAAAATGGCCTTGGAAATGCAGGGCGCTGAATAATTCCAGGTTGGCACTTTAGACTGGGTTGATGATCGTTTTAAACAGACGGACAAAAAATCCGTGTTTACTTGGCGATCATAGTGAGTATACTCAGCGCTACTTGTCGGAGTGCCATTTGGCTGAGATCGCATAATTAAATGCGGGATCCGCAGAACCTGATCGGGCTAATACCCGCGTAGGAAACAAGAAAGTCTCCATTTTTTCTTATCTGCATCGAATGAACTCCTGATTTTTATGGATCCGATGCGGCCTTATTGTATTAGCCTCTTCCTCTATAATTTCAGGGTTCGTGTTTTGCTATGAACGCCTAAAGTGCGTTCGTGCGCTAAACAGCACCCAGACAAGCAATTCTCCATTTTTATAATAAGGGAAGTGCTCATGTCGACCACGAATGAATCCAACAATAAACCTGTAACCATTTCTAAAAAACAGTCTCGTGAAGAGTCACGCCAAGCGGCAAAATCTTTCATTGAATCTTTACAAGCCAAGCCTTTTCCCGCGTCTGAACGCATTTATTTGACAGGCTCAGACGATTCCATTCGCGTCCCTATGCGCAAGATCAATTTGACCGATACGCCAATTGGATCAGATCCTGATAATCTAACGTTTGAACCCAATGAAGCGATCTATGTTTACGATTGCTCTGGCCCTTATGCGGATCCTCAAGAACACATTGACGTTTATCGTGGTTTAGCACCAATGCGTGCTTCATGGATCGAAAAGCGTGGAGACACGGAAGTATTGCCTAGTGTGTCATCAGAATTCGCGCAGTCACGATTGGCCAATTCGGCACTGGATGACTTGCGTTTTAAAGCGTTGCCAACAGTCCGTAAGGCACGCCAAGGTAAATGTGTCACGCAAATGCATTACGCCCGTCAAGGAATCATCACACCAGAAATGGAATACATCGCGCTGCGTGAAAACCAGAATATCGACGCGATTAAAAGTGAATTGTTATTGAAGCAGCATCCTGGTCAAAGCTTTGGCGCGAACCTTCAAACGCGCATAACGCCAGAATTTGTCCGCGAAGAAGTCGCAAAAGGCCGCGCCATCATTCCAAATAACATCAATCACCCTGAATCTGAACCCATGATCATTGGTCGTAACTTCTTAGTAAAGGTGAACGCCAACATTGGTAACTCTGCTGTTACGTCTTCCATTGAAGAGGAAGTTGAAAAGCTAGTGTGGTCGACTCGCTGGGGTGCGGATACCGTGATGGATTTATCGACGGGGAAAAATATTCATGAAACCCGCGAGTGGATTTTGCGAAACTCACCTGTGCCCATAGGTACCGTACCGATTTATCAAGCATTAGAAAAAGTAGACGGTGTCGCGGAAGATCTTAACTGGGATGTTTTTCGCGATACTCTGATTGAACAAGCGGAGCAGGGAGTCGATTATTTCACCATTCATGCCGGTGTTTTGTTGCGTTATGTGCCAATGACGGCCAAGCGTCTGACAGGGATTGTGTCTCGTGGTGGCTCTATCATGGCGAAGTGGTGTTTGGCTCACCACAAAGAAAGCTTTTTATACGAACGCTTCCGAGAAATTTGCAAACTTTGTGCGGAATACGACGTGGCCTTGTCATTGGGTGACGGCTTACGTCCGGGTTCAATTATGGACGCCAACGACGAAGCGCAAATGTCGGAACTCCGTACCTTGGGCGAATTAACAAAAATTGCTTGGGAATATGATGTGCAAGTCATGATCGAAGGTCCTGGGCACGTACCGATGCAGTTGATCGAAGAGAACATGACGGAGCAGCTGAAACATTGTCATGAAGCTCCGTTTTATACCTTGGGGCCTTTAACCCAAGATATCGCTCCAGGTTACGATCACATTACGTCTGGCATTGGGGCGGCGCAAATTGGTTGGTACGGTTGCGCCATGTTGTGTTACGTGACCCCCAAAGAGCACTTAGGTTTGCCAAACAAAGAAGACGTAAAAGAGGGTTTGATTACCTATAAAATCGCGGCTCATGCAGCGGACTTAGCCAAAGGGCATCCGGGCGCTCAAATTCGCGATAACGCTCTTTCTAAAGCTCGCTTCGAATTTCGCTGGGAAGACCAGTTCAACTTATCCTTAGATCCTGAAACGGCGCGTTCTTATCATGACGAAACCTTGCCGCAAGCGTCAGGCAAGGTTGCGCATTTCTGTTCCATGTGCGGGCCCAAGTTCTGTTCAATGAAGATTACTCAAGAAGTGCGTGATTATGCGAAAGGGCTGGAAGACGCACAAGCCATTGATGTGAGTGCTTTAGAGGCAAGTGATGCGGAAGCAGGTATGCAGCAAATGTCAGAGCAATTTCGTGAGTTAGGCAGTGATGTCTATTTAACCACGGATAAAATTCAAGAAAAGTCGCTGTAAGAGCCAGGAGGATTTATGACTATAAAGCCTCCTGTTATCTGGTGTGTGGGGGGATCGGATTCATCTGCCCATGCTGGATTGCAAGCGGATTTACGCACCGGACAAGATTTAGGTTGTCATGTACAAACGATCGTCACTTGTATTACGGCGCAAAACTCTAAGGAAGTGCAGTCTGTCGAAGCAGTGTCGTTGGCGATGTTTAATCGGCAATGGCAGGCTTTGCTTGACGATGTGCCGCCAAACGCCATCAAGGTGAGCTTATTGCCTACTATTGAGTTGGTGAAGGCATGCGCTCATTGGTTAAGGAAAATGAAAGCCGACTTTCCTCAAGTATCGATCGTGTTTGACCCCGTTATGGCGGCCAGCAGTGAATTGGGAAATCGCCTGCAAAGTACGTCTGTGGGAGTGTGCCTATTACAAAACTTGTTGGCGCAGGTAGATGTAATTACGCCCAACCTTATGGAGTTTGAAACACTGACCGGCGTCTCTGGCGAGCAATCCATTGAAAAGATACATCGTCAGCTTGCTGCGTATTTTGCCTTGTCGCCGTCGCGCTGGTTATTAAAAGGCGGGCATGGGGTGTCAGATCAGTCGACTGATTGGTTGTTAGATGTGAATTCGATGGTGGGATTTGTCAGTCCGCGATTGTCGGTGAGCAATACACGAGGCACAGGTTGTACTTTATCGACGGCGTTAGTAAGTTTTATGGCTCATGGTTACGATCTTTTAGACGCAATGACCATGGCAAAGGCGTACATCACTGGGGCATTAAAAACGGGTGTTCAAATTGGGAAAGGAGCGGGGCCATTAGGAAGACCCGGTTGGCCGTTGCAAATTGACAACCTCCCTGAGATTGTTTCACCCAATATGAACGCACAGACCTCGACAAACTTGCCTTTTGCCAAGATGGACCTCAATAAAATGGGTTTGTATCCCGTGGTTGATTCCGTGGAATGGCTAGCATTAGTGCTAAAACAAGGGGTGAAAATTGCCCAATTGCGGATTAAGGACCCTCATGATGTAGATCTTGAATCACATATTCAGCAGGCCATCGCGTTAGGTATTGAGCACGACGCCCAAGTTTTCATTAATGATTATTGGCAATTGGCGATTGAGTGTGGTGCTTACGGTGTGCACCTTGGACAAGAGGATCTTGATGTGGCCGATTTGGTACAAATCCAAGCGGCGGGTTTGCGACTTGGTATCAGTACACATGGGTATTATGAAATTGCCCGAGCGCAATCTATCCAACCAAGTTACATCGCGTTAGGTCATATTTTTCCAACGCAAACCAAAGACATGCCGTCTCAGCCGCAAGGTTTAACTCGTCTTGCGCATTATGCAACGTTACTAAAAGGCGTGGTTCCTACCGTGGCTATTGGTGGTATCAGTGCTGAGCGGTTAACGGCGGTGGCGCAAACAGGAGTGGACAGTGTGGCGTTAGTGACAGCCATTACGCGTGCTGAGAATCCAGAATCCGCTACTCGATCACTAAAGGCGTCGTTCGAATGCCGTAACGAGGTGTGGCTATGAAAATTATGCTGAATGACGCGCCATGTGATTTTTTAGGCCACACTCTTTTGGATTTGTTGAGGTATCTGGGTAAAAGGGAGCAGGGTATTGCTATTGCGATTAATCAACAAGTCGTGCCAAAGAGTTTATGGGCAAGTACTGAATTGAACGAACACAGTCAGGTGTTTATTTTTGAGTCTATTGCTGGAGGCTAACATGTCGTCTTTTTTTATTGCTGGGCACGAATTTCACTCCCGGCTTTTTACTGGTACTGGTAAGTACGCCAGTGCGAACACCATGATGGATTCTTTGATTGCCAGCAAGAGCGAATTGGTGACTTTGTCTTTACGTCGTATGGATCTCAAGCAGCAAACGGATAATATTCTTCAGCCCTTGCAACAGCATGGCATGAAACTTTTGCCAAATACCTCTGGGGCAAGAACAGCAAAAGAGGCCGTTTTTGCGGCGGAGCTTGCTAGAGAGGCACTGGAAACGAACTGGGTTAAATTAGAGATTCATCCTGACCCGCGTTATTTGATGCCAGATGGCATGGAAACCTTGTTGGCAGCCGAAGAGTTGATCAAGAAAGGCTTTGTGGTGATGCCCTATGTGCACGCAGATCCCGTACTTTGCAAACGCTTAGAAGAGGTGGGGTGTCAATGTGTGATGCCGCTGGGCTCACCTATTGGTTCCAATATGGGGTTGGCAAGTCGACCATTTCTGGAAATTATCATTGAGCAAAGTACGGTGCCCGTGATCGTAGATGCGGGTATTGGTGCACCTTCAGATGCCGCCTTGGCGTTAGAGATTGGCGCCGATGCAGTGTTGGTCAATACGGCAATGGCGGTCGCTAGACAGCCTGCACAAATGGGAAAGGCCTTTCGGCTTGCTGTCGAGGCTGGGCGTATGGCGTATGAATCTGGCTTGGGGGAGCGAAGAGTGCAAGCACAAGCGACGAGCCCATTAACCGAGTTTATTGGGGCCTTGTCATGATGAATGAGCGTGTTCAAAACGTTCGCTTGTTAGAGCAAAGCCCAGCCGTGCCAGGGCAGTTTAGTGAATGTGTTGAAAATACGGATTGGCATGACGTTACGCGCTGTCATCAAGAGAAAACAGAGCACGATGTGTTGCGAGCCTTGAGCAAGAATAAGTTAGATGTCGAGGATTTCGCTGCGTTGATTTCGCCTGCAGCAGAGCCATATTTATTCGATATGGTGGCGAAAAGTGAACAACTGACTTTGCAACGGTTTGGAAATACGCTGAGTCTGTTTGCACCTTTGTACTTGTCCAACACCTGTGCCAATGAATGCACTTATTGTGGCTTTTCTATGAGTAATGCCATTAAGCGCTTAACGCTAAATGAATCGCAATTAGCAAAGGAAGTGGCGGCGATTAAAGCAAAAGGTTTTGACCATATTCTCTTGGTAACAGGCGAGACCAACAAGGTGTCTATGCCGTATTTTGAGCGCATGATTCCGCTGATCAAGCCGCATTTTAGCCAGCTGTCTATGGAAGTACAGCCATTGGACGTAGACGAATACAAGCAACTGCAAGTTATTGGTTTGGATGGTGTGTTGGTTTATCAAGAAACCTATCGACGTAAAACGTATTTGGAGCATCACTTACGCGGCAACAAGTCAAACTTCAATTATCGCTTGGATGCCCCCGATCGAATTGGTCAAGCGGGTATTCATAAGATTGGCTTGGGTGTATTGCTTGGCTTGGAAGACTGGCGTACTGATTCTGTCATGATGGCGCATCATTTGCGGCATTTGCAAAAGCGCTATTGGCGCAGTCGTTTCAGTGTGGCGTTCCCGCGTATTCGTCCTTGCGAGGGAGGCATAGTACCCAAGTCGGTAATTTCTGATCGTCAATTGGTTCAATTGATTGCGGCCTGGCGATTGTTTGATCGAGACTTGGAAATGAGCTTGTCTACTCGCGAATCCCCTGAATTCCGCCATCATGCCGTTAGAATGGGGTTTACTACCATGAGTGCGGAATCTAAGACGCAACCAGGAGGATATGCAGAGGACTCCCAAGAAGCCCTTGAGCAATTTGAAATCAGTGATGAACGACCGGTCTCTGACATTATGGCTATGATTCGTCAACAAGGCCGTGAAGTGGTGTGGAAAGATTGGGATCCTGCGCTGTCACAGGGTTGAGGGATTCAATTGGATGTATTCAACCGACATAACACGTTATGTGCGTAATGCGGCCCCAGCCGTGAAAGCTGGGGCTTTTTTGCTTAGCTGGCTACGGTATTAAATAGCTCAAAATACGTTGGGAAAGTTTTTGAGGTACAGCCAGGGTCGTTAATGGTAACAGGGGTGTCTGAAAAGGCGACCAGAGAAAAACACATGGCAATACGGTGGTCATTGTAGGTATCAATGGCGGCGTTTTGCAGCTTTGGCACTGGTGTTACCGTAATAAAGTCTTCCCCTTCGATAACCTCGGCGCCGAGTTTTTTCAGCTCTGTTGCCATGGCGTACAAACGGTCTGTTTCTTTTACTCGCCAGTTATAAATGTTGCGAATTGTTGTGGTGCCTTTTGCGAATAAAGCCGTTGTTGCAATCGTCATCGCTGCATCAGGGATGTGGTTCATGTCTAAGTCAACGCCGTTTAATTCATTGTGCTCGGCTTCTATCCAAGTTGGCCCATAGGTGATTTTGGCACCCATTTGCGCTAGTACATCAGCGAATTTCACGTCGCCCTGTACGCTGTCTGTGCCTACACCGTGAACTTTGATTTTGCCACCCGCGATGGCTGCAGCAGCAAGGAAGTATGATGCAGAAGACGCATCGCCTTCGACCATGATTTCGCCTGGGCTTTGGTAAGTTTGCTGACCTTTTACCACGAATGCTTGGTAATTCTGGTTTTCCACTTCCACACCAAATTGTTTCATCGCGTGCAGGGTGATGTCGATGTATGGTTTAGACACCAACTCACCATCAACGTTGATGGTGAGATCGTTTTTTGCGAGTGGTGCGCTCATTAGGATAGCGGTTAGGAATTGGCTTGAAATATTGCCTTTAATGGATACTTCGCCACCAGATAAACCGTTTGCCTTGATACACAATGGCGGGTAGTTTTTCTCACCTTCGTAAGCAATGTCCACGCCCAATGCTTGTAACGCGTCCACGAGGTCACCAATAGGGCGTTCGTGCATGCGAGGTTCGCCGTGCAAGTGGAACTCTCCCTTACCTAAGCAAAGCGCCGCAGTTAAAGGTCGCATTGCGGTGCCTGCATTGCCAAGGAATAGATCGCCGAAATCCGCTTTGATCGGCCCGCCAAGGCCTTCTAATACGCAGGTCGTGCCATTGTCTTCAATAGTGTAGTTCACGCCTAATTTGGTTAGGCTCTCTAGCATGTGGCGAATGTCGTCACTGTCTAATAAATTGGTGATTTTCGTAGTGCCCTTTGCCAAAGTGGCTAGCAACAAGATGCGATTTGAAAGGCTTTTGGAACCCGGAATTTGGATCTCTCCATTGGCTTTGGAAAGAGGGCCTAGCGTAATTGAATTCATTATTAAGTCCATCACAGTGGTGTTATGTAGATTGTTTGCTGTTTGTGTTTAATGCGTGTCGCTGCGAGTAAATTATAAGTGTTCGATATTGCGCAAATTGTGTCCGTTTGTTGTGTGGTCGCGTCACTCTATTTAAAGAGGTCAGTCTTGAATGCCAATTAGTATACCTTTGATGGTGGGTTGTGTCAGTTATGTCAATCAACGCGTCGTGCTATTTTTTAGCACGCATCGCCTTTAGAATAAGGCGCATTAAAATAATGATGTCATTAAAGGAGTCAATTTATGAGGCACCAATATCACCCTTTAGGGTTTGAAGGTTCGCGTATCGCTCAGGGTTTTTGGCGAATGAATGAATGGGGCATGTCTGCAACGGACTCATTGGGTTTTATCGAGGCGTGTTTGGATTTGGGTGTGACGACCTTTGATCATGCGGATATTTATGGTGATTATCAGTGTGAAGCTTTGTTTGGCGATGCGTTAAAGTGCAAACCTGCATTACGGGATAAAATGGAGATAGTCACTAAATGTGGGATTTTACTACCGTCTTATAATCGACCAGACATTCAAGTGCATCGGTATGATTATCGCTCTGAGCATATAATAGCGAGTGTTGATCGCTCTTTGGCAAACCTACAATGCGAATACATAGACACCCTGTTGTTGCATCGACCAAGCCCTTTAATGGACGCCGATGAAATCGCACAAGCCTTTGATTTGCTGTTTACTCTTGGCAAGGTGAAGCATTTTGGTGTGTCTAATTTCACGACACGACAATTTGATTTGTTGCAATCACGTCTAGACGCGCCGCTGATTATTAATCAGGTTGAGCTGTCACCGTTGGCGTTGCAGCACTTTGAAGATGGAACGTTAGATCATGCTCAGCAACATGCGGTGACGCCAATGGCGTGGTCGCCATTGGCGGGCGGTGAGTTATTTTCTGCAAAAAGTGAAAAAGCGGTTCGGGTGTTGGCTGTGTTAACGGAATTAGCAGCAAGTAAAGCGTGTTCGGTAGATCAAATTGTCATTGCCTGGTTGCTACGACATCCATCAGAAATTTGTCCGGTGATGGGCTCGGGAAAAATTGAACGATTGGCGTCGCTGGCTGGCGCACAGTCGCTGACGTTGACTGATGATGACTGGTTCCGTATTTGGATAGCGTCTCAGGGGCAGTCTGTTCCTTAATGTTTCGTAAGTCTATGTTTTACTATTTAAAAGCCGCAATTGCGGCTTTTTTTGTATCGGATGTTTTAGCTTTGTTTTTGTCGGTGTAGAAAGTGTGTTGTTTCGTAAGGTGTGACTGAAATTCCTTTTTTATTCTTTATACTTGCGCGATTCAAACTATTGTAGGTGGCATTAAATGAAACAGTACATTGCTATGGGGTTAGTCGTTTTAAGTGGTCTTTTTGTTTTTGATGCTGTGCACGCGCAGGATCTTCCTAAACCAAAAGGTAAAGTGATTCTGACGGTTTCTGGCAGCATCAAAAACACAAATACCGATGCAAACACGGCAGAATTTGACCGTGAGATGTTGTTGAACTTGGAAGTCAGGGAGCTGAATACAGGAACGCCATGGAGTGAAGGGGTTGACTCATACCGTGGTCCATTGTTGCGTTCTTTAATGGCGGCAGTAGGTGCGCAAGCGGGTAATTTGTCTGTAACGGCATTGAATGATTATAGTGCTGTTGTGCCTAGTCAAGACGGCGAGGATTACAATGTTATTTTAGCGATGGATTTAAATGGCACTCCTATGTCAGTTCGTAATAAAGGGCCATTGTTCCTTTTGTATCCATTTAATGAGTTGCCCAGCTTGAACAATGAAGTGATTCATAATCGGTCTGTTTGGCAAATTAAATCCATTCGTGTCGAGTAACGAACGAAATGCAATCTAACGTGACCCTTACACCGCGAGACATAAACCGAAGAAAATCATCGCCATTTTGGATTTTGTTGGTGGCGGCATGCCTATTTATGGGCGCTTCGGTGTTGATTTTTTTTGAATTGGTTGACCGTCAAAAGGTCATTATGTCTGCGGTTGAGGAAGATGCGTTATGGGCGTCTTACCAGTTAGATAGAGAGTCACTGAAGCTAAGAAACGCGTTGAAATTGCTGGAAGAAGATTTCAATGAGGGGCGTTTAGATGAAGCCAGAATGAGGTTTGATATTTTGTACAGCCGAATTCATGTGTTAGAGACAGGCCAGTTAAACGACATCTTCAGTCGTCTACCTGACTCTGAAACACTGTTAAGTTTTTTGCAAAGCAAGATGGCTGAAATGGACGTTCTTCTTTTTTCAGATTCTCCGATGGACACGGTGAATACCATCTTAAATCAAAGCGATGAATTGCTAAAAAAAACAGAAGAGGTTGTGCTTAAAACACTGGCGTCTAGGTCGCGACAAAAGGTCCTAGAGAGAAATGACTCGTTAGGGTTGTTTTTGTATTTGGGGTCGCTGATTGCTTTATTGACCTTTACAATGATTTTTATTATCGCGATGCTGTTTAAACAGCTGAAAGTAGCAAGAAAATCATTTGAGAAATCGCAAAAGTTAGCCGTTGAATTAGAGTCTGCAGTGCACTCGGCGGAAAAAGCATTGAAAGTGAAAACGGAATTTTTGGCAACGATGAGCCATGAAATCCGCACTCCAATGAACGTCATTATTGGGTTTAGTTATTTGTTGCTTGATGATTCTTTGGACAAAAAACAACGAGAAAAAGTAGTCAAAATCCAAAAATCGGCTGACGGTCTGTTAGCGATCATTAATGGAATTTTAGACTTTTCGAAAATTGAGTCTGGCAAGCTGGAGTTAGAGTCTGAAGTCTATAATCTAGATGAAGTTTTGGATTATGTTTACTACAGTAATGAGGAGGCCGCTAAGTCAAAAAAACTAGATTTTCTCATAAGCCGTGACTTTTCCATTAGCAATCAGCTCATTGGTGACAAGGTTAGGCTTCAGCAAATTTTGCTCAATATTGTGAGTAACGCCATTAAGTTCACTCATGCAGGGTCTGTGAGAATGTCATTCAGTTTACTTGGTGATGAATTACACATCGAAATAAAGGATACCGGGGTTGGAATCCCTGATGGTGTGGATGTGTTTGATGTATTTCAGCAAGCCGACAGCAGTACCACTCGGCTTTATGGCGGTACAGGGTTAGGTTTAAGCATTACTCAGCGGTTGGTTGCATTGTTAGGTGGTCAAATTTCTTATGAAAGTACGTTGGGTGAAGGGTGTGTTTTCCATGTACGACTGCCTTATCGGCCTAACAAAGACGTCAGTGGCGTTGAGTTAGAGGCTATTAAGGTCACTTTATTGCATGAAGATGCTGAATTAGGTCCATTGTTTGCCTCTCTCAACATTCCCAATGAAACGGTAAACGCATTTAGCGTTTTGGAGGCTGAGTGCCCTATTGTGGTGAGTGGTAACTGGTATCGTAGCCAAACGGTATTGCAGGATAAAGCGGCCGCTTATTTGGAACAAAAGGCCGTGTTCATTGGAAGTCATATTTCGTTTTTAAAGGGTTCCTCAACAACGGGCCTTGTTACACCTTCGAACTTTAAAAATATTTTGTTTTCACAGAAGTCAAAAGACGATGCTACGGCAAGCGAGATAAACGCTAAACCCAGCCATAAAGAAGACGCGCTCCGAAATAAAGTCATTCTTTTGGCGGAGGACAATAAGATTAATGCGAACATTGCCATTGCGATATTGAAAAAAGTGGGCGCGAAAGTCGATTGGGTTGAAAATGGTCAATTGGCGTGTGAAAAAATCCTTTCGGGCACATACGACTTAATTCTCATGGATATTAGGATGCCGATCATGGATGGTTATCAAGCAAGTCAAAATATTGCGAATGTTTTACAAGAACGTAAACCGCCGATTTTGGTGTTAACCGCGGACACATTTAATATGGAGCCAAGTAGCTTCGCTTCTTACGGCATTGATGACTTTCTGTTCAAACCCCTCGATCCGTATTTGTTGATCGACAAAATTGATACTTGGGTATCAAAAGTGGGTAGAGGTTCTTCTAGTGCTCGCACAACGCAAGTAGGTCAGGGAAACCGTGGTGCGATTGATATTGTTGACATTATTAGGCAACTTGAAAAGCTGGAAACCTGTTTGATGGAAGGCCATTTGAATTCTGAAAAAATGATTGAAGATATCGTTGCGTGTTGTGGTGATATTGAGGGCGTGGATGAACTGAAGTTGGCGATGCATGATGTGGCCTCGTACGATTATCATGATGCAATGTCAAAGGTTGCCATGTTCAAGAAAAGCTTACATTGCGACAGTTTAGAGGGAAATTAAGTGACTAATATAGCGGAAATAGACAGCAAAATGCAGTTGCAAGACAAGCGTGTACTTATCGTTGACGATGTACCAAGAAACATAGATTTGTTGAAGGATATTTTGTCTGAAAGATATCAGGTTCAAATTGCCAAAAGTGGCAAAGTGGCGTTAGACATTATAGAGCGCACCATGCCTGATATCATATTGTTGGACATTATGATGCCAGATATGAATGGGTTTGAAGTGTGCGAAAAGGTGAAGGCGAACCCTAAAACAGCGGATATCCCCGTGATTTTTTTAACCGCTGTAACCGATGCACAACATGAACAAAAAGGGTTTGATTTAGGGTGTGTGGATTTTATTACCAAGCCGATCACACCACTCACTACGCTTTCTCGAGTCGCAACTCACCTAAAGTTAGCAGAAGATAATTTGCGAAATAAACGCATCATTGAACACAGAACCAGAGAATTGGATGATGCTCTAGAGTCGGCTATTGGTATGCTAGGTGAGGTGAGTCAGTTGAACGATACTGACACTGGGGTTCACATGTGGCGAATGGCCGATTACAGTGCGGCATTAGCAAAAGAGATTGGCTGGGATGATGCTAAGGTTGAGCTATTAAAACTAGCAGCGCCATTGCACGATACTGGGAAAGTGGGCATTCCACACGCCATTTTGAAATCGCCGAATAAGCTGACAGAAGATGAATGGGAAATAATGAGACAACATACTGTCATTGGTCATCAAATATTAATCAAGAGTGAAGCGCCCTTGTTTAAATTGGCGGCAGAGGTAGCATTAGCGCACCATGAAAAATGGGATGGAAGTGGCTATCCCTATGGGCTTGCAGGGAAGGATATTCCAGAATCTGCGCGAATTGTTAGCATAGCGGATGTGTTTGATGCACTTACAATGGAGCGTGCTTACAAGCGTAACTGGTCCATTGAAGAGGCCTTTGACTACATTCGCCAATCCTCAGACGCCCATTTTGACCCAGAGTTGGTGGAACGTTTTCTTTCTATAGAAGATGAGCTACGCAAGATTAAAGACAAATGGAGCGCTGTGCATTAAGCCGCAGCGCAACATTTTTTGAATTTCTTGCCTGATCCACACAAACACGGGTCGTTTCGTCCCACTTTCATGGCGTCAGAGTTGATTAGGGGGGTGTTTTTCTGCACATCATGCTCCCCTGAAATATAGAACCACTGTCCTTTTATTTTTTTGAACACAGAGCGCTCGCTCAAGCGGCCAATGTGTTTGCCCTCTTTGAAGTGCGCTGAGAAGGCAACAATGCCGGTTTTGTCTTTTTCTAAACCATCCTCAGTGGCATTCACTTCAAGCTTTATCCATTTAGTATGTTCGTTACTGTCTTGGATGTCTGTGGCCGCTTGACCTGGTTCATCTTGCAGCTTTTGTGTTTTGGCTACGTATTCAAAATCACCAATGGCAAAAGCGGTGTAGCGAGAGCGCATCAGAGTTTCTGCAGTGGGTGCGGTGCCTGGGTTGTTGTGATACATACCACAACACATCTCATATGGGCTTCCTGTTCCGCACGGACAGTTCACTGGGATTGGCATAAATCAACTCCTCTCATCGCCAAATACACTTTAACAAATGCACTTTAAGGTGCGTATAATACTTTTTTTATTTAACGGCTAACAGGAATTATTTGTGACTTCAGCGGGCCCAACCTCTTTTTTTTGGTTTGATTTTGAAACGACCGGAACAGACCCAGCACGAGATCGTCCTATGCAGTTTGCGGGAATCAGAACCGATTTGGAGTTTAACCCAATCGGCGACCCTATCATGTTTTATTGCCGATTAGCAGAAGATGTATTACCGCAACCAGAGGCGTGTTTATTGACCGGAATCAGTCCGCAAGATGCCAATCGTGAAGGTTTGTGTGAAGCTGAGTTTATGCAAGCGGTGGAGGCTGAGTTGTCTGTGCCGGGAACCTGTGCGCTTGGTTACAATACCATTCGATTTGATGACGAGGTTGTTCGTTACGGTTTTTATCGCAATTTCATAGACCCCTACGCGCGAGAATGGCAGAACAATTGTTCACGCTGGGACATCATTGACTTGGTCCGAATGACGTATGCGATGCGCCCCGAAGGCATTGTGTGGCCAAAAGGGGACGATGGCCTGGTTTCCATGAAATTAGAAGCGCTGACGAAAGCGAATGGCATTTCACATGAGCAGGCGCACGACGCCTTGTCGGATGTGTATGGCACGATTGAAATAGCCAAGTTGATTCGAGATAAGCAACCTAAGTTGTTTGATTACTATTTTAAGATGCGTCAAAAGCATGAGTTGCAACAGTTTATTGATGTCGCTCGGTTAAAACCCTTTCTGCATATTTCAGGTATGTTTGGTCAGGCAAAGCACTATGCTGCGTTTGTGGTGCCTATTGCACCGCACCCAACCAATAAAAATGGCGTTGTTGTGTTTGATTTAATGGCAGATGCGCAACCATTAGTTGAATTAAGTGCCGAAGAAATTCGTCATCGCGTGTTTACGCGTCAGGAAGAGCTCGGTGAAGTAGAGCGTTTGCCGTTGAAAGTGATTCATTACAATAAATCTCCCGCGGTTGCGCCTGCGACGTTTTTAAAAGATGCGGATGTTGTGGCGCGCCTCAATCTGGATGGTGCGGTATGTCGTCATAATCTTGCCATCATAAAAGGGCATGCTGGATTAGCGGCTAAGCTGAGTGATGTTTTTTTACAAGAAGAGCGAGCCATCCATAAAGACCCGGATGTGATGTTGTATTCAGGCGGATTCTTTTCTAGGGAAGACAAAAGCAGAATGGAAAAAATTCGTTCTACACCGCCGAATCAACTTGCCGACTTAGCGTTGTCTTTTGATGATCGCCGTTTGCCTGAAATGTTAATGCGCTATATCGGTCGGAATTATCCAGAACAATTGACAGAGCAGCAGAGAGTAGAATGGGAAGAGTACCGACACATTCGCTTGCTTGAAAAAGAAGGTGGAGGATCCATTAATATGGAGCAATTCTTTGCGCGCTTGAACGATATCGCTCAAACGCCAGATCTGCCAGCTTCAAAGCAAATTATGCTGCAAGATTTAGCGGATTATGCGCAGAGCATTTACCCTGTGACTTTTTAAGGAAGTTGTATGAGCGAACAACATAAAGGTATTCATTGGCTGGTGGGCTTTGCCGCTTTTATTATTATCATTGCTGGCTTAAAGGCGGCTTCGCAAATTGTCGTTCCATTTATGTTGTCCGTTTTTATTGCCATTATTTGCGCGCCAGCCATGTCTAGTTTGCGCCGTCGAGGCTTGCCAACATGGTTGTCAATTTTATTGGTCGTGTTGCTGATCATGGTAGGTATTGGCTCGCTTGCGGTATTGGTTGGCGCCTCATTGGACAGTTTTTCCAATCAATTGCCCAACTATAAAGCGCGCTTTGCTGATGAGATGTCGGGACTTATCCGCGTTATAAATGGAATGGGGTTGCATATATCCTATGACCAGGTGAAAGGGTATGTTGATCCTTCTTCGCTTATGCAAATGGTTGCCAATGCATTGAGAGGGTTGGGGAGTGCGTTGACTAATCTTGTTTTGGTGGTGATGATCGTGATTTTTATTCTGTTTGAAGCGGTGGAGTTGCCAAAAAAATTGTCTATAGCGTTGCAGAACTCTTCTGTTTCGATGGGAAAGTTTGATTCGTTTATCAAGTCGGTCAATAGATATCTGGTCATTAAGACCTTGGTTAGTATGTTAACTGGTGTTTTGATTACGATTTGTATGTGGGTGCTGGGTGTGGACTTCCCTATATTATGGGGTGTTTGTGCATTCCTGCTGAATTTTGTGCCAAATATTGGATCTATTATTGCGGCGGTGCCCGCTGTGATGCTGGCGTTTGTTCAGTTGGGCGGTTTGTCAGCGGGGCTTACTGCGATGGCCTTTTTGGCGGTGAATTTAATTGTTGGGAATGTAATTGAGCCGCGTTATATGGGGCGAGGTTTGGGGCTTTCGACGTTGGTTGTCTTTTTGTCATTGTTGTTATGGGGATGGGTTTTCGGTCCCGTAGGAATGCTGCTTTCTATACCGTTAACTATTATTCTTAAGCTGGCCTTTGAAGCCAACCCACGAATGCATTGGTTGGTTGTCTTGATCGATTCAGACACAAGCGACTCTAAGCGTTAGAGGCGATAATCTGACTGACTAGGCAAGAATCTATTTTGCATTTTGACTAGCTTATTTTCCATTCTTTGTATATACTTTGCGATCAGTTTTTCCTCCGAGAATTTCATTAAGGCATGTAAATGGTTACAGGCCTTATCCTCACCAAAAAAAGGTACTAATTTACATGTCTGACGCTGATACTCAGCCTACATTTGATTCGTTGGGCCTAATCGCCCCTGTTCTTAAAGCGGTTGCTGACCTAGGTTACGAGCAACCATCTGCTATCCAAGCGCAAAGTATTCCATATCTATTAGAAGGTCGTGACCTTTTGGGGCAAGCGCAGACGGGTACTGGTAAGACAGCGGCGTTCGCGCTTCCGTTGTTGTCTCGCATTGACGTTACAGATAAAACGACACAATTACTTGTTCTGGCTCCTACTCGTGAACTTGCTATTCAGGTTTCTGAAGCATTCCAAAGCTATGCTCGTAACCTTCCAGATTTTCATGTGTTGCCAATTTACGGCGGCATGTCATATGACACGCAATTGCGTCAGCTTCGTCGCGGCGTACAAGTCGTTGTTGGTACGCCTGGTCGTGTGATGGATCATATACGTCGTAAAACATTGCGTCTAGATACACTGAAAGCATTGGTGCTTGATGAAGCGGACGAAATGTTGCGTATGGGATTCATCGACGATGTCGAGTGGATTCTTGAGCAAACACCGCCAACGCGCCAGATTGCGTTGTTCTCTGCAACAATGCCTTCTGTGATTCGTCAGGTAGCTAATCGTCATTTGAACAATCCTAAAGAAGTTAAGATTGTTACTAAGACATCTACGGCGACAACGATTACTCAAAAATTCTGGCCTGTTAGCGGTTTGCACAAGCTAGATGCGTTGACTCGTATTCTTGAGATGAATGAACATGACGGTATGATCATTTTCGTTCGTACTAAAGCGGCAACGGTTGAATTGGCTGAGAAGTTAACGGCTCGTGGTCACGCTTGTGAAGCATTGAATGGCGACATTAGCCAAAACTTGCGTGAACGTACAGTTGATCGCATCAAGAAAGGTCAGATTGACATTCTGGTTGCAACTGACGTAGTTGCGCGTGGTTTGGACGTTGAGCGTGTTAGTCACGTTGTAAACTATGACATTCCATACGATACAGAATCATATGTTCACCGTATTGGTCGTACTGGCCGTGCAGGTCGTTCAGGTACTGCTATTCTATTTGTTGCTCATCGTGAGCGTCGTATGTTGCAAGCCATTGAGCGTGCAACTCGTCAACCAATTGAAAGCATGACATTGCCAACGGCTTCTGACATTAACGCGCATCGCGTGAACCGCTTTAAACAAAGCATCACAGATACGATGGACAACGAAAATCTTGATTTCTTCCTAGAGCTTGTTCAGGGCTACCAGAAAGAAAACGAAGTAGATCCATTGAAAATGGCGGCGGCTTTAGCGCATATGGCGCAAGGTAAAACACCGTTATTGTTGTCTGAAATGGAAGTGCGCCAAGAGCGTCGTGAACGTCGTGAAGATCGAGATGGTTCTCGTGGCGAGCGCGGAGACCGCGGTGATCGAGCGCCTCGTGAACGTAAAGTTCGTCCAGTAACAGCGGAAGCAATGCCGTTAAAAGACGATCCAAGCACGTCTATGACACGCTACGTTGTTCAGGTGGGTTACAATGCGGGTGTTAAACCTGGCAATATCGTTGGTGCGATTGCTAACGAAGCGGAAATCGAAAGCCGTTACATCGGCCATATCGAAATCTATGAAGATTTCTCTACGGTTGATTTGCCGACGAACTTGAATTCTGATGTTTTGGGTAAATTAGGTAAAACACGCATTTGTGGCCAGCGCACTGATATCGCTAAGTTGGAAAATGCTGATGAGCTAAATAAGCGCGCAGCATCTCCTTCTTCTCGCAAGCGTCCGGGTGGTGATCGTGATCGCCGTCCATCTAATGCGGGTGAGCGTCGTCGTCCTTCTGGAAACCGTGATCGCGACAATAATCGTGGTGAGCGTCGTCCAAGAGCGCCTCGTAAAGACAGTTAATCTTTGTAGATTGCTTAGATAATGTTAAAAACCGAATCTAGAGATGGATTCGGTTTTTTTATGTCCGCAAGTTAGGTGTTTTGACTTATCGACTTCTGATAAAATTCACCCGTTCCCCTCTTAACTCAAAAGGCCAGTAATGAACGAAATTACTATAATCAAACCAGATGATTGGCATTTACATTTTCGTGATGAAGATATGTTGCTAGAGACCGTTCCTGCGACAGCGCGTTGTTTTGAGCGTGCTGTGGTGATGCCAAACTTGGTGCCGCCAGTAACTACCGCTGAGCTTGCTTTGCGCTATAAAGAGCGTATTTTGGCGGCACGTCCAGCTGGTAGTAGCTTTACGCCTGTGATGACTATTTATTTAACAGATAAAACCAGCGTTCAAGACATCAAAGAGGCTAAGCAAGCAGGGGTTTTGGCTGCCAAAATGTATCCCGCTGGCGCGACAACGAACTCTGATTCTGGAGTGAATTCTCTGGAGTCTTTGTACCCGGTGTTTGAGGCATTAGCTGAGAACAATATGCTTTTATTGATTCACGGCGAAGTAACGCAAAAACACATAGACATTTTCGATCGTGAGAAAGAGTTTATCGATCAGCATATGGTAAACATTGTCGAGCGAGTGCCGAATTTAAAAGTGGTATTTGAGCACATTACGACCAAGGATGCGGTGGATTTTGTGTTATCTGCTCGAGAGGGGGTCGCGGCAACAATCACGCCTCAGCATTTGATGTTGAACCGAAATGATATGTTGGATGGCGGCATGCGCCCACACAATTATTGCCTGCCTGTATTGAAGCGCAGTACCCATCAGCAAGCATTGCGTGACGTGGTTAAAGCGGGTTCACCTAAGTTTTTCTTAGGGACAGATTCTGCGCCACATGCCAAACACCGCAAAGAGTCTGACTGTGGTTGTGCTGGTTGTTACAGCGCTTGGTCTGCGTTAGAGCTTTACACTCAAGTGTTTGATGAGTTGGGTGCGCTTGATAAGCTCGAGGGCTTTGCCAGCCTTTATGGTGCTGACTTCTATGGTTTACCACGCAACACAGAGACTGTTACTTTGGTACGTGATTCTTGGGAAGTGCCGACAAGTATCACGCTTCCAAATGGTGATCCAATTGTGCCTTTCTTTGCAGGCAAGCAAGTGTCTTGGAAGCTCAAATAAAGCGGCGCCATAAGAATAAGTGATCAAATGCAACCGAATTCAGAAATGGGTTCGGTTTTTTTATGGTTATAGAACGTCAGTTATAAAACGCAAGATAGTGTGTTAGTTAGTGCAAAGGAAACTATTTTGAAAATGACTTAATACAAAAGAGGAGTGCATAAGATGGTGCGGATGGAGAGACTCGAACTCTCACGCCGTGAAGCACTGGAACCTAAATCCAGCGTGTCTACCAATTCCACCACATCCGCATGTCGTGTTGACGGGCGAGATATTACCTAGATTTTTTGACGATGCAAGCGTTTTTTGGTTTGGTATTTATATTTATTTTGTTCGAGATTTTTGCATAATTTTATAATGGCAAACGAGGACATCTAAATTGAAAAATGGTCTAATAATATCACCCTAAACTGTTATTTCAGCAGAGCGAATATATGGACAGCCATTCCGTTTCACTATTGTTAAATCCTCTTGATCTTGCAACACTTTTTGTCTTTTTTGCGTGTTGGTGGGGGTACGCTTTTTATGCTCAATATAATTCGAAACGCCGGTCTTGTTTGGTGAGCGTGTTGCATCAGTTTCGATTGGCTTGGATGTCACGATTGTTAAGACGAGATAACCGTATTGCCGATGCGTCTGTTATGGCAAATTTAGAAAGAAGTAGCTTATTTTTTGCATCAAGCAGTTTGTTGATCATTGCGGGGTTGTTTACGGCGTTTAACTATTCAGAAAAGGCGCTTGGAATCTTGTCGGATTTTTATCTTCTGGCGCCCATGAGTCAACAAGAATGGGAATTAAAAATTATTGTCTTGGTGGCTATTTTTTCTTATGCCTTTTTCACTTTCACTTGGTCAGTACGTCAATACAACTTTTGTTCGGTGTTAGTGGGGAGTGCGCCTTTGGCGACGGAGCGTGGTATCGAAGACAGTGAACGTGAATTGTACGCAATGCACATGGCGCAAATTTGCAGTTTAGCGGCTAACCAATTCAATTATGGCTTGCGCGCGTTTTATTTTGCGATGGCATTTTGTGGCTGGTTCCTTGGGCCTTACTTTTGTATGGCGGCAAGTGTGATGGTGGTGGCGGTACTTTACCGTCGTGAATTCCGTTCTAAAACATTCAAGACCTTGAGCCGCGGACTCGTAATGAAATCCCATGCTTCCTAATTTCCCTAAACCGTTACCCGAAGACGATAAACCAACCAATCGGACGATAAACGTTGACGATCGCTTGTATCAATATCTTGTGGATGTGTCTGTTCGAGAAGATGATTTATTAAGAGCACTACGACGTGAAACGGCTCAATATCATATGGCTCGCATGCAGTTATCGCCCGAAGTGGGGCAGTTGCTGGCCTTGCTTATTAAGTTTCAATCGCCCAAAAAAATCCTAGAAATAGGCGTGTTTACTGGCTATAGCACCTTGTCGATGGCGATGGCCATGCCAAACAATGCTCAGTTGATTGCGATTGAAAAAAAGCAGATGTGGCTGGATATTGCGACGCGTTATTTAGAGCAAGCTGGTGTGATCGATCGTGTGACAACGTATTGTGATAAAGCTTTGCCGGTCATGACGTCTTTTTTAGACACCGAACGTGAAAGCTTTGACTTCATCTTTATCGACGCGGATAAACAAAACCTTTTGGCTTACTATCAACTGGCAAAACAACTATTGCGCCCCGGTGGCTGTTTGTTGATTGATAACACCTTATGGTGGGGAAATGTTGCAGATGAGTCATTTACAGATAAAGACACCAAGATAGTTCGAGAGTTAAACCTGACCATTCATAAAGATAAAGATGTCGAGCTTTCACTCATCCCGATTGGTGATGGTTTGACCCTGGTTCGTAAAAACACCTAAAGCCTGATCGTAAAACGATCAGGTGTCTTTGCTATTTCCCTCCGAATGCCTTCCACTTTTGTATATCCACAAGTTTATTGTGACTTTTTGGCTCTTTTTATGGTTATGGCCTCTTGAAATCGCTTTAAGAGGCTTTATCTATGAGGCACAAGTGAAACGAAATACGCCTTTGGTTTTTCCGAAGGTTCATTCAAATAGGAGCAAGCTACAACATGGCAACTGATACTCAAAAAGAAACGTTAGGGTTTCAAACCGAAGTGAAGCAACTACTTCATTTGATGATCCACTCTTTGTACTCCAACAAAGAAATCTTTCTACGAGAGCTTATTTCAAACGCATCTGATGCGGTAGACAAGCTTCGTTTTGAGTCTGTCGCTAACGCAGACCTTCTCGCAGAAGACCCAAACCTACGTGTTCGTATCGAATTTGATAAAGAGACGAATACGGTTGTTATCGACGATAACGGCGTTGGTATGTCCCGTGAAGAGGCGATTACTAACCTAGGCACGATTGCAAAGTCAGGCACGTCTTCTTTTCTAGAGCAATTGAGCGGTGACCAGAAAAAAGACAGTCAGCTAATTGGACAGTTTGGTGTGGGCTTTTATTCTGCTTTTATTGTTGCTGATAAAGTCACCGTTGAAACGCGTCGTGCTGGAGCCGCAGAAAGCGAGGCGGTACGCTGGGTGTCTGATGGTTCTGGTGAGTTCACTATCGAAAACATCGACAAAGACACTCGCGGAACGCGTATTACCCTTCACCTTAAAGCCGATGAGAAGGATTTTGCGGATAACTTCCGACTACGCTCTTTAGTGACGAAATACTCTGATCACATCTCTATTCCTGTCGAAATGGAAAAGCCGGTCTACCCAGAAATGGACGAAGAAGGCAATCCTAAGCCAGTGGAAGAAAATAAAGCACCTGAATACGAAGCGGTAAACTCTGCAAAAGCACTTTGGACGCGCCCTCGTAACGAAGTAACAGATGAAGAATACCAAGAGTTCTACAAGCACATATCTCACGATTACCAAGAACCTTTGAAGTGGTCTCACAACAAAGTAGAAGGTAAATTGGAATACTCAAGCTTGTTGTACATTCCTTCCAAAGCGCCTTACGATCTTTGGAATCGGGACATGCAACGCGGCCTGAAACTCTACGTTCAGCGCGTATTCATCATGGACGAAGCTGAAGCTTTCCTACCGCCTTACATGCGTTTCGTGAAAGGTGTGGTGGATTCAAATGATTTGTCTTTGAACGTTTCTCGTGAAATTTTGCAAAACGACCACGCGGTTGATTCCATGCGTTCTGCATTGACCAAGCGTGTTTTGGACATGTTGACAAAAATGGCGAAGAACGAGCCAGAAGACTACCAAAAATTCTGGGATGAATTTGGTAATGTCATCAAAGAAGGCCCAGCCGATGACATGGGTAACAAAGATAAGATCGCTGCTTTGTTGCGCTTTAGCTCGACTCACACCGACGCGGCAGCGCAAAACGTGTCGTTGGTCGATTACATCGAGCGCATGAGTGAAGGCCAAGATAAGATCTACTACATCTATGCAGAGAACCACAATACGGCGAAAAACAGCCCGCATTTGGAAATCTTGCGTAAGAAAGGCTTTGAAGTCTTGTTACTGAGCGATCGTATCGATGAGTGGATGATGTCTTCTCTACAAGAGTTTGAAGGCAAATCTTTCCAAGACGTTACCAAGGGTAAGCTAGACTTAGCGGACCAAGAGAACGAGGAAGAGAAGAAAGAGAAAGAAGAAAAGGCTGAGCAAATCAAGCCGCTTCTAGATCGAATGAAAACCGTACTGGAAGAGAAAGTCGCTGGTGTAAATTCAACAGATCGTCTTACGAACTCGCCAGCTTGTTTGGTGGTTGGTGAGTACGACATGGGTCTGCAGATGCGTCGCTTGTTGGAGCAAGCAGGTCAGAAGCTACCTGAGTCTAAACCAACATTGGAAGTGAACCCAGATCACCCAATCGTTGCTAAGATGGATTCTGAAACCGATGAAGAGCGTTTCGCTGATATGGCGTGGTTGTTGTTTGAACAAGCGACCTTGTCTGAAGTTGGTCAGTTAGAAGACCCAGCTACGTTTGTTAGCCGTATGAACAAATTGATTGTTCAGCTAAGCAAATAACGTAGAAACCACACAGCGCTTAAAGCCCATATTTGGTAACAAATATGGGCTTTTTTTGCATTAACAAGAAGCTCGGTATGGCGTTAAGTTTGCGTGTCGAATCGAAATCGTTTAGCGTTAATGCGTGCTAAGGATTAGCATCTTGATAATCAAAGGAGTGAACGGTGTTTCTGATTAAAAATGGTTTAATTTATGTATTTCTGCTTCCCATGCTGGTGTTTGCACAGCCCGATGTGCAATTAGCCAAAGTCTATTCTGATGACACGCAAATCAATGATTACCTTGTGAGTGAAAAGTTCGACGGAGTTCGTGCTATTTGGACTGGGAGTGCTTTGGTTACACGTCAAGGAAACCCCATTTATGCGCCTTCTTGGTTTATCGAGCCATTACCGGCGGTTTGGTTGGATGGCGAGTTGTGGTCTAAACGAAATGATTTTGCCAATATTATGTCGACGGTAAGCAAACAAACACCTATAGACAGCGAGTGGCGTTCGATCCGTTATATGATTTTTGATGCGCCTGACAAAGATAGGCAAGACACCTTTGCCGAACGTTACCAACGCTATACTTCGATTGTGAATGAAATATCGCAGCCTCATGTGCAGCCGATAAAGCAATTTTCGGTTAAAAATAACGAAGAATTACTACGATTGTTGGCAGAATACGTTGATAACGGAGCGGAAGGTTTGATGCTGCATCGTAAGCTGGCTCGATTTGAGACAGGCCGCACGGATAACCTTCTGAAATTGAAACCTCACATGGACGCAGAAGCGAAAGTGATTGCGGTGCTAAAGGGCGCTGGAAAGTATCGGGATAAAATGGGGTCACTCATTGTGGAAATGCCGACAGGTTTGCGTTTTAAAATAGGCACAGGTTTTACGGACGCTGAGCGTGATTCTCCTCCCCAAATAGGCGAATATATCACGTATAAATACCACGGTTTTACGTCGCGAGGAGTGCCTCGTTTTGCGAGTTTTTTACGGGTTCGTGACGTGAATTATTAACGAATGTACTAATGTGAAGTTGAGGTGATTTGTGGATGTTTATTGTTTGCCTGGCACTATGTGTGATCATCGACTTTGGGCGTCCACCCAGCGCGCTATAGGCACATCGATTAAGTTGATACATTGTGCGATTCCAATGGAGAATACATTGGATGCTATGGTAGAGGCGCTTGCAAATCGATTACCAAAGGAGCCTTTTGATTTATTAGGCTTCTCGATGGGTGGCTATTTGGCGTGTGCATTTGCTATAAAATACCCAGAGCGCGTACAGCGTTTAATGGTGTTGTCTAACACTGCGTCAGGCTTGCTGGAGAGCGAGAGAAAACAGCGTGAAGTGGCGTTAAATTGGGTGTCTTCACAAGGCTACCGAGGGATACCCAAAAAAAAGGCACAGGCCATGCTGGGAAAGCGCCATAAAGACAATACGGATTTGTTGGCATTGATTCAGGCAATGGATGCCACACTGGGTGAAGCCGTATTGATTCAACAACTGACAAGCAGTCTGGATCGTCCTTCCTTGCTGAGTGAGTTGGAGCAGACCCACTTTCCGATTTGTGTCTCGGTGGGGGAGGAGGATGAACTGATGCCAGCGTCAGCTCTCTCTCATTTGAATCATTCAGATCGATACGAAGTTCGCGTGGCGGCGGATTGTGGTCACATGTTACCGATAGAGCAACCAAAATGGTTAGCGGATGTCCTTGTCCAGTTCTATTCGGGTGGGTGTGTTACTCGCTAAACGGTTGAGCAAAAGAGTGAATGCAGAGTCTTAATCAGCTCTTTTACCCGACTGTCGCCTATGCTGTAAAAAATCGTTTGAGACTCACGTCGAGTACTGACTAAACCGTCTTTTCTTAACACCGCTAGGTGTTGTGATAATGCCGATTGGCTTAATGGAAGTTTTTCGTTGAGCGCGGTAACGGACAATTCTTGATCCAATATATAACATAGGATCATCAGTCGGTTTTCATTGCTCAATGCTTTTAAAAAGACGGCGGCTTGTGAAGACTGCTTCAACATGTCTTCCATTGTAAGTTGCTCATTTGCCATGATGTTTTCTCGTAATGTAGAGCGCTAAAGTCACATTAAGTTCGTGACACAAATAAAACCATCCACAATCTCTGTGGATAAACGGGGGAGTAGTGCGGTTTGATTGCCGTTCGTATCATGTTGGGCGGTCATTATACGTTCTTGTATACTATTTGCACAATGACCCCCAGATGGTTGCTCTATTAATCTAGATCAAAGCTTGTCCAGATAGGAGCGTGATCGGACGGTTTTTCAAGGGCGCGTAAATCGTAATCGACATCGGAATCTTTTAAGAAAGGGGTTAATCCATTTGATGACATGATCACATCGATTCTAAGACCGCGTTTAGGCGTGTCTTCAAAGCCTTTTGAGCGATAGTCAAACCAGCTAAAACGGTCATTTTTTTCTGGGTTCAATTGACGATAGGTGTCTGTCAGTCCCCAGTTGCTGAGGGTGGTAAACCACTCACGCTCTTCTGGCAAAAAGCTGCATTTTCCTGTTTTTAGCCAACGCTTTGCATTAGGTTCACCGATACCAATGTCTAAATCGGTAGGGGAAATATTGATGTCTCCCATGACAATGATCTTTTCATCTGGCGAGTGAGCTGCAAGGTAGTCCATAAGGTCTGCGTAAAATTTACGTTTCGCAGGAAACTTGGTTTCATGGTCTCGGCTTTCACCTTGAGGGAAATAGCCATTCAGTACCTTAACAGGACCTTGTGGTGTGTCGAACGTGGCGATGATCATGCGACGTTGCGCGTCTTCGTCGTCGCCTGGAAAGCCATACTCTACGCTAGTGGCTTCTTGTTTACTGAATATCGCCACACCATAATGGGACTTTTGACCATAATAATAAGCGTGGTAGCCGACGGATTTAGGGATGTCGTGAGGAAAGGCATCGTCGTGCACTTTTATTTCTTGTAGCCCAATCACATCCGGTGCGTGTTTTTCGACTAAGGCTTCGATTTGATGTGGTCGTGCGCGCAAACCATTGATATTAAAAGAGACAAATTTCATGTGATTTATTCCGTAGCGGGTTTTCTTAATCATACCTAGATGTTGCTATTCCATAAAGTACTTAACGAATGAGAATGAGTTAGATATTTTTGATCACAACAATAGCCGCATTCTTTTTAACTTCTTTCACGAGCCCTGTTACACTGTTCGCATTAATTAATGCATTCACATTGGAGAGCTTAAATGGCTTATCAGTACGATTTATTTGTCATTGGTGCGGGTTCTGGCGGCGTAAGAGCGAGCCGTGTCGCAGCCTCAAAAGGATACAAAGTTGCCGTCGCTGAAGGCAGTGCATTAGGTGGAACCTGCGTTAATATTGGTTGCGTACCAAAGAAATTGTTTGTTTATGGCTCTGAATACGGTCACGGCTTTGACGAAGCGGCAGGCTTTGGGTGGTCCCATCAGGGGGTTGAATTTAATTGGTCTGTATTGCGCGACAATAAAACCAAAGAAATTGAACGTTTAAATGGTATCTACGGCAATATGCTTGGTAATGCCGGTGTGGAAGTTATCTCTGGTTTTGCGAGTTTTGTTGATGAACATACCGTCATGGTGGATGGCAAAACTTACACAGCAGAGCGAATTTTGATCGCGGTTGGTGCTAAGCCTTTCATACCTGAATTTAACGGCAGTGATCTGGTTGTCAGTTCTAATGACATGTTCTATTTGGACGAGCTGCCCAAAAAAGCCCTTGTTGTGGGCGGTGGTTACATTGCCGTGGAATTTGCTGGCATCCTAAATGGCTTAGGTGTTGATACCAGTCTTGCTTATCGCGGGGACCAGTTGTTGCGTGGCTTTGATCAAGATGTTCGAGATTTTGCCAGCGAAGAATACAAAAAGTCCGGCATCGATGTACGCCTGAATACTGACGTTGACCGCATTGAGCTGGTTGATCCTGCTAATCCAAATAGTTTACGTACAGTACACTTCAAAGATGGTCACTCAGAAGAATTCGGCTTGATTCTTTATGCAACCGGTCGAGTGCCGAATGTGGCTACGTTGGCTCTTGAAAACGCCGGTATTGAAACGGGCAAAAATGGTGCGGTGATTATTGATAAAAACTTCACTACGTCGGCAAAAAGCGTCTTTGCCCTTGGTGATGTGACGGATCGTATACAGTTAACGCCTGTTGCGATTAAAGAAGCTATGGCATTGATCGCTTATTGGTTTGAAGGCAAAGAAGTCGATTTTGATTACGACAATATTCCAACGGCTGTCTTTAGCCAACCAGCAATCGGCACAGTGGGTTTAACCGAGCAAGAAGCAGAAAAACGAGGCTTAGATTTCCGTGTGTATCAAACGGACTTCCGCCCAATGAAGCACACGCTAAGCGGCGGTACGTCTCGTTCCCTAATGAAGTTACTCGTAAATAACCTAGACGATAAAGTGATTGGTGCACACATGGTGGGTGACTACTCTGGCGAGATTATCCAAGGTCTGGGGATTGCCATTAAAGCTGGCGCGACCAAAGCGGATTTTGATGACACGGTGGGAGTCCATCCAACCAGTGCGGAAGAATTTGTGACATTCTCTGCGGCATCCTTAAAGAAAAAATAAGCTCGAAAGAGAAATGCATTCGGACAATGAACTTAATAAAGACGCGTCGGTAGTAATGATCGACGCGTCTTTTTTTATGGGTGTTATTTCACATACGTTTTCTCTATCGGCGTAGTCTTAATTTCGATTGCCACTCTTCATGCTCTTCTTTAATGTGCTTAACACAATAGACACTGAAAAATTAAGAGAGCAGAATGAACGACGTTTTAACCACGCTAGAGCCAAAAGCCATTTGGCGTCATTTTCAAACATTATGTAACACACCGCGCCCGTCCTATCATGAAGCCGAACTCAGAGAGCATCTTATCCGTTGGGCGAGCGGACTGGGCCATCAAACTTATGTCGACCCTGTTGGAAATTTGTTAATTCGTAAAGTGGCCAGTCAGGGGATGGAAGACAGAGAGACGGTCGTCTTGCAAGGTCATCTAGACATGGTTGCGCAGAAGAACGCCGACATCGATCATGATTTCACCAAAGACCCAATTGTTACACAAATCATCGACGGTTGGGTGCACGCAACTGGTACCACGCTTGGTGCCGATAATGGAATTGGCGTCGCAGCTGCGATGGCTATTTTAGAGTCAACCGATCTGGCTCATGGGCCAATCGAAGCCTTATTTACCATAGAAGAAGAAACCAGCTTGCGTGGCGCATTGCAGCTGGAAGAGGGTATTCTAAAAGGCAAGATCTTATTGAACTTGGACTCAGAAGACCGCGGCGATGTTTATATTGGCTGTGCTGGTGGCATGGACATAAACATTGAAAAACACTACCCCGCAGTCGCTGCGGACAGCAGTAGGAAGTCTTTTACCATTACGGTGTCGGGTCTACGTGGTGGGCATTCTGGTTTGGATATCCATAAAGGCCGTGCCAGTGCCAACGTGCTTATTGTCCGTTTATTGAACTTGCTGAAAGAGCGCTGTGAGTTTGGTCTATGCGCTTTTGCTGGCGGCACACTTCGCAATGCGATTTCACGAGACGCGCAAGCAACCATTAACATAAATCACAATGACCAAGCCACTCTATTTGCTTTTATTGAAGGGTTCAAAAAAGCCACCAAGGCGGAATTTTCCACGACCGAAGCTAATTTGGACGTGACACTGAACGCTGCGGAACTGGATTCAGAACTGAGAGACGCAGACAAAGATGCGTTGTTAAATGCTATGTTCTGTGCGCCTCACGGTGTACATCGCATGAGTGCTGATTTGGAGGGGGTAACGGAAACTTCCTGTAACTTTGGTGTGATTAACCTGCGGAACGCGGCGGATGGCAAGAAAGCATTTGATGCATGCTTGTTGGTTCGCTCTCTTGTGGATTCTGCCGTAGAGCACCTTGCTTATGTGGCAAAATCGGCCTTCTCCTTAATCCAAGCGGACGTCAAACTGGAGAACGGTTACCCAGGATGGAGGCCTGATCCAAAAGCAGGATTGTTGAAACATTTCTTAATGGTTCATACAGACGTCATGGGTCACGAAGCCAATGTGAAAGTGATTCATGCCGGCCTTGAGTGCGGCATCATTGGCGCGAAATACCCCGGTATGGAAATGGTGTCATTTGGTCCCAACATTCGTGGTGCGCATTCACCGACCGAACGCATGGAAATAGATTCCGTAGGGGATTTCTGGCGACTGCTGGTTGCTCTACTGGCGTCCGTTCCAAAGATTTAGGTCATTTCTCTTACCAGAGGAAGGGTGAGAGTTTACGCGGCATTTTTATGTCGCTTAAACTGGCTGAAGAGTGGAGCGGATCAAGTAAATGGAGCGACATTTCCTTCGATATTGTCGTGAGACTCAATGTGAATGTCGCTCTATTTTTGCTCTATTTACTCTTTACTTTTGAATGTCATTGAAATGGAGTTCACACAATGACGAATGTTGTTTTCAGTCAGCCTTTCTCCTTCAAACACATGGCCTAAGTGGCCGTCGCAATTTGCGCATACGATTTCAACACGACGTCCATCCGCATCGGGGACCCGTTTTACGGCATTGGGGATTTCGTCATCAAAGCTTGGCCAGCCGCAGTGTGATAAGAATTTATGCTCAGACGTGTATAGCGGTGCGTCACATTGACGACAAATATACACGCCATTCTCCATGGTATCAGTATATTCACCGGTAAAAGGTCGTTCTGTGCCTTTATGAAGTAAAACTTGTGCTTCTTCTGGCGTCAGTCTGTTGTATGGTTTGCTCATATAAAATCACTCTTTTCCACGGTAATGGGACGGTATTTCAGTAAATTATGGCATGTCTTGTTACAGGATACTAAGACAATAAATTGCATGACCGGTTCCAGCTAGGACGATTGAATGTTGGAAAGTGTCTTACTTTAAGGTAAGACGTTTTGCAAATAATCACTATATTTCATAGAAATATGAATTCGATTTATTTGCTTTTACTAAGTTGAATATTCCCTGCTAATCTAAATATTCCTATTTGATTGGCCTGTTCGGAGGGCTGTCTTATGCTTCTTAATTCTACGCAAATATTCACTCCATCAAACTCGGCGCTTTCTACTGAGTTCTATTCTTTGAGTGATGGATACGACGAGTATGACGAGTACGATAACGAAAGTGATGATGAAGAGTTTTACGGTGACCTTGAAGAAGGTGATGACGATTATTGGGATGATTCCAGCGATGACTGATACTTACGGGTAAAGAGTAAAGCTCAGGCATCCGCTGGCCTGTTTACACGTTACGCCCTGCCGACTGACGATGAGTACGAAGGAAGTTTAAACAACTTCCTTTTTTATTGGTGGTTATCCTTTTGTTATAAGTCAAGTTCGCTCGATCGGATTGCTTTCACTCTGCAGCGCTGGTTACACTGGAAGTGCATTTTCTCGATATAAAATTGAAAGGGGCATATTGTGAGCCAGACATTCGACTCTATTTTTAAAGACGACATCAAACGGGTGCATTATCAAATTGACGGTTTGAGTTCTAAAAAAAGTCATATTCAAGTGGTTATTTGGCCAACATTTTCAGGCCTGAGTGATTTTGAAAGAAGGGTGGCCGATCATATTGCGTCTCTTGGCTTTTCCGCGACGGCGTTAGATTTATATGGCATAGAGAATAACCCGCATGAAATGGATGAAAAACGCGCCAAGATGGGCGCTTTGCTTGCGGAATCCGAGCCACTGCATGGTTTATTGGCCGAGCTCACGCAATCGGCGTGCGATGCTATGCATGGTAAAACCATTGTGCATGTGGGGTTTTGTCTTGGCGGGCGCTTGGCTTTAGAGGCTGGATTGCATTTTACGGAAAGTGCTGGCGCGGTAAGCTTTCATGGGTTGATGAGCTTTAATCGAGCGCAATCAGAAGAAAAAGCCAATACCCATACAAAAATACTGATTCTGAACGGTTATCAAGACCCGCTGGTTGAGGAGTCTGACGCTCAGACGGCAAAAGGGTATTTGACGAGTTTAGGGATAGATTTTCAGTTTGTTGATTTCAGCAATACCATGCATTCGTTCATGCTGCCAAGTGCGAATAACCCAGATCATGGTAGCCAATTTAACCCTCTGTCGGCAAAACGTGCTTTTGGCTATCTTGCTAACTTTCTAGAAGAGTTTGTGTAAGCCTAGGGCGCACTTTCTCTGAATGTGACATTGACAGCCATCAGGCTGATATAAATGTATCAGTCTGAAGGCGCAATATTGCCATCGTTCCTATCTGGTTTTCTCTCTGCGTATTTTTCTTCTTAAACACGACCTTTTCACTTTTTTCAAGCGGTCTTGAACTGACCTCAAATAGTTGGACATTCCAATGACTGGGGTCTTTTTATTTTTCAGGTTGATTTCTTAATAAATAAAAGTCGTTCTCAAACAATTGCGAATCTTGATAATTATGTTATATCATAACGTTTTAGCATATTTGGATAATTCGGTTATGACGGTACGGTTTTCTTTTGGGCGGGTAATGTTGTCTGTTGCAGTGCTAAGTGTGTCATATGTGGCGCCTGTATTCACTCATTCGGCGTACGCAACGCCAAATGTGACGAATACATTGTCAATCAGTGCGGCTTTTGAATTCACCAGTTTAGATCCCTCAAAAAATGGCTTTATTTTCAGTCGCATGCAGATGTTAGAAACCTTGGTCGATGTCGATGAAAACGGTTTGTTGCTTCCAGCCTTGGCGAAAAGTTGGCAGGTAAGTGATGATGCTAAAACCTGGACATTTGAGCTACGTGATAAGGTGTATTTTCATGACGGCAGCTTAATGGATGCCGATGCGGTAGTGAACAGTTTGCGCATTGCGCAAGGAAAGCATGGTGCGTTAAGAACGGCACCTGTTACAAGCATCGAAGCGGTTGACGAAAGTACGGTGGCGATCACTTTGTCTCGTCCCTATATTTTGTTGGGTGCGGTATTGGCAAATTACGCCAACAGTGTTTTGTCGTTAGACGCGTATGGAAAGAATGGTGATGTGCTGGCGTTGTCAGGGACGGGACCGTATCAACTTTATCAATTTTCACCCCCGCATAAATTGGTGGTAGATAAGTTTGAGGATTACTGGGGAAAGAAAGCCAGTATTCCTTACGCAAGTTATTTGACGGGGCACCGTGCAGAAAGTCGAGTTTTACAAGCCAGAAGTGGTCAAGCCGATATTGTGTTTGGCTTGGATCCGGCTAGCTTGCCCTCTTTAAAGCGACTTCCGAACTTGGAAGTTCACTCTAATCCTATTCCGAGAACAATCGTGCTTAAGTTAAACAGCGGTCATCCTTTTATGAAGGATGTGAACGCACGTAAAGCCTTGAGTTTAGCGATTAACCGTCAAGGTATTGCGAAAGGGATTTTGCGTGTCCCAGGTTCTGAAGCGGACCAGCTTTTACCGACTTCTATGTCTAATTGGCACTTAGCCAATGTGACCAGCAAAACGGAAGCGGAGGCGGGTACACCAGAATCTCTGTTGGCGTCTTTGGGATGGAAGAAAAATTCAAACGGCATGTTGGAAAGAGAGGGTGTGCCATTTCATTTGACCATTATTACGTATGCGGATCGACCAGAACTGACCACGGTAGCGACGGCGATTCAAGCTCAATGGCAGGCGATTGGTATCGATACGAAAGTTGAAGTAACCAATTCCAGCGCCATTCCAATGGGGCATCAAGATGGTTCATTAGACGTTGCCTTGATCGCGCGTAACTATGGTTTTATTGCGGACCCGTTGGGCGTTATGCTGTCTGATTTTGGTTCCAATGGCGGAGGCGATTGGGGGGCAATGAATTGGAATAATGAAAAGCTAAGTGCCGATTTGATGACGTTAGAAGAAACGTCTGATCCAGTGAAATACAAAAAAATGGCTCAACACAGTGCTCAGATTATTTATGACGAGCGTCCCATGATTCCAGTGTCATCTTATGTTCAGCAGACGTCGGTGAATAAGCGTGTTAAAGGTTTTCGCTTTGATCCTTTTGAGCGTAGCTTTTATTTAAATGAAATGGAGTTCGTAAAATAATGAAAGCAATGCTTTTAAAAAGACTGCTTCAATTGGTCATAGTGGTTTGGGGAGTGGGTACTCTGACCTTTATTTTGATGCGCTCTTTACCTGGTGATATGGCATATCGAATTGCGGCTAGTCGTTATGGGCAAGACAATGTTGATTCTAATGCGGCGGCATTGGTACGAGAAGAGCTAAAGTTGGATCAAGGTGCTTTGACGGCTTATTGGCATTGGTTGACAGATCTTCTGCAATTTAAATTAGGCGATTCATTGGTCAGTGGTTTGCCCGTGATGGACACGGTTCAGCATATGTTAGGGCACTCTTTGATGTTGGCGTTTGCTGGTTTGATGGTGTCGGTTTTGATAGCGGTGCCGTTGGGATTGCTGAGTGCATGGCGAGGAAACCCTTTTGATTCGATTCTAATGAGTTTATCCAGTGTGATTCGAGCCATGCCGGTGTTTGTTTTAGGCGTATTGTTCATTTTGTTATTTGCTCTTCATTGGAATTGGTTTCCTGTGGCGGGTTTCGGCTCGCCTGCGCATTTGGTTTTGCCCGCTGTTACCTTGGCGTTGAGCTTGGCAGCGGTGTCCAATCGTGTGGTTCGAGATTCTGCCAAACGAACCTTTGCTGCGGCGTTTTATCAATTCTCGAAAGTGAAAGGATTGTCTGCTTGGCAGACATTTCGTCAGCATGGCGTGCGCAATATTGCGGTGCCAGTGGTGGCGTTTTTTGGCATCCAGTTAGTGAGCATGATTGAAGGGATTGTGATGATTGAGTCATTGTTTTCATGGCCGGGGATTGGGCATGGTTTGGCTCATGCGATTTTTGCCCGTGATATTCCAGTGATACAAGGCGCGGCTTTGGTGCTGGGGGTTTTGTTCGTTTTATTGAATACCTTGGTGGATGTTATCTGTTTATGGATTGATCCAAGAGGGGCGAAAACAGTATGAAGATGATTAAATCCCAATGGGTTGGCCTGTTTATTTTATTGGTCTTATTGGCGTTCTCGTTGTTGGGGATTGTATTTTCGCCTCATAGCATCTCCCAGCAAGATTTAAATGCGATTATGGAGCCGCCTTCTGCGGCACATTGGCTCGGTACAGATCATTTTGGCCGCAGCATGATGACGCGTATGGCGCATGCGATTGGCTTGTCTTTTGCCTTGAGTGTGTTGTGTGTGCTGACGTCTTCTTTGGTCGGTACAACGTTTGGTGTATGGGCGGTTTGGGGCGGAAAAAAAGTCGATAGTGCGCTGAATGTGATGGTCAATATATTGCTTGCCTTACCAGGCTTGGTGGTTGTGTTGTTGCTAGCGGCCATAGTTCCTGGTTCGTTTTTGATGCTGTATTTGGCGATTTCTTTAGTGCAATGGGTCGAATACTTCCGCGTGGTTCGAGCCGTAACTCAGGGTGTGATCCAAAGTCCAGCAAGACAATCTTCCGAGATGATGGGCTTTGGTCGCTGGTATCAGTTTAAACGCCATATTTGGCCTGCTATTTCCCCTTCGGTGTTCACTTTGGCGGCCTTTGGTGGTGCGAACGCGATTTTGACCATGGCGTCGCTAGGGTTTGTTTATGTCGGGATACAGCCACCCATGGCTGAACTTGGTTTGATGACGGTTGAACTGTTTCCTTATTACAGCGAAGCACCTTGGTTGTTGGCTCTGCCATTAATGGTTATTGCGTTGTTGGTGTTTTCATTTCATTTATTGGCAGGTAAACGAGCATGAGCGTATTGCTGAAATTAACCAATGTGGCGGTTTATGTGGGCGACGCTTGCTTGTTAGAGCCAATTTCTTTGGCGTTAAAGCAAGGTCAACCGTTGACGATACTGGGTCAAACGGGTTCGGGTAAAAGCTTGTTAGCGCAAGCTATTATGGGGTTATTGCCTACTGATTTGAGTGTGTCTGGAGACATAGAGGCATTTGGTAAGGTGATGACGATTGAAGAGCGTCAAGCTTTGTGGGGACGTGAAATGGTCATGTTACCGCAAGAGCCTTGGCATTCTCTTGATCCGTTAATGAAGGGCATTGATCAAGTCAAAGAGGTATATCAATTCGTGCGTGAGAAAGACCCGCAGGAAGCGCTAGCGATGGCCGAAGAGGATTTACGTCATGTTGGTTTGGCGGATAATGGCCATAAACGCGCGGATGAGTTGTCTGGCGGTATGGCACAACGACTGGCCATTGCGGCGGCGACAGCGGGTGGTGCGCATGTGATTTTGGCGGATGAGCCAACCAAAGGGCTGGATGTAACGCGCCGAGACGGCATAGTGCGGTTACTGCAAGCGCGTTCTAAGTTGGGTAGTTTGCTGACGATCACTCATGATGTGGCGGTTGCGCGCCAGTTGGGTGGTTTGTTATTGGTAATGAAAGAAGGTCGGTTAGTCGAGCAAGGTGAAGCCGCTCAAGTGCTTGATCATCCAAAAGACGATTACACACGTGAGTTGATCGCTGCCGAGCCCAGGGCTTGGCAAGATATGGCGCCAACAATGCGAAAGAACGACGCTGATGATATTTTAATCGCGGATAATGTGCGATTAGAGCGAGGAGGGAGAACCTTGTTTGACGGTTTGTCTTTCTCTATCAAACAGGGCGAAGTGGTGGGTATTGTCGGTGACAGTGGGTGTGGTAAATCCTCTCTTGGTGACGCCTTGCTTAACTTACTGCCTGTTTCTTCGGGTAAGCTGACTCGTTCTAATAAAACCGCTAAGCCACATCAGTGGCTGAAACTCTATCAAGATCCGCCTTCGGCGTTTTCATCTAGCGTTACATTGGGTCAGCTGCTTGATGATGTGGTGGATTTACATGGTATTGATAAAGCCCGTATTTCGCCTTTGATGGACCGGTTGAATTTACCTGAAGGCATTCTAGACCGTAATTGTTTGGCAGTGTCTGGTGGTGAATTGCAGCGTTTTGCGATTCTGCGGGCTCTGTTGTTGGATCCGGTGTTTTTATTTGCTGATGAGCCAACGTCACGTCTTGATCCGATTACCGCAAAGGAGGTCACTGGATTGTTGGTTGAGTTAGCAAGCGAAGCGGGTTGCGCGGTATTGTTGGTCAGTCATGATATGGACTTAGTCCGAAAGACGTGTCATCAGGTGGTGTCGATATAGCGACAGCTTTCATAAAGAGTGTGAAACAAACCAATAAAGCGCTGGATGTTACCGCGCTATAGGTTTCACTTTTGACTGGCGTATGGTCTAATTTTTCTTAATTGTATTTATTAGGAAAAAGCTCATGTTAAATAAACGTTGTGTGTCTGTTGTTCTATTGACTTCTGCTGCACTGTTAGGCTCCAGTAGTGTTTTGGCTTTTGATGACTACTGCACACCAAAACTCAATAAGTACTTGGAAAATGTTCAGAATACCGTAGATTCAAAATATATTTCGCAGCGTCAAAAAGACGTGGCGCAAAAGATCCTCGACAAAGTGAAGAATAGCCGCAATGAAACAGAAGATTGTGTTTTGATCGATAAATTATTGCCTTAGTTTTTGGGTTTTAAATGCAGCAAAATATTGATCTTCTGTTATGTTTTATAAATAGGATTAATCAAACTTTGCTTTGTGGTGTTTTGAATGCAGCCTCTTGAGGGGAAATGAATGGATCCATTACTGGCTTCTTTGAAAGTCGCTCGATCTCTTTTGGGGATGTCATGTTCGGGTTTACTTTTTGAAGACGGTCGTGTTGTTGTTTCTGGTGAAATTGCAGGTGTTGAGGCGGATGACTTATCTGCCTTGATGACTCATTGTTGTGACACTGCTTCTACACGATGGCTTGATGTTCTGTCGACGCCTTCCGCCCCATCGATATTCTCCAAGTACCCTCAAATAGCGTGTTGTATGATTGAGTGGTTGCCGACTCATCATGTGCGTTTGTTTTTCTTCAATGATTTGCCTTGTGCTCTTTCTGAAGAGAATATTGGCGAACATGTCGCTTCATTGGGTGCCATGTTGTCTGGTTTACTGCCGTCATTGCCCATAGCGAGTGCTCATAAAAAGACACGCTTCTTTGAGAATGATGAATTGTTGCCCTTCAACGATAGCCTTTCTGTGTATCTTGCGTTTTTGGACAGCGATTTACGTTACAGATACGTTAATCAGGCCTATGAAAAACGCTTTGGTTTATCAAAAGAGCTCATTCTTGGTAAGCATGTAAAAGACGTTGTCTCAGCTGACATGTTTGCAGTGATAGAAAATAAGTTGTTGGACGCTCTTCAAGGGAATGAGGTTCGTTTTCAATATAAAACAAGTCAAATGGCTGATATAGGGGGGCGGTTTAACGAATCGTCCTACATTCCTAGAATAGAGCACGGTGAAGTCACTGGTATTTATGTGTGTGTGCAGGATGTCACGCCTCAAAGAACCACAATGCAAACTCTTAAACGCTTGCACGAGGTGACGGCAAATTCAGCACTGAGTCTGGATGAGAAATTGCAGAAAATACTAAAAGTTGGCTCCGATCAATTTGCACTTCCCATCGGCCTTATCAGTTGCATCGAAGGCGATGTGTACACAGTGAAGTACAGCCATACGCCAAATGGTGAGGTGCTGCCTGGTACAGAATTTGAGTTAGGCAATACTTACTGTGTTCATACGCTCAGCAGTGATTTGCCCACGTCGTTTTTCCATACGGCGATAAGCGACATTAAAGAGCACCCGTGTTATGTGAATTTTGGTTTAGAAGCTTATATAGGGATCGTCGTTTATGTAAGAGGGAGGCGCTGGGGAACGCTTAACTTCTCAAGCCCCACACCTAAAACACAGCCTTTTAGTGAAGACGATTATGAAGTGATGAAATTGCTTGCTCAATGGGTTGGCAATGAAATGACCTTGGAACAAGATCGGGCGTTACAGCAACAATACGAAAATGAGTTGAAGGAACAAAAAATATTTTTTGAGTCCTTGTTTGTGAATGCGCCGGAAGCCATTGTGCTCGTCGGAGCTGACCGTAGAGTTAAGATGATCAACCCCGCATTTAGTGAACTATTTGGGTATCAACTTGATGAAATTAGAGGTCAAAGCACCCAGATGCTTTACGCGGAAGAGCGGGACTTCATTAAGCAAGGCGACGCCTACGATGTTACGACAGCAGACATTTTAAATCGCTATCGAGCTAGCTATATACACAAACAGGGCCATGTGTTCCACACGGAAACCATTGGCAGCCAAATTCGAAATGTGGATGGCAGTCTGGGTGGCTACATCGCGCATGTGCGTGATGTTAGTGAACGGCTAGAGGTCGAAAAGAAAATGATCGACACCAATTTGCGCCTGTCTATCGCAGCAGATGCGGCAGGAATTGGTGTTTGGGAGCTGGATTTACATACCGAAACATTAAATTGGGATGATTGGATGTATCGACTTTACGGTACATCACAACAAGCAGGTCTTTCTCCATTAGATTTATGGGAAGAATGTGTTTACCCAGAAGATAAAGTGAGGCTGCGAGGTGTTTTTCAAAATTTAAGCATGGAGGGATATCTCACCTCGCCAGAAGTCGCATTTATTTCAAAAGAACTCGATTTTGACTTTAAAATCGTACGTAAGGATGGACAAACACGTTACCTAAAATCGGATGCCATCCTCGTATTGGATAAAATGGGGCATGCATCACACCTAATTGGCGTCAATATGGACGTTACTTCCCGAAAAGAAACGGAAGTGTTGCTACGTGAAGCCAGTCAACAGGCTCTGGCTGCCAGTAAGGCCAAGAGTAACTTTCTTGCAACCATGAGTCATGAAATCCGTACGCCATTAAACGGTGTGTTGGGCATGGCTGAATTGTTGTCTGGTACCTCCCTTAATTTTGAACAGAGAGAACAACTGCGAGTCTTACAAGAGTCAGGTGAAGGTTTGTTGACTCTGATAAACGATTTATTGGACTTTTCAAAAATTGAAGCGGGGCATTTGTCGATTGAGAGAGTGGATTTTAATTTAGAGAAAACACTCTACGACATTGTCCGAATGTTGGTGATAAAAGCGGAAGAAAAAGGCATTGATCTGCTGGTGGAATACGCAGAAAACTGCCCTCGGTTTTTGGTGGGGGATGTTTTTAGAATTAAACAGATCTTAACCAACTTGATTAGTAATGCGATTAAATTTACTAACGAGGGCCATGTTTTAGTGACGGTAAATGGCATAACAAACAAGCAAGGTCAGGCAACATTAACCATCCATGTTGCGGATACCGGTGTTGGGATTGACAAAGCGGTTCAGCCTTTCTTGTTTAATGCCTTTGTGCAAGCGGATAGCTCAACAACACGGAAGTTTGGTGGCACAGGACTGGGACTGGCCATCACTAAGCAATTAATTGCTCTAATGCAGGGTGAAATCAGTTTGGTGAGTGAGCCTGATGTAGGTTCTACTTTTTCGGTTTGTCTGTCTTTGCCAGTGAGCCATGCGATCTCACACATTGAAACTGTGGTTAATGAAGACCTGTTGATTGGTAAAAAAACGCTGGTCATTGATGATAACGAAACCAATTTGACCATTTTAAAGAATCAATTACGTTCTTGTGATATTTATACCGACACAGAAGTGGACCCTGTTGAAGCGCTCTATCGAATTAAAAAAGCGATAGATGACGGTGTGCCGTATCAGATTGTCATTTTAGATTATATGATGCCTGAGCTGGATGGCTTAATGTTGGCGAAACTGATCCGAGAGGCAAGTGGCTCTACTCTGCGCCCCGTTATTTTAATGACGACTTCTGCTGGGTTGATTTCGAGTGAGAAATTGTCCGATGTGGGTGTGAATGTCAATGTGGCGAAGCCAATGACCGGGGTAATGTTAAAAAAAGGGCTGATCTCAGCCTTGTCAACGCATGTTATTGGTCGGCAGATTTCTTATTTTGACTCTAAAGACAAATCGCTGAGCGGGGTAGAAATACAGAGTGATGAACCGCCTAAAAAACGGGGGTTGGTCTTGGTTGTTGAGGATATGCGCGCCAACATGGCAGTTGCAAGAGGCATATTAGAGCGAATGGGGTTTGATGTATTAGGCGCTGAAAATGGCGCAATTGGTGTTGATATGTGGAAAGCACACCAACCTGATTTTATCTTTATGGATTTGCACATGCCAGTGATGGATGGTCTATCGTCAATGCGACATATTCGACAGGCTGAAAAAAGCACAGGTAGAGAACGAGTGCCAATTCTGGCATTGACTGCAGATGTTATGTCAGACACCCTTGCTGAAGTGTTTCGTGCTGGTGGTGATGGGTTAGTACCTAAACCATTTAAGCAACAGGAGTTTATCGCTATGTTAGATAAATGGTTCCCTAGAGATCGATCCCCTGAGGTTGAGCAAGTGGATATTGAAAAAGTGTCTGCAAAAACAGCATCGATGGCGTCCGCTGTGGCGCAGATTGATACTGGTGTCTTGGTGGAGTTAAAAGCATTACTTGGAAATGATTTTCTATTATTGTTGGAAGCGTTCTACAGTGATGCGGACCAGATAACAGCGTCTTTTAGTGACATGTTAAAACGCCCCGATGAGCCAGACTATGATGCTATTCATAAATTGGCTCACAGTTTAAAGTCGGTAAGTTTGAGTGTTGGTGCTCGATTGCTATCCTCTATGGCTGAGCAACTTGAAAAAGAAAGTCGGCAACAAGATATTCCTGAGCTAAGCGCGAAGTTACGAGACATCATTGATCGCTATCACTTAGCAAAAAATGAACTTAAAAAAATAGTAGTGACCTTATGAAGATTCTCATCGCTGATGACACGAATACGGACAGATTACTGTTAAAGTTATACATTACTAAGCTAGGGTATCGTGTCGTCGAAGCCAGTAATGGACAGGAAGCGATAGATCAATTTATTGAGCATTCACACGACCTAGATTTGGTGTTGATGGATGTTCAAATGCCCATTATAAATGGCTTTGACGCCGTCAAGGCGATGCGGAATATTCAAGAGCAGCAAAAACAAGAATGGATCCCCGTCATTTTTCTCAGTGCCAGCGCCGAAGAAGATGATGTGGAAGACGGGATTTTAGCTGGCGGCGACGATTACTTGATTAAACCTATTGGCCAGAAAGTGTTGGCGGCCAAAATGTTATCGATGAAGCGTATTGCTGATATGCGACGTCGTTTGGTGGAATCAAACTCCGTTCTTGAACGTTTGGCTGCGACCGACTATTTGACGGGAGTTGCCAATCGGCGATCATTTGAAATGACATTGGGCAAAGAAATGCAAGTAGCCAAAGAGCAGGGTTTATCAATGGCCTGCGCGATGTTTGACCTAGATAAGTTTAAAGTAGTGAATGATACCTACGGGCACGATGCTGGTGATGCGGTGTTGGTAGAGATTATGAAGCGCATGAAAGCGAGTGTAAGAGACATTGATTCGATAGGGCGATTGGGCGGAGAAGAGTTTGGAATACTTCTACCCAATATTTCTGAATCTGAAGCGAAGGACACATTCACTCGATTTTTAAGTGTCGTGTCGGATGCTCCAGTGGTGTATGAAGATACAGAAATCGCGGTTACAACGAGCATTGGTGTGGCCGTTTACTGTGGCGATGATGAAGATAAAAAATCATTGTTAAAGCGCGCTGACGAATGCTTGTATGAAGCAAAAGACACTGGAAGGAATAAAGTGGTTCTTAACTCCCGCGTTACATCTTGAGAGTGTTTACTTGCAAATATTCCAACACGCTATACTTTAAAAATCGTTTGTCTTAAAAGATATGTCGCTTGAATAGTCACAAAAAAGCCGAAACTCCTAGGCGTTTCGGCTTTTTTGTATTTGCTCGAAGTGAATGAATTACGCTACGGCAGAGTCTGAATTTTCTGTCACTTTTTGGTTTACGGTGGCCAATAAAGCTTGAATAGAGGCAGACACAATGTCGTTATCAATTGCCACACCATTAAAACGATCACCATCGATATTGGCTTGAACATACGCAATCGCTTGTGAGTCGCTGCCAACAGTTAATGCGTGTTCTTGGTACTGGATAATATCAACGCGCATGTTGAAATGCTTGCCAAGTGCTTCACTGAAAGCTGACAAAGCGCCATTGCCATTTCCTGTGATTTTGACACTTGTATTATTACCGGTTAATTCTGCGTGAACGGTATCTACATCGTCTTTCGCAAGGTCGTACTTGCCCAATTTGTATGGCGTGGTGCCTGTCATGAAGTTGTTTTCAAACAAATTTTTCATGGATTCGGCATCAACTACACCACCGTCTTTTTCTGCAAATGCTTGCACGATTGGGCTGAATTCTACTTGCAACCAACGTGGCAAAGCCAAGCCGTATTCTTGCTCAAGAGTATAAGCAACACCACCTTTGCCTGATTGGCTGTTTACGCGAATCACTTCCTGGTAGCTACGACCTACATCACGAGGGTCAATTGGCAAGTACGCCACATCCCAAGGTTTGTCGTCGGTTTGGTTAGCCAAACATTTTTTAATCGCGTCTTGATGAGAGCCAGAGAAGGCGGTAAACACCAATTCGCCAGCGTATGGGTGACGCGGGTGAACTTGTAACAAGGTGCAAGCTTGAACCACGCTTATGATGCGGTCCATATCGCCCAACGCCAACTCTGGATCAATACCTTGGCTGTAAATGTTCATCGCCATGGTGACGATGTCCATGTTGCCTGTGCGCTCGCCGTTCCCTAGCAATGTGCCTTCGATACGGTCTGCGCCAGCCATTACGCCTAATTCTGCTGCCGCTACACCACAACCACGGTCATTGTGTGTGTGCAAGCTTACAATCATGCTGTCGCGTTGTTTGACGTTACGGCAGAAGTATTCAATTTGGTCTGCGTAGCGGTTAGGTGTGGACACTTCTACCGTCGCTGGCAAATTGATAATGATTTTGTTTTCTGGTGTTGGCTGCCAAACCTCGGCAACCGCATTAACGACTTCAATGGCGTAGTCTATTTCTGTGCCAGTAAAGCTTTCAGGTGAGTATTGAAATACCCATTCTGTTTCAGGGTGTTTCGCTGCATGGTCTTTTACGCATTTAGCGCCATTCACGGCGATTTGCTTAATGCCTTCCATGTCCATGCGGAATACTTGCTCACGTTGCGTGGTAGACGTTGAGTTATAAACGTGAACGATGGCTTTTTTCGCACCTTTTAGAGATTCGTAAGTGCGCTCGATCAACTCTGGGCGAGCTTGAGTCAATACTTGAATGTAAACATCGTCTGGCACTTGATCTTCTTCGATCAACCAACGCACAAAGTCAAAATCCAATTGTGAGGCAGCCGGGAAGCCGACTTCGATTTCTTTAAATCCAACGTCTACTAGTAGGGCGAAAAATTGTTTCTTTTGATCCACTGTCATTGGCTCAACCAAGGCTTGGTTGCCGTCGCGTAGGTCAACGCTAGACCAAATTGGTGCTTTGGTGATGGTTTGATCTGGCCACGTGCGGTTTGTAATGGCGACTGGTTTGAATGGAGTATACTTAGTATGGTCAAAAGATGTCATGATCTTTCCCTTCTTCATGTCGTTGAGCGGGTAAGCTCTGGTTGTTAATGCGTCACTTGGTTAAGTGATTCTTTATGCTTCTATCATAGCGAATTTTATTGGGTAAAAGATTGCGTTTTTTGTGGAATTTTCAATGTGAATGGCATTATATTGCGTATAACATGAAAAAATTAGCAATTTGGAGTCGCTATAATGGCTTTTGATAAAATCGACTTAAATATTTTGCGTGAACTGCAGCAAGATTCTAGCTTAACAAACCAAGAGTTGGCGGATCGAGTAGGGTTGTCAGCGTCTCCTTGTTTGCGTCGTGTAAAAGCACTAGAGGATATTGGCGTAATTGATCGAAAGGTGACCATCTTAAAAAAGTCGAGCTTAGGGTTAAAATTGACGGCCTTTTTGCAAATCAGCATGGACCGACATACTCCGGATCGATTTAGTGTGTTTGAAGATGAAGTGGACGCGTTTCCTGAAGTAAGGAACTGCAATCTAGTGACAGGTCAAAATTGTGATTACTTGTTGGAGGTTGTTGTTGAGGATATGGAGAAATACCACGATTTTCTATTAGGAAAATTAACACGTATTCCTGGCGTGACCGGTGTTCAGTCAAGCTTTTTGCTACGCAGTGTAAAAGAAAGTACTTCTTTGCCACTGGATCATTTGATTTAAAAGCTTATTTCCTTATTTAGTATTGATATTTTAGCTTTTGACCAAATTAATGAGCGTTATACTTGTACTAAGTAGATACAGTAAAAAATCCCTAGTAGAGAAGATGTGATGAGTGATTTGACAATTAAACGTCGAGTAATGATCCCCGTGAGGGCGGGCGACGTGATGGCTGAGTTTATTTCCTTTAACGGCGATGACTCAGGCAAAGAACATATAGGGATATTTTTTGAAGGACAAAACACACCGGCAGAATCGAAGGTGCCATTAGTACGTTTGCATTCAGAATGTTTGACGGGGGATGTATTCGGCTCCGGGCGATGTGATTGTGGTGAGCAGCTTGATGAAGCAATTGATCGAATAAATGAAGAAGGTGGCTATATCCTTTATTTGCGTCAAGAAGGTCGTGGCATTGGTTTGTACGCAAAGTTAGAAGCGTATGCCTTGCAAGATAGGGGGTATGATACTTACCAAGCCAATGAGATGCTGCACTTGCCTGATGATGGGCGTGACTTTGGGGTGGCGGCAGAAATGTTGAAAGCATTGGAGGTTAAAGAGGTGCGTTTATTGACCAATAACCCTGACAAAGCGCAACAATTGGTTGAGCATGGCATTGACGTTGTTGAGTTGGTGCCAACCAAGGTGCATGTGAATCAGCATAACCGATCGTATTTAGAAACTAAAGCAAAGCGAAAACAACATACCTTGAAGTTTGATTAAAGCGATTTAAGAGTGTGGTAGCCTCCTGCATGGGGGCTTTTTTTTGCTTAAAACTTTGTGTTTGCGTTTTTTTTTATTATTCTTGACGTTGTTGTTACATGGTTTGCTTTTCTCAATTCATATCAATGTGGGCATAACGATGAAAAAAAGCCTTGTTTTACTCCTACTTGCTTTCTCTTCTTCTGCGTTCTCTGCTGACGCAGTAATTGGTATTTATTGTCAGGAAAATACCAATGGCGCTAAGGTTTATCTAAATGACAGTTATAAGTTTGATTGTGAAGATTTTCAGCGGGAGGCATTTTTAGTAGATGAGGGAACGTATCAAATTCGAGCGGTGTTAAGCGTAAATAAAGAAAAGGAGAAAATTTTCTCAGCCTCTATAGAGGCTTCTTCTAGTCGCCCACAGCGAGTAAGAGTTATCTTACCAGCTGCATCACTAACCGCATATGGTGTAGAGATGAAAGTACTTCGTGATCAAGAAGCTGCTCGGCGCTTAGCATTAGAAAAAGAAAGGAAGCTAGCAGCGGCAGTGAAATCCGATATAGAGAAATCTGAAAAAGGCGACCTTAAGGCGATTCAACGTTTAATTTCCCGCTATCAAACGGGTGACGGCGTAGATCAAGACCCACAAAAAGTTAGCTTTTGGACTGATCAATATCAGGCCTTGAAAAAGGAAAAAGATCGTCAAATAAAACTGGCAGCGCTTAATAAAGAGTTGGAAGCGAATCCTTATTTTTATTGGTTGGGTTTGTCTCCACGAGCGATAGAAAACTCTAACTCAAGCGCAAGTTCAACGATGGTGACAGGTTTGCCGAGTTTGACCGTTGTTGATTTACTATCGTCTCCCTCTATTTACTCAACTCGTCGAGGTATACAAAACCGAATAGAAGACTTGGAGGTGCATGCTGTTCGTTGGGCGAACCCTGACTCAATGGTCGCGCAAGCCTCCCAGTAATATTTTATGAGTTTTTTTGTCGCGTGCCGTCTTGGATGTTTGGTGATCTTGTTAGCACTATCAGGTTGTGCCTTTCATAGAGCAGACGTATCAAGAGTTGGTTCTTGCAATATTGAGGCAGATGGCGTGTTACAAAAAAAGGCCCCTAAACTGATTGCTCAGGCATCAGCTCAGCCTGATTTGTGTCATGCAATTTCTGCGTTGTCACGAGAGGAAATAGCACAAGATGATACGACCTCTGCTCTCAATACAGCAGGCATAATAGCCGATCAACGTTTTATGTATGTACAATCACTGGTTTCGGATAGGCATAGACAAGATGTGGTGAGCTTCTCTTCGCTTTTGATGGCTTATTTGACTCAAGCCGATTTTGAGTGCCGACATCCTATTTACGCATCCTATTTTAGAAAGCGCTTCGATGGTCAGTTAAATTACGATCATTGTCTTCAATCCGTGCCTTTTTTTCTATTTGACACGCATGTTGGTGGGCAGCTTGTTACGGTTGATCCGAGAGCTGTGCGAGAAATACATTTGGTCTTTGCTTCAGAAGGGAAGGGGGTTGCTTCTTCATTTGGTCATGTTTCTGTACGTTTTTTAGTGTGTCCTGATGTGAGCTCATCGCTTCTGGACTGTCGCAAGAATCTTCTTAATCACATTTTTCTAGGCTATGTCGCACGGATTGATGGAATGGAGATGGACCTTTTAAAAGGTTTAGTTGGTGGGTATGACGCGCATTTGTTCGGCTCCACGTTCCGGGAAGTTTTTCGCAGTAATACCGTATTGGCTGACCGTGATGTCTATTCGCTGCCTTTGAATCTTAGTGAAAATGAAATAATACAGATCGTGCGTGATTTGTCAGAGATTCACTGGGCATATCGAGGAAATTATCGATTCATTACCGCCAATTGTGCGACTTTGTTGCAGGATTTGTTAAATCAAGCCCTTGGGTTGGAGGAGGAAGAAGAAACCGAGTTAGATTTTTTACGTCCTGATTCATTATTTAGCGCTTTGCGTGATAGTAAGTTGGCCCGTGGTGATGTATTTGCATCATTAGCGTTGGCGGAACAGCAAGGCTATTTTTTTCCGCGTAACCGTATTTATTACCAGCAGGCTTTGGATTATTTGCAGAGCAATATAGCTGACTATCCTTTTTATTCTTTAGATGAATACGGTCAGACCCGCGCTTCGGCCAGATTAATTGCTTTGCTTTCTGACGATGCTATTTATAAAGCATTTCAGCGAAATGAACGACTTGTTGAAGCACAGCGCTTGCTTGAGGAAAGATGGTTAATGTTGCTGTGGTTTGAGTCTTTTCAGCAGGTAGTCTCTATCATTGTGGAGCTAAATTTAATTCAGCTTCTTGAAGTAAAAATAGCGCAAATGTCAGATGGCGAGGATAAGCAATTATTGCTGCAGTGTTATATGCAGCCTTTGCGACAAATTAGTAGGGAAGTCGAACGATTCAATGGAATACCGAGTGTGTCGCAGTTACCCGAATACATCTTTGATAAACGACGGAGCTGCCATTCCCAAGAAGCTCAACAGCGTGTATTCGACGTTATTAACTCTGCGTTAGTGTCGGATAATTCATTGATTAAAAAGCTAAAAGGGCTAGAGCATGAATTGGCGCAGGCATTGGACAATATAGAGACATTAGAGAGGTTTTTTTAATGAATCGCTTCATGGTAATTAGCTTTTTAGTAGGGTTGGGCTTTGCGTCTCATGTACACGCAGAGTCATCTAAAGACGATGCAATGTCATTGTTGGATCAACTGGACCAACTGGATCAATTGGATGAGATTGAGTTTAATGAAGCTGTAGATAAGGCCTATGATTGCGCTGAAAACGAACGTTTTAATTGTGCGGATCGTGAAATAAAAAGGGCGCGGGCTTTGGTTTTTGATAAAGCTTCAAGCGTTACTCTGGCTGAACTTGTGACGTATCGCAAAAAACAAGAAGACTTTTATAATGAACAAAAGCGTCTGGCTGCACAGATAAAACTGGAAGAGCAGTGTGCGTCTAGTTGTCCAAGGTCTGAAGAATATGGCATGTGCGTAGTGGGAGATATGATTCATTACTATTGTACTGACGTCCCTGCGCCGAGAAGAAATGATTCATCTTCAAGTAGCTCCAATAGTACTCTTGCGGCATTTAGTGCTGCATTGAATCAAGTGAATAGCCAATTGCAGGCAGATTTGGCTCGTCAGCAAGCAGACTTTCAGAGGCAGATGCAGCAATATGAAGCCCAACGTCAAGAGCGTGAGCTTCGTAAACAAGAACAACAAGCTCAGCAACGACGTTTGCAACAGCAGCAGCAAAATGCCTTGGCGATACAGCAGCAACAGCAAGAGCAAGCTAGACGTCAAGCGGAGCAAAGGCGTAAAGCTGAAGAGGAAAGGCGCTTAGCTAACGAAGCCCGTAAGCGTGAGCAAGAAGCTCGAAGGTTAGCAAGGCAAAGGGAGAATGAGCAGGAGGAAGCCAATAAACTGGCCTATCTGGGAAGTCTAAAAGCAGGTACTCGCCTTGCGGCTCGAAATTGTTTTGGGGAAAGTCATGTATACGGTGTATTGCCAAGCATACAACCTAGACTGGTGAGTTGTGTTAATGTGAGTTTTACTGTGCAATGTCCAGCCAGCAGTGTGGTTCAGTATCGGGGAGTATTGAACAATATGATCAGTAATACTGGCGGGTGTTATGGTGACACGGTGCAAGTACCAAACTCTATTTCTTGTCCAGTAGATCAATTTGTCGTCAGAGCGACCAGTGTTGAAGGTTGCTGAGTATAAAAGGGCGCATATTGCGCCCTTTAAGATAATGGTCTTTGGCTATTTTTTGCTTGGGGCAGGCTTCTTCTTGCTTTTTTTCTTATTGCTTGGTGAGCGAGCTTTGGTTTTAGGCTCAAGCCCCTCAATGCGACCAAACTTGATGTTGGCTTGCATAAAACGTTGAATCTTTTCGATCATTGGTAGGTCGTTAATGTCGATTAACGAGATGCAATCACCCGGTGCGCCTTCACGTGAAGCTCGACCCGCTCGGTGAATGTAGGAGTCTGCTTTGCGTGGTAAACGCAAGTTAATGACGGTGTTGATTTCTGGTAGATCAATGCCGCGGGACGCAACGTCCGTTGCGACCAAGACCTGTAGGCGGCCGCGTTTCATTTGTTTCATGTGCTCACTGCGGTCGCCTTGCTTCATCTCGCCATGCAAGCCGTCACACATTAACCCCATTTTGCGAATTCGTTGAACCCAGACGTCTACGTGTTCGCGGTTGGATACGAATAACACGGCTTGTTGCACACGTTCTTGCGTGAGTAGGTGTTTCAAAACGGCTTCTTTGTGTTCTTCACTGTCTACGCGGTAAGCAATTTGACGGATTTGGCTCGGTACAGTGCGAGCAGATTCACCCAGACGAATTTGCTGAGTTTCACTGTTCAAAAGTGCACTTGCAAAGCGCCCCATTTTTTCGCCTTCAAGTGTGGCTGAGAACATCAGAGTTTGGTGTTCTGTTGGTAGCTCTTTAGCAATGTGATTGATGGCGTTTACAAAGCCCATGTCCAACATGCGATCGGCTTCGTCGATAACAAAGTACGATACATCCGTGAGATCCAGCCATTGCTTTTCATCCAGTTCGACAAGGCGCCCTGGCGTAGCGACTAGGACATCGCACGGTTCGCTCAGTTGTTGTTGCTGCATGCCATAAGGCGTGCCGCCAATAATGAGCTGCGATTGGATGCGAGTATGTTTTGTGAGTTGTTCTACCACATTAAAAATTTGACGGGCTAGCTCACGACTAGGGGCTAAAATAAGCACTTTAGGGGCGGTGGTGGATTGCTCGTCACGGTCAAGGATGTGCTGAATCGCTGGTGCGCAAAATGCAATGGTTTTTCCTGTGCCAGTCGGTGCGGTGGCCAGAAGATCAGAGCCATCTAAGGCGATAGGAATGGCTTGTTCTTGGATTTCCGTTGGGGATTCAAAGCCAAGATCACTAATGGCTTGTTCAATGGTGAAATCCAAATCTAATTCAGCAAATGACATGTAAACTCTCTGTAGCGGGATAAATGGCAAGACCATTTATGAAAATCATTGGTTAACCATGACAATCATAAATCTACTATGGTTATCATAATAAATATCGAGGTATGGCCACTATAATGGACTGTATTTGCATTCATGATACCTTGTTTTTTGTGGATTCGAAATCTAAACATCAGTGGATGGCTTGATAAGTTAGACCCTGTGTTGGCTTTGCTCTAAAATACAAACAAATATTGATAAGAAGACAAGATATGTTGCTATCGGATGAGTTGGTCACCACCCAAACTATGTCGTGGGTGAAAGAGTTTATTGTGGCGTTGAATGTTTGTCCTTTCGCCAAGCGAGAAGTAGAACGCGAAACAGTGCGCTGTGTGGTATTGCGTTCAAAAAAAATGGATGTGGCGTTGGAAGAGCTGATGGCGGAAGTGCAGTGGCTTGATGAACACCCTGAAACAGAAACGACTTTGTTGATTTTTCCTACGTTGTTTAAAGACTTTCATCGCTATTTGGACTTTGTTGAAACAGCGGAAAATGTCATGTTTGACCAAGGGTGCGAAGGCGTTTATCAGTTGGCAACGTTCCACCCGGATTATTGTTTTTCTGGCGCCGAACCGAACGATGTGTCCAATTACACGAATCGATCGCCTTATCCTATGTTACATCTTTTGAGAGAGGCGAGTGTTGATAAAGCGATTGAGTTTTATGGTGATACGTCTGATATCCCCAATCAAAATATAGAAAAAATGGAAACGCTTGGAAAGACAAAACTAGACGATATGTTTGCTGGTTGTATGAAAGCCGAGAGTGAATGAGCGTTGAAATTAAACTGTCTGTATTGCGCTTAAAAATGAAGTGCGTATAGTGCGAAAAAAATTGCTTGCCGGAGAACGCATGGCTACTCAAATTGGGCGCTTAAACATATTAAGAGTCGTTAAAGAAAAAGATTTTGGTGTGTATTTAGACGCCGACCTCCTAGGCGAAATATTGTTGCCTAAACGTTATGTACCAAAAGGCGTTGGTATAGATGATGAAGTCGAGGTGTTTGTTTACCTTGATTCAGATGATAAATTGATTGCGACAACCGACTTCCCTAAAGCGCAAGTAGGTGAGTTTGCTGCATTGACTTCCATTGCGGTTAACCAAGTGGGTGCGTTTTTTGACTGGGGATTGCCAAAAGATTTATTGGTGCCTTTCAGTCAACAGAAGAATCGAGTGGAAGAAGGCGAAACGCACCTTTTGTTTATTTACTTGGATCAAATAACAAACCGTATTGTTGCTACGACTAAGGTAGATGCTTTATTAAATCGAGAAGAGGCTCCTTACCGAGTGGGTGACAAGGTTTCTATCATTATCGGAGATAAAACCAACATCGGCTTTAAGTGTGTTATCGATAACCGCTTTTGGGGTGTTTTGTTTTTTGAAGACGCTTTTAGGCAATTGCGTAAAGGCGAAAAAACAGTGGGTTTTATTAAGCAAATGCGAGAAGACGGTAAAATCGACTTAAGTTTGCAAGAAGTCGGCTATAAGAAAGTTCGAAACATTTTAGATGATATTTTGGACTACTTAGACGCTCATGGCGGCGAGTCTCCGTTGACGGATAAAGCCTCTCCAGAAGCCATATATGCGGTTTTTAAAGTCAGTAAAGCGACGTATAAAAAAGCCCTTGGCGCATTGTACAAAGAAAAGAAAATTCTTCTGACAAAAGAAAAAATCACAAAAATTTAGTCGTCACTGTTGATTTGCTAAAAAGCTGCTAAGGAAGACTTAGCAGCTTTTTTTTGACTTCTTCACGTTGTTCTGCAAAGGCAACACCATTGTATAGTAATCTCTGAACGGGAAGTTCAATCGGGCTGTTTGCCAACAAGAACCCTGAAATAAAACTGTTTTCCGTTTGTCTGTGTAGGCGAATGTCTTCATGCATCGACGAGCGATTAAGTCGCGTTAACTGGGCAACGGTATGCACTCTGTTTTTTAAATTTTCCGAAGTGAGGTGCTGGCTTTCTTGGGCGTAACTGAATTGTGGGTGAGTAAAAACACTGGACAGTTCGGTCAGTGTGGCTTCAACTAAAGGTTTAAATTCGTCATTTAATATGTCGCCATTATGTATGTTGAAAATGGCTGTGATAGGGTTAATGACGGCATTTACCGCCAGTTTTTCAATCATTCTTTGGTGAATGTTGGTTACCGTCATGTTGTCAACAGGGAACTCTTTGGGTTCTGATTGCGTACGCCATTGACCGAAGTAAGTGTCTCCAAGGCCAGTGTGCTTAATATGGTTGCTTTCGATCTTTAGTACGCCTTCGCTGGTGGTTCCAGCCCACAATGTTTGGGTATCTAGCAAGGTGCTTTGCAGCTCTTCTTGCGCGCCAATGCCGTTACACAAACAAGCGATGTCTGCGTTTTCGGTGACATGATCAGCGATTTGTAAGAAAGCGTCTTTAAGATCGAAAGACTTAGTGCACAGTAGGACCTTGTCATATTGATCGGTTAGTTCGCTGGCTTTGAAGCTTTTAATTTTATGCTTGGATTCACTGACCTGCTGTTGTCCTTCTTCATCGGTCAATGATTCTAGGGTGATTTTTTTTCCGGGACTCTCAGATCGATACACAAGATGGACTTTATTGCCGAGCTTTTCTAGCTTACAGGCCCAAAAAAGACCAATAGCGCCAGCGCCGATGACTAACCAAGGCGTGTTCTTCATAAATAGGTTTCCATTAGGTGTTTTATTTCAATCCCTGTTATTATCGCGCCAAAATACATTATTTGGAAATGCTAAGGAGCAGAAAATGCCATCATTTGACGTAGTATCCGAGTTGAATTGGCACGAAGTCAGCAATGCTGTCGATCAGGCCAACAGAGAAATTACTACACGTTATGATTTTAAGGGCGTAAAAGCGCATTACGAAATTAAAGATAAATCCAGTGTCGTAATGGAAGCGGAAGCCGAGCCCCAACTTCGCCAAATGTCTGATATTTTGAATCAAAAGTTGGTAAGTCGTGGGATTGACCTGAAAAGTCTGGAAAAAGAAAGTGTTGTTAAAGGCAATATGCGCGCTTCTCAAGCCGTTAAAATGAAAGAAGGTTTGGAAACAGACGAAGCGAAAAAGATCGTTAAAATGATCAAAGACAGCAAAGCGAAAGTGCAAGCTCAGATTCAAGGTGATCAATTGCGCGTAACGGGTAAGAAGCGAGATGACCTTCAGCAGGTAATGGCTTTATTGCGTGGTGCGGATTTGGCTCAGCCAGTGCAATTTACGAATTTTAGAGATTAGTCTTGATTTACGAGAGCCAAGTGAAAGAATAATGACCTGTTTTGTTGTTTATTTTGCTTGGCTCTTTTCATTCAGTACGAGTTTTGTTCCCACGATTACCCAGCCTTCTTGTTCCAGCCTTTCTCTCTGCCTGACATAAGCGTCTGAATTTTCTGTAAAGCTGATTCTTTTTTGTGCGTTTACGACTCTGTGCCAAGGCAGTTTGGTGTCTTTAGGGAGTGTTTTCAACAGGGTGCCAACATGGCGGGCATATCCGGGGAAGCCGGCTTGCTTGGCCAGTTCCCCATAGGCGATGTATTGTCCGAACGGAACCTCGCTTAATATAAGTAGTACTTGAGATTTAAAATGCAACATTGCTTGATTAGTCAAAGGTTCGCCCATAGATATCATGTATTGTTCGAATTTAAGTATGACATAAAGAAGGTGATTATGAGATTTGCACTGTTACTTTTTATTTTGGTGCCCATTGTCGAGATGACAGTGTTGATTCAAGTCGGCAGCAAAATTGGTGCGCTGGCGACGGTTGGTTTGGTTTTTTTGACGGCCATTATTGGTGTGACTTTGATTCGTAAACAAGGTCTGGAAACGTCGTTAAAAGCGCAGGAAAAAATGCGTCGTGGAGAGTTACCTGCAGCTGAAGTGGCGGAAGGGGTAATGTTAATCTTCGCTGGTTTGTGTTTGTTGATTCCAGGCTTTGTAACCGATGCCATAGGGGCGCTGTTATTGGTGCCACCACTAAGAAAGCTTTTTGCGGCGGGTCTCATTGTGAAATTCATCAGTTCAATGATGGCGCGCGGCACGCAATGGCGTGCGGGACAAGGGACATATTCTTCCCGTGATGGAGACATTATCGAAGGGGAATATGTTCAGGATGATAATGATTTAATAGATAAAAAATAATTCACTGCTTGGGTTGAAATACGAATTACTAGCCGTATATAAAACCTCGATAGAGATTCTTGCTTTTAGAAAGCGAGATAAGTCCTGCCAGGGGCGTCCTGGTATTGTTTTAATTGGAGAAAATGATTGATGAATATTCGTCCTTTGCACGATCGTGTCGTTGTTCGCCGTAAAGAAGAAGAGACAACAACCGCATCTGGTATCGTTCTGCCTGGATCTGCTACAGAAAAGCCTACACAAGGCGAGGTTTTGGCTGTAGGCACTGGCCGTATTCAATCTAATGGTGACGTGCAAGCGTTGGCTGTTAGCGTTGGTGACACTGTGTTGTTTGGTCAGTACTCAGGTCAAACAGTGAAAATCAATGGTGAAGAACTACTTATTATGAAAGAAGACGAAATTTACGGCGTTGTTGAAGCCTAATTTGTCCTGGTAGTTCATATTCGATTTGTAACACTTAAAACAGTTAAAGGTATAAAAGAATGTCAGCTAAAGAAGTAAAGTTTGGAGATAGCGCACGTCAGCAAATGCTGAAAGGTGTTAATGTTCTTGCGGATGCAGTGAAAGTCACGTTGGGACCTAAAGGTCGTAACGTTGTCATTGAAAAATCTTTTGGCTCACCGTTAGTGACAAAAGATGGCGTCACTGTAGCTAAAGAAATCGAACTTGAAAACAAGTTTGAAAACATGGGCGCGCAAATGGTTAAAGAAGTGGCATCTCAAGCAAATGATGTTGCTGGTGATGGTACAACAACGGCGACAGTATTGGCTCAAGCGCTTGTTACTGAAGGTCTAAAATCCGTTGCAGCGGGTCGTAATCCAATGGATCTTAAGCGCGGTATCGACAAAGCTGCGGCGGCTGTTGTTAAAGAAATTGCAGAATTGTCTACGCCTTGCGCTGATACTCGTGCAGTGGAGCAAGTGGGTACTATTTCTGCGAACTCTGATTCTTCTGTAGGTAAAATCATTGCAGAAGCGATGGAGCGTGTTGGTAAAGAAGGTGTTATCACAGTAGAAGAAGGTTCTGGTTTTGATGACGAACTGGCTGTGGTTGAAGGTATGCAGTTTGATCGCGGCTACTTGTCTCCTTATTTCATTAACAACCAAGAAACAATGAGTGCGGAACTAGAAAACCCATTTATTTTGTTGGTTGATAAGAAAATTTCCAATATCCGCGAATTGCTTCCTGTATTGGAAGGTGTTGCTAAGGCATCTCGTCCTTTGTTGATCATCGCTGAAGATGTTGAAGGTGAAGCGCTTGCTACACTTGTTGTCAACAGCATGCGTGGCATTGTGAAAGTGGCGGCGGCAAAAGCGCCAGGTTTTGGTGATCGTCGTAAAGCTATGCTAGAAGACATCGCGGTTCTTTCTGGTGCGACTGTTATTTCTGAAGAAGTGGGCTTGAGCCTTGAAACGGCGACTCTTGAGCAGTTGGGTACAGCGAAGCGCGTTACACTGACTAAAGAAAGCACAACTATTGTTGATGGTGCAGGCGTTGCCGCTAACATCACAAGCCGTGTTGAGCAGATCCGTGCTGAAATTGCGAACTCTTCTTCTGACTACGATAAAGAAAAACTTCAAGAGCGTGTTGCTAAATTGGCAGGCGGTGTTGCTGTTATCAAAATTGGCGCAGCAACTGAAGTAGCTATGAAAGAGAAGAAAGCGCGCGTTGATGATGCGCTTCACGCAACGCGTGCAGCAGTAGAAGAAGGCGTAGTTGCTGGTGGTGGTGTTGCATTGGTTCGCGCACTAACTAAAGTGGTTGGTCTTGTTGGCGATAACGAAGATCAAAACGTCGGTATCGCTTTGGCTTTACGTGCGATGGAAGCGCCAATGCGTCAAATCGTAACAAACGCAGGTGACGAAGCGTCAGTTGTGGTTGATAAAGTAAAACAAGGTGAAGGTAACTACGGTTACAATGCAGCAACTGGTGAGTACGGCGATATGTTGGAAATGGGTATCCTAGATCCAGCCAAAGTAACGCGTTCTGCACTTCAAGCGGCGGCATCGGTTGCTGGTCTTATGATCACAACAGAAGCAATGATCGCTGATTTACCAAAAGAAGATGCTGGCATGCCTGATATGGGTGGCATGGGCGGAATGGGTGGCATGGGAGGGATGATGTGATCCTTCCCTAACCCATTGAAGTTAAAGGAGCCTCGCTGTTTAGCGGGGCTTTTTTTTATACTTCGATTGCACTAGTTATGTTTTTTGATAGGTTGAATTGAGAGTAGGTTTCGATAGCGTCTATACTTGTTTATAACGGCTGCTGAATAGCGTGATTTGTTGGTGGTTTTGTTCAAGTAGGAGTAAACGATAAATCGTACTTTTGTATTTTTATTCTCTCTGTTGCATTAAGTGCAAACCATTGATTCTAAAGCTATTGATAAATAGTCACCTGTGTAAGATACTTGTTCAGATATTTATGTCCATTTTTTGTAAATAAAGGGAAGCTTATGCTCAGAAAAACCCTCGTTAGTATTGCTGTGTCAGGTGCGCTATATGTGTCCAGCAGTTACGGATTGGAACTGGGTGAGTTAACCTCTCAATCAAATTTGGATGAGCCTTACCGAGGAAGAATAGAACTTTCCGATGTTGGGGCTTTAACTGATAACGACATTTTGATCCGTTTGGGTAGCGAAAGTGAGTTTCGCCAGGCTGGATTCGCACCAACAAGGGTGCTATCGCAGCTCAAATTTAATGTGACTCGCGAAAATGGTGAACTTGTTGTCGCCGTTACCTCTGACCAACCTTTGCGAGTGGATCAGTTGCATTTTATTTTAGCCGCTCGCTGGCCCAGTGGTCAGGTGGTTCGTGAATACCAAACGCCATTGAACCAATCCGCGCTTGTTGAAAAGTCTCAAAAAGAGGTGGTTCAATCTACGCCTGTTTCTGCCCCGCAAACTTCTGCAAATAATTCTGTATTCCGTCAAGCGGCCTCCACTGCAGAAACTATGACCCCAAAGGGGCAGTTGAATGTAGTAAAAGGCAATACGCTTTGGTCTATCGCTGGGCAAAATAATCCTACTAATCAGTTGACCATCTATCAGACGATGATGGCAATTCAGGCGTTGAACAAAGACGCTTTTTATTCAGATAACATCAATCTTTTAAAAGAAGGCGTAATCTTGCGTCTGCCTACACAAGAGCAGATCGCTCTGTTTAACAAATCCATTTCAAAAGAAGAATTCCAGCGTCAACATGACGCATGGATGGCATTGAAAGGCACTCAAGGAAACGCTTCAGTTGAGCAGGCTCAGTTAAACACACAAGCAAAAGCTAAGTCTGCCGCTACGTCGCCTTCTGCGGGTGGTGACAAACTCACCTTGGCGTCAGGGCAAAGTTTGTTGCCTGAGGAAATGGCCAGCTCTAATGTCGGTGAAGATTCCAATGCGGCCATGAATGCATTGCAAAGTGAGCTGTCTGCTTCAAAGGAATTGTTAGATAAGGAGCAGCGTGAGAAAAGTGAGTTGTCTAATCAGCTAGGTGACTTGAATAAGCAACTAGAAACACTAGAACAGCTTATAACGCTGAAAGATAAGCAAATGGCCGAGTTGCAACAGCAATTTGCCAGTGCGCAACAGGCACTTCAAGAGCAAAAAAATACGGTTGACCAGTTATTAGAGGCGGATCAAATTCGTCGTGAAAAAGAACAGGCAGAAGCTGATTCACTGGTTAATAAAATTTTTGGTAATCCGATAGTCGTGGCGATTGGTGCGGTTGTTCTATTGCTGATGGGGCTGCTGATTGGTTTGGTTATGCGACGTTCAGGGAAAAAACAGGAGGATCAAGAGTCATTAAAAAAGGATGAATTTGATCTTTCTCCAGCCGCAGTAGCTGCACCTGTCGCTGTTGCCGCAGCGGCAACAGAATTCGCTTCAGCGGAAGAGCCTAGCCCTAAAGAAGAGCTTCAAGAAGAGGACCCATTCGCATTTGATTTTGACACGCCGGATGCGGACGAGGATTTAAGTGACTTTGGTTCGTTCGGTGAGGAAGAGACACCTGCTGCTCTGTCAGAGCCAGATCTTGTTGATGATATGGATCTTTCTGATGGCCTGGATGACGAATTTGAAAGCGCTTTGGAAGCGGATTCTGATGATGTTGATGATATGTTCGCTTCTTTTGAGGAGGATTCAGCTCTGTCAGAACCCTCAGATGATGCGGATGAGTTTGATGAATTAGAAGCGTTTGTTGAAGATGATGACATTCCAACTGTCTCGCCAGAAGCCGAAGAGTCTGATGTTGATACTATTGCTGAGACAGAAAGTGAAGAGCTAAGTGAAGCTGAAAGCGAGGAAGCGTCTTTTGTTTCCAGTTTGTTGAATGACGTTGAGCAAGATGATGCAGACGAGTCTGCTATTTTTAGTGGTTCGCCTAGCGATACATTAGCCAACTCTATTGAGGAGTCATTGGCAGAAGCTCAACAAGAAGAGGAGTTTGATGTTCCTGCTTTTGGTGAGGCTGAAGCGGCTGAAGATGAAGAAATTAGTGATGACGAAGAAGAGTTTGACTTCTTTGATGCAAGTGGTGACGAAGCGGCAACGAAGCTTGATCTTGCACGAGCCTATATGGATATGGGGGATGAAGAAGGTGCAAGAGTCATTCTTGAAGATGTTATTGAATCTGGTAATGAGCAGCAGATTGCTGAAGCTCAAAATATGATGGAGCGAATGTTCCCAAGTGACTAAAAAAGTAGTTCTGGTGGTTGAGTATAACGGCTCTGAATATAAGGGCTGGCAGGCACAAAAGTTTGGTGTTCCAAGTGTTCAAGAAAATCTAGAAAAAGCGTTGGCTGTGATCGCAAATCACCCTGTAAAGGTGGTTTGCGCAGGTCGAACTGACTCTGGTGTTCACGCAAGTGCGCAAGTCGTTCATTTTGAAACAGAGGTAGAACGTAAAGAGCGCGCGTGGACAATAGGGGTTAATACTTACCTTCCTACAGATATAACCGTAGTGGCTGCGCGTTATGTTGCTGATGATTTTCATGCTCGTTTTAGTGCATTGAGTCGTCGTTATCGATATGTGATTTATTCCTCCGATTTTTGCCCCGCAATATTATCAAAAGGGGTAACATGGACCTATAAAACGTTAAATGTACAGGCCATGAAAAAGGCAGCGTCAGTCTTTTTAGGGACGCATGATTTTTCGTCTTTTCGGGCCATTGGATGTCAAGCGAATACGCCAATCCGAACCATTCTGCATTTTGATGTTCAGCAACTCGGGCAATACATTGTCTTAGATGTTAGGGCAAACGCGTTTTTGCACCATATGATCCGTAACTTCGCTGGTGTGTTGATGGCAATTGGGGCAGGCGAAAAACCGGTTTCGTGGGCTAAGCAAACCTTGGATGCGAAGGATCGAACGAAGGGGGGGATTACTGCCCCGCCAACGGGTTTGTATTTTGTGGATGCCCAATATCCAGAAGAATTTAATGTGCCTGTTCGTCCGTTGGGGCCTCACTTTTTACCTTTTGTTGAAGAGCCAAAGTATGAATTGCAAGGTTAAAATTTGTGGCATAACAAACATGGATGATGCGCTGATGGCGTGTGGTCATGGGGCGGATGCGTTGGGTTTTGTTTTTTATGAAAAAAGTCCACGCTATATTGCACCCGAAAAAGCCAACGCTATCGTCGCTCAATTGCCCCCGTTTGTAACACCCGTGGCGTTATTTGTTGATGCTGAAGCGTTCCTAATCGATTCGGTGATTGCGGGAAGTTCTCGTTGGGTCATTCAATTTCATGGAGATGAGTCTGAGCAAGAGTGTCTTTCCTACCAGCGGCCCTATATTAAAGCCTTGAGGGTGCGGGATGGGGATGATGTTGCCTTTCTTTTTACCCAATACCCAAGTGCCAGTGCAATGTTGTTGGATGCCTTTAAAGAAGGTGTGCCTGGCGGAACAGGTGAAGTGTTTAATTGGTCGTTAATACCTGATGAATTGTCCAAACCTATTGTGTTGGCAGGTGGGTTAACGCCCAATAATGTGAATCAAGCGATAGCGCAAGTTTCTCCTTATGCGGTGGATGTAAGTGGGGGAGTTGAGTTGTCTAAAGGCCTTAAGAGCGAATCTAAGGTGAAAGAGTTTATACGTGGAGCAAAACGTGGATAAAAATATTGATTTCGATTTACCTGACTCCCATGGGCGATTTGGCCAATACGGCGGCATTTTTGTTTCAGAAACATTGATGTCTGCCTTAGAAGACTTGGCAGAGATGTACGAGCGTTTATCCAAAGACAGTGCTTTTCAGGCCGCTTTTGATCATGACTTGGCGCATTATGTTGGTCGCCCATCTCCGCTTTATTTTGCTGAGCGTCTTACTGAAAAAGCGGGTGGAGCAAAAATTTATTTGAAGCGTGAGGATCTGAATCACACTGGCGCTCATAAAATAAACAATACAATTGGCCAGGCGCTTCTCGCGAAGCACATGGGCAAGCCTAATATCATTGCTGAAACGGGTGCCGGACAGCACGGTGTTGCTTCGGCAACCGTGGCGGCTCGATTGGGTTTAAAATGTAAGGTATTCATGGGGGCGGAAGACATTCGTCGTCAATCATTGAATGTCTATCGAATGAAATTATTGGGTGCAGAAGTGATTCCTGTTGAGTCTGGTACCAAGACGTTAAAAGATGCACTTAATGAGGCAATGCGTTATTGGGTTGGTAATGTCGATGATACTTTTTATATCATTGGTACGGCCGCAGGTCCTCACCCTTATCCAAAACTCGTTCGAGACTTTCAGGCGGTAATTGGTCGTGAAACCAAAGCGCAATGTTTAGAGCAAGAAGGTCGTTTGCCTGATGCTGTCGTGGCGTGTGTGGGTGGTGGCTCTAATGCCATCGGAATGTTTCACCCATTTATAAAAGACGAAAGCGTTGCTATGTATGGTGTTGAAGCAGGGGGCGATGGTATTGAAACGGGTCGACACGCAGCGCCTCTTAGTGCGGGGCGTCCAGGTGTGCTGCATGGTAACCGTACATATGTAATGGCAGATGATGATGGTCAAATTATTGGCACGCATTCCATTTCAGCCGGTCTTGATTATCCGGGTGTTGGTCCTGAACATGCGTGGCTTAAAGACGTTGGTCGCGCGCATTATGTTGCGATTAATGATGATGAAGCAATGGATGGTTTTAGAGACCTGACCCGCTTGGAAGGAATTATGCCCGCGCTTGAGTCAAGTCATGCAGTTGCTTACGGCATGAAGCTGGCTGCGACAATGGATAAAGATAAGATTGTCGTGATCAATCTTTCTGGTCGAGGTGATAAAGATATCCTTACCGTTGCAGAATTGGATGGAATAGAAGTATGAGTCGCATTAAACAATGTTTTGAAAATTTAGAAAAGTCTGGTAAAAAGGCGCTCATTCCGTATATTACCGCGGGCGACCCAAGTCCAGACTTTACCGTGACGATGATGAATTCTTTGGTTAATGCTGGCGCTGATGTGATTGAAATCGGCATGCCTTTCTCTGATCCGATGGCCGATGGTCCAGTGATACAGTTGGCGTGCGAACGTAGCTTGGCGGCGGGTACTAATATCAAAAAAGTACTGCAAATTATTACGGAATTTAGGCAGACAAATACGCAAACCCCTGTGGTCTTGATGGGATATTTGAACCCTATTGAGTTTTTTGGTTATCAAGCGTTTGCAAATGCCGCAAAAAATGCCGGCGTGGATGGTGTTTTATTAGTAGATCTGACTCCAGAAGAGGCGACAGATGTAGTAGAATGCTTCCGAGAAAATGAGATTGATCTTATTTATTTGCTGTCACCGACGACAACCCCTGAACGTGCTAAGAAAATTTGTGACTTGGCGACAGGGTATGTGTATTACGTTTCTGTTAAAGGTGTGACCGGATCGGCCGAGTTAGATGTTAATAGTGTAAAAAATCACGTTGATTCATTGCGTGCGATTACTTCTTTACCAATTGGCGTAGGTTTTGGTATCCGTGATGCAAAAACGGCGGCAGCCGTAAGCAAATGCGCGGATGGTGTGATTGTGGGCAGTGTTTTAGTAAACGCTATCGCTGAAAATAAAGATCGTCAAAAAGAATATATAGCTGACGCTTTAGAGGCCATTTTATTACCAATGCGTAATGAAATGGACGCTTAAGCGGCAGCAAACGAGAAATATGGAGAAATAAATGAGCAGCTGGTTAGATAAATTTGTCCCTTCAATTGTGCGCAGCGAATCAAAGCGCGCTGCATCGGGTTCTGTTCCTGAAGGGCTTTGGAAAAAATGTCCAAAATGTGAAAACGTTTTATATCGTCCAGAGTTAGAGAAGAATCTAGATGTGTGCCCTAAATGCAATCATCATCTTCGTGTTAGTGCTCGTCGTCGTTTATACATCTTCTTAGACAAAGAAGGCCGTCATGAAATTGGTGCTCATCTTGAGCCAGAAGATAAATTGAAGTTTAAAGACTCAAAACGTTATAAAGACCGAATTGCAGACGCGCAGAAAGCAACTGGTGAAAAAGACGCATTAGTCGCTATGCAAGGTGTCTTGAATGGCATGCCAGTGGTTGCTGTGGCGTTTGAATTTAGCTTCTTGGGTGGCTCGATGGGAGCGATTGTTGGCGAACGTTTTATTCAAGCCGTTAATGTGTGTTTAGAAAAGCGTATTCCATTGATTTGTTTTTCTGCCAGTGGTGGTGCGCGTATGCAAGAAGCATTGATTTCATTGATGCAGATGGCGAAGACAAGTGCTGGACTTGAGCGTATGAAGCAAGAAGGTATTCCATACATTTCGGTTATGACTGACCCTGTGTTTGGTGGTGTATCGGCTTCCTTGGCAATGTTGGGAGATTTGAACGTTGCCGAGCCAAACGCGTTGATCGGTTTTGCTGGCCCTCGTGTTATTGAGCAAACAGTGCGTGAAAAATTACCTGAAGGCTTTCAGCGCAGTGAGTTCTTGCTAGACAAAGGCGCGCTAGACATGATTATTAAGCGCGAAGAAATGCGTGATCGCCTATTTAATATTTTGTCTTTGCTTACCCATAAGGTTGCGTAATTAGATGACGCATACGTCATTAGCGAGCTGGCTTTCGTATATCGAAAGTCAGCACCCCTCTGAAATAGAGTTAGGTCTAGAAAGAGGGAATACTGTATTAGCTCGACTGAATCTATCTAGGCCTAAACATAAGGTTATTACGGTTGCCGGTACCAATGGTAAAGGCTCCACATGTGCCATGTTGACCCAATATCTGTGTGCTCAGGGCTATTCTGTCGGCACCTATACTTCCCCACATTTTCTGCATTTCAATGAGCGTATTGCTCTCAATGATTCGCCTTGTGACGACGATATGTTGTGTCGTGCTTTTGATGCTATAGAAACGGCACGTGAAGGCATTGCGTTAACCTATTTCGAATTCAGTACGTTGGCAGCTTTGTGGATATTTGATCAATCGAAACTGGATTACTGGGTTCTGGAAGTGGGGTTGGGCGGTCGTTTGGATTCGGTCAATATGGTCGATACGGATGTGGCTGTAGTGACTTCAATCGCATTGGATCACATGGATTGGCTCGGTGATAATTTAGACGTTATTGCACGGGAAAAAACAGGCATTGCAAGAAAAGACAAACTACTGATTAGCGGCGTCGTGAATCCACCCTCTACTATTGCCAGTACTGCTCAGGAAATTGGGGCTATATTACGACAAAAAAGCGAAGATTTTCATTTTAGTCGTAATGGCGGTGTTTGGTCATGGTTGGGTGAGGATGTTCAATATGACAATTTGCCTGTGCCGGCGTTGCCATTGCAAAACGCTGCAACTGTCGTTGCTGTTTTAGTTTATATGGGGTTCACGCCAACACAGGCCGATTTGTCTACGTTATTTGCAAGCGCACAGTTGACGGGGCGCTTTCAGCAGGTGGCTTCTTCGCCAGATGTGTATATTGATGTTGCTCATAATCCTGAGGCGGCTGTGGAGTTGTCTTTACGCCTAAGTGAATTGCCAACCAAACCCATCGCCGTGTGCGGTATGTTGAAAGACAAAGACATAGATGCTGTCATGGATCATCTCTCGGGTAGTTTTTCACGTTGGTTTTGTTGTGACTTACCGGGCCCAAGAGGCGCCAAAGCCAGTGAATTGATAAAATCTATTTCTCAACAGTCCCATAAATCGTCATTGGAAGAATATTCGTTTCAGTCTGTTCGTGAAGCGTTCGCGGCAGCGCTTGCTCAGGCGAGAGTAGAACACTGTCCGGTGATTGTGTTTGGGTCCTTTGTAACTGTCTCGGAGTATTTGGCGCTTAGCCAATTGAAAGAGTGATTTATGATAGATAGAGCCGTAACGTATAGGCTGATTGGCGCGGGGATTATGGTCTTATCTTCAGCCATTGTATTGCCACTGATTTTGGATGGTGAACGGCCGGCTGAGCTGGACATGCAAGTCCAAGTCACTGCGCCTCCGGCTTTTCCAGTGATTGAAATTTCTCCCGTACAGCCTGCGGATAGTGTATCCAATGAGCCCGTTGCCGAGATTGAGGGCAGTGAAGACGACATTCGTTTGATTCCACTGCCTAAACCGTCACAAGATGTGAAGATCATTAGCAAGCCGGAGCCCGCTGCTAAGGCGGAGCCCAAGACGCCATCAGAAAAGCTTGCACCGACTGTCGTTGCAGATCGCTGGACTCTTCAAATAGCTACTTTCAAAAGTAAAGACAACGCGAAGCGTCTGGTCGAAAAACTTAAAAACGCCAATTACGATGCTTACAGTTTAACCACTAACTCACTCTATAAAGTGTATGTGGGACCGGAACTGAAACGAGAAGTGTCGGATAAAATGCGTGATGACATCAAAAAGGAATTTAGGTTGAACGGTATTGTTGTGAAATATTCGGTGAATTAGTTCATTGATGTGTGGCGCAGTATTTGGAAAAAGTTAGGCATCTGTTAAACTCCGCAGCGATTTTTAGAGGTACTCATGGAGCAGGTAAGTTCAATGTCAACGGTTGACTGGTTAATTATTGCAGTAGTGGTTCTTTCGACTCTTTTGAGTTTAAAGAGAGGGTTTGTAAAAGAAGTTTTATCGTTACTTACTTGGGTAATCGCTTTTGTGGTTTCGGTAAAGTTTTCAGATCAGATGCAGTCTCTGTTAATGGATCAAGTACAGAACGACCAGATTCGTTATATCGTTTCTTTTGTGTCTCTTTTCATCGCTTCGTTAGTGGTGGGGGCGCTGGTAAGTTTTCTACTGGGGTCGCTTATTCAAGTGACGGGCTTGTCGAGTACAGACAGAGTATTAGGGATGTTATTTGGTTTTGCTCGCGGAGGCTTAGTTGTTGTGGCTTTTGTTTCTTTGTTGAGCTTAAGTCCAGCGGTTGAACAAACTGAATTTTGGAAAACGTCACAATTGATTCCTCAATTAGGGCAATTGAATGATTGGACGCGTGATATGTTAGGCAAGAGCTCGGATCTTATGGATTCGACTCTCATAGATCGCGCCCTAGGTAATTAGTTGCTTATATAGCAACCAAAAATAGATTTAAAAATTTGCGACGTTTGTCGCAATTCCCCAACACGAGGATCTAGAACATGTGTGGTATCGTTGGTGTCGTAGGCACGTCGGTGGTTAACCAAGCAATTTTTGATGCGTTAACGCTTCTTCAGCATCGTGGGCAAGATGCTGCAGGTATGGTGACTAGCCATAATGGACGGTTATGTTTACGTAAAGACAATGGTCCGGTGAGTGAGGTGTTTCGTACTCGCCATATGAAAAAACTACACGGTAACATTGGAATAGGGCATGTTCGTTACCCAACAGCAGGTACGTCCAGTTCTGCAGAAGCTCAACCTTTCTATGTTAACTCTCCATACGGTATTTCGCTTGCTCACAATGGTAATTTAACCAATACCGCTAAGTTGAAGCAGGAAGTATTTGAATCTGATTTGCGTCATATTAATACCACGTCGGATTCAGAAGTTTTGGTTAACGTGTTAGCTCACGAACTTCACGAAGAAGGTAAGTTGGTTCCGACACCGGAAGATATTTTTAATGCGCTTGAGCGTGTGTATAAACGTATCGAAGGGGGTTACGCGGTGGTTACCCTGATCACTGGTTATGGTATTTTGGCCTTCCGTGATCCTGATGGTATTCGTCCTTTGATTTACGGTTCTCGTCAAACAGATTCTGGCGTTGAGTACATGGTGGCGTCTGAGAGCGTGGCATTGGATGCGGCAGGCTTTAAAATCGAGCGTGACATCCAGCCTGGTGAGGCAATCTTTTTTGACCTAAACCATAACGTCCATGTTCGTCAGTGCACGCCGAAAAAAGTGGCGCGCCCTTGTTTATTTGAATATGTGTACTTTGCTCGTCCAGATACCGTGATTGACAGTATTTCTGTGTACAAAGCGCGTATCAATATGGGTGATCGTCTTGCTGAGAAAATTCAGCGCGAATGGAAAGATCATGACATTGATGTGGTGATTCCTATTCCTGACACGAGTCGAACGGCAGCTTTGCAAATAGCGCAAGCTCTGAATATTCCTTTCCGTGAAGGCTTGGTCAAAAACCGTTATATCGGTCGCACCTTTATCATGCCGGGCCAGGCTATTCGTAAGAAGTCTGTTCGTCAGAAATTGAACCCTGTGCCTTTCGAGTTCAAAGATAAAACGGTATTGCTTGTTGATGACTCCATTGTTCGTGGAACCACGAGTAAAGAAATCATCGAAATGGCAAGAGAGGCCGGTGCGAAGAAAGTATACATTGCATCAGCGGCGCCAGAAGTTCGATACCCAAATGTTTACGGTATTGATATGCCTGCGGCAAAAGAGTTGATTGCGCATAATCGAAATGTGGATGAAATTTGTGAGTTAATCGGCGCAGACAAATTAATATTTCAAGATTTACAGGATCTGATCGAAGCGTGTATTGATGAGAAACACTCTGATGTTCGTGAATTCGATACGTCTGTGTTTGATGCAAAATACATTGCAGGTAATATTGATGAAGCCTACTTGGCTGGCATTGAAGGCGCGCGCAATGATATGAATAAAGCGTCAGTTGAAGACATGCAAAGCAGCGATATGATGCACCCAATGTAATATTGGAAACTTGCAGTGACGGATTACACTAAGCCAGGTCACACCTGGCTTAGTTGTTTTTAGGGTAGATTTTAGTAACGGGCTTGGAGTGAAGAAATGTCTGATTATAAAGACGCGACGAATGCGATTCGTGCAGGTATTCGACAAACACAAGAACAAGAAAACAGTGAAGCTATTTTTATGACCTCAAGCTTTGCCTATGGCAGTGCTGAAGAGGCGGCCGGAAAATTTTCCGGTGAAGAAGACGGTAACGTGTATTCGCGTTTTACCAACCCGACTGTTGAATTATTTGAAAAACGCCTAGCGACTTTAGAAAAAGGCGAAGCGGCTATCGCAACAAGTTCCGGAATGGCGGCTTTGATGACGCTGGCGTACAGCTTACTAAGCGCGGGTGATCGTGTTGTTTGTTCTCGTAATATCTTTGGATCAACCGTGAAATTCTTTAACACCTATACTACGAAGTTTGGTGTTGAGGTGGTGTATGTCGATGCCACCGACTATGCGGCGTGGGAAGAAGCCATTAATGATAAAACTCGCCTTTGTTATTTCGAAACACCGTCTAACCCATTGTATGAAGTGGTTGATGTGGCCCGAGTGGCGGAATTGGCGCATGCCAAAGAGGCGTTGTTGTGTGTGGATACCGTGCTAGCAACCCCCGCTTTGCAAAACCCACTAACGCAAGGTGCAGACATTGTAATGCAATCTGCGACCAAATTTATTGATGGTCAAGGGCGTTGTTTGGGTGGTGCTTTGATAGCGAGCCAAGATATTGTGAATGTGTTTACCGCCTTTATGCGTAGTGCCGGTCCATGCATGAGCCCATTTAACGCTTGGGTATTGCTAAATGGCCTTGAGACATTGTCGCTAAGAATGACCGCGCACTCAGCAAATGCACTTAAGTTGGCTGAGTTTTTAGAGGCACACCCTAAAGTATTGAAAGTGAATTACGGCGGATTGCCAAGTCATAAGTACCATGAGCTTGCTAAGCGTCAGCAAAAAGACTTCGGTGGTCTATTGTCGTTTGAAGTGGAAGGTGGGCGTCAGGCTGCTTGGTCAGTAATCAATGCCGCTAAGTTAATGTCGATTACAGGGAACCTCGGAGATACGAAAACCTTGGTGACGCATCCTGCAACAACGACACACGGACGCTTAACCGATGAAGAAAAAGCCAAAGCGGGTATTACTGAAGGGCTTATTCGTGTGTCAGTTGGTTTAGAAGACATTGAAGACATTATTGCTGATGTTGACAGTGCATTGGCTCAGTTGCCTTAAATTATCGTTCATTGCTAACTGTCATAGAGACTAAAAAGCAGACTTAGAATGCACTAAGTCTGCTTTTTTTTGTCTGCTTTTTTTGCGTAAAAGTTGATAAGAAAGGAAGACAACTAGGGTTGCTCTCCTTTGGTGTCTACTGTGCTTTCAGGTGGTTCGTCCTGAGCTTGGGCTTCGAATGCTTGCGACTCAATAGCTTGAGATTCCAGCGCTTGCAATTGTTTTCGCTCTTTTCGTCGATAACCCAATACTAACAAACACGGGGTTAGGATTAGAGTTAATGGCGTAGCGAAGGTTAATCCGCCAGCAATGGCGGTAGACAGTTGAGTCCACCATTGTGCTGACGGAGCACCAATACTAAATGACTGGTGTACAAGGTCGATGTTTAGCTGAAAAACCATAGGAACCAACCCCAAGATGGTCGTAATAGTGGTCAGCATTACCGGCCTTAAGCGTTGAACACCAGTTCTAATGGCGGCTTCACGGACTAACATGCCTTGTTTTCGAAGGCCGTTGAATGTGTCTATCAAGACAATATTGTTGTTGACGACTATCCCTGCTAGGGCGATTACACCAACCCCACTCATGACGACCCCAAAGGGTTGTCCCTTGGCCATTAGGCCAATTAATACGCCCATGGTAGAGAAAATCACCGCACTTAGGATCAATAAGCATTGGAAGAAATTATTAAACTGGGTAACCAAAATAATGGCCATAATGAAGAACGCCACGCCAAATGCCTTCATTAAGAACATCATCGATTTTTGTTGTTCTTCCGTATTGCCTCGGAATTCATAACTCACCGATTTGTCCATACCAGACGCATCCAGTTTTGCCTTAATCGTCTTGATGACTTCATCTACCACTAGTCCGTCTTTTACGTCTGCATCAATTTTGATGGTTTTTTTGCCATCTGTTCGATTAATAACGCCTTGCTTCGGTGCGGCATAACGATGAATAAAGTTACTCGCTGGAATGCTGCCTTGGTTAGTGGGGATTTGCAGTTGATCTAATTGATCCAAGTTACGCTGGTTAACGGGATAACGTAAGACGATATCAATCTTATCGTCTGCACCTTCAGGTAGAAAATCACTCAATGTGATGCCTGTGGTAACCAGTTTGATTACATTACCAAGGCTGTTCACATCGACACCATAGCGGCTCGCTTCTGCGCGATTGATATCAATTCGCCATTCGATACCCGCCAAAGAGCGGTCATCGCTTACGGTAACGATTTCGTCTCTTTGCAGTAGCTGTTTGGTGATTTCATCGGCAGCCTGATTTAGGGCGGCTGAATAATTTGAACTCAATTGCAACTGTATGTCGGCACCCGATTGTGGGCCGCCTTGTTCTTTTTCAGCGCTGACTTCGATACCTGTAATTTGTTTGGTTCGCTCACGAATTCTATCCAAAATGACACTGGCCGACTCGCGTTTGTACCAATCGATAAACTCCATACTGATGGAGCCAATGCTGTCTGGTGCCGCGTTGTTGCTTGGTGTTGCATAAGATGTAGAGACAACGCTTTTTAGCTCTCTTGTGCCAATAACTTGTTGTTCGACCAGTTGCACTAAAGCGTCTTTCTCTTCAAGGGATAGGTCGCCACGGGCGCGGATATCCAAATTAGCGGATTCGGGTTCAATATTCGGGAAAAATTCCACGCCTTTGCCGAATTTACCATAGCTAATGAAAATGCTGATCAACAGGGTAATGGTAAACAGCAAAACCCAAACAGGTCGTTCGACCAAGCGAGTCAGTAATCTCCCGTACATACCTGTTGGGCCAGTTAATTCGCGAAGGTCACCCGTTTCAGTAATGCGCAAGGCGTGCATGGTTTTGTCGCTGTACGCGCCTTTTTTACCAATAATGGAGCCGATCGTAGGCAACACGATCAGCGCCATAACTAAGGAAGAAGACAGGGTGGCAATGATGGTGATGGGCATGAATTGCATGAATTCGCCCACGATGTCAGGCCAAAATAGCAATGGCATGAAAACAGCGAGGGTGGTGGCTGTTGAAGCCGTTATTGGCCATGCCATACGTTTTGCCGCTTCACTGTAGGCTTGTCGTTTAGACGCGCCTTCCGCTAACTTTCTGTCGGCGTATTCGGTTACGACAATGGCACCATCGACGAGCATGCCCACGCTGAGTATCAGTGCAAATAGCACCACCATGTTGATGGTGTAGCCTTGTAGGTCAAGGATCAGGATGCCAGAAAGGAACGCGCCAGGAATTGCCAATCCCACCAAGATGGCACTGCGAACCCCAAGCGCCCAAACAATAACGATCATAACCAATAAGGTAGCCGCTAAGACGTTGTTAAATAGGTCGTTGAGAGATGTTTCAATATCAATGGATTTGTCGCCAGTGAGATTGTATTCGACACCATTCGGCCATTGTTCGCTTTCGCTCTTAACAACGGCTTTGATGGCTTCAATGGTTTCGATGATGTTTACACCGACGCGTTTTGAGACCGCGAGTGTAATGCTGCGTTTGCCTTCTACACGGGCGTAACTGCTAGGGTCTTCAAAGGTTAACTCTCCCGTTGCAATGTCTCCCAGCAAAACGACTTGGTCGCCATCGGCTTTGATGGGTAGGTTTAGGATGTCTTCTTTGGTTTTCAGTAGACCGGGAACTTTTAGTGAGAATCGACCTGCGCCAGTATCTAAGTTGCCTGCGGCAACAAGGCGGTTATTTCCTGATACAAAGTTGGCAACGTCATTTAAAGAAAGGTTATAAGACTCAAGTTGTTCGGGACGAATAATGATTTGGGCTTGTTGGTCTCTGTCACCACTTATTTTAGCTTCTAATACACCGTCGATGGCTTCAATGGAGTCTTGTAGATTCTTGGCGGTTCTGCTGAGTGTACCAAAATCAACATTGCCGGATAAATTGACACGAATGACAGGGAAGGTCGATAAATTGATTTCTGTTACCGTCGGTTCGTCGGCGTCGTCAGGCAATTCACTTTTGGCGCGGTCGACTTTGTCTTTGGTGTCGCTGATTGCTTGGTCAATATCCACGCCAGATTCAAACTCTAGCATGATGGACGCATGACCTTCGGAAGCGGTTGACTTGAGTTCTTTTAATCCCTCAAGGCCTTTGAGTTCTTTTTCTAACGGGTGAGCCAATAAGCTGTCTGCGTCTTCCGGTGAAATGCCTTCTAAGGATACGGACACATAAGCCATGGGAATGGTAATGTCCGGATCGCTTTCTTTGGCTATTTCGATATAAGAAACCGTTCCCATAATCAGTATGAGAACAAAAAACATCATGACAGTTCGAGAGCGCGCTAAGGCTGCCTCAATTAACGTTTGCATAGTGGGCCCCCTTAGTTTTGATAGTGTGCGTCAACAAGATCGCCAGCCGACACAAAACCTTGTCCGACGGTGATGATGTTTACATTATCAGGCAGGCCCACCACCCAAACTTGATCCCGTTCAGACTTCACAATTTCCACCGGCGTAATCGTCACCGTATTGTCAATACTGATGGTTTTAATGGCGGTTCTGCCGGTGTCGTCTAGCGTTAACAATGCAGGAGACAAAGCATGGGCTTTTTGTTCATCCACAATGAAATCGACCGCCGCGGTAAGCCCTGCTGAAATTTTGTTATCGGGGTTGTCAATTTGCATCTCAACGCTGATGGTGCGGCTGGATTCGTTGGCTGTAGTGCTAACGTAAGACACAAAACCTTCCGCTTCATAGCCGGATTCCAAGCGAATATTGCCGGGCGTGCCAACAGCAATTTGATGGATTTTATTTTGCGGGATGTCCACTCGAACTTTAATGGGGTTGAGTGAAACCAGAGTACCAACCGTTGCGCCATTCGACAGAACTTGGCCAGTTTGTACGTCTAATGTATTTAAAATGCCGGAAAACGGCGCTGTTAGCGTAGCGTTTTCTAAATCAACCATTAACGCACTTTGCGTGGCTTTCGCAGACGCTAGATCGGTTTCGGCCTGAGCCAAGTTCACTTTTGAAGATAGATTAGTGCTATTGAGCTTTTTGATGCCATCTAGCTCAAGCTGTCGTTGTTTGACCAAGAGAGTGGCTTGCTCAATTTGTAATTTCAGTGTTCGGGTGTCAATTTGTAGAATCGGTTGGCCTTTTTTGACAAAGAGGCCTTTTTCAATGGGGAGCTTGGTGATTCGTCCTTGGTAGCTGTTGACCAGAGTGAGCGTCTCATCGGCTAAGGTTTTACCGCTCAATGGCAAATGCATTTCAATACGCTTTGGTGTGAGCGTTTTGGCTTGTACAGAATAGGCCAATTTACTCTCTGTTGAATGCGAAGAAGCGGTGTTTTCTGTAGGTTGGCTTTCTGTTGGACTGACGGTAACGCCATTACCACCGGCAAGCATCCAGCCGACCGTTGCGGTTGCTACGACAACGGCTGTGATTGGGCCTAACTTATTTTTTAACGCCATTTAACGCTCCAAGCTATTGAAAAGTTATTGTTATGTAAGCCTTAGTATATTCGCAAATAATAAGGAAGAAAGAGGTATTCTATAATATCTGAACAATTGGTCATGATGTTAATTGTTCGATTCCAGTATTAAAGAAGCAAATACCATTCTGAATAAAATATTCCTTTTCTTTTTATTCTTAAGTGACTTGTATTTGCTGAACCTTCGCTTAGAAGAATGATACTATACGGCCACAAAATTTTTACTTTATATGGATAGATATGAGTCTATTGTCGTTAGAACAGATCAGTGTTGCTTTTGGGCATAATCCACTGCTGTCAAAAATCAGTTTTTCAGCAGAAGCTGGAGAGCGTGTTGCCATTATCGGTCGTAACGGTGCTGGTAAATCTACATTATTAAAAGTCATCTCTGGTGAGCAAGTTGCTGATGAAGGGGTCGTGCGTTTAGAAGGTGGCATGACCATCGGGCAGTTACCACAAGAATTGCCTGACGCAAATGACAAAACCGTGCGAGAGGTGGTCAGTGAAGGTGCGGGTGAAGCGCACTCTCTTATGACTCGTTATTTCAAATTATTAGAAGATTTCGAGAATGATCACGCCAACGAGCTGAGTGATATTCAGACTGAATTGGATCGCATTCAGGGTTGGGATTTAGAGCAACGTGTGAACCACATGATTCAGCGTTTGGCTTTGCCTGCTGATAAGCTGATGTCTGAACTTTCTGGTGGTTGGCGTCGTCGTGTTATTTTGGCGCAAGCGTTGATTTCTAATCCAGATGTTTTGCTATTAGACGAGCCGACGAACCATTTGGACGTGCCAACCATCGAATGGATGGAGCAACAGCTTCAGCAATTCCGTGGTTTGATTTTGTTCATTACCCATGACCGTCGTTTCCTAGAAAAATTGGCTAACCGCATTATTGAACTTGATCGTGGCAATCTTATTTCCTTCAGCGGCAACATCACGGCTTTCCTTGCTTTTAAAGAGAAAATGCTTGAAGAAGAAGAGCGCGCAAACGCCTTGTTCGATAAACGTCTTGCTGAAGAAGAAGTGTGGATTCGTCAGGGCATTAAAGCACGTCGGACCCGCAACGAAGGGCGAGTGCGTGCTTTGAAAGCGTTGCGAGAAGAACGATCTCAGCGTATTAATCGTCAAGGTAATGCCAAAATGGCGATTGAGACCAAAGATAAATCTGGTAAATTGGTTGCCGAATTTACGCAAGTTGGTCACTCTTTTGAAGATAAAGTCATCCTACAGCCGATGGACTTTATGGTGAATCGTGGCGATCGTATTGGTCTGATTGGTCCAAATGGTTGTGGTAAAAGTACCTTCCTAAAAATTCTATTAGGCGATCTAGAGCCTGAAACCGGCACAGTGCGTCAAGGCACCAAGCTTGATGTCGCCTATTTCGATCAGCTGCGTGAGCAACTTGACCCAGAACAAACGGTTGCGGAAAACGTGGGTGAGGGCAAAGACGTTATCGAAATCAATGGTCAGAACAAACATGTTATTGGCTACCTTGGAGACTTCCTTTTCCCACCTGAGCGTGCTCGTACGCCTGTAAAAGCCTTGTCTGGTGGTGAGCGAAATCGTGTGTTGCTAGCGAAGTTATTTACTCGCCCAGCCAACCTTTTGATCATGGATGAGCCAACCAACGACCTAGATGTTGAAACATTAGAGCTGCTTGAAGAACTTCTGATGAACTACCATGGCACATTGTTGTTGGTTAGCCATGATCGTGCTTTCCTAGATAACGTGGTTACCAGTGTGATTGCGTTTGAAGGCGAAGGTCGAGTCAAAGAATACGTTGGTGGCTATCAAGATTGGATCCGTCAAGGTGGTAAATTCCCAACAGAATCCACGTCACAAACGGACGACGCGCCAAACAAAAAAGAAAAGGCCAAAGCGGAAGCCAAAAAAGTCGAAGAAGAGAAAAAATCTTCTGTGCAAGCTAAGCCAAAAGCCAAACTCAGTTATAAAATGCAGCGCGAATTTGACACTATGCCTGCGACCATTGCGAAGTTGGAAGAAGAGATCGCCGCATTGCATGTCACCACGAGCGCGCCAGAATTTTATACCGATGATGCGGATAAGGTTCAGAAAACTTTGGCAAAATTAGCGCATAAAGAAGAAGAGCTTGAAACAACCATGGAGCGTTGGTTAGAGCTTGAAGAAATGCAAAACGGGTAGATTATGACGAATAAAATTAAACCAGTTTCATTTATACCGCGCTTTTTTGGCGCTTTCGGTCAGTTCTTTAAATACATGGGGAGCGGCGACTATGCCGCTCGCTGTCAAACGGTGGATCAAGGCGAGCCATTTGCCTTCGAAGTCGAGCCGAAAGTCATTACAGAAGAAGTGGAAGTGATTCGTGAAATCGAAGTCGCTGCCCCTGCTTTGGACACGGTTAATGCAGACGGTGCGCATCAGTTATTGCAACTGTTGCAACAAGAAGCACGTTTTATCGATTTCATCCAAGAAAGCATTGATGATTACAGCGATGCGGACGTGGGTGCGGCATCTCGCCAAATTCACGCTGGTTGTTCTAAAGTGCTCAAGCAACATTTCACCATTGATGTGGTGTCTCTTGACGTATTGAATACCGCGGCGGAAAGCAGCCGTGTTGAAGTGCCAGCCGGTTATGACGCTAAGCAAATTAAGCTTGAAGGTCGTGTTGAAGGCGATGGTCCTTATGCTGGCTCATTAATTCACCCGGGCTGGAAGGTAACAGAAACACGTTTACCAAAAGTAACCAATACAGAAAGTCTGAACATTTTGGCGCCAGCTGAAGTCGAGGTATAAATCCATGAGTCAATATTTCATTGGTATCGACTTGGGTACCACGCATTCTGCTGTCTATTTTTCTCCATCTAGCCAAACCGCAAGCGAATCTGATCAAGTAGGGCGCATTCAGCAATTGGCAATTCCACAGTTTATTGCGGCTGGTCAAGTGGATGTTCGTCCTTTGCTTCCTTCCTTTGTGTATTTTCCTCACCAAAGCGAATTCCTAGAAAGTGATCTACAACTTCCTTGGGGCAAAGCAGGCGCTATCGTCGGACAGTTGGCGCGTGAGCTAGGAGCGAAATCTTCTGGCCGATTGGTACAAAGTGCTAAAAGCTGGTTATGCCATTCTCGCGTGAGTGCGGATGAAGCGGTATTACCTGTGGATGCGCTTGAAGAAGTAGAAAAAGTGTCTCCAGCCCAGGTGGCAGAAACCTTATTAGCGCATTTGGTCAGTGCATGGAGCCATCAATTTCCTGATGCGCCCATTGCTGAGCAAACCCTTGTTATAACTGTGCCTGCGTCATTTGACCCAGCTGCGCGTGCCATTACCGAACAAGCCGCAGAAAAAGTTGGTTTGCGTGCACGTTTAATCGAAGAACCGTTAGCGGCGTTTTATGCTTGGCTGAGCGATCAGACAAATTGGGCCGACAGCCTAGATGTTAACGAGCATATCTTGGTTGTCGACGTGGGCGGTGGTACAACAGATTTATCGTTAATCCAAGCGGTAGAGCAGGATGGAGCGCTTGGCCTTGAGCGTGTAGCGGTTGGTCGTCATATCTTGCTTGGCGGTGACAATATGGATTTGACGCTGACTTACCATTTGGCGGCTCAGCTAGCGCAAAACGGCACGAATCTTGATCCGTGGCAAATTAGCGGATTGACCCAAGCTTGCCGTGAAGCAAAAGAGCGTTTGTTAACCAATGCGGATTTAGAAGACGTGAGCGTTGTTGTGCCAAGTCGTGGTCGCAGTTTATTTAATAACAGTATCAAAGCCACCCTGACACAAAGCGACGTTCAGCAACTTTTGATCGATGGTTTTTTTCCTCAAGTTCAACTCGGTGAGCAGGCTCAAAAAACGGCCCGCAGTGGTTTTAGTGCGATCAATTTGGATTACGAAGGTGATCCAGCGATCACTCGTCACATCAGCGAGTTCTTAGCTCAACACGATGTTAAGCCAAGTAAGATTTTGTTAAACGGCGGTGTGTTTAACGCCAATGTCATTCGCAGTACATTGGAAGCGCGATTGGCTAGTATGCTGGGTGGCCGTGAAATAACGATGCTGACACCATCACATTTGGATCACGCGGTGGCCAAAGGTGCAACGTATTATGCCCAAGTGCAAGCCGAAGGCGGTGTTAAAGTAAAAAGTGGACTAGCGGCAAACTACTACATTGGTGTTGCCAGCCCCATGCCGGCGATTCCTGGCATGGCTCCACCGGTTGATGCGATTTGTGTCGCGCCATTTGGTTTGGAGGAAGGTTCAGAAGAGCAAATGCTGCCGAATGAGTTTTCTCTTGTGGTTGGTGAAAGTGTGACATTCCGTTTCTTCCAATCACAACACAGTGATGTCGATTCGGTTGGTAAAGTCATTGCGTCATTTTCTGTTCCCCAGCTAAATGAATTGAATCCTTTATCGATTCGACTTGATGCCGGTCACTACCAAGCTGGCGACATGGTGCGAGTCTATCTGACGGCCCGTGTTACTGAATTGGGGCTGCTGCTGTTACAAGCACACGACACCCAATCGGATCTAAGTTGGACGATTGAGTTTCAAGTCAGGGAGTCTTAAACCATGGCGCAGACGGCTTTTCCTTCTACTTATCGCGTAGGCATTGATTTGGGGACAACCAACTGTGTTGTCTCTTATATTCAAGTATCAAATGATTCGAATGTCAATGCGCCAGAATTATTGTCGATTCCGCAAGTGATGGCGGATGGTTCTGTGCAAGAGTTCACGCATTTGCCCAGTGCTATTTATGTTTTGGCCTCCGATGAAGTGGGTAAAATCGATCCGGTTTTGCCTTGGCGTCATCATGATAGAGAGCGCATCGTGGGTGTTGGTGCGTTGGCATTAGGTCAGCGTCGAGCAGGGCAATTGATACAAAGCGCGAAAAGTTGGTTAAGCCATCGTCAGGTCGATAGGCGCTCGGCTATTTTGCCTTGGGCGAGTGAGTTCCCGAAAAAGCTCAGCCCTCTTGAGGCCAGCAAGGTTCTTTTATTACACATTAAGCAAAGCTGGAATCATCGTTTTGCCGATGCACCGCTAGAGTCACAATCCATCGCGTTAACCTTGCCAGCATCTTTTGATGAAGAGGCGCGAGCGTTAACTTTGGAAGCGGCGAAATTGGCGGGGTTGCAGGATTTATATCTGCTGGAAGAGCCACAGGCAGCTTGTTATCACTACATCAGTGATGACGAAAAACTCGCTGCATTAGCGGACAAAAAAATGCTTTTGGTTGTCGATATCGGCGGTGGCACCAGTGATTTTAGTTTGGTGGCGATCAAGCCCACGTCAGCTAAAAACAGCAGCGTATCCCTTAAGCGTGTTGCCGTAGGCGAACATTTATTGCTGGGTGGCGATAACCTAGATCAAGCCTTGGCGTTTCAGTTAGATCCAAAGCAAATTTCTGCTTTATCAGCCACGCGTTTAGCGGCCTTGGTTCAGCAAACTCGTCAGGCAAAAGAGACGTTGTTGGGAGAAGGCGCGCCAGACTCGTTAAGCATTACAGTACTTGGTGGTGGTAGTCGATTAATTGGTGGCTCGCAGAAATTTGATGTCTCCAGAGACGCCTTGTTAGATCAAATTCACAATGGCTTTTTTCCTTTGGTGAATCATGATGACAAGGTGCAAAACAGCGATTACGCTATGCACACCTTGGGCTTACCTTACGAATCAGATCCTGCTTTTACACGCCATTTAGCGGCGTTCCTGCAGCAGCATAAAACGGCAATTGAAGCAGCAACAGGCTCTCCTATGCCGGATGCGGTGTTGTTTAATGGTGGTCTGTTTAATAGTCCAGTGTTGAAGTCACGTCTGATAGAACAACTTAATGCTTGGTCTGCTGAACCGATTCTTGCTTGTACTGCGGACGAACCTAACGACGCGGTGGCCAAAGGTGCGGCCATGTATCTAAACGCTTTAGCAGGCGAAAGTGCGCGTATTGAAAGTGGTGTGGCGCATAGTTTGTATTTGAAACTTGGTGAAGATCAATTCGTTGGCATCTTGCCAAAGGACACCCTGAAAGGCGAAACCATTCACTTGGAACAAGAGTTCTTTGTGACTTTGGGTCAGCAAGTTCAGTTTCCCTTGTATCGATCCGACGACCATATCAATTGTGTCGTCGGTAAGGTACGCGATCAAAATGGGCTGCATTACATTTCCACCTTGATGACAGAACTAGACGGTTCCATCGAGTCGCAAGAAACGGCGGTAAGCCTATCGGTGCAAATGACCGAAGTGGGTGTGTTGCAAGTGGTGTTAAACGCCAATAATCAGAAAGACCAGTGGCGTTTGGATTTCTCGACCCATGTGGGTTCCTCACAAGAGAATGAGCAAGCTGATGAAAGTGGTTTGCTGCATGCCAATATGGGGCAAGCTGAAGAGCATTTAGCTAAGTGTTTTTCCAGTGCGGGTCAAAAACAAAATCCTGACTTGGTTAAATCGCTTAAACAGGATTTGGACCAGCTGTTGGGCCATCGAGATAATTGGAATCTTGCCACGTCGCGGCGTTTGGTGGATAAACTGTTAAGTGTGAAATCAGGTCGAACAAAAAGTGCTCAGCATGAACGGCAATGGTTGCAGCTCATGGGTTATTGTTTGCGCCCAGGCTTTGGTGCTGAGGATGACTTAGCGCGAGTTCAGCAAGTAGTTAACATTACTAAAGCAGGCGTCCAGTTCGATACGGCACCCGTTTGGGGGCAGTATTGGACTTTGTATCGCCGAATTGCTGGTGGCTTATCGGTGGAACAACAAACGCATTTGTTTAAACAGTTTAGCCAGTACTATTCGCCAACAGGGCAGCGCTCTCGTGACAAGATGAAAGCGCTGACGACAAAATCCAGCGATGATCTGATCCGTTTAGTTGGTGCGTTAGAGAGTCTGTCTAACGAAGATAAAACCACTGCCATAGATTGGTTACTAAAGCGTTTGCAAAAAACATCTGAGCCAGACACGGCTTGGTGGACAATAGGGCGCATCGCTTCTCGTCATCTTTTATCTGGCAAGCAAGCGCAAAGAATTGCTGAGGATCAGCTCTTTCCGATTCTAGAAACCGTTCTTAAGGAAGATTGGAAGAAGCGCAAACAAGCCGGATTGGCCGCGGTTTTGATGAGCCAAGTCAGCCTTGGTGAATCCGAAAAACTGGGCGTTTTACGTAAAAAAGTGGCGAACAAACTCAAAAAGGACAAATGCCCAGCGCAATGGTTGGAACGTTTAGAAAGTCAAATTGAGATTAACAGTGATGAACTGAATGCCTTGGTCGGTGAAAGCTTACCTATCGGTTTGCGTTTATAAATTAACGCTTTATCACGGTCACCAAAGCAATGTGTTTGACCCAATCACTCGTAGTTCTTTTTCGCTTTGGTGACTTTTTCTAAGTACATTTGAGATTCCGATCTTGGGTGATCGTATCTAAGTTTCTTATACACATTGCTTGTGGATGTCTGGTTAATTTTGCTCATTGCGCGAGTCCGGTCAGTATCAAATGTTTTTAATACATTGCCAGTGCCGCCGTTATAGGCAGAGATCATCGAATATTCTTGGCTAGTTTTGTTTGCGACTTTGGCGAGGTAACGCGTTTGTAAAATGTACAAATAGGCGCTGCCGATGTCGATGTTGTTGGCGGGTGAAAAAAGCACTTCTTTGGTCGGTTCGCCGGATTTTTTCTTTACTAAATTATAAACGTCCCGACCTGCTGTCGCGGGTACGACTTGCATCAAACCATAGGCGTTCGCTGGGCTGACGGCGTATGGGTTAAACGAGCTTTCGGTTTCAATTATGCCGTAAATAAGCGCGGGCGATAAGTTATAGCGTTGCGCCGCGGCAATCACGTATTGGCTGTATTTTTCTTGCCGAAGGTGTTCGTGTTGGGCGACTAAATTAAACTCTACGGCGTAAACCGTTTTGCCATTGGATGTGAACTTTTTTAGTTTATTGGACACTAGATAATTAGAGTAGCGTTCCGCTCGCCAGCGATATTGTACCAATTTGCCATCGTGGTCTATGACTTGAGGGTATAAAAAAGGCACACCTTCGGTATTGGGTACATCGCTGGAAAAAATATCGGTTTTTGTTGGGTCCGCCGTGGTCAGTAATGTGGTGGCTACGGCTTGTTTAAGGGTGTTGAGAGGTTGCTCGGTCGTTAATGTTTCGACACGCACGGTGCCTTTTTCAAAGTCGACAATGGTTCTTGCCTGATAGTCATTTGTGTACTTAACGTACTTTTTCTTTTCAGGAAGTTCGCTATTACCTTTCCCCCATTTTTTATTTACTTTCTGATCCAATTCGGCGTACAGCGCTTTAATTGCTTTGATGTCTGCTCTTATCGCGTCTCTGGTGACTTTTGCTTGCTTGGCAATGGCTTTAACGTCATCAATGTCGTCTGCGTTTTTGATTTGCTTTGAAAGTTGATCCACAGAATCAACAGAGTCAAAGGACAATGGCAGGGACTGGCAGCCATTTAATGTTAGTAATAAAAAGCCGATGCATGCGGTGGCGGAGTGTCGGGCAATAGTTTCTAACATTAAATGACCTTGTGTATTATCGTTTAATTTAATGTGTTTAATTCAATGCGTTTGCTTTGCGAGCTTGGTGCAGTTTCTTATAGCTTTCGATTAAACGCAAATGCGGTTCTATTCCTTCGAGTTGCATGCTGGTTTTTGTAAGGCCATAGAATCTGACTTCGCCAGTCACAGAACCGACCACATTATCCATAATGTCTTTACCAAACATTCGATTGAAGTTATGTCGGAAGTCCTCTAGTTCCAGCTCGTCGTCTAACGTGACTTCCAGTACCGCATTCATTGCTTGGTAAAATAGCCCACGTTGAACGGTGTTGTCGTTAAATTGCAAGTATTCTCCCACCAGTTCGAGGGCGTCTTCATGAGCACCCAGTGCCAAGTAGATGAGGATTTTAAGTTCCATGATAGTTAACTGACCCCAGATTGTGTTTTCATCAAACACGATGCCTATCAAGGTGGGAATGTCTGTGTAATTATCAAGTTGGCTTTCTTCAAGTCGATTCACCAGGTTTTCCAGTTGTTCATCGCTTAAAGAGTGAAGGTTTAAAATGTCTTCACGGTAATCTAATGCTTTGTTGGTGTTGTCCCACACCAGATCTTCCACAGGATAGACTTCGGAGTAATCTGGCACCAGAATGCGGCAAGCGGAAGCGCCTAAATCGGTCAATTCCGCGACGTAAACCTCTTTCCCCAGATCTTCAAGTATGGCAAAAAGCGTATTGGCTTCTTCTTCGTTTGTGCCTGAGAAGTCCCACTCACAAAATTCGTAATCGTGTTTGCTGCTAAAAAAGCGCCATGAAATTACGCCAGTTGAATCGATAAAATGTTCCACAAAATTTTCTGGCTCGCTAACCGCCATGCTATTAAATGTGGGCTTAGGTACGTCGTTTAGGCCTTCAAAACTACGGCCTTGCATTAATTCCGTTAAGCTGCGTTCAAGCGCTACTTCAAAGCTTGGGTGGGCGCCAAAAGAAGAAAATACGCCACCTGTTTTCGGATTCATAAGCGTGACGTTCATCACTGGAAATTGTCCACCTAACGAGGCGTCTTTGACGACAATCGGGAAGCCTTGTTCTTCTAAACCTTGGATGCCAGCCAATATGCTGGGAAATTGCTCCAAAACCTGCATAGGGACATCTGGTAATACGATTTCTTGTTCAATAATTTGACGTTTGACCGCGCGCTCGAAAATTTCAGACAAACATTGAACTTGCGCTTCTAGCAAATTATTGCCTGCGCTCATGCCATTGCTTAAAAATAAATTCTCGATCAAATTGGAGGGGAAATAGACGGTTTCGCCATCAGATTGACGCGTATAGGGAATAGCGCAAATGCCACGCGCTTTATTGCCAGAGTTTGTATCAATAAGATGTGAGCCGAACAATTCGTCGTCTGGGTTATAAATGTCCAAACAATACTCATCCAGTAAGCCGACAGGTAGGGCGTCATCTTCCTCCAAAGGGAACCATTTTTCGTTTGGGTAATGAACGAACTCGCTGTTCGCAATCTCTGTCCCAAAAAATTGGTCATTGTAGAAAAAATTGTTGTTTAAGCGCTCGATAAATTCACCAAGCGCAGAACACAACGCGCTCTCTTTGCTTGCGCCTTTGCCGTTGGTGAAGCACATAGGCGAGGCCGCATCGCGAATGTGAAGTGACCATACGTTGGGGACGATGTTGCGCCACGATGAAATTTCGATCTTCATCCCAAGTTCCGCTAACATGGCCGTCATGTTAGCAATGGTCTGTTCGAGCGGTAAGTCTTTTCCTAAAATCACTGTGCTTGCTGCGCCGTCAGGCTGTGCCATCAGCATGGCATTGGCGTCAGCATCTAGGTTATCTACATGTTCAATTTTGAACTCAGGGCCAGTCTGTACGACTTTTTTAACCGTACAGCGATCGATGGAGCGCAAAATGCCTTCGCGGTCTTTGTCGGAAAGGTCGTCTGGTAGCTCGACTTGAATTTGAAATATTTGGTTATAGCGATCTTCTGGGTCGACGATATTATTCTGCGACAACCGAATGTTGTCCGTAGGGATGTCACGCGCCTTGCAATACACCTTAACAAAATACGCAGCGCACAACGCTGAGGACGCTAAGAAATAATCAAATGGACTGGGTGCAGACCCATCACCTTTGTAGCGGATCGGTTGATCGGCGGTGATGGTGAAATCATCAAACTTGGCTTCGAGTCTGAGATTGTCGAGAAAATTAACTTTGATTTCCATTGGATTTGTCCACTTTGTAGGGCGTGTGTGCAGGGGATTTACCAAGCAAGTGCGCTGGTAATGATCAATGCGGCAATTATCTTCGATAAGTGGGGGCAGAGTAAAATCAAATTGGCTATTTGGACAACAAATGCTTCCTCTTACCGTGTTTTTAACGCTAAAAAGGCAAAAGAAAGCATTCTGCTGGAAAGACGCTAGCCTCTTACTCGTTGAATGTTGATTAAGATAGGGCTTCCTGTCATAGGATCGGGAATAAGATCGCAATCAACACCATACAGTTCACGAACAAGTTCTTTGGTCATGATGTCTTTAGGGCTGCCTTGGGTGAGTATTTCTCCTGATTTCATGGCAATTATGTGGTCGGAATAACGGCATGCGCTTGGTAAATCATGGACCACCATAGCTAAGGTTTTACCCTGTTTTGATAAGGTTCGGATCAGCTCAAACACTTCGATCTGATGACCCAAATCCAGAGCTGAGGTTGGCTCGTCTAGCAAAAGCAATGGCGTTTCTTGTGCTATCGACATCGCAATCCAAGCCCGTTGCCTTTGCCCGCCAGATAAGGTGTCTAGTAGGCGGTCTTTTAGACCAATCAAATCCGCCGCTTTTAATGCGTAATCAATCGCATCTTGGTCATTCATCGCCCATTGCTTTAAAGCACTTTGATGTGGATGGCGACCAAAGCGGATTAGCTCTTCAATGGTAATACCATCAGGTGCCAACGTATCTTGGGGTAATAAGGCTAAACGACGCGCTACCTCTTTCGAAGGAAGAGAATGAATGTCTTTGCCATTAAGTAATACCACGCCAGAGCTTGGCGCATGGACGCGAGATAAACCATTGAGCAATGTCGACTTTCCGCACCCATTTGGCCCTACTATCGCGGTTACTTGACCTTCTGGCAGCGTGACATTGAGTCGTTCAATAATCGTGGTCTTGCCATGTTTAAGGGTAAGCTGCTCTGCTTCTAGGCGAGCATAAGAGGAGGAGTGGGTGTGCTGAAAAGCAGAGGCCGTCATAACGAGCTCCTTGAAGAGCGTTTAATAAGAATCCAAATTAGATAAGGTCCACCAACAACTGCCGTTACAATGCCTACGGGCAGCTCGATGGGGGAAAGAATTGTGCGCCCCACTAAATCAGCAATAACCATCACAAGTGCCCCAGTTAATGCAGAGCTCACTAATAGGATCCCCCGATAGCGTGCCAATACTCGGGCAATTTCTGGACCTACTAGCGCAACTAAGCCAACAGGCCCGGCCACTGACACAGCAAGTCCTGTCAATGTAATACACAACACCAGCGCAATAATGCGGATGTATTTGATGTTTGCTCCCAATCCCGTTATTACCTGATCTGAGAACGGTAGTAGGGCAAATTGAGACGCGAATACCAGACACGCCACAAGACAAACGGCAACGCCTGCCCCTAGAATGTGTACCATGAATGGGTCTCGCGCACTCAAACTGCCTACTGTCCACGGGTAAGCGCTGTTGGCCACATCGATACTTACTTGGCTTAATAATAGCTGGGTGACAGCGCCAGCGATGGCTCCAATACCAATGCCCGCCACAATAAAGCGATAGCCTCGAGTACCACTGCCGCCGGCTAAGCCAAAAGCTAACGCAGTTGCGGTTGCAGCGCCCGCTAATGCCATCGCTGACGGAGCAATCGACAACCCCATACCCACAACAGATGAAACAGCAAACGCCATCGCCGCGTTATCAATGCCGATAATGCCTGGCGTTGCCAGACGATTACGCGCCATCGTTTGCATTAGACAGCCCGCTAAACTAAAAGCCGCACCAGTAAAGACAGCGGCAAGTAAGCGTGGTAAGCGCAAGTCTTGAACAATGAATTGGCTCATGGGGGAACCGTGGCCAAATACGACAGCGATGACTTCTTTGGGGGATATCATCATGGTGCCAATACCCAGAGTCATGACACAAGAAAGAAGCAGAATTAGCACCAACCAAATGTTGCGCACGACGGCTTTTTTCTCGATCAGAATGCGGACTTTGTGACCCAAGGTTAAGAGTTTATATCCATTGGGTGGCACGGTTTCTTGTGTCGCATTGGGCATAAAAAGACGGTTAGGAATCATAATGTGGGCAGTCTATGTGATCGGACTATGAATAAAAGAACAGGCGCACCGACAATAGCCGTTAGCACACCCAGTGGCATTTCAGCAGGCTGAGCCACAAGTCGAGAAATAATGTCTGCTGTGATTACGATAATGGGACCCAATGGTAGGCAAAGCCATAACGTTCTGCGGATATCGGGACCTACTAAAGCCCTAGCAGCGAAAGGCACGACCAAACCGATAAACGCGACTGGGCCTGCAATCGCAGTCGCAGCACCCACCAATAATGCAACCGCAATAATAACGATGCCTCGAATTCGTCGTGGCTTATGGCCAAGACCAATAGCCACGCGCTCTCCTAGCGCCAAGGACGCAAGAGGCTTTGCTGTATATAAAATACAAATCAATGCCAATAGCATGGAAGGCAATACGCTGATGAGTGTGCTGGTATCACGTCCGGCAACACTGCCGGTTACCCAAAAGCGGATTTCATCAGCGGCTCTTTGATCAAACAATAAAATCAGTGATGTCATGGCGAGCAGTAAACTGGACAGCGCCGCGCCTGCGAGTACGAGGCGTATTGGGTCGTTTCTCTGGCCTTGCATTTTTGCCGTGCCGATGACGCAGAGACAACCGACCAAGGCACCAATTTGTGCAATACCAACAGTCAGTGTCGCCGTACTTGCACCCAAAACAAGTGCCATGGCAACAGCGAAAGAGCTGCCTGCGCTGACGCCAAGTAAGCCAGGTTCTGCCAATGGATTGCGTGCAACGGCTTGCATAAGAGCGCCCGCAATACCTAAGGTTAATCCGACAAACAATCCGACCAGTGTTCTTGTTAAACGCAAATGAAACACGGTGAATTCCGCATCAGCAGAACCGTGACCCAAAAGGGTTAGGAGTGACGCATGAGGCGCTAGTCCCCCAGCCCCCAATAATAAACTCAGCACACAGCAAAATGTCAGCACGAAAAGTGCTGACATTAAGACGCTGGGCAGTGGCCGCTGTGCGGGTGTAACAGAAAAGCATTTCAGCATCGGGTTTATTTCATTTTTGTGTTAATTACGGCTTCTATATCATCCAAGATGGCGTGAGCCGCGAGTGGACCTGCTGCGCTAGTCCATAGTTGGCCATTTACCGTGATAACCTTGTTTTCTTTTACCACATTAAGGCGAGAGAACGACGGTGATGATTTCGCGGCATTTAGAGCATCTTTGCCTTCGCTATTTAGCGTTGCAAGAAACAACCAGTCGCTGTCTACTTTTGATAAATTTTCTAAGCTAAGTGGGCTGCTGTGAGGGCGACCTTCTTTTATAACGCCAGCATCATTGATAACAAACCCCGTTGATGCCAATACATCGGATGCGAATATCTGAGACGACATGACAATAGGCCCTTGTGGCATCCATCGAGCCAATGCCGCAGTGCGTTTGCCTTCTGGTACATGGGTGGTGATGGCGGCTTTCAGGTTTTCTTCGCGTTCGGCAATGTTGTTTAAAATAGTGTCCATTTCCGCGCTTTTATTCAATGCGTTTGCATAAACTCGCGCTAGAGTAATCCAGCCATCCGACACCATTCCCGGAGAAATGGGAACGACTGTTGGCGCAATTTTAGACAAGATATTGTATTGGTCTTGAGGCAAAGACGCTGACGCCAAAATTAAATCAGGACGCTGCGCAGCGATGGCTTCCAAATTATTTTGTCTGGACGTACCGACAATTTTAACGCCGTTGGCTCTTTCTTGGATGTATTCTGCTACGGAATCACCGCCTCGTGTAGCGACAGCGCCCAATGGCTTCACGCCAAGCGCAATGGCACTGTCAAGCGCGTCTTCAGATAAGACGACAACACGACTGACGTTGTCGTTTACTTGTATATTGCCATATTTTGTGGTGACAGTATGTTCGCTTGCCAATGCGCTAAAAGAGGTAGTAATACAGGCGCAGAGTAATATTTTTTTCAATGAGAGGCGTTTAAGCGTCATAGCACATTCCTTAATGTATGAATCAACTATAGTAATGATAACGCTTCTTATTACAGTTTTTAACTGTTTGCCTTCATAAATTTATCACTTAATGTGCAACGCTGTGTTTTATATCTCGCTATAAATCATGCTAGGCCACGCTTAATAAAGAGAGTAACTAGTCAAATGAAAAGCCAAAAATACTGATGCCGGTTTTATACGGCACGTTAGTTGCTGTTTGGGTTAACCCATCAATCAGACTTAGATAAGTGTCCATTTTATGGGCGATGAGATTCTTTTCATTAGGGACAGAGGTGGTGAATTTTGTGGCTCTTAACATCGCTTTGACCCCATTTGTTTGTGAGAATTTGTTGTCTCCCATCAAAATGACTTCTTCTCCGATGTGCCAAAAAATGTCCAAATCTCGAATTTGCATGGGACTGATTGGAGGGACTAACGGCACTATGTCGTTAAGTGTGACGACTCTGATTAACGGCAGTAGATCGTATTTTTTAGCGCCAGTGACATTGGTCACTTTGGGCTGACCGAAAGTGATGATTTGGGTAACGGCGTAATCCTCTTGCTGTAGATACAAGCCTAATATAACGGCAATTGCGCCACCTAAGCTGTGGCCAGTTATATGAACCGGCAGCTTTTCATTAAGGTAAGGTTTAATGTCGGTGTAGACTGCTTTCGCTGCGGAACCAAAGCCCTGATGCAGTTTTATGTCGAGTGCCGTGTCGGGTTTTAATTCCAGGTCTAGGTCTAGCATTACGTTTTCGAGGTTGGCCGTACCTCGTATTGCTATTGTTTGAATACCATTAGCGCGGCTCAGAAAATAGCTCACTTGAGATTCTGGAATGATTGATTGGTGAACCAATGTTTGATTTTGTGTTTTGAGACGAGATTGCAGCTTATTGGCTTCAAGGTATGTGTCATTAGACAATTGAGCTAGGCTCTCAATGATAGAAAAATCTGGGGACGCGTGAGCAAGTGATGTGAAAAGAATCAACAATAAAAAACATTTGGACTTGAACATAGTGAGATTAAAACCCGATGGCGATTAGGGGAGCGCAGGGTACTAAAAAATACTTTTTACGGACAGTGTTTTTATTGGGGGAAGCGGAAACCTAGGTTGGTGAGTCTAGCATTGCGTGTACCAACCTAGTGAAGAAGCGATGATGAGTGTGATCACTCGCAACCACTCCAGTTAATGCGTTGAATGCCTTCTACGTTGAGAGTAGGTAATGCCGTAAAAGTGCCTTTCATTGTATAAAATGCATAGGCTATACGAAGTGCTTTTGAGATCTTGAACAGTGTGATTTTGGATGTTAATGCGTACATATTTTTTCCTCTTCGGGTGATGTCTGGACGCATAATAAAGAGGCAAATTATTCGCAACAAACGACATGTTTTCATCGAATTGATGAATTATATTCACCTGAATGTATTGTGTTAAGAATGCATGAATTGTGGGTTAACTTGCCGAAAATTAAGGAAAATAAACCATTGTATTTACTTAATTAGCGACCCTTTATAGGGGGGGCGGGATAATGTGGCTGTAATGTTTTGACCAAATGGACATGTAAGTTGAAACGCATCAAACATTAGAGTGCGGTATTTCTGAGGTAATGACTGAAAACCTAGCGATGCACCCACGCTTGGGTTATGTAGAAGTGAAACGAAAGCATGATGATGGCTTTCGGCGTGTATTTTTTCGAAAGCAAATATCACCAAAATGACTTTGCAATGGGCTATAATTATCGGCTTTGAATGGTTCCGCCATTTGTTCCTTTATCTAACTAAGAGTTGTTATGAGCACTGAGTTTTCTATTCTATCCGCCACTTTATTGTTCCTGTTTGTTATTGACCCATTTGGTAATATTCCAATTTTGTTGTCTGTGATGAAGGGTGTTCCACAGAAGCGTCAATATCAAATCGTGATGCGCGACGGTGTAATCGGTTTGATTATTTTGGTGAGTTTCTTGTTTTTCGGTGCTGAGTTTTTGGCGCTGTTGCATTTGGAAACGGAATCTATCTCGATTGCTGGCGGTGTCGTCTTATTTGTTATTGCCTTGAAGATGATTTTCCCATCACCGTATACGAAAGACGCAGGCCCCGTGATGGAACCATTTATTGTGCCGATATCCATTCCTATGTTAGCAGGACCGTCGACGCTGGCAACGTTGTTAGTGATGGTGAAGAGTTACCCGAATGATCAGCAAGACTTGCTTATTTCTGTTGGTGCAGCATGGGCGATTTCTGTGATTATTTTGGCGATGGCGCCATTGTTGAACCGTGTTTTGAGAGAGAAAGGTTTGGCGGCACTTGAGCGTTTGATGGGGATGTTGCTGCTGATGATGTCAGTGCAGATGCTGGTCAACGGTGTGCGCAGTTTGTTTACTCATACCTTGGCCGCGCTATAATGCTTTCTAAGAGATTAGCCCTTCTACGGAAGGGCTAATGGCTGTTTAGAGACGGCAATGCCATTGAAATCACAATAAATATAATCCCCTTGGGTGATTGTTATACCCGCAAAACGAAGCGTTTTTCCTAGGTCGCCCAAACCTCGTTTTTCTGTTGGCATCGGGTGAGCGCATAAAGCATGAATGCCAATGTTTAATTGTGATTGCGCCGCAATGTCACGAATAGCCCCGTTTATCACAAATCCTTCCCAGCCATTATTAACGGCTTTTTCCGCCAACATATCCCCAAGCAAAGCGCGTCGTTTGCTGCCGCCACCGTCAATCACCATGACTTTACCTTTGCCATTTTGAGTGACTAGCTCTCGAACTCGGCTGTTGTCTTCAAAGCAGGAAACCGTGACGACTTCGCCATAAAAATGCGTACGCTTTCCGTAAGAGGTAAAAATAGGGTCGGCAATTTGAAGTTGTTCTGGGTACAGGTCGCAAAGATCGGGGAGAAGGTCTTTCATGTTCGGCACCTATTTAGAGTGAAAAAGAATGCCTTTGACTCTAAATAGGTGGTTGTAATATAGCCAGTTGTTCTGACCTATAGTCACTATTCAGTGATGTGATTAATCTTCTACGGCGGGAATGTCGTTTGGATCAATCAAGCCATGTTCCACGGCGATTTGCAGTAATTGAATGACCAGCTCATCTGGTGGTAAAAGATGCAGAGGTGTGGTTTGGCCTTGTTCTGTAACGGCGTCGTCTAAATTGACATCGCGCTCTTCAAACCAGGAGTGAATACTTTGCACTTCAAAGCTAGGCTCTAGGCCTTTTATGTCATAGGTTGCTTCCACCAAAAGGCTAACGGACTCTGGTTCCAGTGCATAAATCACATCAGTATCAAATTCATTGATCCATTCCGCTAAAATGTCACTGGCTTCAAAGCCGAACTCGTACAGTTGTTGTTCATCCAAATCGAGTGCATTAGGTTCGATGCGATGGTTTTCAAGCCATTCATCATCTGGTATGACTAAGACTTCTTTTACTTGTGCTTCATGAGTGGACCAGGTGAAAAGGAGTGGAAATGCGGGCTCGTCGGAAGAGTTGGCGACAGCCGTCATGAATATAGGTAAACTTGCCATAATTTAGAACCAATGTTTGATTGTTAAGGAAGAATAAATGACCAGCCGAATCAAGATCAGTAGTGCGTTTGATGGCGGTAACATCTCCGTTATTAATGCCTCGGAGCCGGACAATATTAGAGTAAAGATCCCTAATGATACAAACTCTAAATTTTTGCAGTGGTTTTATTTTCGATTGCAGGGTGGAATGGGCGAGCAATGCGTTATTCAATTTGAAAACGCCAGCGACGCCGCTTATCCAGACGGTTGGGTGGATTATCAGGCCGTTGCCTCATATGACCGTGAATATTGGTTCCGAGTCCCGACAGAATACGTTGACGGCAAATTGGTGATTACCCATCAGCCAGAACAAGACAGTGTGTATTACGCCTATTTTGCGCCATACAGCTATGAGCGCCATTTAGACATGATGGCTTGGGCGGCCAGTAATGAAGATTGCATTACCGATCACTTGGGTGAAACGGCAGAAGGTCGTGATATTACTTTGTTAGAGATCAGTAAAACCCAAGGGCTTGCAAAAAACATCTGGATCATTGCTCGTCAGCATCCTGGTGAAACCATGGCTGAGTGGTTTGTGGAAGGTTTGCTTGAGCGCTTGTTTGATGAATCGCACCCAATCGCACGTGCGTTATTAAGAAATTGTCGTTTTTATGTGGTGCCAAACATGAACCCAGACGGTGCTGTGCATGGCAATTTGCGCGTGAATTCTAAAGGGGTAAACCTGAACCGTGAATGGAAGAACCCAACGGCCGAGTTCAGCCCTGAAGTATTGGCTGTGCAAAAGAAAATGGCGGAGACAGGCGTGGATTTGTTTTTAGACATTCACGGTGATGAAGCTTTGCCTGTTAACTTTGTAGACGGTTGCCAAGGCGTACCATCGTTTGATGCTCGCATGGAAGCAATGGAGACGTTGTTCAAAGATGTGTTTACCGCAGTCAGTCCAGATTTTCAGACTGAAATTGGCTACACCCCAGATCAATTTGGCGAAGCGAATTTGACGGTGGCAACTAAGTGGGTGGGGGAAACCTATAAGTGCTTGTCTTTCACTTTGGAAATGCCATTTAAAGACAATAAGAACTTGCCAGATGACGTTGTTGGTTGGTCGCCAGAACGCGCTAAGATTTTAGGCGCCGATGTTCTGTACCCAATTTATCAGGTGATCATGAGTTCGCATATGAAAGCAGATGACTGATTAGAAGAGACTATTTTCGCTGTTTTGCGTTATTTGAAGGGCAAATCGTGATTTATTATCTAGCGAACTTGGTGAAACTGGATTACGATCTGCCAATTCAAAATTGCAATGAATTTAATGCCCTTTTTATTTTTATAGAACGTAATTTTAGGACGAGAAAAAATGCCTAAGGCAAGTGAAATCAAAAAGAACATCGCTATCAGTTATGACAACAAAACGTACATCGTAAAAGACATCGAACGTTCTGTTCCTCAAGGACGTGCTGGTGGCAGTCTATATCGTATGCGCATGTACGATGTGGTTACGGGTCGTAAATTGGACGAAACGTTTAAAGATTCAGACATGATCGATTTGGCTGATCTGGTTCGTCGTCAAGCGATGTTTTCTTATTCCGATGGTGATGAATATGTTTTCATGGATAACGAAGACTACACGCCTTACAGCTTGAATAAGAGTGCTATTGAAGAAGAGATTCTGTTTGTTAACGAAGAAACACAGGGTATTCAAGTGGTTTTGGTTAACGACGTGCCTGTGATTATCGAATTGCCGACCAACGTTGAGTTGGAAGTTGTAGAAACAGACCCATCTATTAAAGGCGCCTCAGCAACATCTCGTAATAAGCCTGCAAAATTGTCAACGGGTGCGGTAATTCAAGTGCCTGAGCACATTTCTACAGGTGACCGTATTAAGGTCAACGTAGAAGAGCGTAAGTTTGCCGGTCGCGCTGAGAAATAATTTCTCTAATACGTTAGCAATGAATGAAAAAATGCAGCCAATAGGCTGCATTTTTTTGTTCTGAATAAAAGTAAAGATAGCCAAATTTAGTCTTTCTTAGCCGTTTCTTTTAATGCGTCTTTGACCTTTTTCTCAGGGTGATTGTTGGCCTCTGTTAGACCCGCTTCACGTTGAACAGCAGCCAGTACGCCTCGTAAAATGCCTAATTCTTGTTTCTCAGGGCGAGAGCGATTAAAGAACCGATGTAACTTATCAAGCACTTTACCCGGATGGCTGCGAATGATGAAATTGATGCCATACAGCGTCTCTTCTAAGTGGTCGTAGAAAAGATCCATGTCTTTTTTGTGGGGGTATTCAGGCGTTTCTTTCTTGATGTATTCTTTGTTCTGGTTTGCCATCCATATTTCGTAAGCAACGATTTGTACCGCTTGGGAAATATTTAGCACGGGGTACTCGTCATTGGCATCGATATATACTTGGCGATGGCATTGAGCAATTTCATCGTTCAATAGCCCCGTGGTTTCCCGACCAAACACGATGGCAACATTATGGTTTACCGCTTCGGGGATAACGCTTTCAGCGCATTCGCGAGCATTCATGATAGGCAGTTGAAATGTGCGATGACGTGCACTGGTGCCAATGACAAGACTGCAATCCGCGATGGCTTCTTCTAATGTCGATACGATGGTCGCATTTTCAAGGAGATCAACAGCGCCAGCCGCGCGGCTAGTGGCTTCCTCTGAAGGGTAGTCGTTTGGGTCAACCAAATATAAGTTGGTTAGTCCCATATTCTTCATGGCACGGGCGATGGCGCCTACGTTGCCGGGGTGGAAGGTGTTGATCAATACAATTCGGATGTTACTTAGCATGGGTCGTGAAGCACTCAGGGTTGTTTGTCACTTAGACTTATTGTCTTGTCGTCAGATTATGGCTTTAGCGTGAGCGATTGCTCGGTGCTGGCGAAATCGACGTTGTCTAAGATGACTTTAGTTGTGTCATTAAAGAGGAACTGATTACAGGCGTGATGATACAGGGAACCTGTCTCTAACACCAATCGGTAGTTGCCTCTTGGAATGTAATTGGCGGCATACGCTTGTTTTCCATACAAGTAGATGGAAAAGGGCGCTTGACCGTCATAGGATTCGAACGTCAGCATGCTGTGCTCGGGGAGTTGGTTGAGTATGCGTAACCGGCTTGTCCCGTCGGCATTTCCTATCAATTCACCGTGCTGCGGTGCAATGCCAGGTTGGCCGATACAGCCCGTTCTCATGGCTTGTTGCACACTTCCATATCCAATATTTTTTGCTTCTACCCAGCCATTGATCCCTTGGTAACGAACGGTTAACCAGTCGCCCTGCAATTTAATACTTTGCAGATTGGATTGCGGTGGAATAGTTTGAATTACTGTTCCACTGGCGTCAGGCTCAGAGAATAAACGGGTCTCGTTAAGGGTGTATCCGGATCCCACTCGAAACTGAGGATACAGCCCGCTAACGTAAGGGCTTTCGTTTGATTCGAATTGGCTCGTTTTGTTAGCTGATTGCCAATAAAGCGTGCTGTAAATACCCGCTGCAAAACAAGCGATGTAGGTGGCGGCGCGAAAAGCCGCTTTGGCTGCATCTAATCGAATGGGTTGGCTAACAGGTCTGCTTGCTGGGTGTTCTTTTGGCTCAATTTCGTCTTCATCAACAAACGATTGGTAAGGTGGAATATCCGATGTATCCGATTGGTAGTGTTTGGTGTCGTCACCAGTGTGGCTAGATGAGTAATCATAGCCTTGGGCCGTGAAATTTTTAGAAGCCTTGAAGGCTTCTTCATACAGGGCTTTTACGCGCTTTTCATTGAGCGTGTTTCGCGCTGCTTTTATGGCGTCGTCACGGGTTTTTTCTTGATGCGCGTTATTGCGCTTCATTTCATCGTATGCCCGTTGCCGCTCTTTTATGAAGGCTTCTTGTTCTTTGTCTGTGGCAGTGGAGACGTGCGAATATCGATTTTTAGCCCCAGAGCTTTGTGTGTTTTCACTGGTAAAGCTAAAAGGCTTCCAGTCGTTTACTTGCGCGCTTTGGCGAATGGCATTCGATACATTTTCATACGCCGCTTGCAGTCGCTGGAACAATTCTGTGGTGTCTGTATCTGGGTTTTTGTCGGGATGGTAACGCCGAGCTAAACGTCTAAACGCGGCCTTTGCTTCCTGCTCACTGGCACTGGTGGGGATTTCCAGTAGTTGATAGTCGTCTATTAAGCTCATGCTTTTTGGGTTACTAACCGTGTTATACAGTGTGAATGAATAAGTCTGTTACGCATTATGCACGATTTGTTGGTGCGGACAAAGATGGATCTTTTTCAGCCAAAAGCTCGAGGTAGTGTACGGGAGACATGGGGCGATAGAGATGGTAACCCTGCCCAACTTGACAGTTCCATTGTAACAAGAGTTGTAAAATGCCTTCGGATTCAATGCCTTCTGCTACACTGGCGATTTCCAAGGCGTCGCACAAGTCTATCATGCTTCGGCACAAGGTTTGACTTTGTGCATCGTTGAGTAAATTCATGACAAAAAACTGATCAATTTTAAGTTCATCGGTTTCCAATGCGACTAGATTTTGCATTGAACTGTAGCCCACGCCAAAGTCATCGATGGCCAATTTAAAGCCAGCTTGATGAAGCAGTTTGACGTTGTTATGAACGGTCTCGTTATTGTTGAATACGCTGGTCTCGGTGATTTCAATGGTAAACCTATGCGCTGACAATCGGTGTGTCGAAACCGATCCGATGACACGTCTTGCAAACCCTTCTTGTAATAAATCCAGCGCAGAGATATTAATCGATAGACACTGTGTGGCGAGCACCTGGGGGTGCTCGGAAACCCATTTGAAAACCTTTTCAATCAGCATGTCTGTTAGCTTGTAAATGAGTCCAGTTTGTTCGGCTAAAGGAATAAATTCCGCCGGTGAAACTGGACCTAATAGATCGTTGTTCCAACGTATCAAAACTTCGCCACCAATGATGTCTCTGTTTACTAGATGGACTTGAGGTTGAATGTCAAAGTAGAGCTTTTCATGCTCAATATCATTGGTAAGTAGGGTGATAAGGTTAAGTTGATGCGCGTGGTTGCTTTTGAGGTTGTCGTTGAAGGCCGCCCAATTTCCAGATGAATAAGTCACTGAATGTGTCGCAATTAAGGCGTTTTTATAGAGCTTATCCAAATCTGACCCTTGCGATGGGTACATAGCGCTCCCAATTTTATATTGGTGCCTAAAAGGGGTTTTATCGATCAGCGTTGGATTGTCTAAAATGGCCTGAATGGCCTTTATTTGCTGATGCAGCGTTTCGGGCGATACGCTGATTAGTACCATGCTTGTGGTGGTTAATCTAATCAACTTTTTGGTGTTTTGATCGGGTAAAGGGAAAGACATTAATCCTTTTAGGTCGAGGGTTTGTTGGTGAATTCCTTGAATGACATCGCATATCGCGGCATCCGCTTTGGCTGGCCCTAATGCTTGACTTAATGTCTGATAGTTACTGATATCAATGATGATGAGAGCAAGTGTTGACGTTTCATCATGACTTTTTAGTAACTGAGGCAATGTGTCGAAATAGTACGTTCTATTTGGCAACCCGGTGGGCAAATCAGTGATGGCTTGCCGTTGTCGATTGTATTCAATCTGTTTGGCTTTATCGGCAAAGGCAAAGGAAAATCCCAGCAGCTGTAAAATGCTTGAAACAGGAAATATAGACTCAGTAAAGACATTAATAGGCAGCATTTTCCAAAAAATCATTGTGTTGAGGATGCTGCCGGTGAGCAAAAAGAACCATGAAAATAAGTAGAAGCGAACGGCAACGAATCCTTTTAGATAGGCTTTAATCCCCCAATAACAGCAAATGATGAACATAAAAACTTCGAGCGTTGCAAAAAGCTGTGCGGAGGTTTTAACGGAAGTTAGTTGTGTGGACATTAAAAAGGCGATGAAAATAACATCACCATATTTACGCAGAATGGATTTACTGGAAGGAACCTTCACTTCTTTGAGAAAGTGCAACGTGAAGCGGAAGAGTATCCATGCCGCCACGCCAAATAAAACAAACAAGTTTCGAATAATCCATTGGCTAATTTCTTCCGAAAAAAGCCAGCGGTTAAAGCCCGTTATCACCCCCAGCGCGACCAAAATAACAATGTTTAAACCTAGATAATAAATAAACCCAGGCTGTCTAAGCAGAATAAAAACAAAGATATTGTGCGCCAACAAAATGCTTAGACTACTGATGATAAATGTCCAAAACAGCAATTTTTGCTCTTTTTGTTTAATGGAGTCTTGCTCGTCGAAAATCATAAATGGCGTAAGCAGTGGGCTGTTTCCCTGTTTACGGATCAATAAGGTTGTGTCTTCCTGAGTGGACAGAGTGATTGGCACCCAGATACCATCATAATGTTCAATATCACCTTGCCAGTTATCCAGCGCGCCTTTCTTCCATTGCTCTTGTAGGGTGTCGCCATAGAAAAGGTAAAAGTCCAAATGTTCGATAACATAGTAATTTAAGTTAAGGTAAAGAGTCTTTTCGAGAGCATTCGGTGCTAGTTTTGGTAAAGAGAGCTTGTGCCAGTAAGCACTTTTAGCGAAATCTTGCGATTCAGCGTAGGTGCTTGTCTTAAACTTTGTTGAGCGCAGCGCTTCTTCGACAGATAAGTTTGTTGTGTCTTGCAAAGTGGGGAGAGCGCCAATCAGTCGCGCGTTGTCCGTTGTTGAGGCTATGACGGAATGGACACATAATTGCATTGTCAGTAGAAAGAAGTAAAAAATTCGTCTAGATACCATTCCATTTGATCCTATATAACAAAGACGATTATGAACAAAGATGTAGTTATGATTGCTGATCATTTTGTCGTGACAACATCGACAATCTTTGCTTGCAATCAGGTTGGCTTTCTTAAAATATAGGCGACATTTTTAATATATGTACACTGTTTAGGATTTTTATGAGTGATAAATTGACCCATTTGGACCACCAAGGCCATGCTCACATGGTGGATGTTTCAGATAAAGACATCACTAAGCGAACCGCCACGGCGCAAGCTATTTTAGTGATGAGACCTGAAACATTAACCAAAGTGATTGAAGGCGGCTTGCCCAAAGGGGATGTGTTAGCAACAGCACGCATTGCCGGTATTCAGGGGGCTAAAAAAACCGCCGACCTTATTCCTTTGTGTCATCCTTTAATGCTAACGAAAGTCACTGTCGATATTTCGGTATTGGATGAGTGTCGATTAGAGGTGCTGTGTACTTGTTCTTTGTCCGGTAAAACGGGGGTTGAAATGGAAGCGTTAACGGGTGCGAGCATTGCAGCGTTAACACTTTATGATATGTGCAAAGCAGTTGATAAAGGCATAGTCATTCAGAATGTGTCTTTATTGGAAAAGAAAGGTGGCAAAAGTGGAGATTGGAGTAAGCAAAATGACTAGCATCAAGGTGGTCTTTTTTGCCTCTCTTAAAGACGGTGTTGGAATGAGTGATTGCATTATCGATGCTGATTTACCCATTAGTATCGCAGAGCTTAAAGCGGTGCTGGCTGATCATTTAGACAATGGGCAGATCTTGCTGAAAGATGGTGTGCAATCCTCGGTGGACTTTGAATTCACTAGAGACTCAGATTTGGTAACGGCTGGGGTTCGTGAAGTCGCTTTTTTTCCACCTGTGACGGGAGGCTAAATGATTCTTGTGCAGGAAGAGGATTTTGACGTAGACGTTTTGTATAAACGTTTATTACACGCCAATAAAACGGGCGCCGTCGCAATGTTTGTTGGTTTGGTTCGACAGTTTTCGGATTTACCGAACGATGAATGTAGTTTCGAACTTGAGCACTACCCGGGCATGACGGAGCGAAATCTACAAGCCATTGTAGATGAAGCAAACCAGCGCTGGGCGCTTATTGACGTTTGCGTGGTGCACCGAGTCGGACGATTATCGGTGGATGACCAAATCGTTTTTGTAGGAGTGAGTGCATCGCATCGTGCAGAAGCCTTTCAGGCGTGTGACTTCATCATGGACTATTTGAAGAGCCGTGCCGCCTTCTGGAAAAAAGAGACCCAAGGCGCGAAAAGCCATTGGGTAGAAGCGAATGAAAAAGATCAACACAGTTTAGCGCGTTGGTCTAAATAGTTGAATGCTATACCGGAATAATCAATGCGGACGAAGCGCCTTCTTACGCCCACTCGCGTGGCGCTCTCGGTATTCTGTGTCTATGTACTTGTCTGTGGTTGCCATACTGGCGTGTCCGGCGTCTTCTCTGACGTGCTCTTTGGGGCGAGTTTTTACATCTTCTGAAATGCCAGTATGTCGTAACCAGTGGACGGTGGCCACACGCAAGTCGTCGGCGTCTGTTCTCATGCCGTCTTCGCACATACGCTCGTAAGCCTTGTCGAAACAATATTGCACGATGTTTCGCACCTGTCTTGAACTTGTCATTGCGCCTTGTCCTCTGTTTTTGGGCACAAGGGGCGTGTTTTCGGCAATGGTGGGCAACAACGGCAGGTCTCTAAAACGTCTGTATCGGATCAGGGCGTTTAACATTTCATCTGATACAGCAACGAGTCGCTCTTTGTTTCCTTTAGACAATACTTTAAACCACCAGTGACCGTCCGAATCTTTAATAAAGTCCCCCATCACGGGTGCTGATCGCTCATCCGCAACAAGTTCAGAAATACGCAAATACATGCCAAGCAGAGCATTCATTATGAAAAGAGTGCGTTCGTGATTGGCTGGGTCTTCCTCGGCCAGCATTTCGGCTGTTTCAATGACGTAATCCCATTGAAGGTTGGAAATACGTCTTACTTGCTTTCGAGTCACTTCTTTTTTTACAAATTTACTTTTTTGTCGAATAAGTGCCACAGGGTTTTGATGGGCGGCGTCTTCTTGCATTAGGAAACCGTAATATGAAGACAAAATTGAAAAGGTGGCGCGAATGGCGGCTTGAGACAGTGAGTGTTGTTTGGCTTGTGGCGCTTCGCCATTTTTAAATTCAAGTTTACTGACGTGGGCGACAAAAGGGCGCCAGTCTGCATTTGCTGTTCTTTGTCCCATATGCAACTTAAAACGCGCAACGTTCTTGGTACCAATCCAACTTTCTGGAGGGGTAATGCAAAAGTGGATGAACTCTTCAATTTGATCTCTTCTGAGTTCTGTGGATGGACAATGTGCAATGTTCCAAGACCATAACAACAGCCTTTCTACTTCTCGGCGATATGAGTTGAAGGTTGCTTGCGAACCGTTGTAACTGTAAATAAAACACAGCGCCAGCTGAAGGTCTCTACGGTACTCTGCTTCACTTAGCTGAGGTGTGTTTTTGCTAAGTTGCGACACAATGCCTTCAAATTGGGTGAAAGGGTTAGGCAGGTGTTCTAAGTTATCGATCAAAGCAAGTGGGGTCATCATCATTCTTATCCAAATAGTCGCATTAGAATAACAAATTTTTTGATATATCCCTATCGGTTTTGCCTCAAAACGCCTATCTCGCACTCTTATGACGCAATATCGTGTTTATTTATTCCTCATTCTTAGTGCTCTTAGTCTTATTTATTTGATTCATACGAAATTGATGTGATTTTTGTTCAAACTAACGTGCATTTGTTCGTATTTGGAACAAAGGTGGAAGCGTTCTCATCCCTCTTTTATCTTTTTATGAAAGGACTATTATAAATACATCGAAACGATAAACGATTTAGTTTTTAAATATTAATGAATGATCTCACAAGGAGATAAATATGAAAACGTTCACTAAAACAACTTTGGCTCTATTAACTGCAGCAGTAATGACTACGTCAGCATTTGCTGAAACTGGAACAGAGCGTCTTCAAAGTGCAAAAGGCAGTGTTGAAGCATTGGCGACAACATTAGAAAACATGGGTGCAGCTGTTAATACAGATGTTAACTTGAATGGTGCATATACATTTGATCAAAAAGTAGCGGTTTATAATGAAAAACACGCTGAATTACAGGATCAATTTGACGCTCTTCACGCCCAAACAGCTGAATAATTCATCCCATTATCATTGTCTTAGAATTAAATATTATTAAGGAATACAATTATGAATAACCTAAATAAAGCAATGCTTGCCTTCGTTACAGCTTCTGCAATGTCAACTTCTGTTTTTGCAGCGAGTGAATCTGCTTCAGAACGTATCCAAAGCGCAAAAGGCAGTGTTGAAGCTTTGTCTGTGACTCTAGAAAACATGGGCGCTGATGTTGATTCAAGTGTTAACCTTAAAGGTGCTTACACAGCGGATCAGAAAGTGTCTGTATACAATGCAAAACACGCTGAGCTTCAAGCGCAATTTGATGAGCTTCACGCGCAATCTGCAGAATAATGCGATGTTCTAAGTTCTAAAAAAGCCAAACGTTTGTTTGGCTTTTTTATTGCTGTTCTATTACTTTGTTACTTGTCTACCTCTAAATCCTCTTTTTTCTCTGCCTCTGTGATTAATTTAAACTCCTCTTCGGCATGTATTATTGTGTTTTTTTCGCTATCAGCTGCGTCTCTCTTTGCTCTTTGAATCAAATATTGTGCGGATTTACTTTTTCCCTGACTAAAATCCAACATGGCTCGATAATACAGTGCCATTGGAATGTTGTTTGATGATTTATAATATTGAATATTTGCTCGCCACACTAGGCGGCGCTCATAAAGAAAATTTGAGCGAACGTAAATGGGTTTGCTCTGGGTTAATTGAGAATAAAGCATAGAAAACATAATGTTATTAGGATCAATGTTTAATCGCTTTTGGACAATGTCGAGTCCTTTTTCATTATTGCTGGTGGCGCTCAAACTAAGTGCTTGAAGGTAATCCGTAAAGTTATTGTGGTTTTCAAGCTTGTCTAAGAAATCAACGGACCGTTCAGGGGATTGGATCAGGTAAGAGAACAACGCTTTAGCAAAATTTTTTGCATCATTGTCACGAATCTCTTGATCTAAATAGGCATAGGGTTTGTCTTCAATTCCGGCTCTATAAGCCAAAAGGCTGGCGCGGAAGAATTCAAAATCAGTGTGTTCTTTTTTACTTAAAATGGTGTTTTTTTTGTCCGTCGAAAAAGAATCCGACATTCGAGAGTTTGGGGAGGGGTGTGTTGACAAGAATTCTAGCTTGGGGCGACCTAAAGCTTCTTTAAAGAACGCTTGGAATAGTTTTCTCATTCCTTCCGGTGCCAATCCTGCATCATGTAAATACTCTTGTCCCTGTCTATCGGCTTCTTGTTCTTGATTGCGGCTATACGTTAGGGTGTTTTCTGCTTGATTGGCGATTCCGCCTAGCCATAACGCGCTAGTGGCATCGGATCCTGCTCCTGCAAGCGCGACTGCAATCCCTGCTCCTAACATCATCAATGTTTTTTGCAGCTCTTCACCTGAATGCTGTTGCTGTCTTTCATAGTGCCTTAAATCAAGGTGGGCAATTTCATGAGCCAGTAAACCAAACAGCATGTCTTCTTCGCTGATCATTTCCATGATGTCAGAGTAGATAAATAAATGATTCCCCGGAATGACAAAAGCATTGCTTTGTGAACTGTTTAAAAGGGTCATTTCCACCGTTGTGTTGTACAAGTTGGTTTGCGGAAGAATGCGTGAAATGGTGTCCTTGAGGTAATCGTAAGCTGGAGGAAAGTCGATCAAAGCCCGACTACCATTTAGTTTGCGAAACCAGTATTGTCCTAGGATGTATGAAGGATTAGATAAGGCTCTTTCGTCTTGATTGGCTTCTAGATCTGGTATGCTAGCGTTTGTAAAAGTAGTTGTAAAAACAAGGGTTAAGAGCGCGAACCCTGTTGTAACGTTTCGAAATAGTCTCATAATACGGCAAATGCATTGGGTGGATGAATAATAAAATGACGGTCAATTTAGAGAATCAGTATGACGTAATCTTGGATGCAAGAGAAGATCGTTGCCCAATGCCCTTGCTAAAAGCCAAAATGGCTTTAAACAGAATGTCAGCAGGTGAGTGTCTGTGTCTTAGGGCAGGGGACGCGGGTTCTTTGAAAGATATCCCGCAATATGTGGCGTTGGTTGGTTTTTCTTTGCTGGAAATGCGCGAAGAAGAGAGTGAATATACCTTCGTGATTCAAAAACACTGAACGAGTCTAGTATGTTTAAAATTGTAGATACGCTGATTAAACGATATTTTTCTAATGAAGAAGTGGTGGTCTTTCTACTTTTGCTGATGGCAACAGTTTGTGTTTTGGCGTTTTGGGGTGGGATTTTAGCGCCTATCTTGATTGCAATCGTGTTGGCTTTTTTGCTGCAAGGTGTGGTGGATCGTTTACAGCGGCTTGGTCTTGGTCATTTGACTTCGGTACTGATTGTATTTTCCAGCTTTATCACAGCCTGTACCGTGTTTATTGGGGTGATGGTGCCGATACTGTGGCGACAAGCTGTGCGTTTTGTGCAAGATGCCCCCAGAATGTTTACAGTGATTCGTGATGAAATACAGCAATTTGCAGAAGGGCATAGCGACCTTGTGAGTCAGTCTGCGATTGATGAATTGATCAATTCATTGGCAAACGAATCGACCAATCTAGGGCAATGGCTGGTGTCCTTTTCTTTGTCGAGTATTCCGTCTTTATTTTCTGTGGTGATTTATGTAGTTTTGGTGCCTTTAGTGATGTTTTTCTTGCTAAAGGACCAAGAGCGTATATTGAGTTATTTAACCTCATGGTTGCCAAAAGAAAGAAAAATGATGCGAAACATTGCTCACGAAATGAACGATCAAATTGCCAATTACATACGTGGTAAGTTCATTGAAATGATTGTTGTTGGGGCAGTTACCTACGTTGTATTTTTGATCTTTGGCTTAAAGTACGCGGAGTTGTTGGCGTTGCTTGTTGGCTTATCTGTGCTGATTCCATACATAGGGGCGGCTGCGGTCACGATTCCAGTGGTGTTGGTGGCGTTTTATCAATACGGTACGCAAAATGATTTTATATATGTAGTGGTTGCGTATTTGGTGGTTCAGGCCTTAGACGGCAATGTGCTTGTGCCGTTGCTGTTTTCTGAAGCGGTTAATTTACATCCACTGGCGATCATTGTTGCTGTGTTGTTTTTTGGTGGTATTTGGGGTTTTTGGGGAATATTTTTCGCCATTCCACTAGCTACATTGGTCAAAGCAATTATTAATGCGTGGCCGAACCAAGAGCAGCTAACGTATTAAGCTTTTTACGCCTTTAGACTTTGGTTTTTGCGGTTAAAAACATGCCCGTTCAGTGTAGAACGGGCATGTTTATTATGTGTTTACTGTTGCAAGTAAAACACTGTATGGCGGTAAGACGACGGTATTGTGATGGTCCACATAGCCACTTGGAATGGCTTCTGGAAGCGTTAAAACCGTCAATGTTTGTTCAACAGGCAGAATTTTGTCTTGGTGTGACGTGTTGATCGCGACATACAAACGTTTGCCTTGGAAACTGCGCAAGAAAGTAAGGGTGGTGTCATCGTTGTACAAAAACTCTATGTCACCGAATCGCAGTTCTGGATGGCCACGTCTAACATGCAGAAAATCACGGTAGGCATGCAAAACAGAATCGCGATTGCCATCTTGCATATCAACCGCCAGAGCACGTTGTGATTCAGCTATGGGTAACCAGGGTTGATTGTTTTGAGTAAAGCCGCCTAATGTTTCATTTTTCCATGGAAGAGGCGTTCTGCAACCGTCTCTTCCTTTAAATTCTGGCCAAAAAGCGATCCCAAATGGATCCACCAATTGATCAAATTCAAGTTCTGCTTCGGGTAACCCCAGTTCTTCTCCTTGGTATAAGCACACACTTCCTCTTAGCGTTAAGAGCATCGCCATGTAAATTTTACTTTTTGCGATTGGGTCGTGATTGTTCCCCCAGCGAGTCGCCACTCGTTCCACATCATGGTTGCCGATTGACCAGCATGGCCAGCCATCGCCCAGCCCGGTTTCTATGGTCTGCATTGTGTTGCGAATGTGTGTCATCGAGGAGTCGTGGGTGAGTAAGTCAAAGGAGTAGCACATGTGTAATTTGTCTCCTCCTTGAGTGTAGGCCGCCATCGTGTCGAGAGCAAAATCACAGCCTACTTCACCCACTGTCGTGGTATTGGGGTATTGATCCAGTAAGCCTCGTAAACGTTGCAAAAAGCCGATATTTTCAGGTCTAGATTTATCGTAAAGGTGAAGTTGGTAAGCGTATGGATTGTCGAGACGAACGCCAATACTGCCTTCGACCACGTCTTCTTTTGGTGGGTTGTTACGAAGTTCGACATCATGATAATAGTAATTGGCAGTATCTAAACGAAATCCATCTACGCCACGTTTGAGCCAAAATTCAACGGTTTCTAATAGCGCGTCTACAACATCAGGGTTATGGAAATTCAAATCAGGCTGACTGTCTAAAAAATTATGCAGATAATATTGTTTGCGGCGACTGTCCCAGTGCCAAGCTGGTCCACCAAACACCGAGAGCCAATTATTCGGGACAGTGCCATCCGAATTCGCGTCTGCCCAAATGTACCAATCGGCTTTAGCGTTAGCATGATTGCTACGAGATTCAACAAACCAAGGGTGTTGGTCTGAGCTGTGATTCAGCACCTGATCAATCATGACCTTTAATCCATGTTGGTGGGCTGACTCTATTAGTGCATCGAAATCACTCATGTCGCCAAAAATAGGGTCTACGTCACAATAATCAGACACATCGTAACCAAAGTCTTTCATTGGAGAGGTGAAAAAAGGCGAGAGCCAAATCGCATCGACTCCCAATGAGGCAATATAGTCCATTTTTGCGGTGACACCGGGTAGGTCGCCAATGCCATCGTTATTCGAATCAAAAAAACTTCTGGGATAAACCTGATAAATGACTGCGCCACGCCACCACTCTTGATTATTAGTCATGATTTTTCTCTCTTAAAATAGGGAAGTTTTGGTATAAGCGCTAACAGAATTAGTTAGATTTATAGAGGATAGGTTCCATTCTCTGTCGTGCTTTTTGTTGCTGTTTCCAGCATACTCAATGATTCCTATTAATGCATACTTATTTGCCGTTATAACCTACCAAATTTCTGGTTTTCTGGAGCTCTGATGTTTTCTGAAAATGCTCGTCCTGTGGCATGGCCCTTGTTCTTTTTTTACTTTTTTTTCTGTGCCTTGGTAGGCGTCATGATGCCTTATATTTCGATGTATTATAAATCGATTGGTTTAAGTGCCTCTGAAATTGGCCGTTTAATGTCGACGTTTACTTTGTCGGGTATTGTCATTCCGCATTTTTGGGGGTGGTTGACGGCAAAAGTGGGGTTGCCAAAGCGCATACTCCAGCTTGGGATATTGGGCTGCTTTGTTGCCGTGATTCCTTTTAACTGGAGTAATGAATTCGAAACCTTGTGGTTATTAACGTGCACTATGGCGCTGTTTTACTCGGCGTTGATCCCTATGACTGACTCTCTGGCTGTGAGAAGTATAAGGCACTTAGACGTACCGTATACTCGATTGCGAGTTGGTGGTTCGATAGGGTACGTGTTTGCAGTGACGGGTGCGGGTTTCTTGATTGGACAATTTGGTACCGTTGTTGTCATTCCGACCATGTGTACTTTTCTTGCTTTAGCGGTGGTGACGTCGTTTTTTCTGAAAGAACAAGCGTATGAAGTTAATACGCAAAAAGCGACCACCTCCTTTATGGCTCTAGTGAAGACCCCAGAGTCAATGTTGTTCTTTACGCTGGCTTTTTTGGCTTTTATGTCCCACGCGCCATTCAATGTCTTTTTTGCGGTGCATTTATCAAACCTCGGATACAGCGGTCAGTCTATTGGTCTATTAATGGCGCTTGGCGTCGTGATTGAGATTTTTTTGTTTTTGTTTTTTGGCAACACCATTAAAAAATTCGATGTTGTGCACATTATCATGTTGTGTTTCGTTTGTGGTGTTGTTCGTTGGGTATTGGTTGGATGGTTCGCTTCTATTGTTTGGGTATTGGTGCTTACCCAGTTGCTGCATTGTGTCACTTTTGCTTTGTTTCATATGGTGTCAATTGAACAAATTCGTCGATTGTTTCCTGAGCGTTATGCTGGTCAAGGGCAAGCCATGTACAGTGCTTTCGCGATAGGTTTGGGTGGTGGTTTGGGAATGGTGATTGCTGGATATTTGTGGGAGTGGATCGGTGGCGCGTGGGTGTTTACAGCCGCCGCCTGTGTTAGCGCGTCGGCGCTGGCAATTATAATACTCAGCCAGCGCCGTTGAAAAAATGGCCATGTTACATTGTACTGCTGTCATTTTTTAATAATTCGATAAAGGCAATGGCAGCACGGCTAAGCGTTCTTTGCTTGTGATGAATAACACCTAACTCTCTTTCTACGTTCAGATCGGCAAGGTTTAGTACGACCAATTTGTCATCGACTAAAGTAGACGGCAGCAAAGACCATCCCCAGCCAATACCTACCAGCATGGCCAATGTTTCTAGATTGTTGGTATTCATACGGACTTTGGGTTTTAGTCCTTGTTTGCCGAACGCTTGCTCGGCAATTTGTCGGGTAAAGGTGTTTTTATTTGGCAGTACACATGCGTGTTTCGCTAGTTCGATAAGCGTTAGATTGTTAGATGACGCCAGTGGGTGATCTTGACTGACAACACATGTCAACGGATCGGACCAGATCGGCAAGGATTCTATAAGCGCGTTTTCTTTATTAGATAAGGTAATGATTCCTAATTCAGCGCGTCCTTTCAAAACATCTTGGTAGGCTTCTTCTGATTGAACAAATTCAATTTCCAATTGCGCGCTTGGAAAGTCCTCTTGGAATCGTTTGAGAAATGTCGGTAGACGGTGCAAGCCAATGTGATGGCCGGTTGAAATGCGTAATTCGCCGCTCACATCTTGCATTTGCAATGTCATACTGCGTTTTATGTCTTGTAGATCTTCCGCCATTTTTATTGCTTTGGGCAGAAGGCGTATACCGGCTTCAGTCAATTGCACTTGGCGTCCTATTCGATCAAAAAGCGTAACCCCTAAGTTACTTTCTAGTGCCGCAATGCGTTTGCTGACAGCGGGCTGAGTCACGAATAGTTGCGCGCCCGCTTCCGAAAAGGAGCTGGTTTCGGCGACTTTTATAAAGGTGAGTAGCTCTGCAATATCTATCATTCCAAAAAATTATCCAAAATATGAAAAATATGAATTTGAGTAATTTAAGTCAAAGTTTTAGGATAGCGCAATAGATTTCTGAGGAGAGAACTTATGTCAGCGAAAACCCTTTACGACAAGCTGTGGGATAGCCACCTTGTTCAGCAACGAGATGACGGCAGCGCTTTGATTTATATCGATTTACAGCTGCTTCATGAAGTGACATCACCACAGGCTTTTGAAGGTCTTCGATTGGCTGGGCGTAAGCCTTGGCGTGTGTCTTCAAGCTTGGCAACACCAGACCATAACGTACCGACAACTAAGAAAGAGCGAATTTCGGGTGTTGATGGTATTGAAGACCCAGTTTCTAAGATCCAAGTAACGACTTTGGACGATAACTGCAATGAATTCGGTATCACTGAATTCAACATGAAAGACATTCGCCAAGGAATCGTGCACGTTGTTGGGCCAGAGCAGGGTGCAACGCTTCCAGGCATGACGGTTGTGTGTGGCGATTCACATACATCCACGCACGGTGCGTTTGGTGCTTTAGCACATGGTATCGGTACCTCTGAAGTTGAGCACGTTTTAGCGACTCAGTGTTTGGTGCAGAAGAAAAGCCGTAACATGTTGGTTCGCGTGGATGGTGAATTATCACCTTGGGTTTCGGCGAAAGACGTTGTGTTAGCTATTATCGGTGCGATCGGAACCGCCGGCGGAACAGGCTTTGCGATTGAATTTGGCGGAACAGGTATTCAATCTTTGTCGATGGAAGGTCGTATGACCGTTTGTAACATGGCCATTGAAGCCGGCGCGCGCGTTGGTTTGATTGCGGTAGATGATACGACTGTCGAATACGTTAAAGGTCGTCCTTATGCACCAAAAGGGGCTCATTGGGATATGGCGGTAGAGGCTTGGAAAGACCTTGTTTCTGACAAAGACGCGCAATTTGACGAAGTGGTTGTGATCAAAGCGGAAGACATTAAGCCACAAGTCACGTGGGGAACTTCTCCAGAAATGGTTATTGCCATTGATGAACCAATTCCTCGTGCGGAAGATCAGAAAGACCCAGTGAAAAAAGAAGGCTACGCGCGTGCTTGGAAATACATGGGTCTAGAAGGCAAAACTATGTTGTCTGATGTGGTTCTAGATCGTGTTTTCATTGGTTCTTGTACAAACTCTCGTATTGAAGATTTACGTATTGCCGCTGAAGTTGTTAAAGGCCGTAAAGTTGCTTCTACACTTAAGCAAGCGATTGTTGTGCCTGGCTCTGGTTTGGTAAAAGCGCAAGCGGAAAAAGAAGGCTTGCATGAAATTTTCGAAGCCGCTGGATTAGAATGGCGTGAGCCGGGTTGTTCTATGTGTTTGGCAATGAACGCTGACAAACTAGGTGCTGGCGAACATTGTGCGTCTACGTCCAACCGTAACTTTGAAGGTCGTCAAGGCTTTGGTGGTCGTACGCATTTGGTTAGTCCTGCAATGGCCGCGGCGGCAGCGATTGCTGGCCATTTTGTTGATGTTAATGAGTTTGTTAAACACTAGGAGAACAGTATGCGTCCTTTTACTAAACATACAGGTCTAGCCGCTCCTTTGGATTTGGCGAACGTTGATACTGATATGATCATTCCAAAACAGTTCTTGAAATCCATCAAGCGCACTGGTTTTGGTAAGAATTTATTTGATGAACTTCGTTATGAAGACGAAGGACAGCCAGACCAAGAATGCGATGGTCGTCCTATTCGTAAGGATTTTGTGTTAAACCAAGATCGTTACAAAGGTGCGAGTGTATTGTTGGCACGTCAGAACTTTGGTTGTGGTTCTAGCCGTGAACACGCGCCTTGGGCATTAGATGATTATGGTTTCCGTTCCATTATTGCGCCCAGCTTTGCGGATATTTTTTACAACAACTGTTTCAAAAATGGCTTGTTGCCTATCGTATTACAAGCCGAAGAAGTGGATCAATTGTTTGCGGAAGTGGCATTACGTGAAGGCGCTCAAGTGATTGTTGACCTTGAAAACCAAACCGTCACTTCGCCTTCTGGTGCGACATTCGAATTTAATGTCGATAATTTCCGTAAACATTGTTTGTTGAATGGTTTAGACGATATCGGCTTAACGTTACAGCAAGATGCCGCGATCCGTCGTTACGAAGAAAAACGCATGAATGATGCGCCGTGGCTTTTCTTGCCACGCGGTCAATAGTTTTCAAAACAACATATTAGAAGACAGATTTTTAAAGGGTTTAACATGACTAAGAATGTATTGGTATTGCCGGGCGACGGTATTGGTCCAGAAATCGTAGCGCAAGCGGTTCGAGTATTGGATGCAGTGAATGAGCAGTTTTCCTTGAATATTCAGCATGAAAGCGCTTTAGTCGGTGGCTCTGCTTACGATGAGACTGGCTCTCCGTTGCCAGAAGCTACATTAACAAAGGCGAAAGCGGCTGATGCTATTTTGCTTGGTGCGGTTGGTGGCCCTAAGTGGGATAAGTTAGACATGTCAGTTCGCCCTGAAAAAGGCTTACTTGGTTTGCGTTCTAACCTAGAGCTATTTTCGAATCTTCGTCCTGCGATTCTATACCCACAGCTAGCTGATGCGTCTAGCTTGAAGCCAGAAATCGTTGCAGGTTTGGATATTCTGATTGTTCGTGAGCTAACGGGTGGTATTTATTTTGGTCAGCCTCGTGGGATTCGTACGTTAGAAAATGGCGAACGTGAAGGCTTCAATACCTATGTCTACAGCGAATCAGAAATTCGTCGTATCGGTCGTTCTGCTTTCGAAGCGGCTCGTCAGCGTGGTAAGCGTGTTTGTTCTATTGATAAATCCAACGTGCTAGAAGTGACGGTACTTTGGAAAGAAGTCATGGAAGAAGTAGCGAAAGAGTATCCAGACGTCGAATTGACTCATATGCTAGTCGATAATGCTGCTATGCAGCTTGTTCGAGCGCCAAAACAGTTTGATGTAATGGTTACTGGCAATATGTTTGGTGATATCCTTTCTGATGCGGCTGCGATGTTGACAGGTTCTATTGGTATGCTACCTTCTGCTTCTCTTGATGCGGAAGGTCGCGGTATGTATGAGCCATGTCACGGCTCTGCGCCAGACATTGCAGGCAAAGGAATCGCTAACCCATTGGCGACAATTTTGTCAGTTGCTATGATGTTGCGTTATTCTTTAGACGCAAAAGAAGCCGCCGATGCTATTGAAGCAGCGGTAAGCAAGGTTCTAGATCTAGGTCTTAGAACGGCAGATATTGCATCAGAAGGGTGCGAAACTGTTAGTACGCAAGCCATGGGCGATGCCGTACTTAACGCGTTAACAGCGCAGCATTAAAAAGCTTAATATCATAACGATATTGGGTATTCATTAGGGATACTGCTCTTGGTATGAGTGGCCCCACAAAAAAAGGTAACGTTAACCATGTCAAAACACACTGTAGGTTTAGTCGGATGGCGCGGAATGGTCGGTTCCGTGTTGATGCAACGCATGATGGAAGAAAAAGACTTTGATCATATTGATCCTGTTTTTTTCACGACATCTCAAACGGGGCAGAAAGGTCCAGAAATTGGTAAAGATATTCCATTGCTTCAAGATGCCAGCGACATCGAAGCATTGAAGAAAATGGATATTATTATTACCTGTCAAGGCGGGGATTACACCAAGGCTATTTACCCACAGTTGCGCAATGCTGGTTGGAAAGGTTACTGGATTGATGCGGCGTCATCACTTCGCATGGAAAAAGACGCAATTATTGTGCTTGATCCAGTGAACTTAAACGTTATCAAGCAAGGTTTGAATAGCGGCGTTAAAACTTTTGTGGGTGGTAACTGTACGGTTAGCTTGATGCTATTGGCGCTAGGTGGGTTGTTTGAGAAGGGCCATATCGAGTGGATGACTTCTATGACTTACCAAGCCGCTTCTGGTGGTGGTGCGCGCCACATGCGTGAATTGATTAATCAAATGGGCATGTTGCAAGGTTCTGTTGCTTCTGAGCTTGCTGATCCTGCTAGTGCGATTCTTGAAATTGATCGTAAAGTGGCAGAGACAATGCGCTCTGGTAATTTGCCGACGGATCAGTTTGGTGTTCCGCTAGCGGGCTCTTTGATCCCTTACATTGATAGTCAGCTTGATAACGGCCAGAGCCGTGAAGAGTGGAAAGCACAGGCTGAGTGTAACAAGATCTTAGGTATCGACGGGAAACCTATTCCTGTAGATGGTCTATGTGTTCGTATCGGTGCGATGCGTTGTCATAGTCAGGCTTACACGATCAAGCTAAACAAAGACATCCCTGTTGCGGATATCGAAGGAATGCTTGCAGAGCATAATGATTGGGTGAGTGTGGTTCCTAATGATAAGCAAGCGACTATGGAGCGTTTAACTCCTACGGCTGCCACTGGAACATTGACTATTCCAGTTGGTCGTATTCGTAAGCTGAATATGGGACCTGAGTACATTAGTGCTTTCTCTGTTGGTGACCAGTTGTTGTGGGGCGCTGCAGAGCCTCTACGTCGTATGTTACGGATTTTGCTAAACGACTAGTCGCGTATTTTTCTAGGCTAACCGAAACGCCAGTCTTAACCGACTGGCGTTTTTTTTTTGCTGATTTTTAATGTTCCGCTATATGGCAGGTGCAATTCTTCTCTCATTTGTTTTTTGGCTGCTACACTTACCTAGCGACTGATTGAATAAGATCACTTCGCGGTTAAAACTAAAGCTTGCTATAGGTGTAAAAAATATTTATTTTAATGAAAGAGCGATTGAATGCTTTGCTCTTTTAAAGTGGTATGGTATTGATATATAAAGTGTTTAAGGGGTATAAGTGGCTTTCTTCGGTGTTTTTGTTTGTTCATGATCTTGAACAAGTTTTTACATTACAGGCATTGAAATTAGATCACTTCATCCATAGATTATAGGTAAGGGCAGAAGAGGAGGAATAAAAAGTACGTTAATAAAACACCTGACCAAAACAGAAGGAAATTCTCTATGTATACATTGAATATTAGCGGTCACCACGTCCAATCTGGTGAAGAAGTTCAAGAAGTAGTAAAAGAAAAAATGGATCACTTGGCGCGTATTAATAACCAAATAACGACCATTAAAGTGATACTAAACACAGAGAAGCATGAGATTCATGAATTAATTGTAGAAGCCAGTGTTCATATTCCTGGTCATGATCTTTTTGCAACGGTTAAGACAGACAAGCAACTAAAGCCAGCCCTTGATCTTTTAGTTGGGAAATTAGAAAAGCAGTTGATAAAGCACAAAGCAAAACACGCTGGTCGTCAGCACCATATTAATGCTCAGGATGTAGAGAGTCCTATAGAGCGTCAATTGCAAGCCGAATTTGATGAGCTGGTAGAACGAGAAGTTATTTAGTTTATCAACCTTTTAGGAGAAGCCTCGCATTGCGGGGCTTTTTTGTGCCTTTATTTTGACTAAATCTATTTCCTCAGCCCTAAGCCTCATACGCCAAATGTAGGCATAAAAAAAGCGACACTCAGCGAGTGTCGCTTTTTAGCAAAAGTACTATTTAATCGAAAGTTGATTAAATATTAGTAGCAGGGATGAATTCTACTGGCGCTGTTGTCATTGCTTCTAATGGTGGCGCAAAGTCAGTCAGGTTAATGCCTGCAACCGCTGCTTTGTACTCTTCCAATGTTGGGAAGCGTCCCAAAACGGTAGACAAGACAACCAATGGCGTTGAACCCAGTAAAGATTCACCTTTCTTCTCAGAGGAGTCTGCAACAACACGGCCTTGGAATAGGCGAGTAGACGTTGCGATTACTGTATCACCAGGCTCTGCTTTCTCTTGGTTACCCATGCACAAGTTGCAACCAGGGCGTTCCAAATACAAAATATTTTCGTATTTTGTGCGTGCTACGCCTTTAGGGTTTGTGTCATCGAACTCAAAACCTGCGTATTTCTTCAAAATATCCCAGTCGCCGTCGGCTTTTAACTCATCAACAATGTTGTAAGTTGGTGGCGCAACAACAAGAGGGGCTTTAAATTCAACGCTGCCGTTTTGTGCTTCTAGATTGCGTAGCATAGACGCAATGATTTGCATGTCGCCTTTGTGCACCATACAAGAGCCAACAAATCCTAAGTCAACAGGCTTGTCTTTGTAGAAAGACACCTGACGAATAACGTCGTGCGTGTAACGCTTAGATACATCTTCATTGTTTACATCTGGGTCAGCAATCATTGGCTCGTTGATTTCATCAAGGTCAACAACCACTTCCGCGTAGTATTTAGCATTGTTGTCTGGAGCAAGTGCTGGTTGCTCGCCAGATTGAATGCCAGCAATGCGCTTGTCAGCAAGTTTGATAAGGCCGTGAAGCGTTTGTGCTGCGTTCTCCATTCCTTTGTCAATCATGATTTGGATACGCTTTTTCGCCAACTCAAGAGACTGAATAAGTGTTTCATCCTGAGAAATACAGATGGAAGCTTTTGCTTTCATTTCTGCAGTCCAGTCAGTGAATGTGAACGCTTGGTCAGCCATCAGCGTGCCGATGTGTACTTCAATGACACGGCCTTGGAAAACGTTTTCGCCGCCAAACTGTTTTAGCATTTGAGCCTGAGTAGAATGAACCACATCACGGAAATCCATGTAGCTCTTCATTTCGCCTTTAAAGGTAACTTTTACAGACTCAGGAATTGGCATAGTTGCCTCACCTGTTGCTAATGCCAACGCAACTGTACCTGAGTCGGCACCAAACGCTACACCTTTGGACATACGTGTGTGAGAGTCACCACCGATGATGATCGCTGTGTCATCCACAGTAATGTCATTCAATACTTTGTGAATAACGTCTGTCATTGGTGGGTAAACGCCTTTAGGGTCACGAGCCGTGATCAAACCAAACTGATTCATGAAAGACATCAATTTTGGAATGTTTGCTTGTGCTTTAGAGTCCCAAACAGAGGCTGTGTGACAACCAGATTGGTATGCACCGTCAACACTTGGGGAGATAACGGTAGCCGCCATCGATTCCAATTCTTGAGACGTCATCAAGCCGGTAGTGTCTTGCGAACCTACAATGTTCACTTTAACGCGAACGTCGGAACCAGCATGAAGGGCTTTCTTGGAATTAACACCAACGGCGTTCTTGTTGAAAATTTTCTCAACAGCGGTTAAGCCTTGATCATCGTTTGAAATTTCTTTCGCAGGAGCAAAAACAGTTGGCATTGGAATGCCCAGTGTTTCCGCGGCGAATGTTTGTAGTTTCTTACCGAAAACCACTGCGTAAGAGCTGCCTGCTTTCATGAACTCTACTTGCTGAGGAGTAAAGGCAGAAGAGACATCAACAAGAACTTTATCACCGTTATACAGTTTCTTTTCTTTTGTGTTGATCGTCAGAATCGTACCAGTTTCAACAGAGTAAGCTTGTTCAAGAACCGTGTCGCCGTTAGCGTCACGAACAGGGTTGCCAGCTTCGTCTAGTTTCTTAACCCAGTTTTTCAAATCTAGACCGATACCGCCAGTTACACCAACAGTGGTCATGAAAATTGGAGAAATGCCATTTGTGCCTGCTACTACAGGGGCAAAGTTAACAAATGGGATGTATGGGCTTGCTTGTTGACCTGCCCAAAGAGCGACGTTGTTTACGCCAGACATACGTGAAGAACCAACGCCCATGGTGCCTTTTTCTGCGATAAGCATAACTTTAGCATTCGGGTGTTTAGCTTGTAGGTCTTTGATTTCTTGTTGAGCTTCTGGAGAAATCATGCACTTACCGTGAAGTTCACGGTCAGAACGAGAGTGCGCTTGGTTACCAGGAGACAATAAGTCGGTTGAAATATCACCTTCAGCGGCGATGTAGGTAACCACATCAATTTTTTCGTCAATGTCAGGAAGTTTGGTAAAGAACTCGGCTTTAGCGTAACTTTCTAGAATGTCTTTGGCGACGGTGTTGCCCGCTTTGAAAGCATCACCAAGACGTTCCATATCCGCTTCGTATAGGAATACTTGCGTTTTAAGTACGTCGGCTGCGGCAACGGCTACAGAAGCATCATCAGATAAGGCAAGATCGATTAATACTTTAACAGATGGGCCGCCTTTCATGTGAGACAAAAGTTCTAGTGCGAACGTTGGTGTAATTTCTTCAACAACGGCTTCACCAAGAATGATCTCTTTCAAGAATTTTGCTTTTACGCCTGCGGCACTTGTTGTACCCGGTAAAGTGTTATAAATGAAAAAAGAAAGGGAGTCTTTACGGTGTTCGTGCCCAGTGTCTTTAATTTGAGCAATGATTTCTGTTAATAGATCACCGCCATCGATAGGTTTAGGATGCAACCCTTGGCTTTTACGATTCTCTATCTCTTGTAAGTACTCTAAATATAAGCTCATTTGCACCTCTGAATAATAATTTACGATTATGTTATATGCTAAACGTGAGGGCTAAGATCAGGTCAACGGTATTCACTCTAGAGAAAATAGAACGCCATACCTTAATGTCTTGTTCCTTGAATAGCGGTTTTTATACAGATCGTTTACTTTGCATCTGGTGGCGTATGCAACATCATATTCAAGCCTTGGCTTTTCAGTATTGTTACAGCATGCCTAAGGCACGGCCACCTTACTTTTCTGTGGTTAGCGAATGCAATCCGATACATTTCGCTAACGGCGTATTACTTTTTTGATGGGTACATTTTATAGAAAAAAAGCGCTAAAGACTTACTGTGTACCATAACAATTTCGAATAGGTGACATTTAGCGGAATTATTCTGATTTAGCCTATTCATTTGATTGCTGAATGACTCTAACCACTCTGAACCCCCAATTACTGGCTTTTAAGTCAGGTTGAGCGCGGTATCGTGTCGAGCTTCGACCAACTCTAGGGATGTCAAACCAAGAACCACCTCGCAACACACGATGATCGCACTGGTTTGCAAGCCATACTTGGTTTTTAGTTGGTGCGCCGTCATAAGTGTCGTGATAGCAATCTTCAACCCATTCAGCAACGTTGCCGTGCATATCAAACAAGCCTAGTGGATTACTGGCTTGACTGCCAACTGGCGCAGAAGAAATTCCATCCCATTTGCTGCCACAGCTGTCGCATACGCTGTAGCCAGCTCTGACAGTATCGCCATACCAAAATGCCGTATCTGAATCTGCTCTTGCCGAGTATTCCCATTCAATTTCAGTAGGTAGGCGGTACTCTTGGTTGGTTTCGTCAGATACCCATGCAGTATATGCTTTCGCATCGTACCAACTGATGTTGATGACTGGGCGTTTGCCACGCCCCCAGCCATTGTCAGGGGGTAATTCGCGATGGGTGGCCTTAGCAAATTTGTCATACTGATCAAAGGTTACTTCGTACTTACTAATGTAAAAGCCGTTTGGTATGTCAACTTCATGAGCGGGTTTTTCATTGTCATCGCCTACGTGCGTTTGGTCGCCCATAATAAAAGTAGAAGAGGCTATTTTTTCAATTTTGGGTGCTGTGCCACCAGAGCTCAGTGGCTCCTCTAAAATTTGTGGTAAGGCGTCAAATGAAGCGGCTTTTGAGGGTTTTGGCTCTATTTTTGGTGTAACGATAGCCGCTTTAGGGGGCGGTGTCTCAGGCCAAAAAATGACCGCAGTCATCAATGCCAGAGCCATTGCTGAGCCAATGCCGATAGTCAAAGGTGTTAGCGTCCTAATATAGCGCTTGACTGCGCGTTTCGCGGCAGAGCTCTCATTAGGCTCTTGTTTGTATAAGTTTGCTCGGATAATACCGATCACTTCGGCTAATGATTTAGGGCGATGACGCTCACTATCACGGCTCCATTTTACTATGCGCTCCCATGCCACATCGCTTAATAATGGGTGGGTGTCAGGAAGGCCCGTTGCAAAGTCTTTATCAAGAATGGATTCGCCTAGTAACGCCGCCATAAGCAATCGCATAAAGGCAAATTTATCAGACGATGGAGTACGTTGTTGGTCCTTTTTTAGATACTCACTAGGGAACAAACGAATGTCCATTTCACTTTCTTCAATTCGTTTCATCCAATTGTGAGAGCCAAAGCCTGTCATAATGCCTAAGCCGTTAACGACATGGATGGAACTAAGGTCTAAATGGCCATGGAACAGTCTGTTTTTGTGTACCTGATCCAATGCTTTGGCAATATTATCGAAAAGGCTGATCACAACATTAAGTGGGGCACCGTCTGGATATTTACCCAAAAAGCTATAGAGGTTTTCGCCACCGCATACGGCCGAGCAAGAAAATACCCACAAGTTGGAATAAAAAGGGGGGTAGTTAGGTGTAATAGCAGGGTGTTTTACCGCGGCGTATTTTCTTGCATTTTGCAGAAAATCTTCCACTTTGCCTTTGTTTGATTGGAAGAAGCGCAGCACAAAAGGACGACCACCTTGATCTGCTACCCAAGTGGTTTTTTGGCTGTCCATTGGGTAATTCAAAACATAAGGGTCTAGTTCGACGCCAACGTGTTGGCCAATCTTTAGTTTTTGAGGTTCATAAAAATCATTCATTACGAATTTGATATCCAAATCAAGACGTTGCTGCCTAAGCAATTAATACAAGGTATAATCACGTTTTTTAACATAAAAAGGTAGAGTAATGTTATCTGCGTACCCAGAGCTTGTTGAATTTCTTCCGTGCGAATCTCCTGAAGCATGGGTAAATTGGGCGATAGAGAATCAAACATTGCTTTTAAATGATCATGCTCACTGTGAGAAGAAAGCGGCATCGACTGCGATGAGCTTAATGTATCGCTATGTAGATCGCGATAATTTACTGCATAAGATGTCTCGTTTGGCTCGTGAAGAGTTGTTGCATTTTGAACAAGTTCATAAAATCATGCGAAAGCGCAACGTGGCGTACGATCATTTGTCGGCTTCTCGTTACGCTGATGGTTTGCGCAAGCACATTCGTACCCATGAGCCTGCTCGTTTGGTCGATACTATGATTATTGGTGCTTTTGTCGAGGCACGTTCTTGCGAACGATTTGCCGCTTTGGCTCCGCATTTGGACGAAGAGTTGTCGAAGTTTTATGTGTCATTATTAAAATCCGAAGCAAGACATTTTCAGGATTATCTTGAACTTGCTAAAGAATATTCCAATGAACCTATAGAGGATCGTGTGGCTTTTTTCCGTGACTTAGAAGAAAAGCTTATTACAGAGCCAGATGAAGAATTTCGCATGCACAGTGGCCCACCAAGCAGCGCGTAATTTACAAAATGCCACAATCATCTGCTTTGTGTTAATGGTGACTTTTTAGCGGGGTGCTACACTCATAATATTCACTCGCAATTCTGGAGGATATGATGGGCATACATAAAAGTGAAACCCTGCCAGATGTCACTTATTGGCTTGCATTAGAAATTGCAAAAGTCGACCCTATAGTTGATTTGGATGTCATGTATCGAGGCTCATTGGAGTTGGATTTTTTATATCAATTATTAACCTGCAAAGCGCAGCAACATTGGTGGAATGAATATTCAATTCAATTGAGTCCAGTTATTGTAAACAATGCTTTTTTCCGTGCTGTTGCGATGCTGCATAACCGCAATATTGAGTTTAGTCGGTCGAGGAATGCAGATGAAACTGTGTGGGTTCGCGAGTTATTAAAACGATGAGTCAAAAAATGCCAGCGGTTGCTGGCGTTTTTGTCTAAATCGATAGGTACCATGTAGTGCTTTTAAGTAAGCACTACTTTATGCACTTCTTCCAGTCCTGCCAGTACTTGCTTTGAGAAACGGTCAACCGAGGCTTTGTATTGAGTGTAGACATTGTTCTCAATGCTTGCTAGCCAAACAAACTCATCCCAGTCTCCAAGAACGCACCTAAGATAAGAGTTATCCTGATGAAGGTCTGGGCGGTGAGTGTGCCCATGAATCACGCTGTTGCAGCGGTGTTGAATTAGCGAATGCTCAACGGCTGATGGTGTTACATCCATAATGGAGAGAGATTTCTCGGATGCCATGGTTTTGCTGTCATTTCGAAGTTGGGCAGCCAACGCAATACGTTGCTCAAGTGGCAAAGTTAGAATGTGTTCCTGCCAAACGGGCGAGCGAACGGTTTGTCTAAAAGCTTGATATTCTGTGTCTTCTAAACAGTATTCATCACCATGAGTGAGTAGCACAGATTTGCCATCAAGCTCGATTGTCGTTTGCTCTTGAATGAGCGTGGCACCAACGCGATCTAACCAAGTTTTGCCAATTAGAAAGTCTCGATTGCCATGCAGAAAAAACAGTCCAATTCCAGCTTTAGACACATTTAGCAATGCATTCTCTATTTCAGTATTCCAGTCTGCGTGATAATCGTCGCCGATCCACGCTTCATAGAAATCACCTAAAATATAGAGTTCAGATGCCTCATTTCGCGCAATAAGTGCTTCGCTCATTTGTACAAACGCCCGGATTAAATCCGGGCGTTTGTCGCTTAAGTGCAGATCTGAAATAAAATAGCGAAGCATTAGTCTTCGCTTTTTACTAGTTCAGCGCTTTCAATGATTACGTCTTCAGCAGGAACGTCTTGGTGTCCTGACTTCATCGTTGTTTTCACTTCTTTGATTTTGTTCACAACGTCCATTCCTGCAGTGACTTTACCAAATACTGCATAGCCCCAACCGTCTGGCGTTTTGCTGCGGTGGTTTAGGAAGCTGTTGTCTGCAACGTTGATGAAGAACTGAGCAGAGGCAGAGTGAGGATCCATAGTACGAGCCATGGCCAATGTACCGATCTCATTCTTTAGGCCGTTATCCGCTTCGTTTTCGATCGCTGTGCGGGATTCTTTTTGTGTCATGCCTGGCTCAAAACCGCCGCCTTGAACCATGAAGCCGTTGATTACACGGTGAAAAATAACGCCGTCGTAAAAGCCGGATGTTACATAATCTTCAAAGTTTTTTGCTGACTTTGGTGCTTTGTCATAATCGAGTTCAACGTGAATGTCGCCGTAGTTGGTGTGTAGAATGATCATTTAAGATTCCTTGTTTAATTAATAGCGAAGTGTCGATTGTCTAATCAATGTTGAGCATTTTATGTGTTTGTAAGCTAAGACGCCACCGTGGATGCGATAAACAATAGTTCAAAGTAGCTTGTTGAGTGTCAATAAGTGGAATTTGGTCGGGGGATAAGTGGCTTTGGTCCATAGGTTGCAAATAAAAGTTCTGGAAATCTAGGCTCTCAAATAATGCTGGCGAAAGGTGCGCTTGTGGGTACACCAGTTTGAGCTCATGGCCTTTATTAACAATTAATGGTGTGGTTGTTTTAGGGCTAACACAAACCCAGTCAATTCCTTGAGGTAATGCCATTGTGCCGTTCGTTTCTATCGCAATGGTGTATCCATGCTGTTTCATTTCTGCGATGACATCGTTGTCCAATTGAAGGGCAGGCTCGCCGCCAGTAAAAACAACGTATTTGTGTCCTTGGCCAGCAGGCCAAAGTGCATCGATATGGGCGCGCAGTTGTTGGGCCGTTTGGAATTTTCCACCATGTTGACCATCTGTGCCGATAAAATCAGTATCACAAAATTGGCACTCGGATTTGGCGCGTGCTTTTTCTAAACCAGACCATAAATTGCAGCCGGTAAAACGACAAAATAGTGCAGGGCGTCCAGCATGAGCGCCTTCACCTTGTAGTGAATAAAAAGCTTCTTTAATAGAATACATTGGGTTACACCATTTACATGCTGACAAGCAGCGTCTCGAAAAACAGTCGAGGTAAGGGTTATAACTTTAGTTGATAATTTAAAGGCTACATGGGTCATTTGTGGAACAAAAGCCAATCAGCACTAAAACAAACACACTAAAATCAGAAAAAATATTTAATTGCCTGGTTACGCTTCGTAATCCAAAGGGTCGGTTTTGCCTTGCTCGGCAAACGCTTCTAAACGCTCACAGCAAGCGCCACACTTGCCACATGATCTTTCGCGGCCATTGTAACAAGTCCATGTATTGGCGTAGTTAAGATTCATCTCTAATCCGGCTTTTAAAATCTCACCTTTTGAAACATGTAAAAATGGTGTGACAATTTCAACCGATTGATAGTTGGCAATTTTGGACACGGCGTTCATTGCTTCAACAAATTCTGGACGGCAATCGGGATAAATATGATGGTCACCTGAATGAGCACCGTAGTAAACCTTGCCAGCTTCTAGGGAAACGGCATAAGCAATCGCCATCGAAAGCAAAACCATGTTGCGATTTGGCACCACGGTAGACTTCATGTTGTCGTCTTCGTAGTGTCCTTCAGGAATCTCGGCATCGCCTGTAAGCGACGAGTTAGCCATTAGGCTATTGATCGCGGTAATGTCTACAACTTTATGGGAAATGCCTAATTCACGACATACCTGTGCAGCGACTTCTAATTCTTTGCTGTGTTTTTGTCCATAGTTAAAGGACAAGGCGAACACTTCAAGACCATTTTGGATAGCGGTATTCAAGACGGTAAATGAATCCATCCCACCGGAATACACAACAACGGCTTTTTCAGACATCTATTTTGTTCCTCACAATTAACCCTGTAAACCGTTATTTGAGCGGTAAGCATAGGGCGAGAGTTGGTGAATTGCGGAGTATACCAGACAGCCAATCATTCAAACTATCTAATCCTTGGTGGCATCAGGTTTTTGTTTTTAATTGTGGGCAAATTTTTGGTCAAAAAGCACAAAAAGGTCGAAAAGATTTTTTGCTCAATATCCCATGCAATCCGAAATACTATATACTTGTCGGTCAAAGTAACAATATTGTTAGATCAACACTTATCGGGACTTACATCAAACATGTCAGAAACGTCTAAACCAGGTAATTTTATTACCCAAATCATTGATAAAGATAACGAATCAGGCAAGCACGGCGGTAAGGTTCTTACTCGCTTCCCACCTGAACCAAATGGCTATTTACACATCGGTCATGCTAAATCCATCTGCCTTAATTTTGGCTTAGCACAACGTTACAACGGTCAATGTAATCTACGTTTCGATGACACTAACCCAGAGAAGGAAAGTGTTGAATACATTGAATCCATCAAGCGTGATGTCGAGTGGTTGGGCTTTGAATGGAAAGATGAGCCAAAGTTTGCTTCAGATTATTTTGATCAGCTGTTTGATTTTGCGGTGCAGCTTATCCAAGCTGGCAAAGCGTATGCGTGTGAGCTGAATGCTGAGCAAATGCGTGAATACCGTGGCACATTAAAAGAACCTGGTAAGAACAGCCCATTCCGTGATCGTACCGTTGAAGAAAATATGGCCATTTTCATGGACATGAAAAACGGTAAGTACAAAGACGGTGAAGTGGTTTTGCGTGCCAAAATTGATATGGCCAGCCCAAATATCAACATGCGTGATCCAATTATTTACCGTGTTCGCCATGTGCATCATCATCAAACAGGCGATAAATGGTGTGTATATCCAATGTATGACTTCACTCATTGTTTGTCTGATGCATTGGAAAACATTACTCATTCTGTATGTACATTGGAATTCCAAGACCATCGTCCTTTGTATGATTGGGTATTGGAAACGTTAAAAACAGCTCATCCACAGCAAATTGAATTTGCTCGTTTGAACTTAAACTACACAGTGACAAGTAAACGTAAATTGAAGCAGTTAGTGGATGAAAAACATGTCCATGGTTGGGATGACCCGCGGATGCCTACGATTTCTGGTTTGCGTCGTCGTGGTTATACATCTTTGTCCATCCGTAACTTCTGTGAACGTATTGGTGTGACCAAGTCTGACAGTGTAGTGGATGTTGGTATGCTAGAACATGCTATTCGTGAAGATTTGGATGCGAGCGCAAATCGCGTCATGGTTGTGCTAAATCCTATTAAGGTGACCTTGACCAACTACCCAGCAGACAAAGAAGAAATCTTCACTGTTAGCAATCATCCGAAAAACGAAGAAGCGGGCACTCGTGAAGTGCCGTTTAGCAAAGAGTTATACATAGATGCTGCGGATTTTGCCGAAGTGCCACCGCGTAAATGGAAGCGTTTGACACTTAATGGTGCGGTTCGTCTTCGTGGCGGTTACGTCATTACTTGTGATGAAGCGATCAAAAACGAAGCGGGCGAAGTAGTCGAATTACTTTGTCGCTATGATGAAAACACGCTTGGTGTGAATCCAGAAGATTACAAACCAAAAGGCGTTATCCATTGGGTGAGTGCGAAACACGCGGTAGATGCGACAGTGAATCTTTATGATCGTTTGTTCGTCAATGAAGCGCCAGACGCTAACTATGAAGACAAAACGTTCTTGGATTTTATCAATCCAGAGTCTTTGACGGTATTAACTAACGCCAAAGTTGAGCCTTCTTTGGTAAATTCTGATAAAGGTCAAGGGTTCCAGTTTGAGCGTGAAGGCTACTTCTGTCGCGATTTAAAAGAAGACGGTATGGTATTTAACCGTACTGTGACGTTACGTGATTCTTGGGCGAAAATCGAAGCGAAAGGAAATTAAGCGCATGTTGAAGGTTTACAACACCCTTAGTGGGAAGAAAGAAATTTTCAAGCCAATCGAAGAAGGCAAAGTAGGCATGTATGTCTGTGGTAACACGGTATACGACTTTTGCCACATTGGTCATGCACGCGCGATGATTTCCTTTGATATTATTTCGCGTTTTATTCGTCACCTAGGTTACGAACTTAATTACGTTCGTAACATTACCGACGTTGATGACAAGATTATCAAGCGAGCAGAAGAAAATAATGAATCAACTCAGTCTTTGACTGAGCGCATGATCGCAGCGCAGCGCGAAGATGAGTTGCGCCTCGGCAACAAAATGCCAGACCGTGAGCCAAAAGCCACAGAATTTATGCAAGAAATAATCGATATGGTGCAAATCCTTATCGATAAAGAGTTTGCTTATCAGGGTACGTCTGGCGACGTGTATTACCGTGCAACTAAATTTAAAGATTATGGCAAGCTAAATAATCGTAAACTTGAAGATATGTTGGCCGGTGCGCGTATTGATGTTGAGGTGGCAAAAGAGCACCCAGCGGACTTTGTTTTGTGGAAGCAGGCAAAAGCGGGTGAGGTTTCTTGGGCTTCTCCGTGGGGTGATGGTCGACCTGGTTGGCACATTGAGTGTTCTGCTATGTCAACAAACTGCCTTGGTAGTCATTTTGATATTCATGGCGGTGGACCTGATCTTAAGTTCCCGCATCATGAAAACGAAATCGCTCAATCAGAAGCGGCGACCGGAAAAGACTATGTGAATTATTGGATGCACTGTGGCGCGGTTCGTGTGAATAACGAAAAGATGTCCAAGTCTTTGGGTAACTTTTTTACGGTGCGTGATGTGTTGGCTAAGTTTAATCCGGAAGTGGTTCGCTATCTGATGGTTTCCAGTCAATATCGCAGTGCGATAGATTATTCAGATCAAAGTTTGCTGGAAGCGAAAGTAGCCCTTGACCGCCTGTATACAGCATTACGAGATCAAGATGTAGCTGAGACCTTTGAGCCGTCGGTATTTACTGAACGCTTCGAAGATGCGATGAAAGATGATTTCAATACGGCTGTTGCGGTTTCTGTGTTGTTTGAACTCGTTCGTGAGCTGAATAAAGCCAAAGCGGAAGATGCTAAGAAGGCGGCATCGTTGGCTGCAGAGCTGCGCTCTTTGGCTGAGCTGCTTGGCTTGCTTTATCAAGATCCTGCGTATTTCTTGCAAAACAGTACGGTGTCTGAAGGGTTGGATGAGGCGGCAATACAAGCTTTGATCGATGAAAGAACGCAAGCGCGTAAAGACAAAAACTTTGCTCGTAGTGATGAAATTCGTGATGAGTTGGCTGGCCAGGGTATAGAGCTTCTTGATAGTCGAGAAGGGACAACTTGGACCAGAAGCTAGTTTAGGATGTGAGTAAAAAGGCGATGTGTTCCATCGCCTTTTTTATTGCTTATTGAAGTGGCGTTAGTCTTTTATCACCTTAACGGCCAGTACGTCGCATGGTGCGCCATGAAGAACGCCATTTGCTGTTGAACCTAAAAGTAGTGCTAAACCGTGTCGGCCATGACTGCCAACAACGATCAGATCTACTTTTTTCTCTTCGGCAATGCGGTGGATTTCGCTTTCGATGCCGCCTTGAGAAATGCAGCTTTCTTGTACAGGAACGTCCAGTTGTGCTTCCAGTATGGCAATCCGCTCTTTGGCCGTTTCTTGCAATTGGGCCTGAATGTCTGTGATATCGATCGGAACGTCACCGCCATAGGCGTAATTGAGTGATTCAATGACGTGAAGTATGGTAAGTTCTGCGCCTGTGGCTTTGCAGAGTGCAACGGCCTTGTTTGCTACCTTAATACTTTCATCTGTTAGGTCAACAGCGAGTAGAATTCTGCTATACATCATAGAACACCTCCAATATTAGCTCGATATACTTATTTTAGTTTAAAACCAGAGAGACATTAAAATTATGACTGCTCTTATTGTTATCTTTATTACACTTTCGTTAATGGGGTCGGCGTTGTGGATAGTGCCGCCTAAAAAAGAGCGTCAAAAAATGAGCTTGCGTATGCATGCTCGAAAGCTTGGTATTACGGTTCAGCTTACATCAATTGACCTTCCTGACAAGTGGGATAAATCAAAAAATCGGCAAAAAACAGTCGCTTATTCCTATTACCGTCCCAAACAGTTGATCACATTGCCTGATTGTATTTGGATTTTGCCTTACGAAGTGTGGAAATATCAGAGTATTTCAAAGGGCTGGTGGTGCAGTGAGCCTATTTTGATAGAAGAACGGATGGGGCACATTTTGTCTAAGCATGGCTCGTTATTGACTGGGATAAAAATCGCACCAGAAAGCGTTTCATTGTATTGGAATGAGGCGGGGGATGAGTCTACTTTAAATGAATTGTCTGAATTGATTTACGCGCTGGAAAAGGTAAATAGCAGCTTGAATTGAGTGTATTGCTATTTACCTAGCGTGATGTCGGTTAGTGTCCTTTTGGAACTTCTAGATCATGCATGAGTTCGGTTAAGGCTTCTTCCGGGTTATCGCTGTCTTTCATTGCTTCAATTTGAGGGGAAAGGATTTCTTTCATGCGTTCTGTAATGAAGTTCTTAAGTGTGTTTTTTTCAGGTCTCTCGGTTGCATCTGATTTAATGTGAGACAAAATGACACCGTATAGAGTCTGGGCAACACGCATATCACCACCGGCAAAGTTTTTATTGGCTTGTACCATTTGGCGATTGAGTTGAATCCACAAATTCAGCCAGCGTAAATATTCATAGCAGGCTTGGTAGTGCGTATTACTGATGCGTCCTTTTCGGCGTAAATACAGCAGCATTTTTGCCAGTTTGGTTAATCTTTCTTTATAGTTGGTTTTTTCTTGGAAGCTAAAAAGATCGGGCTCAGGGTTGAAAATAAGAGCTTCGGTATCTCTGCCTTCTTCGGCTGTGGCTATACGGATTTCAATTTTTTCAGGGTCATCGGTGTATTGCAGAAGTTCGCGAAGTGTGTCTAGATAGAAATCATACAGGACATCTGTGGCAATTGTGTCAGTATTAATATCTTTCAAACCGCGAATATGTTGTTCAACGCGGTCTGCTCTGTTTGATAGTTGAAGTTGCTTAACGCGTCGTTCTGTTATCTCTTTTTCTTTTTGGTGTGCGCGTGATCCAATGACCACTGACAAAAGTACAATGATGATCAAAAATGCAATAGTTAAAATTTGAAGGGTAGCCATGATTGTCCTTAAGCAATGAATTCAGTATGTTAAATAAGAAATACTAAGTTCAGCAAGATTTAATGTGTGAAACAATACAGGGATCGCTTGTCATATAAAAGGTGTTTGCTTAATATCAGCGCCCCTAGAGATTAAACTTCGTGCAACGTGGATTTGCAGACCTACTTTATTAAAAGGCTTACACAGTTCAATGGGAAAATCACTGGTTATCGTGGAATCGCCGGCTAAGGCGAAAACCATCAATAAATACTTAGGTAATGACTTTGTTGTCAAATCGAGTGTCGGACACATTCGAGATTTACCTACAGGTACAACAGCAACCTCTACACCTCAAGAGCGTGCGAAGCAGGCTGCTTTGACGCGAAAAATGAGCCCAGAAGAAAAGCTTGAATACAAAAGTGCCAAATCACGTAAGCAGTTGATTTCCAGAATGGGCGTTGACCCTGAGAAAGACTGGGCGGCTCATTATGAAATATTGCCTGGCAAAGAAAAAGTAGTTGATGAATTAAAACGATTGGCTAAAAACGCTGACACCATCTATCTCGCAACCGATTTGGATAGAGAGGGTGAGGCGATTGCTTGGCATCTACGTGAAGCCATTGGTGGCGATGATAGCCGTTATAAGCGTGTGGTGTTTAACGAGATTACTAAAAAAGCCATTAAAGCGGCTTTTGAAACGCCTTCCGAGTTGGATATGAACCGTGTGAATGCTCAGCAGGCTCGACGGTTTTTAGATCGTGTCGTAGGGTTCATGGTATCGCCTTTACTTTGGGCGAAAGTAGCTCGTGGATTGTCTGCTGGTCGTGTTCAGTCGGTTGCTGTGCGATTAATAGTCGAAAGAGAAAAAGAAATTCGCGCGTTTGTTCCTGATGAATTTTGGGAGTTGGATGCGATGCTGGCAACGCCAGCGAAAGACGTCATAAAATTTGAAGCGGCAAAATATCAAAACAAAGAATATCACCCTGTTAACAAGGCGCAATCGGATGAGCATGTTGCTCGTTTGAATGATGCGAAGTACCTTGTTAGTAGTCGCGAAGATAAACCAACCAGCAGCAAGCCGTCTGCGCCGTTTATTACATCGACACTTCAACAGGCTGCCAGCACGCGTCTAGGATATGGCGTTAAAAAGACCATGATGCTGGCTCAGCGCTTGTATGAAGGTGGTTATATCACTTACATGCGTACCGACTCGACGAATTTGAGTGCGGAAGCGGTAGAGACGTTGCGTGGCTATATTGCTTCTAATTTTGGTGATGCGTATTTGCCTGCAGAACCAATCCGTTATAGCAGTAAAGAGGGTGCTCAAGAAGCTCACGAAGCCATTCGCCCTTCTGATGTTACTGTTCGAGTGGATGACCTGCTCGGTATGGAAAAAGACGCACATCGTTTGTACGACTTGATTCGTAGTCAATTTATGGCGTGTCAAATGACACCGGCAGAATACACTTCTACGACTATTACTGTTACCAGTGGCGAGTATGAGTTTAAAGCCAAAGGAAGAATTCTGCGTTTCGATGGTTACACTCGTGCAATGCAAACGGTTGCTAAAAAAGGCGAAGATAATATCCTGCCAGATGTTGAACAGGGAGAGTTCTTGTCGTTGCAAGCACTTTTGCCTGAGCAGCATTTTACTAAACCTGTCGCGCGTTTTAGCGAAGCAAGTTTGGTTAAAGAGCTTGAAAAACGTGGCATTGGTCGCCCTTCAACCTACGCATCAATTATTTCTACGATCCAGGATCGGGGTTATGTACGCGTAGAGAATCGACGTTTTTATGCTGAAAAAATGGGTGATATCGTTACTGAACGTTTGGTAGATAGTTTTAACTCTTTGATGAATTTCAGCTTTACTGCTCAGATGGAAGAGCAGTTGGATGACATTGCTGAAGGACATAAAGACTGGATCAAAACGCTTAATGCATTTTATAAGGACTTCAGTTCTGTACTGGCCAAAGCAGAATCGCCAGAAGGTGGCATGATGCTGAATGAGCCTACTCCGACTGACATTGAATGTCCGACCTGTTCGCGACCTATGCAGATTCGTACGGCTAGTACGGGTGTGTTTATGTCTTGTTCTGGTTATGCCTTGCCACCAAAAGAACGCTGTAAGGCAACCATTAATTTAACGCGTGGTGACGAAGCCGTTGCGGTGGACGATGAAGAGGGCGAATCAAAAGCGCTTATTAACAAGCATCGTTGTCAAATTTGTGGTTCTGCAATGGACAGTTATTTAATGGATGAACACCGCAAACTGCACGTATGCGGTAATAACCCCGCTTGCTCTGGCTATGAAGTCGAAACGGGTGTGTTCAAAATTAAAGGTTATGATGGTCCTACGCTTGAATGCGATAAATGTGAATCTGAGATGCAGCTAAAAACTGGCCGATTTGGTAAGTACTTTGGTTGCACGAATGACGAATGTAAAAACACGCGTAAATTGCTAAAGAGCGGTGAAGCCGCGCCTCCTAAAATGGACCCTGTTCCCATGCCCGATTTGGCTTGCCAAAAGGTAGAGGATCATTATGTTCTTCGTGACGGTGCGACGGGGTTATTTTTGGCGGCAAGCCAATTTCCACGTAAGCGAGAAACCCGCGCTCCGTTAGTTGAAGAGTTGCTGCCTTATATGGATCAAATTGACCCGAAATATCATTTTTTCGCCAGTGCGCCTAAAAAAGATTCGGAAGGTCGACCTACTATTATCCGATATAGTCGTAAGACAAAAGAGCAATATGTCATGACGGAAGAAGAGGGTAAGCCGACGGGCTGGAAGGCCTTCTATGTTGGCACTAAGTGGGTTATTGAAGAAGGTAAGAAGAAATGAGTAGCGCGAGTTTGGCCAGCTTAACTAATCAAAAGCTGGACACTGCGCGGCGCTTCATCAAGCAAAGTCAAGACAGTGACGAGGCGTGGCTAAAAGTAGGTTTAGAGAGCTCTGCGCTTTTTCAGCTAAGAAGCGCGTTAAATGGTCTTCTTAAAGAGGTATCGTTGACCTATTCGCTGTCTGGATCGCTGGATGTTGATGTTTTGTTTGCTGAAACCGAGAAAAAACAGATCATCGTTCCTGTGCTTGCGGAATTGGCTGAGCTTTTTTCTCGCAAGGACTCTTGGTGTTTTCAGCTGCAACAAGCTTATTTGGCGCAGTTTGAATGTAAAATCGCAGCGTCGTCTGTGGTTCAGAGTGATAACCTGATCGGTCGAGGAAGTGACGCGGGCGCATCCGTTAGTTTTTACTTGGCCAAATTGGTAGAATTGGTGTTACGTTTTAGAGAAGAGTCATCAGAGTATTGAATATGAAAGAATCCTACCTAGAGATTGTTGAGCTGGATAACGGCGATATTGTGCTGCGTCCGGCCAGTGAAGATGGTGAGGAAACCGTTCCCCTGGCAACATTGAAAATTTCGGACGACACTCGATCCTACCTAAAAGACAGGTATTTTGAGTTGGCGAAGCACATGTTTCATGCGGGGATAGATTTTGTGTATTCAGACGATTCTGTCTTTGATGATGAATCGGATTATCTTGATGATGAAGAGTTTCGCCCTAAAATTTTGCATTAAGCCTATGGGCTGCGTCCAAAATGTAAGGTGTGTTCACAAATAAAAAGCGAAGCATGAGCTTCGCTTTTTATTTGTTGATGCGGCGAGAGTGCTGAGCGTTTTGCTCAAAGCCCTTGTCGAATGACACCGACGGACAATCCTTCAATGGCAAACTCTTCACTTTCTAGGTCAACAATAATGTCACTGAATTCCTCGTTTTCTGGAATCAGTCTTACGATTTGACCTTTTTGTTCAAATCGTTTTACGGTGACTTCGTCACCGATACGGGCAACGACAATTTGGCCATTACGAACAGTGGTGGTTTTGTGTACGGCTAACAAATCGCCTTCCATAATGCCAATGTCTTTCATGCTTGTGCCAGAAACAGATAAGAAATAATCTGCCTGTGGCGAAAACATGGTCGCAGGTATGTTGACATGAGAAGCAATATTTTCCTGAGCCAAAATGGGATAACCTGCTGCGACCTTGCCAATAACGGGTAGGCCAAGATCGTCAGAGGTATCATTGATGGGCTCATTGTCGATTAAGCGGATGCCGCGTGAGGCGCCAGATAGCATTTCAATAGCGCCTTTTTTGCTGAGGGCTTTTAGGTGCTCTTCTGCGGCGTTAGGGGACTTAAACCCAAGTCGACGCGCAATTTCTGCTCTTGTAGGTGGAAACCCCGTTTCATTAATAAATTCGCGAATGGTTTCTAGTACGTCAGATTGTCTTTTGGTTAATTTAATCATAGGTTATCTGGTTGTTTATACAGTTACTGTTATTATATACAGCATTCCTAACTATACTCAATGATATAAATGCTTTCAGACGAACTAAAAAATCAAATTCAACTTGCATACCGAGCGTCGTTAGATGCGAAGTCCCATAAACCAAGGTCTGGCCAGCGCCAAATGATTGGCGCAATAGCGCGTACTTTGGGTAACATAAAACAAGGCTCAGAAGGTGAAAGGCTTGATGAAAAACACGTTGCGGTAATTGAGGCAGGTACAGGGACAGGTAAAACCTTGTCTTATTGTCTTGCGGCTATTCCCATTGCGAAAGCCCGTGGCCTTAAATTAATAATCTCAACCGCGACAGTGGCGTTGCAAGAGCAAATTCTTCACAAGGAACTGCCAAACCTGCTTGAGCACACGGAGCTTAGTTTTAAATATACGCTCGCCAAGGGGCGTGGGCGTTATTTGTGCTTAAATAATCTTGAAGGTTTTTTAAGCGCTGAAGAACAAGCAATGGACGACATGTTTGCTGGTCTTTTTGAGCAACATCTTCATTCTGATGATGTGAATACAGTGCTGTATCAAGAAATGGATGCTGCCCTGCAAAAAGGTGACTGGGATGGCGATAAAGACAATTGGACCGGCATTGTGCGTGATCAGGATTGGCGTCGTTTAACAACCGATCATCAACAATGCACCAACCGAAATTGCGCAAATTATTCAGCGTGCCCATTTTTTAAAGCGCGCGCTGAAATTGAAGTGGCTGATGTGATTGTGGCAAACCACGATTTGGTTCTGGCGGATTTGTCATTAGGGGGAGGGGCTATTCTCACTCCACCTAAAGAGACCATTTATGTTTTTGATGAAGGGCATCACCTTCCTGATAAGGCGATAGGTCATTTTCGTCATGAGGTGAGGTTGCAGCAAAGCGTTACCTGGTTGCGCCAACTCGAAAAAAATCTTGTCAATTTGAAACAAGAGCTAACAGATGATGTGAGCTTGACGGGCCAATTATTATTAAAAATACCTCAGCAGATACAGAGTATTGTTAACTTCATACAATATGCTCAGCAAGGCTTAGCTCCTTATATTCAAGGTTTGGGCTTGGATCAAGAAAATAACCAGCACCGCTTTGAATTTGGTCAAATTCCAGATGAATTACGTCAATTGGCGTACAGTTTACAAACCTCTTATCAGAAGCTGTTTAATAATATTGAAAGTATTCAAGATGAATGCAAAAAAACCAAACAAAACGAAGGTATGGGCGTTACCCCTGAAACGGCAGAGACTTGGCAGCCGATTTTAGGGGTTGTGCTTGGACGATTAGAGCAGTGTGTTGGTTTGTGGCGCCTTTATTCTACAGTAGACGATGAAAATTTCCCGCCTAATGCTCGTTGGTTGGTGCTTTCTGGGCAAGGCATGGAGCAGGATGTTGAACTTGGTGCTTCGCCTATTTTGGCGGCCAACACATTGAGGCAGCAGCTTTGGGATAAATGTTTCGGGGCGGTCGTAACCTCGGCAACCTTAACGGCGCTTAATCAGTTTCATCGTTTTAATATGCGTTCTGGCGTTCCTAGAGAAAGTGAATATTTGCGTGTGCTTAGCCCATTTGATTTTAAAGAAAATGGAGTGTTGGTTGTGCCAAATATGGAACACGAGCCTAACCGTGTTGAGCAGCATACCGCTGAAATTGTTGCTTACTTGAATACCCATGTGGATGTTGATAAGGCCAGTCTGGTGTTGTTTTCATCGCGTAGGCAAATGGAGGACGTTGCGCAATCCGTTTCGCCTTCTTTGCAGGAAATATTGTTAATGCAAGGTGAGCAGTCTAAGCGGGTTATTTTAGACTCTCATAAGTCGCGTATTGATGATGGAAAAGGAAGTTTGTTATTAGGGCTTGCCAGTTTTGCAGAAGGGGTTGACCTGCCTGGTGATTATTTGACGTGTGTTTATATCGCGAAAATCCCCTTTGCTGTGCCTGATGACCCGGTAGAGGCGACCTTGGCTGAATGGATTGAGAAACGTGGCGGCAACCCTTTTATGGAGATTACCATCCCAGATGCTTCTTTGCGTTTGGTCCAGGCGACCGGCCGATTGTTGAGGAGCGAGAGTGATAAAGGCGAAATACACATTCTCGACAAAAGATTGCGTACAAAACGATACGGTTCGCAACTGATTAACAGTTTGCCACCCTATCGATATCAATAAGAGTGATTTAACAAACCGTAAGCAAAGGGTGATAAAACCGTATCATTTAGGTACACTCCATGCACAAATAATTAACCTCAAAACACAATAGAAGCGTATAGATTCCAATATGGAAAACCAAAACCAAGAAGTGCCATCAGAAACCTCAACAAAACCTAAGCGTACTCGTCGCCCTAACAAACGCCCAAAAAGCAATGGCGATGAATCTAGCAGCACCAAACAAACCGCCACAAATTCAAGTGACGCAAAAGTGTCTGCAAGCAATGCAAAAGGTCATATTTGGTCCATAGAAGATTTTCCGGTTGCAGAAGTGGAAGGAAAGCTTCGTTTTCATGATTTAAACCTTCCGGATCGTGTTATTAAGTCCATTGCTGAAATGGGCTTTGAGTACTGCAGCGAAATACAAGCGGAAACGCTACCAATGACTTTGTTGGGTTATGACATTATTGGTCAGGCGCAAACGGGGACGGGTAAAACGGCGGCATTTTTAATCGCCATGATTAGTGACTTTCTTGATTATCCGCTGGAAGAAAAGCGACCAAACAATTTCGCGCGTGGTTTAATTATTGCGCCGACACGAGAATTGGCCATTCAGATTGCGGATGAAGCGATCAAGTTAACCACTAACTGTCACTTGAATGTGGTGACTTTGGTTGGTGGGTTGAGTTACGAGAAGCAAAAAATTGCTTTGGAAACCGAAAACGTCGATATTTTGGTAGCCACACCGGGGCGTTTGTTGGATTTTGCTCGCAGCCGTAAAGTGCAGTTGGGTAAAGTTGAGTGTTTGGTGTTGGACGAAGCGGATCGTATGCTATCGATGGGCTTTATTCCGGATGTGAAAAGCATTATTCGTATGACGCCTCATAAAGAGACTCGTCAAACTATGTTGTTTAGTGCAACCTTCCCGAAAGATATTCAGGCGTTGGCGCAACAGTGGACGTACTTCCCTAAGGAAGTGTCGGTGGTCCCAAAAGAAGCGACCAACCAAAATATTGATCAGGTGATTTATACCGTTGAAGCGGATCAAAAATGGCCAGTCTTAAAACAATTGATTGAGGAAAATGGCGGACAACGCACCATTATTTTTGCAAACCGTCGTGATGAAACGCGTGATTTGTATGAACGGTTGCGTAAAGCGAATATAAACTGCGCAATTCTGTCGGGCGAAGTGGCGCAGGATAAACGCGTCAAGACGCTGAAAAATTTCAAAGATGGTGTGATTCAAGTCTTGGTTGCAACGGATGTGGCTGGCCGTGGTATTCACGTAGACAATGTGGAGTTGGTAGTGAACTATTCTTTGCCTGAAGACCCTGAAGATTACGTACACCGCATTGGTCGTACAGGGCGTGGTGGAGAAACAGGTAAATCAGTCAGCTTTGCCAGCGAAGACGATGCGTTTATGATTCCTGAAATTGAGAAAGTTGTCGGCGAGAGTATTCGTTGTGAATACATGGTTGATACGTCTCAATAAACATCACTTACTTTTAAGTGAGATAAAATGAAGTTAGAACACCACTTTGCAAGCTTGGGTGAGGCGTTTTCTTCGGAAACCCTTATCCAGCCACTTCTTGAGCAGCGATTGGTTGAATTTAATCAACCGCTTGCTGCTTTTTTGTCAGTCGATATTAAATCCCCTGAAACCAAACGCATTTTGAGTGGAGAGTTGCCGCAAAAATCGAGCTTGAGTATGGTTTACGCTGGGCATCAATTCGGAGGCTTCTCGCCGCAACTTGGTGATGGTCGAGGCGTTTTGCTGGGTGAGGTGTACGGTCAAGATGGCCTTTTATATGATTTACATATGAAAGGGGCTGGGCCCACGCCTTTTTCTCGTCGCGGTGATGGGCGCGCTGTGTTGCGATCTTGTATGCGTGAATATTTGGCCAGTGAGGCGATGACTGCACTCGCGGTGCCTTCTTCACGTGCTTTGGCGCTCTATGATAGCCGTGAAGCGGTTTATCGAGAAACCCCAGAAGCAGGGGCAATGTTACTACGAACCGCCCATGGGCACATTCGCTTCGGTCATTTCGAATATTTCTTCTATCAAGGTAAGCATGCAGAGCTGGATCAGCTTATCGATTACTGTTTAACGCATTATTATCCTGACTGTTTGGCAGCCGAATTGCCCTTGGTAAGTATGTTGACGGAAGTTGTCAAGCTTACTGCTAGATTGATCGCTAAGTGGCAAGCTGTTGGGTTTCAGCACGGTGTGATGAACACAGACAATTTCTCATTCACGGGTGAGACGATTGATTATGGGCCATATGGCTTTATGGAAGACTACGAGCCTAATTGGGTGTGCAATCACTCTGACCACGAAGGGCGCTATGCTTTTTCGCGTCAACCTGGCGTTGGGCTTTGGAATCTTAATTGTCTAATGCGATGCTTTTCTAAGTACCTTGAGCGTGACCAACTGATAGCTATCTTGCAATGCTATGAGCCTGAGCTTCAATCCCATTACGACACTTTAATGATGCAAAAAATGGGCTTGGATTCTGTAGAGGTTATGCAGGATTTAGTGCCTGATTTGTTGACCATTTTGGCCGCAGAAAAGCTGGACTATACTGTATTCTTTCGATTGTTGAGTCATTTAGAGGCAAATGACTGTGAACCATTGCTGGATGAAGTGGTGGATAGAGAGCGATTGCGAACATGGGTAGAGCGTTATCAAGCGGCGAGGCTAGCAATGGTTGATGTGGACTGGTCGCAAACCAGTTTTGATATGCTGAAAGTTAACCCTAAGTTTACACTGCGAAACTATTTGGCTCATGAGGCTATCTTAGCTGCCGAGCGTGGTGATTATCTCCCTTTTCGTAGGCTATTGAACGTGCTCAATTCGCCATTCGAGGAGCACCCTGAGTCCAATGTTTTGGCCCAGCGAGCACCTGAATGGGGTAAGTCTTTAGAAGTTAGTTGTTCGTCGTAGTTTAGTTGACGATTTTTTACAAAGAGAAATGATATGAAGCATTCGGTGTGTGTATTAGGTGGTGGAAGTTTTGGCACTGCATTGGCAAATATAATGGCGAAAAATGGCCATCAGGTGAGTCAGTGGATGCGCAATGAAGAACAAGTAGAAGAAATTAATTTAACCGGCCTAAATAGCCGTTATTTACCGAATGCGCCATTGCATAGAGAGTTGTTAGCAACCAGTAATCTTGAGCAGGCAATTCGTGATAGCGATACCGTCTTTGTTTCGATTCCATCCAAGTCGTTTGAGCAAGTCGTTAAGCGCATTGAGCCATTATTAACGGCAGATAAAATATTAATCAGTACCACAAAAGGATTTAATCCAAATCGTTTTGAACTTATGAGTGATGTTTTGCGTCGAAATCCTGTTACGCAAAAAATAGGTGTCTTGAGCGGCCCTAATTTGGCGAAAGAAATTGCGGCAGGCCAAATGACCGGGTCGGTGATTGCCAGTTCTGATGATTTGGTTCGTCAGCGCGTTATCGAATTATTGAAGTCTCCTTCCTTTCGAGTGTATGAAAATAGAGACAGCAAAGGTGTTGAGTTGGCAGGGGCTCTAAAGAATATTTATGCCATTGTATGTGGTTTGGCCAAAGCACTGAATGTTGGTGAGAACACCATGTCGATGATTATGACGCGTAGTTTGGCGGAAATGAGCCGTTTTGCTGTGCATTTCGGCGCCAATCCTATGACGTTTTTAGGTTTGGCTGGTATGGGGGATTTGATTGCCACGTGTACTTCCCCGCTAAGCCGTAACTATCGTGTTGGGTTTGCTATTGGTTCAGGTGAAAATTTAGAAGAGGCTGTCGGTGGTATTGGCGAGGTGGCCGAAGGGGTGAATACGTTAAAAATGGTGGTGGATGAAGCTCATAAACATGGCCTTTATATGCCGCTAGCTGAAGGTTTATCTAAACTGCTGTTTGAGAATGCTAAACTGGAATCGTTGATTGGTTCGATGATGACAGGTGAACAAAAATGGGATGTCGAATTCGCGACAAATGAGGAGAATGACAATGTCTAAGCCTGGGTATGCTGATCAAGGTTTTTGGTTTCGTGTAATTTTTATGTTGTTGTATTGGGTGGTGTTGAATATCTCCGTGACCATTTTTGGTGTGCTGCTTGTTTTGGTTAGCCTTATCAAGCTGGGTTCAAAGCATGAGCCAAAAACGTTGTCGTCGTGGTTGAAGCAAATGGCTTCTTTTATCCAACAAATTTTCTGGTTCATGTCTTATAAAACAGAAGAAAAGCCTTATCCGTTTCAACCTTGGCCGCAGGTGACGTTGGATGACGAAGCGTAAGCGCCTTTTTATTTTGCGTCACGGTAATGCGCAGCCTTACGGTTATGATCGTGATGAGATGAGGGAATTGACTGAGTTGGGTGTGGCAGAGGTTAAAATGGCTGCTCGCACATTAAAGGCTAAGTCAGAGGTGTTTGATGTCGTGTACGTCAGTCCTTATGTGCGCGCTCAACAAACGGCGAAAATATTGTTAGCAGACCTTGATGTGTCTGCTGAAGTGATCACCTGTCCATTCATAACACCAAATGGAAAATACATGGACGTTGCGCTGTGGTTGAATGAGCAACCTTACGACTCTATTTTGTTGGTTACTCATCAGCCATTTGCTCATCAGTTTGTGGACTTTTTGGTCGATGAGCCTCTTCCAGTAAGTTTTGCTATGACCACGGCCACATTAGCCGCTGTTGAAGGTGAGCTTTTTGCGGCTGCCTGTTGCCAGTTTCGATGGAGTGAATCTCCTTCGTAGTCTATTTAGTTAAAATTTTGATGTTGGTGAAGATTTAAAGCTATGGAAAATGAAATTGTGTATAAGCTTGCGCATACCGAATTGTCTGGTTTGCAGTGGTTACCAAAGAAAGCCTCTGATCTAAAAGTGTTGTCGTTGCACGGTTGGTTGGATAATGCGGCCAGTTTTTCTAGCTTGTCTCCTCATTTGTCTGATTTTTCTCATGTTGCTTTAGATTTTGCTGGGCATGGCTTGTCTATGCATCGTCCTGCGGGCAGTTTTTATCATTTATGGGACTATGTCTTGGACGTTGTGTCTATTTTGAATCAATCTAAACAGAGTGTTTGGTTGGTGGGGCACAGTATGGGTGGGGCCGTCGCCATGTTGGTTGCCGCTGTCGTTCCTGACAAAATCCGTGGTTTGATTGTTCTTGATAACATGGGTCCACTAAGCGGTACTCCTTCGACCCGAGTGGCTACTTTGCAACGAGCCGTTAATAAAATGGCGAAGTATCGGCTAGGTAGGGAAACGTGTTATTCAAGTAAGCACGCTATGATTAAGGCTCGTATGGAAGGTTTTACCTCATTGTCGCATGATGCCTCTAAAATGCTGGTGGAGCGTGGTGCGAAGCAAAATGCGCAAGATGATTGGGTGTGGCGTCATGATGGCAAATTAACTTTCCCGTCGCCATTTCGTATGGATGAGGAAAGCGTAGAGGCTTTTATAAAAGAGATTAAGTGCCCAACGCTGGCTTTGGTCGCAAAAGGCGGTATTTATCAAAATGATCATCCGTTGGTGGAAAAGCGTGCCGCTCAATTTCCATGGATTAAATTGAAATGGTTGGAAGGAAATCACCATTTTCACCTGGAGCCAGACACTTGTCTTTCTGTGGCGACTGAAATTCAACGCTTTATTGATCAAAATTAGAGTGTTAATCCATCTTGAATGGGATGAGAGGAAGGTTTTATGAACACGTTTCGTGCGATGTTTTGTGTGTTTTTGTTTTGCAGTAATGCGTCTTTTGCTGGCTTTATTGGATTAGAGCCTTATCGTGAAGCTCAGCTCGTAAAAAGCAGTACTAAGTCCGATCAGGAAGTGGAAATACCTCTGAGTAAAATTCGCCGAGCTGGCAGCGGATGGGAGCCGGAATCTGTTATTCGTTTGCAAGGTGATTACTTTTCCTCTCTTTATAAGGTTAACAGAAATGCTCTGCTGCCTGATGTTTACGCGCATTATCGTGCTCAAATGCTATCAGGTGGTCGTGATGTGTTGTTTGAATGCGAAAGCCGTGGCTGTGGTAGCAGTAATGCATGGGCGAACAATTTTTTTGGTGATTATCTGCTTTACGGTGCCGATCAAAGTCAATATTTGCTGGTGGTGCAAAATAATCAGGGTATTTACCAGATTTTGTATCTTAATCGTCGCGGCGCAGGTGATGTGATGGTGCGTTTAGATGAAGTGAAGTCGGCTGATGCCAAAGACACTGAGTTTGAAATTGTGGCGCAAATGGATGCTAAGGACATTCCACGTATTCGACGATTTATCGAAGGTTTGCCAGCGGGTCAAAATGTTGTGGCTTTTGTCACAAGTCAAAACTCTGGCGTGCTGAGCGCTATACAGTCTGGAGATAAGTTGATAGCGGATGCGAGTGCTGGCATTGGTGAGCGGTTACAAGGGCGGGTCCGCTTTATTAATTTGGCAGACCTTGGGCGTGAGTCTCTTGGTGTCAATCGAATTTCATTTGTGTATGTTCGGCCTTAGGTGAGAGTTGTGGGAACTAAGAAAACAGTAGCGTTGGTATTAGGGAGTGGTGCTGCACGTGGTCATGCGCACATTGGTGTTATTCAGGCACTTGAAGAGCGAGGTTACGACATTGTCAGTATTTCCGGTTGTTCCATTGGCGCGATCGTAGGCGGTGTTTATGCCGCTGGAAAACTAGCAGAATATCGTGAGTGGGCTGAGTCGCTTGACCGCATGAAGGTGATTCGCTTATTGGATATGTCAATACTAAAGGGCGGTTACATAAAAGGGGACCGTTTTTTTGAGAAAATTGAAGAGATGATCGGCGAAACAGACATTGCTTCGTTGCCGATTTCTTATACTTCTGTCGCGGTTGATTTGTTAAATCAGAAAGAATTCTGGTTTCAGCGTGGCGATCTTATTAGTGCAATGAGAGCTTCTTCTGCAATACCGTCTCTAGTCTCACCTGTGGCTTTTAATGGTCGAATGTACGTAGATGGGGGTGTTTTAAATCCTTTGCCAATCATTCCATGTGTGCCTGCTGGTGCGGACTATATTGTTGCGGTTGATCTTAATGGTCCGGCAGAAGGGGATTATGAAGAGGTACAAGAGAGTGATTCTGAAGAACCTGCTTGGTGGTCAAACACAAAAGACTTTTTTAGCAAAAACAAAGAGGCGGATAAGCCAGAGTACACGCCTGAAAACTGGGGACGATTACAAACAATTAATATGATGTTTGAAACCATGCAAGAGTCCTTGACCCAGTACAAGCTTGCCGGTTATCCGCCAGACTTACTGATTTCCATTCCAAAAGATATTTCTGGTTTTTATGAATTTTGGCGAGCCAATGAGTTGATCGAATTTGGCTATGATGTTGCTTTGAAGGCAATTGATGCCCTTGAGTCTCCAGCTTCAAGTTATCACTCATTTCCTAAAGGCTATTAGTTGATCGATCGATTGGGTTTACCCCTGCGTTTCTTAAGAAACTTGACAGTAATATTAGGGGTAAGCCGATTAGGCTATTAGGGTCGTTGCCTTCCATTCGTTCAAACAGACATACGCCCAAACCTTCGCATTTGAAGCTGCCAGCGCAATCAAGCGGTTGTTCTATCGCAATGTACTGAGTAATTTCATCTTGGCTTAAAGCGCGAAAATACACGTGATATTCACTGAGCTCGTATTGGTGAGACTGGCTTTTTTCATCAAACAGGCAAAGCCCAGTTAAAAAACTGACTTTCTTGCCGCTGAATTGCGTCAGCTGTTTTATAGCGTTTTCCGTTGAATGTGGCTTTCCTAGTATGTGTGATTCTAGGGTTGCGACTTGGTCAGAAGTGATGATTAGTGCAGGGTCTGAACGACCGCGGGCTTTGCGTTCGACGTGGACGGCTTGTGCTTTTTCTATGGTAAGGCGTTTTACCAAATCTTGAGCAGATTCATTTTGTAAAGGGCTTTCATCAATGTTCGGTGAATGGCATTCAAATGCTAGGTTTAAGCGCTCCAGTAGAGTTTTTCGGTAAGTTGATGATGAGCCTAAAATTATTTTTTTTTGCATGGTTGATTCGCCAATTTGTTTCGGTAACAGGCTATTTTACTTTTTTTTGTCAGGAAAGGCGTAAAAATCTAAAAAAAGGCACTTTAAGGGCACATAGACTTTGACAAAAAGCCCCCTTGGCAATATTATTCCCCGCCATGTTGAATGACTCATTACCTAAATATTTTGACCCTCGAAAGTACGCTCATAATGAGATGTCATTCGAAGGGTACGTGCCTCTCAATCAGTTTGAGGAGCTTTGTGCTATATTAGCCTCTGATGAGGGTAATGTATTTATTCATCTAGACTTTAGAGTTGATGAGGATAGGCGCTATATTGCTACCGGATCATTAGCGGCTCAAGTACACGTTGTTTGTCAGCGTTGTATGGGGGCTGTTGCTCATGATTTGGCGTTGGATTTGTCTCTTGGCTTTGTTTATGACGAAGACCATGCGAAAAATCTGCCGAATAGTTACGATCCTGTTGTCATGACCGATGGTGAAGTAATTTTAGCCGATATGGTAGAGCAAGAAATTATACTTGCCTTACCAATTGTCGCTTATCACGAAGAAAGTGGTTGCAACCCAACAGCTGTAAAGTATGCCTCGTCTACCGATGACGCACCGGATGACGAAAAACCGAATCCATTTAGTATATTGGCCCAATTAAAGGCCAAGTAAAGTTAGGAGCTCCAAAAAATGGCAGTACAAAAAAGTAAAGTTACTCGTTCACGTCGCGGCCAGCGTCGTTCACACGATGCTTTGACTGGTCCAACTCTTTCTGTAGAAAAGACAACTGGTGAACTTCACCGTCGTCACCACATTTCTGCAGATGGTTTCTACCGTGGTCGTCAAGTTATCACCCCTAAAGGTGAGTAACTAAGATACCCATGATCAGGGTAGCTTTAGATGCTATGGGCGGGGACTTAGGTCCCCGCATTGCATTAGATGGAGCCGTGGAGATCCTCTCCCGCCATCACGATGTCTTTATCACTGTTTATTATTCCCCTTATTCCGATCTGGAACTTCCTGCGCCTCATGAACGCTTATCTCTGATCTCTTGCTCTGATGTCATTGATGGAGATGAAGAAATAGTCTTGTCTTTGTTTCGCCGTCGTAATAGTACGCTCTATCAATCGTTAAAAGCACTGACTGATAAGTCTTCGGATGTTGTTGTAACCTTGGGGAATACAGGTGCTATGGTGGCATTGGCGCGGCACATTCTAGGTGTTTTGCGGCCTAAGCTTTATCCTGCTTTAATTAGGGAGTTACATTCTAACCCACTGCGTTGTTTGGTTGATTTGGGGGCGAATGTGCATTGTCCTGCGTCCATGTTGGTTGGCTTTGCGGAATTGGGTGCGGCTTACATTGAAGCTTTGAGTCAAGAGAGTCCTAAAGTTGGGCTTTTGAATGTTGGTGTTGAGAGCTCGAAAGGAAGTGCTGTAATTCGTGAGGCGGATAGATTGCTGGCGGAAAATGCATGGTTATCGTACAAGGGGTATGCGGAAGGTACGGAGCTGTTTGAGGGTGACAAAAACGTCATTGTTTGTGATGGGATGGTCGGAAATGCGGTTCTAAAGGCATCCGAAGGGCTTTTGTCATTTATGATGAGAAAATTCAAGGATGCGAATGGTGTGTCCTCATTGTTTGAGACTTTTTACCAAACTGAACGTCGACATGGGGCTTGTTTAGTCGGTGTGCGTGGCAATTTGGTAAAAGGTCATGGTCGTTCCGATTTGCCTGCAATGGTAGGTGCGATTGAGTATGGAATTGATATTGCGCGTGCGGATTTGTATTCTGCGATAGAGGCGCGTCTTTGTAATGAGGCTGTATAGTCAGGAGATTAAATGAGCACTAAATTAGCTTTTGTTTTTCCAGGTCAGGGTTCTCAACAATTGGGAATGCTAGCAGATTTAGCAGAGAAACATGAAATCATTGAGCGAACATTTGCAGAAGCATCCAGTGTGCTTGGTTATGATTTGTGGGATCTTGTGCAGAATGACGCAGAGAAACTGAGTCAGACTGATAAAACGCAACCTGCTTTATTGACTGCAAGTGTGGCTTTATGGCGCCTTTGGGAGCAGCAAGGCGGTGAAAAGCCTGTTTATGTTGCTGGTCATAGTCTTGGTGAATATTCTGCTTTAGTCTGTGCTGGGGTGATTGCATTCGCGGATGCCGTGGCGCTGGTTAAGTTGCGTGGTGAATATATGCAACAGGCCGTTCCAGCTGGTGAAGGTGCTATGGCAGCTATTATTGGCCTTGATGATGATAGCGTTGTCGCTGCATGTGCTGCTGCGCCAGGTGTTGTTAGTGCGGTTAATTTTAACTCGCCTGGTCAAGTTGTTATTGCGGGTCATGTTGCTGCGGTTGAGGCGGCTATGGTTAATGCGAAAGAGGCGGGGGCTAAGCGTGCGCTTCCTCTTCCTGTTAGTGTTCCTTCTCATTGTGAGTTGATGATTCCTGCTGGTGAAAAATTAGCTGAAAAGTTGGAGTCTATCGCTTTTCAGGCACCTAACTGTGTTCTGGTTCAGAATGTTTCGGCTCAAGCAGTTTCAGATCCTGTTGTCATTAAGGCGAACTTGGTTTCTCAGCTAAGTGAACCTGTTTTATGGACTCAGTCGGTTACGTTGCTTGCAGAGTTGGGTGTGACTTCTACGATTGAGTGTGGACCTGGTAAAGTGCTCAGCGGTTTGAATAAACGAATTGTAAAAGGATTGGAGACGGCTTCTTTGGGAGATTTGTCTGGATTTGAAGCGGCTTTGTCTGCGTAAGCGTCATTTTATTGATCTAAAAGTAACTAATTGGAGACAAACATGAGTCTTGAAGGAAAAATTGCTCTGGTAACTGGGGCTACTCGTGGTATTGGTAAAGCGATTGCAACTGCATTAGTTGAACAAGGTGCTACTGTTATTGGCACGGCAACAAGTGAATCCGGTGCTCAGAGTATTAGTGAATACTTGGGTGAAAACGGTAAAGGTTGGGTTTTGGATGTATCTTCAAGTGAATCTGTTGATGCGGTAATTAAAGAAATCACTGCCGAATTTGGCGCGCCAACGGTTTTGGTTAACAATGCTGGTATTACGCGTGATAATCTAATGATGCGGATGAAGGAAGATGAGTGGGATCAAGTGATCAACACGAATTTGACGTCTGTGTTTCGTGTTACTAAAGCCTGCTTGCGCGGCATGACCAAAGCAAAATTTGGCCGTGTTATTAGTATTAGTTCCGTGGTTGGCTCTATGGGTAACGGCGGGCAAACTAATTATTCTGCTGCGAAGGCTGGACTAGAGGGCTTTAGTCGTTCTTTGGCTGCGGAGATTGCTTCTCGTGGTATCACGGTGAATTGTGTTGCTCCAGGCTTCATTGAAACAGATATGACTAAGGTTTTACCGGAAGAGCATAAGGCTAAATTAGTCGAAAAAGTGCCTTCTTCTCGCCTTGGTCAACCAGAAGAAATTGCGGCGGCAGTTGCATTTTTAGCGTCAAATGGCGCGGGTTACATTACCGGTGAGACATTACATGTCAATGGCGGTATGTATATGTCGTAATTTGAGTTGAATTTTATGTTTAATTCAACGAAAATACGTCTCCGGTTCATGTCGAGAATCACACCTTTATAGGTGCCCGAATTTTTATAATATGCTCACACTGAGCTGTTAATGAGTAGAGTAGGAACTTCTAATGAGTAGCATTGAAGAACGCGTTAAGAAAATCGTTTGTGAACAACTAGGCGTTAAAGAAGAAGATGTTGTTGCATCAGCATCTTTCGTTGATGATCTAGGTGCAGATTCTCTAGATACAGTAGAGTTGGTTATGGCTCTTGAAGAGGAATTCGATACTGAAATTCCTGATGAAGAAGCTGAAAAAATCACTACAGTACAAGCAGCGAACGACTACATCAACGCTAACTTGTAATCTATAAGTGAACTGAGTTTTCCGAAAAGCCGCTTGTACTTGTTACAGCGGCTTTTCTTATTAATAGCCCTTAACGGTTGAGGGCGGATTGTTGGAGAAATCTTATGTCTCGTCGTCGGGTTGTAGTCACAGGAATGGGAATGGTGACACCCCTTGGCAATAATGTGAAAGATACGTGGGATAATATCTTGGAAGGCAAAAGCGGTGTATCGGAGATCACTTCTTTCGACGCTAGCCAGTTTTCCACTCGTTTTGCAGCGCAAGTTAATGATTTTGATGCGACTCAGTACATGAGCGTTAAAGAAGCTCGCAAAATGGATCTTTTCATTCAATACGGTATCGCCGCAGCAGTTCAGGCTTTGGAAGACGCTAATCTCAATGCAGATACTGCCGATTTGAGCCGCGTAGGCTGTGCGATAGGTTCCGGTATTGGTGGTTTGCCAATGATCGAAAAGAACCTTGAGTTATTGAATGAATCTGGTCCAAAACGTATTTCTCCATTTTTTGTTCCAGGCGCGATTATTAATATGATTTCAGGTCATGTTGCGATTCGTTTTGGGTTTAAAGGACCTAACATTTCAATCGTCACAGCTTGTACAACGGGTACCCATAATATCGGTATGGCTGGGCGGATGATCGCTTATGGCGATGCGGATGTCATGATTGCCGGTGGTGCTGAAATGGCTATTACGCCGTTGGGTATTGGTGGGTTCGGTGCTGCTCGTGCGTTATCAACCCGCAATGATGACCATAAAACGGCAAGTCGACCATGGGACAAAAACCGTGATGGTTTTGTCATGGGAGATGGCTCGGGCATTTTGGTGCTAGAAGAGTATGAGCATGCGGTTGCGCGTGGCGCGACAATTTATGCAGAACTTGCTGGCTTCGGGATGAGCGATGACGCTTACCATATGACTGCGCCGCCAGAGGGCGGTGAAGGGGCGGCAATGGCGATGCAGGCGGCATTAAACGATGCGAAATTAACGCCTCTGGATGTTGATTACATTAATGCGCATGGCACATCAACACCAGCAGGTGATTTGGCCGAAACACAGGCCGTTAAGGCGTTAATGGGCGCGGACGCTTCAGATGTTGCTATTAGTTCAACTAAGTCCATGATTGGTCATTTGCTTGGTGCGTCAGGCGCAGTAGAATCTATTTTTTCTATTCTAGCCATTCGTGATCAAGTTGCACCGCCTACGATCAACCTTGAGGAGCCGGGCGAAGGCTGTGATTTGAACTACGTGCCAGGTACACCTCAAAAACGTAAGATTGATGTTGTGCTCAATAATTCTTTCGGTTTTGGTGGAACAAATGGAACGCTAGTTTTTAAGAAAGTATCTTAAAAACTAGCGAGGGTTGAAGTTCTACTTAGTATCCCAACTTAGTGTATCTGAGTAGATAAGCCGCGTAGAGCGGCTATTTCTTTTGAGATGTCGTAGCTTTGATGTTGACTGTCGAGTTCGTAAAGGCGGTCTTCTAGCTGCTGGTAAAGGGTGATTTCTTCGTCTCCTAGAAAGTGTAGGCATTCTCCGCCTACAAACCACAATAGCTCTCTTTTTATAAGAGGGACGAGATTTGCGTAGCATCGTATGAAGCGAGACAGCACTTCTTGGGCGTCAAAAGTATAATCATGAGAGTTTTCTTGAATGCTTTTAACGAGTTCATCCCATTTTGCTAAGAAGTCAATTTCTTCTTCAGCCAGTTCTGGCTGATTAAAGGGGTCATGTTCTGCGATTCGATGGCGCAAGTCAGCAAATGCGTCAAGTATGTATTGTGTGCGTGATTCCACGTAAAACCCTATTCAAGTAAGTAACTATATTAGTCGGCAATGCCGTATGAGAACTTCAATTATGACATATGCAATCGAAATTAGTGACCTTAAAAAACGCTACGATGGTGGTTTTGAAGCACTAAAAGGTATCGATTTAAAAGTTGAAAAAGGGGATTTCTTTGCTTTGCTGGGTCCAAACGGGGCAGGAAAGTCGACCACTATTGGTATTTTATGCTCGTTGGTGAATAAAACATCGGGGCGTGTGTCCATTTTCGATACGGATATTGATACGGATTTTGCAAAAGCTAAGAAGTTTCTTGGCGTCGTTCCTCAAGAATTCAATTTTAATGTTTTTGAGACGGTATTTAATGTTGTTGTTACGCAGGCAGGGTTCTATGGAATTAGCCGCGCTGTGGCAGAAGAGCGAGCCGAAAAATATCTGAAACAATTGGATTTATGGGATAAAAGAGACGCTCAGTCGCGAATGTTGTCAGGCGGTATGAAGCGCCGATTAATGATAGCGAGAGCCTTAATCCATGAACCGGAAGTGTTGATTTTAGACGAGCCTACTGCCGGTGTGGACATTGAATTGCGCCGCTCTATGTGGGAGTTCATCAAAAAACTCAATGAGCAAGGTACTACCATTATCCTCACGACGCATTACTTGGAAGAAGCTGAGCAGCTATGTCGTAATATCGCGATTATCAATGCGGGTGAAATTGTCGAAAATACCAGTGTGAAGGCGTTGCTTAAAACTTTGAATCAAGAAACGTTTATTCTTGATTTAGACAAGGCATTGCCGTCCGGTTGGTCATTGTCGGACTTCGCTGTATCGATAAGTAAAGACGGCAGTACAATCGAGGTAGAGGTGGTTAAAGGGCAATCGATCAATGCCATTTTTAGTGCGCTTGATTCTATTTCGATTAATGTCGTAAGTATGCGTAATAAATCCAATCGACTCGAAGAACTCTTCGTCAAATTAATTAAAGGCTAGCGAGATGAAAAACTCAGAAATTTGGGTCGCGTTTTATACGATTATTGTGCGAGAGGTGCGTCGCTTCACGCGTATATGGCCACAAACCTTGTTACCACCTGCTATTACCATGTCTTTGTATTTTGCTATTTTCGGGAATCTAATCGGCGACCGAATTGGTGAGATGGGCGGTTTTAGTTACATGCAATACATTGTGCCTGGGTTGATCATGATGTCTGTGATAACGAATTCTTACTCTAATGTGTCTTCGTCGTTTTTCTCTGCGAAGTTTCAACATAGCGTGCAAGAGTTGTTGGTTTCACCCACGCCAAATTGGGTCATTTTATTAGGCTATACGCTAGGTGGTGTGGCCCGTGGGTTGTGTGTTGGTCTTATTGTGACATTACTGTCGCTTTTCTTTACCCATTTGGCGCTAGAAAATTTGTTTCTTACGGTGCTTGTAGTGTGCTTAACCGCTGTGATGTTTTCTTTAGGTGGTTTTGTGAATGCAATCTACGCAAGAAGCTTTGATGATGTGTCTATCGTACCAACGTTTATTCTGACGCCGTTAACGTATCTGGGTGGGGTGTTTTATTCCATCGATTTGTTGCCTGACTTTTGGCAGTCGGTTTCTATGTTAAACCCTGTGTTGTACATGGTTAATGCATTCCGATATGGCATCTTGGGGGTATCTGATATTAACGTATATTGGGCCTTGGTCATTGTGAGTGTGTTTATTGTTGTGTTGTTTAGTTTCGGTCTGCGTTTGCTCAATCAGGGCAAAGGTATTAGAAGTTGAGGTAGTGTTATATGGGCTTTTTACCCTTAGGTCAGCAAACAGAATATGTTTCTGAATACGATGCAGGGTTGCTTTACCCCATTGCAAGAGTGGACAAATGGACTGAAATGGGCATTGAATCTGAGCGCCTGCCATTCTATGGGGAAGATGTTTGGAATGCTTATGAATTGTCGTGGTTAAATACGAAAGGCAAGCCAATTGTTGCGTTGGCAGAATTTCGTTTGCCATATGATTCGCCTAATATTATCGAATCAAAATCGTTCAAATTGTATCTTAATTCGTTAAATCAAATGCGATATGAGTCGCCTCAAGCGGTGCAGATGTTGCTAGAAAAAGATTTGTCGGCAGCCGCAGGCGCAGACGTCACCGTGATAATCCGCGATGTGGATTCAATGGCATCCTTGGTTGTTCTAACGCCAGACTACTGCATTGATGAATTGGATATTGAAGTGTCTGATTATCACCCTAACCCTGATTTGCTGGCGGTAGATACGTCTATAGGTTTAGTGGAAGAGCGTTTGGTGAGCCATCTGTTGAAGTCTAATTGCCCTGTTACCAATCAACCGGATTGGGGGTCAGTGTTTATCGACTACAAAGGACCAAAGATTCAGCATGAAAGTCTGCTGAAATATGTCATTTCTTTCCGTGAGCATACAGATTTTCATGAGCAATGCGTTGAACGTATTTTTATTGATATTATGCGCCAATGTCAGCCTGAAAGTTTAACCGTGTATGCAAGGTATGTCAGACGAGGAGGATTAGATATCAATCCCTATCGTTCAACCGTGCCATTGGTGCTAGGGAATGATCGTCTCACCCGCCAATAAAGTAAAGATAAAATGCCGCTTGAAAAATCAGGCGGCATTTTTTTGACATTGTATTTAGTGCATGTATTACATGGCGCTAAGCTGTTGTTTCACGATATTAAGCGCAGGTTTGCCATCAAAGGTGGTGACACCTTGCAGCCATTTGTCCAATATTTCTGGATGAGCTTTCATCCAATCGGCGGCGGCTTTTTCTGGTTTTTCAGGAGACGCAATCATTTCGTTTTCCATGGTCAAACCAAATTCAAGGTTCGACAGCAGTTTGCCAACATTGGAACATTCTGATGAATAGCCTTTTCTGGTCAGAGTTCTAATCGTAGCGCCACCATAATTAGGGCCAAAATATTTGTCGCCACCAGTCAGGTATTTTAAATCGTAATTGACATTCATTGGGTGCGGTTCCCACGCTAAAAAGACAATGAAGTTATCACGTTTTATGGTTCTTGCTACTTGTGAAAGCATTGCTTGTTCGCCTGATTCGACGACTTTCCAGTCTTTTAGCCCAAAATCATTAGTATCTATCATGGTCTGAAGTTTTTGATTGGCTGGAGCGCCGGCATCGATACCATAGATTCGTTGACGAAATTCTTTACTGAATTTCTCCAAGTCGGAGAAATCTTTCACTCCTGCGTCAAAGACGTATTTTGGCACAGCCAGTGTAAATTTGACGCCTTCCAAGTTGGTACGAACTACATCAATGTCGTTCTTGTATTTGTCAATGAAAGCAGACTGGGCGGGCATCCAATTGCCCATGAATGCATCAATTTCGCCATTTTTAATACTCTCAAAGCCCACGGGAACGCTCAGAAGGTAGACTTGTGTGTCGTATCCCAATGCTTTTAATAAAGTCGTTGCTACACCATTTGTGGCGCCAATATCGGTCCAGCCAGGATCACTAAACGTGACTTTTTTGCATTGTTCAGGTTCTGCGGACAAAGCAACACTGCTTCCAAGAAGTAGACTAACGAGGCCAAAGGTTTTGAGTCCTGTACGACTAAATGATATTGCTTTCATTTGTGTGCTCCTGTTGTGATAGTTATTTATCAATTTACTCTGCTTTAGGGAAGCGAGAGCGAGTTTCTAAGTCGTCTAGATCAATATGGTTTCTCATATACATTTCACTGCTGTCAAAGATAGGCTGGTGATCCCACGCCAATTTTTTGCCTTTATTGAGTGCTTTAACAATGAGACGACGACGGCGTTGGCTTACCAACACGTCTTGTGTGAGTGCTTCTGAATTCCAGCGCGCTGAGGTTTCCTTCCTAAATTCATCAATAATGTCTTTGTAATCTGGATGTTCAGCAAGATTATTCAGTTCATCTGGGTCATTTGACAAATCAAACAATTGTTCTGGGTCGATATGGCAATAGATGTATTTGTATTGGGCGCGGCGAATCATGAAAATCGGGGCGATTGCGCCTTCACCAAAATATTCGCCAATCACTTCATCATGGCCCTCTGTTTTACCCGTAATGTGAGGCATTAAGCTCTTTCCTTGAATGGGCATGGCGTATTGATAATCCGATTTGTTTGTTGCCATTTCAAGAAAAGTGGGCAATAAATCCATGGTGGAAACCGATTCTTTAATGCGTTTTGCGGAGAAGTGTTTTGGCGCGTGTACGATCATTGGTACACGAGCAGAGCCTTCAAAGAATGACATTTTGTACCAAAGGTTTCTTTCGCCTAGCATGTCGCCATGGTCACCTGAGAACACAATGATGGTGTTGTCATCTAAGCCCGTTTCTTTGAGGGCTTTTAAAAGCAGACCGATCTTGTCATCGACATAACTAATGGCGCCATAGTAAGCACGTCGCGCGTTACGAACTTGCTGATCTGTTAACTCTTGGTCGAAATATGCATAAACCTCTTGAAGCCGAGCGGAATGTGGGTCTTGCTCGTCTTTAGGAATACGGATTTTTGGTAGGTCAATTTCTTCATTTGTGTATCTGTCCCAATATTCCTGAGGAATGGCATAAGGGTCGTGTGGGTGCGTCATGGAAACGGTTAAGCAAAAGGGTCTATCTTGGTCACGTCTTACATAGTCATATAGATATCGTTGCGCATGAAAAACCACTTCATCATCAAAGTCTAATTGATTGCTTCGAACACAAGGACCGGCTTGAGTGACGGATGACATATTGTGATACCAAGTAGGGCGTGTTGTTAAATCGTCCCAGTTTGGAAACCAGCCATAGTCGGCAGGATAAATGTCGGTGGTTAACCTTTCTTCGAACCCATGCAATTGGTCTGGTCCACAAAAATGCATCTTTCCTGATAGTGCGGTCTTGTAATTTTTTTCTCTTAAATAGTGAGCAAAGGTCGGAATGTCAGCGGGGAAGTCTGCGGCATTGTCGTAAGCGCCAATTTTACTCGGTAGTTGTCCTGTCATGAGAACATACCGAGATGGCGCGCACAGAGGGCTGTTGCAGTACGCTGAATCAAACACCACTCCTTTTTCAGCGAGTGATGATAGGTGGGGAGTTTTTACAACTGGGTTGCCGTATATGGGAAGAGCGGATGTAGCCAATTGATCAGCCATGATAAAAAGTATATTGGGTTGTTTTTCTGCCATGATTATCTCTAATGTATAAATAAGGAAAGATTGGCAAATACAAAGAAATTGCCTTGTTTTATCTAGATTGCGCTATCGAAAAGAAGCTGTAAACTGACTAAATATTTATATATGGGATAAGCTGAACTTATGTTATCTGATTCTGAATTACCACCATTACAGTCACTTGTCGTTTTTGAAGCATCAGCGAGATTGTTGAGCTTTACCGCGGCGGCGCGTGAATTGGGCACCACCCAGCCTGCAGTAAGCCAGCAAATCCGTGCTCTAGAGGATACTTTGGGCGTGGCTTTATTTGAGCGCATATACCGTGGTGTTGTATTGACCGACTCAGGCTATGTGTTACTAAAAACGACACAGTCAAGTCTTAGAGATTTGCGCGAAGTGTTGCAAAAAATTAAACAAAAACCGAAAACTCAACGTATTACTGTCGCAACGGATTTTGCTTTTGCCGCTTTTTGGCTGATGCCTCGACTGCCAGAGTTTCGGAGGCTGCATAAAGAAATAGACATACGCATTCAAACGTCGCAATCCGAAGTTGATTTAGTCTCGATGGAAGCGGACATCGCTATTTTGTTTGGTGAAGGCCAGTATCAAGGGTATTTTACTGAGAAATTGTTGCCTGAAATGGTCTATCCGGTCTGCAGTCCAAAATTGCTGGAGGAGTGTTCTGGTTTCAAAAGTCTGTCGGATCTCATCAAAGCCCCCTTGTTGAAATTAAATGCGGACATGGGGCAAAAATGGATCGACTGGGAGCGACTCTTTCAGCTGAATGGGTCTTTGTGGCAGCCTTCTGAGTCGGTGATGGAATTTGATAACTACACACTTCTGGTGCAGGCTGCTATTTCTGGACAAGGAATTGGTCTTGGCTGGTCGCCCCTTTTGGATGATTACATTCAAAGTGGCGTGTTGGTTGCTTTGTCCGATTTTACGGTGCAATCAGACAATGGGTATTACACTGTGCTATCCAAGCAGAGAACGCCTACAGCCCCAGTGTCGGCATTTCTAGCTTGGCTTAAGTCGTAATGATTAGTGCAATTTCAGCCACCAAAGAGCGCCCACTGCACACAGAGATAGTGGTAAGGACAGTAGAATCATTAAGGCAATTTCGTCTACTGGCCCTTTAAATTTGCTGGCAAGCATGTAGCTAATGACAGCGACAGGCATGGCATTAAGTACCAAGAGAACGGCACTTTCTAGTGGACTGAGTGGAAATAAGAACACAACGATGGTCGCAGCGAATACCCCTACTGCAGGTCGAAACGCAGACAGTAATAACGCCCGACTTATTTTTCCTTTTTCGTTTACCTTCAAACCACTGATGGATTTGCCCAGCAGCATCAGCATGATTGGCAAGGTGATGTGACTTAGCATGTCTAGCGTGCTCATTATGGGCGTTGGCAAACGAATGTTAAACCCTAAGAAAAGCGCGCCTACGACCAGTGCGATGACAGGTCCATTCCTTAACAATTGTTTAGGGTGATAGGTGCCGGACATGAAACCAACACCCAAAGTAAAGTGGCTGATTTGAACCACAGATGAGATAACCACCGCGATGGCCATGCCTTCTGCACCAAATAAAGCGAACGCAATCGGAATGCCCAAATTGCCTGTATTCGGGTTCACCAAGGGCGGTAAATAAAATCGCGTGGGTAGCTTGAGTGTTTTCAAAATAATAAATGAGATCAACGACACGATAAGTAAGACAAGTACCGTTGCTGCGATGATTTTCAACATGCTGAAAACTTGCATTTGCATTGACAGCACTGAGTACAGCAATAGTGCCGGTAATCCAATGCTAGAAACCAGCGCCCCCAAAGAAGGACTGTTTAAATAGTCTGTTTTTTTTCCGAGGATGAAGCCCAAACAAATGAGTAATAAAATCGGGGTGAGTGATCCTGCCAATGCTAAGAGCATAGATGTCCTTAATGAATATTATTCGTTGTCGTCTGCCTTTATGTTAAAGGCTTCCACAAGATAGTTCACTAGTGTATTGACTCTAGAGCTGATATTTCTTGAATGGGGGTAAAGTAAAGACACATCAGAGTGAGGCAGTGTCCAGTCAGGCAGTAATACCATTAATTTTCCAGACTCAATCTCCTGTTTTACATAGTATTCAGGCTGTCTTGATATGCCAATGCCCGCTAAAGTTGCCGATTTTACGACATGTCCGTTAGGGCAGTTGAGTTTTCCCTTTATTGGCAGCTCATACCTGTCGTGGTTGTCACGATGAATAAAAGGCCACCGTTTCACCGAGCCATTTATCAGGTTGTGTTCAAGTAAATCCTTCGGGTGATGCAATGCTGACATGGTTTCAATGTAATTTGGACTGGCGACTAGGTGATTTGTATAGCTTGTGAGTTTTCGGCCAATAAGGTTCGAATTGGTCAGCTCTCCCATTCTGACCACCAGATCGTATTGCGCATCAATGAGGTTTTCTCTCGTGCTAGAAAAGCTCAACTCTATGTCTACCTTTGGGTGCAAGTTCATAAACTGAAGTAACAGTGGCGCGAGTATCTCTTCTCCAAATCGACCGCCTACAGTGTTAATTCTAATCTGACCTGCAATGTTTGCGTGTGCATTCTGGGCAGACATTACGGCATGCTCAAGTTGATCAACGCCCTGACGTGAGAGCTGGTAAAAAGTCTCGCCAGCAGGAGATAAAGAAAGGGAGCGTGTAGAACGATAGAGGAGCTGGATTTGCATGTCTTTCTCAAGACGACTGATGATTTGCGAGACCCTAGCTCTAGAAATGTTTAATTGTTCGGCGGCTTTTGAAAAGCTTTGTGCTTCAACGACGACAAGGAACTCTCTTATACCTTCAGGAAAATTTGCTTTCATAATTGTTCAGTCTCATTAAACAATAATTTTAATGTATTGATAATTATAAACAGTGAAGAGGCTCGTATAGTAGGGATATTCGACAATTAATCTATTTGGAGAGTGTATGAAAACCAGAGTGCTTGGAAAGACAGGGTTTAATGTGTCTGAAATTGGTTTAGGCTGCTGGCAGCTAGGCAATGACTTTGGCGCGATAGAAGACAGCGAGGCCGCTGCGATACTGCAAGCAGCGCTGAATGAAGGTGTGCAATTTTTTGATACCGCTGACGTATACGGTGGAGGCCTAAGTGAGCAGCGGATAGGGCAGTGGCGAGCAGCATTGAGTAAACCGCCCGTTATCGCCACTAAAGTGGGAAGAAATCCTGAGCTCTATCCGGATGGTTACAGCAAAGCAAAGGTGAAGCAAAGTCTGCAAGCTTCTGCTCAACGTTTGGGGGTTGAATCTATCGATCTTGCGCAATTACATTGCGTGCCTCGTGATGTTTTGTTTTCTGGTGATTTGCTGGCCTGGATGGAAGATTTTAAAAAGGACGGCATCATCCAGCATTTTGGGGCGAGTGTAGAAATGCTCGATGAGGCGATGTTTTGTTGTGATCATCCTGAGATCGCCAGTTTGCAAATTTTGTTCAATGTATTCCGTCAAGATGCCGTTGAGTCATTGTTGCCGTTAGCTGAAAAAAATAATGTCGGTGTTATTGTTCGCTTGCCACTCGCCAGTGGATTATTAACCGGGAAAATGAAGTTGGATCGTATTTTTGATGAGCAAGATCATCGATTTTATAACAAAGACGGCGCGGCATTTCATGTTGGAGAAACCTTTAACGGCATCCCATATGAAAAAGGCGTAGCGCTGGTTGATAAACTCAATGGGAAATTGCCTGAAGGTCATAATATTCTGGACGTGTCTTTGCGCTGGATTTTAGATCAGCCTCAGGTATCAAGCATTATTGTAGGAGCCAGTCGCTCATCTCAAGTGGTACGAAATGCAGCGGCATCGAGTTTGTCTCCACTGAGTAAAGAGTTGCATGAGATGTTAGGGGATTTTTATCGGTCCGACGTCAGAAATGCAATTCGTGGTGGGATTTAACTGGAAGTGTCTGAGAGAGAATGGCGCGAAAAATCTCGCGCCATTTTGTGATTCAGCCTATTTTAAAATTTGTTCAGCATGCGCTTTGGTTTTCACTTTACCGATGATGTCGGAAATAACGCCTTCTTCATCAATAATAAATGTGGTTCTTACTGTGCCCATGGATTCACGCCCCATAAATTTTTTCAGTTGCCAAGTGCCATACAACTCATGCACTTCTTTTTCGGTGTCTGCTATCAAAGGAAAAGGTAATTCGTATTTTGCTATGAAGTTTTGATGTTTTTTCTCGGTATCTGTACTGACACCTACGACAACGAAACCTTGTTCTAATAGTGCTTGGTAGTTGTCACGCAAATCGCACGCTTGAGCTGTGCAGCCTGGCGTGTTGTCTCTTGGGTAAAAATACAAAGCGACTTTTTTGCCTTTGAACTGAGCAAGGGTGATCGTGTCACCGTTTTGATCCTTGGCGGTAAAGTCTGGTGCAGTTTGTCCTATTTTAATTGTCATATAGCTCTCTTTATTCATTTTTAAAAGTCGAAGACGGTGGGTTGTCTATTATTTATTCTATGTACGCGACATTTGTTTCTTTAGCTTAACAAGAGCCAAGTTAAAAATCCTCTTGGATTGCTTTTCTTATGAATTTACTCGGGCTTTACGCCCCTCAATTATTGTTAAACCAGAGTCTGGACGTTACTATAGGCGCGCTTATAATTTTATCGGAGACTCGAAATGATCACAGGTAGTTTAGTTGCGCTTATCACACCTATGTCAGCTGATGGCGCTGTAGATACTAAAAAATTAGATGATCTAATAGAGTTTCATATCAACGAGGGTACTCACGGTATAGTGGCAGTTGGCACAACAGGTGAATCCTCAACACTGACACCAGAAGAACACGCCAATGTGATTCGGCAAGTGGTTAATACGGTAAAGGGTCGCGTTCCTGTCATTGCTGGCACTGGAGCTAATGCAACTCATGAGGCCATTGATTTGACTCGCAGCGCGAAAGACGCAGGTGCAGATGCTTGTTTGCTGGTGACCCCTTATTACAATAAACCGACTCAAGAAGGTTTGTTCCAACATTTCAAAGCCATCGCCGATGCGGTGGATATCCCTCAAATTTTATATAACGTACCGGGTAGAACGGCATGTGATATGCAAAATGACACCGTTGTTCGCCTCTCTACCATCAAAAATATTGTTGGTATCAAAGACGCAACGGGAAATTTAGAGCGAGGCGAAGCGTTAATCAAAGCGTTGCCTGACCGTTTTGCTGTCTATTCTGGTGACGATCCGACCGCTGTCTCGTTGATGCTTTTGGGCGGTAAAGGCAATATCTCTGTTACCGCTAACGTGGCGCCAAGAGCGGTGGCTCAAGCCGCTGAAGCCGCATTAGCGGGCAACGCAGATCAGGCGCATGCGATTGATACGACGATTTCTTCACTTCATACCAATCTTTTCTTGGAGTCTAATCCTATTCCTGTTAAATGGGCTTGCAGTCAATTAGGTCTGTGTGAAGAGGGAATTCGATTGCCTTTAACGCCGTTATCAGAACAATATCACGCTGCTGTTCGTCAGGCATTAATCGAAGCAGGAGCGTTGTTAGTATGAAACATTCGACATTGAAGTTAGTGGGTGCTGGCTCTGTCGCACTGATTTTGTCTGGTTGCAGTACTTTTTTTACGGACCATTCTAACGATTATCAAAAAGAGCAACCGATTATTACTGCGCTTGATAAACCGGCAGGGTCAGAGCAGTCGAAGGACTTGCTTGTTATTCCTAATGAAAACGCGATTGCGAATTTAGAGGAAGTGAAGCCATTTGAAACGCCAAGAGCGCCGTTTGTTTTCTACCCAATGACCGCAATCGATGTGCTGGAACAGGATGACGCGATAGAATTCACTGTGCCTACCAGCGTGGAGCACTCTAAGCGTATTGTTTCAGATTTTCTTACTGCTCTGCATGGGGCCGGTTCTCCAATATCTTCTCAGACAGAGGATCAAATCGTGTCTGTCCCGTTCGACTTTCACCCTCAAGGCTGGTGGGCGTCATTATGGAGTGATATTACTCGTTTGCATCCAGCAAAAACGGCGTTCTCCTTCCGTTTTAGTGACGTTGGCGGCAAAACCTTGGTGGCAGTTCAATTTCGAGATGAACAGCAGGATGTTGAGCCTAGCAACTGGATGAGCCCAGTCCAAAATGAAGACGCTTACGCGGTGGCTGTGCGTTTGTGGGGCACCATTGGTCGTCAATTAAATCAGGCGTCTGCGTACCTTTCAAATCGTGATTCAGCGTCTGCATTCCCAGTTTGGGTGGATCATCATGGTATTTTTGCCATTCACTTGGGCGAGAATGTGTCTACACCTGAATTAGAATCGAAATTGAACGCAGCGGGCATTTATTTGATTCCGAATGCAGACAATATGCTTGCCCCCGTTCCGCCTGAAGACGTTGCGCGAATTGGTGATGTTGTTGACTTTACCATTCCTGGAAGCGAACAAAAGCTGTTTAACGTTTATCGTCGCAACTTAGATGACGTTAGCTGGGAGAACAGAGAGTACGCTTACAAAATTATGCATCAAAAAGCAGGTGATTTTTTAGTTATTGATGTTTCTTCTATGGCCTCGCCGGAAGTGGTTTCATTCCACCTGGCGCAGCGTTTTGTAAATTAATTAAGATTAACCCCTCACAAAAGAAGACCGGAGACTCTCCAATGGAAAAACGACAAGAGCTGTATGCAGGTAAGGCAAAATCTGTATTTCGTACAGATGATCCTGACAAGATGGTTCTAGTATTTCGTGATGATACCTCTGCATTTGATGGTAAGCGAATTGAACAGCTTGACCGTAAAGGCATGGTGAACAATAAATTTAATGCGTTCATCATGACCAAATTGCAGGAAGCAGGCATTCCAACGCATTTTGAAAAGCTACTAAGCGATACTGAGTCACTGGTTAAATGTCTTGATATGATGCCTGTTGAATGCGTTGTTCGTAATGTTGCGGCTGGCAGTTTATGTCGCCGTTTGGGTGTAGAAGAAGGCATTGCTTTGACACCACCAACATTTGAATTGTTTTTAAAGAACGACGCATTGGGTGATCCGATGATCAATGAATCCCATGTTGAGTCCTTTGGTTGGGCGAAAGCGGCTGACCTAGCGAAAGCAAAAGAGCTTACTTACAAAGTGAATGATGTATTAAAAGCGATTTTTGCGGAAGGTGGCATGATTCTAGTTGATTACAAATTAGAATTTGGCCTATATAAAGGCGAAGTGCTGTTGGGTGATGAGTTCTCTCCAGACGGTTGCCGTTTGTGGGACGCTAAGACCAAAGAAAAATTAGACAAAGATCGTTTCCGCCAAGGCTTGGGTGGCGTGATCGAAGCTTACGAAGATGTAGGTCGTCGTATAGGGATCGATTTCGACGCGTAAGACAACTGGCGATTAAATCCATAATGGAGGGGTAATTCCCTCCATTTTGCCATGCAAGGATACACATTGATTAACTTCCTTCCTGTTACTATCGGTTTACGGTACGCCCGAGCAAAGCGCTCAAATCATTTTATTTCATTTATTAGCTTTTCCTCTATAGCTGGTCTTGCGCTTGGGGTGATGGTTCTTATTACTGTTTTGTCCGTCATGAATGGATTTGACCGGGAGCTACGCCAACGAATTTTAGGTATGGTGCCACATGCGACATTGTGGGGCAGCCCCGTTCTAGCTGATTGGCGTGACACAGCCAAGCTGGTAGAAAAAATGCCTAATGTGGTGGGGGTTGCGCCGCACACACAAGCGCAAGTGATGTTTCAGTCTGGCTCAAGTGTACATGGCGCCATACTTAACGGTATTAATCCAGAAATGGAAAAAAAGGTTTCGATTATCGATGACAACATGGCCTCTGGCTCACTGGATGCATTGAATGATACAAGTTTTGGTATTGTTTTAGGGGCTCAGTTAGCGAAGATGCTCAGGGTTGATATTGGTGATAAAGTGACGGCAATTTTACCTAAAGCAAATGTATCAATTGCTGGAGTTACCCCTGTTCTAAAGCGTTTTACTGTGGTTGGAACGTTTGAGGTTGGTGCTGAGTTGGACAGCAGTTTGGCTTACATCAATATTAATGATGCCGCTAAGTTGAAACGTTATAAAGAAGATCAAGTCGAAGCTCTGCGGATTTCATTTGATGATTTGTTTTTAGCGCCATCGCATATTTGGGACATCGCAAGGGCGGTGCCTGGACAGAATCGAGTCAGTGATTGGACTCGTACTCATGGTAGCTTGTTTCAGGCTATTAAGATGGAAAAGACCATGATTGGTCTGCTTCTGTTGCTTATTGTGGCGGTGGCGGCATTCAATATTGTGTCTACGCTGGTGATGGTTGTAACGGATAAAAGAAACGATATTGCTATCTTAAGAACGATGGGTCTGACCTCTGGTCAAGTGATGTGGGTATTCATCGTTCAGGGCATGTTTATAGGTATGTTTGGTACATTAATCGGCGTTGTATCGGGCGTTGCTCTGGCGCTCAATGTAAGTGAAATCATTGCGGCTTTACAGACATTATTGAATGTGCAGTTTTTAAGTGCCGATGTGTATTTTATTAATTACTTGCCTTCTGAGCTTCAATGGTCTGATGTGGAGTTGATTGTGATCTCTGCTTTCATTATGACGGTTGCTGCGACTATTTACCCTGCTTGGCGTGCGTCAAAGGTCGAGCCTGCGGAGGCGTTACGTTATGAGTAATGAGTTGGTGTTAGAATGTCGAGCGCTCTCTAAGCAATATCTTGATGGTAAACAGGTTGTTGATGTCTTTCGATCGATTGACCTATCCTTAAATAAAGGGGAGACCTGTGCCATTGTTGGTGCCTCTGGTTCAGGGAAAACAACATTGCTTAATCTGCTCGCCGGATTGGATTTGGCAACGAGCGGTGATGTGAAATTGGCGAGTGTTTCTTGGTCTAGCATGAAAGACGCCAAGCGCGCCAAAATGCGCAATAAAGAAATGGGGTTTGTTTATCAGTTCCATCATTTATTGGCTGAGTTTACAGCGCTAGAAAACGTATTGATGCCGATGTGGATTGCCGGACTTGATAAAAAAGATGCCAATAAGCGTGGTGAGGAACTATTAACGCAAGTCGGCTTAAAAGATCGCTTACATCATAAACCATCACAATTGTCTGGAGGTGAGAGGCAGCGTGTGGCCATTGCCCGTGCTCTTGCGAACCGACCTGCTTGTGTCTTGATGGATGAGCCAACGGGTAATCTAGATGAAACGACGTCGCTAGAGATTCAGAATCTGATTAATGAGTTGAAATCAAGCTACGACATGGCCTTTTTGGTTGTGACTCATGATGAAAAGATGTTGGACTGGATGGATTCGGCTTATCGTCTTTCTAAAGGCGCCTTAGAGCCTTTGAAATGATTTTAGTTGTGTGAGGGGGGCATTTCGCATGCCTCCTCAGTGCATTACTTTTCAGAGGGTGTGTTGCGTAGTTTTCGTTCTTTCCAGCGTTTTACAACATGAAGTCGCCACAGCACAGTGATGGCAGCGTAACTGATTGCACCAACAATCAATCCTGAAACAATGGAGCCAACGTACAAAGGCATCCAAATGTGTTCCATTTTATCCCAAATCCATTCAACTGATAGCTGAAAGTCTTTTTCATGGTGGTGACCAAGGATTAGCGAGCCTACTTTGTAGTTAAAATAAAAGACAAATGGCATCGTCAATGGGTTAGTGATCCAGACTAATGCAATAGAAAGAGGTATGTTTGCTCTAAAAGGGATAGCCAGTAATGCAGACGCCAGCATTTGAAAAGGCATTGGAATGAATGCCCAGAACAACCCGTTGAAAAATGCTCTGGCGACAGATTTTCTGTTCAAATGCCAAAGGTTAGCTTCATAAATCTGAGAACCTAGCAGACCAAGTGCTTTGCTTTGTTTGAGTTTTTCTGGGTTTGGTATGAATTTTTTTAGATAATTCTTCGGCATAATCAGGTATTAAAAAATTAGCAATTTAAGACAAGGAGGTCTTATGTTACTAAGTAGTTTGTCCATATTGATGGGCGCCATATTGGTGCCGAGCGATTATTTGTGGGCCTATTCTACTCACATCATAATCATGTGTCTCTACTTAATATGGACAAAGCGTTTAATAGTTTTCTTTTTGACACTTCTCTCCTTACTTTCAGTATTTTTCCATGAGTTCAATTCACCCGAGCCCTTTCCTGTCTTTGATGGCGCTATTGTTTGGGTGGATTTTGATGATCGAAAACTGACCTTTCCCGAGCCATTGCTGACGAAATTACAGGGTGCGATTCAGGGGCAATCCATTGCTATAACCTACCAAACGGCCAACGGTAATTGGCACTCCCAAGATAACTTTACACTACGAGAATTCGCTCCACATACATCAAATCAGCATGATTCGTTACTTTATAAAGGGCGAACGGCTAGGCTTGTTATACCTGCTAAAGAGGGGGCTTGGTGGCAGCGGCAACTGTATGTCAAACGGCAAGCTGCACAGATTACAGTCGAATTTGCAGATGGCGAAATAGAACGATTGGATAATAGTCCGTATAACGTTCGAGATAAGTTAACAAATCGGCTCGATAGTGCGTTGCAAAGCTATGATAGCTGGCGCTTTTCTAAGGCATTATTGTTAGGTCAAAACGACCTGTGGAGTGAAAAAAATACTTGGGTCATTAGAACGCTTGGCTTGGCACATCTTTTTGTTGTTTCTGGGTTACATACGGGGTTTATGTTCGTCATCGGCCGACTCATTAGTCGAGTCATTTGGCTATTGTTACCTGCAAAAATGCTCTTGTCGGGTTTGACCCGTTGGCATTGTGATGCTGCGATTGTTATTCCTATGCTGTTTGGATATGCCTATATCACCAATTGGGGCGAGCCAGTTGTGAGGGCGTCTATTATGTTGAGTGTGTATTTATGTGCTCGAATGTTGGCACTCAAAGCATCCCCTCATGGCATTATTATTTTTGCTTTATGGCTAATATTATTAGTAGAGCCGAGATCGATTCTAAGTCCTGGTCTGTGGTTGTCTTTCAGCATGGTTTTTCTATTGATTGGGTACTGTCAAACGACGGTTAAATTGTCTCGTTTGTTGATGGTGCAGCTCATGCTGAGCACTGCGTCTATGGTATTGATTCTTGGCTGGCAAGAGGCCATCTCCAGTGTGTCTATTTTGACCAATGTTGTTTTGATCCCGTTTGCTGCGTTTGTTTGGTTTCCTTGGGGGATTGCAGCATGTGTTGAAGTGGTTGTTGTGGGTACCGATCTCAGCTATTCAATATTGGATGTAATACTGCGCTTAATTATTGGTGGTGTTGATTGGCTGGCATTCGAGCTGCCTTTGTTGCCTTTTGAACAATATGCTTCGAGTGCTCCGCGCTTATTGATGTTGTTTTTGATCGGGTTTTGGGTGTATCAAAGCCCATTGAAGCGGGGCTTGTTGTGTGTGGTGGGTATTTGGAGCACACTGTTTGCTTCTGCTTTTATTGAAGAAAATGGGGCGAATCTCACCATTTTTAATTCAGATGGTCGTCTTATGGTTAAAGATAAATCCACAGTACTGATGGTGGATTCTTGGGCGGCCCATGATTTAAATCGGTTGTTGTTTGATGGCTATGTCATGCCTGCTCAAAATCGTGTCTATTTGTTGTCTCCGGCCGATATGACAGCAATGACTCCTGAGCAATTGCTGTCATTGAATGTGTCATGGGTGGTTTTGAGAAAATATGCGTCGACTCAAATTATGGCGATGATGACGGCGTTAAAGGTCGATTGGGTCATTGTTGAGGATCATGAATCGTTATCGTTTTTCTTTGAAAATGATCGAACAGTTTTGCGACATTCTGCGTGTATCTATTCATTTTTTCTCTTAAAATCTGACACTTGCAAGCGTGTAGAAAAGTTAGAGAGTGTGTTAAATTACATTCAAACTTAATTTGGAGAGCGATGTGTTAGCCTTTATTCAAACTGGTGGTTTTTTCATGTGGCCATTGATGGCCTGTTCTATTCTTGCGCTGGCCATTATTTTAGAGCGTTTCTGGACACTTCGAAAATCGGCTGTTGCGCCGAACGGTCTGCTCTCAGATGTGATGGCACGTCTTCGGGATGACCGTATGACATTGGAATATATCCGCACCATGCAAGCCAAAACTGGGTTGGCGTCTATTTTTGCTGCAGGCTTGTTAAACTCCAAACACGGCCGTGGTGCCATGAAAGAAAGCGTCCAAGAAGCAGCCAGTCATGTCATCCATGAATTAGAACGTTTTATGAATACTCTTGGGACGATTGCGGCAATTTCTCCTTTGCTGGGTTTGCTAGGGACGGTCGTGGGTATGATTAAAGTGTTTTCAGTATTGATGGAGAGTGGGGCTGGAAATACCGCGTTATTAGCAGGTGGTATATCGGAAGCCTTACTAACAACGGCTGCTGGGCTTGGTGTGGCTATCCCAGCATTAATTTTTCATCGTTTCTTTAGTCGCAAGATTGATGAGCTTGTGGTGACTATGGAGCAGCAATCTACAAAGTTGGTCGATGCTTTGCATGGTGACCGTGATAAGACGGGAGTGGCTCAGTGAAGTTTAGACGTCAAAAAATAGATGACGTTCAAATTAATCTTACGCCATTAATTGACGTTGTTTTTCTCCTGCTCATTTTCTTTATGGTTAGTACAACCTTTAATCAAAGCACAGAGCTAACAATTGACCTGCCAACAGCCACATCAAATGCACCCAGTACTGATCGTGCTCAAAATGTAGAGTTGGTCATTACCGCAGATGGTCAGTATGTCATTAATGGTCAGACTTTGATTAACGAAAAAGTCAGTACATTAGTACAAGGCTTGAAAGAAGTAACAGAAGGGGACTTTACTCGACCTTTGATTATCACGGCTGACGCAAAAGCGTCCTATGACATGGTATTAAGGGTGTATGATGCCGCGGCAACCTTGGGTATTACGAAGCTTGCTCATACTGCGCAAAAAGAGCCGATCCAGTGAGTTTGGAATCCTTGTTTACTCGCTCGTGGTATGGTCGCTGCGGCTGGACCTATGTGTTTCGTCCGCTGCAACCTTTGATCCGAAGTCATGTACGCAATAAGCGTCAAGCTTTTCTAGATTTTCCTGAGCGTTCTTACCGGGCACCAGTGCCTGTGGTTGTTGTCGGAAATATCAGTGTTGGCGGAACGGGCAAGTCACCCATGGTGGTCGCATTATGCGAACTGCTTTTGGCACAAGGCTATCGTCCAGGGATTGTTTCTAGAGGTCATGGCGTGAAGGTTAAGGTACCCACTCAGGTTACTCCCGATAGCTCTGCACTCGATGTCGGTGATGAACCTGTCATGCTGGCTCGCAGAACAGCCTGCCCTATGGTTGTTTTCCCAAAAAGGGATGAGGCGGTAAAGCATTTGCTGGCTACGCACGATGTAAACATCATTATTTGTGATGATGGTATGCAGCACTATCAGTTACACAGAGATATTGAAGTGGCTATGTTGGACGCATCTCGTGGTCTTGGGAATGGTCAGTTGTTGCCTGTCGGTCCGTTAAGAGAACCTATCGAACGGCTTTCAAGCGTGGATTTTGTTGTCAGTGTGACAAGCAAGATGACATTGCCTCTACAACAATTGCCAGTCTCTGTTGTGCTTACGGCGCTTGCATCGACAACGTTGGTGTCTCTGAATGGTGATCGGCAACGCGATGCACAAAAAGCGCTGTTGGAAGAGAAATCTTGGCACATTATGGCTGGTATTGGTAATCCTGAACGTTTTCTCGCTACCTTGAGCCAGCTTGGTTTAGATCTCAACACAGTGACGCATCAGTGGTTCAATGATCATCATGTGTTTACTGCAACAGATATCCCCCAAGAAGGCGCCGTACTTATGACGGAAAAAGACGCTGTTAAGTGCAAAGCTCTTGGGTTAAGAAATTCAAATATCTGGTATTTACCCGTTTCTTTGGTGCTACCAGAACCTTTTAAACAGGCTTTTTTAGAGAAGCTAAACACAATAAAAGCGGTATCTTCTTATGAATAAAACATTATTAGACATTCTAGTTTGCCCTGTAACCAAAGCGTCACTGACTTTAAGCAAAGACGGCACAGAATTGATCAGTAAAGTGGGTGGCATGGCTTACCCAGTTCGTGACGGTATTCCTGTATTGCTTGAAACAGAAGCTCGCACTCTAACGTCTGAAGAGCGCTTGGATTCAGGTTCAGCAAAATGAGGTCGTATAAAGTCCTGACTGTATGTTTAGGGAATATATGCAGATCGCCAGCTGCGCAAGGGATTTTAGAGTCTGTGTCGAATGAGCAAGGCGTTTTTTTGGAATTGGACTCTGCGGGTACGGCGGCCTATCACGTCGGAAATCCACCAGACCCTCGTTCTGTATTCGCTCTTCAGCAGATCGATATTAATATTGAGCAACAAAAGGCAAGGCAGGTGTCGGTTGATGATTTTTACGCATTTGATTGGATTCTTGCGATGGATCGTGAAAATTTGTCCAATCTTCAGAAAATTCAACCTGAAAACAGCCCAGCTAAATTGGTTATGTTTGGTGAGTTTGATCACATCGCTGATTTTGGAGAAGTCGTCGATCCTTATTACGGTGGTCAAGATGGGTTTGCTCAGATGCGTTCGCATTTAAAGACCATCGCTAACGCTTTTGTTCACCACCTTATTTCCAGCCGAGAAGACTAAGTCCGTCTAATGAAAATGCGATTCAACATAACCGATTTTGCTGCTGTACAAGCAGAAGAGTCCATTCAGGAACAGGTGTCATTGGCTAAGTACAATACTTTTCGCTTTGACTATCTGGCTGAGTTTCTAGCAACTGCAACAGATTTAGAGTCGTTAAAGGCCTTGTTAGCGTGGGCGAAGCATTTTAAACAGCCAATCACTATGATCGGTGGTGGCAGCAATGTATTAATTGCTGCTGATGTACCTGGATTGGTCATCATAAATCGTTTGACTGGCATCAGTGCCAGAGAGCAAGCTGGCAATCAAGTCAGTCTTACGGTTGCGTCAGGAGAGAATTGGCATCAAGTCGTTGAGCATGCCGTAACACAACACTGGTTTGGTATTGAGAACTTGGCCTTGATTCCCGGTACAGCTGGAGCGGCGCCTGTTCAGAATATTGGTGCTTATGGTGTTGAAATTAAAGACGTCATCGCTCGTGTGCAAGTGATTAATACGACGACGGGTGATGTGTATTGGATTACTGGGCATGACTGTGGCTTTGCTTATCGCGACAGCCATTTCAAAGGCGTCTGGAAAGGCAGCTTGTTAATCACGGCAATTGAATTATCGTTAAAAAAACAAGGGGTGCTACAACTAAATTACGGTGGTTTGTCTGAACGGATAGAAGGCATTCCTAGCCTTGAATCAGTCTTTAATCTTGTTTGCCAAGTCAGAAGTGAAAAATTACCCGACCCTCTTGCTATAGGTAATGCAGGCAGTTTTTTTAAAAACCCTATAGTTGATCAAAAACATCACGATGCGTTAAAAGCGCAATACCCAAGCCTTGTATCATTTCCGTTCGAAGCGGGTTATAAGTTAGCCGCAGGGTGGCTGATTGATCAGGCAGGGTGGAAAGGTAAAGTGTTTCAGGGTGTTGGCGTATACGATAAACAAGCCTTGGTATTGGTAAACTATTCTGAATCTCTTGCTGATTCGCTGCTCGACTTGGAGGCGCAAATTAAGCTTTCTGTTAATGATAAGTATGGTGTTCTGTTGGAGCGGGAACCGGTGCAGCTACCTCAATCAGCATACTCAAGTGTTGAGGTAGGTTAGAGTGAAAGTGGGTATCATGGACTCCGGTGCCGGTGGTTTGACCATTTTAAATGCGATTCACAAAAAGCATCCTTTTTTGAATTTAGTGTATTTGGCTGACGATGCTTTCGCACCTTATGGCAGTAAAACCATTGACGAACTGCAAGATAGATTGGTCAAAGTAGGGAAGTTCTTTGAGCGTGAAAAAGTAGATGCCATTGTGGTGGCTTGCAATACAGCAACGGTGGCAGCCATTGATGTTTTGCGAGCCTCAACGCAGTTGCCCGTTGTGGGAGTTGAGCCTGCCGTTAAACCAGCATTTCGATTAAGCAAACAGCGTAAAGTGGCTGTTCTGGCCACTCCAGTTACAGCGCAAAGTGCCCGTTTGAATCAATTGATTGAGCTTTGGAAGTCAGACAGTGTCGTGTTTGTCATGTCCAGTTCAACGCTTGCTTTTGATATTGACGCTTGGCCAGAAACAGAAGAAAAAATAAAGCTTACAATAGAGCAGCTTTGCGAAAAAATGCGAAGTGAAAAAGTCGATACTTTGGTGCTTGCTTGTACTCACTATCCTTTAGTGAAACCTGTATTTGAACAGGCGCTTGGTAAGGAATGCGAAATTATCGAACCCAGTGAAGGGGTCACGGCACAACTTATGCGCCGCCTAGCAGAGTCGTATCCAGATCAGGTTGGCGGTTTATTTGCTGAGACTCATCAAGTGAGTGGCAATATCGAGTTGTGCAATACGATGTCCTCCCAAAACCACCCGCGTTTGGTTACTTGGGTTGAAGATAAAGAGGCGATTACACTGCAAAAAACAGTCGCGATTTAGCTTTCTTTCTGGAAAAAATCAATGATTCTATCTTTTTCCCACATGGCGTCTTGATAGCCTAGGTCCATTAGTGCTTTGCAATATTGCGGTGTAAATAGCAAATAACTGGCTGCCGAACTCACTTTTTCAGACGTTGACCCACCTGCCGCTTTTAACAATACACGAATATTTTTTGGAAGCGTGGAAAGGTAATGGTGCGCAATGGCGTTCAGCTCTTCTGATGGAGAAATAATTAATGTTTCTGTGGGAAGGTTTTGGTGCTTTGCCTTTTTATCTTCCGGTAAGTCTCGAATAAGACTGTTCATGATTTCCAGCTGATAAATATCGTCTTCTAAGTTGTCAATAAATGCACTGTTTAAGAGTTGCCCAAGTATTTGCGCCATACTTGGGGCGCTTGAATCAACAGTTGTGTCTGGTATCGCCCATTTTTTTGCACTTCTGTTTCCGCTTACACCAATGATAAAGAGTTTATCTGCGCCCAACTTTAGAGCTGGATAAATAGCCGATTTTTGTCGAATTGCGCCATCACCGTAATAGTGTTTGTCAATTTTATGGGCTGGGAAAATAGTAGGGATAGCGCTGGAGGCTAATAAATGATCGACACCTAAGTTTGCAACAATGCCTTTGCGGCGGTTGCCTTGCCAAGACTGTAGCTCAGAAGAGCCTTGAAAGAACGTGGTTGACTCGCCTGTGCTGTAACTCATGGCGGTAACGGCCAACGCTTTTAGTTGCTCATTTTGTATGGCGATGTTGATTTTCGAGAAATCCAAGTGATTGGTGAGCAATTCTTTGAGCGGGCTGTTGTCCATTAAAGCAATAGAAGTGTCATGGTTGTGCACGTGGAATAGTGACATGAGTGTTTTGGTCACCGAGGTTGCCACTGGCCATCGACCAACTGTGTAAATTTGGTCTGGAGTTAGATGCCGCCAAACAAAAGCAAGCGTTGAAACAGCTTTAGAAAAATTGTCAGCATAGGAAGCGAGCATCGTCGCATTTAAAGCGCCCGCTGAAGTACCACATAAAATTGGAAAAGGTAGAGGGGTATTTTTGGGTAAAAGTCTTCCCATGGCGGAAAGAACACCAACTTGGTAAGCAGCGCGAGCGCCACCGCCAGATAAGATTAATGCATTATTTTTCTTCATAAAAGCTCACTTCTTCGACCCTGATTAAGCAAAGAATTTATCTCATAGTGAATCACTTTCTCCTATAAAAACAACTACTCATTTACATATAAGTATGGCGTATATTGGTAGTATTGCCATTAAGAGATATCAACAAATCGAATGACATGGCGCTTTTGTTATTACATTTTGTGGACTGGACTGACGATGTGGTACACAATCTCATCTATACTTTTGATGACAATATTACGGTTAAAATAATAAGAAAGGTGAATTCATGAATACTTCTGTTGTTATAAGCGGTGTTGGGTTATGGACACCTGAACACAGCATTTCCAATGAAGAGCTTGTCGACAGCTACAATGCTTGGGCGGAACGTTACAATGTTGAGAACAGTCAAGCGATCGCATTGGGAGAGGTAGACGCTAAGCCTCTTTCAAGTGCTGAATTTATTGAAAAAGCATCAGGCATTAAGAGTCGCTATATCTATGCAAAAGAAGGTGCGTTGGACATTGATCGCATGCGTCCTATTTTAGACGTTAGAGGAGATGAGCAAGTTTCCCATCAAGCAGAGATGGCCATAGCCGCTGCAAAGAAAGCCTTGCTGGCCGCTAATAAAGTCCCAAGTGACATCGATATGGTGATTGTGTCATGTGCTTACACACAGCGCTCTTATCCTGCCATTGCTATAGAGGTTCAATCTGCCCTTGGTATTGATGGGTTTGGTTTTGACATGCTGGTGGCGTGTTCCGCAGCGACCTTTGGTTTGCAAAGGGCGGTGGATGCCATTAAAGCGGGTTCCTCAAAAGGGGTGTTGGTAATCAATCCAGAACTGACGTCGCCGCAAGTTAATTATATGGACAGGGACTCGCATTTTATTTTCGGTGATGTGGCAACGGCGGTAGTAGTAGAAAGCAGTCAAACCTGCCAATCAACACATTCATTTGATGTGCTAAGCACCAAGTGCATTACGTCTTATTCAAATAATATTCGCTCTAATTTTGGCTACACAACGCGTGTTACGGATGAAGAACCCTATTCAGCCGACATGCTTTTTCATCAAAATGGTCGAAAGGTTTTTAAGGAAGTGTGCCCAATGGCCGCCGACCACATTGAAAACCATTTGAAGAGTGAAGGCATTCAGGTGTCGCAGTTGAAACGATGGTGGTTGCATCAAGCGAACATCAACATGAATCTATTGATCAGCAAGCGGTTATTAGGGCGAGATGCAACGCTGGAGGAGGCGCCAGTGGTGCTTAATGAATACGCCAATACTGCCTCGGCCGGGTCAATAATTGCGTTTGCGAAATTTCATGATGATCTTTCGGTTGGCGATATCGGTGTGATTTGCTCGTTTGGCGCTGGGTATTCCATTGGTAGTTTGATATTGCGTAAGCGTTAATTGCGTATTCTTTTGTAAGCCTTTAATAACTAGCTAGGTTAAGTCATTGAAACAGATGTGATTATAAGGGAGACTATTCGCATCGGTTTCAAAGACTCAATAGGGCTTTTAAATATGGCAATTCATCCTCAAGCAGGGCTGCTTGCATCTCATGACTTACTTGTAAACCTCCCAGAACTCATGTCGGCTTATTATCTTAACAAGCCATCTGTCACAAAAAATCCAGACGAACGTGTCAGCTTTGGCACATCAGGCCATCGTGGCAGTGCGCTATCCACCAGCTTTAATGAACACCACATATTGGCCATTGCTCAGGCTATTGCCGAATACAGGAAATCTCAAAACATCACCGGTCCTTTATATTTAGGAAAGGACACGCATGCTTTGTCTGAAGCGGCTTTTCAAACCACGGTGAGCGTGCTCACAGCCAATGGTGTGCGAGTTCGTACGCAGTTAAATGGCGGCTACACGCCAACGCCGGTTATTTCGCATGCAATATTAACGCACAACAAGCAAGCGTCAGGCAGTGACATGAGTGACGGCATTGTTATTACGCCTTCTCATAATCCGCCAGAAGATGGCGGTATTAAATACAATTCAAGTAAAGGCGGCCCAGCAGATAAAGACATTACCGACTGGGTAGCCAAAAGAGCGAATGCATTATTAGAAGCCGACTTACAAGGTGTTAAGCGTTTCTCGCCCGATGAGGTGGAAGCCAGTGGTTTAATCGAACCGTTTGATTTCATTAATCATTACGTTAATGACCTTGAAAATGTCATAGACATGAAAGCCATCGCGGATAAAAAAATCCGTATTGGTGTTGACCCAATGGGTGGTTCAGGTATCCATTATTGGGAGCCGATTGCAAAAAAATATGGCTTGGACATAACGGTTGTTAATAAAGAAGTCGATCCTACTTTTCGCTTTGTGCCAAGGGATAAGGACGGCAGAATTCGGATGGATTGTTCCTCTCCTTACTCCATGCAAGGATTGTTAAAGTTAAAAGATGACTTTGATATCGCCGTCGGAAACGACCCTGATTATGACCGACACGGTATTGTGTGTTCTGGTTTTGGATTGATGAATCCAAATGCGTATTTGGCTGTCGCGATTGAATACTTATCCCAGCACCGCAAGCAATGGCCACAAAAAATTCAATTTGGTAAAACCCTAGTGTCCAGTGGCATGATAGATCGCGTGGTTGATGGATTAGGGCGACCACTTTGTGAAGTGCCTGTTGGCTTTAAATGGTACGTTGAGGGAATGTTCAATGGCACCATGGCGTTTGGTGGAGAAGAGAGTGCAGGCGCTTCCTTTCTCCGTAAAGACGCCAGCGTTTGGACAACGGATAAGGACGGTTTCATCATGGCGTTGCTCGCGGCTGAAATTTTAGCCGTCACAGGTCAAGACCCTCAGACACTGTATGAAGCGCAAGTAGCCAAATATGGGAGACCATTCTATAAGCGTATTGATGTTGCGGCGACACCGGCTCAAAAAGCACTCTTGGGTGCATTAGACGCAAAAGATGTCACTCAAACGGAATTGGCTGGTGAGGACATTGTGTCTGCTTTGACACACGCACCAGGAAACAATGCCGCCATTGGTGGTTTAAAAGTATCCACCAAAAATGGTTGGTTTGCTGCCCGACCGTCTGGCACCGAAAATGTGTATAAAATCTATTTAGAAAGCTTTATTTCAGAAGAGCATCTTGATGAATTGGAAAAAGAAGCAAAAGCGCTAGTGGACAGCGTACTTGCTAAGTAATTAACGCACGATACGACATCAAAAACGCCGTTTATTTTGAGCAAATAGACGGCGTTTTTATTTTTTTAGGGGTAGGGTTTTTTACCGCTTAGATCTCAGATAAACGGGAGAGCCATTTTCCTAATTGAAAGCCCAACTTATCGCTGAGTTTTTGTGCCGTGTTTTTCAGCTCCTTTGCATTGTCGTGATTGGCACGTTTGCCAGCGATAACCACCCAGTTGCCACTTCCTGTGTCTAGCGCCCGCACATCGTTAAAATGTTGTTTAATGATGTCGGTGAGTTCTTGGTTATTTTTATGATCTACCCAACAATTAAGGGCTAACCAGCCGTCTTCTTTGATGTTTTTTGCGCAATTTGCGATAAAACTAGCCTGTAATACTCCACGATCCATGCCCTCCGTGTTGTAGAGATCTGTCATGAGTATGTCGACTTTTTTGGTCAATCCTGCCTCAATATAATCAATGGCGTTCGCCACCTCTAAGTTGATGCGTTTCCCTCTTGGTAGCTTGAAATACATTTCCGCAGCGTCCAGAACCTCTTGCCTAAGTTCCACTGCGGTAATGTGTATTGCCGGAACGGAATGATGCAATGCGTTGAGTAGTGTGCCGCCACCTAACCCCAAAATGCATACACGTTTCGGTTCGCAAAATAGCAGCGGCAGCATCATGGCTTGAGTGTATTCATGCTGCAGAACATGAGGCGTAGAAAGACGAATACGGCTTTGCTCGTCACCTTCGGCAAAGGACAAAATACGATATTGGCCATCGTCAAAAATGCGAATAGGGCCCAATTCATCAGCGCTGTCATGTAGTAAGTTATGGTGACTCATTATTTTCCTTTCAGTTTAAGCATGGCGTTTGCTTTCCAAACGCTATGGAAATGTTTGTATAATGCTGATTAGTGAGTAGTGGCTTCTCGTAGGTGCCTTAGAATAACTTGTATTGGGTGTGGAACATGAGTGTCGTCAAAACGTTTAACCTGACTGCGGCAAGAATAGCCTGTGGCAACTAACTTACCAAGCAGACCAGGATTGGTGATTTTTTCTTTCCACGACAAATCATAAATCGTTTTAGAGGTCTCTTTATTAGCGGTTTCATGGCCGTAAGTCCCAGCCATGCCACAACAGCCAACGTTTTCGACTTTTAATTCTAAGCCAAGAATACCGAAGACCTTCTGCCAATCTTGAATAGATGCGGCCGCGTTGGTCTTTTCCGTGCAATGTGTCATGAGATGATACGTTGAGTTGTCGCACATCAGTGGTTGCTTGATGAGGTGCTCACTTTTCTTCATTAGCCATTCTTGCATTAATTGGATTTTTGGAATTTGTCGAGTATCGCCAAAGGCTTTGGTGTATTCCGATCGATAGGTCAGCGTCATAGAAGGGTCGATGCCTATAAAGGGCAAACCATAGAAAGCCAAGCTTTGCAGCATGTCTAAATTTTTGCGTGCAGTGCGATTAAAGGCTTTCATAAAACCATGCACATGTAAGGGTTTGCCGTTAGGCATATAGGGCGCAAGATAGGCTTGGAAACCAAGACGGCTTAGCGTTTCCATTGTGTCCAATACCAGTTCTGTATCAAAGTAACTGGTAAAGGCATCTTGCACCACGATGACAGCGCGAGATCGGTCTTTTGGGCTTAAGGCCTCAATTGCCAATGGCGTTGCTAGACGAATGCCACGACGCGACATTTCTTTTTTTAAATTGAGCTTGCTCAGTTTCGGGTTGTCGGCCAAACCTATGTATTTGCTGCTGAAGTGATTAACCCAGCTACGGCTTACCAACCAATTATATGGCTGTGGAAATATCGCCATGGTTGGCATCATGAATTCTAACGAGCCAATAAGATAATCTTTCGCTGGTCGCAGATAGCGGCTGTAGTATAGCTCTAAGAATTTTGCTCTAAACTCTGGTACATCGACTTTAATTGGGCATTGTCCAACACAAGATTTACACGCCAAGCAGCCCATCATAGATTCATGCACTTCGTTGGAGAAATCATATTCACCACGACGCTTTGCTAGGGTATTTTTCAGTCTTGGTAAGAAATTAAAAATTACATTGCTGTCTTTTGCATCTTTGCTTGCTTTGACTGTATCCACGCCTTGCAGGCTCATACCACGAAGCCATTCACGCATTAAAGAAGCGCGACCTTTTGGCGAGTGGCGACGATCTCGGGTGCCTTTCCAAGAAGGGCACATGGCATCATTTGGATCGAAGTTATAGCAGGCACCGTTGCCATTGCAGTACATGCCTTCTTGAAATTGATCACGATTCTGCAATGGAATTTGACGATCAAATTGACCACGTAATGGAACGGCATCTATCTTTAATAAATCTACACCGAGTTCAAATGGCGTGGCGATTTTACCAGGATTTAATCGGTTTCTTGGGTCAAATGCGGCTTTTACTTGCTGGATACTAGGATAGAGTTCACCGAAGAAAGCGGGTGAATATTCAGAGCGAACGCCTTTGCCGTGTTCACCCCACAATAAGCCATTGTATTTCTGCGTGAGCGCAACCACCTTATCGGTGATTTCACGGATCATGGGCTCTTGGGATTCGTCTTTAAGGTCAAGCGCAGGGCGAACATGCAGAACGCCAGCATCCACATGGCCGAACATGCCATATTGAACCTTGTAGCTGTCTAGAACAGCGCGAAATTCCATAATGAAGTCAGCAAGGTTTTCTGGCGGAACGGCGGTATCTTCAACGAAGGGAATAGGGCGACTTTGTCCCTTGGCGTTTCCGAGTAGGCCAACGGATTTTTTACGCATTCCCCAGAGCTTGTTGACGTTGTCGTGCCCCATAGCGATGGTGTAGCCCAACGCGCTGCTTCCGCCTTGTTTGACGAGAGCATCGAGCTTGTCAGTGAGCCCTTTGATTTTGTCGGCAACGTCTTGTTCGTCATTGCCTGTGTATTCGACAAGATTGATCCCTTGGATGTTTTCTCCCGCCTTTTCTGGAAAAAACTCAGCGACGGAATTCCAAACGATGTCACTTTTTGCAAGGCCGAGCACTTTTGAATCGACGGTTTCGATAGAGGTTGGTTTGGCATCGAGTAACTCGCGTGCATGTCGAAGCGAACCTTCAAAGCTGTCATAGCGAATGTTGACCAGAGCCGCATAGGTAGGAATCGGCAAAAGATTTAGTTTGGCTTCAACAATAAAGCCTAATGTGCCTTCTGACCCGCAAAGCACCGAGTTCATATTGAATTGACCATCTTCGGTGCGAATATGAGCCAAGTCGTAGCCAGTTAGGCAGCGGTTGAGTTCTGGGAAGGTGTCTTTGATCTCTTGCGCTTTGCTTTTTTGAATACTATCGACAACACGGTGCGCATGAGCGGAATAGTCACTGCCACTTTGTATTTCGGCCAGTGTTTCATCATCAATGGGGGCTGATTCTAGTAGATGGCCATCTAACAGCACGGTTTTTAATTCGAGAACATGGTCACGAGTTTTTCCATACATTACCGAACCTTGTCCGCTGGCGTCGGTATTTATCATGCCGCCAATGGTGGCTCTATTGCTGGTGGAAAGTTCCGGGGCAAAAAACAAACCATGGGGGTTGATGGCTTTGTTAAGTTGGTCTTTCACTACGCCGGCTTCAACGCGAGCCCAGCCTTCTTCTGCGTTGATCTCCAGAATTCGATTCATGTGCTTGGATAGATCAATCACTAAACCATCGGTTAAAGACTGCCCATTTGTGCCTGTGCCGCCGCCTCGTGGGCTTAAAACGACATCATTAAATTCTTCTTGGTTGGATAACTGCACCAATAACTGAATATCTTGTGTGTTCTTTGGAAAGATGACGCCTTGAGGTAAAACTTGATAAATAGAATTGTCCGTTGAAAGAACAACACGGTTGGCATAATCAGGATGGGTGTCTCCTGAGAATCCTGAAGCTTTCAGGCGTTCGATGAAAGAAAGGTATTTGGACTGAACGGGCGAGACTTCAGAAAGCTTTGGAATCATGTTTCATCTCCACAAATGATGAGTGCGGAAATGTTAACAAAGAAAAGCGGTCTAAAGGGATATTTATCAGACGAATAAATCGACCTATCACGTTATTTATATTCATGTTTAGCAGTGATGCGCACGAATTTTACGATATTATGATTCGCGTCTGCCTTTTACTTCACAGCTAGGTGTTTTTGTGTCAATGATCCAGCCCATTACTTTATCGAACTCCTGCCGCCAAGCGACTGACATGTTATACGAATTAGACGTTTATCGAGGCGATTTGGAGCACCCTAATGCACCAGGTAATAAATGGCACAAACTTCAACACCATCTGAACTCGGCAAAACAGCAAAACGCCTCTGTCATTGCCACCTTTGGAGGGCCTTTTTCGAATCACCTTCATGCTTTTGGGACAACCCTGAGAAACATGCCGTATAAGGCGGTTGCTATTGTGCGAGGTGAGTTGCAGCCGCGATTAACGCCTACTTTGCGTGACATGGTTGTTGCTGGTGTTGAATTATGGCCTTCTTCGAGAGCGGATTATCGTCTAGGAATGGAGTCCGATGTTGTTGGTGAAATCAATAAACGTTATGCCAATGTTTACTGGATTCCCGAGGGTGGTGGCGGAGAGGCTGGGGCGTTGGGGTGCCGTGATTGGGCAAAATGTCTTTGTGAACTAGATAGCAGATACGATGCATGGGTGGTGTCTTCAGGCACTGGCACCACCGCCGCTGGTTTGTTGTCGTATCCTGATATCCCTGATCTGCATGTGTTTAGCGCTCTTAAAGGTGAGCCTGCTCAGCGAGATGTTATATTGAATTTAGCCAATCGACTGTCTACAGATTCAATACTGAGAGACCGTTTAGATAAAAAGTTATTTTTCCATTCTGATTGCCATGAAGGCGGTTACGCTAAACACAGTTCCGAGTTACTCGCTTTCATGCAAGAGTTTGCTCATACGAATACAAGCGTTGAGCTTGATCCGGTTTATACTTGCAAAAGTATGCGCGCGTTGGTAAGAGCAATGGAGAGCGGTACTTGGCCGTATCGGCGTACCTTGTTTATTCACACTGGTGGGCTACAAGGGTGGCGAGGATATTCAAAAGATACTAATCCCTATCCCTGTCGTTAACGAGATGGCGAAAACGGGCTTCTTCATGTTAAAGTTGGCCAACTTATGTAAAACCCACGCTAAAATAAAAACCGTCATTAATACTTTAGTGGGTTGATTTGTATACATTGAAAACGGGAAGAGAATGACACATGAGTCTTTTTAGACGTGTTGGTATTATTGCTCGATTAGACAAGCCTCAGATTCTTGATACGGTTAAGAAACTGATGGAATATCTCCAAGAAAAAGACATCGCGCCGGTGCTGGAAGACCAGTTGGCGACTATGATGCCAGGCGTTAAAGTCGCTTCTTCGGCATTAAAAGAGTTAGGTGACCATTGTGATATGGTCATGGTAGTGGGAGGGGACGGCAGTTTCCTTGGTGCAGCCAGAGCGATCTGCAATTACGACATCCCTGTGTTAGGTATCAACCGAGGTACATTGGGTTTTCTAACGGATATTTCTCCTCACAACCTTCAAGAAGAATTAGACCCAATTTTTCGTGGTGAATACCATGAAGAAAAACGCTTTATGATTGAAGCTAAAATTAAGCGTCAAAATCGCCCCAGCGGCGAGGGGATTGCGCTTAATGATTTGGTACTTCACCCAGGTAAATCTGCTCGGATGATTCGATTTGATTTGTTCATTGACGATCAATTTGTGATGAATCAAAAATCCGATGGTCTGATTGTCGCCACACCAACAGGCTCAACGGCTTACGCACTCTCTGCGGGCGGCCCTATCATGTTGCCAAAATTAGATGCTTTGGTTCTAGTGCCAATGCACCCGCATACGTTGAGTAATCGTCCTATTGTGATTGATGCGAATGCTCGTATTCGTATTGTGGTGTGTGAGTCAAATTTGACTTACCCAAGTGTTAGCTGTGATGGCCAGTTAAATATTACCGCTGCCCCAGGCGATGAAATTCACATCACAAAGAAAGCAGGTGGAATACGTTTGATTCATCCTAAAAACCATGATTTTTATAACGTCTGTCGTGATAAATTAGGGTGGCAATCCAGCTATCGTCCTTAATCTGTTGTCTTGGCTCCAGGTTCTTATTGTTTTTAAAAAGGTATCCTCTTTAGGGCTCCATGTATTTTGTTTATCAGTTTAATAAAACAGAAGACCCTAAAGGGTTAACTGCCGCGTTATGGCATCATAAAATAGCCCATCAAGTTGTCTTTAATAAGGGGCATAATGAGCTGTGGATTATGGATCCTAGTCAATTGCCAGCGGTTGAGCAATTAATGTCCATCTGGAAAGACGACCCAGATCTACTGCAAAGTGTTAAACGAGCTCAGCCTACCTCATCTGCAATGTCTTCTAATCAACGTCTGTTTTCACAATTTGCGCTAGCGCCTGTTACTACGGGGTTGTTGTTACTTACTGTGTTGGTTGCTGTCATTACTCAGTTGGGTTCTGATTTGACTATGGTGGGCTACTTTTCTATCAGTCCGTTTGACATTAAAAATGGTCATATCTATTTCTATAATTCCATAGAAGTCTTTAATAAAGGTGAGTACTGGCGATTCTTTTCACCCGCATTGTTGCACTTTAGTGTTTTGCATATTGTGTTTAATACGCTGTGGGTATGGGATATTGGCTCCAAACTGGAACGAATTTTAGGTTCAATTGTTTGGAGTATCGGCGTTATCCTTATTGCCGTTTCAAGCAATGTTTTGCAGTATCAAATAAGTGGTTATCCATTATTTGGTGGTTTATCCGGTGTGGTATATGGGTTGATTGGCTTTGCTTGGCTGATGCCTATTTTGAACACGCGTTGGCCGACGATTATCAGCAAGCAATTGATGGTGTTTTTTGTTGTCTGGTTGGGTATTGGTTACACGCCCTTTCCTGAAATGTTAGGGCTTGGCAGCATCGCTAACACTGCGCACACTATTGGTTTGCTGTCGGGCTTGTTGCTTGGCATGATTTATTGGTTTGTGACGAAACGTCGCCTCAGCTAATTGGATATAGTACTTTTACTGTGTCGTTTTTATTAATAGCCTGCATGATCGCAGGGAGACCTGAACATGAATTTTAAAGAAATGATCGACAATATGTCGCCAGAAGTGTACGTCAAATTAAAGCAAGCGGTTGAACTTGGTAAATGGCCAAATGGTGTAAGACTGACACCAGAACAAACCGAATTATGCCTGCAAGCTGTCATTACCTACGATTACAGTAACAAAGAAGAAAAAGACCGTGTGGGTTATATCGATACGACAGGGCATAAAAACATTGGCAAGAAAGACCCAGCAAAAGAACAAGACACCATAAAATGGGTTGGCGATGGCCCTGAGGGACAAGCTTAATGTTACAGGGCAATCTCAAAAAGATGTCGACTGAGGTTCATGACAGTAAGGTGTCTTATTACTTGAACTTAGGTAGCGATCGAGTTTTGGTCAACGATTTGTTGGGTAAGACAGTCTCCTTACACCTTGATGGCACTATTCATTGTGTTAACTGCGGTAAGGTAACGAAGAAGTCTTTTAGCCAAGGCTTTTGCTTTAATTGCTTTCGAAAATTGGCCGCTTGCGACACTTGCATTATGAGCCCTGAAAAATGTCACTTTCACTTAGGAACCTGCCGAGAGCCTGAGTGGGCGGAACAGTATTGTATGCAAAGCCATTATGTTTACTTGGCCAATTCATCGGCGCTAAAAGTTGGCATTACTCGTGGCGATCAACTGCCAACACGCTGGATTGATCAAGGTGCAACTCAAGCCCGAGCTTTGTTTCGAGTGCAAAACCGCAGAATGTCCGGATTGGTAGAGACCTTGTTTAAAACCCAAGTAGCGGATAAAACCAATTGGCGCAATATGCTCAAAGGATCCTCCATCGAGATGGATCTTGAGCAAGAGCAAGAGCGTTTAATTGATCAACTATATGAGGGTTTAGATTCTCTTCAACACGAATTTGGCCTTCAGTCCATTACTGACTTATCCGATGAAAATGAAACCCATGAATTTGTTTATCCGGTTTTAGAGTACCCCACTAAAATTACCAGCCTTAACGCCGAAAAAACGCCTCATATTGAAGGCACTTTGATGGGCATTAAAGGCCAATATTGGATGCTAGATACTGGCGTGATTAATATCCGTAAATACACAGGCTATCAAGCAACACTGAATTTTTAGGAGAGAGCACATGAAAGAGAGTCAACCTTCCGCGATTTTTTTAAAAGACTACAAAGTTCCTCCTTTTCTTATTGATAAAACAGAACTGACGTTCGATTTAGACGAAGCAACAACGATTGTTACATCCCGTTTGCATATGCGCCGCAATCCAGCTTTTGGCAAATCGACCGCGCCATTGGTTCTAGACGGTGGGGAAGATGTTAAGTTGATCGGCGTTGCCATGGACGACTATGCGTTGCCGCCAGAAGAATATCGCGTCAGTGAAAATAAACTGATTATTACCGCCACAGCAGACGAATTTTTGCTGACCTGCGAGACCTTGATTGAGCCACAAAACAACACACGCCTTGAAGGCTTGTATCGCTCATCGTCCATGTTCTGTACTCAGTGTGAAGCGGAAGGTTTTCGTCATATTACATATTACTTAGATCGTCCAGATGTGATGTCTGTGTTCACCACGACCATTATCGCTGACGAAGCACGTTATCCTGTTATGCTGTCTAATGGCAATGAGGTTGAACGTGGAAAAACCGATGAAGGTAAAACGGTCGTTGTCTGGCACGATCCATTCCCAAAACCAGCTTACCTGTTTGCCTTGGTGGCCGGCGATCTTGCAGTCAAAAATGATGTCTTTACCACGCAAAGTAAGCGCGATGTAAAACTGCAAATTTTCACAGAGTCTCATAATATCGATAAAGTCGATTACGCTATGGAAGCGTTAAAGCGTTCTATGCGTTGGGACGAAGAAACCTATGGCCGTGAATACGATTTGGATATTTTCATGATCGTTGCCGTAGATGATTTCAATATGGGCGCAATGGAAAACAAAGGGCTGAATATTTTCAACTCTTCTTGTTTGCTCGCCAGTCCAGAAACCACGACAGACGATACTTATTTGCGTGTCGAGGCGATTGTTGCTCATGAATATTTCCACAACTGGTCTGGAAACCGCGTGACATGTCGCGACTGGTTTCAATTAAGCCTGAAAGAAGGCTTCACAGTTTTCAGAGATCAAACTTTTTCTGCCGATATGCATTCAGAGACAGTAAAACGTGTGGAAGACGTTTCTTTCCTGAAGACAGCGCAATTTGCTGAAGACGCGGGTCCTATGGCGCACCCAGTTCGTCCTGCTTCCTTCATTGAGATTTCAAATTTTTACACGTTGACTGTGTATGAAAAGGGCTCTGAAATAGTTCGTATGATTCATACGCTATTAGGCGCTGAGAAGTTTCGTGCGGGTTCTGACTTATATTTTGATCGCCATGATGGTCAAGCCGTCACATGCGATGATTTCGTCGCCGCTATGCAAGACGCTTCTGGTGTGGATTTAACCCAATTTAAACGCTGGTATTCTCAAGCGGGTACACCAATTGTTAAGGTGACAGACAGCTTTGATGCCGCGACGGGGACTTACCGTTTAACCATGGTGCAGGATACCCCAGCAACACCTGGCCAGCCGACTAAACTGCCTCTTCATATTCCTGTACGTGTTGGTTTGCTTGATGAGCAGGGTAGTGTGTTAACGGCTGAAGTGAATGGTGTATCAGCAGAAGATCATGTCCTGCATTTGACATCCAGTGAGCAAGAATTCGAGTTTCATGGTTTAAGCGCGAAGCCAGTGCCATCTTTGTTGCGTGGCTTTTCAGCGCCCGTAAAATTACGTTATGACTATTCTTCAACAGATTTATTGTTGTTGCTGTCATCGGATTCGGACGGCTTTAACCGCTGGAGTGCATCGCAGCAATTAGCGGTTAATGAGCTGACCGCTCTCATTAATCAAGCGATTGAAGGGCAAGAATTATCGATCGACTCACAATTAGTTCATGGATTTAAAGCCTTGTTGAATGACGAGTCGTTGGACCCCGCTATGGTGGCTTTGATTCTTGCTTTGCCAAGTCAGGCGTATTTGTCTGAGTTGGCAACCCCAATTTACCCAGCCGCAATTAAACAAGCACGCCAGTATTTAAAGGCGTTGTTAGCAAATGCGTTATCAGCGGATTTTGAGCGTGTTTATCGAGAGCACAAAATGGATGGCGACTATCAACCGACGGCAGAAGACATCGCGCATCGCTCTTTAAAAAATATCGCATTGTCATACTGGGCTGAAACAGAGAGTGAGCTCGCTCAGCAAGAGGTTGTGTCACAATTTAAGACAGCGAATAATATGACGGATCAATTTGCAGCGCTTTCTATTGCCGTAAATTCACAACACGAAAAAGCAGAGGCTCTATTGGCTTCCTTCTATGAACAATGGAAAGCTGAGCCGCTGGTGGTGAATAAGTGGTTAATGTTGAGTGCAAGCCAGGAGCAAGAAACAGCGCTGACAACCGTGAAAGGTTTAATGGAGCATCCTGCCTTTGATCTTAAAAATCCAAACAAAGTGCGCTCTGTATTGGGTGGATTTGGTCAAAGCGTGTCTGGTTTTCATCACGAAAACGGCAGCGGTTACGCTTTCTTGGCGGATCAAATTATTCTCTTGAATAAACGCAATCCACAAATTGCTTCCAGATTGTGTACGCCGCTGACTCGTTGGAAAAAAATGCAGCCGGAACTAAGTGTAAAAATGAAAGCCGAACTTGAACGTATTTTGGCGGAAGATTTGTCCAAAGATGTTTATGAGGTGATCTCAAAAAGTCTTGCTTAACCACTGTCTTTTTTTCAAGTTTTGCTAAAGCCTCGTTGGATTCCAGCGAGGCTTTTTTATTGACTCCTTGAAATTAAGCGAAAGCTTGTCTTTACTGGATCTTTGCAATCTATGCGTAAATCTGGCATAAGAGAGGTAACTTATTGTCGACCTTGAGTTTATTAAGGAGCGAAAAATGAAAACTAATACAAGAATATTTCTGCCCATTAGCTTAGGGTTGATGCTCTCCGCCTGCAGCACTTCTTCTAGTCAAGACTCGACCAACTCCATTGCCACAGACGCCATTGAATCCCCCCCAGCCGCGACAATGCCCATTTCTGTGAATGAAACGACAGCAAAAAATGTGTCGCAAAATCAAAATCAAGAGCAGGGTGCAAATCAGGTTCTTATCAATGATTTACAGAAAAAGCTCAGTGATAATCAGAAGCAGCTTGCTGCTTTGAATCTGTCCCTTGATGAAAAAGATCGGCGCATTGCCTCTTTGCAAAACGCGTCTCCCAGTGCAGAAACACTGGCAACGCTAGAAGAGCAGAAAAAAATTCGCGCTGACCTAGAATCAAATTATGCGGCATTGCAACTAGATAACGACTTATTGCGACGCCGTATTGCTCAACTGGAAAATGAAAATAGTTCTCTTAAACAGCAGATATCAACGTTAGAAAACATGCCAACGTCTGATGACGGTTTTAAACAAAGCTATTTTGATTTGCTTGACGTTAACGCTGACCTGCAAAAAAAATACGCCAACCTAGAAATGGACAACGAAGCGTACCGCAAGCAACTTACGGCTTTAAAAAAAGAGAATCTAATCTTAGGCGGTGCATTGTCTGAAGCAAGAGCCCAACACCAAATCTTGTGGGATCGTATTCGTGTGCTTACCGACTCGTCAACCAAGTCGCCAGAGACAGACAATAGAACAGCGGATATTAATGACGTCCCAGCAGTGACAGTAATACCAAATCGTCCTAATGTTGAAATAGAAAATGCAAATATGCGTTCAACACTGGCTAAGTTAGAAGCTCAAATTGCCGAGCAAAAAAACATCATTACTGAATATCAGAGTGACGTACTAAAGTTGGAGTCCGCGCTGGATGAAAACGCCGATTACGAAGCTCGATGGAAGCAGCTAGACGCAAAGTTGGCAGAAGCTCAGAAAGAGAATGCGCTATTAAATGTTCAGTTGCTTAACGCGGAAAAAAATCAGCAAACTGTTCAAGCGGAACTTGACGAACTCACCGCGCGGTTGAGCAGTACATTACAAACGTTGGAGTCTAAAGAAAATGAAGGCATTTCCATTGGCGCATTTATGGATTCTCTTCAGTCGCAGATCCGTTCAACGCTGAACAATGTCCAGTGGCAGTTGCCAAATGAAATTGCCTTACATAATAATTTCGAGATCATTGTGTCTGCCGATGTTCAGCCTTCTTTGAGCGGACAAACTTATCAAGCTGAATTGGTAACGGACAGTGACATTCAGATGGTGAGTGACCGTATTGCAAGTGCCGTTGTACAAAATGGTCGATTGCAATGGCGGTGGCGTGTAGCGGGATTAAATGAAAAGCCTGAAGCCCAGCTTAATCTTTTTGTTCGCCAGCAGATTAATATTCAAGGTCAGCCTATTCAACGCCAGATTTATCGTGGCAGCCAAACGTTATCGCTTATTAACACTAATCTATTTGAAAAATATGGCTTTTGGGGCGGTGCTATTTTATTGGGTTTGATTGGCGGTTTTTTAATTGGCAGAGTCAATAAGTCGAAAAATACCGTCTAAATAACACGTATCGAAGCCCATTTAAGTGTTCTGCCATTGGTTGGGCAGGGCTTAATTGGGCTTTTCTCGAATCATTCAACTCCTCATTACTTTTTTTCAACGCGCCATTCGTTGCTTTTCGGTATAGTACGTTCGCATATTCTTTTTTGAGGTGGTGAGCGTGGTAAAGTCCGATTCGTATTCTATTATTGAGAAACGACTAGCAGAAAACGTATTGATTCTTGATGGCGCCATGGGCACCATGATTCAGGGATATAAATTAGAAGAGCAAGACTATCGCGGCGAACGCTTTGAACATTGGGAAAGTGACTTAAAAGGCAACAATGACCTACTTTCTCTGACCCAACCTAAGATCATCAAAGACATTTATTCTAGCTATCTTGCTGCTGGCGCGGACATTATTGAAACAAATACGTTCAATGCCAATTACATTTCCATGTTGGATTACCACATGGAAGACCTCAGTTACGAGCTGAATTTTGAGTCTGCTCGTCTAGCTCGTGAAGCCGCTGATGAATTCACCAAACAAAACCCAAACAAGCCCCGTTTTGTTGCGGGTGCTGTTGGCCCAACCAGCCGGACTTGTACAATCTCTCCCGATGTAAATGACCCCGGTTTTCGTAATATTCATTTCGATGAATTAGTGGACGCTTATACCACGGCCGTTGATGGTCTTGTCAAAGGGGGGGTCGACATTCTTTTGATCGAAACCATTTTCGACACCTTGAACGCCAAAGCGGCTATCTATGCGGTTTTGGATTATTTCGAAAAAACCGGCGTACGTTATCCTATTATGATTTCTGGCACCATAACGGACGCTTCCGGTCGAACGCTATCAGGTCAAACAACGGAAGCCTTCTGGAACTCTATATCTCATGCCAAGCCAATCTCCGTTGGTTTAAACTGCGCATTAGGTCCAAAAGAACTGCGTCAATATGTAGAAGAGCTTTCTCGTATTGCAGATACGCATGTGTCTGCTCACCCTAATGCGGGTTTACCCAATGCTTTTGGTGAATACGATGAATCACCAGAAGAGATGTTAGAGGAGATTCAAGGCTGGGTTGATTCTGGCTTTTTGAATATCATTGGGGGGTGTTGTGGAACGGCACCAGAACACATAGAAACCTTTGCAAAAGCCTTTGCAGATGCGACACCACGCGTTGTTCCTGAGATCGAAAAAGCCTGCCGCTTATCCGGCCTTGAACCGTTCAATATCGATGGAAATAGTCTGTTTGTGAACGTGGGTGAAAGAACCAACGTGACTGGATCCGCGATGTTTAAACGCCTAATTAAAGAGGGTGATTTTGATACCGCTTTGGATGTAGCGCGTCAACAGGTTGAAAATGGCGCCCAGATCATCGATATAAACATGGATGAAGGCATGCTGGATTCCCAAGCCGCGATGGAGCGATTCCTTAAGCTTATTGCGTCTGAACCGGATATTTCTCGGGTTCCGATCATGTTGGATTCTTCTAAATGGGAAATTCTAGAAGCCGGCTTGAAATGGATTCAAGGCAAGGGTGTCGTTAACTCTATCAGCATGAAAGAGGGCGAAGATAAGTTCCGTGAGCAAGCTCGTAAGCTGATGAAATACGGCGCGGCTGTGATCGTCATGGCGTTTGACGAAGTGGGTCAAGCGGATACTCGTGCTCGTAAAATTGAGATATGCCGACGTTCATACCACATTTTGGTAGACGAAGTTGGCTTCCCGCCAGAAGACATTATTTTCGACCCCAATATCTTTGCTATTGCCACTGGTATTGAAGAACACAATCGTTATGCCTTGGACTTCATTGAGGCGACAGGCGACATTACTCGCGAATTGCCTTATGCCAAAGTGTCAGGAGGTGTTTCTAACGTCTCTTTCTCTTTCCGTGGTAACAACCCGGTGCGTGAAGCGATTAACGCAGTGTTCTTGTATCACGCCATCAAGCAAGGCATGACAATGGGTATCGTGAACGCGGGTCAGCTTGCCTTGTACGAAGATATACCGCCTAAACTTCGTAATGCTGTAGAAGACGCGGTGTTAAACCGTACGCCAGATGCAACAGACAATTTATTGGCCATTGCTGGTGAATTTGCAGGAACGGGTGAGGTTGCCGAAAAAGAAACGCAAGAGTGGCGAGGTTTGCCCGTCTCTGAGCGCCTTAGTCATGCTCTTGTGAAGGGGATAACCGAATTTATTGATGAAGATACGGAAGAAGCACGTCAAGCCTTTGCTCGTCCATTAGAAGTGATTGAAGGACCATTGATGGATGGCATGGGAATTGTCGGTGATTTATTTGGTTCCGGTAAAATGTTCTTGCCACAAGTTGTTAAGTCCGCGCGCGTAATGAAAAAAGCGGTTGCTTACTTAATGCCATTTATCGAAGAAGAAAAGCGCCTCAATATGGACACGGCTTCGTCTAGTAACGGCAAGATTGTTATGGCAACTGTGAAAGGCGATGTGCACGATATCGGTAAGAATATCGTGGGGGTTGTACTGCAATGCAACAACTTTGAAGTCATTGACCTTGGAGTTATGGTTCCTGCTGAAAAAATATTGCGCACCGCAAAAGAAGAAGGGGCTGACATGATCGGCCTGTCTGGCTTGATCACGCCATCGTTAGATGAAATGGTGCACGTAGCAAAAGAAATGGAGCGACAAGGTTTTGATTTGCCCGTCATGATCGGTGGCGCGACCACCTCAAAAGCCCATACTGCGGTGAAAATTGAGCAAAACTATAAACGCAATCAAGTGGTTCATGTTACCAATGCCTCGCGAAGTGTGGGTGTTGCCAGTGCGTTGTTGAGTAAAGACAAAGAGCGTTATCAGAAATTTGTTGATGAGATCAAAGCAGATTACGAGAAAACCCGCATTCGTTACAAAGATCGAGCGAAAGCAGGTCGTCGGGTGTCTTTGGATAAGGCGCGTCAAAACAAGCCGCCGATTGAGTTTGCAGGCGACAATGTTGTACAACCTAAAAAACTGGGTATTACCGTACTCACAGAAAACGATATCGATCTAAATTTGGTTAAAGACTATATAGATTGGACGCCATTTTTCCAAACATGGGAGCTGGCAGGGGCTTATCCGCGAATCCTTACTGATGACGTGGTTGGTGTGGAAGCAACGCGTGTCTATGAAGATGCGTTGAAAATGTTGGAGGAAGTGATTGCAAGCAAATCCTTGCAAGCGCGTGCTGTGGTAGGTTTGTTTCCTGCCAACCAAGTTGATCACGATGACATTGAAATCTATTCTGATGAAACACGCAGTGAAGTGATAGAGCGTTTGTCTTTCCTTCGTATTCAAAACGAATTAACAGCTCCGGGAAAATACAATCATAGCTTGGCAGATTTTGTCGCGCCAAAAGAAAGCGGCGTAGCCGATTACATGGGGGCTTTTGCTTGTGCGGCGGGTTTTGGTATTGACCCACTGGTTGAAAAATACGAAGCAGACCATGACGATTACAATTCCATTATGATCAAAGCGGTTGCAGATCGTTTGGCCGAAGCAACGGCCGAGTATTTGCATGAAAAAGTTCGTAAAGAATTTTGGGGCTACGCTGAGGCCGAAGCTTTAACCAATGAACAACTCATCAAGGAAAAATACCAAGGTATTCGCCCTGCGCCTGGTTATCCAGCGTGTCCTGACCATACAGAAAAAGCCAAACTTTGGACGCTTTTGGATGTGAAAGAAAAGATTGAAATGGAAATCACGGAAAGCTTTGCCATGCTACCGACTGCGGCCGTTAGTGGTTGGTACTTTGCTCATCCAGACGCATCGTATTTTGGTATTGGCAAAATTGGCCCTGATCAAGTTGACAGTTATGCAGAGCGTAAAGGAATGAGCAAAGATGATGCTGAGAGATGGTTGGCCCCTAATCTTGGCTATGACCCTGAAGACGATCGCATATAAAACTGGCCGCGTTAGCACATAATGTTGTGGTAACGCGGTCTTCTTATTTAATAACGCTAGCGAGTATGCTCGACCATGGCAAAAGCAATTCACGACGCAGAAAAACACTTACAACGCATGCGAAATATTAAAAAGCATGTAGACCAACGTATAGCGAAAGCCCAAGAAGACAAAGGTACGTTTGTTTTATTGACAGGTAATGGGAAAGGAAAGTCTAGCTCTGCGTTGGGTATGGTTGCCCGCGCACTAGGTCATGGCATGAAAGTGGGTGTTGTTCAGTTTTTGAAAGGAGAGTGGAATACGGGCGAGATTGATTTCTTTAAGCTGCAAGACAATGTGCAGTGGGAGATCATGCCGTCTGGCTTTACTTGGGAAACACAAAACAGAGAAGCCGACATCGCATCTTCAGAAGAGGCGTGGGCGAAGGCACAAACAATGTTGGCGGACGCTACTTTTGATCTTGTGGTTCTCGATGAGCTGACTTATTTGCTTCATTATGAATATTTAGATGAAGATAGCGTTGTTTCTGCATTAATGAATCGCCCAGATTCGCAGCATTTAGTGGTTACAGGCAGAGGTGCGACAGAGGCCTTGATTGAATTGGCGGACACGGTCAGTGAAATCAAGGAGGTAAAGCATGCCTTCAAGCGTGGCATAAAAGCGCAAAAAGGTCTGGAGTTTTAAGAGTGCATGGCTTTATAGTGTTCAACTCATTTTTATAAATATAAAACAGTGTGGTTTTTCAACCTAATAGATAGAGGTAATTATGGCAACTATTGAACGCATGGAAGTAGGTCAACGTATGAGTCGTATCGTTAAGCATAACGAAACCGTTTACCTGTGTGGTCAAGTTGGGGCAGACGCAAATACGGACATTACTGAGCAAACTCGAACTATGTTAGAAAAGGTTGATGTGTTGCTAGAGCAAGCTGGCTCAGACAGGTCATACATACTGTCAGCAACTATTTATCTTCGTGACATGAAAGACTTCACTGCTATGAACGCGGTTTGGGATACTTGGATTCCAGAAGGTCATGCGCCAGCAAGAGCTTGTGTTGAAGCTCGTTTAGCAAGAGCTGAGCTTTTAGTCGAAATTTCTGTAGTAGCGGCGATAAAGTAATCGCACGGTCAAACTGGTCGGCTGATCTTTTTGTCTGACAGCCGACTAATTTCTTTTTACCAATAGATCATTTTCAACAAGCGCATTGCTCAGTACGCGTATAGTTCTTGCCATATCTCGCGATAAATTCATCAGTAGAATACCGAAGTCGAACGGGTATTGATCATGAAAGTCACTGAACAGTTGGCTGGATATTTCCAGTAATAAGCTGTCTTCTAAGGCATACAAACTACCAACACGTTCATGTAAGGCAATCATAGACACAAAGCCAATTGCTTCACCAAACCCAATGGTTCTCGTTCTACATTTGTTGTCACCATGTTGTTTATAAAAGTCTAATTTTCCGTGCAACACCGTATGGAAGCTATCGCCCTTACTGCCGTAAGAGAAAATTTCCTCACCTTTAGATACGGCATGCAGTGTGCCTTGCTCGGTCAAAAACTGAATGGAAGCGTCTGATAAGGCGCCAAATATGGAGCCTCCCTTTAAATGGGAAGGAGATATGTTGTATTGCGATGTTTGTGCTGAGACGGTATTCATAGCGCTCTCCGCCAATGTGAATCTATTCCATGTCATCGGCTGTGTTCCGCATTTCTAAATAGTCGATCGACAATATAAGTTTTAGCGTGTTTAACACGAAATAACCGTGTTGTTTTGTATTTTGCCTATGTATTTATGACTCTATATGTAACCGTTAGTTCGAGCTTTTTTTTACAATAAGCGCTTTCTTCCTTAAAGACTTGTCTCAATCTGTGCGATAATGCAGCCCATAATCTTTGCTTTTAAAGAAGCAAACAAAATTTACCTTATGAAAAACGGAAGAATGCTTTGTTAACGACGGCTAACATCACCATGCAATTTGGTGCAAAACCTCTTTTTGAAAATGTCTCTGTGAAGTTTGGAGAAGGAAAGCGCTACGGTCTTATTGGCGCTAATGGTTGTGGTAAGTCCACATTCATGAAGATCCTCGGTGGCGATTTAGAGCCTAGCTCCGGCAACGTGTCTAAAGATCCAAATGAGCGTTTAGGTAAGCTGAAGCAGGATCAATTTGCTTATGAAGAGTATTCCGTTATTGACACTGTCATCATGGGGCACACTGAGCTATGGGCTATCAAATCCGAAAAAGACGCCATTTACGCTAACCCAGAAATGACCGAGGCAGATGGTCTTCGTGCTGGCGACCTTGAAGCAGAGTTTGCGGAAATGGACGGTTACACTGCCGATGCCCGTGCTGGTGAGCTGCTCTTGGGTGTGGGGATTCCTACAGAGCAACATTATGGCCTTATGAGTGAAGTCGCTCCAGGCTTAAAGTTGCGTGTGTTGCTTGCTCAAGCTTTGTTTTCCGATCCAGAAATTTTGTTATTAGACGAGCCTACCAACAACTTGGATATCAACACTATACGTTGGTTGGAAGGGGTGTTGGTTGAGCGCAACTGTACCATGATCATTATTTCCCATGACCGTCACTTCTTAAACTCCGTTTGCACAAACATGGCGGATTTGGATTATGGCGAATTGCGTTTGTTCTCTGGTAATTATGATGAGTACATGACGGCAGCGACTCAGGCTCGCGAGCGTCTATTGTCGGATAATGCGAAGAAGAAAGCCCAAATTAATGAGCTGAAATCGTTTGTTAGCCGATTTTCTGCGAACGCTTCTAAGTCTAAACAAGCCACCTCTCGAGCAAAACAAATCGATAAGATTCAGTTAGAAGAAGTGAAGCCGTCTAGTCGTCAAAACCCATTCATCCGTTTTGAGCAAGAAAAGAAGCTGCACCGTATGGCTGTTCAAATCGAAAATGTGGCGAAATCTTATGACGAGCAGCTGTTTAGCGGTCTGAACATGATGGTCGAAGTTGGCGAGCGTATTGCGGTCATTGGACCGAACGGTATCGGTAAAACGACGTTGCTAAAATGTTTGGTTGGCGATACGGAATTGAGTAAAGGTGACGTGAAGTGGTCAGAAAATGCCAATATCGGCTATTACGCACAGGACCATGCCCATGAATTTGAAAAAGACGTAGATCTTATTGAGTGGATGGGGCAATGGGGGCAAGAAGGCGACGATGAGCAAGTCATTCGTGGTACTTTGGGGCGTCTTTTATTCTCTCAGAATGACATCAAAAAGTCCGTCAAAGTGTTGTCTGGTGGTGAGCAGGGTCGTATGCTTTTTGGTAAGCTGATGCTGCAAAAGCCAAATGTGCTTGTTATGGATGAGCCAACTAACCACATGGACATGGAGTCTATTGAGTCTTTAAACTTGGCGCTTGAGAACTACCCAGGTACATTGATATTTGTCAGTCATGACCGTGAGTTTGTATCCTCCTTGGCGACTCGAATCGTTGAGGTAACCAGCGAGGGTATTGTTGACTTCCACGGAACCTACGACGAGTATTTGGCTAAGCAAGAAGCATAAGGCCAGAAACAAATTTATTGCTCAATCTTTAAAAAAAGGAAGACTCATCATTATGAGCCTTCCTTTTTTTTGTAACGCCAGCGGCAGGTGTTAGCGTCTGTCAAGGTAGGTTTCTGCTTCGTGATATTCTAAAATTTCGACTGTGTCACCCGTACTTATCCTTCCTTTGTTTAGTGCAATCATATTGACTCCGAATGTCACGCCTTCTTTCCCTAATAGACGAAATTTCCCCAACGTTTTTAATGGTTCACCTTTGCCAATTCTTTCAGCGGTCTTTGGGTTCAGCGTTGTAAATATGCAGCGCACACAAGGCTTCACATTTTCAAATTCAACCTCACCAATTTTTATGCGCTTCCAGCGATCTTCTTCAAATGCTTGATTACCCTCTATGACCAAATTGGGTCTGAATTGTGCCATTTCTATGGTTCGAGTAGCCGTTTTGTTTAGATCATCTAAAGAGGCTTGGGTGGTCAAAAGGAACGGGTAGCCATCAGCAAAAGCAACGGGCGTTTCTGGTCTGCGGCTTGTGTAACGTTGTGAAGTGGTGCCAAAATAGATCAATTTAACGGGCTCTGCCGCTATCTCGCTCAGCCAAGTATCTATGTCATTTTGTGTTCTTTGGCCTTGTAGCACATCGTCCCAAACTTGAACGGACAGGAACTCTGCTGGAAATGTATCTGCATGCAATACCACCTTGTTTGCCATTTTCGGGTGAGAAAGCAGCCATTGATTGTTGCCAAGGGAGCGCGCGGTGATGAGGGTGATATTGGGATGTTCTCGCCCACTGATGAATTGATTGTTTTGGTTAACCAGCATATAGCGACGATCACCAAGTAGACCAGAAAAATCCACTTCGCTGCTTTGTAATGAAATCCCTTGTATGGATTTAATGGGATAGATTGTCAGTTCACTTAGAGAATAAGGCATGAAAGTTCCTTTTATTGGCAAGCGCTCATTATTACTTAGGTTAAGGCGTGTGCCAATAAAAAAGCCCCGGAAGTGTCACTCCGAGGCTTGTGTTGATATTGATGAGTTATCTATATCAAAGGTAGTAAGACGCCAATGGAGGGAAGCCATTGAATTCAACCGCACTGTATGTTGTGGTGTAAGCGCCAGTTGATAACCAGTACATACGATCCCCAATAGCCAAGTTCAATGGAAGGCCATATTTGTAGTTTTCATACATAATATCTGCACTGTCACATGTTGGTCCCGCAATAATAACTTCTTCTAATTCACCGCCTTTATCCACGTGAATAGGGTACTTAATCGATTCATCTAGTGTTTCGATTAGACCAGAGAATTTACCAACATCAGTGAACACCCAGCGGTTTAAAGCCGTGTGTGATTTACGAGAAATCAAAACCACTTCACTGACAAGAACGCCCGCATTTGAAATAAGTGAACGACCAGGTTCTAGAATGATGCGTGGTAAATCTGATCCGAAGTCTTCTTCTAAGAAACGGGTAATTTCTTCAGCGTATGTTGCAAGGTCGTTTGTACGAGCAATGTAGTTAGCTGGAAAGCCGCCACCCATGTTAATCATTTCGAGAACGATTCCGTCTTCTTCTTTCAGACGTTCAAATATAACCTTAACGCTCGCAATGGCCGCATCCCATGCGCCGATATCGCGCTGTTGAGAGCCAACGTGGAAAGAGATTCCGTAAGGAACTAATCCAAGCTCTTTTGCAAGAACAAGTAAATCCATTGCCATGTCTGGGCGGCAGCCAAATTTGCGAGAAAGTGGCCAATCAGCAGTGACCGTACCTTCGGTCAAAATACGAACGTAAACGCGAGATCCTGGGGCTGCTTTTGCTATATTGCGCAAATCCGCCTCAGAGTCTGTTGCAAACATACGAACGCCTTTCTCATAGAAATAACGCACATCTTTGGCTTTTTTGATGGTGTTGCCATAACTCACTTGATCTGGAGAAATGCCGCCAATAGAAAACAGTTTGTCCAGTTCGTAACGGGAGGCGACATCAAAGTTTGAGCCGCGGTCGCGAAGCAATGACAAAATTTCTGGTGCAGGGTTTGCTTTGATAGCATAAAAAATGTCAGCGACAGGAAAGCCTTTAGTCAGCTCTGTGTACGCTTCATCAATAATCGCCGTGTCGATGACGACAAAAGGGGTTTCTTTTGTTTCTGCAAAGGCTTTAAAGCGTGCGAAACGTTCTGGTGTGTAAAAAGAATTGACGTCAATAGTCATGGGCGAGAAGCTCCTTAATTATGCAAAACATAAACCGATTAAATAAGTAAACGCCTTTACCTTATCACGTCCTACTTATGGCTGTTACTTATCCGGCTCGATGGCCTTAAGCGACTAGCGCAGCAGTTGAAGCGGTGCGGATTATGTTCAGCAATGACGCGGGCGAAATTTAAGGCGCATGGCCCTTTGGGTCAAGTATTTTTTCATATTTTGGGGTAAAAAAAAGAGACCACAAAAGTCTCCTTTTTCTTTAGGTTTTTTTTGCGTTACTTTTGCGTAACACGCATTTGAATAAAGTGTATTCCACTACCAATAACGAGGGCGGCAATAAAATACATTCCTTCGCTTGGGTTGTTCACCAAAGCAGTTAAGCCTGGTCCCGGACAATACCCACTCAGCCCCCACCCAATACCGAAGAGTGAAGAGCCGATCAATAACTTGGCATCAATGTGCTTCAGGCTTGGTACTTGCCATTCTTTGGCTATCCAAGGCTTTACTTTCTTGTTTTTGATCGCGTAACCAAGCATGCCGACAGCAATGGCACTGGCCATTACAATGATGAGTGATGGGTTCCAGTCACCAAAAATATTAAGGAAGCCAATCACAACCGCTGGGTTTGTCATTTCAGAAAAAGCGAGGCCGAGGCCAAACAATAAGCCAGAAATAAAGGTAATAGCTGCAAACATCTCTTTCTCCTAATTCAAAATTGAAACGGTGATAATCGCCGCCGCCATAAAGGTTAAAGTGGCCACAATAGAGCGAGGGGATAAGCGCGATATACCGCAAACACCATGACCACTTGTGCATCCTCCTCCAAGGCGTGTACCGTATCCAACAAGCAGGCCAGAGAGTATTAGTAGCCAAGGGCTTCTGGTTTCTGGAAACGCGACGGTCTGTTCTGTTAACGTGCCATATGCCGAGCCGCCGATGATCAAGCCTGCAATGAACAAAAATGGCAATAGCCGACCTTTGTTAAACAACAATTGCGACAAAATGCCGCTGATGCCAATGACTTTTCCCGTGCTCAAAAGGTAGATCGTTGCGGTTAGGCCGATGAGCAAACCGCCAATTAAAGGGTTAAAAAGTGATTCCATGTGTGTGTCCTCATGATGATATGAAGGTATTCTAATGTATATTTATAAGTAAAGTCTAATATATGTTTTAAGTCCTATTCATTTTTAAATAATTACACGCTCTTTGTGCATTGGATGGCTGATATCCTCGGTGAGGCGAGGTATCCTTAAGGTTAAAAGGAGATCAGAATGAGTGATTTATGGCTAGGAGCTTCCATTCAGCAGGCAAGATGCATTTTTTTAATGCCGAATAAGCCGATTTTCCCAAGCTCAGAATCCGAGCCGGTGTCTGTGGCTCGTTTGATTGAGCTAAATGGAAATCATTGGCGCAAGATTTTTACAATAATGGCGAAACTGGTGGCGACAGATCTGCTTTCTTGGAAGTCTGTTCGCGATGACTGTTTATTGGATTGGGTCGGTATTGCTTTTTCTGTGGATCAAATTCATGACTGTGAGCAAACTGTTTTTATTGTTGGTAAAACATTTGAAGCGGATTTGCCTATAAAAAAACAGGCGGTGAAAGTGGGGCATAAACAGATTGCTTACGTCTCCTATCCTTATGTTTGGTGCCCATACCTAGATTACCGTCAATTTCCCAACAGCCTGATTAGTGAACTTCGGGCGTGTATATTGGAGTCGAAATGTTAAATACCTTAAAGCGTTTGTTTAGTGTGCCGGTTGAGAGCGGTGAAACCATATCTTATCAAAAGGCCATTGCCGCTTTGTTGATGGAAGTAATGCTTGCTGACCATGAGATTGATCCTAAAGAAGAGATAAAAGTGAAAGAGTACTTGCGATCCTTGAGCGGACTGGATGAAGGTATTGATGAGCTTTATCTGGATGCTCGTTCTGGTGTGGATCAGGCTAATGACCTTTATCAATTTACAAAAGTGATTAATGACGTAGCGTCAATTGAGCAAAAATTCCTGTTGTTAAAGGGGTTGTGGCACGTTGCTTTAGCGGATGGCGATATTGATTCGTACGAAGATCATCGTATTAGGCGAATCAGCGAATTACTTCTTATGCCTCACTCTGAATTTATTCAGGCAAAAATAGCGGTTCAAAAAGAGCTGACTAACAATGCATAAAAAAATGCGGCTCAAGGGCCGCATTTTTTATAGCTGCAATGTCGTATTAAGCTGCGAAGTTTGCTGCTGCAAATTCCCAGTTAGCCAACGCCCAAAAACCTTTTAGGTAATCAGGACGTACATTGCGGTAATCAATGTAATAAGCATGCTCCCAAAGATCGACAGTGATGATCGCTGTTTGACCATTTGTCATTGGAGTGGCTGCATTGCTAGTGTTAACGATCTCTAGAGAACCGTCTGCGTTTTTCACCAACCATGTCCAGCTAGAACCAAAGTTGTTTACCGCTTTGTCATCAAAGGCGGCTTGAAATTCTGCGAAAGAACCCCATTTCGCATTGATAGCATCCGCTAGCGCGCCAGTTGGCTCGCCACCGCCATTAGGGCTTAGGCTGTTCCAGAAAAATGTGTGGTTCCAAATTTGAGCTGCATTGTTGAAAACAGGACCCGCTGGTGCAGAGGTGATGATCTCTTCAAGCGTTTTATTTTCGTATTCAGATCCAGGAACCAAACCGTTCAATTTTACAACATAAGTGTTGTGATGCTTACCGTGGTGGTATTCAAGCGTCTCAACAGACATGTGAGGCTCTAGTGCATCTTTAGCATAAGGAAGAGCGGGTAATTCAAAAGCCATTTTCAATTCTCCTTGCTTTTAATTAACGAAAAATGCTTGTTATCAAGCAGTTAATGGTGCTTATATAGTAGCACCGAACAGCTTAAGATAATATTATTTAGGTTTGTTCTAGAATGAATTTTCATAATTTCTGTTAATAACGACTATATAAGATTTCCATGCGAAGAGACGATGATGTTGAGATCCCAAGCCTGACTCTGGATCAAGATGAAGTCAGCGAAAGAAGACCCAGTGCAGTCACACCTAAAGGGCATTCTAATCCTTCTCCAACTAGACCTGTACATGCTCCTAATGTTGTGCATAAAAAGACCAGTCTTGTTGGGATTTATATTTTGCTTATTCTTTTACTGCTCGCGTCATCTGGGGCGGGTTATTGGCTGTGGCAGCAAAATATGCAGTTACGTAATGAGCTTTATGGCGCTAAGAGTGAGATTCAAAACTTAGACCATCAATTACTTGCCGCAGATGTATCCGCAAATAAGCAAGGGGAAACGCTCGAAGAAACGCTGAATAAACACGACAGTGAAATTCGTAAGTTGTGGGGCGTCGCTTATGATACGAATAGAAAGTCTATTTCAAGTAATGAAGCGGCCATTGATGATTTGCAAAAAAGATTAGCAACATTAAGAGAAACTGTCTCTACACAATCTAAGCGTATTGCGATTCAAGCAGACGCCTTTAGTGATGTAGAAGCTGGCTACAACAAGTTAGTCCCTGCTGTTGCAACAATTGACAGCGTGGTCAAGGCGGTTTCAGCATCACAAGAAGGCCAGAGTCAGAAAATAGTGGCTGCTGAGAAACGTATTGCTGCTCAAGCTGGGCAAAACGAAGCGCAAGCAATCAGTTTAGAGCAAATTTTGCAAAATCTATCCGCACTACAGCAAAAGGTGTCGGCAGTAGAGAAGCAGGCAACATCAGCAAGCTCAGCCGACCTGTCATCGTTAAAAGACACTCTGACGAAGCACCAAGAAGCCATCGACTCTAGCGATACTTTTAGAGTACAAGTCAATGCAGAGATCATTCGTTTGCGTAAGCAGATTAACCAGCTCATGCTTGAACAGCAACTGGGTAGTGAATAAGTAGACAGCAATAAAAAAAGCCGATTGTGAAGTGACCCCATAAAGTTGGACTCATTTCTAAGCAGCTAGCAAGGCCTGATTTCGATATTCAATCGGACTCAGGCCTTTTAGTTTCTGTTTAATTCGCTCGTTGTTATAGTAATCGATGTATTCTTTGATTTTCTCAATAAGATCATCGGCATTTCTAAACACGTTATTGTGGAACATTTCTGTCTTCAGTATGCCGAAAAAGCTCTCTGCAACGGCATTATCCAAACAGTTTCCTTTGCGTGACATACTTTGTATTAATCCCTTTTCTCTAAGCTGGTTTTGATACTGTCGATTCTGATATTGCCAACCTTGATCTGAGTGAACAATGGGCTTCTCATGCGATTTTAATTTATCTGTCGCGCTCTTCAACATATCTGTGACTAAGGAGAGCTTCACCGATTGACGTACTTCATAGCTCACTACTTCTCGGTTAAAAAGATCAATAATAGGAGACAGGTAAACCTTCTTGTCTCCCACTTTAAATTCAGTGACATCCGTTACCCATTTCTGGTTAGGCCTATTTGCCACAAATTCTCTATTAACGAGATTTGGAGCTATTCTTCCTACATGCCCTTTATAAGATCTATATCGCTTCGGTCGAACTTTTGATTTGAGCCCTAGTTCATTCATAAGGCGTTGAACTCGCTTATGGTTAATAAGAGTACCTGCTGAACGTAATGCCAGTGTGATTCTACGGTATCCATATCGACCTTTGTGTTGATGGTAAATATCTTGTATTTGCGCCTTTAGCCCTGCATCAGACCCAACAACAGCTAGCATCTTACGATGATAGTAGTAAACGCTTCTAGGTAACCCTGTCGCTTTAAGCAAACAAGATAAGTTAAATTCTGCCTTGAGCTCATTGACCACTAGAGTCTTTTCTTTGCTTTTTTCTTTTTGGCTTGAGCCAAGGCTTCTAACTTTTTTAAAACGGCATTCTCAGCACGTAAATACTCTAATTCTTCTCTCAGTTCTTTTTCGGTCATTTGTTCTGAGGGAGTTGGAGTAGTCGAAGAATGATTCATGTTAGATTTGCCTTTTTTTCGTGAAGTAAGTCGTAGAGTACCTTCACGAGAATAAAGGGATCGCCATTGAAATAAAATACCTGGAGAAGATAAATCAAAGTACGCACAGCAGTAAGCAAGAGACCATTTATTTGCTTGCATGGACTTCACTGCGTTTAACTTGAAGTGAGATGAATAAGGATGGCCTTCATGACGAAAACTTTCAACGCCATGTATTTGAAAAACTAATGACCAGTAACGGATTTGTCCTGATGACACTCCGAATTTACGACCGAGTTCTCTTGAACTTTCATGTTGAGCAAGTTTGGCTAATTTTAACTTAAACGCTCTGTGGTATTTAGACATAAAAAGACCCCCAGTAATTGGATAGTCCAACTATTGGGGGTCACTTCATTGATCGGCTTTTTTTATGTCCAGCGTTTCTGCAGCGACTCAAAAGTCTTATATAGGTTTTATTAATAAGGCTTTTTTAATATGCATATTCCACTAAAATCTACTTAAGATTGTTTTTATAACTTTAAGGCATGTTATAGTTTGGAAAATGCTGAATCCTGATATATAGAGATGGGAAATTATGACAGAGGCAAGACTAACTCACCTAAAACAGCTAGAAGCCGAAAGTATTCATATTATTCGTGAAGTGGCCGCTGAATTTGACAATCCTGTAATGCTTTATTCCATTGGTAAAGACTCTGCGGTTATGCTGCATCTTGCCATGAAAGCATTTTACCCTGGTAAACCGCCGTTTCCTCTCATGCACGTGGACACGGGCTGGAAGTTCAAAGAAATGATCAAGTTCCGCGACGAAATGGTTGCAAAACTTGGCTTAGAACTGATAGTCCACCAAAACCAAGAAGGCATCGAGCAGGGTATTGGTCCTTTCACACACGGCAGCTCTAAGCATACTGATGTGATGAAAACTCAAGGGCTTAAACAAGCTTTAGACAAATACGGATTTGACGCCGCATTTGGTGGTGCGCGCCGTGATGAAGAAAAATCTCGTGCAAAAGAACGTGTCTACTCTTTCCGTGATAAGCAGCATCGCTGGGATCCAAAAAATCAGCGTCCTGAATTGTGGAATATCTATAATGGCAAAGTAAACAAGGGGGAAAGTATCCGTGTTTTCCCATTGTCTAATTGGACTGAGTTGGATATTTGGCAATACATTTATTTAGAAAGTATTCCAATTGTTCCTCTTTATTTTTCTGCTAAGCGTCCAGTTGTAGAGCGTGATGGAACATTAATCATGGTTGATGACGATCGCATGCCGTTGAACGGCGAAGTGCCTGAAATGAAATCTGTTCGCTTCCGTACTCTTGGGTGCTATCCATTGACAGGTGCGGTTGAGTCGGAAGCTGCTTCCTTGCCTGAGATTATTCAAGAAATGTTACTGACAAGAAGTTCAGAACGGCAAGGGCGCATGATTGACCATGATTCATCAGGGTCAATGGAAGAGAAGAAGAAACAAGGCTATTTCTAAGTTTGGAGTAAAGAAAGAATGTCTCACCAGTCAGAATTGATCAGCCAAGACATACTTGGCTACCTAAAGCAACACGAAGAAAAAGACTTATTGCGCCTTCTTACTTGCGGTAACGTCGACGACGGTAAAAGTACTCTAATTGGTCGTCTGCTTCACGATTCGAAACTTATTTATGAAGATCACCTTGATGCGGTTAAACGTGACAGTAAAAAGTCTGGCACACAAGGTGAAGAAGTTGACTTAGCATTGTTAGTTGATGGCTTGCAAGCTGAGCGCGAGCAGGGCATTACAATAGATGTTGCTTACCGTTACTTTTCTACAGAAAAGCGTAAATTCATCATTGCAGACACACCTGGGCATGAGCAATACACGCGCAACATGGCGACCGGTGCATCCACTTGTGACCTTGCAATTATTTTGATCGATGCGCGTTATGGTGTACAAACACAAACACGTCGTCATAGCTATATTGCTTCGTTGTTAGGCATTAAGCATGTCGTGGTTGCTATTAATAAAATGGATTTGGTAGCGTTTTCTGAAGACAAATTCAACCAAATTAAAGACGACTATTTAACGTTCGTTGACCAGCTTGGTGATCGCAAGCCTGCGGATATTCATTTTGTGCCTATGTCTGCCCTTCGTGGTGACAACGTCGTGAATGCTTCCGAAAGTACGCCGTGGTATAAAGGTGGTCCATTGATGTCAATTTTGGAAACGGTACAAATTAATCGTGATGTAAAGCGCGATTCTTTCCGTTTTCCTGTCCAGTATGTGAACAGACCCAATCTTGATTTTCGCGGTTTCTCAGGGACTATCGCTGCTGGTGCGGTTAAGCCAGGCGATAAAGTGGTGGCTTTGCCTTCCGGTAAGACGTCAGCGGTAGAGCGAATTGTCACATTTGATGGTGACCTTGAAACAGCTAAAGCTGGACAAGCTGTTACTATTACGCTTGAAGATGAGATTGATATTAGCCGTGGCGATATGCTTTCTCATATTGGACAAGAGCCATTGATTGCTGCGACTTTGCGCTCCTCGATTGTATGGATGGCTGACCAACCATTGGTTCCTGGTAAGCTATATGATTTTAAAATTGGGACGCAAACGGTTCCGGGTAAAGTTCATCACTTCAATCACCGTGTTGATGTCAATACTCTTGAAGAGAGTAACATTGACGAATTGGAATTAAACGGCATTGGTGATGCTGTTATTCAGCTGGATGCGCCTGTTGCATTTGATGAATACACGGATAGCCGCTTTACTGGTGCGCTGATCATTATTGACCGATTAACCAACGTAACAGTTGGCGCTGGCATGGTTGAGGAAGCGGTTGCTGAACTTGATCAAGATGCTGTTGTGAGTGCAGAAGATCGTGCCGCTCGACTTGGTCAAAAACCAGCTGTCATTGCTTTAGAGCAAAGCGTGCTGGCGCAAAGTGCTGCGCTTGAAAGATTGTTGCTTCGTCAAGGCGTGGTTGCGTTAGTGAAGGTCGATTCAACAGCGGCTGAGGCTGCCTTGGTTCGCCAAACTGGCGTCGCATTTTTGATCGGTGATGCAAACATTGCTGATTCACACATCGCTGAAACGACACTGGAAAGCGTGGTGGAACTCATTGTGGAAAGCATACAGCTTTAATGCTGTATTAGTGTAAAAAAACCAGTTTCATTTTGAAGCTGGTTTTTTGTTTTTATCGCCCTTATTAGAGTGAAAGTTCTGTATCCTCTCGTTTCACTTCTTTGTGCTGATCTTCGTTAATGCCTAATTTCCAATAGCTTGAGATGTAAAAGTTATCTTTCTCTAGTTTAACGTCGTTTTTGAAAAAGTTTCTCAGTGTTTTCATCGCGCTGAACTCGCAAGCAACCCAGGCAGACACACTTCCAGGTAACCATGCGAGTGATTTTACCTCATCCAAAAGCGCGTGGCTGTTCTCTCCTGGGTGTGGATTAACCACCCATTTTAGTTCGATCCCTGAAGGGTGTTTTAAAGGCTGGATATCCTCCTTTGATGTGACTTCAATTACGGCATACCCTTTTGCATGTGTCGGTAACTTTTCAAGGTTAACGCTTATTGCAGGCAAGGCTGTCATGTCTCCGACCAATATATGCCAATCCGTTGATTCTTCGATCAATTTTTTTGGACCTGGTCCTCCGACTAGAATAATGTCATCGGCTTTAGCTTGTTTTGCCCAAGAAGACGCTGGACCTGCGTCATCATGAAGAACAAAGTCGATATCAATTTCGTCGGCTCTTTGGTGTCTAATTGTATAGGTGCGAAACAGCGGTTTTTGTCCTTCTTTGGGGAAGATTAATTTAACGTAGCCGCTTTCCTGATCTTCAGGGATGGTTTGTATATTCTCGCCACCTAATGTAATTCGTAACATATTAGGTGTGATGTTTTGCTTGCGAATGACAACGAGTTCTCGTGGTTGTGGTCTGCTCATTTTGGAATCCTTAATTTTATTTATTACTAATGCCAGAGGGTGATAGATTGCTTACCATCGTCTCTGCAATGCGAATAAAGTCTTCAATCTGTTGTTGTGATAGGTTTTGAGTCATGTTTTGTACTGCGGCTTGATCCAAAGCGATTAAGTCATTTAATAGTTCGTTGCCAGTTTGGGTTAGCGTCAGAAGTTGGGTTCTGTGATTGCATGGGCTTCTTTTTTTGTCCACATAACCTTCATTTACTAATTCTTTTAATGTTCTGGTGACTTGCGATTTATCCAGTGACAGTTTGTTCGCAATGTCTTTTGCGCTGCAATTATGAATTTTACTGATGCATTTAAGGGTGCGAATGTGACTAACAGGAATAGAAATGCCTGCAGCAACTGCAGATTCGCGCAGCTGGTTGCGATAGCTGTGCATTAGGGTGTGCAATGAGTCTCCGAAAAGAGTGTTCATATTGTGAACCAATTTAATATATTTATGAGAATGGTTATCAATATACAATTCCTAAGTTGATATTGTCAACTTAGGAATTGTGCAAATATGACGTCTAAAAAAAGTATTGGTCGTGGCTTTTATTAGAAAAGAGACGGGTTAAAATGGCGTCTTCAGACAAGGTTAGCTTAACTATGGATAAAACCAAGGCGCATGACGCCATCACATTAGCGCTTTTACAACGCTTTGAAACAGCAAAGTGGGCGGCTAAACAAGCCCATGACGCGGCAATAAACGAGGAAAGTGTTGCGGAGAACAAGTACGACACTTTTGGTCTGGAAGCGTCTTATTTAGCCCATGGGCAATCTCAAAGGGTTCTTGAGTGTCAAACGGATTGGCAGCTTTTTGAAAAGAAACAAGCGGTTCTGTACGGTGACGGCCTTGTTGGTTTGTGGTGCTTGGTGACGCTTAGTAGGGTGGGCGACAGCGAAAGCGAAAAATATTATTTTATCTCGCCCTGCGCTGGCGGGCTGTCATTAGAGGTTGATGATAAGTCGCTTTATCTTGTTACCCTATCCAGTCCTGTCGGGAAATTGTTAACGGGCAAATCCGTAGGTGACAGTGTCGACCTATTACAAGGTGGTGTAAAGTTGCCCTATGAAATCATTAATATTGAGTGATTGCGCACTACTGAGTGAGACAAATTTAGGCCAGCCTCTAGAGAGTCGCTCTTTGTTCGCATATAATGCTTTGCCTTAAAATATTCGTTTCTTCTATTTGGTGTTTAAAAACACATAAACATTAGCAACTAAATGGAAAACACCCTAAGAACACATCAATCTCTTACTGAGAAAGTAATAGGAAAGAAATTATGCGCAGCCATTATTGCGGCGAGTTAAATGCTTCTAACATTTCACAAGAAATTACCTTATGCGGTTGGGTTCATCGTCGTCGAGATCACGGTGGCGTTATTTTCTTAGACGTTCGTGATCGCGAAGGTATTACCCAGGTTGTTTTCGACCCAGATCGTGCAGAAAGTTTTGCGCTTGCAGATAGTGTTCGTAATGAGTTTGTCGTTAAGTTGAAAGGTTTGGTTCGTGCTCGTCCTGAAGGTACGGTTAATCCAAACATGCATACAGGTGAAATCGAGGTCTTGGGTACAGAGCTTGAGATCTTAAACGCAGCTAAAACGCCACCGTTTCAGCTTGATGAGCACCAATCCGTAGGTGAAGACGTTCGCTTGAAAAACCGCTTCATCGATTTACGTCGCCCTGAAATTCAGCAGAAAATGCGTTTTCGCTCAAAAGTAACCTCGGTTTTACGTCGTTACCTTGATGATAACGGCTTTTTGGATATAGAAACACCTATTCTTACTCGTGCAACCCCTGAAGGTGCTCGTGATTACTTGGTGCCAAGCCGCACACAGCAAGGTAGCTTTTTTGCGTTACCACAGTCACCACAACTATTTAAACAATTGCTGATGGTGTCGGGCTTTGACCGTTATTACCAAATCGCAAAATGTTTCCGTGACGAAGATTTGCGTGCAGACCGTCAGCCAGAATTTACTCAAGTGGACATCGAAACGTCTTTCATGAGCGAACAAGAAATCATGGCCATGACAGAAGACATGATTGTCGGTTTGTTTAAAGAGCTTATGAGTATTGACTTGGGCACTTTCCCTCGTATGCCGTATTCAGAAGCCATGGAAACCTATGGTAGTGATAAACCAGACTTACGTATTCCGTTAACTATTGTGACGGTGTCTGACTTGATGGCTGATGTTGACTTTAAGGTGTTTTCTGGCCCTGCAACAGATCCAAAAGGCCGTGTTGCCGCTCTTAAGGTGCCTGGTGGTAATGCTCTTACCCGTAAGCAGATTGATGACTATACCAAGTTTGTCAGCATTTATGGTGCAAAAGGATTGGCTTATATTAAGGTGAATGACAAATCTAACCTTGAAGAAGGATTGCAATCACCGATTGTTAAGTTCTTGCCTGTTGAGGTTCGAGCAGCATTGCTTGAGCGTTTAGAGGCAGAAGACGGTGATCTGATTTTCTTTGGTGCTGACTCTGCCAAAGTGGTAAATGAGGCGCTTGGTGCACTTCGTTGCAAATTAGGTGAAGATTTAGATCTTTACACTTGTAAGTGGGCACCATTGTGGGTAGTAGATTTCCCAATGTTTGAAGAAACGTCAGATGGCGGCATCACTGCTATTCACCATCCGTTTACTGCGCCGTCTTGTTCACCTGAAGACTTAAAAGCTGACCCATTAAATGCCTTGTCGCAAGCATATGACATGGTTCTTAATGGTACAGAGTTGGGTGGCGGTTCTATCCGTATTCACCAATCTTCGATGCAAGAGACGGTTTTTGAATTGCTTAATATCAGTAAAGAAGAGCAAGAAGAGAAATTTGGCTTCTTATTGGACGCTTTGAAATTCGGAGCGCCGCCACATGGTGGTTTGGCGTTCGGTCTTGATCGTCTAGTGATGTTAATGACGGGTTCTAGCTCCATTCGTGACGTTATCGCTTTCCCTAAAACGCAGAGCGCTACTTGTTTATTGACTCAAGCGCCTGGTGAAGTGAGCGAGAAGCAATTGAAAGAATTGAGTATTCGTGTCCGCAAGCCAGTAGTTGAATCTTAATGTTTCACTTTAACTTATTTTAAAACAGTAAGTTATGCTACTGAATTGAAAGAAATACGTAAAAGGCCGCTAATCAGCGGCCTTTTTTATACTTTGCCATTGCATACTGATTAAAGGGCTGTTGAAATATACAGTAACTTGATAAAGGCGCGTAAATAGGTATGGCCACAACGAGAATTCTAGCAATCGACCCAGGTTCCAGAATTACTGGATTTGGTATTGTTGATATTATCAATGGCAAGACAAGCTACGTGGGCAGTGGTTGTATCAGGCTGCCTGACGAAGCCCTTTCAGTAAGGTTGAAGCATATTTTTAATAATGTATCTGCTTTGCTGGAAGAGTATCGTCCTGATGAGTTTGCTATTGAGGAAGTGTTTTTGGCTAAAAACGCCAATTCGGCATTAAAGCTTGGTCAAGCCAGAGGCGCGGCAATTGTGGCAGCGTCTTTACGGGAGCTGGTTGTGAATGAATATGCCGCAAGACGAGTAAAGCAATCTGTTGTTGGGAATGGCAACGCAGATAAAACGCAAGTGCAAATGATGGTTCAGCTATTGTTAAATTTAACCTCCAAACCCCAGGCTGATGCTGCTGACGCTCTGGCTATCGCATTATGTCACGCGAATACACGTACTTCTGGTGGCTTAGAGTACGGAGTCGGCAAGCGTGCAGGTCGAACGTCTAAGCGTTGGACAGAACAAGATGTAAGGAAAGCTTTGTGATCGGACGAATTGTCGGCACTTTGGTAGAAAAAACACCGCCTGAATTATTGGTTGATGTGAATGGGGTCGGTTATGAAATCAGCGCATCCATGACAACCATTTATGACCTGCCTCAATCAGGCGGGTTGGTGACATTATTTACACACCTAATCGTAAAAGAAGACTCGCATACGTTATTTGGTTTTGCTGATAAAAATGAACGAGCGCTATTTCGCATTTTGATAAAGGTAAACGGTATTGGACCTAAGATGGCGTTGGCTATTTTATCCAGTATGTCTTCCGATGAGCTTATTAGTAATGTCCAAGATTCAGATGTTACGGCTTTAACTCGCATTCCTGGCGTCGGCAAAAAGACCGCTGAAAGACTGATTATTGAGTTAAGAGATAAGTTAGGGCAAGCGGCAAAAAATGACCTTTTCTCAACTCCTGCGGTGCTGCGTCAGGTTCAAGCAGACCCAAGACAAGAAGCTGAAGCTGCCCTGATTTCTCTTGGTTACAAACCACAAGAGGCAGCTAAGGCAATTGCAGGTGTTCCTGTTGATGCGGCGAATAGTGAAGATGTTATCCGGGCAGCTCTAAAAGGAATGCTAAGGAAATAAATGATGATTGATCAAGATCGTATTATTTCAGCTGAGATTAAGGGCAGCGACAGGCAAGTAGATAGAGCAATACGCCCGCAAGCACTTGCAGAGTATATTGGTCAGCCAGTTGTTCGTGAGCAGATGGAAATCTTTATTCAGGCGGCTAGGCAGCGAGCCGAACCGCTCGATCATACGTTGATATTTGGTCCTCCGGGATTAGGCAAAACGACGCTCGCCCATATCATTGGTAATGAAATGGGGGCTGATGTTAAAACAACGTCTGGCCCTGTGCTTGAAAGAGCAGGGGATTTAGCAGCGTTACTGACTAATTTAAATGAAGGGGATATTTTATTTATCGATGAAATTCATCGGCTTAGCCCCGCCATTGAAGAAGTTCTTTATCCTGCAATGGAAGACTATCAGCTTGATATCATGATTGGTGAAGGACCTGCAGCAAGATCAATCAAAATTGAACTCCCCCCCTTTACGCTTGTCGGAGCAACAACGCGAGCAGGATTGTTAACGTCGCCATTACGCGACCGGTTTGGCATAGTTCAGCGTTTAGAGTTTTATGATGTGGAGTCGTTAACAACAATTGTGGCTAGGTCAGCCGGTAAAATGGGCATGCAGTTGGACTCGTCTGGCTCGTTTGAAGTTGCGAGGCGTTCAAGAGGAACACCTCGCATAGCAAACAGGCTATTGCGTCGAGTTAGGGACGTCGCCCAGGTTGAGGGTGTGGAACTTGTTGGTCAAAAAGTTGCCCAAAGGGCACTCGATATGTTAAGTGTAGACAGTCAGGGGTTTGATCACTTAGATAGACGTATGTTGTTGACCATGATAGAAAAGTTTGACGGTAGACCTGTTGGGCTAGACAGCGTATCAGCTGCTTTAGGGGAAGACAAAGACACAATAGAAGATGTCATAGAGCCATTTTTAATCCAGCAAGGTTTTATTATAAGAACCCCGAGAGGGCGTCAGGTAACAAAACGAGCTTATGAACATTTTAATTATCAATTACCTTCAGATTTCAAATAGAGGTTAACAATGTCAATTTGGGGACTTATCGCCAGTGCTAGTTTGGTAGTTCAACTTGTAATGTTGATTCTATTAGCGGCTTCCATTTTTTCATGGATTGTTATTTTCCAGAGAATAAGAGTATTAAAGGCGGCTAAAAAAACACGCACCGCATTTGAAGAAAATTTTTGGTCTGGTATCGATCTCAGTCAGTTATACAGAAAACTGACTCAAGAAGGCCGAAAGGTGGAAGGAATGGAAAATATTTTCACATCAGGCATCAAAGAATTCACTCGACTAAGGCAGAATCAAAATGTTGACCCTGATGCCATTATGGAAGGGGTGCAGCGCGCTATGCGTGTGGCACTTTATCGTGAAGAAGAAAAATTAGATCAACATTTACCTTTTTTAGCCACGGTCGGCTCAACAAGTCCATACATTGGTTTGTTCGGGACAGTTTGGGGCATTATGCATTCCTTTATTGGGCTTGCAGAAGTTCAGCAAGCCACATTGGCAACCGTTGCGCCTGGTATTGCAGAAGCACTTATTGCGACCGCGATTGGTTTGGCGGCGGCAATTCCAGCGGTTATTGCGTACAACCGCTTTTCCTCAGCGGCGGAATCATTAGGCTCAAGTTATGAAAACTTCGCTGATGAATTTACTAGCATACTTCACAGAAAAGTACATGTTAGAGAGGGAGGCGCTGTATAGTGGCTCGCTCAAGAAGAAATAAACGTCGTCCCATGGCAGAAATAAATGTTGTACCTTACATAGATGTTATGTTGGTGCTGCTTGTTATATTTATGATCACAGCCCCCATGCTTACTCAAGGGGTGGATGTTGAACTGCCGAATGCGAATGCTGCTCCTATCCAAGATAGCGAAAATGAAGTGCTAATTGCATCAGTGGATTCGAAAGGTAAATTTTATTTGGATGTAGGTGGTAAGCAAGAATCTATAACCTTATCGCAGTTACAAGACAGAGTTCGCAAAGTCTTGAGCCAAAATCCAAAAATGTCTGTGCTGGTGAGAGGCGATAAAAACGTTCCTTATGGTGACGTTATTGGCTTGATGGTTGCATTGCAGGGGGCTGGTGCGCCAAATGTTGGTCTTGTAACAGAGCCGGATAGAAAGTAATGAAGTGGCTACGTAATGATAATTATAGTATCCCAATTGTTCTCGCGGTTTCATTGCACCTTGTCATTCTTGTTGCAGGTGTTGTTGTGATTGATCTTAATGGTGAAGAGCAAAAGACACCCAAAAGGCCGCCAATTGTTAATGCCACTGTCATTGATATTTCTCAAACAATAATTGGCAAGCGAGAAGCGGAAGAAAAAGTCGCTAGGCAACAAGCAGCGTCATTGGCCGCACAAAAGAAAAAGGAAGCAGAGCAAAAAAGACAAAAAGAAGTGGAGCGAAAAGCGCTGGAAGAAAAGCAAAAGCAATTAGCAAAAGCCAAAAAAATAGCGCAAGAAAAAGAAGACGCACAGAAGAAAGCGGCTGAAAAAGAGAGGCTGAAAGAACAACAACAGTTAGCTAAACAAGCAGAAAGCAAGCGCTTAGCAAAAGAAGCGGAGCAAAAGCGTGTTGAAGAATTACGGTTAAATGAAAAGCAACGTAAAGAAGAAGCGTTAGCTCAGAATGCGGAAGCTGAACGTAAGGCAGAAGAAGAGCGTAAACGTGAAGAGGAAGCCGCGCGACTTGCCGCTGAACAGAAAAAGGCAGAAGAAGCCGCAGCTGCGCTAGCGGCCGCTGAGGAAGAACGAAAGCAGGCGGCGGAAGAGGCTCAAATGGTGCAATCCATTAGTGGCTTAATTAATGATAGAGTGACTGCTAATTGGACACGACCCCCAAGCGCTCGAAATGGAATGAAAACCTATCTGAGAATTTATTTCTTACCAAATGGTGAGGTCAGAAATGTTGATGTCACTAAGTCAAGTGGCGATGGGCTGTTCGACCAAAAAGCCGTTGATGCGGTGTATAAAGTGAGAAAAATAGACGAGTTGTCACAGGTAGACTCCTACGTATTTGAGCGTAATTTTCGCCAAGTGGATTTGATTTTTAACCCGCAAGATTTGAGAAATTAATGATGTTTAAAAAGTGCTTAAGTGCTGTTTTCTTATGTTTGTTTTATATTAACTCAGCCTATGCTCAGTTGGTGATTGAGATAACCAGTGGTGCTGATCAGTTGCTTCCTATTGCGGTAGTACCATTTGGGTACTCAGGTGTGGATGCACTGCCTGAGGATGTTGCAAAAATTGTAGAAGATGACTTAACGCGCAGTGGCTTGTTTCAAGCCATTCCCCGATCGAATATGTTAAGTTTGCCTTCAAAAGAAGAAGATGTGTTCTATCGTGACTGGCGTGTACTGAAAAGTGACTATGTCATCATAGGTAACATACAAAAACTCCCCAATAATCAGTTCCGAATAGGCTTTGAATTATTGAATGTACTGAGTCAAAAGTCAGTTCAAAAACACAGCTCTATAGATGTTGGTGCGAGAAACTTTAGGGACGCTGCCCATTACATTAGTGATAAAGTTTACGAATTGTTGACGGGAACAAAAGGAGCTTTTAGTACTAGAATATTATATGTTACTGCAGAGGGTGACAGAAAAGCCCCTTTGTTTAAGTTGCAGGTTGCTGATGCTGATGGCCATCGACCACAAGTTGTTGTTGAGTCTAAAGAGCCTATTCTTTCTCCATCATGGAGTATGGATGGTCGAAAAATTGCGTATGTAATGTTTAGAAATCGACGACCGAATATTTTTATTCAAGAATTGGCAACCGGCAAGCGTCAGCAGATCGCCCAGTTTAGAGGGTTGAACGGTGCTCCAGCATGGTCTCCTGATGGTAAGAAATTGGCCCTGGTTTTGTCTAAAGATAACAATCCAGAAATATACACTCTTGATATAGCTACACAAAAACTTGAGCGTATGACCAATCATTATGCCATTGACACAGAGCCAAGCTGGGAACCGGATGGAAAAGGAATAGTATTTACATCAGATCGTGGCGGTAACCCGCAAATATATCGACTTGATGTTAATAGTAAGCGAGTAGAAAGAGTAACTTTTGAAGGTGAATTAAACACAAGAGCAAGAATGACCCCTGATGGTCGTTATCTTGTCACCGTTCAGAAGGACGACGGTAATTATCATATTGCATTACAAGATATGAAAACTGGCCGTGTACAAATTCTTACAGAGACTTACTTAGATGAATCGCCAAGCATTGCGCCAAATGGTAGCATGGTGATGTATGCCACAACCTATCAAGGAAAGGGTATCTTAGCCGTAGTATCCGTTGATGGACTTGTAAAATATAAGCTACCATCAGCTGATGGAGATGTACGAGAGCCATCTTGGTCCCCGTATTTCAAATAAAGACATTGAGGAGTGAATAATGAGTGTAAACAAACTAGGTAAGTTTGCTGTAATTGGATTATCTGCCGCTTGGATTGCAGGTTGTAGCACAACAGCAACAGATACTGATACTTCAACGGTTGCAGAAGATGCGAGCTCTACTGAGCAAGCGGCTGCGACAAATGATACTACTGGATCTTCTGATCAAGCATTTGGTGCGGGTGAAGAGGGTGCTTTAACTAGTGTTATCGTTGAAGAAACACCAGCTGCTCAAGATACAGGTATGGATTCTTTGGCAGGTGTTGAAACTGTATTTTATTTTGATTTCGACAAATCAATTGTTCGCCCAGAATCTCGTGAAGCGCTAGCTAAGCATGCGGAATATCTTGTGTCTCACCCAGACGCTCGTATCGTATTGGAAGGTCATGCTGATGAGCGCGGAACTCGTGAATACAACATGGCTCTTGGTGAGCGTCGTGCAAAAGCCATTAGTCGTTACTTGACTATTCAAGGTGTTGCTGCTTCACAAATCGAAACAGTGAGCTTTGGTGAAGAAGTGCCTGTCGCTTTCGGTCACGATAGTGATGCTTGGCAATTAAACCGTCGAGTTGAAGTGCGTTACGAATAATGATTGATACAAACATCAAGATTCGCTCTTTGGCATTGGCGCTGTGTTTCACAGCGCCAATTGCTTTGGCCGAAACTCAGCAAGCAGGCGCAGGATTATCGCCAGGGGCTGCTGCTGAGCTGCTTTTTCAACTGGAAACATTGCAGCAAGAAGTTCAAAGCCTTCGAGGTCAACTGGAAGAGCAAGGGCATGAATTGAGGCTGATGAAAGAAAGTCAGCGTGATCGCTATATTGATCTTGATAAGCGAATTTCTTTGTTGATGTCAGCATCCGTTAGCGAAACAAAACGAAACGTTACTTTTTCACAAGCGGAATCTTCACCTCAGACTGTTGTACCAGCCACTGTTGATAAAACGACGCGTCCAGTAAGTGCGCTAGCAACATCACCTTTGGCGCCTGTAACGCTACCACCACCTTCGGAAAAGTCTCAACAATCGTATGACGATGCGTACAATCTTATTCGTCAAAGAAAGTTTGATGAGGCAGAGATTGCATTCACGCAGTTTGTCACTACTTATCCGAGCAATTCTTTAACTGGAAATGGTTATTACTGGTTAGGGGAAGTAAAGCTGGTTCAAGGTAAGTCTAATGAGGCGTTAGGTGCATTCTCAACCGTGATCCAGAAATTTCCGGGACACAGCAAAGAGCAGGACTCTTTGTACAAACTGGGAACCGTAAGTGATCAAATGGGCGATAGTGCAAAAGCGAAGACTTATTTACAGGATGTTATCCGTCGTTTTCCAGATAGCAAAGCTGCCAAACTAGCGTCAGGGTATTTAAGCAAAATTAAATAGCTTGCATTCCTCAGCGGGCTCTGTATTATACGCAACCCGTTGGGTCGTTAGCTCAGTTGGTAGAGCAGTTGACTTTTAATCAATTGGTCACTGGTTCGAATCCAGTACGACCCACCAACTTCTTTATTCCTTTTTTATGTTTTTGGGTCGTTAGCTCAGTTGGTAGAGCAGTTGACTTTTAATCAATTGGTCACTGGTTCGAATCCAGTACGACCCACCAAAAACACTCATCCTGCTCCCAGTTTTCTTAAGGGGTAATAATATGTCCGAACTTTTTGATAAAGCAGCACTTCGCGATACTGTCCAAAAATATCTCTCTGAAGCCGAAGAAAGCCTAAAAGTAAGGTCAGCTGATGATGACCAAATCCGCACCGAAATAAAAGCATTGCTCAAAGAAAAAAATGCGGTTTTAGTTGCTCATTATTACACTGAAGACGCCATTCAAGAGCTTGCTGAAGAGACGGGCGGCATTATTGCTGATTCGTTAGAAATGGCTAGATTTGGCGCCAATCATCCGGCGAAAACGCTGGTTGTCGCCGGTGTTAAGTTTATGGGTGAAACAGCAAAAATCCTAAGCCCTGAAAAAACAATTCTTATGCCAACCCTTGAGGCAACGTGCTCGCTTGATATTGGGTGTCCAATTGAAGAGTTTTCTGCATTTTGTGATCAATACCCCGATCGAAAAGTGGTTGTGTATGCTAATACCTCTGCTGCAGTTAAAGCTCGTGCTGACTGGGTGGTGACATCAAGCATTGCTTTGGATGTTGTCGAGCATCTTGTCGAGCAAGGTGAAAAAATCATTTGGGCGCCTGACCAGCACCTTGGCGGATATATACAGCGCGAAACGGGTGCTGATATGATTCTCTGGGATGGAGCGTGCATCGTCCATGAAGAATTCAAAGCAAAAGGTATTTTGGACCTAAAGGCAATTTATCCCGATGCCGCTGTGCTGGTTCATCCTGAGTCACCAGAATCTGTTGTTGATGTTGCCGATGTGGTTGGGTCAACTTCCCAGCTTTTAAAAGCGTCTCAAACAATGACGAACGATACCTTTATTGTTGCGACGGATAGAGGCATCTTTTACAAAATGAAGCAGGCATCACCTGAAAAGCGTTTTGTTGAAGCGCCTACAGCAGGATCTGGAGCTACTTGTAGAAGTTGTGCGCATTGCCCATGGATGGCGTTAAATAGCTTGGAAATGTTGCGTAATTCCCTCAGAGATGGATCGGGACAAATCGATGTGCCTGAAGACACAAGGGTGAAAGCGCTGATTCCTTTGCAGCGAATGTTGGATTTTCAGGTTAAATAGTCAAAAGGTTAAAATGGGGACACTCTAATGATTGAGTGTTCCTAAGTACTTCTTCTCTAGATCTGAAAAGGCGAGTTGTAATCGATCGCTTTCAAGACTTTTCTTATTGTAGATGACCCTTAGCTCTTGATAACTCTTTTCCAATCTCATATCCAATACCTTCGCTTTTAGTTCGGTTGTAATATTTACAAGCTCTCTGTTTCTTTCTCTCTGTTTTATTAGGCTGGAAGAAAGCTCAGATGTATCCCCTTTGTTTGAGCTTAACAAGCTAACCTTCTCTTTAAGTATTTGGTTTTCTTGTTCGGCTGTCTGTAGCTCTTGTGCTAATAATGTGACACACGTTTCAGACTCATGCAGTAAGCGTTCCAATGCTTTTGTGTCTTTATCTTGCTCGCTCAGTGATTCCATGGGGATATTTTCGATTGCTGAATTTAAGCCGTCTCTTAGCGATACCAGCGCCTCTTTTTTATTGGCATTTAGGGATTGGAGGTTGCCTATTGCGGTCTCATTGCTCTGGCTGAGCTGTTGCTCTAGCTCCATCAGTTTAGCGTCTTTATCGTTTATGTATTCCTTTAAGCTGGCTATGGATAAATTGGAGCTTTGTAACTCAGCTTCAAGTTGCATAATTAATGATTGAGACTCTACGGACATTCTTTCAAGTTTTGTAATGGCTATTTTTTGCGCCTCTATAGCATTTTTAGAGTTTTGATTTTTCTGCGCTTTGGCTATTTCATTCTTTAGCTGATCAATGACTATTTCTTGGCGTTCGGAAAGGCCGCTTAGGCTGGATATTTGCTTTAAAAAAGTAGAACGTATTTCTTTCTCCAGTTGCTTGGCTACAGGTACTTCAATGTTGAAGGGTAAATCAGTGTCATCGCTATCAATTTGGGCTTGCTCTAGTTTTTTAATTTTTAATGTAAGATTGTCAATTTCGGCTTGTAATCGATCCCGCTCTATCTGCTTAAGCTCAAGTTGCTTGAGATTTTGTTTAGTCCAATCAATTCGGTGCTTTAAATCTATATTCAGCAGGTTTTGGCTTTGAGTGAGAGCCTCTTTTGAGATAAGTAGTTCGGCGGTCTGCAAAAATTCACTTTCCATCTCTTTTAAGCTGGCTTGTAACTCATCGATGTTTGTAGATTGCAACTTTGGTGAAGACAACGCATAGAGTAGGCTAGATAAAAAGCGATTCAAAATCGGAGTTGGCTGATCACTTGCTTGATTAAGTAAAATAGCGCGTTCCGCCTTTAGTATGGTTCCCCAGACTTTAACCCTATTGATTTCATGGCTCTCTAGGCCGGTTTTATTCATAGAATCAGCAGCGTAATGTATTTGCCTATCTAAAAAATGCGCTAGCCCTTTATAAACCGACGCTTGTTCAATGGGGTTCTGTGGCGATAGATTTGATGTTTCATTTTTTTCTGGCTTCTTGGTTGTTGCTGTTGCTGTCGTCTTCTGAACCCCTCTGCTTATCCAAAAAACGACAATATTTGCGATTAGCAAAAGTGTGCTTGCTTCAAGTAATGTCCAAATTAACCACTTAGCCATAAAAGCCTCGACCACTCGTCAATAGATGTGATATTCATTATCATTAATTAATAATCAGCTATCAGCTATCAGCTATCAGCTATCAGCTATCAGCTATCAGCATAGCTTTATTTATCTCCCATGTTAACGGAATGCCAGATTTTATGAGTAAAGAATTTTTAACCTTCATGCGTAATCGTGTATCACAGCCGAAACTTACCTTTCCCTCGCCAACCCAAAGTGAGTGGGAAGCGATACTTTCTGCCGCGAGCAGAGCGGCCGATCATGGCAATCTTACCCCATGGCGTTATAAGGTTTACGAAGGAGAAGGGCGCTCTAAGCTAGGTCAAATATATTGGCATCATGCTGTATCTGAAGTGGATAGTATGCCGCTCAACAAAGAAGAGGCTTTCATTAAAAAAGCATATCGAGCGCCTGCCGTATTACTGATTTATGCCCATGTTCAAGAGCACCCCAAAGTCCCAGCAATAGAGCAAATTATGGCAACATCGGCTGCGGCTCAACAAGTACTGCTTGGGTTGAATGCCTTAGGTTATGGCGCTATGTGGCGAAGTGGCCCTGCCTGCTTTACTCAAAAAACGAAAGAGCTTTTGTCTCTTGGCGTAAATGATCAAATTGTCGGTCTAATTTATGCGGGTACCGCAGAGAGTACAACCACCAGCACGCCTGACGTAACACTAGAAAAGCACCTTGAATGGGTAAGAGATTAATTTTTAAGGTTAAATTGTCAAAAATGGGTTGCAATTAGGCTTGGTCATCACTAATATACGCACACAAATTACGCAGAGCGTAAAAAGTTTTGGTGAGCTGTCCGAGTGGCCGAAGGAGCACGCCTGGAAAGCGTGTATGTCGAAAGGCATCAAGAGTTCGAATCTCTTGCTCACCGCCATTATTCCTTTAAAATTAAGGGCTACAGAGTGGCCCTTAATTTTTTACATCAAAAAGTACATCAATAGGTTTTTACTTTAAAACTCCATATACTGCTAATCTTTGCCTTTCTTGTTTAATTAGATCCTTGATTGTTTCTTTTTTTGTTTTACCATTCGTTTTAGATATTGCATCTAAGTCATCATAGTCTTTCTGACTCAAATTAATTGTATTGCTCTTACTAGATTTTCGGTCTCTGATTTTTTTCTCTGACCAAGCTTTTGATATCCTAGCCTCAATTTGCTTGATATCTCCTTCAAAATCTGTGAAGAATTGATATATCAAGAAATCTAAATGATGTTTATCTGGTGTATTGCTGATGTTATAAGGGCTAATTTCGTTTTTTGACATCTTTTTGAGGAAGTAGTCATACATCCATTTAGTGTTAATTTTTTGAGTTGCAATCAATTTTTGTACTTTTCTCATTTTCTCCGTTGTTTTCATGTATTTAGCTTTAAGGTCCATTATGAAATCATTTCGATTCTCTAAGCCTGTGTCATAATAGGTGTTATCTAGCAGAAGCAATAAATTCAAGTAGATCTCTTCGTTTGTAAGGAGTGATAATCTACTCAAATTTGCACCGTTAAAGTATATGCTCTCACTGTTTAATATGTTCATCTCTTTAGTCGAGTTATGCAGCCTGATAATGCCATTTGGCTGTAAAATATATTGCGCAACCCCCTGAAGTTTTCTCTCTCGTCCTTTTTTTTGGTTGCTTTGTATTATGTGATTTTCAACTTCTTTCATCAGTATGTAGATCTGTGATCTATTTCGTTTGATCCATTCAATTCGAGAGTTGCTTAGTAAGTGCTTTTCTTTTTTTGAAAATATTTCTTCAAAGTATTGTTTAATGAACTTTTCACGCTTATCGATTTGTCCGTGACTATCTTCACCTTTATAGATGCTCATTGAGAACGCCCAACTAGGAAAGAATAGCTGTTGGCTTTGAGGCTCTTCTGACTCTTCTGGCTCTTCTGGCTCTTTGTAGGATTCATTATTATTAATAAATTTATCGTGAAGGTTTAAAAATCTAGCCATTTTTAAGCATAAGTAGGAGTGATTACGTCCTAAAAATGTTAAAGGGTCATTGGTAAAGGTTGAATTACTTCCCATGTTATTAACGTAATGAATGACGCAGCACCTTATGTCCTTAATTGTGGTTTTATTGTTCATCACTGCCTCTAAATAAATGAAATTGATAATCGTTATCTATTATTGGTCGAAAATTTCCATAGCAAATTCCGTGGTTCTTATTATAGCCTATAGGCTTGTATTTATTGGGCCTACACCTTGCTATCTGGCTAAATTATTGAAAGTGCTGCAAACTACAGCTTCAACAAAAAAAATTTGTGATTTCTCAATTATTATACTTGTGAAGGCTCAATAAAAGTCCTTTCTTTTAGAAATGAGTGTGATACTAAGAGCAGAGGTTAGACATTAAACTAAAGATGTATTTACGAGATAACCTCAGAGTGGCCACTGCACAAAAAAGCCACGTGTATATGGATGATCCTTCGCACAAAAGCCTACCTGGCAGTGTCTCAAAATGTTGGTTTAATAATATATAAGAAGTGATTGCCCCCTAGGAGCAAGAACGTAAAAAAATACAGAGATAACCCTTTTGTGAAATCAACCACGCATTAGGAGTTCTCATGAAACAAGTTAACCAATATCAAGGTCTAAATATCCACAGTCCATTATCTGAATCCAACGTAACGTATCTAAGCCAACTCAAATCTCTTATAGAAGCAAGTGTTGCTGAGTCAGCAAGAATTTTAGCTTTTAGGTTTGACCTAAGGTTTCCAGAAAATTACAAAGGAAGTCAGGAAAAAGTCATCACGAAATTCTTTGAATCGTTAAAAGCTCAAATCAAGGCAAAGGATGCTAAAAGCATAAAGGATGGGAAGCGGGTTTACCCCAGTCGACTTAAATATGCTTGGGTTAGGGAGAATGGCGGAGCAGTGAATGACCATTTTCATGTTGTCGTTATTTTTAATAAGGATGCATTTGCTTTTGTTGGTGATTACGATAGTGCTGAAACAAATACAGCTAGAAGAATAAAAAAGGCTTGGAGTAGTGCTTTAGGGTGTAAAGAGGAAAGCGCTAAGGGCTTAGTCCACTTCCCTAAATCGGCTATTTATATTTTAAATAAAAACAAAGAAACTTATCAAGGTAAATACCGGCTTCTATATTACCGCATTAGCTACTTGGCCAAAAATCGAACAAAAGTCTATGGCACTGGAAAGCGTAGTTTCGGTTGCAGTTGGAAATAGCGCTAATTAGAGCTTTTTAAAGAATAATGTAGGTCAAAAAAAAATTGAAACCTAAGGCAGAGCTCCATTACCTGGAGCTCTGCCTTTCTTTTTATAAATATCCACTTTCTGCGAATGAAAACGTATCTTCACCTATGATGATGTGATCAAGAGTTCTGACATCAATTAGGTTAAGTGCCTTTTTCAGTGTTTCCGTTATGGCTATGTCTGCTTGTGATGGCTGAGATACGCCTGAAGGGTGATTGTGAGAAAAGATAACTGCAGCTGCATTGTGATGCAATGCGGCTTTAACGACCTCTCTGGGATATACAGCGGCAGCATCTATGGTGCCAAAGAATAACTCCTGATATTGAATAAGCCTGTGTTGTGAGTCTAAGAATAAAGCTACAAAGACCTCTCTTTGTTGATAGCCCAGTTTTAGATTAAGAAAGGTCTGAGCATCTAGTGCGCTAGTGAAGACCTCGCTTCGTTTAAAACGTTCTTTGATAAAGCCAGCAGCGGCCTCTAGAACTTCTGACTCAGATTTATAGGTGAATGATTTATTCTGCATATTGATTTCCTCTGTTGATGGTTTATACACAGAGATGATGTAGGTCTGAGTTTTTTTGAAACTGAACTCACAATCTGTAAAAAATTACAGCCATGCATTTTGATGTATTAGAACGAGGGCATCAAAATGCGAGTAATGAAATTAAATGAAGTCATCAACACGACAGGTCTTTCTAGATCATCCATCTACGCATACATGACAAAAGGTGAGTTTCCTAAGCCTATTCAGTTAGGCCCTAGAGCCGTCGCTTGGATTGAAGAGGAGGTTCAAGGATGGTTAATGGAAAGAGCGAGTCAGAGTCGATTGTGAGCGCTCTAGTTTTTTCAGATTATTGGACTTAGCGGTTGTAATAGCTCCATAATTTAAGGCTGCTAATTATTATCAAAGATTAAGAGGAGTTAGCTTTTATGGACGATAAAAAACTAAGTCGTTACCTTCAGTCTGTAGGCCAAGCCTGTTTTATAAGGTTTTTTGAAGAGTTTTCTTCGGATACGTTGTCACGAGATGCCTTAATAGCCAAGTTGCGAGACCAAACGACCTATACCGAAAAATCTTGTGCTTCAAGAGTTAGTAAGGCGCGTAGCATTTTAAACGCTGGGCTAGCAGATAAAGCTTTATCTCTGATTGCTTCTTCTAATTCTGGCCGTGTTAGTCAAGAAGTTAAGGAGAAAGCTAGAAGTTACCTTGTCGAAAAGCAGCAGCCGTAATTTTTAATCCGATGTGAAATTTTTAGCTGTGTAGATCCCTTTTAGGGTAAGTTGTTGTAGAATTTGACTTTTATCTTCCAAAGAGTAGGTGATGACGTTACGGACCGAACAGCAATTAACCAAGCTTGGCTTTAAATTTGGCAAAAATGGTGCTCATTCTGCCCGAAGTATGATGATTGTTGAGTTAAAATATCTATTGGATACTTTTGATGAAGATGCAACGCCTGATTTATATAAACGGGCAGTAGTTGATTTAAATGTATTGAACAAGCCAACAGAGAAGTCTCGTACGTTAACTTATCGCCATTTGACTGACCTTTATGGTCTCGACCCTCAATTGTCTCTATTTAAGGTTCTTCGACAATGGTGGGAGCGAGATGAAGCCTCTCAGCCAATTCTTGCATTACAACTAGCTATCGCTCGTGATCCATTGTTACGGGCTTCTTGTAAAGTAGTTGTACCTATGCGAGTAGGTGATCACCTATCACGTGAAGAGGTGGAGGCGTTCCTTGCTAAAGATGATCCAGATCGTTTCAGCGCGGCTTCACTAAAATCCTTTGCACAAAATTTAAATGGTACTTGGACACAAGCTGGTTATTTATCTGGTCGAAACAAAAAGTTTCGCGAAGAGCCGAAGATTAGTTATGTGCATGTAGCGTTTGCATTATTCTTAGCTCATTGTCACGGTATCAGTGGGCAGCGACTTTTTGACAGTCAATGGTGTCAGTTTCTTGACCAACCCAAAGACCGACTTTATGAATTAGCGTATATTGCTTCTTTACGAGGACTGCTTAATTTCAAACAAGCCAGCGACGTGGTTGAAGTAACATTTCCAATCATTACGCTACCTAAGGAAACATAATGACAGACCGCCTATCAAAATTGCTAACGAGTTTCGAAAGACACATTAGTATTCCTTGGCCTGCAGCGGTTTCTGCTCACGAACGTACAATTTTCTTGGTCTACAACAAACAAGATGAGCTTAAGCTTCGAGCGCGTGTGGGCGAGTTCGAGCTTGCTTCTACCCAAAGCAACCATCCATGGACTTTGCTTGACTTAACACACAGTTTTGAGCAGTGGATGTCAGACCAAGATTACAAAGAAACCTATTTTGAAGACCCGGAATATCTGGAAGGTTTGTATGATGACTTTGCCGATGATCTGGTAAACAAACTAATTGAGCAAGTACATTTAAACCAATCTAAAGATAGTGTTATCGCTTTATTAGGGTGTGGGACGCTATTTGGTTTTGCATCCGTATCGGGAGTCGTTGAGGCATTAGCCAATAGAATCACCGGTAGGTTAGTTGTCTTTTTTCCAGGTGAAGTAGAAAACAATAACTATCAACTTTTGGACGCCAAAGATGGTTGGGGCTATCACGCTACTGCCATCACAGCGACAGTATAAGGAATTAGAATGTTAAACCGTGATATTTTTGTTAATGACCCTATCGATAGCCGTCTCGCCAATAACGGTGTAGCGCAAGTCAAAGATGACCAATCTGAAGGTGCGTTAGCCACTTTAGAATATGAGCTTCGTACCTTCGTCTGTGATGGTGCATATCAAGAAGGTTTAAATAAGATATTTAATAGCTTTCTAGGCGCGGTGAAGAGTGGTGGAGAGTTACAAGGAGTTTGGATTAGTGGTTTCTTTGGATCGGGTAAATCCCATTTAGCAAAAATGTTACGGACATTATGGACAAATCAAACAATTAATGGCGTTTCAGCACGTGATATTGCCGATTTACCAGAAGTAATTACCAAACAACTGAAAGAGCTTACCGCATTAGGCTTAGCTAATGGTGGCTTACATGCGGCTTCCGGCACGCTCTCTGCTGGAGCAAGTGATCGAGTGCGTCTTGCATTGCTCGACATTATTTTTAAATCAGCCGGTTTACCAGAGCAATATCATCAAGCGCGTTTTGTTATGTGGCTCAAAGCACAAGGTGTTTTAAAGCAAGTTCAGGAACACGTTGAGGCCAATGCTAAGCGTAAAGAAGGCATAGATCTTTGGTTAAACGAAGTAAAAAATCTTCATGTTTCGCCCATCTTACATAACGCTGTACTTGATGCTATTCCTGGTTTTGCATCCGACATTAAAGAAGTGCGCGAAATGATGCGTGCCCAATACCCTATTGTAAAAGATGTCACTAATGATGAAATGGTTGATGCAATTACCGATGCTTTAAGTCATAACGGTGAACTACCTTTGACCTTAGTAGTGCTGGACGAAGTGCAACAGTACATTGGTGACAACATCCAACGTGCACTGGATGTTCAAGAAACCGTTGAAACCTGCTGTGGTGCAGGTGCTCTAAAATCGAAGTTACTTTTTGTAGCGACAGGTCAAAGCGCGTTAACGGGAATGGCGAATCTACAGCGTCTAATGGGGCGATTCCAATTACCGGTACAACTGGAAGACACCGATGTTGATAAGGTTATCCGTAAAGTTATTTTACAGAAAAAAGCATCTGCCACAGGTGCTGTTCAGGCTGTATTGAATGACAACCTTGGTGAAATCTCTCGCCATCTACGTGGCAGCACCATTGAGCACAACAAAGATGATGAGCAATGGATGGTCCCCGATTACCCACTGTTACCTGTGCGTCGACGTTTTTGGGAAAAGGTCTTACCAGCGATTGATCGAACAGGTACAGGTTCTCAATTACGCAACCAATTGCGAGTGGTTCACGAAGCCTTAAAAGTCACAGCAGACAAAGAGTTAGGCTATGTCGTACCGGCAGATTATCTATACGACCAAATATCCACCAGCTTACTGCAAACCGGCGTTATCTCAAAAGATATCTACGAAGACATCAGTCGTAAAAAAGGCGGTACGGAAGAACAGCGTTTACAAGGTCGTATTTTGGCGTTGATTTTATTGATTGGTAAATTGCCTGAAGAAAAAGAGTTGGGTATTTATTCAACTGAAGAAACGCTTGCAGATTTATTATTAGAGGACCTAGAGAAAGACAAGCATACCTTGCGCCCGCTTGTTCCCAAAATGTTAGCTCAGCTAGAATCTGAACATCTTGTTATGTCATTAGATACGGCTCAAGGTCGTGTATATCACTTACAAACAGTCGAGAGCCAAGCTTGGTATGACGAGTTACGTCGTCAAGAAAATGATCTTCTAGGTAACCCTCAAAATATTGAATCTTATCGTACTAAAGAGATTCAAAATCATGTTCGTAAGCAAGTCAATCAAGCCATGGTTAATCAAGGTGAAACGCAAGTTCCGCGAGCGATTCAACTTTATTTTGAATTAGAGTTACCTAAAAATGCACAAAATCAATTGTGCGCCTGGGCGCCTGAACAAACCGAAAAACAATTTTTAGACGCGGCCCGTGGTACTGATCAGGAAGATGCCACCATTTTTATTTATGTACCTGATTCACACCGTTCAGAACTGCGTAAAGCCATTGTTACCATTAAAGCGGCAGAAAATACGGTAGATGTCCGTGGTCGCCCAAGTACCGAAGCGGGTAAAGATGCCATGAAGGCCATCAATACTCGTCAACAAGAAGCAGAAAATACCAAGAATGCGCTGTTAAAAGACATCTACAGTCATATTCAGGTACGTCTTGCTGGTGGGCAAGAAGTTGAAGGGCTCACTCTAACTGAACAAGTACAGGCTGCCGGTAAACTCGCTTGTGAACGTCTATACAGAAAATTCAAAATTGCTGACAGTAAGGGTTGGGATAAAGTCTATGATTCGGCAACTGAGCATTTAGACCCTAACGCTTTAGCGAAACTTGACTATAACGGTGAGCCAGACAAGCATCCTGTTTGTGCTGAAATCCTCCGTTTTGTTGGGACCATGAAGTTAGGTAAAGAGGTCCAAGAATACTTTGAACAACCGCCTTTTGGATGGAGTAAAGATACCATTCAAGGGGCATTGTGCTCTCTGGCAGCATCCGGTGTGCTTAAAGTGGCTGATAACCAAGAAAATGCGGTTTCTGTCAAAGATTTGCGCAGCAATAAATGGCGTGAAGTGAAATTCCGCCCCGAAAAGGTCAGCCTTTCTAAAGTACAGATGATTAAGGTCAGAGGTATTGTCTCAGCATTGCTAGAGAAACCTTGTAATAACGGCGAAGAAGCGGCGAAACTACCCGAAGCGTTAGCTCATGCTAAAAGAATGGCAGATCAAGCGGGTGGGGATGCGCCATTGCCATCACCACCAAACACCTCGTTAATTGCTGAACTGCAAATGTATTCGGGCAATGAACAACTTCAAAAAGCTTATGAAAACCAGCAACAGTTAGTGGATGACTTTAAGGACTGGAACGATCTACAAATCAAAATCGATCAGCGTCTAAAAGATTGGGCAAAGCTTAAGCAGGCAATGAGATACTGCAAAGATCTTCAAATCCATGAAAAGCTTGAAGTGGAAGCACAAGCCATTACACATCAACGAAGCTTGTTAATAGAACCAAACCCGGTAAGTCCCTTATTAAAAGACGCTACCACAGCGCTGCGTGATGCATTAACGGCCCACCGTAGTCGTTATGAAGAAGACTACAATACCTGTTTACAAGATCTTAAAGAAGACGAACACTGGCAGAAACTCGATGAAACTAAACGCCATGGTTTTTTATTCCAGCGCCGTTTAGACAGCGTACCAGACATTCAGATCAGCACTTTGGAAGATGCGTTTGATTCTCTCGACAGCATTAGCTTTGAGCAATGGAATGACAAAGCTGCTGCCTTGCCAGGTTTGTTTGATGCCTTACTCAAAGATGCCATAAACGAGCTACTGCCAAAAACCAAGTATCATAAGCTCAATAAGAGAGTGATCAACAATGAAGAAGAGCTGAAAGAGTGGCTCGACTACGTAGAGCAAGAGCTGCGCCAGCAGTTGATTAATGGTCCTGTTATGCCGAGCTAACACGCTATTTGTAATATTTAACGAATACGCAAATACACTTTTTAGGAACAACATGCGACAGTCATTAGATAAAACACTACGTAAGCAATTAGAAACAACAGTAATTAAAGCACGCGATGTCGTTGAGCAAGCGGTTACGGAAGCACTCACTCGTCTGGGAGTGGCCGAGGCACAAGCACCGACATATCTGAGTGATACTGAGCGCGCTCTGCGAAATGTCTTGCGTGCTCATGGTCGTCAGTTAGGTGATAAGCTCACTGATGGCAAACAAACTACCGATGCTTTAATGAATGAAATGGCTTACGAGCATTGGCATCGAATGCTTTTCGCCCGCTTCTTAGAGCAAAATAACTTACTCATGTACGATGAATACACATCGGTAACATTAGATGAATGTGCTGAGCTTGCCGAAGAAGAATCAGATTGCAAAGATGGGCTTGAGCTAGCCGGTCGCCTTGCAGCAAAAATGCTGCCGCAGATCTTTCGTACTGAGTCACCCGAGTTTCAAGTGACGTTGTCCATCAACCACACCAATACCTTAGAATCATTAATAGCCAAGTTAGACTCTGCGGTTTACCAAGCTCAAGACAGCCTAGGGTGGTGTTATCAGTTCTGGCAAACCAAGAAGAAAAAAGAAGTAAACGACTCTGGCGTAAAGATTGGCGCTCAAGAACTGAGCCCGGTGACTCAGTTATTTACCGAGCCCTATATGGTAAGTTTTTTGCTGGATAACGCACTAGGTGCCTGGTGGGCCAATAAACGCCTGACACAGGATGATCTGGCCCGCGCCAATAACGAACAAGAGCTTCGTGATAAAGCGGCTATTGATGGTGTGCCATTAACTTACTTGCGTTTCGTTAAATCTGAACAAACCAAACAATGGCAATTGGCATCCGGTGGCTTTGAGCAATGGCCAAGCAACCTAAGCGAACTGAAAACCCTCGACCCATGCTGTGGCTCTGGCCACTTCTTGGTGGCAGTATTTTTAATGCTGGTGCCGATGCGGATGCAGCTAGAACAGCTCAGTGCCCGTGAGGCCGTTGATAAAGTCATCACAGAAAACCTACATGGTTTAGAGTTGGATCAGCGTTGTGTTGAATTGGCAGCCTTTGCTGTGGCGCTAGAAGCCTGGCGTTTCCCTAATGCGGGTGGATATCGTCCACTGCCTGAATTGCACCTCGCGTGTTCTGGTTTATCCATCCATGCAGCAAAAGACGAATGGAAAGCTATTAGCGCCGCCGCAGGCAAGCAAAACCTCACCATCGCCCTAGATAGCCTTTATCAAACCTTTAAAGATGCGCCTGTGTTGGGTAGCTTGATTAACCCACGCCGTGGTAATGCCGCCAAGATCGCCCAATGGAGCGAATTACAACAGGCGATTTCAGGTGCGCTAAAGGCTGATCAAGCCCAAGCTGATTTAGACAGCGATAATTCCAATGCTATTACCCAGCGGATCGAGGCGGGTATCGTTGCCCAAGGCATTACCAAAGCGGCGGAGCTACTCGCGGGGCAATACGCTTGGGTGATTACCAACGTGCCTTATCTTGCTCGTGGCAAACAAAGCGATACCCTAAAAGACTTCTGTGAAACCTACTACCCAGAGGGCAAAAATGACCTGGCGACGGTTTTCTTAGATCGTTGTCTAGAGTTCTGTACAGAGGGGGGGACTTCCAGCATTGTCTTGCCGCAAAACTGGCTCTTCCTTACTAGCTATAAGAAATTCCGTGAAAAATCACTCACACAGGATACTTGGCACTCCATTGCCCGTCTTGGCCCAGGTGCTTTCGATACGATCAGTGGGGAGGTAGTAAAAGCCATCCTAATCACTTTAAGTCGTGGTAATCAGCAAACCATTACAACTGGATTACTTTCTGAAGACGGTGAAAGCCAGTGGATTAGAGGTATTGATGTATCTGCCCCACGAACAGCTTTAGAAAAATCGCTGCTTTTGGCTAATGAAGAGATTAGTAATGTCACACAAGCACAACAGCTAGAAAATCCAGACTGTACAATTATTCTATCCAATTCGAAATCTAGCACTTTATTAAAAAAACATGCCAAAGCTCTAGCCGGAATACTAAATGGGGACTCACCAAGGTTTCAAAGGTTTTTCTGGGAGTTCCCAATAAAATCTCAAATATATGTTTATCAGCAAGGGACTGTAGATGGAATGCGTCATTTTGGAGGACTTGAAAAAGTTATTGAATATGATGATCACAATGGCCATTTAAGGCTGCCAGCAGATGAAAGGCGTGAGCGATTACATGACTCTGACCAAAGGGGCAATGCTGCTTGGGGAAAGTGGGGAGTTTCAATAAGCCAGATGAATATCCTTCCAGCTTCGCTGTATATTGGTAATAAATTTGACTCAAATGTTGGGGTACTAGTTCCTCTTGACAAGTCATACTTAAAAGCCATCTGGTGCTATGCTTCAGATTCATCATACAACTTAGATGTAAGGGAAATTGATCAGAAGCTAAACGTTACAAACGCTACGTTGGTAAAAATACCTTTTGATTTTGAGTATTGGTCTAAAGTCGCTGAAGAACAATACCCAAATGGTCTGCCTGAGCCCTACACCAATGATCCAACCCAATGGATCTTTCATGGCCAGCCCTGTGGTTCGGTTATTTGGGACGAAGAGAGTAAGTGGACTGTAGAAGGAGAATTGCGTACTGACGATACCGTTGCGCAGGTAGCGGTTGCCCGTTTATTAGGTTATCAATGGCCTGCAGAATTAGACCCAGAGATGGAACTATGTGTTGAGCAGCGAGCTTGGGTAGAGCGCTGCGCTGAGTTAGCGGATTTTGTTGATAATGATGGGATTGTATGTATTCCCCCGGTCTGGAAAGAGCCAAAAGCAGTAAATCGCTTAGTTGAAATATTACAGGCAGCGTATGGTAAGGCATGGAGTAGTACTTTAGAAGAAAGGCTACTGAAATCTCTAAAATCCAAAGACTGGGAGAGCTGGCTGCGCGATAAATTCTTTGAACAGCACTGTAAGCTATTCCAAAATCGTCCCTTTATTTGGCAAATCTGGGATGGTCAAAAAGATGGTTTCTCTGCTTTGATTAACTACCATAAGCTCGACTATAAATGTCTCGAAAGACTTATACACACGTATTTAGGTGATTGGATTGCAACTCAGATATACGATTCGAATGCGGGCGTAGATGGCGCCGATATTCGCCTAGCCGCTGCGGAAAACCTCAAAGAACAGCTGGAAGCTATCCTCGTCGGTGAGAAAGGGCTAGACATCTTTGTTCGTTGGAAGCCACTCGCCGAGCAACCTATTGGCTGGAATCCTGACTTAAACGACGGTGTTCGTCTTAATATCCGTCCCTTTATGCTCGCCAAAGACGTGGGTAAAAAAGGCGCTGGCGTCTTACGTGCCAAACCCAATGTACACTGGAAAAAAGACCGTGGCACCGACGTAGTTTCTGCACCTTGGTATCACCTTGGTCTAGAATACGGCGGCAAAGAAGGCGACCGCATCAACGAACACCACCTAACACTTGCCGAGAAAAAAGCCGCTAGGGAAGATGCTAAGCACTGATTTGGTAATTTACACCCTGACTTCTTCTCTAGAAGCCAGGGTGTTGCTGAAGTTACCCACCGGTTAAGCTAAACTACCAGTTTGATATTTATTTCGCGCAGTTAAGCAATATAAGGCAAATGCAATGGGCACTATTAACCCAATACACTCTCTGACCATTAAAGGCTTCAAATCTATTCGAGAGATGGAGGATTTGAAGCTTACTAGCCTCAATGTACTGATTGGTGCCAATGGTGTTGGTAAAAGTAACTTTGTCTCATATTTTCGGATGCTTCGCGAAATGCTAGATGGTCGCCTGCAAGTATGGGCAGCTAAGCAAGGCGGCGCGGATAGGATCGTAAGCTTTGGCGTTAAGGAGACTGAGGAGCTATCTTCGTTTGTTACCTTTGGTCTCAATGGCTATAAATTTTCTCTAGAGCCGACTTTTGAAGGTGGATTTACCTATACCCAAGAGTCATTGTTTTTCGATGGTCCAATTTATGGACCTAAATGGATACATTTAGGTACAGGGCATTCCGATTCAAAGTTGCCAGAAAAGTATGAAAAGTCTGGAAAAAACTCTGAGGCGGATTATTGCTATAGCTCTATTTCAAGTTGGCGTGTATATCATTTTCACGATACAAGTGATACCGCGGCGGTTAAGCGTCAAGGTGCGGTACATGATAACGAATATCTACGCTCCGATGCCGCGAACCTAGCAGCATTTCTATACCAGTTAAAAGGTAAACATGAAGATGTTTATCATCAAGTGGTGAAAACAGTACGCCTTGCAGTGCCTTTCTTTGATGACTTTGTTTTAAAGTCGACAGAGCTTGCGTCAGGTGAAGAACAAATTCGTTTATTGTGGCGCCAAACTGATAGCGATTATCCACTTTGGCCGAGCCAGCTTTCAGATGGCTCTATTCGCTTTATTTGTTTGGTGACGGCATTACTGCAACCTGAACCGCCTTCTACCATCATCATTGATGAGCCAGAGCTTGGCCTACATCCCTACGCGATTACATTATTGGGAGCTTTGCTCCGTTCTGCTTCAAAACGTATGCAAGTAATTGTTTCGACACAATCGGTACCTCTTCTCAATGAGTTTGATTTGGATGACCTGATTGTCGTTGAGCGTGAGCAGGGGGCTTCAGTATTTAAGCGTCTTGAGGCTGAGGCGTTTGAAGCTTGGTTAGAGGACTATTCGATCGGTGAATTGTGGGAGAAAAATATCTTAGGTGGGAGGCCAAGCAAATGACGATCGTTCATGTGATTTGTGAGGGGCAAACAGAAGAGGCGTTTGTAAAAGAGTTATTGGTCGAACGTTTTGCCCACCGTGGTATATACCTGATGCCTGTACTTATCGGTCGTCCTGGGCATAAAGGAGGTAACTTTAAATTTGATCGCCTTTACCCAGATGTGCGCAATCGCTTGCTAGGTGACCGACAATGTTATTGCACAACATTTTTTGATTTTTATGGTTTACCACAATCCTTTCCTGGAAAAACAGCGTTAAATGATCAAGCTCCTATGGCTTCAAAAGCTCGTGCCCTCGAAGACGCGCTGATTGCAGAGCTTACAAATAAGTTAGGAGAAGATGTTGTGCGACGTTTTATTCCATACGTTCAAATGTATGAATTTGAGGCTTTACTTTTTAGTCATCCTGAGAGTATGGCGCTTGGTATGGACCAAATAGAATTAACAGATACGTTTACTTCCATCGCAAGGCAATTTGAAACGCCTGAGCACATTAACAATAGCCCTCAGACAGCTCCAAGTAAGCGGATCGAAAATGTTCTGCCAGGATATGAAAAACCATTATTAGGTACATTAGCCGCGCTAGAAGTTGGTTTAGATGTCATGCGTCAACAATGCCAACGATTTAATCTATGGCTTACACAGTTAGAGGATCTAGCCTAGACAATGATGATAATTGAGACTCTTAAGCGACACCTACGCCAAAGTGCCCACCATAATGTTAGCGTGCAAGCGGCTCCGGCCGCTATTCTTTGGACGGATGGCGAACGCCAGTGGCAAAGCGCTATGCCATTTATTAAGCAACAATTACCAGAAGTCATTGAACTAGGTGAATATGAGCCAGAAAAACGTATAGGCCCAGCAATTTGGCTAAAATGTGTGATTGCAGGGCTATTAGAAGATTGCCAATTGCCAGGTGATTTGACGCCCATTATTTATTTACCTGGAGTAAGTCGTAAAGATTTACGTGCCATCGAAAGTTGCCCTGAATTTATTAAACCTTTAGCAGAACTGCAGTATCGCGGTTGCTGGTGGACTTACCCTAATCTTAATCGCGATTGGACTGTAGGGGCATTTCTAACAAATTCACATATAGGGTTGGAGCTGGACATTGCTAAAGACAAGCAAACTCAAGAATCTTTGTTAACTGTTCTTCCTGATTTATTGGAAACTCCCGTTTCTCAATTACAAGGTAAGAAGCTGGAAGCCTCAGATTTTATCTCCATTGTTCTTAATGATCCTGTGAAAGACATTTTAGGATGGCTAAATCAACCAGAAGAGAAGGCTGTTAGTTGGAAGGGCAGTAAATGGGATGTGTTTGTTCAATCTTGCCGAGCTCATTATGGCTTTGATCCTTTACGAGAAGATATTACAGATATATGCCAGCTACTCTGTTTGGCAGAGGGAGCGTGGCAGGACGTATGGCAAAGGTATGAAGAGACAGCGACAAATTTACCAAACATAATCGAACGCTTGAAAGCAATACAACCTGATGGTTTGGCAATGGTTCATCCAGAGCATTATTTAACTGAAAACATGCGTGATGAGGAGCAGATTGAATCTGTTATCCTTCAAGTTGATGGACAGTCAAATGACACTATTAAACAAGCTCTAATCCGTGTCTGGCAACAGCAGCAATCTCGTAAAGAGTGGCTTTGGTTTAGTTTAGGTTTATCGCCATGGCTAGAAATACTAGAAGAGCTAGTGGCGTTGGTTGAGCATACTCAAGTGGCTTTTACCGGTGCTGACCCACAAGGTATGGCTGATATGTACGCTGAACGTTTTTGGAAAGCGGACGGTGCCGTTATCAAAGCCATGTCAAAAGCACGCCATATTCAACATGAAGAGGCATTAGCTACATTACTAGGTGTTATCTATACACCTTGGCTTGAAGAAACGACCCTAAATTTTCAAAAGTTAGTAGATCAGCAGGGCTATCCTGGTGAAAACCAAGTAAGGTCAGGTGTTGGTCAATACCACCTTGGTGGACAAGTTGTCTTTTTTGTCGATGGATTACGTTTAGATACCGCCCACTGGCTACAAGATAAGTTAACCAAGCATGAAAACAGACAAGTGGTACTCAGTACTAAGTGGTCGGCGTTACCTTCGTTAACGGCCACAGCGAAAGCAGCGGTGACACCTGTCGCGGATCTCCTTACTGGTATGCTGGACAACGACGATTTTAAACCTGCTGTAGCAAGCTCTATGGCAGAGTTTAGTAGTCATCAGTTAAAGCGAATGCTAGGTAATGTTGGCTGGCAATATTTGGACGGTTTAGAAACAGGAGATGTTAGTGGTTATGCTTGGGTCCAAACAGGTGATTTAGATCACTTAGGCCATGACCACCAGCGTAAAATGCCTCAACACATTGATTCCGTATTAAATGATGTAGTTGCTCGTATTGAAGGGCTGCTTGAAGCAGGTTGGCGACAAATCAAAATAGTCACTGACCACGGCTGGCTATGGGTGCCCAATGGTTTACCTAAAGGGAATCTTCATAAAGCGCTAGGAAAAAACCGCCAACGCCGCTGCGCAATTCTTAAAGACAACGTTACTCACGATGGTTTAGTGATGCCGTGGTATTGGAACCCTTCGGTTAACATTGCCATGGCTCCTGGTATATCCGCTTACGTCACCGGTGACTATTACAATCATGGTGGGCTGTCACTTCAGGAATGTTTGACACCCGTGTTAGAGGTTAAGTCTGTTTAGGAAGAAAGATTTTGAATATCGCTACATGTTTTGGCTAAATTGGAGTAACTAATTTAGATTTATTAAACAAGGAAAATAAGGAAGTAGTTTATGTCGAATGTTAATACTTATGTAAGAGAGAATGTCAAAAATATTGGTGAATACGTATATTTGGCACCAGATATCCCCGAAAAAAAGCTTAACAATGCAGTGTCTGCAATGAAGTGTGAGGACTTATTGCATTCAATTATTGCTATTCAAGATGCGACTTTGTTTGGTAAATCAGATGAAGGTTTTATTTTTACTGGAGATCGATTTATTCATGATAAGCGTGGTGTTTTCTTATATTCTGAGATTGAAAAAGTAGAATACAAAGAAGACGTTACTGTGAATGCCAAAGGCAAAGAAAGTATTAAGAAATATGTTGAAATTACTAAGGATGGTAAAGTTCATAAATTCAGTGATATGTATGGTGTTAAAGATCAGAAACTATCTGACTTCCTAGGGCAAATTGTTTCTGACTTCAGTGAATTCAAAAATGAGAAACAAGCAGTTGACTTAGTTGAGATGAATGATGAGTTTAAGATCAATTATCTAAAACTGATTGCTAATATGACATATGAAGATGATGGTGACATTGATGAATTAGAGCTTTCTGAAATTTTGCTGCTATCGACACGACTACATCTTAGTGTCGAGGCTAGAAGTGAAGTTAGGAAGTATATTTCAGAAATCGAAAATGATATCGAGCCTGTTCAAAATATATTGTCATCAATTCGAGATTTAAGTGATCAATCACAACATAAATCTATAATGATTTCTTTAGCTAAAGACATTGTTAACACTTATTACTCATCTAAATCCGAAACTAATGGTGAAGTGCCATTTTTGCTTAAACATAAAGATAGCATGGAACTTAGTCATGACGATTTACAGTTTGCTCAGGATGCTGTGTCAGAAGCATTTCAAATTTTAAATGATGATGTAGATGACAACGACATTCGTGACAATGCCTCGAAACTTGCTTCTACTGCAGCAGCAGTTGGTGCCCCAATTGCTGCCGTCTATATCTCCGGCTCAGTTGTTGGTCTTTCCGCATCAGGAGTAACCTCAGGTCTTGCAACTTTAGGCCTTGGGATGGGGATGACTGGGGGCTTAGCAATATTAGGCGCAGTTGGTTTTTTGACATTCACGGGCGTTAGAAAGTTTTCTGGTGTGAATGAGTTAGATCGCTTTAAGGTAAAGCAGGCAATGCTAAATGAGGCATTGAAGCAAACGCATTTAACAATAAAGAACACAATAGAAGATATTAATTATTTGGTTGAGAAGCTTTCAGAAGCAATGGAGACTGGAGAATCAAACCGTGCTGAAGTTTTGAAACTAAAGGGAATGGTTGCAAAATTTGCCGGCGCTCTTCAGAAAGAAAGTCAAAAGGCTGATGTATTCGAGAATGCTGCTAACAGAACTAAATGTCCAAAAATTCTTGATCATCAACGCCTAAAAAATCTATGCGAAGGTGCAACTAAATCTAAAATATACGACTTTATACTTGAGCGATACGAAGAAAATGAAAAAGGTGAGTACATTCTAAAAGGAAGTGTTCAAACGGAAATGCTAGATAGGATGTCGTCACTTTTTGAAAGTATCGGCTACTTTGAGATGAACAATGCGTTAAAATCAAAACTTCAGTCTAAAGTCAAAGGGGTTCTTAGTTAAATGGAGGAGCTGGACGAGAAGGCTTCCGCATCATTAGTACAAAAGCATCAGCTTGGTCTTGCTCAAAGTAAGACCACTGAGCTTGATGTTGCAATAGATCAAGTTGAAGCTTACGAATTAGAAAACTCGAATTTGATTGAAGAACTTAAAAAAGAGCTAGATGATTTGGGGGTTACTTTTGATGAAAATAATCCTTTATCAGACTTAGATGAAGCAGACAGGCTACTAATTGAACTAGAGCTTGAAATGCAAGAAGTAGTCGATCAGCCGAAGTTAAATAGGGTAGAGATGCTCAATTTTAATCAAATATTAGATGATGAAATGAGCTGGGATGAGTACATTTCATCTGTAAAAGAGTATTCTGACAAAAACAGTCTAACCAGTGCTAACCCATTCGACGGTTTATTGACTAGAAGTCAAGAAGCTGATCTTAGAAATAGAATTCAGAATGAATTTACTCATAAAGCACCTAACTGTGACAAGATAGATTACGCTATTGCCAGTACCTCTGGTTTAATTTGTGGAATAATTGATGTTGTTTTTGTAGGTGCCCCTGGAGAATCCCCTCTAGGTAATGCGGTTGATGAGTTTGCGAATAAATCCACTGAGAAGTTTGCGAATCTCTTAGGATGGGATGCTGAAAAGGCGGGGCTAAAAGGATCGAACACAACAGCGAGCGCTATAGGATTTTTGGAGGGAAAGTTTAAAGTAAACTATGACCAGGCTACTACCGCCGCAGTCGATGGTGCAGTTCCTAATCTATCATTAAAGAACCATCATTTAAAAAGCTTAGGGCATTCTCCAGACTTAATTGGTTTGTTTTTCTCTGTTCTTAATCAGTTCACAAGTACCTCTACATTTATCAGCAATGGACAGCTGATTACCGTAGACACGGAAACAAATGAGTTAAAGGGTAACAACTTTGTTGCTAAAGTATTTTGTGGGATCGCAAACTGGTTTGGTCACATCATGTCAGATTGGACGGGCTCATCAGGTACGGTTGGTCAAGGAGGCCGTGGAATGGGAGTGCCAATACCATTCTACAATCTTCTTTTGGGTCTGAATGTAGGTGAGTTCGGTGAGAATAAGCAATCCATTGCGACTGTTGCGACTAAAGTCTTTGAAAAAGGCTATGATGCTAGACATGGATTAACGATGGCCATTCCCGTTGTTCTCAATGAATTGATTATCAGGTTTTGCTGGGTTATCCGAGCGCGATTCTTTGATAGTAAGGATTGGAAAGACTGTATACCGTCAGAATCTAATCCTGAGTTGCGTCGAATGTTATTCGTCGGACAAGGTGCTTTGTGTCTTGTAGATGGTGTTGATGCTGTAATAAGGGGGGGAGGTGAAATCGTTACTACGCTATTAAGAACAAACTTGATTGCCTGGGCTCGTTTCGCTCACCTTTCCCTCAAAGAGCTCAATGCATGGGCAATGCAGGGTAAGATTGATCATGTGCTTATAGATAAATATCTTGATCAAGAGTTTGAAAAAATATTAAGTACTAGCTATTCAAGGACTAGGTAAGCCATATCGCTAGAGTAAGTGTATAAATTACGCCTGCTCTTTTATAGTTTTAGTCTGTATTGAGAATACTGTTATGTTGAATTCTTGATTTATTGACCTTCTCTTGATCATCACTAGATCTTTCCCGCAGGAAATCTCCTCGTTTGTATAGAAGAATCAAAGTATCATCATTTTCGAAGCCAAATAGTCTGCATATCTCACTCATATCATCGATATCCAGTGCTCGTTTGAAAGCGTCTTTTTGACCTGATAGATTGTAAATACTAAAAATACTCGCCATAACACGCTTGCTATCTGTCGTTTCACCTCCACCTGGATTAACGATTTTATTGAATTCAACAGGTTCCAATTGATCTAGTAATTGGGTGAAGTGTAAGGCTCTGGATTTTGCACAGCTTGGCGTGCCATCATCATACGTGGCACCATTTACCCACTGGGCTTTTATCCAATTTTGATGTTCACCTCGTAGTGCACGACCTTGTTTTCGATAGGGCTCCCCATCAGCTAACAACTCTTCTCGAATTAGTCTTATAGCTTCTAGTAGATCTAGGTCTTTTGTGTATCGATTGTAGTCATATTGTTCTTTATCCAACTTCCCTGGAACGACTACATAACTTTGGGTTAGATATACTTTCTTATCAACAAGCTTACGTTTGGATGAGACTTCAGTTAACACAGCCGGTGTTACGGAAGTACCGCGGTCAAAACCTCTAATTTCATAACGTTCGCAGATATCTTCAAATTTTTCTCTAATACCTTGGAATTCTTGACGCTCATCTTGCTCTTCAAGGAAGTCTAATAATTCCCCATAGGCACGAACCGAATCAAGGTTCGTATAATGCGTGGCTGTCGTATTGTGATGATACCCGCATGCACGTCCTACATTTGCTTGCACGACGGCAGCAATATTGGAAATAGAACTGTCCCAACTGTTGATCAAGTTTTCTTTCATCTCTTGGCCAAAGTTTACACCCGCTCGAAATCCAGCTACGGTAATAGCAATAAGTTTATCGTCGAATAACTTGGCAGTTTCGTATTCACGTTTGAAGTCCTCTAAGGAGCAAAGCTCATGATCTTCTAATCCAACCAGCTTTTGTCCAATAATATGTATTTGCTCTGATTCGATACCGCTTTCTAACAAAATATCTCGTGCTTGCTTAGCTTGGCTAGTGGGTACTCTTATAAGTGACCATCCTGACCCCTCGTGCTCTTGAAATTGACGAATAAAGCGTTTGCTTAAAAATAAGGCATCGCAGAAATCTCTATTATTTTCGTCTAATTTGACAATTTGTTGATGGCGGTGCATTTCTCGAATTCCGTGATATTCATTGCTTGTTTTGTGGAAGACAAGGGCTGTATGAAAGTTGTGCCTCAGAATCGAGTCGTCACTTGCAGCATAGAGAGCACTGAAGGGTGTTGCTGAGACAAAGGCTATACGGCATTCAAGGTTAATGTTTTCTAGGTAATCAAATACTTTAGCGTAACGCACACTGTCAGTAGCTGAACCATAATGACACTCGTCAATAATAATAAGTTTAGGCGCTTGGAACTTAAACTCACCCTTGAGGCATGACTCAAAATGAGCAAAGTTACTAACGACTACGTTATGGCATGCAGCTAGGTCGTTTTTAGCCTGTTCTTGTAATGCAACATCAGCCATTGTCACTAAGTAAAGCGTGTCTTTTAAGTATTTTCGTTGACAGATTATTTCATCAGAAAGTGACAGTCGTTGCATTGAAGCAAGTGCTAAAGCAATACCAGATTTGCCGGATTGCATCTCGGCCGCAATAACAACAGCACGAGCACCGTTTTGGAATTTTGAAAATGTTCTTTCTGCCGCTTGTCTTTGATGTTCGTAAGTATGCGTACTTAGCGCTTCACGAACAATACTTCGATGTTTGTCTGTTTTGCTCATTGTTTTATTACCTTAAAAAAAGAGGGCGTTTGGAGCCCTCTTTTCTTTATCAACATAACAGTTAGATGTGCTCAACCACATCAGAAAAATGTGATTCATCACTTAACTCGCCTTTTTTGTCAGGAAGTTGATTGTGCTCTTTTTTCAGCAATGATCGCTCCAAATCATATTCGCCACGTTTGTATATCACCATCATAGTGTCATCGTGATCAATACCAAAATAGTCACACATTTCAGCAACATCTTCTCGGGTCATCATGGTTTTATTAACTTTACGACGAGAAATGTTGTACGTACTAAATACAGCTGCAACAACACTCTTGTCTTCAGAGCGTTCGCCAGAACCAGCAGCAACGACACGATTGAATTCAAGGTATTCTTTTTCATCTAGCATCTTTGTGTAGAGAATGGTCTTTTCTTTTTGGGTCCCATCAGCTCTTGCTTTCTCGGGGTTATCATAGCTATCACCATTGACCCAATGTGCTTTTATCCAATTTTTCGCTTTGCCTCGCATGGCGCGACTGCCTTTTACAGAGGGGGCACCTTTAGCTGTAAATTCACGTCGTATTGTTTCAATGGCAGAAAGTAATAACGGGTCAGATGTGTAGTAATTATAATCTACATTCTCATCTAACAATTTGCCTGGGACAGCTACATAACTATCAACCTTATAAGTTTCAACATCGCCGATTGGGCGACGTTTTTTGTACTTAATGGTAAGGCCGACATCTAACCCATTTACCTGATATTCTTGACAAACATCTTCAAAGAATTCTCTTAGTCCATCGAAATCAGAAGCAGCATGCTCGGAACATGTATTTTCTAAGTGATCCAGAATAGCCGCATAAGCTTCAGTTGCATTCAAGTTGGTATAGTGTGTTGATGTATTGTTACCATGATAACCACATGCACGCCCTACATTAGCCTGCACAACAGCGGCGACACTTGCAACAGTACTATCCCATGTCGAAATCAGATTGTTTTTCATCATAGCACCGAAGTTGATGCCAGCACGGGCTCCGGCAACAGTTATAGCGATAAGCTTATCTTCAAAGTCTACAGCCTCGTCAAATTCCTTTTTAAAACGCTCTATACTGCAATGTTCGTCTTCGGGTACACCACTAAGAGAGTTGCCAAGAATATAGATGGACTCCGCCGGTATGCCTTTTTCGATTAAAAGGTGTTTGGCTTCCATGGCGGCTCCGGGCGGTACTCTTACCAGCGACCATCCCATTCCTTCGTGGTTTAAGAATTGCTTGATTAATTCGTCACGCTCAAATGTCTGCATCATGAAATTGCGGGTTTCAGATTCAAGACCTTTCACCATGCCATTTTTCAGCATTTCCCGCACACCATAATATTCGTCGCTGGTTTTGTGGAAAACTAAGCGAGTGTTGAAGTCTCGACGGAGGATGGAATCTTTTAAAATATTTTCTGCCGCTTCCTGTGCTTCTTTCACTAGATCATTGTTTTCTGTTTCCTGGGCTTCTTGTTTGAGCTCCATGAGCTCTTCGTATTCTGTCTCCGCTCCGTACAAAGCGCCAAACGGAGTCGCAGAAATGAATACAACCTTGCATTCATCGTTTTCTTGCTCTAAATAATCAAATATTTTGCTGTAGCGTACTGCCGCAACATTCGATCCGTAGTGACACTCGTCGATTATAATAAGCTTTGGTGGGTTGCCTTTAAACTCGTTTTCTAGTGCTTTTTCGAAGTTAATGAAGTTACTCACAACGACATTTTTTGCTTGTTTCAAATCCTCTTCAGCCTGGTCACGAAGAGCGGTGTCTGGCATTGTAACCAGGTACAAGGTGTCTTTTAGCTGCTTACGGTCACAAATATCCTCATTAGACAGGCTTAAACGCTGCAAGCAACAAAGAGCTAGTGCTATCCCTGATTTCCCTGCTTGCATCTCGGCAGCTGTGACCACGGCACGAACCTTGCTTTCAAGTGCAGTAAATGTCTTCTGAGCGGCATTAACCTGGTGGGAGTGAAGGCTAGGGCCTTCCAATATAGCAGTAACTAATTGGCGTAATTTAGTGGATTTATTCAACGTAACAGTTCCTTGTGTTAGTTATATTTAGAGTAGGCTGCTTATGGTATTCAGGCCTTTAAGTGACTCTCATTATTAGCATTTGATATTTCTGTCGTTTCTACAGACTTGAGGTCTTGACCAAGTTCATTTTTCCATTCTACTAGACCATTAGCGCTTCTACCCATGATGACAGCTGCTGCGATTGATGGGCTACTGAAAAGATAATCTGTATTAAAACTCATCTCTTCAGTGTTTTGTGTTATTACACCGCTATCAATAAGTTCATTTCGCAGATTTTGAGCACTTTTCGGAAATGAAGGAACTGTATTATTTGCTACTGTTGTGCCAGCAAATACTACAAATCCATCACTTGTTCGTTTCCCTTTACCAGATGCCCCTCTAGCACCTTTCAAATTAAATATATCATCAGTCTGATAGCTATCTAGAGCAATATTTACGAGTGGTTCAAAAACCTTATATCCCATTGCATTAACAAGAATTTTTATATATTCGATAAACTCTTCCATTTCGGCTTGGTCAGATTCTGAAATATTGCTTCTGGTAGGTGTGTTGGCGTTTTGTAGCTCATACCTATTGGCATGCAAGGCAACTTCATAAAGGCGAGATTCCAAGTACTTGATATGAGCTTTGTTCAAATTTTCATCCTTACTGATGAAAACAACAGACTCGTTCCAAAACTCTTTTTCTGATACGTGTTGTGCTAAACGAGTATAAGCATTTTCAGCTTCGCCAATGTAGGCTTTTGGCTTAGCAGATGATGATTCTGCTCGCCCGAATAATAGATAAACTGAGGTGCTTTTCAGATCTTGACGATCGGAACAATCTTTTACCTTTCCACGAGGGATGCGATATGCTTTGCCGTTCCAGTTTGATAACTCACAGATCATTCGTCCGTTTGGATCGGCATCCATCAAAAATAGTTTGATTGTTTTGCCATACTTTTTTGCGTACATCCTGTTGCCCTAGTCACCTGAAAGTTCTAAACATATTAGCTTAGTATCGTGTTAATAATAAGGTAAATGAAAGCATAAATTAAGCAGATTTCCTATGACAAGAAGCTCACAAGCTTAATGTGTCAGCGAGCAAAGCACTGTACTGTCATAACAGGTTACCGCTTTAGTTATGGTCATGAGGGATTTAGTATGTACTTGTTAGTTGTGCGATTTACCAATTCTTTGGCTGTACAACCCCCTGTTTTACCATACGTCTATAGACAGTAGGCCGGGATACACCCAATACCCTGGCTACAGAGGATACGTTCCAACGATGCTGTTGAAGTAAGTCCAATAAAGAGGGTTGTTCCGCTTGCTGGGGGAGGTTTTCAGGGAAGGCAGCATAATGAGTCGTCGGTTGGATCTCGGGGAGTGTTTGATTCAGATGCTGGTGATGGGTGATAAACTCTTCGGGTAAGTGCTGGACCGTAATCTCGTCGCCTGCACAGACAGCTTCCGCAAACGTTAGCGCATTTTTAAGCTGACGAATATTGCCTGGCCAGTTGTAAGCTAATAACGCACTCATGGCATCAGCCCGTAATCTCACGTCTGGATTGATCTTTTTCAATAACACCTGAATTAAATATTGCTTATCTGCGCGTGCATTCAGCGTTGGCAGCTTTAATGTTGCTCCATTTAAACGATAGAACAGATCCTCCCGAAAACGTCCGTCGGTTATGCGTTGTAACAAATCACAATGTGTAGCCGCTAATACGCGGATGTCGACCTCTATAGGTTGTAACGCGCCCAATGGTAAAACCAACCCTTCGGCTAACACTCTCAGTAAGCGTGTTTGTAAATGCAGTGGCATATCCCCAATCTCATCTAAAAAGAGAGAGCCGCCATCCGCTTGTTGAATTAACCCTTTTGCCCCTTTTGCTCGCCCCCCAGTAAAGGTTCCAGGGGCATAGCCAAACAACTCACTTTCAATCAACGATTCTGGGATTGCCGCGCAATTAACAGCAACAAAAGGCTTGTCGGAGCGATTACTGCTAACATGAAGCGCTTGGGCTAAGACTTCCTTACCAGTTCCTGTATCTCCTAAAATCAGTAAGTTCATATCCCTATGGCGTAAACGTTTAGCCAAGCGAATGGTTTTTCGCATCGCTGGGTCATCGGCACACAAACAATCTAGGCTGGGAACAGATTCTTCTTTATCGGTGAGAATACTGGAAAGGTGCTTTTGGTAAGGCGTGTTCATAGTTGGTTCGATCAACATACCGAACAAAGTTTGCTGAGTGCCCGTTAAACGAAAAGCGCGAATACCATCTTTGCTTTCGTATGTAATGGATAAAATATCCCGCCATTGACACTCCAACAATGTTGGTAGCGAAATGCATTGTTGGCCAATGACTTTGCATTGTGACAATAAACGACGTCCTGCTGTGTTTGCCGCTAACACTTGACCTTGTTCGTCTAATGCGAATAGCAGTTGTCCATTTACCTGTACTAACTCACGCGATTGATCGCATTTGAATATCAGGCTGTGTCGATAGCGTCGCAAGAAATACGCATCTTCTATCAGTCGAGCGTAGAGCTGAGTTAAATGCAGCGCAAAATTTTGACTGTCAGGTGAACGAGATGAATTTAACGCAGAAATATCCAAAACAGCCAAGAGTTGGCCAAAAGGGTCTTTGATGGGTGCGGCGGTACAGGTTAAGCCAATATGAGAGCTATCAAAATGATTGGTACGGTGGCACGTCAGCGCTTGTTGCTCTTGGATGCAGGTACCCACAGCACATGTACCTGCGTATTGCTCACTCCAATCCGCACCTAAATAAAGTCCTGCCTTCTTCAGTCGATCATCATCTTTTTTATTACCCAAAAATTGAACAGTGATACCTCGGTAATCACTAAGCAATAAAACATAACCGAGTCCTGCAATTTGTGTGAATAATTGCTCTACACCCGCACGTGCAACATTTAACAACTCATCCACCGAGTCTTGATGTTCTAGCAGGGTTTGCTGAGTCACAATGCGTGCCGGTCTAGGTCGACTAGGATCCAAACCATACTCGTTAATACAGCGTTGCCAAGAGCGGCCAATCAACTCTGGGGGAAGCGCGCTTTTACCGTTCAATCGGTGACCGTCATAACGCAATATCGTTTCTATATGACGGCGTTGCTGACTCATATTGCTCATGCTGATACCTAGCTTTGGTCTATTTATAGTTATTTTTGACTGTCTTGAGTCTAACCCCGAAAAAAGAACCTTTCTAGCCTTCTTTGCAACAACCTCTTTCGCCGTCGAAAACTCAAGATCACACCTGTAACATTCAGCGTTACACCTGTAATAAAAGGTGTGACAGGTGCAATCATCAGGAAAACAGAAAAATTCATTACATCATCGAGCGATAACCATACTTTTCAGAGTAAAGTGTTAAAAATCAGAAAGTTGTAAGTGTGATCATGATTAAAACAGATTGTTGGCACGCATGCTGCTCTTGTAATTAACCAGCACGATTCAGACGTACATGCAAAAGGATCTGAGTTGGTTGTCTTTTTAGGCAAACGCAGTAACAAAAACAATAATCTGCAATGGAGATACTTATGACCCAGTCAGCAACTAAGCAATCAGCGCTGAGCACAACACATCAACCCAATGTCACGGTTACCCAATGGCTTGAAAAACTATCGTGTGCATTTCATTCAAATACTCCCAGCGATGCCGCATTTCTGTTTGAAGAGGATGGATACTGGCGAGACTTGGTCGCATTTACATGGAACATAAAAACATTAGAAGGTCGTACGGCTATCCTTGACATGATCAACGAAACGGTTAGCCATGTCCGCCCTACAAACTGGCAATTGGATGAAGACGCCACCGAAAAAGACGGTGTTATTGATGCTTGGATTACGTTTGATACCGCTGTTGCTAAAGGCCGTGCCTACCTTCGTTTGCGTGATGGGCTTGCTTGGACGTTTTTAACCACCATGGTCGAGCTCACAGATTATCCAGAAAAGCGTAACAAACGTCGTCCAAAAGGCGCAGAACATGGTGCCAATAAAAATCGTCAAACATGGCTTGAAAAACGCCAACATGAAGAGATGACACTTGGCTACACAGAGCAACCATATTGTCTCATTATCGGAGGTGGGCAAGGCGGTATTGGATTAGCCGCTCGTCTGCGCCAACTAGATGTTCCAACCATCGTAATTGATGCTTTACCAAAGCCTGGGGATACATGGCGTAATCGGTATAAGTCACTATCCTTGCATGACCCCATTTGGTATGACCACATGCCATACCTTCCTTTTCCTGAAAACTGGCCAGTCTTTACTCCCAAAGACAAGATAGGTGATTGGCTGGAGATGTACACCAAGGTTATGGAAATAAACTACTGGGGCTCAACTCGTTGCACGAGTGCACAATTTGATGAAGAAAAACAAGAGTGGGTGGTCAATGTCGAACGAGATGGTGTCACTCTGACACTTCGCCCCAAACAGCTTGTTTTAGCAACAGGTATGTCTGGTATTCCGAACATACCTGAAATCCCTGGCATGGATACGTTTGAAGGGGAGCAGCATCACTCCAGCAAACACCCTGGCGGAGAAGCTTACAAAGGTAAGAAATGCATTGTATTAGGAGGGAATAATTCTGCCCACGATATTTGTTGTGCACTTTGGGAAAACGAAGCGGATGTCACCATGATCCAACGCTCTTCGACGCACATCATCAAATCTGACTCCCTGATGGAGCTTGTCTTAGGGGGCTTATACTCAGAAGAAGCGGTTGAAAACGGCATGACAACTTATAAGGCAGATATGACCTTTGCCTCCATTCCGTTTCAAATCATGCCACAGTTCCATATTCCCGCTTATCAAGCGGTTGCAGAAAAGGATAAAGACTTTTATCAGCGCTTAACGGATGCTGGTTTCTTACTTGATTTTGGCGAAGATGGCTCGGGGCTCTTTATGAAATATCTGCGTCGTGGCTCGGGCTACTACATCGATGTGGGTGCATCTGATTTGGTGGCCAATGGCGATATTAAACTAAAATCGGGTGTTTCCATTGAACGTATAAAACCAAAATCCGTTGTACTGACAGATGGCACAGAACTCGAAGCCGATTTGATCGTTTACGCCACAGGATTTGGTTCAATGAATGGTTGGGCCGCTAAGATCATCTCTCAAGACGTCGCTGATAAAGTGGGTAAATGCTGGGGGATGGGTTCAAACACAGCGAAAGACCCTGGACCTTGGGAAGGGGAGCTTCGCAATATGTGGAAGCCCACTCATCAAGAAGCGCTCTGGTTTCATGGAGGTAACTTGCATCAATCCAGACATTATTCGCAATATTTATCTCTGCAACTGAAAGCCCGTATGGAAGGGATAGAAACCCCAGTTTATGGCATGGAGCCAGTCTACCATTTGAGATAGCAAATCGAAAGTTGGGGCTATGAAGTTAAAGTAGCCTAAACGCCATCATGTTAAACAGCGACCACTATAGTGGTCGCTCATGCATCGATAAGCAGACTTCGATATTGCTGGTGGAAAATTAACTATATGGAGTTTTCAGTCAGGATTGTGGTAAAGTCTTTGTAAACGGAATTCATGAAAGTTTTAAGACTGAAAGGAGGCGTTGTGGCTACTAAGCAAGACACATTATTTCGCACATTTGCCATGCTGCGAACCATACCAAAAGAACCTAGATATAAAGCCACTTCAACTATCCACGCCGCCTTAAATGATACCCCTCACAATCAATACGCCTCCGACCTGCATCTGAAAATGATCAAGTATGCTCATGAGTTTAAGAACATTACAGACAAAGAGTTTTGTGAAGGGGTAGGTCTGCTAAGTAGCTTCGGTACGAAATTTATCAAAATTTGCAATCTAACTTAGCGCCTGAATGCGGCGGGATTAGATACTTTGAAAATTTGAGAAATCAAACAAGCCTATTCAAGTCCGCCATAATGATCACTAAAAACGGAAATAAAAACATGAACTCACAGGAGATTTTAATGGCGTACTCAGAGCAAACCACAACGCCCCCTGAGGCTATGCGTGAGGCTGTAATCAGTATGGCAATCGAGTCATGGCGCTTCGGTCGAGTATTTGATCGACTTTTGTTAAAGCTCGATGCAGGGGAACAAAGTAGATATAAAAGCCAGTTTCGTTGGTTTATCAAAAAGGTCGATGAAGCACTTGAGCACGCTGAACTTCGAATTGTCAATGTTGAGGGTCATCCTTTCGATCCCGGCATAGCGGCTACTCCGTTAAATATCGAAGAATTCGATGCAAAAGATAGTTTGATTGTTGATCAAATGCTTGAGCCAATCATTATGGGAAAGGAAGGTTTGGTTAAAACAGGAACTGTTACGTTGAGGAAGGTGGAGCTATGAAAAACTTTGTTGGCATTGACCTTGGGACTACAAATAGTGCTATCTGCTCGTATGACGGTTCCGAGACTCGTATTTGGAAAAGTCCTGAACAAAATGATGTAACGCCTTCAGCTATTTATATCGATCGTCGTGGTAATAAATATGTTGGAAAGCGAGCTTACGATTCTGCACCGCATAGCCCTGACAACTCAGCGATGTTATTCAAGCGTGTAATGGGAACAAGTACGCCAATTCAGCTATCTGCAGTAAATCTTACCAAGACTCCAGAGGAATGTTCAGCTGAAGTACTAAAAGTGTTGTTCGGGTACTTGCCAGAAGAAATTAGAAATGATCCTGATACGGGGACTGTAATAACTGTTCCAGCAGCATTTAACCAGATGCAGAAAGACGCAACAATGCAGGCTGCTAGTATGGCCGGGATCGGGAAAGTTGCACTTATGCAGGAACCTGTAGCTGCAGTAATGAGCGTTATGCGTGCCCGCAATACAGATGGCATGTTCCTAATTTATGATTTGGGTGGCGGCACGCTCGATATTGCCATTGCGGAAAGTATTGGTGGAAGGGTAAATCTTCTTGCTCATAGTGGCATAGCTATGTGCGGTGGACGGGACTTTGATCGAGTATTAGTCGATAATTTGGTTCGTCCTTGGTTACTTGAAAAATTTGACCTTCCAGAAGACTTTTCTGTAAACCCTAGTTTTAAATCTCTTATTAGGCTGGCCACCTGGGCTACAGAGCGCGCAAAAATTGAGCTTTCAGCGCGCGAGGAAGTTGTTATTAGTCTTTCAGAAACTGAAACACGAGCGAGAGATCTGAGCGGAGATGAAATCTATCTCGACATCCAATTAAAACGTGAAACTTACGATAATTTGATTGCAGAGCGCGTAGCTGAATCGATTAACTCAGCTCGTGAGGCCTTAAATAACGCTGGGCTCTCTCCTCATGACCTTGAGAGAATTGTGTTTGTGGGTGGTCCAACCAATTATAAGCCTTTGAGAGATAAGGTTGCTTATGAGCTTGGAATACCTGGAAACACCGATGTGAATCCAATGACAGCTGTGGCTGAGGGAGCAAGTCTTTTCGCTGAATCTATAGACTGGGGTTCTCAGAACCGATCGCGCAAAAACACCCGAGGTCAAATCACCTCTGGTGGAGGACTCGATCTATGTTTCAATTACATTGCACGTACTCCGGATGTTAAAGCGAAGATAGCAGTTCAGCTCGCTGTGCAAGCAGCATCGGGTTTAGAATTTCAAATCGATAGTGTAGATACTGGTTGGACATCGGGTCGTATGCCACTTAAGCATGGAACTACTCTTGACGTGACTCTGTCAAAGTCCGGCGAAAACACGTTCAAGGTATTTGTTTTTGATGCTGTTGGTGGCCCTCTTACTCTGGAGCAGGACAAAATTATCATTACCAGAACAGCAGCTACTGTGGACGCAATTCCTGCTTCTCATTCAGTTGGTATTGAAGTCCTGGAAAAACTCGGTGGTCGCCCTGTGCTCGACTATCTGGTTCGTTCTGGTGATTCACTTCCTAAGAAGGGGAAAAAGATATTCAAAGCGGCTGAGTCTTTAAAGTCAGGTGCATCTGGCTCACTTAACCTGAAGCTTTGGGAAGGTGAGATTGAAGATCCCATCGCCGACAACCGGCCTATCGGTGTTCTAAAAATTTCAGGCACTGATTTTGATGGCGGTGTTATCCCCGCAGGAGCGGATCTTGAATGTGAGTTTGAGATATTGGACTCTGGAAACATTATCATTGAAGTTTCAGTGCCCTGTATCGGCGGAACGTTTCATTCTGGCAGAAACTTCTATTCTCGACAAGAAGGGCAACTTGACTACACAGCCGCTGCTGTCATAGTTGCCGAGGAAGGGGAAAGAACACTAAATCGCATTGATGAAATCAATGAGGTAGTGGACAACCCCAAACTCGAACAAGCAAGACAGAAGCTTGAGTTTGCCACCGAGCTTGATCCAGAAGAAGCAGAAAGTGAAAAGTCGCAGGAGGCTATGGAGAAAGTGCTCGAAGCACGAAAACTCCTCGCACAAGTAAGAAAAGAGCACCTCAAAGAAATTCGACAGATAGATCTCAACTCAGAGGTGTCTTTTTTCGACGATCATATCCGCGAACATGCTCGTCCCTCCGAAGCTTCTGCTTTCGATAACTTGGTGAAAACAGCTCAGCGCTCAATCGATCGAAACGACAAAGATTTTGAACACCATCTTGATGAACTGAGAGGTAAAAATTTCGAAATCCTATGGCGACAGGATTGGTTCGTCGTTGAACGTTTCAAGCATATGGTTAGCTCCCCACATTTGTTTGCAGACAAGCATCGTTTCGAGGAACTCGCCAATATCGGCACGCAGCTCATGCGCTCCGACGACATTGAAAAACTTCGCGCCGTTGTCGCCCAGCTTTCGATGATTCAGATCGGCGGCGGCCCAGACAACGAGATGTTCGATGTAGCCAACATTATCAGGGGATGATTTATGGCCAACGGCTTATGGCTGCCTAAAGGGTACGAGTTACCGGATGGTTCGAAAATCCGGTCACTCCTCTATTCCGGCGAAGAGTGGCAGATTTTTGATACTAATGGTTCCAACAATATTCTGGTCACGCGTCCGGAGTTAGTACAGAAGTGGAATGATTGCGGTTTTCTCGACGAAGCCCTGTTCACGGAGGTCTCATCAGGAACTGAATTTTTTCGCAGCCTGAGCAGCCATAAGAAGTACTCTCTGGCTCCAGTTGAAAATGGCAAGTCGCCCGAAAGCAAGGTAGATGCACTGGCCTTTGCCTTCGCCTTCAGAGAGTCTCGGAAGCTATCAGAAGATGCCTCATTTCATGATGCTGTTTATGTGGAACAGTACTCTAGACTGCTCCCGGCCTTGACGTTGACCCCCCACGTAGATGATGAAGTGGTTTTTTGTACTTGGATAACCGGAGGGGTCATCATCTCCACAGAGTCCTTCAGGCGTTTAACCAATTTGACAGGATGGATGCCTGCTGGCGATCTGGCCGAAATTGTAAAGACCGCTGGTTTTATCGTACCTGCTGATGCAGGTCTTCTGGCTAAGCGCAAGCCCGCCTCCCAAGTCAAGACCGAAGAAAAGACCCCTATCCCCAAGGCGGCTGCCAAACCTGAACTGCCGCAATCCTCAGAACAACTGGCCGAGGCTAAAGTATTCAGGCTTCCTGGGCGTCCACAGCTAGAAGAGTTTTTTAACGAATACGTCATCGACATCATTTTTAATGCCGAAAAATACCAGGCTATGGGCGTCGATTTTCCTTCCGCCATCGTCCTGCATGGTCCGCCGGGCTGTGGAAAAACCTTCGCTGTGGAGCGGCTTGTCGAGTTTATAGATTGGCCCAGCTACTCGATTGATTCCAGCAGTGTGGGCAGCCCCTATATCCACGAAACCAGCAAAAAGATCTCCGAGGTTTTTGACAAGGCGATTGATGGTGCTCCTTCCGTCATAGTCATCGACGAGATGGAATCTTTCTTGTCAGACAGGCGCTCTGTCAGTTCGTCCGGCTTGCATCACGTCGAGGAAGTAGCTGAGTTCCTTCGACGGATACCGGAAGCCATCAAGAACAAGGTGCTGATTGTCGCAATGACGAACCTGATCGAGATGATTGATCCGGCCATTCTGCGTCGCGGCCGATTTGACTACATCATCGAAGTTGGCATGCCGTCGAGGGAAGAAGTGGCATCATTGGTAGACTCACTCTTGAGCAAACTACCGGTAGCCGACGGCCTTAACGTGGACAAGATCCTCGATGAGCTCACTAGTAAGGCACTCTCCGATTCGGCCTTTGTTATACGCGAGGCCGCACGACTCGCTGCCAAGACCGGGAAGACGGAACTTGATCAAACCAGCATTGATGCAGCGTTGAATAGTCTTCCTAAAGACGTGGAAAAAAAGAAAAGAAGTATCGGATTTATTCATGAGTGAAATTTGCGTGGATAATAAAAAGGTTGTCTCCAATTTGTCAGAGATTTCTTCTTCATTGAACGTATCTGATGAAAATAGTCAAGATTCAACAGCGTCTTTGAATGATTGGGTCAACACAGACGCAATATGTTTTGCACATTTGGAAAATGAAGTAGATGGCGACGATAATTTTTCTAAAAAAAAAGATTGGCTGATCATCAAATTTATTAAGGCCATAAACACTTGGTCCTTTGCTATTACTTTTGGTCTCGCCAGTGGATTGGTTATAGGGATCTATCAAACCTTAGTCAGGTTGGTTCCGCTGATTTTAATAGGAGGAGTCATCTTTTGGTTTGCTACGTCAGATAGCAGAGAGAAAAACAAGGTAATCAACTCCTTCGATGGGTTTGTAGAAAATAGCATCCGGAGCAGAATAGATGTTTCTACTTTACCCGTGGTTGCCGGAAGAGTTCTTCCTGTTGACCTGTCAGAAAGTAAAGTCGACAAAAATATATATTTCGCTTTAAGCGACGAATTACGTCCTAAGACTGTGGAGGAGGTGTCACTGATTCTTGGTATTAACTGCCAAGGGCAAGTCATAGGAACATACACTGACGGAAGAAAAGGGCTTCAACAACATTGTGATGTCCATCTGATAAATCCAAAAACACTAGAGTGGACTTTTCTCGGGGAGTTTGTTGGTTCTGAGCCTCCAGAGACGAAAAAAGATTCGGGTGATAAAAGCGGATCTAGGTCAACAAGAGAAATCTTAAACAAATTCAATTCCATTATTTCTTCTCGAATATCAAGTAATTAGGTGGTCTCTATGGATTTATTACACAATCCTTTTCATATCCTGACAGCAAGCCCGCGCGATAATCGTCGAAGGATAATGGAGCTGGCCGATGAACGTAGCCTTTTGCTCGAATCAAGTGAGTGCATGGAGGCGCATTCGGAGTTGACAAATCCTCGAAAAAGGCTCTCCGCTGAAGTTGCATGGTTGCCAGGCATCGGGCCAAAACGTGTAGGAGAGGTGTTGTCGATCCTTGAATCTTCTCCAGCCGATTTGCTGAAATTAGATTGTTTTTCTTCAGTTGCCGAGACAAATTTACTTGTAGCTGCTTTTATCCGATTGTCTTTCTACAATGTGGATGAAATTGAGGTGTGGATTCTAAAGATTGCTCAGTTATTTGAGAGCTTAAACTTTGAAGATCTTATGGTAACCCTTAATGACGATCGAGTCGTTTCAGGCTTTCCAGAGGTATCAGATTTATTTTCTATTAGTGCAGAGATTGATAAACGGAGGAGATATTATCGGCAATCTATTGTTTCAGTACTGAACAGTATGCCTCCAAGAAAATTAGTAGAGGCTGTAACTGCTGTTGTTGAATCTGCTACAAATTATGGAAATGATCCCGGACCTATTCTTATAGCTGATCTAATTGATTCATATGAAGTAGATGTACAGAGCATTCTCGATAACAAAGAGGCAAAGATAAATAGCCTTGTTGAGAAACTTAGGGTTGCTGTAGATACAAATCAACCTGACTCTAAGCTGGACCTTTTGGTGGGGCATTTAGTCGAGATCGTTAAAGATTGGGGTATAATAGCTCAACCAATACAGATTAGTGCAAAAAGTCGAGGACTGGATCATCATGCGAGTTACCGCGTTGCAAACCTTGTTCGTAGCTTATCTATTGATATATTTAATGAGTACGATAAAGTAGATCTCACAAAGCGGCTCATATACATGTTGAATGAAGTCTTTATGGTAGTTGGTGAATTTGCTGAGCAGATTACTGAAGATATAAATCTACTTATTGAAATGCAAAAGAAAAGGAGAGTAAACTCGTCACTTGAGTCTATATCTGACCTTTGTAATGACACCATAGAGAAAGTTGAAAACCAACCAACTACCGCTAATTTAGAAGCACAGAAAATTATTAATATTGCTCCACAGCTTTTAGAAAGGCTTTATGATGAAAATTATAATGCTGAAACAATCGAGAATAGTAAAGATAGTATTGCAGTTACTCTAATGCATTGCGCGGTCGTTCATGCAAGTAATACGGGAGATTGGAAGCCATGCATTGAGTTTCTTGAACATGCAGTTGATTTTGCTTGTAGCGATGATATCAAATCAAGTATTAAGATAAACCTCTCAGAAGCAATTGTTCAAAATAAACTTTATGAGGAACTCAGGCCTATCAAATCAGCTCCTAATCCTCGTATGATTAATGGTACTGGTACTAAGCTGTACGGTTCAACTGATCGTGACCAAGTATCAGGCTCATTTATAACAACGTATTATTTCGTAATACTTGCTATACCTATACTTCCAATAAGTAGGTATCGAGTAATACCTACTGATAAGGGATATCGATTCCTTGGTAAGACACATTTAAGGACGCTCGACAAATGGCATATTGCAATAACTCTAGGTTTAATTGCTTGGTTGGCTATTAGCATTTAATGATATAAGATAGCGACATGGATACAAGCGGTGAGCGTTGACTCTAACTCATAAGCTAGTGTACATATTTAAATAGCATATTACACTTTCGAAAATTCACAATAACATGAAAATGTCTTGAAAGAATGTAAATAAGTCTTTTTTAAGTTAAGATGGGCTTTTAAATTTCGGTCTTCACTACAATATTAATTAAATTTTTCGGTAGCTAGTTAATAAAAGGCGTCCAAAAATACGAATTATTTTTTTATAGACAAGACGCTCTGAGTAAGACTTGACCATGTTAAAAGACGAAAAGTACTAAAATGAATGGCTTCTTTTACTCGAATAAAAGAAGTCGAAAGTGATTTCTGTTTTCTTAACTTTTATTAACATTAAAGGATGTATTTAAATAATGAAAAAAATCAATTTAATGACTGGTGTTATAATTCTTTTTTACTTTTCATCTTCTGTTGCACAGCCATCATACAAGATACCTCCAAGCATTTCATCATCAGCCAGTGTTCCTGTTATATCTGATCAGAGAATGCAGGCCTGTGTTGAGATTTATAATCATGCTGAGTGGCTTGCAAGTGAAATCAAATCGGAAAAAATTGATATATATAGTCAAGAGTCAGTTGATAGCTACAATGCGCTAATAACTAAACATTCAAACTTAATTGATAATTTTAATCGTGAATGTGCTGGGAAACAGTCACGCTCTGCTTGCGAAGCCGCGCAAAAGTTAAATAGGGAAAATGGATTGCCAGAATCTTCTTGTTAAAAAGATAAAGGTAAACACTTTCACTCTTTTGGAATTAGACTTTAAAAAATTTAGATGTCACCTTATATTTTTCACACTATACATGAAATTAACATTGTTAGGGAAGCGAGCTCGAATAGTCTATATTCTATTTAAGATAGTTATCCTTAATAGCTTTCATTTTCTAATTATATCTGTAAATAAAGTCTAATTAGCCGAAGAGCCTACGCAACTATATAGGTTGGTTGAGATGGTTTGAACAGGATAGACAAGTCAAAGCAAACAATTTAACAGTTTTTGAGTGATATGTTTATCAAAGCTCAATTTCAACAAAGCTCTCTAATTTAGCCCTTTATTACATAAATTATTTACGAGAAAAGTGCATATCTAGATATTTAAATTTCGGGGGAAACTTCGAGAAAGATAGTTCCCAAAGGATTATTGTTTTCTGATGTTTCTACATTGATCACCTTGTATTCCATAACCAGAACAGCCCCAAAAATCGCCAAACTTGCCACTTCTAAGCTTCATCGGTCGACCACATTGATCGCAAATCTTCATTGAATGGCCGCAATCTTTGTTGTTACAATCGCTAGTGTTACGACTATCGATAGACGGTGCTCCACAATCTTTACAAACACGTGCTTTACCTACACTACACCCCTTGCCTGTGCTGCATGCATAAAACCCACTAAACTTTCCGTCTATCCGCTTTAAATAGCCAGCCTCGCAATGAGGACATTTGAATATTTGTCTATAGCGTTGCTTGAATGCTTTAGAATGAATATGAACATTGTATTTTGGGGCTAATAATTCAGTAATGAATGCTGATGGAGAAGTAGGATCTCCGATTATATAGGATTTTTTCTTAGCTCGCGTCAGGCCAACATAAAGTAATCTCCTTTCTTCAGAATGTGGGTAGGCATCTAATGCTGGTAATAAAGCTTCTATTACTGCCTGATCAATATTTTCATTTGGGAAACCTAACTTTCCTTGTGAAAAACCAATTAAAATACAGTAATCAGCTTCCAGGCCTTTTGATTTATGAAAGCTCCAAAGCGAGACGTTTTCAAGTAATTGACTTCGGGCTAAGGCGGCTTTAGATTCGTTTAAAAGATAATTATATCGTCCTATAACAGCAATACTGGCATTGTTATCTTCGGTTTTAATTTTTGAAACGACTTCTACGACTGTTTGATATAAACCATCTTTAACGCCGATTTTGTCATCAAGCAAGTACACTTGAGAGCTATCTACCTTAGTATGTGTTTCAATATTCTTTTTATACTGTTCAGGGTTTTCCATTATAAACTGGCCTGCAGTATCAGCGATGCTATTGTTGTACCTAAATGTTTTCTGTAGCTTTGTTTCTGTATATGGAGCAACCAGTTCATTGAATTTAGTGATAAGTTCAAGTTTGCCGCCAGAAAATCGGTAAATAGATTGCCAGTCATCACCCACAACGGTCAAAGATGGTTTTGGTCCTCGTTTAACAATGGATTTAACTAAATCTAGTCGAGCAGTCGAAATATCTTGAAATTCATCGACAAGTAAATATTTCCATTTTGGTGTGAATAAACCCTGTTCTATTGCATCGATACTTTGAATAATCATATCATCGAAATCAATTGCGTTTTGGTCTTTAAGCTCTTGGATATAGGCTTCATGCAGAGCATTCAGTAATACGGCGTGCTTCTGAGGCTGTGATATTCTAGCTTGTTGAAAGCGGGTCAGCATGCTATCGTAATCAAGCCGATCAACTCTGATCGATGCTAACGCTTTTAACAATAAGTCACACCAATTACCTATCTTACCGGTATTTTGAAGCTGCTCAAGTAACTGCTCACTGTTGATTGGATCAAATTTGACACCTAAATATTTAAGCTTTTCTTCCAAGCCATGCGTGAGCGTTTCTTCAACCCACTCATAATGAAATGTCTCAACAAGTGTTGTTTCACATTCAATATGTAGTTCACGTTTACTCTTCATTTCTTTGTTGTACTGAATCGCATCAATATCGGGCCGTGTGCCACCTGATCTATCAATGCCAAAATGTTCAATATAAATGTCGGTGCCGTCGAGGTGAAAATCTGGCTTGTAATCAAAACCAACTTCAATTCTGCGTTTGCTGACGTATCTAGCTTCATAAGTATAAGGTATCCCATTCAAATACATGAAGTTTGCAATCACTAACTCCTGGTAACCTTTTACTAATTCGTCATTTAGTGTTCGAAGCTCATTGTCACGAACATATGCTTCGTATTCAGCCTGTGTTTTGATGGTAAAGGGATCAACAGGCTCTGGGGTTAAACTGATAAAATCAACAAGACGGCTTATATCCTCATATAAATAATTCAATAGCCACTCTGTTATCCATTGCTTCAATTTTAGAGGATCTTCGACAAAAATACTCATGTGAGTTGAGAGACGGGCGTCACTCAATACCTGACGACCAAGGGAATGAAATGTAGAAATATGCGGAGTTCTATCTAAGGTGATACCAGTTTTATTCGAGCTTCTATGCAGGCGTTCATTTAATTCATTCGCAGCAGCTTTGTTGTACGCCAAAATCAAAATATCTTCAGGTTTTGCCAAACCTCTATCTATTAAGTCCAGTGCTTTGGCAACCATCACAGATGTTTTACCAGTACCGGCAGCTGCCAGTACCATGTTAAAGTCATCAGAGCGAAGGACACCTAAACGTTGTTCGTCAGTTAAAGGGTTCGCTTCAACACAATCGAAAAATTCTTTGCGTTTTTCTAGATAGATTTTTTCGTGGTGGTGTTGAAGTGCATTATATGAAACTGGATGAAATTGATTAATCTCTTTAACCTTCATGATTAAAGAGTCATTTAAAAATTGGTTCCAGGTAGTAGGGTCACTTTTAAACCCATTACTAATTGTCGAGCAAATGCTTTGAAGTTGGGGAAGATAAGATTGTCTTGGATATTGAGTGAAAACAGCGCTTTCCCATATGTCAACCAGACTTGAAAGATATTCAGTGAAAAAAATAGCAATTTTTTTATTCAGTGTGTGAGCAAAGTCTTTTGCATCATTTTTTTTTAGGAAACTGATTGTTTGTGAGATGTCATTTAATGTTATTGTCAATTGACTGCCGTACCACTTTTCATTAATCTGCGCAAAGCTATTGCACTGATTTAAATCAAGTGCATAATGAACCTTTCTCATGTGAATAACTAAAGTTGTGTTATCAAGCCTAATGCCCTTATAACCCAATAATCTTCCCAAAATATTCACAGGTAAAAAATCCATTTCTTTTAACATAGTTAGACCTAAATTAATATAGTGCGTTTATTAATATAAATATTATCTTGGATTTATCTTTATGTTAGAAGAAGACACATTGGAAGTTCTCAATAAGCTTATCACTTTTACACACTCAGTTAGACGCAGAGTATTGTGTATCCCATTTCGTTATTACTTGTCGCTGCTGCCTATTTAATTTTTATTTTTCATAAGTATAAATTCGCGCAATTTGTTCCATATCACCACTTTTTGTGGTGTATCTGTTCTATAATAGATAAGTACGTAACAACTATCAAAACCTTTTTTATAGGCGGCAGCATGATGAAATTGTGATTGCTACAGTGATGGCACAAAAATTAAGGGTAAGTTTGGCATATCAGTCTAAATGTAATGATATACAGCTCTCATTTTCTTCCCCTAAATGCTTTGCCTTTGCTGCTAAGGATGTTGTTAACAAGTCGTTTTCACATTTTAAGTGATATCTTATAAAATCAATTATGCTCAGAAGTTAAAGACACGACTTGTTCGTACATTTCCTAGTAAAATAGTTAGTTGCTCCCAGAATTATCTTGCTGTTTATTCATGACTGCCACTAGCTGGTCTTGAAGTGACTCTACCTTGTCGGCAAACCTTGCCTGATCTTCACAGTGTAGAAGAGATATATCCTCAAACTCAATTGTATTAAGTGCTATCAAAAGTGCTTCTAAGCGTTCCATTTCGTTCTTCCTTGAAATCAATAAACAATAGAGGTAATTACAAAACTGTCGATATAAGCAACATTTTTTCGTAAAAAACAAAAAAAAGAGGAGGCGTGGGCTGCCGTTTCCGGCGACGATAGAGTTACCACACAAAATCGACATAACCACTTTATGAATGCTACGACGCCCCAACAAATAATGCAACGCTGGCAAATCATTCAAGTCCAATTGATTCCTGCCTTACACCACTAAATAGGCTTATTGACACCAAAACTTGAAGAACTGATTCATATCTTGGAGTGTGCTCGTATCGAAGAGTTTGTGACACGTTTCTCGTATCGGATGGGGCGTCCTGTTCATGAACTCGCTTGGTTGGCTAATGCTTTTGTGGCTAAGGTGGTGCTTGGGCTTACGGCCACGGTGCACCTAATACAACGCTTGAGCATAGACAAATCATTGCAGCGAATCTGTGGATTTCCACTTCATAAGAAACTGCCATCAGCGTCGACTTTTTCTAGGGAACGTGCGATTAAGTCAGATTATTAGCACTAAGTCGCCGCTGGCCTGATTCGCTCTTTAATTTACTAAAAACCTCGGTTTTTAGTGTGTCTTATTCCCTAGTTGGAGGCTTAAAAGCTCCAACTACCACCATCAAGACGGATTAACCCCGTGCAGACCTTATCATCTGATCCACTCGCAGTATGTTTCCCAGTGCAAACAACACCGCGAGCTTGTTGTCATTTTTTGATAGACCTTTATAGACCACTTTGCGGAAGCCAAACTGGCACTTCAGTATCCGAAACGGGTGCTCTACTTTTGCTCTGATGCTCGCTTTTATGTACTCAGTATTGATGGGGATTTTATTAATACGGGGATGCTTTTTCCATTCCCGAACCTTGCTTGGCATCTCCGCAATCAACCACTCCAACGTCTTATCTTTTGTTTCCTCACGTTTTTCCACGCCACGGTAGCCCGAGTCAGCAGAGACAAACGTCTCATCGCCATGCATGAGCTCAGTGATTTGGTTTAGGTCGTGTTCATTGGCAGAAGTGGTGGTGAAACTATGCACCAAGCCACGTTTAGCATCGACTCCAATATGTGCTTTTAATCCGAAGAACCATTGGTTTCCCTTCTTAGTTTGGTGCATTTCTGGATCACGTGATTTGGCTTTATTTTTGGTCGAGCTAGCGGCTTCAATAATAGTCGCGTCAACGATGGTGCCTTCTTTGAAGTAAATACCTGAGTCTGATAGCCATTTATGGACTTCTTTAAATAGTTTTCGTCCAAGCTTATGCTTTTCCAGTAAGTGCCTGAAATTCATAATAGTTGTGTGATCAGGTATCGCACCTTCTAAGGATAACCCAGCAAAAAGCCGCATAGAGGTAATCTCATAAAGAGCGTCTTCCATTGCAGGGTCTCCCATGTTGTACCAGTTCTGCATAAAGTGAATGCGCAACATGGTAGACAAAGGATATGGGCGACGTCCATTACCTGCTTTTGGATAGAAGGGTTCAATTTGGGCTTCAAGCTGCTGCCAAGGAATCAATTCATCTATTCGACCAAGAAAGAGTTCTTTGCGAGTCTTGCGGCGTTTGCTGGTAAATTCGGTGTCGGCGAAGAAAAGCTGGATCATGATCGGTAGGCGTCGTAGTTGTCTTAAGTCGGCGAGATTATCTCATGTTACTGACTTAATCGCATGTTCCTTAACTGAAGCAACTTCTAGCCCAATCTTCCATTAGTAGCCTTCTTTTTTGAAGTAAATCACCTCGTTGATAGGCAGCCTCGGCTTGGTCCTTCAGTTTATGCGCAAGGGCGTGTTCAATGACCTCTCTGGGAAAGCTGGTTGTTTCCCCCGCCCAGTCACGAAAAGTTGAACGAAAACCGTGTTGGGTTAAGTCTCTACGATCCATGCGCTTTAGAACGGCCGTAAGCGTCATATCTGACATCTGCTTACCTTTTTGACCTGGGAAGACTAAATTGCCACCAGCAACCTTAGGGAGCTCTTGAAGTATCTTAATGGCACCGGTTGAAAGAGGGACTCGATGTTCCTTGCGGGCTTTCATGCGCTCTGCTGGAACTATCCATATCTTGTTTTCAAAATCAATTTCATCCCATGTAGCGCCACGTACTTCACCAGAGCGAGCAACTGTTAAAATTGAAAATTCAAGCGCCCTGGCTGCAAGGCCAGGGCGCTTGGAAAGCTCTTTCATAAAATTAGCAATGTCAGCATAAGGGAGGGCGGCATGGTGCTTGCGATTTTGTATTTTACTTGGTTCGGGAAGTAGCGGTTTAAGCATTCCTTTCCAACCCGCTGGATTATCACCTTCTCTAAATTCTTTTGCCTTAGCATAATCCAAGATTGTTTCAATACGACCACGAAGGCGACTGGCCGTTTCATTCTTTTCAAGCCATATAGGTTGAAGTACTTCAAGAATGTGTGTTTTGTTTATTTGGTTTACCGGCAAATGGCCAATAACAGGGAAGGCGTATTGCTCCAAACTAGAACGCCATTGTGCGATATGCTTAATATTCTTTAATTCTTTTTCTTTGATGTTTAGTACCAACTGAGCGCACTCACTAAAGGTGGTGTTTCTGGCTTGCTGCCGAATAGCTTCGGCTTTGCGTTCTTTTTTGGCTTCAAGAGGGTTGATGCCGGCTTTGATCTCACTACGAAGCTCTCTGGCTTTATCTCTCGCATCAGCAAGAGTAACTTCAGGGTAGCTGCCTAAACCAAGGAAAAGCCGGTTAGGTACTTCTTTGCCTGATTTGTCTATTCTGGTCCCCATAAGCATATTTAAAACCCAGCTTCTAGAATTACCTGCCACTTTTAAGGAGAGGCCGCTGACACCGCCAACGGCATGACGACCGTCTTTTTTTATCTTAGAGACAGCTAGGGCAGTAAGCTCTTTTACAATTTTTGGCATCGAATTTCCTTGTACATCAACCAGTACATCAATAGAAGCAGGATTTTAGTATATCTGGCTGGATGCTATTGGAAAAGCTTTTTCTATAAGTTACTGATATATAATGAATTATTATATTATATTAGACTTTACTGGAACTTATAATGGCGGACTTGCTCACCGCCATTATAAAAAAAGACGTCTAATTAGGCGTCTTTTTTTTCATCTCAAATTTGTAGGGCCTTGACTAAGTAATTCTTGCTTAATCAATTAAAAGCTTGGCTTGCTCAAATAGAATGGGTTTCCCTTCCTTGGTTGTTGATGTCACTGTCATTTTGGCTTCTAGCATTAATTGATCGCTGTTTTTCTTGTATATATTTTGATGAAAAACCAGTTTGAGCTTTGACTGACGCTCTACATGGGTCTCAATATAAAAGGCATCGCCGCTCTGTAGGGAACGTTTATAATTTAACTCTGCCTTTATGAGCACCAAGTGTATTCCTTCGCGCGTAATGGCTGCAAAATCCAGCCCTCGTGTTTTGATAAACTGATGTCGCGCGTGTTCTAGGTAGTTCTGGTAAACGGAGTTATTAACAATGCCTTGCATATCACATTCGTAATCACGAACGATAAAATCAATGTAATTTCCCTTTAGTTTAGAGTCTTTCATGACAATACCTTCAATCTGTGAGTTTTATTCATGATGAGCAATGCGATTTTTGCCTGACCGTTTTGCATACAATAGATAGTGTTGTGCTCTCTCAACCAGTTCTTTAGGGCTTTCATCACCAAACAAAGTGGCAACACCAACCGAAACGGTCACTTGGCGAAGTAGTACCTTGGTGTTTTTGTAACGTATTTTTTGAATTGAGATCTCATTTCGAACCGATTCCGCTAACTGAGATGCAACACTTAACTCGGTTTCGTTGAGCAGCATGGCAAAACGGCCACCCTCTAGTCGAGCAAGAAACCCTCTTTCTGGAAGTAAGCGAAGTAATAATTTAGAAATATACCGAATCAATGATGTTCCCGCTTTTGTGCCGTATTCTTGGTTCACACCACTTAGGTCATCAATGTCGATCAACAATAAAGTTAAGTCATCCTCTGCATACGGAACAAGTGAGAAGAGCATACGCTCAAAGCCTTTGTCGTTTGAAAGTAGAGTAATGGGATCTAACTCAACGTTCTTTTTTACGTCGGACAGCTCATTCTTTAGTGCAGCCAATTCGTCTTGGGCGGATTTTAAAGATTGACCAAACAGTTTGATGGCCTGATTCGCGCGCAACACTCCTTGCTCTAAAGTGGTTGTAAGTTGTTCGATTTGAGCATTTTCACTGGCAGTTACTAACGCCATTTTTGAGTTTCGTAGGGTAGAATTAAACCTTTCAACTTCACCAGAAATTGTAATCGTCTCAGTTTCAAGGGTATTCGTTATGTCTTTTAGGCGGCCACTTTGGTGGTGTGCGTGCTGAAACTCTTCTGGCAATAAAAATTCATTAAACAATTCTTTTGAAACAAATGCAGGAAGGCCACCAAAACGACGTAATGCTCTATCAACCAACTGATTAAGCTTAGGGTTTTTATTGGAGGCGTATTCGTACCAAATGCCATAATTATATGGGGTAGGTGGTATATCAAGCTTAACCATCAGCGGAATGGCAGATCGCATGAGTTGTTTCGCTTGTTTTGTGTTGTGTTGGAACATCGGAACCTCTGCTGCCACATTAATACCACTAAGGCGTCCCATTCCGTCAGTGGTTCACAATTTATAACGAGCAAAACTGCTTGCTCAGTAACAATTTGGCTTCGATTTCATCACGAATCATTCGTGCCTTGATATCTGAAAAACTAAAATCATAGTAAATGTTATGACGAAGAATAGCTATCTTAGCCGCCGGTAAATTTACTAGAAAACCCTTCTTTTTCAAGTAGATCCTTTAATTTTTGACGATGGTCTCCTTGAATTTCAATGTGTCCGTCTTTCACTGCCCCACCAGTGCCGCACTGGGTTTTTAGCTTTTTTCCCAATGTTTTTAATTTATCTTCCGTTAATGGTAACCCTGTTACTACGGTAACACCTTTGCCTTTACGTCCTTTTGTTTCTAAGGCAATGCGTACTTTGCCATCACCGACAACGGTGTCATCTTTGCATTGGCAGTCTGTAACAGGGTGCTCGCAGGCAGGACAAAGGCGACCTTGATCGGTTGAATACACTAAGCTTCTATTTTTCATGGATTTTCATTCCTCCTTTATAAGCACAAAGCGATTATTTTAACATTTCATTCAGGTTGAACGAGAGAAAAAAGACATTATTCAGCATGAATTGGATATCTGCACTAAGCTATCAATAATACGGTTATCAAAATGCGTGCTGGTTATGAATATGACACTAATCATTAGACAGGCTACTAAAGCAGACCTAAGAAGCATCCTCTTGTTTGAGTTTCGTAACAGAGGTTGGTTTTCACAGTTTATTCCTCAACAAGCGCTTAGTCAGCAGTCTGAAATGTATTTTAAGCGTCTGTTGACTGGAAAATTAAAGCAATTTCAATATCTGGTGTGTCTGCCTAACGATGTGTTAATCGGTCGGTTTAGTGGTCAATATCTGGACGATTCCTCATTAGAAGTTTCCTATCGCATCGCAAAGAACTTCACTCGCCAAGGCATTGCACAATACGTTCTCAAACACTTGCTGTTAGTTTGGGCGAGCCATGGTATCAATGAGGTCTATGCTCAAGTAGCAGACCACAACCAGGCATCCATAAAAGTACTGCTTAGCTGTGGTTTTGAACTGCAAGAAAGCCAAGAAAAGGCCATCAAGATAGGTCCCAATATACACGATAGTCTTATTTATCGTTGGCCCATTATCGAAGACGTAAACCCTTTTTTTATCAAACCTGATGATCCGACAATATTTCCAGAACACTCTTAAGTTGCTGATCTAAAGCTGCTTCCATGATCATTTTTTCTTGGCTAACAGGGTGGGTAAACTCCAGCTTCGAAGCGTGCAATATCAAACGAAAATGTTCCGGCCATATTTCTTTGACTACTTTATTGATGTGTCGGCAGCCATAACATGAATCCCCGACAAGTGGGTTTAGGTGGTGTTTAAAGTGCCGGCGTATCTGATGTTTTCTGCCTTGTTTGGGGGTTACTTCTAGCCAGCTTAATCGCATACTATCGTAACGGCTAACGGGGATAGGCAACTGGTAATGCATTAGGCAAGTAAAGCTTGTCTCAGCGTCTTTTTCAGTACCTTCCAATTTAAACCGAGAACGTCCTTTTTGTTCATTCAATTTTGCCAAAGGGTAGTCGATTACACCGTTGTCATCACAAAAACCGCGCACTAAGCAATGGTAGGTTTTAGACGTTGTATTTTCAGAAAATTGTTCGGACAGTAAGCGAGCTATTTCAGGGCTAAACGCCATCACCAAGACACCAGAAGTGCCACGGTCTAAGCGATGAACGGGAAATACCCATTTGCCAGTCTGGTCTCGGAGCCGCTGAACCACGGCATCTTCTTCGTCTTTAGCTAAATGCGTGCGGTGAACCAAAAGCCCAGACGGCTTGTTTACGACAACAAGATACTCATCTTGAAATACGATTTCTAATGTCATAGTGATGAGTCTATAAAAGCGGTGATTTTTTTCATGGCAAGATTTACCAAGGTTTGCATTGCCTCGTCACTTGCCCATGCAATATGAGGCGTTAAAAGGAAGTTAGGCAATTCAGTGAGGGACTGAAGTGGGTGATCTTCGGGCATCGGTTCTTGTGTCGCAACATCAAAAGCCGCACCCGATATTTTCAGATTTTTTAGTGCGTCCACGAGTGCTTTTTCATCAACAATTCCGCCGCGACTGATGTTAAGAAGCAGGCAACTTTGTTTCATTAAAGAGAATTCGACTTCGCTGATGAGGTCTTTTGTTTCGTCTGTTAACGGGCAATTGATGCTAATTATATCCGCTGACTGTATCGCTTGCCGAAAGCTCAAATAGCCATCGCGCACTTCAGTCGCATTTTTTCGTTCTGCGAAAATGACATCCATACCAAAGGCGTGTGCAATATACTCGATTTTTTTTCCTAGTGTTCCACTCCCAATGATTGTCATGGTTGATCCTGACAAATCTTTTATAGGGTAATCTAAAAAGCAAAAGTGTTCGGAGTTTGCCCATCGCTTTGATTTCACCGCGTCAACATACGATGTCAGGTTACGTCGTAATGCCAACAACATGGCAAAGGTGTGTTCTGGTACACTGATTGTTGAGTAATCGGTGACATTTTGAACGGCAATATTTCTGTCTTGACAGGCATTTGTATTGACGTTGTTGGTGCCTGTTGCCATTACTTGAATAAGTTTTAGGTTATTCGCTCTGTGTATCGCTTCTTCGTTTATGACCACTTTATTCGAAAGAACAATATCGGCATCTTGAATGCGCTCAATGACGTTTTCGATCGCAGTATTGTCATAAAATACAACATCGTCAATGCTGTTTGGCAGTTCGATCTTTATGTGTTTAGGGAACGAGCCTCGGTCCAAAAAAACGGCTTTCATTCAATTTTCCTTATTTTTATCTACTTAGTGGTATCTATTAACGGTTTCAAATATGGCAGGATGTTTTGCAGAACGATGGGCTGCCCCATTTTGTTTGGATGTAAGCCATCGTTTTGCATTAGCGATTTATTTAATGCAACATCCTTAAGCATGAACGGCAGGTAGGCAAGATCGTATTTCTCGGCAATGTCTTTGTATAAATTGAAGAACATTTGTGTATAGCGTTTACCATAGTTTTGTGGGATTTGATTGCCTACCAACAAAACAGCCGCACCGGCTTCTTGTGCTTGTTCAACCATTTTTTCTAAATTCAATGTGGTCTGATTTAAAGGGTAACCGCGTAAAGCATCATTGGCGCCCAGTTCTAAAATGATCCAACTGGGGTTGTGAGCCTTTAATAACGCAGCGAAACGTGACAAACCGCCTTGTGTTGTCTCACCACTCACACTGGCATTAATAACGTCTATTTCTGGATGAGAATAAGAAAGTTCTGTTTTAAGTAAACTAACCCAACCATCTTGTTGTCGTAAATTATACGCTGCACTAAGACTGTCGCCCATAACAAGTAACGTAGATGCTGAGGCAACTGAACTAACGCACAATAGCACAATGAATGTGCAGACTCGCTTCATGTGTTTAAAAACAAACATATCAAACCTTTTTAAGTGGACCATTATGACTAGAAGTACTGCAATTAAAGTGTCTAATTTAACTCATACTGTGACATCGAATACAGGGGATTTAACCATATTGAAAGGAATCAATATGGAAATCAAGGAAAGCGAGTCAGTAGCCATTGTTGGGGCTTCGGGGTCGGGGAAATCGACATTATTGGGTTTGCTAGCCGGTCTTGATGTGAATACATCTGGTGATATTTTTCTGTATGACCAAGCGTTTTCGAGTCAAACAGAAGAACAAAGAGCGTTAGCCAGAGGTCAATATGTTGGTTTTGTTTTTCAGTCTTTTCATCTTTTGCCCAGCTTGCAAGCCATTGAAAACGTCATGCTACCCGCGGAGTTAAAAGGCGATAAGTCCGCTCGCCAAAAGGCAGAGCTGTTGCTCGATAAAGTCGGGTTGTCGCATCGGTTAACGCATTATCCAAATCAACTGTCTGGTGGTGAGCAACAACGCGTTGCTATTGCTCGTGCATTTGCATCTAATCCGAAAATATTGTTTGCAGACGAACCAACAGGCAATTTAGATGAAGAAAATGGGCAGTTGATCATCAAGCTGCTGTTTGAATTAAACCAATCTGAAGGCACAACTTTAGTGATGGTCACTCACGATAATGAGCTGGCAAAAATGTGTGATAGGCAATTGGTAATGTCAGCAGGGCAGCTAACGGAAAGAACACTATGAATTTTACATTTCGATTAATGCTGCGAGATATTCGCAGTGGTGACTTATTAACCTTATTGTTTGCCTTAATCATATCTGTGAGCACAGTCACCTCAATCGGCTTGTTTATTGATCGTTTGCAATTGTCATTTGAACAAGAGTCGGCCAACTTACTAGCGGCTGATCGCTTAGTTCGATCTGATGACACTATTGCCAAAGATTGGGAAGACAAAGCATCGGAGCTGACGCTAAAGACGGCCCAGCGTACATCATATACGACCATGTTGTTCGCGGGAGATTCACTGCAACTTTCTCAAATAAGTGCTGTAACAAATAGCTACCCATTAAAGGGGGCTTTCTTGGTCGATGATGAGCTTTTTGGCGTAGGTACGAAATCCACAAGCTCACCGGAAAAAGGCAATATTTGGGTGTCCTCACGTTTGGCGAGTTTGTTGAATATTCAGCTAGGTGACAAGGTTGAGGTAGGGGATGCCACCTTAACCGTGTCTAAATATTTAGTTCGCGACCCAGGCTCTAGTTCTTCTGCATTTGCTATTTCTCCCCGTGCTGTAATGAGTATGGATGATCTAGAATCCACCCATGTCATCATCCCTGGTAGCCGCGTGCGTTATTCCTTGTTGCTTGCTGGCGACAAAGATGCGCTGCAAGCGTATCAGAACTGGCTTGAGCCGCAGCTAAATGAAGGACAGCGCTGGCAAACACCGACTCAACGGGGCGAACGCATCGGTGATACCATCGGACGTGCGGAATCTTTCTTATTGCTAGCAGGTACATTGGCGGTCGTAATGTCTGGCGTGGCGATGGCTTTGGCTTCTGCTCGATTTGTAAAACGGCATTTAATGCAAGTGGCTATCCTAAAAACTCTTGGGGCAACGCCGCCGCTCCTTAGACGTATCTTCTTTCAACAATTGTTTGCCTTATTTGTTGTTGGAGCCGGGTTGGGATTAGCAATTGGCTGGGGATTGCAAGAGGTCATTGCTTCCTTGTTATCTGGTCTGATGTCGACCGCTTTGCCTGAACCATCGTTTGCCCGTTTATGGTTAGGAGCGGCAACAGGCCTAATTTCTATGTTGGTTTTTTGCTTACCTCTTATGTCACATTTGATTAAAATTTCACCGTTGTCAGTATTGCAACCAAATGCGAAGGTGGAGCTCAACAGTTTGTTCATATATCTGGTGGGGTTTGTTGGGATGTATGCTCTGATGTGCGTGTATACAAAAGGCTTTTTGTTGCCAAGTATTATGACGGCCGCGATTGCAGGGATTGCATTGCTGGTTGCTGCAATCGGTTGGTTGGCTTTTAAGTTGGGACGTTCATTGACATCTGGCGCAACAAGCGGGTGGCAAATAGGCTTGGCAGCGTTGTACAGAAGGCTAATTCCGAATCTATTCCAGCTGTTGGTGTTTACTCTTATTATCATGCTTGGGCTGATTCTTATTGGTATAAAATCCAGCTTAATTGCAGATTGGCAACAACAATTGCCCGAAGATGCTCCCAACCATTATTTATTCAATGTTCAAGCCGATCAAGTTGACGCGATAAATGATCAAACCGCCCAATTAGGCGTAAAAAGATCCGATTGGTATCCAATGGTGCGTGGTCGTGTCACCGCAGTAAACGATGAATCTGTTCAATCCCTTTACCCAGAAGAAAGAGGCGAACCAGAACTCTATGAACGTGAGCTTAATCTGACTTGGTCAGACAACCTTGGTAAGGGTAATGAATTGGTGGAAGGCGACTTTTCGGCTGAGGGTCTATCTGTTGAGCAAAAAGCAGCCAAAGAAGCGAACTTGAGTATAGGTGATGAACTGACCATTAATATTGGTGGCAATATCGTTACTTTGCCTATCACCTCAATTCGAACGGTCGATTGGGGGTCTATGCAGCCGAATTTTTATCTCATTTTGCCAAAAAGTGCGCTGGAAAATTACCCTGCGAATTTTGTAAGTAGTCTGTTCATTGGGGGCGATGACGCTCAGCCTTTTTATAAAGCCATGTCGTCATTTCCCACTGTGTCTATCCTGAACGTTGGGGATATTTTAAAACAAATACAAACCATCATTGGGCAGCTTTCTCAAGCGATTCAACTGGTTCTTCTCTGCATTTTGAGTGCTGGGGCGCTGGTTTTATTGGCCAGTGTTCGATCTACTCTAGAGGAACGCTTAGAAGAAGGCGCTTTGTTGCGCGTGCTTGGGGCCAGAAGCGCACTGGTTCGACAAGCCTTATTAGTTGAGTTTGGTGCTCTTGGCATTTTTTCTGGACTCATCGCTGCGATAGGGGCAGAAAGCTGTTTGTATGGTTTGCAGGTTTTTGTGTTTAATGCACAAGCCAGTTTTCACCCCTTATTGTGGTTGATTGGTCCTGTCATTGGTGTATTCGTTATTTCAACCATTGGTGTCTTTGCCAGTAGGACTGTGTTAAAAGTGCCTCCCATGCATTTGTTGCGTGATTTATAGTCGGTGTTATTAGCAAACTAGGCTGTTGAAATGTTTATAGAAAAACAAGGCTACATCGTGAGTCGTCATACTAAAGATGTGGATGGCCACATTGAGATGAGCCTTTTTATAAAAACGCAGGAAGGAACGGTGAAAGTCTTTCCTGATCGACAGCTTAGTGTGTTCTTTACCAATGCTCCGCTTGATCGTCTCCCTCAAAATGTGACAGGAATCCAATGTCGCTTATCATCTTATCGGTCGTTCGAGAATGAAGCCGTTACTTTGGTGCAAAGCAACAGTTTGATGCTCCACCAGCAGATGATCAATCAAGTTCGCCAACAAGGTTTTGCCGTCTATGAAGAAGACATCAAGCCTCATAACCGCTATTTAATGGAGCGTAATATCCGTGGAGCAGTGCGCTTTATCGGCGAGCCGGATACAAATCAGCAGGTATTTCGTCAAGCGCGAGTCATCGCAGGAGATTGGAAACCCAGTTGGAAAGTGTGGTCCTTAGATATTGAGACTTCGGTTTCGACCAATACCTTGCTGTCTATAGGTATTACCGCAAAGGGTCAGCGTGTTGCGTTTGTTGTCACCCCTAAGGCCGCTGTTTCAGACACAATTCGACGTTTTGATGATGAAAATAGTCTATTACTGGCTTTTATAAGATTCGTGAGAAAGCATTCACCGGATATTTTTATCGGCTGGAATTTAATCGGTTTTGATTTGCAATTTATTGATCAGCGCTGTCAAGCCTTAGGCATTCGTCCTGCATTTGGTGCTAATGGTGAAAGCTGGAGCATTCGTTCATCAGATAACCAAGGAAAGTACTTTGCCAGTATTCCTGGACGTGTCGCTTTGGATGGCATTACTTTGCTAAAAGTGGGGGGCTATCAGTTTGAATCTTTTAGTTTAAACAATGTCAGTAAAGAAATTCTCGATGATGGAAAGTTATTGCATGGTAATGAGCGATGGCAGGAAATCGAACGGCTTCACAGGGAAGATTTAGATGCCTTTGTGGCGTATAACTTACAAGACTGTGATTTGGTCATGCGCATTTTTGACAAGCTAAAATTGATAGAGCTACAGCAAACACGAGTGGATTTAACCGGCATCCCTTTTGAACAAACCGGTGGTTCTGTAGCTGCCTTCGAAAACCTCTATTTACCCAGACTCCACAAAGCCGGCTGGGTGGCTCCAGCCTGGCGTGACGAAGATTTTGTGGCCAGTCCTGGCGGTTTTGTTATGTCTTCCATTCCTGGCTTGTATAAAAACGTTTTGGTGTTTGACTTTAAAAGTCTGTACCCGAGTATTATCCGTACCTTTCATATTGATCCACTGGCTCGCATTACGGCCAAACTCGTTTCGGACCTACCTGCAACAGTATCAACTAGGTTGGTGCCGGGCTTTTTAGGCGCACATTTTGATCGTCAATACGCCATTTTACCCACCCTTGTTGGGGAGTTAGCCAACGCAAGGGAGGCAGCCAAGCAATCTGGTAACAGCATTCTAAGTTACGCCATTAAAATCATTATGAATTCGTTTTACGGTGTACTGGGTTCAAATGTCTGTCGCTTCTACCATGCGGAGTTAGCCAGCTCTATTACTATGCGTGGTCATGAATTACTGGGGCGAACAAAACGTTGGATGGAGGAACGGGGCGCTACCGTAATTTATGGCGATACCGATTCTCTGTTTGTTACTTTACATGATAAATCCAATGTCGACCCTAAAATACAGGGGCTGCAGTTACGAAAAGACATAAACACCTGCCTTTCACAATGGTGCCAAGAGTACGCTCAATTAAATTCTCATTTAGAACTTGAATTTGAACGCGTATATGAGCGTTTCTTTATGCCAACCATTCGAGGACAAGAGGAAGGAAGCAAAAAGCGTTATGCTGGGCAATCAGGTGGTCAACTTGTCTTTAAAGGTTTGGAAGCGGCTCGAACCGATTGGACGCCATTAGCAAGGCAGTTCCAACGTACACTCTTTGAAAAAATCTTTAATGATGAAAATCCCATTGAGTACATTCAAAACGTGGTTGAAAGATTGCGAGCGGGTCTTTTTGATGACCAGTTGGTATACAGCAAACAACTAAGTCGACCGCTGTCGTCGTATACGAAAAATATACCGCCACATGTTCGTGCCGCGGCTATGATTGATCAGAAAAGGGCCGAACAAGGCTTGCCTCTTGAATACAATAAGGGGCGAAAACGCGTGTATTATGTTTATCAACGATCGGGGGTTATGCCCTATGAGGGCGCAGAAACCTTGGTTGATTTAGACTACGAGCACTATATTGAAAAGCAGATTGAACCCATTGCGGACAGTATTTTGCCCTTTTTTAAAACCAATATGGCCAATCTTCTTTCCCAGCAAATATCTTTACTTTAGTTGGCAAATTACACAGAAATACCAAATAAGCTCTTGGTGTTTTCACGGGTTGCTTTGATCAATTCTTCTATGGTGATACCTTTTCGCTGCGCCACTTCTTGAGCGACCCAAGGCAAATATTTTGGATGGTTTCTTTTTGGCCGTGGACGAATATTTCTGGGTAATAAGTAAGGCGCATCTGTTTCGATGAGCAATTTATCTAAAGGAATATGAGGGATAGACGCTTGTAAGTCAGCCCCACGCCGTTCATCACACACCCAACCTGTTATGCCGATGTATAAACCTAACGCCAGATAGGCATCAAGCTCACGCTGACTTCCGGTAAAACAATGGATAATCGATTTTTCTGCTAAGTCGGGGTGCTTTGCCAAGGTAGCAACCATTTCTTGGTGTGCGTCTCTTTCGTGTAAATACAACGGCAGTTGGTGCTCTGTGGCTAACTCTATCTGTTGATGGAAAGCGTACCGCTGCTCATCAGGTGTCGAATAATTGCGATTGAAATCCAATCCTGTTTCACCAATGGCGACAGGACGAGAAGTGTGTATTAACGCATTAATCTGGTCACGGGTCTTTTCCGACCACGTTTTTGCTTGGTGAGGATGGCACCCTAAAGTGTTCCACATATTAGGATGTTGTTGGCACAATGCCTGAATAAATTGGCTTTCTTCTAAGTCCGAAGCAATACATACCATGCCATCCACTGCTGACGCTTTCATTTCTGACAGAGTTTTATCTAAGTCATCGATAAAGTATGAGTGGTTAATATTGACACCAATATCAATCATAAAGACCCCATTTGACGCGCTTCTTTTAAGCTTTGAATGTACAGCTCACGAAGTGATTCTTGAGTCACCTCTTTGTCTGAAAGTTGTTCAAATGGGATTCTTGTCCATTGTCCAGATTCGTAAGCCTTAACCACGTTAAGAATGCCCCCGAGGTTGCCTTTAGACTCTAATAATGCAGCTTTAATGTTTGCTTCTAGGGGTAAATCCTTTAAAAGCAATGACAACTCTTCGTCTAGAAAACTGGGTAAGTAAGAGAAAAGCCCCACTAAAAAAGCACCTTCCAGTCTTGGGAACAAATGAGCGGATAAGTTTTGGCAAAAACACGCCCTAGAAAGCGCCATAGAGAACAAGCAGGCCGGTTTACCTGTCACGCTGCCGAACATGACTAAACTCACCCATTTGATTAAATCCCGAATGCCAATGATCTCAATAGCCCGCTGTGCGTTTGAAACATTAAATTGACTGCGATAGATCGCAGAGTGCGTTAATTTAATGATTCGATAGGTTAATGTGGGGTCTCGCTCAATGTATTCAGCAAGAATCTTTGGGGAGGCTTCATGGTTATTAAGCGCCACCAACAAATCGATCAAAATAGTTCGGTAGGACAAAATACGCTTACCTTTAATTGACGTCATTTTATGCAGAAAACCACCGCTAAAATGCCCCTTTGGTAGGGCTTCTACAAGTTGGGCATACTGTTCAGATTGTTCTACTTTATTGACCCAAACACATTTGGAGGATAGGGCGGGGTTAGCCATTGTCTCGATAATTTGTTCTACCGAGGTCTTGTCTAGACTAAAAAATACATGGGAAAAGACGTTAAAAAAGTCCGCAGACATGGGGGCGTTTTGTGGGTGAATAATGCCTAATTGATGGCCTTGTAATCTAAGTTCCGATAAAAGTTCATAATCGGACTCGTTTAATGTAGAAGCAATCAAAAAAGTCACTAGATGTATGTTTTTTTGTAAGGGCAAAGCCTGAAGTTCGTCTAAACTACTTTTAATGTAGATGGTTTTTTGTTGTGTTACTTCGATAAGATTCACATCAACGAATAAAGAGCTTAAAAACGATGCTTTATTGTCGTTAGTCACCCCGGCTGGGTGAAGTATGTAATACGCTACGGTTTCCGAATCGCGATTAACAACAGCCTTACGGCAAAAAAGTACATCGTTGTTATTCATTACGGGGCCTTGAAAAGAATAGTTGTCACAAAAAAATACTGTAACGGATAGTCGAATACAATATCATGGTATAAATGGATTAACGCCTTAATTTAAAAATGTTTGGAGTAAAATATGGCAAGCATGTTAGACGCTGTAGACCAAAGAACCAAGTTAGTGGGTGAAAACCGCTTGGAACTGTTGATGTTTCGCCTTGGTGGAATGCAAATGTTTGCAATAAACGTTTTTAAGGTTCAAGAGGTAGTGATGCTGCCTAAACTGAACTTAATGCCTCATCGTCACCCATCTGTGGCTGGTGTTACGCATTTTCGTGGTAGAACCGTTCCTGTTATCGACTTATCTGAATCCATTGGTATGAGACCCATTGATCGCTCTCAGCCCTGTAATCTTATTGTGACGGAATACAATAATACCGTTCAGGGTTTTATGGTTGGTGAAGTAGATCGCATCATCAATATGAACTGGAACGAAATTTTGCCTCCACCAGATGGCACAGGTCGTCAACATTATTTAACGGCAATAACGCGGGTTAACGACCGTATTGTTGAAATCATCGATGTTGAAAAAGTCTTGGCTGAAATTTCTCCTTATGACAGCCGTGTCAGTGACGATGTAATTGATAAAGAATTGCTAAAAGACGCAAAAGGTTTAGAGGTATTGGTTGTCGACGATTCATCTGTTGGTTTGGCTCAGTGTCGTTCAACATTGGATTTTATGGGCATCAAAGTCCATGAGGCGACGGATGGTAAGCGCGGTTTAGAGAAACTTAAAAAATGGGCTGATGAAGGCGAGAATGTGCCAGATAAGTTGCTCATGATGATTACTGACGCTGAAATGCCAGAAATGGACGGTTATCGACTGACTCGTGAAGTACGAGAAGATCCGCGCCTCAAAGACTTGCATATTGTCTTGCACACGTCGTTGAGCGGAAGCTTTAACAAGGCCATGGTGCAAAAAGTAGGTTGTGATGATTTCCTATCTAAATTCCAACCAGACAAATTGGCATCGTTAATTCAAGATCGAATTCGTAGCGTAGTATATAAAGAATAACGTTCGATAAATTAGCAGTACTCCAAAAGCAGGCTGATAATGCCTGTTTTTTCGTTTGCTAAGATTTCAGGCTCAAAGAGGAGTGAGTTGTACCTTATGCCTACAATTGAAATGATATTGGTGCTGATTTTGGTTGGCGCGGCGACAGGGTCGCTCACGGCGCTGATAAATGTCGCGCCCACATTCATTGCTATTCCTGCATTATATTTTTTTCTTCCTGTCGTTGGCTTTTCGTTTGACGAAGTCATGGTGCCTTTGGTTGCTAGCTGTGTCGCGGCATTTATTCCTGTTCATCTATATGCATGGATTCAATCAATGAAACAGGGGCAAGTTGATTCGCAACAGCTGATTAACTTTGCCCCTGGTATGGCCATGGGCGGTGTGATTGGAGCGCAATTGCTGTCTTTAAGCAGCGCAGTACTATTTAAAATTTGCTTTACGCTGATGGCGGTGATGTTCGTTTTTAAGATTGTGTTTAACAAAAAACTGGAAAAAACACCGACACTGACGCCAGCTAAAGCCGCCAATCTACCCATTGGATTGGTGGTTGGTTCACTGTCTGTCATGTCAGGCAATTCTGGAACTGTGCTAGCAAATGGCATGAACTCCTTGTTAAAAATAGACCAATCAAAACGTGATGGAACAACACACGGATTGGTAGTGTTTGTCTCTATTGCCGCATTGGTTGGTTTTATTTTTCCGGCAAAACCCACAATTATGATGGATGGTATGGCCTTTGCGGGCGCGATTCATTTACCAAGCGTTTTGTTTTTGGCGTTAAGTCATTTTTTGTTTTATTGGTTATGCCGACAGCGTGGGAATGACCTTGATAAACGAGTGCTATCTCTCAGCGTGACACTGTATGTTTGTTGTTCTTTGATACGTTTTTGGTCTGCTTAGCATGTAGGGTGGAAAAGTATCATCGCTGGTGGATGATGGGGGAATAAGCTTGGTATTTTCAATATTGCCCTTATTTAATGGGGTTATAATAAAACCCGAACATAAATCAAAAGGTATCGCATGAATAACTTGAGTAACTATGGTGTTTTGATGATGAACTTGGGCACACCAGATGCTCCTCACGCATCGGATGTTCGCCGATATCTTCGAGAGTTTTTGTCCGATACAAGAGTGGTTGATGTGTCACCTCTTATCTGGAAGCCAATTCTGAATCTTGCCATTTTGCCATTTCGTTCACCAAAAGTAGCAAAAGTATATCAACAAGTTTGGATGGACGAAGGATCCCCATTGCTGGTGTTAAGCAATCGGTTAAAAACGAATGTCAAAGCCGCTTTGTCTGAGAAAGCCGGCCACACGGTTCCGGTTGAATTGGCCATGACTTACGGAAACCCCAGTGTGGAATCTGCCGCTGAAGCGTTAAGACAGCAGGGGGTAAAGAACATTATCATTGTTCCCATGTACCCACAATTTTCAGCCACTACGACAGCCGCGGCATATGACAGAGTCATGTCTTCTTTAAAAGCTTGCCCGCATTGGCCGTCTTTACAATTGTTGCATGATTATGCGGATCATCCGCTGTATATCAAAGCTCTGGCCAACTCGGTTCGAGCCCAATGGGATAAGCAAGGGGAACGTCGCCATCTTGTACTCTCCTATCACGGCATTCCTAAGCGCTATGTCACTAATGGCGACCCTTATGCGCGTCGCTGCGAAATAACCAGTAAATTGGTGGCTGAAGAATTAGAACTTGGTGATCAAGATTGGACACACGTCTATCAATCTCGTTTTGGTCGTGAAGAATGGTTGAAACCTTATGCAGATGCCACCTTAAGAGCGCTTCCTTCTATGGGGATTAAAAAAATCAACGTGATTAGCCCGGCGTTTTCGATTGATTGTATTGAGACACTTGAAGAGGTTACGTTGGAACTCGGGGATGAATTCAAACACAACGGAGGTCAGGCCTTCGAATACATACCCGCATTAAACGATACAGCAGACCAGGTTGCGCTTTATGTCAGCCTAATCGAGCAAAACACTAAGCAATGGAACTGATATGACACAAAATCAAACAAACATTCGCACCATTGCGTTTGATGCTGATGATACGTTGTGGCGCAATGAAGATATCTTTATTCATGCGCAAGATGAATTTATGCGGCTACTTTTGCCTTATCATGATGAAGCATACATTCGCGCTCATTTAGCGGAAGTGCAAATCAAAAATTTAACGCATTTTGGTTACGGTATTAAAGGCTTTACCTTGTCCATGATTGAGACGGCGATTGAATTAACTGAAGGCCGCATTTCTGGAAAAGAAATACACGAAATCATTGAATTGGCGAAGCGTATGTTGGCTTCTCCTGTCGAATTGTTGGACAACATTCAAGACGTGTTAAGTAAACTGAAAGGGCATTATCAATTATTGGTGATCACCAAAGGTGATTTGCTTGATCAAGAAAGTAAATTAGCACGTTCAGGAATCGCCGATTATTTTGATGTGATTGAAGTTGTTAGCGATAAAACCAGCGATGCCTATACACAAATTTTACAGCGTCATAAGATATCGACAGATCAATTCTTGATGGTGGGCAATTCGTTAAAATCGGATATTCTTCCAGTGTTGGACCTAGGGGCACAAGCTTTACACATTCCCTATCATAGTACGTGGGATCATGAGCAAGTAAATGATGAGGTCTTGTTGCAATACCCACAACTAACCACACTGAAGGGCGTTTCGGAACTCATTAATTGGTTAGACTTTAAGCGCTAGAAAATAATGTGGGGGTGTAACATGAATTATTTAAAACTTTGTATTTGCATTTTATTGTGTACGGCGTCCTTGGTGCATGCTGATGAATCCACCTTTGATAAGGCAAAAAACGGTGCGGTTGAACTTTGGGATAAAACCAAAGAAACAACCTCTAATGTTATTGAAAGTACCTCCGAAGCTGCAACGGTTATGGGTGACAAAGCGTCACAGCTAAGTGAAAGGGCGTCTAAAAATGTCAAAGAAACGGGCTCTACAGTGTGGGAAAAAATGAAAGACATTGGTAGCGCAACCGCTGATGGCGCACGTAAAGGTGCTTCAAAGATTAGGTCTCTGGCGGGTGAAGAGAAAAATAATTGCTCAGAAGACAGCGCACTTTGTTACCAAAATAAAGAGTAGCGAAGTGAAAGACGAAGAACGTAAACCGACACCACCCAGCCATTGGGAGCAAGAGTTTCTAGAGCAAAGTGATGCGCATATCACCGCCCCTAAAGTACGTTATCGATGCCCAAAATGTGAGAGCCTACTGGTTCTAAAAGAGGGTGCAAATGGTAGTTTCTGGGGGTGTGAGGCGTATCCAGTTTGCAACTACACGGCAAACAATGAAATGGGAAAGCCAGTTAGGGCAAAGCGATACCTTTGCCCAGCTTGCCAGTCGCCGCTGCGTAAGAAAACCTTTAAAGACAATGTTTTTTGGGGCTGCTCAAGTTACCCCGATTGCAAGGTCACTGTGGAGGATGATAATGGCGTTCCGTCCAGTACAAAAAAATACCCCTGTCGCATTTGTGGTCATTACTTGGTCAGAAAAAAAAGTAAGAACGGCTACTTTTGGGGATGTATCACCTATCCGAAATGCACCAACACTCTTAACGACGACAAAGGCTTACCTGTTTTAAAAAAACGCTAGCGTCCACTTATATTTTGCTCAACATCGTCCAGTGCTGATTTTATATTGCTAAACTCAAAGCGAAAGCCATGTTCCTCTAATCTTTTTGGAATCACTCGCGCCCCTTCGGTTAACAAGCTCGCCATTTCACCAAATAGACTATTGAGTAACCATCTTGGTGTCGGCACTAAAGCAGCTCGATTAATGGAAGAGGCATATAACGAAGCAAACTCTTTTTGCGTAACGCTCGCAGGCGAAACCAAATTGAATGTGCCGTTGTATGAGTTTTCTTGAATCGCCGTCATAATGGCGCGCTCAACATCTCTTATGTGCACCCAAGGAAACCATTGCTTGCCGCCCGCTATGGGGCCACCTAAACCCAGTTTAAAAGGTAAGCGCATTTTTGCCAGCGCGCCTCCTTTTCCAAGCACTACGCCCAAGCGGAAAACAACCACACGGGTATCGTTTATTGCAAAACTATTGGCTGCAGATTCCCAGGCTTCACAGAGGTCATGTGCAAACCCTGGTTTTGGCGGTGTATTTTCATCAAAAATGTCGTCTCTAGCGACACCATAAAATCCGACAGCGGACATAGAAATAACCACAGAAGGCGGGTGTGTCAGCGCTGATTGAATGTTCTTGGTTAGACCAACACGGCTTTCATATAGGGCAGCTTTACGTTTCGCAGTCCAAGGTTGGCTAGCGATATTTTCTCCTGCCAGATTGACGAACACATCCATCTTTTCATTGAATGTCGCTAGCTGATCTAAGGTAAGTTGCTGCACTTGATCATCTATATCGGATTTTATTGCTCTTACCAAAGCATAAATTTGGTGGTTTTGTTTCAATAACGAAGTCAATAATGATCGACCGATAAAGCCCGTTGCTCCGGATAGTAGAATTTTCATGCTTTTTGGTCTCATAAATTCCAATAGTAAAACTGGTACGTTCAAAAAAAGAAATAGGATCAATAACTTCACTGATATTTTAGATGCCTCTTTTTTAGCTAAATATCCGTATTACATGATAAGGTTTTTTACTCTGCACCTTCTTTTTCTGGAATAGGATGGCTAAAATGGGGAATCGAGAAACATTAGGTATCAAAATGCAACATAAAGGGTACGATCACATCATTCTTCTTGCACACGGAAGCCCTGACCCACTTTGGAAACAACCATTTGAAGCGCTTTATCAAGATGTAAGCAAAAGCTATGGCGAATCAAATGCAAGTTTGGCCTACATGGAATTAACATCCCCTTCGCTTGAAGACGTAGTGGCTTTGTTAAATAAAGACGTTCGAAAAGTTGCGGTGCTACCGCTGTTTTTAGCGGTGGGTCGTCACCTTAGGCATGACGTACCCGCTCAAATTAAAGCGCTACAAAACGACCATCTACAAATCGATTTGCTGCCTCCTATTGGTGACGATGTGATTGTAAAACAAGCAATGCAGACTGTCGTCGCCAACCACCTAGGTAAGGTGTAAACATGCCATTAGATTTCATTGATTCATGGAGCCGAATACATGCTATTTAGACACTTACCTGATGAAATATTTCAGGCTTTAAGCGGTTCTAATAGGGGGTTGATTGAAGCCGTCTTAAACGATCTGGCTGATGTATTTTATGACCACGCTGAAGACCCCATCAAAGACAAATCGACCATCATTGAATCGATTGAAGATACGCTCCATAAGTTGGACACATTGGCGTGGCATGATGACCAAAAAGAATCATTTGATTCACCTAAAACTATTCATGATTATGCATTAAGAATTTATCATCGTTTGGTCAACACTGGCTGGCTGGTTGAAGAACAAGAATTGTATCGCGTGAGTGTATTAATGACCCCGCAGATATCAATGTTGCTTCGGTCTTTGGTTGAAATCAGCCGACATGGTAAGCGTAATTACGGTGCCACTGTTTTAAGTATTCTCAGCAATCTAGAGGCCGTAGCAAAACAACCTAAAGAACGCGGCGTGACACTGCGCCAATCAGCGGAAGCTTCTAGAGATTTCTCAGCCCATTTGAACCAAATACTACTCGGCATACGCAGTCTTCAACGAGAATTGTTTGCCAGTCGTGACCCCAAAGCCATTGTGGCAGGCTTCTTTGATTTATTCGTAGAAGGCATATTAATTGCCGATTACAAGACCATCAAAACCAGCAACAACCCATTTCGTTTTAGACGGCAAATTCTGGAATTAACACAAGACTTTCTTGGTAATCCAGAAACCATGGGGCAGGTGGCTCAGTGTTATGTGGACCAGCAACTTATTTCTATGGCTGAAGCACAAGCCATGGTTGAAAAAGATTGTCGAGACATCATTCAGACATTCAGCAATATTGAACAGCGTTTAGAGCGCATTGATGAATATCGTTATCGCCTAGAAAAGCGTGCCGCAGACACGGCTCGATATATGGACAGTTCTCGTCCAGGTATGGCCAATAAAGTGGCTGGCATTATCACTGATGTTGCGAAATATGAAAAACTGCCCATTTTAAAAGACGTGGTCGGCGCCCGATTTGTTGGAATGGCCTCTGCAGCGCAACCAACCAAACGTCGAGAGCCGCCTCCACCACGAGTAATGACCCCTGCGGAAGTGTCTGCTGACGCCATCAAATTGCGCGATCAACAGCGTCGTTTCCATGAAGCAAGGCAAGTCACCATTCCCAAAATGCAGAACTACTTGGACAAGCAGATTGCTACCGGTGAACGCAAACATATTCTCGACTTCACCATAGAATCGGTTGAGGATTTCGTCTGTTTTGATCATTTACGATATGTCGGGTCTTTGGGTGTAAGCGCTAAAAAAATAGAAGATGCATTTGAAGTGCAATTTACAAACCAATATTTGGATGTGCATGATTTCGTTGAATGTCGCGAATTTACTGTAGTGCGTAGGAGCAAAGCGTAATGCTTAGAGAATTAAAAAAGGTCGTTGAAGAGTCGGGTAAAGACGCTCAAGAATTTCAACAAACAGCGAACTTCGTAATAGCAAACCAATTTGCCAGCGCCTACAAACACGGCCAACGTAAGCATTATTTGCTATTGGAGTCATACCAAGATTATTTCGACAACCTGTTTGACGCCTTGGGCATGAAGCTCTATATCAACGAAAATGAACGACTTGCTGGGGTATTGCCGGTTCAAAAAGAAGCGTTTGTTCGTTTGAAAACCGATGAGACGTTATTTTTGCTTGTGCTTCGCCAGATTTATGAAGAAAAAATAGAAAATTTTGAAGTGGATAATGGTTTCGTTGCAACGAATACCCACATGATTCTAGATCGATATGTTCAGCTGGTAAAAAGAGAGATTCCAAGCGAGACACGTTTTAAAGACATTTTAGCGTTGTTTAGCCGCCACGGAGTGATCATACGAGGTAAATCTTACGAAGAAGACAGTAAGAACCAAATGATCAACATTACCCCTGTAGTGAGACTAATCGTCACCGAAGCGTATTTGAGACAGCTAGAATCTTTTAATGGCGCAGACCCTGATGAAGACGATGTTGCCGACGCGGATTCCGATCTACAAACAGAAAACTCGCAAGAAACAAATCAAGACTAGGGCCAAAATATGAAAAAGTTAAATCGCATCGTATTAGTAAATTGGTACCTACTTGGTGCAGAAGAAATTAACATCCGTGGAAACACGGCCATTATCGGACCTACAGGGTCTGGTAAATCCTCTTTGCTTGATGCTATTCAGACCGTGCTTACAGGAGCAAGTAAGCGCCATCTAAATTACAACGCCAGTGCAAACGATGGTAAAGCCAGCGGTCGAAGCATTCGCTCTTATATTTTGGGGATGATTGACTCCGGGCAGGCTAATGCTAAAGCATTTGGCACTCAGCCAAGACAAGATGCAACCAGCTATCTCGCTTTGGTGTTTGAGGACAGCATTACAGGCAAAGAGTCGACAGTTGGTTTGGCACTGAGTGCGTCTTTGGCATCACCAGAAGAGGACGTGCTTGGTCGTTTTGTACTGGCTAACTTCGGGGCAAGAAAATCTGACTTTATCGACGCCATGGAAGGAAAAAGCTACAAAGCCAAACCTTGGATTGAAGTGCGCGAGTCGATGAAAAAAGTGTGCTTAGATCCTTACATTAAGTCGGGCAGCGCGTCTGCGACGCAATATATAAATCGATACCTTGAAGAATTGAGCCCAAGTTCAGATCACCTTATTACATTGGATGGCTTCCTCAAAAACTTTAAAAACGCACTTAAATTTGTCCCAATCGCGTCTCCAACACGCTTCGTACAAGACTTTGTGTTGGCTGAAGCGCCGTTGCAAGTCGGCGCTTATCAGAAGTCATTAAATGAATACCGACACCTAGAAGCCAAGACACTTGAAGTGTCTAAACGCATTGATGACTTAAAATTGATTCAACAAGATTGCGAAAAAAAGCATCAGCAAGAGCAAAGTTCAATCAATTATCAATGGATAGCAACCGAAGCGCGTTTTGATGAACTTGGCAGCAAGCAAGACGACATACAAGATCAGTATGAGCTGCAAAAAGAACGCGAAGAAGAAATTGAAGAAGAATTAGCAACACAAGGCAGCTTATTAAAGCAATTACAAAGCCAATTACTTCGCTTTGAACAGCAGTACGAGCACTCAGATGTTGGTTTAAAGCTACAGCAGTTGGAACAAAATAAAAAACTACTCGTATTGCAAGGGCAGCAAGATCAAAAAGCGATTTTACAAGTTCGCCAGTTAACTTTGTTACTGTCTGCGTTGAACGCCTTTGAGGACGTATTATCAAAGGACGTCGTCAACATGGTAAAAGAGTTTTCAGCGTTTGAAGGCTTGATTAGCGAAGAAGGGCGTATCGAAGGCAATTTGAAGCCACTGACACAAAAATTGATCGCCCTTAATGATATTTTAGATAAAGAAAAATCTCAGGTGTTCGGACAACGCTCGGTTTTAAACCGGAATATTCTGAATCTAAAAGACGAATGCAAGCAGTTAGAGTCAGATGTCTCGTCCTTGAAGGGCGGTGTTAGTCCACTTTCTCAAAATACCAAACGCCTTATTGCATTGTTAAATGACGCTAACATCACTGCGACGCCGTTAAGTCATCTTTCTGAAGTAACGGATAGAAAGTGGCAAGATGCTATTGAGGGGTATTTGGGCGCACAGCGAGAGGCGTTAATCGTCGAGCCAGAAGACGCTGAAGAGGCCATTCGAATTTTTCGTGCTCACAGGCGTCAACTAATGGGCTGTCGTGTTATTGATACAACGCAGACACGTCTATGGCTAAATCGTGGCGACAACCATTCCGCTTTGCGATTTATCAGGTGCAGCAATGATCATGCTCAAGCGTATTTGAATCGCCGTTTAGGCGGTATTAAACCTGTAGAAACTGAGCGCGAACTATTGCGCGAAGACAGTGCTATGACAGCGGACGGCATGTTAAAGCTTGCTGGTACTATTTCTACGATTCGTTTCGTGCCGCATATGATGGTTGGTATCAATACTGAAGGTATGCGCGAGTCTCGGGAAAAGCAACTTGCTAACCTGAGCAGTGAGCTGATGGATTTCCTAAAAGCAGACCAGCGCCTTGAGCAAGCGGACTTATTACTTGGCCGGCTGATGGCAAACAACCAGTTTGATGCTGAATCGTTAGGAAACGCTAGTCATACTGTGACGCGTCTCACGCAAGAATTAGAATCCGTTGATGCTGAAATAGCACAACTTCAACAGCACGATGACACAGATCTTCAAGAACGAATTGAGGAACTAAAAATCCGTATCGCCAACGTTGAACTTGACCAAAAGAAACTGGACCGAGAACGCCAACAAATTGCAGAGCAGTTTGGTGCATTGAACACTCAGAAAAGCCAGTTAAGTTCAGCGTTAGCTGCACTTGATGAAGAACGCAATCGTCTAACATCCAACCCGAAATACGATGCAGAATTTGCCAGTGAACGATACTCTCTTCTTGAAGGTAGCATGGTTAACGGTGCGGCTATTTACAAGGAAGCCATCAGTCGGGCTGAAAAAGCCAGTGAAAAAGCCCGCAGTTTTGATCAGAAAGTCCGTAAAGAAGTGGCTGATCATTACGGTAAATATCATAACGCCAGTCTAGATAACGATGTTCAATTGGATTATTTGGAATCGAAGTTTGAAGAGTTCGAGCATTATGTTTCGTATCAAATTGATATTTTGAGTGAGACAGAATTAGCGAAATACGCTAAACGCGCTGAATTGGCTCGTAAAGAAGCGGAGGAGACATTCCGTTCAGACTATGTTTCTAAACTCAAAGATTCTCTTGATCAAGTTGCGCACATAATTCGCGAATTAAATCACAGTCTAAAACGTCGTCCATTTAACCAAGAAATCTATCAATTTCGTTACTACCCGAACGGTGACATGAAAGACATTCTGGATTTGGTGGAACGTTTTAGTGCGCAGGATCAAGCCAATGTAGGTGGATTATTCGACCCACACTTAAGCGATGATCCAGACCATGCACGCGCTATAGCATCGATACAAGAATTGATTTCTGATGAAGAAAAGCAGCAAGATTTAGCCGATTATCGCAAATTTTATAATTTTGAAGTCGATATTTTGGATGCTGAAGGCAATAAGAAAACCACGCTGAGTCAACGTATTCAGACAGGGTCCGGTGGTGAACACCAAATCCCATTTTACTTGGCAATTGCGGCGGCTTTGTCTACGACGTATCGTTTACATGAAACCATGGATGGCGAAATTGTTGGCGGTTTCTCATTGGCCATGTTTGATGAAGCGTTCAATAAAATTGACATGGTGAAAACCTCTACGTGTATGGGCTTTATGAAAGACATTGGCCTTCAAGTGATCGCGGCAGCACCAGATGATAAGCGCGCGGTTATGGCGGCGAATATGGATACAATAATCAGTGTTTGGCGTGAAGGTGGGGCGGTATCGATTGACGTTGCCTACCCTAAAGAAAAGGGGCAAGTGTTGCTGAACGGGCAATTAGACACGCTTCCCACACCAGCATAATGGAGTTTCTATGTTGATACAGAATCAGATAGACCAACGCCTTAAAGATCACCTTAATATTTATGATATGACTCTCGAGAATGAGAGTCATATGCATAATGTTCCTGTTGGAAGTGAATCGCACTTTAAGCTTGTATTGGTCAGTGATGACTTTCAAGGCAAACGCCTAGTCCAGCGACATCAGTTGATTTATGGCGCCTTAAAAGAGGAAATGACACAAATACATGCCCTTGCTATGCATTTGTATACAATCAAAGAATGGCAAGATCGTCAATCGCTTGCACCCATTTCCCCAAAATGCCACGGAGGTGAGTAGGCGAACAGTCTACTCGATGAGCCAATGAGTATTAGCGTAGCTATCAATGACGAAAGCGATCAGGTTGTTATCACGATAGTGGGAAGCTTTGACTTCTCGTTGTTTAATGACTTTCGTGAATCTTACTCGGATCTCACTAGACGCTATAACACATACATAGTTGACATGAGTATGGTTGAATATTTAGACAGTGCAGCACTGGGTATGTTGCTTAGCATGAGGAATGCGATTGATGCTGAGTGTCATATTCAATTAAAAGGGGCCAATGATTTCATTAAAAACATTCTAATGATTTCTCGTTTTGATAAGCGCTTTGACATTGTATAAGGCGAAATAGATGAAATTATTATGCGTAGACAGTGAGTTAGTTTATCGCGAAATTATTTCTTTGTGCGCCGAAAAAGCGGGAGTGCTGGTTAAAACCGTAGATAACTTTGACGATGCTGCCGCCGCCTTTGTTGAATTTGCGCCTGATATTGTGACGTTAGACGTGATCATAAAAGGTGGCAATGGCCTAGATTTAGTTAAAAAGCTTAAATCTCTAGCTGGACATCGTTTTGTGCCCATTATCTTTCTTGCATCGCAAACGTCAGACCCGGTTATGGACAGTTGCTTTAAAAACGGCGCTGATGATTTCATTCCAAAGCCGTTCAATGAAGTATTGTTTAATATTCGTTTAAAAACTCATATGCGGCATGTCGAATTGATTAAAGAGATGTATCGCAAAAACAAAGCGCTGACTTTTTATCAAACTGTGATTGAACGCGAACATGAAATGGCGCATCACGTTTTGGATCATATCCAAACACGCAGTGAGCAGAATTCAGAAAGCGTTGCTATTACAAGGCTGTCGGCGGCCAGCTTTAATGGTGATTTGGCATTGGTAAAAACACGCGCTGATGGTGCGCGTTTGGTTTTTGTCGGCGACTTCACTGGGCATGGCCTACCGGCATCCATTGGCGCTTTACCGGTGATGCAGGCTTTTTTTGACGCTGTCGATGATTTGGATGGCATTAATAAATTGGCCAGTAAAATAAACCGAATACTCCTCAGCGTTTTGCCAGACTATATGTTTTGTGCGGGATACATCATGCTGATAACGACCTTTGGTAAAATCACCTATTGGGGAGGAGGCATGCCCAATGCGTTTATTCGTAGAGTGTCTGGTCAGCTTGACTTATTGCGATCGTCCCATATGCCGTTGGGGGTATTGTCTGCGGAAGAGTTTGAATCCGACCTTCAAGAAACCGAGCTTTTGGCTGGTGATACCTTGATTATTATTTCTGATGGTGTACTAGAGTTAAAAAATGCTTCTAATGAAATGCTTGGAAGTGAGAGAACTCAGTCAGTTATTCAAGAATCATATTCTCAAGTGAGCTTATTAAACGCTCAGAAGACCGCAGAAAAAAGGCTGGCAGAATACCGTGGGGAAACCGAGCAGCTTGACGATATAACACTTGTCGCGTTACGCAACACCTGCCTGTGATGCACAGACAGGTGTCTATTGAACTTATCGTTTCCCGCCTTTTTTCTTGTTCTTGTTGCCTTGTGTTTTTGCTTTAGGTTGCGCCTTTGGGAAAGGGCGTTTTTCAGGCTCGGTTCGCAATACCAAAAACAAATCCGTGACGACTTCAGGAATCTGAGCAATACACGAATTGGTTAACTTTTCACTTTCACGAATTTGAACCACTTCTTCGTCATCAAATAAATCGGAAGCGACCATAATAGGAAGAAGCAACTCTGCAACGACTTCTTCTTTTTCCGACTCGAACCATTGGCTTTCTGTCATGAAAACGCCTTCCATGAAGCCCGTCGCCCATTCTTGTAGTTCACTTAATTCCTCAGGAGAGCTTCCCATTTCTAGCTCGCAAGGAATTAAAAAGCCTTCTTCTGATTCTAACTCTTTCTGAATATCAACAAACAAGCGAGATAAATACTGAAGAATTTGCTTCTCTTGCTTTTCATTTTCGAATGTTGGTGTGTCTTCGAAGATGACGGGTAACCATTTATCTTCCGTTATCGGAGTAGGGCAAATAGAAAGAGCGGTCAAAAAGCCATGAGCCATCACAAAGTTCTGACATTCCTCATGAACCTGATCAGAATCCAAAAAATTTTCTAACGTCTCTAGCTCAAGGTCATCAAGAGGTTGGTGTGCCATGTAAATGTTTCCCCAATACAAATTAAGTGTCCGATTCTAGCGAAAACAGGGCGAAAAATCGATGCAGAAAGTGACGGGTTAAGAGATAATTCACAAATGAATGAAAAGACTCTCACACTTTCCCGTTTAGGCTACTCCGAATATCGTCCCTTGCAAGAAAAGGCGATCGATGCTTTGTGCGAAGGGAAAGATGTATTGCTCGCTGCGCCTACCGGCGGTGGGAAATCATTGGTGTATCAGGCAGCAGGGCTGATCCGAAACGGTGTGGCCATTGTTGTCAGCCCACTATTGTCTTTAATGTCTCAACAAGTAGAAGAGTTAAACAAAAAAGGGATTAGAGCTAAATTCCTAAATTCGACCTTAAACCCAGGCGAGCAAGACGATTTGGTATGGGCGTTGCGTCATCAGCACATCGATTTACTCTACTTATCACCAGAAAAATTAGTGCAGCCATCTGTTATTGGCTTCTTGCACAGTTTTGATATCGCCTTATTTGCCATCGATGAAGCGCATTGTATTTCTCAGTGGGGGCGATTTTTCAGACCGGAATACAGCCAATTAGGACAACTTAAGCAGGCTTTTCCAGACATCCCTATCATTGCTCTGACAGGGACAGTTGATCAAAATACCATTCAGACAATTCAAACCTCGTTAAATTTGACCGATTGTCATGTGTTGCGAAGCAGTTTTGACCGAACAAATATAAAGATTCATATTGCGCAAAAGCGAAAAGCGAAACAGCAATTGTTGTACTTTCTGCATCATGAAGTACCCGGTGAAACGGGTATCGTCTACTGTCGTTCTCGTAAAAAAACAGAAGAAATCGCAGGTTGGCTAACCTCACTCGGGCTGCCAAGTTTAAGCTATCATGCTGCTATGTTAGATCAAGACAAACACACAAATCACCGCCTTTTCGCGGAACGACATGGCACTATCATGGTTGCCACAACCGCTTATGGAATGGGCATCGATATCGCTCATGTTCGATTTGTTGTGCATTTGGATTTACCCAACAGCCCTGAAGCCTATTTTCAAGAAGTTGGTCGAGCCGGACGAGATGGTAAGCCCGCTAAATCACTGCTTTTATATGGTTTGCAGGATATGTTACAGGCGCAACAGTTAGTGTCTTTTCACGAAGAAACAGACGCTCAACACCTGAATAATTTGTTTTATATTCTCGAAAATCGAGGGTGTAGAAGGCAAAACTTGTTGTCTCATTTCGATGAAAAAATTGACGCTTGCCAGCATTGTGACCGATGTTTGTCTAATCGCGCCGAACAAAATATGACGATTGCCAGCCAAAAATTACTGTCGTTGATTTATCATACACGGGGCGTACAACCTTTCTCTTTGTTGATACAAGTCTTGCTAGGCAAAAGGACGAAAGCGGTTTTATCCGCCAAAGCAGAGAGTTTACCTTTGTTCGGTAAAGGCAAAGAATTGAGCGAGGCTCAATGGAAGTCCGTCGTACGACATCTTATTGCGTTTGAATACATTACAATTGGTTCATCCCACACATTTACGGTTCAAATTAACGAAAAATCTCGGACAGTGCTTCAGGGCAAAGAGCAAATAATCGTTCCTAACGAACAATACTATCCCACTATGGAAGAAGATCAGATCGGTCGAGAAGCACTACGATGGCACAAGGTTTTAGCTTGGAAATCCACCAGTGAAACAAACAAACTGAGTGACACCCAATTAAGACTTATTTGTTCGCAAAGACCTAAGTCCGTAGCCTCATTGAGTCGATTGACTGGATTATCTAAAGAATATTTCGTTGATTTTGCGGAAGACTTGATCAAGTTGGTAAATGACATTGATTCCGAAGAGGTTGTTTCTGGATGAATGCACTATCAAGAAAAGCACGACACAGCCTCGAAGAAGAAGCCTTAGAACACATCAACAACAAAGTTGAGTCCTGTTTTGAAAGGGCGGATGTGTTTTTTAATAATCGATTTAGGCGGCCTGTTTGTAACCTTAAACAACGCGGAAGGGCTGCAGGAACCGCACACCTGCAAAAGAACGAGCTGCGTTTTAATGTGTATATGTATCAACAAAACCCAAGTGAATTTATGGATACCGTAGTCCCTCATGAAGTAGCGCATTTAATCGTTTATCAAATATATGGCAATACAGTTAAACCGCATGGGAAAGAGTGGCAAGCAGTGATGATTAAAATCTACGGGCTTAGGCCTAACCGTACACACACATTTGATACACCTCCGCAAAAACAAGCGTACGAATACCAATGTTCATGCCAAAAGCATCAATTTAGTAAACAGCGTCATAGTCGAGCGCAGAAAGGAACTGAGTATATCTGTAAGGGCTGTAAATCAACCTTACAGTTTGTAGACAAAAGCAAGTAATAAGCCATTCTTCTCCTTGTAATAATGAATTTTCATGCACATTTGCCTTATGTTCTTCATTTTTGATGCGATTCCAGCCTCCTTATAGTAAGATGAGCCCGTTTTGTTTACAGCGTATATATGATGGATTTATCTAATAGACCCAAAGAAAAGTTAGAGCTGAATAAGCTCCAAAAGCGTCTTCGCAGACTGACAGGCCAAGCTATTTCCGACTTCAACATGATTGAAGACGGTGACAAAGTAATGGTGTGTTTATCGGGCGGTAAAGACTCTTATACCATGCTTGAGATTTTACGAAATTTACAAGCGAGCGCTCCTATCAATTTTAGTATCGTTGCGGTTAATTTGGATCAAAAACAACCAGGTTTTCCGGAGCATATTCTACCTGCCTACTTGGAAGAGTTAGGGGTGGATTTCCATATTTTGGAGCGTGATACTTACAGTATTGTTAAAGAAATCGTACCAGAAGGCAAAACGACTTGCGGCCTTTGTTCGCGCTTACGTCGTGGTTCTTTGTACGGTTTTGCCGAAGAAATAGGGGCAACTAAAATTGCTCTAGGGCACCATAGAGATGACATTCTCGAAACGTTATTTTTAAACATGTTTTTTGGCGGAAAATTGAAATCCATGCCACCAAAATTACTAAGTGATGATGGTAAACATGTTGTTATACGCCCTTTGGCATACTGCAAAGAAAAAGACATTGAAGCGTTTGCTACGATGAAGGAATATCCCATTATTCCATGCAATCTTTGCGGCTCCCAAGAGAATCTTCAACGACAAGTTGTGAAAGATATGCTGCAAAAGTGGGAAGTAGAATTTCCTGGTAGAACGGAAACAATGTTTTCGGCTATGCAGAATGTTGTTCCATCGCACTTAGCAGACACAGAGTTATTTGATTTTAAAGGTCTAAAGCAAGCGCCAGATGCTTTGAACCGACTGAACATAATTTCGTTATAGGATATTTCTAATGAACTTTACGTATAAAACATTGCTTCTTACTGCTGGAATACTTGGAGCTTCTGTTGTTAATGCTTCTACAGCGGGTGTGAGCTTAACCAATGAAACTGTTAAAGGTGACGTAAACTTAGACTTGGGAAGCTTTGGTATCGATGCGGGTATCACCCATGATAAAGACGAAAGCACGTCGACTGCTCACCTTGGTCTAAGCGTACAAGACTCAGACACAAGCGGGCCGTTACAAGTTGGCATTGGCGCACGTTTGTACGCTATCGATGCGGATTTAGATAATGAAGATGATCTGTCAATGGCGCTGAGCTTAGGTGGTTGGTACCGTTACACGATTCCACAAGCTAATCGCGTTAGTATTTACGGCTCATTGTACTATGCGCCCGAAGTATTATCCTTCACTAATCTGGATCACATGTACACATATGAGTTCCGAGCAGAATACATGACGATGCGCAATGCACGTGCCTACATTCGCTATGGTAAGACAGTGACTATTTACGATGACAATACGCGTAAAGAGTCAAACAAAGGTTTGTCTGTCGGTGCTACAGTAGACTTCTAGTTCTAGATTTCTGGACGATATAAAAAAGGTGGCCTAGGCCACCTTTTTTATATCAAGTTACACTCTTTTATATCTGTTACAATCAATCGCCGTCGTAGGCACACAGACTAAAAACTGGAATATCGCTGTCGCGTAATTTTTGGCTTCCACCCAAATCAGGTAAATCAATAATTGCCGCCACTTCTTTAATATTTGCGCCTTGTTTTGTTAGCAATTTGATTGCAGCAAATAAAGTGCCGCCGGTTGCAATCAAGTCGTCAAACAATAAAACTTCATCTCCAGCCTTTACAGAGCCTTCTTGGATTTCAAGCTCTGCTTCTCCATACTCAAGAGCGTACTTTTGAGAGATGGTTTTGCCAGGCAGCTTGCCTTTCTTGCGAACCAAAATCAGTGGCTTTTGAAGTTCATACGCTAAAACAGCAGCGATCAAAAAGCCACGCGCGTCGATACAAGCAATGTGCGTAATATCTGTAGCCATATAACGATGCACATAAGCATCCACTACCATTCTCATCCCTTTAGGATCACTAAAAATAGGGGTGATATCTCGGAAGCTGATGCCTTGTTTTGGCCAATCTTCAACCGTTTGGATTAGCGATTTAACGTAGTAATCATCGTAGAGCATTATGGTATTGCCTCAAAATCATTCAAATGTGAGAGATTTTACCACAATCACTAGCAACCCCAACGAGTTTTTGCATTTCTGGGAAATCAACTATTTCAATTTCTTTTCCGTCTACATGGATCAGTTCACTTTTCTGAAAGCGAGTAATGACACGGCTCACCGTTTCAACTGCTAGTCCCAAGTAATTGCCAATTTCGCCACGAGACATAGACAAACGGAATGAGCTGGCCGAATAGCCTCGTTTTTTGAAGCGATTCGAAAGATTTAAAAGGAAAGAGGCCACTTTTTCATCCGCATTTTTTTTACCGAGTAAAACCATCATTTGTTGGTCATCTGAAATCTTACGGCTCATCACTTTAAACAGTTGGTGCTTTAATGATGGTATCTGAGACGAAAGCTCTTCTAGATGGCTAAATGGTATCTCACAGACGGTTGTTGTTTCTAAAGCCTTGGCAGAAACAGGGTAGGTGTTGGAGTCAATGCCGCTTAGGCCTACCAACTCACTAGGGCAATAAAAGCCAGTAATTTGTTCTTCACCAAAAGAGGTAATGTTAAACGTTTTTAGTGTTCCAGAGCGAACAGCGTAAACGGAATCAAAGGCTTCACCCTGACGAAAAAGGAATTCACCTTTTTTGAGTGGTTTTTTACGCTCAATAATTTGGTCCAATCTATTGATGTCTTCATCAGCTAGAGCAATTGGAAGGCATAGTGCACTTAAACTGCAGTTCTGGCACTGCGAAGTTAACGTGCTATTAAAACGCGAATGTGTGTGTGTCATTGACATTTAGCTCTCCCTGAGATCCATCTATATTACTTTAGAATATTTTACTGTGTTGTTTAAATGCTTATCGAAAACCATACAAATGCATCGAATAAGCAAACGCCCACGCTCGGTAACCTTAATTGTGGTCTGCATTCCACACTGGTCTATTTCAATCATTCCATCTTCTAGCATAGGAGATAGCTTGTCCATTTCCTGAGAAAAATAATCGAAGAAATGAATTTTGTGCCTTTCCTCTACCTCTGTAACGTCCAATTTAAATTGAGATATGAGCGTCATAATAACCTGATGTCTAACTCTATCATCGTGGTCACTAATGTACCCTTTTGCAATCGCTAGTTGACCTTTTTCAATACTACTCCTATAAGCAGATAAGTCTGTGTAGTTCTGTATATAAATGCCATTTAAATCGCTAATAGCAGACACACCAAAAGCCACTAAGTCTGTACCAGCATGTGTTGTGTAGCCTTGAAAATTTCTTTGTAACTTGCCTTGTTTTTGAGCAAGCGCTAATTCATCGCTGGGTTTAGCAAAATGATCCATACCAATGTAATCGTAACCCGCTGCGGTTAGGTATTCGATGCTCATTTTTAATAAATCTAGCTTGATATTGGGTAAGGGAAGAGTGTTGTCTAAAATGCGTTTCTGAGCACGAAACCGCTCAGGCAGGTGCGCATAGTTAAACAATGAAATACGTTCAGGAGACAATGAAATCACCTGATCAAGAGTTTCTTTGAATCCCTCTAGTGACTGGTAGGGCAGGCCATATATCAAATCAAAATTAATGGATTTAATGCCCAGTGAGCGAGCATTGTCCACAAGCTCAGACACCATGGTAAGCGGCTGAACCCGATGAATGGCTTCTTGTACTTTAGCATCAAAGTCTTGCACACCAATACTGATTCGGTTTATTCCCATTTCCGTCAATAATTTCAGCTTTGAATAGGTAATTTCTCTAGGATCTATCTCAATACTGTAATCTTGAGTGCCATCATTTACTAAATTGAAATACTGTTTGATGTTTTCAAACAGAGTTGCGATCAGCTCTTCTGTCAAAAAGGTGGGAGTTCCACCGCCAAAATGCAACTGCGTAACGTCTCTGGTGTGATCGAGCATCAGGCTACGTAGCCTCATTTCTTCACCGAGCAGTTCGACGTATTCCACACCTTTGTCATATTGCTTTGTCACAATTTTATTGCATGCACAGTAGTAACAAAGGTGTGCACAAAATGGTATGTGGAAATATAAGCTCAAAGGGGCATCCGATGGCATTAACATCTTGTCGATTAGAGCAATCTTACTGATTGCTGGATCAAACTGTGGCGCGGTCGGGTATGAAGTATAGCGGGGCCCAGATAAATCATACTTACTAATAAGTGAAGAATCCCAAATCATCGTGTGTTCCTATTAAAATTTCTAATAGGAAGTCTACTCTTTAGCGGTGTGGTCTTTTCTGACGCAGATCAATAATTATCATGCTGACAGGATAAAAACACACAAACCTTCCCCAAAAATTTTCGACCACCGTTCTCAGCGAACGTGGAATTTGATTTAATGGTTTTTTTAAAATCTGAATACTATGAAAACATCACATTTTTACCTCGCCCATGGTGCGGGAGTCGGTCATAAAAATGAATTTATGACGCAGCTTTGTCGCTCGCTTTCAGAAGAAGCGCAACAGACCGTGTATCCTGTGACATTTTCTTATATGCAGGAACAAGAACGCTCAGGCAAAAAAAGACCGCCCCCTCGGTTTAATACGCTAATCCCAGAGTTTAGCAAGTGCATCGAACAAGAGCGCTCTTGTATTGTTGCAGGCAAATCAATGGGAGGACGGGTCGCTAGTCAATTGACTAATTTACCAATGGTCAAAGGTGTCGTGTGTTTTGGTTTTCCTTTTTACCCCGCTGGGAAGCCAGAAAAGCACCGATTGTCATTCCTAGAAAATTTGACCGCTCCCTGTCTAATAATACAAGGGACAAGAGATCAGCTTGGCTCATTGGAGTGGGTAAGTCGTCAAAACCTCCCCAGCAATGTTGAAATCATTTGGATTGAGGGAGCAGACCATGACTTCAAGACGCTAAAAAAATACAATAGAAGCATCGATGATACGATTTCAGAAATTAGCGCACACACCAAAAATTGGTTAGACAACAAGCTAGAGTGCAGAGATTAATACAGCAGAGAAGAATACTATGGAATATCAAGCCGTACTTGATGCAACGGATTTACTGTGCCCTGAGCCAGTAATGATGCTGCATGTGGAAATGAGAAAAATGGCTGCGAAAGACATACTTAAAGTGATCGCGACAGACCCATCAACAACCCGCGATATACCAAAGTTTTGCCAATTTCTCGGGCACACACTGGTAAAGCAAGAACAAGAAGGGAGTGTTTACTACTATTGGATTGAAAAAAAGTCGAGTTGAAAAAGAATGAAAGAAAGCCCAGTTTTTTCTGGGCTTTCCGGTATTTCTAAATGTTTTTAAGCCACTTTCAGATTACTCGAGGACTCTTTTTGTCCATGAATTGCGCTTTGATAAGTTTGTTCAAAACTTGAATAAGAAACGTCGATATCTAACCTTAGGTGACGGGCGACGTCGTTTGAAGACACCAGACCTCGTATTGCTTTTGTCTCTTCATCTATGACAAGTAAATGTTGCAAAGAATTATTGCGCTGACTAAATAGAAGAGATTCAATATCTGAATGTTTAAGTGACGTATAAGAAAGAGCGAGTAACACTTCTTTTGATCTCATCAAATCAGCAACCATCAATTCAGAGCGCTTAAACCCATTCGCTACTTGCTTAATAAACACATCTTCAGATAAATCTTCTAAGCTAATGATCCCAATAAATTGGTTGTTTTCATCGACGACAATTTTCATTCGGACGTGTTCTTTTCTCATTAAATGCACGAGCTCATCAGCAGGGGTGCTGGATTCAATGACTCGAGGACCTGCATTTTGAAAGTCGGTGAACACAGACAAAGCGGATGAGTAGAGAGTGATGTTCTCGACAGTGGTAGGCCAAGTTAGCTCATTTACATTTTTTGTTGATACATACGTTAACGTTTTCATGATTAGTCACCAGTACAAAATGAATAGATAAAAATTGGGGTGAGTTAGATCAGTGAAAAAGGTGGCGCCCTAGGGTTAACGTTGCTATGGATGGCTGATGTGAGAAAATAGGAACTTCTGTAAAAGGAGCGTGAAAACGTTGCTTCAGCGAAACTATGTGATGAATGACGAGCCAAGCAGCCTTTATCTGATCCGTTTTCTTCATCAAGAGCAACCACTTCGCCGCAGTGTTGTTCGGCTATTGGTTCCATCCAGCGAAACTGATTAACTTCTTTTGCATTAGCGCGTTGAGAGATCGTCAAAATTGACGACGCAATCACGGCAATGATCATAAGGAGTTGGAATTTCATGGAGCACCAAATGTTTGATTTATATTTTGAATATAGGCCTGATGCCATTGAAATTACAGCCTTTTTTACAAAATGCCGCATATTTTCACGATCCGCTACTTTGTTGAACCATTATGGTCATAATGAATAAGGCTTGATCTATGTCGACTTTCTGTTTGGTGTTTTCCGATACGCTATATCACAGGAAACACAAACTACCAGGAGAATAGTATGAAAGCCGCGGTCGCCAACACATTCGGGTCTATCCTTAACATTGAAGATATTCCAATGCCTAACATTGAGTCTCATCAGGTACTTGTAAAAATTCATGCTTGTGGTGTATGTCACACTGATTTGCATGCATGCCATGGAGATTGGCCGGTGAAACCGACTTTGCCGTTGGTACCTGGACACGAAGGTGTTGGAGAGGTTGTTCAAGTGGGCAGCGCTGTGAAGCACATTAAGCAAGGTGATCGGGTTGGAATTCCTTGGTTATACAGCGCTTGTGGTCATTGCGAATATTGCTTGAGTGGCGATGAAAACCTGTGCCTCTCGCAACAAAATGCTGGGTACTCCGTTAATGGTAGCTATGCGGAATATTGTGCTGCGGATGCCGATTATGTTGTCAAAGTGCCTGCTAATTTAAGTTTTGTTGACGCGGCGCCATTGTTTTGTGCTGGTGTTACTACTTATAAAGCGCTCAAAGTCTCCAAGGCGAAACCTGGAAACTGGGTGGCCATTTTTGGCATCGGCGGACTTGGCCATCTTGCTGTCCAGTATGCTGTGGCTATGGGTTTTCGGGTTGTTGCAGTCGACACAGGCCAAGCGAAACGAGAACTTGCTATCTCGCTAGGTGCAGAAGCGTACTGTGACTTTAAAACTGACAATGTCGTTGAAGATATTCTTCATGCCACGGGTGGTGTTCATGCCAGCGTGTGTACCGCAGTAAGCAAAGCAGGCTTTAGGCAGAGTTATGATGTCATTCGACGTGGCGGTAAGTGTGTTTTAGTGGGTTTGCCAGCAGATGACATGCCGCTTCCTATTTTCAACACAGTGCTGAATGGAGTGAGTGTTGTTGGTTCTATCGTTGGTACAAGAAAAGATTTAGAGGAATGCTTGGAGTTTGCAGCGCGTGGCAAGGTGAAGGCCATCATAGAAGAGAAAAAACTTGATGACATCAACGAGATTTTTGCCGATATGGAAAAAGGCGAAATTACGGGCCGTATCGTTATGTCTATGTAATCTAAGTTGACATAAAAAAAGGAAAATCTAAAAGTAAGGCGAATTTACATCGCCTTACTTTTTGTAGTCACATCATGTCGGTTTTAAGCGGTTGCTGCTGGCAACATGATTGTTGCTTCACCTGTCACAACAACTTTACCGTCGCATTCGCACACGGTTTTTAATGTTGCACGTCGGCGTCTTTCATTAATGTCGGTAACGGTAATTGTCGTGATCACTTCTTGCCCAATAAATACTGGCGCTCGAAACTTCAGAGTTTGTTCTAAGTAAATACAACCCGGCCCAGGTAGCTGTGTACCAATTGCGGCTGAGATAAAGCCCGCCGTCAGCATGCCGTGGGCAATAGGCTGACCGAAAGAGGTTGTCGCTGCGTATTCTGCGTCTAAATGCACAGGGTTTGTGTCACCCGTCACATCAGCAAACGCGTGAACATCTGCCTCTGTGACTACTTTGCGGTATTCGACGCTTTGATCAATTGAAAGCTGTTCTAATGTATAACCAGAAGTCATTGCCAATCCTTATTTAGTCATTTTCGAGTATGGTACACTTTCGACGAACCATTCTTAAGAGGTATCTATGGTTAAATTGGTGATTTTTGATTGGGACGGTACGCTATTCGATTCCATCGATAAAATTTGCGAATCCATGCTCCAAGCAGGCCGTCTGGCCAATGCCCCTGCCAGACAGAAAGAAGACATTAAAAACATCATTGGTTTGTCACTTGATAAAGCCGTATCGGTAGTGTGGCCAGAACTAAAAAGTGCCCACCAAAATAATCTTATTGAGCATTATAAACGTATTTACGTTGCCGCTGACCAAGCGCCACCATCGGCTTATGCCGGTGTATTAGCGGTTTTGGATCAGTTAAAAGTCGCGGGAATTCAACTGGCGGTTGCCACCGGAAAGAGTCGACGAGGTTTGGATCGAGTTATGGCTCTAACTAAGACGGAAAATTACTTTGTTGCAACACGCTGTGCCGACGAAGCATTATCAAAGCCGCATCCGCTAATGCTTGAACAGTTACTCAACGAATTAGATACATTACCAGAGAACGCCATTATGATAGGCGACACAGAGTATGATTTAGAAATGGCAACTAATGCAGGCATGAAAAGCGTCGGAGTGACCTATGGCGCACATCATGAAGACCGGCTAAAAGCTTGTAAGCCACACGCCATCATTGACCACTTTACACAATTACCAACTATATTAGGGCTTTAAAGTAATGAGCTGGACAGAAGATGAAGATCAGCAACACAAAATCACAGATGCGACGTCATCTCCACCAAATAAATCGTCAGTGAAAGATAACCTTGACCCGAATAAAGAAATTTGGAGTTTGTTAGAAAAAACACTGAGTGAAAACCTGATAGAAAAACGTCGTAGTCGCCGCTGGAAAATTTTCTTTCGTTTTCTTACATTGATTATTGTAATTTCCGTGATCGTTGGGTGGTTCGCAAAGTCCAGCCTGCAAGATGTAAGTCTCGAAGGAGATGTAGTGGCAATGATTCCGATGCGTGGCGTAATAGGCGCCAACGCGGAAATTGAGTCATCCGAATTCGTTCGATTGCTGGATAATGCATATCAAAATACACAGCTCACTGGTGTTATTATAGAAATGAACAGTCCTGGCGGTAGTCCTGTGCATTCGGGCATTATCTACGATGCCATTCGTAGTAAAGAACAAGCTTACCCAGAAATTCCGGTTATCGTCGTGGTCGAAGACATGGCGGCTTCTGGAGGTTATTACATCGCGTCCGCTGCTAACGAAATTTACGCGGACAAAGCCAGTTTAGTCGGTTCCATCGGTGTCATCTCATCAGGCTTTGATGCCAGCCATTTGCTTGAAAAAATTGGTGTTGAGCGTCGCACATTCACCGCTGGCCGCAATAAAGCCTTTCTGGATCCATTTACCCCCATGACTGAAGAAGCCAAAGCGAAATGGCAAGCGGTGCTGGATGAAACGCATCAACAGTTCATCAACGCAGTGAAAGAAGGCAGAGGAAAAAAGTTGGTCATTACTAACGATGTATTTTCTGGCATGGTGTTTACGGGCTCGCAAGCCATCAAAATTGGCTTAATTGACGGCTTAGCCAGTGTTAATGACATTCTAGACAGTCGCTTTCCTAATGCAGAACCTGTTGTATACGAGCCAAAACAAGATTCTTGGAAAGAATTGGCGAAAGAGCTTGGTGTTGAAATGGCGACAAGAGTCATTAATAGCACAAACCTTCAATAGCCTCTAAGCTTAAAACTTACAAAGCCCCTGATTGGGGCTTTTTTATTGCCTGAAATAAAGCTATTGCGCGAATTGGAAGAAATGCATAACGAGGGCATTGAGAACACCTATGTGGCTACATAAGGATATATTTGATAAAATAATTCCTGATATTATTAAATAAAAATCAGTGGGACAGCTAACGATGGCGAGAAAAGCAAATATAGCAAGAGAAGAGATAGATCAGGCTTGCTGGGATTTGATTGAAAACAACCGGTTTCCTAATATTCCTCGACTGACCGAATATTTTCTGCAAAAAGACGGTCGTCGTTGCTCAAACACCACTTTCATGAATGCCATTGCAGAATGGGAAGAAAGCTACAAAGAGCACCAACAGCATCAACTAAAAGAATTAGACTCGGTTTTACTTCCTCTGTTTAAGCGATTTTCAAGAGATGTCACTCAACACCTAGGTCAGCTGTTGGATGAAAAGTCCACAGAAATAGAACAACATCAACAACGAAAACTCGACGCAACAGAAGGAGGGTATCTTGCTTTATCTGGCGTATTGATCGATCTGCAAACCGCTCACGATCAATTAACTAAGACACACAAAAGAGCAAGCAATGACCTTGAACAATTGCAAATAAAGCTGCTCAATAAAGAACAGCAATACCAAGACATACTCACTCAAAACAACGTTCTCACGAGTCAATTAAAACAAGAGCAAAAAATCAGCGCAGAGCTTCAAATCAATCTGGCCCAACAACAAGTGAATTTAGCTAAGCAAGACAATCAAATAGCATTACTAATGAAAGAAAACGGAAAGTTGAACGCTGAGCTAGACAGCATCAAAACAAATAGCGCATTAAGCGATCAGAAAAGATGGCACGAAATGACGGAAAAACTAGAGGCTCTGACCACTTCCGTGAAAAGCATACAATACAAGGATAGAGGCTCGAAACAATAACCGTTATAATGCGCCACTCACAGCACCGCGCAATTACAATTAAGAAGAGAAGATGAGCAACAAACAAACTGCCGTTCGTGATTTATCCAGCATAAAAGATTTTATTCGTTGGACATTCAGCCGTTTCCAAAACGCTAATTTATTTTATGGCCATGGCACAGATAACCCATGGGACGAAGCGGTTCATTTAGTGATGGGGGCTCTTAAACTACCACTTGATTTTGATCGCGACATGTTGGATTGCGCACTGACATACAATGAAAAGAAACACATTCTCAAATTAGTACAAACACGTATTAATCAACGCGAACCGCTGCCTTATCTTCTGGGTGAAGCTTGGTTCATGGGGCTTCCATTTAAAGTCACTAAAGACACCTTGATTCCACGATCTCCCATCATATCCTTGCTTGAAAGTGAATTTGCACCATGGCTTAAAAACTATCCGTTAAATATATTAGACATGTGCACTGGATCTGGCTGTTTAGGTATAGCGGCAGCTTTGGTTTTTGAAGACGCTGAAGTCGATATTTCAGACATCAGCGAAGCGGCTCTTTTGGTTGCCAACGAAAATATTGTACGCCACCAAGTTGAAGACCGTGTGCAAGCCATTCATTCCGACATGTTTACTGGTTTGGCAAGTAAACAATACGACCTTATTATTTGCAACCCACCGTATGTCGATGCAGACGATTTCAACAACGCTCCAGCCGAGTTTCATAACGAGCCGGAACTGGCCTTAACGTCTGGTGAAGATGGGCTTAATTTCACCCACAAATTTTTGGCCGAAGTCGCGCATTATCTGCAAGATGACGGTATATTAGTATACGAAGTAGGTAACACCGAGATCGCTTTACAAGCGGCATACCCCAATATTCCATTTATGTGGGTAGAGTTAGAACAGGGTGGTAATGGTGTATTTATCCTAACCAAAGAACAACTCAGTGAACTATTACAAGAGCAGAAATAAACTATGTCTGGTAATACATTTGGAACACTTTTTAAAGTCACCACCTTTGGTGAGAGTCATGGTATTGCGCTTGGCGCCATTGTAGACGGTTGCCCTCCGGGCATTGAGATTTGTGAAGCAGATCTGCAGAGAGATTTGGATTTACGCAAACCTGGCACCTCAAAACACACAACACAACGCCGTGAAGCCGACGAAGTCAAAATTCTTTCCGGCGTTTTTGAAGGAAAAACCACGGGGACGCCTATTGGTTTATTGATCGAAAACACAGATCAACGCTCAAAAGATTACGGTAATATTGCAGACACTTTTCGTCCTGCCCATGCCGACTACACATACGATCAGAAATACGGCTTCCGTGATTATCGTGGAGGCGGTCGTTCATCGGCTCGTGAAACGGCGATGCGTGTTGCCGCTGGCGCTATTGCCAAAAAATACTTGAAACAACAATTCGGTATCGAAATCCAGGGCTTCTTGTCACAACTTGGTCCAATTAAGCTAGCGGTTAAAGACTTAAGCCAAGTTTATGAAAACAGCTTTTTCAGCCCTGACCCAGACGCAATACCACAGCTAGAAGAATACATGACAGCGTTACGCCGTGAAGGTGATTCCGTAGGTGCAAAGATAACGGTAATCGCGAAGAACCTTATGCCAGGGTTGGGCGAACCTGTATTTGATCGTCTCGATGCCGACATTGCGAAAGCCATCATGAGTATTAACGCAGTGAAGGGCGTCGAAATTGGTGACGGCTTTGATGTTGTTGAGCAAAAAGGCAGTGAACATCGCGACGAAATGACGCCTGAGGGCTTTTTAAGCAATCACGCTGGCGGTGTATTAGGTGGTATTTCTTCAGGCCAAGACATTGTTGTTCACATGGCTTTAAAACCAACATCCAGCATTACTATTCCTGGGAAAAGCATCGACCGTGCAGGCAACCCAATAGAGGTCATTACTAAAGGTCGTCATGATCCTTGTGTTGGTATTCGTGCGACACCTATTGCGGAAGCCATGCTTGCGTTAACAATCATGGATCATTTGTTGAGACACAGAGCGCAAAATGCTGATGTAGTGTGTCCAACGCCAATTATTAATGGCCAAGCGTAACGACCGTTAAATGGAATAACAAAGCCGTTAAGCCGTTAGTCGCCGATATTCACAGGGCAACTAGCGGCTTTTTTGTTGATAAAATGGAATGAACGAGATCAATACTATGACTTTAACTGCCAAATCAACCGTTATCCGTGTCTGTGTTGGATCAAAAAACCCAGTAAAAATAAACGCAGCCAGAGAAGCCTTTGCCATTCTTTTTCCAAATCACATTATTCATTGCGAAGAAATGTCTGCACCTTCGGGTGTTGCCGATCAGCCAATGTCAGAAGCGGAGACTCGCTTAGGCGCACAAAATCGCGCTCGATATTGCTCAGAAAACAGCCCAAACGCAGAGATGGATTTTTTTGTCGCAATGGAAGGTGGCGTAGATCGATTCGAGGAGGGCGCTGCAACGTTTGCTTACGTCGCCATTCAGAATGCTCAAGGAAGGTTAATGACAGGTAGGTCTGCGAACTTACCTTTACCAGAGCGAGTTTATCAGCGCCTAGTGGCACATGAAGAACTCGGAATGGTGATGGATGATGTCTTTAAAACAGAAAACATTCGTCAAAAAGGCGGAGCCATTGGCCTATTTACTCCTGAATTCAAGTCCGAAGTGCGACACTTTCACTTCAAGCAACTAAGCACATTTCTTTAAACACTACGGCTGGTTGCTTGAACCCTAAACACTTCCTTGGACGATTATTTATTCGTCTCATTGCGAAGTGTATTCTCTCTTCTGTAACACGTCTTAAATCGGTACCTTTGGGCACATATTGCCTTAGGAGTCCGTTGCTATTTTCGTTTGCTCCACGTTCCCAAGAACTGTATGGATGAGCAAAATACACTGTCGTTTCTAATGCTTCGGCTATCTCAGCGTGATACGCGAACTCTCGACCATTATCTGCTGTGATCGTGTGAACATGATCTTTAAAAGGCAGCAATAGCTCTATGGTTGCTTGAGTCACATCTTTGGCTGATTTCGAATCCACTTTCTTTATAAGGTAAAAACGTGTCTTTCTTTCTAGCAAGGTGACAATTGAGCCTGAGCCGTGCTTACCTAAAACAGTGTCTATCTCCCAGTCTCCAAAGCGCTTTTTGGTATCAACAATCACAGGCCGATCATCAATGGATACCTTATTCTTGATCACTTCAGCTTTTGTTCTCTGGCCTTTCCGGTAGCGTTTTCTTCCTTGCCTCAAATGGCGGTAAAGTGTCCCTTTGTTTCTTTTGTCATCATGGATATATTGGTAAATCCATTGATGACTGACGGGAACACCGCAGTTTTTGAGTACGTTAGAGACTTGCTCAGGACTCCAGTCGATTTCAATTAAAATACGAATAAAATCAATTGTCTTTGATGATATGCGATATTTTGCCGCTGTCTTCCGCCTTATCAAACAGGCTCTTTGGGCTTTGTCAGGGCAATATTCTGTTACTTTTTTATTCCGCTTTAACTCACGGTAAATCGTAGCTCTATGACAATTCAGGATGAGTGCAATATTTGCCACTGATATTTCTTGCCCTAAAAGAGCGGAAATCTGGTATCTTTTGCCTTCGGTCAACTGCTGATAATTCATGTTGGTACTGCTTTATCTGTGGTAAGAAGAAGTGTATCAACTTCAGCAGTTGGCTTCTTCTACACCTGATTTGCAGTGTCGCACTTATTATCTGAATTTAGGCCAATCATGCAGCAACACGAGAAAGCGTTTACACCCAAGCCTTAATTTTAGCGCTCGCACCGGCATTGCACCCTGAACATTATACAAACGAGCCAAGTTAGAAACGATGAAATACAAATGGATACTATTTGACGCTGACGAAACATTGTTTCATTTTGATAACTTTGCAGGCCTAAGACACATGTTTTTAAAACATGGTATCGATTTCGGTCGAGCGGAATTTGATGAATACCAAGGGCTAAATAAGCCTCTTTGGGTTGAATATCAAAACGGCCAAATCAGCGCAGAACAATTGCAGACACGCCGGTTTCAATTATGGGGTGATCGATTGAATATCAGTGCGAAACAACTTAACACTGAATTTTTGGACGCTATGGCAGAAATTTGCAAAACATTACCGGGCGCAGTCGAACTTGTAAAACATTTGCATAATAACAATGTAAAAATGGGCATTATTACCAATGGATTTGCTCAACTCCAACAAATTCGCTTAGAGCGAACAGGGTTATTGCCATATTTCTCACCAGTGGTCATTTCTGAGCTAGTGGGCATTGCGAAACCGCATAGAAAAATCTTTGAGTACGCCTTAGAACAAATGGGGTCACCAGATATTAATCACGTCCTGATGGTTGGTGATACATTAGAATCAGACATTTTAGGTGGCAATAATGTTGGTCTTGATACCTGTTGGTTGAACCACGAAAACAAACCAAAGCCATTAGACATTTTACCAACGTACGAAGTGGACTCGCTGTTTGAGTTAGCACAGCTTTTAGAAACGCTAAGAATCACAACGTGATCCATCATAAAAATTCGTCATGTTGTGCATGGGTAATCGCATGAGTATTAGAGCATGTTAACACTCACTATTTCCGATAAATGTTATTATCGGAATTAGTATAAATAGCTGATTAGCACTGTTCCAACACTTTTTTCCAACTTCATGACTAACGCTTAGAGTCTGTGATCATCAATGTCTTAGCCGCACACCCAGCTTATGTTTGTTTTGATTTGCAAAATAAAATCATCCATATCCTGAGTTAACCAAGTTGGTTTTGTCCGATCCATTATTTTTGTTCTAAACAACACATAGCGTCTTATAAAACACATTGCATAGCGTGTGTTGTTTAGAGCGCATTATGCATGATCAATCGTATCGGTTGAAAAACACTATCTATCAGTGTTTAAAAATGACCGTTTCATCACATTGACAATAATTTCAGTGAATTTCATGCGTTTTCTTAAACACCAAATACCATGGACTTTACTGTGATCGAAGAAAAATGTTGGAAAAATCACTATTGATATTTGTGATTATGGTCGTGCCGGTGTTCTGAAAAAAAACGCTTTAATGAATCTTTTTAAAGAATGATTGAGAGACATATACCGAGCGCTCAGCAGTAGCGACCTCCCTCCTCAGATCAAACTAACTCAAATCGTTAGCAATGACACAACGGTTACGGCCTTGTTCTTTGGCTTTATACAAAGCTTGATCAGCCAATGCGAGTAGCGTTTCGATTGTCTGCGGCTTTTCTGGTGACCAGTGCGCTATACCAATGGACACTGTGATGTTGCCAACTAATTCAAATGGCTCATTCGCTACCGCCGTTCTCAATTGTTCGGCCAAAGCTAACGCCATTTCTAAACGTTCATTCTTAAGCAAGATAACAAATTCTTCGCCACCGGTTCGAGAAACCATATCGCCCGCTTTAGAAAAATGTGTCATCACTTTTGTAAGCTGCTTAAGAACGTCATCACCGACCTTATGACCATATGTGTCATTAACCCGTTTAAAAAAGTCGATGTCTAAAGCTAACACTGAAAATGCACGGCCGATGTAAATTTGTTGTTTCAAAGTAAGCTGCAATGCGCGACGGTTGCTTGCGCCGGTTAGTGGGTCAGTTTCAGCGTCTCTCTTTAATTCTCCAATCTGATTTTGTAGTAATTGAACGCCGATTAGCATGGCTTGCTTTAAGCCATGGCTTTCTACATACCATGAATTAATACTTTCAATTTCTCTGCTAACCGTTGGACTGTTCAACGTTGTCGCTTTGTCTGCTAGCTGCTGTAAAGGACGAGAAATAGAGCGAGCAAAAAACCAAATGAACAAAAAAACAGCGCATGCCACAGGTAATGTTCGCAGTAATACTTTTTGCATAATACCGAATAATGGCTCAAGCGTTGCTTGCAATGGGCTTTGAGTGACAACAATCCAACCCGTACTGGCTATGGTGGAATACCCTGCCAACATGGTAATCCCCTGGCTATTAATTAACTGCATGCCCCCTTCTTTTTGGGTTAGCATTTTATCTAAACCGTCGTTGTTAATAACCGTGGTACCGATACGGCTAATGTTAGGGTGGTATAAAATCTTCTTCTCTTTATCTACCACATAGATGTAAGACCCGTTTTCATAGTAATGATCGCCCAATATTTCACTCAGAATGTTTAGGTTTTTTAGATAAATTGTGCCACCTAAAAAGCCTAAATAATCGCCATTTCTTCCAACGATAGGTTCAGACATAAAAACGACTAAATTATTAATAGAAGAAATGTATGGGGCGCTTATCAGTGCTTTCTTTTCGTACAATGCTTCGGTCGTGCCAACTGAGTTTAATTTCACCCCAACAAGGTTCAATGCCTCAGGTGACGCTGCTTTAGTAATGCCTAACTCATTACTTATCACTACAGAATTGAAACTATCCGTCTGATACTTCAGTCGATTGGCTTCTTGATTTAGCCTGACACTGTTAGACATTTGCTCTGACAGTGCATTTGCCGTGAACGCTAATTGCTGCTGGGAAGAACGCAGAAACATCTCGGTAGTATCTGACAGTTTACTAGCGTATGCCATATTGCTTTCAAGAGACTGCAAAATCAGCTGTTCTTTCTGAACTTGGTAATTTGAATAGAAGCTGTTAAACAGGGTAAGTATCGTCGCGGTTAAAGCCAAAGCTAAAATCAATCGGTTTAGCTTTAAAATCGTATTTTTTAGAGGGTTCAAACTGTTTATCCGTCACAATTCTGAATGTCTAAACATATAAAGGCCAAAAAATATCGGCCATTACTATGCAATTCATTTATAACAAGAGGTGAAACAATTCAATCACGATATGATGAATTAGACAACGCTAATGGGGGGTTGAACACTAAAAAGAATAAGAGTGCCTTATAGCACCCTTATTATTGTATCGAGTTTTAAGCTAGCTTTGATGATCGTCGGTTAAACCAAACCATTATTAACGCCAAAAATGACAACAACCCTGCTGCCGTCGGTATCCATTCAAAACTGAAACCGATGCTAATAACCAGACCACCTAATGCAGCTCCGAGTGCATTACCTAAATTAAATGCTCCAATATTAATAGAGGAAGCCAGTCCCGGTGCTTGGTCTGCGATCTTCATTACTTGCATTTGCAATGGTGGTCCACTCCCAAAAATCACCACACCCCAAAGCAATATGGTCATGCCTGCACCGATTAACGTTGTGGAGGAAAAGCGAAACAACACTAATACGAAAACTTGCAAACCAAGAAACACAAACAATGCAAGATCTGGGGATTTATCGGTAATCTTGCCACTTACATAATTGCCCAATGTAAACCCTATTCCTGTCAGGGCTAACATGGTGGCAATGGCGTTGTCTGATGCTTGAGCCACTGTCTGCATAATGGGTGCAATGTAGGTGTAAAGTGTAAACATGGAACCTGCGCACATGACCGTGGTTGCAAAAGCACGCAATGCCGCCGGTTGCATAATGGCCTTCAATTCATTTTTGACATCCGGTTTTACTGCTTTTGGCATAGACGGCAAACTACGACTAATGCCCATAATAGCCACCACTCCCAACAAGGCAGTAACGGCAAAAGAAATCCTCCAATCAAAGGTTTGACCAAGCCAGGTCGTAATAGGCACGCCAACAATATTCGCAATGGTTAACCCTAAGAAAATAGACGCCACAGCCGAACCTTTTTTATGATATGGCGCGAGATTCATTGCTACGACCGCCCCAATCCCAAAAAATGCCCCATGAGAAAGGCTGGTGATAATTCGGGAAAACAAGAACGTCTCATAATTCACTGACATAGCCGACAGAACATTACCAATAACAAAAATCACCATCAGAGCGATCAGCGACGTTTTTTGGCTAAATCGAGTTAAATATAAAGTGATTAAAGGTGCGCCAATCATAACCCCAACCGCATAAGCACTAATCAACAAACCTGCAGCAGGGATAGACGCATTAACACCATCAGCAATGACAGGCAACAAGCCCATTGGCATAAACTCAGTGGTACCAATTCCAAAGGTACCGAGGGCAATAGCAAAAATACCCCATTGATAAGCAGCAAGCATACTCACTCCAACATTTCGAGAATTAAAGAATGAAGCACGGCAATGAGATGAAACAACAAGCCGTAAAAACACAAAAAAATAAGCCAAGAACCGTTTTGATTCTTAGCTTATTTTACGATCGTAAATTTTACCGTAACTCGATAGTAATTGCTCAATAAAACCAATAAGTCTCACTTTTGAAGAGCATCATTTTTGGGCCTTATTTTTTGATCGAGCTGGCCACCAGAACCAATAAACAACGAACACAATTGCAGCCACTCCCGTTACATTAATGAGCAAGCTCATTTTACACTCCTTTTCCCTATTTCATTTTTCGGCTGTCGCACGTGGAACAACCGTAGCCTATTTGCATTGGTCACAACTGTGACAGAAGACAAGGACATTGCGGCTCCCGCTATTACTGGACTTAATAGCCAACCCGTCAGAGGAAATAAGATTCCAGCAGCAATCGGAATACCTAGACTGTTATACGCAAATGCGCCCCAAAGGTTCTGTTTAATATTTTTTAGCGTGGCTTTACTAATGAGAATAACGTCAGCAACACTCTTTAAATCGTTATGTATTAATGTAATATCCGCGCTTTCCATGGCAACATCTGTTCCGGCTCCCATAGCAAACCCAACATCCGCTTTGGCCAGTGCAGGAGCATCGTTAATCCCATCACCAATCATACCGACCACCTCTCCTTTTTCTTGAAGCTTTGTGACCCACTCCAACTTATCGTCTGGCAATAATTGCGCGTGATAATCATCAATACCAACACATTTTGCAACGGCTGCGGCCGTTTCATGGTTATCACCCGTTAACATGACGACTTTTAAACCTTGGTGCTTAAAATCGGAAATGGCTTCTTTTATCCCTTTCTTAATCGGATCTTCAATATAGAATATCGCCATTAATTCCGCTTCATCAGAAAGAAAGACACGCGTTGCCGTTTTAAAATCCGCGTTAGCATCGTCAATAATGATAGAAATGCCTTTTTCATACATCAATCGTTCATTTCCTAAATAATACGTATCACGGCCAATACGCCCTTTTACACCCAACCCTACCAGCGATTCAAACGCTTCTACGGCAACCTTCTTACGGCCTTTAATAGGTGTATTACAATGTTCCAATAAAGCATCTGCCAAAGGGTGATTTGCGTTCGTTTCGAGTGCGGAAACAAGCTCGCACACCCAGTCTAAATGAGCATGATCATTTAAATGAGTATGAACAACCTTTGGCTTGCCTTCGGTAATGGTACCCGTTTTATCTAATACAACCGTGGTCAACTCGCTTGCTCGCTGAAGAGCGTCACCATTTCGAATAAGCCCACCGCACTCCGCGGCCTTACCAATGCCTATCATGGTCGATATTGGCGTTGCTAAACCCAGCGCACAGGGGCAGGCAATAATTAAGACGGATATAGCCGTTACCAACATGTAGGAATAGACGTCGTCGCTAGCTGAAAAATTAAACCACGCTAAAGCGGTTAAAATAGCGATAATGATTACGCTCGGAACGAAGATCGAAGACACTTTGTCAGCCAAAACACTAATAGGTGGTTTTGAGTTTTGTGCCTTGCCCACCATATCGATAATTTGCGCTAATAATGTATTGGAGCCAACGTGAGTGGCTTTGAATAACAAGCTGCCTTGTCCATTCACCGTACCTGCCGACAGACGACTTCCTTTGCTTTTTTCTATTGGTGCTGGCTCACCCGTCAACATAGATTCATTAACCGTTGATACTCCATCTAAGACATCCCCATCGACGGGTATTTTGTCCCCTGAACGAACGCGAAGTATGTCGTTTACATGGATTTCGGAAACGCTAATTCGCACTTCCTGATCACCATCAATACGTATTGCCATTTTGGGGCGAAGATCCAGTAACCGATGCAAAGCCTGACTCGTTTTACGACGCGCCCTGAGCTCTAAAGCCTGCCCAAGGTTGATCAAGCCTATGATCATTACAGCAGCCTCAAAATACAAATGATGGGTGTTATCTGGTAACCAGCTCATTGGAGCAAGAACAACGAGCATAGAATATAACCATGCACTTCCCGTCCCTAAAGCGATCAACAGATCCATATTTGCCTGATGATTTATAAATGCTTTCCAAGCGCCGCGAAAATAATGTTTACCAGCACGGGTCATGATGACCAAAGTAACCAAGCCGACCACACCCCAAATCAACCTATCATTGAGCGTGCTCACAATCATATTCCCACCAAAAACACCGTAAAGCATTAATGGAATGCCCAGACCTAAGCTCCACGCCGAAGACTGTCGCTTATCATGATATTCAGCCAGTTCTCTTTGACCTCGTTCTTCTTCACTTTTTTCAGCATCAAGAATGACCTTGGCATGATAGCCCGAATTCTCTACCGCATTCAGCAGCGCTTCAGATTGACCTGTTGTTACTACTTGAGCCGTATGGTTAGCAAAGTTAACGTTTGCAGATACAACGTCTGGTGTATTTGTTAAGGCTTTTTGAACTGTATTAACGCAGCCAGCACAGGTCATTCCAGCAATAGAAAGCTGATAGGTTACCGCTTCGTTTCTTTGATGTTCTACTTTAACAGGCTCTACAGTGCTATCTGTCAGAGTGTCACTCGTTTGATGAGCAAGCTCACTACCTTGTTCACTCCCATCTACCTGTTCTTGCTCATCATCGGAACAGCCTAAGAAAATAAAGCCTGCTTCCTCGACGCTTTTTTGGATGCGACCCATGTCTAACTTTGAGGTTACAACCAGTTTGTTTTCTTTTGGTTGTCCCTCTACTTTAGCATCTGGACATTTTTCTTGGATAAGCTGACGTATTTTAGTCACGCAACCTTGGCAAGACATACCGGATACCAAAATGGTTCTTTCGATCGCTTCGTTATGAGTATTTGATACCGAGTTCCCCATACCCTATCCTCCTATTAATGTGATTGCTTGGATCCTTCCCAATCTTCGATCAAACAACAAATAGAATGCCCATCAGGTGTACCGTTTGGCATTCCCTCCCAAGCTCTCAAAGCATCTTCCATTTTAATAAGGTGTGCTTGTAGTTGAGCGATCTTCATCTTGGTTTCAGGAACTTTTTTCTCTAATAAATCCCTAACCATTGGACAAGGTGAATCACCACTGTCAGATTGCTGAAAGATCTCTTCAATTTGCTTTAAACTAAAACCTAGTTCGCCTGCCTGCCGAATAAAGTGCAACCTTTGTAAGGCGACTTTGTCGTAATTTTGATAGCCATTATTCGGATCTCGTACAGCCTGAATTAATCCCAGTCGTGTGTAGTGACGAACCGTTTCAGCGGTTACATTGGCCACTTTAGCCAATTCACTGACTCGCATAAGCCCTCCTAAAAACGTTCGTATTTAATAAAACACTATTCAAAGTGTAAAACCTATATGTAGCACATAGGTCAAGAATTTTTGTGCATGCTAACGAACTTATACCAATAAAAAAGCCGAGTTCAATGACTCGGCTCTTAATAGCATTTACTATGTCGATGTCGACTTAATGCAGCTTGAGTTTTGGCTTAACCACTTTTCCGATTTTTTGAGCAGCCATAATCACCGTCGCTTTGAACCAACCGTGTATCGCAATCAAATGAAGGCGATATAAAGATACGTACACAAAACGAGCAATACGACCTTCAATGAACATAGACCCGCCCATCAAATTCCCCATTAAATTACCTACCGTACTGTAGCGACTCAAGTTAACCAAAGAGCCGTAATCTTTATAGGTATATTCTTTAAGCGGTTCACTCAAAAAAGAAGCCTTGATGTTATCAAACACCAAACTGGCCATTTGATGAGCAGACTGCGCCCTTGGTGGCACAAAAGAACCATCCGCTTGCTTGCACGCACAACAATCACCAATCACATATACATCATCAAAAGCCGTGGTTTGTAAGGTGCCTTTTACCAATATCTGATTATTTCGAGTGGTTTCAAATCCCTCTATGTTCGCCACAAAGTCCGGCGCTTTTACACCTGCAGCCCAAATCATCAAGTCGGCTTCAATATTTCTCTCATCCGCAGTTTGAAATCCGCCGTCGTAAGCGCGAACAACGCGGGTGTTCTGGCTGACAGTGACCCCCAAGCGAATCAATTCTTTGGTCGCTAAAGAAGCGATGCGATCAGGTAAAGCGGGCAAAATTCGCTGTCCGGCTTCAATTAATTGCACTTGTACTCGCTTACCCGACATCTCAGGCATGCCATACGCTTTTAACATATCGGCCACGTGGAAAAGCTCAGCAGATAATTCAACGCCCGTGGCGCCACCGCCAACAATCGCCAGCTTTAATTGTGCCTCTGGCCCTTCTTGATGAACGCGTAAAAACTGATTCAATAGTGCCTGTTGGAAACGTTCAGCTTGTTTGTGTGAATCCAAGAAATAACAATGATCAGCAACGCCCGGTGTGCCAAAATCGTTACTCACACTGCCGACAGCCATAATCAGTATGTCATAATAAATCGTCCGCTCAGGTAGAACGATGTGCCCCATGTCATCAGACAGAGAATCCAGAATGAGCGTCTTCTCTTCGGGATTCACCCCCATTAGCGTTCCCAACTGGAATTGATAATGATGTTTTGCCGCATGGGCCCGATAATTAAGTCCATCATTATTTATATCCAAAGAGCCTGTCGCAACCTCGTGCAATAGCGGCTTCCAGATATGAGTCTGACTTCTATCGATAAGAACGACATCGGCTTGACGCTTTTTACCAAAAGCATGGCCTAATTTGGTGACCAGCTCTAAGCCTCCAGCACCACCACCAACTACTACGATTTTTTTCATGCAAAATCCCCTATAAACATTGAATAATCTGGAAAGTATTCAAAAAAACACTTTCCAGATGCCTCAATGAACAGCTGCTATTTTTTTCGTTGCGCTAATAATTTGTCTAACGTATTAGCGAATGCCATACGATCTTGTTGATTAAAGGTTGCCGGCCCACCCATTTGAACACCCGATGAACGCATTTGCTCCATAAAATCCCGCATACCAAGACGCTGCTTTATATTTTCTTTTGTATAGAGCTCACCTCTTGGATTAATAGCAAGCGCACCCTTGTCGATAACATCTGACGCCAAAGGAATATCCGCAGTCACCACCAAATCCTGACTATCAATGTTGTCCACTATGTAGTTGTCTGCAACGTCAAAGCCAGAACTGACAACTCTTCGTTCGATCCATTTAGATGGCGGGATAGAAATGGCTTGGTTAGCAACAAGGATACATGGGATTTGAACACGTTCCGCAGCACGAAACAGAATGGTTTTAATAACATTTGGACAGGCATCGGCATCGACCCACAAGCGCATAGGATTCCCCTTTTGTAGGGCTCCATTATTGATCAGTCGAAAAGTGAAATCCAGTAATGAATAAGAACAAACGGAGCACATAAGCGTGATCCGTTTGTTTGCATCGTGAGATGAATTACATATTTGGGTAATTTGGCCCGCCAGAACCTTCTGGCGTTACCCACGTAATATTTTGTGCAGGGTCTTTAATGTCGCAAGTTTTACAGTGTATGCAGTTCTGTGAGTTGATCTGAAAAATCGATTCATTGTTAGATTCCACGATTTCATAGACCCCCGCAGGACAGTATCGTTGAGCGGGCTCACTGTATTTTGGCAAATTACTTTGTACCGGTATGCTCGCGTCTTTCAACCTTAAATGACAAGGCTGATTTTCTTCATGATTGGTATTAGACAAAAACACCGAAGACAATTTATCAAAGCTTAATAAACCATCTGGTTTTTTATATTCTGGTGCAACATGTTTGTCTGCCAACTCTAAACAGGCGTAATCTGGAGTCATGTCTTTAAACGTAAACGGCAAACCACCCGAGAAAATGTTTTGATCTAACCAATTGTAAGCACCACCCCAAAACGTGCCTAATTTGTGCATTACTGGCACAAAATTTCGGGCTTGTTGCAGCTCTTCTCCCAACCAAGACTGGCGAAGGGCGTCGTCGAATTGGGATAAGTCAACGGATGATGGTTCCGCAATCAAAGCCTCAAAGATACTCTCTGCGGCCAACATTCCACTTTTCATCGCCGTATGAGTGCCTTTAATTTTCGCTGGGTTTAATGTTCCTGCGTCGCAACCAATCACCAATCCGCCTGGAAAGTGCATTTTAGGTAACGAAGCCCAGCCACCTTTAGCAATCGCTCTGGCGCCATAAGAGACCCGCTTAGCGTCTTTTAAGTTTTCGGCAATAATAGGATGATGTTTGTATTTCTGAAATTCATCATAAGGGCTGAGATACGGATTTTTATAGTTCAGATCGACAATCAAGCCAACTACTACTTGATTATTTTCTAAGTGATAAAGAAAGCCACCGCCACCCGCTTCGTTCCCCAGTGGCCAACCAGCAGTATGAATCACGGTTCCAGGTTTGCTTTGAGACGCGGGGACATCCCACAGCTCTTTAATGCCTAAGCCATAATGCTGAGGAGCTTTGCCTTTATCCAGCTCAAAGCGTGCCATGAGCTCTTTACCAAGGTGACCTCGACAGCCTTCAGAGAAAATCGTGTACTTGGCCTTTAAAAGCATGCCTGGCATAAAGCCATCTTTTTCGGTTCCGTCTTCCGCCAATCCCATGTCACCCGTTATAATCCCTTCGACATGACCGTCTTCATTGTATGCGAGTTGCGCTGCAGAAAAGCCCGGAAACACTTCAACACCTAAAGACTCCGCCTGTTCGGCAAGCCAACGACATAAGTTACCCAAGCTGATAATATAATTACCATCGTTATGGAGCGTTTTGGGTACCATCCAGTTGCTTAACTGCCTTGCATTGGCATCAGAACTTAACCAATGCAGTTCATCAACATTCACTTTGGTGTGTAAAGGCGCGCCCATCTCTTGCCAGTCTGGGAATAGCTCTGTCAGTGCTTTTGGATCAACCACCGCTCCCGACAAAATGTGGGCACCAATTTCAGAGCCTTTTTCAACCAAACAAACGCTGATTTCTTTTTCTTCGGCCTTGGCTTTCTGCATTATACGGCATGCCGCTGATAACCCTGCAGGGCCACCGCCAACAATCACCACATCAAATTCCATTACTTCTCTGTCTGTCATACTGCCTCCCTATGAGGGCATATTTCTTATTTTTAAAACACTCACACTTATGACGGGGAATGCCTTTCTAACGATTGAAAACATTTTTGTTTAGCTTGTCAACAGTTGGTTGGCCAAACTTTATTTCATAAAGATACGCTAACGATCTCGGTAATACGTGGTCGCAATAGAATGACACTGAATGCGCCCACGAATCTTGTTGTTCTTCATTGAAGTTTGATTCAGTTTTAGCTGCATGCAACGCTCTCACTTGCAACCATGCTCCAATTAAGTATCCCATTAACATCATATAAGGATACGCCAAGCCCGTTCCTAGAACCGCGTTTTTTGACATGGCTGCCAAGCACAATTCTGTTGCTGATTTGGACTGCTCAAGAACCACACTCACCTTATCAGCATACTCATTCAGGCCGAATTGTCTCCACTGAGCTATTTCATTATCAATCTCTAACAACAACGCATTCATCGCTGCGCCATTATCTGAATGCAATTTACGACCGATCAAGTCAATCGCTTGAATACCATTTGTTCCTTCGTAGATAGGCAAAATACGCGCATCACGGGCATGTTGAGCCACCCCAGTTTCTTCAATAAAGCCCATACCACCATGAATTTGTATGGCCAAAGACGTCACTTCTTGAGCTTGCTCAGTGATCCAGCCTTTCACGATCGGCGTGTAGAGTGCCGTTCTTGCAGCCGATTGTGCTTTTTGCTCACCTGTCGCCACATGGGACAAATCATTTTCGACAGCGGCCACATAAATAAGCGAACGCATCGCGTCAATTTGAGATTTCATCATCATCAACATACGCAACACATCAGGATGTTCAATAATCGCAGCACGCTCTGTACGTTCGGCATTCAAACCTTGTTTACGTTCCTTGGCATACTCCAATGCTTGTTGATAGGCACGTTCAGAAATGGCCAAGCCTTGTAAGCCGACACCCTGTCTGGCGTTGTTCATCATCGTGAACATCGCTTTAATGCCTTCATTTTTATTGCCTACTAAGTAGCCAACAGCGCCTGCATTGTCGCCAAAACTCATAACACATGTGGGTGAGGCGTGTATGCCCATTTTATGCTCGACGGATACAACATGAACATCATTACGCTCTGACGGTTTACCCTGATCGTCTAACAGGAATTTAGGCACAATAAACAAAGAAATACCTTTAACGCCTTCCGGAGCATCAGGCAAACGCGCCAAAACCAAATGAATAATATTGTCACTCATTTGATGATCGCCCCATGTGATGAATATTTTTTGCCCTTTGATACGGAAAACATCGCCATCAGGAAGCGCTTTACAGGCAATAGCAGCCAGATCAGAACCTGCCGTCGGCTCTGTCAGATTCATAGTGCCAGCCCACTCGCCAGCCAGCATTTTAGGAAGGAATTGTTGTTTAAGCTCGTCACTTGCGTGCAAGCTAATGGCTTCGATAGCACCTAAGCTAAGCAAAGGACACAGTGAAAAAGATAGGTTTGCAGATTGAACGCCTTCATTGACCGCTGTAGCGACACAGGAAGGCAAACCTTGTCCACCATACTCCGGATCACCAGATAGCCCTATCCAGCCGCCTTCAGAGTACGCCTTAAACGCTTCTTTGAACCCCGTCGCTTCAATTACTTCGCCATTTTCAACCCGTGACCCTTGTTTGTCGCCACTTGCGTTTATTGGGGCAATGACTTGTTCGGCCAACTTACCAGCCTCACCCAAAATCGCCTCCAACAGATCGTCATCAAGCGCGTCTTCAATGTAGGGTGTTAACCGTTGCGTTTTCGCAACAGAGCGTAAGCTGAATAAAATATCGTTTATTGGGTATAGGTATTCGCTCATTTTTTATTCTCCGAGTTAGTTATCCGAGCGGATTTATACCTATAGAATGGAAAAATATTGCAAATCCCTCAATAACAATTCAGACCTATATCTCTAACAAATACATTCAAAACGATTCCTAATGTTCTCGTAGCGCTTAATTTATAGGCGTTTCATCGCTTTGCCGAATTTAAGGTATTCCTCACTTTTTCGATACTCGCCTGGTGTCATTCCCGTCCACTTTTTAAAGGAGCGGAAAAAGGCGCTAGGCTCATCAAACCCCATTAACGCCGCAATGTCATTAATACTCAACTGAGGGGCATTCATGTAGGTAATGGCGGCTTCTTTGCGGCAATCGTCTTTAATGCTTTGGTAGGACGTTTTTTCATCGTTCAAGCGACGACGTAATGTGGAAACACTCATATTGAGCGCGCTTGCCACCTCATCGGCACTGGGCATTTCGCGAGAAAAATCTTTACCCAACATTGCCATTACTTGAGATTTCAAACTGTTGTCGTTTTCTACCATTACGAGCAATTGATAAGGTGCGGTTTTTAAGAACCCTCTCAAGCTGTCTTCTGTTTGAACGATTGGCATATCGAGATAGCTGGCTGGAAAGACTAAAGCGTTCGCGTGCTGATTGAATTTCACTTCTGATTGAAAAAGTGTTTTGTAGTACTCCACGTCATCTGGGCGCTCGCTGGTAAAATACGCCGCTTTAAGATTTAAACGGCGGCCTATTAGCCAACAAATGAAATGGTGCCACATGGAAAGCGTAGTGCGGAGTTGCTCTTTCGATTCTGGAACCACCAAGGTGTCTAGGTCCGCATCAGAGGAATCCAACCCCGCAAAGGTGACCATGGCAAAGCGGCCTTTTTTAATCAGTACCGGTTTTACCGTTGGTCCTCTGCAAATTTCATAAAAGTCACTGCAACGGTATAGGGCATGCGCCAGACTCTTTGCGTGAATGATACACAAACACATCATCCTAAAGGTACCATTGGGTACCTTTCCTCCACTCAGCATGCCAAAAGACTCATCTTGCATTAGCCACATGATTTTTTGGTACAACATGCCGTATCGATAAGCCGGAAAAGAGTCACTTTGCTCAAGCTCATCTTGTGTTATCTCCAGACTGGCGAGCACAGCTTGGCGGTCTAATCCTTGATCTTCAACCGCTTTTAATAGGTAACGAACACTCGACATTGGAACAGACGCTTTCACACTTATCACCTTATCTAACAAATGATCAGAATTAATATTTTTATTTTAGGGTGCTTTTTTAACATAAAAAAAGGCTGCATCTGCAGCCTTTTTCATTTATTTAGTTTGCTTTTCTAACTTTTCGTTTACTTCTGTTCAGTAAAAGCAGATAACAATTCGTCCAATGACAAATCTTCACTGTCTGTATCTGCAGTTGATGCTTCAAGCAAATCCGATTTCGCTTGTTCTGCTTTTTCATCAACAGGCTTAACGAAAACAAAGCGGCGCGGACGCACTGGTGCGGCTCCTGCTTCTTTTTCTGGTAGCAATCCTAAACGTTCAAGTTTTTTGTGCGCTTGTTCTTTGCGTTCTTTGGCTTTTTTAGTCACAAAACGACGAGTTGATGAAGATTTACGAGCTTTGTTTTGCTCTTTCATCATCTCTTTTGATCCAGTTTTACCAAGTTTTCCACGCATACTGCGCGATTTTTTAACACGAGCCATATTATCCTCTCTTTATCGCGCGCATTGTAGCAGTGAATTCACGCTAGGTCATCCAGCAGCACTCGCAATTTCTAGCAATTTGCTTTAAAAGCACTGTGCCCTTGTTTGCGCTGATTCCCCATAGCACCAAGCCATTTTCTTACTTCTGATTGATCGCCAGATTGCAACGCAACATCCAGATTTTTCAATACGGAAATCGTTTCATTAATGACTTTCTCGTAGTCAGCCTTGTTGTTTTTTAATTCACTGCCTTGCATCTGTTCAGCTGTAAATTTGTAGGGAGTCTCTGCACGCGATTTCTCAAAGTACATGATTAGTGTGTTTACATGTTTTGATGCGGATTCGCTGTTTCCTGATTTTATATCGGAAGACATTGAGCGCATTTCGTCTTTAATGTGCTCCATATAACCGTGCAGCGCAGTATCATCACAAGATTCAGCCGCAAACAGTGCTGATGAACAAGAAATGGAGACAATTGCCGCAGTAAGAAGACCTTTATTCATAAATACACCCTTAATCATAAAATGTGTAAACACCGTTAATTCAATAAATCTCTAAATTTAAAATAACACGATCACCAAAAATAACACCTACAATATTGTAAAAGGAACGTCACTTTGTATGTCTTATCAAATTCATTTATTGGCGAATGGTACACTTGCTGTGTATCGTAAGCACTTTGACATTAAATAAGAGAGGAGTTCATTATATTCAGCTTGAAGTTTACTTTTTCCGTTCTACTCTGTTTGCTGATGAGTGAAATAACATTCGCAGAATGCAGTGACTTTGATGCCAAATTATCAGCAGACAAAGAAGCCCAAAAATACATGAGCGGAAAAACATTCAAAAGGGCTCAGGTGTTAAAAAAGCACCTACCCAGTGAACGTAAAGAAGTGGCCAGTTACGTGTATGTGAAAGAAAGCGACCTGTATTACACGGTGTATTCACTGATAAACGATAAATGCAAAGCCGAGATAATAAAAAGAACCAATGGAAAGCATTAGCTAACCATTGGTTCTTGTACTATGGAGAAAGGCTACTTTTCAGATTTTTTGCTTTTCTCTGTTGTCTTTTTTTTGTCCGATGATTTATCAGAAGTCGTTTCGTCATCTTCCGACTCTTCTTCGTCTTCCTCTTCCTCCTCACCGAGTTTCGAAATTTCTTCTAGTCGCTCGATGACTCTCGAAGATAAGGTTCCTTCAGGGTATTCACCCTCTTCATTTGCAACACCAGGCTCAAGCCCAGTCAATAAATGCAAGGCTTCATCGGCTGTAGAGACAGCATAAACATGGAACATACCGGCTTTAACAGCCACTATAATTTCATCATTCAACATCAAATTAACCGCATTTGATTTTGGGATGATAACGCCCTGAGTCCCTGTTAGTTCCCGAGCCTTACAGACATTAAAGAATCCTTCAATTTTTTCATTAACGCCTCCAATGGCTTGTATTTCACCGTATTGGTTCAAGGAACCTGTAATCGCAAGATCCTGACGCAATGGGACTTGAATCAACGCTGAAAGCAAGCAACACAATTCGGCCGTTGATGCACTGTCGCCATCGATATAGCCATAGCTTTGCTCCATTGCAATAGACGCTGAAATGTCCAAAGGAAAACGTTGAGCGTATTTATTGCCCAGGTAACCCGATAAAATAAGCACCCCTTTAGAGTGAATATTTTGGCCTAAATTGGATTCACGCTCGATATCAATGATGCCTTTTCCGCCAGGATAGACCGTAGTAGAAATTCGAGCAGGCGCACCGAAACTGCTGTCGCCAATTTGCATCACGGTCAAACCATTAATTTTACCAACAGCATGACCATCACTTTCCAATAGCACAGTGCCTTCAATGATTTCCTCAATGATTTTTTCGCTCACTCGACCTGTGCGGTGTTTTTTGGCTTTTAATGCACGGGCAATATGGTCAGCGGTGATTTCGCTGTCTTTGGCCATTTGACGCACAAAATCCGCTTCGCCCAATAATTCAAACACGTCACCAATTTTTGCGGCCATTTCACGCTGATGTTCAGCCAAACGACTGCTGTATTCAATGAGCGCCGCTACACCATCTCGAGTGACGTTAGCGTACTCTTCTTTGTCAACACGATCTTTCATGAGACGTGCAAACGACAATTCAGATTCTTTGGAGCGCTTCAAAGTGTCGTCAAAATCCACTAACACTCTAAACATTTCTTGAAAATCAGGATCAGCATCTTGCAACAAATAATAGATATCACGAGCGCCAATCAACACAACCTTCACCTGTAATGGCAAATCTTGTGGCGACAACGTCATTGTATTCATTAAGCCCATATCAGCGTATGGGTGCTCAATTTTGATGGTTTTACTTTTAAGAGCTCGCTTTAGGGCTTCCCATAAATAATGGTCCGTTAGTAGCTTTTCGGCATCCAAAATTAAATAACCACCGTTCGCGGCATGCAAACTGCCAGAGCGTATCAAACGGTAATTGGTCACCAACATACCTTGATCGCTGCTATGTTCCACCTGCCCAAACAAATTACGGTAAGTTGGATGCGGCTCGTAAACAACTGGCTGCCCGCTGTTTGCTTCATGAGTAATGGCAATATTAGGTAGATAAAGCTCCTCGTAAAACTGACGACGACCTATCTCATCACGGTTTTCAGACGCTTTGTCGTCTGCCATTTGGTCAATAATGGTCTTGTCTAGATCGTCCCTTAATGCTTTGAGATGTGCCGTAATATCAGCATTATCTTGGTATTTTTCAAACAAACCAGACATGAGCGGATCAAGAGCTTCTTCTACGGTGTCTAAGTTCAGCTGACGAATTTGTTCGTATGTCGCACGTTTCCATTGTGGCAATCCCAACAACTCTTCATTGAGCAGCCCTTCCAATGTTGATACACCCTCTTGGAAAGCATCGCGTTCATCGTCAGTCAGTGCGGCAAACTCGTTCTCTTCTAAAGCCTTTCCGTCCTTCATTGGTGCAAAACTTACTGACGATGCATCGCGGAACATCGCAACGCCAATTTTCCCTGAAATACGTTCTACTTTGTTGATAGCGGCTTCATATTGATCATTAAATGCGCGATCAATAACAGACTTTTGTTGCTGATAGGACGGGTTTTCAAATGCGGCAGGAAACGTCGCCATTAGGCCGTCTATTAGGGCACGAATCTCTTTTTCAAACTCTGAGGCCAAGCCCGGAGAAAATTCGATCGCTTTCGGGCGATGACTTTCAGTAAAGTTATTAACGTATGCCCATTCATTTGGTGCTGGTCGGCGTTTTGCCTCACTGCGCAAGTAACTCAACACATAGGATGAACGCCCTGTACCAGAATCCCCCATGGCAAAAATATTGTAACCAGGACGTTGCATAGCGACACCGAACTGAATCGCTTCCACAGCACGTTCTTGCCCTAAAATACCGCTGAGTGGCTCTATGTCATTAAGCGTTTTAAACGTCAGGTGATCATTCGGTACTTTTGCAGCAAGCGCTTGGTAAGGTAGAGAGGCAACCATGTTAGACATCAATGGGTTTCCTTTTGTTGAACAGACCGTAAAAAATGGTCTGTGAAAGAGAAACACTTCTCTTTCGAATATGTTATGTAAATACAATATGTTGAGACTAACACTCTGATGCCACTTCGCCTATATGACAAAACAAATATCAGAGTGACTACTTGCTCAATAAAATAGAGGTTTATCAGTTATGAGTAGGCTGTAACAAATTTTCTGGGTTGGCTTTTGAAAACACTCGGTGGAAGTTTTGTGCCGTGGCTTCTAGCAACGCTTCGTATCGAATACCTTTTAAATCAGCGACATATTGTGCGACCTCGGACACGTATTTGGGCTCGTTTTTCTTTCCTCGATAAGGAACCGGCGCAAGATACGGAGCATCAGTTTCAACAATCAACGATTCCAAAGGAAGCTTACGCACTGTCTCTTTTAGATCCTCAGCCGTCTTAAACGTCACTATCCCCGAAATAGAAATCAGATAATTTTCATCCAACGCGGCTTTTGCCATGTCATAATCTTCGGTAAAGCAATGCAATACTCCGGCAGAGTCGCGGTTGCCATATTGCTTAATCAAAGCCATAGTATCTGCTTTTGCGTTACGGGTATGAACAATGACAGGCAACTCCAGTTTGCCAGCTAACTGAAGGTGATGCATAAAGCTCACCTTTTGTGCTTCATGAGCTTGCTCTGACGCCTCATAAAAATAATCTAAGCCCGTTTCACCGATAGCAATTACTTTTGGATCCGCAGCGTAGCGAGCAAGCAAAAGATCATCACGAACCAATCCTTCACTCTGTAATGGATGAACACCACAACTGGCATACACACCCTCCCTCCGAGTAAACCCTAATACCGTGTCCATTTTATTCAAATCAACCGATATGGTCAGTAATTGCCTAACACCTTGCTGATAAGCCGCGTTTAATGCGCCGTTAACATCATTGTTGTAGGGTGCCAAATCCAGCATATCTAGATGGCAATGGGTATCAATTAACATAGTCTGTTTACCACTGGTTCAATTCGTGTGTTAGTTGCATTATGGGGTTTAAGTTTGTTTTTTGAAGGTCTGACTTTAAATTTTGCAGGGATTGATAACGCAACATAAGTTGTTGAATACCCAATCGAGACACAAGTACGTTAAAAATACCTTGCAACGCAGCGTCTAATGGCGCTCCTGTAGAGTGGCAAATACACTGATGTAAAATGGCGGCCAATCCATTGCAGTAATCTTCAACATTGTTACTGTCCATACCCTTAATAACATCACTGACAGGCATCCTGCCATGCACCATTTCACTCAGTTTTTGGGGTAACTCCAGATATATTGGCGTTTTTCCCTGCTGCTGAATCGACAATAGTCGAAATGGCTGAGTCGTTAGCCAAAATAAAGATGACAAAACCTCCCCTTCTGGTTGTTGGGTTAGCCATGTCTTAACTGCATCAAGGCTCGGTGTTGGCACGTTAACCAAAAGGCAACGGCTTCGAATGGTTGGCAATAAACTGGTCGATTGAGAGCTTGTCAACACAAAATAAGTTCGTGCCGCTGGCTCTTCAAGCGCCTTAAGCACGGCGTTCGCAGCATTTATATTCATGGCTTGTGCGTGGGTAATTAGCACCACTTTATTGTGGCCCACTTGGGGCTTTTGGCTAATTTGACGAACGAGTAAGCGAACTTGATCTACTTTTATCGTAGACGCCTCACCATCAAGAACACGAAAGTCTGGGTGCGTATCCGCTCGCATCAATTGACAAGAATGGCAGTATCCACAAGCTGATGCTTGGTCACTTTCGCACATCAAGTCTTTCACCATTTCGTGGGCCAGCTCTTCTTGTCCCACACCGTCCGCTCCGGTTATCAACAACGCGTGCGAAAGGCTATTAGTTTGCTTTAAAACTTGTACTTGGCGTAAACAGGGTAAGAGCCAATCCGCGATATGTGTCATTTAGCTAATTCCAGACCAAGCATTATTGAGTTGAACAAGCTGCTTTTCAATTTGGTATTTGACCGACTCTAATGATTGACTGGCATCAATAACTTTGACTCGATCAGGTTCGACATCTGCTCGCTCAAGAAAACCGTCACGTACTTTTTGATGAAACGACAACGATTCCTTGTCTAAACGGTCTTGGTGTTGACGTTGAACAACCCGTTCCTGTCCCAACTCAACAGGCACATCCAGCAGCAAAGTTGCATCAGGTTTATTCTCACCAACAACCCAGCGGCTCAACTGATCCAATACAGCCACATCTCCACCGCGCGCTTTACCCTGATACACATAACTTGAATCAAGAAATCGATCACTGATTACCCAAATACCCTCATCAAGAGCTGGCTGTATTTTTTCAGCCAAATGCTGAGCTCTCGCAGCGAAAACAAGTAACAGTTCCGCTACATCATTCACTTTTTCTTCACGTGGACTCAAGATAAGCTGGCGTATTTCTTCAGCTAGCGGCGTTCCACCCGGTTCACGAGTCATAATATAGGGAATGCTGTGCTGCTCTAACCATTGTTGGATAAATTGAATCGCGGTTGTTTTGCCACTGCCTTCTCCTCCTTCAAGCGAAATAAATTTGCCTCTCATTATACAACCTCTCTATTTCGAACTTTCTGGCGTTGAACGGTAGTCTTCTCGACGCTTATATTGATACTTTCTGACTGCTTGATTGTGTTCTTTCAGTGTATTTGAAAACGCATGAGTTCCATCGCCTTTTGCAACAAAATACAACGCGTTCGTCTTGTCAGGGTTTAACGCCGCGGCTATTGCGTCACGGCCCACATTTGCTATGGGAGTTGGCGGCAGACCATAATATCGGTATGTATTATAAGGCGAAGAATCTTGTAAACCTTTCCGAGTTAAATTTCCTTTAAAACTTTCTCCTAACCCATATATTACCGTTGGGTCTGTCTGCAAGCGCATGCCTTTTAATAGTCGGCTAATAAATACACCTGCAATCAAAGGACGCTCCTCTGGAACACCGGTTTCTTTCTCTATAATAGACGCCATAATCAAAGCGTCATATGGGGATTTATAAGGCAAATTTGCCGCTTTGTTATCCCAAAGCGTGGATAAGGTCTGACTCATCAACTCGTGTGCGTGTTTCAGAATACTCACATCCGTATCCCCATCGTGATATCGGTACGTATTCGCAAAAAATTGTCCTTCTGGGTGCGTTACATCTAGTCCGATGCGCTGAGCAATCTCTTCATTTGTCGCCTCTAGTAATGTCATGCTGATATTGCCTTTGGCCTGCATCGTACGAAGGAAGTCTTGGGTCGTTTTACCTTCTAACAAGGTAATGGAATAAAAAATGGATTGCCCTGAATCAAAAAGCGACATCAGATCCAATAAATTCATCGTGGGGTCAATGGCATACTTACCCACTTTCGGCACCCACTCTGGGTGAAGCTTTGCCACCACTCTGGTTAAAAATGGCTGAGAGATTAAACCTTTAGAACTCAGTTCTTTACCTAAACTGTATGCAGAATCTCCAGCTCGAACCTCAAAAGTATCCTCAGAGCTAAGCGATATCGGCACGGTAATAGAGTGATACAGATAACCCGCTAAGATCGCTGACAGCGTCATAACTAAAAAGACAATACGATAAAACCACCTAAAGAACGGCATGCACATCCTTACTTTGCATTAATTTTTGTAATTTACGAGTATGAATGCCAATGGGGAGAGACAATCCGCCCACAGCAGTAACAGGAACAATGCCCATTAAACTATTCGAAATAAAGACTTCGTCTGCCGATTTGACCTCAGACAAACCAAAATTGCCTATTTGAACCACATAAGCGGTTTGCTCTTTCAAAATAGCTTGTCGAAAAGTCCCCTGAACACCTGCTTCGCTAAGCGCTGGGGTATACAAAATGCCACTTTTAAACCAAAAAAGATTACTCTGAATACATTCAATGACACGCTGATCGGAACTTAACATGATGGCTTCAAAGTCTGGAGACAATAAAAAACGCTTGGCCACAATATTTTCCAAACGGTTTAAATGTTTGATACCCGCTAAAAAACGGTTTTTATTGACGGGAACAGGTGAAATAGACAGAGAAACGCCACTTTTGCGGATGGTCTGATAATCCGGCGCAGTTAGGATGCCAATGACAATAGTATGATTGCTGTCATTTGGCGGTAAATAACCTCGCCCTCCTTCCCCTCGACTGACGATAATTTTCACTACGGATTCACGATCAATGAACGGCAAAACTGTGTCATGCAGAAAACGGGTAAGATTTTGTTTTTGCTCAAAACTCAGCGGCATGCCGAGCTTAGTCAAACCACGGTACATACGAGATAAATGGTCATTGAGCTGGAAAAAACATTGAGGAATAACACGAATGGTTTCAAAGACACCATCACCGTATGAAAACGCACGGTCGGCAACAGAAACAGAGCTGTTCAATCTATAATCGACGAACCATGTCATGGCTAAAAACTCAAAATTGAAGGTTAGCTATGATAACGCAAAAAGGAATGGCGTCCCATAGGGGGTTCGAACCCCTGTTACCGCCGTGAAAGGGCGGTGTCCTAGGCCTCTAGACGAATGGGACATATAAATACTTTCTTTACGAAAGAAATTGGAGCGGGAAACGAGGCTCGAACTCGCGACCCCAACCTTGGCAAGGTTGTGCTCTACCACTGAGCTATTCCCGCGTAAACATTTTAAAGAGTGGCGTCCCATAGGGGGTTCGAACCCCTGTTACCGCCGTGAAAGGGCGGTGTCCTAGGCCTCTAGACGAATGGGACACATTAAAACTCATTTTAACACACTAGATCACGACACAATCATTTACACAGTAAATAAAAGTGGCGTCCCATAGGGGGTTCGAACCCCTGTTACCGCCGTGAAAGGGCGGTGTCCTAGGCCTCTAGACGAATGGGACACAAGTCAGTTTTGACAAAACTGTAAACTGATCATTCTGCTATCGCTAACAAGAATGATGGAGCGGGAAACGAGGCTCGAACTCGCGACCCCAACCTTGGCAAGGTTGTGCTCTACCACTGAGCTATTCCCGCATTACTAACCGCTCTACTCTATTCAAGCGATTTACGACCTCTATCTACATAGAGCATCCTAAATAGTGGCGTCCCATAGGGGGTTCGAACCCCTGTTACCGCCGTGAAAGGGCGGTGTCCTAGGCCTCTAGACGAATGGGACACAATTCAGTTTTGACAAAACTGTAAACTGATCACTCTGCTATCGCTAACAAGAATGATGGAGCGGGAAACGAGGCTCGAACTCGCGACCCCAACCTTGGCAAGGTTGTGCTCTACCACTGAGCTATTCCCGCATTACTAACCGCTCTACTCTATTCAAGCGATTTACGACCTCTATCTACATAGAGCATCCTAAATAGTGGCGTCCCATAGGGGGTTCGAACCCCTGTTACCGCCGTGAAAGGGCGGTGTCCTAGGCCTCTAGACGAATGGGACACAATTCAGTTTTGACAAAACTGTAAACTGATCACTCTGCTATCGCTAACAAGAATGATGGAGCGGGAAACGAGGCTCGAACTCGCGACCCCAACCTTGGCAAGGTTGTGCTCTACCACTGAGCTATTCCCGCATTACTAACCGCTCTACTCTATTCAAGCGATTTACGACCTCTATCTACATAGAGCATCCTAAATAGTGGCGTCCCATAGGGGGTTCGAACCCCTGTTACCGCCGTGAAAGGGCGGTGTCCTAGGCCTCTAGACGAATGGGACACAATTCAGTTTTGACAAAACTGTAAACTGATCACTCTGCTATCGCTAACAAGAATGATGGAGCGGGAAACGAGGCTCGAACTCGCGACCCCAACCTTGGCAAGGTTGTGCTCTACCACTGAGCTATTCCCGCAAAACACTTCTCATACACATCTAAAAATAGGTAGACTACACAAACATCCTTATGAAAAGATGGCGTCCCATAGGGGGTTCGAACCCCTGTTACCGCCGTGAAAGGGCGGTGTCCTAGGCCTCTAGACGAATGGGACAACGTTGCAATCTTGCTGTGTGAGCGGGTGCGTATATTACTGTTACTAATCTTAAAATCAACAGTTTTTTTCATTAATTTAAGCCACTTAGACAAAAAGTCGCTTTAGAAATCAATCTGATCGGAGTCATTATGCAATGCAAACCTCTTTTACTTGCTCTATCCCTATCCACTCTTTTATTGGCTGGCTGCTCTACAACACACTATATAAGCATTACTCCAAAGGTTGATGTTAAAAACTCTGGATTAACAAATGACCGTGTCATTGACGTATCCACCAGCACAAAACTCACCAATGCAATCGGATCTATAAAGACAGGCATTAACGAGCGAGCAGACATATTTACTACAAACGACATTAACCAAAGCGTAAAGGAAAGCGTCTTAAAAGGATTACGTGAATTAGGCTTCACTCCAGACCAAGGCGTCATGCCACCTGCTGATTTACAGATAGACATTACAAAAATGAGCTACACCACGAAAGTGGAGACATTAAAAACCGTTGCCACTCTTGAATTTGAATTAAAAACAACGCTGTCAGCAAAAGGCCAAACTTATAAAGCCAACTACGGCTCTCAAAAAGTCAGAGAGTATGGAACCATGCCCTACCAACAAGCAATTCAGGACGACATGAATGAACTTGCCAGCCAAACCGTTAACCGCTTACTAGGCGACCCCAACGTCATTGCATTATTGAAACAGTAAGCCTTCTAATAAATAGCTGCTTTCTTACTCAATAAAGCAGCTATTTTTCTTTTCACACCTTGATCCGCATTAAGTAAAGTGTAAAGTGACTCCTCTCCCCACACAGCTTCAGTAAGGATAACGTGGTGCAAATTCGCAAATCTAACAAACTCTCCAACATCTGCTATGAAATACGCGGCCCAGTACTTAAAGAAGCCGTACGCATGGAAGAAGAAGGTCAACGCATACTAAAGCTGAACATAGGCAACCCTGCGCCATTTGGCTTTGAAGCGCCGGATGAAATATTGGTTGATGTAATTCGTAACCTGCCTACTTCACAAGGTTATTGCGATTCCAAAGGCCTCTTTTCAGCACGCAAAGCCGTTATGCAAAAATACCAAGCAATGGGAATAAAGTCGGCTGACGTCAACCACGTCTGGATGGGGAACGGTGTCAGCGAACTGATTGTTTTGGCCATGCAAGGCTTACTAAATGACGGCGATGAAATCCTTATACCGGCTCCGGACTATCCACTTTGGACAGCGGCAGCCACGCTGGCTGGCGGCTATGTCAAACATTACCTGTGCGATGAAAGCTCTGGTTGGCAACCCGACATCAACGACATTCGCTCCAAAATCTCTAACAAAACCAAAGCCATCGTCATTATCAACCCGAACAACCCAACGGGGGCGGTCTATGAAAAAGACGTTCTTGAATCAATCGTCAACCTTGCGGAAGAACATAACTTACTGATTTTTTCGGATGAGATTTACGACAAAATCCTCTATGACGAAGCAAAGCACATTCCTACAGCCACACTCACAGAAGGGCGAGCACCCTGCATTACGTTCGGTGGACTATCAAAAGTATATCGCACTGCAGGATTCCGCTCAGGCTGGATGGCAATTACAGGTGACAGGAGTGGCATTAGCGACTACATAGAAGGTCTGGACATATTAAGCTCCATGAGACTATGCGCTAACGTACCTGCCCAACATGCTGTACAAACGGCGTTGGGGGGCTATCAGAGCATTAACGAGCTTATTACTCCTGGCGGCCGTTTATACGAACAACGCAAGGTCGCATGGGAAGCGCTTGATAGCATCCCTGGTGTTCATTGCCATAAACCAGAGGGCGCCTTGTACCTATTCCCTCGCCTTGACCCTAAGATGTACAAAATACAAAACGATATGGATCTTGTGTTGCAGTTTCTACGGGAAGAAAAAGTACTTATCGTTCAAGGCACCGGCTTTAATTGGCCCACACCCGACCATGTGCGCTTCGTCTTCCTTCCTCATGTCGAAGAACTCTCTCCTGCCATGGATCGATTTGCTGCATTTTTAAGTCGATTAAGAAAGCGCTAAGCTCTCTCTTGAATAAATTCAAGAAAGCCCTACTATGCTCCTTAACAGTTTCTTAAGGAGCATAGTCATGCGTATTATTCTGTTTTTACTGACAAACCTAGCTGTCATGGTGGTAGCGGGTATTGTTTTAAGCCTTTTAGGTGTTAACGGTTACATGACCAGCAATGGCCTAAACTTCACATCTCTGCTTATTTTCTGCGGTGTGTTTGGCTTTACTGGCAGCCTAATCTCACTGCTTCTATCAAAATGGATGGCAAAACGTGGATCAGGCGCCGTTGTTATCGAACAACCTCGTAATCACAAGGAAGTATGGCTACTGGATACAGTGAAAGAACTTTCGCAGAAAGCCGGTATCAAAATGCCTGAAGTTGCGATATTTCCAGCTCATGAAGCCAATGCGTTCGCAACAGGCTGGAATAAAAACGATGCACTCGTCGCAGTATCAAGCGGCATGCTAGATCGTTTTTCACCAGATGAAATCAAAGCAGTATTAGGACATGAGATAGGCCATGTGGCGAATGGTGACATGATTACTTTGTCTCTCATTCAGGGCGTGGTAAACACCTTCGTCATGTTCTTTGCTCGGATAGCCGCCTACGCTGTTGATCAGTTCTTACGCAAAGACGACAACGAAGGCTCAGTAGGTTGGGGTTACTACATCGCCACATTTGTTTTCGAAATTGTATTTGGTATTTTGGCGTCAATGATTGTTATGTGGTTCTCGCGTTTTCGCGAATACCGAGCCGATGAAGCCGGCGCAAGGTTGGCAGGCAAAGGCGCTATGATTGCCGCACTTGCAAGATTGCAACAGGAACACGAAGAAAGTCGCATGCCAGACTCCATGCTTGCTTTCGGCATTCGTCGCGGGAAAACACCAACAATGGGTGAACTGTTCTCGAGCCACCCACCTATTGAAGAGCGCATCAAAGCACTTCAGGCTCTGTAGAACGAAAAGACTTAGCTCATTAGAAGAGCCAAAAAAATGCCAGCAAAGTCGCTGGCATTTTTTCGAATCCTCAAACTCATTTACTTTGCTTTGTTTCTTTGTGTCTCATAGATAAACGCCATCAAGGGAATACCCACGTCTTTCACCACGTCAACAAAACGGATCCCGTACACATAAAAATATTCCACACCCATCCTAGATAAAAAGTCATTATCTACTAGGCTCGCTTGAACCTGCTCTAGCATCTGAATTTCTTGAGAACGAATTTCACAGTCTAACTTTAATAAATGATTATAGGGACCCACCTTGACATTGCAATTAAGCTTCATCGTTTGATTGACAGAGCCAAAGTCTTCTTTTGAAATCAGCTTAGCCCCACCCAAGCTCAAATCAATAATCACGGCTGATGATGCAGAACCAATGGATACCGCCGAACCATTAGGTTCTATATTACATATTAAGCGCGTCTCAACTCGCACAGCTTGTCGCACTTCTGAGGTTTCAACATACTCAGGGTATGCAATGTGCAAATGGGCTGCAGGCTCCATATAACTTTTTGCAACCTTACTCGAAAAAGCGCACACATGAGTGCTTAGCATCAAGCGAACATTCACCACTTGACTATCGCGAACAAGAATACTTTTGCCATTCAACTTGGGAGTGGACAAAATAAGCGATCTTCCAGGGATATTCCCTAACACCTTGACCATATAACGCCCAGGCGGAGAGATAAACTCTACCTGCACATTCGTCCCTATAGGTACTTCAAGATCTCCTAGATCGACCTGCATTACTCCAGCCATGCTCTTACCTTAGCTTTACTTATTATGTGAGAAGCCAACAGCACTAATACGACTTGACGAAGCGCAGTCATCAACAGTAACCACACACGTATTCAATTCGTCTCTTTCTACATAGTGCTTTCGCAGCCAATCAAAGACATTGTTTTCTTTGTTTTCTCGGTACTTATAACGCAATCTAGCATCATCTCTTGCCACATCATAGATTGCCTGAATGTTTCGAGCCAGCATTTCTTCGGCAATCGATCCCAGACGCGTTGTAACGGCAGGAATCCAGCCAGAGCTAATCGCATCGCTTTCAGTAAGATGGAGCGTGTTTATGCCTAAAAACTTGCATAAGGATTGATACACCATCCAAGTGCCTTTTTCACGTCCTTGCTTGCTGTAACCCGCGATATGAGGCGTGGCAATATCCGCCACACTCACGAGTTCCTGATTAATAACGGGTTCGCCGTCCCACACGTCTAACACTAAATGCAGGTCACCCTCTAACTCTTTATAGCGTGCAAGCAACGCCGATTCGTCAATCACCCCACCTCGACCAGCAGAGACAATCGCGACATCAGAGGATAATTTAGACAGCTCTTCACTGCCAACCATCCCCTCAGTAGGAAACACTCCAGAGCGAGTCAAGGGCGCGTGCAGCGATATCACACCGCAACTTAATACGTCCTCCAGAGACACAAAATTAGCCTGATCTACAGTCTGCTCTTTAAATGGATCATAAACACAAACCTGACAACCCATTGCTGAAAAACGTTCATAAACTGTCTTGCCGACATTGCCATAGCCAATGACACCAATTTTTTTATCCAGCCAGCGAAAACCTTTGGTCATGTATAAATGACTTAATCCGCTAAAAACGTAATCGGCAACCGCTTCCGCATTACAACCAGGCGCACTACTAAACCCAATGCCCGCCTTGTTTAAATACGCCAAATCAATGTGATCCACACCAATGGTTGCACTTCCAACAAAGCGAACACGACTCCCCTCGAGCAAGGCTTGCGTTACTTTAGTCACCGATCGAACCAATAACACATCGGCGTCTTTAACTTGTGCATTGGTCAAGGTTCGCCCATTAACCAGCTCAACATCACCCAAATGCGAAAATAAAACTTTGGCATTTGGCATGTTTTCATCTGCAATAATCTTCATATCGTTGCTTTAAAAACTCACTAAACTCTAAATCAGGAAAGCGCTGTGCCAATAAATAAGCAGAAAATGTTTCCGCACGAACTGGCAAGCCTGAAACAACATACTTACCCACCTGAGTCATAACCGCGTTTTCAAAATGCTCAGCGTTATAGTCAGGCATGGATAAATTATCGACACTTACTCGAAAAGGTAACCCTGCCGCCCAATGCAAAACGCACTCAACGGCCTGTGGCCTCACTTCAACTTGCTCAAACTTTGCTTGTGTCTGCAAGTCGCGAGTATCCGACTCATACCAATAACCATAATCTTCTAATAATCGCCTTTTATCACCCGCAATACACCAATGGCTGACCTCATGAAGAGCGCTCGATGCATAATCAAGACGAAAGAAAATTTTCGCACTATCATTAGGTTCCGCTGGAACATAAAGAGGCTCTTGCGCCCCACCAATAAGGCAGGTATTAAAATTCGAAAGGAAACAGGCATTAAAAGCCGCCACAAGCTGTGTTGCACTTGCCAAGCGTACACTCCAAATGTAAAGAATTATCACACAAGAAACAAAAATGCGCTACGCAAAGAAAAGAATCTCACGTAACGCACATTTATACGTCAAGCCACAAACACCGCCTGAATAACCATTAAAACCGCAAATTTGTGTTCGCAGTAATATTTAAACGCGATAGTAACGTTTAACCACGATAGTATCGTGAAGGCACAAAAGGCATCGCAACTTGCTTCAGCGGAATAGACTTCCCTCTCACGCTTGCAAACAAAGCACTTTCAGCATCCAACGCTTCAGTAGATACATATGCCATAACAATAGGTTGGGCCAGACTTGGTGAAAAGCCACCACTGGTTACTGAACCTTTCACTTCACCAGAAGCATCAACGACCTCAACGCCCTCACGAACTGGAGCGCGCCCATCTACCAAGAAACCAACCCGTTTTTTGGCCGGTTTATTCGTAAATTCTGGCATTATAATATCGGCACCCGGGAAGCCACCAGCTCGATCACCCCCTGAGCGACGAACTTTTTGTATTGCCCAATTAAGAGACGCCTCTACTGGGGTCGTCGTCGTATCAATATCATGGCCATACAAGCACAAGCCTGCTTCAAGGCGCAATGAGTCACGCGCCCCAAGACCAATCCATTCAACTTCATCATAAGCCAAAAACGCATTAGCAAATGCCTCAGCATGATCATTTGGTACAGAAACCTCATAACCATCTTCGCCAGTGTAACCAGAACAGCTTACCCACAAATCAACACCTTGCCATTCAAACTTGCTACTTTGCATAAACGTCATTGTGGCCGCATCAGGCACCATACGGGAAAATACTTCACGAGCCTTAGGCCCTTGAATTGCTAACAATGCACGATCTTCAATTACTTCAACTTCACACCCCACCAAAGAGGCCTCCAAGTAGGCAAAGTCTTGCTCTTTACAACCAGCATTAACAACCATAAAAACTTCATCGCCCCAATTGGCAAACATAAGATCGTCCGTAATGCCGCCTTTGTCCGTAGTAAACATGCCGTATCTTTGCATTCCTTTGGCTAAGCCCAACACATCAACAGGCAATATAGCTTCTAACGCCTCTTTAACGCCTTCCCCTCTTAACAACACTTGCCCCATATGCGACACATCAAACAGACCCGCATTTTCACGAGCCCACAAATGCTCTTTCATCACCCCTAAAGGGTACTGAACTGGCATTTCATAACCTGCGAACTCAACCATTCTGGCACTAGAAGCAATATGTTGATCATACAAAGCAGTACGTTTCATAACGAGAACCTTAAATAAAGTAATGAATGTGTTTGTTTCCGATTGGAAACAGAGTATCGAAAAGGTGCAGGATTTGACAAGCGTTTAACCACAATAATTCAAAACAAAATCAGAGCAAACGCAATATATACAACCTAAAAAATTAAACAAACGGTCAGGATTATAAACATATAAACTTAATAATTCTGATCGAATGACTGTTTCCAATTGGAAACTTTTTGATTATGATAAGCAAAAATGACGTAAACCGAACAATGACTGACGTTCTTAGAAAGATGATCTTTTTTCATCATCTTAGACTGCCTTAGTGTTATTATACGCACGACTCATTGTCTTTTGGGCATACATGTTTATTTAAGAGGAATTTCCCTATGGCGAATACCGAAGCCTTTTTCAGCCAAACTTTAGCTGAGCGAGATCCAGAACTTTTTGCAACGATTGTTGAAGAGCAAGAACGCCAAGAAACAGGTATTGAATTGATTGCTTCAGAGAACATCACTTCAAAAGCCGTTTTAGAAGCACAAGGTTCTGTTCTAACAAACAAATATGCAGAAGGTTACCCGAATCGTCGTTACTACGGTGGCTGTGAAGCGGTAGATGTTACCGAGCAACTTGCTATCGATCGCGCGAAGCAATTGTTCAACTGTGAATTCGCAAACGTACAGCCTCACTCTGGCGCCCAAGCAAATGGCGCAGTGATGCTTGCCCTACTACAACCAGGCGACACAATTTTAGGCATGTCTTTGGATGCTGGCGGTCACTTGACTCACGGCGCGCCACCAGCTCAATCTGGCAAATGGTTTAACGCGGTTCAATACCAAGTAAACCCAGAAACACTATTGATCGATTACGATGCAATCGAAGCCCAAGCGCTAGAGTGCAAGCCAAAAATGATCATCGCGGGTGGCTCCGCTATTCCACGTGTTATTGATTTCAAGCGTTTCCGTGAAATTGCTGACAAGGTTGGCGCTTACCTATTCGTTGACATGGCACACATTGCAGGTCTTGTTGCGACTGGCGCTCACCCATCTCCACTTCCACATGCGCACGTTGTAACAACCACGACCCACAAAACACTACGCGGCCCTCGTGGCGGCATGATTCTTTCCAACGATCTAGATCTTGGCAAAAAAATCAATTCAGCTGTTTTCCCTGGCTACCAAGGCGGCCCACTAATGCACGTTATTGCTGGTAAAGCAGTCGCATTTGGCGAAGCACTGAAACCTGAGTTCAAAGTGTACATCGACCAAGTGGTTGCGAACGCGAAAGCATTGGCTGCTGTCATGATCGAACGTGGTTGCGATATCGTCACCGGCGGAACGGACAACCACCTAATGCTGGTTGATCTTCGCCCTAAAGGTTTAAAAGGTAACGTGGTTGATAAAGCGCTAGAGCGCGCCGGCATCACCTGTAACAAAAACGGCATTCCTTTCGATACTGAAAAGCCAATGATCACTTCTGGTATCCGTATCGGTACACCAGCGGCCACATCTCGCGGCTTTGCCGTTGAAGAATTTGAAAAAGTTGGCCACCTAATCAGTGACGTACTTGACGGTTTAGTTGAGATGCCTGAAGGCAATCCAGAAGTAGAAGCACGCGTGCTTGCTGAAGTAAAAGAGCTTTGCAAACGCTTCCCACTTTACCGCTAAAAATCACATACCCAAGGCGCTAAACTCCTTGGGTATTTTTTTAAAGAGGCATAAATACTATGAGCACTATTCCAGAAAACCTAAAATACGCTGACTCTCATGAGTGGGTTTTAGACAACGGCGACGGCACCGTTACTGTTGGTATTACCGATCATGCGCAAGATCTACTAGGCGATGTTGTTTACGTTGAACTTCCAGAAGTAGGCGCAGAAGTTACCGCGACAGAACAGTTTTCTCTTGTAGAATCTGTAAAAGCGGCATCCGACATTTATGCCCCTGTTAATGGTGAAGTTATTGCCGTTAATGACGCTCTTAATGATGCTCCAGAATTAATCAACGAAGCGCCTTTTGAAGGTGCATGGATTGCAAAAATCAAGCTTAGCGACGCCGCCGATCTTGATAAACTACTTGATGCTGCAGGCTATTCAGCCACTATCGAATAGTCTCACTATAGGCTCTCCTAAACTAGTACCGAGAGCCTACTCTCCCCGTTCCAATCTTAATAGGTGATTAAACCATGACTTCGTGCATTCGCGATTTGTTAAATAACGATGAATTTATTGCTCGCCATATTGGCCCTGATGAATCAGAGCAAGCCAAAATGCTAGCAACAATCGGCATAAACAGCCTTCCAGAACTGATCGAAAAAACAGTCCCTGAAGCCATTCGTCAAGCAAATCTAGACCTTTCAGCCAACCCTGTTAGCGAAAGCGAAGCACTTGTGCAGCTAAAAGCCATCGCCAATCAAAACAAAGTGGCGCGTTCTTTTATCGGCATGGGCTACCATGACACACACGTGCCATCACCTATTCTGCGTAATCTATTAGAAAACCCAGGCTGGTACACAGCGTACACACCTTACCAACCCGAAATTTCTCAAGGTCGCTTGGAAGCTCTATTAAACTTCCAACAAGTCATTATCGACCTGACTGGCATGGAAATATCCAACGCCTCTTTATTGGACGAAGCCACAGCAGCAGCCGAAGCAATGACGCTGATGAAGCGCTCTAACCGTAAGAAGAGCGACAAACTCTTTGTTGCAAGCCACTGCTTGCCACAAACCATTGACGTAGTTAAAACACGTGCCGAGTTACTAGAAATTGAAGTCATCATTGATGACATCGCTAACTTCGCACAACATGATGTGTTTGGTGCCATATTCCAATACCCAGGCATTGACGGCACAGTATCTGATTTGTCACCTATCATTGCGCAAGCTCACGAACAAGGTGCGCTTGTTAGTATTGCTGTTGATCTATTGTCTCTTGTGCTTTTGAAATCACCAGGCGACATGGGGGCCGATATCGTTTTCGGTTCCGCTCAGCGTTTCGGCGTACCGATGGGCTTCGGCGGACCTCACGCAGCCTTCCTAGCCACCAAAGACGCATTCAAGCGTTCTATGCCTGGCCGCGTTATCGGCGTATCAAAGGACAGCCATGGCAAACCAGCACTTCGTATGGCGATGCAAACTCGTGAACAGCACATTCGTCGCGAAAAAGCGACATCAAACATTTGTACCGCTCAAGCATTACTTGCCATGATGGCTGGCTTCTATGCCGTTTACCATGGTCCAGATGGGCTGAAGAAAATCGCCACTCGCGTTGCCGCATTAACACATTGTTTTGCTAACGCCATTCAAAAACAAGGCTTCACAACGAACGCAAGCTACTTTGATACCGTTATCGTTAATACTGGTGAGCAAACCGACATCATCATGGCGAAGGGCGCCGCGAAGTTAATGAACTTCTATAAAGCGTCTGACAGCCAAGTATCTATCGCACTTAATGAAACCATTACACCAACTGATCTTATCGATTTAGCGGAATGTTTTGGTGCAAAACTATCGTTAGAAGACATCCAAAACACGGAAAGCGCTTATGGTTTTGATGCTGCATTATTGCGTCAAGATGCCATTCTGACTCACCCAGTATTTAATAGTCACCACAGCGAAACCGAACTGATGCGCTACATGCATCAATTGGAAGTGAAAGACATCGCTCTAAATCAAAGTATGATTCCTCTTGGTTCTTGCACCATGAAACTAAACGCAGCATCAGAAATGATTCCAGTTACTTGGGCTGAGTTTGGTCGTATTCACCCGTTCGCACCGAGCAATCAAGTATCAGGCTACGAAGCATTGCTACAAGAACTGATTGATATGCTGTCCAAAGCGACTGGCTATGACACGGTTTCATTGCAACCAAACTCTGGAGCACAAGGTGAATACGCTGGCCTTATTGCCATCGATAAATATCATAAGTCTCGAGGCGATCACGACCGCGATGTTTGTTTGATTCCAAGCTCTGCTCACGGAACAAACCCAGCTTCTGCCGCTCTAGCTGGTATGAAAGTAGTGATTGTCAAATGTGACGATAACGGCAACATTGATCTGGTGGATCTTGCTGAAAAAGCAGAGAAGCACGCTGCGCAACTCAGCTGCATCATGGCAACATACCCGTCTACTCACGGCGTATTTGAAGAACACATTCGCGAAGTTTGCGACATTGTTCACAAATTTGGTGGTCAAGTGTACATTGATGGCGCTAACTTAAACGCATTGGTTGGCGTTGCACCTCCAGGTACATTTGGTGGTGACGTCTCTCACCTTAACCTACACAAAACATTCTGCATTCCACACGGTGGCGGTGGCCCTGGCATGGGCCCTATTGGTGTCAAATCTCACCTTGCGCCTTTCTTGCCGGGACATGCAGTAACACCAGTAATGGGGATGGCTGACCAACACGGCGCCGTATCTGCTGCCCCATACGGAAGTGCAAGCATCCTTGTTATTACTTGGATGTACATCAAAATGATGGGGGACAAAGGCTTACGCGATGCGACCTTTAACGCCATTCTGAATGCCAACTACATCGCTAAACGTTTAGGCGAACATTACCCAGTGCTTTACACTGGTAAAAATGGCACCGTGGCACACGAATGCATTATTGATATTCGCCCACTAAAAGCAGAGTCAGGCATCAGTGAAGAAGACATTGCCAAGCGATTGATGGACTTTGGTTTCCATGCACCTACCATGTCTTTCCCTGTTGCCGGTACCTTGATGATCGAACCAACAGAGTCTGAAAATCTTGAAGAACTAGACCGTTTCTGCGACTCCATGATTCAGATCCGCAAAGAAATCAGCAAGGTGCAAGCTGGTGAATGGCCTTTAGAAGACAACCCGCTTGTGAATGCCCCACACACAGCAGACAGTCTTTTAGACAGCGAATGGAATCACACCTATTCACGTAAAGAAGGCGCTTATCCTTTAAACTGGATCAAGGCCCGCAAATACTGGCCTCCTGTTGGCCGTATCGACAACGTCTACGGTGACCGCAACCTATTCTGCGAATGCCCACCAATAGACAGCTACGAAGACTAACATCCTCAGTATTTGTTAAAAGTATCAGGAACGACAAGGGTGAATCAGAAATGATTCGCCCTTTTTCTTGGGCGGCGATAAAGAGTTAAGGAGGACGATGCGCCAATAATAAATTCCACAACATTGTTTTCAATATTTATGATTAAAATCAAAAACACTGCCATTCTCAGCTTACTTAAGATATCTCAAATAAAGGCCGCGAAAACACAAGGCTTAACTTAACGCCCTTCCAAGCAAGCTGAAATAATTGTGAAAGGCTTGATTAATACGAAGTCGCTGTTCTCCTTGAGGGTAAAGACCAACCTTTGCCTCTTCTGAATAACGCGTACCTTTAACTAAAAAGGAACTGGTCGGTTTTGCGTCCTCTACGAAGGCCTCAAAGGCGCGCGCTGCCATTTCTTCTGGCTTAGCGTAGTAGATGACTTTTAGCTTTTGATCGGTAAGGCGGGATATTTGAAACATATCACTTGGCTCATCTCCTTGCTCGTTGAGCATAATGGCTTTGAAGCATTCGGCTAATAATAAACTAAGTGGATGAGGTTGTTTGTTACGGGACAATTGTAATTGAGCGCTATTCAACCAACATACAGAAGCGAAATGAGCTGTTGATACATGTAGGAACATTTTTTCTCCCATATAATGGTCGAAGGCGTGAAACCACTCATGGGCAAGACTGCCTGCTCCCGCATTTTTTGCTAAGGACAATTGTCTCGTTGCCGGAACGTAATGAGCCGCAACACCGGGTCTTCCGCCTTTTCCATATTGAAGCCCAAGAGTACCTCGCAAAGAAATTAATACTTCAGGCCCTTGCAGCACAGACATGAGATCCTCTAACGCACGATAGAAATTCACCGCCGCTCGATCTCTTTCCTCTGTCGTCACCCATCGCCCCATTTCAATACCACGAAAATCAAATTGCCGTCGTATCATGACAAAATTAATAGGGGTTTGATTAAAAGACATGCTAACTCTCTAATGGACTCGATTCTAAACAGTAGTAATCTCTATATTGCGTCAAATGTTACGCCAAACTTTCGATTGAACTCGGCTATTTTCGCTCGTCGCATCCTCTTTAAATCTTGCAACTGGCTTATTATTCCATGCTTGGCAATTTTGATACTTTTTGGATCACTATTAGCAACGGCACTTTCTATTTCGAGCTCATATTGATCTAAAAGCGCATCATAATCGTCTTGGTACGCCTCCTCCACCAACGCCAAAGCAACTTGATGCTGATAACTGGACGCCTGCTCGATATGTTTTTGGATGTAAGTCAGTGAATTATCAAAATACAACTGCTTTAGTGTGTCTGTTTGCGAGCCTGCGCTCTTAAGCGTACTTTTCCTATCGTCAGACAACACCCTAGCCTGAAGAACTTCGGCTTCATAGTTAACTCCGCCGGCCTGTGTAAAACCTACAGGCACAGTATTTAGCACAAGAATCGCGGTAAGAGACTGTAACTTCTTAAAGAAAACTTTCTTCATACTTATCTTCTTAATCAATGTCGATGCAACAAAGCCATCACTGCATATTATTAAGATGAAAAAACAAGAACAACACCCTAAGAGCCGTTGCACATTTTAATCACATCTTTACATTCCTAAGCGCTCAGAACACTTACTCTGACAAGACATAACAGCACAGTAGAAATTCAGCTTATAGAGTTTGAATTCGAACCACGGTATTAACCGCAAAAAAAAGACCTGCACTTGCAGGCCTTTAACATCAGATATTGGTTAATGATAAATCAAGCAAAAATGCCTGTTAATTTCTCATTCATTAAGGATTGCCACTCTTTATCTAACGGCGCTTCGAACAACATTCGCTCACCATTCAACATGATATCAAGACGGGTGGCGTGCAGACACAAACGTTTAAAGCCAAGCGCTTTGGTCTCTTTTAATGACTCTGCAGGCGAATACTTCTCATCACCTACAATTGGATAGCCAGCATGCAGAGTATGAACACGGATCTGATGTGTTCGACCGGTTACCGGCTCACATTCGACCAAACTATAGCCTTCAAACTGTCGCACCAACTTAAACCGAGTCAAACTTTCCTTTCCATCCGTGTGAACCCTGACAATACGCTCACCGGATTGCAGTTCGTTTTTTAGCAAAGGAGCATTAACCTGCAACTTTCGCTTTGGCCAACTGCCGTAAACCAAAGCAAGATACGTTTTTTGCACACCCTCTTTTTCACGCAATGCGGTATGCAACTCTTTTAGAACCGCACGCTTCTTGGCTATCATAATCAGACCAGAAGTATCACGATCCAATCGATGAACAAGCTCAATGAACTTCTCTAACGGTCGCATTTGGCGAATGACTTCCACCAAACCAAAACTTAGACCGCTGCCGCCATGAACCGCTAACCCAGAAGGCTTATTAACCACGATTAACCCTTTATCCTCATAGACGATGCGTGATTCTATCTCGCTCTTAAGTCTATCTGACAACACGGGTTTATCCGATTCTGGCGCAATTACAATAGGCGCAATACGCACAACATCTTCATTTTGAAGACGATAATCCGGTTTGGTTCGCTTCTTGTTAACACGAATCTCCCCTTTTCTTAATAAGTTGTAAATCTTGCCTTTCGGAACCCCTTTAAGAAAGGTGACCAAAAAATTATCAATTCGCTGACCCGTATTATTCTCGTCAATAGTGACGTAACGAACCGCTGGACGCTCTGCTGAATTTAGTTCTGAGTCCGACATAAGCTAAGATTGGTTTCCTTTATAATTGAAGCACTTAGTTTTTACTGTTATATTCACATTCGCAAAGGGTAAGAGGCAACAAAACACCTCGAAGATAAGATGCAAGAATTGAATGACAATTGCCGAAGCGACACTTTGGCCCCCTATCTTACCTCTGTAACAGTTAATCTTAAATAATAAACCGCATGATTCGGAAAAATCCGCTTCAGTGGAAGGAACTCTCATTAAATTGCTCGACCGCGCGTTCGCGTTGTTTCGTATAAAAGGCAAAAAAACGAGACCGGTTAAAGAGACTATTTGGTATTAATCACGGCAGCGACCGCACAAAAACGTTTAAGTACTAGTAAACGAATCGCGTACTCTTCTCGCCAGAAAAGACTGAATGACTTGCTCTAATTCTGAGTCAGATTTATTAATGGTTACCCTATCACTGTTGTGTCTCTTTCGTTTCAGCGCTAACAGAGTTCACACATATAATGATTAGAATGCTTATCAATGCAACTCAACAAGAAGAGTTGCGCGTTGCCCTAGTAGACGGACAGCGTCTGTACGATCTTGACATCGAGTCCGGTTCACGCGAACAGAAGAAATCAAACATATACAAAGGACGCATCACTCGCATTGAGCCGAGTTTAGAAGCTGCGTTTGTTGATTTCGGCGCAGATCGTCACGGTTTCCTACCACTAAAAGAAATTTCCAAAACCTATTTTTCCAAAAAATCCAATCACGAAGGCCGAATTAACATCAAAGATGTGTTAAGTGAAGGTCAGGAAGTGATTGTTCAAGTGGACAAAGAAGAGCGCGGAAACAAAGGCGCAGCGCTAACCACATTTGTTAGCTTGGCCGGTCGTTATTTGGTTTTAATGCCAAATAACCCACGTGCTGGTGGCATTTCTCGTCGTATCGACGGTGATGACAGATCACACTTAAAAGAAGCCATGTCAGGCTTAAACACTCCAGAAAACGGCGGGCTTATTGTTCGTACCGCGGGTGTTGGCCGTTCAACTGAAGAGCTGCAGTGGGATTTGGACTACCTTGATACTTTGTGGTCTTCAATCACCAAAGCTGCTTCTGAGAAGCCCGCTCCTTTCTTAATTTACCAAGAAAGCAACATCGTCATTCGTGCGATTCGCGATTATCTTCGTGAAGACATTGGCGAAGTGTTGATTGACGAGAAAAGCGCTTACCAAGACGCCATTAACTTTGTTATGCAAGTGATGCCGCACTTTAAGTCACGCATCAAAATGTATACGGATTCTACGCCTCTGTTTAACCGTTTCCAGATCGAAACTCAGATAGAAACAGCTTTTCAGCGTGAAGTTCGCCTACCTTCTGGTGGCTCTATCGTTATCGACCCGACAGAAGCCTTAGTGTCTATCGATATCAACTCTGCCCGCGCGACGAAAGGCGGTGATATTGAAGAAACCGCATTGCAAACCAACTTAGAAGCAGCAGATGAAATTGCCCGTCAATTACGCCTACGCGATATTGGTGGTTTGGTCGTAATCGACTTCATCGATATGACGCCAGTGCGCAACCAGAAAGAAGTTGAAAACCGCATGAAAAACGCCTTAGAAGCGGATCGTGCTCGTGTTCAATTAGGCCGCATATCTCGTTTCGGTTTATTAGAAATGTCACGTCAGCGTTTGCGCCCTTCTCTTGGCGAAACCAGCGGTATCGTTTGCCCTCGCTGTAATGGCCAAGGATTCATCCGTGACGTGGAATCTCTGGCACTTTCTGTATTGCGTCTTATTGAAGAAGAATGCTCTAAAGAACGTACCGCTCAGATCCGTGCTGTTTTACCTGTATCGGTTGCGACCTTCTTGCTAAACGAGAAACGCACCAATATTGCTAAAATTGAGAAACGAAATAACGTTCATATCATCCTTGTGCCAAATCCGCACATGGAAACACCACACTTTGAAGTAGAACGTATTCGTGATGACAGCACTGTTGTTACTCAAAATGAAAACAGCTACACGTTAGTAGAAACACCTGAGCAACCTCCTTACGAACCACGCAAAGCAAGTGAAAATGTTCGCGCTCAAGCTGCTGTGACCAGTATCGCTCCAAAAGCGCCCGCTCCAGAGCATTCTGCTCCGGCCGCGAAGACAGAGAAAAAAGCGCAGGAAAAACCAAGTTTATTCAAGCGCATTATCACCGCTTTGTTTGGTGAAACCCAAAACCAAGCAAAACCAAAAGCTGCGAGCAAACCAAGTCCTAGCACGCCTACAAAATCGGACCGTGACTCTTCCAATAAACCGAATAATCGCACCAATAGAAATAAGCGCAATGTGAAGCACCAAAATGCCGATCGCGACGACAGCAACAGCAACGAAAAGAACCGCTCAACTCGCCAATCACGACGCGAACAAGCGGAAGCAGGCTCTAAGCCAAATAACAATCGTCGTAATCGCAACAACAAGCAAGACAACCAAGATAATAGAGGTGAAAAGCAAGAAGCGGCTGTAAAAGCCACTCCTCGCCAACCGCAAAAAGAAGTGCCTGAAGTCAAAGAGCGTAAGCGAGATCGAAATGACAATCGTCGTCGCAACGGCAAACTAAAGGACGAAGCGCTAGAAGCAACCAAATTACAAGAGCAAGAAGATGCAGCTCAAGTAGAAGCGGCTCAACAAGCTCTTACTGAGAAAAACGACAACAGTAATGATGAGCCACAGCGCCGTTCACGTCGCTCACGTCGCTCACGTCGTCCTCAAAAAGATGAAAATGGCACGCAACATAGTACTGAATCTGACAACCCTGAGGCACAGCAAGAAGCCGCCAATAATGTCGAAGCAAAAACGAAAGAACCTGTAGTTCAAGCTCAGACAGAAATTGATAAGCCAAACGCTGATAAAACCACTGAAGAGAAAGAAACTACGGCGACCATAGAAACGGCCGAAGCTGTTGAAGCTGTTGAAGCTGTTGAAGCTGTTGAAGCTGTTGAAGCTGTTGAAGCTGAAAAACTAACGACTTCATCAGAAGAGACAACGGAAAAGACACCAAAAGAAGAGACCACTGACACAAAACCAGCGAAACCTAAAATGTCAGTAAAGGCTCAAATGCGCAAAATTGAGCAGGAAAGCCCAAGCTCCGATGATGCAACGAACGCAACAGAAGCACCTAAAGCTGAAGTTGAGCAAAACACAAGTCAAGCGGACACAAAAGCAGTCGCTGTGGTTGAAGTAAAAGCAGAAGTCGATGAAGCTACTATTGAGCCACCTAAAGCGACCGAGCCGGCCGCAGTTGAGCAAAAGTCGCAAGAAGCAAAGGAAACTGAATCGGCCTCTGACACCAGTAATGATATTGATGCTGATGTAGAAACCCAAAGTGCGCCAACCACAGAAAAGGCAGACGCCATTCCTGAGGAAACCACTCCACGCTCTGGTCGTACTCCACGACGTGGACGCGGCAAACCAGCTGCCAAACCAGCAACAGAGGCAAAAGCACCTGTTGAGCTACCGGCCGCTATTTTGGCACAGCAAGAAAAACTTCGCCTTGAGCAAGAAGAAAAGCGCAACGCAGCAACATCTCGTCGCCGCTCCTCTTCAGGTCGTGTAAAAAATGACCCAAGACTTGCTCGCACAGAAGAGCACAGTACTGAGTCAACAGAAGCCAACGTGGAATAAGCGCCACTAGCCTCATTGACATACAAAGAGCCCGCACTATGCGGGCTCTTTTGCAAGCAAAGCACTATGAATAACTTAGAATTATTACTCTAAGTAAAATAACGGACAGGAAACAAATCATGATCATTGATTTTACGCGCTTTAAAGATTGGACTCTTATCGGCGATTTATTTGGTGGAGCGACGACGGCGATCGTCTCATTGCCTTTAGCGTTGGCTTTTGGTGTTGCATCTGGCGCGGGCGCTGAAGCGGGACTCTGGGGAGCCATTTTAGTTGGCTTATTCGCCGCAATTTTTGGCGGTTCAACCAGCCTTATCTCTGAACCAACTGGCCCGATGACAGTAATCATGACAGCCGTTCTCACCAGCATGATGGCAAGCAACCCTGAAGGTGGCGTAGCCATGGCGTTTACCGTGGTAATGATTGCTGGCTTGTTTCAAATTACATTGGGTTATTTAAAGCTAGGAAAATACATCACGCTTATGCCATACAGTGTCATTTCAGGCTTTATGTCCGGCATTGGCATCATCCTTATTATCTTGCAAATCGCCCCTTTCCTGGGGCACGCCTCTCCTTCTGGCGGCGTGATGGGGACACTCACAGCCTTACCTAGTCTCATTCTTGATCTTAAGTTTTCTGAATTATTCTTAGGCCTACTGACCTTAGCGGTACTTTTTTACCTACCTAAAGAGTGGCGCCGCTTTGTGCCACCACAACTTGTTGCCTTAGTTGCCATCACATTACTGTCTGTCATTTTATTTAACGATTCAGATGTGAGACGCATTGGCGTTATCCCCTCTGGCTTACCTTCCATTCATTGGCCCCATTTCAATCAAAGCGCGTTTATTGAAATGATTATTAATGGATTAGTATTAGGTACATTAGGTTGTATTGACACATTACTCACTGCCGTTATTGCTGACAGCCTCACCCGCAAAGAACACGATTCAAACAGAGAGTTAATTGGCCAAGGTCTTGCTAACTTTTTTTCTGGCCTACTTGGCGGCTTACCCGGTGCCGGAGCCACAATGGGAACCGTCGTCAATATTCAGTCTGGTGGAAAATCACCACTGGCCGGCATAACAAGAGCATTCATTCTGTTGTTGGTTGTGCTTGGAGCATCAGAATTGATAAGCCCTATTCCTATGGCTGTTCTTGCTGGTATCGCATTGTATGTGGGAATTAATATTCTAGATTGGAGCTTTTTGAAGCGCGCTCATAAAGTCGCCCTTTCGCCAACAATCATTATGTACGGCGTTATGACTTTAACAGTATTTGTTGATTTAATGGTCGCGGTAGGTATTGGCGTTTTTATCGCCAACATCATGACAATTGAAAAACTTAGCCGATTGCAATCAGGCAATGTAAAAGCAATAAGTGATGCCGACGACGATATTCCGCTATCCGAAGAAGAAAAAGCACTGTTGGATCAGGCGGACGGAAAAGTACTACTTTTCTATTTATCAGGACCTATGATTTTTGGTGCTAGCAAAGCCATTGCAAAACATCACAATCGCATACACAACTACAAGGCCGTAGTGCTTGATTTGAGCGCCGTTCCAATGATGGACTTAACCATTGGCCTTGCATTAGAAAACGCTATAAAAGACGCAATAGAAGCGGATTGTGCCGTTTATATCTTTAGCCCTAACGGACAAACAAGTGAGCGGCTTGAGAAATTAGGTGTTGCAAATCGATTGCCTCATGATGCGTTCTGCGATTCTCGAAAATCTGCCTTGGCCCTTGCTGTTAAAAACTTGCCAACCGTATGAATACCCATTTCCAATAGACCAAAAAAAGCCGCTTTAAAAGCGGCTTTTTATTAACACTATGCTGTTACATGTTTATCAAAGTGATAAGCGTCTAACATCACTTAACAAAGCGTTCAAATAGGTCATAAAGCGACCCGCATCACCGCCATTAACGGCTCTGTGATCATAAGACAAGCACAATGGTAACATTGTACGAGGCTCAAACTCTTTGCCGTTCCAACGCGGCTCAACATCCGCTTTAGAAACACCCAATATGCCAACTTCAGGACAGTTAACGATTGGAGTGAATCCAGTACCGCCGATTGCACCAAGGCTAGAGATAGTGAAACAACCACCTTGCATATCAGCCGGCTTAAGCTGCTTGTCCAGTGCTTTCTTGATCAACTCACCCGCTTCTTTTGCGATCTGGATAACAGATTTTTTATCTGCATCACGCAAAACAGGAACCACCAAGCCAGCAGGAGAATCCACAGCAATACCAATGTGAACATAATGCTTCTGAACGTAGCTTTCGCCATCGGCCATTAGCGACACATTGAAGCTTGGATTCGCAACCATAGCTTGTGCAACGGCTTTAATCAGGAACGGAAGTGGCGTTAATTTAACACCTTGCTTTTCCATCTCGCCTTTCAAGCCCTTACGGAATGCTTCAAGATCAGAAATATCCGCTTTATCGAACTGAGTAACTTGAGGCACAACAAGCGCATTACGGACCATGTTCTGAGCAGTAAGACGCTGAATTTTACTCATCTTAACAACGTCAACATCGCCGAACTTGCTAAAGTCTTGATCTGGAACCGTTGGCAAGCCTGAACCGACAGCAACGCCTGCCGCAGGAGCCGATGTCGCTTTTTGTACAGCGGCTTTTACGTAGGCATGCAAGTCTTCTTTCGTAATACGACCACGTGGACCAGTAGGACGAACAAGTGACAAATCCACACCCAATTCACGAGCAAGCATACGAACCGCAGGGCCTGCATGAACTTTCTTTGAAGGCTCAGTCAAAACAGCAGATTGGTCAGCCGCTGGCGCCGATGCTTTCGCTGGAGCCGCTTTTGGAGCACTGGCCGACGCCACTTTTTCTTCCGCTGGAGCCGGAGCAGCAACAGGTGCTGAACCACCCTCAACTTCAAGCTCAAGAATAAGGTGCCCTTCGGAAACCTTATCACCAACACTGATAGACACAGACTTCACAGTACCTGACTTCGGTGCAGGAATCTCCATGGAAGCCTTGTCAGTTTCAAGTACGATAATGGAATCGCCTTCTTTTACAGTGTCGCCAGCAGCCACAGCGACCTCAATCACTTCAACGCCTTCGGCACCACCAATATCCGGCACATTAACAGATTCAACACCACCAGAAACAACTGCGGCTGGAGTCTGCTCTGCTGCTGGAGTAGATGCTGATTTTTCTGTCTCAGAAGACGCAGCAGAATCAGCTGCCTCGGTCACCATCACAAGAATGTCTGCACCCTCGGATACCGTATCACCTACTTTGATCGAGATTTTTCCAATCTTACCACTGAAAGGAGACGGTATATCCATAGACGCCTTATCTGTTTCCAGTACGATTAAAGAGTCACCCTCTTCAACCATGTCACCTTCGGAAACGCACACTTCAATTACTTCAACGTCAGCGGCGCCACCAATGTCTGGAACAATCACTTTCTCTTCCGCCGCAACGGAAGCAGATGAAGATGAATTTTCTGTTTTAGCTGATGCAGGTTCAGCCGATTTCGCAGGCTCAGAAGCCGGAGCAGAAACGTCTGCACTTTCAACTTCAATAACAAGAAGTTCATCGCCTTCAGAAACTTTATCACCTTCTTTAACAGAAATGCTTGTTACTTTGCCTGCCATAGAGGATGGAACATCCATGGACGCTTTATCTGTTTCTAAAACAATAATAGATTGGTCCACTTCAATAATGTCACCAACCTTTACACTGATCTCGATAATTTCAACATCAGCCGCACCACCAATATCCGGTACTCGAATGATTTCAGTACTCACAGAAATCTCCTTTGTCTTATAGACGCATCAAACTTAAAAACTTATCTGACTTAAAGAGCTTTCACCCCGTAAGTCAGATACCTAGCTTCTCAGGTAATTAGCAAGTTACCGGATTTGGTTTTTCAGGATCTAAACCAAACTTAGCAATCGCCCCACTAACTACAGATGCATCAACCACACCGTCTTTTGCCAGTGCGCTCAAGGCAGAAACCACTATCCAGTAACGGTTAACCTCGAAGAAATGACGCAATTGAGCGCGAGTGTCACTGCGACCAAAACCATCAGTACCTAGCACATTGTAGGTGCTATTCACGAACGGTCGGATTTGATCTGCAAATAACTTGATATGGTCAGTTGACGCAATAACTGGACCATTTCCATTCAAGCAAGACTCAACATAAGACAAGCGAGCTTCTTGTTCAGGGTGTAGCATGTTCCAACGACTTGCATCTAGACCTTCACGACGCAATTCGTTGAAAGAAGTGACACTCCAAACATCCGAGTTAACACCATAGTCGTTAAACAGCATTTCAGCGGCCGCTTCCACTTCACGAAGAATGACACCAGAACCAAGCAGTTGAACTTGCTTTTTATTGGTTTTCTTAGCGTGAGATTTCAGCTTATACATACCCTTAATAATGCCGTCTTCAACACCTTCTGGCATATCTTCGTGTGTATAGTTTTCGTTCATTACGGTTAGATAATAGAAAACACTTTCTTTCTCTTTATACATGCGACGCAAGCCATCTTGCATGATGACGGCAACTTCGTATGAATAAGTTGGATCATAAGACACACAGTTAGGAATAAGTCCCGCCTGAATGTGAGAATGACCATCTTCGTGTTGCAAACCTTCACCGTTAAGCGTCGTACGACCTGCTGTAGCACCAATCAAGAAACCACGAGCCTGTGAATCACCTGCCGCCCAAGCCAAGTCCCCAATACGTTGGAAACCAAACATGGAGTAATAGATGTAAACAGGAATCATTGGTAGAGCGCTGTTTGCATAAGATGTAGCCAATGCCAACCAGGCTGAGAATGCACCTGGCTCATTGATACCTTCTTGCAAAATTTGACCGTCAGCAGACTCTTTGTAGTACATAATCTGAGTATGGTCGTGAGGCGTATAACGCTGACCTTCAGAAGAGTAAATACCCAGCTGACGGAACATGCCTTCCATACCAAATGTACGAGCTTCGTCCGCTACAATTGGAACCACACGTTCGCCAATTTTCTTGTCTTTAACCATAACGTTTAGTGCACGCACAAACGCCATAGTAGTCGAAATTTCACGTCCATTTGTTCCCGCGATTTGAGCTTTAAATGCTTCCAAAGAAGGCACTTCAAGCGCTTCACAATCATGGTTACGAATAGGGAAAGCACCATGCAATTCTTTGCGACGAGAACGCATGTATTGCATTTCAGGGCTGTCTTCAGCAGGCTTGTAATAAGGCAAGTCTTTTAGCTCTTCATCGCTAATAGGAATGCCAAATTTGTCACGAAACTGTGCAAGCGATTCTTCATCAAGCTTCTTCGTTTGGTGCGCCGTGTTCTGCGCTTCAGCCGCTTTAAACATGCCGTAACCTTTAACGGTTTGCGCCAAGATAACGGTCGGCTGACCTTTGTGTGAAGTCGCTTCGGAATACGCTGCGTAAACTTTATAAGGATCATGTCCACCACGATTAAGATTCATAATCTCATCGTCAGTCATGTCTTTAACCATTTCTAGCAATTCTGGATACTTGCCGAAGAAATGTTCACGAGTGTAAGCACCACCGTTTGCCTTGTAATTCTGAAGCTCACCATCGCAAACCTCATTCATACGTTTAACAAGCAAACCGTTGTGGTCTTTTGCGAAAAGAGGATCCCAATGACGACCCCATAGACACTTAATGACATTCCAGCCAGCGCCACGGAATACACCTTCAAGCTCCTGAACAATTTTGCTGTTACCACGAACAGGGCCGTCAAGGCGCTGCAGGTTACAGTTGATCACGAAAATAAGGTTGTCTAGGTTTTCACGCCCCGCAAGTGCGATTGCACCCAAAGATTCTGGCTCATCACATTCACCATCACCAAGGAAAGCCCATACTTTACGGTCGCCTTGATCAATAAGACCACGACTATGCTGGTACTTCATTACGTGTGCTTGGTAGATAGCCTGTAATGGCCCAAGACCCATAGACACAGTAGGAAACTGCCAGTAATCCGGCATCAACCAAGGGTGCGGATAAGAAGAAATGCCTTTACCGTCAACTTCACGACGGAAATTGTCAAGCTGCTCATCAGTCAAACGCCCTTCAATGTATGAACGTGCGTAAATACCAGGAGAGATATGACCTTGGAAAAAGACCATATCGGCTTGTTGTTTACCGTCATTACCACGGAAAAAGTGGTTAAAGCCGATATCATAAAGCGTAGCCGCAGAAGAGAAGCTAGTAATGTGCCCACCAAGTGTTGAGTCAACACGGTTTGCCTTCATTACCATAGCTAATGCATTCCAACGAATTATAGAACGAATACGACGTTCCATAAAAACATCACCCGGCAATGGCTTCTCATCTTCAGGAGCAATTGTATTCCGGTATGCCGTCGTGATAGACGATGGCAATGACGTTCCCGCTTTTGAAGCTTCATTCGTCAAACGATTTAAAATGTATTGCGCGCGATCAGGACCTTCTTCGCGAAGGACAGACTCAAGCGCATCGACCCACTCTTTCGTTTCAATTGGATCGATGTCTTCGAGAATATGCTGCTCAGTCATCGTGTTAATAACTCCCGCTATTAGAACAGATACTTAACCTTCCAAGGACAATCTATGTATGTAAGCCTTGGGGGCTACTTAAACGAACCATCGGAACTTATATGAATAGCCATAAATAAGTTCCAGCCGACTTCGGATAAAACGACACCCTATTTGATTGCGCTAAAGCGTCGTTTGTATCCGTTCCAATGGCAATTATTATTGTTTTAATTTTATTTCCATTGTATCGACCACTAGTGTACCTAGTCGGATCGCTTCCATTTTGGGTTTGGTTCATCAAACCCAACATTAAGTTTCTACATGCAAATAGCCTTACTAAGTGCACATAAAAATTCAAAACTTTTTACTTAGATAAGTAAGAGAACATTCTTTAAATGCGTCTGCACTTCAGATCTTTTACCAAAACCTTACCTTTCGATAGGCTTTCTTCTATTTCAGAAGTGTCTAATTCGGGCGTAAGATTAACACCTAATCAAGAGATCGCCTAGCCACTCACATCAAGATTGAATAATTCAACCACCCTTGCCCCCGGGTTTTCGAACAAAAAACAGACAAAAAACAGACAGAAATCTTGTCAAAACCCCTAAACTCCCCACTTAGAGACCAAAATTCACCAGCAACATGAAGTGTATAAATTGTGTGAATCTTGCGCATTTTCAATACCTAAGACAATAAACAACAGGCAACACATAGCTCAAAGACGGCCCTTTAGTTATAACAGCCCTCTCTAAGGGTATCGAACAGCAGCCTCATGACAGTCATCATTGCATCGCTTGGACAAACCATTCAATCAGCTCAATGCAACATTTTGATCCGCCTCAGTAAAAGACCTCTTAAATCAATCAATATCGATAAATCAACACTGACGCATTACCAATATAACGCTACAATAGTGATTTAATTTCATGCGACAAACTTAGGATAGTACATGACTCTTTTGAGCGCCCCATTAACTAAACATATCCAATCTCAAGTTGCTTTTGCCTTAGAAGAAGACATCGACTCGGGCGACATTACCGCTCAGTTGATTCCTGATGAGCAAACAATTAAAGCCACCGTTATCAGCCGAGAGCCTGCCATTTTGTGTGGTCAGGCTTGGGTTAATGAGGTTTTCGCTCAATTAGGTAATAAGGTGTCCTTAAAATGGCACAACCAAGATGGCGATGAATTAACGATAAATCAGCCATTCCTAACCATTGAAGGTCATGCCAGAACAATTTTAACCGGCGAACGTACCGCTTTAAATTTTTTACAAACGCTGTCCTATACCGCCACCGTCACGAAAGAATACAGCGACATTGTTCAAAATACCCAACTGACTATCTTGGATACACGAAAAACTCTACCAGGCATGCGCCAAGCGCAAAAATACGCTGTGACCGTGGGGGGTGGGAAAAATCATCGAATGGGTTTGTTTGATGCGTTTCTTATAAAAGAGAATCACATTATGGCAGCCGGATCTATTGCCAATGCGGTGACAATGGCACAGAAAATCGCACCAGGTAAAATCATCGAAGTTGAGACAGAAAACCTTGAAGAAGTAACGATGGCGGTACACGCAGGAGCCGACATAATAATGCTCGATAACTTTTCCTATGAAGACATGAGCACTGCGGTGTCAAGCTTCAAAGGCCAAGTAAAGTTCGAAGCATCCGGCAATATGGATAAAGAACGCCTATTAAGAGTCGCCCAAACAGGGGTTGATTTTGTCTCTATTGGAGCATTAACAAAACATGTTCAAGCAATAGACTTATCCTTACGCGTAATACAGGAATAAACATGAACGATAGTATTTTAGTTATTAACTGCGGAAGTTCTTCGTTAAAGTTCGCCATCTTAGCTAACGCAGGTCAAGAGACTCTTGTCGAAGGCATCGCTGATCGTTTAGGAACCGATGAGAGCAACATCACGTTCAAATTTGAAGGGACGAAGAATACGCTTACACTCGAAGATGGCAGCCACAAAAACGCCGTTACGCACATCAAAGAGTGGCTAAATGAGCGCCCATCTATCGAGCAAACGCTTGTTGGTATTGGGCATAGGGTTGTTCATGGTGGCGAAACCTTTGGCACGTCCGTATTAATAAACCAAGAAGTATTAGACGGCATTAAAGAGTGCGCGCAATTCGCCCCGCTTCACAATCCAGCGCACGCAAAAGGCATAGAGGTCGCGTTTGAATTATTCCCAGGACTTCCACAAGCTGCTGTATTTGATACTGCCTTTCACCAAACATTGGCGCCAGAGCAATACCTTTACCCGATCCCAATGCACTTCTACCGAGAACATCACTTCCGTAAATATGGCTTCCATGGCACCAGTTACCGATACATAAGCCAACGTTTAGCGCAAATAGTACCTGGCAGTGATCAGCAAGGTGTTCTTGTCGCTCACCTAGGAAATGGCGCCAGCACTTGCGCTATCAACAAAGGACAATCTTCAGATACCAGCATGGGAATTACGCCGTTAGAAGGTTTGATGATGGGGACTCGTTCAGGCAGCCTAGACCCTAGTCTGCTTTCTTTTATTAGCCAAGCTGAAAACATTTCGGCTGATGCTGCGCTCGATATTCTGAACAAAAAAAGCGGCTTATTGGGCGTGTCCGAAATATCCAACGATTGCAGAACGCTTGAAGACGCCATGATGTCTGGCGACCAAAGAGCCAAACTGGCTTTAGATATGTTCGCAGCTCGCACAGCAAAACATTTAGCGAGCGTTGCCACCACGCTAGACAGCATAGACCACCTTGTTTTTACTGGCGGCATTGGTGAAAACTCGGGCTATTTGCGCCAGAGTATTTGCGATCATTTGAAAGCGCTCAATATCCGTATAGATTCAAATAAAAATGAGCAAGCTCCTCGAGGCGAAACACTGAACATACATTCAGAAAACAGCGGTACAGATGTGTGGATTATTCCGACTAACGAAGAGCTTATGATCGCGCTTGATACCATCAGTTTAATTAAGCATTGATTGAAACCACACCCCCAATAATGGACTACTTTAGGATTCATCAACTATGTCAATAAATGTTCTCATGACCGTCCCGACAGGCCCTGGAGTCGGTTTAACATCCGTTTCGGTTGGCCTTGTACGCGCGCTTGAACAGCAAGGTTTAAAAGCCAGCTTTTTTAAACCTATTGCGCAACCTCAACCTGGAGACAAAGGGCCAGATAAATCCACTGCGATGGTTGCCCAAGGTTCCACACTGACACCTGCAGAACCCATTCCTCTTCATGAAGCAGAGCGTTATTTATACAACGACAACATCGACGAACTAATGGAAGAAATCGTTGGTCGCTTCCAAGCGAGTGTAGAACCGGATTCCACCGTCATTGTTGAAGGTCTTGCGCAAATAGCAGGACACCCTTACGCAACGAGACTCAACAAAGCCATTGCCAGAACCCTTGATGCGGGACTGGTGCTCGTCACAGCACCGAATAACATGCGAGTTAATGAGCTAGAACATCATGTAGAGATCGCAGCGGGGTCCTATGGTGGCATCAAAGCCAACGATGTGATTGGTTGTATTCTTAATAAGACAACGCCAGGCTCTTTAGGGGTGAAATCTTACGGAGACTTATTCGCTCAACGAGGCATATTTAAACGCAATTTTAGCCTGCTAGGGCAAATCCCAAAAGCGGATGAATTAACTTACCCACGGGTAAAAGACGTTGCAGATTTTCTTGGCGCTCGGATTATTAATGCTGGCGAAATTGAATCTCGCCGCGTGCAATCCTATACGCTGTGCGCACGTGGTGTAGAAAACATGTTGGAAGCGTTGCGACCTGGAGTCTTAGTTTTCACACCCGGTGATCGTACAGACATCATCATGGCGACCGCCATTGCAGCATTGAATGACATAAAAATTGCCGCCTTGGTAGTAACTGGCGGTTATCAACCAAGCGAAGCATTGATGGAATTGTGCGGAAAAGCCATGGCAAAAGGCCTTCCGGTTCTTTCCGTTGAATCTAATAGCTGGGAAACCGTTATCAATATGCAGTCCTTTAACCAAGAGATTCCTCTTGATGATAAAGAACGTGTTTTGATGGTAAAAGAACACATTGCTCGATGCATCGACCATGACTGGATCAACTCTTTTGCCTTGAACCAAGAAGAAAGAAAGCTCTCCCCTCCGGCATTTCGATTTCGCTTGATTGAGCTTGCTCGCTCGTTAAACAAGCGCATCATTTTGCCAGAAGGCGAAGAGATTCGTACCATTCAAGCCGCCTCTATTTGCGCTGAACGCGGTATTGCCCGTTGCACTTTATTGGGTAACGAAACAGAGATTCTGCGAATTGCTCAAAATAATGGCATAGAACTCAGCCATGGTGTCGAAATACTTGATCCAGCCAGCATTCGTGAACGCTACGTTGCTCCGATGGTGGAACTAAGAAAAGGTCGAGGGCTGACTGATATTGTTGCTCGCGAACAACTGGAAGACAATGTGGTTTTAGGCACCATGATGTTACAAGTCGGCGATGTAGACGGCCTAGTATCAGGCGCCGTTCATACGACAGCAAACACCATCCGTCCGGCTTTACAATTGATTAAGACATCCGCAAATGCCAGTCTTGTGTCTTCTGTTTTCTTTATGTGTTTACCAGATCAAGTATTGGTTTATGGTGATTGTGCTATCAACCCTGATCCAACGGCAGAGCAGCTTGCTGAAATAGCCATTCAAAGCGCAGACTCCGCTGCCGCATTTGGCATTACCCCTAAAGTGGCGATGATCAGCTACAGCACAGGGGGCTCTGGCACAGGCAATGATGTTGATAAAGTTCGTGAGGCCACAGCCATAGCGCAAAACCTGCGCCCAGATTTACTTATTGATGGCCCGTTACAGTATGACGCTGCGATCATGGAAAAAGTGGCCAAGCAAAAAGCGCCTAATAGCAAGGTAGCCGGCAAAGCAACCGTGTTTATTTTCCCAGATTTAAATACTGGTAATACAACCTATAAAGCCGTTCAACGAAGTGCTGATGTGGTAAGTATTGGCCCAATGCTACAAGGCATCCGCAAGCCCGTAAACGATTTATCTCGCGGCGCCTTAGTGGATGACATTGTGTACACCATTGCGATAACCGCCATTCAAGCAGGACAAATTAACAATTCCTAAGTGTTTCTAAAATGTCCGTTATGACAAAAGCCATGCTGGAGCCACGATATAGGTTATCGCCTCAGCATGGCTTTTTTTATGCAATAGTGGACAGAATTCGCTTAGCCTATTATTCTTTATTCATCTTCATTTATCGGGTGATCCTTATGTCTGGTAGCCTTCCCCATTCCATTGCTCTTTCAGGCCACACGCTAAGTACTAATATCACGCCTGGATACACAACATTTGACGTTCGCTCAGATGAAGATACCAATATGGCCGCATTAAATGCACGCAATGCCAAAGCCTCCAGCGATCTAATCGTGACTATTTCCGAACAGGGGCAAGCATTGTCTCAACGCAACCATAAAGTTGCAGATGAGATCAGAGAAGAACAAAACGAAGATGATTCACTCATAGAAGAAGAATTTATCGAAGATGACCTAGAACCCATTGTTCAGGCTTCCCCAAAAGACAATAAAACACACTCTTACCAAGAAAAAACACCAACAGGAGACTTTCTAGATCAGATCGTTTAGGCTATAAACACATACACAGTATTAGCAGGACGCCAATACAAGCCCTCTTCAAGGAGTGAAGAATGCGACTTTCCCGTCAAACCAGTCAAGGTTTTACGTTATTAGAGCTAATGGTTGTTATTGCCATTATTTCTATACTAGCCAGCTTATCAGCACCCACTTTCACACGGCAAATCGCCAAAGCAAAGCTGATAGAAGCACAAAACCTGATCACCCAACATCAATCATTGGTGGAAGAATTCATCTTATTAGAAGGCACGTTTCCAACTGATGCTGAATTCACTCAGATAAAGCAGCCCCTATTATCAGACTCTATTGCCAAATCCATAACGATAGAAAGCTCTGATGCAACGACAGGCAGTATTGTCATCAAGCTAAATAACAGCACCGGCATTACAGAAAACCAATACCTAAAGTATTCAAGAGATGAAAATAGGCAATGGTCTTGCACATCTGATTTGGAAGCAAAACTGCTACCGCTACAATGTAATAGCACTGCCGGAGATGAAGAGTGACTTTAGAAGAAATCATTTCCAACGCCGTAAATCACCACGCCACAGACATACATTTTGAGGTCTCTAATCAAGGCATTCAAATTTATCAACGCAGTTATGGATTGCTAAATAAAACTTTAGACTTGCCACCTGGAGCAAACTTGATCAATCGCATAAAAATGCGAGCGAATTTAGATTTATCTGAGACAAGGAGAACTCAAGAAGGACAGTTTCTATTCCAAGAGAGGCACAGAAACACCTTCATCCGAGTCAGTATTATTTCAACCGTTAAAGGTGAGAAAGTCGCACTAAGGCTACTGCCTGAAAAAAATCGGCTCGCTCTGGACAAAATCGGAATACAACCATCATTACAAACCACACTAGCAAACACTTTACGCCAGCCTAGTGGGTTAATTTTAGTCTGCGGTGCGACAGGTGCGGGAAAAAGTACGACGCTTTATTCCTGCCTCGACGAATTGAATACTGGACAAAAAACCATTTTTACCATTGAAGATCCTGTTGAGTATGAAATTCAAGGTTTATTCCAATGCGAACCCAATCCTGCCATAGGCTTGGACTCAGCGGCTCTACTAAAATCTTTCTTAAGACAAGACCCTGACGTTATTATGGTGGGAGAAGTCAGAGACGCGGTGACCGCAAATCTTGCCGTCAACGCCGCGCTAACAGGACACCTTGTACTAGCAACACTCCATACAAACTCTGCGCTAGATGCCATGCATCGTTGCCATGGCTGGCAAGTGGATTTTTTCTCATTGGCAAGCTCCTTAAAGCTCATAATTCACCAATCGATGCAGTACAAATCATCGTCCCAACATCCTATTTTTAATGGGCTTCAGCCACAGTGGCGTGACTTTCTACCACAAGATTATGATTCGCTTATTGCTACACCGTCTTTATGGAAAGCGTTTTCACATCAACAGCACGAGACATCACATGCCATGGTTTAAGATTAAACACCTAGACGGCAACATTGATTATAAGTATGAGCAATCTAAAAACAGGCTTCTATTTCAATATGTTAGCCGAGGGGAATGGAAGATTTCTATTTTTCTTTGGAAGCCCAAAAAGCACAATTACAAATCACTGCAAACTTTTTTCGAAGAAATTCAAAGCGCATTGCAATCTGGCCTCCAGCTAAACCAAGCCATTTCTCATTTCGCCACATCATCACCCAATCCCATGATGGCAAACACAAGCAAAGCTATTTTAAGTGAGCTAGAATCCGGCGTTGCTTTTAATGATGCGCTGCAAAGGCTGACACAAGATTCAGCCGCCCCTTATTGTCAATTACTCAATTCGCATGGCTCTCGTGAAGACTGTGAAAAAAGCCTGAGTGTTTCAATATTGCAACTCGACTCCCTACTGAATTGGTCACAAAGACTTTTAAAATCGCTGATTTACCCATTCTGTATCATGCAAATTGCCCTGATCATTTTGATCTTTAACCAAACACTTCGGCCGTCTTCTGCAGAAAACAGCCTGTTTGATTTGTCACTAAGCCTATCCATTTATGCACTGTGTTCCATGGTTCAAATAGTGTGTGTAAGAAGCTTACACCTAGGCCACGCCTGCTATTGGCTTGAAAAATACAGCGCAAATTTTCGCTTAACAAAACTGTTCTCATTATTAAGCACAACACGCAAAACGGGCATGACGTTACAGCAAGCCCTCAAAAGCATGCCTGAATATTTCCAATATCGTCCCATAAAACAGGACATTTATCGCGTCTATTACACCCTTCGTCTTGGGCAAAATTACGCCACCAGCTTTCCTTTATCATGGTTTCCAAACGAGTCTGCTATTGCTTTACATTCTGCCGAGCAGGATGGTGACATTGAAAGAGCGCTCACTCTCGCCACCAAAGAACATGAGAAGCGCTGGAACAAGAACATCATACTGCTTGAAAAACTTATCCCTGCGGTGTGTCTTTTGCTAGCCGGCAGCGTGGTGGCCTCGGCGCTGGTATCTTTGTATGCTCCTTTGATCGAGATGCCATAAATGTATGAAGTGATTTTTATCTATCTTATTTATGCATCACTTGTTTTATCTATTGGCAGTTATTCTGCGGCTTACACAAGGCGCTGGCCAATAAGACAAACTTACCTTTGGGAGAAGGAAGCTCACCACATCCTTTCAATTCCCTTTCGCACTTCAAGTCCCGAAGATGCCCAGAGCAAGCGTTCCTTCTGTGTTCATTGCCGCCACCTCTTGTCTTGGAAAGATCTTATCCCAGTATTGAGCTTTATCGCTTTAAAAGGTCGGTGTCGTTATTGTAAAAACGCTATTTCTTACCGTTATTCCATTATCGAACTCGCTCATTTAGCTTTATGCCTCCCGCTTTTAAGCAGCAATAGCAACATTTCCGAATTGCTATTACTGACCATCTTGATAAGCGCATTAATCACTGCTGGTACAGTTGATTTGGAAAATAAGCTGATTCCCGATGAATGCAGCGCCATTATATTAACCTGCGGGCTGCTCCTACACCTTTTCTCATCGGCATTGTCCGACAGTGTCTTAGGCATGTTAATGGGCTACGCTCTGGTGTACTCGTTGCATTGGGCATATTTAACTTTTCGACAATGTGATGCCATTGGTTTAGGTGATGCCAAACTCCTTGCGGCACTTGGTGCATGGCTCGGGCTTTCGAATATGACGAACTTGTTACTTTGTGCAAGTCTGGGTGGAATCCTATACACTGTTGTTTTCAAGAAAAAGGGCTCCGAACACATCCCATTTGGCCCCTTTTTGATTTTTTCAGCCTTATTGATTTTTTATATATCACTATGACAGACCACACACCGATTATTGTTGGCCTAGCTGGCGGCATTGGCTCAGGAAAAAGCACTATCGCACGCTGTTTTAATCAACTGGGCATTCAAAGTGTCGATGCCGATGACGTCGCCAGACTTGTTGTTGAACCGAATTCCTATTGTCTTTCTGAAATTCAACACCACTTTGGTGACGAAATACTATTAGAAGACGGGGCCTTAAATCGACGCGCGCTACGCGATATCATTTTCAATGATCCAGCGGAAAGACGTTGGCTGGAAGCTTTAACGCACCCCGCTATCCGATCAGAAATACTCACTCAACTGAAGTCAACAACTTCTGAATACGCCTTGCTAGTTCACCCCTTATTGTTTGAAACAAAGCAAGACATACTCTGCAACTGGGTAATAGTCATTGATGTACCTCTTGAAATACAGCGTCAACGTGTAATGAGCCGAGACAAGGTAAACCAAGAAAGTGCGGAAAAAATCATAGCAACACAATTGAGCAATAAAGAACGTCTAGAGAAGGCAAATTTCATCTTGGAAAACGCTGGCAATCTTGACGAAATGAATGCTAAAGTCTTCAAATTGCACCAAAAAATTTTAGAGTCGCTACCATGTTAAATAGTAATTCGGCAGCCTTAGTCGCCTGCCCTACCTGCCAAACAAAAACGCCTTGGACGAAAGAAAATATAGATCGTCCTTTCTGTAGTGCAAGATGTAAATTGATTGATTTGGGTGCGTGGGCAAGTGAATCCTACTCCATACCTCAGCAAACCTCTGAAGAAGACGAAATTTTCTCAGCGGATCTCGTCATTGATCCAAATAAATCTTTTTTATAATTGCTAGACCTGGAACGTAATTTTTTATGGCTCAACAAGACTTTTCGAAAAAGAAAGCGCTACTCATAGAAGATATGGCTGAAGCTCGGATAATGCAGAGAAAAATGCTGACCGACTTTGGCTTTACTTCCATAGACATTGCCATGAAAGCGGAAACCGCTATTGAATTACTAAAAAACCAAACGTTTGATGTGATTTTATCGGATTACAATCTTGGCAATGGTAAAGACGGTCAACAGCTCCTTGAAGAAGTTAGGCATTCCAAACTGATACCCAATACCGCTACCTATTTAATGGTGACCGCTGAAACATCCATCGAAATGGTGATGGGTGCGATTGAATATCAGCCTGATGGCTATATTACCAAACCGTTCTCACAAGCCGTTTTACAAAGACGTCTAAGCAAACTATTAGAAACCAAAGAAAGGTTGTATAACGTCAACATTGCCCTTGATAAAGGCGATTTTGAGAGCGCCATTGCCGCTGCAAAAATTGTCATGAAGAAGTATCCATCATTGATAGGCAAATGCGAACGCATCATTGGCGAAAGCTTATTAGAGTTAAAAGAATATAAAAAAGCACTCTCGCTATTTAACAAAACACTGAAAAGTCGAAAAATGCCATGGGCTCTTTTTGGCAAAGGAAAATCTTACTTTTTGATGGGCGAGCTCGAAAAAGCAGAACAAAGCTTTCGCCAGCTGATGTTGGATAATCGATTCTTTGTCAGCGCGTACGATTGGCTGGCTAAAATTCAAGTTGTCGAAGGAAAGCTAGAAGAAGCGCAATCTACATTAATTGAAGCCATCGGCCGATCCCCAAAGAACATCTTGCGCCAAATGGAATTAGGTAAGATCAGTTTAGATCTTAATGACAGTATGACCGCTGAAATGTCTTATCGTCGCGCGGTTTTTCTCGCCAAATACTCCTGTTACAACACAGCGGATGTCTATCTTAATCATTTAGAGTCTCTCGCTAGAATTTCCGATAATGGCCCACTCTTGCCAAGACAAAAAGACAATTTTGACAGCACACTCAAAAAAGTACACGAGTCGTTCTTTGATAACCCAGACAACAAGGCAAAGGCATACAGCTGCGAGATAGACGTCTACCTTGCCGACAAAGATACATTAACGGCGAAACAAATTTTTGAAGCATGGTTGAGCGAAGTTAAAAGTGGCAGTTCAACCGCTCCAACGAAACAACAAAGCGCCTCATACGCAGCGGCTTTTGGCGGTATTCAATAATGAAAAAACTCGACATCAGTACTATTTTGGCCAGTGCAATCCACGAAAGTAAAAACCAAGTAGGAACACTACTGTACCAACTACAAAGCCTGAAAGATGTCATCGGCAGCAAGGACGCTAACCAAAAGAAAATCATATTAATTGAAGAGTCATTGAAAAAGTTAAATGACGAATGGGTCGAATACCTTTATCTCTATCGCCTAGCCTCAGATGGTTATGACTTGCATGTCGACACCTTTTTATTAGACGAATTTCTCGACGATCAGGTATTTGCTTTACACCCTTCTGCATTAGCAAAAAATTTGCAATTGGAATACAGCTGTGATGCAAGTTTGACGGGCATTTTTGATGAACGACTCATGACAGCTGTCGTAAGTACTGCAGTGTATAATGCATTTCGATTCGCTAAATCGAAAATTACAATCAGCGCAAAAAAAGAAAACGAATTCTTAATCATTGCAATAGAGGACGATGGTCAGGGGTTTAAAAATACAGAAGAGGACGGCGATGAGTTCCTAGAAGGCAATACAGGTTTAGGGCTTTATTTTGCCGAATTATCGGCCAACGCACACGTGATTAACGAAAGAACAGGGTTCATAAAGAAAGAGTCCTCTCTGGCCTTGGGCGGAGCCAGTTTAACCGTATTTTTACCGCAACCAAGTAATATAGATTTACTTTACAACGTGTAATCATCCTGCGGTCACGGTTTTTAAATACTGCGTTAATAGATACCCAGCTTGCTCTATATGCCGTCTTAATAAAGCCAATGCCGCGTCTTTTTCTTTGGATTCGATTAAGGCAAGCAACTCTTGGTGTTGATCTTGGCTCGTTTCTCGATACGCTAAAGGCCCATATTGAAAACCTAAATACCGCGACGCCTGAGCATTTAACCCTTCGACGACTCGTTGCAATGTCGGTCGATTAGCGGCGAAATACAACGCGCTATGAAACTGCCAATTCAATTCTCCACGGGTTACAAGGGACATGTTTTCTTGATCTAACTCTGCCAAAAATAGTCTTGCCTGTTCGATGTTTTCTTCACAGATGCTATCAAATGCCATGGAGAATAAGAGGCTCTCTAGCTCCGCTCTCATTAAAGAAAGATCTTCAGCTTCCTTCCAGTTTAGGTCTGGAATCATAACGCCTGCTTTACCATTTGGTACCAACCAGCCTTCCGCTTTTAAAGCAACTAACGCATCCCGAATTGGAATTCTGCTTACTCCATATCGGTATGACAAAGTTACCTGACGAAGAGGAATACCACGAGGTAACTGGTTGGTCAAAATATCTTCTTTGATTTTCTGAACAATCTCCATCGCATCTTACTCACTTACGCTTCAAGTTCGAAATCAACAGACAAATCACCCCAAACAGAATCCCCCAAAAGGCCGAAGCGATTCCGCCAAACGACACCCCAGAGACAGTCACCAAAAATGTTACTAATGCCGCCTCTCTATTGTTGTCCTCGGCCATGGCATTTTTCAGATTCATACCAATGGTTCCTAGCAACGCTATCCCAGCCAATGCCGCGATCATTGTCGAAGGAAAAATGGAAAATAATGCCACTACAGAGGTGCCAGCCAAGCCTGCGCACCAATAAAACACACCCGCAGACAAACCAGCAATGTAACGCCGTTTTTGATCTTTATGACATTCATCGCCGGAGCAAATAGCCGCAGTAATGGCTGCAAGATTAAAAGCAAAACCGCCCAACGGAGCCAACATAATTGAGGTTAATCCAGTCCAACTAATCAACGGAGAAACCGGAGTTTGATAGCCACTGCTGCGCATTACAGCCACCCCCGGAATATTTTGAGATGTCATGGTGACAATATACAAAGGCACTCCGATACCAATCAAAGCCCCCAGATTCCATTCTGGCCATACCCACACAAAAGCCCCTAATTCAAATGGAATGTTTGACATAATTTGACTGCCAGAATTCGCTAAAACGAAGGCAACACCAGAAACCAACACAAACAAGACCGAATATCGTGGTACAAATCGCTTACTGATCAAATAAGTGATTAGCATAATGCCAACAAGGAAGACATCGCTCATCATAGAGTCAAAAATAGACAATCCGAATTTAAACAACACTCCCGCCAACATAGCGCAAGCCAATGGCAAAGGAACCAAACGCATTACTTTATCAAACAAGCCGGATACACCCGTCAACAAGGTCAATGCGCCAGCAAAAACAAACACACCAATGGCTTCAGAGTAATTGATTGTCCCTAAGCTGGTTGCCAGCAAAGCCGCACCAGGTGTTGACCACGCCGTAATGACTGGAGATCTATACCATAAAGACAGGAAGAAACAGGTTGCCCCCATACCCAAACCAAGTGCCATTATCCAAGACACAATAACATTGGAGTCAGCCCCTGCCGCTTGGGCAGCTTGAAAAACAATAGCAACAGAACTCGCAAAACCGATGAGCACAGCGACAAAACCAGCAACAATTGCACTCAAACTCACATCATTAACAATTCGTAGCACGGCTCAACTCCCTTCTAGAGCTTTTTAAAGAGTGCTAACTATATTTCAATTAGTGTATTTTTGTATACATTTTTTCTTAGCATCACGTCAGCATGTACCCCACCAACCCAAAAGCAAACCCCATTACCGCTCCCATTGGTGGAGCCCAATGCTTTTCCAATACAACCTGAGGCGCGATATCCTGAAATACCGCATACAAAATCCCACCCGAAGCAAACAACATAATGCCCGAAATAACAGAAGGCCACTCTACTAACCAAAGAAGAGCAATCACGCCCGCAATAGGCCCTGTCATAGCCAGTAATACAAACCATAGAATGATAATGCATGGACGATAATGCGAAGATGCCTTTAATTCTCGAAAGGCATTAAACCCTTCAGGCACGTTTTGCATTGCAATCAGTGCGGCCAATAACACGCCATTAATATTACCCAGTGCAAATGCAGCCCCTAAAGCCAACGATTCAGGAATAAAATCAGACAGCATTGCCACCAGCTGACTCATTGATGTGTCGCTTTTTGATAACTGAATATCCAAAAACATAAAGGCAAACCCGCCAGTTAAGAACAAAATGGCCGCCGCCCCTGCGGAAAAATACTCAATACCCTCAGGCACAAGCACCAATGCAATTGCCGATAACAAGGCACCACCACCAAATGCCGTAATGCCATGCATCAATTCCGCTTCCAACCAAATAGGCTGTATACGTTCATAATGGGCAATCATTGCCCCTACTGGCATTGCCAAACCGGCCAATAACGTAAGTAAAATCACACTGTACAAAGGGGTCATAATTTAGCTCTCTTGTCGATATCTCTGCATTATTAATGCCACGCATTAACTTGTCACGAACATAGTTTACATAAAAAAAGGCGCCCTATTGAGCGCCTTAAAAATCCAATATTATGATACCGCTAATGAGATCACTGACCTAAATAAGCATTTAGAAACGCTTTTGTCCGCTCTTCTTTTGGTTGAGTAAAAATCACTTCTGGCTCCCCTTCTTCCACTATTGCACCTTTGTCAAAAAAGCACACTCGATCACTGATTTCGCGAGCAAAGTACATTTCATGGGTTACCAATAACATTGTAAAACTTTCTTCTTTTACAAGATTGCGTATTACATCCAACACTTCATCAACTAGCTCTGGGTCAAGCGCCGAAGTAATTTCATCAAGCAATAGAATTGATGGCTTCATCGCCAACGCTCGAGCTATGCCCACCCGCTGTTTTTGTCCACCGGATAAATCGTTAGGGTAACTGTCTGCTTTGTCTGCCAGACCAACCAATTGCAATAGCTTTTCTGCGAAAGCTTCAGCCTCGGCTCGCGGCACGCCCTTTACCCGCATGGGCGCCTCAGTAATATTTCGTTTTACTGTCATATGGGGGAACAAATTGAAATGCTGAAATACCATCCCAAGATGGTTACGCATCTTGTGCAAATGTTTATTATTTGCAGGAACATATTGCCCTTGCCAAGGCATATGCCATAAGGACTCACCAGCCACGTTAATGTAGCCACCATCAATATTTTCTAATGTCATCAAAATTCGTAGTAAAGTACTTTTTCCAGAGCCACTTGGTCCAATAATTGAGACGATTTCGTTTTCTTCTACTTTGAAATTAAAGTCACTAAAAATAATCGTCTCACCGAAGCATTTTTTTACATTTTTAAATTCAATAATGGGCGCACTCATTTCAAACTAAATCCTTCTTTTGGAAAGCGTCGTTCGACCTGATGAATACCGTAGGCCGCGACAATACTAAACACGAGATACAAAATCCCCACTAATGTAAAAGGCTCCAAATATCGGAAATTCTCAGAACCAATAATCTTTGCAATCTGTAGCATCTCCAACAATGTAATAGCAGACAATTGCGGAGTTTCTTTAAACATGGCAATAATGTAATTGCCTGTTGCAGGTATCATGGGTCGAATAGCCTGAGGCAAAACAATGTCTTTGTAAGTATCCACTAAAGACAGATTCAATGCTCTTGCAGCTTCCCATTGACCTTTTTCTATACCATCAATACCACTACGAAACACCTCAGATAAGTACGCCCCATAATGAAGACCCAAAGCAAACACACCCGTTGCCAGTGGTGACATACTCACGCCAAATTCCGGCATTACGTAGTACAAAAAGAATATCTGTACCAGCAATGGCGTGCTTCTTATAAACTCTACAACCCAATAGACAATCGTTCGTAGCGTACGACTTTTGTGGCGGCGTAATAATGCAAATACCAGCCCCATAAAAATGGCAAACAGACTGCCCAATAAGGTGGCTAACAAAGTCACTTTCGCGGCGGACAGTATCATAGGGAGCACTTCCCACGTAAACGCCCAGTCCCATTCAAATCCATTCATTAACCAATCCCTCCACGCCCTAATCCAGTACTAAGGTGACGTTCTAAGCGTCGGATAACAAACACTAAGCATTGAGCAATAACAAAATAAAACAACAAGACTACGCCGAATATTTCTCCCACCTGTAATGTGGTATCCGCTAATGATTTTGCCCGAAAAGTTAAGTCACCAATGGTGATCAAAGACACTAGTGACGTAGCTTTGACTAGTTCGATGGCTAAATTCCCAAATGGAGGAATCATATTGACCAAAGCTTGTGGCATGATAATTCGCCACAGACGCTGGGAAGAGGTGAAGTTCAACGCTATAGATGCTTCATATTGCCCCTTAGGAACAGATTGAATGGCACCTCGTACTACTTCCGTACCATAAGCTCCGATATTTAAACCCAGAGCGACAACAGCGGCCGTCATAGCATCAATGGTGATTCCAAAAAAGGGCAATACGAAGTAAATCCAATACAATTGAATAAGGGCTGATGTGCCTCGAAAAAATTCAATGTAAACAATCGCAATTTGTTTGAAAGGAGCGGGAGCATATAAGCGAATCAAGCCAAAACCAAACGCCATCAACACGGCTAAAGGCAACGCCATTGCCACAATTTCTACTGTGACAATGGCTCCCTGGAATAATACGGAGACAATTTCTCCAAAATCCATGAGTCTAATTCTCCGGAGTTATTGACACAATTCTTTAGCAGTCATACCGCCTGGAGAGGTATGTTTACCAAAACCGTATGGTTCAACCATAGCGATATGTTCTTTGGTATCGATGAAAACCGTTAAATTTTCGTTGAACGCATCGCGCAGTGCCGTATCGGCAGGACGGAAACCAAAGCCACCATAACCTTTAACCGATTCGCCTTTGATCATAAGAGGAGTAAAAGGCTGTGCCAGTTCAACACGATCGTCTTTCTGAGCCAACGACGCCATGGTTAGACTTGTTCCAGCAAGCGCATCGATACGACCAGATTTAAGCGCAGCCACACCAGACGGGTAATCTGGTAAAGTTACGATTTTATTCATTGCAATACCAAAATCTCGTGCATAACCGTACTCAACTGAACCTGACATAACGCCCAGCTTCACATCGTTAGCATCAATGCTATCGTAACCATTTAGTGCTTGAGGATTGCCGTTCTTAACAAGAAACCCTTCGCCAATACTGTATGTAGGATTCGAAAATAGAATCTGCTTACAACGTTTTGGCGTAATGTACATACCTGCGGCGATCACATCAAAACGCCCTGCTCTTAAACCAGGAATTAAAGACCCAAACTCAGTGACAACAACATTTACATTGTCTACACCCAAGTCATTTAGAACATGGACCGCAATGCTCGGTGCTTCACCTGCTGGTTTTCCATCTGGTGTGGTGTAACCATAAGGCACTTCGTTGGCCACACCAATCGTCACAGCGCCTTCGCTTTGAATTTTATCTAGGGTGTTTGCTGATACAGAAAATGTAAGTAATGCAGCAGAAAAACTCATTAGAGATATAATAAATTTTCCAAATATCTTTTTCATAATAAACCTCATGTTCGTTAGTAAAATGGCCATCATTGCCAAAAAAAGTCTGTTTACCCTAAAGAATATTTAGATAATGATCAAGAAATATTTAGATCTGTAATCAATTTCACACCAATCCCAAGCAGACATAAAAGAAAATTCGCACACTTAAAAGGCAAAAAAAACCAGTCAATCAGTGAATCCTCTAGCATAGGAGTCACTGATTGACTGGCTTTATATGAAATGCTGATTATTATTCAGAATGTTTGTCTATAGTGACCCACGCGTCCCAACCATGCCATTCTTCGTGAGCATTATTGTCTTGAATAGTGTACTTATCTGACAATCTTGCGGCCTTATACAAAACATTTATCCATGCTTTCACATTTTCTCTCCACATCATTCACGTTATCAGTCTAGAGTAGATAAAATACGCTGACTGCGGAAATACTGAATAACTAACCGTCTAATAAAAGCAAACTATACAGGTTGATCAGACGACGTATTCATTGAAATCGGCAATGAAATGTTTACGGTTAGCCCGTGTGGACGAGAGTCTTGAAAGGACATATGACCTTTGTACTTATCAATAATATTCTTAACAATCGACAATCCTAGCCCAGCCCCTTCCGCTTCACCAGATCGAAAGAAGCGCTCACTTAGCCTCTGTTTGTCCCCTTGGGTTACCCCTTTACCAGAGTCAACCACAGTTAACTCAATGCAACCTAAATTTTGTTTCCAATAAATCTGTATTGTTGAGCCATTTGGAGAAAACTTAATCGCATTGCTTATTAAGTTTTGCAGCAAAATTTCCACATGACTTGCCTCAACTAAGCAACACCAGTTTAAAGCATCATTAACATCTAGCGAAATTTCGATGTCTTTCTTCCATGCCAAAGGCAAAATTTCAGCAATCATTGCCCGTGAAATAGATAAAACATCCACCGTTTCTTTAGAGACTTCCTTCTGATGCTCCAATCGGGCCAAAGCCAATAATTGAGACACAATTCGAGTTGAACGGTCCACCCCTACAACAAGCTGATTCAGCGAATGCTCTCGTTCAAGGTCATTTTCTGCACTGGCGACATTTTGTGCATGCACTCTTAAAATACTAAGTGGAGTCCTTAACTCATGAGCAGCATCAGCAATCCAGCGTTTTTCCCTCTCCATGAGCACATCTATTTCCACTAGAAGACCGTTTAAAGCTGTTTTTACAGGTGCCAATTCTTCTGGCACATAAGCCATTTCAATTGGTTCTAACTTAGTCGGGGTAATCTTCTTAATACGCTGAGCAAGCTGTTGAAGTGGCTCAAGACCAAACCCTACGGCTGCCCATACAAGGACGGCCAAGATTGGCCAAGCTAGAACTTCTGGAAAAAGTGTTTGAAAGACAATTTGATCTGAAATTTCCCCTCTTACATCAGCTCGTTCTGCAACAATGACCTTAGTATTTCCAGTTGTCTTATGTAAAGTAAATGTACGCCAATGATGATGGTCGGCCATGGCATCACCATAACCAAGAGAATCTTCTTTCTGAAGAGTTAATAACATGGAATCTGAAGCTATTTTTAATTCATCATCGCGCCAAATTTGATAAAAAATCTTGCTTTCATATTTGTGCCCAACATTAGGGTCAGTATTTGCCTGATCGATTAATAACGGCAAAATTGCATCATTACTCGAACCAAGTCGCTCAATGCTTTCAGATAAGGTAAGTAGCAAACGAGCCTGTTGAGCCAATCTAGCATCAAATAACTCTTCAACTTCATGATTGGCAAATAACAAGCCGATCACCATGATAAGTACACTTGTCATGGTAAAAATACACATCACAAAAAACAGCGTTCTGCGACGAATAGAGCTTAATAATTTCTGGTTAGCCCACTTCTTGATCGACCACATAACCAATCCCTCGAATCGTTCGAACGAGCTCTGGAAACAACTTTTTACGCAAATGATGGATATGTACTTCCAAAGCATTGCTTTCGACATCATCTCCCCAGCCATACATTAGTTGCTGTAGCACGTCACGAGTAAATACATGACCCGGCTGACTAACCAACTCATGAAGCAAAGAATATTCACGTCGAGTCAAATTGACATCTTTTCCTTGATAAGTAACCTTCTGGCTCGCTGGAAACAATGTTAAGCCCTTGTAATGTATCTCACTTATTGCTCGACCATAACTACGGCGTAATAACGCTCTGGCTCTGGCTTTTAACTCAGTTACATCAAACGGTTTGACCAAATAATCATCAGCCCCTAAATCTAACCCCGACACTCTATCTTCTAAAGCATCTCGTGCGGTAAGAATCAAAACTGGGACACTATTGCTATTCGCCCGTAGCTGTTTCAAAACGGCTAAGCCATCAAGTCTTGGTAAACCTAAGTCCAATATTACTAAGTCAAATACTTCATTTGCTAACGCTTCAAGAGCATGAATTCCATCATGAAGTAAATCCACTGTATAACCTTCTCGTTTCATGGCCGTAACAAGGCCATCTGCCAATGAAAGGTCATCCTCTACTACCAATATTCGCAAACCTATCCCTTCTTTCATAAGTTTGCCAAGGTGGATTTCAATATGCTGTCAAATTGCATAAAATCCATTTCCCCTTGGCGAACATCTTTCAAGTCACCATTTGAGGAAAAGAATAACAGAGTTGGAGGCCCAAATACGCCATATTTAGATAAGAATTCTTGTTGCTGCGACGTATTATCCGTGAGATCCAATTGAAGAAATGACACCTTATTTGTATAGGCTTTTAAATCTTGATTGCTGAAAACGTTTTTTTCCATTTCTAAACAGGCGGTACACCAATCAGCATACATATCTAAAACAACGACTTTGCCATTCAATTTTGCTTGCTGCATGGCACTTTTAAGCGTTTCAACATCTTTGATTCGATCAAATAAAGGCTGTTCTTCAGTCACCATACCTGCATTCGATCCTGAAGAAACATATCCTAACGGCTTTTCTAGACTAGGCTTACCCGCTAATCCAGAGCTGAAAACCGCTACGCCATAAAGTAATAGAGCAAAAGCGATCCCCTGTCTGGTTTTTCCCCAACCATTACTGCTAGATTCGAAAGGAGCCAAATGAATAGCGTAGACAATAATCAGCAAGGCCCATAAATACACACTCACAGTTTCAGACACGATGCGAGAGACAAGAGCGACCGCCACACCCAGCAGAATCACACCAAATGCCGCTTTTACCTGCATCATCCACATACCGGCTTTTGGAAGAAACTTGCCGCCCCCTAACCCAACCAATAACAGTGGGACCCCCATCCCCAAACTCATGACAAACAACACACTGCCGCCAAGAACAGCATCACCCGTTGTACTAATATAAATTAACGCACCAGCCAATGGCGCGGAAACGCAAGGCGAAACTATCAATGCCGAAACAGCCCCCATAATACCGACACCCAAATAAGGTCCACCGACACTTCGTTGGCTTAATTTATCCAAACGGTCGCGCAGAAACATGGGGAGCTGTAATTCGTAGAAGCCAAACATAGACAAAGATAAGAGAACAAATAAGGCACTAAACCCGATCAAGACACCGGGTGCTTGAAACAATGCTTGAAGATTAAGCTGAGCGCCAAAAATCCCTACTAATACGCCTGCCAAACTATAAGAAAATGACATCCCTAGAACATAAGATAAAGATAAGAAAAAACCTTTTTTGGCGGTAATATTTCCAGCCTGCCCAGCAATGATACCCGCTAAAATTGGAATCATCGGCAACACACAAGGCGTAAAAGTCAGCCCTAAACCAAGAATGAAAAAAGTAATAAGCACCCAAAACCGATCCCCATTTAGCAATAGCTTAACTAATTGCCCTTCTTCACCATCATTAGATGCTTTGCTTGACACCTTTGCAGTGTCTTTTGATATTGGTAATGAAGTTGAGTCGGACTTTAATTTAGTATTCACCACCTCATCAAAATTAACGACTTTTGTCTGTGGCGGATAACACAACCCCGCTGCTGCACAGCCTTGATAAGTAATTTTAAGATTACCTAACTGATCTTTTGGCTGATCAACAGCAATCATCATATGATCATGAAAAACATTAACCAAGCCAAAATTTGGGTCATCTTTTTCTTCCGCCGTGGTTAAAAAATGAAACGGAATGGAAACGGATTTATCTTCCGCTAACGACACCTTCACCCGTGACTCATATAAATAATATCCGTCGGCTATATCCCAAATAACTTGCTTTTTAGGAACATCCACATGAACTTGAAAGGCTTCAGAAGGCTTTAAAAAAGCACTATCCGCCATAGCTGGAATTGCTATCAATATGGCTAATAATGACGCCATAAACCATTTAAACTGCCGATAGGATAGGATTGTAGTCATCACTAAATATTCCTTAATGTGCGTAGATTGACACACTATAGACACCTAACCTTAAGCAATCCTTACGTAAAATTTTTTTCAAGCTTAATTTTCCCTTAAGAATGCATCACTACTATTTCCAATATACCTTTTACTTGGAAGTGCGCCATGATCAAACATTCTAAACCTATTCTAGCCGCGGCTATTTCCAGCTGCCTTCTTATCTCCAGTTCATTGTGGGCGACGGATATCACTCCGTTAGCCTCTGCAAAAGCAGCACCACATCAGACCGTTAAGCTGCCTGAGTATCAAACCAATCAGAACGTTTCTTTAGATATGGAAAAAGGCAGAGTCATTCTTGTTGATTTCTGGGCTTCCTGGTGTGGCCCATGTCGTGAATCATTTCCATGGATGACAAGCATGCAAGCCAAATACAAAGATCAGGGACTTAAGGTTATTGCCATTAACTTAGACCAAGAGAAAGGCCAAGCTCTGGATTTCTTAGATGAGTTTAAACCTGGCTTTAGCGTGTTATTTGATAGCCAAGCGGAACTACCAGAAGATTTTGGCGTTATTGGCATGCCGACAAGCTTTTTAATTGACCGTCAAGGAAACATACGCGCAACACATATTGGCTTTCATCAGAAAAATATTGATGAATACGAGTCCGCTATTGCCAAGCTATTAGCAGAAAAAGAGGAATAAATTATGCGAAGAATAATCCACATAGTCGGCTTACTCGCCTTACCTATTATTGTATCCGGATGCAGTGATCTGGGCGTTAAGCCTTGGGAAAGAGATGTTTTAGCACAACAAGAAATGAACCTTATTAGCGATCCTCTCGAAAGCAGTTTAGATGATCACATTTATTTCAGTAAAGAAGCCAGCAGTGGCGGGCAAGGATTTGGAGGTGGTGGCTGTGGCTGTAACTAAGAAAACTCATAAAAATCGCGAATTGGCTCAATTATTAACCGCGGCTAGCTGCGCCTTAATTAGCGGCTTATCACAAGGGGTTAATGCTGCTGACAGCTGGGATGTAGACTCAGCTTTTCTACTCTATTCAGAAAGCGATGGTCGTGTCTCTGCCGCCGAGCCAGTTATTAGCGCCACCAAGAACTTTGATGAAGAAACTAAGCTCACTTTCAAGATTGCAGCAGATACCTTAACAGGAGCGTCACCAAACGGCGCTACCGCCAGTGATCATGTACAAACTTTTACCAGCCCTTCAGGTAAAGGTTTGTACAATGCCGCAGCGGGCGAACAACCACTTGATGACACCTTCAAAGATACTCGTATCGCACTTTCTACTAATTGGGCAGCCCCTATTAATCGAGATTGGGCCTACGGAGTCGGTGGTTACCTTTCTAAAGAGCATGATTATCAATCACTTGGGCTAAATGGCAGCTTGTCTCGCTATTTGAACCAAAAGAATACAACTCTTACTCTAGGGTTAAATCTATCTAACGATACTGTCAACCCTGAAGGCGGTGTACCAACAGGTCTAGTGCAAGTTCCTTTAAGCAGCTCAGACAGCGAGTTCACACAGCGTAGTGATTCTGAAAACAAAAACTTGGTCGATGCTGTATTTGGTGTCACTCAAGTGATCAATCGCAGCACTATAATGCAATTCAACTATGCACTCAGTACCAGTTCAGGCTACCTAACAGACCCTTATAAAATATTGTCCGTTATAGATGATAATGCAGGCGCAAATTTTGGAGGAAATTTCCAGAGTGGTGGTAGAGACTTATATCTATACGAAAAACGCCCAGACTCACGTCTAAAACAAAGTATCTATTGGCAAACAAAACACCAATTCGAAAATGACAATATACTGGATGTAAGTTATCGCTACATGTTTGATGATTGGGGCGTTAACTCTCACACTATCGATGCTAAATATCGCTTCCGCTTTGATAATCAGTACCTAGAACCCCAACTTCGTTGGTACACTCAAAGCAAGGCCGATTTCTATCATAGATATTTAAACTCGAGTGATTACTCTTCGGCTGATTTTGCCAGTGCAGATTATCGTTTAGGTGACCTAGATACATATACGTTAGGCCTAAAATACGGATATAAATTTGCTGATGAAACCGAGTTTTACACTCGCTTATCTCTCTATCATCAAGAAAGTTCTGGCGATAAAGGTTATGGCAAACTAACAACACAGGAATTGTATCCAGGTTTGGATGCGGCTATGTTGATCGTTGGATATAAATTTTAGGTTTACATCTCCCCTCTATTCAAGGGAATAGAGGGGATGTTCGTAATACAGAGAAGCCATGAATTTACTTGAAGAATTACCAATAGATACATCGTTAAACCCATCAAACCACCCCAATCCAAGCCTATGGCAAGTGAATGAAAATTCCTATCAAGTTCAGTTTGAATGCATGGCAAGTGATTGCTCTATATTGATTGAATGTAAACAAATTGATTTAGTCAAAGCCGCAGCAAACAGTGCCGTCATTGAAGCTTGGCGTATTGAGCATAAATTCAGCCGCTACCAAACAGATAACACATTTGCAGAAATTCATTCGAAGACAGACATCATTCAAACCTTAGATGATGAGACCACCCAATTAATGATTTTCGCCGATCATGCCTACCATGCCTCACAAGGTCTTTTTGATATTACATCCGGCATCCTAAGAAGAGGATGGCATTTCGATGGTAGCAACAACTTACCTGAAACAAGCACCATAAAAGAATTACTAACCAACGTTGGCTGGGCAAAATTAGGTTGGGATCCTAGCAATCCAAACCAACTGACACTTCCAAAGGGTATGGAACTCGACTTTGGAGGCATAGGAAAAGAGTATGCCGTTGATAAAATGCTTTTGGTTTTCCGCAAAATCTTTTCACAGACAACGTCAGCTATCTTAGTTAACTGTGGTGGTGACTTAGCCTGTAGCGGCAAAAGATTAAATGGTGAAAGTTGGAAAGTTGGTATAGAAGCAGTAAACGACCAAACAAAAGCAAAACATATTGTCGCCTTATCTTCTGGCGCCCTTGCAACCTCAGGTGACAGCCGTCGCTTTTTATTAAAAGATGGCATCCGCTATTCTCATATCTTAAACCCTATCACTGGATGGGCAATAACAGACGCTCCAAGAAGTGTTACCGTTGCAGCTCCCACCTGCATCAATGCAGGCATAATATCGACACTAGCCCTTTTACAAGGCACTGAAGCTGAAAACTTCCTCTCATCTTTAAACATGCCACATTGGCTATCTCGCTAACACATCACTTTCAAAGATAAACCTCTTGCGGGACAAACATCGGCGATGGTGATTCCCTATAGCAAAAAACCCTACCCTGCTTAGCAGGATAGGGTTTCTTTAATTAAATCTTGATAACGACCTACTCTCACATGGGATCTCCCACACTACCATCGGCGATGGCGCTTTTCACTTCTGAGTTCGGGATGGGATCAGGTGGTTCAACGCCTCTATGATCATCAAGAAAACTGGTTTGTTTTATTAGCAATCGTCTAATAAAACCAAATTTTCAATTGCCTAATTACTTATTAGGACTTCTAAATATAAAGCTTGACGACAAGCTAGTATCACATGCTTATCTGTCAAAAATAGACCCACACCATCGGGTAAATCTATTTCTTAAATATAAAGCTTGACGACGACCTACTCTCACATGGGATCTCCCACACTACCATCGGCGATGGCGCTTTTCACTTCTGAGTTCGGGATGGGATCAGGTGGTTCAACGCCTCTATGACCGTCAAGCAATTCGTTTTGCGTTTGTTCTGAGCTGCACTGTGTTGTGCGCTGACCTTTTAAGGTTAGCTTGACTCAAAACACGCGAATACGTGCTTGGATCTTTAACAATTCTTTTTTGAAATAGCGATAACCAAGTATCAAACCGATGCTCATCATTGCTGATGCTGTATCGTAATCTGTGTCTGCGATTTTTTAAAAAACCACTTTGGTGTTATATGGTCAAGCCTCACGAGCAATTAGTATTGGTTAGCTCAATGCCTCACAGCACTTACACACCCAACCTATCAACGTCCTAGTCTCGAACGGCTCTTTAGGGGACTTATGTCCCAGTGAGATCTTATCTTAAGGGAGGCTTCCCGCTTAGATGCTTTCAGCGGTTATCCCGTCCGAACATAGCTACCCGGCAATGCCACTGGCGTGACAACCGGAACACCAGAGGTTCGTCCACTCCGGTCCTCTCGTACTAGGAGCAGCTCCTCTCAAATCTCAAACGTCCACGGCAGATAGGGACCGAACTGTCTCACGACGTTCTAAACCCAGCTCGCGTACCACTTTAAATGGCGAACAGCCATACCCTTGGGACCGGCTTCAGCCCCAGGATGTGATGAGCCGACATCGAGGTGCCAAACACCGCCGTCGATGTGAACTCTTGGGCGGTATCAGCCTGTTATCCCCGGAGTACCTTTTATCCGTTGAGCGATGGCCCTTCCATACAGAACCACCGGATCACTAAGACCTACTTTCGTACCTGCTCGACGTGTCTGTCTCGCAGTTAAGCGTGCTTTTGCCTTTACACTCTATGCATGATTTCCGACCATGCTGAGCACACCTTCGTGCTCCTCCGTTACTCTTTGGGAGGAGACCGCCCCAGTCAAACTACCCACCACACAGTGTCCTCGATCCGGATTACGGACCTGAGTTAGAACCTCAAACATACCAGGGTGGTATTTCAAGAGTGGCTCCATGCAAACTGGCGTCTGCACTTCAAAGCCTCCCACCTATCCTACACAAGTAGGTTCAAAGTTCACTGTGAAGCTATAGTAAAGGTTCACGGGGTCTTTCCGTCTAGCCGCGGATACACAGCATCTTCACTGCGATTTCAATTTCACTGAGTCTCGGGTGGAGACAGTGTGGCCATCGTTACGCCATTCGTGCAGGTCGGAACTTACCCGACAAGGAATTTCGCTACCTTAGGACCGTTATAGTTACGGCCGCCGTTTACTTGGGCTTCGATCAAGAGCTTCGCTTGCGCTAACCCCATCAATTAACCTTCAAGCACCGGGCAGGCGTCACACCCTATACGTCCACTTTCGTGTTTGCAGAGTGCTGTGTTTTTAATAAACAGTCGCAGCCACCTGGTATCTTCGACCGACTAGTGCTTACGGAGCAAGTCCTTCACACCGGCCGGCGTACCTTCTCCCGAAGTTACGGTACCATTTTGCCTAGTTCCTTCACCCGAGTTCTCTCAAGCGCCTTGGTATTCTCTACCTGACCACCTGTGTCGGTTTGGGGTACGGTTCCTGCATATCTGAAGCTTAGAAGTTTTTCCTGGAAGCATGGCATCAACCACTTCGCCCAAAAGAGGGCTCGTCATCAGTTCTCGGTCTTAAAAGGGCCCGGATTTGCCTAAGCCCTAAACCTACCGCCTTAAACACAGACAACCATCGCTGTGCTGGCCTAGCCTTCTCCGTCTCTCCATCGCAATATGCACGAGTACAGGAATATTAACCTGTTTCCCATCGACTACGCATTTCTGCCTCGCCTTAGGGGCCGACTCACCCTGCCCTGATTAACATGGGACAGGAAACCTTGGTCTTCCGGCGGGGGAGTTTTTCACTCCCCTTATCGTTACTCATGTCAACATTCGCACTTCTGATACCTCCAGCCTGCCTTACAGCTTGACCTTCAACGGCTTACAGAACGCTCCTCTACCATGCCTAGTAAACTAAGCATCCGTAGCTTCGGTGGCCAGTTTGAGCCCCGTTATATCTTCCGCGCAGGCCGACTCGACTAGTGAGCTATTACGCTTTCTTTAAAGGATGGCTGCTTCTAAGCCAACCTCCTAGCTGTCTAAGCCTTCCCACATCGTTTCCCACTTAACTGGCACTTTGGGACCTTAGCTGACGGTCTGGGTTGTTTCCCTTTCCACGACGGACGTTAGCACCCGCCGTGTGTCTCCCGTAATTGCACTCATTGGTATTCGGAGTTTGCATGGGGTTGGTAAGTCGGGATGACCCCCTAGCCCAAACAGTGCTCTACCCCCAATGGTGAGATACGAGGCGCTACCTAAATAGCTTTCGAGGAGAACCAGCTATCTCCGAGCTTGATTAGCCTTTCACTCCTATCCACAAGTCATCCCCAGCCTTTTCAACGGATGTGGGTTCGGTCCTCCAGTTAGTGTTACCCAACCTTCAACCTGCTCATGGATAGATCGCCCGGTTTCGGGTCTATTCCCAGCAACTAAACGCCCTATTAAGACTCGGTTTCCCTACGGCTCCACTAAACGCTTAACCTTGCTACTGAAAATAAGTCGTTGACCCATTATACAAAAGGTACGCAGTCACGGAACAAGTCCGCTCCCACTGCTTGTACGTACACGGTTTCAGGATCTATTTCACTCCCCTCACAGGGGTTCTTTTCGCCTTTCCCTCACGGTACTGGTTCACTATCGGTCAGTCAGGAGTATTTAGCCTTGGAGGATGGTCCCCCCATATTCAGACAGGATAACACGTGTCCCGTCCTACTCGTTTTCATGATTAAGGTGTTTTCGTATACGGGGCTATCACCCTTTACAGCGGCACTTTCCAGAGCCTTCTACTAACACCAAAACCACTTAAGGGCTAATCCCCTTTCGCTCGCCGCTACTTAGGGAATCTCGGTTGATTTCTTTTCCTCCGGGTACTTAGATGTTTCAGTTCCCCGGGTTCGCCTCCTCACAGCTATGTATTCACTGTGGGATACTCTACAAGTAGAGTGGGTTTCCCCATTCGGACATGTTCGGATCAAAGTCTGTTTATCGACTCCCCGAACCTTTTCGCAG
>NZ_AP027271.1:1855000-3337500 GCF_036322735.1 Marinomonas pontica
TCAAATTCATAGATAGCCTCCATACCCAACTCTGGAAAAGCAATAACATCCGCTTTTTTGATCGCTTTCGAAACGAGGTAAGCGGCGCCACCAACTGCCATTAAATAAACAGCACCGAATTCTTTAATCGCCTCAATAGCAACAGGACCACGCTCAGACTTACCGATCATACCAAGAAGACCAGTCTTATCTAGAATTGTTCGGGTAAATTTATCCATTCGAGTTGCTGTTGTAGGACCTGCAGGACCAACCGCTTCATCTCTTACCGGATCAACAGGCCCTACGTAGTAAATAAAGCGTCCTTTCAAATCAACAGGAAGCTCTTCACCATTCGCCATCATTTCGACCATTTTTTTATGAGCAGCATCACGACCAGTTAACATTTTACCATTTAGCAAAATAGTCTCACCCGGTTTCCACTCTTTCACTTGCTCTGGGGTAATTGTATTCAAATCAACACGACGAACACTCTCACCTACTTCCCAAGTGATTTCTGGCCAATCATCAAGTGATGGTGGCACCAAGTCAGCTGGACCAGAACCATCAAGCACAAAATGCGCATGACGTGTAGCCGCACAGTTAGGGATCATTGCCACAGGCAAAGATGCTGCGTGCGTTGGGTAATCCATAATTTTCACATCAAGCACGGTCGTCAAGCCACCAAGCCCTTGAGCACCAATACCCAAGTTATTTACGGCATCAAAAATAGCAAGTCGAAGCTCTTCAACACGCGTTTGAGGGCCACGCTCTTTTAATTCATGAATATCGATTGGCTCCATCAGAGATTCTTTCGCCATAACCATGGCTTTCTCTGCCGTACCACCAATACCTATACCCAGCATACCTGGAGGACACCAGCCAGCTCCCATAGTAGGAACCGTTTTCTTAACCCACTCAACGATATCATCAGAAGGGTTTAGCATGGCCAGTTTGGATTTATTTTCTGAGCCACCACCCTTAGCCGCGACATGCACTTCAACAGTATCGCCAGGCACTACTTCCATATGAATAACAGCAGGCGTGTTATCCTTAGTATTTTTACGAGCGCCAGCAGGATCAGCAAGAATAGAAGCACGCAATACATTGTCAGGGTGAAGATAAGCGCGACGAACACCTTCATTAATCATATCAGTAACACTTTGCGTACCTTGCCACTGAACATTCATGCCGATTTTAACAAACACAGTAACGATACCTGTATCTTGACAAATCGGACGCTTACCTTCCGCACACATACGTGAGTTGATAAGAATTTGAGCCATCGAGTCTTTCGCAGCTTTACTTTCCTCACGTTCGTAGGCTTCATGCACCGCTTTTACAAAGTCTAAAGGGTGGTAATAAGAGATAAACTGTAGTGCGTCTGCCACGCTATCAATCAGATCATCTTCTTTAATAATGCTCATGCTTCTCTCCTGCCGAGTATTACGATTGAGTCGAAAATGAAATGGTAAAAGATGCTGCCCCGCAAAGAAAGCATTATGGCGACTTTTAAAGAAATATACCCTTCATCAATTTAATGAATAAAGGGCATACAAAGGAAAAATTTTCGACCGAAAAAACTTAACGATTTGCTTTTTGCTCTCGATCTGATTTAGGTTTTTGAACAGAGTGCTGAATGTACTCTTCGAGAATTTGCGCTGTAAACTTTTCGCGATCTGGCAGTGACGCAATTCGCTCAGCTTCCCAATTAATCAAACGGATAAAAACCGAATATTTTTTGATAAACCCATAGCCTATATCCCTTACCCCAACACCGTTGGTTTCCATCAAATAAATAACTTGCTCTAGGTTTTTCTGCGTTTCAAATTGGCCACCCTCACTCGCCGCAACCAATAGTCGCTGAATATGCTGGATAGGATTTTCAGACGCGCGTGTTTCTTTTTTGACCTGACTGGACGTAAGAAATTTATCCAACATCTCTTCCGTGTGTGTCTCACGCTCATGAACATCCGAAATAAGCGCAGACTCACGCTCCAGCAAGCGAATAAACAAACTTTTATTCTTAATGTCTGAGAACTCCAAATCCTTGAGCGAAAGACCATTTTCTTCCATGATCTCGATGACTTTTTCATAAGAGCCTGTCGCCTCTACGCCAACAGACACAGCAAGCACAAGATGACGACGCAACTCATGCATTATCTTGGCGGCTCTATAATCCTCTTTTCTTTGAAGATGTTGTTTTAGAGATTCCTTACTACTTGTTAGTGCGTGACTAACAGCATCGTAGCCTTGAACTGCTTCTTGCTCATCTCGCAGTCGAGCAATACGCACTTTAGTACATCCATCTTCCCACGCCTCATAAGACTTGGCCCTTGCTAGAAACGCTCTCTCTATGGCCTCTTCAAAGCTTTGCTCGATACGAGCACGCTCGGCGCGCTCAAGCACCTCCGCTTGCTCTTGCTCATGACGCTTCTGTTTTTTCAAAAGCAAACTCTCTTGAGCTAAAGAAAGTTGCTTATCCAGCGCTTCAATTTCAGCTTGCGCTTTCACCTCATCAAAATCAGCCAACTTGTCATATACACCTGACCAATACTGATCGTCCGAAAACGGCACATTTGGATCACTTGTCGCATACTGAGTTTTTAACGTTTCAGCAAAGCCTTGGCCAACCGGACGAAATGCTTGAGCAGCATTAATAACATTATCGTTCGAAGAGTAACTTGTAACATTGTCAAACTCCTGCTCAGGTGAAACACCAACCTCAACGTTATCACTATTAGTTATATTTTCAGCTGCCATATCACTCTCATCAACACCATCATCGTTTAAAGTTCCAACTTCAGATTCAGATACACCACAGTCAACCGAGTGACCAACACTCTCTTCCTCGACTATCCTATCAGAGCCATCAAAGCCGCCAAGCTCCATATCATCCAAAATTGTTCGTACAGACTCATAAGCTCTGTCCGCATCGTAACCCTTCTCACTAAATCGGCGCTGATAAACAGATGTATCAGATGACGACTTAACCAAGGTTTCTTTCAGAAAACGCGGCGCGGCACCACCCCAACTCACTCGGTAAAGCATCGAACGATCGCACAACTGCAAAATTGGTAACTCTCGTTGAGCTATCTCATATTGCCTAATCAGCGTTTCTGCATGGCGAAGAGCCATCGTCGATTCACTGGCATTAGAAGAAGTCGCTAAATTTAACAACTTAACCACTTTATGTATGGCCTTTTTTCTTTTGCGTATGCTCATAAAACATGCTTTCCGTGTTGGCTAAACGTCATCTATAGAAACCCCGCCCCCATCCAACTTTAGTAATAAAGATCGGCATCTCCGCCCGGCAGTCTCAAGTCATCACTTAGTAATGATTGAACCTTTTGCAAAATTTCAGCCAACTCTTCGTCTTTGTAAGAAATCGCATCCACCTTTCCCCAAATAGGCCCCGGCCAACACAGATCAGTCTTATAGCGAACAATATGATGAAGATGTAACTGAGGAACCTGATTACCCAAAGCGGCAATATTTAGCTTGGTGGCAGAAAATGCGTCATGCAGAACCTCTGCCAGCAGGCAACTTTCTGCCAGTAATTGCAAACGGTCTTCTTCAACAAGCTGATAGATCTCAGAAATATCATTGCGCTGAGGCACTAAAATAAACCAAGGAAAATTGGCATCATTAATTAAGCGTAACTGACACAAAGAGAAGTGCCCGACTAAGATAGAATCACGACTTAACACAGGATTTAACTCAAACATCTTTACATATTCCTATTTACAAGAAAGGCTTTCATAAGCACTATAGCACCCTATTTCTAAAAACTCTCAGAGACTTGGAGCTCGCATGACTGATGTGCAATGTGCTTTAGACGCACAAGCAAAATTAGCCGAATGTCCTCGTTGGGACGAACGTACTCAAACGCTCTATTTTGTCGATATAGATTCCTTCATTCTATATGCTTATGATACAAAATCAAAAAACCTAACAAGCCGAACATTTGATGAAGAGATTGGTTGTTTTTCTCTTGATAAAAACGGCGGTTTTATCGCTGCATTCCGCTCAGGCGTTTATACATTTGACAACATTAACGCGGAATTAAAGCCCTATTGGCTGGCAACATACGATCAAAAAACCACGCGATTTAATGATGGGCGATGCGATGCAAAAGGACGCTTTTTAGCGGGCACAATGTACTCTCCAAAAGACGCGTTCAAAGGTGCACTACATCAATTTAGCAAAGGGCACGAGTCCCTTTTAGATCAAGCTGCTTGGACATCAAATGGTTTAGCCTTCTCTCCCGACAACACAATCATGTACTACTCTGACACACCAAACCATGTGGTGTATCAGTTTGACTACAATATTGAAAATGGCGAAGCAAGCAACAAACGTGTTTTCATTCAGTTTCCTCATGGAAATGGCCGACCTGATGGTGCGGCAGTAGACAGCGAAGGAAATTACTGGTCCGCTCTTTATCAAGGGCAGCGAGTAGTAAAAATCAGCCCTAAAGGTGACATTCTCGAAGAGTTCCCAATTCCTGCGACCTACCCCACCATGGTTGCCTTCGGCGGACCTGAGATGAAAACACTTTATATCAGCACTTGTCGTGGCGCCCAAACAGCAGAAGAACTGGAAAAATTCCCTCAAGCTGGCGGTATATTCGCCCTTGAAACAAATGTAAAAGGCCAGATCGAACACCGTTTCGCAGGCTAAAATCGTATTTTTCGCAATTTAACTTACTTTAAAGAAACAGACATTATTATGCGCGCAAGCAACTATTTATTTTCTACCCTACGTGACGCACCAACCGATGCCGTCGTAACCAGCCATCAATTAATGGTTCGGGCAGGCATGATCCGTCAGATATCAAAAGGCCTATACACCTGGCTACCAACAGGACTCAAAGTTTTCCGCAAGGTAGAAAACATTGTTCGTGACGAAATGGAAAAAGCCGGCTCCCTTGAAGTCATCATGCCCGGCGTACAACCCGCAGAATTATGGCAAGAAACAGGACGCTGGCAGAAATACGGCCCAGAATTATTACGCCTCCAAGACCGCCACGGACGCGACTACTGCCTCGGCCCAACCCACGAAGAAGTTATTACCGATCTAGCACGCAACGAATTGACCAGCTATAAACAGCTGCCAATGAACTTCTTCCAAATCCAAACCAAATTCCGCGACGAAGTCCGCCCTCGCTTTGGCGTAATGCGTTCACGTGAATTTTGCATGAAAGACGCTTATTCATTTCACGTTGGCGCCGAATCATTGCAAGAAACATACGATGTGATGCATCAGGCTTATTGCAATGTTTTCGACCGCATTGGGCTGGACTACCGCCCAGTACGCGCAGACACAGGAAGCATTGGCGGTGCCTATTCACATGAGTTTCATGTGCTAGCCGACTCCGGTGAAGACGATATTGCCTTTAGTGACTCTTCTGATTTTGCTGCCAACATTGAGCTAGCAGAAGCGGTTTGCCTGAAAGAAAAAGCTGACGCACCCACCCAAGACATCGCTGAAGTCTTTACGCCTGACTGCAAAACCATTGCAAAAGTCGCCGAGTTTTTAAAACTGGACGTCACCAGCACTGTAAAAACCATGCTAGTAAAAGCGTTGGATGAAAACGAACAACCTACCATCGTAGCGCTTGTTCTTCGCGGCGATCACAACATCAACGAAATCAAAGTCGAAAAACTTTCTGGTGTCGTGTCGCCATTCGAGTTTGCCGATGAAGCCGACATTGTTGCGCAAATTGGTTGTGCCCCAGGATCTATCGGCCCTAAAGGCTTAGCAGAAAAAGGCATTCGCGTTATTGCCGACCGCTCAGCTGCCGTTATGTCTGACTTTTGTGCTGGCGCAAACAAAGACGACTACCACTACACCGGCCTTAACTGGGAGCGTGATTGCGCAGCCCTTGAAATTGCCGACATCCGCAACGTGGTTGAAGGCGACCCATCTCCAGACGGACAAGGCACCATCGTCATCAAACGCGGTATCGAAGTCGGTCACATTTTCCAACTTGGCCAGCAATACGCCGAAGCACTTAAAGCCACTGTTCTAGATGAAAACGGTAAGGCACAAGTTATGCACATGGGCTGCTACGGAATCGGAGTGTCACGCATTGTTGCCGCCGCTATTGAACAAAACTTTGATGAAAAAGGCATTTTGTGGCCGGAAAGCATCGCCCCATTCGACATCGCAATCGTCGCAATGAACTACGATAAATCTGAAGCCGTGCGCAATGAGTGCGATCGTCTGTACGCAGAACTAAAAGCAAAAGGCTTGGATGTATTGCTAGACGACCGCAAAGAGCGCCCAGGCGTTAAATTTGCAGATTGTGAACTACTTGGCATACCACACCGCTTAGTTGTAGGTGACAAAGGCCTAGAAAAAGGCACTTTAGAATACAAACACCGCAAAGCCGGAGAGAACGAAGATATCGCTATTGCTGACGCAATTGATTTCATTCTAAATAAGAAGTAACACTTTCACGCCTAAGCCTAACGAAAACATCCTTTTCGTTAGGCTTTTTACTGGCAAAAAAAGGAACCCAAATGACCACAATCTTCCACAACCCTCGCTGCTCAAAATCCCGCCAAACACTGCAACTTCTAGAAGAAAACGGCATTCACCCAGAAGTTCGCCTATACCTTCAAAACACACCAAGCATCGAGGAAATAAAAACGTTACTTGAGCAACTGGCGATAACCCCCGTTGAGCTCATGAGAACAAAAGAAGCCATTTATAAAGAGCTTGGATTAAACAAGGACTCCACTGACGAAGAACGTCTTCAGGCCATGCACACAAACCCAATATTAATAGAGCGCCCCATAGTCATACACAACAATAAAGCAAAAGTTGGCCGCCCACCGGAAGCCGTTCTGACTTTATTTAAATAAGCACTACTGAATAGGAGCCTCTTAATGACTCAGTCACCTTATGTATTGGTTTTATTTTACAGTCGACACGGATCAGTATCCGAAATGGCGAAGCATATTGCGCGTGGAATCAATAAAGTGAACGGCATGGAAGCAATGATAAGACAAGTGCCAGACGTGTCCGACACAACCAAAATGGCCTCACCAGCGCTACCTGAAAACGGCTCCCCCTATTGCACTCTAGAAGAATTGGCCGGATGCTCAGGCTTAGCCATTGGCTCCCCATCGTATTTCGGAAGCATGGCAGCACCACTAAAACACTTTATAGACCAAACATCGACGCTTTGGATGACGGGGCAACTGATAGACAAACCCGCCTGCGGTTTTACCAGCGCCAGCACTATGCACGGAGGTCAAGAGCAATGTATTCACAGTATGATGACGCCACTCCTTCACCATGGAATGCTCTGGCTTGGTCTGCCTTATAAAAACAAAGAACTCATCAGCACGCAATCAGGCGGCACACCATATGGTGCAAGTCATTTAGCCAACAGCACTTATGAAATATCCTTAACCAGCGATGAAAAAGTACTTTGCGAAGCTCAAGGTAAACGCCTTGCAGAAACCGCGTTAAAGTTAAAAAAATAACTCACTTATTTGATCCGTTTTAGAGACAAAAAAGCCGCAGCATCTAAACAGGCTGCGGCTTTAATAGCGCCTAACAAGCACAATCAGTGGCGAGGAAGCACAACATCTTTGAACAACAGCTCAACATCTTGTCGATTACCAGCCTCCATTGCAGCCATCACAACCTCTTTTGTGAGATGCGGAGCAAACGATTCAATAAACTTATACATGTAACCGCGAATAAACGTATTACTACGAATGCCGATTTTTGTGCAACTGTCCGCAAAGAGGTGGGATGCATCTAACGCAACCAAATCTGCATCTTGCATTTCATCATGAGCCATCGACGCAACAATCCCAACCCCAAGCCCCAACCTTACATACGTTTTTATCACATCGGAATCGGCGGCCGTAAACACAACATTAGGCTGCAACTCCGCCTCCTGAAAGGCCTGATCAAGCTGCGAACGACCAGTAAAACCAAATACATAAGTGACAATCGGGTATTCAGCCAACGCCTGCAAAGTTAACTTGCCAATACTGGCTAGAGGATGATCTTTTGGAACAACAACAGAACGATTCCATGTGTAGCATGGCAACATCACCAAATTCCCAAACAATTCCAGCGCTTCCGTTGCAATCGCAAAGTCAACCACGCCATCATTCGCCATTTCAGCAATTTGCATGGGTGTACCTTGGTGCATGTGCAAACTCACTTCAGGGTAACCATCAATGAATTGATTAATCACCTTAGGCAACGCATAACGAGCTTGCGTATGCGTCGTGGCAATATCCAAAGAACCTTTACGCTCATCACTAAATTCTTTGGCTACACGTTTGATGTTTTGCGTTTGATTCAGCACCTCTCCCGCTAATGCGATGATCTTCTCACCGGCAGGAGTGACGTGAGTTAGATGCTTTCCACTTCGGGCAAACACCTCAACACCCAACTCATCTTCCAAAAGACGAATCTGTTTACTCACGCCTGGTTGTGACGTATACAAGCTTTGCGCCGTGGCTGAAACATTTAAGTCATGACGCGCCACTTCCCATATATACCTAAGCTGCTGTAACTTCATCGCCTGCCTTATTCGAAAAAGAGTTAAAAACATAAGAAAATATTACTTTATAGAATAGTAAAAAACCTCTAGTGTTGCCAGCTTAAATCACTTTTATATGGCTTTTCGATGGATTTTCTTTGGTACATTTTTACTGGCGCAGCAGTGGGTTTGGCAGTAGGGATAACAGGTGTTGGAGGTGGCTCCCTAATGACCCCTCTTCTATTAATATTTGGCTTCCCACCGCACATCGCAATTGGTACGGATTTGATGTACGCGGGAATTGCAAAAAGTACCGGTGTGGTCATGCATGCCAAACGTGGGCATGTAAATTGGCGCATCGTTTTCGCGATGGCTGCGGGAAGCCTACCCGCATCATTTATTACTGTTTGGGCGTTATCACAATTTGAAAAGCCTGATCATTACCAAGAAATTCTAACCAGCACCTTGGGTGTCATGCTTGTACTGACCGCCATTGTCATTCTGTTTCGAACACGGTTAACAAAAGCACTTAATTTCTCAATCTCTGAAGACAAAAGCACTCGTATAATATTTGTTTGCGGCTTCGTTTTAGGCACGCTTGTTACCCTGACATCCGTTGGCGCTGGTGCATTAGGCACCGCTATTATGATGATTTTGTTTCCTGTCATGAGAGCAAAAAACATCGTAGGAACAGACCTCGCTCATGCCGTCCCTCTAACACTGGTTGCAGGCATAGGACACCTATTTTTAGGTAACGTAGATTACACACTACTTGCCGCCTTATTGATCGGCTCGATCCCCACAATCTATGTTGGGACGCGAATCGCAAGCCATGTCCCTAATCATGTTTTACAACCCGTACTAGCAACCGCACTGCTCTCATTTGGCGTGAAATATCTTTTCTTTTAAAAAATGAAAAAATGACGGCTCAGCGGTTCATTCAGATGAGAAAACACGATATTGTAAGCGGCTATAACTAAAAGCAAAAAAGCAGGAAACCCCGCAATGAGTAACAAACGTCTTGAAGACCTAAATATTGCCTCTTTTACCTCTTTGGTAACACCGAGCCAATTAAAAAAAGAGCTGCCCGTAAGTGACCACGTCAGCAGCCATGTTGCTGAATCTCGCGACATCATTAAGAACATCATGGATGGCAAAGATCACCGTCTTGCTATCGTCATAGGCCCATGCTCCATTCATGACCCTAAAGCCGCTTTAGATTATGCTGCACGTTTAAAAACATTAGCTGAAAAGCTAGACGACACATTGTATATCATCATGCGCGCCTATTTTGAGAAGCCTCGTACTACAGTAGGCTGGAAAGGCCTGATCAATGATCCAAATTTAGATGGCACCTTTGATATAGACAAAGGCATTCGCATAGGTCGTAAATTATTGATCGACCTTGCAGAACTTGGACTTCCGTTAGCAACAGAAGCTTTGGACCCAATTTCTCCGCAGTATATTCAAGATCTAATTAGCTGGTCTGCCATTGGCGCACGCACCACGGAATCACAAACTCACCGTGAAATGGCATCTGGCCTTTCTGGTCCAGTAGGATTTAAAAACGGCACCGACGGCGGATTAACCGTGGCTGTTAATGCCATGCAATCTGTATCGCACTCACACTCATTCTTAGGTATTAATGAAAGTGGTGAAGTTAGCATTGTTAACACCAAAGGAAATGCTTACGGACACCTTGTCCTTCGTGGCGGTAATGGCCAACCAAATTATGACGCCAAAAACATCGCTTTAAGCGAAGAAGCATTAACCGCGGCAAAATTGAAACACAACATCATGGTTGACTGCTCTCACGAAAACTCGAACAAAAAACCAGAGCGTCAAGTCAATGTAGTAGAAGATTCAACCCAACAAATCATTAATGGCAACCAGTCCATCATGGGATTGATGATTGAAAGTAATATTGGCTGGGGCAATCAAAAAGTGCCTGCCAATTTAAACGACCTTGAATACGGCGTATCTATTACAGACGCCTGTATCGACTGGGACACCACTGAAAAAGCACTGACAGACATGGCCAACGCTCTACGTGATGTATTGCCTAAACGCCAACGTGGATAACACTCTCTAGAGAACATCCACACACAAAAAAGGGGCGCCAGTACTGGCGCCCCTTTTTTCATCATCAAACAACACTTACATAAAAGCATTATCCGTAACACTGTGATCTGTAGAATCTTTAACCGCCGTCAGCGCCGGTACTTTTTCAATCAAGGTTTTCTCAACCCCTTCTTTTAGAGTCAAATCAACCGCACTACAACCTTGGCAACCGCCACCGAATTTCAATACGGCAACCGTACCATCAACAACTTCCAACAAGCTGACTTCACCACCATGAGCCGCCAAACCTGGGTTGATATCAGAATAGAGCACATAGTTAATCTGATCTTCAATTGGGCTATCTGCAGTCACTTTTGGCATCTTAGCGTTAGGTGCTTTAATCGTTAGCTGACCGCCCATTTTCTCAGTGGCGTAGTCAACAAATGCCTCATCCAGAAAATTCACCGAATTTTTTTCGATATAGACTTTCAGTTTCGGCAAATTCAAAATCTCGTCCGTCTCATTTACTTCATCAGGACGACAGTAGGCAAGGCATGTTTCGGCATATGGTGTGCCTGGCTGCTGGATAAAAATTCGCACAGCAATACCTTCTACTCCTTGCTTCTCAAGTAAAGAAGAAAGATATTCTTGGGCACCATCCGTAATTGTAATATTCATAATAACCCTTTCTAAATCTATACAACGATCAATGGGGGCTATATTACAGCAGATAATCCACAAAGCCAAAGACCAAGTAAAAAAGTAGGGTATTTTTCCTTTATCTATTTTTCATGGAGAAAAATATTTTCAAATAAGCCTTATTAGGAAAACCCCTAAAGATATAGATAAATATTCATTTTTAGAATAAAGGATATTTGCTAATATGCTTTCACTAAAATTTATTAACCATGGTTCATCCTACTATGTATCAATACGACGCCATTGACCAACAGCTTGTTGAAGAACGTGTAGCACAATTTCGCGATCAAACACGCCGTTACCTAAATAAAGAACTAAGCGAGCAAGAATTCTTGCCTTTACGCTTACAAAACGGCCTTTATGTTCAGCGCTATGCACCTATGCTACGTATTGCCATTCCATACGGCATGCTATCGAGCACTCAACTGCGTAAATTAGCAGACATCAGCTGCCGCTATGACCGCTCGTACGGTCACTTTAGTACTCGTCAAAACTTACAGCTTAACTGGCCTAAACTTGAAGACGTGCCAGATATCTTGGCGGAACTTGCTGAAGTACAAATGCACGCCGTTCAGACAAGCGGAAATTGCATTCGTAATACAACAACCGACCAGTACGCTGGCGTTATCTCTGATGAAATCGTAGACCCACGCCCATACTGCGAGTTGATTCGTCAATGGTCTACTTTCCACCCTGAATTCGCATTTTTGCCTCGTAAATTTAAGATTGCAGTGAACGCAACAGAATCTGCGGATCGCGCTGCAACACAAGTTCATGACATCGGCCTTCATATCAAGAAAAACGAAGCCGGTGAAGTTGGTTTTAAAGTTATCGTCGGTGGTGGTCTTGGCCGTACTCCAATGGTTGGTGTAACCATCAGCGAATTTATTCCACGCGCTGATCTACTTACCTATTTAGATGCCATTATTCGTGTTTACAACCAACAAGGTCGTCGTGACAACAAGTACAAAGCACGTATCAAAATATTGGTAAAAGCACTTGGTATTGAAGAGTTTCGCTCTCGCGTTGACGCTGAATGGGCCCACCTACGCGGCAAAGAAAGCACCGTACCAATGAGTGAGTTCGAACGCTTACAAGGCTTCTTTAGTGAGCCAAGCTACGAAGCGCTAGACAACAACCCTGCCAGCTTAACAAGCAAACTAGCAGACAGCGCAGGCTTTGCTCGCTGGTTCGAACGCAATACGTTTGAGCACAAAAAAGCAGGTTACCGCATCGTCACATTGACACTGAAAAAAGCAGGCCAAGCACCTGGTGACGCAACAGCAGAACAAATGCACAAAGCCGCAGACCTTGCCGACAAATACAGTTTTGGCGAATTGCGTGTTAGTCACGAGCAGAACCTTGTGCTTGCCGACGTACGACAAGAACAACTGGTCGATCTTTGGGAAGCAGCAAAAGAAGCGGGTTTCGCAACACCAACGCTAGGCTTACTAACGGACATGATTTGCTGCCCTGGCGGAGACTTCTGTGCACTGGCTAACGCCAAATCCATCCCTATCGCCGCACAAATCCAAGAAACGTTCAACGATCTTGATTACCTATACGACTTAGGGAATATCGACTTGAATATTTCTGGCTGCATGAATGCCTGCGGTCATCACCATGTAGGCAACATCGGTATTTTAGGTGTCGATAAAAAAGGTGAAGAGTTCTACCAAATTTCCATTGGTGGCGCTTCTGGTCACGACGCAAGCATCGGCAAGATCCTTGGCCCATCGTTTGCTCAAGAAGAAATTAGCAGTGTCATTCAAAAACTTATGAACGTTTATGTTGAAAACCGTTCAGAAGAAGAACGCTTCATCGACACTTATCGCCGCGTTGGCATCACACCATTTAAAGAGGCCGCTTATGCCAAAGCTAATTAAAAACGGCGAGATCATCGACAACAATAACCAATGGTTACAAGACGCAGACCAAGAAGTTACGGCCAGTAGCATTGTTGCCGCTCAAAAATGGCTTGCTGAAAAAGACAACATTGGCCATATTGCTGGCATTTGGTTGGAAGCTGGCGATGGCGTTGAATTTTTGAACGACGTAGACCTTAATCAGTTCGAAGTCATTGGCGTCCACTTTCCGGCATTTACCGATGGCCGAGGCTTCAGCTACGCTCGACTTTTAAGAGAACGCCTCAACTTTAAAGGTGACATAAGAGCACTGGGCAATTTTATCCCAGATCAATTAGGCTACCTTTTGCGTGTTGGATTTAACAGTTTCCAATTCAACGAAGACGTTGATCTTGAAAAGGCACTGGCACTGCATAAGCCCTTTTCAGTCGCTTATCAAGGTGACGTTGCAGACCCTAGACCGTTATTCTTACGTCGCTAGACAAAACATTTTCAATATAATCACGATAAAAGGCCATTACGATGGCCTTTTCTATTGCGTAATACTCCGCTCATGATTATCGTATAAAAAAGATAAAGTGATTGATTGTTAAAGGAACTTAACGTGTCTAAGAAGCGTATTACTGGCCTAATTGTTGGCTCACTACTTTCGGCCACTGTGCATTCTGCAACAGTGTATATTTCTGACATTCAATTTGTTGCTATTCGAGAAGGTCTAGACAACAGCACAAGAGCGGTAGAACGCGGTCTAAAAAGCGGCACCCCTTTGGAAGTTCTTGAACAAAGTGAAGGCTACACAAAGGTTCGAACTCCCTCAGGAAACGAAGGCTGGGTGGCTGATTACTTCCTTAGCGAAGACATGGTTAGCAGGGATCAATTAGACGCACTGCAGACTCGGCTGAATAAAAGCAACGAAACTCGAACTGAAATCGCCAATGCTCTCAATCTCAGCCAGCAAAAAATACAAAGCCTGAACAACATCAACACCAACCTTCAAAATGAAAACCAGCAACTCAAACTGAAACTTCAGAATGCCGCTGAACTTTCTGAAAAAGCCCAAGCCATTGTTTCGCAAAATGACGATGCCGGATATCAAATAGAAAGCCTTAAACAACAAGCAGCGGCTGCAGTAGCGAAGTCAGAAGAGCTACAAGACACAACGCAACAAAAATGGTTTATGCTGGGTGCATCAACCTTATTTGGCGGGTTATTATTGGGCATACTAGCACCAATGCTTAGACGTAAGAAAACCGGTACTGGATCTTGGTCTTAATATAGAGAGCACTGAATGGAAGCTTCGATAGTACACTCCTTTTTTCTCATCTTTGCTGGAGCCGCTGTCGTCGCTTCGGTTGCTTTATACACTAGGCAACCAATGATCATTGCTTATATAGCCCTAGGCATCTTATTTGGCCCTTCTGCATTATCGCTAATCAATGAACCTAAGCTGATGGATGAAATGAGCCATATTGGCATCATTTTTCTGTTGTTTTTACTAGGGCTGGACATGCAACCCAGCCACCTAATAAATATGCTCAAAAAAGCGTCTTGGATCGCCCTACTCAGCTCAGCTGTTTTTGCTCTGCTAGGCTACATCATTGCCTTATCTTACGGTTACAGCAATACAGAAAGCCTCATCATTGGCATTGCCATGATGTTTTCAAGCACCATTGTTTGCATCAAACTATTACCAACAACAGTATTGCATCACAAACACACTGGGGAACTGGTTGTAGGCTTATTGCTTTTGCAAGACATAATCGCCATTGCTGTACTGCTTGTTCTATACAGCATTTCTGACAACGACAACAATGGCGCCTTAGCGTATTTGAAACCCATTATCGGCCTACCTTTGGTAATCGCTGGCGCTTTCTTATTTGTAAAATACGTCTTATTAAAACTTATCGCTCGCTTCGACCGTTTTCACGAATACATATTTTTGGCTTCTATAGGCTGGTGCTTATCAATGGCCGTACTTGCTGAAACCACTGGGCTGTCCGCTGAAATGGGTGCATTTATTGCGGGTGTCGCCTTGGCGACTAGCCCCATATCGCAATACATCGCCACGCATTTAAAACCTCTGAGGGATTTTTTCCTTATCTTGTTCTTTTTCTCCATCGGTGCCAGCTTCAACCTAAATCTACTAGGGTTAGTGATTCTGCCAGCCTTAGTTCTGGCAATTAGCTCAATGCTCATTAAGCCTGTGGTCTTTCGCTACTTACTCAAAGGCATAAAAGAAGACGCCAGCACCTCTTGGGAAGTTGGCTTCCGTTTAGGGCAAGTGAGCGAGTTCTCATTACTGATTGCATACCTAGCAGCAAACATTGGCCTTATTGGCTCTGAAGCCTCTCATGTCATTCAAGCAACGGCCATTCTGAGCTTTGCCTTATCCACATATATTGTCATTTTAAACTTCCCCAATCCGATTGCCATTTCAGATAAATTGAGGCGTGATTAGCCTCCGTACTGGCTTACCACAAATTCACTTTATTAGGTTGATACACATTTATAAAATGCTTTTCGCTTTCCCCTTCCTTTGAACACATAAATTATAATAGAATAGCGCGAAATACTTGACTGCAAATGCAAAAAGTCTTGTATACTAACGCGCAAATTTCGTCCTCACTTATTTAGAGTAATGTAATGGCTGACTTATCAAAATACAGAAACATCGGTATTTTTGCTCACGTTGACGCGGGCAAAACAACCACAACAGAACGTATTCTTAAACTTACCGGTATGATCCACAAAATCGGTGAAGTACATGAGGGTGAATCTACTACTGACTTCATGGAACAAGAAGCTGAGCGTGGTATTACCATCCAGTCTGCGGCTGTTAGTTGTTTCTGGAAAGATCACCGCTTTAACGTTATCGACACACCTGGACACGTTGACTTCACAGTAGAAGTTTACCGTTCTCTTAAAGTTCTTGATGGTGGCGTTGGTGTATTCTGTGGTTCTGGTGGTGTTGAACCACAATCAGAAACTAACTGGCGTTATGCTAACGAATCTGAAGTTGCTCGTTTGATCTTCGTAAACAAACTTGACCGTCTAGGCGCAAGCTTTTACCGCGTTACTGAACAAGTACAAAAAGTACTAGGTGCAACTCCTCTTATCATGGTACTTCCAATCGGTACTGAAGATGAGTTCTGCGGTGTTGTTGACCTATTGTCTCGCAAAGCATACATCTGGGATGATTCTGGCCAGCCAGAAAACTACAGCATCGAAGACGTACCTGCTGACATGGAAGAGATCGTTGAAGAATACCGCGAGAAGCTAATCGAAACAGCGGTTGAGCAAGATGACGACCTAATGATGGCGTACATGGACGGCGAAGAGCCATCTGTTGACGATCTAAAACGTTGTATCCGTAAAGGTACTCGTGACCTAGCGTTCTTCCCAACGTACTGTGGTTCTGCATTCAAAAACAAAGGTATGCAGCTTCTTCTTGATGCCGTTGTAGATTACCTACCAAGCCCTACAGAAGTAGATCCTCAAGATCTTACTGATGAAGAAGGTAACCCAACAGGCGATAAAGCTATCGTATCTGCTGATGAGCCACTTAAAGCGCTTGCGTTCAAAATCATGGACGACCGTTTTGGTGCCCTAACTTTCGTTCGCGTATACTCTGGCGTATTGAACAAAGGCGACACTATCCTAAACAGCTTCACGGGCAAAACTGAACGTGTAGGCCGCATGGTAGAAATGCAAGCAGACGACCGTAAAGAAATCAGCACAGCGCAAGCTGGTGATATCATCGCGATCGTTGGCATGAAAAACGTTCAGACTGGTCACACTCTTTGTGATCCTAAGCACCCTTGTACTCTTGAAGCAATGGTATTCCCTGAGCCTGTAATCTCTATCTCTGTTACTCCTAAAGACAAAGGCGGTAACGAGAAAATGGGTATTGCGATCGGCAAAATGGTGGCAGAAGATCCAACATTCCGTGTTGAAACTGACCAAGATTCTGGCGAAACCATCCTTAAAGGTATGGGTGAGCTTCACCTAGACATCAAAGTAGACATCTTGAAACGTACTTACGGTGTAGATCTAATCGTTGGCCAACCACAGGTTGCTTACCGCGAGACTATCACTAAAGCAGTTGAAGATACTTACACTCACAAGAAACAATCTGGTGGTTCTGGTCAGTTCGGTAAAATCGACTACCGCATCAAACCAGGTGAAGTGGGTTCTGGCTTCAAGTTCACTTCTACTGTTGTTGGTGGTAACGTACCAAAAGAATTCTTCCCTGCTGTAGAAAAAGGCTTTAAGTCTATGATGGAGCAAGGCGTTCTAGCTGGCTTCCCAGTATTAGACGTTGAAGTTGAATTGTTTGACGGTGGATTCCACGCGGTTGACTCCTCTGCAATTGCCTTCGAAATCGCTGCTAAAGGCGCATTCCGTCAGTCAATTCCAAAAGCGGGCCCTCAGCTAATCGAACCTATCATGAAAGTTGACGTGTTCACTCCAGATGACCATGTTGGTGATGTTATCGGTGACCTTAACCGTCGTCGCGGCATGATCAAAGACCAAGAGAAAGGTTTGACTGGTGTTCGCATCAAAGCAGACGTTCCTCTATCTGAAATGTTTGGTTACATCAGTACTCTACGTACAATGACATCTGGTCGTGGTCAGTTCTCTATGGAGTTCTCTCACTACCTACCATGTCCATCTAACGTAGCTGAAACTGTTATCGCTGCAATTAAAGAGAAGAAAGAAAAAGAGAAGAACTAATTTCTCCCTATTCTTTCTGATCTGAAAAAACCCGATACATAAGTATCGGGTTTTTTATTGCCTATAAGAAGCCAAATAGCCGTTACAAAAAAAAGCGCCTAAGCGCTTTTTTTAAAGATGAAAGGCCTTCTATTTATCTGGATTAAAAAGGAACCGGATACTCTTTAAAGACTGCCATAATGTCTTTTAACGCTTCCTCTGACAAAGTCATATCAAATGCAGACATATCCTCTTTAAGCTGCTCTAAAGAAGTAGCACCAATGATTGTCGAACTGACACCATCAACCTGGTCACACCAAGCCAAAGCCAATTGAGCCGCTGTAAAACCATGCTTCTTTGCTACCTCTAGGTAGGCACTTACCGCTTTATCAACTAATGGCGTATCGCGAAAAATGCCGTTACGTTGCGCATAAGTCCAACGACTGCCTTCTGGTCGAGCACCACCAAGATATTTACCCGTCAATGCGCCCGCCGCCAATGGAGACCAAGGCAAATACGCTACATCTTCATGTACACAGTTTTCAATCAAGTAAGGCCAATCTTTCGCATGCAATAAACTAAATTCATTTTGAATGGAGGCAACACGCGGCAAATTATGCTTTTCACTTAAACGAATAAACTCGTTAATACCCCACGTAGTATCGTCAGACAACCCGAAATGACGAATCTTACCTGCCTTAATACACGCATCCAACCCCTGCAGAATATCCAACATTTGCGCCGATTGCTCATCACGATCGACGTGAGTAAAACCAATCGCCCCCGGGAAATGTTTGGCAAAATGTGGTGTCGTGCGATTAGGCCAATGCAATTGATATAAATCGATGTAATCCGTTTGAAGACGCTTTAAAGAAGCATCCACGGCCTCAATAACCGTTTTGCCAGAAATATTGCTGCCATCACGCACATAATGCAAACCTGGCCCGGCAATCTTGGTGGCTAAAATAAACTCTTTACGACGAGACGGATTACGCGAAAGCCAATTTCCAATAATCGACTCCGTTTTGCCGTAAGATTCAGGTGTTGGCGGTACGGAATACATTTCCGCTGTGTCAATAAAGTTCACGCCATTCGCTAAAGCATACTCAATTTGAACATCAGCATCAGCTTGGTTGTTTTGAGTGCCCCACGTCATGGTACCCAAACACACTCGAGAAACTTCTAAGCCGGTACGGCCAAGTGGTACGTATTTCATTAGATCAACCTTTTAAATTCAAACGGCACATACAAGATGTGAAAAATAACCAAAGGGTCAATGTAATAAAATTTTGTCTTTCTGACCAGTTTTATCAACGAAAACAATAAGGAGTTATATCTGAGCATTCAGAACAGCTCATCTATTCGCTGAACTACTGCCCATTAAGCAATGGCTCGTAACGCTGATCGGTTAAGGTCTTAAGAAAAGCCACGATCGCATCCACTCGCCTATCTGGTAAGGCAGGCGCCTTTTCCAACGTTGCCAAATCCACTTTCTCAGGCACCTCAGGCTCACCCCATAGCTGACCTGTTTCCGGGTTAATTACACGTTTCGGGTTGTTGTATTTATCATAAAAAAGCACAACAGTACGCAGATCTTGAAACACCCCGTTATGCATATAAGGCCCAGTCACAGCCACATTCCGCAAAGACGGCACTTTAAATTTACCCGCCTGTCTAGGGTCATTGATGGCAGGATTATCCAATAATCCGAAGTCTTTTTTATTGCCATTTTGCGCCATCAAATCGGGGTTGGCTGGCACACCAATATTCCGGTATTCGTAATTTGTAAATGTCTCTTGCGGGTTAAATGGTGACGAACTCAGTTGGTGACAAGCATTACAATTTGTAAATTGCTGAGAGAAGAACAAGGTCTTTCCCAGCTCCTCTTGCGGCGTAAGCTTAATTTCGCCCCGCAACGCCCGATCATACCGAGAATCAAACGGCATAAACATGGATGTTTTTTCAAACGTAGCAATTGCATCGGCAATAGCGGCATACCCCTTATCCGAGTCGTTTAAAACATCTTGCCCATAAATGGATCGAAATACATTGTCATAACGCGAGTTTTCTTTGACTCGACTCACTACAGCGGCGCTGTCTGGCATTGCCATTTCGACGGGATTTACTAATGGCCCCTCCGCTTGTTTAGCCAAACCAGAGGCGCGCCCATCTAGGAATTGCCCCCCCCCGATATTCGCCGTTAGGCATACGATGAAATGACGGAGAAAATGCCGCATACGCCGCTGTCGGCGTATTTCGACTCCCCATAGACAATCTATCACTGCCTAACGAGACAGCACCCAGCAGCGCATCCTGCCTTTTATCTACAAATCCATTTGCCAAGTCATGACAAGTAGCGCAAGACTGATTTCGCTCTTTAGACAAATTCACATCAAAAAATAACTGCGCCCCCAGCATCGCCTTTGGGTCAGTCATCGGAATAGGAAGTTCGGCAGAAAAATGCGCTGATTTAGGTTTCTCTGCTAAATGTTTGGGCTCACTACAAGCCGAAATAAGCAGAGCAACAGCAACAACCCCAAATGAAAAACGCAACATTAAAATGCACTCTATAAATCGATAATGAATGGGGTGAATTGTACACCGATGATAATAGTTCGCAAAAGCATGACCTTTCAATTTACCTAAATGATAAAAAGCAGCCGGGCCACTCAACAAAAAAAAGCGCCAGATAACACATGAAAAGTGTTATCTGGCGCCTTCCCAATCAATCCTTACCAGCAGAATTAGAACTAATTCTGCTCTGGCAAAGTAACATTCAACTCCAGAACCGAACAATCGTCCGTATTATCCAACTGGATCTGCACGTCCTCATTGCCAATGTTTACGTACTTCCGAATGACATCAATAATTTCTTGCTGCATCTGAGGCAAATAGTCTGGCTGATGGCGCTTACTGCGCTCATGGGCAACAATAATTTGCAAACGGTCCTTCGCAACAGACGCTGAGGTAGGTGCACTTTTACTTTTAAAATAATCAAAAATTCCCACTCTAACCCCCTAACAAACGTTTGATAAAGCCTTTTTTCTGCACCTCTAAGAAACGCAGAGGACGCTCTTCACCCATCAAACGATCAACGGCATCCATATAAGCCAAGCCCGCTTCCGAGTCTGTATCCAAAATCACAGGCGTCCCTTGGTTAGACGCCTTCAAAACTGCCTCAGACTCAGGGATCACACCTAATAATGGAATCGCCAAAATATCTTCCACATCAGAAACACTCAGCATTTCACCCAAAGCAACACGTCCAGGGTGGTAACGCGTTAGCAACAAATGCTCTTCTATCGGTGATCTTCCTTCTTCCGCACGTTTAGACTTACTCTGCAAAATGCCAAGGATACGATCCGAATCTCGAACAGAAGACACCTCAGGGTTAGTCACCACAATGGCCGCATCGGCGAAGTAAAGCGCCATCTGAGCGCCTTTTTCAATGCCTGCTGGAGAGTCACAAATGATGTAATCGAATTCTTTAGCAAGCTCTTCGAGAACCTCCTGAACCCCTTCAATCGTCAGTGCATCTTTGTCACGAGTCTGAGACGCTGGCAATATAAACAAATCTTTCGTGCGCTTGTCTTTAATTAACGCTTGAGACAACGTGGCTTCTTTATTAATAACGTTCACAAAATCATACACGACGCGACGTTCGCAGCCCATAATCAAATCCAGATTACGCAAGCCCACGTCAAAATCAATAATAACGGTTTTATGTCCTTTTAACGCAATTCCAGTCCCAATAGCAGCACTGGATGTTGTCTTGCCAACACCACCCTTGCCTGAGGTGACTACTATGATCTTTGCCAATGCTATATCCCCCGATAAACTCACCTGAGTTTATCCAAATAATAAAATAAATAATGAACCTTAAAGCGGTACGATTTCTAAGCTATCGTCAACTAATAACACTTGCGCGCTGTCTTTCCAAACGATATTTTGCAGCGCATCACTCAACATAAAATTACCCGCAATGGAAACCAACTCGGCCTCCATGCTTTTACAAAAAATTCGTGCGTCCACATCGCCTTTCACACCCGCTAAAGCTCGGCCTCTTAACGCACCATAAACATGTATATTGCCGTCTGCCAATACTTCAGCGCCCGCACTGACTTGCGCCAGAATAATCAAATCGCCTTCGGCATAAACTTGCTGACCCGACCGAATAGGTTTTGTGATCACCTTAGTCGCCTGCGGGACTAAACGCTCTTCAACAACCGTTTTTACTACCACATCAGGGCTAGCTTCTTCTTTCACTGTCGGCGCCGCGTTGATAGACCTCGCTTTGCTCGCGGGCAAAAGCGGAATAGTCACGGACGATTTCCATGCAGGAAGATTATCGGGATCGCAACGCCAACCAATCACTCCTAACCCAAGAGCACTGACGGATTGAATCAACGTTTCGAACTCATCAAGGATAATTCCTCTTTTCATTTTCGAAATATCGATAATGATCGGCGCTTGATGAAAGAAATGCGGCACTTGCTCAATCTTTTCTTTGAGATGAAACACAATGTCATCCAATGAAAACACCTGAACTTCTAACAAAACCGTTGTAACGACACTTCCTTTAAGCCGGAAGCCTGAGTCTGTCATGCAAACTGTCCTTTTTTAATACCTTAAATGGCTCTAAATACAACCAAGCCGTGCCAAACTTTCATCAACAGCAACGAAAAACCATTCTATCAAGCTGAACGATTAATGAAAGTCAGCACAACACTCTCTTTACAGTAATGAAAAGCAGTCACCTGCTCCCTTATAGTGCTAAGGATAACGTAAAATGCGCAATAATGAACGAAAGATTAACCATTTGATTTAGTTAATATTTTACAACTTACTTACATACTTGTTCCCATTAATCTGGGGAAAACTTTTGCACCATAACTAACCAGCAAAACACGCTTCAAAACAACCTACTCCTCTGCAGAACGCACCGCAAATTCAGCGGCAAGACGGCTCACCCCCAATCCACTCTGCTTGGTCAGTTTAATCTGCACCGGAATGCGCTCTTTAAGCGCACTGATATGACTAATAATACCAATGGTTTTACCTGAAGAATGCAAATTATCCAAGGCATCAAGAGCGGATTCCAACGTTTCGCTATCCAAGGTGCCAAAACCCTCATCCAAAAACAAAGAGTCAATGCTGGTTTTGTGGGACACCAAATCAGACAGCGCCAACGCCAACGCCAAACTCACTAGGAAAGACTCTCCACCAGACAAGGTTTTTGTGTCTCGTGAGGCGTTGGCTTGCCACGTATCCACCACCAACAAAGACAAAGCCTCTTCGTTTCGAACCAATTGATAGCGACGATGCAAGATATCCAAATGTTGATTGGCCAAATAGACCAAATGATCCAAGGTCAAACTCTGTGCAAAGCGGCGAAATTTTGCGCCATCCGCCGAACCGATCAAATGGTTCAAACGCTCTAAATGTATGAAAGCGTCTCGACGTACCTCTAACGCTTCCTTAGATTTCGCCACTTGCTCCCTGCGTTGCGTCTCCTCTTGAACCTGCTGAGTAATCCCCCCCCACTGACGATGCAATGCCTGACGTTCTGTATCAAGTTGGGCGTATTTCTCTTCTAGTTCTTCAAGCGAAAACTCACCAAAGGACAAACACTCCGCGCGTTTTTCAATATGCTTCGACAAAGAATCATCAGACTGAGTAAACAATGTCTGCAACCTAGAAACCGCTTCCTGAAGGTGTTTAAGCGTTGCTTGGTGCTGAGCGATTTCTTCTGTAGGCAAACTCGCCTGCTGCCAAGCCGAATCACTCTCGAACCCTTTCTCAGTCAGTAGTTTTTGCCAATGAACAAGCACAGCATCGTATTCTTCCGTCAACGCCAGACGGGTCTTATTCAATGCCTCTAGTGTTGCTTGGCTCGATGCCAACGCTTGAGCAAGCTGCAGTCGTTCCGCTTCGACTTTCTCTAACTTTTCCTGAGCGTGATCCGCCAGATGCTGCGTTTCTTGACGAAGTTCGCTAACACTCTTATCGCCTAGCAAGTGATACAACTGCTGAGCAATATCCGCCAGGCTCGCATCCAGCTTAGTCACCTTACCTTGCGCATCATCGCGTAACTGCTGATTCTCTTTGAGCGTGCTTTCTAAATTATTTCTTTCATAGCCAAACTGCTCACGCTGCTGCAACAAAGCATCATAACCCGCCTTGCTGTCACGCCATTGCTGCATCGCTTCTTGCAATTGCACTAACGACTCAGCCAGCGGCAAATCAAAATAGCCATCTGGCACACCTGCCTTTTGCATGTCGTGACGTAAATGCCCAATGATTTGTTCTTGCTCACTTTTCCTAGCAACCAAATTTTGTTGATTCGCTTCTAAGGTTTGCCAGAGCAATTGACATTGATTCTGATCTTGCGAAACCTGCTGTTGTGTCATTTGCTGCTGAGCCACTAGCTCCTGTAACTCAGCTTCTAAAGCCACACGAGACTGGTGTAAGGCTTCGAGCTTAGGCGCAATGTCTTGCAGCGCCAGCCAATCTTGCTCAACCTTTTGCACCAGAGCAGAGATCTGTTCTCTGTCAGACAAATTAACACCCTGATCTTGATTTAATGACGCCACCCATTCTTTCAGATCTTTTTCGGTTGCCAATAAACCCTCTATTAATGGCTGTCGTCGCGCTTGACCAGACGCCAACTCGCGTTGCATGGATTCCAAGTCAGCCGCCAACTGCATACCTTGAGCCTTCAAATTATCCAGCTCTTTGCCCAATACAGCGAACTCTTCTTGGCTGCCAGAATCTGTCTGATACAAGGCATTGGCAAGATTGTGCTCTTCGGCACCGCACAACGGACAAGCATCATGCTCACCTAACTCGTTACGCAGCTGCGTTAGAGCGACAATATGACGCTCCGCCTCAGCGAGTTTTTCAATTGTTTTTTGATGACGAAGCTTGTCTTTGTAGGTTTGTCTTTGTTGCTCTAACTGGCTTTGCTGTTGCTCAATACGGCTTGCCATTGCAGTCAAATTCGCATCCAGCTCGGCCAGTTGTGACTGCTGATCTTGGTAGTGATGAAACTGCTTCCAAAGAGATTTCGCGTTATACTGAGCACGTTCAGTTTGGTGATAACCTTTCTGCCAATCGGCATACTCACGTTGCGATGACATTTGCATGAAAGCACCCACTGCGCTTTGCAATGCTTGCTGGCGCTCACCTATACTGGCTTGCTCCTGCTCTAACTTGGCCTGATTATTTCCATGGACAGAGCGAGCGGCCTCATAGTTTTTTGAGCCTTGATCAATGCTCATCTCAAGCTCGGCAATAGCGCGTGCATTCACCTCTGTGCTTTGCACCTGATGCTGCCAATTTGCTAATTGAGCTTCAATTTTTTCGGGCGATACCCAACGATTCAAAATGGCTTTGGTTTCGTCACACGCCTTATCAATGTTCGCTTGCTTCTCAGTCACGGCTTTTAGCTGCGCCTGCTGATTATCGGCTTTTTCTGCCGCTTGCTGTAATCGAGCCACCCCATCCTGATGCTGAGCTTTCACACTTTCTTGGCGAGATAAGATAGGCTGAATGTCATCATTGATCTTATTATTCAAGGCCTCCAAATCCGCTCGCGCTCGCGACAATTTCTCTTTTGCTTGCTCAACGGACTCGGTCAATATCTGGCTTTGCTTCAGCTGTGCCTGTTGTGTTTCGGTGTATTGACTGACATCCGCCTGATTCTGATCCAAACGCGATTTTAAGCTCTGCTGCTTGTCATAATCTGGCTGCAAAACCTGCGCCGTGAGCGCTTGTTCAAGCTGCCATTGCAAAGGCGAAAAATCCGCCAACGCTTGCTTAGCCTCATCAACCTGTTGCTGATATTGAATCACTTGCTCTTGCAGTTTCTTTTCTGTACGCCGCCACTCTAATGCCGCTTGGTGTTGCTTTAACGCGTCAGCATTGGCTTTTTCATTCGATTCAAAACTCAGCTCGGCCTTTTTTAGCTCAGCAAAGGCATCTTCGGTTAATAGTTGGGTTTGCTCATTAAATTGCTCAAGTGACGCGATGGCTTGCTTCTCGAGCTTGTGCTTATCAAACACCCACTTGGATACATCACCATAAATTTCTGTGCCAGTGAGCTCTTCTAACAGTTCTGCCCTGTCATTGGCAGAGGCATTCAAAAAGGCCGAAAAGCCACCTTGAGCCAGCAACATAGACTTGGTAAAACGCGAAAAATCCAAACCTGTGAGGTCGGCTATCTTATCGATTTTCTCGTTGATTTTGGTGGTAATGATGGTGCCATCACGCTCGCACAATTCACACGTCATTGGCTGCAACTTACCATCGCTTTGGCCGCGAGCACGTCGCTGACTCCAAAAAGCACGATAGCCTTTGCCTTTTATTTCAAATTCCACTTCCGCCAAACATTCTGACGTGTGGCGCGTCATCACATCGTTCTGGCTTGGTGACACTTTTAAACGCGGTGTTTCATGGTACAAAGCCAAACAGATTGCATCCAACAAAGTCGACTTACCTGCGCCCGTCGGCCCGACAATGGCAAACACCCCAGCGTCATCAAACGGCGCTTTGGTAAAATCGATTTCCCATTCGCCTTTTAGGGAGTTCAAATTCTTCAGGCGCAGTTTGCAAATTTTCATGATTGCTTCTCCTCACCGTCTTGCTGATGCTCTTTCAGCTCCACCAAGCACGTATTAAACAGCTCGGTCAGGATGTCAGATTCGTCTTCGTCCAGTTCTAAATTGGATTTAAGACTCTGCTCAAACACATCACCAACGGTTAATTCCGACAAGGTTTTACGCGCCTCAAAGCCTTCATTCTTTTTCTCGATCGCACTGCGGCGCATCACGCGCAGCAACTCAATAGGTTTGCCGTCAATGACCTCCAGCAAGCGCTTATGCACATCACTCAAATACTCATCAGCGATCACAGTCACCTCTAACCAAAGGATCTTGTCTTCTGCCAATTCCAACGCTGAAATCTGCTTGATTACCTCTTTCAAATTCCCCTTCATACTCGCCATAGGCTGGAAATTCGGAATCGTTACCAACTGAACTGGGTCCACAGACTCAGCAAACAAATCTTCAACAAAAGTGTCTGCATCTAACAAAGCGGTATCGAATATCACCACGGTTTTGTCACGCCCTAATTCGTCAAAACTCAATGGAATCGGCGAACCGCTGTAACGAAATCGACCACTTTTACTGATTGGCTGAGCACGATGAATGTGCCCCAGCGCCAGATAATCAAACGCCGGAAACACCGATGTCGGCAAGGCTTCCAAAGTGCCAACGTAAAGGTCACGAACCGACTCGCTCACTTGCCCACCTACTGCGGTTAAATGCCCAGTACCAATAATCGGCACAGGTGTTTTCAGTGCGTTATTTTTCTCACAGGCAGCATCAAACACTCGTTGGTAAAAATCACCTATCATCTGCAGCAAACCAAGTTTCTTATCTTGTTCGGATTGCCCTGCAACGCTTTGCATCACGTCTTTTGGTCGTAAATACGGCACAGCACAAACCCAAGCGGAAACCTCGCCCTTCTTGTCTTTTAACGGAATGACATGTGAGTCGATATCGTCAAGATTGGCTTGGCTAGACACTTGAGTATCGAGATAGGTCAGCAAGCTCTTGGATTCGTTTAGCATACTGACCGAATCGTGATTCCCCGCGACAATCACCAACTGGCATTGGCGCGCTTTCATATCCAATACCAGCTGATGGTACATTTCTCGCGCGTAGCTTGGTGGCGAACCGGTATCGAAAACATCCCCCGCGATAATCACCGCATCAATAGACTCTTTGTCCACCAGCGCCAATAACCAATCAATAAAGGCTTTGTGCTCATCACGTCGGGATTTCCCCATGAAATGCTGACCAAGATGCCAGTCTGAGGTATGTAGAATTTTCATTTATAGAATCCGTTGAATATAAAAATAGACATAAAAAAAAACGGTCGAACTACCGAACAAAATGCAGCTGATTCGGATGAATCCGCAAAGGACGCAACACCCTATTCCAATCCTGAGCAGACACGTTTTGACCATGATAAATAAGCTGTAACGAAGCACCGCCAGAATTAGCCTGCGCCGTTTGGAGAAAAGCCGTCAACGCATCATCCGCCAAACTCTCGGCTAATGTCTCATTCGCCAGCAAGGTAAAATGCCCGAGAAACTTCGCCGTGTAATCCAACAAAGACTCGCGCCAATAAGATTCCAGCAAGGCATTGTCAGGAGAAGCGATCACCACCACGGGCGCATCGGCGATGTCCATTTCAAACAACAAACGCCCCTTTCTAATGCCCTTTGATAGCTGAACCGCCAACGGATCACCCGCAGACAACATCAAGGCTTGCAACCAATCCTCATCGGAAAGGCGTTCCTTCTGAAGCACAATTCTCAACGGCGCTCCCGCCGAGTTTAGAACCATGCACTCATAAACATTCGATGACTGGCGAAATAGATTTCGAGAGGATTCACAAAACGAAAAAGACACAACAACACGATCGCCAAACGATTCATCGCTAGGCCCTAAAAGAGTCAACTCGATAGAATCGCCATTAAGAGAAAGAGTGTTTAACACAGAAAAAGTAGAAGTCTCAGCCGGGATTTGCCGAGTTAATGACATAGACGAAGAAATCGCGGTTTGGCAAGACAGGATCGACTCGCCATTGCTCGTATCATAAAGACAACACGCCCCACACGCGCCAGCACAACAACCGTAACGAACATCCGCACCCTGAGAAAGCAACGACGACAACAAATTATCACCCAAAACCACCTCAAACGGCTCATCATCCAATTCTATTGTCAGCGACTGTGAATCCATCATTCCACCTCATCTTTGATCAGGCTATTATGACATATTCTAACGTTTCACCCTCGCCCTTTATTAAAATGCATCCCCAAAAAGAAAATCACTGTTTCACAGCATTTAAAACACGTTTGGCAGATCGTTCCATCTTGTTGTATAGGCTGGCGATAAATGCTCGCGCTTCATGACCCATTGCGATGAAACGCCTTGCGAAGCAAAAAAAACACTCCCAAGACCACTATGATTGATTTGATCCACCACATTCATGAACGCTTTTGATTTAATTTGGTGTGCCGCTGGCCGAAATAAATCTTCTTGGACAGCGCCATGTTCATAGAAGTCAGTGAGCATGACTCCTGCTTTCATATAGCGAAAACCATCACGCCAGAGTCGCGAAAACAGCACGCCAGCGACTTCTAATAAATCTCGCGTGTCATCGGTTGGATTAGGAAGTTCAGCAGAAAGCGTTTGCGAGTACTGCGGTTCGTTTGGGATAAACGGACTAGTACGAATAAACACACTCACTACTCGGCAAAGACGTTTTTCACCGCGCAATTTCTCGGCAGCGCGCGTTGTGTACTTGGCGATCGCTTCCCGTAGTTCTTGCTTATCCGTCACCTTATGACCAAAAGATCGACTGCAAATGATTTGTTGTTTGGTTGGCCTGACTAATTCCAAATCCAAGCACGACACGCCATTCAATTCTCGAATGGTTCGCTCCAACACCACAGAAAATTCGCTACGAATGGATTTCGGATCAGCATTAGCAAGATCCAACGCAGTATGAATGCCTCTCGCCTTTAGCTTTGCCGTAGTACGACGGCCAACGCCCCATACGTCACTCACATCTAACAAAGCCAGCAAGCGCCTTTGTCGCTCAGGGTCCGTTAAATCAACCACAGATCCGGTTGCAGGGTATTTCTTCGCGGCGTGGTTGGCGAGCTTCGCCAGCGTCTTAGTTGGCGCGATACCAATACCAACGGTAATGCCCGTCCATTGATCGACCTTGGCTTTTACATGCTTGCCAAATGCCAGCAAATCCGTCACGTGATCCACACCTGTTAAATCCATGAAAGCTTCATCGATGGAATACACTTCCAGGCGTGGTGCCTCCTCCTCCAAGATCGTCATCACCCGATTCGACATATCCGCATACAAAGCATAGTTGGATGAAAAGCACACAATGCCGTGTTTTCTTATCTCATCCTGCACCTGAAACATCGGCACCCCCATCTTAATTCCCAGCGCTTTCACTTCCTTAGATCGCGCCACAATGCAGCCATCGTTATTCGACAACACCGCAACAGGCGTATGCCTTAAATCTGGACGAAACAACTTTTCGCAACTGGCATAAAAATTATTACAATCAACAAGCGCAAAAACCGAAGCCATCAGCCACGCTCATACTTTCTAATCACACTAGTAACAACACCAAAAATCTCAAACTCAGACTCTTCCGTAATCAAAATAGCCTTGTAGGCTTTGTTTTTTGGGCGCAATAGAACATTGGGCTTCAGTTCCAATGTTTTCACCGTCATCTCCCCATAAATACAAGCAATCACAATATCCCCATGACGAGCCGTCAACGACTTATCCACCAACAAAACATCACCAGATAAAATACCAGCGTCCATCATAGAATCGCCTTGGGCACGCACATAAAAGGTCGATGCCGGGTGAGAGACACAAAACTCATTAAGATCTAAAGTACGCTCAACAAAATCTTGAGCAGGCGATGGAAAACCAGCAGAAACCCCTTCAACATAAAGAGGAATGCGGACACTGTTTGCCGCAATAAACGAAGCCGACTCAGAAACACCAAGATAAGAAACACGCATAAGCCACCATAAATACTGTATATTTATACAGTATAGTTTTAAGCGACACGAATGACCAAGTGAATTTTTGTAAGAAGAGCATTCAACGCAAAACAGCTGCCTATTCGGCAAACATAAAAAAACCACCCGAAGGCGGTATTTAAAAGGTATATAAGATTTTTCAGTTATTTCACTTAAGTATTTTTGTACATCCGAAAAAGGCAATAAAGGCGACCATAACACCTTTGACTCGCCCAATGATTTGGTCGACCCATGCGAGTTTGGTTGGGATTCTGGCGAGTTGTTGGTAGTTCAGATGGTTTAAATCATTTATATGGTATCGATGACGGGTACAACGGTGATGCTTTCTACTATGAAAAAGGGCTTGGCTGCATCGTTCACAATCAATTTTTCATCTGACCCCAAATTCACATAAAAGAAAGCTGCACTTTCACGGCAGACTGCGCTTCGCTTATCCTGCCCTACAAGTGATGTTGTTTAGGTTCAGCAGCGAGGGGCAAGGCAAGTTCGAGTCAGTGTAAAGGCACTAGAGACGTGACGGCACATCGTGAAAATATTTATAGAAACACAAAAGAATGAAATAAGTATTGGTGTAAAAAAAAGGAGATTTTAGAAATTTAGGGGAGATTAAGGTGGCATCTCTACCAGCCGCACCTCGGCACACAAGTCCACCGCTGTGGCTGCTTCCTTCCGGACCTGACCAGATTAACGGTTTATCGTTGCGAGGGGACCAGCAGAGACACCATAAAGGAGGCCTGTTGACCTTGGGGCGCAATTATACGCAGCCAATACGAAATATCAACCGCCTTTCTTATGTATTTTCAAATACTTAAATCTTTTTGCTTATCAAGCGCCCTTTCCTTCTCTTATCCTGTGCTTGCGCTTTTTAGCCTCAGCCTATAACGCGGGTAACATTTACGGTAAGATACGCGCCATTAAGAATCATAGGAGTAGCGAGTTGAAGCTATTTGTAAAAAACCTAACCCACGTGGATTTTTCCTACTTTGACGCCAAGCGTGGTTTGTTGGGCGAAAGCTGGCAGACAGACATTGTACTGACCGGCAAATTAAACGATGAAAGCATGATTTGTGATTTCAGTATCGTGAAAAAACAAATCAAAAAATGGCTGGATGACAATATCGATCACATGCTGGCGATTCCTGCCGTGCACAACGGATCTACTCTCACGTCATTGGCTAGTGATCGTGTTTCTTTTCATTTTGATCACAGTAAAGAAGCCGCTGACGACAAGCGTGTGTTTCAATGCGATGCGCCAACTCAGGCTATTTGCGTTTTACCCATGACAGAAATCACACCAGAAGCGGCGGCTAAATGGGTTGAGTCACAAATTCTTAATCTGCTGCCAGCGGAGTTAGAAGCCGTTAGCGTGCGTTTTACACCAGAGCACATCGCTGGCGCGCAGTATCAATACAGCCATGGTTTGAAGAAGCACGCAGGTAACTGCCAACGTATTGCTCACGGTCATCGCTCTACGGTAGAGATTTACGCCGATGGCGCACGTAATGCGGCAATGGAACACGATTGGGCAAAACGTTGGGAAGACATCTATTTAGGTACACAAGAAGACTTGATAAGCCAAGCGACTGAAAACGACGTGAGCTATCACTGTTTCAGTTATACCAGCCAGCAAGGTTTGTTTGAGCTAAAAATAGACAGTAATCAGGTTTACATGCTGGATTGCGATACCACGGTTGAATCGCTTTCCGCACACATTGCCGATGTATTAGCAGAAGAGAATCCAGGTGTGCACATTGAAGCTCACGGTTTTGAGGGTATTGGTAAAGGCGCAATTTCAGAAAAAGTAAAGGCAAGAGTATGAGCTTAAAAGAGTACGAGAACCTCGCTCAAGGCGAAAAGTTATCGCTAGACACGGTATTAGCCAATTTAAAAACAGACGAACATGGTTTGATCGCCGCCATTGCGCAGCAGCACGATACTGGTGAAGTGTTAATGCTTGCCTACATGAATGAGAAATCCATTCGTGAAACATTAGAAACGGGGCAAGTGTGTTACTGGTCTCGTTCACGCCAAACTTACTGGCGCAAAGGCGAAAGTTCTGGGCACCGCCAAACATTAGTGTCTATGTCATTTGATTGCGATGGCGATGCCATCTTGATAAAAGTTGATCAAAAAGGCCCTGCCTGCCACACCAACCGTCGGGATTGCTTCTTTTTTACCGTTGATGGGAAAGATGTCGTTATCAGTACTGCCCCAGAAAAAAACAAATAGTTGCAAAAAAACGCACAAAAATAGAGCATCCCAACAAAATAGCACTAGGCTTTTGCTAACCTTTCACGCTATCTTAAGAGTAGACTTCTTTTCTTGCACATTAAGAGCAGGAAAAGCGGTCAATAAAATAACAAAATAGATGACTCTTTCTGGAGCACTCTGCACTATTGCCAACATGCTCCCCCCAAAAGCTCACGCTTTCTAAGAGCTATAAATAAATGTTATTTCCGTAAAGTAATGTAACTTAATTGGCATAACTATTGCTGATCAATAGCCATTGACTTCCACTCTTATTCATTGGATTAGCTATGTTGAATCTGTCCGTAAGAACAAAAATACTTTCTCTCATTGCTCTGTTTTCGCTAGTGATCATCGGCGTGAGCGTTAGCTCTGCACTAACCAGTAAATCTGTTTCGTCCGAGCTACAAAGCCTTTCTTCGCAAAGCTTACAACTCGTCAAAAACCTAGAAAAAAGCCGTCAACTTCTTTTACAACAATCCGTAGAGTTTGAACGCGGTTTTTTTCAAGTATCCATTGCTAAATCCATTGGGGGATATGGCGTTGAGCAAATCACAGAATCCTCCGATAAATTTACCACTTATACCGCAGAGCTTCTTACCAGCATTGAAAATGTCAAAAACATTTTAGCCACCATGCCAGTGCATGATGGGCTGGATAATCTATTTACTCAGATCACGGCTCTAGAAGAGCAGCAAGCCATCTTCCTAGAGGCCAGCACCGAAACGTACAGCTGGTGGGTTAAATTAAATACATTAAAAGCCAACAAATCTCGCCGCGCGGCAGACGAAAGCCTGATAGCGGTTAATAAACAAATGGAAGACATTATTGCAGCCATTAATGATTACAGCACCGCCGTTGCTGACATTCAAAACCACAAATTAGACCAAACCATATACGCTAGCGGTGGACTTGCTGCGGCACTTATTATCATCGGCATTATTGTCAGCATTGTTATTGTTAACGGCATTTGCCGTCCGCTCATTCGTGCGGTTCGCAGAGCAGAAGAAATTGCGTCAGGCGACTTGGTCAAATCAAAAGTAGCAAGCAAGCGTAAAGATGAAATCGGCATGCTAGAAACAGCCATGGACAAATTAGTGATCCAGCTAAGCAGTATTTTGCATGATGTTGCCGAGTCCAGCACTATGCTGACCAAGGCAGCCAATGACCTAAACAAAATAACAGATGAATCATCTGAAATGGTCGAACGCCAACAAGAAGAGACCAATTTCATTTCGCAGGCAATACAAGAAATACAATCCACAGCGGTACATGTTTCAGAAGCGACCACGGACGCAAGTCAAGCGGCGCACAGTGCCGAAAGTGCTGCAAATGAAGGCACCGCCATTGCCACGAAGACGATCAACAGCATCCAAGAACTAGCATCTGAAATTGCCAGTTCAGCGTCCACTATTAACGAATTGCAATCTAACACCAAAGAAATCAGTAACATTTTGAATGTGATTTTGGGCATTGCAGAACAGACAAATTTACTCGCATTGAACGCTGCCATAGAAGCCGCTCGAGCAGGCGAACAAGGGCGTGGCTTTGCGGTAGTGGCAGACGAAGTCAGACACCTTGCACAAAACACGCAAAATGCGACCCAAGAAATCGAAAAAATGATCACCTTATTGCAAAGCGGTACCAGCTCTGCGGTGAAGGCAATGACCTCCAGTCACCAGCGCTCAACTGATGCGGTAAGCCAAGTGAAACACGAGGAAGAGTCATTGCGAAACATCAATCAGTCTGTCACTAAAATTCGCGACATGAACGACCGAATCTCAGCCACAGCAGAAGAACAAGCGTCGGTTACGGCGGACGTCAGCCGCAATGTGGAAAATATTACCGAGATCACGTCACGCACAACAAAATCCATCCATTCTATTAGCAACTCCGCTGGACAGCTGGCTTCGTTAGCCACACAATTGTCGGAGAAAATCAGTTACTTTAAAGTATAGTAACTGCATGGATTACCACCTTAAGGGGGAAGTCTTTACTTCCCCCTTTTTTATGACTGCTTTCATTTTTAGGAGAAAATCATGTGTCGTTGGATGGCGTATCAGGGTGATCCTGTTTACCTTGAATCGTTGCTTTTCAAACAAGAGCATTCTTTAATTCATCAAAGCCTGAGCGCGAGAAAATCCGAAGTCACGGTCAATGCCGATGGCTTTGGCTTAGGCTGGTACGATGAACGAGAAGAGCCCGGCTTATACCACGAGGTGTTACCGGCTTGGAGTGACAGCAACTTAAAAAGCCTAGCCAGACACATTAAAAGTGGCTTATTTTTCGCGCACGTTCGCTCTTCTACAGGAACAGAGACCAACCGCTCGAACTGCCACCCTTTCAGTTACAAAAACTGGCTATTCATGCATAACGGTCAAATTGGCGGTTACGAATCGTTGCGCTGGCAACTGGATCGTTTGATCCCAGAACACCTTTACAACCATCGGCATGGCGCAACCGATTCGGAAGTCATCTTCCTGCTCATGATCGCCAATGGATTAGAGCAAAAACCAGAACAAGCCATTGAAACAACCTTGGCACAAATTCTCGACATGATGAAACAAAAGAAAATACAAGACCCCTTGCGATTTACAGCGGTATTTTCAGACGGCGAAGAAATCACGGCCATTCGCTTCTCCAGCGACGAACACGCTCCTAGCCTGTACTGCAAACAGTTTGAAAAGCACATTGTGATTGGTTCAGAGCCTCTCGATCACTCGAGCGACAGCTGGACGCAAGTGCCAGCAGGACACATTGCGAAGATAAAAGGTCAAGAGTATCAAATTCAACCTTTGACTGAATTATTAAAAATGACCGCCTAGCGGTCATTTTATGCTTTAAATAATAAAATTATCTTTTATATCATTGAGCGACATCGTTACGCCCCCTTGCCCGGTCGCTTTAATTAAACAGGCTCTTTCTCTCTGTAAGCATACGTGGCGTCAAAACGAGACTGAATCCAGTCACCGCTCAAGATGGCATTGTATTTTGCTGGTGCATCAGCAGTAGCACAACTCGGCACACATTCAACATTCGTTTCGTAATCCGGCTCCACAAAAAAGGGAAACGAGTAACGATGCACGTCAGGCAATGAGGCTCGCACTCTGTGTGCAGTGGAGACGTATTCATCATTGGTCCAGCGTTGCATCAGATCGCCAATATTCACCACCAAAGCGTTGTCGATTGGCGTCGCATCGACCCACTCGCCTTGGCGATTTTTGACTTGCAAGCCACCAATCTGATCTTGTAACAGCAAGGTGACACAACCGTAATCGGTATGCGCTCCTGCGCCATTGTCATGGTCGTTGGCTGGACGTGGTGGATAATGAATCATGCGCAAAACCGTAACGTGATCTTTAAAGCAGCGGGTGAAAAAATCGTCTTCCAAAGACAAAGCCTGCGCCATAGCGGTCAACAATTTTTGAGCCACCTGAAAAGCTTCAACATAATAATCCTGCAACACTTCAACGGTTTTAGGGTCGCTTGGGTTCTGATTTGGCCCATACATGGTTGGGTATTTTGCAACCAAAGGATGATCTTTTGGAAAATCCAAGGCCATATCAAAAGTTTCTTTCCAATCTGCATGGCCAATTTCATCCAGTTGCTCTTCACCGATATTGCCATACCCTCGATGATTCACACTGCTTTTAATATCAATGGCATTTTTCGCGTCTTGTGGCTGATTAAAAAAGCGCTTGGCTTCTCGCATCAGTGCGGCCATCAATTCGCTCGAAATGCCAGTATTGGTCAAATAAAAGAAGCCAATTTCACGACACGCTTTGTCTAACGCGTTAATTTCACTTTGACGAATGGCACCGCTGTCATGGGTCAGTTTAGATAAGTCGATCAATGGAATAGACATTCATGCGTTCCTTAAGCTCTGGAAGATATTTTTATAAGTTGTGTGTGCTTAGGGTTGAAGCGTTTTAAACCCACCTCACCAAAATCCACAAAGATCATTTGTTTATCGTCACGCTCTTGTCGGACAACAATACCTTGCCCAAATTGATCGTGGCGCACCTTGTCTCCGGGCTGCAATGCACTTTTTCCTTCAACTCGATGACGAAAGGTCAAGGACGGCGAAGGATCAACGGCACGCAAATAACGCTGAAACACGGCGCCTTTTTCCGTAGCAATTGGTGTGCCAGTGTCTTCAGCATACCACGCCTCACAGATACGACTGACGGCATACGGCTGAGCTTCAAAAACAAAACGCGACAAAGACAAACTCTTTAACGCAGCACGAGGAATATCGCCTTGCTTCATGCGTTTATGCTCGTCAGTGCTTGGGGATTCAAGCAAGACTAACTTCTGTTTGGCACGGGTAATCGCCACATAAAACAAACGCCGTTCAGAAGCCAAATCACTGGAGGCTTGCTTGTCTATGGCGCTTAAATCCTCGTCATAATACGGAAAACGCCCTTCCTGTAAGCCAGACAACAACACCTGATCAAACTCCAAGCCTTTCGACTTGTGAATCGTCATCAAATGCACGCCATGACTGTCGTCTGTTTGCTTTTCATTTAAGGTCGCCAGTTGCTCCAAAATCGATTTCGCGTCACCGCCAACACCTCGTACATACGCCATAAACGCATCGCAGGTCGCGATTTTTTCTTGGGTCTGAATGTCTTTGCTGCTGGTGCTTTCGAAGTAGCGATAAATGCCCAACTTTTCCAACGTATGCGCCAAACCTTGCCCAGGATCAGTGCGATACTGCTTATTATAAGCGTCAGCTAAACTGCGTAACCAATCAGCACGTTCGTAGAGTTTTTTCGCTCGCCAACCTTCAGTAGCGTCCGCAACCGATTCAATAATTTGCGGCAATAAATGCGGAGATTGTTTGGCTTGTTGAATCAAGGTTTTACGCTGCGCCATGGAACCACCAAGACTCGGCACCGTCAGCAAATACTCAATGTCATCTGGATGAAAAAAAACACTTGGACTTTCCAAACCGCCAGCAATCACGGCAAGGTACGCCATTAGCATGCGAATTTGGCGATTTTCCAACAACGGAGAATCGCCATGCAATTGATACGGTACGCCTTTGTGCATCAAGGCGAGTTGCACTGGCACCATGTCGCTGTACAAGCGCACTAACACCGCGGTGTCGCTCAATGCACGACCTTCATCAACCCAAGATTTCAGCTCGCCCAACAGAGCTTTGCCCGTCTTCGGAGCGCGAGCAAAAGACACTCGCGTACGCTCACCCGCCCCGATTACTAAGGCGTCAGGATCGTTTTCGCTAATGACACTCGACGCCATGAGACCAACCGCATGGCCAAAACGAAAGCTGGTACTTAATGGATACGTCGCCACGTTGGCAAAGTCTTGGTCAAATTGCGTGGCCATAATGTCTGGACTGGCACCGCGCCATTCGTAAATACATTGCTGCACATCGCCGACAATCATCCATTGGCAAGGTGCAGGATAAAGCAATTTGAGCAATTCATATTGGCAAGGGTTAATGTCTTGAAATTCGTCAATCAACAGGTAACGAAAATCCGGCACCAAACCACGCACTCTCACGCGCTCCGCGTCGTCTAATTCGCTGATTAATTCGTAAGGATCGCTGAGTAAATCGGCAAAGAAACGTATGTTATTGCGCTTGCGCAGCTTCTCTAATTCGTCATAAAGGGCAGGGAAAAACTTACGTTCTTTCGACCAACCCAAAGCCTCAAAAACGATTTGTGCTGGTTGATCGGAGGCTTTGACTTGATCAACAAATAACAGCACGTCTTCAAGCCACTCTTTCTCGTCCAAAATCGCAATTTTCTCGCCACTTCGCACCAAACGTTGCAAGGCTTCGCGCAACATTTTCACCAAGCTAAAATCGTCGGTGACCAACTTCGCAGAAGTCAGCCAACCTTGCTGCTCCAAGCGTCGACAGAACTTCATACCAAAGGCATGAAAGGTCATCACGCTCGGGGAACGCAAATGCCCCGCCGCCATGAGTCGCTTACTTAAACGCTCAGAAAACTCTTCTTGGGCGCTTTTGTTAAACATAAACACGCCAATGTGAGACGGGTCCACGCCTTGTGCTAACAAATGCTCAATACGAGAAATTAACGTCGTTGTTTTACCTGCCCCCGCGACCGCAATGACTTTTGCTGGCGAAATGAGGTCATGAGCTACCACACAATGTTGTTCGTCTGTTAACGAGGTGGTTGACTCGATGTTAGGTTGTGCTTGTATCAAAATAGTCTTGCCTTATGAATCTTCGAAGCACTAGTCTTCAAATAAATGGCCAATTTCACGAAACGCAAGATGCTCTCTGCCGGCGATCTTAGCAATAGATTCGCCACATACGACTAAACGTCGTTGCACTCGCGCAAAAAATACGCCATTGGTGCGCGCAATCAGCGGGTAACTGGAGGTTTCCACGTCATCGTCCATTAGGTTCACGACTTCGCCAATCACCTCGCCTTCTTCTACTTCGTCGCCAATGGCTTTGTGATAACAAACAATGCCGGCGCACGGCGCTTTCACTAAATCCATAGCGTCTAATGGGTAATATTCGACATCGCTGTCATCAATCACTGGCGCTTTCCCAGAAATCACATCACGCAACACCAAATAATCAAACAGCGCTTGCGCGTCTTGTTCTGCAAAGTCGTTGGAAATGTCGTTTTCACCGCGCAACTCAAGTGTCAATGAACGGCTGCCCCAAGGAATTAAATGGGCATAATGGGCTTTTAAATCGCGCCACACACTGACATTGGTTTCGTCAAAAGACGCTGCGCCGGTTTCCAGTTCAGACAAACCGACTTTCGCCCCTAATAACGCCAATAATGGCTTAAAGTGGCTTTCAAATTCTTGCGCCACATAGGCGTGCATACTGGCTTCCCCAGAACAATGCAGGTCGAGCACTTCATCGGCGTCCATAGACAAAGCCAGTAGCGTTTTCTTCATGCCTTGCAGCTCGGTGGTTTCTGGCAACAACACCAACTCGTCGTGAATCGCTTGGCGAACCAGGTCAATATTGCTTTCAATATCCCCCGTCACATCCCCTTTGATGCGCTTCTCAACTTTTGCGCCTAACTGTGGCCAGTTGCGGTTAAAATTGCCACCGCCATCAGAAAACGCAAAGCGACCAGGAATATAGCCATGAAAGTTTTGCGCCAAACCAATCGGGTTTGCGACAGGCACGATCACAATTTCACCTTGAATCAAGCCTGCGTCATCGGCTTTCTTCAGCTTTCTCAACAGGGTATTCAGTACCAAAAAGCCCGGCCATTCGTCGGCGTGCAATCCCGCCTGAAAATACACCTTCGGCCGCGCACCAGTCTCGCCAAAATGGTGCGCCTTTAAAATTCGCTGGGTGCCCGGTGTCGCGCTTGGTAAAACATGAGAATAAATTTGATAAGACATAACACCTCGCATAATCCACTGAAACACTCGCCCAATTTTAGCCAGCACATGGTACGCTAAAACCCATTCTTAATAAAAAACAATTCCTTAAAGAAAAGGTTCTGTAATAAATTGCTATTAACTTACGTCTAATAACGACAACCCCACCCTAGCCCCTTGAAAGACATAAGGGGAGGGAAAACATACTAACTCCTCCCAAGCTAAATAAGGGAAGAGGTTAAATTGTACTTAGCTCCTCCCCAAACTAAATAAGGGAGGATGCTAAATTGCACTTAGCTCCTCCCCCTGTTAAGGGGGAGGCTGGGAGGGGGTCAATTGAAAACAAAACATTAGGAGAAAGGAATGAAAAAATCGTTAATCGCGGCGACGGTTGCAGCCAGCTGTATGCTAGCTAGCGTTTCTACCCAAGCCAGCTCGCTTCAGACGTGGCAGGACACACTTAATAAAGCCAAGGGCCAAACTGTGTATTTCAATGCATGGGGTGGAGCCGACAACATTAACGATTACATTCAATGGGCCGCCGATCGTATTAAAGAAGAGTACGATGTGACGTTAAAACAAGTAAAATTGACCGACACATCAGACGCAGTCAATCGCGTATTGGCTGAAAAAGCCGCAGGGAAAAACACCCAAGGTTCGATTGACCTTATCTGGATCAATGGCGAAAACTTTCGCGCTATGAAAGACAACAATTTGCTGTTCGGCCCCTTCTCAGAAACACTGCCTAACTACAAAACCTACGTAGACGCCTACGCGCACAAAAGTCTCACTCGTGATTTCGGTACATCCGTCGACGGTATGGAATCGCCTTGGGGAATGGCGCAAGTTATCTTTATGCATGACACCGCCACGTTAGACACGCCACCTAAGTCCATTGCCGAATTACTAAGCTACGCGAAAGAACACCCGGGACGCATCACTTACCCTGAGCCTCCGCAATTTCTTGGATCGACTTTTCTAAAACAGGCACTGTACGAATTAACACCGCATAGAAAAGCGCTGGCTCAACCGGCCGACAGTGTCGACTTTGACAAGATCACCGCCCCTTTATGGGCGTACTTAGATCAGCTTCACCAAGTTGCATGGCGCAATGGCCAAACCTTTCCCTCCAGCTCAGAAGAAATGATGCGCTTGTTGGATGACCAAGAAATAGATGTTGCACTGAGCTTTGACGTGTCCGCTGCATCGGTTCAGATAGACAAAGGCAATTTACCCGACACAGTTCGCTCTTATGTGTTTACTGGCGGCACAATTGGTAATACGCATTTTTTAGCGATTCCTTATAACAGCGGGGCGAAAGCCGGCGCTCAAGTCGTTGCCAACTTTATGTTGTCACCAGAAGCACAAATCAAAAAACAAACGCCGACCATTTGGGGCGATTTAAGTGTTTTATCTTACACAACGCTGAGCGCGAAAGATCAAGCAGCGTTCGATGCCTTGCCTCGCGGCATTGCCACCTTAAGCATTGAGCAGCTGGGTAGAACATTACCGGAACCACACAGTAGTTGGGTGGATGCTCTAGAAAAAGAGTGGCGTAAGCGTTACGCACAATAATTAGCAAGATAAGAAGTAGTATGCCGTTAAAACACGCGAAATGGATCACTGGGATAATTAGTCTGTTATTGGTACTTCCCATTGCCATTGGTTTGATCGGCACATTGCTTCCTGCGTTTGCGTATTTTCCGCCCCTTGGTGAATACGACCTTTCTCTCTCCCCTTGGCGTGACTTGTTTAGCCAAGGGGAATTTTACGCCAGTGTAAAACTCACTCTCATAACGGGAATTGCCGCGCCTCTGCTCGCCCTTTGGTTCGCTCTGTCGCTATTGGCTTGGGGTTATCAACGACCGTTTTTCCGCAAAATTGAAGCACTGCTGTCGCCAATTCTGGCGATTCCCCACGCCGCTATTGCCATTGGCTTGTTGTTTCTATTAAGTCCATCGGGCTGGTTGGTGCGTATATTTAGCCCTTGGCTGACAGGGTTTGATCGGCCGCCTAATTGGATTACTGTGCAAGACCCTTATGGGATATCGTTGATTCTTGCCTTGGTCGTCAAAGAAATGCCTTATCTTTTATTCGTCATGCTCGCCACGATGAAAAGCATCAAGGCGCAAAAAAGCTTACAAGTCGGCCAAGCCCTCGGTTACAGCCGCTTTACCTTGTGGCGCAAGGTGTTAATTCCTCAGTTATATCCAATTATTCGTTTGCCTATTTTCATCGTCATTGCCTTTAGTTTGACTGTAGTGGATTTGGCTTTGGTGATCGGCCCCAACACACCGTCAACGCTGGCGGTGACATTATTACGATGGTTTAACGATCCTGATTTATCCATGCGATTAATGGCCAGCGCTGGCGCAGTTACTCTTATGCTAGTCATTGTTGTTGTATTGGCGGGCTGGGAACTCTCGCACTTGTTGTTTAGCCGCTTAACTCGTGCCGAACGCAGTAATGGCAAGCGCTTTGGTTTAACTGACAGCGTGCTCAGATTGGGAGTTGTTCTAGGTATATTCGCCTTGCTAAATGCCTTTGTGGCTCTGGCTTTGCTGCCGATTTGGTCGCTTACTCGTCGCTGGCGTTTTCCCGATGCATTACCAAGCCAATGGACATGGGATAATATCGACCGCGCCACACCACTGCTGATGGAACTCACATCAAATACGCTAACCATTGCCTTAGTGGCAACTCTCATGGCGTGCGTGATTAGCCTTGTGATGCTGGAAACCAAACGCCATTCTCACTCCGCCGACCATGGCAAACAGCAAGTATTCGATTGGCTGATTTATGTGCCTATTCTTTTGCCCCAAATTGGCTTTTTGTTTGGTTTGCATGTGCTGCTGATTTATCTGAACCTTAATGGCGACCTGTGCGCCATTATTGCCCTGCATTTAATGTACGTTTTGCCTTATGTGTATCTAACCCTAAAAGGCCCCTATTTGGCCTACAATGAAGAATACTTATGGCAAGCCAATCGGCTGAATAATCGACCTTGGCGAAACTATCTCTCGGTCAAAATCGCCATGCTAAAACCCGCTATATTCACCGCCTTTGCGATTGGTTTTTCCGTCAGCATTGCCCAATATTTACCCACTCTTATTGCCGGTGAAGGCCGCTACAGCACGTTAACAACAGAAGCCGTGGCACAAGCTGCATCGGGCGATAGAAAACAAGTCGGCAGCATGGCCATGCTGCAAGCGTTCTTTCCCATCATGGTATTTTGGCTCGCACAGTTCATTCCGCCACGCTGGACAAAATGGCGACTGGCATTAAAAAAGGTGTTTAGCAAAAGGAATACATCGTGCTCAGTGTAAACGCGTTCTCTCTGTCATTGGACGGCAAGACATTCATCAAAGACCTAAGCTTCGAGATTGCCAATGGCCAAGTCTTGTCCATCATGGGGCCAAGCGGCATTGGCAAATCCAGTCTATTGCACTTTCTCAGCGGCTCAATGTCACCAAATTTGACCATCACAGGTGAGGCCTTTTTAAACGACCACGCCTTACACACAAAAGCCACCCAAGATCGAAAAGTCGGTTTATTGCAACAGATGCCTTTGTTGTTTCCACACATGAGCATCATGGAAAATCTACTCTTTGCCATCCCTGCCGACATCAAAAAATCGGCACGAATAGACATGGCGCAACACGCCTTGGAAAAACTCGGCATTCCCGACAAAGCCAACGCTTTACCGAAAACGCTTTCCGGCGGACAACAAGCCCGCGTTGCCCTGCTCCGCACACTTCTCTCCAAACCCGACTATCTGCTTTTGGACGAGCCTTTCAGCAAGCTCGACCCAGCCCTACGACGTGACGTAAGAGCCTTCGTACTTAGTGAAATACAAAAAGCCAACATACCCGCGCTGCTGGTCACACACGATCCTGAAGATGCGAAAGCCATGGAAGGGGACTGTTTGGAATTAAAAAAAGAGGCTATTTAACCAAACCCAAAAAAACAATAGTGAAAAACGCATCACCAGATGCGTCCACATAAGAACAACATTCACAAACGATGTATAAGGACAATCACCTACTGCCTTCATGGCCAATCTGAAAAATCAGGGGGATTTTCGCCGTTTTTAATGACGTCTTTTTCTGTGTGATTACGCTTGAACTGGCTAGGTGAAATGCCCGTTTCTTTCTTAAAAAAGTGACTAAACTGACTGCCGTCGCTGTAGCCCAAATCATTTGCAATGGCTTGTATCGACCCTGCTGATTTTTTTAGCCTCGACGTGGCTTCAATTAACACTCGGTTATTAATCAGTTGTAAAGGCGACTTTTTCAGGTTGCGCTGGCAAATGGCGTGCAGCCGATCGTAGGTCATGATCAATTCCTGACAATAGTAAGATACCGATCTTCTATTTCGATATTCCACTTCAACAAGTTGACGGAACTGTTGCAACACCAGCTCATCAGGAGAATGCGTCAATCGAATGGATTCGATATTACTCAGTCGATAAATGCCAATCAGCAACACACGGATAATCGAACAAATCACCGTACGTGAGCGCTTATTGGCTGAAGAGATCTCAGCCTTTAACAACCTCAGCAGCGGCAAAAACTCGTCATCTATATCCTGCTTTGAGCAAGATGTGATGGTGAACTGTCGCATCAAGGTTTCTAATTTAGCGCTGTCCAAGTCCGAACCTGTCACCAAAGAACCAAGCTCATCTCGATAGCCTAACAACCACACCTGACTGCCTGCAGGCACCAATACCTTGGCGTTTTTTTTATGCGGAATACAGAAAATTGAAGACTCTAATACCGGATGCCTTTCTTCCATCAATACGGTCGCCTCGCCTCTCTGAATGAGGCCGATCAAATTGAAGTCAGAAAAATTGTCATTGCCCGTACTGAATACTCTAGATTGTAAACCGGGCTGAATAGACTCAAACCGCACCATCGAGCCAATGATATTCGTCAACATCGTATTCCCTTATAAATCACCAAATAAACCAGAATTTAACAAGATTAAGCCATAATTTAACATGTTGATAGGAAAGATAGCTGTTAATCTCTTAAAGGTTACTCATCGACCGATAACAAATCTAATAACGGCAAGGTGAAATTTTGAGCATTATGTACAACAACACAGACCTATCGATAACCCCTGAGGTGAACTTATTCATTGGTGGCGAATTCACCCCAGCCATGGCTGGTGGCTATTTTGATAGGTTAGACCCAAGTACCGATTTGGTAGCCTCTCGCGCGGCATCCGGTCGTGCAGAAGACGCTGAGCACATGGCAGCCGTAGCGGCGGCTAACTTTTCAAAATGGTCAACTACCGACGTCACCGAGCGTGCTAACATTCTGCGTCGTGCTAAACAACTCATGCCAAAATACAGAGATCGCTTTGCTCAATTAATGCTCAAAGAAATTGGCGCGGTTAATGACTGGGTCGATTTCAATATCAAAGTAGCGGGCGAAGCGATTGAAGCCGCGGTGGCGCTCGCACTGAAATACCCGACCATTCGCCCTATCGATGAAGCATCCGATTCTTATACTGTCCGCCAACCCGTTGGCGTATGCCTTGCTATTGCGCCTTGGAATGCACCAATTGTGCTGGCCATGCGTGCGGTCGTCTTCCCATTGGCCTTTGGCAACAGCGTTATTCTTAAAGCCTCTGAATTGTCCCCTGCAACGCATTCGCTAATAGCGGAAGTACTGAACGAAGCTGGCGTTCCAAAAGGGGTTATTTCGGTGATGACCAATGCGCCAGAACATTCAGAAGAAGTGATTGCGAGTTTGATTGCCAACCCATCAATACGACGCGTTAATTTCACAGGCTCAACTCGCATTGGGAAAGTCATTGCGGGGCTGGCGGCACAACATCTCAAGCGTTGTCTCTTAGAGCTGGGTGGTAAATCGCCGCTGATCGTATTAAAAGACGCCGACTTACCATTAGCGGCCAAAGAAGCCGTTTACGGTGCGTTTTTAAATCAAGGTCAGATCTGCATGGCAACAGACCGAATTATTGTCGAACAAGCCATCGCTGAAGAATTTATCGGCATTTTAAAAGGTATGGTTGCAGAGCTGGTCTCAGGCGACCCTCGTCGAAAAGGCGTTAAACTTGGCCCGGTTGCCAGCCCTTCTATCGCATCGCGGTTGTCTGCACTGATTGAAGATGCGCTAGACAAAGGAGCCACTCTCATTTCAGGCACCCAGCGTAGAGGCCAGTTTATTGACGCAACGCTGCTAGACCACATTACTCCCATGATGCGAATTTACTCGGAAGAATGCTTTGGGCCCATTGCAGGAATATACCGAGTTGATTCACCAGAAGAAGCCATTACCGTCGCGAATAATTGTGAATACGGCCTTGCGGCTGCCATTTTTACTCGCGATCTGGCGCTTGCCAGAAGCATGGCAAATCAGCTGGAATCCGGCATGTGCCACATTAATTCCGCCACCGTCAAAGACGACCCCGCGATGCCGTTTGGCGGGCTTAAATCCAGTGGTTACGGCCGCTTTGGTGGTGACGCATGCGTGGACGAATTCACCGAAGTGCGCTGGATCACGGTCGCCCCACCCTAACACTCACTCCACTCCCTATCATTTAAAACCACAACAATAAAAAGAGGTTCTTATGAAAGCACGTCTACTAGCTCCGTTCGCGCCAAATTTGGCGAAGTTAGCCATTTGCACAGCCATCGCAGGCGGTGTCATCTTGTCTGGTCAGTTATACGCTGCCGTAGACGATGACACCATCCGCATTGGGTTTATCAGCCCAAGAACCGGCCCATTGGCCAGTTTTGGTAAAACCGATGGTTTTATTTTAAAGCAAGCTCGTCAAGCCTTAGCCAGTGGCATGACCGTCGGTGGTAAACATTATCAGGTTGAAATCATTGATCGTGATAGCCAATCGGATCCAGCTCGTGCCTCGCAATTGGCAAAGGAGTTAATTAACCAAGATGTCGACTTGATGTTGGCCATCTCGACTCCTGAAGTCATCAACCCCGTAGCGGATGCCAGTGAGGCTGCAGGCATTCCATTTATGTCCACAGTTATGCCTTGGGAAGCTTGGTACTACGGTCGAGGAGCAAAACCAGGTGAAGCAAGTCCATTCAAATGGACGTATCACTTTGGCTTCGGTGCGGGGGAGTTTTATCGCACTTACATTTCCCAGTGGTCTCTGATCGACACCAATAAAAAAGTGGGCGTTATGTATCCTAACGATGCCGACGGAAATGCGATTCGTGCGGTTCTTGCTCCGCGTCTTGCAAACGCCGGCTACACCATCATCGACCCAGGCGCGTATGAAACCGGCACGTCTGACTTTTCGAGCCAAATAGCCTTATTTAAACGAGAAGGCGTTGAGATTATTAACTCTTTCCCGATTCCACCGGACTTTGCCGCTTTTTGGCGACAAGCCGCGCAACAGGGCTTACACCGCCAAGTCAAAATCATTCAAATTGCAAAAACTGGTTTATTCCCTGCGGATATTGAGGTGCTAGGCTCACTGGGACCGAAAATTGCCTCTGCCGCTTATTGGCATAAAACCTTCCCATACACCTCTCCCTTAACTGGATTGAATGGCGAACAATTAGCCAACATGTGGGAGACAGAAACCGGCGAACAGTGGACACAACAGTTAGGTGCCACCTTGTCGCTGCTTGATGCAGGCACAGAAGCGTTGAAACAATCGACCAATCCACTATCGCGCACCTCAGTACGTGACGCCATTGCCAAACTGAATGTAACGACCATTGGCGGTCAAGTGGATTTCACTTCTGGCCCAGTTCCGAACGTCGCCTCCGGCCCAATTATTGGCGCCCAGTGGGTTAAGGGAACAGGGAAATTCAAGCTTGATTACGTGATTACAGAAAACGTCACCGATCCTAACGTTCCCGTCACGCATAAGTTGCTTCAGTACAATGCTAAATAGGAGCAACAACGTGATACAAACACCATATTCACAACTACAAGCAACCGGGATCCACAAATCCTTCGCGAGCGTGCAAGTACTGAATGGGATTGATTTTTCTATGGACACCAACGATGCCATTGGCATCGTTGGACCCAATGGCGCAGGAAAATCGACACTACTCAGTGTTTTGTCTGGCGCTCAAGCTCCCACAAGCGGCCAGATCATTCTCAACAACCACGACATTACCTCATTGCCTGCTCGTGAAAGAGCCAAGCAAGGGTTGGTCAGAACACATCAAATTCCAAAACCCTTTTCGGGCATTAGTGTCTTCGAGAATGTCTTCGTAGCGGCGATTCATTCGGCGACAAACAATCGTGAAGCGGCCTATGACATTGCCCTTGAATCCATCACCTTATGCGGCATGTTGCCCTTAGCAAACCGTGAAGCCGACAGTATCGGACTGCTTGATCGCAAACGATTAGAACTCGCCCGCGCGTTAGCTACGCAGCCAACATTGCTGTTTCTGGATGAAATTGGTGGAGGTCTTACTGATGCTGAAGCCTTGCAGCTCGTTGATACCATTCTCACCCTACGCGAACGTGGCATTGGCATTGTCTGGATCGAGCACATTGTCCATATCCTGCTCCGTGTTGCAAAAACACTCATTTGCATGGACAGCGGTCGCATTATTGCTCAGGGCGACCCTCACGACGTGATGTCAAATCAACAAGTAATGAAAGCCTATATGGGAGGTACAGACCATGCTGTCGGTGAGTAATTTAGACGTGCGCTACGGCCAGTTTCGTGCTGTACAAGGCGTGTCAATGAACATTGACCAAGGTGATATTGTGTCACTTATCGGTGCCAATGGTGCGGGGAAATCCACTTTACTAAGAGCCATAGCAGGCGCACTGCCGATCCATTCAGGAAGGGTGTCATTCAAACAACACGATGTGACCACGACCTCGTCCAGTGCGCGCGTAAAACAGGGGCTGTCATTGGTGCCAGAAGGCCGCCGTTTGTTTGCAGACATGACGGTGGAAGAGAATCTCTTACTAGGCACCACGGTTAAGCGTTCAGGTGATTGGAGCATAGAACGGATTTTTGCCACCTTTCCCAATCTGGTCAAACGTCGCCATGCCAAAACAGGCAACCTCTCTGGCGGCGAACAACAAGCCACTGCCATTGGCCGTGCGCTTATGTCGAACCCTGACTGTTTGATTTTAGACGAAGTCAGTCTAGGTCTTTCGCCTCTGGTCGTTGATCAGGTCTATGCCTCCATCGACAGTCTGAAAGACGCAGGTACGACTATTTTGCTGGTAGAACAAGATTTAGAACGTGCTATTCGTTTTTCTCACCGAGCGATTTGCATGTTAGAAGGCAAAATTGTCCTCGACAAACTAACGAGTGATACCAACAAAGAAGAAATTACCCACGCGTATTTCGGTCTACAGCAATCGAAACACCAGGAGGCATCACAATGATGAACAGTCTGGTACAAGCCATATTGCTCGGCGGTTATTACGCTTTAATCGCCTGTGGACTGGCCTTTATGTTCCAAGTTATGCGCATCATTAATTTAGCGCATGGGTCATTGGCAATTTTGAGCGCTTACCTAGTATGGGAAATCACAGATGCCTTGGCGCTGTCGCCTTTTATCAGTGTGTTGATGATTCTTCCTATCATGGCCATCATCGGATTACTGCTACAACGGGTAATCTTAGAAAGAGCCACCAAAGGCGGAGAGTTACTTCCCGTATTAACCACCTTTGGCCTCGCCATCGTCATTGATAATTTATTGTTCCAACAATTTGGGGCGAATACTCGTTCTTTGTCGCCTTATCTTGGCGATTTAAGCTGGGAATCGTATGAAGTATTCGGCTTATGGATTGGCAAACTGCCCGTTATTGTCTTGATAACGGCTATCGTGATCATTGGTGGATTGGATCTTATTCTGCGCTTTACACCGCTTGGCCGCCAAATAAGAGCCACCGCATTTGACCCTGACACAGCGGGATTGGTTGGCATTGATGCTCGGAAAATAGCCGGTATTTCCGCCGCCATCGCCATGATGACAGTGGCCATTTCTGGCACAGCACTGGGGTTAAGAGGCACCTTTGATGCTTACGCTGGCGGCCCCCAACTCTTGTTCGCTTTCGAAGCCACCATCATTGGCGGCGCAAGCTCCCTATGGGGCGTATTTATGGGCGGAATCATTCTTGCCATTGCACAAAGCATCGGGGCGCTTATTCATCCTCAGGGTTTTTTACTGGGTGGCCATTTCATGTTTTTGATCTTTTTGTTTGCTCGAATTTACTTCAATAGTGATGTTTTTTCGCTAAAACATTGGCTCTCTAAACGCAATGAAAAGGAAAACGCCGCATGAAAATACAACGCTCTAATGCTTATTCAAAAATGACGTTATCTGTTGTGGTCATCGTTTTCATTTTGCTGATCCTAGCTCCTTTTATTGCTTCCGATAATGCAATAGAAAGGCTTACGGTGCTGTTCATTTACATCATCATGGCCGCCATGTGGAACACACTGGCTGGTTTTGGCGGTCTGATATCGATTGGCCAACAGTTGTTTTTTGGTTTGGGCGCGTACGCCACAATTCGCATCACTAATATGGGCGTATCCCCTTTTGTCGCGCTGTTGATGGCAGCCTGCTTAGTTGGGTTGCTCAGTTGGCCGATTTCGAGCTTTATGCTGCGGCTGAAAGCTGGTGAATTTGCGATCGGCATGTGGGTACTTGCTTCCATTGGGCATTTGTTGGTTAACCTGGACCCCTTGATTCAAGGCGAAACAGGCATCTCACTGATCGCACTCAATCAGTATTCCATTGAACACCGTCGTCAGTTCATTTACTTGGCCGCATTGATCGGCATGTCAGGACTATTGCTAGGATTGTTTTACGTGCTGCGCTCCAAAGCAGGTATCGCCATGCAAGCCATACGTGACAATGAAGAGGCTGCTGATTCGATCGGCGTAGACGCTGAAAAAGTCAAAAAATGGTTCTTCATTTTCGCCGCATTTGGCACCGCATTGGCGGGTGCTTTATGGCTGGCACAAGCTTCATCCTTTCAACCTAAAACCTACTTTTCAGTGCAATGGACAGCCTACATGATTTTCATGGTGCTGGTTGGTGGGTTAGGTCGCTTTGAAGGTGCCATTTTAGGCGCTCTGCTGTTTTTCGCCGTGGAAACTTGGTTTGCGGCCACAGGGGTTTGGTACCTCGTTGGTTTAGGTGCGGTTGCTATGTTGTGCTCTCTATTCCTGCCAAAAGGTATTTGGGGAGCGATTGAAACTCGTTTAGGTATCACCTTAATTCCTGTGGGTTACCAGGTCACAGGGCTGATATCTGACACTCATTCAAAACACAAATAAGGAGATCATCATGCTATTTGGTAAAACCATCGTTGTTACGGGTGTCGCCAGTGGAATTGGCCAACGCACCGCAGAACTGGCCGCTCAAATGGGCGCTGATGTTATCGGTATTGATGTGGTAAAGCCTGCTCACCATATCGGCACGTTTTTACAAGGCGATATTTCAAACCAAAGCGGTGTTGATCAAATTATCAACGCCCTACCTAATGGTATTGACGCGCTATGCAATGTCGCGGGTGTATCAGGAACGGCTGGCGCAGCGGTTACGCTTGCTATTAACTTTTTTGGGCTGAAAGCACTCTCTGAAGGCTTAGCAACCAAGATTCGTACTGGTGGAAGCATCATTAACGTAGCGTCCATGGCCGGATTTGGATGGCGACAAAACGCCCAACGCGCCGCTGCAATCGCCAAGTTAAATGGCTTTCCAGATTCCACACAATTATTAAAAGACTTTTCTATACCAAACGAGCTTGGCTACCCTATTTCCAAAGAAATACTCTTGGTTTGGACCATGCTCGCGGCTCATCAACCCATGTTTAAATCACGCAACATTCGCGTCAATGCCGTGTCACCGGGCCCTGTCGAAACACCTATTTTGACCCAGTTCCGTCAGGTTCTTGGTGATAAACGAGTCAATTCAGACGTAGAACGAGTGGGTCGCGCGGGTACCGCCGCCGATATTGCGCCGGTTATTTTGTTCCTCTGCTCAGATGCTGCACGCTGGATTAACGGAAACAACATCGCAACAGATGGAGGATTAGAAGCCTCCGTAACCATTGAAGAATTGAATCTATAAAAACAAGGAGAAATACCATGACTGTTTTATTAAGCCTTGGTGGAAATGACCTAACAGCCAGTAACCACAAAGAATATCATCGACTTGACCCTGTCACAGGACAAGTCGCCTCGACCTCAGCGGCCGCCACGCTGGAAGATGTCAAGACAGCGACCAAAGCCGCGCACAACGCTTTCCCTGCTTGGGCGCAATCGGGTCCGGCTGAACGTCGCCACTTACTCAACAAAGCGGCAGAAATTATGGAAGCTAAACAAGAGGAGTTTATTGCGGCCATGATCACCGAAACCGGAGCAACTGGACCTTGGGCTGGTTTTAACGTGATGCTGGCCGCTGGGCATATCCGTGAAGCCGCCGCTTTGACCACACAAATGGGAGGCGAGGTGATCCCATCGAACAAACCGGGAACATTGGCCATGTCAGTGAATAAACCCAAAGGCGTGTGTTTGGCTATGGCACCATGGAATGCACCCATTATATTAGGCGCCAGAGCCATTGCGACACCTTTAGCCTGCGGCAATACTGTGATTCTAAAAAGCTCGGAGTTTTGCCCCCTTACCCACCGCTTAATCATCGATTGTTTTTTAGAAGCGGGCTTCCCCGCTGGCGTTGTAAATCTTATTTCGAACGACCCAAGCGATGCGGCTAGCATCGTCAAAGCGTTAATAGAAGCGCCTGAAGTGCGTCATGTGAACTTTACTGGTTCTAGCCCTGTTGGCCGCATTATCGGCCGCCTTGCGGGTGAAAACCTGAAACCCGCTTTGCTGGAGCTTGGCGGCAAAGCACCGCTTGTCGTACTGGCGGATGCCGATATAGACGGGGCGGTCAATGCCGCTATTTTTGGTGCGTTCATGAACCAAGGTCAAATTTGTATGTCCACCGAACGCGTCATTGTTGATGAAGCGATAGCGGACGAGTTCGTGGCAAAATTAGTCGCTCGCGCATCAGCACTACCATGGGGAAACCCGAGAGACGCAGTGGTTTTAGGCTCTCTCGTCAACCCAGAAGTTGCCGATAAAATGCACGCCCTGATCGATGACGCTGTCTCTAAAGGCGCCAAACTGGTGTGCGGCGGTGAAAACGACGGCGCGATATTCTCAGCAACACTGTTAGACGGTGTAAACCAAACCATGCGAATTTACGCAGAAGAAAGCTTTGGCCCCGTCAAGTCAATCATTCGCGTCAATGGCGATCAAGAAGCGATCAAGGTGGCTAATGACAGTGAATATGGCCTATCCGCGGCGGTCTTTTCACAAGACATTAATCGAGCGCTGGCCTGCGCCAATGCTATTAAAAGCGGTATTTGCCATATCAACGGCCCAACCGTCGGCGATGAACCACAAATGCCATTTGGCGGTGTCGGTGATTCTGGCTATGGTCGTTTTGGAGGGAAAGCGGGCATCGCCGAATTTACCGATTCACGCTGGATAACAATAGAAGACCCAAAGCAGCATTATCCAATATAAAAACACCGTTTTTTAATTAACTCTAAGCCAGTCTATTACTTAATGGACTGGCATTTTTATGCTCAATTAAAAAAACAGCTCTATATAAAACCTTAGATATATAATCTTTATCTCATCCAATCCTTACGTTACTAATCATTAGACATAACAAGGGTTTCATAAAATAAATTTGACGGCGAAACGCTTATTTTTAGGACGTTTACGCGCTTTTTTAGCGCGCAAAAAAATTCACATTATATTGATTAAATTAATGTTTTTTAATGGCCATACCGCGACTCTGTTGGCAACAGCGCGGTGGCTAAAACAATTTGAAGCAGAGTTACCTCAGCCCGTGGTACTTATCTTTCAGCCAGCCGAAGAAGGTTTTCACGGTGCGCGTGAATGAAACAAGGTAATTCGGCGATGCTAAAAGCCGTTGCGGTTTCGCTACGGGAAAACAAACAGGAACTGGCCGATTTAATGGCGCTGGAACTAGCAAATGACACCGAATACGGACTTGGCGCGAGTATTTGGAGCAGCAGCCAAGTGACCATAGATAGAGCCATTGAAACCCTAGAATCCGGACAAATCGCCGTAAGCGGTATCGTAAAAAGCGATCCCAAATTGCCATCTGGCGGGATTGGTGAATCCGGTTATGGCCGTGAACTTGGCCCGCAAGGCATAAGGGAATTTGTCAACGTACAACAGATTTGGATTGCGTAGCCATTCGTGCCTTTCACAGACAGCAAAAGAGCCTCATGTTAGGCTCTTTCTTCATATCAAAGTCTAAAAAACTGGCTGTATTTTATTCGCTAAACTTTTAAAGTGTGGCGGTAAATACTTTAGAGAAACTGGTTTTTTCTTGAATATCGATATTAAGACGCAGTCTGCGCGAAATATCACTGGCAGAGAAAATGCCGCGAATCTTGTGATTCTCACGGTCCATAACAAGACAGTGACGTTCACCATCATTTTTAAGGGCGGTGATGACATCAGAAATACTGGCTTTGGAAATGTCCTGCCAATCCAATGCTTTTAAATTCTTTTTAGCTGTCATTAGGTCAGCAACGACGATTTCAGATCGCTCTAAGCCTTCCGATACTTTTTGAACAATTTTTCGTTCAATAATATCATCAGCACTAACAACACCAATAAAATGCTTATTTTCATCAATGACAAATTTTAAGCGCACGTGCTCTTTTTGCATCAGCTCTTTTACGTTTAATACAGACCATGTGGACTCAACAATCAAAGGTTTGTTGCTTTGAAAATCAGTAAAAAAACTCAGTGCTGGGGAATCGATAGTAAGGTCGTAATTTTCTTCAGGCCAAGCCAATTCGTCGATGTCAGTTGTTGGGTAAAAGTCTAATGTTTTCATATAAAGGCACTCCGTAGCGCGGTCTTGTCGTAAATCTAAAAGGCAATGAGACTGCTAATAAGCATATCTAATCATTTTACATAGAGTAATAGATTGGTACTAAAAATAACAATTACAAGGCTAGGAAGTACGCCAATTCCATATTCCGTGCTGTTTTCCTCGGATACCAATTCGTTCTTTCTCAACAGGCACACTGCCAAAATTGCCATAGGAAATTGCTAGTGGAAAACAGTCGAGCTCAAGCACCGGCTAATGCTAAAGTGACCCACAATAAACAGGGCGACACCAAGATAACGGAGAGAAAATGAACGCTGCAAAAAAGCAATACAAGATGAAAGGCATGCTCATTACTGAATTCGAATTAGAGGTTCCTTTGGATTGGCATTCCTCTGACAGGAACCATAACGCCCCCATTAAACACCGTCCAACGATCTCTGTGTTTGCGCGTGAAGTGGTAGACGTGAACCACGCGAGTGATGAGCTGCCTTTATTGCTGTTTTTACAAGGTGGCCCCGGTGGTAAATCCCCTCGCCCAATGCCGGGCTCTCCTTCTTGGATGGCGGAAGCGTTAAAAACCCATCGCATCATTTTGATCGACCAGCGTGGCACTGGCCGCAGCAGCCGGATCGATACGAACCTCATCAGAAAAATGTCTGCCGAAGAAGGCCGAGATTATCTACTTAACTTTCGTGCCGACAGCATTGTCGCCGACTGCGAATATTTAAGAAAAACCGTTTATGGCGGCCGTTTGTTCGAAACCTTAGGACAAAGCTACGGTGGCTTTATCACCTTAACGTATCTATCCCAAGCACCAGAAGGCCTAGCGGCGTGCTATGTAACAGGCGGTTTAGCTGGATTGGAAGAACCCGCACAAGAGGTGTATCAGCTAACCTATCAGCGCGTGATCGAAAAAAACCAAGACTATTATGCGCGCTATCCAGAAGATGCCAACGTCATGGCAAAAATTGCTGACTGTTTAACCAACAACAAAGTGCTGCTGCCTGATGGCGATCAACTGACTCTAGAACGATTCCAAAGTATTGGCATTCTCTTGGGCATGGGGCCTGGAATTGACCAAGTACATTGGTTAATTGATGAGGCCTTTGCGGGCAGTGATAAGACACAACTCAGTGATGTGTTTTTGGAGCAAGTGATGAACCTCACAACTTACCACGAAGGCCCACTTTTTGCGGTAATTCATGAGAGCATTTACGGCCAACCAAACAAAAGCACCGCGTGGTCGGCTCAACAATTGCGTGCGCAATTTGGTGAGTTTGACGCAACACACTCGCCTTTGATGCTTACTGGCGAAATGATCTATCCATGGATGTTTGAGCAAATCGCTTCATTGCGCCCTTTTGCTGGGGCAGCAAACGCACTAGCGGAATACCAAGACTACGCGCCACTTTATGATCTTGAAAAACTTGCTAAAAACAAGGTGCCCGTCGTAGCCGCGGTGTATCAAAACGACATGTATGTGCCGCGCGAGCTGTCATTAAAAACAGTGAAGCAAGTTGCCAACACGCAAATTTGGCTAACCAACAGCTACGAACACGACGGCGTTCGTCAATCGCCAGAAGTCTTCTGTAAATTACGTGAACTATTGCTAGACCAAGGCGGCCCATTAAAAGTCTCGAAATAAGACAATCACAATGTTATGCAATTTTTCCGCATTGTTTAGACGACAAACCGCTAAGATCGTCAAATCGAACCTACATTGATAAGGAATTTTTATGAGCCATCCATTGAACCTAACCGTTAATAACATCCAAGGCAAAAGCGTTGATCTATCAGCCTACCAAGGCAAAACCGTTTTGGTGGTTAACGTTGCGTCAAAATGTGGTTTAACACCACAGTACGAAGGCCTTGAAGCCTTGTACAAAAAATACCACGAGCAAGGCTTGGAGATTTTAGGATTCCCTGCCAACGACTTTGCAGGTCAAGAACCAGGTAGCGATGAAGACATTCAACAGTTCTGCAGCCTTACCTACGATGTAACCTTCCCCATGTTCAGCAAAATTGTTGTGACGGGTGAAGACAAGCATCCCCTGTACAAGAACTTAATTGAAGCAGCGCCAGTGACACCCAATCGAGATGCTATGGTTAACATGTTGGCAGGTCATAAAATCGAAGCCACAAAAGCACCAGAAGTGGTTTGGAACTTTGAAAAATTTTTGATCACCAAAGATGGCAAGGTTGAGCGCTTCTCTCCTGATGTGACACCAAAAGACGATGCACTGGTTGCATCGATTGAAGCCGATCTATAAGCGTTAAAGCAAAGCCTAGACAAAAAAGAGTCACGCCAATAACGTGACTCTTTTTTTTGGTTATGAAGACCGGATTTGTCTAAATATCTTCATGCGGTTCCATTTCTGTCGATTCAGTTTTTTATACATCCACAAACAGCCAATATCAAACCCAAAGTAAAACACACTAATACCACTCGGCGGATTGCTACTCACAATGAAAGGCACCTTACCGAACCAAGTGTCGGGCCAAAACCAGCACTGGTAATAGGTTCCCAACAGTTCCAAATACACCACCATGAAAAACATAATCAGAAAAAACAGCTCGTTACCGGTTTGCTTTCTTAATAGCAATACAATCACCAGCGTACAAAGAAAGCCAAAAACATCCTGATCGAACAGCAGCCAAAGGCTTGAATAGCCAATCATTGCCCAATATAAAATCGAAATGACACGCGCCTTGTTACGCTGAATGATGTTTTCCTTTTGAATATAAAACACAGCAGCGTAGATCAGACTGTGACCAAGCGGCACATAAATAGGGACATTCTCAAGCCGATATTCGTACATGCCCAAAAAAATGGAAAAGATCACCTCCCCAATCAGCGCCAGCGCAACACCATAAAGCATCAGCTTTTTTATTTTTGCGGTAACACGCAAATAGACCCAAACAAAGCAGATCAATACCAAGAAATTAGTAGTCCACTGATTAAACAGAATGTGCTCGGCCACCATGCTGCTATCGAGAAACAAACCAAGCCAGAGAACCATAAAGACAGGAAAATAAATCGATGAATAACGAAGTGTCGGCATTGTCACAAAAAGCAGTCATTGGATGAGGAGAGAGTATTAAAACGGAAAAAACGAAATAAAACACGCTTAGCGCGCTTTATTTCGTTTTGAAAGGGCAATCTTTATCAATCAGCGAACAAACTGTTCAGCCCAAAACGCCACGGGCGAAGCGATGAGAATCGTTAAGGCCACACGCTGATACCAAACGATCAGCATTTGTTTAATACTCAGTGGGATCTCGGTCGACAAGATACACGGGATTGAAGCAGAGAAAAAAAGTATGGATGAAATAGACACCACACCAACCACGAACTTCACAACGAAGACGCTTTTCGCGGCGATTAAGGCTGGCAAGAACATTTCAGCCAAACCCGTTGCCGAGGCCGTCGCCACCATCATTGGGTCTGGCAATTGTGCGAGCCATGCGAACGGGTAAAACAGGTAACCAATCCATTCAAACACTGGCGTGTACTTCGCCAATAACAAACCACATAAACCCACCGACATAATAGAAGGCAAAATACTCATTGCCATTAACATGCCTTCTTTGATGTTTTGCAGGATATTCCGACCAATGGGCGCGGCGTTGCTTGCAACTTCAAGCCCTTCCAACGCAGCATGTTTGAAGCGCGAATGCTCGAATTTTTCGACTTCACGGCTTTCTGCCGTGTCGTCCATTTTGCTAAGCGGAAAAATGCGTACTGTGATTGCCGTCACCACAAAAGTGATCAATAAAGTGGCCCAGAAAAAAACATTCCAAACATCCATCAAACCCAGTGTTTTCGCCACGATAACCATAAAAGTAGCCGAGACAGTAGAAAAGCCAGTCGCAATAATCGCCGCTTCTTTTGCGGAATACTGACCCGACTTATACACTCGGTTGGTGATCAACAAACCAATAGAATAACTGCCAACAAAAGACGCAACCGCATCAATTGCTGATTTACCTGGCGTTTTAAACAGAGGCTTCATAATCGGCTGTAAAAGCACGCCAGCAAATTCAAGCAATCCGTAACCAATCAAAAAGGCAAGAAACACCGCGCCAATCGGCACGATCAGACCAACCGGCACCACCAATTTACTAAACAAGAACGGCAACATGTCTTTTTCGAATAAAAAAGCCGGCCCCACTGAGAAAAATGCCATGACAGCGGTTACCACGCCCAATACTTTAAAAATAGACAAGACGGTTTGGGTTTTACTGGCACGCCAGTTACCCGAAACGAAAGGGTAAGCGCCACCCGCCAGAACAACTAAAATCGCGTACACCTCAGCCATTCCGGCAAAGTCTTTACGTAACCAAGAAACAATATGATCCAGCGGGATTGTCGTTTTTCCGCCAATATCGATCGGAATGAAAAAGACAAAAATACCAATGCAGCTATAAGCAATAAGTTTGAGAAGAGACAGCGGCGTGACAACGCCAGTCTTTGAGTCTGTAACGTTCATATTAGGCTTCCTATAAGAAGGTGAGTAGTCAAAAAGAGAAAAAGCAAAAGACATACCAACATGTATATACATATAAAAATGGGGCAATAAGCTCTTTTATCTGATGACTTCTCGTATGTTGTTTTTATTTTAAAGCACCTGAATCGCCAATATCGCACAGAATAAGCGCAATATAAAGCCCTCAGCACGCATTTAGGTCATTCTGATAGTGGGGAATTAAAAGACGGTTAAGAAAAAACGTTTAGGAAGAAGTTCCACTCAATCGAACAGCTTGTATATACATAGATTTTGATTTATTCATAATGAACTCAACAGCGTATCGTACTGGTCAAGTAAGTTTTCGGCATAAAATGCTCTGACTGAGGGCGCTTCGGTGTTTTCTGTCGCATGTCGCTGAATCAAATTCACCGCGTATTTGGCTTCATTTTCAATGTTCTTTAAGTCACTCTGATACAGATAAGACTTTGCGCTCAACGACTCACCAAACAATTCAGGATACACCTGTCGATTAGGAAGCACAGGCACGCAACCCAAGGCCACGGCTTCGAGAACGGCAAGACCTTGAAACTCATGCAGCGCAGTCGACAACACCATATCTGACGAAGCCAGAAAAGCCAAATAATCCGCTCGGCTTGGGGCAAAGCCAAATTGCGTGATTCGATGAGAAAACTTGGCTTGGATCTGATCAAACTCTTTTGGAACAGAGCGAAACTGCTCACCAAGGATGGCAATTTCGTAGTCTACATCGCGGCGCTCTAGTTCTTCTAAAATAGCCAACAGTCGATCAGGCCCTTTGTCGAATTCCCAACGCGCAGACCAGACCAATTTGATTCGTTTCGACGCTTTTGTATTCACGCCCTCTTCTGGCATGAAAACCTCAATCGAAGTGGACATTTCTAATGGCACAGGAAGCACTTGAGCGTTGGATTCTGTGCCATGCAACCAATCTGGTGAGACATAATCAGGCAGCTTTTTTAGTAAAGCACGCGCACCACCAAAGAAAGTGTCCTTATTAAATTGGCTATTAAATACACAGACATCTGCAGCCAATGCGCTGTACATAGTCACCATCTGCATTTCCACCAAGCCTTGCTGCTTGTCGCTGGCCGGATAGGCAAATTGATTTTCGTGGAAATACAGCAGCCAAGGAATGTTCTGTAAGTTTGGGCAAAAGGCTTTCAGCCCAACAACGTCTGTCATAGACGTCGCAATCACGACATCGTATGACTGCTCTATCACGGACTTAAATTGCGGATCAAACGCAAAACTCATGGCGTTACCGCGAATCCGCCACGCAAAGTGTCGAGCAGGCAAAGACACATACTCCCAATCATGCTGACTCATTCCGCTCATTAAAGTCTTCGCCCACGCTTTATGGCTGCTGGCTTCGTAAGCACTGATCAATAAAATTCGCACGATTGAGGTCTCATTTGTTGGTTTAATTTGGTCTTTGTCGCTGGCTCAACGGCCATGGGTCGAATATCATGTAGGAAAATAACGAATCCTTTAAGGAATAACATGATCATTCAACGTCACGATCAAGATATTAACACGCCAACAGGCCTGATGCGCTGCACCGTTTACCGCCCTCAAGCAGAAGGTCGCTTTCCGTGTGTCTTCTTTTATTCTGAAATTTTCCAACAAACTGCTCCGATTGCTCGCTCCGCTGCCATCATGGCAGGACACGGTTTTGTGGTTATTGTGCCTGAAGTGTTTCATGAACTTAACCCGATCGGTACCGTATTAGGTTATGACGACGAAGGCAAAGACAAAGGCAACGCAGACAAATTTACCAAAACACTGGAAGCCCACGACAGCGACACGGTTGCGATGCTCGAATACTTTGAACAACAAGAGTATTGCACAGGACAATTTGGCAGTATGGGCGTTTGTTTAGGTGGTCATTTGGCGTATCGTGCGGCGTTAAACCCTCGCATCCAAGCGTCCTTTTGTTTGTACGCAACAGACATTCATTCGAATACCATTCCATGTGACGAAGGCAATGACTCTTTCACTCGCACCAAAGAGATTCAAGGGGAATTGACCATGGTGTGGGGCAAACAAGATCCGCACGTATCAACAGAAGGTCGTCAGAAAATTTACCAGCAATTAATCGACACTGACCGTTTATTCACTTGGCATGAATTCAACGGCCAGCATGCGTTTATGCGCGACGAAGGCGATCGTTACGACCCTGCCCTCGCCTTAGAGTGTTACAACAAAGCCGTTGCGCTGTTCCAACGCACCTTGCATAAAGCCTAATACGCTAATTTTTCGTTTCGTGGTCGTCGGGGTGAGCTTATTGCTCGCCTCGCCACATTGGCGTCATAGCACACTCGCCTAGCTCACCAGAGATCCACATTTCGCTGTCTTGAATAGTCACGTTCAATTGCATAGAACGAGTGCAGATTTTTGCCAAGGCTTCGACTTGAGACTCAGGGAATTGCAATACTCTTAGGTTATCGAAACGACTATTCTTGCCTTTGTTCTGTTCCCACCAGATGTCAGATTTGTCGTTGTAATTCACAACGATCACTTGTTGAGCTCGACCGCAAGCTTTGCGTAAACGCTTTTCATCGGGCTGACCTAACTCCACCCAAAGCAAAATTTCATCGGAATAATTCTTTTGCCAAAGATCCGGTTCATCTTCTGTGCTGATGCCTTTGGTAAAACTTAATTGTTCGCCGCCTTCTTTTTCATCAGCTAATAGCGCAAACGCCGCCAAACGCACCATCATGCGCTCTTCGGTTTCAGAGGGATGTAACGCCAAAGTTAACTCATAACTTTGATAATGATTTCGATCCATATCAGACACTTGAACCGATGCTTTATAAACTGTTGCTTTCGTCGCCATGAGCTCACTTACTACGTTATTGCCTACAAAAAATTAACCACAAGAGTTAACTGCAAAAAGTTGACTACAAAACTTACTAAAAAGAAGCCAAGAAAATCGCGACGAATTGTACAGCAAAAAACACTCACCATACCCTTATATGCAGACTGTTTTTCGTCATTATGCAAACGGCGTAATGTGTGCAAAAAAAGAATGATTATTTCGATATAAGCAATTGACATAAGACACGAAAAAAGGCTCAATCAAGAAGCTCATTCGAGCAAATATTACACAATTGACACCAAACAACGTTAAGGAGAAGCACCATGATCACATTTATTCGCAATCATTCTACTTACTCCATGACGACTCGCTGTAATAACCGAGTTCGCTCAACGTTGCCTGCGCGTTCAATGCCTGTGTAATTCACCATTGACCGCGGAATTTACGCGGTCACCTCTATTAGACACAACCCCGTAAGTTCCGCCAAAAAAGCACCATTAAAACGACTATTTTGGAGAAAACTTATGAGTATCATCGCCCTATTCAACGCCGCTAAAGAATATTTTGAAGCGCGCCGCACCAATCAACTGTTTCGTCAATTGGACGACCATTACCTAAAAGACATTGGCTTCTATCGCGACAACGGACACATTCGTCCATTGGCAGGGAAAAAAGACCTCGAGAGCCAACCTTTAGAACACGCTTACATACCGCCGGGAGAACAACCGAGCGACGGGTGACCCGATTGTCACCTTAGATGGCTCTAAGGTGACGGTAAGCAATGGGTAGGATAACCACAACGCCTTTCGTTACTTAGTAGCGAAAGGCGTTTTTGTAGGAATGCTCATGTTGGAGTAAATGGCTTGGAATAAGCCAATGGAAAATTAAGGCAATGAACGTTGGTTAAATTCACAACCTATTTTCATCTGACCCCAAATTCGCCAAATTCGAACTTTAATGTTCGATCAGACGCTTAGAAATCTTGTAATTTTATGACATAATGTTGTGCATCTGTCGCAGAGCGTTTTAGCTCTTTATCGCGGCGCTTTTTTGAACTTATTCGATAGCATAACAATGTCACTAGATAATGGGGCTGCCCCAGTAAATTCAAGCGCTGAGCTTGATCGTCGATTCTCCATCGCACCCATGATGGATTGGACCACCAGCGATTACCGTGTTTTTGCGAGAACGTTAACTAGGAATACGCTGCTTTATACCGAGATGGTGACAACGGGTGCTTTGCTGCAAGGCAATCATCCTGAAAGATTCTTACGATATGATGGTTGTGAACACCCTATTGCGTTGCAGTTAGGTGGATCTGACGCGGTTGCGTTGGGTAAATGCGCAAAAATGGCGCAGCAAGCGGGCTTCGATGAGGTTAACCTTAATGTGGGTTGCCCAAGTGACCGAGTACAAAACAGTTTAATCGGTGCGTGTTTGATGGCTTACCCAGATAAGGTAAAAGACGCCATGCGAGCAATGCAAGATAACTGCGATATTCCAGTAACGATCAAACACCGCATTGGTTTAGATGACCAAGAAGATTACAGCGTGGTGCGCGATTTTGTTGGTGATGTGGCGACCACGGGCGTGAGTACTTTTATCGTCCATGCTCGCAATGCGATTTTGGAAGGCTTAAGTCCAAAAGAAAACCGTGAAGTACCGCCACTGAAATACCACTATGTCCACCAACTAAAGAAAGATTTCCCAGACCTTGAAATCATTGTGAACGGTGGCATTAAAACCCTAACAGAATGCAAAGACCAATTAGCTCACGTGGATGGCGTTATGGTTGGCCGCGAGGCTTATCACAACCCTTGGTTATTAAGCCAAGTGGACGAGCAACTTTTTGGTAACCCAGCGTTAGTGACGAGTCGCTACGAAGCACTAGAGGCTTTCGTTCCGTATGTGGAGCGCAAGCTAGAAGAAGGCGAACGATTATTGCACCTCACCCGACATATTTTGGGTATTTTTCAGGGGGAAGCCGGCGGCAAACAGTTCCGTCGTTATCTTTCTGAAAATGGTCATAAAGCCGACGCAAAGATAAATGTATTATTAGAGGCCATCGATTTGGTCAAACATCATCAACACAAAGGATAAGAGCAATGAGCAATAAGTTATCTCAGTTAAAAGAGTTCACGACCATTGTGGCCGACACCGGTGATATCACAGCCATCAAAGACTTTTTACCAGAAGATGCAACGACCAACCCATCTTTGATGCTAAAAGCGGCACAAATTCCTGAATACGCGCCTTTCCTTGACCAAGCGGTTGCTTGGGCAAAAACACAGAGCGATGACAAAGAGCAGCAAATTCTAGACGCTGGCGACAAGCTTGCGGTTATTGTTGGTACGGAAATTCTAAAATACGTTCCAGGTCGCATTTCCACTGAAGTCGATGCGCGTTTGTCTTTTGACAAAGAAGCGACTCTGGCGAAAGCCCGTAAATTGATCGCACTTTATGAAGAAGCTGGCGTGTCTCGTGACCGCGTTCTAATTAAAGCCGCGTCTACTTGGGAAGGCATTAAAGCCGCAGAAGAACTAGAAAAAGAAGGCATCAACTGTAACCTGACTTTGCTGTTCTCTTTCGCTCAAGCACAGGCTTGTGCGGAAGCGGGCGTTTACCTGATTTCTCCATTCGTTGGTCGTATTCTTGATTGGTACAAAAAATCGACTGGCCAAGAGTACACGGCAGAAACCGATCCTGGTGTGGTTTCTGTGACTGAAATCTACAACTACTACAAGCAACACGGTTACAAGACTGTTGTGATGGGCGCGAGCTTCCGTAACATCGGCGAAATCGAGCAGCTTGCTGGTTGTGACCGTTTGACGATCAGCCCTAACCTGCTTGAAGAATTGAAGAAAGATGAAGGCAAACTAGAGCGTAAATTGACACCAACAACGGATGTGAAACCTGCGCCGGCGGCGATCACTGAAGCGGCGTTCCGCTGGGCGATGAACGAGGACGCTATGGCAACTGAAAAGTTGTCTGAAGGCATTCGTAACTTCGCAGCGGATCAACGCAAACTAGAAGTCACTTTGGCGTCTATGCTTTAATCGTAGCACCATAACGATTTAACGCTTCGGCGTACTAAAAAACGCGGCCTTGGTCGCGTTTTTTTTAGTTTCCACAAAAAAGAACGCATTATGACCGAAAGAACAGAGTTAGAAAAAATGATCCAAGGCGAGCCGTTTAACGCGATCGACCTCGATCTTCGCCTACGCAGAGAAGCGGCTCGTCTTGCCTGTGCTAAATTCAATGCGCACCCAAGCAAGGGCAACCTTCGCCATGTGACTCGTTTGTTTGCGGAGTTTGGCAGCGTGGTGATTGAACCCGGTTTTCAATGCGACTATGGGTCACAGATTCACCTTGGTGAACGTGTCTTTATTAATTTCCAATGTATTTTCTTAGACAGTGCCAATATCTATGTTGGTGATGATGTATTAATTGGCCCCGGCGTTCATCTCTATACGGTAGATCACCCAAGGGATGCAGACCAACGCGCGTCTGGCGAATGTTTTGCACGCCCTATTACCATAGGCAATAAAGTCTGGATTGGCGGTGGTGCCAAAGTTCTCCCCGGCATTGAGATTGGCAATAACGCCATTATCGCCGCTAATGCGGTAGTAACGCGAAATGTCGCGGAAAACGAACGCTTCTTCGGCTAATCTATTGTCACTTTTTGTCGGTAATATTTGTGCATAATTCCATCAATATACACGCGTTGAGACCTTAATTAAGGCCTATCTGAATACTTCATCCAACTAGGCAAGCATTCCGCAATTGTTGTGGAAATAGCCTCGCACATCCTCTTCTTTCGACTATTTTGTATATACTGCACGCAAATTCGCGAGAATGAGGTCGCCTTATGAAAACACTAATTTTATTTCTAGCTAGCCTGTTGGCGCTCAATGCTAGCGCCTCTGATACGGTCGTGGATGAAGCATTAAGCATCAAAAACATCACACAGTTTGATGGTATCCCTTGGGGGATCGCCATGATCAATGATAACGAAGCGATTATTACGATCAAAAAAGGCACAGCGTTTAAAGTCAATCTTAATAATGGACAGAAACAACCGCTTTTGGGCTTACCAAAGGTTGATAATCGAGGCCAAGGTGGCTTGTTGGATGTGGCTAAATCGCCACAGTTCAAAGAACACAATTGGCTGTATTTTACCTACGCTAAGCCAACTGACGACGGTTCAAAAACCACACTAGCCAGAGCCAAATTGCTCGGAAATACACTCGCTGACTGGCAAGATCTGCTGGTCACTGACTCTGCCACAAAAGAGTCCAAGCATTATGGTGGACGCATTGCCTTTGACGATAATGGCCATGTTTTTTTCTCCGTGGGTGATCGTGGCGTTCGAGAAAATGCACAGGATTTAACCAATCACGCAGGGAGCGTCATCCGCCTGAATTTAGATGGAAGCATCCCTACAGATAACCCATTTGTGACCCACGCTAATATCCGAAATGAAATCTGGAGCTACGGACATCGTAACCCTCAAGGATTATTTTACGATACAAATAGCCGCACGCTGTGGTCCAATGAACATGGCCCACGAGGCGGCGATGAGATCAATTTGATCCGCCCAGGCGCGAATTATGGTTGGCCTATTGTGTCCTATGGTAAAGAGTATTGGGGGCCGATTAGTGTGGGAGAAGGCACAGAAAAAGACGGCATAGATAACCCGGCCAAGGTGTTCATTCCATCAATCGCACCCAGCAGCTTAATTCGCTATAAAGGAATGCTATTTTCTAACTGGAACGGTGACTTTTTGTCTACTGCGTTGGCGTTAAGGCATCTAAACAGAATTAAAATCGAGAAAGATGGCGAAACAACAGAAACACGTTACTTGCAGCATTTGAATGAACGCCTTCGATCGATTGCTCAAGATTCTGAAGGCGCTCTTTACATCGGGACAGATTCGGGAAAGCTTTTAAAGATAACACTGGATATCTTGCCTGAAGAACACTAAAACCGTCGCGTCAAAGATTGCCTTTATTGCTGTAAACATAATACCAATTTTCCAGCTCATCCAAGGTCATTGGTTTCGATAACCAATAGCCTTGGAAGAAATCACAACCTGCCTCTCTTAGATTCTTATACTGAGAGGTGTTCTCTATGCCTTCCGCGGTCACAACAATATCTTGCAAGTGACACAGCTCGATGAGTGCAGGCAACAACTTTGCGTATTCGGGCTTGGTCACTCTTTCGGTGAGAACCTTGTCTAGCTTTACCTTATCGACTGGATAATCGATCATATGAAGAAGCGGCGTATAGCCTACCCCAAAGTCATCTATCGCAATACTGAAGCCCGCCTTTTGCAATCCATTCAATACATCAAATACGGAACTCGTTTGCACATAACTGAATGTTTCGGTCAACTCAAGTTCAATACTTTTGTCTTCAATGCCATATTGTTCCTTCAGCTCAATAAGGCGGTCTAGTACAACATGATGACCCAGTTCAGCCGCTGAGATGTTAATCGATAAAACACACTCTTCACCGAAAACATCACGAATTTTGGGAAGGCTTTTAAACGCGGTTTCAAACACCCAATGGTCTATTTTAGCGTAGGTTCCGGTTTGCTCTGCGATGGGAATAAATTCATCCGGATGAATCTCACCTAGCTCCGCAGAATGCCAGCGAATCAGCACTTCAAAGCCTTTAATTTGCATGTTCGCCGACGTGTAAGGCATGTACACAAGTGAGAACTCTTTATCGCAATCGATCATTTTCAGCTGTGTTTCGATGCTTTTGGTACGGCGCGCAGCGGAAGCGATGTTTTCGGAATAATGTTTGTAGCGATTTTTTCCTGAACGTTTTGCGTTGTACATCGCCATGTCTGCATTAGCGATCAACTCTTTTAAGTTATGGCCATCTGCAGGGTAAGTGGCAATACCCATGCTCGCAGAAACAGGAAAATAGTAATGATCTGACTGGTAGCCCCCCTCGAAAAGAGCGACCACAGACTGAGCCAAGTCATCCGCCTCATCCACGGCAACTTTATGAGTCAGCACAATGGCAAACTCATCGCCAGACAAGCGAGACACCATGCAACCACCTTGGCTTTGTAAAATTGGTTTAATCAACCGCTGCAAATCGTTTGCTAAAAAACACAAGAGGTCATCGCCCGCTTCGTGACCTAACTTATCGTTTACAAATTTAAAGTTGTCTAAATCAATGTATATCAAGGAGACAAATCGTTTGTCTTGCTCTGCTTTAATCAATGCACTTTTTGCATACTCATAAAAACGAAAACGATTTGGTAAGGACGTCAAGGTATCCGTAATGGCCATCTCGTGGTTTTTTTTCAAGTTATTTTGCAACTGCTCAAATAACACGTAAAACTTCTTACTTAACTGGCCAATTTCACTTCTACTTTCGGTGGGGGAAATGTTTTCTTTTTGGTACTCCATCACCTGCGTGAGTTCGTTATCAAGAGCGCTAATCGGCGCGGTGATGAATCGAGAAATCAAATATATTAATAATCCGTAAGTTATCACGCCAAGAAAAAATGCGACAAATATAAGCTGTATCCGTAAATTCAATAACGGCCTTGCCAATACCGAAGCATTTGGCTTAATAGTAAGAAACTGGTTAGGCGAAAGCTGTATCGAGTGAGCGAATACATTCTCAACGGGTAAAATCTGATTGGACCAAACAAGCGTTGCGTTGTACGACTGTTCCAACGTCGACAAATAGTCGGAAAACTGATCCATACGAACTGCAAAAGACAGCTGAACACTGTCATTAATATCACGACCTTTAAATGGCAGAAGCGCCACCCTGTCCAATAAGCGCCCCTTCACTACGCTTATATCTGAGCTGTTATGAAACAGCTCCCAGCTAGACGTTATGTGATGAGCAATCATTTTTTGGGTTACCCCAAACTGCTCATTACTTATGGTGGCAAAAGGGTCAGCGCTTCGCTCATAATAAAATAATTCGTCGCCACTTCCGTTGTATAAAGCAAACGAAAGTCGGCTATTGGGTTTATTAGACAAAATCTGGGAGGTCAGTACATTCAACCCCTGACTGAGTGCAATATCACGATAACTAGAAGAAGCCGAGGTTAAAAAGTCCGATAAATACCCGCCCTCCAAAAAGAGGGCCATTGCATTGTCTACAGCAGAAGATTCTTCTTTAAAGACACTTTGCAGCTGAAACATGCGTTGCTCTAGTTTCGCTTGTTCTAACTCAATTACGCTGCTTTTTTGGTATTGATACACAAAAAAAGTAGCGATCCCGTACCCAAATAGAATGATTGGGAAGAGTAAAAGAACCAATCGCTTATTTAGATTCATGAATAACCTTGATCGCTTCTTGTATTCGAATGCGTTTTCTTATGTTCGCGTCTGATAACATTTGAAAAGAATACAAGCCATCTAAAACCTCTTGTGATGGATAAATTAATTCATCTTCTCGCATTTCTGAGCTTTGTAATTGGTAAGCTCTTAGGTCTACTGTGGCAACGCCGATGCTTTCAGAGTTCGCAGCGGCAACATCAGCTCGGCCAATATAATCAATAAATGATTGAGCTAACACCTTTTTTTCGGAGTTAGCGGGAATCACCCAGCAATCCAACCAGAGAAAAGAGCTTTCTTTGGGTAGCACATACTTCCAAACGTCTTTTCCAATGCTGTCGTTCATGGTGTATTGATCACCACTGTAAACAACTGCTGCGTACATATCGTCTTTGTTTTCCGCGTCCAGTAGATAGGAAGGAGCGTAATCATAGGTGAGAACATCATCACTTTGCTGCTTTAAAAGTTCATACATTTTTTTTAAATCTTGTTCTTTGTCTGTATAAGGCGACAAGTTCAAATGTATTAAAGCGGGTGCGCTCAGTCCGTAATAATCGCCCAACATTGCGATATGACCTTTTAGGTCTTGTCTAGAAGAAAACAAGTCCGCCCACGAATCGACAGGAGAAGTGACTTTATCGGTTCGGTATGCAATGCCTAACGTTCCCCATAAATACGGGACAGCATGATCACCACATGTTTCGAGCCATTTCGGTTCGATATTGCCTTTAAACTGCGCAACATTCAGATCAAACAAGTAGCCCAAGTTCGCTAATTTATTGGCGGATTGAACATCCACAATCGCAAGGTCAATTTGATGCTGTTTGGTGTCCGTGAGAAGCAAATCTCTCATGTCTTCATTGTCATACGTTATTAGTCGTATTTTTGAATCAGTGAGTTTTTCCCATTCGTTGATGGTTTGCTCTGAAAGATAGTCATCCCAATTCAAAATATTCAGCGTTGGCTGCTGACTGTGGGCGTCAAATGATAAAACCAATGAGGTATACAGAAAGAAAGAACCAAGATGTGATGTCGCGATCATACGTAATTTCTTCATGGGTTCTCTCAAAAATATAAAGTAAAAAAGTATCGTATCTAGATCAGATTAAATACACAAAAAGGGTAAACCTTTGTTAAAAATCATACAATCTTTCAATAACAATACATAAACCTCACCCATTCATGGTTTTTCGATCACAACACACGGCGATCAATAATCGGCTTCCTCACCCCAGCTAGAACCACTGTCCGCTTCCTCACCCCAACTGTCTTCCGCCCAGCTGTCATCCCCCTGATTCGCATCCTGAGCCACGGGTTTGCTTGGGACATTACCATCATAGACTTCGTAAGCGCGATTTTGCAGATAGATATCACGAATAAAGCTATAGCGGTCCCCGACTATCATGCCTTCAGCATTAAGATAGCGAGCCCGCGTATCAATCACTTTCAGCCCTAATAAGCCCAACTCTTCATCACTATTCAAATCCAAAAGCCCCGTTTCATCGACATAAGTGTATTCCACGACAAAAGCAGAACCATCCCGTACCGTGGACGGGCCAAAGAACGGCATAACCAGGTATGGGCCCGACGATACCCCCCAATAACCTAAGGTTTGCCCAAAGTCTTCATCGTACTTTTTCAGACCCATTTCACTGGCCACATCAAAAATACCAAACCAACCCGCGGTACTGTTTATCAAAAAACGAAAAGTTGAAGACGCCGTACCATCCCACTTCCCTTGCAATAAGTTATTGGCAATATTGCTTATTTCCCCCAAGTTAGAGAAAAAATTACTCACGCCTTTTTGCACCGGCGTGGGCGTGATCGCCTTGTACCCTTGCGCCACGGGTTTAAGCACAGCGCCATCGATGGTGTCATTAAACGCGAACATGGATCGGTTAAACCCTTCCCAAGGGTCTTCTTCTGTCGCTGCAAAGACCGACTGAGAAAACAAAAAACTCATACTTAGCAACCATGTAGCCATTACTTTCAGCATTCTTCACTCTTCCTTATTATCTATCATCGAATACCAGACAGCCGCCCGATCCAATCACTAAACCAGTTTTTTCACTTCGCTCCATTGTTTCGCCAAGCGCTTTTCAGAAATGGGTTCCAAAGTGCCCACGGACTGCGCAAACAAGGAGATGCGATACTCTTCTAACATCCAACGGTACTTCACCAATTCTGGATCATACAATGCTTTGTCTTCGTGTGCCTTTCTCTGTTGGGTATATTTCAACCAAAGTGCTTCCAATTCAGACACAGCGGCGTTTTCTTTGTTCAAATGATTTTGAAAACGCTCCAACCGCACTTCGATGCCTTTAAAGTATCGTGGCAATTGCCCCAACCAAAAAAGCGGCGTATTGCCAATAAAACCGGGGTAAATAAGCTGCTCTAATTGCACCTTTATGTCCCCATACACTCGCGTCCAAGGCAGTGGAATAGTGCCTTTCATTTTTTTCGCAACCCCTTGATAAGAGGATAAGACACGATACAGCTGCTCTGCCATTTCGTTGGCAACACTGATTAATCGAGGTTTATGAGTGCTAACGCACGATTCAAACTCCGTTCTGGTACGCGGCAGCGCACGACCTTCCAGAAATACTTTTTCTAGTACTGCATTAAGCAAATCCTCTAGCAAGGTTTCTTTCTGCCCCAACGGGGAAAAGATCAGCATAGATTCTTTTAGGTGAGGTAAGTTTTTCTGCATGTAACGCATGTCTTTGCTGAGCGTCAATTTCAGTAACGTCACCACGCCTTTACGATGCGTGTCCAGCGCGGTGTTCAGATCGTCAAACATTTTAAGAGACACACTGTCACCTTGGGAAACCAAGGCAGGAAACGCGGTCACTTTGATGCCCGCTTGCTTGATCTCCTGACGCTCTGGAATGTCTTGATCCGGCCAAGCGCTTAGCCCTTCTTGCTCATGCTGCTTCGTGCCAAATTTGGCAAAGCTCTCTTCCACCAGATCGCTAAACTGCGCCTGTAGCTGCGCTAGATTCTTCCCAACACCTAAAATTTTTCCGCGCTCGTCCACCACTTCTAAATTGAGTGTCAAATGCGAATCCAGTTTTTCAGCATTCCATTCGTTTAATGGAATATCGATTAAGGTTTCGCGCTTAATCTGCAAACTCAGCTGTTCGAGCAAATCGCCTTTGTCTTTCGACAAATTGGGGTACACACGCTCAACAAACTGCGGAATTGGCACAAACCGACGACGCAACGCTTTTGGGAGACCACGCAATAACGCCTCACAACGCTCTTTAATAAAACCGGGAACCGCCCATCCCAAATCGTCTAAGCTCAACTGGCGCAACAAACCAACAGGCACTTTTAAGGTAGCACCATCACTGGCTTGGCCGGGGTCGAACTTATAATCAATCGGCAAAGCAACGCCATTCAAACCAAAAGAATCTGGAAACGCAGCCGCGTCGACATTTACGTCTTGCTGAACCAGATCCTCACGAGTCATGAGCAGCGCTTCAGGCGAGGTTTTTACAAAGTGCTCTAAACTTTTTAGATTGCGCACATGATCAGGCAGCCTAGCGTGATAAAACGCAAAAACTGTCTCGTCATCCACCAAAATATCGCGAGTCCGCAGCTTGGCTTCTTGCGTCTCTAGCGATTCAATCAGGGCTTTATTCTTACGAAAAAACGCTTGCTTCGTTCTAAGCTCGCCTTCCACCAGCCCAGAGCGGATAAATATCTCACGCGCGTCCTCTGGATTGACGTGGCCATAATCCATACGACGTTTCGCAACAATCACCAAGCCATACAAAGACACTTGTTCATTGGCCATGACACGACCTTGATTCCGCTCAAAATGCGGATCGAAGTATTGTCGTTTAACAAAGGGTGCGGCGTATTCTTCAATCCAAGCAGGATCAATACGAGCGGCAACGCGCGCGTACAATTTGCTGGTTTCCACCAGCTCTGCGGCCATGATCCATTGTGGTGGTTTTTTAAATAACATGGAGCCTGGAAAGATAGACAGCTTACGAGATCGACAACCCAGCATGTCTTTACTGTCTTCCATTTTATTCGCCACGTGCGTAAACAACCCCGCCAGCAATGAACGATGAATGGCTTCGTAATGACGTTCTTCGTGCTGAACTTCTTTAAAACCAAGCTGCTTACAAGCGATCATGATTTGTCGATGAATATCTCGCCACTCACGCATGCGCATGAAATTCAAAAACTGTTTTCGACAATACTGACGCAGCTGATTCTGCGACAAGGCTTGGCGCTGCTCTTCAAAACGTTCCCACAAGTTTAAAAACACGGCGAAGTCTGAATCTTCGTCTTTGTCGACGGCATGCGCTTGATCAGACTGGGTTTTCTTATCTTGTGGGCGCTCACGAGGATCAGGAATAGACAAGGCACTGACAATAATCGCCACTTCTTTGAGCACACTGTGTTGTTCAGCTGCGATCAAAATCCGCCCTAATTTTGGGTCAATTGGTAATTTGGCGAGCTGACGACCAATCGGAGTCAATCGGTCTTTGTGCAACGCGCCCAACTCGGTTAATGCGCGATAACCGTCATTGATCATGCGTTTTTCGGGCATTTCAACAAATGGAAATTTTTCAACTGCGCCCAGTTTCAAGTTGGCCATTTGCAAAATAACCGACGCTAAGTTGGTGCGGAAAATTTCCGGATCGGTAAATTCTGGTCGATTGTTAAAATCGTTTTCATCATACAAACGAATGCAAATACCGTCGGCCACACGACCACATCGCCCTGCTCGCTGATTGGCACTGGCTTGGCTGATTTTCTCTATTGGTAGCTGCTGAACTTTGGAGCGCACACTGTAGCGGCTAATTCGCGCTAAGCCAGGGTCAATGACATAGCGAATGCCCGGCACCGTTAACGAGGTTTCCGCGACGTTCGTCGATAACACAATCCGACGACCTGAATGGGATTTGAAAATGCGTTGTTGCTCGCTGGCGCTCAAACGCGCATACAGCGGCAGCACTTCAGTGCCACGTAGCTCAGCTCGTCGTAGAATCTCCGCTGTCTCACGAATCTCTCGCTCACCCGGTAAAAACACCAAAATATCGCCCGCTCCGCGATATCCTGACTGCCGTTCTTCGGCAATAAGCAGCTCAACCGCATCTAAAACGCCTTGCTCCATGCTTTGGTCTTCGTCTAACTCCTCTGAGTCGGACTTGCTTAACAAGGGCTGGTAACGGATTTCAACCGGATACGTTCGACCCGATACTTCAATGATCGGCGCGTTTTCAAAATGCTGGGAGAAACGTTCAATATCAATGGTTGCCGAGGTCACAATCACTTTTAGATCTGGGCGTGCGGCCAAGACTTGCTTTAAATACCCAAGCAGGAAGTCAATGTTCAAACTGCGCTCATGGGCTTCGTCTATGATGATGGTGTCGTATTTATACAGGCGTTTATCTTGTTGAATTTCAGCCAACAAAATACCGTCGGTCATCAACTTGATCAGTGTTTCTTCGTTACTTTCATCACTAAAACGAACCTGAAAACCCACTTGTTCGCCAAGGTTAACCTGCAACTCATCACTGATACGTTCCGCTACGCTGCGCGCCGCAATACGTCTTGGTTGCGTATGGCCGATCAGACCCGCGATGCCTCGTCCGGCTTGCAAACACATTTTCGGCAACTGTGTGGTTTTACCTGACCCCGTTTCACCCGCAATAATAACGACTTGGTTTTCTTGGATCGCTTTGATGATTTCATCCGCGCGTGCGGCAACAGGCAAACTTTCGTCGTAGGTGATCTTTGGCAGACGAGACAAACGAGCTTGGTGTAGTGTCTCCGATTTTTCGATAAGTTCGTTCAATTCAGATTGCATGCGATCAAATGGCAAACCGTCTTTTTGACGTTGTCTCAGTTGACCTTGTTTTTGATGGATAAGATGACGATCGCGCGTCATTACAGCATGTGTCGGCATGATAGCTAAACTAGTATCCTTTTGCTTGTCGCAGAGAAAGTATGGGCAAGCACAATTGTTGTGCAAAGGTCTCTATCTATATAGTTGTAAATTCTAACATCAATCCCAACCTAAGGGTTATAGTGAACGACATTCGCAAAGTGTCTTATACGGCGCTATCACTCAAACAGACCAAAAAAAAGGAAATGGTATGTCTCATCAAGTCTTTGAAGATAACTCTCTTACCATTGGCAACACGCCACTTGTACGTTTAAACCGCATTGGAAATGGGAATATTTGGGCGAAACTTGAGTCTCGCAATCCCGCTTTTTCCGTTAAATGCCGTATTGGCGCCAACATGGTGTGGGACGCTGAAAAACGCGGCGTTCTTACCAAAGGAAAATCGTTAGTAGAACCATCCAGTGGCAACACTGGTATTGCCTTGTGTTTTGTTGCGGCTTCTCGTGGTTATCCGATCACCATTACTATGCCATCAAGTATGAGCGTCGAGCGTCGTCAAGTGATGAAAGCCCTGGGTGCAAACATCGTCTTGACGGAGCCTGCCAAAGGCATGAAAGGCGCAATCGAAAAAGCACAAGAAATCGCCCAAGATGACAATTTCGTTTTATTGCAGCAGTTTGATAACCCAGCCAACCCAGAAATTCACGAAAAAACCACGGGACCAGAAATCTGGCAAGACACCAATGGTGAAATCGATGTATTCGTAGCAGGCGTTGGCACTGGCGGTACCATTACTGGCGTAAGTCGATATATTAAAAACACTCAGGGCAAAGCGATTGTCAGTGTGGCGGTAGAGCCAACCAGCTCTCCGGTTATCACGCAAACACTTAACGGTGAAACACCCGCCCCTGCCCCACATAAAATCCAAGGCATTGGTGCGGGATTCGTACCAAAAAACCTTGATCTTTCTATCGTAGATCGCGTTGAGCAAGTGTCCAATGAAGACGCGATAGCTATGGCGAAACGTTTAATGCGTGAAGAAGGCATTTTGTGTGGTATTTCATGTGGCGCTGCAGTCGTTGCGGCTGAGCGTTTAAGCCAACTTGACGAATTTAAAGATAAGAAAATCGTTGTTGTATTACCCGATTCTGGTGAGCGCTACTTATCTACTGCGTTGTTTGAAGGTGAATTCACCGACAACGAATTGGTACAATAAAAACACGCGACACCCATAGAAAACAAAATCCCCGCTTAGGCCACAACCTAGCGGGGATTTTTTATGCCTTTACTCTCGCCTTTTTGAATGAGAACGGAGAGGCACCTCATTAGTTAGACGATTAATGCGGTTTTTTCGCGCCATAGCGCACGATGTCTTTGCCATTTTCAAACACATCGGCCGTTACCCAACGTCCCAGTACTAACTGCTGGTTGTCGTCCAAAACCGCGACAAAAGGGCGACCATTCGCATTGTTAGTTGCCAGTGCCACACCCGACACGTTATCCAGACCTAAACCGCCCATTTCAACCAAACGCAAAAAGGTTTCTAGTTCATCTAAGGTTTCGATCACATCGTTATCATTAATCATTTATTTTACTCTGTTACATCAATAATGGCCTTAGAATAACAGGTCTCGAAGCCAGTGAAAAATACCGTGACCGCCAAACCTAAACTGTACAGATACGCTAAAGCCGAAAACGAGCATAACCTACACGAGCGTAGCCTACAAAGCGGTGGTTAAATGCGCCGCTTTGATCTGACAAACCACTTCGCCGCCTTCAAACACACAAAGTTCACCCTCTTCCATTTGCTGCCACTGTTCATCATGCGTCAGTGGCTGGGTTGCAATGACGGTCACAACGTCTTTGTCTGTGGTGACTTCTTTAAAGTCGACGATCACATCTTCATCGGACAGGGTGGCCTTTTTAAACGGCGCCCGTCGGGTAATCCAGTGCAATTTTGTGGTACAAAAGCAGTATAAACGCACGCCATCAGACAACATCATATTGAAGACACCACGCGATTTCAGCTGTAATGCTAAATCTGATAACGCTTCTGACACCGCGACGACGCTTGGCTCTTGATCACCAAAACGAATTTGCAATTGCTCTACAATCCAACAAAAAGCACGCTCTGAATCTGTACTACCTAATGGATGGTAATGTTCGATTGGCAACGATTCCGATGACTCAAGTTGCCCATTATGGGCGTAAGTCCAAGTCTTGCCCCACAACAAACGATTAAACGGGTGGGTGTTTAATAGACTTACCGCGCCGACGTTTGCTTGACGAATATGACTGATCACAATGTCACATTTTAGTGATGTGTTACTGATGACTTCTGCCATGTCCGAATCGGCACTTGGCCTTGGATCGTGGATCGCCCAGACATAGCCGTCACGGTACATGGCCATTCCCCAGCCATCTTTATGGGGACCTGTTCGACCACCGCGGGCTCGCAGCCCCGAAAAACTAAAACAAATATCCGTTGGCACATTGGCGCTCATGCCTAATAACTCACACATCGTTTATATCGTCTCTGTCTGTGGATTTATGTTTTAAGCGACGATATAAGAAAATACCGCCCGCTATTGCGATAATGCCGCCAACGTTTAACAAGGCATACAAGATCCATTCTTGCTCTGATAAATTGCCCGTATTCTCTGTCACTGGCGAGCTTTCTTGATCGGGTTTTAATCCCTCTGATTGTGTTTCTATCTGTTCTTGGGCATCCGTCACAATGGAAATAGCCGGTGGAACCATGACCGGCATCGCGTCTTTTTCTAAAATGGGAGCCGACAATAAAACAGCACCCACACTAGAAACTTGCCCTAATCCAACTTCTAACGAGTTATCCGCTTGTTTATTAAAATGCCAAAAAGGCGTCCAGTATTCGAACTCAGATCCGGTTTGTGTAACGCCAGATAACTGTGCACGAACCTTGACGGTATCGCTTGTTTCAACGGGTATTATTTTTTCCCAATAACCTTGCCCCACTAAGGGCATCTCTTCCATTTTGGTGGTGCCATTATTGTAGGTAAACTCAAGCATGATGTGCGAACTCAGGACATCCAATCGCAAATTCACAGGCTTAGCTGAAAAAGCAATCAAGTTCCCACTCGGGTTCGTTCCGCTAAATTCGATCGCAGGATTCACGGTAAAAAACTGACTCATCTGTCGAGAAAACGTTTTACCGTCCACCAAACTAATCAATTCATAATTGCCTGGCTCAGAAATGGCACCAATGGTCTGAACAAACGTATCGTCTTTAAGCGCCATGTTATGAATAAACACTGTCTCCTTTTGCTCCCCACTTAGACGAACCAAGGTCTGTTCTACGTTAAGCAAGCCAAGCACGTCTAAATCTTGAATAAGAGCATTTTCTTGAAACACGCCAACCGAGGACGCTGTTGCCTCGCCTTGAAATACAATCGGCGGAATAGTCGAAGCCTGTATGCCTAAATCCGTCATTACTCTGACACTGCTTCGCTCTAAATCCACGTTACTGACCGTCCAATTCCCAGCGGCTGGACGACGCACCGTGAGCAATGTGTAATGCTCAGCCGCCGATACAGACACGCTATTACTGTTCACCAATGCCAACGCACTACCGTCTGGTTTGGTGATACGAGGTTGACGCCCTCCGTCATGAAACACGACCAAAGTCAGCTCATCGATTGCGTCATCAACTAAAAAGTGGTCACCATCAAACGGCAGCTCATCAGAAGGCGATGCTTGTGAAAAAATACGATCAAAGGTATCGAGTAAATCTTCTGGAATGGCCACTTCCGTATGGGTCGCGTTGGTTCTAAGTGACAAGGATTCCAGCAGCGCTTTGTCTGTGTAACCCGTCATAGAAACGGTATGAAGATGAATCCCTCTGTCTTCCAGTTCAGAAGTAAGTTGATTTAAAATTCGATCTCGCGAGGCTTTATTAACGCTGTCTTCTAAGCTGATGTCCACCATGCCATCGGTTACCAATATCCAGTGACGGCTGAAACCAGACGCCAAATTACCACTATCGGGTGTTTTCAAAAGCAGCTTAATAATGGCTTCCAAGTCGGTTTTCACGTCTTGTGTAACGTAACTGTTCACGTAGCTTGCTAACTTGGCTTTCGTGGCTTTATTGACAGTGGATTCGGGCAATAAGACTCTCGGCTCCTCACCAAATAGCCAAATGCCGAGCGTAGCTTGCTCTTCTGGGGCGAGATTTGAAATAAGACGTAATGCCTCAGACGTCAGCTTATCAGGGTCGCTGATCAGCATACTACCAGAGGCATCAACAATGACACGGAATTGTGTATCCGCTTGGCTTACCGGCATCCAAAAGGATAAAACAGCCACCAACAACACAGTATTTATTTTCAACCACTTCACGTTTGCGAACTCCTTGAACTACTTTACTTTGCTGAGATTAGCGACCGTTCGCTGTATCACGTTATATCATACGGCTCCGGCATACCATGTACCCATTTTATAATATGAGTTTCCCAATCTTCTTCATCCACCGACTGCTCATTGATCGCATAATGTCGAACCGTTAAGCCCTGACGTAGCATCTCTTTGTCATTACCCACCACTAATGGGTGCCAGTTAGGCAGCTCTTTCGTTTCATATAAAACACGATAACTGCATGTGTCTGGCAACCATTGAAACTGATCAATTTGATCCGCTGTCAAAGTAATGCAACTTGCGACTTTTGCTTGGCGAGTGTCGTAGACTTTGCATTGGCACGAGGTAATATTCAACTGATGACACGCAAGATTGGTGTAAAAGACCTCTTCAGTGTCATCGTCTTGTAATTTCTGTAGACAACATTTGCCACAGCCATCACAAATCGACTCCCACTCGGCTGGCGACATTTTTTCCAGCGGCGTGGTTTTCCAAAACGGTTCGTAACGCTTTGCAATCATTCTTTCAATCCAACTCGTTAATAGACAGCTTCTGTTGGCGTCTTATAAAGATCCAATAAATAGTCGTCTTTCGCTGGTGGTAATTGCAAATAAAAGCCTTTTTCACGAATCCCTTCAATCACTTTCTCTGGGGTAGCGCGAGCCAATTTACTTTCGTTAGTCAATAACATTGTCATTGCACTGATACCTTTGCCAAAACGGGCCATTAGCTCTTCTGGTATGTCTTTCAGGCCTTTACTTTTTTCCACATACAAGTACATGCCATCATGTTTACTAGAGCGAAATACTTCTACGATTAAATGCTGTTTCATAATGTTCTCTTGGCGTGTCACGCCATGTTTTGCCTTTTAAAATTAAGACTTCTTAAATTTTTCTAACACTGGATCTACAATGACGTCACGTCGCCATCCCGTAATGGCTGGGTTTTGCCAATCCACATCAGTACCATCAAACAAATGACGCACCAATGGATCCAGTAATTTTCGCTTCATCATGGCTTCTGGAGCGATATTTAATGCTTCCGCCTTTTTACGAACGAACGCTTTAATGGATTTCGTTAATTCCCCAGCTTGTGATGGCAGAGGCGCTTCCAAAGGCAATTGATATTCATCCGGAGACAGTTCATTTACCAAAGCCACTTGCTCTAAAATCACTTCTCCGTACAAACGATGTTGACGGCCTGTTAACTCTTCTGCTTCTGACACCGCTTTATGATGCGTGGGCAATGTTTTCGCCAACGACCACAACGTGCGATCCTTTAAAATTTGGCCTTTAGGGACATTTTCTTTGCGTGCTTGGCCATCTCGCCAAATAAACAACAAGCGCAATAACGTCAGACCTGCAGGAGACAAACGCCAAGCGGTTTTTATGCCATCCCAGTTCTGCTCAGGATCCGAGTTCATTTGATATTGCCACTTAAGCGATTCGCAATCTTCCAACACCCATTCAAGCATGTCTTTTTCTTGCAAACGGGCCACTTGCATTGGGTACACTTTCGCAAGATAAACCACATCTAAAGCCGCATAACGCTTTTGCGCATCCGTTAATGGGCGTTGTGTCCAATCGGAGCGCGTCTCATCTTTGGCGACTTCAATTTGCAAATACTCATGAATCAACTTCACGTAACTTAACGACCATTGTGCGCTCGCGTACGCCTCACCAATTTGCGTGTCGTAAAACGGCGTCGGTAGTACCCCTAGCAATCGGTCAAACACATCTAAGTCTTCTGAACAAGCATGGAAAACCTTCATCACAGAAGGGTTTACCATCAAGCTACGCAGCGGCTCCCATTCATCAATACTCAAAGGATCAATCAATACCGCTTTATCGCCTTCGCTAATTTGAATCAGCCCCGTAATTGGAAAATACGTTGTACGACGAATAAACTCAGTATCGACAGCGATTACAGGCAGCTCTGCCCAGTAATGACACCAGCTCGATAGCGATTCATTGTCAGCAACCCACACAATATTCAGGGCATCATCATTTAGAGCATCATCTTGATCATTCATCTTAGAGTTTTTTCCGTCCCTCTAGCGCCAAGGCCAGAGTGTTACCATCAACGTATTCCAATTCGCCGCCCATTGGCACACCATGAGCAATACGGCTCACGTTGATGTTTAATGTTTTTAATTTTTCGGCGATATAATGACAAGTCGCCTCGCCTTCCACCGTTGAGTTAGTGGCAATAATAGCTTCTTCCACTTCGTTATGCTGAACCAGTGCCTCTAAACGATCCAAACCAAGCTCTTCTGGACCAATACCGTCAATCGGTGACAAATGCCCCAACAATACAAAATAACGCCCAGTAAACGTACCCGCAGATTCTATTGCGACCACGTCGGCAGGCGTTTCGACAATACACAAACGCGTTGCGTCCCGTTCTGGGTCTTGGCAAAGCTCGCACTCTGACTCTTCCGTCAAAATGCGACAACTTGAACATCGACCTACCTTATCTAGTGCTTCACGTAAGCCGTTCGCCAGTCTATCCGCCCCTTGATGATCTCGTTCTAATAGATACAACGCCATCTTTTGCGCCGACCTTGGCCCAACACCAGGTAAACAACGCAGTGATTCAATCAATTCTTTTATTAAGGGACTAAACAAAGCTCGCTCCTAGAAAGGCATTTTAAAGCCAGGTGGCAACGACATTCCCGCCGTTGCTGACGCCATTTTTTCTTTTTGTGTTACTTCAATGTTACGAACAGCATCGTTTACTGCCGCGGCAATCAAGTCTTCCAACATTTCTTTATCGTCAGCAAACAATGAGTCATCAATAGACACTCGTTTCACATCATGACGGCCTGTCATTAGAATTTTGACCAGACCAGCACCCGCTTGACCTTCGACTTCCATGTTGGCGATTTCTTCTTGCGCTTTTTGCATGTTTTCTTGCATCTGCTGCGCTTGGCGCATCATGTTACCCATACCACCTTTGAACATAACTTTTTCTCCAATTTAAGCTTTAACTTTAACCGTATCATAAACCAATTGTGCGCCCATCGTTGCCGATAACGCTTGCACAACTGGGTGTGAATTTAAATGTTCTATAGCCACTTGCAGAGCCTCTGCTCGCTTGCTGGCAGCAAATTCTTCTGCAGTGACGCCATTCGTGTCTTCCACCGTATCAATAATTAGGGGCACCGTCATTGCGAAAAAATCGCTCAGTGCGCCTTGTATTTGCTCGTAACGCATTTGATTAAGCATGTGGCCGTATTCTAACGGCACCTCGAGACGAATACCCTGATCACTGGCGTCTACTAAGCTGGAATTCATTAGTATGTTTTGCACCAAGCCCTTCAAGGGCAATCGAGGTGCCACCAGCCACCAAAGCTTCATGGTCAATTCATTATAATGACTCATTTCTGGCAACGGCATGCCCATTGCAGGCTGGGCAATCGTGTCTGGTACTTTTGCTAAACGCGTGTCTGCTTCTGAATTGTCGTCACTGTCAGGAGCATCCACCGGATCTGCCGCTAAGGCATCCACCAAATCTGCCGCAGGGTTGAATGGGTCAACGATGTCGGCAATCGCACGCTCTTCTGCTTCGTCCTCGTCTTCATCATCATCGTCACTCTCATCCAGAACACCGTTTACAAACGGAGTGTCTGTGACAGCGGACGGTTTAGACTGGCCTTGATCGACGGGCTCAGCGGTTTCGACAACGTCACCGAAGTCTGTAGCTGGCGAATCGACAGCTTCTTGAGCCTCGTCATTTGGATTTGATGTGTGTTCAACCACAGCTGGCTCAGCTGCTTCACCACCAAAAGAGCCATTATCTAAAGTGCTCTTGTCTAAAGTGCTCTCTTCTAAACTGGTTTCTTTTAAAGAAATATCATCTACATAGCTGTTTTCTATAGAGTCATGTTGAACATCGCTTTCTGCATCAACAACATGCTCAACCGCTCTTTCAACCGAACTTTCAACCTTTTCTTCAATAACGTCAGCATCAGGTGCGTCTTCCCATGGTGGGCGCTCCTCCTGAGACATCACTTGTACCGGTTCGTCAACGATGGGCGTTTTTTTTTCTGTGCTTTCTTCCGGCACCTGAGTGGCTTTCGGTTCAGCAGGCACAATTGGTTGTGCTATGACTACAGGAGGCGCATCATGATTCACCATCATAGGCGGTGCAGGACGGAAGGCAATCAGCCTTAGCATTAACATTTCAAAGCCTGCTCTCGCAGAATGCGCAAGATACAAATCTCGACGCCCTATTAACAAGCTTTGATACATCATTTGAATTTCTTCCGCGCTCACATTGGCCGCCATTGCCTGAATGCGCGCCAAATCCCCTAGCTGATCAACTAAGGCTCCAGGCACTTGCTGCTCTATTGCAATGCGATGCAAAACATCCAATAAACTGCCACAAATCGCCGTAAAATCCGGCTGATAATCTGCCAATTGTTCAATACGGCTCAAGACTTGCGCCGCATTTTTAGAGGCAACACTTTCTAGTAAATCCAATACTTGCGCTTGATTCACCAAGCCCAGCATCGCCGTTACACCCGACTCTGAAATGGTACCATTACCAAAGGCAATGGCCTGATCCGTTAAACTCAAGGCATCACGCATACTGCCATTCGCCGCTTGACCAATCTGCCACAATGCTGGCTGATCAAAGTTAACCTGCTCAGTGTTCAATACCGTTTGTAAATAATCGACCACACGTTGCGGTGACATATTTTTGAGATTGAATTGCAAACAACGGGACAAAATCGTGACAGGTAGTTTCTGCGGATCTGTGGTGGCCAACAGAAATTTAACGTGAGCGGGTGGCTCTTCTAATGTTTTTAATAAGGCGTTAAAGGAGTGAGTCGACAACATGTGTACTTCGTCTATTAGATAGACTTTGAAGCGACCACGAGTTGGCGCATATTGTACGTTTTCTAATAATTCGCGAGTGTCTTCTACTTTGGTACGAGAAGCCGCATCTACCTCAATTAGGTCAACAAAGCGGCCTTCAGCAATTTCGCGGCAACTATCACAGGTACCACAAGGCTCTGGTGAAATCCCATTGGTTTCACAGTTTAAGCATTTAGCGAAAATACGCGCAATGGTGGTTTTACCAACACCGCGTGTTCCGGTAAATAAATAAGCGTGATGCAAACGCTGCTGGCGCAACGCATTGACCAACGCTTGAAGTACATGGTCTTGCCCAGCCATTTCAAGGAACGTCTGTGGGCGCCATTTACGTGCTAAAACTTGATAACTCATGATAGATACTGGCTGATAAAAAGCGATTTTTTATTGTACGGCAGTACGAACAATTTCGAAACCACTCTTAGTGCGCTGTGAGGTCGGTTATGAGATGAAATACCAAAAAACTTCGCGATAAAGATCAATAGGTTAAATTTACAACACCGAACCGTGTATATCGCCCATGAATTTTTCAGCGACATACACAGAGTTCGGCTTAGTGTTAGTTGACTTTGGCTTCTCGCACTTTGCGTTGACGTTCTTTTTCTAACGCTTTCTCTAAACGGTGTTTTTCCACCGCATCCAAAACTTCTGCGCCAATGTGCTCTTCACCACGAGAACGAGCAAGCTGAACCTGACGTTCGCGTTCAATAAAACGCTGACGCTGCTCATCAGTGAATTTGTCAACACAATGCACGCAGCTTACGCCCTGAATATAGTGCTCGCTCTGTTTTTCTTCTTCGGTAATTGGCATACGACAAGCGTGGCACTGATCGTACTCACCCTTTTGTAGGTCATGATTAACAGACACACGATTATCAAAAACAAAGCACTCACCTTCCCATAAGGTTTCTTCTTTTGGCACTTCTTCTAAGTACTTCAAGATACCGCCTTCAAGGTGATAAACCTCTTCAAAGCCTTGCTCTAGCATGTAGGCCGTCGATTTTTCACAGCGGATTCCACCAGTGCAAAACATGGCAACTTTTTTGTGTTTTGCAGGATCCATGTTTTCTTTCACGTAAGCAGGAAACTCACGAAAAGTATCCGTTTTTGGGTTGACCGCATTTTTGAATGTGCCTATCTGCACTTCGTAATCGTTACGAGTGTCCACCAAAACCACATCAGGATCGGAGATCAAAGCATTCCATTCCGTCGGCTTTACATAGGTGCCAACAACACGTTTAGGGTCAATTCCCTCAACGCCCATGGTCACGATTTCTTTCTTCAATTTTACTTTGGTGCGGTAGAAAGGCATGTCTTCGTCATAAGACTCTTTGTTAACGATTTTATCTAAACCAGGCTGCTGATCTAACCATGACAACATGGCGTCAATGCCTTCGCGCGTTCCCGCTACAGTGCCGTTGATTCCTTCACTGGCAAGCAACAAAGTACCACGAATACCATTGTCTTCTAAGGTTTTCTGAAGAGGCTCTCGAAGAGATTCGAAATGAGGCAGTTCAACAAATTTATAAAGGGCACACACTACGACTTTTGACATATCTTTCTCCTATGCGATCTGGAACGTAAAACCAGAGCAATTAAACAAGGCGCGCATTATAAAGACTCTAGCCATAAAAATGAAGAGAACACCCACAGGAGAATTTACTGGTCTGGATCAAGTGTCGCCCCAGTTGTATTATTGACACGAAACCAGCCAGCAATACTGTGGCGAGTGCGTTTTGCAACAACGACTTCATGATAAAAGCATTCGCTCAAGAACACCGCCAGCCGCCCTTTCTTTGGAAAAAAGCGACCGACCTCAACAGAAGGGTCATGCTCGTCATAAATCACCAACTCGCCACCATCGCCGTCTTGCCAATCTTCATTCAAATACAACACGGTAGACAAAATGCGGTTACTTTCCCCTTTAAAAGCATCAATGTGCTTTTCATAAAAAGCGCCTTCTTCGTAACGGGCAAAGTGCGCCTCATAATCAAATAAGCCAAGAAACAGACGACGATTTAATGCAACACGCAATTCCGCCATCATTTTCAAAAAATCGGTTCGAATTGGTTTATCTGGATCAATCCACTGAATGTAATCACGGCGCGCATCCAATACAATTTGATGATCTTGTTTTCGACCAATACCAGCCTGCAACATAAACGCATTTTGTATGCTTTCTGCTTCATCCACCAAGGCTTGGGTGAAATCCGTTGAAAAAAAGTCATCCTGAACACTCCAGCCTTTTGTCTGCAGATCCATTAGCAAATTAGAAAATGGCTCCTCTCGACTAAAAGCAGGAATCGAATTTTCAACATACAGACGTTTAGCAGGCAGGACTTCGGTAGACATAGATAGGGTCGTCACTTATAAAAAATCACACAAAAAGGCAAAATCACTTAGAGCGCTATGATACTGTAGCCCCCGGCACAACACATCATGAATTCACCAGATAGATTTAAATAAAATGACGCCAGCCTTCCAATTACGAGATTACCAAGTTCACGCCGTCGAGGCGTCTTTGACACATTTTCGTAATAGCAACGACCCTGCCGTTATCGTCCTTCCTACTGGGGCAGGAAAAAGCCTAGTCATTGCCGAATTAAGCCGACTGGCTAAAGGCCGTGTAATCTGTCTCGCCCACGTAAAAGAACTGGTTGAACAAAACCACGCGAAGTTTCTCGCAACTGGCGCTTCCGCAGGTATTTATTCGGCAGGGCTCAAGCAAAAGTCCAGCACAGAGAAAACCACGTTTGCCAGCATTCAATCTCTGTCAGCCAATCTTGAAGACTTTAATGAACCTGCCAGCCTCATAATCATTGACGAATGCCACCGTGTCGGCATGGAAGACGGTGGCCAATACAACAAAACCATCGAACATTTTCGGGCACTAAACCCCACCGTAAAAATTCTTGGTTTAACCGCGACACCTTATCGATTAGGCAGTGGCTGGATCTATCAAACCCATTACCATGGCTACGCCAGACATTGCACCCACTCACTTTTCAAAAAGTGCATCTTTGAATTACCACTGCAACACATGGTGAAAAAAGGTTTTCTAACTCCCCCAATCCACTACGATGCGGCCATTGCGCATTATGATTTCAGCTTACTGACCGAAAGTTTGGATGGTGAGCAAAACACCGACGACATTGCATTAAACGAACTCATTCACAAACATCCTCGCGTCACAAAGGCGGTCACCGAACAAATATTACAGCTCAGTGAGAATCGCCAAGGTGTGATGATTTTTGCGGCGACGATAGATCACGCCAAAGAAATCGTCAGCTACTTACCAAAAGAACAAACGGCTTTAATCACCGGAAAAACAAAACTGCAGCAAAGAGACAGGTTAATTGCCGCGTTTAAATCCAAACAAATTAAATACCTCGTCAATGTTTCGGTATTGACCACAGGATTCGACGCGCCACACGTGGACGTGATTGCGATATTACGCCCAACACAATCCATCAGCCTATTCCAACAAATTGTCGGGCGCGGGTTGAGACTCAGCCCAGGAAAAAAAGACTGCCTAGTATTAGACTACACCAACAATGGCTACAATATTTTTCAGCCAGAAATAGGCGAAAAACGACCGACCCAAGATTCCGTTGCCGTACAAATACACTGCCCAACTTGTGACTTTGCCAATACTTTTTGGGGACGAAAAGACGCCGAAGGGAACATTTTGGAACATTTTGGACGTCGATGCCACGGACTAGTAGAAAACGAAGAAGGTGAAGAACAACAATGCACGTATCGCTTTCGCTTTAAACGCTGCCCTCACTGCAATGAAGAAAACGACATCGCCGCTCGACAATGCCAACATTGTGCCGAAAAGCTCATCGACCCAGATGACCTATTAAGAAGCGCACTCAACCTAAAAAACAACAAAGTCCTTCGTTGCTCTGCCATCACCCCTACGCTTAATGTCAAAGACAAAAGCATACAAATCACTTACCACGATGAAGATGGCCTAACACTATCCGAAACCTTTCGTTTTAATTTCAAGAAGTCTCGGCAAGCATTTAATGACCTATTTGCCCGTAGAATCGCCAACGGTATCCAATCTGTTGAGTTTGATCACATTGAAGAAGTCGAACGGTTTCTTCCGTATCTGCCAGCCCCAGACTTTGTGATCGCAAAAAAACAAAAACAACATTGGCAAGTAACAGAACGACTGTTTGACTATCAAGGCCCTTACCGAAAAGCCAACGAGCTCCGCTAAGAGTACTAACGAGCTCCACTAAGAATACTATGCGGAGTTTTTTAAGGCGTTTCTGTATGACACCTCAAATGGCAAATTCATTCGCTTAAGGTGGTCAATGGCCGCCTGTCCTAAAACACCTTTTGGTACGCCCGTTAATAAAACAAACCAATAATTAGAAATCATATTTTCCGCAAAGACATTGGCCGTTTTTTCATCGACCTTTACTTGTCTAAAACGCTTAACAATTCCATCTGTGATCACAGACATTTGATTAGTATGGAAGCCACCTTTAGCCAAGCTATCCAAAAGCACCAAACGTGAAAACTCAGCGTACTCGTCATAAAAATCGAACAAGACCTGAGCCGTCTGCAAAAGATAATCAATAGGAGACGCACTGGCTTTTTGCGCCGCCGCTGCCGCGCGCAATGCAGCATCCATTTCATCAAAGAAAATATCTTTTACTAAAGAGAGTTTATCCGGGAAATGAACGAACAAGGTACCAACCGCAATGCCGGCTTTATCACTCAAATAGCGCGTACTGGTTGACTCTATTCCTTGTGTAAGAAAGGCGTGTTTTGCAATCGTTTTAATTTTGGCGCGCGTATTGGCTTTTTGCTGTTGTCGAAGACTCACCCTACATTCCCTCTGAGAAAGATATCTGAGGAGTCTAGCGTGTCTGAATTTCGATGACGAGTGGTAATTTAGCGGAGCGTACTGACACTTGGCATGGAAGAACGATGTAAGGCTTCAGACAAATCCGCCATGAAAGACTCGATACGTTCAGCGTTCACGCCATAATCCCCTCGACCAACTCGAGAGCAAGAGCGCATATCAATACGAACTTTATTTGGAGCCAACTGAGTCACTCGGATAATAACGTCATCTCTAAAGCCAAATATTGGCGTGCGCGCCGTCGCCTCAACAATGCCAGCCCCTGAGTAGGTAGCAACCACATCCCAGCCACGCTCACTGACTAATTCAGACACGGTGGCAAATACGACAGATTTGCTTTTGGTAGAAAAAAGAGGTCGAACATCTGGATAGAACTTATGCTGAATAGAGGCCCATTCGTCATTATAAGCAAGATCATTTTCTTTGGACTTTCGAATAAAATTCACATTGAGGAACGCAGGAGGAATATCAGTATCGGTCGTTATGTCGTTAATATCGGGCAGCCCGGCTCGTTGAAAATAAAAGCCAATCCACATAACACTGTATAAAAATGACACCATTAGGACGAGAATAAAAAATCGCTGCACCCCAATGTTTTTTTCCTTACGACAAGCGCCCAATGAAATCGCAGCTAGCAGAGACAAAACCAAAGACGCAAACACACTTTTGCGCAACATGGAGAAACCTGTCAACGGCTCAAAAATCCCCACTCTTACTCCGGCAATCGATATAAACGCAACACATCCGACCAGCATGAGGAGAATGTATAAAACCGGGGAGATATAACGACTCATAAACAACTCATAGTGAAAAAATAATATCTCACACCTTATCGTGACTTGATGACAACGAACAGCAGCAACAAGCCCGTTTCAACTCATTCCTTTGTATTTGCATATTTTCTGTAAGGTTTTTGATAAGAAGGATAAAAGATGTGTCTGATTTACCTTTAAAAACAAGCCGAAGGAGTCGTCAACATGATAATCCCACCCCTTCAAAAAAACACCCTCGAACTAGATATATTTCACGAATCATCGATAATAGCGCGACCAATCCAAGAGCCATATTTTCCATGAAGCACGAAAGCCAAAAACACTGCGTCGATCAACTGCGCGAGGCGTGTAAAGCCACATCCAAGCGCCCTTTTATCGCCAGAGGCGCCAACGCCGTACGATGCGACCACTGCTTAATGGCTGAGTTCGCCTGCTTTTGTCATCATAGAAAGGCAACGTCATCGCCTGTTGATTTTATTCTGCTCTATCACCGAGATGAGATACACAAGCCGACCAACAGCGGTAGATTAATCGCAGATCTGTTTCCCAATAACACCCAGGCTTTCCTTTGGAGCAGAACCGAGCCAAACGAGGCGCTGTTACAGACGCTCTCACAGAAACGAAACCGCTGCACTGTGCTGTTTCCAAATACAGAAACGGCGCAACGGCAAAGCCGGCCACTCAGGGCACACACTGAACTTGTCGACGCCATACAAGAGCACACTTTTATCATTCTGGACGGCACTTGGAAGCAAGCCAGCAAAATGTTTCACCAGAGCGAATGGCTAAAAAACATCCCTCACTTTGAAATCAGCAGCGAGGCTCAACGCTCTTTTTTGGTACGTCATTCAAGTCACGACATGCAATTTGCCACCGCAGAGGTCACAGCCATGTTGTTGGATGCATTAGGCCACCATTCAGAAAGCCGGCGTTTGATTAGCTATTACCAAACATTTAACCAACACTGTTTGCTCAGCCGTCATCGCGCTAACAAAGAGCAAACATGAAATTAAATTACATAAAAACCAGAATACAATGCAAAAACAAGCGACACTAAGACTCTCGAAATAACAAATTAGCCCACCCATTTGAATGAAATTGTGCGGCTTGTTTCTTTTTCTTACCCACCAATACAGGACCATTATCTAAGAACAAAAACGCTTTCCAAGTACGCTGAAACACGCCCCAATTCATTTCAAATACCAGCTCATTATGGCAACAAAAAAACACGGTCGTATCCGCACCCCACACAGAAAAATGTGCCCGCATTTCATCAGGCAAAGATGCATCGTCGCGATCCCATGCTTTTTCCCATTGAAACTTGCCGTCCGGCGCTTGAGCGCTATTCTTCTTTAACCAATCTCGGTCAGAAAAATGATCCGGATGCACCTGCTCATCACTAATATAATCACGCCACACTTGCGAGGCACGAGACTCATCTAACAAGCGAATACCTTGCAAATCTTCATCTGCCACTTTTGGGTCATTACGCTTAAAAATCCAATACTTTGAAAACTGTTCTAACGGTTGGTACAAGTGGCGCTTCCTATAGAAATATAAAGGGTGAAATAAACTAATCTAACAAGTGAAAAAGGATCGTTTGTTCAATTCCCTAAGCTTAACTAATATTTGCATTGTTGTAATAAAACAACATTTTAAAACATCAGTCAGTTAGGAGTACATTATGGATTCTCAAGAACAATACGAAGCATTACTAGCAAAATGGGGCTATGCGGACAATTCTGTCGAAAACCACGCTCGCCGTCAAAGACGTGCTCGCCGCGTAAAAGCCGTTGTATCATTCATGAAAGCAACACTGAAAAACATCAAAAAAATGAGTGCTCGACCACAACAAATCAGCCAAGCAAGCCACTAAATCGATACAAAACATCCCATCATAATAGCGGATAAGGCTATCGTAAACAGCGTTTTTTAAGGGGAGAAAAATAATAAACCCCCTCCCTTCCTTAACCCCATTAAAATTCGTTATGATCAAACTTCACTCACAACGAAGTTCTATCTATGATTTTTCCCTATAAAGCCATTATTTTCGATTGCGATGGTGTCATTGTCGACACAGAAAACATATCCAATACCATTCTGAAAAACATGTTAAGCGAATGTGGTTTAGAGCTGGATGACGACACTTTGCATGCGAAGTTTACCGGATTCACCAACCAAGAAAACTTGATCAACGCGGAAAAGCTGCTTGGGCGACCACTGCCTACCCATTTCGACGAAGAATATAGACAGCGCTTTCACGCTATTATTGACGCCGAATTGGAGCCAATAGACGGCGTTAGAGAGCTGCTAAGTAAAATTAGCGCCCCGATAGCAATGGCAACCAATGCACGCCGCAAAGAAATGAACTTCAAGCTCGACAAAATACAGCTATCTGAACGTTTCGCTACTCGGTTTTGCGTTGACGACGTGCAGCATGGCAAGCCTGCCCCTGACCTGTATCTAACCGCTGCAAATGCGTTAAATATTGATCCTAAAGATTGTTTGGTAATTGAAGACTCTATTGCGGGTATTACAGCAGGAAAAGCAGCCGGAATGCGCGTGCTTGCATTCAGCGAAACCCTTGATGAAAACATGCAAATGGCCGCGGGCGCGACCCGTTGCTTTAAAACCATGAAAGAACTAGAGGGTTTGTTAGGTCTTTAACAACCCCCTCTCGCATTTGTTCAGGCAAACCAAGTGTAGTGCGCTGGTTTAATTAGACATAGCTTGTAATTGTTTTAGCAGACTCTTTGGTAAATCTTTAATCGTCAACGTACCAGTGTCAGCATCAAAGGCAATGGACTCATTCAGCAACTCACTGTCAAAGCTGATGGTTAACGCGCGCGAACTGCCAGATAAACGCGTCAGTTTTTTCAAAGCTGCTTTTTCAACGAAGATTTCTTTTTCCATCTTGAAACTGTCAGAGTCAGCTATTTCAAGAAACTTATTTGCTTGTTCAACTGAGAATCGAGACTCAACCTGAGAGGCAATTTCTTTAATGGCTAACGGTTCACGATCCTGGGCTTTGGCCTGACAATGTTCAGAAACTACTTTTTTAAATTCATTCGCTTGCTTGGAAGGCAACCCTTCTGACTGACAAAACGCGGCAGTAAGATCCACCAATTTCCGAGTTTCTTTTGCAGCCACTTTCGGCTCATCGCAACCAATAAACTGAGTAAAATATTCACTTTCAAATTTTGGCGCACGCCCAAAACGGAAAGAAATATAGCGCCCTTCATCACCAGATTGCCATGCACTCAAATTAATGCGCAATGACATGTGTAGCTTTTCCATCTCAATCTGTTCTATTTGAGACAAACTAAGATCCGCGCCAAGGCCAATGCCTTTTTTACGCTTTAACATAACGATGTACAAAAAATGCGTATCGTGCAGTTCGTAATGATTAAACCATAACAGACCACCCTCTGCCTCTTCCACTGGCTCTAGGTATTTAAGGTATTCCGCCGCACAATCTTTAGTGAACCCGGCAAAATCGACAAAGGTATCGTTCTTAAAATGCTTAAACAACAGAGCGGGCAATTGCGCGCCCTCTTCGCTTCCTTGAGGGTTAACAAAACGCCCAGTGTTCATACCAGAACGGTTAAATAAGTTCGTTACCTGAGCGGATAATGCCTCGGCTTGCCCATCCACTGGGTTTTCATTTGGACGTGCGATCAGTATCGCCTTACGCTCGCCTTCATGTTTTTGAATTTCATGGACAATTAAGTTGCTAATAGACACCAGCTACCTCTTACGTTTAATATGGAAAATTACGGTCAAATTTTAACCCATCGACTTACAGGATAATCCCCGACTAAAACACTATGATCAAACCCAAAACCACAAAAAGAGACACACGAGAAGAACTCGAATCTCTGGTAGATCAATTTATCAAGAAAAACGGAACGATCCAGCAAATCAATATGGGCGAATCCGGCTTGATTGATGGCAAGTATAACATGAGCCACATAGGCTTTAACGAGCCAAAACAAGACCGCACACCATTAAATCATGTTGTTGCTGCGATACAACAACGAAAGCAAAACAAAACCACCACTACGCCCCCTATAAAAAAGCGCCCGAAAAAGAAAGTTATATACGATGATTTCGGCGACCCTATTCGATGGATTTGGGAAGAATAAGAAGATAAAAAGGCAGTTTCGCCTACCGCTTTGAATTGCCTCAGTAATACTGCAATAATGCCTCCCTATCATTTAATCTTATTCGGGAGTTGCTATGTCCATTAAATATCTACACGCCATGATAAGAACAGACAAACCAGAAGAAAGTCACACATTTTACACTGACGGTTTAGGACTGATTCAAACAAGACGCATGGACAGCGAAAAAGGCCAATTCTCACTTATTTACTATGCAACAGAACAAGGCGCTCCAGAAGTAGAGCTAACCCACAACTGGAGCGACAGAAGCTACACAGGCGGAGACCAATTTGGTCATTTAGCGTTTGAAGTAGAAAACATTTACCAAGTCTGTGAAACACTACAATCGCTTGGTGTTACTATTTTACGCCCACCTCGCGACGGCCACATGGCATTTATAAAGGACCCCAATGGCATCTCCATTGAGCTTCTTCAAAAAGGCGGTTCTCTCGAAACCCAAGAACCTTGGGCATCCATGGAAAATACGGGTAGCTGGTAATTACAAAAAATTACAAAACGGCCCAATTGTTAAACAACGCTACAAAAATACGGTAGTTATCTTGATGGCTTTTTCCTAAGCTGATTAAATAATGTATTTTTATAAGGGAAAGATTGAAGGTAATGAAGACATTCATCAAAACCATCAGCCTGATTGCAGCATTATTTGCTTACAATCAGTCACTAGCCGCAGAAAGCCTGTACGCTGCAAATGTACAGTCGCGCCTTGCTGATAGTGATAAAGATGGTGTCATTGATGCTCGCGATCTTTGCCCTGATACAACAGAAGGGTCAGCTGTAGACAACTACGGCTGCCCAAATGAAAGCACCAAGCTACTCTCAATCGAACTGAATGTACTTTTTGATTCGGGTAAATCCGACATAAAACCCCGCTTTTATACGGAATTAAAACAGTTAGCTAAATTCTTGCAAGATCACCCAACAAGCAATGTGGTCATTGAAGGACACACTGACAGCAAAGGCTCGGCAGAACTTAACCGCGAATTGTCACAAAGACGGGCTACCGCAATAGCGGATGTTTTGGTTGATAGTTTTAGGATCAAAGCAGACAGAGTAAAAGGCATAGGTTACGGTGAAACACGCCCTATCGCTGATAACGACACAGAAACAGGTCGAAAGCTGAACCGACGAGTGGTTGCTGAAGTCTTTGCAAAACAACAATTTGCAAATGAACGCTGGACAATCTATAGCGTAGATAAAAACAGCAGCACGGCTTTGAATAACAGAAATTAAAAACGTCAAAACGCTCACAGTATAAAAGCCAGTCATTTTCATGATTGGTTTTTATGCTTTCATCATGGCACTCCTTCTTAATCCTCATATGTAAACGCACCATAGTGCTGTCAGTCAAACTTTCAAGCAACTCTGTTCTTTCTATTTGATACACTGTCTGAAATAACATCAAAAAGAGAGAACAATATGAAAAGCATAGGTTTTTTGGGTTTAGGCATCATGGGCAACGCCATGGCAGCCAATTTAATAAAAGCGGGATTTGACGTCACTGTGTGGAACCGAAATTCTGCAAAATGTGCTGAGCTAGTGTCATTAGGCGCACACCAAGGCGACTCCCCTAAAGCCGTTGCCGCAAGTTGCGATATGACCTTCGCCATGGTGTCCGATCCAGAAGCCGCCCTAGCACTTTGCCAAGGCCCAGATGGGGTTATGGCAGGCATTGGTGATAATCGTGGTTATGTTGACATGTCTACCGTAGACGATAAAACCTCAAAAACTATTGCCGCGTCAATCACCCAAGCAGGCGGACGTTATTTAGAAGCACCTGTTTCAGGAACCAAAAAGCCAGCCGAAGATGGCACACTGATTATTCTCGCCGCTGGGGATCAATCTCTTTATGACGACGCTAAGCCCGCGTTTGAGGTAATGGGTAAAATGTCACCCTACCTTGGTGACGTCGGTCAAGGTGCGAACATGAAGCTCGTCGTTAACATGATGATGGGCGGCATGCTGAGCATATTTAGCGAGGGAATGTCTTTAGGACAAAAAGCCGGTTTAGACGGTCAGCAGATTTTAGACATCGTCGATGCTGGCGCCATGGCAAATCCGATGTTTAAAGGCAAAGGAGCCATGCAGCTAAAGGAAGACTACACAACCAGTTTTCCACTAAAACACATGCAAAAAGACCTGCGCCTTGCCATTGCCCTAGGCGATCAACTTGATCAGCCTTTGCCAACCGCCGCGATTGCCAATGAAGCATTCAAACAAGCAATAAAGGCAGGCTTTGCAGACGAAGACATTGCCGCAGTTTATAAAGCGATCAGATAAAGAATAAGAAATAAAGGTAGCCGGATTATTTGGCTACCCTTACTCAACTTTACTCTTCACACATACTGTCCAGCACAAAAGCCACTCGCCCACGCCCATTGGAAATTATAACCACCAAGCCATCCCGTTACGTCGAGTACCTCACCTACAAAGTAAAGTCCGTTTTGTTTTTGTGATTCAAAGGTTTTAGAGGAGACTTCGTTGGTGTTTACGCCACCAAGGGTCACTTCGGCAGTGCGATAACCTTCTGTGCCATTAGGCGCAATGTTAAAATTGACCAGATACTGAAACAAGCTGTCGATCTGCTCGTTAGAGGTTTGCGCACTGCGTTCAGTCAACCAAGGAAATTCTACTTTAATCAGTTCCACCAATCGCTTTGACAATAAGTTTGACAGGAAGCCTTCATAGCTTTTTTTCGGAGTGCTTTGCCGAACCTCAAGTAGCTCGTCTAACGATAAAGTTGGGGCGATATTAATCGTAAGCGCTTCGCCCGGTTGCCAAAAATTGGTTATTTGTAAAATAGATGGACCGCTAACGCCGCGGTGAGTAAATAGCATTGGCTCCTGGAAGGTAACCCCACTTGCTGTGGCGGCTATTTCACAAGCAATACCTGATAGCTCAGCCAATTGCATTTTTCGGTTTGGCTGTATTGTAATTGGTACCAAACTAGCACGAGTAGGTAAAATTTCGTGTCCAACTTGTTTGGCAATGTCGTAACCAAAGCCAGTTGCCCCCATGGTTGGAATCGACAACCCACCCGTGGCAACCACTAGGGATTTGCATGTAAAACTCCCTTGGTTAGTTTTGACAACGGTCTGTCCGTCTTGAAAATCAATATTATAAATTTTGGTGTTTAATTTTAATTCGGCACCAGACCATTCAAGCTCTGTCAGCAATATTTCCAGTAAATCTTTGGCAGAATGTTCGCAAAATAATTGACCGGGAGCTTTTTCAACATAATCCAGTCCGTGACGATCCACCAAATCCACAAAGTCTTGCGAAGAAAATCGTCGGAGTGCGGAAATGCAAAAATGAGGGTTGTCCGATAAGAAATGTTTCGGAGCAGCGTCCATGTTAGTAAAGTTACAACGACCTCCACCCGACATGAGAATTTTCTTACCTGCTTTATTTGCGTGATCCAACACCACCACTTTTTTACCTCGGTAGCCTGCTGTCGCTGCGCACATCAAACCCGAAGCACCCGCACCAATCACTACCACATCCACGTTATCCACAACCGACCTCACCTCTTTCTGATGGCTGCATTATAGTGGCTAGCTGATTTATTACCATCGAATAAGGCGAGTTTTGTATCAATTTCAAGCAAAATAACAATGACAGAATCTTGTCCACAGAAACCGTTAAGAAGGTTGTGGGAATCACGTTTTTTTCCTTTAAATACAACGAACTAAATAAAATCAAACATTATTTATCAAATTTCCAAAAAACTTTTCATAGCCCATATCCAAAAATTTTTTAATAAATTGCAAACAATTTTTGAAAAAAAGCACTATACAAATAAACTGTTCAGATATACAGTACTGTATAAATAAACAGTAAATATTTTTTAAAGGATGTGAATATGATTAAGCTATTAAGCCCTTCTCGCAATATTCATAAAATTGCATTATTGGTTATTATCGCTCTGGCCATTTACGCTCCTGCTAAAGACCTTATTAAGTTTGCAGAAGCACAACTTGCAAAAGAAAGCATCCAGATTGTTGATGCTTCTTTTGGTACCAACATGCCTTGGCAAGAAGCCACTTCCTCTTATGTCAAAGTGAACCAAAATGCACAAACAAGCTTAGCTCGGTCACAAATTATTTATACAAAGCTGCGCTTTACCAATCCAACAGCGGAAACACAGACCTATCGAAAAATTTGGTTAAACTTCTCACACGCCAATGGTGATCAGGAGTACACCACAGATTACACGTTATACAACACTGAAACGCGTCAGAGACTGATCGGTCAATCAATACAATTAGGACCAAATAGCACGATAGATGTTGTGGCTGCTTATCGCTTTATTCCAAGTTACAAAAATGCATCACCAGTTAGTATGAGCGTTTCTTGGGAGGGGCAAAACCTTCTAAGAGACAAAGCATGCGAGTACAGCTTACACAATGCAGCTGGCAGTACCTTTCAATATCAATGTGGACTATGACACTGATTCTTTGTGAAGATTAAATAAATGCGCGACCCAAGTCATTGATAATCGTTTTCATTTCTAATACTATGTTTACACAAAACAATATTGGAGCCATAGAAAATGAAACGATTGTTAACCCCTGTCGCCATTTGCATCACTGGTGCGATGCTTGCAGCTTGTAGTTCATCAACTGTTAAAAATGAATCCAGCGAAGTAACCGCTGATTCAGTCGTTGTTCATTATGCCGATATTGCAGAAGCGGTATACAGTGACTCACTTACAACAGCACAAACACTTCGATCTTCAATCGACGCCTTGTTAAACAATCCTACTGAACAAACTTTAAAAGCAGCTCGTACTGCTTGGATTGCTGCTCGTGTTCCTTATCAGCAAAGCGAAGTATATCGTTTTGGTAATGCGATCGTTGACGATTGGGAAGGTAAAGTAAATGCGTGGCCATTAGATGAAGGTTTAATTGATTACGTTTCAAAAGATTCATATGGTTCAGAGTCTGACCTTAACCCACTGTATGCAGCCAATGTTATTTCCTCAAAAAGCTTGATGATCGGCGGACAAAAGGTCGACACTTCCGAGATCACTCCGGAACTGATTGCTGAAAGCCTTCAAGAAGCCGATGGCGTAGAAGCGAATGTGGCAAGTGGTTACCACGCCATTGAATTTTTATTATGGGGCCAAGATCTACATGGAACCAACCCAGGAGCGGGTGAACGACCAGCCACGGATTTTGACCTAAATAACTGCACAAACGGCAACTGTGACCGTCGTCGCGACTATTTGGTTGCCGCTACAGATTTGTTAATTTCTGACTTGGAAGAAATGGCAAATAACTGGAAAGTGGGCGGTGATGCTCGTGTCGCTCTTCTTGAGCAATCACCAGAAGAAGGGCTATCGACCATTCTTACCGGTATGGGCAGCTTAGCCTACGGGGAATTAGGTGGAGAAAGAACAAAACTTGGTCTCATGCTTCATGATCCAGAGGAAGAACATGACTGTTTTTCTGACAATACTCACTGGTCTCATTATTATGACGCCAAAGGCATTAAAAACGTATATTTAGGTGAATACCATCGCGTTGATGGCAGCTGGTTAAAAGGCGCATCTTTGTCAAAATTGGTTGCAACACAAAACCCTGAGCTTGATTCAGAAATGCAGCAAAAGCTAAACAACACAGAAGCCGCCGCTCAGGCAATGGTTGATGCTGCTAGCCAAGGCCAAACGTTTGATGTTCTTATTGCTATGAACAACACGAAAGGCAACCAGCTTATCCAAACATTTGTTGATTCCTTGGTTGATGAAACACGCACTACAGAATCTATTATTCATCAGCTAGACCTGCAAGGTATCGCACTTGAAGGCTCTGATAGTTTAGATAACCCAAGTGCCGTATTTGAATAAGCTCAATCGTTAAATAATAATTACATAAATGAGCAGCAAGGAAGTCAGTGTCATTTAGTCAGTTAATGGTATTTGTCTACTTATGACAGAAAATTTGAGAAATGGTTTTTTTTTCGTAGCTGGCGTTTTCGCCAGCTTTTTTTGTTTTCAGAATACAGTCTTCGCCAGTGATTTTTCGACACCACTTAGCAATCTATCTAACAACGAAAAATTTGAGTTTTATATTGGTGAAAATGTTTTCAAAAAATTTTGGGTTCCATCTCCCTCTTCAACTACTGCCAGTGATGGATTAGGCCCGCTATTTAATACCCGCTCTTGTAATAACTGCCACATCAACAACGGGCGAGGCCATGCGCCAGAAGCCAATATAAATGGCATTAGCGTTCCCTCTTTTCTGATTCGTTTAGGGAAGTCGTACCCAAATCAAAATACGCCTTCCAACCATGTTTATCCCCATATTGGCGATAAAACATATGGCCATCAGTTTCAAAGCCAAAGCACAACGGGTATTTCACCAGAAGGCGATTACTATCTGACCTATCAAACACATACTGAAGTGTTAAGCGACGGAACCAAGATAGAATTGCGCAAACCCCAACTTCACTGGCGCACTTTGCATTATGGTAACTTTGAAGAAAGTACCGGATTTACCATGCTTACTTCGCCAGTTCTCGTTGGTATGGGACTGTTAGACAGCATTCCAGATAAATCAATCCTGGCGAATGCCGATCCCAATGACAGCAACAATGATGGCATTAGTGGACGTGTAAATTGGTTAGACGAAGAACAAACCGTTATTGGACGATTCGGCTATAAAGCGTCTGTTGAAACGGTGGATCAGCAGAACCAATCCGCATTTCATACAGATCTTGGCTTGTCCACTCCTCTTAACCCAACCGCTTCGGGGGACTGCACTTCACGCCAACGTGATTGTTTAAATAGCCCGAATGGTAATAGTCCGCACTTAGATAATTTAGAAGTTGATGAACAACAAATGAGATTGGTCAATCTATTTGTGTCATTATCATCGCCACCAGCCATGCGGAATCTTAAGACGACAGCATTTCTGGAAGGCAAACGCGTGTTCGATGCGGCTGGCTGCGCTGGATGTCATACACCAAAAATGAAAACGGGAAATGACTCCCCTTTGAAGGCATTAAATAACCGTACATTTTATCCCTTTACCGATCTACTTTTGCACGATATGGGGCCTGAACTCGCCAGTGGCTTCCCCAGTTTTTCGGCTTCACCCAGTGAGTGGAGAACCGCCCCATTGTGGGGATTAGGGTTATCGGAACAGATCTCTGGTCGCTCAGGCTTTTTGCACGATGGCCGAGCAAGAAACATAGAAGAAGCCATTTTATGGCATGGCGGCGAGGCAACCTCAAGTCAACGACATTTCAAAGCATTAACACGCGAGAACAGACAAAAACTCATCTTTTTTTTGGAGTCACTTTAAATGAAATATGCACCTAAACTGATGGCTTTGGCAATTAGCGCCACGGCCCCTTTATTTGCTTCTGCCGGCCAATGGGCTGGCCCTCTTGATGGTATGGTGAATAATGTTGTTAAGCAGGGTTACGAATCATACTCTGAGTCCTCTAAAACATTACAGCAAAGCACGCATGCGCTTTGCTCTGCCCCTTCCGAAAAAACACTAAAATCGGCACAAGATGCTTTCCAAGCAAACGCCTTAGACTGGCAACAAGTGCAATGGTTAAACTTTGGTCCTGTCACCTATTTCATGCGCTATTACGCATTTGAATACTGGCCTGATAAAAAAGGCGTGACTCAACGACAGTTAAGAGCATTAGTTCAAGGTGATCCTGCCGTCATGGAAGCCAAAAAGTTTTGGACTTCTGCCAGTATTGCAGTTCGAGGACTAACCGCCATCGAAAGCCTACTTTACCACCCAGACTTTGAGCCAGTGCATTCTGCAGACCATTGTCACCTTTTAGAAAAAGTCACCGCGCACCACCTTGAAAGCGCTAATGCTGTATCAGAGCAATGGAAACAAGGAACCGCCCAAGATTGGGTCTTTGATGAAGAAGGTACTGGTTTTGATCCAGAGGAAGTCGCATTAGAGCTATTTTTGCAGCAGTGGATAGAACACATGTCCGCGGTAAAAGACTCCAAATTAGAAACACCGATTGGTTACAATAGTCGAGAAAACTTAAAGCTTGCTGAATTTTATCGAAGCGATTTATCACTTCGATCCATTCAAAAGAACCTTCAAACTTACCGACGAATGTATCATGCAGGTTCGCCATCCCTGTATGACATAGCAAAACAAAACAATCCAGAATTGGCTACGCAGTTTGATGAGCAATTGTCACAGAATATAAAGTTGGCATTGCAATTACCAAGCGATTTTTTCCACACAAACTACACGCAAGAAAATAGGATTACCTTAGCAAAGCCTTTGGTTAAATCCATTTCGAACAGCCAATCCTACTTGGCCAGCATGGTCACCCAACTTGGCTTCCAAATTGGATTCAACAGCAGAGATGGGGACTAATCATGCTATCAAGACGGTCTTTTCTCACGCTAACCGGCGCAGCACTCACTGTGCCATCGTGGGCATCGATAACACTGCAAAAAAACGGCACTCAACTCTATGCTTCTGCGTATTCGACTAACAAACAAGAACACTACTTTGGTTTATTTGATGAAACTGGCAGCGTGATCTGGAATACCCAACTTCCAGCTCGTGCGCATGCCCCCGTTGTGCACCCTAGTCAAAGTATTGTAGGAATAGTCGCAAGACGACCTGGTTTCTTTATGGACTTTTTTGACGTTTCAACACATCAAACAATCTTGCGTATAGAACCCGCGAAGGACCATCATTTTTATGGGCACGCTGTGTTTACCGACACAGGTGATCGGCTTATCACTCAAGAAAACCACTACCCTTCAGGGCAGGGTAAAATCTTCATTCGCGAATGGCCTAGCGGAAAAATACTGCATTCTTTTAGCAGCAATGGTATTGGCCCTCACGAATCGGTTTTGTTCAATAAAAATACATTGATTATTGCCAACGGTGGCCTAAAGACTCACCCCAACGAAGATCGAAAAATTTTAAACTTGGACACAATGAAACCTAACGTGACGTACTTAGATATAAATGACGGGAGGGTCTTACATCAAGCGGCTAACAGCGAAGACTTACATCAATTAAGTATTCGTCACCTTGATGTTAATCAACAGGGCATCGTAGCTCTTGGTTTTCAATATCAAGGTGAAATATGGGATCAAGTACCCCTTGTTGCGTTATCTCGTTATGGACAAAATGAGTTGGAATATCTTCCAATTCCTGAACAAGTGAGAGTGCGCTTTAAACAATATTGCGGCAGTGTTTGCTTTGATAAATCAGGAGAAATCCTTGCTATCAGCACACCAAAAGGAGGCTTGGTTGCATACTGGCATGTCAATTCAAAGACCTTTATAGGCGTTGAAAACTGTCGTGATGTGTGTGGAGTAGTTGCAACGACTGAGTCGCATGAGTTTTTACTTACCAGTGGCACAGGTACTCAACTTAGAAGCAACCCTGTGCAAAACACAACCACCACGATCAAAAATCAAACAAATCTACACTGGGATAACCATTTGCGACAAATAACCACGTGAATTTTTCAACTAAATGAAAATCCCTGAATTCAAGTCCGAAGTGCGACACTTTCACTTCAAGCAACTAAGCACATTTCTTTAAACACTACGGCTGGTTGCTTGAACCCTAAACACTTCCTTGGACGATTATTTATTCGTCTCATTGCGAAGTGTATTCTCTCTTCTGTAACACGTCTTAAATCGGTACCTTTGGGCACATATTGCCTTAGGAGTCCGTTGCTATTTTCGTTTGCTCCACGTTCCCAAGAACTGTATGGATGAGCAAAATACACTGTCGTTTCTAATGCTTCGGCTATCTCAGCGTGATACGCGAACTCTCGACCATTATCTGCTGTGATCGTGTGAACATGATCTTTAAAAGGCAGCAATAGCTCTATGGTTGCTTGAGTCACATCTTTGGCTGATTTCGAATCCACTTTCTTTATAAGGTAAAAACGTGTCTTTCTTTCTAGCAAGGTGACAATTGAGCCTGAGCCGTGCTTACCTAAAACAGTGTCTATCTCCCAGTCTCCAAAGCGCTTTTTGGTATCAACAATCACAGGCCGATCATCAATGGATACCTTATTCTTGATCACTTCAGCTTTTGTTCTCTGGCCTTTCCGGTAGCGTTTTCTTCCTTGCCTCAAATGGCGGTAAAGTGTCCCTTTGTTTCTTTTGTCATCATGGATATATTGGTAAATCCATTGATGACTGACGGGAACACCGCAGTTTTTGAGTACGTTAGAGACTTGCTCAGGACTCCAGTCGATTTCAATTAAAATACGAATAAAATCAATTGTCTTTGATGATATGCGATATTTTGCCGCTGTCTTCCGCCTTATCAAACAGGCTCTTTGGGCTTTGTCAGGGCAATATTCTGTTACTTTTTTATTCCGCTTTAACTCACGGTAAATCGTAGCTCTATGACAATTCAGGATGAGTGCAATATTTGCCACTGATATTTCTTGCCCTAAAAGAGCGGAAATCTGGTATCTTTTGCCTTCGGTCAACTGCTGATAATTCATGTTGGTACTGCTTTATCTGTGGTAAGAAGAAGTGTATCAACTTCAGCAGTTGGCTTCTTCTACACCTGATTTGCAGTGTCGCACTTATTATCTGAATTTAGGATCTAACGTAGTCAACCTAAAGCTTTTTAGGTAATGTTTATTACGAGCCGCAAATAACTGCGGCTTCTTTTTTCTTATAATGAAGTTAATTGATGTTTATTGATTTCCTTAAAAAATATTTTTTTGTAGATTCTCATTCTTCGTTTGGAGAAGACGAAAAGACATTTCAACAAAGCGCCTTACGAATATTACTCGCGCTTACCATCAGTATTTTTGCCATATCAGAGCTGCATTCTCTGCTTACACAGAGTGATCTTGTTCTGCTTGGCGCCAATAGCGTTTACCTTGTCTTGTTAGTGGGCTTGTTAGCATTAAGCCACCGCCATACAAAAGTTTCTGCCGTCTTGTTTCTTACCGCTCTTGTTACAACCAGTTTTCTGCTACTCACCCTGAGCAATGAACCGTACGCAGAAAAGTACGCACTGGTTTCTTTGTATTCATTGCCACTGATTACTCGTCTGTTATTCAGCTTTAAAGCATCGCTAGCGGCCATGGCCATTAACATCTTTCCATTTTGTCTGATGGCAATAAATAGCTCCGACTTTGGTCAAATAGACACGTCCTCTTTTTACTTTCAGCTACTGACCTTTGTGACGTTAAACATAGGGCTACCGCTGGCGGTCTCCAGAATCATTCAGACACTCGAAAACAACGCCTCTCACATGAAGCTACTGTATAAGAAGCTCAACAATAACTACGCCATGTATGAAGAGTTTTTTGAAAACACAGGCACACCAACGTTATTGTGTGATCAGCGTGGCAAAATTTTAAAGGCCAACCAATTGGCACGTGACTTATTGACCGATTCTGGGCAGCACAATTTTACAGACAGCAGAATCGTAGATTGGCTTACTCCCGCCAACGATACGAAAGGCTTATTTTGGCAATCTAACTTAGCGGAATGCACATTAAAACAGCGAGCAGAGGTACACATACAAATTCGTAGAGTCGCTCTTAATCAACATGGCCATTATGCGCTTCACCTACAAAACAACACGCAATTACACGCCATCCAGCAAGAGCTCGAAAGCACACAAGAAACCAATAATCGACTCGCACGCTTAGATCTTTTGACCCTTTTGCCAAATCATAGGCACTTTTGTTGTCAGATAAACCAACGTATAGCAGAGCAAGATCAGCACTTAACGGGCGCAATGTTTATTATTCGCATCAGTCAGTTCAAATTGCTTAATAAGCAATACGGAAAAGACAGCGCCAACAAAGTGATTCTAAATTTTTCGAAAACACTCCAGAAGAAACTTTCTGAACAAGCCATTATTGGCCGTTTACGCGGGGTTAAATTTGCCTGTTTCGTACCATTGGGTCAGACTTACCTAATCCAGAAAAATTTATCGACGCTTATTCGCTCTGTACTTCCTAGCCAAGTAACCGTAGATGGCAGTCGATTAAACATGGATTATCAGGTCGGCATCGCCTACTACCATACCGATGGGAAATCGGCCGAAGAACTGCTTGAACACTGTGAAATGGCATTAGAGTATTCAACCAGCACTGACCGTTTTTCATACTACAATCATAGCCTTGAAAATAAACTTATCGAAGAACATAAGTTAGGGCTAAAACTCAGCTCAGCCATTAAAAATAAAGAGATCAAGATTTGGCTTCAGCCTCAGGTGTCACCCAATGGCCAAATTTGCTCTTTCGAAGCGTTAGCAAGATGGCAAAATAATGGCACATTTGTTCCTCCTACCAGTTTTATTAAAATCGCAGAAAAACTCGGCTTACTGCCTCTATTGGCTGAAAACTTAGTAAGAGAGCTTGTGGCAACGCTCACAGTCTGGCACGAAGAGCATATCTACACCCCAATTGCCTTTAATTTAGCCGGCCAAGAATTGATGAATGACGGTTTCTTTGCATTATTAATGTCGCTAATTGCTGACAATCCATGGCTAGCAAGCATGCTTGAGTTAGAAATCACAGAAACAAGCCCTGTAATGACTCACCCACTGATACACAAACGCTTAAGAAGCTTGTCTCAATATGGTTACTCTATTGCCATTGACGATTTTGGTACCGGTCAAGCCTCCCTCGGGCAGTTAATCGACATTCCAGCTAACATCCTAAAAATTGATCGTCGCTTTGTGTCCCCTCTACCGGAAGACCAACGACATATAGACATAGTAAAATCCACGATACAGTTAGCCGACTCTCTTGGCATGAAAGTCATCGCAGAAGGCATCGAAACCAAAGAACAAGCCAACCTTCTTACTGCTTTAGGCTGCCAAACACTGCAAGGCTATTATTTTGGTAAACCTTCCCCACTTACCGACTGGACTGCAAAAGACAATGCGAAAGCCAAAGATCTGCGCATGGTGTATTAGTTTTTGGTTAAGACAATCACACGCTATAAAAAAACACCTCAAAAATCAGACATAAAAAAGCCAGAGTTCATTATGAACTCTGGCTTTTTTAAGCAATCATTCTAAAAGGGCTAGATTAGAACGCCATGTTCATAGCGACTGAGATTACATTTGCAGACGATTTGTAATCAGCATCCAAAGTACCGCGCCCAGCATCCTCTTCGCCCGATGCAGTGAAATCACGATCTACCGATACGTCATCAATCATCACATGAGTAAACGCGAATGTCGCTGATGTCATGTCATTAAAGTCATAAGTCCCACCAATAGATATCCACTTACGATCGCCATCAGGCGTTCGCGCAGAGCGGTATTCATCCGTAACAGGGGAATTGTCCATTGCCACACCCGTGCGTAATGTTAGCTTGTCTGAATAAGCGTAGGTTAAGCCCGCAGAATACATCCACTGATCTTCAAAGCCGAAAGTAAGTTTAGAGTTTGGCTGATCGCTATCAAAGTCAATATTAATGCCATCCATTGACCCCCAGCCCGTTCTTATTGCAGTAAGACCTAGAGTCACTTTGTTACTTAAATCATGCTCAACACTCAAAGTTAACACCGATGGAAAGGTGATAGAGTCAGTTACATCTGCATTAACCAATTGGTAACCTGCACCTAAGGCACTAAGACCACCGTTAACACCCGCAACATCGGTGTATTTGACATCGCCTTCGAAATCAAACTCCACTTCACTACGGTAACCCGCACCAAGACGAGTCCCTTTAACGGGTTCAAACATTACACCAAGACTGAAACCAAACCCTGTAGCATCAGCTTCAATACGGCCAATACCCTCGCTTCCTGATCGACCAACAGCTGATTCCAACACTACCTCAGCACTGTGTAACTGAACACTGGCACCAGCTGACAACTTATCAGATACTCGATGAGCCAAAGCAAAACTCAAAGCGATATCTTGAATACCTGTCTCTGTCGCATGGAAACGACCCGCCCACTCTTGACCATAGTCACCAGATAAGCCAAAAGGGACATTTAAAGCAATACCAGCCACCGTTTTATCGGAAAGTGGTTTAGCAAAATACAATGACGGCACTAAAGTATCATCAACAGAATCTTGCGTTGCCCCATCGCTGGTGATATCGACTGGACCTGTCAGACCAAAAGCAGGAACAGTAGGTGTCGCATCACTAGCAGAATTAACCGTCACATCCATACTCGGCATAACATAAGCACCCGATACATAGACGGTCGTTTCTTTCGCATTCACAAATAAAGCAGGGTTCCAAAAACTCGCTGAGATGTCTTCGTTTGATGCGGCTACGCCCGCTAACGCTTTACCAGACGCGGTCGCACTGTGGTCATTTAAAGCAAATCCTGCGGAGAACGCAGAAGACGCCGCCGCCACGGAAACCGTGACAAGGCTTACTTTAAATAAGGATTTTGAAGGTGTGGTCATAATAGGCTCCATTGTTATTTTTATTGGGACTTATGTTTTTTTATACGTTATATCAATTATACGCCTCAAGTATAGAAGCACATAACCTGATATTACCAGTAAGTATGTCTTACGCAATACCATATTTGTAAATCATTGCATCAAAATAAAAAAGGATGAACACCTCCACAACGAGATGTTCATCCTAAAATGATGGCAACGCAAACCACCGGTTTACTCACCCATCAAAACGCCATTTAATGACTGCCCTACTATATGTAGCCAAATAACCTTGGCAAATACAGCGCTAAAGGCGACCAATAGGTTGTTACCAACATCACTGGTAAAGCCGCAAAAAACATAAAAAACAAAGCCGGTTTCATAACCTGACTCATCCCCACCCGACCAACGACTCAACAAAATACACCAAGCGGGAGGCCATGCCACCTGCCCGCATTAGGTACCGCGTCATAACAAATAACGGTAACACTAACAAAATAATAGAGTTAACTGACCAAAAACCAGTTTTCATCAAAGATGATGACATCAACTTATTAAACCTTGGCAAGCTCCCTCTTCTTTTGATTCGCTGTTTCATTACTTAATGAAAGAATCCAATACTTTTAGGAAGCATTGTTTTGATCATGGGAAGTTGGATGATTTTGCGGACTCTGCGCAGTCATGCACATTACCATCATCACTTACATGAACATGAGACAGAGGAAATCAAACAGCGCGTTGAACATAAACTTGCAACTAACCTGCAGGTCCCTATTTTCGGCCTGACAGGAGAGCTTATTCCATTTCCAACTGCTGCGACAGTGCTTGTAATCTGATCGCGACCCGTGCGCCCTATCTTTCAGGCACACTGCTCTGTGTGGTGACTAGCGCCAGCGTACTATTTTTTTAATGCGTCTTTGACTTGCTCTGCTGGTGCTTCGATCAAGGCTTTTTTACGCTTTGGTCGAAGCTCGCTAAGCAGCAGTCCAATCACTACCAAGACGCCCCCTAGTAATGCCATCGCAGGTAAGCGTTCTCCCGCTATGCGGCCGATGATACCGGCCCAAACAGGCTCACCCGCATAAATAATGGCAGCGGTAGAGGAATCCACACTGCGTTGTGCCCAGTTCATGGTGAGCTGAATACAAGCGCTGGCCAAACTTAATCCACCAATAATGCCCACTAACGCCCACGAGAACTCCGGAAGTTCTCTTTCCCCGACGATTGGCATGCTGATAAAGGCAAACACAGCAGCAAAGAACAATTGTAGAATCGTGACGTTTTTAAGGTTCACGCTGGGTGCAAAGTGACTAATTAAAATAATCTCAATCGCTAGTGCGATGGTGCTCAGCGCCGTAATAATGTGACCAAAGTTCATAGATTGAGAGCTTGAACCACCGCCGGATAACATCACTAATCCCATAAAGGCCACCAACGCACCGATACACGTCATGTAATGGGGGACTTTTTTGAACACCAGAAACAAGATAAATGGCACCAAAGGAACATACAGAGCCGTAATAAAAGCGGATTCGCTACTTGTTATGTATTGCATCCCCACGGTTTGAGAGCCATACCCCGCTGTGATAGAGAGCCCAATGGCTATTGCAGCAATCAGATCAGCTTTTGTCGTACGTTTTAACGACTGATAGGACAACAGCCCAATCGCCAAAGCGGCTACGAGAAACCGGCACGCCACAAAAAACATGGGAGAGCTCAAAGTCAGGCCAAATTTCACCACCACAAATGTCCCACCCCAGACCACTGTCACCATAAGCAAAGCGGTTTTAGGGCCTATCCAACGTGCCAACAATGGCAATACTGTGTTTTGAAACATAGCTGTTAACTCTTATTGATTTGTGTAATATAGTGCACAAATTAACACTCATTAACGGATTGTGCAATATACTGCACACGCAATTTATGGAGTTTGCTTTGTCCAACTCACACCCTACCGAAGCCCCCGCTGTATTGGAGTTCGTGGCTGAAAATGTAAAGCGCCTTCGCAGCGAGCGCCATTTGACCCAACAACAACTGGCCGACCAATCCGAGGTCAGCCGCAGAATGGTGGCTTCTATTGAAAATGGTCAAGCCAACATCAGCCTCGCAAAATTAAACCAACTGGCAGTAGTGCTTGGCGTGACGTTCTCTGAAATTGTTCGTCCTGCTATCGACAACACGACTCAGCCAGAACAGATTTTGACTTGGAAAGGTGCGAAAGCTGGCAGCGAAGCCTATTTGGGTTGCTCAGTCATCTCACAAAATGAAGTGGAATTATGGTCTTGGAAACTCGCAGCAGGCGACTTTTACCAAGCAGAGCCAGACCCACAAGGCTTCTATGAAATGCTTTACATCATCGAAGGTGTTTTGCATCTAGAGCTTAGCGATCAAACCCATGTTCTTCAGGCGGGTCAATCCATCAGCTACCCGAGTGACCAATGCTATCGCTATGTTAATCAACAAACGTCCCCTGCTCGCTTTATCCGTAATGCGATAGTCGTTCGCTAGTCAGTACTGTACTCGTTGGTCATAGTGTATCGCTCCGATTCAACCCCTACTTTTGCTTTAGGCATGGCCACTAGTGAGATGGAATGGACTACGCCAACCAATCTCAGCATCTTATATTGTATTAAAAACGAGTTAACCAATCGAATCGCTCAATTATATAATTTACGTTTTGCTCAGAAACACTTAACAATTGAAACTTTGGTTGGGTAAATAGACATTAATCGCCACTAGTTCCTCATCCTCTGCCCGAGGCCTAGCCAGACAGCCAACAAATTCAATAACGCCCTCAAGAAATTTCGTAATTGAAGCAATCGCTCAAAAAACCAATCATTCATAGGAACAAAAATAACAACAATCAGGAGATCTGATATGAGTGAGTTTTTTAAGAACGTGCCGCAAATAACGTACGAAGGCGCAAATTCAACTAACCCTTTTGCTTTCAAACATTACGATGCGAATAAGGTGCTAATGGGCAAAACCATGGCAGAGCATTTGAGAATGGCGGCCTGTTATTGGCACAATTTCTGTTGGCAAGGAAGCGATGTCTTTGGGGCAAATACCTTTGATCGACCTTGGTACAAAGCGGCATCCGAAATGGATGCAGCGAAGCTAAAAGCCGATGCGGCGTTTGAGTTCTTCACAAAATTGGGCATTTCTTATTACAGCTTTCACGACATTGATGTCAGCCCAGAAGGCCGTTCGTTAAAAGAATACATTAACAACTTCGCAGAAATGGTTGATGTCCTTCAAGCTAAGCAAGAAGCTACTGGCGTGAAGCTTTTATGGGGAACGGCAAATGCCTTTTCCAACCCAAGATACATGTCTGGCGCCGCTTCCAATCCTAACCCTGAAATTTTTGCCTACGCGGCGACTCAGGTGTTTCATGCGATGAATGCAACCAAAGCATTAGGCGGTCAAAACTATGTTCTATGGGGCGGTCGTGAAGGTTATGAAACCTTACTAAATACCGATTTGAAACGTGAACGCGCCCAACTTGGTCGCTTTATGCAAATGGTGGTTGAACATAAATACAAAATCGGCTTCAAAGGCACCTTATTGATCGAACCAAAACCGGCTGAGCCAACCAAACATCAGTACGATTACGATACCGCGACGGTGTACGGTTTCTTAAAAGAGTTTGGTCTTGAAAAAGAGATCAAGGTCAACATCGAAGCCAACCACGCCACATTAGCGGGTCACAGTTTCCATCATGAAATCGCCACGGCATGCTCTTTGGGTCTTCTCGGTTCTGTCGACGCCAACCAAGGTGACGCGCAACTCGGTTGGGACACAGACCAATTTCCAACCAGTGTTGAAGAATATACTTTAGTTACCTATGAGATTCTGAAAAACGGCGGTTTCCAAAACGGCGGCTACATGTTCGACACCAAGCTACGTCGTCAATCGATGGATTTGGAAGATTTATTCCACGGTCACATTGGCGCCATGGACACTTTGGCGTTGTCATTAGAACGGGCGGTGAAAATGATCGAAGATGAAAAACTGGCGAAGTTTGTTGATCAGCGTTATGCGAAATGGAACGACTCTTTGGGTGCGGATATTTTGGCTGGTAAGCATACACTGCAAGATCTTGCTGAATATGCAGAGAAAAACAATATTGACCCTCAACCTGTTTCTGGTCGTCAAGAGATGCTAGAAAATATAGTGAACGGTTTTATCTATAAATAACACCTAAACAGTCAGTACAAAATAAAAAACACAGGCCAGTGACACTGACCTGTGTTTTTTTATGTTTGATCTTATCGTCTCATTTATTTTTCAAACGCATTAAGCGTCTTTACCAAGCCGCGACGACACTCTGTATTCCCCTGGCGTCATGCCTAAGTTTTTCCGCGATACCGTGTACATGTATTGTACGGAAGGGTAACCACAAGTGCGGGCGATTTCGTCAAATGGGAGATTGGTCGAGGTGATCAATTCGCACGCTCGATAAAACTTGGTCATGTGCAATTGCTCATGCATGGAGCAGCCGATTTCGTCGATAAAGCGAGTTTCTAGGTTGGTTCTGGAAATGCCTATGTAATCCACCACTTGCGCGACTTTCACACCTCGACAGGCGTTATGACGTATAAAATGCATGGCTTGAATCACATAAGGATCACGCAACGCTCGATAGTCAGACGACTGCCTTTCTTCTACACCAATCGGATCGACCACCACCAACGAGTCTTCCACAGGGTAACCCAGCAACATGCGATGCAGCATCTTCGCGGCTTCATAGCCCATTTGCTTGCAGCCCTGTTCGACAGAAGACAGCGCGGTGCGATTTAAATAGCGCGCCATGTTTTCATTGTCGATCCCGACAATGGCAACCTGTTCCGGCACCATAATGTTCAAATGGTCACAGGCTTGCAGTAAGTGACGCGCTCGGGAATCCGTCACCGCGACAATGCCAATCGGCTTAGGTAGCCCTTGCAGCCACGTTTCTAGATCGTGTTGCGCTGTTTCCCAAAGCTCTGCAGTGGTAAACAAGCCTTGGTGAACATGGGGTTCAAAACCATCAGAACCCACTTGCTCGATAAATGCGTGTTCGCGCTCGCTCGCCCAACGACTGTAGTCTGTGCTTGGCACACCATAAAACGCGAACTGCGGCAGACCTTTGCGCTTTAAATGCTCATACGCGCATTTCACTAACGCCGCGTTGTCTGTGGCAACGTAAGGCAAACGGGGATAGTCACTTTTATGATGATAAGAACCACCAACGGCGACGGTCGGAATGTCGGTATTTCTTAACAGTGCTTCTACTTCAGGGTTATCAAAGTCGGCAATAATGCCGTCGCCCTTCCAATGGTTTAAACCATCCAAACGATGGCGAAAGTCATCTTCAAAGTACACATCCCAATCACATTGAGCGGCTTGCAGATATTCGCCAATACCTTCAATGACTTGTCGGTCGTAGACTTTATTGGCATTGAACACAAGGTTAAGGCGGTAGCGTTTTTCAAACATACAAAGGCATCTCTAATTTTTATTTTTACAATCAGAATCATAACCTCAGAAGGTTCAGCCGTCCTAGGGAATAGCAAAAATCAGAAACAAATTAATAAAAATCGTAATTTTGAATACACAGACCATCGGGAAGGGAAAGGGGGAGGAAAAAAACACCGTGGTAAAACAGTGAAAAAGCGGTACAAGGCGGTACCGCTTTTCGTGATTAAAGACCTTTTAGTCTTTGGTATAAATCATGAAAACGCTCTCGTTTTTTCGCATAACGCGCCGAGTTCTCTAGGTTTGGCTGATACCGTTTGATCAAGGTAGGCTTCACACAAATTTCGTTCAACGCCTGCTGACCTTGATGACCCAACGCGGCCAACCGTGCGGCACCTAATGCAGGGCCAACCTCTCCGCCTTCGCGGTAATCCATCGGAACAGCAAATACATCCGCCAGCAATTGCAACCAATAGGTACTTTTTGCACCACCGCCAATCACATCAATACTGTCATGAATATTCTGAGCCGAGCGCACGGCGTCTAAGCCATCGAGCAAGGCAAAGGTCACGCCTTCTAACACCGCATGAACCAGATCCGCTGGCGTAGTTTCATGGGTCATCCCCCAAAAAACCCCCTTTGCATTGGCATCATTATGAGGGGTTCGTTCTCCGCTTAAATAAGGTAAAAACGTCACGTTACTCGCATGATCAACACGGTTTTCGGCGGACAATAACGCGGCTTCCACACTGTTAAATTGCGTCAATTTAGTAACCCAATCAATGCAGCTCGCCGCACTTAACATCACCGACATGGTGTGCCATGTATTTGTAATCGCATGGCCAAAACTGTGCAACGCAACCGCAGGATTCGCTGTAAAACCATCGCTTACCGAGAAAATCACGCCAGACGTACCAAGCGACAACATGGTTTCTTCCGGTTTGATAATCCCCATGCCAACCGCGCCTGCAGCGTTATCACCACCGCCCGCCGCCACAGACACAGCCGACATAGACCAACGTTTCGCTAAGGCCTCGTTGATCGTGCCCGTGATTTCTGACCCTTCATACACCTTTGGCATTTGTTGTTCATTTAGACCTGTTGCTTGCAACATGGTGTCGCTCCAAGCTCGTTGTTCCATGTTCAACCAAAGCGTGCCTGAGGCATCCGAGACATCCGTCGCAAAATCGCCGGTCATTCGAAATCGCAGATAATCTTTTGGCAGCAACACTTTATCAATTTGCGCAAAAACATCTGGCTCGTGTTGTTTCACCCACAATAATTTCGGAGCGGTAAAACCTGGCATGACCAAGTTCCCCGTGATGGATTGCACTTCTGGACAACGCCTTTGCAGCAACAAACATTCTTCATAGGAACGGCCGTCGTTCCAAAGAATCGCCGGACGCAACACCTCGCCCAGCTTTCCTAGCAAGGTCGCGCCATGCATTTGCCCTGATAAGCCAATGGCTTTCACCTCTTGGAGGTTATTTTCTGCAGCCAGTTGTAACATGGCCAAATCCGTTGCTTGCCACCAGTCTTCTGGGTTTTGCTCAGACCAGAGATCAAAAGGACGCGACACCGAAAGAGGTGACGAACAGCTCGCTACGACATGTCCCTCTTTCGCCATAAGAATGACTTTTACGCCTGAGGTGCCGAGATCTATACCGATATACATACATTACCTATCCATAAATTCGCTATGATGAAAGACCGTCTTACTGCGCTTTTTTGGTCTTAACGTCCAACCAAACCGCGAGCAATAAAATCATGCCTTTGACGATCAATTGCCAAAACGTCGGCACGTCCAACATACTCATACCATTGTCCAAACTCGCCATGATCAGTGCGCCCATAATGGCACCGAATACCGCACCGACACCGCCAGCCAAACTGGTTCCGCCGATCACACAAGCGGCGATTGCATCCAACTCAGCCATGTTACCAGCTGCTGGCGAACCCGCGCCAAGACGAGAGGTTAGAATCAAAGCGGCGACCGCCACCATCATGCCGTTAAAACCAAACACCAACATTTTGGTACGCTCAACGTTGACGCCAGACATGCGAGTCGCCTCGATGTTGCCACCAATCGCGTACACTCGACGACCAAATGAGGTGCGTTTTGCCACGTAAGTGGCGATAAGAATTAGCCCGCCCATGATTAAAATTGGCGTTGGAATACCACGATAGCTTTCCAAGATGAACAACAAGCCCATCAACACAGACACCGCAATCGTGGCTTTGGCGTATTCAAATTTCGCCGATTGATTTTCCACACCGTGCTTTTGTCTTGCTTGACGACGAGTATAAACACGCGCGACCAGACCAAGGCACAATAACGCCACGACACTAATGCCCCAACCGGAAGGTATGTAACTTTGCCCAACAATGGCAAGTGAACTGGACGTTGGAGCGACGGTCGCACCATCTGTTAACCCCACCAAGATGCCACGGAACGCTAACATTCCAGCCAAGGTCACAATAAACGACGGCACTTTTTGATACGCAACCCACCAGCCGTTAAACAAGCCCAAGACTAAGCCAGACACCACGGTGATTAAGATTGTGAATAAAATGGGAAAGTGAAACCAAACATCCAAAATCGCCGCAATGCCACCCAATAACCCCATCATGGAACCAACAGACAAATCGATTTCGGCGCTGATAATCACGAACACCATACCAATTGCCAACACACCCACAATGGCCGTTTGACGTATTAAGTTAGAAATATTTCGCGGTGACACAAAGGCACCGTCCGTCGCAAATGAAAAGAAGACGACGATCAACAACATGGCCGCCAACATAGCAAACAGTTGTAATTGACTGGTTTTTATTGTTTTAAACATTCGCTGTATCCTCTTTGATCGCGCAATTCATTATCATTTCTTGAGTCAAACCTTGGTGGTCAAATTGACCTTTTAGTCGTCCTTCGTGCATCACCAATACTCGGTCACTGATCCCTATGACTTCGGACAATTCAGACGACACCATGATGATCGACATACCTTGTTTGACGAGCGTAAACATCAGTTTATAAATTTCGTATTTGGCGCCCACATCAATGCCACGAGTCGGCTCGTCTAGTATCAAAATTTTGGGATGCGTTAATAAACATTTGGCGATGATGGCTTTTTGCTGATTACCACCACTCAAATTTTTAATAGACAGTTCAGACGACGCCGTTTTTACTTTCAGTTGCGCAATATAATTATCGATGTCTTGGCTTTCTTGATCTTCATTGATCGCACCAAACCATGACGAATATTGACTTAAAACCGAAAGGGTGATGTTTCGTCCAACGCTCATAATAGGAACGATGCCGTGACGCTTTCGGTCTTCTGGCACCATGGCAATACCGGCTTCTAACGCTGTGCGCTGAGAACGAATTGCTAACGACTCGCCATGCAACTCAATCTCTGCTTCGTAGTTACCATCGTAAGAACCATACAAACATTGCATCAGCTCTGTTCGACCAGAACCGATCAACCCTGCGATGCCAAGAATTTCACCTTGCCGTAATTCAAAACTTACGTCTTCTACTTGAGCACGCGAGGCACCGGCTTGTTTCGCCGTCGCGTGATTCACTTTCAGTATGACGTCGCCAATATCGTGCTCTTCCCGTGGGAAAAGCTCGTCTAATTCGCGTCCGACCATCATGCTGATAATGTCATTTTGCGTCAGATTCTCAGCGGATCGCGTGTCGATATGGTCGCCATCACGAATCACTGTGACCCAATTGGATAAGGCCAGCACTTCTTCCAATTTATGAGAAATATAAATGCAAGCGATGCCCTGTTGTTTCAGCTCGCTCACAATGTTCAATAGGATCTCGATTTCTGTGGTGGTCAGAGAAGACGTTGGTTCATCCAGAATCAATAACTTCACGTTTTTGTTTAACGCTTTGGCAATCTCGACCAATTGCTGCTGACCCACACCAAGATCTCTGATAGGCGTATCGGGCAATACATCCAGTTTGACCCGTGCCAAAAGTTCCGAAGTACGACGATGCATTTCTTCGTCATTGAGTCGTGCAAACGAGCCAAGTTCGTTGCCAAGAAAGATATTTTCTAAGACGGTCAATTCTTTAACGAGTGCCAATTCCTGATGGATAATGACAATCCCTAGCGCTTCGGTATCTCGAATGCTGGATGCCTTGACGAGATTCCCTTCAAAATAGATTTCGCCTTCATAAGAACCAAAAGGCCAAACGCCGCTGAGTACCTTCATCAATGTGGATTTGCCAGAACCATTCTCGCCACAGATAGACAAGGCTTCACCAGGATCAAGCTGGATACTCACGCCATTTAATGCACGGACACCGGAGAAACTTTTTATAATCCCACGCATGTCCAATAATGGTTGCTTCATATTTACACCTTTATGAAAAGCAAATGGCACTCTTTCGAGTGCCATTAATAGGAATGAACTAAGGATTGTAAACAGCGTTACGCGTGTGGTAACCGTCAGCAATAACGGTGGAATCTAGGTTATCTTTAGTGACAGCGATTGGCGTTAACAATAAAGCATCTACATCTTTCTTGCCGTTATTAACGTGGCCTGTAACCTGGATTTTTTCCCCACGAGCCAGTTTAACCGCCATTTCAGCACTGGCTGTTGCCAGTTTAGAAATCGGTTTGTACACCGTCATGGTTTGAGTACCAGCGACAATACGGCGCATGGCAGCGAGATCCGCGTCTTGACCAGAGATAACCACTTTTCCACTCAAACCTTGAGCTGCTAATGCTTGAATCGCACCGCCCGCGGTGGAATCGTTGGACGCCACAACCGCATCGATTTTATTGGCGTTGGCGGTTAGACCATTTTCCATAATGTTCAATGCCGCTTCAGCAGACCAACCCATTGCCCATTGATCGCCAACAATCTGAATTTGTTTCGCATCAATAGCTGGTTGAATCACGTTCATTTGCCCTTGACGGAACATTTTCGCGTTGTTGTCAGTTGGAGACCCACCCATTAAGAAGTAGTTTCCTCTTGGCTTACGCTTAAGCAAAGCTTCGGCTTGCATCTCACCCACTCGGATGTTGTCAAAAGACACATACAGGTCGATGTCAGCAAATTTGATCAATCGGTCATACGCCAAGACTTTGATACCTTCCGCTTTCGCTTCCGCCAACACATTACCTAGCACTTCGCCGTTTTCAGGCACGATAACCAACACATCTACGCCACGCGAGATCATGTTTTCGATTTGGGAGATTTGAGTAGTGACGTCACCATTTGCAGATTGAGTATAGACTTTTGCGCCCATGGCTTCTGCTGCGGAAGTGAATATATCTCGGTCTTTCTGCCAGCGTTCTAAACGCAAGTCAGACATTAACAAACCGATCTTTTCACCAGCGGCCAAAACAGGTAGTGAGGTCGCTGCGCAAAGGGTGGCAAGTAAACTCATAGATACGATTTTTTTCATCTTGTCATTCCTTGTTATTTTTATTAAGTGAACGAGCTCCTGTATGGAGTCAGTAGAATGTAAAATGATGACTCAAGAAGCGGTATTACCTTTTTTTGTTTGCGTGTAGCGTTTTTTATAAAAAAAACATTATGGATATTTTTTTCATTATCAGGCATCTATTGTTGCTCATCTCTTAGGAATATGAGATAGATTCCCCAACGACATTCTTGAAATAATATTGATAAACAGGGGTAGCCAAAACAAAATTTATTGACATGTTTGTAGTATCTTTAGTTGACTAACAAAAAACATGTCTATCATTATTTTTGAAAGGACACTTCCGTGAACCTAGCTCCAGACTTAAACCAAGTTCAATCTATCACGCTAAAAAACGCACAGCTTAAAGTGTCCATTCTGACACTAGGTGCAAGCATTCAATCTATATATCTAAATGGCTACGAACATTCTTTAGTTTTAGGCTCACCAAAGCTTAGCGATTATATTCAAGGCGCAAAATACTTCGGTGCAATCGTTGGGCGAGTGGCAAACAGGACTAATAAAGGCCATGCGATAATTGACGGTAAAACTTATCAATTACCACCCACCTTACCTGAATCTCACCATTTGCATGGAGGGCCAACTGGTACTGGTAGTAAGAATTGGTCTGTTATTGAGCAAATCGACGACATGGTGCAGCTGCAAACTAAACTTGCTGACGGTGAAATGGGTTATCCAGGAAATATGACTGTCGATGTGTTTTATCGTCTACTCGATAGCACTTTAGAAATGGAAATTACCGCCACCACCGACAAGCTAACTATTTGCAATTTTGCTGGTCACAGCTATGTTAACCTTGATGGCAAAGGTTCTATTTTAGATCATCAACTAAGCATCAAAGCCAATCATTATTTGCCAGTCAATAACGAGCTAATTCCAACAGGAGAAGTCACCCCAACCGCTGGCAGCGCTTTCGATTTCCATCAGCTTCGCACCATAGGCCGTGAAGACTACCCAGGACTAGACACGAACTTCTGTCTTTCTCTTAATAGTAACCGCCCAGTGCAAACAGTTGCGACACTCAAAGGCCCAATTACTGGGCTAACGCTCAACTACCAAACAACTGAACCGGGTATACAAGTTTACGATGGCCGTCATATTCAACTCGACGCGCAATCAAATATAAACCAAGGGCCATTAACAGCTTACGCTGGCCTTGCTCTTGAAGCTCAACATTGGCCAGACGCCACTAATCAATCTCACTTCCCTCCTATCTCACTTGCACCTGAAGATACTTACCGACAAATTACGCGGTATGTATTCGGTTAACACTTAAATTCAAAGATTGAATCGCCACTAGTTAGCTAGTCGCTGTGCACCATATCTCAATTGTTGAGATACTTGGCTTCGGTTCAATAGGTAACAGCTCAAGTATATTGATGTATCCTATAACAGAGTTCATCTCAATGACCAAATTTTACTTTTAAAAAAGCAACAATACATCACTTGGTAAATATCATCCATAAACGGTACTAGAAGAAGCCACAAGACGTATAAACGTAATTATCACGTCTCTATTAGAGGCGATGACTTTTAACACTATAAAGCGTCATATCACTTAATAGAATAAAAATACAATAAGGTACAACAAGGTGTATGAACGAGAAGAAATATTATAAGTGGGGCTGTTCTGGATAAATTTCAAAATCAGCAAGATGCAAACAGAAAAATCGAGCTAACATGAGGCCATATTGATCAATAGAGTCACAAATCGGTCACACCAAAGTCACAAACGGAACTAGTGAAATTGTGAAATTGTGAAATTGTGAAATTGTGAAATTGTGAAATTGTGAAATTGTGAAATTGTGAAATTGTGATCAAAAAATGGTCGCAAATTAAATAAGTGTCTATATAGCAAGAAATGCTGTTAAAACAATGAGATAGGAGACTTTAGAAAAATCTAAACGATGGTGGGTGTGGAGAGGTTCGAACTCCCGACATTCGCCTTGTAAGGGCGACGCTCTCCCAACTGAGCTACACACCCAAATCGTAGTTTTACATCTTATCGAAAGATGGCGGAATGGACGGGACTCGAACCCGCGACCCCCTGCGTGACAGGCAGGTATTCTAACCAACTGAACTACCACTCCAACATGGTCTAGTACTTTTGCTTCTACCTGAGTAAAAGCCCACTGTCTAGTTAGTGGTGGGTGTGGAGAGGTTCGAACTCCCGACATTCGCCTTGTAAGGGCGACGCTCTCCCAACTGAGCTACACACCCAAATCGTAGTTTTACATCTTATCGAAAGATGGCGGAATGGACGGGACTCGAACCCGCGACCCCCTGCGTGACAGGCAGGTATTCTAACCAACTGAACTACCACTCCAACATGGTCTAGTACTTTTGCTTCTACCTGAGTAAAAGCCCACTGTCTAGTTAGTGGTGGGTGTGGAGAGGTTCGAACTCCCGACATTCGCCTTGTAAGGGCGACGCTCTCCCAACTGAGCTACACACCCAAATCGTAGTTTTACATCTTATCGAAAGATGGCGGAATGGACGGGACTCGAACCCGCGACCCCCTGCGTGACAGGCAGGTATTCTAACCAACTGAACTACCACTCCAACATGGTCTAGTACTTTTGCTTCTACCTGAGTAAAAGCCCACTGTCTAGTTAGTGGTGGGTGTGGAGAGGTTCGAACTCCCGACATTCGCCTTGTAAGGGCGACGCTCTCCCAACTGAGCTACACACCCAAATCGTAGTTTTACATCTTATCGAAAGATGGCGGAATGGACGGGACTCGAACCCGCGACCCCCTGCGTGACAGGCAGGTATTCTAACCAACTGAACTACCACTCCAACATGGTCTAGTACTTTTGCTTCTACCTGAGTAAAAGCCCACTGTCTAGTTAGTGGTGGGTGTGGAGAGGTTCGAACTCCCGACATTCGCCTTGTAAGGGCGACGCTCTCCCAACTGAGCTACACACCCAAATCGTAGTTTTACATCTTATCGAAAGATGGCGGAATGGACGGGACTCGAACCCGCGACCCCCTGCGTGACAGGCAGGTATTCTAACCAACTGAACTACCACTCCAACATGGTCTAGTACTTTTGCTTCTACCTGAGTAAAAGCCCACTGTCTAGTTAGTGGTGGGTGTGGAGAGGTTCGAACTCCCGACATTCGCCTTGTAAGGGCGACGCTCTCCCAACTGAGCTACACACCCCTTTCTTTTAACATCATTACCACTCTATTTATAAGTGGTGCCGCCACCAAGAGTCGAACTCGGGACCCTCTGATTACAAGTCAGATGCTCTACCAACTGAGCTATAGCGGCTTAACGCTAAAATCTTTTTAATTTACATGCTCAAAGCAAGTAAATGGTGCCGCCACCAAGAGTCGAACTCGGGACCCTCTGATTACAAGTCAGATGCTCTACCAACTGAGCTATAGCGGCATTACATGACGCAGTTTACTTTTAACACTTCCTAAGAAGTGGTGCCGCCACCAAGAGTCGAACTCGGGACCCTCTGATTACAAGTCAGATGCTCTACCAACTGAGCTATAGCGGCTTTAATAAAAGCCAAAATCTTTTTTTATTTCTCTTCAACACTTCTGATGAAAAGAAACTTTGACCAAAACTGGTGCCGCCACCAAGAGTCGAACTCGGGACCCTCTGATTACAAGTCAGATGCTCTACCAACTGAGCTATAGCGGCATTTCTCAAATTTTGGTCGGGACGGCAGGATTTGAACCTGCGACCACTAGCACCCCATGCTAGTGCGCTACCAGGCTGCGCTACGCCCCGAAACCAACAGCTAAAAAGTTAAACCTTGTCGCTGTCAGCGGGTGCGTATATTACTATAACGAATTGAAAAGGGAAGACTTTTATAAACTTTTTTTCGAATTAATCGTAGATCTATAATTTATAACCAAAACCGCTTAAACATTGATCTAAATATCATTCTAATCCAGCGATAACATCAATATCACTACCAAAACAAGACAATAGAACCTGCAAGCCACTTTCATAAGAAGCATCAACAGGTAAAGCGCCAAAATTAAAAAGCCACCCTGCAGGGTGGCTTTTAATGAACAAAAAGATCACATCATTCTTGCATATAATCTTCTACTTTCGACTTAAGCTTCTGTCCAGGTCGAAAAGTAACAACGGTTCGAGCCGTGATTGGAATCTCTTCCCCTGTTTTTGGGTTTCGACCGGGGCGCTGACTCTTCTCACGCACTTCAAAATTACCAAAGCCCGATAACTTCACTTGCTGCCTTTCTATTAGCGAACTGCGTACGACATCAAAAAAACCTTCAACAAGGTCTTTTGCATCTTTTTTACTCAGACCAATCGAATCTACTAAGTTTTCAGCAAGGTCCGCCTTCGTCAACGATCCCATAAATCTACCCCCTTACAACAGCCCCAAGTCTTACAGACAAAGCTGCGATAGTTTTCTCAACAGAGTTGTTCACTTCTTCATCACTAAGAGTGTGTGAAGGATGCTGCCACGTCAAGCCTAATGCGACACTTTTTTTCGTCTCATCAATACCTTGCCCTTGATAAACGTCAAAAACCAACACTTTTTTGAACCCCTCGCCTGCCGTTGTTGAGATCACCTTCTCTAGCTCACTTACCGGCACAGAACGATCCACTAGCAACGCAAGGTCACGACGCACCTCAGGAAAGCGAGACACCGCTTTATATTCAGGCAAAGTGGCTTTTAACACGGCATTCAAAGCAATATCAAAAACATAAATAGGCTGATTCGCACCCAATGTTTTAGACAACTGCGGATGCAGCTCCCCCATCAACCCCACAAACTGGCCATCTAAAAAGATATCAGCGGAACGACCAGGGTGTAAAAACTCGCAAGTTGAACGCTCGTAAGTTGGCTTACCACCATCATTGAGCGCAAACATAGCCTCGACATGCGCTTTAAGATCATAAAAATCGACCTTCTCACTACCGTGGTACCAAGCTTCAGCATGACGAGTGCCAGCAATTAAGCCTGCCACTTGCTGCTGTTGATCCAAATCGGCCAACGCATCAACAGAACCAATAAATCGACGACCTGTCTCAAACAAGCGAACGCGTGACTGCTGACGATTTTGGTTATAAAGATACGCTTTGACCAATCCTGGCACCAAACTTGGACGCATAACACCCATGTCTGCTGAAATTGGGTTAGACAATGGCACTGGGTCAATGTGAGGTAGAAACTGCTTACTTAATACCGGATCAATAAAGCTATAAGTTACAGCCTCTTGATAACCTTGAGAAACCAAGATAGAACGCAACACTTGAATCTGCGTTTTTGTCTCAGACAAAGGCGTAAAATTCACGGCCGCCTGAGGCATAGAAGATGGAAGGTTATCGTAACCATAGATACGCGCAACCTCTTCAATCAAATCCGCTTCTATCGCAATATCAAAACGATGGGACGGCGCTTTCGTCGTCCAAGCTTCGTCAGTTACCTCTATCATCTCAAGACCAAGACGCGTCAAAATATCTGTCACTAAATCTTTATCGATAGACACAGCCAAATACTGATCAAGTTTTTTGCGACGCAAGGTTACCAATGACGCAGATGGCAAAGTAGACTCATTAACCGTATGCGTAATCGGACCAACTTGGCCGCCGGCAATCTCAACAACCAGTGCCGTTGCTCGCTCAATTGCCCGCTCTTGCAAAGTAGCATCTACGCCACGCTCAAAACGATGAGAGGAGTCGGTATGCAAACCATAAGAACGCGCCTTACCAGCCAAAGATAATGGCGTAAAGAAAGCACTTTCAAGAAATATATCTTTTGTCTCTTCGCTAACGCCAGAACCTTCACCACCCATTACACCAGCGATGGCCAATGGCGTCTTCTCATCCGCTATCAATAACGTATCATCACGCAGCGATACTTCTTGGCCATCAAGCAGGACAATTTTCTCACCTTTATTGGCCATTCGCACAACAATTGAACCAGACAAATTCGCCAAGTCAAAGGCATGCATCGGCTGACCAAGCTCCAGCATCACATAATTAGTGATATCTACAATTGGATCAATTGAACGAATCCCACTGCGACGAAGCTTCTCAACCATCCACAGCGGAGTCTGAGCTTTAACATCAACACCACGCACAACACGGCCCAAATAACGAGGACATGCATCAGCCGCGTCCACTCTTACTGGAAAGGCGTCATCTATAGCAATATTAGCAGGAGCAACACTAACAGGTGTTACATCTGCCTTATTCAACACTCCCACTTCGCGGGCTAAACCCGCAATGCTTAAACAATCACTGCGGTTAGGTGTTAGGTCGACATCTATAATCTGATCATCAAGATTCAAAAAAGCACGGAAGTCTTCACCCGCTTTGGCAATATTGGGCAATTCCATAATGCCATCATGATCATCGCTCAAGCCTAATTCAGAAGCCGAACACAACATCCCAAAAGATTCTACTTGGCGAAGTTTCGCTTTTTTGATTTTAAAATCCGCACCTAGAACAGCGCCAATTTTAGCAAATGGAATTTTAATGCCTGGACGCGCATTCGGCGCACCACAAACAACCTGAAAGATCTCAGCACCATCAGACACCTGACAAACTTGCAGTTTATCAGCATTCGGATGTGGCTCAGCACTAACAATCTCACCTACCACAACTCCTGAAAATTCAGAAGCAACCGGCAAAACCTCATCGACTTCAAGGCCAGCTAAGGTTATCTGAGCAACCAAATCATCGCTACTGATGTCTGGATTGACCCACTCTCTTAGCCAATTCTCACTAACTTTCATAAAAACATCCTGGATTGACTGGTTACTTGAACTGCTTAAGGAAGCGTAAATCGTTTTCAAAGAACATACGCAAATCATCTACTTTATAGCGCAACATGGCAAAACGCTCTACGCCCATACCAAAAGCAAACCCCGTGTATTTCTCAGAATCAATTCCTGACATCTCAAGCACTTTTGGGTGAACCATGCCACAGCCCAACACTTCCAACCAAGACTCTTCACCTTTACTGTTCGTTCGCATGATATCCACTTCAATGGATGGCTCAGTAAATGGAAAATAACTAGGACGGAAACGTACCTTCAAATCATCTTCAAAAAAGACGTTCAAAAATTGCTGCAAAATTCCTTTTAGGTCTGCAAAAGAAATATTTTCGTCAATCAACAAACCTTCAACCTGATGAAACATTGGCGTATGCGTCTGATCCGAATCACAACGATAAACACGGCCAGGACAAATAATTCGAATGGGCGGCTGAGAGGTTTCCATCGTACGCACCTGAACAGGAGATGTATGCGTTCTTAGTACTGTTGATGGATTAAAGTAGAATGTGTCTTGCATTGCTCGCGCTGGGTGATGCGCAGGAATGTTTAGAGCTTCAAAGTTGTGATAATCGTCTTCGATTTCTGGCCCTGAGGCCACATCAAAACCAATACCACGGAAAAAAGTCTCGATACGCTCCATAGTACGAGTCACAGGATGCAAACCACCCACTTCTTGACCTTTACCAGATAGAGAAATATCAATGGTTTCAGTTGCCAGCTTCGCGTCAAGCGCGGCTTTAACAAGAGAAGCTTTGCGTTCAGTGATTTTCTCCTGAACTTGGTCTTTTGCTTCGTTGACCATTTGACCGAATTTCGGTCGTTCCTCTGCAGAAACATTACCAAGCTGTTTCAACAAAGCAGTCAGAGCGCCCTTTTTACCCAAATAATGCACACGTACATCATCCAGTGCGGACTCACTCTCAGACGCAGCCACTGCGCTCAGCGCATCAGCAAGAATCTGCTTTAGGTTCTCCATTTACACACTCCAAAAAATAAAATAGGGGAAGAACCAATGGCTCTTCCCCTATCAAAGACTGCATTGAGCAATTCGTTCTATTAAGACTAAATCCATCAAGATCGAATCACCCTAAGGCTACGTCAGAAATTAAGCCAAGCTTGCTTTCGCTTTTTCAACGATAGCAGCAAAAACTTCTTTCTCGTACACAGCTAGGTCAGCCAAAACCTTACGGTCAATTTCAATTGCAGCTTGTTTCAAACCTGCAATGAAACGGCTGTAAGATAGACCATTGATACGTGCAGCAGCGTTGATACGAGCAATCCACAGTGCGCGGAATTGACGCTTACGCTGACGACGGTCACGGTACTGATACTGACCAGCTTTGATAACAGCTTGTTTCGCTACACGAAATACACGACTACGTGCACCGTAGTAACCTTTAGCTTGCTTTAAAATCTTTTTGTGACGGCGACGAGCCTGAACACCACGTTTTACGCGAGGCATAATATAAACCTTATACTAATAAATTAATGAACTAAAAAAATCTAGACTTAGATGTATGGCAACATGCGTACAATTAACGCTTTGTCGCTTTGCGCAATCTGGTTCATAGAACGAAGATGACGCTTACGCTTAGTCGATTTCTTAGTCAAAATGTGACTAGTATGAGACTGCTTATGCTTAAAACCATTCGCGGTACGTTTGAAGCGCTTAGCTGCGCCACTGTGTGACTTAATTTTGGACATGATAAAACCACTCTCGCATTCGTTAATGTTAGTGTAATTTTTTAATACACATCACGTAACAAAAGCATTGCAATCATTACGTGCGTCTATTTAAAACTACTTCTTCTTTTTGGGGCCTAGCACCATAGTCAATTGACGACCTTCCATTTTCGCAGCTTGCTCTACTGCACCATATTCCTCTAAGTCTTGAGCGACTCGATTCATAAGTTGCATACCAAGCTCCTGATGGGCCATTTCACGACCGCGGTATCGTAGCGATACTTTGGCCTTATCCCCGCCTTCAAGGAAACGTATCAGGTTGCGGAGTTTTACCTGATAATCCCCTTCCTCCGTCCCTGGACGGAATTTCATTTCTTTAACTTGAATTTGCTTCGCATTTTTCTTTTGAGCAGCTTTTGCTTTCTTTGCTTCAAAAATATGCTTACCGTAGTCCATGATCTTACAAACAATCGGATCTGAATCAGCAATTTGCACTAGATCTAAAGCCGCTTCTTGAGCTGCTTTTAGTGCCTCTTCAAGAGAGACAACACCAACTTGTTCACCATCAGCTGCGATCAAACGCACTTCGGTTGCTCGAATGTTCTCGTTGATTAGAGGGCGCTGCTTACTAGCAGTACGTCCACGATTCATATTACCTTTTATAGTACTATCTCCACTTCTTGTTTACGGCTACGGCGAGCAACTTCTTTTTGAAGCAAATTCTCGAAATCGGATATACTCATCACACCAAGATCTTCGCCAGTACGAGTACGAACGGCAACTTGTTGCTGTTCAACCTCTTTATCACCAACTACAATCATATATGGTACGCGTTGAAGAGTATGCTCGCGAATTTTAAACCCGATCTTCTCGTTTCTCAAGTCAAGTTTTGCTCTAAAGCCATTTGAATTCAATCTTTTTGCCAAATCAGCACAATAATCTGCTTGGCGATCTGTAATGTTCATGATAACAACTTGTTCAGGTGCAAGCCAGACTGGAAATGCCCCTTCTGTCTCTTCGATCAAAATACCAATAAAACGCTCAAGAGACCCAACAATAGCACGATGCAACATAACTGGAGTTTGGCGAGAGCCATCTTCAGAGACATATTGCGCTCCCAAACGAGTCGGCATCGAAAAATCGACCTGAATAGTACCACACTGCCAAACGCGCCCGATGGCGTCTTTTAGTGAGAACTCAATCTTAGGCCCGTAAAACGCGCCTTCGCCTGGCAATTCTTCCCAATCCAACCCTGCTGAATCCAATGCTTCAGATAATGCTTTCTCAGCCTTATCCCAAACCTCATCGGAACCAACTCGTTGCTCAGGGCGAGTCGACAAACGATAAACGATATTATCAAAGCCGAAATCCGCATAAACCTCGTGCAACAGATCAATAAATTCAAACACTTCTTGCTGAATTTGCCCTTCTGTTACAAAGATGTGTCCGTCATCTTGCACAAAATTACGCACACGCATAATACCGTGCAACGCACCTGACGGCTCGTTACGATGACAAGAACCAAATTCAGCCATACGGAACGGTAAATCACGGTAACTTTTAAGACCTTGATTATATACCTGAATATGACAAGGACAGTTCATTGGTTTTACTGCGTAATCACGGTTTTCAGAATGTGTGGTAAACATATTCTCGTGATACTTACCCCAATGCCCTGATTTTTCCCACAACACCCTGTCAACTATCTGAGGAGTCTTAACTTCTTGATAGTTGTTATCAAGCTGTTTCTGGCGCATGTATTGCTCAACCGTTTGATATAAACGCCACCCTTTAGGGTGCCAGAAGACCATTCCTGGTGCTTCTTCTTGAACATGAAACAGATCCAATTTTTTACCTAACTTACGATGATCGCGTTTTTCTGCCTCTTCGATACGTGTCAGGTAGTTTTTAAGCTCTTTTTTATCATTCCAAGCTGTCCCATAGATACGCTGTAACATCTCGTTATTGGAATCGCCTCGCCAGTAAGCACCAGCCAACTTCATCAATTTGAAATGACGTAAAACACGTGTATTAGGCACATGTGGTCCGCGACACATATCCATGTATTCTTCATGATGGTATAGGCCAACCTCAGTTGTTGACTCATTCATATCATCAATCAAAGCAACTTTGTATGTTTCTCCACGATCAACGAATTGTTGGCGCGCTTCCGCTATCGGTGTCATTTTCTTAACAACATCGTAATCTTTCTTAACCAATTCAGCGATGCGTTTTTCAATGGCCACTAAATCATCAGGCGTAAAAGGACGTTCATACGCGATATCGTAATAGAAACCTTCATCAATCACAGGGCCGATTGCCATCTCAGCAGTCGGATACAGCTGCTTGACCGCATGACCAACAAGGTGAGCAAACGAGTGTCGAATAATTTCCACACCTTCAGGGTCTTTCCCCGTGATGATGCTCAATTTCGCGTCGTCAGAAATAAGTTCGCATGCATCGACAAGCTGACCATCTACACGACCCGCAATGGTCGCTTTAGCCAAACCAGGACCAATATCCTCGGCAACTTGCATTACCGACACGGCGTTTGAGAAAGAACGTTGGCTGCCATCAGGCAAAGTAATTACAGGCATTTTATTCCCCTATCGGAGTCAGTGGTGCTCCATACCAAAGAGCACATGTAAATTTCAGGGCATAAATTATCATTTTTCGATTATTCATGCGAATCTAATTTAAATAGGTGTTTTTTCTGCTAGTAATGGACATCCGCAAAAATCAAGCCTTTTTTCTGCCTTTAAGCCATAGACATTCTCTTCACGCAGAGTAAAATTGGCGTCCGTTTCACACAGACTTCAGTAATTAAAAGGCACTATGGATTTCAACGATCTTGACGACTACTGCATTGAGACCACTCAATCAGAACCCGAGCTACTTATCGAATTGGTTGAAAAAACCTATTCAGATATGGGCTACCCGAACAAGTTATCAGGAAAAACCATTGGTCGAACTCTGAAGCTTTTGGCAAAAATCGCCCAACCTAAACGCGCCCTAGAAATTGGCATGTTTACTGGTTATTCAGCCCTTTCTATTGCAGAAGGCATGCCGAGTGATGGCGAACTAATTTGCTGTGAAACCAATCCCCGAGCAATAGAGTTTGCTCAATCTTATTTTGATCGTAGCGAGTACGGCAGTAAAATCAAAGCCATCTTCGGCCCCGCACTCGACACAATCAAGTCACTTGAAGGTCAGTTTGACTTTGTCTTTATTGATGCAGATAAACGCAATTACCTAAACTACTACGAAGCGGTCCTACCGCTGGTTAGATCAGGCGGGCTTATCATTATCGATAACTCTCTATGGCAAGGAAGAGTGCTAGACCCAATAGAAAACAGCGATATCGCTGTCAACCAAGTCAACCGCTTAATTGCGAAAGACCTACGAGTTGAGAACGTTCATTTAAATGTTCGTGACGGTCTTAACATCGTCGTAAAACACTAACCCTATTTCTTATAGTCCCCATTCGCCTTTGATTCTACTCAGGCGAACGGGGGCTATGTGCTATTAAAAAGATATTACGTAAGAGGCAGCGATTTTGGTCGTTTTTAAAATCACAAACAACATTTCTGGAAAGCATTATATTGGCACTTCTTTCAACAGCGGCTTTCAACGATTCGAACAATACGTAGAAGCCACAAATGAAGGCCTTGATTTCCCCCTATACAATGACATTAGAGAAAATGGCATTGAGGCTTTTACTGTTGAAGAGCTTTTCGAAACAACCGACAAACAAGAACTGTACGAACTAGAAACCGACTATATCTCTATTTATAACGGCGAAAGTTTGCGCGGCTACAAAATCGCCCAAACGGCGGAAAAGTCGGCCAATTTAAGCTTTGGCAAAAAAGCACTGTTTGACGCCAATGGCGTATCGACGGCAGAGCAACCAAAGAAAACACGAAAAGCAGCCACAAAAAAAACCGTTGAATTACCTAAAAAAACAATTGAACCTAGCCCAACAGCAAAATCTTTTTTTGGCGAACTCATTGGCGAAGACAGAGTGGACGCACCACTCCCCCCCCCTGTTGTCGAAAAGAAAACCGCTCCAGCTCGCACCAAAAGCAAAGCAAGCATCCAAAAAATGCTAAGTGAAGCTGAAAAAATGTCGAAAAAAGAGCGTGAAGAAAAACTAAAATCACAACAACAAGCAGAAGCAGAAGAGATGGCCCTCATCATGGCAAAAATTGATGTGACATCCAAATCTGCCACCTCTGCATTTCGTCGCCGCAAAGGCTAACCCAAGAAACTAGACACAAAAAAGCTCAGTTAGGTATTTAACTGAGCTTTTTTAATGACTGAATTTTGTCTACCCGCAGATTGACAAAATAAACACATGAAAAATTAGGACCTTGCCTTCTTAAGCGTCTCAGAAATCATGAACGCCAACTCCAGAGACTGATCCGCATTTAAACGAGGATCACAATGCGTATGATAGCGATCCGCTAGATCCGCCTCAGTGACCTCGAAAGCACCACCAACACACTCTGTCACATTCTGACCCGTCATTTCAAAATGCACACCACCAGCGTAACTTCCTTCTGCGTTATGAACTTGGAAAAACTGCTGCACCTCTCTCAAAACATCATCAACTCGACGCGTTTTATAACCTGTAGAGGCCTTAACAGTATTACCATGCATTGGATCACTGCTCCAGACGACATTTTTACCTTCACGCTGAATCGCCTGAATCAGTTTCGGCATTCCGCTTTCTACTTTGTCAGCCCCCATACGCACAATAATATTCAGGCGGCCCGCCTCATTATTTGGATTCAAAACATCGCAAAGCCTCAATAAATCCTCTGGATCCATTGTTGGGCCTGCTTTAACCCCAATCGGATTCTGAACGCCACGCAAAAACTCAACATGCGCACCATCTAGCTGACGCGTTCTATCGCCAATCCATAACATATGAGCAGAACAATCGTACCACTCGCCAGTCAAACTGTCTTTTCGAGTCAGCGCTTGCTCATATGGCAACAAAAGCGCCTCATGCGAAGTGTAAAAATCCGTTTCTTTAAGTTGAGCTAGACCCGGCCCAATTCCACACGCTTCCATAAACTGCAAAGCATCATCAATTTTATCCGCAACACCTTGAAAACGACTACCTGCAGGGCTCGCATTCAAGAAATCTAAATTCCACTGGTGCACCTGATGCAAGTCGGCGAAACCACCTTGAGCAAAAGCACGAAGCAGGTTCATTGTCGACGCACTTTGATTATAAACCTGCACTAAACGATCTGGATCAGGAACCCTAGCTTGCTTTGTAAAATCAATACCGTTGATGATATCACCGCGATAACTCGGCAACTCAACACCACCAATAACCTCTGTTCCAGCAGAGCGAGGTTTAGCAAATTGCCCAGCCATACGACCTACCTTTACAACAGGGCATTTTCCTGCGTACGTTAATACCACTGCCATCTGCAGCATCACCTTAAACGTATCGCGGATATTATTAGCATGAAACTCAGCAAAACTTTCCGCACAATCTCCGCCTTGCAGTAAGAATGATTGACCATTCGCTACTTGAGCCAGCGCTTTTTTCAGCTGGCGCGCCTCCCCTGCAAAAACAAGTGGAGGCATTTTACCCAAAGTCTCTTCAACCCGAGACAAGTGCTCTGCATTTGGGTAAACCGGCTGCTGTAACGCCGTTTTTTCTCTCCAACTTGCTAATTCCCACTGTGACATAACCGTATACAACCTTTTTCTAAATATTTTCTGAAATTAACGAGCAACAACCCAGAGTATCTCTGCATCCTTAACTGACAACGAAACCACCGCATGCCCCATAGACGCATCATAATACACACTGTCACCCTCTTTTAACTCAATAGGTTCATAGAGCTCAGAGAAAAACGTAATTTTTCCCTGCAGCACAAGCAAAAACTCTTCACCGTCATGCCGAACCCATTCCTTAAACTCCCCAAACGACCTAGCTCTGACTGTCGTTTTAAATGGAACCATTTTCTTACGACTAATCGAGTAGTTCAACAGCTCATGCTCATAAGTCGCAGTTGGGTGTGGCTCACCCCGCCCCTTACGCGTAACGTCCCTGCGCCCAGCAATAGAGTGCTCACTTGCCTCAACAAACAGTTGAGGCAAGTCCATTTCTAAGCCATTAATCAGCTTTTGAACAATAGTAAAACTGGGGGAAACCTGGTCATTTTCAATTTTGGACAATGTCGAACGAGCAATTCCCGTTCTCTTTCCCACTTCCTCTAATGTCCAGCCCCTTGCTAGGCGAATCTCTTTTACACGCTTTCCCAATTCTAAAGGCTCAACAAATCGATCCGGATCTGAAGCGGTAGCTGTTTCTAGTGACGGACGACTAACCATAATTTACCAATACTGCCTATTTAAAACACTCAAGAGCTTACACGCTCCAGACCTATCAAAGAATAAACGCTATTTAGCCTTCAACAAAGGCGCCATCGCTGACGAGCAACGTGACAGATCAAAGCCTTTAGACGACACATAGGAAGTTAATGACTCGACCTCTTTACCTTGGCTGTTTTCAAGCAACACCCATAGCACCGAAGAGCGAGTTCCTGTGCGACAAAACGCCAAGGTTTTCTTATCACCATTAAGCGCTTTCTCTTGCAAATCAACCTCAACCTGAGACAACGAAGGAAGCGCTATTGGATTACTTATATACTCCAAGCCGAGCGCTTCAGCCACGACACGCAAACTCTCTCCGCTCGGCTGACCATCCGACTCCGCATCAGGACGATTATTAATAACCCTCTCAAACCCCATTGCTTTGAGCTCACTCAGGTCGTCAGCAACTATCTGAGGTGCGACAAAATACAACGCATCCAGTTGAATTGGACTCTCCATTTACACACCCCCTTTACGAACGATACAAGACTTTAATCAGGTGGAAACCAAACTGTGTTTTGACTGGCCCCTGAATTTTGTACAAAGGGCCACTAAATACCGCCTTATCAAAAGCGGGCACCATATCACCCTTACGAAACTCACCAAGATCACCGCCCTTCTTGCCAGATGGACAAGTAGAATACTGCTTAGCGAGCTTATGAAAATCGGCACCTGCATCCAATTTGGACTTTAACGATTCCGCCTCGGCTTTTGTTTTCACCAAAATATGACATGCGCTTGCCGTAGACATTACAACTCCTACCTTTCAAATAGACTAGATAAAACATGGTAACCTATTTAGTATAATCATATTAACTACTAAGCAACCATAAACCTTAAAATAGTCTGAGCAAAAGCAGTATTAACACCAACAAATAGGCGACCTTACAACATGAGTACTTACGCAGCGATAAATGACCTATCTTTCCTCCTAGTAGAACCGTCAGACATGCAAAGGAAAATAATCACCAAGGCGCTAGAAGATGCTGGTATTCGACAGATTGAATACGCAAACACAATCCAAGAAACTTTAGATTCATTAAGCCGCTTCCCTCCAGATCTCATTATCTCTTCCATGTATTTGCCTGATGGAACCGCAAACGACCTGATCGACAAAATCAGATCCAATGAAGACACCGAAAACCAGTGCTTCATGTTGATTTCAAGCGAGCGAAATCGCGAACATTTAGAACACCTCAGACAATCTGGCGTACTCGCGATTCTTCCAAAACCGTTCAACCAAAAAGACCTAAAAAGAGCCATTCACGCCACACTAGATTTAATTGTCGAAGAAGAAATCGATCTAGAGTTATTCGACCCAAAAACACTCAGAGTACTGGTGACAGACGATAGTCGCATGGCAAGAAAGCATGTCAGCAAGACCCTCAACACAATGGGGATTGAAGACATACAATTTGCGGAAAATGGCAAAGAAGCGATTTCGCTTCTCAATCAAATGGAATTCGACCTCATTGTGACCGACTACAATATGCCCGAAATGGATGGAAAAGAATTAACCGAAGCCGTCAGGCTCGATCCCGCAATAGCTCACATCCCTATTCTCATGGTCAGCTCAAATTCAGAAGACAGCCAACTTGCGAACATTGCACAAGAAGGCGTAGATGCCATTTGCGGGAAGCCCTTTGAACCAAGTGTCGTTAGAAAACTATTGGCCAAAATTTTAAACTAAGCGCAAAAAAAGAGCTTCAACTTGAAGCTCTTTTTTTTGAAAGGAAAACCTTATTTGGAAGAGGAAACTAATTCGTTCACAATTTGCAAGTTTGCATCAGGAAACTGATATTTCAATAAATCAGAAATCGCAACCCAGCGAACTTCTTGCCCCTCTTTACCCATTGGCTCACCATCAAACTCTGTTACTTTATAAAAACAGAGCTCAACTTTATTATCACCGTAATCATGAGAGATAACCTTAAAAAACGAGCAAGCCTTAACCAAAATACCACACTCTTCTTCAAGCTCTCTCACCAAAGCGGCTTCCGCAGATTCCGAGGGCTCACATTTACCGCCAGGAAACTCCCACATTCCACCTTGATGTTGACCTGCCTTCCTAAGCGCTAAAAAAACAAAGTCATTACGTAAAACAATACCTACCGCAACCTTTACTAACATTAGGTGCGATACTCAGCATTTATTGTCACGTACTCATGAGAGAAATCTGTTGTCCAAACCGTGTCAGACTCAGCCCCCATACCTAAATCCAATACAATATGAATTTCAGCAGGCGCCATTGCCTTCTTGCCATGCTCTTCAAGATAATCCGGCGAGCGGCCACCGTCACGAGCCACTTCAAAACCATTAATATGGAGTTGAACGCGGTCCACATCTAAACCCTGAACACCAGCACGACCAACAACAGCCAAAATTCGCCCCCAGTTCGGATCAGAAGCAAAAAGAGCCGTTTTGACCAATGGAGAATGCGCAATCTCAAAGGCTACTTTTGTTGCATCAGACTCAATCGCAGCACCAACGACTTCCACAGTAACAAATTTAGTTGCGCCTTCACCATCACGAACAATCGCGTGAGCCAACTCTTGCATCACTTCTGTAAAAGCAGTAATAAAAGCTTGAGCGAGCGGCTCATCAATCGAGGTAACTTGCTCGTTACCCGCCATGCCTGTTGCCACCGCGACACAAGAATCATTTGTTGAAGTGTCACTATCAACCGTTATGCGATTAAAGCTTTTATTGACAACGTCTTTTAGTATCGACTGAAGAACATCGACGTTCATTGCAATATCACTGCAAACATAACCCAGCATAGTCGCCATATTAGGGCGAATCATGCCTGCACCTTTAGAGATACCAGCAACAGTATAGGTTCGACCTTCAAAATCAAACGTTCTGACAGAACCTTTCGGTAAAGTATCCGTTGTCATAATACCAACACCGGCCGCATGCCAATTATTCGCAGATAGATTAGCAAGCGCCGCCGGTATGGCCGCTACTATTTTGGATACCGGCAAAGGCTCACCGATGACACCAGTAGAAAAAGGTAAAACGGACTCAACAGGGACACCAACACTGTCAGCAAGGGCTTCACATGTTTTAAGGGCTGTCTCTAAACCTGACTTCCCAGTACCAGCATTGGCATTACCCGTATTAATGAGCAGATAGCGACTACCAGCCAAACCTAAGTGCTTTTGACAAATACGCACAGGCGCAGCGCAAAAGGCATTCTGAGTAAACACACCAGCAACCGAAGCACCTTCACACAACTCGAAAATAACAACGTCTTTCTTGTTAGGTCTTTTAATACCAGCTTCCGCAACACCAATACGAACCCCTTTTATTTCAGGGATAATTGGAAAATCATGCAACCCTACAGCCATTTAAATTATCTCCACTTAAATCAGACTACCGTGACACTGCTTATATTTTTTACCAGATCCGCATGGGCAAGGCTCATTCCTGCCTACTTTGGGGTATTCTTGGACACTATCAGACGCCGCATCCCCATCATCAGCTAATGAATTAGCGGAATCATGAATCATGTTTACCGTGGTTTTTTCTTCCTGCTTTCGGCGTGCTTCTTCAATCTTTTCAGCTTCTTCGGCAGACTGAACTTTCACACGAGTAATAATTTGAATAACTTCAAATTTAATTTGCTCTAACAAACCTTGAAACAATTCAAACGACTCGCGCTTATATTCCTGTTTTGGGTTCTTTTGAGCATAACCACGCAAGTGAATACCCTGTCTTAGCATGTCCATCGTCTGAAGATGCTCTTTCCAAAGAGTATCTAGAACCTGAAGAAGAACTTGCTTTTCAAACGCTCTGAACGACTGCTCACCCGCAACCTCTTCTTTTGCCTTATAATCACTCACAAAGGCATCCAAGATTTTTTGGCGCAAAGGCTCTTCGTAAAGCTTCTTATCTTCTTCAACCCATTTTGAGACAGGAAGATCTAAGCCAAACTCATGACGCGCTTTTTCTTCAAGACCCTCAAGATCCCACATATCAAATATACTTTGCGGTGGAATAAACTCATCAATCAGTCCAGTGACAACCTCTTCTCGCATAGCAGAAATCGCTTCAGAAAGGTCTTCCGACACCATCATATCGAAGCGCTGACGATAAATTACCTGACGTTGATCGTTCGCAACATCATCGTATTCAAGTAACTGTTTACGAATATCGAAGTTGCGCCCTTCCACTTTTCGCTGGGCTTTTTCAATCGCGTTTGACACCATCTTATGCTCAATGGCTTCACCTTTTTCCATTCCAAGCGCGAGCATCATTTTTTTGATGCGATCAGACATAAAGATGCGCATCAAGTTATCTTCAAGAGATAAGTAAAAACGCGAAGAACCCACATCACCTTGACGACCTGCACGACCGCGCAACTGGTTATCAATTCGACGAGATTCATGACGCTCTGTACCGATAATATGCAAACCGCCGGCCGCCAATACTGACTCGTTACGAGACTTCCAGTCAGCCGTTAATGCATCAATGCTTTCTTGGCTAGCAGATTCACCAAGTTGCGCAATTTCAACTTGTAAATTACCACCTAGAACAATATCGGTACCGCGACCAGCCATATTGGTCGCGATAGTAACAGCACCAGGACGGCCAGCATCCGCAACGATTTCAGCTTCACGCTCATGCTGCTTAGCATTCAACACATTATGTTTTACATTCTTTTTAAGAAGGTAATTTGATAGGAGCTCGGAATATTCAATCGATGCCGTACCCACCAACACAGGACGACCTTGCTTGACGATATCTTCAATATCCAAAACAATGGCTTCAAATTTGTCTTCGGTAGACATATAAATCAAGTCATTGAAGTCTTTACGCTGAACTTGACGGTTTGTAGGGATTACAATAACGGATAAGCCGTAAATCTGCTGAAATTCAAACGCTTCAGTATCCGCCGTACCAGTCATACCAGACAGCTTGTCATACAAACGGAAGTAGTTCTGGAATGTCGTTGACGCCAAAGTTTGACTTTCCGCCTGAATGGTTACCCCTTCCTTCGCCTCTACAGCCTGATGAATACCTTCAGACCAACGGCGACCCGCCATCGTTCGACCAGTGTGCTCGTCAACGATAACAATTTGATCACCTTGAATAACGTAATCAACGTTCTTTTTGAATATAACATGTGCCTTCATGCAAGCATGGACGTGATGCAATAGCGACAAATTGCCAGCAGCATATAAACTTTCGCCCTCGCCTAACAACCCTTGCTCCACAAGCCACTCTTCTACAAAAGAGTGACCCGCTTCTGTTAGCTCAATGCTGCGCTGAGATTCGTCATAAACGTAATGACCTGTCTGCTCATCACCTTCTTCTGTCTCGTCTTGCTTAACCAGCAAAGGCGCTAATTTATTAATCTTACGGTATTGCTCAGAACTGTCTTCAACAGCGCCAGAAATAATAAGAGGAGTTCTCGCCTCATCGATTAAAATCGAGTCGACTTCATCCACCACAGAAAAGTTTAAATCTCTTTGCACACGATCTTCTAAACGAAAAACCATGTTGTCGCGAAGGTAATCAAAACCAAACTCATTATTTGTACCGTAGGTGATATCGCATAAATACGCCGCTTTCTTATCTTCACGGTCCTGACCAGAGAAAACGATACCAACACTCATGTCCAAGAATTCATACAACGGACGCATCCAATTCGCATCACGCTTTGCCAAATAATCATTTACTGTGACTACATGAACACCTTTAGAGGACAACGCATTCAAATACACGGCCAACGTTGCCACAAGTGTTTTACCTTCACCTGTGCGCATTTCCGCGATTCTGCCTTCGTTTAGCACCATGCCACCAATGAGCTGCACATCAAAATGACGCATTCCCATCACACGACGACTGCCCTCTCGAACAACCGCAAACGCCTCTGGCAGCATAGAATCGAGAGACTCTCCCGCATTAAAACGCTCGCGAAACTCACCCGTTTTCGCGGATAGCTCATCATCAGAAAGCTTGCTAAAAGATTCTTCGATTTGATTGATTTGCGAAACAATTTTTTTGTATCGTTTTACTTCTCGGTCATTCTTTGTGCCGACAATTTTTTTAATTACAGTTCCTAACATCTTGAACTCAACGTAGCCAATTAGTAATGAAGACAGTCTATCACGGTAATGTGTGACAAAACATGAAATATCAAGCCCCTAGAAACAAAAAAACCAGACATAAAGTCTGGTTTTTTGAATTGCGATCAAGAATTAATCACTTAATTATGCACCAACAAAAGCTGGCTCAACATAAGATATCGGGTTAGTTTGAGCTTCATCCTCAAAAACCACATATTCCCAAGCATCCTGATGCTCAAGTAGCGCCAATAACAATTTGTTATTCAAAGCATGACCTGACTTGTAAGCTTTATACTCACCAATCAAGCTATGCCCAAGAAGATACAAATCACCAATGGCATCAAGCACTTTATGGCGAACAAGCTCATCACGGTAGCGCAACCCTTCGTCGTTTAAAACGCGATAATCATCAAGAACGATTGCGTTCTCCATATTCGCGCCACGAGCAAGGTTGTTATTCTTGAAGTACTCAAGATCTTTCATGAAACCAAAGGTTCTCGCTCGACTAATTTCTTTTACGAAAGTAGTCGTTGAAAAGTCAAACGATGTACTCTGAACATCCTCGCCAATTGCAGGGTGCTGAAAGTCAATCGTGAAAGACAAACGAAAACCAGAATGAGGCTCAAGAGAAGCGAACTTATCACCTTCATCAACTCTGATCGGTTTCTTGACTCGTATAAATTTCTTCGGTGCATTTTGAGCTTCCAATCCAGCAGATTGAAGAAGAAACACAAAAGGACTAGCACTTCCATCCATTAAAGGAATTTCGCTAGCACTTACTTCTACGTAAGCATTATCAACACCCAAACCAGCCATTGCAGATAACAAATGTTCTACAGTACTAACCTTCACATCACCCTGACATAAAGCCGTAGCAAAATTTGTTGAACCGACCGCTTTCGCATCACCATGAATCTCTACAACTGGATCCAAGTCAGTGCGAACAAATACGATACCCGTATTTACAGGAGCAGGCTTTAGTGTCAAATACACCTTCTCGCCGGAGTGTAAACCCACCCCAGTTGCTCGAATAATGTTCTTTAGTGTGTGTTGGCGTACCATTTGATTCCTACATTTTTATGACTGGATACTATTCTTTACAAAATAATATCAATAACACATTTTTTATACAATCCAACATTTTAACATTGCATCGTTTTTGCTAAAACTAATCAGCTTGTCGACGCAAAAAAGCCGGAATGTCCAGATACGATAATTTATCGCCACTCGAAATAGAGGAGGAATCAACCGATTCACTCTTTTCATCCAAGTTTTTCTCTACCACTTCCACCTTTGGATTTGACAAAGGCTTCGACACTGGTTGAGGCGCTGCTACTTCATTTTTTTCAGCAGCTTGCTCCACCTTTGCCATCACTGGTTGAGAGACAACAGACTCACCAACAGCAGACTTCAACTCCACTGCAGAACGACCCTCTAAACCAGTTGCAACTACCGTAACTCGCATCTCATCCCCTACACTAGGGTCAATTGCACAACCAATTACGACAGTAGCATCTTCCGATGCATATTCTTCAATAATGCCACCAACCTCAGTAAACTCAGACAAACCCACTTCTTCGTTTGCCGTGATATTTACCAGTACGCCTCGCGCACCCCTCAGGTTAATGTCTTCAAGTAAAGGATTATGAATGGCCGCCTCAGCAGCCACTCTCGCCCTATCCTCGCCAGATGCAGAACCCGTACCCATCATCGCCATACCCATTTCGGACATAACGGTTCGCACGTCAGCAAAATCGACGTTGATTAGACCAGGACGCATAATCAAATCGGTAATACCTTGAACAGCATTAAATAAGACATTATTTGCCTCCCCAAATGCTTTCAATAAGGAGATATTCTTCCCTAATACAGGCAACAATCGTTCGTTCGGCACGGTAATCAATGAATCGACATTCTCACGCAATTCTTTAACGCCATCTTCAGCCACTCTCGCTCGACGACGACCTTCAAACGGAAAAGGTTTTGTAACAACCGCCACCGTTAAAATACCCAGCTCACGAGCCACTTTCGCAATCACTGGAGCCGCCCCCGTACCCGTACCACCCCCCATTCCTGCTGTGATGAAGACCATGTCCGCACCCGTTAGCAATTGAGTGATTTTTTCTTGATCTTCCAATGCCGAGTCGCGCCCAACCTCTGGATTCGCACCCGCACCTAGACCTTTTGTAATCGTTGAACCAAGCTGCAAAGAGACGCCTGTTTCAAAGCCAATCAGCGCTTTAGAATCCGTATTGGCACATATAAATTCAACACCTTCCAATCGATTCTCTAGCATGTGGCGAACAGCATTACCGCCACCGCCACCGACGCCTATTACTTTAATAACAGCATTATCTGATAAATTATCTTCGGCTAAATCAAAGACATTCATGGGCTTATCGCTCCTCAATAAATTCATAATCAATTCTGACTAAATATAACTTTGAAACCAGTGTTTTAATTTCTGCCACACCTTCGTTGCACTGAAGGATGGCCCGATTTCATTAGGAGCCAGAACTGACGTTTCTCGTTTAGTTTGCGCCTTAGACATCATCCGCTTCGAGATTTCGGTTACTTCCGCCTCTTTACTACCATAAGCCAATAATCCAACACTCGTTGAATATATAGGGTTATCGACAATGTCTGACATTCCTTTAATACAATCTGGCAAAGATAACCTAACGGGCATTTGAAAAACCTTTTCAGCCAGCTCAGCCGCCCCTTCCATTAATGACGTACCACCAGTAATTACAATACCTGCAGGGATTCGCTCTGCGTATCCACTACGCCTTAACTCATCCAAAACTAAATTGTAAATTTCTTCATAACGAGCCTCAACCACTTCAGTCAACGCATGACGAGTTATTGATCTCGGCTGACGATCACCAACACTGGGAACCTGCAACACTTGGTCTGCAGACGCCATGGATGACATCGCACATGCATATTTCACTTTAATATCTTCAGCGTGCTGAGTAGGAGTACGCAAAGCCATCGAAATATCATTAGTAACCTGATCACCTGCGACAGGCACAACCGCCGTATGATGCAAAGCACCATCAAGCCAAACCGCAATATCCGAAGTACCAGCACCGATATCAATCAAACAAACACCCAAGTCTTTCTCATCTTCACTTAATGAAGACTCGCTTGATGCAAGCTGAGACAAAATAACGCCATCCACACCCAAACCACAGCGTTTAATGCATTTTTCGACATTCATGACGGCATTCACTGCGCCAGAAATAAGGTGTACATTTGCTTCCAAGCGCACGCCAGACATTCCTAGAGGATCTTTAATCCCCTCCTGAGAATCAATATGGTACTCCTGAGGAAGAATGTGTATGACTCGCTGATCTGATGAAATAGGTACTGCTTGTGCTGCATCAATTACGCGATCAATATCTTCTTTCTGCACTTCACCATTTTTCACAGCAACAATACCGTGAGAATTCAGGCTTCTAATATGACTTCCCGCCACACTCACATAAACAGAGTGTATGTTGCAGCCCGCCATTAACTCAGCCTCTTCAACGGCACGCTGAATGGATTGAACGGTTGACTCGATGTTGATAACAACACCACGCTTCATACCCTTTGAACTATGAGAGCCAATACCGACAATTTCTAAACTACCATCAGCCAGAACTTCGCCAACCAAACAGATAACTTTCGATGTGCCTACATCCAAACCGACTATCATTTTACCTTCCCGGCATTACGTTTTGTTATGATTAGACCTTCACTTCTGTATAAAAAAGCAACAAACAGGCCAATATCATTTATTTTTTTTCCAACCCACAGCCACCCCATGGGGATAGCGAGCATCGACTGACGTTATCTGATCTATTCTACCCGATAAATCACTTTTATACACCGCTATAAAACGCTGTAATCTCTCTAAAATCTCATCTCGACCAAGCTTCACAACAACCCCATTCGTGAACCGAATACTCCACGCCCCTCTCGGCTCCAAGGTCAATGAAAAGACCCGTAAAGAAGAGGAGGCAAGCACCTGGCTTATTAACCCGAACTGCTCAAGCACAATATCGCTTGAGTCTTCCGGACCATACAGTCTAGTAAGCGGCAAATCCGGTACAGTCTTCGGCGTAATAACCACCGCAGAAGTGGAAATAATCTGCCCATCCCCCCAGTATGCTAGAGGCGTATGTTCATGAACAAGCACCTGCAATGTATTTGGCCAAACTTTACGAATCTCTGCATTTTCGACCCACTCAGAGGCCAAAGCAACAGACAGTGCATCGGACAAAGAAACACTTAACAAACTGCGCCCCAGCAAAGCGGAGTAGTCTGATTGCAGCTCATCAACTGTTGCGTTTTTTAAATCACCTTTTATCTCGATTTTCTGAATAGCAAACCAAGTATCGGGGGAATCATTCCCTTGAAAGATGGCAACTACGATCAACAACACAGCCCCAATGAATGCCGCTATCCTCATAAATCAGTCACACTCAGCCTTAGTCCACGCATTCTGAGCAATTTTTTCCACTAATGAAGCGTAGTCGATACCTACATATTTGGCCGCCATCGGCACCAAACTGTGAGACGTCATACCAGGCGCCGTATTCACCTCTAACACCCAGAACACACCATTGTGGTCACGCATAATATCCACACGCCCCCAACCAGAACATCCAAGAGAACGATACGCATCGAGCGCCAACATTTGCAGCTCATTCTCATCGTCTTCACTTAAGCCACAAGGCAGCAGATATTCAGTATCATCCGCTATATATTTTGCCTCATAGTCATAGAGCTTGTGGTCTGGAGCAGGTTTTAAACCTATCGCCGGATACGCTACATCATCAATGATCGTAATAGTAAACTCGGGGCCATCGACAAATTCTTCAACCAAAATATCAGAATCATACTCAAGCGCCTTCAGAAGAGCATCATCAAGCTCAGCCCTATTCATCGCCTTATTAATACCAATAGTAGAACCCTCTCTAGAAGGTTTAACTATCACTGGATAAGACATCTGCTCCTCGATTACATCCGCATTCGCATGATCGACAAAAGACAAATAAGCAGGAGTTGGAATCCCAATGCCATTCCAGAAACGTTTAGTTAAGACTTTATCCATAGCCAGACCGCATGCCAAAGGTGAACTACCTGTATACGGCTTACCCAACATCTCAAGTAACGCCTGAACGCGCCCATCCTCCCCTTCACCGCCATGCAGAGCAATAAAAGCAAAATCAAAATCAATGGATTGCAATTGAACCACAGGATCAAATGCCGCATCAGGACCATAAAGATCCAACTCAGTCACCTGATACCCTTTTGAACGAAGACCTTCAGCAACCAGCGGCCCACTTTGCATGGAAACGTCACGCTCAGCCGATCGACCACCATAAATGACGGCAATAACAGAGTCTTTTAGAGTTTTAGACATTTTAAATCCCGCTCACAGATAAATTTTTGGACACCATGCCAATGTCGCCAGCCCCTTGCGTGATCAACAAATCCCCCTCACGCAACACATTACTCAAAATGGAACGCAAATCCGACTCACTGCCTACGTGTATTGGATCAACATTACCTCGTTGACGAATACTGCCACATAAAGAACGACTGTCTGCGCCATTTATCGCCGACTCACCAGCGGAGTAAACATCCAGCAAAAGCAACACATCAACCTGCGACAAAACACGAACAAAATCTTCATAAAGATCACGCGTCCTAGTGTAACGATGCGGCTGATACACCATGACCAAGCGTTTTTCAGGCCAACCAGCACGAATGGCTTTGATCGTTGCCAATACTTCGCTGGGATGATGCCCATAATCATCCACAAACATGACATTCGATCCATTAGGAAGCGATAACGGTTTTTGCTCCTGAAAACGGCGCCCAACACCTTCAAAGCCCATCAAACCTGCCTGAATGGCTGTGGGCTCAACGCCAAGGTCAGTTGCCACAGCAATCGTCGACAAAGCATTTAATACGTTATGGCGCCCTGGCATGGGCAATCGAATTTTCAGCGGCTCACCCTCTGGTCGATGCGCCAGAAATTCACAGAAACGCCCTGTTTGAACAATATCAGTAGCATAAAAATCCGCCACTTGATCAATACCGTAAGTAAGCACTGGACGGCTTAAGGACGGGAGAATTTCACGCACATTTTCATCATCAATACACAACACAGCCAAACCATAAAACGGTAAATTATGCACAAACTCAATGAACGTGTGTTTCACCTTTTCGAAATCACCGTCATAGGTGTCCATATGATCGGCATCGATATTAGTAATGATCACTGTCTGTGGCTGCAAATGCAGAAAAGACGCATCACTTTCATCCGCCTCTGCAACAAGGTACGAACTGCTTCCCAATTGCGCATTGGCGCCTGCACTGGTCAATCGACCACCAATAACAAACGTTGGTGCCTCACCCGTTGCCGCCAACACAGACGCCATCAGACTCGTCGTCGTTGTCTTGCCATGCGTTCCAGCGACCGCAATACCATGACGATAGCGCATCAATTCAGCCAACATTTCGGCACGTCGAACGATAGGGATTCGGTGCTCTTTCCCCCAAATAATCTCGGGATTTTGTTCATTAATGGCTGTTGACACCACAATAACATGCGCGTCGTACACGTTTGCTTCCAAATGCCCTAGGTAAATTTTTATACCCAACTCTTCAAGACGCTCTGTGGTTGACGATGCTTTAAGGTCAGACCCTGACACCTGATACCCTTGATTATGCAATACCTCGGCAATGCCACACATTCCAACACCACCAATCCCAATAAAGTGGATATTTTGAATACGACGCATCGTTGGGATATCGTACTGAGCTTTATTATCAATCATGATTTAATTAACCTTAAACAATGTGCAACAACGTCTTGTGTCGCGTTTGGGTGAGCGACCAACTTAGCTTGCTCTCCCATTTTTAATAATGCGTCTTCCCTTTCCACAAATTCAGAAAGCAAAGAAATAATTTTTTCGCCATTCAATTGTGACTGAGGCAGCAAATACGCGGCTCCTACTTTTTCTAAGGAACGCGCATTGGCCGTTTGATGGTCATCAATCGCATGGGGGTAAGGCACTAAAATAGAAGGCAACCCTGCAATTGCCAATTCACTCACGGTCATAGCACCAGCTCGGCACAGAACCACATCCGCCCAATAATACGCTTTATCCATACTATCCAAATAGGCATCCACCCGAGCCTCAACGTTGGCCTCACGGTAAAGTGATACCACCGATTCATAATTGCGCACGCCAGTTTGATGCCAAACATCCAATCGCTGAGCAAAAGGCCACGCGGCTAAAACTTGGGGCAGTACATCATTAATCGCCTTAGCCCCTAAACTTCCGCCAACCACCAACAATCGCAATGGTCTTGCACTGTCTTTTCTCGAATCCCTGACAGTCTGTTTCAAAATATCACGTCGAACAGGATTCCCTACACTGACAGCATTTGGCAAGGCCCCATCAAACGCCTGAAGCTTTGCGCTGGCAACCTTCGCAAGTAACCTGTTAGTGGTTCCCGCAACTGCGTTTTGCTCATGAATAACTAGAGGAATACCCAAAAGGCGAGCTGCCACACCACCAGGACCGGCAACAAAGCCGCCCATCCCCAAAACAACATCAGGCTTAATTTTTTGCAACACCGCGACCGCTTGGCCAATTGCGTGCAATATTCTAAACGGTGCCGCCAAAAGTCCAGTCAACCCTTTCCCTCTGACGCCTTTGATAGACAACGAATGCAAGACAATATTGTGCTTTGCCACTAGCGACTCTTCCATTCCCCCTTTGGAGCCGAGCCACTGAACATCTAACCCCTTATCTTTAAAGCTCTGTGCACAAGCCAATGCCGGATAGATGTGACCGCCGGTTCCGCCAGCCATAATAATGACTTTTTTTATACTACTCATGCCGTACTCTCTTTCGCAGCAACGCCTTTCTCTGTTCTTTGGGATTGTTCAATTCGTCTGTTCTCAATATCCACTCGGGCAACCACAAACAAACTTCCCAATGTAATAATCAAGCTACTTCCACCATAACTAATTAATGGTAACGTTAACCCTTTAGTCGGCAAGAAGCCGGTATTTACGCCAATATTAATAATAACTTGAGCCAAAATCAGAATAGAAAAGCCAAAGCACATATAGGCGGCAAAAGGTCTGGACAGCGCCATGGCTTTATGACCAATTTTGAACGCACGACTTACCATCAGAGCGAACAGAAAAATCAAAAGAACGCCACCCACCATACCTGTTTCTTCCACCCAGATGGAAAAAACAAAATCCGTGTGCGCCTCAGGAAGATAAGAAAGCTTCTGTACACTATTGCCTAACCCCAGCCCAAACCATTCCCCTCTACCATATGCAATCAAGGCCTGACTCAGCTGATACCCTTCATTAAAAGGATCAGCCCAAGGATCAATAAAGTTCATCAAACGCTTCATCCGATAACTTTCAGAAACCGCTACACCCGCCAAGACAAGTACCGCCATCCCCATAAGAGCAAGAAACTGATAAAGCGGCGCACCACCTAAAAAAAGCAGCGCCATTACTGTACCAAGCAGCACAACAGACGCCCCGAAATCAGGCTCCAAGAGTAGAAAAAGTAGAAACACACCACATAAACAAAGCGGCAACATAAACCCAATCCAGCCTTGACGAAGGCGATCAGCACGGCGAACTAAATAGCCAGAGATATAAACCACCATACAGACTTTAGCCACTTCGGATGCTTGAAGGTTAAACACCACCAAATTAATCCAACGTCGACTACCATTCACACTCTTACCGATACCCGGTAGCAATACAAATATCAGCAACATAAGAGACAACCCCATCATCAGGATGCCCCATTTTTGCAACTGCTGGGTTGGTAATGACAGCAACACCCAACCAAACACCAAACCTAAAACAAGATAAAGTGCCTGACGCCCCATAAAGAAATAAGGGTGGCCATGAATTGTCTCGGAAATGGAAATTGAAGCACTTGAAACCATCACCATCCCAAGCGCTAGAATCGACACAACTGAAGCAACAAAAATAGCGTCTACTTGAGCAAACTCTTTTAAAGAAACTCGATCAAACAGCGACAGCCATGTCATAAAGCAGAAACCAAATCAGCAAAGTGCTGACCTCGCACCTCATAATTTTTATACATATCTAAGCTTGCGCAGGCAGGAGAAAACAACACAATGTCACCATCTCTAGCGTCTTCAGCAACACTTGCCACGATCTGATCAAGCGTATCAAAACGCCTAACTTCCGTATCCGAGGTTAATACGTCCGCAATACGATCCGCGTCCTTACCAAAGAGATAGACAATACGCACCAAATCACTCACAGGCTTGGTAAGAGCACTGAAATCCGCGCCTTTTCCTTCTCCACCAGCAATAAGCACAATGTTCTTCGCCGAAGCCGACCCCAACCCCTGAAGCGCCGCCAGCGTTGCGCCAACATTGGTTCCTTTGGAATCGTTAATGTAAGTCACACCATTTAGCGTTTGTACTGTTTCGCAGCGATGAGGCAAACCGCCAAATTCCAGCAACACTTTTTCCACGCCAGCCGATTTCACATCCATGCCCAGCAACTCAATCATGGCCAAAGCCGCCAAGACATTCGCGTGATTATGAGAACCTTTCAAAGCAATTTGAGACGTGTGATACAGTCTTTCAACACCACGACACAACCAAGCACCATCACTGTCCTTGAGCATGCCATACTCCTTCAGATCTGGACTCTTCGTAGTGAAGGCACGAACTGGCACACCTTCCGCTAACAAAGGTGCTGTCAAAATATCCTGTTTGTTGCAGACGGCCGCCTTACAGCCTCGATAGACTTTTTGTTTGGCTCGTTGATATTCATAAAGATCTTTGTAACGATCCATATGATCTTCAGAAACATTAAGAAGACAGGCAAGGTCAGCCTGTAGGGCATGAGTTGTCTCAAGCTGAAAGCTCGACAACTCAAGCACATAAAAATCAGTATTAGGAGAAAGCAAATCCAACGCTGGCAGCCCTAAATTGCCACCCGCTTTGGCATCTTTACCGCATGCTTGAAGCAACATCGCCACCAACGTCGTCACGGTACTTTTGGCATTCGAACCAGTAATAGCCACGAACGGAGCATCTACGTAGTCACAAAACAAATCAATGTCACCACGCATAGTAACGCCACGCGCAGCCAAACGCTCTAACACAGGCGTTCGAAGGGCAATACCTGGGCTAACAAACAGCTCCGTCACGCCCAGTGTTTCCAGCACCGCTAGGTCGCCAGTAAAAATCCGATCCTCCGAGCAAAACCCTTTGGCTTGCTCCAATCCCGGAGGATTCTCACGAGAATCAACCACATAAAACTCGATCCCTTTGCTTGCCAAAAAGCGTACGCAAGACAAGCCTGTCGCCCCCAAGCCGACAACGGCTCTAACCCGATCTGACCCGATCAACGACATTTAACACTCCTAACGTACTTTTAACGTAGCAAAACCAACAAGAACAAGACAAACGGTAATGATCCAAAACCGCACAATAACTTTTGGCTCAGCCCACCCCTTTAATTCGAAATGATGGTGAATCGGAGCCATCCTAAATATCCTGCGCTTCGTCAACTTATAAGACGCGACTTGCAAAATAACGGAAACGGTTTCCATTACAAAAACACCGCCCATAATAAACAACACCAATTCCTGACGAACGATAACAGCAATCGTACCTAAGGCAGCACCTAATGCCAAAGAGCCCACATCCCCCATAAATATTTGGGCTGGGTACGTGTTAAACCACAAGAACCCCAAACCGGCGCCAGCCAATGCGGCACAAAACACCAACAACTCACCAGAACCATGCACATACGGAATCAACAGATAATCTGCAAAACGAACATTACCGGTCAAATAGGCAAAAACGCCCAATGCACCACCCACCAACACAGTCGGTAGAATTGCCAATCCATCCAAACCATCCGTCAAATTAACCGCATTACTGGTTCCAACGATAACAAAATAGGTAAGCACAATAAAAAATGCCCCCAAAGGAATGGCCACATCTTTAAACAAAGGAACAATTAGCGCGGTTTCAGCTGGCGTACTGGCGGTGTAATACAAATACACAGCTGCCGCCAAGCCAAATATACTCTGCCAGAAATATTTCCAACGACCAGGAAGGCCACGTGGATTTTTTTCAACTACTTTTCGGTAGTCATCAACCCAGCCGACCACACCAAATGCCAACATCACCAAAAGCACAACCCAAACATACTGATTGCGCAAATCCCCCCAAAGAAGCGTACTGACTGAAATGGAAAAGATAATCAGCGCACCACCCATGGTTGGCGTTCCCGCTTTTGATAAATGCGACTGAGGGCCATCATTTCGAACAGCTTGGCCAATTTGCAAACGCTGCAATAACAAAATCACCTTATTGCCAATCAGTAAAGAAATAGCCAACGCAGTAAGAACACCCAAGATGGCACGTAGAGACAAGTAATTAAATACTGAGAAAAAAGTATGGTACTTACTTAAATAAGCCGTTAGCAGAAGTAACATTGTTAAGGATTATCCTAATTAATTAATGCTTCAATGACGTTTTCCATTTTAGCGGAGCGGGAGCCTTTCACTAAAATGGCGTGTTTTTTATCAAGAGGACGAACCACCGTTGCCGCCTCCTCATGGGTATTACAAAAAATAGCGTTACCACCCAACTCTTTAAACGCTTCACCCGCAATACCCGCTATAGGACCGACACAAATCAAATGCGAAACCCCCTTGTTTTTTGCATACACACCTAATCCATGATGTATCGCATCTCGTTGAGAGCCAAGTTCGCCCAGCGCACCCAAAACCAACCAGGTTTCATTAGCAGATTGCATAGACAGAACATCAATAGCGGCTTCAACCGATTTTGGGCTAGCATTGTAACAATCATTAATTAGCAGAGCGCCATTTTTTGATGTTAATCGCTCCAATCTACCTGACACCAAGACGGGCGCGGCTAATTTATCAGTCGCTCGTTTAAAATCAATCCCCATTAGCAACATAGCCAATACAACCGCCATGCCATTGGCAATTTGATGCTTCCCGGCACCAGCAATTACGACTGGCAATGAATGCCCGCCATAATGAAACACCGCTTCACTGAATTCGGCATCCAATTCAACCTCAGACGCGTAAAGATCAGCCGCACTCGAAAAGCCAAAAGAATACACTTTGCGACCAGAAGCCAAGCCGCACCAATATGAAAAATATTGATCATCCGCATTCAACACAATACTGGCGTTGGGAGCCGATCCTGAAATCAACCCACCTTTTTCTTGCGCAATGGCCTCAAGCCCACCAAGCCCTTCAAAGTGACTACCGCTTGCGTTGGTCAATATCACAATATCCGGAAATGCCACGTTGGCAAGCAAAGGTATTTCGCCAGTAAAACTGGTTCCAGCCTCGATTACTGCCACATCATAAACACTCTCTAATTCAAGAAGCGTTTGCGGCACACCCACTTGATTGTTCAAATTGGCGCGTGTTTTTAACACATTTCTGTCATCAAGTGATTGAGCCAGCCAATCTTTTACGGTTGTTTTACCATTACTGCCGGTAATACATACAACAGGCCCTTTAAATGCCTCTCTTACTAAGCGAGCAATCGCACCATAAGCCAAAACGGTGTCGGCAACCTTGATGTAATTTGACGAATCAACATCGCGGCTCACTACCGCAGCAACAGCACCATTTTGCATCGCTTGAGAGACATAATCATGACCATCGAAGCGATCGCCTTTTATAGCAACAAAGAGCGCCCCGGCAACTACTTTTCTAGTATCAGTCACCACAGACTCTAATACACGATCAGGCCCAAACAACTCACCGCCACAGGCTTTTGCAACATCCGATAACGTCAGCTTAATCAACATACGCTTCCACCGCTTTCAACGCCTCTTCTTTGTCATCAAAATGATGCTTCACGCCCTGAATATCCTGATAAGATTCATGCCCTTTTCCAGCAATTAGAATCACATCATTAACACTTGCAGATGCAACAGCATGGCGAATAGCCTTTCGACGATCTGGCTCAAAACTGTATGAGTCGCCAGATTTTGTCTCAGACAAAACGTCCGAAAATATTTGATCGATCGACTCAGTTCGCGGATTATCAGACGTCAGCCAAACATAATCGGCATATTGCATGGCCGCTTCCATCATCAATGGCCGCTTACCTCGATCCCTATCACCACCACAGCCAAATACACAAATAAGTCGGCCTTGGGAATGCTCCTTTAGCGCCTGCAGTGCGACTTTTAAAGCATCTGGAGTATGGGCATAATCCACCACCACCAGTGGTGCCCCTGACAACTGTACCTTGTCCATTCTTCCTGGCGCCCCACACAACATAGACAAGCCGGCAATCAACGTATCTTTATCGGTTACGTCATACCAAAGACTCGCCAATGCCGCCAACGCATTTTGCACGTTGAAGCGCCCTAGCAAAGGTAAAAAAACATCGCTCTCACCATCTGGGTGACATAAAGTAAAACGACAACCCGATGGCTCAAATGTCAGCCCTTTCACATAAAAATCAGCCTGGCTGTTTTGCTCGCTATAATAATGACACTCTGAACCAACAGCCGCTTCAGCCATAAAGCCAGCATATTCATCATCAAGGCAAAAAACAGAATGAGATAAACTGTCAAACGCAAACAATCGCTGTTTTGCTGCAGCATAAGACGCCATGTCTCCATGATAATCTAGATGGTCACGAGAAAGATTCGAGAATACCGCCGTTTGAAATGGCACACCGACAATTCGCCCCTGATCCAGCGCATGAGATGACACCTCAAAAGCCACAAAATTCACACCCGACTCAGCAAGAGACATTAACGTATTGTGCATTGACAACAGATCCGGTGTGGTTTGTTTCGCTTCCGACAACGCCCCCAGCGAACCAACGCCAAACGTACCCACTAAGCCACTATTAAAACCAACATATTTGGCTAATTGAGCAATATAAAAACAAATAGAAGACTTACCATTGGTACCTGTCACCGCCACCATTTTCTGAGGCATTGCACCAAAATATTGATGCAGGCAATCCACCAACAGCATTGCTGGATCAGCCACTGCCACAAGATCAATGTCCTGACGCGTCAAGTTTAATTCAGCAGGAACGACCGCAATCTTACAGCCAAGCGCCACCACCGCGTCCAAATAGTCCCAACCATTTGAAGAAACGCCAGGCAAAGCAAAAAAAACACTGCTAGCATCAACCTTTCGGCTGTCGGTTTCGAGTCGGCTATATAAAGCAGAATGCGGATTACCCTGTGAAGGATAACCCGCCAAATTAAGCAATTGCGTATGTGTTAATTGCCCCATCTAACCACCTTGTACAACTTGGTAAGGAACTTTCTTAGGTTCTAAGCGAACTTCTCGCAGACCTTCCGGTAGATCGGGATATATATTCAAGGTAGTCAATGCACCCTCCATCACGCGAGAAAATACCGGAGCCGCCACTTCGCCACCATAATATTCTCTCCCTTTAGGGTCATTAATCATCACCACCATAGCCAATCTTGGGTTTGATGCAGGCGCAACCCCAGCAAAAAGAGCGATATATTGATCATATTCATACCCTTTGGTGCCCACTTTATGCACAGTACCTGTCTTTCCAGCAACCCGATAACCTGGAATTTTCGCCGCTTTACCAGAACCTTTCTGCACAACAGATTCCATCATTTTCACAACATCTTGAGCAATTTTATGAGGTATCACTTGCTTTCCATCCGCCGGAACGTCCTGCTTAAAGATGGTAACAGGTACTCGGTAGCCTCCATTTGCCAATGTCATGTAAGCTTGAGCCAACTGCAACGTCGACACAGACAACCCATAGCCATACGACAAGGTCGCAATTTCTGATGGGTGCCATTTAGGATGAGAAGGAAGAACGCCAGATGCTTCGCCGGGAAAACCAATACCGACGGGTGAACCAATACCCAGTTCGTAGTCCATATTCCAGACCGCATCTTGGGGCAGGGACAGGGCAACTTTAGAAGCGCCCACGTTACTTGACTTAATCAGCAATTTTTCAAAATCAATGACGCCGTAATTAGCCGCATCACGAATGGTAAAACGACCAAATCGCAAATACCCCGGCGACGTATCGATTGTCGTTTCAGTACTGTACTGACCTGACATTAAAGCCGCTGATATAGTGAAAGGCTTCATGGTAGAACCAGGTTCAAATAAATCGATGACAGCACGATTTCGCAATTCTTCATATTCCAGTTTTGAACGATCATTTGGGTTGTAGGATGGCTGGTTCACCATCGCTAAAATCTCACCTGTTTTCACATCCAATATAACCGCAGAAGCCGAGGTAGCACGATGCTCTGTTACTGCAGCCTTTAACTCTCGATAAGCCAAATATTGCAACCTAAGATCAATACTCAACTCAATGTTTTCACCAGGATGCTCAGCCTCTTCGACCCCCACACCACGAATAATATTACCGGACAGGTCTTTCACATAGCTTCGACGGCCAGGTTGACCTTCTAGTGCTTGGTCATAGGCAAGCTCTATTCCCTCTTGACCTTTATCATCAATATTTGTAAACCCAACCACATGAGAAGCCACCTCTCCTGCTGGGTAAAAGCGCTTATACTCTTTCGTTTTACTGACGCCCACCACATCCGCCGCCATGATAGCATCCGCTTCATGAGGTGAGATTTGACGTCTTAGATACATGAAGGAACGCGTTTTATTGGCCTCAAACTTCTCTTGCAACCAAGCTCGACCCACCCCCATCACTTCCGCTAAGCGTTTGATCTCTTGCTCAGGCCCCATATTTGATGAAGGATCAACCGGCATTTTCCACAACGCTTTGGGGTTCGCAATAATCGTCCAGGTTGGCGTGCTAACAGCAAGAGGCTCACCCCGACGATCCAAAATCATCCCTCTTGTCGCGGGAATGGACTCCGTTCGCACAGCACGAATTTCACCTTGATTTTGCAAAAAAGCCTTGTCAACGACCGTCAAATAAAACAGACGACCACCTGCAACAAGAAACAGCAACAAAGCAATGCCATATACAAACCTAAAGCGCCATTTTCCTGGGGTGTGAACACTATTTTCAATATTCATGGCTTCACTATTATCAATTCATCCTGAGAGGGTGCATGCATGTTTAAATCTTTAATAGCCGCTTGCTCTAAACGACTAGGCTGGGTCAGCGCACTTTGTTCTAAAAGCAACTGCCCCCATTTCACTTCGTAATCCACTTCATCTTGTTTCAATGTCTGCAGATAGGAAAAATCTTTCCTAAAATCATACACTTGAATAACCACGCCGACAGACACCATCGACAAAAGCAAAACGCCGATAGCAAACAGCAACGGCGAAAAGCGAAACTTAATCACTCACTCGCTCCAAAACGCGCAATACAGCACTACGAGAGCGAACGTTCTCACTGACTTCCGATTTTGATGGCTTGATGGCCTTACCTACCGTTTTGAACTTGATATCCAAATGCGCGTTCTGAATGGGCAAATGTCTTGGCAACTCAGGCCCCTTCGATTTCAACTTCATAAAGCGTTTAACAATACGATCTTCAAGGGAATGGAAGCTAATAACCGCCAAACGACCACCCACTTTTAACGCTTCTGCCGCGGCATCAAGGCCAACTTCCAAATCACCCAATTCATTATTAATATGAATTCGAATACCCTGAAATGCGCGTGTTGCTGGGTTCTTGCCTTTCTCCCAAGCGGGATTTGCCTCTGCGACAATTTTAGACAGCTGGAGAGTGGTAAGGATGGGGGTATGAGCTCGATATTCGCAGATAGCTTTTGCAATACGACGAGAAAACCGTTCTTCTCCGTATTGGTACATCACATCCGCCATGTCTTTTTCACTTACGGTCGCAATCCACTGTGCTGCACTTAGCCCTTGATCTGGGTTCATCCGCATATCGAGGGGGCCGTCATTCATAAAACTAAAGCCGCGTTCCGCATCATCAATTTGGGGGGATGAAACACCCAAATCCATCATCACACCGTCCACTTTATCTACACCAAAGACGGCAGATATGTGTTCAGACATATTCGCAAAGCTGTCTTGCACAATAGAAAAACGACTGTCTTCTTGTTCTAACGCTCGACCATGACCAATAGCGACTGGGTCTTTATCAAAACCAAGCAACCGCCCTTGATCAAGTCGATCCAAAACCAAACGAGTATGCCCTCCTCGACCAAACGTCCCATCAACATAAAGGCCGTTGGTATCAGTAACCAGCATATCGACGGACTCATTAAGCATGACGCTAATGTGTTCTGCCATCGTCTTTGTCATAAAGAAATATCCATCATGGTTTCAGTTTGTAAGTCCTCAAGAGCATCTTGAGACAAGTAATCTTCACGCTGTGCTTCCCACTCTTCTTGGCTCCAAATCTCTAACTTTTTACCTTGGCCAAGGATCGTTATTTTTTTGTCTAATCGAGCAAATTCACGCAGAGGAGCAGGCAGTAAAATCCGTCCCGCTTTATCCACTTCTAAATCCGTTGCATGTCCCACCAAAAGACGCTGAAGACGGCGTGCTTGAGGCTGGAAAGTAGGCAACTTATCCAATTTCTGTTGAATCAACTCCCATTCAGACAAGGGATACAGCAACAAACATCGAGAAACAGGATCAATGGTCACAACAACGCCATCGTCATCATATTGGGCAAGATCATCGCGTAAGCGTGCAGGGAGCGACATTCGCCCCTTCACATCGACACTTACCTGATGAATCCCACGAAACATTTCCATATCCCACTTATCGACACTTTATCCCACAATTTAACACTATTTATGAAAAAGAGTAAAAAAAATCCAACCAAATAGGCAAAAATAGATGCAATGATTTTGTAAAGGAGATAAAAACCAGAAAAAGAGAGAAGCAAAACAACGAAAAAGCAGCCAAACATCCCCTAACGCTAAAAGGACATTTAGACAAAATATTTATAAGATAAGAAAAAGAAATACATACCAAGGAGTGGTATTTTCGAAAACCAGAAGAGTAACTAGAAATGAAAATGTGCAAGTTGGCCGATAAGCCGGGTTCTGTCGTGGACAGTCATTCATCTAATACGTACATCACTGCACGTCTTTAGCAACCTACCCGAACTCAGTGCGGGTCACACCAATGAGTTCCTATTTGGTCTTGCTTCAAGTGGGGTTTACCTTGCCACGAACAAGACCATCAATTATTCAGCAACACGTATTAACTAGGTAAAATTGTACCACTTTTTGTACTAAGCAAACAACGCTAGAAAAACATACGAAAAAGTCAAAAGACATCGCGCATCATTTATAAGCAGATAAATCATGTTGTAGCAGTTCAGCATACAAAGAATGCGAAGTATGATGGCAAGTAAATTGGGGCGAAGGCCGTCACTAGGCTTGAGATAGAAAGATTAACTCGTACTGTAAGTTGCTTTCATGAAATCAGTTCATTCATATAACCAGGCAATAGTTCTTTACGGTTTTACGACACTTACAGGTAAAGCAGCATCGACACATGAGAGATGATTCATAGTAGATTCGCCACTCTGATGAGCTTAAGTCGACATAATTAAACCATATTTAATTTGTTTCCTATTACCAATCTATTTAATATAAGCATAAATGGAGATCACCCATTTAAGTTTGACATAATTTTGTTAATGACAGTGAGATATGTGAAGGAAAACATGAAAATTTTAAACTTAGAGGCATTTTTAATCCAAGCCGGAACTGAAGTACCATACAAAAGAGATATGTCTGCTTACGATGGAAAGCCATTTCAGTGTGCATGTGGAAATGAGCATGAATTTCAATCCTACATGGATTACCGTAATTTTGGCGCATCTGGAGCGAACGCAAAAATGATTGTTGCTTGTCCAATGAACCCTAGCCTCTCGACATTGATTGAAACAAAATATAAATTTCTAGTTATTTTCGACAAATTTATATCGTTGGCCGGATGCAAGACTAATTGAGACAGAATTCAATGATTTACTGCCAATGCAGATGAGGGTGCACACCCACCTAAACAAATACAATTAGTTGATATGCGATTAAGTCAGCCAATTAACATTTAATTACAGCTGACTTAATTTTTACTAATCCCCCCTTAAACTTATTTTCCCAACCTCTCACTAATCTTAGAAAAAACGTCTTCTTTTTTTGCTACACTTATTGAAGTCGTGCCGTTTAACTGATCTCGCATCATCAGAACAAAAACATCTTCGCCATTTACCCTCATATCAAGGGAGAAGGAAGGAGGCTCGTTATAATAGCGTTTAACCTCAACCCCCCTATCCAAAGCAAACCTTTCCGCAGCCTCCCAATAAATAGGCGTATCAATCCAATCTCGCCCTAATTTAGTGTTAGCGATAAAAGCCCTACCTATTGCATCTTTTATAGTATGCTCTCTTCTTGCTCGACCAGTTGCTAACCGCCATAAAAACCAAACTACTACTAATCCAACAATCCACCACATCACTAAACGTCCTTATAAATATTATAACTTTTCAAAAATCAACACTTGGCATTTAAGATATTTACACAACGACATCAATTAATTAAAGTCGATTCGATTATCGCTTTCCTACCTAAAGGTTCACGATTCACTACCACCTCATACTCACTCCCTTTAACATTAGCTATAAAAGTAACCATTTCTCCTTGAACATCAATAATACTCTCACTACCCTGAGCATAAGCCACCACTTCGCTGTAAGGAATATTAACGCAACAATGCCCCCAGCCTTCACTTGCCACTTGAGCAATGACTGACTCGACCCTTAAATGTTTGGTATAAAACTTTATAAATAGATAAACAGCAAGCCCCAGAAGCGACAAGCCAGATGAGGGAATTAGAAAGACCAGAGACAGCACAACTACTATTACAGTGAACATATTCATCCTTAAAAGCTCAATAAACACACATCAACTTAAGTAGAATACAATGCATTTTACTGGTTTCCAATAACACTTTAATCTGAATATATTTTTTCGTCGCCACACCAACAAACCACCCCGAACAAGTCAACAACTGTAAGCAGACGTAGGTAAAATATCATTCATGCAACATCTCTAGCTGTACTCAACACTTAGTATCATGGATAGCCGACATCTTCTAATTGATACATGTTTACATACACATACCGCTAGCTCACGAAACATTTTGAACTAGGGAGACATTCACCACTCAAAAATTTACATTATAGTTAAATTAAATCAGAGAATAAATTCTGATAGTTTAAAATCAGAAACAGTGTGGGGGGATGGTGTAACGACATCTGAAGAAGAAACAAGAACTACGCCTTTAGAAAATTCAACCAGATCTCATATACCGCAAAGTGTACGCTCAAGTATGCAGCCTTAAACTCCACCCAAACTGCGAGACTGAAGGGAAACTAGGGGCGATTAAAGTACATTTGATCCAATCACCTAGATAAACTCGGACGGATGTATCTTTCCTAAAGAATATCCGTCCATCCATTTTATTTGCAGTGGAAGTCAAACAAATATGGGCATACCAACCCCCAACCGACACTAGCAAAACAAACAGTTACCACATTCACCACTAGATTGCCTTTAGCTCATCATTGAGCTTCAATTAGCTGCCAACCTAGCAATTAGACAAACTGAAATGACAATCAACATTAGGGATCTACTAAAGATCACAGAAGCATCTACAAAACACAAAAAAGAACCAAGAGACATACTCTTCGAAGCCCTAGAAGGAAATTGCTCGCTGTACGTCATTTCGGACAAAGACATCCGCGAGACATTAGTACCCTGCAGAGCTGGCGAGCTTCATCATGTCGTACCAGGCGAGTTCATAGACCAATATCAGCCAATGTTAAACCATCTACAGTACGTTGATATTCAGTTAGGCCAACCCTTAGCTCTCAATAAGACCGCTATCAAGCATTTAATCATCAACCAATGTTTCTCAGAAGTTGAGCTATTCCGTGAGCAAGCAACAGTGGTAGAAAACCAAGAATTTGATTTTTGGAAAACCGAGCGTGAAATTTATGACTGGGAAGAAAACCTACCTGAGTACGCTTCGATTACCCTAGATCATGTACTTGTATCCAAATCCGCACCAACTAGCCAGACACTCGGTAACAAGCCTACAACAAGCAACACAAGGGATAACGCGCCCAGAACAGCCCTCAAAGTTATAGCGTTACTTATGCATCATTTGGCAAAAAATCCAAAATACGCTTCTGGAAAATCTCCAAACAAAAGCCAAATCAAAGAACTGTTAATTGAACTAGCAGCAGATCTAGGAGTTAACAATTATGGTCTCAGCAAAGTGGACGAGCGCCTATTAACTGATGCAATGAAACATCTTGAGGAACAAAAGAACTAACAGAAATATCCCCACCTAGGGAATTACCTTTCCCCACCTGTGAGGGAGCAAAATTTTAAAAGCTTTGTAATGCACCTACGCCAACAGCGGCGCAACAATTAATTTAGAAGGTGCATTACATGACAAACAAAAAACCCATCCTTAAAACACAAAATCAAAAATACACACAAGCTGAATTAGTTCTTGCGGTACTTCAATCCAGAAAAACAGTTACAACGGACATACTTGAAGACCTTGGAATTAAGTGCCCTAGTGCAGTCATCTGCAAATTAAATAATTCAGGTTACCGCATTGAGTCAGAGTTGATCTGCAGCAATACATCAGGCTTATCCAACAAGAAACGCCAAGCTGAATATAAATTGATTACTAGCCCAGAGCCAACCAGCCAGACCTCTGACTGCACTAACAATGCGACGGAGGAAATGTAATGAACCAAGTTATTCACTACAACTTCATCAAGCTTAATGAACTATACAACCAACCTTTAGAAATCGACTGGTTGATCGAAGACATCATTCCAAGCAATTCTGTAGGTATGATTTACGGCGCTTCGGGCTCAGGTAAATCCCACATCATCCTGAGTATGGGTGCTATGATTGCCAACGGTCTTCCATGGTTCGACAAAGATACAAAGAAAGGTAATGTTTTGGTAATGGCTGGAGAGGGTCTTAGCGGCCTTGCTCGCCGCCTCAAAGCAATTGAAAAGGAATACAACCTAGAAATTGATCGTGAAAAGCTTCATATCTCTAACCGAGCCATTGGACTAGACACTTCCGATGGATACAAACTGGTTGAACAAGCAATCAAGGAACTAGAGACTCCGCCTGAAGTCATCATTATAGATACTCTGTCACGTCACTTGATGGAGAGTGAAGAGAACAGCAATGACGACATGGCTAGGTTTATTAACAGGCTTGAAGATATCCGCCTGAAGTATGGGTGTACCATCATCCTAGTTCACCACACAGGCAAATCCACTAGTAACGGAGCCAGAGGTGCCTCTGCTTTAAAAGCCAACGTAGACTTCAGCTTTGAAGTTGCCGGGAAGGATAAGAAATGCTCGTTTTCATGCGACAAAATGAAAGACGCTGACGATTCTATTTCTGTTAAACATTTCGAGATTAAAGCAGTTGATCTAGGACTAGTTAGCAGTAAAGGAAAATCTATTACAGGAGCTTGTGTGGTCACATCAACAGCCTCCACTAGCTCAAATGAACAGAAGCAAAGTAAGGAAGATTTAGCACAATCTTGCTTTAATTCAGATAAGAAGAAGTGGCAGCAGGCGTACATTGAAGCCTGTACAGACTCGATAAGTAATGAGTCAAAAGGAAAGCAGTACAGGGAAGCTCGCAAAAACCTAATTGCAGCCAACAAAGTTAGAGAGAACGAAGATGGCAGCTACTCAATAAATGAAGCAGCTTAAGTAAAAAACGGATGGATGGATTTCTATAAATAGTAATCCGTCCATCCGTTTTATGACTTACCAACAAAAGAAATCAGGCAAGAAAGACTTTACGTAGCTAAATTTAAGATCAACTTCATTTGTCCAATATTGAATTAACGTGATACATTCAATCACATCAAATTTTAGTATTGATAATAAAAGGAAGTTTTATGTTTGGTTTTTTTAAAAGCTCAAAATCTAGCGATGTAGCTGAACTAGTTCAATTAGGCTTATCTAACATTTCCATGGATGAGCATTGCCATATATCAGAACTGACCAAACCGGAAATAAGCACACTGGCAAAAAAATTAACCACTGCATGGATGAAATCCTTACCTAAAGAAGCAATCAATGACTGTCACATTAAAGTTCTAGCTGCATTTGTATTAGTAGGTGAGGCTAGGGTTTATGCAATTGAACTATCCCATACAGATCAAGCAGAGTTTTATATAAATGCAGCAAAGTTGGTTACTAAAGGAATTGGTCTACATGCCGCATCAAGAGGCCTTCATCAATCGGACTTAATTCTTTTAAAGTCCTGTGCTGAACTAGCAAAAGGTATAGGATTAGATTTTTACGAGCAATTATTGACTGTAAGGGCTTAGGTAACACACCATTAAGCTGATAACTTTGGATAATCTAAGGTTCACAAAAACGGATGGATCTCCCCTTCGAAATATCAGTCCATCCGCGTTTTCCCTTAAACTTTTAACCTGGCAGTATATCTAGCCTCCAGATCAACTAGCAGTCGACCATATCACACCCCAACTCAGGGCGAATTTTAAGCACTAAAGGACTCGATAACTGATCACATCACAGACTGACACTAAACTTCCCACAGTAAACCTATGCGTATAACGATCCGTTACACCTCCACCAGTTAGAGAATGCCCAACATACTGTTGAACTAAACTAGTGGATAGACCCGCCATCCTAGCCTTAGTGATAAAGGTGTGACGCAATGAATGAAACACCAGTCGATCTCCATACATATCCTTCGCACTAGGTACCAATGAGCCAAACAAATCAGTGACTCTGTTAGGGCTCCTGTATGCCGTATCAAACACCCTTTCCTGCTCAACTGATGACAAATATTCCATAAAGCCAGAATCTAATAGTTCACGGCCAAGTGGAACAATCCTGACAGAAGAAAGCGTTTTACCCTCCTTAATACGAAAATAAGCTCTTCCAGTATCTCGACACACATCAAAGTCAGACTTCATTAAACCTGCAATTTCTGACCTACGCGCACCGGTATAAGCCCCCATCATTGCGAACCAATAAAACCACTCAGGCTTTTCTTTGGCACCATCAAGGATTTCACTTACCTCCGAATCAGAAAATGAGCCAAATCGCTTAACTGCTGATTTGAATGTCACACCTTCAGTTGGCGATGTCACTAAGACCTTTACCTCTTTAACCAAATACTCAGAGAACAAACCAATCATGATCTTTAAATGCTCTTTTACAGTTTTGTCTGAAATTCGCAGCTCTTCAGGAACATACAGATCAATCATATCCTGCAAAGGCATTTCACTATACGGCTTGCGATTCCTCTGAGGCAGCTTTGCTATTGACGATAAGGCTTCAATAATGTCTGTCTGCCTATATGAATCAACAGGCTGATCACGCAAAAACAGCTGAATATTTAAGAACATCTGCTCAACATTTTTTCTATGCTTATCCTTCCAAGTCTTTCCTTGAAGATATTGCACCCAAGCTTGGCTTAAAGTCATGCAACTAGCAGGATGATTCTGAGTCCAAACCAGAGGGCTTTCAGTGACAGAAAATGTTGAGGATCCTAGTTGATCATAAAGCGACTCTAGTTCCATTAATGATGTTGCTATTGAAGCTTGCTCTATAAGAGCCCAGAAAGCCCCCAAACGAGTCACAGCAAGAGACTTGGAGTTAGTCCTAAGGCTTGTCTTTATCTGCTTAGGAATGCGCTGAGAGAGCCTTCTATGGCTTTGCGGAGGAACATATCTGAAGTAGAAAGTTTCATTCAACCTAAACAGATATCTGACACCTGTAGACTGTAGCGAGAACCTTCTTCGATTTGATTTTTGTACCACTTTTCGTCTTACCCAATATCATCACGCCATAAAAAAACACGTAACACACTGAATAAATTGATAAAAAATCAGAGGGAGAGAATGTGCAAGTTGGCCGATAAGCCGGGTTCTGTCGTGGACAGTCATTCATCTAATACGTACATCACTGCACGTCTTTAGCAACCTACCCGAACTCAGCGCGGGTCACGCCAAAGAGTTCCTATTTGGTCTTGCTTCAAGTGGGGTTTACCTTGCCACGAACTGTTGCCAGTCGCGCGGTGCGCTCTTACCGCACCATTTCAACCTTACCGGCAGTAAACTGCTTAGGCGGTGTATTTTCTGCTGCACTTTCCGTAGGCTCACGCCCCCCAGGCGTTACCTGGCACTTTACCCTGCGAAGCCCGGACTTTCCTCCCCCCAATAAATTGAGCGGCGACTGCCTGGCCAACTTGCGATGCGCATACTACTTAGGTAACAAGACAATGACAAGTGGTTTATCGAGAAGATCACTTTTGCCATTAAGCGACAGGCAATTGAAAACACACTTCCAAGCCGCCACCATCACGATTTCGTGCCGCTATTTGCCCCTTATGAGCTCGAATTATACGCTGAGAAATGGTGAGCCCGACACCAAATCCGCCACTGTTTGCCTCACGAGCCTCGGAGGATCGATAAAAAGCATGAAAGATCTTTTCCAGCTTATCGTCCGACACGCCTGGACCGTTGTCTCGCACGTAAATATAAGCCACACCCGACTTTTCTTGAGTTTCAACTTCAATAACACCACCACTGCCCGCGTAGAAACAGGCGTTACGCAGCACATTTTCAATGGCGTGCCTTAATTGAAGCGGGTCACCTAAAATAGTTTTTGGTACACGACCCAACTTAGTCACAGAGATCCCTTTTAGCTGACTCTCAAAACTCACATCATCCACGATGTCACCCAACCACTCCTGAAGATCCATCTCTTCTTTGATCAGTGACGCTGCCTCCAGACGACTCAAAGTAAGCACCTGACCAATCAGCTCATCAAGCTCATGCAATTCCGTACGAATTCGACACAGATAGCCCTTTTGGGACTCGATCGCATACTTGTCTTCTGCGATTGTTAGAGCCACCTCAATTCTTGCCAGCGGCGTTCTCAGCTCATGGGAAACATCTCGCATCAAACGCTCTTTCGATGATAATAAAGTCTCAATACGAACCGCCATCTCATTAAACTCACGAGCCAGCTTACCCACCGCATCACTGCGGCGAGCAAGTTTATTCTCAACTCGAGCAGACATATCGCCCTGCCCAAAAGAGCGCGCAGCACGCTGCAACTTAAGTAAAGGACCCAACAACCAATAAGCCAAGACTCCGCTGGACACCAATAAACCCAATAACGAAAACCCCACCACAACTTCAGGAGCTAGCGAATTAATCTCTGGATTTGGCTTAAAAATCAGCAAATATTGGATATTGTTGCCGCCAATCACCTGAATAAACTGACTGTGCAAAAAATCAGCCGCAGGACGACCTGAAACACTCGGTGCGTTTTGCTCCCTAAAGTTACGAGGCAATGGATTCAATAGAGGACGACCATTTTCCTGATAAAGATAGATAGTCCCGGACAAGCGCTTCTCGGCCTTTTTTGCCTCTTCCTTTAAGGAAGCAACACCAAACTTTTCATAACCAGCCACCAACTGAACACCGACATCACCTAATAAGTCAGCTGAAACCTGATTGCGTTTTTGGATAAATTGAACCATTCCCAATCCAATACTGACGACAACAATATTGGACAGCAACACCACCAAAAACACACGCAGAAAAGTATTTTTCATGAAAACCTAAGCACCTTGCTCATTTGACACAAATATATAACCAACGCCCCGTACGGTTTTAATGCGAGGATCACCATTGTCTAAATTACCAATTTTTTTACGCAAGTTACTAATGTGCATATCCAGACTTCGATCATACATAGTCAATTTACGACCCAACGCCTTCTCAGACAGTTCCTGCTTGGTCAAAACCTGCCCCGGCACCATCAACATACACTCAAGCAGTGTGTATTCAGACGTCGTCAACTCAACCAATTCACCTTCAAGATAGACCGTTCTATCTTTTCGACGCAACAACACACCAGACAGCTCAATATCCGCCGTTGGATCATCTTCACGCTCTTGACTTGCTCTTCGCAAAATAGCCTTTATACGAGCCAACAACTCACGAGGGTTAAATGGTTTAGATAAGTAGTCATCCGCTCCCATCTCCAAACCAAGAATGCGATCAATATCATCCCCCTTGGCCGTCAACATAATCACTGGAACAGCACTTTTATTACGGATCTGCTTTAGCGTTTCAAAGCCATCCAATTCCGGCATCATCACATCAAGAATCACAATATCTGGCATATCTGCAGCCATCAGCTCTAACGCTTCTCTACCATTCCAAGCATGAGTAACATCATAACCCTCACCATCAAAGTACTCTTTAATTAGATCAGACAAACGAGCATCATCATCAGCAAGCAACAACTTAACCATAAATATTCCCTCTTGATTTCCATTATTCAGACAGCAACCACGTTGCTATAAATTCAATTGTAAATATTACCCTAGCCCTCCTCAAACGCAGCCCCCTCTTTTCACTCTATTTACAAAGAATACTAATATGGTGAACTTAACCTGTAATATAAACAAAAAAAGCCGCTAAAAGCGGCTTTTTGAAAAACAAACAGTACCAATTAACTTATTGCTTGAACGGGTCACGTAAGACAATTGTCTCGTTGCGATCAGGACCCGTCGAAATAATATCAATAGGGACACCCACTTGCTCTTCCAAGAAGCGGATGTAGTCTTGAGCATTTTTAGGCAGCGCTTCAAAATTAGGCGCCCCAACAGTCGATTCAGTCCAGCCAGGTAACTCAACATAAACCGGCTTAGCCTGCTCATAACCCTCACTGTCCACCAAAGAACCAGCAACTGGGTTACCCTCTGCATCAGCGTATGAAACACATACTTTAATAACAGAAGAACCATCCAAAACATCAAGCTTGGTCAAACACATACCAGATACAGAGTTGATTTGAACAGCGTGGCGCAAAGCAACCGCATCAAACCAACCACAACGACGAGAACGCCCAGTAGTGGCACCAAACTCATGTCCGCGGCGACCTAAACGCTCACCATCCTCATCAAAAAGCTCGGTAGGGAAAGGACCTGAACCAACGCGAGTGGTATACGCTTTGGTAATGCCCAACACATAATCCAAGTACAACGGGCCAAAACCTGTACCAGCAGGAGCACCACCAGCCGTCGTATTTGAAGACGTCACATACGGGTAAGTACCGTGATCCACGTCCAACAACGACCCTTGAGCACCTTCAAACATAATGTTCGCACCCGCTTTGCGCAAATCATGCAACAAAGTAATGGTGTCAGCCACCATTGGACGCAAGAACTCAGCCATTTCCAAACCAGCAGCATAGACTTCATCAAACGAGATAGGCTCAACTTTATGATACTGAGTCAGTACAAAGTTGTAGTACTCCAACACTTCTTTTAATTTTGCTGCAAAGCGCTCAGAGTCCAACAAGTCGCCAACACGAATTGCTCGACGAGCCACTTTATCTTCATAGGCAGGCCCAATACCACGACCAGTAGTACCAATCTTTTTCTCGCCTTTCGCAAGCTCACGAGCTTGGTCAATAGCAATATGGTAAGGAAGGATTAGAGGACAAGCCGCACTGATTTTAAGACGGTCAACCGCTGGCACGCCCTGCTCAAGAAGCTCAAGAACCTCTGCTTTCAAAGCCGCAGGTGACAACACCACACCATTACCAATGATACACTGAACACCTTCACGCAAAATACCAGAAGGAATCAAATGCAAGACAGTTTTCTTGCCATCGATAACCAAAGTGTGACCAGCATTGTGACCACCTTGAAAACGCACTACCGCAGCAACGTCTTCTGTCAGTAAATCAACAACCTTACCTTTACCTTCGTCACCCCATTGAGTGCCTAGAATAACAACATTTTTACCCATAATTTCAGGTCTCATTTAGATAGTTCTTAAAGAAAAGTCTAGCTCTGAGCTGGCATCAACTGCCAAGTCTCACCAACAAATTCCAGCTTAAAATCAGCATCTCCAGTGTAAATGTCATCCAAAACCTCTACCACTCGATATCCCTCAGCACGCAAGGAATTTGCCTTCTGCCAAAGCTCATCACTTGAGCAAACTGGCGACAGAACCGTTTTTGGCTTATTAACCGTTACATCAGTCAAAGCCACCAAAGCCTTCACATCCGTACTAAAACCAGTTGCAGGACGAGATCGACCAAACACTTGCCCGATATTGTTATAACGCCCACCACGAGCAATCGCATTACCGTGACCAGGAACATAAGCCGCAAAAACAACACCAGTGTGATAGCTATAAGACACCAAATCACTCAGATCAAAGTGCAAACCAACACCAGGGAAACGCTGGCCAACCTTGCTGCTTATTTCCGTCAATAAAACAATCGCGTCTCTGATAGATTCATTAACATTGCCCAGTAGTTCCATTGCTTGTTGCAATACTTCCTTACCACCGCACAAACGGGGTAAGCCAACTAACCACTGTCTTTGGGCGACCGTCAGACAAGCAAGCTCTTCAACGTAACGATCAAGTTCTGGGAGGTCTTTCGCCTTATACAACTCAATCAATTTACCTTCTTGGTCCGCATTTAGATCACACGCAGCAAGAACACCACTCACAACATCAACATGCCCAAGATCAAGAACAAGACTAGACAAGCCGGCCGCGGACAACGTTTGCAACATCAAGGACAACACCTCAACATCACTCTCAACGCCACCATGACCATAAATTTCTGCACCTAACTGAATAGGGCTACGGGTACCATCCAAACCTGCAGGCATAGTCCGTAAAACACTGCCACAATAACTCAAACGTTGAACGCCATCATCTTTAAGGCAATGAGCATCAATACGAGCAACTTGGGATGTAAAATCGGCACGAATACCTAAGAGTCGACCTGATAACTGGTCAATAACTTTGAATGTTTCAATCTCTAGGTCTGAGCCAGCTCCCGTAAGAAGGGAGTCTAAATACTCTAAAAGAGGAGGTATTACTAAGTGGTATCCCCAACTTTCATGGAGATTAAGCAGAGTTCTTCTAAGGTGCTCGATTTTAGCGGCCTGCTCAGGCAACGCCTCATCAACCCCTTCGGGAAGTAACCAGCGATCTGCTAATGTCATTCAATTATCCTCTTAGCTTCGAGTCAGCAAAAGAAGCATTAATCCAAGAAACATACTAACCGCACCCAGAATACGCAAATTCAAATCCGAGCTAGCGATAGCTTTCACCATAATTTCCCGCCAAACATTTGGAACAAGAAATGGCAAAACTCCCTCTGCGATCAATAAAAGGCTGACGCCAACCAGCAGCGACTGCAACAATTCCTGCATAGATTCTCTTTATTTTGACCATTAAAAAACCGGGCCTGGCCCGGTTTGCGTAATAGTACCATGTTTCCCATTTTAACAAATAGGCCTCATGTACGATTATTGATGATTATCTACTCTATTTAGCATTACCAGTTGTAGAACTGTTCAAATACTTGAAGAATTCACTGTCTGGTTCAAGCACAAACAAATCGCTGCTTCCATTAAAGCTTTCACGATACGCCTGAAGGCTACGGTAGAACTCGTAGAACTCAGGATCTTGCTTGTAGACTTTGGAGTAAATCGCCGCTGCCTTTGCATCGCCATCACCGCGAATCATCTCCGCGTCTCGCTGCGCTTCTGCTTCTAGAACAACCTGCTGGCGGTCAGCGTCAGCACGAATACCTTCGGCCAGCTCCAAGCCTTTCGATCTATGCTCACGCGCTTCACGCTCACGCTCTGTTCTCATTCGCTGATAAACAGATTCACTTACATCAGGCGGTAGATCAATACGCTTGACTCGAATATCCACGATAGAGATACCAAGTTCATTCTGAGCAACTTTATTCAAGTCGTCACGCAACTCAGTCATTAGCTGATCACGCTCCCCAGAAACCACCTCATGCATCGTACGCTCACCAAACTTATTACGCAGTCCAGTATCAACACGAGAAGATAAGACACGGTTCGCTACAAACTCATCACCAGACGTTGCCTGGTAAAATTTTGCAACAGAATCGATCTTCCACTTAACGTACGAATCAACCACAACCGCTTTTTTCTCTAGCGTTAAATAACGCTGAGGACGCGAATCCATGGTTAAAATTCGAGCATCAAACGCTTTAACTTCATTCATAATTGGCAGCTTGAAATGAATACCAGGCTTTACATCATCCTGAACAATCTCACCAAACTTAAGCACCACAGCACGCTCTGTTTCGTTGACAACGAAAAGTGTCTGAGAGGCAACCAAAGCACCGAGAAGCACAACAAATAAAACTGAAAAAGAAAAACCTTTCATTAGTTTCTGCCCTCTCTACGGATGGTTGCACTTTGACGCTTACGAATCTCATCAAGAACCTGATCAGTCAACGCCCCAATATTTCCAGAATTCACAACACCAGCCCCTTTAGACGAGTCAGCTCGTTGCTTCATCAGCTGATCTAAAGGCAAATACATCATGTTATTTCCACCTTTCGTATCAACAACAACTTTATTCACATCTTTATAAACCGATTCCATCGTCTCGATATACAAACGACGACGCGTTACGTCTGGCGCTTTCGTATACTCACGATACAGTCGATCAAAACGATCCGCCTGACCACTGGCACGAGCAACAATCTCAGAACGATAAGCTTCCGCTTCCTCTCTAATACGCTGAGCACGACCGCGAGCTTCTGGAATAATGCCATTTGCGTAAGATTCGGCCTCATTGCGCACTCGCAACTCATCCTCTTTCGCTTTAATAACATCATCAAATGCCTCTTGAACCTGAGTCGGCGCTTGAGTATTTTCAACGTTCACTTTCGAAATCAGCAAGCCAGTACCGTAGGCATTGCTGTAATCCTGAATACGCGCTTTAACCTCTGTCGCCAACAACTCACGACCTTCCGTTAAAATCTGATCCATTTCAGAACTGCCCACAACATGACGAAGCGCACTCTCTGTAACCTGAGCTAGAGACTCCTCTGGGCTACGAACATTCAACAAGAAATCTTTTGGATCTTGAACAGAATATTGTACAGATACACCCACCTCGACAATCGCATCATCCACTGTCAACATCAGCGCTTTGTGATCATGAGAACGAACCTTAGTAACATTTACCTTACTAACCGTATCAATCATCGGTGGATTCCAATGAAGACCAGGCATCACGGTAGAATGGTATTTGCCCAAGCGAAGCACAACACCACGCTCTTGCTGATCGACCTGATAAACGCCCGTAGCCGCCCAAAGCGCAATCAAAGCCAATAAAATAACAACAATCAGACCACCACCAAATTTGCTAGGCAAATTAGAATCACCGCCATTCGAGCCGCCAGACTTGCGAGCTTTTTTCACTCCCAACATGTCCATCAACTTACGAAAGGCTTCATCCAAATCTGGTGGACTCTGATCACGACCGCCGGCTTTTCGCCCCCACGGATCATTATTAGTCTCTTTCTCACGACCCCCATCAGGGCGTCCAGCACCATTTTCACGGTTTTTATCTGGATTCCATGGGTCATTGTCGTTATTACCCGGTTCATTCCAGGCCATACTACATCTCCACTTTATTTTAATGATAATCCTGACAGCCTACACAGCCTCAATCTGATCCTCAGACATACCTGCGCGAGCCAAAATCTGCAAATAATCTTTTTTAGGCAACTTTACATCGAGCACAAACCGCCCCACTTCATCAAAGTGTTCCGACTTAACCGCCCCATGCTCAAACAACATGGCCCGTAAACGACCATATTGATTTGATAAACAAAGCGTTTCATTAAAAACATCTTCCGCCAACAGTTCAGCAATGGCCTGCTTAAGCAAATCAATTCCCTGACCATCACGAGCAGACAACCAAACACGCAAAGGGTTCCCGTCTGCATCACGATCAATTCGAGGCTCCGACGTTGGCAATGCATCAATTTTATTGAACACTTTAAGAGTTGGAACCTCATTCGCTCCAATTTCTTCCAACACCGAATCCACGTGCTTCATATTCTCATCACGTGAAATATCAGCGGCATCAACAACATGCAACAACAAATCGGCTTCAGAAGATTCTTTTAATGTAGCCTGAAATGCCTTAATCAATCGGTGTGGCAGTTGACGAATAAAACCAACTGTATCCGCCAAAACAACTGAACCAACTTGTTCAATATCTAAGCGTCGCAATGTTGGATCAAGCGTTGCAAACAACTGATCCGCTGCGTACACCTCCGCTCCAGTCGCTCGATTGAATAGAGTCGACTTGCCTGCGTTAGTATAGCCAACTATTGACACTGTCGGGACGGAAGATCTATCACGAGAACGACGATTTTGATCTCGCTGAGATCCTACTTTTGCCAATCGTTTTTGAATAGCTTTAATTCGTTCACGAAGCAAACGACGGTCCGTCTCTAACTGCGTTTCACCTGGGCCACGCATACCTATACCGCCTTTTTGGCGTTCTAAGTGCGTCCAACCACGGATTAGTCGAGTAGACATATGCTGAAGTTGAGCCAACTCTACTTGCAGTTTACCTTCGTGTGTACGAGCGCGCTGTGCAAATATATCCAATATCAGACCTGTACGATCCAATACTCGACACTGCAAAACACTTTCTAAGTTACGTTCTTGGGAGGGAGACAAAGCGTGATCGAAAAGAACCACTTGGGCTTCTTCTCGATCAACAATGTCTTTTATTTCTGCAAGTTTGCCAGTACCGATAAAGTACCTAGCATCAGGACGCTGACGCGACCCTGATACCACAGCTACAGGATCCGCACCAGCAGAAATAGCAAGCTCAACAAATTCTTCAGGCCCATAAGATTCACTCTGGTCATTAAAATCTATATGAACTAATACCGCTATTTCACCACTATCAGGGCGTTCAAAAAACAATCTAGTATTCCTCTGTTCGTCTCAATTCAGACAAACTATTCAGCGTCATCTTCCGGCTGATCAGGAGACGGGATGCGAATTGTACGGGAAGGTACAACTGTAGAAATGGCATGTTTATAAACCATCTGACTAACAGTATTTTTCAATAGAATCACAAACTGATCGAATGATTCGATTTGACCTTGAAGCTTAATTCCGTTTACAAGAAAGATAGAAACTGGCACTCTTTCTTTACGTAAAATATTCAGATAAGGGTCTTGTAATGATTGCCCTTTTGACATGGTGATCTCCTTAAACAAGCAAAAAATATTAAATTAAATATTGATAAAACAATACTGTAGATACTACACCAAATTTTTATCTATTTCCCCTATATAATCCTGCTTTCTATGTAATTCAAGGCCTCCGGCACAAGATCTTTTGACAAACTATCAAAAATCATTAAATCGTCCCATCCCCTCAACCAAGTAAGTTGCCTTTTCGCCAATTGACGAGAAGCAACCACACCTTTAAAGATAGCATCTTCCAGCAAATCGACACCGTCTAAATATTGCCACAGCTGTCGATACCCAACACAACGCATGGAAGGCATATCAGCAGTCAAGTCACCACGACGATACAACCCTTCTACCTCATCCAAAAAACCCTGATCCATCATGTCATAAAAACGCTGCTCAATTCGCTCATGCAAGACACTTCTTTCCTTTGGCATCACCGCCATATTGATCATATCGAAAGGCAGAGAAACAGCGTCTTGCTCAGCCCAATACTGCGTCATTGTTTTTCCTGTTAAACGATACACCTCTATAGCACGCTGAAGGCGCTGAGGATCATTAGGGTGAATACGTGACGCTGCATCGGGATCAAACCTCTGCAACTCCTCATGCAATGCATTCCAGCCCTTCTCAGCCGCCTCAGACTCAATCAATGCCCGAAGCTCAGCGTCAGCCTGAGGCATTTCAGCCAACCCCTTCTGTAACGCATTGAAATACATCATAGTGCCACCCACTAAAAGGGGGGTTTTCCCCTTAGCGAGAATCTCTTGCGATTGCTCAACCGCATCCAAGACAAAATCCGCAGCCGAATACGACTCCAAAGGGTCAATAATATCGATCAGTCGATGAGGTGCTTTAGCAAGCAACTGCGCATCAGGTTTAGCCGTACCAATGTTCATACCCTTATAAACTAAAGCGGAGTCCACACTAATAATTTCAAAATTATGGCGCTGCACAAGCTCAACAGCCAACCCTGTTTTCCCCGAAGCCGTAGGCCCCATTAAACAAACAACATGTGGTTTCGTCATGCCTCAACGCCCTCTTAAGAATAGTTTATCTAGGTCTGACATACTTAAATGCGCCCAAGTAGGCCGACCATGATTACACTGCCCACTGCGCTCGGTCACTTCCATATCACGAAGAAGGCTATTCATCTCAGCAATGGTCAGTTTGCGATTGGCTCTCACCGCACCATGACACGCCATAGAAGCCATAAGCTCATTCGCTCTCGACTCCATTAAGTCGGACACGCCATTTGTTGATAAGTCACTAATAACGTCACGAACCAGACCTTCAACATCCCCACGAATCAGTATAATAGGAACCTCACGAACCATCACACTTTCTAAGCCTGTCCTTTCCACACGAAATCCGAACGTCTCAAAAACATCACCGCTTTCTTCAACAAGATCCGCCTCACTTTGTGAGACAGAAACGTTAATCGGCACCAACAAAGGCTGAGACGCAATATTTTTTTGATAAAACGCCGTTTTCATCCGCTCATACACAATACGCTCATGAGCCGCATGCATGTCTACCAGTATTAAACCCTGCTCACTTTCAGACAGAATATAGACACCATGCAATTGCGCTACCGCAAACCCCAAAGGCGGCACTGCTTGATAATCGCCATCCGATCGCGCAAATGGATTTTCGGTCCCTCCCAATGAACTCGGAGGTGAAACCTCTCTAATTTCACCCGTGTCAGGATCAATCTCTTCTGTTTTAGACGCATAATCTTGAGCAAAACCCGACAGACGACGCATACCATCTAGCTGACCACGCACCTCTGACGCACCCAAAGAGCTCGAAGGAGAATTCGATTGCATCCACTCCATACCAGAAGCCGCAGGACGATTCGATAACTGCAAAGCAGATTGCTCTGTCATACTTGACCCGTATGAAGAAGGCTCACTAGCAGCAACGTCTTGCATACCCGTTGGCGCTCCATCCGATTCAGGACGCACATCAGCAATGGCCTTATGAATTCGACTAAACAGGAAATCATGAACCAATCGCCCATCACGAAAACGAACTTCATGTTTGGTCGGATGGACGTTAACATCAACAGTAGAAGGGTCCAGTTCAAGATACAAAACAAAAGTCGGATGGCGGCCATTGTATAAAACATCGCGATAAGCTTGACGAACAGCGTGAGCCACCAACTTATCCTTCACAACTCGCCCATTCACGAAAAAATACTGCAAATCGGCCTGAGAGCGAGAAAAGGTTGGCAACCCAATCCACCCCCACAAACGAAGACCTGCCGCCTCCACATCCAGCGTCAGTGAGTTTTCAATAAACTTTTTACCCAACAAGGTCGCCAGCCGATGTTCCGCGTGCAATTGGTCGGTCACTGGACGAAGGTCATACACCTGCTTGCCATTATGACTCAACCTGAAACCCGTCTCGTAGCGACTGAGCGCCAAACGCTTCACCACCTCTTCAAGATGGGCGAATTCGGTTTTTTCGGTTCGAAGGAATTTTCGTCGCGCTGGCGTGTTGAAAAACAAATCTCTTACATCTATGGTCGTTCCCTGCGGATGCGATGCTGGGCGAATGGCCGTCGCCATATCTTTCCCTTCTGCCTCAACACGCCATGCCTCTACTTCGTTTTCTGCCTGCGACGTAAGGTGCATCCGTGAAACAGAACTAATACTCGCCAAGGCTTCACCACGAAACCCCAAAGTACGCACAGCCTCAAGATCATCTAATGTGATGATTTTACTGGTCGCATGTCGACTTAGCGCCAATGACAAATCTTCTTTAACAATCCCAGTACCATTATCACGAATCTTTATTCGCCTAACGCCACCTTGCTCAACGTCAATGTCGAGCTGCGAGGCTCCGGCATCCAAGCTGTTTTCCAACAACTCTTTCACGACAGATGCAGGACGTTCAACCACCTCACCGGCGGCAATCTGGTTTGCTAATCGCGGTGACAAAAGATGTATTCTTTGCATGAATGACCTTTAATATATGCGCCCTTAAAATAAAGGGCTAAAGACTAACGCTGAATTCTAGCCGGCAGGAATAACAAGCTTCTGACCAATCCAAATAACATCATTACTCAAATTGTTCGCTTGCCTTAAAACCGGTAAGGAGACCTGATTACGTCGAGCGATTTCAGACAAGGTGTCGCCCTTATTTACAATGTATACGTAATCCGAATGTTTCTTTTGCTTCCAAGCAACCAACGTCCCGTCCGGTGCATTTCTAGTAAAATACTCGATCACACCTTTCGAAATGGACTCAGCCAACTTCACCCGATAAGTACGGCTAGAAAGATTTTTTGCTTCTGTCTTATTCGAAACAAACCCCGTTTCAATTAAGATAGATGGTATATCAGGCGATTTAAGAACGACAAAACCGGCTTGCTGCACGCTGTCTTTGTGCAAAACCGCCACACCTTTCATCTCACCTAAAACACTTTTACCAATATTCAGACTCATCTGAATCGTCGAGTTCATCGACATATCCAAAAGCACTTCAGCCAACAGCTGATCCTTATCATCCAAGGATATGCCACCCACCAAATCGGCCGAGTTCTCTTGCTGAGCCAACCAACGCCCCATTTCTGAACTCTTCCCACTCAATGACAACGCCCAAACAGAAGCCCCGCGCGCGCTCGATTTCGTAAACGCATCCGCATGAATTGAGATCATCAAATCCGCATTCGCTTCACGCGCCACACGGGAACGATCCCTCAACTGAAGAAAAGTGTCTGTAGAACGAGTAAGGACCGCCTTAAAGCCATCAACCGCATTAATCCGACTGGCCAACTCTTTACCGATGGACAAAACAACGTCTTTCTCTCTGACACTGTACTGCCCCAACGCCCCCGGATCTTTTCCACCATGCCCAGGATCGATCGCAATAACAATATCGCGCTTCTCCTTAGACAAGTTCGCTAAGCTTTTCACAACCGTAACAGGCTTCTGCACACCGTACTCAAGCTCAACCAGTATTCTTGGGCCGTAGGTTCCATTCGCAGCCAAAACAGTGCTTTTAGCCTTAGCCTTCTGCGCCAAATCCAAAACAAAACGAACACCATTCTCTCGCTTCGCGTAACGCACACGCATTAACACATCGGAAGACAGCGCTGACAGACCATTTACGACAGAGTTGTTCAGATCAACACCACTAATATCAAGAACAATACGCTCAGGATTAGAAAGTGGGAATATACGGTGCTCGGACGCATCAGAAAGTTCAAAAACCAAACGTGTCACCCCCTCTTGCTGGGCAACACGAATATCTCGAACGTCTGCAGCGAACGCGTTAACCGCCACCACAGACACAACAAAATGAAATAAAACGAATATAAAAGTATGAAATTTAGTATGCATATCAGACAGCTAGCTAGTATATCTGACACACTATAACTGCTGATCAAATGGATCTCAATCTTACTTATGGTAAAGAAGTCTATACATCAAGGTGTTATCACCCATTAAGCAATGACAAAGCCGCCAAACCCTTTTTCGAACCCGCCTCAATCACAACATGACGTCCCTGCTTAATCAAAGACAACGAAACAATCAAATCCGCCTCAGGCAAAATCGCACGCCCCATTTCAGCCCATTCAATAAGACACAGACTATCGTCAGTGAAATAATCACGAATCCCCATAAACTCCAACTCTTCTGCATCCGCTACACGATATAAATCAAAGTGATACACTTCTAATGCTGCCATCTCATAGGGTTCAACCAGTGTATAGGTCGGACTTTTTACCGGACCAGTATGACCAAGCCCGTGCAAAACACCGCGAACCAAGGTAGTTTTACCCATACCAAGATCCCCTTCTAGGTACACAACCCCACCACCCAACAATGCAGACGAAAGCGCACCACCCAATGCTTCCATCGCCTCTTCACCATACACATCTTTTTCTATTTGCATTACGCTCTAACCCTTCATATCGTTTATTTCAAATAAAAATAAACACCAACCACCAATGAATTTATCTCATTATTCTAATGCAGAAGCCTTTTGAAACAAGCCGCAATCCGCCATAATTCAAACCAATCAATAAAAACAACCGTTAAACCAGAGGCTATCTATGGATTGGCTGCTTATCTCACTTATCGCCATCGCTGTTTTCATAACAGGGATTTCCAAAGGCGGTTTTTCAGGCGCCTTCGGCATCATTGCCGTACCACTAATATCACTACAAACATCGCCCACTACGGCCGCCGCCATCATGCTGCCTATTTTATGCATCATGGACATTTTTACCGTGCAAAAATTCTGGAAAAAGTGGAACACAGAACAACTCATCAAATGCATACCCGCAGCCATTGCCGGAGTAGTGGTAGGAGGTTTAACGGCATCATGGTTTTCAGTGGATTGGCTTAAAATCATGGTAGGCATTATTGCCGTCGGATTTACACTGAACTCATGGCCAAGAAAAAACAAAACCGCTCAGTCAGCACCACTGCACGCACTCGCAGGAAAGCTATGGTGCGCACTCGGCGGATTTACCAGCTTCATCGCTCACGCAGGCGGCCCACCTATGAGCGTCTATTTGCTGAGAGCGAATCTCGACAAAACACAATACGTAGCAACCGCAGCGGTCATATTTACCGCCATTAATTATGTAAAATTGATTCCGTACGGCCTGTTAGGACAACTCAACAGCACCAATATTTTGCTGTCTCTTTGTTTTATACCCGTAGCATTTATCGGGGTTCAACTTGGCGCTTGGCTACATTACAAGCTACCCACAACACTCTTTTTCAAATACATGTACTGCTTTCTTTTCTTAACCGGCATCAAACTCATCTGGGATGGCGTTAGCGCCCTAAACTAACAAGCCCCCCTCGTTGGGGGGGGGGGGCTGTAATTATAACGAGAAAAACGTTTACCTAAACGTTATCGCACAAGCCAAACATGGTGCGACGATAGTGCTGCAGCTCTCCAATAGACTCTAAAATATCGTCCAGCGCCAAGTGAGAACCTGATTTACTAAAGCCTTCTAACGCTTCTGGTTTCCAGCGCCTTGCCAGCTCTTTAATCGTACTTACATCCAAATAACGATAATGGAAAAACGCTTCCAATTGGGGCATATAGCGATACAAGAAACGACGATCTTGACCCACACTGTTACCACAAATTGGTGACTTCCCTGCAGACACGTATTGAGATAAAAACTTGATAGTTTCTTCTTCCGCTTGCGCCATACTGATGGTCGAAGACAAGACTCTCGCCGTCAGCCCTGAATCACCATGATGCTGCGTACACCATTCATCCATGGCATCCATCACGGATTTTTCCTGATGAATCGCCAAATTCGGGCCTTTCGCTAAGACATTTAAATGCTTGTCTGTTACCACAGTAGCAATTTCAATAATTGTGTCCGTGTCAGGCTCCAACCCCGTCATTTCAAGGTCAATCCATATTAAATTTTCGTCATTTACACTCATAATCTTCCAAGTCCTTTATTATCAATGCCAAGCATTATACTCTATGCGCCTTACTATATGACCAGACGAATCTAATGTCGAAGCGAAAACTTACCAAGCAACAAACGTGGCGAATTGAAAGAATTCAAAAAGAGCGTGTAGAACGCACTCAGAAACGCGGTGATATTGCCGAAGAGCTACTCCAATCCTCGGATCTTGGCTCTGAAACGGAAGGCATCATCATCTCGCATTTTGGCACCCAAGTAGAAGTAGAAGGCACCCAAGAGCCCTTTATCGGCATTTCTACGCGCTGTAACTTACGCGCCAATTTGGGCCAACTGGTTACTGGCGACAAAGTGGTCTGGCGCCCAAAACAAAATGAAGGTGGCGTTGTTGTCGCTACCACACCTAGGCACACGTCACTGTCTAGGCCAGACATGCACGGCCGCTTAAAACCTGTCGCTGCCAATATCGATCATATTGTCGTGGTAATTGCAGCTGAGCCCGTAGCTCATGCCAACCTCATTGACCGCTATTTAGTGGCGGCCGAAACCGTGGGCATCCCCCCCGTCATATTGCTTAATAAATGCGACCTAATAGACGAAACAAACCAAGCTGATCTAAATGAGCTACTTAAAACCTACGAAGACTTAAACTACAACATCATTAGAACTTCGATCAAAAACCAAGCAGGAATGGAAGCGCTCTATAATTTCTTACAAGACAAAACGAGTGTTTTTGTTGGTCAATCGGGTGTAGGAAAATCGTCCTTGATCGGAACGCTGCTACCTGGCATCGACATCAGTGTGGGAGAGCTTTCTCAGAAACGCAAAAAAGGCGTACACACCACCACGACAGCCAGACTATTTCACATGCCTAAGGGCGGAGACCTCATTGATTCCCCCGGGATTCGTGAATTCGGATTGTGGCATATTTCAGAAGACGAACTGCTAAATGGCTTTATTGAATTCCGACCGCACATTGGTTATTGCCGTTTTCGTGATTGCGCACACGAAAAAGAACCGGGGTGCGCTATTCTAGACGCACTGGAAAAAGGCGAAATAACCGAACACCGGTTCCAAAGCTTTTTAAGAATCAAACACTCTATTAGAGAAAACCAAGCATTTTAGAACACCGTTTCAGGGGTAAGCTTTAAATCTGATTGCTGGGCAGGATTACCGAAAAAACGACGATTCTGATCCAGCAATTTTCGATACGCTTCATCCGTCAACAACGTAATACTAATACGGCGGTTTTCGGCGCTGTCTGTATCAAATCGATTGTATGGAATCGTATCAGATAGCCCGATAACTTGAGCGAATCGCTTATCAGCCACACCACCCTCTTCCAAGATCCGGCGCGCCGCATTAGCTCGTAGCGCAGACAAATCCCAATTATCCAATCTATCACCACTAAATTTAGATGAGTCAGTATGCCCGGTAATAACAATTGGATTAGTAATCCGATTAAATATAGGTGACATTGTCAGCAACGTATTTTCTATATCCGGCATCATACGCGCACTGCCACGCTCAAACATAGGCTTGTCTGGATTATCCAGCAAGGTAATACGGACACCAAGAGGGGTGATTTCAATGCGCAAATTTTGCTGCTGAGAAAGCAAAACGTTCGTATTGCTCATTGCCTCTTGCAACATATTATTCAAACTGTTTGATTCAGCTGAATCTGGCCCATTACCCAACAACTCATCCTTCATCGGCAAATCCGTACTGCCGGGATCGGGCAACTGCAAATCCAGTTTTTTCTCGGGACTTTTGGCTGGACTGCCACCAAGATCGATAGGGTTAGCACTAAAGCCCGCCGTCGAAGGCCCCATCGGATCATGAAAATAACCTTCAATGCTAGCAAGCTCTTCAGGGGAAGCCACGCTCAGCAACCACAGCACCAAAAACAACGCCATCATCGCCAAAGCAAAGTCAGCAAGCGCAATTTTCCACGCTCCGCCGTGATGTCCGCCTTTCTTAATTTTTTTGACTCTGCGAATGACCAAGCCATTTGTACCTAGAGCCATGACCTACTCTCCTTTTTCTTGGCGAACATCCACATTAGCGATACTGCTTAAGACCATCAGACAGCTCAATAAAGCTCGGTCTCATTTCAGGTGGCAATAATTTGCGACCCGTTTCCACAGCAACAGGCGGCGCATACCCAGACACAATCGAATTCAAGCACGCCTTAATACACAAATACGCCTTTAATTCGTGCGCCCCCAAACTTTCTAAATGAGAAGCCGCTGGCCCAACAAAGCCATAACCAAAAAAGATACCTAAAAACGTCCCTACCAAAGCCGCCGCAACATGAGCACCAATTTCTTCCAGTGGCCCACCAATCGATCCCATTGTGATCACAATCCCCAATACGGCCGCAACAATACCAAAGCCGGGAAGAGCCTCAGCCACACGAGTCAACGCATGGCTCGGAGCAACCAATTCCTCTTGTATTTGTTCTATTTCATTGTCCATGATGGCCTCAATCTCATAGGCAGGCAAACCCGTTAACGTGAAAATACGATAATTATCGGTTAAAAAGTTCACCACCTCATGGTCACGAATGACATCTGGAAAACGACCAAATAACTCACTTGTCATCGGCGATTCAATGTCTTCTTCTATTGATAAGAAACCCTGCTGTCGGCTTTTTTGAAAAAGACAATACATCAAGCCCAACAACTGCAAATAAAACGCTTTATTGTGACGGCTGCCAGAAAAAACTTGCGGCAACATCGTCAGCACTTTTTTCTGTACCACAAAAGGATTTGCCACCATAAATGCGCCCAATGCAGCGCCACAAATAATGAGCACTTCGAATGGTTGCCATAACGCCAGCATATTACCGTGAGACGCTAAATAGCCTGAAACAACACTGACGATAACCACTAGCAAACCCGCTAATGCAAACATATTACCTTCCTTAATACTGACAAAGTATGCTCTTACCTCAATATACAGTATGATTAATGAGATCAGAAATATAAGAGCATTTAATTAGTCACTTACTACGAGCCATCAATGTAACCAGCTATGAAAGACAAGTCACCATCTGGCCTAAATGAATGGCTACATTTCTTACAAAATAAAAAATTTCCCGTAAAAGCGGTAAATCTAACTCGTCTTAAGGCGCAAATTTCAAGAACAGAAGACACGCTTGATGACATGCAAAGTAATATCGCCTCAGATCCTTTGCTCGCGTTTGCCATACTGAATGAAGCAAACAGAGTCACTCCGAACAAAGACAACGAAATCAACACCCCTTTTCACGCAGCAGCCATGGTGGGCATGAACGGCATTGGGAAACTGTTTTCACGCTTTGAGTCTTACAGCACACAATCCAGACACACGCCTCCTCATATCGTCGCTTTTTTACATGAAATACAAACCAGCTACGAAGCAGCAACCATTGCAAGACACTGGTCCATCGAAAAACTGACCAGCCATGAAGACGATATTTTCTGGATCACCCTGTTTCGAGATGCCGCACGATGGTTACTGTGGTTTTACGCCTACCCAACCATGGTCGAGCTAAAACAAAAAATCAGCCAAGGCGAAAAACCGGGCCAAGCAGAACTCAGCATACTCGGCTGTCGAATTGATGAGCTGACCGTTCATTTATGCAAGCACTGGCATACACCAAGCAAGGTCATGGAGTCATTCCTAACTAAACACATACCAACATCCAAAGAACTGCAAACCTTGGCACACCTTGCACATCACCCTGATGAACTGCCGCATTTCCCAGAGGACAAAAGACTGACCATACTCATTAATAACCCGCTTATTTTCTCTTTCTGTGCAAATAAAGTGGCGCACGAAGTCAGCCTAATGGGATGGGATTCTAAAAACCTGCCTTTTTTCTATCGGGTCATCGCAACCGTCATGCATCGACACATTGGCGACATAATCCAAACCACACACCGCGCCAGTGTCGAAGCCGCAACGCTGTTTAATACCAAAGGAACGATCCCACTGGCCTTACAATTGCTTGACCCGTACCTATATACAGGAAAAAAAGCACCGAAGCCGAAATCAGACAAAATCTCCCCTATTGCTCAGCTTAAAAAAGCACTAGGAAAACACGATATTTATGATACAAAACAAAAAACAAATTTGGCTCTTCAGACAATAAAGCAAGCCATTCCAAACGCGCAACACTGCATCATTTTCAAAACCGTCAACCAGAAAACAACACCTCTGTATCAATTCGGATACCATGCCGACACGATTAAGAAGATCAAATGGAACGCGCCCTCTAGCGTCTTTAATAAACTCACCAACGCCCGATCCGCCGTCCATCTTTCTGGTAAAAAACTCAATGGGTTAGTAAAAGATTTACCGCACACTTCAGATCAAATAATCGATACCAATAGCCACCTCATTCTCGCGTCAACACCGACATCAGAAAGAGAAATGGCAATATTTTGGCTAGAAACACGAACCGAATTTAGCGACAAAGATTACAGCAAGCTAAAACAAATAGTGTCTTTAATAAGCCATCGCACAACATGACATTCTTTTTAACCACTTTATTTACATCAGGACAAACAGCGTGACTAAAGATCAACTTTTTGCATTTGCACAACACATCACCCCACAAAAACTACTGTCAAGAAGCGTCGGCAAAATTGCAGAGTGTGAAAACACCTGGGTGAAAAACATCTTCATCAGCCAATTCGTCAAGAAATACCAAGTAGATATGTCCGAAGCGGTAAACAGCGATGCGCTCTCTTATCGCAATTTCAACGACTTTTTCACTCGTGCCATTCGACCTGAATTACGCCCTATCTGCCCTGAAGAAAATGGCATTGCCTGCCCTGCAGATGGCGCAATCAGCCAGCTAGGCAAGATTGAACATGGCACATTATTTCAAGCAAAAGGTCACCATTACAGCCTAACCAGCCTACTTGGTGGCGACGCCTCTTTATCTAACCAATTTCTCGGTGGATCTTTCGCCACAGTGTATCTTTCACCAAAAGACTATCATCGTGTTCACATGCCATTGACTGGCAAACTGACCAAGATGATCCACATCCCTGGGAAGCTTTTCTCGGTAAACAAAGTCACTGCCGAACAAATTCCTAACGTTTTCGCCCGCAATGAACGTACTGTATGCCTGTTTGAAACAGAAGCTGGCCCTATGGCAGTGATCCTGGTTGGCGCCATGATTGTGGCCAGCATCGAAACCGTGTGGGCAGGTCAAGTCACACCATTTAATAAAAACGTTGTGACGTGGGATTATGATCAACTGAGTAACATCGAGATTAAAAAAGGCGAAGAAATGGGCCGCTTTAAGCTTGGCTCCACCGCTATCGTTTTATTTGGCAAAGACGCCATTCATTGGGAAGACTCCCTGCAAGCCGAAACCCCCACTCAAATGGGCATGCACTTCGGCAAAATAGCCGACAAATAAAGCAACTTGTCGTTTTTAAAATAGACAAAACAAAGCACCCAACAACAAAAAAAGCCTGCTTCAAAGCAGGCTTTTTTTGTTGTTCATCAAATACGAGCTGCCAAATTAAGGCAAATCGTCTTCTAACTCTTCTTTAGGCGCTGGAATCAAATCTTCTTTCTTTACATCCATTGCCAGCAATAAATTTGCCGCAACAAAAATAGAAGAATACGTACCAATCACAATACCCACAAGCAAAGCCATAGAGAAGTTATGAATAGCCTCACCGCCAGCCACAAACAAAACCACCAACACAAACAAGGTTGTCAAAGAGGTGATCAAGGTACGGCCCAGTGTTTGATTGATAGACTCATTAACCAAATCGTACGGCTCAGTATCGCGCATAATCCGGAAATTCTCGCGGATCCGATCACACACAACAATGGTATCGTTAAGCGAGTAACCCACTACAGCAAGCAACGCCGCCAGCACCGTTAAGTCAAATTCCACTTCAAAGATAGAAAAGAAACCTAATGTGATAATAACGTCGTGAATCAACGCCGCAACAGACGCCAAAGAGAACTTAAACTGGAAACGTACCGCCACGTAAATCATCACAATAGCCAAGGCAAGTAACATGCCCAACCCACCCTGTTCACGCAACTCTTCCCCTACTTGAGCGCCCACAAACTCAGAACGCTGAAGCGAGACCGTTGTTTCACCATGATTCTGCAAAGTAGATAACACTTCATCACCCAGCGTCGGGGTGTACGCGTTAGCCATTCGCACAACAACGTCTGTCGGTGAACCAAAGTTTTGTACCACGACATCGGAATAGCCATTGGCGCCCAGCACATCACGAACATCGTCTAATTTTGGCGCTTCTTCGTAAGCCACCTCAATCAAGGTCCCGCCCGTAAAATCAAGACCGAACTGCAACCCCTTCGTCGCCAAAGACCCAAGAGAGATAATGATCAGCGTGAGCGAAAAAACAGCGACGATTTTACGCATTGCCATAAACGGAATATTTGTCACTTTCATGGCACCCTCCTATATATACAGTTTCTTGTTTTTACGACCACCGTACACAAGATTGACTTGCGCACGCGTTACAACAATCGCTGTAAACATAGAAGTAATAATACCCAGCGACAAAGTAACGGCGAACCCTTTCACAGGCCCCGTCCCAACAGCAAACAAAATCACAGCCACCAACAAAGTCGTAATGTTGGCGTCAAAAATGGTTGTGAATGCACGGTTAAAACCAGAATGTATCGCCTGCTGGCTAGGCAAACCATTTGCCAATTCCTCTTTTATTCGAGAGAAGATCAGCACGTTTGCATCCACGGCCATACCCATTGTCAACACAATACCCGCAATACCCGGCAAGGTTAACGTGGCAGACAACAACGACATGCACGCCATCAACAGCACAATATTCAATGCCAACGAGATATTGGCAAAAATACCAAACACCTTGTAATAAACCAGCATGAACAACATAACCACTAACAAACCAATCTGAGCAGAACTCACGCCCAACTTGATGTTTTCAGCCCCTAGGCTTGGCCCAATTGTGCGCTCTTCCACAAAGTAAATTGGCGCAGCCAAAGCACCAGCACGAAGCAACAACGCCAACTCAGAAGATTCACGCGGACTGTCTAAGCCAGTAATACGGAACGAGTTTCCTAGCGTAGTTTGAATCGTTGCCAATGAAATAATGCCCTTTTCACTGTAACTGCGACGCACCTCTTCCATTTTGCCGTCTTTTTCGACAAAGCGACTACGAGATTTGTGTTCAATAAACACAACGCCCATATTTCGGCCTACCGCAGCACGAGTCACTTTGCTCATCTGCTTGCCACCCTTAGAGTCCAAGCTGATGTTTACTTGAGGTTGACCATTTTCATCAAAAGAGGAGCTGGCATCAGAAACACTGTCACCAGTAATAATGATATCGCGCTCTAAACGCGCGGTACGACCACTGCCATCGCGGAATGTCAGCGTTTCAATATCTGCACCCTTGTCGTCTAAACCAGCTTCCAAGTGGAATTCAAGGTTTGCTGTCGCACCGATAATACGTTTCGCAGCCGCAGTATCTTGCACACCAGGAAGCTCAACCACGATACGGTTACTACCCTGACGCTGAACCAGAGGCTCAGCCACACCCAACTCATTCACACGATTACGCAGGGTTGTTAAGTTTTGCTGCAACGCATAAGACTCAATTTCCTTCTTAGCGGCTTCAGTGAAGCTCACATCCAAGAAGAAGTCACTGCCCTCTTGTCGAGTCGCGTAACGATATTCAGAAAAATCACGCTTCAATAGCGTTTCAGCCAAATCAAGATCCGACTGCTGCAAGAAACGAATCGACAAAACACCGTTATCGACATCCACACTGCGGTAGCGAATGCGGTCGCTGCGCAATGCAGCTTTCATCTCACTAGAGCTAACATCCAACTTCTGTTTCAATGCCGCTGGCGTATCCACTTCCAACAAAAAGTGCACACCACCACGCAAATCAAGGCCCAATTTAGCAGGACCCGCTCCCAATGATGACAACCAATCTGGCGTCGTCGGAACAAGATTAAGCGCCGTTACAAAATCATCACCCAAAGCCGCCGCCACAACAGGCTTAGCAGCAAGTTGGTCCTCGCCACTATTAAAGCGCAAGGTACCACCAGCAGAAGTCAACTCTGCTTGTTTTAAATCTATATTAGCTTTCGAAAGCGCAGTTTTTGCTTTTTGCAACGTCTGCTCATCAACAACAGCCGTGCTTTTTTGGGTAGATAGTTGTAGCGCTGGATCATCCGGATAAAGGTTTGGGAAGGCATAGAGTAGCCCCAAAGCCAAAACGAGAAGAATTAGCAAATACTTCCACAAGGGGTACTTGTTAAGCATGAAAAATCCTTTACACCTAAAAAATTAAAGGGATCGATAAAGAAGAAAAGCGCCTAAAAAGGCGCTTTTCTGAGAAAGTTAAATAGACTTTAACGTTCCTTTAGGCAATACAGCAGCAACAGAAGACTTTTGGAATTTCATTTCAACGCCTTCAGCAACTTCAAGCACTACGTAGTTATCATCTACTTTAGATACTTTACCTAGAACACCACCGCCAGTTACGACCTCAGTGCCTTTCGCTAATGATGCAATCAAGTTTTTATGCTCTTTTGCACGTTTCGCTTGTGGGCGCCACATAAGGAAGTAAAAAATAACAACGAAGCCAGCAAGAAGTACTAGGTTAAAAATACCTGCATCTGCTGGTGCGCCGCCTTCAGCGTAAGCTGGTGAGATCAATGCGATCATGAGTTAACTCTCCAATGGTTTATGAAACTCTCGCCGTTCCTAACGTTAAGAACATGCATATTTTGTTTATTATTCACTCAAAGACGGCGTTTCTAAGCCGCGCTTTGCATAAAACTCGTCAACAAAGGCGTCAAATCTACCTTCATCGAGCGCCTTACGCAATCCCGCCATGAGCGTTTGGTAATATCGTAGATTATGAATGGTGTTTAATTGAGCACCGACCATTTCTTGACACTTATCCAAATGATGTAAATAAGACCGAGAAAAGTTTTTACAAGTGTAACAATCACATTCTTTGTCTAATGGCCCCACATCGTGACGATATTGCGCATTACGAATACGCACCACACCATCCGATGTAAACAAATGTCCGTTACGAGCATTACGCGTAGGCATAACACAATCGAACATATCAACACCACGACGAACACCCTCAACCAAATCTTCTGGTTTGCCCACGCCCATCAAATAACGAGGCTTATCGGCCGGCATTTTTGGTGTAGTGTGGTCTAACACCTTCATCATTTCGTCTTTCGGCTCGCCCACGGACAATCCGCCGATCGCATAGCCATCAAACCCAATATCAACCAAACCCTCTAAGGATTCATCACGAAGGTTCTCGTACATGCTGCCTTGAATGATCCCAAACAAAGCAGACGGGCTATCTCCGTGTTCGTCTTTCGAGCGCTTCGCCCAACGCAAACTCATGCGCATGGACTTAGCCGCCACTTCCGGTGTTGCCGGATAAGGCGTACATTCGTCGAAAATCATCACGACATCAGAGCCAAGGTCACGCTGAACTTGCATGGATATTTCAGGGCTTAAAAATACTTTAGAGCCATTTATTGGCGAACGAAAGCTAACACCTTCTTCCGTAATTTTACGCATTTCGCCAAGTGAAAAGACTTGAAATCCACCGGAATCCGTCAGAATTGGCTTTTTCCATTGGGTAAAATCATGCAAATCTCCATGGGCTTTCACCACATCTGTCCCCGGACGCAACCAAAGATGAAACGTGTTACCCAAAATAATATCGGCACCAATTTCTTCAATGTCTTTGGTCAACATGCCTTTCACCGTACCGTAAGTACCAACAGGCATAAAAGCGGGTGTTTCAACCTTCCCACGTGGAAACGTCAAAGTCGCTCTGCGCGCCTTCCCTGACGTAGTGTGAAGTTCAAAATCCATAAAACATTCTGGACGCTTATCAGACATACGTCTTATTCCTCACTTTGCGGGCCTTTGGCCTGCGCATTTCGTGTAATAAACATGGCATCACCATAACTAAAAAATCGATATTTCTGCTCTACTGCCGCTTTATAAGCCGCCATTACATGATCGTAGCCTGCAAACGCACTAATCAGCATAATCAACGTGGATTCAGGCAAATGAAAATTTGTCACCAACGCATCCACGGTTTTAAATTCATAACCTGGGTAAATAAAAATACTGGTGTCGTCCTTCATCGGCGCTATTTCACCACTTTGACTCGCCGATTCAAGGCTACGCACACTGGTCGTCCCAACCGCAATCACTCGACCACCACGCGCCTTTGTGGCTTTTACCTGTTCAACCACACTGGGCTCAACTTCCACATATTCAGCGTGCATTATATGGTCTTGCACATTTTCCACCTTCATCGGTTGGAATGTCCCAGCACCGACATGTAAGGTAACAAATGCCGTTTCAACCCCTTTTGCCTTCAGTTTTTCAAGTAACGCCTCATCAAAATGCAACCCCGCTGTAGGCGCTGCCACCGCTCCGGGTTTTTGATTATAAACCGTTTGATAACGTTCTTGGTCGCTGTCTTCATCAGGTCGCTCAATATATGGAGGCAGCGGCATGTGCCCCACTCGAGTCAACACATCCAAAACCGGCTCATTAAAAACAAGATGAAACAACGCGCCAGACCGAGCCACCATAGTGGCTTCAATTTGTTCGCCTTTATCTTGCCCCAAAATCAGCTTGCTGTTTTCTTTCGGCGATTTACTCGCACGAACATGCGCCAACGCCTCGTTGGTGTTAATCACACGCTCAATCAAGATCTCCACTTTTCCGCCGGATTCCTTTTGCCCAAAAACACGCGCCGCAATAACACGCGTGTTATTAAACACCATCAAATCACCAGGCTGCACCAAGTCCAGCACATCCGGAAACTGACGATGCGCAAGCTCACCACTAGGACCATCGAGATGCAATAATCGACTCGCGGTTCTATCTGGCGTGGGATAGTTGGCAATGAGAGAATCGGGTAAATCAAAGTGATAATCTGAAACGAGCATGAAAAGAAAACTACCTAGAAAAAATGACCCAGTATTCTAGCGAAAATCCGTTGAAAAAGGTACTTCCAAGCAACACCTTCGTAAAAAGATAAAATTATTTATAAAGATGTGTTGACTAATATTAAAAAAACATCTATTATACGCCTCACCTTTTTCAAGGCCAGTGTGGTGGAATTGGTAGACACGACGGATTCAAAATCCGTTGCCTTCGGGTGTGGCGGTTCGAGTCCGCCTACTGGTACCAACATAAAAAAGCCCTGATCGTTGATCAGGGCTTTTTTTTCGTTCCTTGAATGTCATTCTTGGACCATTAACAAGACAAGCCCCATGTGCTATTACTGTTGCGCATCGGTCTACAGCATCATTTTAGGAATACACATGAATCGCCGCAAAAAAATCAAAGACATTTACGACAAGCGTATGAAGCAGGCCAACCTAAAGGCGAACCCAAAAAAAGCAAAGCCTAAATACATTTCTAAAGCTGAACGCGCAAAAATGGAAGCCGAAGCCGCTGCCAATCAAACCGACGCAGCAGATATCCAAGCTATTGAAACAAGCGAAGCGTCAGAAACAATCGACACTAAACACGCTTAAAACCGCGCCCTAAAATGCCAGTCACCTTCGTTCATATCATTAGTGATAGACTGGCAAATATCTTCATCCAACTCGTCATCGTTAATGTCATACAACCCGCATTGAGCCACCGCACGCTGTTTGTTGATATTTTTACCTAAATATTCATACACCACGCGCACGCAACAAGGCGCTCTCTCGCCACTGCCCGACACCCCCAAACGCAAACCGGTCAAGCGCTCAACACGATTTCGAAACGATGGGTACAGAATCGTTTGCGTCATCTCAACGTGAGTCTGCACCTCATAATCGATTAAAAAAAGCCGATCTGACAACAGCTGAACCACACCTCGGTAAATACCATGAAACGACTTTTTTGCATTTCTGGGATTCAAACGTTCAGTACGCTGGTAATAGGTTTTGTCACCTTGTGACTCTATATGCACCAAAGTCCGTAGAATTTTCCCAGGGCAAGCCATGGAAAAATAATACTCAAAATAATAGCCACAATACTTTGATAGCCCGTGCTGACCAGACTCATTAAGCACATTAAATTGCTGCTGCTCAGGCGACACGGTTGTTATGTCGTCGTTCAGGCGGATTGGACGAGACTGTACCAATTGCGCGAACTCTGCACTTGACAGCATCATCTCAGCAGGTTCCACCCCGAAAAACTCACCAATACGTCGCAGCGTACTGTTACTGGGTACTGTGGTGCTATTTAAGTAACGATTGAATTGAGCACGATTAATATTCAAGCGCCGACATACATCTGCTACCGATTTGTAATAACTGCACAACAACTGCAAATTCGACGCTAGATTTTCAACCATGTTTTAATCCACCCCATTTCCACCACTAGAAAGCGTCAGTGTAATCAATAACCCTCTCAAAAACACGCCAAAAATGATGCTACTTGATACTCACAAAGCATCACATAGCATCACATAGCATCACAAAGTACCTTTTTACGAACTCCCTTTCTGACTGTTTTTTCGTTCCAATGAGCGCTCTAACAAACTCAGTTTTTCTCAATAATAAATCTAAAAATAGGAGCTCAACCTATCATGCTATCCCTTCTCACCGACTTGCTTTGGAGCAAGGTTCTTATCGCCGTATTAATCGGCATTGGTATCTGGTTCACCGTTGCGACCCGTTTTGTGCAATTTCGCTATTTTGGCAACATGTTTGGCATTCTGACGGCCAAACACCATGAAGCCGATGGCAAACACTTAAGCTCATTTCAAGCCTTAATCTTATCCGTGGCCGGCCGCGTTGGCGGTGGCAATATTGCTGGTGTGGCCGTCGCCATTACGATTGGTGGCCCAGGCGCGATTTTCTGGATGTGGGTGGTTGGCCTAATGGGCATGGCAACCAGCTTCGTGGAATGTATGCTGGCACAAACATATAAAAAGGCAGAGAACGATGGCACGTATCGTGGCGGCCCTGCTTACTATATTGAGCGCGGTCTAGGCAAAAATTGGAAATGGCTTTCTGTATTATATTCCATCTTGCTGTTGGCAACGTTTGGTATCGCCTTCACCACATTACAGTCGTATTCTGTCGCAACGTCATTAGAAGACGCTTTCGGCATCCAACCTTACTACAGCGGCATTGGTATGGCCCTCATTGTTGGCCTAATTATTTTTGGCGGCGTAAAGCGCATCGCGCAAGTTGCTGAAGTGTTGGTTCCTATTATGGCAGGCGGTTACTTACTGATTGCCCTGATTGTTCTAGCCATGAACCTAGAAGCCATTCCAGATACGTTACTTATGATAGTAAAAAGCGCCTTTGGACTAGAGCCTGCCTTTGGCGGCGGCATTGGTGCAGCGATTTTGATGGGCGTAAAACGTGGGCTTTTTTCTAACGAAGCAGGCCTTGGTAGCGCGCCAAACGTAGCCGCTGTGGCGTATATTCCGCACCCAGCTAACCAAGGTATTGTTCAAGCCTTCTCTGTTTTTATCGACACTATCGTACTGTGCACTTGTACCGCTTTGATCATTCTTCTTGGCAGTGCTTATGACCCAAGCAGTACAGACACCATTCAAGGCGTTGCACTAACGCAAGCCTCATTAGCGACGCACATGGGCGATTATGGGCGCATGTTTGTCAGTATCGCTCTGCTGCTATTTGGCTTTAGTACGATTTTATACAACTACTACTTGGGCGAAAACAGCGTAAGTTACCTAACCAAATCAGACAATCATGGCTTCTACATGAACGCCTTCCGCGTCATCATCATTTGCCTTTGCTGCACCGGCGCCATTCTTGACCTGGGCACAGTGTTCGCGTTTGCAGATTTAAGCATGGGCTTATTGGCACTGGTTAACTTATTCGCGCTCGCCTTGCTGTTTAAAGTCGCCAAACGCGTCATGAAAGATTTTGACGATCAACGTAAGCAAGGCAATAACATCCCCACATTTGAAGCAAACCGTTTTGCCGATTTGGATCTAGACCAAGAATCTTGGCCAAATAACGACAACACAAACAACCAACCATAATCCAACCTAGCAGACGTCTCACCGTACTTCGGTGAGACATCGGGAAAATCATCATGAATACTCGCTCTGAATACGATTTACTTGGCAATATGGACGTTCCCGTTGACGCCCTGTACGGCATACAAACATTGCGCGCTGCTCAGAATTTTTCGATCACTGGCGTCCCTATCTCGCATTTCCCTGAACTGATTAAAGCGCTGGCCATGGTAAAAGCGGCGGCGGCTCGAACCAACCAAGAAATGAAATTGTTGTCGGCCGAAAAAGCCGATGCGATTGTCTATGCCTGCCAAGATTTAATCCAAGGTCAATATCACGAACAATTCATTGTCGACGTTATTCAAGGCGGCGCCGGCACATCAACCAACATGAACGCCAATGAAGTCATTGCCAACATTGCCTTAATGAAATTGGGTCATGAAAAGGGCGAATACAAATACCTACACCCAAATGACGACGTAAACCGCTCACAATCCACAAATGATGCGTACCCAACGGCGGCATGCCTAGGCATTCAATTTGCGGCAGACAACTTTGTCCCCAGTCTTGCCTCACTAAAGGAAGCGCTAGAAGCCAAAGCGCGCGAGTTCGCGCACATAGTGAAAATGGGGCGCACGCAACTGCAAGATGCCGTACCAATGACATTAGGCCAAGAATTTGATGCCTTTGCCGTTACCCTTGGTGAAGACATTGATCGCATCAGCGAAGCTTGCACCCTACTTTGCGAAGTGAACCTTGGTGGCACCGCCATCGGCACCGGCATCAACACACCGGAAGGGTACGCTAAAATGGTCGTTGAGAAATTAGCCACCATTTCAACAAAACCCCTTGTCCCTGCCAGCAACCTAGTCGAAGCCACCTCCGACATGGGCGCATTCGTATTCTTTTCTGGGATTTTAAAACGCCTTGCGATCAAACTAAGCAAGATGAGCAATGACTTACGCTTGCTATCCAGCGGACCAAGAACCGGTTTAGGCGAAATCAATTTACCTCCTATGCAACCGGGCTCTTCTATTATGCCTGGCAAAGTAAACCCAGTGATTCCCGAGGCAATGAACCAAACCGCCTATCAAGTCATTGCCTCAGATCTTGCGGTGACACTGGCCGCTGAAGCTGGCCAGTTACAGCTAAACGCCATGGAGCCCATGATCATTTATAACGTACTCAATTCGTTAAAAATGCTCAAAGAAGCCTGCCAAATGCTGGAAACACGCTGCATACGCGGCATCACGGCCAACGAAGCAGTATGCGCAGGTCACGTTGAAAACAGCATTGGCATCATTACAGCGTTGGTTCCGCACATTGGTTACGCCAACGCCTCCCGCATTGCCAATACGGCACTGCATACGGGCAATACCGTGAAAGCCTTGGTCATCGAAGAAAGCCTACTTACCGAGGAGCAAGTGAACATGTTACTCAGCCCACAGTCCATGCTGTCGCCTAGCAAGGTGGTCATATGAGCGCTCAAGTTCTAATTTTATACACAGGCGGCACCATAGGCATGGTGCAAACAGAGCAGGGCTTGGCCCCTGCTTCTGGCTTGCAAGAGCGCATCGAAATGGCATTAGGGGTAAGCATAAACACACTACCCTCTTTTGAAGTGCTGGAAATTTCACCACTAATAGACAGCGCCAACATCACACCTCAGCACTGGACAAAATTGGCGTCTATTCTGGCGACACATTGGCAGGATTACGATGGCTTTGTGATTTTACATGGCACGGACACCATGGCTTACACTGCTTCGACGTTGTCTTTTATGCTAGGAGCTTGTGCGAAAAACATCATCTTAACTGGTTCGCAAATTCCGCTCGGCATGAACCGCAGCGATGCCACCTCCAACCTGCAAGCGGCGTTATCGCTGGCGGTTTCCCATAGAATTGCGGACGTGAGTCTGGTCTTTGATGGCAAACTCATGCGCGGTAATCGGATCCAAAAAATCAGCAGCGGCCGCTTTGAAGCGTTCCATACGCCAAATGACGATCTGCTTGGAGAACTTGCGATTGACGTTCAGCTATACCCAAATCGCATGACCCAGAGTGACACCACGACCCCACACTCATCACTGGACAACAACATTGTCAGTTTCAAAGACGGCGCCGTTGGAGTAATCACATTGCACCCTAGCCAGCCAGCGTCAATCTACCAAAGCGTATTAGACGATGACCATTGCAAAGCCATCGTGCTGATGACCTACGGCGCCGGCAATGTGCCCGATCAAAATCCGGCGTTTTTGTCGTTCTTAACAGAAGCCATGTTACGCAAGAAAAACATCGTCAACCTAACGCAATGCTTGCATGGCGGCGTATCCCAAGGTGCGTACGCTGCAGGATCGATTTTATCGTCGATGAATGTCTTAAGTGGCAGAGACATGACCTTAGAGGCCGCGTTCAGTAAGCTTCATTGGTTGATCGCAACAGGCGAACACTATTACAGCATATTGGAAAAGTGGAATATCAATTATTGCGGCGAATTCACACCGCAATAACGATTCAACATAATCATGTATGGCCTTTTCAATTGCGCGCAAAGGCCATTCTTTTTACTCGCTTGGCTCACTCCACACCGCCCATTCATTCCCACACGGATCAAGAAAGTGAAACCGTCGTCCGCCCGGAAAATCAAAGATCACCTGCTCTATCGTCCCACCCGCTGCCTGTACTTTTTCAAAGACAACCTCTAACTCATTGCTGTACAAAATCACCAACGCCGCGCCGTTTTGTGGCCTTGAGCAAAAATTTGCCTTAAAAAATCCGCCATCCAAACCAGCATTTTCAAAGGCAGAGTATTCCGCACCGTAATCTTTAAACCCCCAACCAAACACTTGACTGAAAAACGCTTTATTTAACGCCAAATCTCGTGCTGGCAGTTCTACGTAATTGATCTTATTAGGTTCCATGCATTCCTCACTTCACTGTCGATGTTACGACTAAAACAACGCTCATTAAAATCATAGCGCCGCCAACCCACTGTTGCTTTGTCATTTTTTCGGCAAAGCGCACTTTCGAATAGTACAGGGTTCCAATTATTTCAATCTGCCCTAACGTTTTCACCAAAGCCGGATTCACTAACGCAAAGCCTGTAAACCAACCAATAGAACCCAAAGAACTCAACACTCCTACTTTGCAACTTAGCGCAAATTCATGCTTAAAAGGAGCCAGCAAATCTTTGCTTTTATACATCTGAATACCGCATAGAATAATAGACTGCAACGCCAACACATACCAAAGCGTCACGCCAGCACTGGTTACTAACGACCCCGATAAGGCATGACTGGCCATCGACGCCGTAACAGACGTAATCGCAAAACAAAGCCCGCTTGCTAACCCAAGCAACAAAGAGATGTCTTTATGCGCTTGTCTAATATTCTTCCACTTCACACTCATGACAACCGCGCCCAATACACCTAAAAATATACCAGCCCACGACCCTATCGTCAGAGTGTAATGCAACAAAGGCAAGCCAATCAGCGCGGCGAGCACCGCTTCGGTCTTCGCCAGTAAAGTCCCCATTGCAAAACTGCCGGACTGAAACGCTCTTAACATAAAATACGTCGCCATAATCTGTGCAACAGCACACACACTGGCAGCAATAAAAAAGCGCGGGGGATTGCCCAATGATACCCAACCAAATAGCGACCAACAAATAACCAGATACACACTGACCAATGGCAAACCATATAAAGACCGCGCCATCGTGGCATGTAAGAAGCCAGCTTCACGAGCCAGAGTGTTTTGATACGCCGTTCGAACCGACTGACAACCCGCCGCAAACAGAGTAATAAAGATCCACATACCAACGCCTTATAGAGTCATTTGAAAGCGCTAGCATGCGGTTAAGAAAAGTATTTGTAAAAGGAATTAAACTTATATTTTGGATTCCTATTAGGAATCCATTTTGCTATTTTTTTCTCAATTCGGTGACCTGCTCGCCAGCAATCCCCCAGTTATCTGTGCTCACTTCATCAATCACCACCACCGTCGTCGCGGGATTTTTGCCAAGCACATCCACCAGCAAATCCGTCGTGCCTTTTATCAGTGCTTGCTTTTGTTCTTTGGTCACACCTTCATCAGTAATTCGTATATTTACATAGGGCATAATGGCTTCCTTGTTATTTTCAGCTCGTTAAATTTCATATTTTTTTAATATGCAGGCCTTTAGAATGGCATTATGCAGCGACTTTTTAAACACACTTTTATACGTTTTGCCCTTGTTGGCGGCATCGGCTTTTTGGTCGATCTTGCAAGTATGCTGCTGCTTTCCATTTGGCTGCCTCACATTGCCGCCCGTGCTCTGGCTTTTTGGGTTGCCGCTACCTCGAATTGGTGGTGGAACCGAACAATGACGTTTCGTCACACGACATCGCCCAACAACAAAAAAGCCGCCGTACTGCAATGGATGCAATTTATCGGCGGCTCTTTGATTGCCTTCATCCCTAACTGGGGGTGTTACCTTGCACTCATGGCGCAACCCCCTGCTTTTTCGGATTCCACACTGGACCAATTGTGGCCATATATGGCGATGGTACCCGGCGTGTTAATAGGCATGATACTGAACTATCTTTTGTCGCGCTTTTGGGTCTTTTCCCCAGCCAAACTAGACACGTAAACGCATCCGTTTACACAAAGAAAAACACCCAAGGCCATTATTTAAGACGCCTCGCCATGCTCAGCAAAACGGCCTTTTGACTTATCGTGCACTTGGTCGTGACGAGGCCAAGGCCAACCACCAAACTGCGTTCGTTGGTAGTCGTTAAAAGCTTGCTGAAGCTCCGCTCTGGTGTTCATCACAAAAGGACCATGTTGTTCGACATGTTCGCCAATAGGACGACCCTGCAACAATAAAAATCTGGCTTTTTTGCCCTTGTTCTTCAATACCAAGGACGCATCGCTTTTTAAGACAAACGCTTCATTAATAGGGGCATTACTCTCATTTAATGCCACCTTTTCACCTTCGAAAAAATACAGAGTACGACTCAGGTTCGCGGCAGCCGCTGGCAATGTCCACTCACCTTGTTCAGGTAAATCAATCAACCAAATAGCGACATCATTTTTACTATCCGCTGCCCATGAGTTTGGCGGACATGGTGACGGTTCAACATTTTGAAACGCCCCAGCCACGACTTTAACTTGAGTTTCTAGACCTTGACTGTCAGCCACACTCACCACTGGCGTGTCTTCATTCCACAGCATGGTAAAATGCGGCGGTACCATTTTATTCTTACTTGGCAGGTTTAACCAAATCTGAAAAAGCTCCAACGGATTAGGGCCTTCCTCATTCAGCAAAGGGAACATTTCAGAATGCTGTACACCTTCGCCCGCAGTCATCCACTGAGTGTCACCTTCGCCATAGCGCCCAGCGGCACCGATTGAATCCGCGTGGTCCACAAAACCTTTGTTTACGATCGTGACCGTTTCAAACCCGCGATGCGGATGCGCTGGAAAACCTGGAATACTTTTTCCGTGATACATGCGCCAGCCATCAATACCACCAAAATCTTGCCCCAAAGGACGGTTATTCAGCGGTGCATCTGGCCCCATAGACCCATTGGCTTTAGGGTAAGTATCGTTATGAAATGCACAAAATAGGAAAGGATCAAACGTTGGCCAAAACATTTGCAACGGAATACGCTTTAAAATTGGTGAACTCACAGAATCTTCTCCATCAACATCTTTATCAATATAAGAGAAATAATAACATCAAAAAACTTGATTGTTTTATGCTGATATTGGATCTAACTTATCTGTTATTTCAATATATTTACCAGCAAACAAGCGTTTTCCAGCGCCGTAAATCCACTTATGGGTACACAGGAAACACCACACTTGCAGTGCAACCGGCCAACTCATTATCTTGCAAACTAAACGTACATTTATATTTTTCGCAAATATCCCGAACAATCATCAGCCCCAGCCCATAGCTCTCGCCTCCTGGCTTACCACTGAGGCCGCAACCCGTATCAACAACAGACAAGACATTGTCTGAAACAACCAGATCAACCCGCCCCTCTTCGGTACACGCCAACGCATTTTTCACCAGATTTCCCACCAAAATATGAAAAGTCGGAATGGGGAGTTTCGTGATGATTTGCCCTTCCAGCACCACGTTCACCGACACATCAGCCGCCATCACGTAGCCCAAATGCATTTGCCGGATATTTTCTAGCTCACTCGGCTGTACCGTGCGTGTTGCGATGGTGTCCAAATCTTCATCACGCGTCAGAGACAACAAGGTCGTTATGTAATCTTCCATTTCTTGGCAGGCTTGAATCATTCGTGCGCGTTGACGCTCCAAAAAGGCTTTTGAATCGGATTTGCCAAGTAACGTCGTCGCACCTTTCATAACCATCAGAGGCGTTCGTAATTCATGGCTAGCGTAGCGATTAAACGCCCGCTCTCGCTCTATCAAATCACGAATTTGTATTTGATAGCTGTTCAAGCGATCCACCAATTGACGAATTTCCCGCGTCGCCGCTCCCTCTGGCAATTCGATCGCGCTTAGGTTAGCAGGACTGCGCTCGCCAAGACGTTGAGACAACAGGGAAAGCGGCTTGGTTAAGCGATCAGAAATTCGCATAACCACCCACAAACTGACAATCAGCAAAAGCAAAGACAGCATCAGCTGAGTACTTTGCGTTTCAAACATTTGCTCTTCGGATATTTCATAAATTTCGTCGTAATGAATGACGTAGATTTCTTTCATCTCACCGTTCAACATCACTTGCGAGCGCATGGAAAACATTTCTTCCGTGGTGTCAGAGTCTTCGTCTAGCTCAAACGGCTTGTCATCAATGATATTGGCGGCCAACACAATGCCGGGAGGCAAGTTTTCTTTCCCTACATACACTTCCGAAAATGGCGGAACGGACACATGCGTTTTTTGTGTTCCATTCAACAATGACACCGCCGTGTTTTTGTCTTTCAACATTCGATTTTCAGCGTAAATCATCTCTATGTTTTCTATCATCGACGTAAACATAGAAAAGTGAAACGCGATAATGGCAAACGCCACGATAGAAAAATACGTAAACGTCAGCTGTTTTGCGGTTTTAATTTGTTTCATTCATCACCTTCGGCGACCAAACGATAGCCTACTTTAGACACAGTGCGTAAATACGCATGGTCGAATGGGCGATCAATTAAGCTGCGTAATTGATAAATATGACTGCGCAGGACTTTACTATCCGGCTCCTCGTCCCCCCATAACGCATCACAAATTTCATCTTTTGACACCACATCAGGGGCTTTTTGAATCAGGCATTTCAGAATCGTGTACTGAGACGGATTCAATGAATATCGGCCACCTTCACGCTGCAACACACGAGTATTCATATCCAACGAAAGCTGACCAAAGCTCAATATACGATTGGCAACACTGCCTTTACGACGTCTGACCAAGGCTTGCAATCGAGAGTCCAATATTTCCAAATCAAACGGCTTTACCAAGTAATCGTCGGCTAAATGGTCGAAGCCCGCCACAATGTCGTCTTTAGTATCCCGCGCGGTGAGCATCAAAATGGGCGTGTCGATCCCCGCTTCTCTTAATGATTTGCATACTGTGAGACCGTCCATTTTGGGCAACATAACATCCAGAATGATCGCATCATAATGGGCGGATTTTGCCAACTCGTACCCTTGTAGGCCATTACTCGCATAATCCAAAACATAATCTTTGATCTCAAAATAATCAAAAATCACGCCAGCAATGTCCTTATGGTCTTCTACTAACAGTAATTTCATTTTTGTCTTAGCCCTGCATCATTTATCACTCAAATAGAAATGAGCTTATGGAATCAGATTGTCACATAAAGACATGAAAATAAAGTGAACGACCTTTTTGCGACACAGGCCACTTTACGATGCTCAAATGAATTTTCATCGTATCTGGAGGTCAATAAATGAGCGCCATTCCGTATAGACAATATGCACACAGTGAACCTGTAAAAAAGCCAGTAACAAAAGCGCAACCTTTGGTTACGGTGATTATTCCTTTTTTAAACGAAGCCGATGTACTCACCATTTGTCACCAACGCGTTTGTGACGCGCTTGATCAACTTCACCAACACTGTGAAGTCCTGTATATCGATGACGGCAGTCAAGACAACAGCTGGACATTGGTCAGCCAACTAAAACATCCATTGCACCAGATTCGATGCCTTCGCCTCAGCCGAAACTTCGGCAAAGAAGCCGCCATGAGCGCCGGCATGAAATCGGCCTCTGGACGCTGTGTTATTTTATTGGATGCCGATTTGCAAGATCCACCGGAATACATTCCTGCCATGGTTGAAGCGTGGCAAGCAGGCGCCCAAGTGGTTGAAATGCAACGTCGCGAGCGACACGGAGAAAGCTGGATCAAACGCACCACGGCCCATTGTTTCTATCGTTTTATGTCAAAAATAAGCGATCACCCCATCACGGAAAACGTGGGTGACTTTCGTCTTATGGATCAAAAAGTCGTCAACGTCATCAACACCTTGCCAGAACGCACTCGTTTTATGAAAGGGCTACTTGCTTGGCCAGGCTTCACCCGCAAAATATTGACTTTCGATCGTGACCCACGATTAGCGGGCGACACCAAATGGAATTATCCGAAACTCATCCATTTGGCACTGGAAGGCATCACCTCGTTCAGCACTAAGCCATTACGCTGGGCGACCATGGCTGGCCTAACAACATCCGCCATTGCGTTTGTCATGGCACTGGTCATTTTCACGAAAACCATTGTGTGGGGCGACCCAGTAGCAGGCTACCCTTCAACCATGTTAATCATTTTATTTTTGGGTGGCATTCAACTGCTGTCCATTGGCGTTTTGGGAGAATACATCGGCCGTTTGTTTATCGAATCCAAACAACGTCCTTTGTACGTCCTAATGGAAGACGCCACAACTAAACCAACTTTTCATACTGTGGACTCTGAGTAATGCCAAAAATGACGACACTAATGCCTTCAGTTAAATGGGCGCTAACCTTATTGATTAGCTGCCTAGTGCTACGATTTATTTCTTTATCTCTGTATCCGCTTATGGACACAACGGAAGCGCGCTATGGGGAAATGGCTCGCATCATGTTCGAAACCGGCAACTGGATCACGCCCATGTTCGACTATGACATCCCATTCTGGGGAAAACCGCCCATTTTCACTTGGCTAAGCAGCGTGGGATTCAGCCTATTTGGCATAAACGAATTCGCCGCACGCGTTCCACATCTTATTGTCGGTGTCGGTGTGATTTGGCTAACCTATCAACTGGCAAAAGACTACTTTCAGTCCACTCTCAGCGGCCTGTTTACCGCAGCGGTATTGGCGTCTACCGTGTCTTTCATCGTGCTAAGTGGTGCAGTAATGACAGACACCGCACTCACCTTTTCGATCGCGCTCAGCATGATCAGCTTTTGGCAAGCTTGGCGTAACAAAGGCAAACACTGGGGCTACCTGTTTTTCGTCGGCTTGGCACTGGGCATGCTATCCAAAGGCCCCTTGGCGATCGTATTAATCGGCATCAGCTTGACCATATGGCTGATCCCAAATGGTCGCTGGAAGCGACTCTGGGACATATTACCTTGGGGGTATGGAACGCTGGTGTTTCTGGTTATTTCAGTGCCATGGTACGCCATTGCAGAATACAGAACACCGGGTTTTTTAGACTACTTCATTGTCGGCGAACACATCAAACGCTTCATTGTCAGCGGCTGGCAAGGCGACCTGTATGGCACCGCTCACGAACGTACGCGCGGCACCATTTGGGTCTATGCCTTGATTTCAATGCTACCTTGGAGCCCATTACTCATTTGGCAATGGATCCGCTCTATAAAAGAAGACAAGGACATAGAAGAAAGCGCCGATGGATTTGGCAGCTATTTATTGTTTTGGATGCTGTCCCCAATGCTGTTATTCAGCTTTTCAGGCAACATATTGGCCAGCTACGTGATGCCTGCCTTACCAGCGATGGCGCTTTTGGTCGTGCATTTACACACTCAACGTCCGCTCGCGACTTGGCTTTATAAAGCAGGATTTATCACGCCGATCTTACTCATTGCTCTGATCAGTGCCATGCAGTTTGATTGGGTAACCAAACGCTCGGAAGACAAGATACTTGCCGTTTGGAAACAACAGCCAGAAGCCACACAAAGCGACTTGTTTTACCTACACAAACGCCCATTCTCTGGTCAATATTATTCGTCCGGCAAAGCAAAACAGCGCGTTGCGGATGTGAGCACTTGGCTGCCGTTGCAGGAAAAACCCTTTTTTATGGTTCAGTCGGCACAAGACACGACCCAATACGATCAATGGGACTGTGAACAACGAGGAAAAATTGGAAAAGAAGTATTAATCTACTGCCAGTAAGGTTTGCTTAGCAGCCGCTTACATCACACAAAAAAGCCTGACTCTTAACAAAGGGTCAGGCTTTTTTACGTCATAACACGCGGGACACCCTACACGACAACCGACCCATAGCTCGGCTCAGTATGTGATTGACTGAGCGCATCATGAGCATGGGGAATATACACAATGGCGTCACCAGACTCAGCGTTCACAGCAAGATCAGGCACCTCACCCTTCCACGCGGTTTTGCGCTCATCGCGAGGAGATACGCCAATGTGCTTACGATAACAGCGACTAAAATGCGGCGTCGAAATGAAACCACACGCCATCGAAATCTCCACAATGGACATGTTCGATTGCTTCAACAGTTTACGCGCTCGCTCAAGTCGCAAACGCAAATAAAAACGCGACGGAGAACAATCCAAATGACGATGAAACATTCGCTCAATCTGACGACGAGAAACGTCCACAAAGGTCGCCAATTCGTCCAACTCTATCGGCTCTTCCAAATTGTTTTCCATTAACTCAATCACATCCACCAACTTAGGCGTACACACTCCTACGTTGCTAAACTGGCGCATTGGCATGCGCTGCTGATCCGATTCATTACGAATGCGGTCACAGATAAACATATCAGAAATAGCGTTCGATAACTTAGGGCCATGCTGTTTCGTCATCATGTTCAAAAACATGTCCATGGGCGCACTGCCGCCAGACGATGTCATACGGTCTTTATCGATGGAAAACAGTTTGTTGTTGCAGTTCACTTTCGGAAAGGTTTCTTGCAGCGCCGTCAAACATTCCCAATGCACGCTGCATTGATAGCCATTCAACAACCCCGCATAGGCCAGCACATAAGCACCGGTGCAAATACCACCAAGCTGAACCCCTTTACGAGATTGCTTTGTCAGCCAAGACACTTGCTTCGCAGTAAAGGTTCGAGTGATATCGATACCGCCAGCCACGATAATAAGATCAAACTCGGCGCTGTTTTCAATGGACATATCTGGTGCCAAACTCAAGCCATCGCTAGCGGTTACTGATTTTCCGTCCTCAGAAATCAGACTCCAACTGTACAATTCCTCTGCCGATAACTGATTCGCCATACGCAGCGGTTCAATGGAAGAAGCAAGCGCAATCATCGTAAAATGATCGAGCAATAAAAAACCTACTTTTGTTGTGCTTCTTGCATCGAAAGCAAGACCAGAGCCATTCGCCATTACCATATTAGTGTCCTCATATGTGTACTCCCTTAAGCTAGGCAAAATCCAGACCACATTCACTTATGCTAACGAGAAATACTTTTATTATTTTTAAGGAGATACAAAATCCAAGGCATCATATCGTCTATTTACGCATTCAAAGCGGATGAAAAACGACACCGCGTTTTCCCCATTCGTAAAACTTAACACCATGCACTAATATAGAACAAGATTGCTCTTTTATTGAACGCTTATTTAATAAAAAATACATCATAGTGCCGATTAATATTCCACCACCACGTTCGACTTCGGCACAGTACAACATGACAGCACATACCCCGCTTCGACGTCGTCGTCTGTAATCCCACCATTATGATCCATCTGAGTCTCCCCTTCCTTCACCAAGACTTTGCACGTTCCGCAAATACCCATACCGCAGGCCTTAGGAATCATCAGATCCAGTTTAGCCGCCGCCGTATGAAGCGTTTCGCCCGCGGCAATCTGAATGCTCTTACCACTTCCAGTGAACTCAACACGGACTAAATCTTCCTGATTTACGGCATCGGCTTCAGCTTGGGCCACTTCCGCCTGCTCAATAGCGTCTTCCACCACACTTGCCGGTGTCGCACCAAAAGACTCCTCATGGTAGTGGCTCATGTCGAAGCCTCTGGACTCAAGCAGATTCCTCACTGCCCGCATGTACGGTGCAGGGCCACAGCAAAAGATCTCACGCTCCATAAAATCAGGCGAAATCATATCCAGCTTCGCCGCATCCAAGTAGCCACGATACCCCTGCCAAGGCAAGCCATTTTCCATGCGCTCGACAATCAAATACAACCCAAAGTTGTCCAAACGCGCCGCCATGTGGTCTAACTCACGGGTGTAAATCACATCTCGTGGGGAACGCGCACTGTGGATGAACGTCATATCCACATCCGCATTCGTATCAAACCACCAACGCGCCATCGACATCACCGGCGTAATGCCCACGCCACCCGACAACAACAACACTTTTTCAGCAGGGAAATCGATACAGTTAAACTGTCCAACAGGCCCATGAACCGCCAACTCTGAACCCACGGTCATGTTTTCATGCAACCAATTCGACACCTCGCCGCCAGGCACACGCTTCACCGTAATGGAAAAACTGTACGGCACAGAAGGCGAACTCGAAATCGTGTAAGAACGCATCACCTGCTTATTCTCAATCTCCAACTCTAAGGTAACAAACTGCCCCGGCTTGAAGAAAAACATCACTGGCTGCTGAGCCATAAAACAAAACGTTTTGACGTCCCATGTTTCATGAATGACTTTCACACAACGGACATTGTGTCGTCCGTTTACCCAAGTTTGAGTATTTACCGGCGCTAAATAATCAGCATTTACCATAGCAGTCGAAGAGTTGGTCATATTGAAATCTCTTAATTGAAGTAGAGTACCTAAAATGGCATAACACCTTTTCGAGCCATTTTGGGTGCAGTCGGATTAAGCAAATTAACTCTAAACGACAATTAGTTGCTCATAGCGACCAAACCTAGACCAGCCAAGCCATTGCGAGTCGATTTATGTATCACCCAATGTCGTGAATGGTCATTTTCTGAGGAGGCGATTAAGCGACTATAGCTTCGTCGTTCACACACAACGCAAATGCAGCCCATCAATCTTTTTGTCATGAAGGTCCAGAAAGATGAATCAACACGATTTACTGAATGTTCGTCACGCTTCCCTAAACGAAGCAAAAATCACCATGGCCGAGATCCTAGAAAAACGTCCTAGCAATTATTCACTAGACGCTCAGCTTTATAATGACCCACATATGTTCAGAATAGACATGGAAGAAGTCTTCCAAAAAGAATGGCTATTTGTTGGTATGACCAGCGAAATCCCAAAAAAAGGCGACTACTTCACCGTAGAAGTTGGGCAAAACCCAGTATTAATCGTGAGAGATGGCGAAGGTAACGTTCGCGCCTTTCACAACACCTGCCGTCATCGTGGCTCCGTTATTTGCACAGAACACCGAGGCAAAGTCGCCAACCTAGTCTGCCCGTATCACCAATGGACTTATGACTTAAAAGGCAACCTACTGTTTGCGGGCACCGAAATGAACAAAGATTTCGACATGAAGCAACACGGGCTCAAATCCGCATTCTGCAAAACCGGCGGCGGCTTCATCTACATCTGCCTAGGCAAAACCGAACCAGAAGACGGCTTTGACGACTACCTCGCCACGCTGGACGCTTACATGGAACCTTATGACGTTGAGAACACCAAACTCGCCGTAGAATCCACCATGTACGAACGCGCAAACTGGAAGCTGGTACTAGAAAATAACCGTGAATGCTACCACTGCGCCGGCAACCATCCAGAACTGCTGAACACACTATTAGAGTGGGACGACACCGAAGACCCGCGCGCACCGCAAGACTTTCACGACCATTACAACGCCCAAGCAGCAAAATGGGACGAAGAAGGCATTCCTCATAAACACCAAAGCTTCGGCGCCGTACAGCGTAACCGCATCGTGCGCATGCCACTGAAAAAAGGCACCGAAGTGATGACAATGGACGGCACCAAAGCCTGCACCAAAACACTGGGAAGAATACAAAACCGCGAGCTAGGCTCCATGCGTATCCTGCACCTACCAAACTCATGGAACCACATGCAATCTGACCACTTTATCGTGTTTCGCGTATTGCCTATTTCAGCCCAAGAATCCATCGTCACCACCAAATGGTTCGTCCACAAAGACGCCGTAGAAGGCGTTGACTACGACACCGACAACCTACGCAAAGTATGGGACGCCACCAACGAACAAGACAAAGTGCTGGGCGAGCGTAACCAACTTGGCATCAACTCCATTGGCTACCAGCCGGGGCCGTATTCAGAAACCTACGAATTTGGTGTCATCAACTTCCTAGACTGGTACTCCGCTACCGTACAGAAAAACCTAAAGGAGAAATAACACAATCGGCCAACTTTCACGATCTTGAACCACCAAAAAACACAAACCAAAAAAACAAAAAAAGCGAATCCTAGAATTCGCTTTTTTTGTTTTGCTGCCGAGCCGTTACAACGGCAATCACAACTACAGAATACGTTTTAACAATCGATCCGCCCGAGTACGAATGATCTTTTTCAGCAAACGCTGTGTCTTCAATGGATAATCCTGCATCGCCTCGAAATCAGCATAAGACGCCACACGCTGAGTGTGCTGATAAATATTGTCATATTCCGCCGTGAATTTACCCAACAAATGGCCATGAGGATCGTCCACCAACAGACCATTTTCCAAATCCAACGCCCACGCTCTTGGATTCACATTATTCCCCGTCAGCAGCATGGTTCGACGATCCGCCCACAACCCCTTCAAATGAAAACTATTATGGTCGTGTTTCCACAAATGAATAGACAAACCGCCCGATTGAATATGACGCTCATTGACCTGGGCGAACTTCCGCAAATTCATTTCATACAAATACGGCAAACCACCAATGGCTTTAAAAGGCTGATCTGGCGCGATATAAAAATCATTCGCCGTCTTATCACCCACAATAATACTCACCTTAACGCCACGACCAATGGCGCGTTTCAACTCTCTTAGCACCACTTTAGGCAGGTTAAAATACGGCGTGCATAGAACGAATTCGCTCTTCGCCTCAGCCAACATCGACACGATTTTCTGGTTTAGCTCATTACGACGTTTGCCAATCCCCACCATCGGCGTAACCGCCACCTTCGGATCGCCTTCGGATGAATTATCGGCTTGATGCCCTACAGCGCTTTCTACTTTGTAAAACGCCTTACCCAAAGACACACGAAACTGTCGAATCGCCGGTCTCAACTCCTTTGTCGTTGGTAACGCCGTTTGCGACAAATCCTTCACTGCAGGCTGCAAAATCATCCCATCACGAATAAACCCCACCATACTGTCCGCCAACGCCGAATGTTGAATCACATGGTAACGGTCAAAACGGTAACGGTCTTGCTGATGAAGATACACATTATTAAAACTGGCACCGGTGTAGATCACCGAATCATCAACAATGGATCCCTTAAGATGCAACACACCAAACACTTCACGGTTACGCACCGGCACCCCATAAACAGGAATGGCGTGCTCGTATTTCTGCGCAAACTCCTGATACATGCCCGCATTTCCTTTGGACTTCACCGCGCCAATCAAACCGCGTTGCGCACGATGCCAATCCACACAAATCGCAATGTCTAAATCAGGATTACGTTGCTTCGCCTCATACGCCGCGGTCAATATTTCTCGGCCAGCGTCATCCGCTTCAAGATACAAAGCGACAAGGTAAATTCGAGACGTCGCATTACGAATGGCGTCTAATAAATATTCACGAAAACGAACAGCAGATTGCAAAACATGGAAATGGTCAGGCTCAACCGCAAAAGTAGGCGAAGAACCGAATGGAGATCGAATGGGCATAATACAGAAATGCTACCTTATTTTTGACTAACGACAGACTGTAACAAATTCGCCGTGTATTTTCTAAAAAATAATTATATTGCAGGAAAAGTAGACAAAATGTCGATAAAACGTCGCGCCTAGACATGAACCTCCTCCATATCTGGGTGACGCGCTAAATACGTCGTCCAAGACGCATCAATCCCCTTCACCTCGCCTTCGATCCAGTGTTTAAACTTCACCACCTTCTCGTACTTAAAATGCGGCGCAGGCGCAACCAAATAAAAGTCATACTGTGACTTCATATAAATCGGCAACGGACAAATCAACTGACCTTTCTCGATCTGTTCATACACCAAACCATACCGCATCATGGCTATGCCTTGTCGAGACAACAGCGCCTCCACCAAAGACGTAGAATCCGCCACATGCAAATGCGACTTCATTGGCATATCGTACAGGTCTAAAAAACGCTGCAACACAGGCCACACATGCCGAACGTCTGGCCCAGTGTCGGTAATAATCGGAATATTGATCAACTGTTCTTTCATCGGCGCGTCCATATTAATCATCGACGGATGACACACCAGCACCAAATGTTCCTTGAACAACAGCTGCGACGCTAAACCAGCGTATTCACCTCGCCCTAAGCGAATGCACAAATCCAAATCACTGTCCGCAAACGTCGACAATTCAATACTCGGACTCAAACGAAGATTAATCTCCGGCTCTTGCGCTTGAAACCCACCCAAACGCGACACCAACCAACGGCTTGAAAACGACGGCACCGAACTGATCACCAAAGTACTGGGGTTCGGGTCTTCCGTAATGCCTTTCACACCTTCTTCTAATAAACCAAACGCCTTCTCAACGTAGTCAAACAAATACTGCCCTTCCGACGTCAACACCACTTGGCGAGTGTGTCGTTCAAACAACTCAACATTCAATGCCTGTTCCAAGGTTTTAATCTGCTGACTCACCGCCGCCTGCGTCACAAACAACGACTCCGCCGCCTTCTTAAAACTCAACGACTGAGCCGCATAACGAAACGCCTGCAAAGATTTAAGCGGCGGCAAAGCTCGACTGGAAGACATGAAACACACCTTTTATAAGTAAGATTTTCTTAACTATAAAACACTTTTTCTCGTTTGTCGCAGTGCAATGATTAGACGATTATTTACCTACAGAGTCTCAAAAACAGACAAACACAAGGAGCAACACCATGAGAAACGGCACGTCAGAAACACTCAGCAACAACCCATGTCACCAAATAGGCATAAGCCAATGCTGCAAAGCAACATTAGAAAACCTGAAAGAAAAGCCATGGAAAGCGATTATCAAGAAAATCGCCCACAACTGGCGCACGAGAAACCGACTCAGCCGACTGAACGACGCCCAACTGAAAGACCTCGGCCTCACCGCTGCCGACGTGGATCACGAAGTGAGAAAGCCGGTTTGGAAGTGATTTTTTTGGGTGGGAAAGGAATAAGGGCGCTTTGGGGAGTGCCCTTGTAGGAGGGTTAAATCTAAATTCCTTTTAAGTATTATCGCATTTTCAATGATTTATGCATTATTTGATGGTAACTTCGAATTAAAGCCATGGAAAAAGGATTAGAAGGTGAAATTATCAAATATATTATCTGTAGTGAATCAGGTAGAAAAATCGAAATTTATTAATTTCTTAGATCGTGTTTGTAGTGAAGCAATTGTTCATGACAAAGAACTAGCAAAGAGAGTAAATAACTTAGATGGACAAATTAAAAACGCTTCAAGCGGTGAGATTATCCAACTTTTTGAGCTAGTTCTGCCCTATTTCGAAAAAAGTGTTAAAGAGCAACTTGCTATGCTTGGTGCCCAGGCAACATTACTCACAAATATAGTTAGTCGAGATGGAAACTGTATTGCTCGCTTATCATGGATTGAAGCACTGTACATTAAAGAATGGAACGCAATAGACTCACAATCTAAAGAAGTTAAAAGTCTAATTCTTGAGTCATTGAATGCTGAAGAGTTTAATGCTTCAAAGCGACTTGAAACATATTACTCATGCGTCAAAGAAGCTTATACTAATGATGAAAAAAACAATCGTGAATCAAGAATTACCGATGATGAAAGAAGTATTTTAAATGTTTTGGCGAACAAATTAGACATTACAGCAGAGCATAGATCAGCTGTAGAACACTTAGTTGATGCTATCCCCCAAACCGGAGTACAGGACTGCCTTAACACTTTAAGAGAAGTTGGACTTGTCTTTGTAAGTCGAAAAAATCTCACAGTTTATGTAGCCGATGAAATAGTTTCAATGCTGAATAGGATGCAAGGTAAAGAATTAGCTGATAAGCATTTGTTACGTATTTTACGTACACTCAGTGATTCTGAGTTATCTAACATTTTAAAAACACATGGAAAGCGCATCCGTGGTAAAGAAAGAACGGAGAAAGTAGCTGAAATCATAAAGATGGGACTGCACACTTCCAAAATATTACAGCAAGATATTTTTAACCCTGACACCAATATTAATGACAGAAAAGAGCGCTTAAAAACTCTTATCTCAGACCTAGACCTTGGGCTAGAAAAAATAGGTACAACATTAGATGAGAGAACAGATTTAATAAAATCATCATTAAACTCCTCAGCAGATAATGAATTCAATGCACTAAGTGCAACAGGTTTCAAAGAACTATTCTCTACGTTGAAAACTCACTTCCCAAAATTAACATCTTTATTACACAAAGATTTTGAAATTGAGGAAAATGAAGAGCTAGACGTTGATAAGCTAAGAGCATTAAGCATTACACCACATGACATTCTCTATATGCTCTCTAATGAAGATATTAAATTAGTACGTGACAGTATGGGGGTTAGCAAACGAGGAAATCCACGTTTGATCATTCTTGAAAGCTTTGCTGATGCTACTGACAAATTAATAGAAAATTATGCTTTGTTAGCGAAAAGAGATCTAACTGGGTTAAAAAGTGAAGGCATAGAAATTGCGGAAACTGATATCGGAATCAAATTCGAAGAAGTTACAAAAGCAATATTTGAACAACTTGGTCTTGATGTGGACGAGGACTTGAGACGCTCAATAAACACCTCAAAAGATAAGGCAGATATCATTCTTTCATTGAGTGAAGATGACATCATAATTGGTGAAGCTAAAACCTGTAAGAACGGCGACTTTGCGAAATACTCAACAACCTCACGCCAGGTAAAAGCATATGTAAATCGATGCGAGTCTTCAGGAAAACGTGTTGCGCAAGTCTTAATCATCGCTCCATCATTTTCTACCGATTTCGTCGAATCTGCCGAAATGGATACAGAGATTAATATTTCCTTATTAGAAGCTGCTGGCCTTAAGCAGATATTAGATGCATTTAAATCAAGAAGAAATCCGAATTTTTCAGCTAAATTATTCACTAAAGGAGGGTTGTTAAAAGCAGATCTAATAGCTAAGAATGTTTAAGATCGGTATTACGACATTAGGGTCAGATAAAAACAATTTTTTATTTTTCATCTAATGGAATGGTCCACCCCGCCCCATATCGGCTTCAAATGAGCCATGATGAAGTGAGTTGTGTGAACAATGTCATTCATCAAAAGAAACGGAGCGAACCATGAACGAGCATAGCAAAAAAGGCCAGGTATGTACTCTCGGAGTTGATTTGAGCAAAACCAGCTTTCAATTGCACGGCGTAGATAACCATGGGAAGGTGGTTTTCAGAAAAAAGCTCAGCCGTAGCAAGCTGTTACCCTGCATCGCTAATCTTCCACCTTGTGTCATTGGCATTGAAGCCTGTGGCGGTGCGCATTATTGGTGCCGTCAATTTACGGCCTTGGGGCATTCGGTTCGTATTATTGCCCCTCAATTTGTTAAACCCTATGTCAAATCAAACAAGAATGATGCCGCAGATGCAGAGGCAATTTGTGAAGCGATCCAGCGCCCGAGTATGCGCTTTGTGCCTACGAAAAGTATTGAGCAACAGGACATCCAGAGCATTCACCGTGTGCGTAGCCAAGCGGTTGCCCGAAGAACGGCGCAAGCCAATCAGATCAGGGGGCTACTGATAGAATACGGCATTATCATTCCCAAGGGGATTTCTTATGTTCGAAAACACATCCCCCTTATTCTCGAAGAGAGAGACAATGGATTAAGTGATGTATTTCGGGCCTTGCTCAGCACGCTCTACGATGAGATGGTTCATTTAGATGATCGGATTGAGGCACTTGAGTTACAACTGGCAACCATCGCCAAAAACCATGACGATTGCCAACGTTTGCTCACCATTCCGGGCGTCGGCCTGTTGAGCGCCACCGCACTGATCGCGGCGATTAGTGATGTGACCGTGTTCAAAAACGGCCGTGAGCTGGCCGCTTGGCTTGGGCTGGTGCCTAGACAACATTCCACCGGAGGAAAACCCACCTTGCTCGGCATCAGTAAGCGAGGGGATACCTATCTAAGAACCTTGATGATCCATGGTGGCAGGACGGTTGTCAGGGTGGCCGACAAACATGATGATCGCCGTAATCGTTGGGTGAAGGAGCTTGATAACCGCCGTGGTAAGAATATTTCAGCCGTTGCGGTCGCCAATAAAAATGCGCGTATTGCTTGGGCGGTCTTGAGTAAAAAGGAATCTTATCAGGCAGCAGCCTGATCCCGACCGAGTTGGTCATGAGATGCAAAGAAAAGTTAAACAGAAAAGCGGTTAACAAGGTAGATCAGCAACGAGTTGCGTGGATAAAGTACAAGTGATGGCATAAAAGGTAAGACCTGCGTTCCTAAAACCTGCTAGGGTCTAGGGCTCATAGAGGCCGATCATCTGATGAGGTAGGAGCGAGCGAATTCCATCAGGGCCAGAGGTTACAAAAACCTCAGTTAAAGGCCGGATATATGGAAGCAATATCTTTCTGTCATACCAGTAACTTTATCTTGCATCGCGGGATGGACCATATATGACCCTAAATCCCTCACAATGAGTGCAAGGAAATGCATGGTGCTGATTTTTTTCACGCCCTAACGTAATCTTGAGAAGGTGCTTAGTCTTACATGTTGAGCATATGATGGAATGCGTAATTACCATTTAAAGTATCCTCAATATGATCGAAACAATTAGGAGTTAACGCTGCCATAATTTGCAGTTTTGGAGTGGAGACTTTTGTGCTATTTTTAAGCACAAAAGGCGTAACGGAAAAACTGTCAAATTGATGGCCTTGTTAGGCTATACCAGTCCCCATTCTTGATGAGCTTCGCGAGTGTAGTAACCATACCCATTTGTAGGATAATTTTTGTTGGTTATATCGAATTGACTCAAGGCATCTAAAACGGGTGCTTTTCTAAAAGGTATATGAATAGCTCTTGCTGAGCCGTTCTCGATTCTGGTTTTTAGTGCCGGAGGCCAATAATCGGATAATTCATCCGGAGCCATTATTGAATCGTAATCAGGGTATGCCAGTATTAATGGCAACTCACAATTGTCGACAGCATAGGCAATCTCGAATGGAACCCAATCTGTATCATTTTTTGTGGTTTTTGTGAGTATCAATAGAAATTGCTTAGAATTTCTAAGCCTTGTAATCAAGCTTCTTTTCAGAGTTTCTTTTTTTGACGAGTCTCGTACTGACGAAGTTTTTTCATGGCTATTACATAGGCTAAATTCAATATGCTTGCTAGCATCCCACATCTTCATTGTATTGTAATACTTTATATCTGACTTAGTTGGGTCTGTGGTTCCGCCTGCGTGAAAGGCCACATATGTTCCGTTACGATATGCCATTTTTAGCTCCAAATAATACGCTTAATCTATTCTTACAATGCTGCTACTATCTAAACTTAAATACCGTTTCTAGCCGACTTTATGTCCAGAAGATTAATTTTATCAATCTTGTCCTTGTGGATAATAATGGTAAGTCTGGCTGGGTATTTAAAACGCATTTCGCTAATCCTAAAGGTCCAGAGCATGATTTTAAGTAGGTCTTCATCACTTATATTTTTATGCCCTTGAATTCGTGTTATGCCTGATCCGAATATAGGTGTTGACACATTTTTTTGTGCATAAACTCTATTCACCCGATCCCAGAAGTTAATCAGAAACTCTAAATACTCTGGCATTGTAATTAATGCTTTGTTTGAATCATCAAACTTAGTAAAGGCTGTCAGCAGATAATCTTTGTAAATACAAATAGAACCAATTTGGTGCCGAAGTTTCTTGCCTTGCTTTCTGTTCTCATTAGCGCCCAAAATTTCATCTTTATCAAAATCATAAGCAGCAATATGTTCGTCCAGATCTGAAACTGCAATATCGAGATGCTCTTTAATAAATACTCCATTCAGCGAGCCTTCTGAAATTATTATATTATCTACCTGAGTATCGAAGTACTCATTGAAAGCAATAACCTTAAAATCAGGCTCTTGAAAAATGTCACCCACCTTTATAGTCACATCGCTTCCTTCGATAGTGACATTGATATTTGTAAGTTTATTTGACCAAACCCATATCCCAAAATAGATAAGCAACAAGCTTATTAAGAAAATCCCTCCATATACTTCCTTACACTCTTTTGGTATATCAACGAAAATTACAATCAATGATAAAGCAGTGCTTATGAAAGCGGTGACCTTGAGAAAGGTCTCAATTACTCTTCGATCAAAAAAGCTAACCTTAGTCATTAATGTATGCCCTTATCATTTCTATACATCTACATGTTCGGATTGTAGTCACAGGCTTGAGCCCTAACGCCTCAAACACCGGCTTGGTGAAGTTGGCGGCAATTTTGGAACAAAATTGATGACAGCTTTACCAAGTCCGCGTGCTTTGACTTGTTAGCCGATTTTAGTTTCCAAGCACTCTTTTAGAGTTGGTAATAAAGTTTGTTTTTGATAGTGGAGACTTGTAATAGTCTTCATCAAGGAAACGCAATAACTTCTTGAGGTCAGACTTATTGTCTGGAATTTTGATCAATTCATCACCGTTTTCGGTAACGGTAATAAAAGGAATGCTAAATTCTGTAGCAACAGCTTTCATTTCATTAATTGGTACATTTTGAAGAATACCACTTTGCTGAATGAGTGATATCTTTCGCCTAACCCATGAGTCTGACATTTCCAAGAGTTGATTATTATCTACGGATTTTATTAAATCCATATTTGAAAGCTCAATTACATCATCGTCGGTTGCTTCTTTGTAATATTCACTTAAATCAAAAACCTGTCTGGCATTATGGAAGCTAAAAAATTTTAGTTTACCTTCTTCTAGCGTAGCGGTTAGCTTATGGTCGATGGTGAGGCCAATACCCTCTATTTTTTTATATACATTAGCTGAGTGAAAAATTGATAACCCATTCGTAGATATGATTTTTCTTCTGTCGAAGTTTTGAAGTAGTACTTTAACTCCACCAGTTGCCAGTATATAACCAGAAAATAACGCCTTTATATCATGAAAAAAATCTTCACTTGGATCAACTAAATCCAAGCTAGTAGGGTTTCTTATGGCGCTTTCAAGATTATCAATGTCGTCATAGTTCTCAATACAAAGAACTTCACCTGCATCGGGCTTATATTTTCCATCAAAGACAATTTCATCTTGCTGAAGGTCAAACGAGGATTCTTGGTCTTTTAGGTATGCCGTGAGGTCAGCTTGCACATCATTGGAAAGGCTAAATTTAACAATTCTTTTGGCTGGATCACTGGTTAATGCAAAAAGGCTAAGCGCCATGTTCTACTCCATTAGCATGCTGTTTGATATTTGTTTTACTACGGTTATGTTTTTAGGGCTTCTAATTTCTCTTCTGGTTATCAACGTATATACCATGCCGCTTTCTGATTCGATTTTATAGAATCTAAATTTTGCGAGGTACAAAACTGGGTGAGATGGAATATTAGAAACAACCCAAGCCACTAAAAAAATCACACCCACTGTTAATAACATCAAGCCGAAGTCAATCTCTGCTATTTTCATTATTATTGGCGATGCATAACTTCCCAGAAAGACCAACAGATAATAATCGGCAGATTCAACTTTTTTGGCCGTGAAGTTAAGGGATTCTGTCTGACCCTTAACCCAAGATAATATCAAAAACGGAAGAGTTATCCCGATAAGAGAAATTACTATTAGCTGATACAGAAGTGCATCAACCATACCTGAATAGTACCTTACGCCAGCTAGTACAAGCAGCGTTGGTGAAAAAGCCGATACGAAGAGTATTGTTTTTAACCAGTTTCTCAAATTTATTCCTCATACGGCTAACGCTTCACATCAGTCGACCGGAAACCGCGTAGCGGTTTTTGGGTCGGTTGGATGTGATTGTTATGTGCTTTTCTCTCCAGGGAACATGCGATTAAGTCGGTAACATGAGATAATCTCGCCGACTTAAGACAACTACGACGCCTACCGATCATGAACCAGCTTTCCTTCGCCGACACCGAATTTACCAGCAAACGCCGCAAGACTCGCAAAGAACTCTTTCTTGGTCGAATGGATGAATTGATTCCTTGGCAGCAGCTTGAAGCCCAAATTGAACCCTTCTATCCAAAAGCAGGTAATGGACGTCGCCCATATCCTTTGTCTACCATGTTGCGCATTCACTTTATGCAGAACTGGTACAACATGGGAGACCCTGCAATGGAAGACGCTCTTTATGAGATTACCTCTATGCGGCTTTTTGCTGGGTTATCCTTAGAAGGTGCGATACCTGATCACACAACTATTATGAATTTCAGGCACTTACTGGAAAAGCATAAGCTTGGACGAAAACTATTTAAAGAAGTCCATAAATGGCTATCAGACTCAGGTATTTACTTCAAAGAAGGCACCATCGTTGACGCGACTATTATTGAAGCCGCTAGCTCGACCAAAAATAAAGCCAAATCACGTGATCCAGAAATGCACCAAACTAAGAAGGGAAACCAATGGTTCTTCGGATTAAAAGCACATATTGGAGTCGATGCTAAACGTGGCTTGGTGCATAGTTTCACCACCACTTCTGCCAATGAACACGACCTAAACCAAATCACTGAGCTCATGCATGGCGATGAGACGTTTGTCTCTGCTGACTCGGGCTACCGTGGCGTGGAAAAACGTGAGGAAACAAAAGATAAGACGTTGGAGTGGTTGATTGCGGAGATGCCAAGCAAGGTTCGGGAATGGAAAAAGCATCCCCGTATTAATAAAATCCCCATCAATACTGAGTACATAAAAGCGAGCATCAGAGCAAAAGTAGAGCACCCGTTTCGGATACTGAAGTGCCAGTTTGGCTTCCGCAAAGTGGTCTATAAAGGTCTATCAAAAAATGACAACAAGCTCGCGGTGTTGTTTGCACTGGGAAACATACTGCGAGTGGATCAGATGATAAGGTCTGCACGGGGTTAATCCGTCTTGATGGTGGTAGTTGGAGCTTTTAAGCCTCCAACTAGGGAATAAGACACACTAAAAACCGAGGTTTTTAGTAAATTAAAGAGCGAATCAGGCCAGCTGCGACTTAGTGCTAATAATCTGACTTAATCGCACGTTCCTTACAAGGGCCATGCCCACAGTAAAAAACCACCTATTACTAGTAACCAAATGCATATAATTATAATCCCTGCTCGCCAATTCTTTGGTAAAGATAAAGATTCTTTTTCAGCTGTGATTTGACATTCAAGCCAGACAGCATTGGGAATAATCTGGATAGCAAGCCAGATGCCTATTGGCAAAATGAGCAAATCGTCTAAATAGCCAATAACTGGAATAAAATCCGGGATTAAGTCTATTGGGCTTAAGGCATAAGCAACCACGAACCATATAATTATTTTCGCTGTCCAAGGTACTCGTGAATCTTTCGAGGCAAGATAGAGGGCATATGTATTCTTCTTTAATTCTCTTGCCCACTTCTTCCATGCACTTTGCTTCATTCATGCCCCATTGTCATTTCAGCACATAACATTTTAATAGTGCGCATGCGCATCTACACTGTTTTTGATTTCCATATAAATCCCTATAAAAAACTGATTCTATGGCACTTTTTAACCTTTCCCACAGGCTGATTAATTGGAAATCCGAGCGTGCGGGTTTACACATTTATTCACAGCCTGTTATTTCGTCTGCCAATATTCTTATCCATTGATACTAAAGGTCTTTCTGGATTGCTGCCAGTACAAACAGGCAAAGTTATGATTATTTTTTAGACAAACCGTGCCAATAATTGGTAATCACAAAAATAAACTGTATATTTGTACAGTTATAGGTCAATTATCCACAAGGAGTGTGTGATGTCTTCTAGCCCTTTTCTCAATTTTATTCGTCAAGAGCTGCGCCTACGCGGTTATAGCTTAAAAACAGAGAAATCTTACCTTTATTGGATTAAATACTTTATTCGTTTCCATAAGCTACAACACCCACAAAACATGGGCGCGGAAGAGGTAAGAGCGTTTTTATCGTTTCTGGCAGTAGAACAAAATGTCGCCATTAATACACAAAAATCGGCCTTGAATGCCCTGGCCTTTTTGTACAATAAGTTACTGGAACAACCATTGGGAGATTTAGGCTTTCAGCATGCTAAGCAAGGCCGACGCTTGCCCATTGTTTTGGCTCCAAATGAAACTCAAAAAATCCTAAACTGTTTGAATGAACGGGATCATTTGATTTTTTCGTTGCTGTATGGCTCGGGTCTTAGGATTAGCGAGTGTTTGCGTATTCGCATTCAAGACATTAATTTGGATCAAGGCAGTTTGGCTGTTCGGTGCAGCAAAATGATAACGCTAACGGATATGGTCCATCTTTACCCTTTGCGTTGTCTAGAAAGTACCCAAACGCCTTTCGTCAATTCAGTTGGATGTTTTTATTTCCTTCTACATCCATCAGCCCACACCCTTTAACAGGTGAATTATGCAGGCATCATTTACATGATTCTGTGCCTCGCAAAGCATTGAAAAGAGCGGTTAATGACACGGGGATTAACGAAAAAAGAGTAAATTGCCATACTTTTCGGCACTCCTTTGCGACCCATTTATTAATGGCAGGACGAGACATAAGAACCGTTCAAGAATTATTAGGCCATAACGATGTGTCGACCACACAAATTTATACTCATGTTATAGGTCAGCATTTTGCAGGAACAAATAGCCCGCTCGACCAAATCTTGTAAAGCATAAGAGAATAATTACGTTGTCGGACTAAAACCGCGATCTACAAAAATTGTTAAATCAATAACTTATAAGGTTAATGTGGAGTAAGGCGAACGCCAAGAGCAAACCTAATTGTTTTTATATACAGAAGATCTGTGTGCAACTTTAATCACGTTTATGATCAATACGTCATCTCTTATCTGATAGATGATCCGATATAAACCTTGCCTTACACGATAATTATCTAAACCCGATAGCTTGATGCAGCCTTCTGCTCTTGGGTTATCAGCTAGACTTTCAATTTTTTGAAGTATTTTGGGGACGTCTTTTTTAGGGATATTCTTAAAATCTTTGCTGACCGACTTTTTGAAAGTAATCTTATATTTTGCCATTCGCTTTCAGCTCGTTTAGAAAAACTTCATAAGTCACTTCTGGTTCATTCACTCGTTCTGACATGGCAGCGAGGTCTTCTTGATCTTCTCTCATAAGCAAACGGACCGCTTCATCAATTAGTTCTGAAATAGAAACATCTGATGATGCCGCTCGCATTTTTAGCGCTTGATGGATAGCAGGCTCAAAGTAAACGGTTGAACGTTTTGATAAATTACTCATGTTACACCTCGACGACTTTTGGAGTTTTAACATTGTAGCGCTATAGCGTTAAAACACCAAAGTAATAACCCCTCCCTAACCCTCCCCTTGGAAGACATAAGGGGAGGGAATCATTACGTTGATGCGGAGCAAGGCGAACCAAGAGCGAGGTCAAACGATAGTGTCGAGCGGTGGTGTTTGGTTTGCTCGCGTCTCCAGCGGAGGTCAGGGTCAAAGCTCCGAAGAGCCAAAGTAACAACCCCTCCCTCACCCTCCCCTTGGAAGACATAAGGGGAGGGAATCATTACGTTGATGCGGTGCAAGGCGAACACCAAGAGCGAGGTCAAACGGCAATGTTGGATATTAACGTCCGAGGGGGTGTTTGTTTATGTCTCATTATCTGTTAATTCAAGTTGTCTCTCACTTCGCCAGACGCGTATGAGTACAATCTCTTTGGCTTGTCTGAGGTAGACAACCCGAAATGGCGCGTGAATCAGTTCGCGAATGTGATCCATGTTGAATTCAGGAACAACTCGACCTGCATCAGGGTGAGTTGGAAGCATGCCGCAATGTTTCAATATAGCAGCGACGAAGTCATCACCGATATGCGGCACATCTTGTTCTCGGTAATACTCCTGAATAGCCTGTAAATCTTCAACTGCAGACTGTGCGATGCGCAATTCCATTTACTTAATTCCCAAGGTTTTCTTGGCGTCCTCCAAGGAGACAGTGTTACCTTCGCGGGCATCCATTAGTCCCTGCGCCACCGCTTTTACAAACCGCAATTCCTCTGCGGTTTTCTCATAATCTTCGAGCCCCTGAACAACCGCTACGCCGCGGCCGCGACTGGTAAGCAGAATTGGGCGATGCGTTTCCTGCGTTCGACCAACTACCTTTCCGGGATTGATCTTCAGGTCTGACAGAGGAATAACATCCTCGGAAAATTTAATCTGCATAGTGACTTCCTAGCGTGCAATCGAGTGCTATTAATAGCACCCGTTAACAGGTGCGGTCAAGGAGCATAATGCTCGTGGAAGTCAGGAACAAAGCTCCGAAGAGCCAAAGTAATAACCCCTCCCTCGCCCTCCCCTTGGAAGACATAAGGGGAGGGAATCATTACGTTGTCGGGCTAAAGCCGCGACCTACAGAAAATAGGTAAATCCATAATTTATAGGGTTGATGCGGTGCAAGACAAACGCCAAGAGCGAGGTCAAACGACAGTGTCGAGCGGTGGGGTTTGGTTTGCTCGCGTCTCAAGCGGAGGTCAGGGTCAAAGCTCCGAAGAGCCAAAGTAATAACCCCTCCCTCACCCTCCCCTTGGAAGACATAAGGGGAGGGAATAATTACGTTGATGCGGAGCAAGACGAACGCCAAGAGCGAGGTCAAACGATAGTGTCGAGCTGTGGTGTTTGCTTTGCTCGCGTCTCCAACGGAAGTCAGGGTCAATGGATCCCCGCCTTCGCGGGGATGACGGCGGTAGTCGCCTAGGACTGTTTGCTTTGCTTCTGCTACCAAACAACCTAGATGTGAGCCTTCTCTTCACTTAAAGCATTGTTGATTTCTTTCCAAGTCAGTCCACTGCCTTTTTTCGTTTCTGTTTTGGTTTGGGTGATTTGGATGATTTGCCCTGCGATGGAGATGGCGATTTCGAAGGGTTTCTTGCCTGCGATTTCGTTTAGCCCCACTGGGCAGTGAACCGAGTCGATTTCCGCTTGGCTGAAGGAAGCGCTGACGAGGCGTTTTTTGAAGCGCAGGGCTTTGGTTTTCGAGCCGATTAAGCCGATGAATCGGCAGTCTTTGCGATCCAATAACGCTTCCACTAGCTGATAGTCCAAGGCGTGGTCGTGGGTCATGACTAAGGCGATTTCGTTATGGCTCATGTGGTCGATGTGTTCCAACATGGATTCATACAAAAACGGCGTGACGTTGCTCGGTAGGCCTTGGATGTTGTGGTCTTGAGCTAGGTTCTCGCGGCTGTCTACCCATGAGATTTTCGCCTGCATGTTGCCCAATACATTCACCAAAGTGGTCGCCACGTGTCCCATTCCAAAGATAGTGATCTTTGTGGCGGGTTCTGGGAAGTACTCTAGCAACACGCTAACCGTACCGCCGCAGCATTGGTTGGTTTTGGCGGCGAGGGGAAAGTTTTCCAATACGTGTGAAGGCGACGCCGCATCTTGCAGCATGACACGGGCTTTCTGGCAGACCGCGTATTCCAGCTGTCCGCCGCCGATGGTGTCGAAGCTGTGTTCCTCGGTAATAATCATCTTGCTGGATGATTCCCGCGGAGCAGAACCTTGGGTGCCGATCACGGTGGCGATCACCCAAGCTTGCCCTGCCTTTTCCACTTCCTGTAACGCCTGAACCCAGCTCATAGAAGACATCATAGGCTGGTTTCCTTAGCCGCTTGCATGGCATAAAACACCGCCTCTGGTGTGGCTGGCACGGCCAATGGTGGCGAGATTTTATGATCGGCCACGGCAGCGCAGGCGTCTTTTAACGCACACCAAACGGAAATGCCCAGCATGAGCGGCGGTTCGCCTACGGCTTTAGAACGATAGACGGATTCTTCACTGTTAGGTCGATCAAACAGCTTAACGTTGAATTTCTCTGGAATGTCCGCCGAGGTGGGGATTTTGTAATTCGCCGGGCTGTTGGTGGTGATGCGCCCTTTGTCATCCCAGCTTAGCTCTTCTGACGTGAGCCAGCCCATGCCTTGTACAAACGCACCTTCAATCTGTCCGATGTCGATGTCAGCATTAATCGAATCGCCCACGTCGTGGAGGATATCCACCTGAGTGACTTTGTACTCACCAGTGAAGGTATCCACGATCACTTCGGACACGGCCGCCCCATTGGCAAAGTACAAGAAAGGTCGGCCTTTGGCGGCTTTGCGGTCGTAGCCGATTTTCGGGGTTTTATAAAACCCTGTCGACGACAAAGACACGCGGTTCATGTAGGCCAGTTTGATGAATTCAGGAAAGCTCATGGTCTCACTGCCTAGGATCACTTGATCGTCTTCAATAGCAAAGGCATCGGCGGCGATGCCGAAGTGTTCCATAGCGAATTCTTGCAAGCGGCTTTTGATCGTCATGGCCGCATCCAACGCCGCCATGCCGTTCAAATCCGTTCCTGCGGAAGCGGCGGTGGGTGATGCATTTGGCACTTTGTCAGTACGAGTAGAACCAACGTTGACACGTTGGTAATCGATACCAAAAGCCTTGGCGACAATTTGCGCTACCTTGGTATAAAGCCCCTGCCCCATTTCCGTTCCGCCGTGACTCACATGAACGCTGCCGTCCGTGTAGATGTGCAGCAAAGCACCGCCTTGGTTTAAGTGTTTTGAGGTAAAGGAAATACCGAATTTTACAGGCGTGAGCGCGAGACCTTTTTTCAGGAAAGGGTTTTTCTTGTTGAAGGCCTTTATTGCTTCACGGCGAGCGCGATAATCTGAGCTGGTTTCCAATTCTTCGATCAAGCTCAGCAAGACATCGTCTTCGATTTTTTGACCGTAGGGTGTGGTGTTCTTCTCACCTTGGTAGCAGTTCAACTTACGAATATCTAAAGCATCTTTACCGACCGCACAGGCGATTTCCTCAATGACGTTTTCAGCTAAGATCACGCCTTTTGGCCCACCAAAACCTCGAAACGCGGTATTGGATACTGTGTGGGTTTTCCCACGATAGCCACTGATACGAGCATTCGGTAAGAAGTAAGCGTTGTCCGCATGAAACATGGCGCGGTCAACAACGCCGTCGGACAAATCGGCGGTACAGCCACATTTGCCCACCATGTCGTATTCCGCGGCGATAATTTCACCCTCATTGGAAAAGCCTACTTCGTAACTGTTCCAGAAGTCATGGCGTTTGCCGGTTTGTACCATGTCGTCTTGGCGCGGCATGCGATATTTCACCGGACAACGGTTGCGCACGGCGAGTACCGCCGCCATACAGCCCAACACCGCGGCTTGGGATTCTTTACCGCCAAAGCCACCGCCCATGCGTCGTACTTCAACAAGCACTTGTGCCACAGGTAAACCCAGCACACGCGCCACCAGCTTTTGCACTTCAGCAGGATGCTGGGAAGACGCAAATACTTGCACGCCACCGTCTTCATTTGGGGTGGCCACACTGATCTGCCCTTCCAAATAAAAATGCTCTTGGCCTTTGATGTACATGTCCGATTTAAGCTTATTCGGCACGCTTTCCAGCGCGCCTTTGGCATCGCCACAGCTAATAGTGTGCGTCGGTAAAACGAACTCTTGGCGCTCTAAGGATTGGCGAGGATGCAAGGTTGCTTCTCGCGGTTTGTACTCTATTTCCGCCAAGGCAACGGCTTGTTTCGCCGCACGTAAGCTAGTCGCCGCGACCGCAAAAATGGCTTGCCCAATGAAGTGAACAAAATCGCCCGCCAAGAGTAAATCACCGCTCAATACAGGCGATACATCCACTTCACCGGGAATATCGGCCTGTACAATCACGTCCACAACACCAGGATAAGCGCGAACTTTGTCCAAATTGATCGACACAATATCCGCATGGGCTTCGGTCGATAATCCCGTTGCCACATGCAATTCATTTGGCCATTCTGGCATGTCGTCAATATAAACCGCTTGGCCTGTTACGTGCTTAATCGCCGATTCATGAACAGGCAGAAGCCCCTTTTTAAAGGCTTTTGTGTCGAGAGTAAAATCTTGTGGAAGTTTACGCATGAGTGCTGCCCTCCAAACCGGTCGATAAAATGGAATCGCTGACAGCGTGACCAGAGAAAGTCACCACGTCGGTGCCGTTTAGTTCCAACCATGCTTTGCGAATCAGGTTGCAGGCCATATCCAAACGGTATTTCGCACTGGCTCGCATGTCGCTCATGGGCGTTAATTCACTGCGTAATGCGTCGATGGCTTGGTTTAAGGCTTGCTCGTCGTTAATGGCTCTGCAAGTCAGCGCTGCTTCGGCATTTAATCCGCGAATCGGTGTGGCTGCCATGCCGCCAAATGCAAAGCGTACATCGCTTAACGTGCCGTTATCGACTTCAAATCGAACCGCTAGCATGACGCTGGAAATGTCGTCTTCCATGCGTTTTGATACTTTATAAAAGCGATGAAATTGCGCCAGCTTGTCGAGAGACAATTCGAAGGATGCGATCATCTCATCAGCGGCTAATTGGGTTTGTTTGTAACCTTGGTAAAAGTCCGCGATGTTCACGGCTCTGGTGCTGCCGTCGTGTTTCAATAATTGAATATCGGCATCAAACGCCAGTAATAAAGGTGGTAAATCGGCAATTGGGGATGCGTTCGCTACGTTGCCACCGATCGTTCCACGGTTACGGATTTGTCTGGATGCGATGCGACTTAACAAGGCATTCACCTGCGGATAAAGTGTCTTACTAAAATCTTCCAACTCGCTGTAAGTTACCGACGAACCGATGGTCAACGACGTTTCACCAATGTGTAGATGTTTAAGCTCAGTCACACGAGACACATCGATCAAGGTGTCAAAGTCACGATAACGCTGAGTGTTTTCTAGCATCAAATCGGTTCCACCGGCTATCAGACTCGCCTCAGGGTAAGAGGTCAGCGCGTGAGCGAGTTGCTCTAAATCGATGGGTTGTAAATAGTTGCTGCTGTTATGACTATCAAACTGAATGTTTTCCAGCTGTGTTTTGATGCTGTCGTTCTTACTCATCAGCTCGACATAAGGTGTTTGTTTTGATTCTTGCACCTTGATCATGTGCTCTTTAGTCATGGACAAGCCCGCCTCAATGATCGGGCGGTAGCCAGTACAACGACATAAGTTGCCAGAAATTGCATCGCACACCGCTTCGCGGTCGATTGCTTGCTCGCTGCTCTGTTTGTTTTCATAAAGCCCAGCCAAAGACAGTACAAAGCCCGGAGTGCAAAAACCACACTGGGAACCATGTGATGCCACCATGGCTTGTTGAGCAGGATGCAATTCTCCCGATTTAGACAAATACTCCACCGAGACAATGTGCTTGCCCGCCAAAGATTGCATTGGCGTGATACACGAATTGAGTGTCGAATACGTCAGCTCACCGTCTTCCAATGCACCAACAAGAAGCGTACACGCACCGCAATCGCCAGATGCGCAACCTTCTTTTGTCCCTGTTAATCCACGCTTTTCTCTTAGGTAACGCAAAGCAGTAAAGTCGCTAGGGAGCGTGTTTTCGTCGATGAGCTCATCGTTCAGTATACATTTCAAAGCGCTCTCCTTATTTATTCGGCTTTTATGTTGGTTTATGTCTTTAGGATAGTAGCGTAAATGCAAAAACCTGACCAATCGTACAAAGTTTTATTAAAAACCAATCACGTTACCTTAACAATACTTTTTCGTTGTGGATTTTTTCACTCAATGTGCAGACAGACGTTTACGACCCTGTATATCTCAGACATTGATAATTTGCTGACAGGCAGGATAATGGCACGCTCTTTCCCATCGCCAGTTTTATTCATCATGCGTCTTGATAAGTTTGTTTGCAAAAGCACAGAATTCACCAAAGCAGAAGCCATCCGCTGCATTCATTCTGGGGAAGTGTCTGTCAATGACCAAACCATCATAGATGAAGCCACTCAGGTTCATGAAAACAATACGGTGTTGCTGCATGGCAAGCCGCTCACCGCCCGCCCATTTCGTTATCTTTTGATGAACAAACCGGCCGGCACCGTCTGTTCGAATATTGATGAAGTGTACCCTTCCTTGTTTCGTTATCTCGATATTGAAAACGTCTCCGAGCTTCATATTGCAGGTCGGTTGGACGCCGACACAACAGGGCTTGTGTTAATTACAGACGATGGACGTTGGTCTTTTGGCATCACTCAACCCACCCGTCACTGCCCAAAAGTGTATAACGTGACCTTATCCAGAGCATTATCTGCCACACAAGCGGACGATATTGCAAAACAGTTTCGCCATGGCATTGCATTACAGGGCGAAGCCAAGCTGACCCGACCGGCCATTCTAGACATCATTTCTGACAAGCAAGTTCGATTGACCATTACTGAAGGTAAGTTTCATCAAGTGAAACGCATGTTTGCTGTCGTGGGCAACCGAGTTGTGGCACTTCATCGTGAAAAAATCGGCGATGTTCGACTCGATGTGGACAGCGGCCAATGGCGATATTTGACCCAAGATGAAATACGGTCTTTTCTCTAACACCGACGCCTTTTTCCAACTGCGGATACTTTTTGCACCATTTTAGAAACGCCCACCGCGCTATTTTTGCGCGCTAAGAAAGCTCAAATTCAAACAGTTGTTTTACCAACCCCTTATCCTTTATTAATTTTTATTTAATAAATTCAATGCGTTAAAAAAATATCGGCAAAAAAATACAAATATGGAACAGTTGTTGCTCTAATTCAACACAGTGAAACAAGCGAATCTTTACTCACTTTCTATTACGCGGAGCCTACTTATGAGAACAGCAACAAAAACAAGCATTCGATTGACTCTTTTAGCCAGTCTTATTTCCAGCACTGCGGCGATGGCGGCAGACAAAGTGACGTTTCAATTGGATTGGCTACCGGGTGGTGATAAAGCGCCTGTTTATGTGGGGATTCAACAAGGCTTCTTTGCAGAAGAAGATTTGGACGTCAAAATTGCCAGCGGTCGCGGCTCCACCGATGCGCTAACCAAAATGGCAACGGGGCAATCGGATATTGGCAGTTCTGATATTGGCGCTTTGATGGCAGCGAAAGCGCAGGACAATGTCCCTGTTGTGGCGGTTTATCCTTACTTTACGCAAGCGCCACACGCGTTTTTCGTACTGAAAAGCAGCGGCATTAAGTCCATTAAAGATTTAAAAGGCAAAAAAGTCGCCACGTCGCCTTTTACCTCTTCTAACGCTTTTTTACCCTTGGTGCTAAAACAAAACGGTCTTAGTGAGAGTGACATCAAACTCGTAAAATCCGATCCAGGTGCGCTCGCACCAATGATGATCACCGGCAGCACAGACGCTATTATTGCATGGGTGACCAACACGGCACTTTATGACGCACAAGCCAAAGGCGCAGGCAAAGAATTGATCGAAATGCCGTGGTCAAACTCTGGCTTATCCTTGTACAGCTCGTCTGTTTTGGCGTCGGAAAAATTCTTAGAAGAACGCCCAGACGTTGCGAAACGCTTTATTAAAGCCTTTGCCAAATCCATTAAATTCACTTACGCGAATCCAGATCAAGCGGGTATCGACCTTCACAAAATGGTGCCTGAAGTGGATGCGACCATTGTCTCTGAGCAAATAAAAAGCATCTATAACTTGGTCTACAACGACGTGACCAACGAGGACGGCTTTGGTAATTTCACCGACAAACGCATTCAAAAAACCTGGGAATACGTGGCAGAAGCCAATGGCTTAGCACTGGATGCTTTAGACCCTGCAACAGCAGTAAACAACCACTTTAAGCCGGAGTAACGGCATGGATAACCAAAAACCAATAGACGACAACGGCAAAGCGGCTTACGTCAGCATGAAGGGCGTAGGTCATAAATTTGACCCTCGTCCAGAAGCCCCCATGGTGGTGCAAGGCATCGATTTAAACATTCACCGTCACGAGTTCGTGGCGGTGGTTGGGCCTTCTGGTTGCGGTAAATCAACGCTACTACGCATGGTCGCAGGCTTATTGATTCCGTCTCATGGTGAAGTGTCCGTATTCAATCTACCCGTCACCGAACCTCGTGATGACGTGGGGATTGTGTTCCAAAAAGCCAATTTACTACCTTGGTTAACAGTCCGTAAAAACGTCTTGTTTCCTCTTAAACACAAATACGGCAGCTATTCCGCCGGCGATGAAAAGCGCGCCAACGAATTGTTAGAAATGGCGGGCTTAACGCAATTTGCCGACAAAATGCCAGACGAGCTGTCTGGCGGCATGCAGCAGCGCGTGGGCATTGTTCGTGCCTTATTACTCAATCCAGACATTTTATTGATGGACGAACCCTTCTCGGCGCTGGATGCCTTAACGCGTGAGCAAATTGGTTTTGATTTGCTCGACATCTGGAAAGAGCATCCGAAAACCGTGTTGTTTATCACCCATTCCATCAGCGAAGCCGTGTTGTTGGCGGATCGCATTTTGGTCATGAGCAAACGCCCCGGCTCGGTGTTGGATTTGATCGAGGTGGATCTCCCTCGCCCTCGTTCATCGAAAACCATTAATTCTCCCCGCTTTGCAGAACTAACCGACAAAATTAGAGGCTACATTTATGAACCCAACGTACCAGCCTAAATCGTGGCTTGCTGAACAAGCGAATCGTTTCGCACCGGCGTTGTTTTTCATCGGCCTTGTGCTGCTTTGGGAATTGGTCTGTCGATTTGGCCATGTACCAAACTACATTCTGCCCTCTCCTTCGGCGATCTTTACGGCGTTTTTTGACGTGGAGTTTTCTCGTTGGCTGACGCACCTTTGGGCTACATTGCGTGTGGCCTTGATGGGCTTTGCGCTGTCTATCATCATCGCGATTCCCTTGTCTATCGGCATGATGCGTTCTGAGCTGATGAACCGCGTTCTGTATCCCGCTTTGATCGTGATTCAGTCAACGCCAGTGGTCGCGGTTGCGCCTTTGATCATCGTCTTACTTGGCACAGACGATCCGTCTCGCGTGCTGATAACCTGCCTGATCACCTTCTTCCCTTTGGTGGTTTCTACAACAACGGGCATGCTGGAAACACCGCCAGAAATGATCGAACTGAGCCAGTCGTTGCGTGCTCCGCGATACCGTGAAACGTGGCAGATCCGCATTCCTTATGCGATTCCTCATATTTTTAGCGGCCTTCGCGTCTCTATCACCTTGGCGATTATCGGTGCCGTGGTGGCGGAATTTGTCGCGGCAGAAGAAGGCTTGGGCTATTTCATCCAGTTCTCCACGTCGTTCTTTAAAATTCCACAAGCATTTGCTGGGCTGATCTTCTTGTCGGTTATTAGCTTGCTCTTGTTTAAATCGATCCAGTGGATTCAGGCGTGGTGGTTTCCGTGGAGCCTTCCTAAAAAGAAATAAAATAGAGACAGATATGACATTAAATACTAAAGACACAGACTTTTTGCGCCAAAGCTTTGCCTTGGCAGAGGAAGCCAAACAACAAGGTATCCACCCGTTTGCGGCGATTTTAGTCGACGATGAAGACAATGTACTAATGACGCAAGTAAACGGCTACTTGCCCGATTTCGATATGACAGGCCACGCCGAGCGCAAGTTAATGACGCGCGCTAGCAAGGCGTATCGTCCTGACTTTCTGGCGAAATGCACCCTGTACGTTTCTGCCGAACCTTGCGCCATGTGCGCAGGTTCCGCTTATTGGGCAGGATTAGGACGCCTTGTGTATGGATTGAGCGAAGACAGCTTGAAAGAGATCACAGGCAATCACCCAGAAAACCCAACCTTGGCGTTGCCTTGTCGCACCGTATTTGCATCGGGGCAACGAAAAGTAGAAGTGATTGGGCCTTGCCTTGAAGAAGAGGCCGCAAAATTGCATGAGGGTGTTTGGTAATATTCATTAAGCAATAGAAAACAATCGGAGTAGAAGCAGTCAGATGTATTTCATAGGAAATACATTCGGTCATTGCTCCATTTTCCACTAGGCAAAAACGCCTAGTTATTTTAAACCTAGGAGAATGGGAGAAACCATGACTGATTCATACTCACTGGAAGAACTGCAACGCGAAACCACTTTTGGCGGAGCTGGTGAAGACACCAACGACCGAGAAATTCGCATCATCGACATGAGCGATTTTGAACATCGCCGAGAAGAAATCACCGAGCAACTTTGGCTCGCGGCCACCGAGATTGGCTTTTTCCAATTAAGTAACCACGGCATCGATCCTGAAGAAATAAAAGCGGCCTTTAAAGAGTCCGAGCGTTTCTTTAACCTTCCAGAAAGCATTAAAAGCAAATACCCAAGACCAAAAAGCGTCAATGCAGGCTGGGAAAGTCGCAGCCAAATTCGCCCTTCTACTGGCACCAAAGATCAAAAAGAATCCTACCAAATCACTCAATACCACATGGATAATTTGTGGCCAACGGAAGAAGAACTGCCAGACTTTCAGGCGAATACGCTGCGTTTTGAAAAACAGTGCTGGGAAGTGGGCATGAAGGTATTATCTTGCTTTGCGGACAAGCTCGGCTTTGATCGAGACTTCTTTAGCAAAGCCCACGACCCACGTAAGCCCGATTATCAAAGCACCTTGCGCTTGTTGCATTATTACGCCACAGAAGGCGTCACCAAACAGGGCAATATGTGGCGTGCTGGCGCTCATACGGATTTCGATTGTTTAACGCTATTGTTCCAACACGAAGGCCACGGCGGCTTACAAGTCTGCCCCGGCGCCGAAGCTGACACTCAACGCTGGACCAGCATTCCGCCCCTTGGCGGCGTAATCACCTGCAACATCGGCGATATGCTCATGCGCTGGAGCGACGATCAGCTAAAATCCAACTTGCACCGTGTTCGTCAACCACGAGTCGGTGAATACTGCGGCAGTCGCCATTCCATCGCTTTCTTTTGCCAAGCCAACAAAACGCAGATCATCCAAGGCCCAGCAAAACGTTACCAACCGATCAGCGCAGCCGACTTTTTAACACAACGCATTCAAGCTAACTTTGTCGATAAATAAGCCTGCTATTTTCATTTCCCACTAAAAAAGCCGCCATCGGCATTTATACATCGATGGTGGTTTTTATATTACTAAGCATTCTAATAAAAATTTACGGACGCACACAGTAAACAAAAAAGATTACTTTTGATTTTACTTAGTAAACATTTTTGATTACTCTATATTCAGTTCATCAGCATGGAGGCAAGATGAAGCAAAGTGAATTCAGACGATACTTGGAAAGAATGGGCGTAGAGGTCAAACAAGGCACAAACCACTTAAAACTCTACTACGAAGACAAGCGATCTGTTATGCCAAGACACCCAAATAAAGAAATTGCAGAAGGCACTAGAAAAGCAATTCTCAAACAACTAGGAATAGACGATTGAAACCTATCTTAAAGGTACTCTTTCCAACAAGCTGGAGAAGAATATGAAATACCCAGTCATTATTGAAAAAGATGGAAATGGCTACAGCGTCAGCTTTCCAGATATCCCTGAGGCACTTACTTGTGCTGACACTTACGAAGAAGCGTTAGCCGAAGCTGCAGACGCCTTGATTACAGCTTTCGAGTTCTATTTTGAAGACGAACGCTCCGTTCCCTTGCCATCTAAAGTAAAAGGTGAATCTGTCAGCGTACCACTTAGTATTTGGAGTAAAGTACTATTGCTAAACACCATGCTTGAAGAGCACGTTTCGCAAGCAGAATTGGCGAAACGTATCGGTAAAAAGAAACAAGAAATGCAAAGAATTATCAACCTTGGTCACAACACAAAAATCGATACATTAGTCGCGGCACTAGAAGCACTAGGGAAAAGAATATCCTTCTCTGTTGTTTGAGCTTATTTTGTTTACCCAAGAAAAAATAGTAAAGATCAAACAACAAACCGCCATCGTTTCTTATAAAGCGATGGCGATTTTTATTTCAACAACGAAGTAATGTTTTACAAATCCGCCAATCTGAACCCTGCAATTTTATGAACTTCGCTCATGGCTCGGTCAAACTCAGTTTGCCAGTCATTGGGGGTTCGTTCGATAAAGCCTGCCAATATTTGCTCTTTGGTCGCGCCTTTCACAGCCATGATGAAGGGAAAACCAAACTTCGCTCGATAGGTATCGTTCAGCTGGAGAAAGTACGCAAGTTCCTCTTCTGAACATTGATCCAGCCCTGCCCCCGATTGCTCTGATGTGGATTCCTGAGTTAGCTCTCCCGCCAAAGCCGCTTTACCAGCAAGGTCTGGGTGGGCACGCAACAAAAGCAATTTTTGCTCTTCTGTACTTTGCTCAACGATCTCAATCATGGCCTCTTTAATCTTCTCAATTTGATCAAAGTAATCACTCGGATATTCCGATTTGTGACGCCAAAGCGCTTCAGCAACCCAAGCAGAATGCTCATAAATACGGCTAAACAACGAGACAAAATCCGCTTCATTCAGTTGACCGAACGCAGCTAACTGATCGCTCATAAGACTTCTCCAAATGTCAGTAACGCCATCGCAAACAGAAACAGATGGCACAAATATTGATAACAATGAAACAACATTTTCAAAAACATGTCACTTCCTACTGCAGCCTTTGCAAAAATTAGGCAAGATAAGACATATATTTAGACATCACATGAGGCAACACAATGGGATATTTAACCACACACATTTTAGACACGACACAAGGCATCGCCGCGGCAGGCGTTGAAATTCATCTTTATCGACATCTCGACAATGGCCAGCGTGAACGCATTCACCGTACTTTTTCAAACGATGACGGACGTTGTGATCAACCGCTGTTAGAAGGAGATCGCTTTACGAATGGGGTTTACGAGCTAGAATTTGTAATTGATGCCTACTTTTCAAAACAGTCCAGCAATGAAGAAAATTCTACTAGCACCGCTCCCCATTTTTTGAATACGGTAGTGATACGTTTCGGTATCAATGACGAGAACGCTCACTATCATATTCCGCTATTGGTATCGCCCTATTCTTACAGCACTTATCGAGGCAGCTAATTTCACCCCGGCAATGTCAGTCACGATACGAGCCGAAATAGCGCAAATATCTAAAAACCGCACCAAGATAAAACAAAACCTGCCCCATCGGTCAAAGAAGTCATTGATAGCTCACTTCTTTGGCCAACCGACTAAGATTCCACATCCCGCTAAAACAAAGGTTTCACAAAATAAATAACAGGTTCGTTTGTTTCATGGCATATTTATTGCGAATGCTCTCTCTTATTAGTCATTAAGAGTCTGAGGAAAACCCTATGAAAGCACTGATTATTGGCGCCGGTATTGGCGGCATGTCTGCTGCGGCAGCCTTAAAACAGCAAGGTATCGAGTGCGATATTTTTGAAGCCGTAAAAGAAATAAAACCCGTTGGTGCGGCGCTTTCTATTTGGTCTAACGGCGTAAAATGCATGAACCATTTGGGCATGGGCAGCATTATGGATGAGCTTGGTGGCCCGATGCACAACATGGCGTACCACGATGGTTTTACTGGCACCGTCATGACGCAATTCAGCCTTGCACCATTAGTGGATGCGGTTGGCGAACGGCCCTGTCCGGTATCACGGGCAGACTTACAAAGCCAAATGATCGATTGGTGGGGACGTGACAAAATCCAATTTGGCAAGCGCATTGAAAAAGTCGAGCAAAGCGAAACGGGCGTTATGGCGTATTTTACGGATGGTACCAGCGCCATTGGCGACTTTATGATCGCGGCCGATGGCACTCACTCTGCTGTGCGAACTCATGTGCTGGGCTATCAAACTGAACGCCGTTACGCTGATTATGTGAATTGGAATGGCTTGGTTGAAATAGATGAAAACATTGCCCCAGCCGACCAATGGACCACCTTTGTTGGTGATGGCAAACGTGTTTCCATCATGCCAATAGCCGATGGACGCTTTTACTTCTTCTTTGATGTGCCATTACCAAAAGGCCTTGAGCAAGATAGAAGCACAGTGATTGCAGACCTAACAGGTTACTTTGCGGGTTGGGCTGAGCCAGTGCAAAAGCTGATTGCCGCTATTAATCCAGAAACCACCAACCGTATTGAGATTCATGACATAGAACCATTCGATACCCTAGTAAAAGGCAACATCGCCCTACTCGGTGATGCAGCTCACAGCACAACGCCAGACATTGGCCAAGGCGGCTGTTCCGCCTTGGAAGACTCTGTGGTGCTTGGTCAATGCTTCGCGGATCAATTCAAAGGGAAAGGCAAAACGGTTTCAGGTGTGCTTGCTGCTTTGAAGCAATACGAAGAAGAGCGCCGTTTTCGCGTCAAAGACCTCGTTTTAAAAGCACGCAAACGCTGCGATGTTACTCATGGTAAAGACATGCAAGAAACCCAAGCGTGGTACGACGAACTAAGACACGAAACGGGTGAAAATATTATTGCAGGATTACGTACTACTATTATTGGCGGGCCATTGGCGTAGACGTTTTCTCGTCTGTTTTATATTGATCTCCCTGTTCCAGCCAGATAAATACGGCAAACAAAAAAGGCGTTCCACCGCATGGTAGAACGCCTTTTTGTTATTCAATAAGTCGCTTTATGCCTACTAAAATAAATGTCAATAACGCTTATAACGCGAGAACGAATGTCCCCTCCGGCGTTACAGGAAGGTATTTCTTATAGAAATCCATATACGCTTGTTCTGGGTTCAGATCGGAGAAAACCTCTGGATACATTGCTTTGGCGTAGAATTGGATCATGGCAGCGTCCAAAATTGTACGACATGCACCGTGGTACGCGCTGTATAAACGATTGTTTTTCACCGCTGAAATAGAAGACCAACCTAAGCGGTCTTTGTAGCCCGCTAGGCGCTTACGAGCTTCTGTTGCGTCTACGCCTTGACCCATAATCATTGAATCTGTGCCTTTACCCGTCTCATAACCCGTAATGACAACGATGTCAGGGTTTGACGCAATGACTTGCTCTGGGTTTAATTTACCCCACCATTCAACAAATGGAGCGGAAATGTTGTCGCCACCCGCCATGGTTGAAATCGCTCCCCACATGTTTTTACCAAAAGTGAAGCCCAGCTCTTGGATACCTGAGGCACCAAATTCTGTGTAAACCTTAGGCTTTGGAAGGTTCGCATCGGCCAATCGTTTGCTGATCGAGTCTACGGTTGCTTTGTATTCCGCGGCGATTTTCGCTGCACGTTTTTCTTGACCTGTGATCACACCAATCAACTCTGTGCTCTTGATGTGGCGTTCTAGCGTCTGTGCGTTGTAATCCACTACAACCACTTTAATACCGGCACTTTCAAGGCGCTCAATATCAGTTGCTAGACCTTTAAACTGCCAATCGGCCAACATCAATACGTCAGGATTCAAACTGATGACTTTTTCTACCGAAAATGTCTGTGTGTCCACTCGACCGATTCCAGGAATATCGTCTAAAGAAGGACGATGTTTTACATACATATCCCAGTTCGCTGAACGCGCCTGCCAAATGTATTTGGACATACCAACAACCTTGTCATAAGCGGCTTCCGTACCGATGGCCATGTAGTCTTCAGGATAGAACCCAACAATGACACGCTGCGCTGGCGCATTAAAAGTAACATCACGTCCCAATACATCTTGGACAGTGACTTGACCAGCCCATGCTGCACTCAAAGAAAAAGTGAACAGAAACATTATGAACGATTTAACCATACTGACACCCTATTAGTAAATTTAGGCGCTCATGATAATCGTTATCACTAAAGTTTAAAATAAAACATTCAAAAAAATGCAAATAAAAAGGCCGCAATAAAAGCGACCTTTTGGATAACTCAATACAGTATGAAAGAAAGCGCTTATTCGGTTCGGAAACGCACCACCATCACATGCAATTGCTTGCTTAATTCGTCTTGTTTACGACACAAGTCAGCCACATCACCCGAAATATCAGACACACGATGCGCCGATTCACTGATTGCATTGATGTTTTCATTCACCCCTTCAGTTACCGCTCTTTGTTCTTCCGCTGATGCTGCTGTTTGCATGGTCATATCACGCATTTGCTTAACAACTTCTTCGATCTGCTCAAAAGACACCAATGCTTGATCGGACAAGTTAATGGCATTTTCAGACTCAGACACACTGGTCATCATCGAATCCGACGCTTGCTTGGTACGATTCGCCAATAAACCCAAGATACTACTGATCTGCTCCGTTGACTCTTGCGTGCGCCCAGCCAAAGTGCGCACTTCATCCGCCACCACCGCAAAGCCTCGACCTTGTTCACCTGCGCGCGCCGCTTCAATGGCGGCGTTTAGCGCCAGTAAGTTTGTTTGCTCTGCAATCGCCTGAATGGTGGATAAAATTTGATTAATATTGACCGTTTCTTTTTGCAATTCGGTAATGATGTTATTGGACTCTTTTAAACGAGCACCTAGGCGATTGACCCCTTCGGCGCTGTTTTTAAGAAGCGTCTTACCTGCAATGGTGGTTTCTAGCCCTTTCTCAGAGAATTGCGCAGAATTCGCGCAGCTTTCTGCGGCCTCGTTGGAGGCGATTAACATCTGCTGCCCTGCTTCGGCAATCAACTCGATAGATTGCAATTGTTTTGTCGCCGACTGAGCCACCTCGCTGGCTTTTGCAGAGGTTTCTGCCGCGATCTTATCGATCTGAATACTGGATGTTTTGATGCCTAGAATCAGTTTTCGAGTGGTCTCTATAAATTGATTAAACCAATTCGACAAACTGCCTGTTTCATCATTGGTTTGAATGTCGATTTGCGACGTCAAATCTCCTTCACCTTCAGCAAGCGTACGCAAATGGTTAGAAACTGATTCAATGGGTGTAATAAAACCTTTCGCCATCAAGTAGGCCACAAAACCAAAAACAATCAAAAGCAACACACAAACAATCGCGGTGGTTTTGACCATTTCAACCGTGCTTAAGTAAATCTCAGACGCAGGCATCAAGCCAACAAACTTCCATTTTAGATTTGGCGAAGTGTAAATATTCGCGTAGTAGTTTTCGCCATCAAGCGAGAAATTCACCACGCCAGCCGATGATTTCGCAATCATCTGATAAGCATCGCCGTCTAATTCACCAATGGGTTTGAAATTATTTTCTGGATGAATGGCATCCACCAAAACGGTTCCCGTGTTCTCGATCACCATGATGCTGCCGGAACTGCCCAGTTTAGTTCGATTAGCCATTTCCGTTAGTGTTTTAATAGACACGTCCACGGCCACCACACCGCCGATTTTATTGCCTTTATTGTAGGTACGCACCGCCGATACATAGACAGCATCATCAGGCTCCCAATAATAAGCATCACGCAATACCACTTCACCCGGTGTTTGCATCGCTCTTGTGTACCAAGCGCGCTGTTTTGGGTGCCATTCATTGTAGCCGTAAGTACCTGGCCATTCTAAATAGCCATCAGCATCATCACCGATGTAAACGTAAACATAGTTGGGATTGTTTTTACCAATGTCTTCAAAAAGGTTAAAAACCCCTTCTTCACGTCCACCATTTTGTTTGGCGACTTTACTCGGGGCTTTGCCTTCTTTTTCATGGTAGGTCGTTAAAGGCTTGGCATTGGGGTCGGACACTAGGTCACTTTCCGCCATGAAGCCGACAACGTATTTAATATCGGTAAGAAATTGGTCAAACGTTTCTTCTACTGCACCTAACGTTTGACCACTGTTTTTAGCAAAGTCTTTCAGAGCTTGGTCAGAAGCAAGGAACCCCGTTATTGCACTAACGACCAAAACAGGCAACACAGTGGCAATTGAAAAAGCAATCAACAGCTTCGTTTTGATTTTCATAAACTTCGTCCAAAATGTCTCAATAGCATGAAAAGCAGTGGTGTAAAAATACTCGTTAAAAAACGATAGTTTTTAATACCATTTACCACTTTTAAACGACTATTAATCAGGGCTTTATACTTCCTTACTTTTTACTTAATTCCATCGATTTAGCTAAAATACTGTATTACTCTTATATTGACTATAGCTAATTTTGAAAAAACATAAGTAAAATTCTACAAGAAAAATGTATTAAAAATGTAGGAGGGAAAAACTAAAAAAACTGACAAAAAGCGCCCACTTAATGTCGTTAAGCGTGCTTTATTACCGTTGAAGAAGAATGGATAAAACAGAAGAAGAACAGACAGATAAATAAACAGTTAAAATAACTAACCAAAAGCGCTCATCACCCGATACACTTCTGGCAACACGGTGGTGTTGTCTTTTTGCATAGACTCGCATAGCTCTTTAATGAAGGGGGTTTGCTCAGGGTATGCTTGCAACCATGCCAACACGGCTTCTTGTACTTCCAGCAAACTCTGCTCGTGTGTGACGGGTGCACCTAGGGCAATAAGTTTTTCTTTAAAATCAACTTCATCAACCAAGTCTACAATCATCATAGCGTATACCTATTCTGCAAAATCTGCTCAAACAACCATCAGCGGGGTAAACAGCTTATACCCAAAACCCTGTTTAGCGCACCACTTTTTCTTCTAATAATAAATCCAAAATCGCTTGTGCCTTTTCAGCTGGCGTTTCGTTCTTCATGATTTTCCCACCACCGCCGACGGGTTTTGCGGTAGCGGCCTTCATTCGGTCTGCGGCGGTCTTGGCCTTCACGACTTTTAATCGTTTAGGGCGCGGTTTTGCGGCACTCATTTCCCATTGGATTGCGGCATCGTCCACAACACTGTCTACGGTTTCTACATGGAGTGTGGCACGCAGGCCCGGACCGAAAGCGGTTTGACGCGCCTCCTGAGCCGCATTGTCGACGCTGGCAATGAATGGCAAAGTCACTCGTACAGAACGTCGTTGACCGCGCGGCAGCGCCAACAGCACTTCGGCTTGGCCATCCTTGATGTGTAGAATTTCAGCCACGCGAGGCACCAATGGCCAACCCAGTGCTTCAGCCAACAAATACGGCAGCATGCCAGAAGATTCACCACTTTCAGATCGCACCCCCGTTAAAACCACGCTGGGCAATTGCGCTTTTAAAAACGACGTCAGTACAGGCAATGCGTCACATTCTTTTCCCTGTGACAAGACCGTCATCGAGGGCAACCCCATTCCTGCGTATTGTCGCAGAACAGGGTCTTGATCCTCCCCTACATGCACAACGGTTAACGCCTCACCCACCAATGAAAGCCCCAATTCAACGGCTCTGCCATCTTGTTCGGCACGACGTGAGCGGCCAGATTGAGGGTGACGACCAATGGATACCAAAGAAACCACATTCACGTTAGGCTGCATCACTTTCCTCCTCTTCCTTTGATAACTCTCGCTGTTGAGCCAATCTGGTTAACTCTGCCAAAATCGCCTCACTGTCTGCAATCACCGCTAAATCAGCCCGTTTCACCATGTCACAGCCTGCATCCGTATTAATAGCAACCACTTTGTCGCACTGACCAATGCCTTGCATGTGTTGAATCGCCCCGGAAATACCCACCGCCAAATACACGCGAGCTGTCACCCACGTACCCGAAGCGCCCACCTGACGCGAACGAGGCATAAAGCCGTCGTCGACCGCCACGCGACTTGCCCCTTCCGTCGCACGCAATGCGGCAGCGGCAGAATGGAATTGATCCCAGTTGTGAATACCATTGCCAGCAGACAAGATAAATTCCGCTTCGGCCAAGGGCACTGCATTCGAATCTACGTCAATTTGCCCCTGATCAATCAGTCGATGGTCCCCTTCTGCCATCGAGACGTCATACTCCAACGCCAATGGCAAAGCTTCATGACGCGTGTCTTCCACTGCATTCGCACATTCTTCCATCAGCATAAGAATACGGGGCGTTGTTCGGCTGATGTCTTGGCTGCCTGACGCGCCTCGGCTTATCGTTTTTTCGCTGGTCACTTGCCACGCTTGTGTCGCCGGTCTTTCACCTAATCGCGCCGCCAAACGGCTGCCCAAATCGCTTCCACCGTGTACGCTATCTGGAAATAACCAATGCATTGGCTGGTAGCTCGTTTCAATTTGCTGCAAGACGGACAGCCTGGCTTCGGGAGCAAACCCTTCAAAGACATTGTCTTCAAGATGAATCACTCGATCCACTCCAGCCAAATCGCATTGCGTTTCTTTGTTCTCTCCAAAACACACCAGCACAACAGCGACTTTGCTTTTCTCTGCAGCCAACTGATGTGCCAAGCCAAGAATGTCTTTGTCATGGCTGGTCAAACGACCACCAATCATGTCACCCACCACCATGATATAGCCTTCTGGATTTTCAACCAGGTGCAGCGGACGTTGTGAGTCTTTCGCGCTCGGCACGCGTTTCTTTCCGCCAATGGCAACAAAAGAGCCATTCGCTCTATCAATGCGTTTTAGGCCATTTGGCCCGATAAAACCTACTACATGAGGATTCTTACGCAGCAAACCCGTTGGGCCACGCACTTCACCACCCTGTTGAGCAGACACCACACTGTCATGCAAAGGGTGCAAACGGTTTCGAGCAATCCACTCGGTTCTTGGGTCTCGTCGAAACACCGAATGTAAAGCATCGTCATTAGAAGAAAAATTACTCATTAGTGCATCTCCTTCAGTTGACCGGCCAAAATCTCAGCAATGTCTTTTACCACCGGACGAGGTTCTACCACGCCTTCCAACATCGCCGTACATTGTTGACACCCTACCGCCACCATCTCAGCACCCGTACTGATCACGTCTTCCATACGCATGTCGGCAATACGGCGTTCGCCCGGTATATCGGTAATTGGCGCACCACCGCCACCGCCACAACAACGTGAGCGATAGCCAGAACGTTCCATTTCAGCGACCTCAATACCCAAGCTCGCCAACAATTCGCGTGGGGCGTCGTATTCGCCATTGTAACGTCCAAGATAACAAGGGTCGTGATACGTCACTTTGCCACCGCTAAAGGCGTCCAATTGCAAACGTCCTTCTTTGATCAAACGATTTAGGAACGTCGTGTGATGCAACACTTCTACGCCATCCAGCGCCGTCGATCCAAAGTCGCCGTATTCATTTTTTAAACAATGAAACGCATGAGGATCGGTTGTCACGATGGTGTTAAAACGGTACTGAGACAAGGTAGCCAAATTGCGCTTTGCCAAGCTTTGGAACGTCGCGTCGTCCCCCAAACGGCGAGCAACATCGCCACTGTCTCGTTCTTCGTCACCCAAAATTGCCACATCCACTTTAGCGGCTTTTAGCAGTGTCACAAAAGAACGCAATATCCGCTGACTGCGCATATCAAACGCACCATCCGAAACCCAAAACAGCACATCCGCTTGCTTTACCTCTTTCATGACATTCAAATTCTGATCAGCCGCCCAGTGAGTGCGACTCGCGGGGGAATAGCCATTGGGATTGTCTGTCGCGATAATATTTTCGAGTACCTGGGCGCCTTTGTTTGGTGTGTCGCCTTTTTCTAGCGTTAAAAAACGACGCATATCCACAATCGCGTCTACGTGCTCGATCATCATCGGGCACTCTTCCACGCACGCTCGACAAGTAGTACACGACCAAAGAGTGTCGGGATTGATCAATCCATTCGTGATAATTTGATCTTTTCCGCCCACGGCGTTACCCACGTCTTGAACACCACCTGAGCCATCAGGATAGGGGCTACCTGCGTATTTTTCGTCCGTGCCGCCCGCAAACCCCACCACCATATCTTGAATGAGTTTTTTAGGATTCAATGGCTGCCCCGCCGCGAACGCAGGACACACCGCTTCGCAACGACCACATTGCACACACGCGTCAAAGCCTAATAACTGATTCCACTTAAAATCCGTTGGTTTTGAAACCCCGTGCACATCGCCACCCAACACAGCAGGCTTTAGACCCGTTGAACGACCGCCACCAAAACGCTCTGGACGACGATGAAACGCAAGATGCAACGCCCCCGCGAAAGCGTGCTTCATTGGCCCGCCCCATGTCATGCCAAACAGCATTTCACCAAGACTCATTAAGATCAAAACGGACAAGACTACAGTAAGCAGCCAACCGCCAAAGCCTTCGGGCAATATGCCCGCCGCTGGCAAGGTCAGTACAAAAAAGGTAATGGAAAACGTCAGCAAGCTTTTTGGCAAACGCATCCACGGCCCTTTTGAAAGGCGTGATGGCGGATTCATTCGGCGCTTATAGACAAATAACGCGCCACAGAACATGATCACCAAAGCCGCCAATAGTGCCCAAGCGAGAATCTCGCTTCTCACCCCAAACAGGTGAACAAATACCACCAGCACCATCGCCAAAACAAAACCACCACCTGTCGCCACGTGGGTACGAGACATATATTTGTCCCGCTCCACCACATGGTGAAGATCATGAAGGTAGCGTTTTGGCATGGCCATTAAGCCCGCCAGAATATCGACATTTTCGGACTGCCCTGCGCGCCATAGATTGATGCGACGAACCGCACCAATCCCAGCCAGCACCAGTAGAACACCAATCAAGGTAGGAGGTAACCAATCAAGAGTCATGATCTATTACTCCTACAAATCCTTGCATAGACGCAAAGCATCATACATAGCCGCATGAACATTACGCTGCGACACACCGTCCCCCAAACGCCACAAGATCATGCCGTCATCAGAACCACCGCTCAGTACAGGTTGAGGCTTGATATCAAACAAGGCTTCATTATCAATTTGGCCTTTATTGCATGAGCTTGGTTTTAGTGCGTAATACAAGTCTTCATTTGGACGCGTGCCGTTTTCGACAACGATCTGATCCACGACGCGCTCTTCTTTTTGTGCGGTGTATTCGTTTTCCAGTACAGCGACCAATTTATCGCCTTCTCGGTAAACCTTATCCAGCAAATAATCCGACGTCATGATGACTTCTTTCTCATACAAAGAACGGTAATAAGTCGGAAAGGTTGTGCCACCAATGCCAACACCCGGTTTGATATCGTCGGTCACCAACTCCACTAACGAACCTTTCGAAGCCAAATAGTCTGCAGCCGACATACCAGAGAATTCACAAATCGTGTCGTAAACCAACACGTTTTTTCCTGGCTCTACTTTGCCACTTAGGATGTCCCAAGTAGATACCACCAAACCTTCTGCTGCGCCCCACTCTGGGTTTTGGTCAATAAATGGACGACCGCCCATCGCCAAAATACACACGTCTGGGTTCAGTTCTTTGATCAACGCTTCGCTGGCCGCTGTGCCTAAACGCACCTCTACACCCAAACGTTCTATTTCCATGACCAACCAACGAGTGATCCCCGCGATTTGATCACGCTGTGGCGCTTTGGCTGCCAAGACTAATTGCCCACCTAACTCGTCGGCTTTGTCAATCAAGGTGACTTTATGACCACGTTCTGCGGCAACACGCGCCGCTTCTAATCCACCAGGGCCACCGCCAACCACCACAACGTGTCGAATCGCGCCGGTGGTTTTTTCAATAATATGAGGCAAGCCCATGTATTCACGAGACGTTGCTGCGTTTTGAATACACAACACATCCAAGCCTTGATACTGACGGTCGATGCAATAGTTTGCGCCCACGCACTGACGAATTTGATCGACCTGATCCATTTTGATCTTGGCGATAAAATGCGGGTCGGCAATATGCGCGCGCGTCATGCCAACAAAATCCACATAACCCGCTTCGATAATGCGTTTCGCCTGATTCGGGTCTTTGATATTTTGCGCGTGAATCACCGGCACATTGACCACTTCTTTTATGCCCGCCGCCAAATACAAGAAAGGTTCAGGCGGATAGCTCATATTCGGAATCACGTTGGCTAAGGTGTTATGCGTGTCGCAACCCGAACCGACGACACCAAAATAGTCCACCATGCCCGTGGCATCGTAATATTGCGCAATTTTCTTCATCTCTTCGTGACCTAAGCCATCAGGATGAAATTCATCACCGGTAATACGCATACCCACAACAAAATCCGGCCCCACTTCGGCACGAACCGCTTTGAGCACTTCCATACCAAACTTCATGCGACCTTCAAACGTCCCGCCCCATTCGTCGGTACGTTTGTTCACTCGTGGTGACCAAAACTGGTCGATCAAATGCTGGTGAACCGCAGACAGCTCGACGCCATCCAAACCACCTTCTTTGGCACGACGCGCCGCTTGGACGAAATCGCCAATAATGCGCCACATTTCTTCCACTTCAATGGTTTTACAAGTCGCACGGTGAACCGGCTCACGAATGCCAGACGGCGACATTAGGTTCGGCCAATTTTCTCCGTCCCAACGAGAGCGACGCCCCATGTGGGTAATTTGAATCATGATCTTGCCGCCATGTTTATGCACGGCATCGGCCAAATTCTGGAAATGCGGAATAATGCGATCGGTTGATAAATTAACCGAGCTCCACCAGCTTTGTGGACTATCAATAGACACCACACTGGAACCACCGCAAATACAAAGCCCACAGCCGCCTTTGGCTTTTTCTTCGTAGTACTTCACATAACGATCGGTTGTCATGCCGCCATCAGTGGCGTATACCTCAGCGTGAGCCGTACTGACAATACGATTGCGAATGGTTAATTTATTAATGTTTAATGGCTCGAACAACGCATCATACTGGGACATAACATCCTGCCTTCTTGAAAACGACGTTTAACTGTTACGGTTGGCATCATCACCTGCCCGTGATGACACCATGTGTTTAAAAACGCTACAGTGGGGAAACTTGGAAGTAACCGACGTCACACCCATCTTCTGCTGCACTTTGAGTCTGAATGGCCTTGGTGCGGATCTCCAAACCATTGCTTTCTGCGATTTGATCCAATGCCCCAGCAAACCAACCCGTAAACATGTAATCCACTTTACGATTGACTTTTTTACCGTGAATTTTTTCGTAGTGATAAACAAAAGCGGAATTTTCCAAACGTACTTTTGCGGTGCCTTTTTCAATGTCTAACTCTTCGGTAATGAAAAAGCCCCAACCACGTTGCGATAGACGTTTAAGATAGTGGTGCCAAATCTCTTCGCCATAAATACCGTGACAAGCCGACTCTTGTTCGCACCAAAAATACGCCGATTTATAACCGGCTTTGTACAAAATTTCCGCGTAACGCTCTGCGCCAATTTCGTCTTCAATCCCCATGTGATTGTTAACAAAAAAGTGACGAGGCACGTACAACATTGGCAATGCGTCCGTGTTCCAAACACCGGTTTCATCATCCACTTCGATTGGCATTTCTGGCGCGTGAGTTCCCATCATCATTCTCCCCAAACTTCTTCTAATAGATTTACCCAATTCTCACCCATAATTTTGACCACTTGGCGCTCGCTAAAGCCATGCTTCAACAACGCCTCAGTCAAGTTCGGGAAGTCACCTACCGTGCGCATACCCAGCGGATTAATGATCTCGCCAAAGCGAGTCAAACGGCGGGCATAGCCTTTGTCGTGAGTGAGGTATTCGAAAAAGTCGTAACCGTGACCTTGCGTAAAATCGGTACCGATGCCAATCGCGTCTTCGCCCACGATGTTGTAGATGTATTGAATGGCTTCCACATAGTCATCAATCGTGGCGTTAATTCCGGCTTTTAAGAAAGGCGCAAACATGGTCACGCCAACAAAACCGCCATTGTCAGCAATGAATTTAAGCTCTTCGTCGGTGCGGTTGCGTGGGTGCTCTTTTAGTCCTGCAGGCAAGCAGTGAGAATACGCAACAGGCTTAGTGGATTCGATGATGACTTCTTTGGCCGTGTTGGGGCCAACGTGAGATAAATCACACAGCATACCGACACGGTTCATTTCTGCTACGATCTCACGACCATAACCAGACAAGCCGCCATCGCGCTCATAGCAACCTGTGCCCACCAAGTTTTGTGTGTTGTAGCACATTTGTACAATGCCCACGCCAAGGTCTTTGAAGACCTGCACGTAGCCAATTTGGTCTTCAAACGCATGGGCATTTTGAAAGCCCATCATCACACCCGTTTTGCCTTCGGCTTTAGCACGATGAATATCTTTTGTGGTACGGACTTTTAATAGCAAATCGCTGTTGGCTTCGATTAGCTGATTCATCTCAACCACGTTTCGAACCGTACCTTCAAAGTTTTCCCAAAACGACACAGTGCAATTGGCCGCGGTTAACTTCCCTTTGGCCATGTCTTCAAATAATTCACGGTTCCATTTCGCGCAAATCAAACCATCGATCACAATGGCTTTATCGTGTATCTCAGCTGCGTTCATCGATTTATCCTTTCAAGGTTAAGCAATGAACTCAGTGTAATTTTTCGGGTGATGGGGGAACTGGCTGGAAACGACTAGAGAAACACTAAAAGCGACTCAACGTCTTTAGGTTATCTAACGGGTAGGATGGGGCTGATCTCTTGTGAGCGTTTAATGAACAAGTCCCTTCCCCTTTTGTCTTCAAGGGGAAGGCGGAGGATGGGGTTAATCTCTGCTAATAGCTTGATAGCTGGGGCTATTTCTTAACAATTAAGTCTTCCAGTTTCAATCCAGTCGCTTTTTGGATGCTGCGCCATAGGTAATAAAATATCGCCATTAACATGATCATGGAGGGAATAGCGATCATTGGGTAGCTGTACAGCGTCATCTGTCCTAGTTCTTCATTAAAGGCTTCCGTTCCCGCTGGGCTGGTAACAATCCATTTCGCCAAGACGTAATTCATCGTCGCTGAGAAGACAAAAGAACCAGCAATAAAGTACGTGGCCTTCATGAGTCGCTTTTCGAACATTTCCGTACTGTTATTCTCTTCAAGCTTTTGCTTAATGGTATCAACGTCCATGATCGCGGCGTTGAAGAACATGGCCCGCACCAAAGGATAAGGTGTAAACGTCGAGATCAGAACAGCAATACCAATAACCGCAGGAATCGCCGCCTCTTTAATCGCCAGCCATTTATTGTCCAATTCGAACAACCCAATACTGCCCGTCAGTAACACACTCACCAAACCCAACAACGCAATAAAGTTAAACTTACGGTACTTAACTAATTCAAAAAGGCCCCAACCCAAAGGAAACGCCAGCGCGGCAATCAAACCGCCGCTGGTGCCTAATTTATCTTCTCCACTTAACTTCATCAAAATCAACGACGGCAAAATGACACTGACAATAAGATCCACCATCGGACGTGGCTTGTGTGTAGGCGTACTGTTCATAATTTTCAGGTTCCAACTTTAATTCAAATTCTAATGACGACTATCATAAAGGAAAAATGCACAAGGAAGTGAATAGACAGTGATTTTTGCTAGAAGTGCCAGAGGTTTGTGGATTTCATCGTCCTCGGAACCAATGGCTCCCTCCCCTTTTGTCTTCCAAGAGGAGGGTTAGGGAAGGGGTACTCCCTTCTTTGAATCTGAGGCTGACCTGCTTACGAAGCCGTCGTCGCGCAGAATAAAGCCCCTATGGTTTTTCTTTCAACGCCCGCGATCCCTGCTCGCTCACCAAATGCAAAGTTCGTTGAGGGAACGGAATCGTCAAGCCAGCGGCCTCTATCGACTCTTTGACGCGTTTGTTTAAATCCCAGTATGTCGGCCAATAATCATCCGTTTTTGCCCACGCTCTAAGCTGAATATTCACCGAACTGTCCAGCATAGAAACCACCATTGTCTGAGGGACTGGGTCTTCCAATAACCTAGGCTCACTTTCTGCCACTTGTTTAAGCACAGACAAACCAACCTCAATAGAATCCGAATAGGATATGCCAACCACAATATCCATGCGCCGCTTACCGTTTCGCGTGAAGTTCTTAATATTGTTTCCCCACAAAATACTATTCGGAGAAGCAATGTATAAACCGTCAACGGTTTCAAACACGCAGGTGAATAAATTAATTTCTTTCACCACGCCTTGTGTGGAGCCGAACTCGATAAAATCCCCCGCTTTGAAAGGTCGTAATATGAGCAACATAATCCCGGCAGCGATGTTACTTAGCGTGTCTTTCAACGCCAAACCGATCGCCAAACCAGCCGCACCAACCAAAGCAATCAGGCTGGCCGTGTTGACCCCAAATATGTCTAAAATAAACACACCACCAATCACATACACCGCATAACTGGCGACGGTTGAAAATATCGGTGCCAACGTGGCGTCCAGCTTATGCAGCTTAGAATTCGTATTCAGTATTGCCTTACGTACTGCTTTTGCAATAAACGAGCTGGCTAGATATATAACCACGGCCAATACAATCCGATAACCAAGCGTCACAATAGTAGTGGAATGACTTTGCCAAAATTGAGTGAATAACTCTTCCATAAACGTCTCTTCTTCGTTTAAACCTTAACCAATGATATCTCACATTACCCAATAACCGATGAGACTAACCACACATTATAAGCAGCAAAAGCGAGCAGCAACCCTGCGCCTTCATAGCGATTAATACGACCCGGTCGACGCAATCCATAAGCCATCATCAACAAAACAACCGTCATTACCATCATCACCAGCCAATCGCGCGACAACACATCGGCCGACAAGTTTTGCATCGGCGATATTACTCCCGCAATCCCGATTACTGCCAGTAGGTTAAACATGTTCGAACCAACCACATTACCAATGGCAATATCATGCTCACCTTTTCTAACGGCAATAATAGACGCCGCCAGTTCGGGTAGTGACGTCCCCAATGCAACAATCGTAAGGCCTATAATTAAATCACTTACACCAAACGCATGAGCGATATTAACAGCGCCCCATACAAGCACACGAGAGCTTATAATCAAAAGAACCAACCCAATAACCAACCAAAAAATGGCCTTTTTGATAGGCATCGCATGAGTAACCAACTCTTGTTCCATATCGTTTTCTAACGCATCGTTTTTGCCCCTCATGGCAGAGAAAATACTCCAACCAACCAAGGCAAAAAAACCAACCAGCAAGAGCACAGCCTCAACCCGCGTTAACGATCCATCCCAAATAAAATAGCCAAATAACAAACCAATCAGCAACAACAATGGCAACTCTTTTCGGACGATATTAGATTGCACCATGATCGGCGCAATCAACGCCGTAACGCCAAGAATAAGCCCAGTATTGACAATATTTGACCCCAACGCATTGCCCAATGCCAAATCCGGATTACCGTCCATCGCGGCCATGGCAGACACCACCATTTCGGGTGCAGACGTGCCGAACCCCACAATTACCATACCGATTAATAACGGCGGCATGCCCGCGTATTTTGCCGTCACGGCAGCGCCATCTACAAAACGATCCGCGCTCCACACCAACAAAACAAAACCGCCTAATAAGGCTAAAATAGCCAACATCATAGCGCCACCTCACGGAAGAAAGAAAAAAACGATGAGTAAAAAACAATGAACTGAGATCGTAATGATCTCGACAAATAAGACAGGAAAGCAAGAAAAGCAATGATTGGAAACACAGTCAGGTCCTCGGGTGGAAATGACAGAAGGCAAGAGCGGCCCTCCACCCGAGAACAACGCTTGCCTTAAGTCTTGTCAATCCATATAAAACAGGACATAACCACCACGAACGACTGTTCGGAGACTGTTGACGGTTATCTCAGACTAGACTGAGAGACTACTCCCCTAAGGTTTTGAGAATCATATTCCTATTTATATTACTTAACAATATACGCAGAACAAAAAGCCAGATAGGCAAATGAACGGTGTCACCCTCTGACAAAACCCCGTAAAATGCCGTTTTATTAGTACGTGTGTGCTGTTAAGTGAAATGAAATCAATCAAAGAGACCACAGAATGACCGAACCCGTTCAAGTAATCGCAACGCACAATGGCAACTTTCATGCCGACGATGTCTTTGCCGTCGCGGCACTTAAACACCTTTTTCCAGCGGCTAAAATACTCCGCACGCGCGACCTAGATGCCATGGCTAAGGCCGATATTGTGGTAGACGTTGGCGGAATATACGACGCAGAACAAGGCCGTTTTGACCACCACCAAAAAGGCGGTGCAGGCGCACGAGAAAACGGCATCCCGTTTTCATCCTTTGGCTTGATTTGGCAAAAATACGGCCTAGAAATATGCGCAGGTGACCAAGAAGTCACCAACTCATTGGACAAGAATCTCGTCTCCACCATCGACGCCATCGATTGCGGACACGTAGAAGGCGTACAAACCGGCATCAGCCTGAGTCAAACCATCTCCATGTTTAACCCAACATGGCAAGAAGAAGGCGATTTTGACGCCTGTTTCGATGAAGCCGTTGCCTTCGCATCTCGCATATTAACTCGCTTTATTGCGGCGGCAAGCGGCGGCGTAAACGCTAAAGCCATCGTCGCCAACGCCATCGAAAAAGCCGAAGACCCAAGAATCATCGTGTTAGAACAATACACACCGTGGAAAACCACCGTGCTTAGACTATCCAAAGACGCCTTGTTCATGGTTTACCCATCGCAAACCGGACAATGGCGCATACAAACCGTACCCGTTGAACTAGGCTCATTTGAAGACCGCAAAAAACTGCCTGCGCCATGGGCTGGATTATCGGATAAAGAACTGCAAGACGTAACAGGTTTGGACGATGCAATGTTCTGTCATAACGGCTTATTTATCGCAGGCTGTGCTTCGTTTGAAAATACGATGAAAATGGCAGAGATGGCGCTGGATTATTAGAGGTTTGAAGTAAGAAGGACCGATGTGATTTGCATAGCATCGGTCTTTTTTTGTCTTATGAAGATAGTGAGGTAAATAAAAACCACCCTGTTTTTATTTGATCCTAAAAATCATGAGTGAGTGGGACCCTGTAACAGATTCTGTGTAACTACCATTTAGTTAAGGTGCTTTTCGAGTCGCTCCTCGAACTCAATAATAAATCGACTCATCGCTTGGCGCCAGTTTTGAATGGGCATTGTCCATTTTTTACTGGCCTCTCTAATGGCAAGATAAACCATTTTCCTCGCAGAATCGTCGCTTGGGAAGACTTTACGTTTTTTAATGGCTCTACGGATGACACTGTTCAGTGATTCAATAGCGTTCGTTGTGTAGATCGCTTTGCGGATATCGTCAGGGTAACTAAACAGTGTATTAAGATTATGCCAGTGATTGCGCCACGATTTGGTGATTTGCGGGTATTGATCGTCCCAGACGCCTGCGAAACGATCTAACTCCAACAAGGCTTCTTCTTCCGTTGCAGAGCGGTAAACTTGCTTTAAGTCCGCCGTCACCGCTTTGTAGTCTTTCCATGATACATACTTCAATGAGTTGCGTACCATATGCACGATACACAGTTGAATGCTGGTTTGTGGGAAAACGGCATTGATGGCTTCTGGGAAGCCTTTTAGACCATCAACACAAGCGATGAGAATATCTTCTACACCACGCTGCTGAAGCTCAGTGAGGACGTTTAGCCAGAACTTAGCCCCTTCGTTTTCAGCAATCCACATGCCCATGAGTTCTTTATGACCGTCGGTGTTGATACCGAGTGCCAAGAAAATCGATTTATTGATAACACGCTTATCTTGGCGGATTTTCAACACAATACAATCAAGATACACAATGGGATAGATGGCATCCAAGGGGCGTGCTTGCCATTCAGTTACTTGCTCGATCACCGCGTTGGTAACACGTGATACCAGTGTCGGAGATATCTCAGCACCGTACCATTCATCGAAGGCATTGACGATGTCTCGGGTACTCATACCTTGCGCGTAGAGCCATAGGATTTTATCGTCCATGGAAGTAAAGCGGGATTGGTGCTTTTTGACCAGCTTTGGTTCAAAAGAACCTTCGCGGTCACGAGGCGTATCCAGTTCAAACTCACCATCTTCCGTCTTAATACGCTTACTGTTCTTACCATTACGACTGTTGGTTGACGAGGATTTTTGATGTCTCTCGTAACCCAGATGCTCATCCATCTCTGCATTCAAGGCCGCCTCAACGGTAATCTTCTTCAGCATTTGGCTAAATTCGTTAAGATCCTCAGGCGTTTTAATGCCTTTGGCGGCTTCTTTTGCGAAGGCTTCCAGTTCTTTTTGGTTCATTTGCATCTACCTATCCTTAATTCTCTATAGAATATGTTGTGATAGGTAGTTACACAAAATTAGTTACAGTCTCGTGAGTGGTTAACCTTGGATTCCCGCTGACAGTAAAAACTTCCGCAGGTCTCTTTCTTGCCTAAGCACATGCAGGATATAAACGGAGTCCTGTTCTACTTTGTAAAAAACACGACAAGGATTAACAACAACTTCTCGATAATTTAATGTCGAAATTTCTTCGGGTACTTTACCTGATTCTGGAAAAAATTCGAGTCTCTGCACCTGGCTGAACACATTTTCAACTAACTGCTTAGCGGCTTGTAGATGACTAACAGAAACATACTCAGCGATGTCGTTTAAATTATCTAAGGCGGGCTCAGTCCAAATTATTTGAGCCATTTACTCATCTTCTCTTTGGCATGATCCATGTCCATAATTCGACCATCTCGAATGGCCTGCTCTCCTTTCGCAATGCCTTCTAGAATCTTCATCCGCTCAACCATTAACTCGTAATCAGCAACATCTAAAAGGTAAGCAGACGGTTGGCCATGCTCTGTTATGAGAATAGGTTCTTTGGTTTCATGTAAATCGGCAAGCAGTTTTGTTGCTTGTCTCTTTAACGTAGTAACGACTTCCGTTCTCATAGTGACACCTTCATAAGTAAAAGTATCACTATAGTATCACTTCACACTTAAAAAACTAAGAGAGATGTTTAAGGTTAAGTAAGGAATGATCCTTCAGTTTGACTTGGTTAGCTCATGGTGGGCAAGCAACGGCCTTTTGCGCCGAAATAGCGTTAGAGTATGGGTTTGGAGAGATTAAATGTAGGGTGGTATAAAGTACCACCCAGTGGTGTTATGTGAACCTAGTTATCTATTTCTTGCTGCTAGCCTTTGTTCACGCTGCCTTTGTTTGTTCTGGCATTTCGCTTCTGCTTCTTACGGTCGTTTTTCTCAGTGATGATTTTGATGGCTTCCTCTTTGGTTAAATGCGGGTGTTTAGCGATCAATTCTTCCACTTTGGTATCAAATGCGGTCATTTATAAATCTCATGTATTAAAAAGTACGAACAAGGTTTGTATTTTAGCTCAGGAAGCGTATAGAAGATAACAATTCTTAGCGGCGACTGAGGTGAGTTTTTTGAAACTAGGTAAATAATAAGCCATCTATACAACCCAAGATTGCCGCTTGGTCACGAAAACATTAGGCTTAGGCAAGATAACCCGTCTTTTATGCATCAAGGTAAAAAATGAATATTGTCTTTCTTGGAACCTCGGCAGGCGTTCCCACCAAAACACGCAATGTAACTGGCATCGCGGTGCGCGAAGAAAGAGGCAGCGGCTGGTACCTTGTCGATTGTGGCGAAGGCACGCAACATCAGATACTTCATACCAATTTATCGATCAATGCCTTACAAGCCATCTTCATCACGCACATTCATGGCGATCACTGTTATGGCTTGCCAGGCATATTGGCAAGTGCCGCCATGAATGGTCGCAAGGCGCCATTGAAAATTATGGCACCAAGTGGTGTAAAAGAATGGGTGGAAGCGACTCAGCAACATACGCAATTGTATCTGCCCTATGACATTGAGTTTGTCTGTACTGATGATCTGCCATCTGTCGAATTCAGAAAGGTTCGTGTGGAAACGGTCGCCCTGTCTCACCGAGTCCCCTCTTATGCCTACCGTTTTACCGAAAAAGACATCAACCCGCGCTTGGATGTGGAAAAACTGGAGCAGCATAACATCCCCAGAGGGCCACATTGGGGGCAGTTACAAAAAAGGCAAGATGTTGAACTAAACGGCAAGCTAATCCATTGTGAAGACTATTTGCTCTACGATCAAAACCCGCAAAAAATCATAGTGGCAGGCGACAATGACCAACCAGAGCTATTGGCTCAAATAAGCCATGGCGCAAGCGTACTGATTCATGAAGCCACCTACACCAAAGACCTCGTTGAGAAGTCAGGCAACAACTACGGCCACAGTTACGCCGAGCTTGTAGCGACCTTTGCCGAGCAAGCTAACATCCCAAACTTAGTGTTAACCCACTTTAGCCCTCGCTACCAAGCCAACCCGAACCTATCCCCTTCCATCGCCGATATTTATCAAGAAGCCAAAGCCCATTATTCGGGCAACCTGTTTCTCGCCAACGACCTTGACGAATATCAGCTAAACAAAAGCAATGTATTAAAAAAGCTTTAAAGAGGGTTCACAGACTTGGGGTTTAAGGATCTAGAACCAGATGAAAAGGGCTAATTTTTATTTGGATCTAATTCCTCCTATTTCTAATATTCCCTATTTTTTATCTGAGCCTAATATTTGATTTAGTCTACGCTAGGCTATTGCTTTTTAGCTATCTGTGCTGCTTTTTTAATGTCATGTTAAACCATCTACGTCAAAAGCTAGTCACCACGCTTCAAAGTATGATTTACTTAATCTATACCTTAAAACATTAGAATAAAGGAATATCAATGTCTGAAACTACTGAGACTTACCACTTTGCTTGGGTAGTACTGGCACTATTGGCCTGCACCTTTTTTTTATTCGCAATATATACCCAAAGACAGAGTAAGAATCTCTTCATAAATGTCGATAAAAAGAAACAGGCTCTTGCAGACAACCCTGTCGAAGAAATTATTCAAAATCTGCAACGAGAATCTGATGATATCGAAAATAAAATAGAGCGAGGTCAACCGATTTACTTAAAGCTAAAAGACGAGTTAGCGCTTAAAAAAGAACAACTTAAATATATTGATGTAGGTCTTTATCCTCCAACCTTCAAATTTGATGATAGCCAATCACTAAAGAACAAAATTGCTGAATATATCGAACGTCAATACCAGGTTATCAAATCAGGCAGAGCGACAAGCGCCTTCTCAAACTGGGAATGGTTTGGCAGTAAGTCTAAAGGAACCCAGATGATCACTTCATATCAAGGCCTTCTTCTAAAAGCTTTTAACGCCGAATTCGATATGATTCGAAGAGTCATGCGTCATTCTAGCTATGATACCGCAATAAACAAACTCAGCCGATTAGAGCAACAATTAGCGAAACTCGGAGAAACGGCAAATGTCACAATTTCAAATGAGTACTTCAATTTAAAAGTAGAAGAGCTAACTATATGGCATCAAGAATTGCTGCACAAAGAAGCAATTAATCAACAAAAGAAACAGCAACAAGAACTACTAAGAGAGCAAGCTAAACAAGCTGGAACTGATACGGATGAACTTGAAGATGAAATTGATTACAAGAAGTCGGATTTGATAAAAGCGCAAAAACTCGCTAAAAAACTTCACGGTGCAAACGCATTGGATATGGAGCAAAAAATCGCCTTAATGCAAGAGGAGATCGAACAGCTCGAAAGCAAGTTTGAACGGGCCATTTCTCAGGCTCAAATTACAAAAGCTGGATATATATATGTAATTTCCAATGTTGGTTGTTTCGGAGACAACGTTGTAAAAATCGGAATGACTCGTAGACTAGAGCCAATGGATCGAGTAAATGAGCTAGGCGATGCCAGCGTTCCATTTAAATTCGATGTACACGCTCTAACATTTGTTTCAGATGCACCTCAAATAGAGAGAAAACTCCACAACAAATTTAATGAGAAACGAGTAAACACCGAAAATCACCGAAAAGAGTTTTTTAGAGTAACTCCTCAAGAGGTTGCTGAAGCCATGGCGGAGATCGGTGTTGAGTGTGATTGGTACTTTGAGGTAGAAGCAAAAGAATTTCGCGAGAGCCATCTGATTAGAGAAGCTCGCAAGCAAGGTTCTACAGAAACATTTTCTACTTACAAGCAGCTACCAGAGTCAATTTGAGGAGTCTTTATGTTCATTACTATAGCCTTAGCTGCATTTACATTGCTCTCATTAATTTTCCTAGTAAAGTCTCGATCTGCACTGAAACGAGCAAAAGCAATAGATAAGGAAGTTGAGAAAGTCTATGGCCCAGCAACTGAGAAAGAACAGTTACTTTTCGATATCACAAAGAGCTACCATGTTTTACAGGAAAACTATCAAACTGGAATGTCACAGCTGAAAGAATGTGAAAACCGTCTTTCCCATTACTACCTTAGCGTAGGCTCAACTGACTCTGTTTCTTACAGCAGTCTGTCGCAATTACATGATCTGGAAGACCTAGAAAATAAGCTATCCAAAACCAAACAAGCTATAAAGCAGCTAGTTAGCGATAAAAAAGCATGCACCTGTTCAATCGGTGATGACGTAGTGGTTAATGGTAAGAAATCAGAGGCTAAGAAGCTGTTCAATCGGGAAATAAAATTGAGACTTCGATGCTTAGATAATGAATTTAAAGCCGCCGCAGCCTTAGTTGATTGGAACAATATCAACCGTCTCATAGAACGAACAAAGGATACGTTTCAAGACATTAACTCTTCAGCAGATTTAGTGAAAACATATCTAACGAAAGAGTATTTGCAACTGAAGATTATGGAGCTAAGACTTGGTTACGAAATAAACCAACTTAAGCAAGACCTTAAGGAGGAGCAACGCCAAGAACTTCAGATACAAAGAGAGGCTGAACGTGAAGAGAAGCGTATAAAAGCTGCTGCTGAAAAGACTGAAAAAGAACGACTGATTATGGAGCGGTTAGTCGCTGAAGAGCTTAGTAAACTAGAATCTAGCACTGAAGAACAAAAAGCCTTGTATGAAGTTCATAAGCAAGAACTTGAAAAGCTTCGTGAAAAAGCGAAAAGAGCGATATCTCTAGCGCAACAAACAAGAGCTGGCTATGTGTATGTGATATCGAATAAGTTGTCATTTGGCGAAGGAGTAGTGAAAATTGGAATGACAAGACGCGCTGACCCTTACGATAGAGTAAAAGAACTAGGCGATGCCTCAGTCCCCGAACTATTTGATGTCCACGCATTCGCATTTACTGAAGATGCACCAACTTTTGAACGGTTCTTACATAGCAGATTTTCAGATCAGAGGGTAAACCTTATAAATGGAAGAAAGGAGTTCTTCTTCGCTTCGGCTGATGACGTTGTTGCGGAAATGAAGAACTATGAAGGTGAGTACGAGCTAAATGAAATAGCAGTCTCTATTTCGGCTAGTTGAGAATTTAGGGGCAGATTTAAAAATGCTATGCTTGATGAGATTAAAGGCTCTGAACCCCATCTTCCGTCTTCCCCTTGAAGAAAGGGGAAGAGACTTGGCAGCAGTATTGAATGAGTTATGCGTTTACGAACAACGGCAGATCACGCTTCGCTCATCGTGCCCTACGCTTTGGGTGTTTATGTTTAGCAGCGAGGAGCAAAGCAAACGCCAAAAGCGAGGTCAAACGTCAATTTATCAAAGTAACGTCGAACGGTGGTGTTTGGTTTGCTCGAAGCCGAACCACTTCAAAACCCCATCTTCCGTCTTCCCCTTGAAGAAAGGGGGAAGAGACTTGGCAGCTGTATTGAATAAGTTATGCGTTTACGAACGACGGCAGATCACGCTTCGCTCATCGTGCCCTACGCTTTGGGTGTTTATGTTTAGCAGCGAGGAGCAAAGCAAACGCCAAGAGCGAGGTCAAACGTCAATTTATCAAAGTAACGTCGAGCGGTGGCATTTGCTTTGATCCAAGCGCCATAATCCCTCCCTAGCCCTTGAAGAAAAGGGAGGGAACAGATCTGTTACAAATACCGTCCTTCTAGGTGTTTTCTAAAATGCACGGCGTTTAAGGTTTCACCTGTGGCGCGTTTGACGAGTTCATCGGTGGTGTGGAGCGAGGCTTGTGTCCAGATGTTGTCGCTTAGCCATTGGAAGATGGGACTTAGGTCGCCACTTTGGATGGCCATATCGAAATCACAGCCGAAGTCGACGTTTTGTATCAGGGTGGCTTTGTATTGAGCCGCGTACATGGCACCAAGTGTGTAGCTTGGGAAATAGCCAAAGGCGCCATCTGTCCAATGGATGTCTTGCATGCAGCCATTTTTGTAGTTGTCTTTGGTGGAGATGCCAAGGGCGGCTTTCATTTTTTCGTCCCACAATGCGGGTACGTCGGTGTGTTCTATGACACCGTTGATCAGGTCTCGTTCTATCTCGTAACGCAGGATGACGTGCGCTGGGTAGGTCAGCTCGTCGGCGTCAACACGAATAAAGCCTTTTTCCACTTGGGTGTAGATTTTATAGAGGTTGTCTTCGGCAAACACAGGGTCGTTGTGGGCGTTAAAAGCGTCGGCGGATAAGCGTGATAAGTGAGAGATAAAGGGTTTGCTGCGCCCTATTTGCATTTCGAAAAATAAGGATTGCGATTCATGAATGCCCATGGAGCGGGCTTCGCCCACTGGCAGGCCTGCAAAGGCTTTGGGTAAGCCTTGTTCATAGCGAGCGTGGCCTGTTTCATGGACGATGCCCATTAAGGCTTGTACAAAGTCTTGCTCATCATAGCGGGTGGTAATGCGCACATCGGTTGGTACGCCACCACAGAATGGGTGCACACTTTGGTCGAGTCGGCCACGGTCAAAGTCGAATTGCAGCAGTTTCATCACTTCTAAGCCAAGGGCTTTTTGAGTTGCAGTCGAAAACGTTCCAGACGGTAAAATGATGGATTCAGACTTCTGCTTTTCCAGTACGTTTTCAATCAGTTCTGGCAGCCAGGTTTTCACGTCAGTAAATAAGGTATTCAGCGACGCGGTTGTGGTGCCCGGCTCGTATTTGTCTAGCATGGCGTCATAAGGCGTAAGACCTAATGCAGCGCCACGAATTTTCGCTTCTTCGCGAGACAAAGCGACGACTTCTTTCCAGTTCTTCTCGAAGCCTGTCCAATCGTTTTCTTGACGCTGAGTGCGCCACGCATGTTCGCATTTGGAACCCGCGATGGATTGTGCTTGCACTAAGTCTTCTGGAACCATGGTCGCTTGCTGCCATTGGCGTTTCATCTCACGTAGGCTGGCTTTTTGTTCAGTGCTTAAGGATTCTTGCTCGGCGTTACCAAACCACTCTTCTAACTGAGGTTGTGTCGATAAACGGTGAATATGAACCGATAACTCGGCCATGGCATTGGAACGCGCTTCGCTACCACCCGATGGCATGTTCGCCGCCGCGTCCCAGCCAAGCATGGCTTGAGCATGATTAAAGTGGCTGAGTGTTTGGTAATGTGACGTTAACTTGTCGTAATGAGACATTTTCGTTTTTATCCTGTGCGGTTTTGGTTAACCGGAACGGTATCCATTTCAGTCATCTTATTACATTGGTATAAATGGGAATAGACAAAAAAACTACCTCATAACTCTATTCACAAGCAAATCTAGAGAGTTTACATCGTGAAAATATACTCTTGACAATATATACGTTAAAGCGTATTTTTAAAATCATAAAGACAGCAAGGATTGCTTATGATTTGGGAGATATTAATAACCGACGAATACGAACAATGGTTTCTTAGCTTGACGGACAAAGAGCAAGAAGACGTGCTATCAATGGTTGATGTATTAGAAATTAAAGGCCCTCAATTAGCACGACCTTATGCAGATTCTCTAAAAGGAACAAATAAGGTAAAGAACCTTAAAGAATTGAGAGTTCAGCATGCAGGAAAACCATATCGTGTCTTTTACGCTTTTGACCTAACAAGGAAAGCCATATTGTTATGTGGTGGACGCAAAGATGGGAAAAGAGATAAAACATTTTATGATAGATATATTCCGTTAGCTGAAACAGAATTCTTAAATTACTTGAAAAATAGTGATTCAGAAAAAACAAGATAGGAGGTTTAGTTATGGCTAAGTCGATCAACGAATTACGGAAGAAAATTAAACCAGAGGTTCAAGCCGCCGCTAGAGCTAAAGCTGTTGCAATTATTGCAGAGATGTCGCTTGCAGAAGTCAGAAAAAAAAGAGGCGTAAATCAGGCAGATTTAGCCAGCCTTATGAATATTGCTCAGCCAAACATCTCTCAAATTGAAAATCGTCCCGATGCCCTTATCAGTACATTGAAGCAATACATTGAAGCATTGGGAGGTAAGCTAGAAATACACGCCAAGTTTCCTGACGGACAAGATATAGAAATCTCTCAATTCGAAATGGTTAAGTAAAAAACGCCGAGACATCTTTCAAAGAAACGTCTCGGCTTTTTGAGTTTTACTCTAAGCTCTAAGAAAGCTTACTTATGACAACCACAACCCGTGTGTTCGTCGCTCAATTCTTGCCAATTTTTCAATTTACTGGTGCCGCCGATCCCTGAGTTGAAGCTGTTGGTTGGGTCGGTTTTTTGGTAAAACTCGCGTAACGCTGGTTTCGCTAGATATTCATGGCCAACGTTATGTTCAGCTGGATATTCCGCGCCACGAGCGTCGTAGCTGGATAGAATTTGTTTCTTCACCGCTTTGGCGTCGACGCCTTTTTTCATGATGTAGTTTTGATGCATGACGTGACAGAAGAAGTGGCCGTAGTACATTTTAACCGCGACTTTCTCTTCGATGTCTTGTGGTAACTCTTCAAACCAATCACGCTCATTACGAGGGAATGCCACGTCGATGGTCATGATGGAACCTAGATCTTTTTTGTTCATAATGTGATAACGCGTCAATGCACCACCTGTCACAAAACGATGCAAAATAGCTTGGTCAGCTTCACGCTTGGTACAAGCGAAGAAGTCGCCTTCGTTGTCTTTGAAGAAGTTCTCTAAATACGCTTGCGCTTCCGCAACGCCGTCGTTGCTCGTTTCCACAATCCAGTGATGTTCGTATTTTTCGCGGAAATCTTCCATGCGCTTTGGCAGGTGATTCGGGAAAAGCTGACTCGCGTATTGCATCATGATGTCAGAGAACTTGCTTGGCATGAACTTGAATTTGCCCGCCCAGCGATCGACCGTGCGCTTAAGGGCAAACATTTTCGGAATGTATTTGGTGCCGAGTTTGTCGATCACCAAATAGCTGTCTTTACCGTATTTTTTACTGATGTCATAGCTGCTGCTGTGCATGTATTCGCCAGACACTGGCAGATTTTTAAAGGTAGACAACATGTCGCGGCGCATTTGTTCCATGACCGCTGGGTCGTTCGTGCCGATGTAGAAAACTTGGTATTTTTCTGGAATCGGGAAGGTATCGATACGCACAGCGAATACTGCCAACTTACCCGCGCAACCGGATGCTTCGTATAGACGGCGCGGGTCGTTGTTGAAACGCGATGGTGTGTCGGCGTCAACGTCACGAATACGTTCGTGGTATTCGTTATCAGAGCCGCGTTTTTCTGGGAATTGAACGTCTTTTTCTTGGTACGTTTTGTTTTGCAAGTTGGTCAGAATTTCTTCTGGATCCGTTCCTAATTCAATGCCTAGGTTATTGACCAGTTGCAGTTCGCCGTCTTGGGTAACTTGAGCAAATAAAGACATTTCGGTGTACGCAGGACCACGCTGCACTAACGCGCCGCCAGAGTTGTTACACACACCACCGACAATAGAGGCACCGATACAAGAAGAACCAATCACAGAATGCGGTTCGCGCCCATACGGTTTCAGCGTATCTTCTAAACCAAATAACGTACTGCCTGCGAAGCCAACGATTTGTTTGCCCTGATCAAGCAACTGAATGTCGTCGATGCGCATGGTGCTGATGATAACGATAGGACGGTCATAGTCTGCGCCATTGGGTGTTGAGCCACCCGTCAAACCAGTATTTGCCGCTTGCATAATAACAATCACATCTGCTTTCACACAGGCTTGCAAACATTTCCAGATTTCAACCAAGCTACCAGGACGGACAACGGCATACGCCTTACCACCACCAAGGCGAAAACCTTGGCTGTAAGGTTTGGTCTTGTCTTCGTCTGTTAACGTGTACTGACTTCCTACAATGGCCTTTAACTCAGCGGCCAAATCTAAGTTGAAATTGGTGTCCGTCATACTGCTTGCTGTCATTGCGGCTACTTCACATCGTGTCGGGAAAAGAGGCCGCTATAGTAAACGTAACGAGGTGCAAAAAAAACTCCAGCTAAAGAATTAGGAATGACATTCATAAAGAATGCTTATGCCAGGAAACAGCTGCATAAGCATTAAAGATCGATTCTGTTTAGCGTTTTACTGTGTTTCTGCCCGCTTTATCTCATCTCTGATATCCATTAGCAGAGCCAAAGCACGCTCACCATTCATGTTATAGGGGTCGAAGTTTATACTTTTTGTATGCTGATAAAACAGTTCACGAAGGCTCGCTGTATTTTGTAGATAGCCCATATTCCAGCTATCAAACTCTTTGTAGGAAATCACTTCATAACTGATTATCTCAGGCTTTTTATGACGTGGATCCGTGGCGATTTTATGATAAATCTGATTCACCTCTTGACGTGTTCCCTCTAAACATTGAAGAAAGAACTGCCGATTAAAAGACAGCAAACCGGTCACATTAAGAGCTTTATTTTTGACTCGCGCCACTTTAAGAATACGAGCAATATCTTCCACCTCAAATTGCTCGGTGATGGTACTTGTATAAATAAGTCGAACTAAATCCACATTAAGCCCTTCTCTCGCAAATAAAGTTAAAACACGTCACACAGAGGTTATCGTTTTTCTGTGAAAAGATACTATGGATTTAAGTAATTTTTGTATGTGTTTGCTTATCTGATTAATGACCATTAAATAATTTCAACGCTATCCTGACCAAGCAAAATGTCAGTACACTTTAATCTTCCACTTTTATAGCGTTCGCCCCATGGCTTTGAAAGAAGTCGTTCACGTCTTCCAGTATTGGCGCTTTGCTTTTCAAAAACCACACAAGGCTAGATACCATGTCGGCATGACCGACACCATCATAGACTTTGCTTTCTACAGTGCCCTGCTCGGCATGGATTTTTGTGATGAGTTTGTCCATATTACTTTTGCCCACAATGGTGTCGTCCGCACCCCACAACAATAACATTGGCGGTTCTTTACCATCAATGAAGGTGGTTACTTGCATATTCGGGTAATTTTCTGGCGGGCCGAACATGTCCTTATAGTCGTCTTCGTAAGGCACAAAATCATAAGGCCCAGATAAGCCCGCAAAGGCGTTTATGATGGATGGCGTTAAGCCTTCGGCGCGCAAATATTGTTTGTCGGCCGTCACCATTGCACCAATGTGTGCACCAGCAGAGTGTCCCGCTATAAACAAGCGTTTAGGGTCGCCTTGGTATTCGGCGATATGACGATACGTCCAAGCAACCGCTTTGGCGCCGTCTTCTACAAAGGTAGGAAATTTTACTTGCGGGTATTTACTGTAATCCGCGATGACGGTGATATAGCCTTTTTTGGCAAACGCTTCACCGACAAACGGATACATGTCCTTTGAACCATCTTTCCAGCTACCGCCATAAAAAAATACAACGACCGGAAGCGGTTTATCAGCAGCGTGCGGCGGAACATAAATGTCTAATTTTTGCCAAGGCTCAGACCCATAGGCTAGGTCTTTTGTCGTTTCGGTATCACTAAATTGGTTCGGCAAGTTCGCCACACCCAACCCAATCTTGGTACAAGCGACAAGCAACAATGAACTCAGCGCCACGCATACTTTTGCTATCCTCAAAATCCACCTCTTGCGTTTGTTAAATGCATTCACTAGAAACCATACGCAGCAGACAGACAAACAGACCAGAGTTTTTAAAAGCGGATATTCAGAATAAAAAACGGGGACATCCTTTTTGATCTCCCCGCTGTCGGTTTTCTTATGTGGAAATCACTTCACTAGCCACCAAACACAACAGTACGTTTACCATTTAAGAATACGCGTTTTTCTACGTGGCATTTCACGGCGTTAAACAAGGTAACGCGTTCGATGTCTTGGCCTTTGGCAATCAGGTCTTCTGCGTAGTGAGCGTGGTTCACGACTTGAATGCCTTGGGAAATGATTGGGCCTTCATCTAGGTCGTTGTTCACATAGTGAGCCGTCGCGCCGACCATTTTTACGCCTTTTTCCCATGCTTGGTGATAAGGGCGTGCGCCTTTAAAGCCAGGCAACAAAGAGTGGTGAATATTAATGGCGCGGCCATCCAAGTATTCACACATACTCGGTGAAAGCACTTGCATATAGCGCGCTAGCACAACCAATTCGGTGTCGTATTCTTCAATCAAAGCGCGAACTTTGGCCTCTTGTTCTAGCTTAGTTTCAGCCGTAATGGGCAAATGGTAGTACGGAATACCGTGCCATTTTGCGAGATCTTCTAAATCTGGGTGATTGGAAATAATCACCGTGACGTCGATGTTCAACTGCCCTGTACGAAAACGGTACAAAAGATCATTCAAACAATGGTCGTACTTTGACACCATGATGGCGACTTTTGGCTTGTGATTTGGAGCGGTTAACGACCAATCCATCGAAAATTCAGCGGCGCGTTCTGCAAACTCAGCTTTAAAGGTTGCTTCATTAAAGTCCGCATTTTGTGGCAAAAATTCAATACGAATAAAGAAAAGACCCGACTCACGGTCATCAAAAGAATGAATTTCATCCACGTAGTTTCCGGCTTGCGCCATGTATCGCGTCACCACATCAACGGTGCCGATAATGCTTGGACAGCTGGCTGTAAAGATCCAAGGAGCGGTTTTTAGCTTCATACAATAGCCTCTTTTTTGGCTTCATTTTTTAGATCACGAAAAGGATTGACCACAAACGTGGTCAATCAAACCGTGCGATAACACAAAGGAATAACAATGATTTAAGCGGTTACAACCAAGCCGTATTCTCGGCTGGCGTCTTGGATCCACAACCAGAGATAGTCGGCAAAGCTGCGGCGAACCACGAGTTCGTAGTGATCTTCTGCCACACGACAAATCATCACACCACTTTTTGCAAACACCGTAGAAACCACTTTACCCACCGGAAACTCACTGTCGTGCAAATCCACTGGCGTCGACTTTTTCAACATATCCACCACATGGCTGCCAGAAACGTCAAAAATAGTGGTGCCGCCGCTGATGTTCACCAACGAAAAATGCCCCATGAGTTGCGCATTGAATTGTGTTTCCAATTCAAACGCCTGATCTCCTGACACAATAATCAGCCACTCATCAGGAGAAACCCAACGCACCGACACAGCGTCCGTAGTAACAGACGTTAATGGCTGCATTGGTAACGCCACGCCTAACAAAGACTGAATTACGTTTTGCTGTTCTGCGGTTGGCAAGCAACGCAAGGTTAACAAACCTTTCAGTTTGCGCTCATGAAAATGCACACCGCCTTGCTGCGCCCCTTTCTGGGCAACGCTTGCAAGATCCGCATGATGCAGCGGGCTTTCGCCCATAATATCAGCGGCTGGCAATTGCTTCGTCACCAATTTCGTTTCCGTTGCTGCTACTGTGACATCAGACATTTTGACGTTCCCCTTTTGGATCTAAGAATACTGGGCTACAAATTTCCGCTTCGATGACACGACCGTCTGCAAGTGGGTAGAAGACTTTCTCACCCATCTTATCTAAGCCACCTTTTACAAACCCCATGGCGACAGAGCGGTTCAAGTTCGCGCTCCAGTAGCTGGATGTGACATGGCCAACCATTGGCATTGGGATCGGTGCATTAGGGTCCAACACACCTTGTGCGCCTTCTGGCAACACGGCGTTAGGGTCTAATGTTTTCAAGCCAACAAGCTGTTTACGGTTTTCACGAACACAGTCTTCACGTTGCATGCCGCGTTTACCGATAAAGCTAAATGGCTTCTGCATAGACACCGCCCACGACATACCAAGGTCAAACGGATGCACAGAACCGTCTGTGTCTTGTCCGGCAATAATGAAACCTTTTTCAGCACGCAAAATGTGCATGGTTTCTGTGCCGTATGGGGTTAGGTTAAATTCTTCACCCTGCTCAAATAATGCTTTCCAAACATGCAAACCATAGTTCGCTTGTACGTTGATCTCGAAAGACAACTCACCCGTGAAAGAAATGCGGAAGACACGAGCCGGCACGCCAGCCACTGTCATCGGCTTCCAATCCATAAAGGCCATGTTTTCTTTTGACACATCGTAATCGGTCAGCTTTTCCAACAACTTACGGCTGTTTGGCCCAGAAATCGTCATGGTGGACCAATGATCCGTCACAGACGTGAAGAACACTTCCAACTCTGGCCATTCTGTTTGATGATAAATTTCCAACCAAGAAAGCACACGAGCCGCACCGCCTGACGTAGTGGTCATCAAGAAATGGTTTTCCGCCAGACAAGACGTTACCCCATCGTCAAATACCATGCCGTCTTCGCCACACATTAGGCCGTAACGACATTTGCCAACGGGCAATTTCGCCCAAGCATTGGTGTAAACACGACCAAGGAATTCGCGTGCGTCTTTGCCCTGAATATCAATTTTGCCCAAGGTAGACGCATCTAAAATGCCCACCGACTTACGCGTCGCTACGCACTCACGGTTTAACGCATCTTGCATGGTTTCGTTGCCTTGCGGGTAATACCAAGCGCGTTTCCATTGACCAACGTCTTCAAATTTCGCACCGCGTTCCACATGCCAAGCGTGCATGGCGGTGTAGCGTTTTGGATCAAACAATTCACCACAATCTCGCCCAGCAATCGCACCAAATGTCACCGGCGTGTAGTTTGGACGGAAAATCGTTGTGCCTGTTTCTGGAATGGTTTGATTGAGCATTTTTGCCGCAATCGCCATACCGTTGATGTTGCCCAATTTACCTTGGTCAGTACCAAAGCCCATTGCGGTATAACGCTTAACGTGTTCGATCGATTCGAAGCCTTCGCGACACGCCAACTCAATGCCCGCCGCCGTGACATCATTTTGATAATCCACAAACTGCTTAGGCGCTTTTGACGTTGGTTTAGTGTGTGGAATATGAAACAAAGCCATGGCTTTGCCTTCTTCTACAATCTGCGCTTCTGGCAATGTCACCGTAGGAACCGCCATACCCAAATGCGACAATGCGTCGGTTGCCGCTTTCAAACCTTCTTCCAATACTTTTACTGTGCTGAACGCACCATTGATGGCACCCGCAGTCAGCTGTTTTTGTACCGTAGCGCCAGGCACAAACCCCAGAATGTCATCGTTCCAAACAGGACGAGCCCCTGTGTGACAGGACAAGTGCACCACCGGACTCCAGCCGCCTGATGTCGCCACCGTATCGGCTGTTATTTTCACTGCTGGCCCCACAACGGCATCACCCGCCTCGTTCAAAGGGGCAATCGAAACACTGCTCACACGTTTATTGCCGTGTGCTTCAATCACACCCGAACCCACCATAATGTTGATGCCACGTTCACGCGCAGCGTCCACAAAGGTGCCTTGTGGGTTTTTACGAGAATCAACAATCGCCACGACCTTACGGCCAGCATCATGCCAATCCAGTGCAGTGCGATAGGCGTTGTCGTTAGACGTCATCAATATCAATTCATTACCCGGCACGACGCCATAACGATTAATGTAAGTCGATACTGCGTTTGCAACCATGCAGCCCGGAACATCGTTATTACCAAATACCAAAGGACGTTCATGAGCACCGGTTGTCAACACCACCCATTTTGCGCGAACGCGATGCAAGCGCTGTGCAATTTGCCCATTTGGCGCGCGGTCCGCAAACTGATCAGTACAATGTTGCTGGATCGTCAAAAAGTTGTGGTCGTGATAGCCGTTCACCTGAGAATTAGGCAGCAACAACACGTCTTTAAAACCTGACAATTCTTGAACGACTTCGGCTACCCACTCTGACGCAGGCTTGCCATTTAGGGTTTCGGTGCTGCTTAATAAGCTGCCACCAAATTCGTTTTGCTCGTCAGCAATAATCACACGAGCACCAGCCCGTGCCGCCGTTAATGCCGCCATAAGACCTGCAGGACCCGCACCTACAATGAGCACATCGCAATGCTGATTCATCTTGTCGTAAATGTCTGGGTCATTTTCTTTTGGCGCACGGCCAAGACCAGCGGCTTTACGAATATACGATTCGTAGGTTTCCCACATGGATTTTGGGTACATAAAGGTTTTGTAGTAAAACCCCGGTGGCATCATTTTCCCACCGACCTTACCAACCCAACCCATTACGTCCGTGTCCACACTTGGCCAACCATTGGTCGTACTGGCAACCAAACCATTGTAAAGTGATTGTTGCGTGGCTCGTACGTTTGGAATTTGCGTGGCTTCTGTGGCACCAATTTGCATGATCGCATTGGGTTCTTCGGCGCCCGCTGCAACAATGCCGCGAGGACGGCTGTATTTAAAGCTTCGCCCCACAAGGTCAACACCATTGGCCAATAATGCAGACGCTAATGTATCGCCATCAAACCCTTTGTATTGTTTGCCGTTATAAGTAAACGTCAACGGTTTAGAGCGATCAATACGACCGCCTTTTTGAAGGCGATTTGACTGCTTATTCAATTCTTGTGTCATTGTATCGCTCCTCTATTTCGCGCCATCGGCCACAACAGAGGGCTTTTCACCCACCTTGTAGACTTCTTTAATTTCGTAGGTTTGAGTGTTACGAGTGACGTTAAAATATTTACGACAACCCGCCGCATGAACCCAAAGTTCATGACGTATGCCTCTTGGGTTAGGTCGAAAATACATGAACTCACCCCACTCTTTATCGGTACATGCATCTGGGTCTAATGGGCGCGCAATGTGCGCCTGACCAGCAGCATGAAATTCTTCTTCCTCGCGATATTCACAACAATGCGGGCAATAAATATGAAACATGGTAATTCTCTCCTAGTTCGGCGTTAGCCCGCTTAGTGTGCTACGCCAGCGGCGCCGTGTTCATCCACCAGCGCACCATTATGGAAACGGAACATAGAAAAAGGTTTTGCTAATGGATGCATTTCGCCTTTTGCCAATGACGCCGCAAAAACATGACCAGATCCCGGTGTTGCTTTAAAGCCACCCGTTCCCCAACCGCAGTTGAAAAACAAATTCTTAACCGGTGTTTCACTGATGATCGGACAAGCATCAGGACACGTATCAACAATGCCGCCCCACTGACGATTCATGCGAACACGGCTAAACACAGGGAACATTTCAACAATCGCTTGAATAGTGTGTTCAATCGTCGAATATGAGCCGCGCTGACCGTAGCCGGTATAACTGTCAATACCAGCACCGATCACCAAATCGCCTTTGTCCGATTGCGACGCGTAACCATGTACTTGATTAGACATCACAACAGTATCTAGAATTGGCTTGATTGGCTCTGACACCAAAGCCTGTAACGGATGAGATTCTAATGGCAGTTCAAAACCGCCCATCTTCGCCAACACACTGGAGTTACCCGCCACCACACAACCTACTCGATCCGCTCTAATCTCGCCGTAACGAGCAGTACGTACACCGACCACTGTGCCGTCTTCGATAATTAAATCTTCCACTTCCGTTTGCTGGATAAGATCCACACCGTGGGCATCCGCACCACGAGCAAAGCCCCATGCCACCGCATCGTGACGCGCTACACCCGCGCGAGGCTGCCAAGACGCCCCCATGACTGGATAACGAGCACGATCGGAGCAATCCAATACGGGGACGATTTCTTTTACCTGCTGCGCATCCAAAACTTCGCCATCAATGCCATTTAAACGGTTGGCATTAACACGACGCTCAATATCGCGCATGTCTTGTAGCGTGTGACCAAGGTTCAAACAACCGCGCTGAGAAAACATCACGTTGTAGTTCAAATCTTGAGACAAGCCTTCCCATAGCTTCATCGAATGCTCGTACAAATGCGCAGCTTCGTCCCACAAATAGTTAGAACGAACAATGGTGGTATTTCGCGCCGTATTACCGCCACCTAAGAAACCTTTTTCAATCACAGCGACATTGGTCACGCCAAATTCTTTCGCCAAGTAATACGCCGTTGCTAATCCATGACCGCCACCGCCAACAATAATGACATCGTATTTTTTCTTAGGGGTTGGATTACGCCACACCCGCTGCCAATTCTCGTGATGGCTAAAACTGTGCTTTAACAACCCAAAGCCTGAATAATGCTGCATCAGATCAGCTCCTTACATAAATAATCGCTTCAACGATCATCGTGGTGTGGTTAAAAAAATGTCGTTGCCCTTCAACCAGCTAAGACGCCAGAGACCAAGCATTCACCGTGATAATAGAGAGAAAGATATGCTACCTAATGCTTGGAAGCGTCGAGCGGATGACAATTTACGACAGAGGCGAATTGACGCTTTTGGATAGGACAAAAAACACGCCCATAATGAGAAAAGGAAACAGACAAGCATAAACATGACGCAAAGCCACAAAATGCACATTAATATGGATGATGAAACCCACCATAGAGTTGCCTATAAACGGCTGTTAAACTGGCGAAAATTGACCATCGACAAGGCTTATATTGAATGTCTACTTCCATAAAACACGTAGTGAAAACATCGGTCACGCTGGGTATGAGCGCCCTTTTGATGACGACATTTTTAGTCGGTTGCAGCGAGCCTCCAAAGCTGGAAACAATTCAAGGTTATGCCCAAGGCACGACTTACCAAATTAGTTTTTGGTCTGAAGATGCGGTGCCAGTCACAGAAATACAAACCGCGTTTAACGATACCCTTGCGCAAATAGACAAAGAACTGTCTACCTATCGCCCCGATTCGTTTATCTCTGAATTTAATCGCAGCCCATCGACCGCATGACAACCCGTCTCACAAGATTTTGTCGACTTGGTAAACATTGCCCAAAACATACATGCCAACTCCGAAGGCTGTTATGACCCAACCATCGGGCCCTTGTTCGACTTATGGGGTTTTAAAACCGACAAACTTCATGTGCCAACGCAAGAAGAGCTAACCACACTGAAATCAGAACTGGGCATAGACAAGATCAAAGTTGACGAAGAAAACCTACGCGTTCGTAAAACGCGTCCTTTCTTGCAATTGGATTTTTCGTCCATGGGCGAAGGCTATACCATTGGCAGGTTAAGCCATGTCTTAGAATCCAAAGGCTATGAAAATTACATGGTGCAATTTGGTGGTGACATGAAGATCAAAGGGCACAAGCCCAACGGCGACCTATGGCGAGTGGCAATCCAAAGCCCTATTCCTGCTGCTGACGGCGCACCAAAAGTCTATAAAGTCATTACGGTGAAAAACGAAGACGGTATCACACTCGACACTTCGGGCACTTACAACCGCCACTTCGACGAGAACGGTGTGGAATATTCTCACATTATTAACCCAAGTACAGGCAAGCCCATTACCCACAACCTGATCTCCGCGTCCGTGTTTGGCACCGACCCTAGAATAAGCGATGCGTGGGCAACCGCCATGCTCTGCCTTGGCCCGGTTGAAGGCGCAAAAATCGCCAAACAACAAAACCTAGAGGTGTTCTTCATCGAAAGAGACAACGACAAATTGGTCAACTCAAGCAGTGAAGCTTTGCGCAAAACCGAGAAACTGGTATTTGATTAAGATGTGAATCATTTTATTTCCTGTTGTACTACTTAGCACTTCACTCCCTCTCCTTTTTGAGTCGTTGTAGCGGATCCAAATCCTCATTTGGTTTATTGCTGTTCCGTTGCTTTTGGTCTATCTATATAGAAGGCCTTCTTTACTAACGGATTATATGATGGATCATACTGAAGACGCTTATCATGCTCCTGATAAGCCATTAATACACAGTGATTTTCTGCAACAGTTGGTTGTCTGTCTGCCAATGGGCGCCATGGTGGTGAATACTGAAGCCCGCATACTGTTTGTCAATGATTCTCTTGTGGATATTCTTGGCTATTCTTCCGATGAATTACTGAATGCAGACATCGACATGCTGCTGCCAATCTCGTTTCGAGAAAACCACAAAAATCTCATGCAGCAATTCTTCAAACACCCAAGAAAGCGCCAAATGGGGGTGGGCCAGTCGCTGTTTGCACGCAAAAAAGACGGCGGGCACATTCCGATTGAAATTGGACTAAACCCCATAGAGCAAGATGGCCAGACGTTTGTATTGGCCACCTTAATTGACCTAACCACACGGCAACGAGCGAGCGACATGTTCCAACGCTCGATTCAAAGTGCGCCCCATGGGGTGTTGGTGGTCAGTTCAGAAGGCACCATTCGTTTGACCAATGAAGCCCTGTGTCAGTGTTTCGGCTATCAATCTGAAGCACTCATTGACCAGCCTCTCGACATGCTGTTACCTGAGCGCTATCGAAAACATCACGATCAGTTGCGCGATTCTTTTCATCAAAACCCAACACCCCGCATGATGGGCGTGGGTCGAGATCTCACCGCATTACACAAAGACGGCCGAGAGTTTCCCGTTGAGATTGGTCTAAGCCCCTTTGCCGATGAAGAAGGCAATGAAATGGTGTTGGTGTCTTTGCTGGATATCACTCTACGCAAACGCATGGAACAAGAGTTACGTGAAACCAATACCAATTTAGAAGAATTTACCTACGTTGCTTCACACGACTTACGCTCCCCTTTGCGCGGCATAGCCGATTTATTAGACTGGGTAAAAGAAGATTTAGGCCCAGATGCGTTGCCCGATGTGTCTCGGAATTTAGACCGTATAGAAGTGCGAATTCAGCGTATGGAGCAATTAATCGATAACTTACTGACCTACGCCAGAGCAGGGAAAATCGAGTCCAATACCCAAGACATCAACATCAACACCTTGCTAGACAATGTGATGGAATTGCTGGCCATACCGGCGGGGGTCACCATCACCCGAGACATTCAACTGGAACAATTTACCTCAGTATGGACGCCGTTAGAAACGGTGATCCGTAATTTGATCAGTAACGCGATCAAACATCACGACCAAGAAACAGGAAACCTGTTTATTCGCTGTGTTGCCGAGAACAATATGTGTCATTTTTCCATCTGTGACGATGGCCCTGGCATTCCCGAAGCGGCGTTTTCGCGTATTTTTCGGTTATTTCAAACGGTCACATCGAACGAACGAAGCGGCACTGGCATAGGACTTTCAGTCAGTCGGCGATTAGTCGAAACCCATGGCGGGCGGATTAGTGTGGAGTCGAACCAGCATCAAAGAGGCGTGACATTTCATGTTTGGTGGCCACGCTTTTTAAGGAAAGATACCCATGATTAATACGTTAAATGTGCTTATTGTAGAAGATGACGATGTCGCGGCAGAGTCTATTACACGTAGCCTAAAAAAATTCGCACCCGATATTTGCCTAGTGTACGCAGAGCATGGCAAAACGGCGATTGAGATACTTGAAAAGCGACATCCTACGCGCACGCTTCATCCTCCGTATCTGGTGCTGTTGGATTTGAATATGCCCGTCATGAACGGGTTTGAATTTTTAGAATACGTGCGAGATGACGCAACCCTGCAAGACACGGTGATTTTTATTCTTACTACGTCCAATGACGATAATGACAGATCACGAGCCTATGACAATAACGTTGCTGGTTATATGGTCAAATCCTCTGTGGGCCCCCAATTTGCCAAATTAGCCGTACTGATGGATGCGTATCGAAATGCTGTTGAACCAAACTGTTGAGTCTGGAGAAACTGTTGAATCTGGAGAAGCTATGGATGCCATACAAGCGTATGAGGGAACTTCGCTCAATCTGTTGATTGTTGACGATGATGACGTCGATCGTGAGCGTCTTCGCAGAATGCTGTCCAAATCAGACATTCAAACGCGCGTGTCTGAAGCCGCATCAGTGGAAGACTCTTTGGTGTATTTAAGCCGTGACGATTATGACTGCGTCATTATTGATTATCGATTGGGACTGAGCTCTGGATTAACCTTGCTAGACAATATTCGCACCACCATGGACAACCATTGCGCGGTGATTATGATCACCGGCTTAGGCGATGAAGAAGTGGCTGCCGAAGCGATGCGACTCGGCGCGAGTGACTATTTATTAAAAAATCAGCTCCAAAGCTCACAGCTGATCCATGCCATCGTAAATTCCATTCATCGAGCGGAGCTAGAAAAAAAGCTCCATGATATGGCCCACTACGATAATTTAACCGGATTGGCCAGCCGTCCTTTACTTCTGGAAAACTTACAATCGATTGTGACAAACAATGAAGCGGCTGCCGTTGCCTTTTTGGATCTAGACAATTTTAAACCCGTTAATGACAATTACGGTCACGATACGGGTGACTATGTATTAGTCACCATCGCAAACCGCCTGAAACAAATACTCCGCAAAAGTGACACATTGTCACGCATTGGCGGCGATGAATTTGTTTTGCTGCTGCGTGGCATATCGAATCAAAGAGAGTGCAATCGTTTTTTAACGCGCCTAATTCATTTGATCAATACTCCCATTGAATTACCGGAATTTGACTGTCAGGTACAAGTCTCTGCGAGCATTGGTGTCACTTTAGTCACAGACAACTGTTTAGATGCCGACACAATATTACGTCGTGCTGACCAAACCATGTACCAAGCAAAACACGCGGGTAATAATAAAATTCTTTTCTTCGACCCAGAAGAAGAGAAGCGTCAATACGACCGAAGAGCCATGCTCCAAGCCGCTGAGCGAGGCATTGAATGCAACGAATTTGAACTCTATTACCAGCCTCAAATAGACATGATCAACCATCGTATTATCGGGGCGGAAGCACTGATTAGATGGAACCACCCTACTTTGGGGTTCTTGCATCCAATGGAGTTTAGGGAAGCATTGGAGCACCCAAGTACGGGCGTTTTGATTGGCGAATGGGTTTTAAAAGAAGCGCTCAAACAACATGCTGCTTGGAATAAAAAAGACCTTGTTGTCAGCGTGAACATAGCGCCAGCACACCTTTTGAGTAAGCGTTTCTTCCAGCGGCTTGCTTTACTGCTAAAAAACGCCCCCGATGTCCCACCAGAATCACTGGAAATAGAAATCCTTGAGACGGTTTCGGTCAGTGACATAGACAGCGCGGTCGAGGTTGTGAAAGTCTGTCAGCAACTTGGCGTCCATGTTGCCTTAGACGATTTTGGAACGGGTTACGCATCGCTAAGTTATTTAAAACAGCTGCCACTGAATACATTAAAAATGGACAAGAGTTTTGTTCTAAACTTGTTAACCAATCCTGAAGATCGTGCGATTATTGCGTGTATCGTCGAGCTGAGTAAGACATTTGGGTACAAACTTATTGCCGAAGGCGTAGAGTCTCAGGAGCTTGAACAAGCACTGATCGGCATAGGTTGTCAGTTTGGACAAGGGTATTTTATCGCAAAACCCATGTCCGCAGACGCAATGAGCAGCTGGATGATATCGCATTAAACACGCTTTCTTTTTTCTAGCCATTGCGTTTCGTTCTGAGCGATTAACGCTCCTTTTCACCACTTGGCACCTCCTATTGTGGGTGCCATTTTCTCTTTTTTACGACAGGCAAATAGCGACAAAATATGCGCCCCACTGTGTAAAACATGGCAGATAAACACGTTACAAAAGTTTCAAAACCTCTTTTTAGTTTCATTAAGGTCAAAGTAACTTCCGCTTAGAAAGAAGGTTGGTAGACTGCGGCGCAATCAAAACAAGCAAAAAAAAGAGAGTCCACAATGATCACTAACGATGTTATGACAGTGCAAGACCAACGCGCTAGCAAAATCATATTGGCAATCGCCGCTATCACAATTGTATTGGCCACGTTCGCAGGCAAGATGCCAAGCGGTATGATTGGTGCTTTGGGTATTATGGTTATTATCGGTTTTGTTCTTAACTATATTGGAGACAGAACACCGATTATCAACCAGTTCTTCGGTGGCGGTGCCATCGTGGTGATTTTCGGCTCCGCTTACCTTTTTCACAGCGGTTTGTTTCCTTCTAGTGCAGAAAGCAATGTCACCACTTTCATGAAAAGCGGCGGCTTCTTAGCGTTTTATGTAGCAAGTCTTGTGACTGGCTCTATTTTTGGTATGGACACCCAAACGCTGAAAAAAGCGGCGCTAAAATACATTCCCGTTATTCTTGGTTCGGCTTTTTTTGCTTGTATCTTTACGGGCTTAGTTGGCATGCTCGTTAGCAAAGATTTTTACGACTCTGTCATGCTAATTGCGTTACCTATCATGGGTGGCGGTATGGGCGCTGGCGCTGTGCCTTTAGTAGAAATCATGTCTGGCAAAACAGGCATGAGCGCAGAAACATTGATGTCACAAATGGTTCCAGCACTGGCAATTGGTAACGCGATCGCCATCGTGATGGCAGGCTTGCTTAACAAGGTTGGTCAAATGGCGCCAAGCTTAACTGGTAATGGTCAATTGATTCGTGGTCAAAAGTCGGTTTCGGAAGAAGATCAAAAAGCATCAGCATTAAGCGTCACCACTTTGGGTGTGGGCGCATTGCTTGCTGTAAGCATGTATTTCCTTGGCACGTTATTGTCAAACTACATCAGCATGCACACCTACGCCTTGATGATTCTTTCTATTGCACTCATCAAAGTATCCGGCATCATGCCTGCGGCGCTAGAACAGGCTGCCCACTCTTGGTATAAGTTTGTGGTTGGCAACCTAACACCGGCTCTTTTAGTTGGTATTGGCGTGGCTTACACTGACCTAAACCAGATTTTGAATGCCTTGTCTCCAATGTATTTCTTGTTGGTGCTTATCACTGTTCTTGGCGCTGTATTTGGTGCCGGTTTGATTGGCTGGTTGATGGGCTTCTACCCTATTGAAGCGGCTATCACTGGCGGTCTTTGTATGGCGAACATGGGCGGTACTGGCGATGTGGCGGTTCTTGCGGCAAGTAAACGCATGGAACTGATGCCGTTCGCACAAATTTCTTCACGTATTGGTGGAGCCTTCATGTTGATACTGGCGACGCTAGTGGTTCAAGCTATCGCGTAACTTACTGAGCGTATTGATTACGCTACTAAAATTATTACGTTGCTAAAAAAAGAAGCCCTCATGAGTGAGCGGCTTCTTTTTTTACATCTGAAATCAAGGCATAAAAGACGAAAAACAGTTTAAGCCTCAGCCATTTCTTCAATGTATCTTCTTTCTTCATTAGTTATAAAGAATAACCCAGCACGATAAAAATACTGAAACTCACCACCGCACCAATAGCGGTATAAGGTAACTGCGTGAGGGCATGCGACATAGGAGAGCAGCCCGCTCCTTGCGCAGCGAGTACCGTAGAGTCACTAAAGAAGCAGGCATGGCTACCAAAAGAAGAAGCAGACAATAACGCCCCTATGACTAACGCCATATTAGCGTCCACACTCAGTGCAATGGGCACGACAATAGGAATCGCAATAATAAAAGACCCCCAACTGGATGCTGTTCCAAAGACAACCGCCGCCATTACGAGAAACACCAACGCAGGCATCAATTCAGCGGTCATAAAAGGCGACACCACTTCCACAAGATACTGTGTCATTCCCAACTGGTCATTCACAGACTTCAACATAAACCCAGCAATGACGGTTGAAAGTGGGTATAGCATTACTTTAAAGCCTTCAAAAATCCCTTTAAATTGCTCTTCTAATGTCAACAACCCTTGTAAGTAATACATAGCGACAGTAATAGCCAACGTCACTATAACGCCTCTTAACAAATCGATATCATAGTAGACGGTCGCCGCAATAAGAATGATCATCGGCAGAATAAAGTTGAGCATGCCAACAAAGTTGCTTGTTTGCTTACGGTCATTCGAAGGCGCGGCTTCCATATTATCGCCATCATAATCGTCCGGTAAGGGCTGGCCGGACAAGGCTCTGGCTTCTGCTTTTTTCATTGGACCAAAATTACCAACCACGCCCAAAGCGACCAAAAACACCAATACAAGAGCCACCCAGCCATAGACCATAAAAGGAATCGCTGAAATATAAACGCTTAAACCCGCACCATCCGCCGCTAGGCCGTTTTCTTCTAATAAACCAGAGAAGAATACAGCCCATGTCGATACCGGTACCAAAATACACATTGGTGCGGCGGTGGAATCGATAATGTATGCCAATTTTTCACGCGATACCTTGTAGTGATCGGTGACTTTTTTAACCGATGACGACACAGCCAAGCAGTTAAGGTAATCGTCTATAAACACCACCAAGCCAATGAAAAAAGTGGTGAGAAGAGACTGTCTACGAGATGTAATCTTGCCTTTTAGCCAATCGCTGAAATTACCTAAACAGCCACTTTTCTCTAAAAGAACAATCAATCCGCCCATCAAACCGCAGACAAGAACAATCCAAATAATAGTTTCGTTGCCCATTACTGTCGACAAGGAATCCGATAGAGACGACACCACATTGCTGTTATCGATCATGATCAAACCGGCGATCACACCAGTAAGCAACGATTCAAAAGGCGCGCGATAAATGATCGCAATAGCAAGCACAAACAAAGTGGGAAACAGTGCTTTCGCCCCCCAACTTTCACCCGTTTCATGCGTGGCTGAGAGAGACCAAAAGAAGCCAATTGTGGCGAGTGTGACCATAACCGATAAATACAGCGACCGTTTCGGACGGATGGTCGTCAACACTCGAATAACTTGTTCCATCAGGAATTCCTTACATTTAGTATATTTTTTATAAGATATTGAAAATACGCCTAAATGCAGTGACATTGATATATCCCCTGAGGGTTACCCCCAAGGGAATATCACTCTGGATTAATCTCGACATCACCGACGAAATTGCCCTACACCCGCCCTTCTTGTTTAGCCACTGTGACGTATGTTGTATACTCGCGTTTCTTCTAAGATGAATCATGACTCGCAAATGACCCTAAAGTCTTACCTCGCATTAATCACCGTTTCTACGATTACCATTATCATTGTGGCGGTTGCTTTGGTATTCGGCTACTCATTGCAAAAGGCGTATTTAGAAGGCATCAGTAAACGCGGACTTGAGCTTGCCAGAGTCATTGCTCATGATGAAAAAGTCATTAATGCGGTCAACGTCAGTAATAGCGGACGATACAGCTCTCTTGAGGAGCATATCGAAACACTTCGCCGACAAACAGACGCTTCGTATATCGTTGTGGTTAACCAGCACGCTATACGACTCAGCCACCCTAATGCTGACCTAGTGGGCAAAACCTTTATTGGGGATGACATTTACCCATCGCTGACCAAAGGGGTCGATTTTACCAGCGTTGCAAGTGGTTCACTCGGAGAGGCCATTCGAAATTTCACCCCTATAAAAGACAACAACATAGTGATTGGCGCCATCAGCGTCGGGTATTTATCTCAAACTACCAGTGAATTGATCTATCAACATCTGCAAGAAGCAGGCTTGTTGATGGTATTCGTTTATTTACTTGGGGTAATCATTGCCGTTATTTTGATCGCCAAATTGAAACGAACCTTTCTGTCTTTTGAACCCGAAGAAATTGTTCAACGCTTCAAAGAACATGAACTCATTTTAGACAGCATCCGTGACGGCATTGTGGCGATTGATCACGAACAGAACATCACCGCCATCAACAGCATGGCGCTGGAATGGCTAACTATGAATGTGGTGAGCCCATCACAAGTTATTAAAAAGCCATTGAGCGAACAGTCACAAAGCCTTTCGCACTTTGTTTTAGAGGCAAAAGGACAAATAACGCAAAACCGCTTTCATTTGGGCAAACTGGAGTTCATGGCCACACTCTATCCGATCAAAAGCACCAAAGGCGACGTAGGTTATGTCATCGTTTTCTTCCCTGATCATGGTGAAAAATCACTGGAACAAGAACTCACTGCCACCAAAAACTACGCCGATCTATTGCGCGCTAAAACTCACGAGTATTCCAACCGCTTAAACGTGCTATCTGGCATGTTACAGGCGGAACGCTATAGCGATGCCATTGAATTTTTACAACAAGAAAGCGATGGTGATCAAGCGGCACTGAGGCGCATAATCAGGACCATCGAAAACAGCGCTGTAGCAGGTCTGATTTTCGCAAAACACAGTAAAGCAAGAGATTTACAAGTCGAGATGTTACTAGAAAGCGATTGTCAGCTTGGGCAATACCCCGCCAGTACAAATGATGCATTGGTCACCCTAGTAGGTAATTTGATCGACAATGCTCTGCTGGCAGCGTGGTCAAACAGACAGCAGGTTCCTCCTTTTGTTAAGCTGTACATAAGCGACCGTAATGCGCACATTATGATTCAAATAGAAGACAGTGGCGCAGGTGTTGACGAAAAACTGGAAAGCCGCATTTTGGATTTTGGCGTCAGCAGCAAACACAACACAGAACAACATGGCATCGGGCTGTATTTGGTCAAAAAAATCGTTGACCAATACCATGGCAGCCTAGATTGGGAGCGCAGCGAAACGGACACGACTGTGTTTAGTATTTATTTAGACAAACGAGCACTCACCAGATGAATCGTATCCCTGTAATGATTGTGGAAGATGATCTACGTGCTAGCTATGTATTAGAAAGTACCATCAACCAGCATTCCGATTTTTACGTCGTGGCGGCTTGCGAAAGCATTGTCGAAGCCGAATTAAAAGCAGAAGCGTTCGAACCAGAGCTGATCATGGTCGACATCTCGCTCCCTGATGGCAATGGCATCGACCTCATTAAATCCCTGAAGCAACATGGGCGACACGCCTCTTTTATCATGACCACGGCGGAGCGAGAAACCGCAACCATCGAAACCGCCATCCAACTTGGTGTGATGGATTACCTTGTAAAGCCCATTCGAATGTCTCGTGTGTTGCAAGCGCTTGACGATTATCTGGACTTTAAAAAGCGTCTCACTAAGACGCAAAAAATTGACCAACAAGACATCGATGCTCTTTTTCGCAAAAGCGTCATTGCCGACCACACTCGAAAAACACCTAAAGGCATTGACGAAAATACCTTGGAAAAGCTCAACCAGTATTTACACACCATCAATGATGAGTCTTTCACGGCCGAAGAGATCGGAGACGCGATTCACCTCAGTCGCATTACTGCCAGACGTTATCTGGAATATTTAGAAGCCCAAGGACAGGTTTCCATGACCTTGGATTATAAAACGGGCGGCAGACCAAAACAGCGCTACACAAAAACGATTTAATTCATCATGATAAACACACTTTTTGCGCTCTTATTGACTTGGTTTCGCCCAACACCATCGCCGGTAAAGGTCATTTTTATCGGCATAGATTACGGCTGCTTTTCCTTAGCAGCCGCCTTACTCGACAATAAAAAAACGCCCCTTCCGACGATTGAAATTAGCGCATTTATCGACGATGAGCCATGGAACAACAGAACCCTCGTGCATGGGGTGACGGTGTATTCACCCAGCGAAATCTCAGCACTTGTTCGAAAACACAAGGTGTCGCTGATTGTTCAAATCGAAGACGAATCGATATACATTGCAGACAATATTTGGGAAGGGGTATTGAACACCAAAGTCGAAGTCATCACGCTAACACCGGACCAAACATTGGCAGACAGGCAAGCCGCCATTTACAAGGCGAGTATAAAACACGCGGATAACATAAAGACCACCAGCAAAAAAGACCGTTAAACCAAGGAAGAGTTGCCTTAGCTTAACGGTCTGATATTCCAATTCAGATAGACGGCCAGTCAACCATTAATAAGTACGGCCAAGGGCTAGCTGCTGAGTAGACATGCTCATTGCTGTCTCTAATGATTGCATAGAGGGCATCGCCGTCACTTGGAGTTGATCACCATAAATATCTTTTGGTAGTGACATATCGTTGCGTTGCGCCATCACGGATTTGAACGCTTCCACATCCACTGAATCTGGACCATTTTTAATCGTATTCATCTCGTCTTGAGTAAGAGTGGCTATGCCTCCACCGGGCAAATAGATGGTTCCTGTTATGAAGTCGACACCAAAGGCAACAACACCTGGGACAAAGAAAAATAGCAGGCCTATCGCGTCTAATGCGGCAACGCCAACATCGATCTGACCATTCGTTTGGCCACGACGCTCCGGATAAAGCAACGTACCACAGGCGGTTACTTGGGTGATTAGCAGCGCCGCTACCACCCCTTTAGTGATGCGAGTAACGCCTCTATTTTTCATAAAAACCATCTTCTACTCTCCTTATTTGTGATGACTGTCTTATCACTTTAGCTTGAACAAGCGTCAGAATACAAACCACGTCATGTTTGTTCCACAATGCTTGCGGACTAAATAGACGTAATCTGCTCATCCAGTTTGTCAACAATGTATTCACCAATTGGGAAAGCACTGGTGGCGGCCGGTGAGGGAGCATTGCAAACGTGCAACGTCCTCGCACTTTGGGCAAATAGGAAATCGTGTACCAGACTACCATCGTTCATGACGGCTTGCGCTCTAATACCAGCTGGATACGGTTGTAAATCGTCTAAGGTAACAAGATCACAATATTTTCTGACCTGTGCCAAATAGCCGGGCTTATACCAAGAATTTTTCGTTTCCGTTAACCCTGTTTTCCAATGATTTCGTAATAGCTTCCAAAAGCCAGGAAAACGAACCATGTCAAAAATATCGCGGAAATTAATATTGATACGGCCATACCCTTCCCTTTTCCAGCCTTGTACTGCATTTGGACCCACCGTAACAGATCCGTCAATCATGCGCGTAAGATGCACGCCTAGAAAGGGTAAGTCGGGATCGGGAATCGGATAAATAAGATGATTCACAATCTTGTTGTGCTTTGAAGGTAAGCGGTAATACTCACCCCGAAACGGGATGATTTGAAAATCAGTCTGGATATTCAGCATTTTCGTTAGACGATCCGCCATCAGACCACCACAACTCACCAAATAGGAGGTGCTCACGACATCATTATTTAACGTGATGCCAACACGTTCATTGCTCTCGTCTAGCGCAACCACCTCGGTACTTAGCCGTAATTCACCGCCTTTACTGATAAAAAGCTCCGCGAGCTTTTCGCAGATGCGTCGGTAGTTAACAATGCCGGTAGAAGGCACAAACAACGCCGCCACGCCCTTAACATTGGGCTCGCGTTCTTTTAACTGACCCTGATCCAGCTTGTACACTTCTAAATTGTTCTCTTGGCAACGCTGAAACAACACTTCCATGCGAGTGTGCTCTATGTCGTTGGTGGCCACCAGCAACTTACCACACTCATCGAAATCAATATTATGCTGAAGACAAAAGGCTTTTGTGGCTTGCGCACCGCGTTGGCAAAAATCGGCTTTTAGACTCCCCGGTGCATAATACACGCCCGCATGAATAACACCGGAGTTATGGCCTGTCTGATGTGTGCCGACTTCGGCTTCTTTTTCCACCAGTAAAATACGGTATGTGGGATATCGTTGAAGCAATTGCCACGCTGTCGACAAACCCACAATTCCAGCTCCAATCACGGTAATATCAAAGTGTGTCGTTTGTTCGTTTGCCATAATAGCCTCTTATATTTTTTTTGTATTATGGCACGCTACGAACAAAAAAAAACCAGAGCGAGAGGACTCGTTCTGGTTTTAATATAGATTGATCACGGTTTACTTTGCTTCAATGTTTGTCCAAAAGCCCCATACTGTAGCGTCGGTTACTTTTTACCCACTGAATACTGCATCGATACTTTTCGGCTCGCTTGAAATTGCGCCATCGTTTCTCCACGCATACTGGCATAGATTTCTGGATTCGATTTACCCATTACCGCCGATAGTTTTTCTAAACCAAAAAATATAGCACCGTATTGAATCATTTCGATCCATTTAAGCTCTCGCACCATGTCTTTTTCTTCCTTCGTCAACTGACATTCCGTCATCAGTTCTTCTTTTTCAGACAAAAAACGCTCACGATGCAATGGGTCAGAAAGGTTACGTAAAAACAGGTTCAATCGATACGCTTTATGACTTCTTTCTAAGGTGAATGGGTAGGTGCCTTGCAGTTTCTCCAAACCGTCTAATTGATGGGTCAGTTGCGTATCTTCAACAACAGGCTCAACGGATTCTGTGTCTTCATAAATCACCGTAGCGATGTTTGTCATAGACGGCAAATACGTACTGCGATGAACAGGCTTCACCTTATCAGACAATGCCCCGCGCATAATCAGCCACATGATGACTTCAGCACCTTCAAAGCCCCCTTTAGTCGCGTATTCAGCATGCGTTAATTTCGTTAAGGCGTCTGGGTTTGCTTCTAAAGCGTCCAGAAATTCATTGTCCCATGCTTCGTCGTTAAAGCCACAACGCTCTCCATGAACCTGATGCGACAACCCCCCCGTTGCCACAATAGCCACACGCATATTCTCATCGGGAAAACTTTGAATGGCTTTGCGGAGCGCTTTACCAAATTGGTAACAACGTTTTGCCGTTGGTGCAGGAAACTGCAATACACCAACCTGCAATGGAACGACCGTACCCTTCCACGCTGCACCGTCTTTTTCTGGTGCTATCATTGAAAATGGAGAAAAAAAGCCGTGATCTAATGGCTTTTTCTGGAAAGTAGCCAAGTCAAACTCTGCGTTCATCATAGATTGTGCAATATGACGCGATAAGGCCACATGGCCAGAAGCTGGCGGATAGTCTCGAGCACCACCACCCTCGTCTGCGGTCTGATAAGAATCATCCACACCTAAGGTAAATGGCGAATAATGATCAAAGAAGAACGACGTAATGTGATCATTGAAAATAAGGAACAACACATTTACTTTTTGATCATGCACCCAATTTTGCAGTACAGAAAAGTCATCAAAGATCGGCTTCCAAGCCGCGTCGCTGCCTTTATTTGTGTCTTTTGCAAACGCAATCGTGGGCGAATGGGAAGCACCGATGCCGCCAATAATTTTAGCCATTCTTTTTTCCTATATTTTTATAATTACTAGATATGAAAAGAGAATACTCATAAACTAAAAAAACAACAATCTGGCAAATTAAAACCAATCGTTTCCTTATGAAAACAATATATTCAAATCTACAGCGCAACCTCAGTGACATTCCCGCTTTCGTGCAAGTGGTTGAAACCAAAAGCATGTCGCTGGCCGCCATTCAGCTTGGGGTATCCAAATCCACCATCAGTAAATCCATTACCCGTCTGGAGGAAACACTCAAACTTCGATTGCTTGAAAGAAATTCTAGGAATATTTGGGTGACTGCTGAGGGGCAAACACTGTACCGCCATGCTTGTCAGATACTGCAGCTTGTTAATGAGACAGACTCAGCCATTACAGGTTTGCAATCAGAGCCTACCGGAAGAGTGAGGGTAGCCATGCCAATGGCGTTTTGCCGAGAGTTACTGGCACCTAATCTGAGTACATTTCAAAAAGCTTACCCAAAAATACAGCTCGACATTATGATGAACGGGCACTCGTTGGATATTTTTCATTACGAAATCGATATAGCCGTGATAGTTGGTGAGCTTGAAAACTCCGAATTGATTGCAATGCCCTTGTATTCAGGAACTTTAAAATGGGTCACAACACCGACTTATTTGGCTCAACAGGATACCCCCATCACACTGGACACCTTAACAAACCACATTCGCCTCTGCGAAACTCGCTACGGCATTGATCGCTTTCCTGTTCATCAGAACACTCAAAGAAGCCACCTAGACTTGCAGACCAATATTTCACACTGCAATGATCCACTCACAGTGCGAGAGGCACTGCTAACTGGCGGAGGCGTGTCACTTCTCCCTGAACAATACTGCCTGAAACATCTTCAAACGGGGCAATTGGTTGAGATTCTACAAGACATTCAACCGGAAACAGGGGCGGCCAAACTCACGGCACTGTACCCGAGCCGAAAAAATAGATCTCAGCGCGTCGATGTGGTTCTGAAATTTCTAAAAGAGCTTTGCCAGTCACTAGGCGCATAGCATGTTCCAGCCACTCTCAATTCCATGCAAAAAAAATCCCTGCCTTAGCAGGGATTTTTAGAATCAGTTGCCTGAAAGCGCTAACTTACCAGCCAGTGATTTCTTTAAGAGCGGCACCGATGTCTGCCAAAGAACGTACGGTTTTAACACCAGCGTCTTCTAGAGCAGCAAATTTTTCATCAGCTGTACCTTTACCACCAGAGATGATCGCGCCAGCGTGACCCATACGCTTACCAGCAGGTGCCGTAACACCAGCAATGTAAGACACAACAGGCTTAGTTACGTTTGCTTTGATGTAAGCAGCCGCTTCTTCTTCCGCTGTACCACCGATTTCACCGATCATTACAATCGCTTCAGTCTGTGGATCGTTTTGGAACATTTCCAATACGTCGATGAAGTTAGTACCAGGAATTGGGTCACCACCGATGCCTACGCAAGTAGATTGGCCAAAACCAGCATCAGTCGTTTGCTTAACCGCTTCATAAGTCAACGTACCAGAACGAGATACGATACCCACTTTACCTGGCAAGTGAATGTGACCAGGCATGATACCGATCTTACATTCACCTGGTGTGATTACACCTGGGCAGTTAGGACCGATTAGGCGTACGCCCAAGCTGTCACAAGCCACTTTACAGTCAAGCATGTCTAGAGTTGGAACGCCTTCAGTGATACAAACGATTAGTTTGATGCCTGAGTTAGCCGCTTCAAGAATAGAGTCTTTAACGAAAGGTGCTGGAACGTAGATAACAGATGCTTCAGCACCCGTTTGTTCAACAGCTTCTTTCACTGTGTTAAAAACAGGAAGGCCAAGGTGAGTTTGACCACCTTTACCAGGTGTTACACCGCCAACCATTTTCGTTCCGTAAGCAATCGCTTGCTCAGAGTGGAAAGTACCTTGGCCGCCAGTAAAACCCTGACAGATTACTTTAGTATCTTTGTTAATTAAAACAGACATTATTATTTGCCCTCCGCAGCTTTAACTACTTGCTCAGCCGCGTCTTTCAAGCTTGATGCAGCAATGATATCTAGACCAGAGTTCGCAAGAACTTCACGACCTAGTTCAGCATTTGTACCTTCAAGACGAACAACAACAGGCACGTTTACGCCTACTTGCTCAACCGCACCGATAATACCTTCAGCGATCATATCGCAACGTACGATACCACCGAAGATGTTAACCAATACCGCTTTAACATTGTCATCAGAAAGGATGATTTTGAACGCTTCAGCAACACGCTCTTTCGTCGCGCCGCCACCAACGTCTAGGAAGTTAGCTGGTTTGCCACCGTGTAGGTTAACGATGTCCATTGTACCCATCGCTAGGCCAGCACCGTTTACCATGCAGCCAACGTTTCCGTCTAGTGCAACGTAGTTAAGTTCCCACTGTGCAGCATGTGCTTCACGCTCATCTTCTTGAGATGGATCGTGGAACTCTTGCATTTTCTTCTGACGGTAAACCGCATTGCTATCAATGTTGATTTTGCCGTCTAGACAGTGAAGGTTACCTTCGTCAGTAATTACTAGAGGGTTGATCTCTAGTAGAGCGAAGTCGTAGTCGTGGAACATTTGAGACAAACCAAGGAAGATCTTAGTGAACTGCTTGATCTGTGCAGCGTTAAGACCCATTTTGAACGCCATTTCGCGCGCTTGGTAAGGTTGAGCACCTACTAGAGGGTCAATGATCGCTTTATGAATAAGTTCAGGCGTTTCTTCCGCTACTTTTTCAATTTCTACGCCGCCTTCAGTAGACGCCATGAAAACAACTTTGCGCGTAGAACGGTCAACAACCGCACCTAGGTACAATTCGTTTGCGATGTCTGTGCAAGACTCAACAAGAATCTTAGTAACTGGCTGACCTTTTTCGTCAGTTTGGTAAGTTACTAGGTTTTTACCGATCCAGTTCTGCGCAAACGCAGCAACTTCTTCATAAGAATCAACAAGCTTTACACCGCCTGCTTTACCGCGACCACCAGCATGAACCTGAGCTTTAACAACCCACTTGTCACCACCAATTTTCTTCGCTGCTTCAACCGCCGCTTCTGGCGTGTCTACTGCGTACCCTGTAGATACTGGCAGGCCATATTCAGCAAAAAGCTGTTTAGCCTGATATTCATGTAAGTTCATTTGATTCTTCCGCTCATCTGAATGGTTGACATAAGCTCTGCCCGTTAAGACAGAAATTGCCGGCTCATTGGCCGGCAAATCTAATTTTTATTAACGCTTTTTACGGTTCGCGATGTGGATCGCATGGTTATCTACCGCCAATGCTGCTTCATGCACTGCTTCACTTACTGTTGGGTGAGCAAATACAGTCAAAGCAATATCTTCTGCTGTAGAACCAAATTCCATTGCAATAACCGCTTGTGCGATCAAATCTGCCGCATGACCACCAATAATATGGCAACCAAGAATACGGTCAGTTTCTTCACAAGCAATCATCTTAACGAAACCATCAGTGTCATTAGCGGCCATTGCACGACCAGACGCTGCGAATGGGAATTTACCCACTTTGTACTTAACACCTTCTGCTTTAAGCTCTTGCTCATTTTTACCAACCCAAGCAAGCTCTGGGTGAGTGTAAATAACAGATGGGATGCAATCGTAATTCATTTGTGCTTTATGGCCAGCGATGATATCAGCAACCATCACACCTTCTTCAGATGCTTTGTGTGCCAACATAGGACCACGAACAATATCGCCAATCGCGTAAACACCAGGAACAGAAGTACGGCACTGCTCGTCAACAAAGACAAAACCACGCTCGTCTAGCTTCACGCCAGAATCTTCTGAGAAACAACCTTGAGTGAATGGCTTACGACCTACAGCAACGATCAACTTATCAAACGTTTGCTTTTGTTCTTCGCCTTTAGAATCAAGGTAAGTCACTTCAACTTCTTCACCCTTGATTTCGCTTCCCGTAACACGAGCGCCAAGACGAATGTCTAAATGCTGTTTCTTGAAGATTTTAGCGGCTTCTTTAGCAAGATCTTGGTCGCATAGGCTCAAGAAAGAATCTTGCGCTTCAAGAACAACCACTTCAGAACCCAAACGAGCCCATACAGAACCCAACTCTAGACCGATAACACCTGCACCGATAACGCCAAGACGTTTTGGCACAGCGCGGAAATCAAGGGCACCTTCGTTATCAACGATAATATCGCCAGTGCGAGGAGCTGGTGGGATGTTTACTGGAACAGAACCGGTAGCTAAAATGACGTTTTCAGCTTCGATAACAGTCACGCTGCCATCATGGGCAGTGAATTCCACTTTCTTGTTCGCTAAAACTTTACCGAAACCTTCAAAACTAGTTACACCGTTGGCTTTGAAAAGGCCAGTAATACCACTGGTCAATTGGTCTACGATTTTGTCTTTGCGATTAACCATCGCATCAACGTCCATAGACACATCACCAACGCTAATGCCGTGAATGCCATACGCTTCTTTTGCATCATGGTATTTGTGCGAAGAATCCAACAACGCTTTTGAAGGAATACAGCCAACGTTCAAACAAGTTCCACCTAAGCGAGCCTTGTTGTCTTTGTCTAACCATTTTTCGATACACGCTGTTTTCAGACCTAACTGAGCAGCACGGATTGCAGCCACATAACCACCAGGGCCACCACCAATTACAACAACATCAAATTTATCAGACATAAGATATCCCATTTATCAGTCAAACTAAGCAACGCTGTTTAAAGCGTTGCTTAGTAGTCAATTCATACAAGTAAATTGGTACGAATGTTTAGATTTCAAGTAGAAGACGAGCTGGGTCTTCTAGCAACTCTTTGATTGTCACCAAGAATTGAACCGCTTCTTTACCATCGATCATACGGTGGTCATAAGAAAGAGCCAAATACATCATTGGTTGAATCACAACTTGACCATTTACAGCCATTGGGCGATCTTGGATTTTGTGCATACCCAAAATTGCTGTTTGTGGTGGGTTGATAATCGGCGTAGACATCAATGAACCGAATGTACCACCGTTAGTGATAGTGAATGTACCACCTTGCATGTCATCCATACCTAGCTTGCCATCACGACCGCGAAGTGCGAAATCCATAATAGTAGATTCAATATCAGCAAGACCCATCGCTTCTGTGTTACGAAGCACTGGCACCATCAAACCGCGATCAGTAGACACCGCAACACCAATGTCTTGGTAACCATGGTAAACCATATCGTTGCCATCAATAGAAGCGTTCACTGCTGGGAAGCGTTTAAGTGCTTCAGTCGCCGCTTTCACGAAGAAAGACATAAAGCCTAATTTGGTACCGTTATGTGTCTTCGCAAACAAGTCTTTGTACTTTTTGCGAAGTTCCATGACAGGACCCATGTTTACTTCGTTGTAAGTAGTCAACATAGCGGCTGTTTGCTGAGCTTCTACAAGACGCTTAGCGATGGTTGCACGCAAACGTGTCATTGGTACACGTTTTTCAACTCGACCGTCAGCACCCAATGCTGGCATCGCAGCAGGGGCTGCTTTTGCTGGTGCCGGCGCAGACGCAGGTTTTGCTTTTACAGCGGCATCAACGTCTTCTTTGGTAATACGTCCGCCTTTGCCTGTGCCTTTTACTTGAGCCGCAGTCAAACCCGCTTCAGAAAGTGCTTTACGTGCGGCAGGACCAGCTACACCATCTTCATCAGACTCGGAGGCTGCAGGAGCGGCAACCGCAGCAGGCGCTGCTGCTTCACCAGACGCGCCAACTAAAAAGTTAGCCAATACTTCATCGCTAAGAACCGTGTCACCTTCATTTTTCAAGATGTCACCGATAACACCATCAGCAGGCGCAACCACTTCTAAAACAACTTTATCTGTTTCGATGTCAACAATGTGCTCATCACGGGCACAAGCTTCACCTGGCTGTTTATGCCAAGCTGCAACCGTACCGTCTGCAACAGACTCAGGGAAAGTCGGTGCTTTAATCTGAACGGTTTCTTTTGCTGCTGCAGAAGCAGGAGCGGCAGCAGGAGCTGCGGCTTTTTCAGCTGGTGCTGCAGATGCTGCTGCACCCGATTCAAACACCGCCAACACTTCATCGCTCAATACGATGTCGCCTTCCGCTTTTAAGATTTCTTTCAACACACCATCAGCAGGTGCAACCACTTCTAAGACAACTTTATCTGTCTCGATGTCTACAATGTGCTCATCACGTGCACAGGCTTCACCTGGCTGCTTGTACCAAGTAGCAACGGTGCCGTCTGCTACAGATTCTGGAAAAGTAGGTGCTTTAATTTCAATGCTCATTTTATACCCTTATCTCTCTGACAGGCTATGGTACTAACCAACTAATGCGTCGTTGACCAGCGCTTCTTGTTCTTCAACATGGATTGACATGTAACCCGCTGCTGGTGCAGCAGAAGAAATTCGACCCGCAAAGCGGATTTTCAGTTCTGGGTACAGTTTTTCCAATACACGATTCATACGGTGACGGTTGGCATGCCAAGCACCTTGGTTTTTAGGCTCTTCTTGACACCATACCAAGCTCTCAACATTTTTGTACTGTTCCAATACAGACTCAAGGTCAGCGTATGGGAATGGGTACAACTGCTCCAAGCGAATCACAGCAACATCATCTTTTTCTAGCTCTTCACGACGATTAATCAAGTCGTAGTAAACCTTACCGCTACAAAGAACAATGCGTTTTACTTTATCCGCTGTAACTGTTTCAGATGATTCCGGCAATACTGTTTTAAAGCTTCCTTCCGCCAAGTCTTCTAATGTTGAAATTGCTTGTTTGTGACGCAGCAAACTCTTAGGAGACATAATGATAAGCGGACGACGCATTGGACGAATCGCTTGACGACGAATGATATGGAAGATTTGTGACGGTGTTGTCGGCACACACACTTGAATATTGTATTCGGCACACAGCTGTAAGAAACGCTCAAGTCTTGCAGAAGAGTGCTCTGGGCCCTGACCTTCATAACCGTGAGGCAACAACATAGTCAAACCACATAGGCGGCCCCACTTATGCTCACCACTGGTAATAAATTGGTCAATAACCACCTGCGCACCATTGGCGAAATCACCAAACTGCGCTTCCCAGATTACCAAGCCTTTCGGTGATGTACTTGCATAACCATATTCAAACGCCAATACCGCTTCTTCTGAAAGGTAAGAGTCGTACAGATCCAATGTTGGTTGATCTTCAGACAAATGCTTCAGTGGAATATAAGTACTGCCATCTTTTTGGCTATGAATCACAGCGTGACGATGCGAGAAAGTGCCACGACCAGAATCCTGCCCCGTAATACGAATCGGGTAATCCTGTTCTAATAAGGTAGCAAATGCTAGCGTTTCTGCGTAACCCCAGTTTAGAGGCAAAGCACCCGCTGTCATTTTATCGCGGTCTTGATAAATTTTCTGAACTTGGCGCTGCATCACCACACCATCAGGAATGCTCGTTAACTTTTTAGCAACTTCCTGCAGTTTAGCAAGTGGGTACGTTGTGTCACCCGCATCCGTCCATTCAACGCCAAGATATGGTTTCCAATCAACAAACGCACCTGACTGAGATTCCAGAACAAGGCTCTTAGATACATGACGAGCATTGTCTAGATCTTCACGGTTTTCGTTAACCATTTGATCGGATTTATCTTGAGTAACAACCGACTCAGCAACCAAGCGCTCTGAATATAGAGTACGTGTGGTTTTAAGGTTGTTGATCACACTGTACATTAACGGTTGAGTACCAGAAGGCTCGTCTGTTTCGTTGTGACCACGGCGACGGTAACACACCATATCGATAACAACATCACGACCAAACTCGTAACGGTAATCCAAAGCCAACTGAGTCACAAACAACACAGCTTCTGGGTCATCACCATTTACGTGGAAAATCGGCGCCTGAATAATTTTAGCAACGTCTGTTGCGTATTCAGTAGAACGCGAGTCTTCTTGGCGGTTTGTTGTAAAACCAACTTGGTTGTTAATAACGATGTGAACCGTACCACCTGTGCGATAAGCGCGAGTTTGAGACATCTGGAATGTCTCCATAACCACACCTTGTCCAGCAAAGGCAGCATCACCATGAATGGAGATAGGAACGACTGTCTTACCGGTCGTGTCTTTACGGCGGTCTTGACGAGCACGAACAGACCCTTCCACTACAGGAGATACGATTTCTAAGTGAGACGGGTTAAATGATAGGGCAATATGAACTTCCCCACCCGCCGTCATCACATTTGATGAGAAACCTTGGTGGTATTTAACATCACCAGACGTATTAACAAGTTTTTTACCTTCAAACTCATCAAACAAATCTTTTGGATTCTTACCCAACGTATTAACCAATACGTTTAGACGGCCACGGTGAGCCATACCAATCACGACTTCTTTTGCACCCAGTGCACCAGAACGCTGGATCAGCTCATTGACCATTGGGATTAAGCTCTCGCCACCTTCAAGACCAAAACGTTTTGCACCTGGATAACGACTAGCAAGGTATTTCTCTAGGCCTTCCGCTGCAGTCAAACGCTCTAATAAGCTTTCACGGGTTTCTTGAGAGTATTCTGGGCGAGAACGAACAGACTCTACACGTTGTTGAAGCCACGCTTTTTCTTGCGTATCAACAATGTGCATAAATTCATAACCTATGCTTCCACAGTAGGTTTTTTCAAGTTCAGAGACGATTTCACTTAACTTCAATGACTCTTTATTAAAAAACAAAGAACCAGTGTTAAATGTAGTGTCTAAATCTGCGCCTGTTAATTGATGATAACCAATATCTAAATCAGCTACCTTCTCACGTTTTTGCAATCCAAGTGGATCCAATGTTGCATGCTGATGCCCTCGAACGCGGTAGGCATTAATCAACTGCAAAACACCGATTTGCTTCTGCTCATGATCAGAGCTCGCCACTTGACCTGAAGAAACAGGCATAGAGCGGAACTTATTCTTACCAATTTGCAAAAACTGTTCTTGAATCACGGAATGAGGAAGATCAGTTGACTGCGCTTCGCTTACACGAGGCAATTGATCAAAACATTTACGCCATTCTTCCGACACAGAGTTCGGATCGACGAGGTAGCTTTCAAACAACCCCTCAACATATTCCAGGTTTCCACCTGAAAAATGAGAGGTGCTCCACAGCAACTCCATTAAACTTTCGTGCATTCTCGATCACCCTTATGTTCGAGCCAGCTACCGGGGTCCCGGTATCGATCTATGAAAAAATCGATCATTTTATCAGGCCCGTAAGGCTATTAAAGCCTCGATTTTTTGTTTATTTCCAGCTACTTTCGCCCTTCTACGGTTAATACCAAGCCACTAAAAGCACAACATTAAAATAACATCATACTTTGAATCCATAATCACAGAGTTAGTGACTTCTCTTTGTGCTTCCTTGCCCGTAAAGATCGAATTTTAAATTCTTTTTGTTGCATTCTCTACCTTAGAATATGCAAAAATGGCGGCATTGAAGCAAAGTTCAAGCCGCCGATTCGGGTGGTCACGCTAAATTATCTCTACAGACCACACCAGCTACCATCAGGTCGCTCTTTGTAACAGCATAGTACGAATATTACCAATTGCCTTAGTTGGGTTTAACCCTTTAGGACAAACGTTTACACAGTTCATAATACCGTGACAACGGAATACACTGAACGGATCATCAAGATCACTTAAACGTTCTTGTGTCGCTGTATCACGGCTATCCGCCAAGAAACGATAAGCCTGCAGCAAACCAGATGGACCAACAAACTTATCAGGGTTCCACCAGAAAGACGGACAAGCTGTAGAACAACATGCGCACAAGATACATTCGTAAAGTCCGTCAAGCTTCTCGCGCTCTTCTGGGCTTTGCAAACGTTCAATTGCTGGCGCTGGCGCATCATTAATCAAGAACGGACGAATTTTTTCGTACTGTTTGTAGAACTGTCCCATATCAACAACAAGGTCACGAACAACAGGCAGACCAGGCAATGGACGCAAGACCAATTTCCCTTTCTTAACCGCTTCAGACACTGGAGTGATACAAGCCAAGCCATTTTTACCAGACATGTTCATACCATCAGAACCACACACACCTTCACGGCATGAGCGACGGTATGAAATGCTAGGGTCTTTAGCTTTCAACAAATTCAATACATCAAGTACCATCAGGTCTTTACCTTCTGGTAGCTCAACTTCATAGTCCTGCATGTAAGGAGCGTCGTCCACTTCAGGATTATAGCGATAAATACTAACCAACATTGATATAACTCCTTAGTATGAACGAATCTTAGGTGGAAAAGCTTCCATTGTTTTTGGAGCAAAGTTAACGTCACGTTTAGTTACGTTTTTACCTGCTGGGTGGAACAAAGAATGCTTCAACCAGTTTTCGTCATCACGTTCAGTGAAGTCGTTACGAGCATGCGCGCCACGGCTTTCTTTACGGAATTCCGCTGGAATAGCTGTTGATTCGGCAACTTCTAATAGGTTCTCAAGTTCCAACGCTTCAATACGCGCCGTATTGAATGCCTGGCTCTTATCTTCCAAGTGCAAATTTTCAACTCGAGCACGAATTTCTTTCAATTGAGCCAAGCCTTTTTGCATTGCTTCACCATCACGGAATACACCAAAGTAAAGCTGCATTACACGTTGAAGGTCTGCACGAACAGCCGCAACACTCTCACCACCAGTGGAGTTATTAAGACGATTCAAGCGAACCATGGCTTTTTCAATGTCTGTATCGTTTGCACTTAAAGAGTCAAAACCTTCATCCAAAGATTTCTTAACATGCAAACCGACCGCGCGACCAAAAACAACCAAGTCTAGCAGCGAGTTACCGCCAAGACGGTTTGCACCATGGACAGACACACAAGCCGCTTCACCACAAGCATACAAACCATCGATTACCACGTCTTCACCAGCATCATTCTGCTTCAGAGCTTGACCGCCGATGTTCGTAGGAATACCACCCATCATATAGTGACATGTTGGGATAACTGGGATTGGCTCTTTTACTGGATCAACGTGCGCAAAGGTACGTGAAAGTTCAAGAATACCTGGCAAACGCTTGTTAAGAGTTTCCTCACCCAAGTGATCAAGCTTGAGCAATACATGGTCGCCATCAGGACCACAACCACGGCCTTCAAGAATTTCAAGAACCATAGAACGAGCCACAACGTCACGACCTGCAAGGTCTTTCGCATTAGGCGCATAACGCTCCATGAAACGCTCGCCGTCTTTATTGATCAGGTAACCACCTTCACCACGACAACCTTCCGTTACCAACGTACCCGCACCATAAATGCCTGTTGGGTGGAATTGCCACATTTCCATGTCTTGCATAGGGAAACCAGCACGCAATGCCATACCAACACCATCACCGGTATTGATATGCGCATTGGTTGTAGATTGGAAAATACGACCCGCACCACCAGTCGCAATAACGGTTGCTTTGGCTTTAAGGTAAACGGTTTCACCCGTTTCGATACAAATTGCAATGACACCAACAACAGCATCTTCGCTGTTTTTCACAAGATCCGTAGCGTACCACTCGTTAAAGAAAGTAGTACCGCCTTTAAGGTTGCCTTGATAAAGCGTATGAAGCAAAGCATGTCCGGTACGGTCAGCTGCAGCACAAGTACGAGCAGCCTGCCCGCCTTTACCAAAGTCTTTAGATTGACCACCGAATGGACGCTGATAAATACGGCCTTGCTCTGTACGAGAAAATGGTAAGCCCATATGCTCTAATTCAAATACAGCCTGTGGACCAACAGAACACATGTACTCAATCGCGTCTTGGTCACCAATATAGTCTGACCCTTTTACGGTGTCATACATGTGCCAGCGCCAATCATCATTTGGATCATCACTTGCGATCGCACAGGTGATACCACCTTGCGCAGAAACAGTGTGTGAACGTGTTGGGAATACTTTAGTAACACAAGCCGTATTTAAACCAGATTCTGTTAACTGAAGTGCAGCACGCATACCTGCGCCACCACCACCGATAACAATGGCATCAAAAGAAATAGTACGAATATTTGCCATTACTTATAGCCCCCAAAGAACCTGAACACCCCATACGATGTAAACAAACATTACAAGACCGCATAGAGATTGAAAGAAAAAACGAGCACCTGTTGCTTTAATATAGTCAGTCGAAATAGACCACAAGCCAATCCAAGAATGCATACCGATAGACAAAAGAACCATCAAGCTGAATATGCGCATCCAAGTTGCTTCAAATAAAGCACTCCACTGATCGTATGTAAGATCAGGGTTTAGCAACAAATAACCGATAATAAAAACAGTGTACAAAGACAATACAACAGCAGATACACGCTGCATCATCCAGTCATAAAGGCCAGAGCGACCAAAACTTGTGATTTGAGTTACCATATCCAAACTCCTGCTAACACAATAAGAACGACAGCAATCACAATGTTTGCGATAGCAGCACTACGTCCACTTTCTAATTCTTCAAAGTACCCCATATCCATAAACAAGTGTTTTACACCCGCTACAAAGTGGTACATCAATGCAGAAACAACACCCCAAATCACAAATTTCACAAGGAAATTAGTTTGCAATGCATTCACTACCTGATCAAACCCTTCTTGAGACTCTAAAGAAAGATCGAACGCATAAAACAAGAAAGCCAACCCTACAAAAAGGATGATTCCTGTTACACGGTGAAGGATAGACACGATTGCTGTGACGGGCATTGATATTGTTGAAATATCAAGGTTGACTGGTCTTTTTTTATTCACGACTTTTTACACCATTTTGTATTGATTGAATGGTCAATCACGACCCAATGTCTATACGTGCTATTCTTACAGTTAGATCATAGTATAGCGACGTCATAGGCCTACTTTGAAAATCTCATCGATTTGCAAACAAATGCTTAAAAGCGACTCTCTTTTATTCATTAGCAACAACAAATCAATGAAATCGTCTGAGGCGCAATTATAGACCAGCGAAAAATACTAAGACAAATAGACTGAACATGAGGTTTTCAATGGTCACCATTCATCAAATGAATGTAGCCATAACCTCAAACAATAATGGTATAAAATTACATAAATTTTAGCCTTCAAAAAAACAATTAAATCCATATATTTCAATAAGATAGAACCAATACGCCTTCACCTTAACTTCACTCACCTTCACTGTTTTGTCAGTAAATTACAAAATATCGCACCATAATGTAAAAAGAGTGCAAGTGAACAAGATTGACTTTTATAGTCTAGAGACAGTATTTTTTCCGCACCTTCTGGACTAGATAGAGTCAACCTACGACCTTTTAGCTCAGAACCGGAATACGAAGGAGACCATAAATGGCTGATAAAAAAGCGCTACTCAAAGTGGATGGGATCGATAAAGCTATCGAACTTCCTGTTCTTTCAGGTACTTTAGGCACAGACGTTATAGACGTTCGTAGCTTAGGTGCTAACGGTGTATTCACCTACGATCCAGGATTTATGTCTACCGGCTCTTGTGAATCCTCTATTACTTACATAGATGGCGACGCTGGCATTCTTTTGCACCGAGGCTACCCAATTGCCCAGCTTGCAGAACATTCAGACTATCTAGAAACATGTTACTTGCTGCTTTACGGAGAACTTCCTGATAAAGAGCAAAAAGCAAAGTTCGAAAAAACGGTTGGTAAACACACTATGGTGAACCAATCGATGCACAAATTCATTGAAGGCTTTCGAAATGACGCCCACCCAATGGCGATCATGTGTGGTTTAGTTGGTGCACTGTCTGCTTTCTACCAAGACCACATGGATATCAACAATCCAAAGCATCGTGAAATTGCGGCGTTTCGCTTAATTTCAAAAATGCCGACTTTGGCCTCGATTTGCTACAAATACTCTAAAGATCAGCCTGTTATGTACCCACGTAACGACTTATCTTATGCAGAAAACTTTTTGTACATGATGTTCGCAACCCCTTGTGAAGACTACAAGGTCAACCCAGTGTTTGCTAAAGCAATGGATCGAATCTTTATTCTTCACGCTGATCACGAACAAAACGCGTCTACGTCCACAGTACGTCTAGCGGGTTCGTCTGGCGCGAATCCATTTGCCTGTATTGCTGCTGGTATTGCAACGCTTTGGGGGCCTGCTCATGGCGGCGCAAACGAAGCGGTTTTGACAATGCTTGAAGAGATCGGTGACGTAGAAAACATCGATGAATTCATTGCAAAAGCAAAAGACAAAAACGATCCATTCAGACTAATGGGCTTTGGTCATCGCGTTTATAAAAACTTTGACCCTCGTGCCAAAGTGATGCGCGAAACTTGCGACCAGGTGCTGGCTGAACTAGGCATGTCTAATGACCCGCTGCTTAAAATTGCCAAACGTCTTGAGCAAATTGCCCTAGAAGACCCTTATTTCGTAGAGCGTAAGCTTTATCCTAATGTGGACTTCTACTCAGGCATCATCATGAAAGCAATTGGTATCCCAACCAGTATGTTTACTGTGATTTTTGCTATGTCACGCACCATTGGTTGGATTTCTCATTGGAATGAAATGATCAGTGGACCATACAAAATCGGCCGTCCTCGCCAGTTGTATGTTGGTCAGCCTGAGCGCGACTACCCAACTAAATAAGTAGAGCCTGCTCAGAAAATAAAAAGCCCCGACCATATCTTTCAAATGGCTGGGGCTTCTTTATTTAGCGCATTAAATTTTAGGTAACTAAATCGCTAAGGCCAATAAAACTACTCGTCGTCTTCAACAATTTCAGTAACGGTAGTGTTTCCGCACTTTACACATTCACCCTCAATCCAAATGCGATCTTTCGACTCAAATTCTTTAGGATTTACCATACCAAGATCAATTTCCTGACAGTGATTGCACCACGTTTGCGCCAAAAAATCTTCTTGCTCTTCCGCTGAACGAGCATAGAAATCCCTTGGTACAACCTGCTCTTCTAATAATTCCGTCATCTACTTCACTCCACCATATTGATATGACACAACTCGATTAGCATCTGGGTCTAATGCATTTAACGGCGCATCAATCAGCAACCGACTTAACGAGATACTGTTAAATAATTTTTGCTTGTCGCCGTCAATCTCTACAGAGAACTCCACTTTTTCACCATCAACCTGCACTAACATCACATCACGAACCAAACCAATGCTTTCTAAGTAAGATTGCACTTTGCTCATGATCGCATAATTTGTCACACCAACGACCTGAATATTTAATCGACTTGCGGATCCACCATTGCGAACAGAAGCGTATCGAGACGAAAACACTTTTGCCAAATAAACACTGGCCTGATCGATCACACCTTCAAGTGAATCGCCATGTAAAGAAAAGCGTTCTGTTTCACCATTTTTCAAAAGCACCAACAAATTACCGTCCATTTGGCCTGCGTAGTTACTGACTCGCAAAGCCACAACTGAATCGGTCTGATATCGCTTGCTGGCCGACAATATGCTGTCTTCAAAAAAGCCCCAAACGTCCGACACGGACAAATTCTTTTGATCCACCTCATCAAATAAAGGCGCGTAAACAGGCACCCCCATCACACTGGCTGAATGAGCAAACTGATTCAATGCATCAGAGGGCGCTCTTGATCCCGACAAAGTACGCACACCGTTAGTTTCACTCACCAACCAGACCAAGACAGAAGGACGATTATCCCCCCATACAGAGAGATTGTTTTGAGATAAAAAGCGGTCTATCGACTCCTGATAAAAAGCCACCTTGACTTTTTTCCCGGGGACCAAACCATCTTCAGATGGCAACAATTCACTCAAAGAAGCGACAGAATGCTGGGCAACCCATGTTGACGCACTTTTTTTAGCCTGTGCCAATAACGCACCCGAAATGGCGTTTTTGTCACCTGACACTTTAATCAACACATCTTCAGCAGCCAAACTAAATGCATCATTTAACATTTTGGCTTCCGACTGCGTTGCCGGTAGATTAATTTCAGCACTATAAAGACCCTGAACGGGGACAGCATTGGCCAAAGACGTACAAAAAACACTAATAAGTAATAAAAATATACGAGAATTCATAACCCTTCCTTCGTTTATTTGCCTATTCTACTGTCTTAATTGCAAAGAACCATAGCCCTAATGCGCGACTATGCTAAAATGCCTTTTTTCCTCGTACCATGATAAGGCATAGGCAATGACCAAGTCGGATAAACCCTCCATTAGCTATAAAGACGCAGGCGTAGATATTAACGCAGGCAATCAACTTGTTGAACGTATTAAAGGCGTAAGCAAAAAAACTCGTCGCCCTGAAGTCATGGGTGGTCTGGGTGGATTTGGTGCCTTGACGCGTCTTCCAACAAAATACAAAAACCCTATTCTTGTTTCTGGCACAGACGGTGTTGGTACAAAACTTCGTTTGGCGATGGATCTTAACCAGCACGACACCATTGGTATTGACCTTGTGGCTATGTGCGTCAACGATCTAGTTGTCGCAGGTGCTGAGCCTCTACTTTTCTTAGATTACTACGCAACAGGCAAATTAGATGTTGATGTTGCAGCAAACGTTGTAACGGGTATTGGTGAAGGCTGTTTGCAAGCAGGCTGTGCACTGGTAGGCGGCGAAACAGCAGAAATGCCAGGCATGTACCATGATGGCGATTACGATTTGGCCGGCTTCTGCGTTGGCGTAGTTGAAGAAGATGCCATTATTGACGGCAGCAATGTTAAAGCAGGTGACACCCTTCTTGCACTCGGATCGTCTGGTCCACACTCCAATGGCTACTCGTTGATCCGTAAGATTCTTGAGGTTAGCAACGCCGACTTGAACCAAGACATTGATGGTGTTGCATTAAAAGACGCGTTAATGGAACCTACTCGCATTTATGTAAAATCCATTCTTACGTTAATGGAAACCATTTCTGTGAACGCACTGGCTCACATCACCGGTGGTGGCCTACTTGAAAATATTCCACGTGTTCTACCAGAAGACGCGGCAGCCTACATCGATGCCAACAGCTGGAAACGCCCTGCTGTGTTTGACTGGTTGCAAGATCAAGGAAATGTCGAGCAAGAAGAAATGTACCGCGTATTAAACTGTGGTGTTGGTATGGTACTGTCTATTGATGCCGACAAAGCAGAAGAAGCGCTTGCGATTCTAAAAGCAGAAGGCGAAAACGCTTGGATTATTGGTGACATTCGTCCACGCAATGGCGGTAAAGACGTTGTGATCTCTGATCTAGAGGGCAACGCATGAGTTATCCCATCGTTGTCTTAATTTCTGGCAGCGGTAGCAACTTGCAGGCTTTGATAGATCAAAGCCTGCAAGGACAACTCAATATCGATATCTGCGCAGTCATCAGCAACAAAGCAGAGGCTTATGGCTTAGAACGTGCAAAACTGGCTGGAATCCCCACCCACACGCTGAGCCATAAATCATTTGATAGCCGAGAAGCGTTCGATGCAGAGCTACAAGCACTCATTGATCAATATCAACCAAAGCTGGTTGTTCTCGCTGGTTTTATGCGTATTCTCACTGAAACGTTTGCGAAACATTACGAAGGTAGAATGCTCAACATTCATCCTTCCTTGCTTCCAAAATACAAAGGATTGAATACGCACCAACGTGCTATTGATGCCAACGAAAAAGAGCATGGCGTATCGGTGCATTTTGTGAGTCCAGAACTGGATGCAGGTGCTGTCATTCTTCAAGCAAGTACAGAGATTACAAGCGAAGAAACGGCAGACACACTGGCAACAAAAGTCCATGCACTTGAACACATAATCTATCCACTAGCGGTAAAATGGTTTAGTGAAGAGAGATTAACATTCCATGACGGAAACGCTTTTCTAGATAAAAAACCACTACCCGTAAACGGTGTGCTTTATCAAGAAACTCTAACATGATGTAGGAGAAAGTATGAGACCACATAAAACCCCAACGTGCTTAACGGCTGTTTTTATGGTTCTTTTTATGTGTTATCCCATACTTTCTTTTTCCTCCGAAACAGCATCAAAAGACACCTTTCTTGAGCCCTATTCCGCGGTGTACAGCACTATTTGGAAAAAAGGCATTAGCCTAAAAGTGGAAGGCAAACAAACCTTAACAAAGCAAAATAACGACCAATGGAAGTTTGTCTTTTCAGCGGACAGCATGATTGCTTCCCTCGATGAATCATCCACGTTTCATGTAAAAAACCATCAAATCATCCCTATCAAATACCAATACAGAAGCTCAGCCCTTGGTAAAAAAAGAACCGCAACCCTCACTTTTGATTGGGACAACAACCTTGTTCGGAACGATGTCAAAGACAAACCTTGGAATCTGGCAATCAACCCACAAACACTCGATAAACTCTCAATACAATTGCAAGTAAGACAAGACCTAAAGCTAGGGAAAAGTGAATTCGATTACCAAATTGCCGACGGTGGTTATATTAAGAATTGGCGTTTCAAACGGGACAAAATGGAAACAATCGACACTAAAATCGGCCGACTGTCCGCCATCAAAATCATTCGTACCGATAATCTGGAAAAAGGAAAAAAGACGTCTTTTTGGTTTGTCCCCTCACTCGATTACCTTCTGGTTAAACTTGAGCACAAAGAAGACGGTGAATCTTACCACCTAGACATCGAATCCGTTAAACAGCCACTCTGAATCAACGCAGCAGCTGCTGGGGAGTGTTGACGTTTAACAATTGATCGCTGTACTTCCACTCCACAGATTCACAACCAAAATAATCATAAAACGCCATAACACTGTGGCGATTTCCAGTGCTCAAAAAAACTGACAAAGACGCCCGCGCCGAGGCCACAGGCAGAATGGCATGCAGTGGATGAATACCCAAAGAGTCACTTAAATAATAAATACTTTCTGGGGCGGATATACACACTTGTTGTAACAAGGTAAACGCTTCATGAGTGATACAAGGGGTATCGCAAGGCGATATCAGCAGATGTGACGAATTCGCCGTGTTTAAACACGCCATCAAACCCGATAACGGCCCCATTCCTAGATACGCCTCTTCATCGGCGACAACATCAAAACCCAGTTCACTATATTGCTCATAGTTTCGATTGGCATTCACAAACACATGGTCCGCCACATGTCGCAATGCCTGACCAACCAGCAAAGCCATCGGCGTCCCTTGGTAGTGCATTAGCCCCTTGTCTTGATGGGACATTCTCTCAGCTTTTCCACCCGCCAATATGGCGGCAGACAATGACATTAGCGCCACTTTACCCTCGTTTCTTTAATTAACGCAGTGCAATACCGTTTTGTCACGTCGAGACCAAATATCGTCAGCCAATGCCAAACACTCGTCATGGGAGTCTATCGAAAATAACAACCCAGCAACAGACGCCATTGTTTGACGTACTGCTTGTTCACCGAATTGATCCAATTGATGCCCACACCAATGATCGGTGAGTCGAGACAAATCCAAGCAATCTTTCAGCCGCTTATGTTCCTTTTCCGCTTTCGCCCAAGTCGACCAACTTGCGAGCCCATTTTGCCATTTGCCCAGCGTTACGTCTCGCTCTGGATTCACTTCCGCTTCACCATTTCCTCCTCGGAAAACCAACACAGATTTATCCTCCAACTGCTTGCAAGCAGAAAGATGCAGCAAATCGTACCCGCGATGAAACACACCATGCACACTGTGCTCTGCAAAAAAAGGATTCATCATACGAACCACCGTATTTACTGGTGAGCGCAGCCCCAAAATGTATTTCAAGTCCATCATCGCACCTAACGTGGAGTCTATTTTTTCTAATGGAATATACGCAAAATTTAGGTTGGCCAGCGAGACCTCTACCTCTGCTAGCGATTCACAGAGGTTGATTCCTAATTGAGAAATGGCAAATTCAACGTACATTCGGTCTTCTTCCACAAAGGAATGCCCATGCATCACAATTTTTACCCCTGAGTTTGCCAACGCCAACGCCGCCAATAAAAACCAAGGCAACTCATTGCGTTTTCCAGCATACGCAGGCCAATCCAAATCCACCGATACATTTAATGCCGTTTTTGAAGATAAATAGCGACGTGCCGCCTTAGTGAAGCCCACCGTTTCTTCCACTGTCTCTTCACGAATGCGAATCAGCATCCAGAATGCTCCCGACTGCTCCGGTGCCACAGCACCAGAAAGCATCAAGCTCATCGCATGTTCTGCTTCATCAATCGTTAAGCTCCGGGCGCCTTTTTTTCCTCTTCCCAAGATTTTGACGTATTGAGTAAATTCATTTCCGGTGTAAATCGTCATACTGCTAACTCCGTGTTCAAGGGAATAAACCTTTTTAATTCAGGTAAACAAGATCCACAATTTGTGCCACATTTCAACTTGCCTCCCAACTCATCAACAGAACACACTCCCGACGCAATGGCTTTTTCAATTTGCTTACTGCCTACCTGAAAACAAGAGCAAATAATCTCACCTTTTTCTTCAATATTGGCCGGCGTGCCCACCAAGATGGCCAAGCGATCTTGCATAGACAGTGTGGTATTTATGGCTAATTGCGAAATCAGCCAATCGGCCATAATGGACTCTGGTTGCGGATGCGCATACACCAACAATGACAGCCTTTGATTGACAACTTTCGCCAATCGAATTTGCTGAGTAATGGGGTTCGAATACTCTAACCATTCCGCCACATCATGAGATTGATCAGGCAATTTAAGGTCCATGGCTTTTAACGTCGCTTGCGTTTGTCCCTTCGGCCAAACCACTTCGTAATGATAACCTTGCTCAGAAGGCACTTGGCACCAATACAAGCAATCAGACAAGGTCAACGGTACCGCGGAAATCACCAAGCCGTAGCTGATGTCGGCCACCGCTTCTAGCCTCACTTGAGCGTGTTTGGATTCTGGCTGTCCAGACAAGGGATCCACCACCTGTGGAATAAGATTCGACACCACAGACGCATTGGCAAATTGTTGAGTCCAATGAATTGGCGCAAACACATTGTCTGGTGCAACCGCTCGGCTCAGTTTTGCTTTTAGCAATACCTGCCCTAAAGGGGAAACCAGACGAACCAAGGATTTATCTTCGATACTAAGACGCTTTGCATCTTTTGGATGGATCTCAACATAAGGCTGCGCTGTGTGCTTTGCCAAAGACGCCGCATCACCGGTTCTCGTCATAGTATGCCATTGATCGCGAACCCGACCGGTATTCAGTGTAAATGGCCACGCTGGCGAAGCTTGATGCTGAGGTAAGCTTGGGGAAATGGCAACAAATCGCGCTCGACCGTCAGAGGTAAAAAAGCGCCCGTCTTCGAACATGCGCTTCGTGCCTTCTGGACGCCCTTTAGGTACAGGCCATTGCACAGGCACCAAGGCGTCGTATTCTTCCTGGGTCATTTGGCTAAAATGACCAATATCAAAATCACGTCGACCATTATTCTCAAACGCCGATAAGGCCGCATGCTCATTAAAAATCTCGTGGACATTTCGGTAAGAAAAAGCCGATTGAAACCCCAGACTCTTTGCGACTTCACAAATCGCCCACCAGTCATGCTTCGCCTCGCCTGGCGCTGGCAACAATCCACGCTGACGTGAAATACGTCGCTCTGAATTGGTCACCGTACCGTCTTTTTCACTCCAACCTGTTGCAGGAAACAAAACATCAGCCATCGCAGTGGTATCAGTGTGCGCCTTGCAATCACTGACAATCACCAGTTCACACTTTTCCAGCGCGCGTCGAACTTGAGCCGTATCTGGTAAGCTCACCATTGGGTTGGTGGACATAATCCACACCACTTTCACTTTACCCTCTTCCATCGCTTGGAATAAATCTACGGCTTTTAAGCCATTTTCCGTTGCCATATTGGGCGCTTGCCAAAAGCGCTGCACCAACTCTTGTGCGCCCGGTGTCGCGAAATCCATGTGCGCCGCCAATTGATTCGCCAAACCGCCCACTTCACGTCCACCCATCGCATTGGGTTGTCCAGTAATTGAAAAAGGCCCTGCGCCCTCCACCCCAATTCGACCTGTCGCCAAATGACAATTGATGATCGCGTTGCATTTATCCACGCCAGATGAGGATTGATTTACTCCTTGAGAATAAAACGTCACTGTCTTCGGCGTATCATTCCACCAGCCTACAAGACGATTAAGATCCTGTTCGCTGACGCCACAAAAGGCGGCCGCAGAGGACAACGTGGGGGTTGAAGATTTGGCTTGAGCGAATGCCTCGTCAAATCCATTTGTGTGATTGGCGATAAAACCCTCATCCAAAATACCCGCTTGAGCAGAACACTTTAATAAGTAAGAAAACACCGCGGCGTCACTGCCCGGCTTAATCGCCAAATGCATATCGGCAATATCGCAGGTCGCCGTTTCTCGTGGGTCAATCACCACGATTTTCATCTCAGGGCGCTGTTTTTTCGCGGCCGCTATACGTTGATATAAAATCGGGTGTGTCCACGCCGCGTTTGAACCAACCATAATCAACAGATCACAGCGCTCTAAATCTTCATAGTTACAAGGCACAGTGTCCGAACCAAAAGCCCGCTTGTAACCAACGACAGCGGACGCCATACACAAACGTGAGTTTGTATCCACGTTCGCCGTACCAATAAAACCTTTGGCGAGCTTGTTCGCCACATAATAATCTTCCGTTAAAATTTGGCCTGAAAGATAAAAAGCAAACGCATCAGGACCATGATCTTTCACAACCTGAGCAATTTTATCCGCAACCGTCTCTACTGCTTCATTCCACGATACAGCCTGCCCTGCCACCATGGGTGTTAATAAGCGATCATCCGAACGCAGGGTTTGAGCAAGACTGCTGCCTTTTACGCATAAGCGACCAAAATTAGCAGGGTGCTCCAGATCTCCAGATACAGGCGGAACAATGTCGTCTACTGAGTGTGGAATCGTGACATTAACGCCACACCCAACACCACAATATGGACAAGTTGTTTTTTTGCTGGTTGCCGTCATGGGTCTTCCTCACGCTGCTCACTTTGTTGAAAACAAAAAAAGGCCCAATCACTTTTCTTAGAAAAGTGATTGGGCCTCGTTGCCTTTTGTAATATCTGACTGCTTTATGTGTAAGCCATCGTCGGTTTACGGTGCATCAGTACTCTATACAAAGCAATAAGCAGGCCAAGTTCTAGAAAAAAGGCATTTCCCGCTAACGCCTGCTCTTACTATAGATTCGATGCCACAGTCGGCTCGCCGTATTCACACACAAAAATCAATAACGCACTTAAACAGTGCAAAAAAACCACCAAACGCACTGTTTTAAAGTGAAGCAATATACACACTGCCCCCTTCGAGCTTGGCCTGCCAATGAGGCACACTGAGCTCTTCTTCTAGACACTGCCCCGTCGACAAAACGAAATGCTGTTTATAAAGCGGACTTGCTACAACCCACTCTCCTTGAAGATGTGCAATCAAACCACGCGACAAAACATTTGCTTTACCAACAGGGTCCCAGTTTCCAAGAGCAAAAACCTTGTTGTCCGATTCTGGCACATAAAAAAGCGCCACCTGCTCGCCATTAACCATGGCTGCAACACCGGCATCCACAACCAAATCACTCTGCTTACACACTAATTTCCACGGCATCGTCATCGTATTAACCCACCTTTGCGATTAATTGCTGTTTTTCTAGGTCCGTTGCAGGGCGCATTTGATTGCGCTCTTCCACAAACACTACGTTGCTGTCTTCACCGTCGTAATTCACAAATTGGCGAAAGGTTTTCAACGCTTCTTGGTCTTCTAGTGTGGTTTTCCATTCGCATTGGAAGGTATCAACCACATGCTGCATACGCGCTTCCAACTCGGCACACAGGCCTAGTTTATCGTGAATAACCACGTCTTTTAGATAATCCAAACCACCTTCTAAGCCTTCCATCCAGACGGAAGTACGCTGCAATCGGTCGGCGGTTTTCGTGTAAAACATCAGCACGCGGTCAATGTATTTCACCAAGGTTTCATCGTCCAAATCTTTGGCAAACAAATCACCATGACGGGGCTTCATACCACCATTACCGCACACGTACAAATTCCAACCGCCTTCGGTGGCAATGACCCCAATGTCTTTACTCTGTGCTTCTGCACATTCTCGGGTACAACCCGATACGGCGAATTTAATCTTATGAGGCGAACGCAGCCCCTTATAACGGTTCTCTAAATCAATCGCCATTTTCATACTGTCATTCACGCCGTAACGACACCAAGTGCTGCCAACGCAAGACTTTACGGTACGCAAAGACTTGCCATAGGCCTGACCAGTCTCAAATCCCGCTGCGATTAATTTCCCCCAAATTTCGGGCAACTGTGGCAAAGTAGCACCAAATAAATCAATACGCTGACCGCCGGTTACTTTTGTATAGAGTCCGTATTCTTTGGCCACTTCACCTAGAACGATCAATCGATCGGGCGTAATTTCGCCGCCGGGAATACGCGGAACAATAGAGTAGGTGCCGTCTTTTTGCATGTTGGCAAGGAAACGATCGTTGGTGTCTTGCAAGCTGATGTGCTCTTTTTTCAGCACATAGTCATTCCAAACACTCGCCAAAATGGAGCCGACAGCGGGTTTGCAGATTTCGCAACCGTGCCCTTTACCATGTGTTTTTAACAACTCAGCAAAGCTTTTAATCTCGCCTATTTTGACCAAGTTATACAAATCTTGACGTGTGTACGCAAAGTGCTCACAAATGTCAGTACTGACCTCAACACCCAACGCCAACAATTCATTGTCGACCACCTTTTTCAGCAACGCGGCACAACCACCACACCCGGTTGCCGCTTTGGTGACGCCTTTTACATCGCCAACCGACAACGCACCACAACAAACCGCATCGCTAATGTCTTGTTTAGAAACGTTATGACAACTGCAAATCGACGCCGTTGCGGGCAACGCATCAACTCCCAACCCAACAGGCGCTCCCTCCATTGCAGGCAAAATCAGCGACTGCGCTTGTTCCGGTAAATCAATGGCGTTTAAGTAATACTGTAACAGCGTATCGTAGTAGCTGTTGTCGCCAACCAAAACCGCACCTAATAACTTTTTACCGTCTTCGGACACCACCATTTTGCGGTAGCTCTGGCTCAATTCATCTTGATAAACAAACACTTTACAGCCCTGTGACTGAGCATGAGCATCGCCAACAGAGCCCACATCGCAGCCAAGCAACTTCAATTTCGTGCTCATATCAGCACCAGTAAAGGTCACACTCGCGTTGCCCATTAAATGACCTGCAGCGGCCTTTGCCATCGCGTAACCTGGTGCCACCAAACCAAAAATACGGTTATTCCACAGCGCGCATTCACCGATCGCATAAATGTCTTCATCGCTGGTTTGGCAGTGATTATTGACACTGATGCCACCTCGTTCACCCACGGCCAAACCAGATTGATGCGCCAACGCATCCTGAGGACGAATCCCCGCAGAGAACAAAATCAAATCCGTCTCAAGATGGGAACCATCGGCAAAGTTCATTCGATGAAAAGCCGATTCCCCATCAACAATCTCTTTGGTCGCCGTATCGGTGTACACCTTTACACCAATGCCTTCGATCATCTCTTTAAGAACAGAACCGCCTTTATCGTCTAACTGAACTGGCATAAGACGCGGAGCGAATTCCACGACGCTGGTTTCGAGACCCAAATTTTTCAACGCATTGGCCGCTTCGAGCCCCAACAAACCACCGCCAACGACCGTGCCTCGCGTGACTTCTTTTGCACAAGCACGAATGGCATCCAAATCGTCTAATGTACGATACACAAAAGTATTATCACGTTTATGACCGGGAATGGGTGGAACAAAAGGGTATGAGCCAGTGGCCAGAATCAACTTGTCGTATGATAGTGCCTCACCGTTATGCAACATCAAACGCTTCGCATCGCGATCGATCTCTGTCACCAAACTGTTTGTAAAATAGCGAACGCCATTGTCGGCATACAAAGAGCCGTCCGTCATGGCCAAATCCGCGGCGCCTTTCCCCGTGAAATATTCGCTTAAATGCACTCGGTCATAGGCCAAATACGGCTCTTCACCAAAAACCGTAATATTAAAGGCATCATGCCCACCTTGAGCGATCAGCTGCTCGACACAGTGGTGACCGACCATACCATTGCCGATCACGACTAAATGAGGTTTAGAATTAAGAAAAGACACGGTAGAAGTCATTTTATTCCCCTTGCAATAACTTTTATTGAAGTAACATGCCTAACGGCTAGCAACGTCCGAAACGACCTAATTACGCGACTTTGGGGCAGCAATACGCTTCGCCAAATATCAGCAAATCAAGCATGTCAGAGACATTGGTCTTATTTTGTATTAACTGGAAATACCAGCTCCCATCGGCGACGTTGCCATAAAGAATTGCTCCAACCAGCAAGCCATCATTGACTACCAGTTTGCGGTAATGGTTTACGCTGACATCCTTAAAAAGGAGGCAGCTGTCTCCACTGATGGGCTGAATCCTTCCTACAGAAAAAAGATTCACACCCGACACTTTTAATTTTGTTGGCGTTGGCTCTATAGAAAAAGCCGCTTCCGATCCCGATAAAACACTCAATAACACAGTAATTTGCGTCCAAATCGGCGCGACCAACCCAAAGGTCTGTTGGTTGAACTCACAGCACTCGCCAATCGCAAACACATCCGCGTAAGAGGTTTTCATTTGCTTGTCCACTAAAATAGCGCGATCAACCGCCAGTCCAGCCGTGCTCGCCAAGCTGGTTTCAGGTGAAATCCCCGCCGCCATCACAACCAAGTCAACACCCAGTTGGTCACCATTTTGACAAACCACCTGTTCGACTTGACCGTCGTCAGATTGCACAAAGGACACAGGCGACTCACCCAGTCGAAACGCCACTCCCATCTCTACCAAACGTCGTTGCAGTAATGCGGCGGACTCTTGATCAAGCTGACGATTTAGTAACCAATGAGAACGATGAAATACCGTTACCTTATGTCCGCGTTTCGCCAAACCAACGGCCGCTTCTAACCCCAAAAGGCCACCACCCACCACACAAATAGACTGGTTAGGCTTCATTTGGGTCATGACATTGACGTCATTCCAAGTCCGAAAGCCCATCACGTTGGGCGCATTCGCCCCGTCTATTGGCAAACGACTTGCCCGCGAGCCAGTCGCCAACACCAATTGGTCGTAAGCCACTTGGTGTCCGCTGGATAACATCACGTTTTTTTCAGCCACATCAACACGAACTACTGGGTCATTAGCGACGATTTCGATACCGTCGTCTTGCATTTTTTGCGCATCCACCAGCTTCATATCAGCATCGGCAATATCATTTGCCAGTAAAGACGACAGCAGTATGCGGTTATAACCAACCTGAGCCTCTTCACCGATCAAAATAATATGATATGCATCGCCATACGCGATTTTTGCATCGTGTGCCAATTTACTACCGGCCATACCTGCACCCACAATCACCAGCCGACGTTTCATTGTCTGGTTCATGGTATTACGCCTGCGCAGCCTTGGTGGTAGCAGGCGTGGCTTTGTTTTTAGCCACACTATGAATGGGTTCGACTTTGCGCTGTTTTTCGTACAAAAAAGTCAGCACTTGAGCACGGTAATCCACATATTTTGGGTCATTCGCCAGCGCCAAACGGTCTCTTGGGCGCTCCAAATCTACATGCAAAATTTCACCAATTGTGGCTTCTGGACCATTCGTCATCATCACAATGCGATCTGATAGCAAGACCGCTTCATCCACGTCATGCGTGATCATGATGACGGTGTTGTTTAAATCTTTCTGAATTTCCATCAACGAGTCTTGTAAGTGCGCACGCGTCAGGGCATCAAGCGCGCCGAAAGGTTCATCCATCAACAAGACACTTGGCTCCATGGCCAATGCTCGGGCGATGCCAACACGCTGCTTCATACCACCAGAAATTTCAGCTGGGCGCTTATCGGCCGCATGCGTCATGTGCACCAATTCAAGGTTGTGCATGATCCAATCGTGCATTTCTTTCTTAGATTTTGTTTTGCGAAACACTTGTTTAACAGCCAACTCAACATTCTGATAAGACGTTAACCAAGGCAATAAAGAGTGATTCTGAAACACCACCGCTCTTTCTGGGCCCGGCCCTTTTACCTCTCTGCCGTCCAACAAAATGCCGCCTTCGGTGGCATCATACAAACCCGCCACAATATTCAGTACGGTTGACTTGCCGCAACCAGAGTGACCAATAAGCGAAACAAATTCGCCTTTCTCTATTTTCAAACTAACGTTATCAAGCGCTTTAAACGAGCCTTTTGGCGTTGGAAACTCGATGGAAACATGGCTGATATCTAAATGTGTTGTCATACTTTTCTCCGATTCGCGTATTTTCATTACTCTATTTTTGACAAATGGCCTACTCGCTGAATCCCTTCAACTAACGCAGCACCTGAGTTTTGTCCCAAGAAACAAAACGCTGAATCGCCAACATAACTCGGTCTAATAAATAACCAATAAAGCCAATCATCAACACCGCCACCATAATTCGGCCTAGCGAATTTGAACTGCCATTTTGGAATTCATCCCACACAAATTTCCCTAACCCTGGGTTTTGCGCCAACATTTCTGCCGCAATCAATACCATCCACGCAATGCCAAGCGACAAACGCAAACCGGTAAACATCAACGGAATCGCAGACGGCACTACAATTTTCACCACGTGTGTCATCCAACCAAGACGCAACACTTTTGATACGTTAAGCAAGTCTTTTTCCACCGCAGCCACACCCACCGCGGTGTTAATCAACGTGGGCCACATGCAACACAGAGTCACAGTGAACATGGATGTCAAAAATGACTTTGAAAACATCGGATCATCAGAAACATAACTCGCGCTCACCACCATGGTTACCAAGGGCAACCATGCCAATGGCGACACAGGTTTAAAGACTTGAATTACGGGGTTCAAGGCGCTGTAAACCGACCTGTTAAGGCCTATCAAAATACCGACAGGAATCGCAATCAAACTGGCCAACCCAAAACCTGCTAAAACCGTATACAAGCTGGTAAAAATTTGATCAAAAAACGTTGGTTTACCGGTGTAGTCTCTTATTGTTCCAACATAACTAGGGTCTTTGGCTTGTCTTTGGGCAATACGCTCCTCTTGTCTGGCGTAAAACTTATCCGCCTTGATGCGCTCATTTTGATGCTCAGCCACCAGACTGTTCCATTGTTCATACACCACCACAGGCCCTGGAAACTCTCCCAATGAGGTATGCACACGACTTGCTCCGACTTGCCACAACAAGATGAAAACCAAGATGCCAAAGACAGGCAGCAGCATTCCTTTCACAGAAAATGCGCTGATCTTATCCTTCAAAGACGCCATCGTTATGTTTGAAATCATCATCTTTCTCTCACTCTATTTCTTGGAACGTGGCCACGGTATGTGACCACTTTGGACTGACTCTTTGTGTTTGATCTTCTTAAATCTGATCATCACCTTTCAGGCCGATTTTGAAGCGTTTCAAATAGTCATTCGGGTATTTTCCGTCATACAAAACGCCATCGATGAAGTCACTTTGAGGTGGTTTGAATCCATCTTCTTTGTCAAAGTCAGGGAATTCAGACGCCATCATGATGCCATCTTCGATCAATGAATTAGCCGCTTGCGCATAGATGTCAGGACGGTAAACTTCTTTAGCGATATTCATGAACCATTCGTCAGACTTAGGTTCCGCAATCTGCCCCCAACGACGCATTTGCGTTAGGTACCAGATGGCATCGCTGTAATACGGGTAAGTCGCGTGGTGACGGAAGAAGACGTTGAAATCAGGAATCTCGCGCTTGTCACCTTTTTCGTATTCAAATGTCCCCGTCATACTGTTGGCGATAACATCGTAATCGGCACCAACGTATTGGCTGCGTGAAAGGATTTTCACAGCCTCTGGACGGTTAGCGTTATTGTTATCATCCAACCATTTCGCAGCACGGATCATCGCTTTCACCACACGAATATGTGTGTTTGGATACTGCTCCGCCCAATCACTGCTCACACCAAATACTTTTTCTGGGTTGTTCTTCCAGATTTCATAATCGGTAATCACTGGCACGCCAATACCTTTAAATACGGCTTGTTGGTTCCATGGTTCACCCACGCAGTAACCAGAAATAGTGCCGGCCTCCATGGTGGCTGGCATTTGTGGTGGCGGCGTTACAGACAACAGAGCATCTGCATTGATTTGGCCACTGGTATCGCCTCGTGCTGGCGCGTAGTAGCCAGGATTGATTCCACCTGCAGCAAGCCAATAACGTAATTCATAGTTGTGAGTGGAAACTGGGAAAACCATGCCCATTTGGAATGGCTTGCCCTGCGCTTTATAACCATCAATGACCGGCTTTAGAGCACTTGCACTAATAGGATGAACTGGCTTTCCATCGGGGCCATTTGGAATGTTTTTCTTCATTTCATCCCAAACATCGTTTGATACAGTTATGCCGTTCCCGTTCAAATCCATGCTAAACGCCGTCACAATGTGTGCTTTGGTACCGTAGCCGATGGTGGCGCCCAATGGCTGTCCCGCCAGCATGTGAGCACCGTCTAATTGCCCATCAATGACTCGATCCAACAGCACTTTCCAATTTGCTTGAGCTTCTAACGTGACGTACAAGCCTTCATCTTCGAAGTAGCCTTTTTCATAGGCCACCGCCAATGGCGCCATGTCTGTTAACTTTATAAAGCCAAATTTCAACTCTTCTTTTTCCGGATAACCAAGCTCTGCATGAGCAATGCCAGACAAAAGAACAGAGCCGACCAACACAGACGCACGGACTTTCTGTACTGCCATTGCAGTCACAGGCAGGGGAATTACGGCTTTCAAAAATCTAAGGTTCATCGTCATACTCCGCTTCTAAAGACAGGTTTAAAAAGTAGAAAAACAAAAAAGGCGCATGCAATCACAACAAAATGTGTTCACAGGCGCCTTTGCCATTCAAAGAAAATCCTACATTGGATATTCAGTAATGTGGGTGACAATTCAGCATCGTTGCTAATTTCACCAAAATTTTTTAGCTAACTCTTTTTCAATGTATTTAATAAAGCACGCAACGTGCCAACATAATTAACCATATGATTTATATAATATTTATATATTTAACACCGCCACGAATGACGTATGAGCCCGCTGGAAAACCTTTTTTCGCCCAATCATTACGCACAACGCACTAAAACATGACATGTTCAAATACCACTCACTCAAAACGATCAAACCCTTTTAATATGCCTTCTGGGTGCAAACGGATCTTTCCTGAAGCAACAGAGGAAAGCCAAGTGGACTCTTCTTTTGCAGATAATCGCCACTCTGATGCCTGATTCCTTTGCGCTAAGCCCAGCGCCTCATAAAACAAGTCCTTACGATAAACTTGCTCCGCCAAATCGTTCAGCGACGTGACATGATCCAGTTGATGCCAACGATGCATCTGCGCCATGATCCATAATGCATAACTTGGAAGCGGCTTATTAATATCACTGCCTGAAAATCGCTGATAGGCGTCCATTGGCCAATCGAACTGCCCCTTAGGCTTTACCGATCCGAAACCATAGACCAGCTGCTCAACCGTGCAATTTAAATAATCAGATTGGCTTAAAATATTAAGCAGCTCTGTCTGATTCGCCGGATTATCCACCCACTTACATGCCTGCTCTAGCGCTCGTATCACCGCAAGATACGACCCGCGATTTTGCTCAGCCCAAGTCGAGTTCACACCAAACACTTTCTCTGGTGTGCTTCCCCAAATTTCGAATCCCGTGACCAACATATGCCCAACACCTTGCTCCACAGCAAGACTGTTCCATGGTTCGCCAACACAGTAACCGTCTATGTCTCCTTGGCGAAGACTGTCCACCATTTTGACCGGAGGCACCACCACGATCTGCACATCATTATCCGAATCAATACCCGCTCGACTTAACCAATCCCGCAACTGGTAATTATGCGATGAATAAGGGTATACCATCGCAAACCGCAGTGGCGCAGTCCCCTTACCTCGACTTTCAATCAACTTTTTCAGCGCGGCACCCGATCGAATGTCTGCCGATGACACAGCAAACCGCTGTAACTGTTTGTACAATTCATTCCCAATGGTGATGCCATTACCATTGTGGCTGACCGTAAAGCTCGTTTCCATGGATGTCTTTATCGTGCCAATACCCAAACTGGCCGCAATTGGCATGGACGCCAACATATGAGCACCATCCAGTAAATTAAACGTCACCTTGTCACGAATACTCGCCCAAGACGCTTCCTTGGAAAGCACCACATCCACGCCTTCTTGTAAGAAGAAACCTTTCTCATGAGCAATGACAAAAGGAGCGCAATCAATCAATGGAATAAACCCAATTCGAATAGGCTCTGCATTTTGAATAACTGTATTTGGCTGCATCAAGATCATTTTGAGCCTCCCATTAATTCCATCACAGAGATAATATTTCGAGCTACGTCGGTCATACGCTGACTACGATCCATAGCCAATTTGCGCAGAGCTTGATAAGCGGCGGGTTCATCACACTTCTGATGTTTCATTATCAAACCTTTTGCTTTGTCTATTAGCTTGCGGTCTTCAAGCTGGCTTTTCACTGACTCTAATTCAGATCGAAGCGCCTGAAACTCCCTAAATCTTGCGATGGCCACTTGAAGAAGCGCCTTAACGCTGCCACTGTTCACGCCGTCAACAACATAAGCACTTACACCAGCACGAATAGCGGCTTCCACATGTCTGGAATCGTCTTCTTCGGCGAACATAACAATCGGGCGTGGGTTATCTTGAGTAAGTCGAGACATGTTTTCTAACATATCCCGATCGGGTGATTCGATGTCAATAATGACCATATCCGGCTGAAACTCTGCCACGGCTTCCGTGAGGTTTTTAGCACTCTCCAAGCGCCTAATCACACGATAACCACTGTCGACCATCGCCTGTTCAACAATGGCCGCTCTTGCTGGTTCATTGTCTACCAACATCACAGTCAGTTCTTTTTCTGGGGGAGCAAGCATGGTGCATTCTCTTAAAAAACGTAAAGTAAGCACCAAACAAAATGCAAGATATGCGCCATTTAGACACACATAAAATGGAATAATAAACAGGTAAAAGGCCCGTTTTAGGGCCTTTAAGAAGAAAAAAACGTCAATTTAATAGCGGAAAGACATCAAAAAAGTAAAACGCGAACCAAAAAAGCGCAAACTAAGACTCGATGAGCGAGTTTAATGCACGACAGATTGCGGCTTAACCAAAAGCGCCAATGCCAAACGATCTTTTGTCTGTGTTTTCTTAAAAATCGACGTCAAATGGGCTTTCACTGTACGCTCAGTAATATTCAATTCAAGGGCAATTTGCTTATTAGATAAGCCTTTAGAGACGCATTGCGCCACGCTTAACTCGCGTTCAGATAACTCATCTAACGCACTATTCGGCTGAGCGACAGGCAAAGCAGATTGCTGAATAAGCTGCTGAATAAAGGCTTTTCCACCCCAAATCTCACCAGACTCAATGACCGACAAAACCAAGGTCAATTGCTCTTTACCAATATAGGGCGCGCACTGCCCGTTTACACCGACAGAAAAAAGCCGTAATGCCGCCGATTGACTATGCTGGCTAGGGAAAACCACCACTTTTTGTTGAGGAAGCTCAGCGCAAACACTGGCCACATCCTCGACGTGCTTTGCAAAAAATTCCTTATCCAAATAAAAGAAGCAGTATTCAAATTCAGACGGCTTTGCACGCAGTATTTGGCGCACTTCTTCCAAGGTATCAACACGAACTAATGAGACACCACGGCTTATCACTTGATTCCAATGCTTCCATACGGCGTTATCTGTATTCCAACACAAAATTTTCAAAATTGATCTCGTCCTATCAAGTGCGATCTTGCTATTCTAACCAGCAAATAATAACGGTTTGTTAACATTTGTTACTCGTCATCAAACCTGCCATTTTTTTTGTAATTAGCGCTCACGAAGCGCATTTTGTTTTGCCTTCAGAATCGGTTTTAGCAAATAGTCTAATAATGTCTTTTTGCCCGTAATGATGTCTACCGTTGCTTGCATACCAGGAATAATAGGCAATGGCGCTTCTTCACGGCCTAAATGGTTTTTATCTGTCCTCACTCTCACCAAATAAAAGCTGTTGCCTTCTTCATCTAAAATGGTGTCCGCACTGATGTTTTCAACCACCCCATGTAAGCCGCCAAAAATAGCAAAATCATAGGCCGATAGTTTTACCACCGCGCTCATATCTGGTTGAATGAAACCAATATTTTCTGGACGAACTTTCGCTTCGATCAACAAGGAATCTTCAATCGGAACTATTTCCAGCAAGCTCATTCCTGGTTTAATAACACCACCAACGGTATTGATCTGCAGCTGCTTGACTATCCCTTTAACCGGCGATCTCACTTGAGTTCTGGAAACCTTATCTTCAAGAGACACATTGCTCTCGCGGAGTTGGTCTAACTTGCTTTTTACTGTTGTTAAATCTTCTTGTGCATCCGCACGAAATTTCGCATCGCTTTCTTCTAATTTACTTTGCGCTTCTTTTAAAGCCGATCGCGCGCGAGGAATCGCCAATTGCGTTGCTTCTAGATCCCCTTGCAACTGGTTTACTTGACGCTCCAACTGCAATAGTTCAACCCGAGAAACCGCCCCCTGCTCAAACGCGGGGCGCGTTAATGACAACTCCTCTTTCGAGAACGCATAACTTTGTTTTAAATTGTCTAACTTGGCTTGTAACTCGACAATTTCCTGTTTTCGCTGCTCTATTTGCTGCTGGAAACTGGACTGATTCGTGCGTAATGACTCTAGGCGGTTTTTATACAAGTCCATCTCTCGACTCACCACTTGCGGATACTCTTTCATCACCTGTGCATCGAACTCTGGCTTAACTCCGTACGATTCGGCTTGCAGACGTGTGGCACGCACCCGCAAGTTAATCGATTCCGCTTGCTGTTCACGCAATGACGACAAAGCTTCTGTATTTTCAATAGTCATCAGCACCTGACCACTATCGACCACTTGCCCCACCTTAACATTGATCTCTTTTAAAATACCCCCCTCAAGGTTTTGTATTTGCTGAACCTGACTGGATGGTATGACTTTCCCTTCACCAACGGTAACTTCATCCAACGAGGTATAGTGCGCCCACACCAAAGCGACCGTCACAAAAATAAAAATAACCCATAAAATAATTCGACCACCACGAGGCGTTTTCAGCATCAATGCTGCATTTCGGTTCGTCAAATATTCTAAATCGTTTTGAGATATCTGGTTTTTATTGCTCATTATTAACTGACCTTCAATTTGCCTTGGCGAAGCGCTTCATGCACTTGTGCTTTTGGACCATCAGCAATCAAGCGACCGTTATCCATGACGATAATACGATCAACCATGTCTAGCATAGAGGCCTTATGTGTAATTAAGATGAGGGTTTTGTCTTTAATCCCTTCCATTAATCGACGTTTCATCCGAGCCTCAGTGGTGTTGTCCATAGACGCCGTCGGTTCGTCCAAAATAAGAATCGGCGGATCAAAAAGTAACGCTCTTGCGATCGCGATACTTTGGCGTTGCCCTCCAGATAACAAGGCACCACGCTCACCAACATTGCTGTCCAGCCCGCTTGGCTTACGATTAGCAAACTCAGACACACCGGATAAATCCGCCGCTCGAATGATCGCGTCATCTTCCATGTAAGGCACACCCATGACGATGTTGTCTTTAATGGAACCATAAAATAAATTCACGTCTTGCGACACCGCGCCTACATTGCGACGCAAATCGGTCGGGTTTACTTGCCGCAAATCGACACCATCTATGCGTATGGCGCCAGAGCCTGGTGTATACAAGCCCGTCATTAATTTGCCTAGTGTTGACTTACCCGAACCAATACGCCCAATGATGGCAACTTTCTCACCTTGCTGAATGGTGAAGTTTATCGAACTTACCGCGGCTTGTTCTTGATCTGGGTAGGCAAAGTCTACCGCTTCAAATTGAAAAGACCCTTTAAATGAAGGACGGTGCACAAATTTCACGTTATCTGGGTTTTCTACCGGCGAAGACATGATCTCATTCAATGATGAAAACGCTGACTTAGCCTGATTGTAACGAGTCGCCAAACTGGCCACTTGCGCCATTGGACCAAGCGCTCTTCCTGTCAACATGACTGACGCCACCAGCGCCCCCATGCTCATATTACCTTCTGATATTTGATACACACCGACAATAACAATAATCACGGTTGTCAGCTGTTGGGCCACCATTGCAAATGACGAAGAAGACTGAGACAACTGACGCGTTTTTACCCCCCAATCGGCAATATTGCCTACGGCATTTTCCCATTGTTGCTGCATGACGCCTTCCGCATTATTCAACTTCACACTTTCAGCGTTGTATAGGCTTTCGATCAATACTGCGTTTTTCTGAGACGCGGTTTTTTGACTTTCCTCAATGGAACGTCGTAGCGGAATTTGAATAATAAGACTGTATAAGACAATAAGCGCAATGGTCACAATCGGAATGTAACCAACCGGGCCACCTATCAGCCATATTACGCCAATGATCAAAAACATGAACGGAATGTCCACCAAGGTGGTGATGGATGCAGACGTGATGAAGTCTCGAATGCTTTCGAACTCTTGCAAGTTCTTTGCAAATGCGCCAACCGACTTAGGACGAGATGCCATCGTAATGTTATTCACTTTGGAAAAAATCGACGCGGATATCAAGATATCTGATTTTTTACCGGCAATATCAATAAAGTACGCTCGCAGCATACGCAGTAAAAAATCGAATAAATACACCGCCGCGGCACCAATTGCCAAAACCCATAGGGTATCAAACGCGTTATTTGGCACAACACGATCATAAACATTCATGACAAACAAAGGGCTGGCTACGGCAAAAATATTAATTAATAACGACGCGATGAAAACATCACGATATATTCGCCAAGACCCAGTAACGGTTCCCCAAAACCAATGACCTTTTTTGGTTTCTTTTTCGTCACTTTTCTCGGAACGTTTGTCAAATTGATACAAGGGACGAACAAAAAAGCAGTAACCCGAAAACGATTCATTCAGCTGCTCTATGGTTATTGTTAATTCGCCTTCACCGGATTCTGGTCGGAGAATTTTAGCGCTTCCGTTTTTTCTATCTAACTCCAACAACACACAGGCTTGCTTTTCTTTTAAGAGCAAAACAACCGGCATGACCATATCAGGAATTTTTGCCAAAGAACGCTTAACAAATCGGGTGCTGAGGCCAATCCGCTGTGCAGCACGTTGGAAAAGCTCTGGAGACATGGCATTGTCAGTAATAGGTAACCCCGCTGCGATGCCATCGGCAGTATAGGGGTTATAGAAACCTAAATTCAGATAATAAGTGCGACACTGCAAATCAGGTGTAGAAGAAGCCAACTGCTGAAGTTGATACACTTCTTCTTACCACAGATAAAGCAGTACCAACATGAATTATCAGCAGTTGACCGAAGGCAAAAGATACCAGATTTCCGCTCTTTTAGGGCAAGAAATATCAGTGGCAAATATTGCACTCATCCTGAATTGTCATAGAGCTACGATTTACCGTGAGTTAAAGCGGAATAAAAAAGTAACAGAATATTGCCCTGACAAAGCCCAAAGAGCCTGTTTGATAAGGCGGAAGACAGCGGCAAAATATCGCATATCATCAAAGACAATTGATTTTATTCGTATTTTAATTGAAATCGACTGGAGTCCTGAGCAAGTCTCTAACGTACTCAAAAACTGCGGTGTTCCCGTCAGTCATCAATGGATTTACCAATATATCCATGATGACAAAAGAAACAAAGGGACACTTTACCGCCATTTGAGGCAAGGAAGAAAACGCTACCGGAAAGGCCAGAGAACAAAAGCTGAAGTGATCAAGAATAAGGTATCCATTGATGATCGGCCTGTGATTGTTGATACCAAAAAGCGCTTTGGAGACTGGGAGATAGACACTGTTTTAGGTAAGCACGGCTCAGGCTCAATTGTCACCTTGCTAGAAAGAAAGACACGTTTTTACCTTATAAAGAAAGTGGATTCGAAATCAGCCAAAGATGTGACTCAAGCAACCATAGAGCTATTGCTGCCTTTTAAAGATCATGTTCACACGATCACAGCAGATAATGGTCGAGAGTTCGCGTATCACGCTGAGATAGCCGAAGCATTAGAAACGACAGTGTATTTTGCTCATCCATACAGTTCTTGGGAACGTGGAGCAAACGAAAATAGCAACGGACTCCTAAGGCAATATGTGCCCAAAGGTACCGATTTAAGACGTGTTACAGAAGAGAGAATACACTTCGCAATGAGACGAATAAATAATCGTCCAAGGAAGTGTTTAGGGTTCAAGCAACCAGCCGTAGTGTTTAAAGAAATGTGCTTAGTTGCTTGAAGTGAAAGTGTCGCACTTCGGACTTGAATTCAGGAATATTTACTTAATAAGACCAAACAATCTAATAACGGATTAGGATATTCTAACGACGCACTTTGGACATTCCACTGATTGGCCTCGGCTTGTAATGCCTCTTCACTCACCGTATCGGTTGCGCCATCTTCTGCTTCATTTGTGATTTCATTTTCATCATAAGACTCATTCTCTGCCGATGACGAAGAGTTCTGCTCTGGACGACCAGTGTCAGACATGCTCTATATTCTCCTAAACAACCCAAATTTGGCTTATAAACATACAATACAATGATGACAGTTATGGTCTAGAATAGTGGTTATTAGGTAAGATGGGAAGTGAACAAATCACTTACTCACACATTGAGAGATTAGAAGGAAATCAATATGCTATATGCAAAAGTCGATGCGGATGGCGTCATTGTTGACGTAGCAACATCCCAATCAAACGAATACAAATTACTTGTTGCACCAAACGATCCGACTGTTGCCAGCATACTAGAAAAAAAGTTCACTTCTGCAAGCACCAGCACCCAAGAAATACTGTCAAGTTCCGATGGCGAAATGATGCGTATTTTAGAAGACTTAGTCGATCTTCTTACAGAAAAACGCTTAATTCAGTTTACTGAACTGCCACTTGCCGCACAGAAAAAACTACTCGGAAGAAAGTGGGTTCGTGGCGTTCACAGCAATAACGATGAAAGCTTAATGATAGAAAACGATCATCTTGGCGAAGACAGTGGCGACTCATTAATCTGAAGACCTACAAATTCATCGGTAGCAAGATACGTAAACCAACCGCTTACATATCTTGCGCTCGACCCACAAAATACCCCTGCACACCCGTCACATCAAAACGTCTTAATGCGGTTAATTGCCTCTCATTCTCTACACCCGTTGCAATGACTTCAATGTTTAAACTGTTAAACATTTTACACAGCGTATGCATGAAGAAGGATTCTGACTCCTTTCCTGCCGCCATACGGGTATAGGACGAGTCCACTTTCACATAATCTGGCATCAGTGTTTGTAAGTACTGAAAGGCTGAGAATTGCTTACCCACGTTATCAATACCAAATAATACACGCTGAGATTTCAGCATTTGCGCCAACACATTGGCTTGGGTTTCTTCCAGCAAAACACTCTGCTCAGTCACTTCAAACATTAATTTACTTTTCACCTCAGCGGTCTGCTGAGCAAGAATCTGTTTCAACCAGTCAATGAACTCTGGTTTTGCATACGCTGACGCAGATAAGTTTACCGTCAGAGGCACAGAAGGGTGTTTCGATTTAATGTAATGTATGACTTGAGACACAATCACCTTATCGATCTGATCACCCAAATCAAACTGTTCAGCCAAACCAATAAAATACCCCGCGTGATATTCTTTGCCCGCGTGCTCCAACCCCATAAACACTTCTTCTTGTGAAGTAACCGGCGAATCATCTAACGTACTCACTTTCTGCTTTTTCAATTTAAACGCTTGGCGTTTAATCACAGATTCTAAAATGTCTTTCCATTGCGTTCGGTTAATCGATACATTCCGACTCACATTCAAATCAAATACTTTGTAGGTATTCGCACCTTCACGCTTCGCTTCACGCAACGCGGTATCCGCTTGTGACATTGCACTTGCGCGCTCAACACTGCCGTCGATGGTCACCGCGCCGATATTTGCCACGGCGATGGAATAACTGATGCTGGCGGTGTTTAGCTCCATTAAATCCGACATAATATCTTGCACTATATGCTTTAACTGACTGTGATCTACATTCGGAATAAGCAGTACAAAGTCGGCACCAGACAAACGCGCAAGCGTTGTAAAAGACGAAATCATTGCGACCTTCTTCGACAATATATCCGCCGTAGCCTGAATGAACATATCCGCTGATTCATAGCCTCGCTCATTATTCAGTTTGCCCAAGTCCGCCAAGCTCACAAAAACTAAGCCATCAGTACCGCGTTCCCGTTCCGCAAAGTGAGACTTTATCTGGCTTTCAAAAAAACTTCGGTTACCTAATCCACTAACAGGGTCTTTAAAAGCCTTGGCCTGCAACCATTGTGCGGTTTCTACTTCAGAAGCAAACTCTTTTTCCAGCTTTTCGGCCATGCGATTCATGGATAAAACTACGGATTTTAACTCGCGAGTTTTAGGGACATTGGTCATTTTCATAAAGCGACGCTGTTGAATCGCTTCCGCTTGCTTCTCCAGTTCAACCAAAGGCTGAAATAAGTAACGCAGAGCAAAGCTCCCTACAATGAGTGTAATCGCGCCGATGACAAAAAAGGATATCAATAAATCTCTCGTCGCCAGCCAAAGTTGGTTATAGCCATAGCCAGCACTGCCGGTAATGTACACTTGCCCAAGCTCACTCCAGCCATTTGAAATGACGGCTTTCGCAACAGGTACTTTAAAATCTATCAGCTGTATAAACCAACTTGGCACACCATTAATGATGGTTTCATTAGAGCGAGAAATATCCTTATCCGTGTCGTAAACGTGAATACGAACTTCCGAAAAATACCCACTGTCAAAAACCGCATTGATGCTGCTTTCCACCGAGGCGTAATCTTCTAGCGCCATAAAATCAGACACGGACATACTGAGTGACGTGGCAGAATCTTGTGTTGTTGATTCTAATTGACCGATTAAATACCCCTTTGTGGTATTGAAATTAATCCCCATCACCACAGCAAGCATCAATGAAAAAATGGCGATTATCGTCAACATTAATTGGCGGAACAGCGTCATCCACGTTCTCCTAATTTGTCATCGTATTAAAACGACTGTTTAAATCTGTCCACAAGCTCAATCTAGATGAGCCACCAACCAAGACACCGCGCCCTTTTTCCTTAGAAAGCCACAAGTTTTCTGCATTAAAAGAATAAATTGGCAAAAGATCATTGCGCTTTGACGCGGGTTTTAATTCTTTATCAAGGTTATCAAGCAAAACAGGAACGGAAGTCGGCTTATGATAATACGCCAACACCATGTGATGCTGATTCAACTTCAACGCTTTTACGTACACTAATCTTAGTTTTTCATCAGGCACGCCTAACTCACGCAGAGTGAAGTATTTGGCAATGGTAAAGTCTTCACAGTCCCCTGCTTGCATGCCTAAAAATTCAATGGGCGTCGCCCAATAGTCTTCTTTACCCCATAATGTCATATCGTCAACAAATTCCATTTGATTGAAAAAATTATTCACCTGAGTAAGTTGATCAACGATCGATAAGGATTGGCTGTCATCCACTAACTTGCGCCATGCTAAAATTCGTTTCTCAGCGCTCGCACCGTACACTGCTGCCGCCTGCTTAGCCAACTTACGATATTTATCCGATACATCAGCGTACAACAGCCAATGCGGCATCAAGCACACAACAAGCAACATGGACACCATGCGCTTGTTGTGGCCTAAAAACAAAAAAAACGATTCAAATCGTTTTTTCACGTTCACTCTACTTTTTTGACTCTGATTTGGCGTTGAAAGTCGCCAATTGTTCAGGCGTGGCTTCAGGCTGATATTTCGCCTTCCAAGTGTCATAAGGCTCGCCATAGACAAATTCACGCGCCTTATCGTAATCCATTGCAACGCCTTGCTCTTGTGCTTCGGCCATATACCACTTACTCAAACAGTTACGACAAAAACCCGCCAAATTCATCAGGTCAATATTTTGCACAGATTTGTTCTCGTCCAAGTGTTTTAATAATCGGCGCAGAACAGCGGCTTCGATTTCAGTTTGTTTACTCATAGCAAGACTACATCTCTCTGTTAGTAATAGGGTTTTATGACTCGTTTTTATGTCGATGGTTCAGTGGTTGTTGTCGCCATTGCCACTCTTGTGCTGCCGCCATAAAGACTCTTAACGGCTGCATATTTTCGCCAGTCACCTGCTCTATGGCATACGCACACGCTTCGAGTGTCGACAGAGCATGTTCGTTAGGCGATTTTCGGATCGTATACCGTCCTAATGGCGGCTGAGCAAAACTCACTGCACCGAATTCACGCAAAATTGGCTCCGTTAAATAAAGCTTCTTTGCTTTTCGCCATGTTGCATCAATGAGAATGAGCCCTTCAACATCTGCCTTTTTCGTTGAAGTACTCGACTCGATTGGCACCGCATCCTCACATGGAAACACCAGTTTCCATGCCGTTCGATCTTTTTGAGACAACAAAGCCTTCATCTCGTCATGGCTTGATATTGAAAGACAAACCACAGACGGCAACGCTAAAGACAACAATGACACGGTGTTTTTAGCGTGCTTCGCTTCTTTTGGATCTTGTAATATTAGAACCTGCAATTTAGTGGATAAATGAGGTATCCACGGACAAACACATTGTTCCACTAAAAAACAACAGGCTTCACAACGTGCTCGTTTTGCAGTCTCCACTGTATTAAGCCAGTTTAGCTAAATACGCTTTCACTACGTTGTTCCAACCTTGCTCCAAGGCCTCAACCGTAAGTGCATGACCAATGGAGACCTCCATGATTCGTCCCTGCTCGCACAAGGCTTGCACGTTGTTCAAATCTAAGTCATGTCCAGCGTTCACATCCAAACCGGCATCTAATGCCGCCTGTGCCGCTTGCTGATAGGTTTCAAGCACTTGTTCAAAACCGGCTTTCCCAAATGCATTGGCGTACGCTTCTGTGTACAGCTCAACTCGATCCGCACCAATGTCTTTAGCAAGCGCCATATTTTCTGGTTCAGGGTCCATAAACAACACAACGCGAATACCTTTCGCTTTTAATTTAGCAATCACAGGGCGAAGCGCGTCTTGATCACGGGCAATGTTCCAGCCATGGTCAGAAGTGAGCTGATTTGGGTCATCAGGCACCAGCGTACATTGATCGGGTTCAACGTCGAGCACCACATCCAAAAACTGGGCGTCAGGAAACCCTTCAACATTTAATTCAGCGCCAGGAAAACGCTTCAGCAAGACTTTCAAATCATATGCGTCTTGGTACGTTGCGTGTCGTTGATCCGGTCTTGGGTGAATGGTGATACCAAACGCACCAAGCTCTAGTGTTCGCTCCGCCATCGCAATTAAGTTTGGATAATCTCTTCCACGTGAATTTCGAAGTAAGCCTATTTTGTTCAGGTTAACGCTCAAATGTGTCATTCAACTTCTCTCGACAGGGTCATTTATTGGCATTATAGGACAAACACATAGCGTCCATCACTAAAATAGCAAACAAGATATTGGTTCAATCCATTATATGGATCAAGGGTTATGGTAAACTGCGCCCACATACTAGGAGTCCAAGATGACATACGAACTCTTTCAATCAATTTATGACCGCGCAGCACTTCGACATGGAGGGTCAACACAGTTAGAACAAAGACTGTCTCGACCACTCAGCACCTCGCAACTCAGTCAACATACTGATGACAGATGGCTAGCCGCATTCACTCAAAAAGTATTTCAATCTGGTATTAACTGGCAAGTAGTACGCAACAAATGGCCCGGCTTTGAAACTGTCTTTTTCGAGTTTGATATTGAAAAAATGCTGCTGATTCACGATGAAATGTGGGAAGAAAAAGCCAAAGACGTGCGCATCATTCGCAATTTCGGCAAAGTCATGACCATCCGAGAGAATGCACTCATGATTAACGAATGTCAGGCCAGTCACGGATCGTTTTCGAATTTTGTCGCTAAGTGGCCTAATGACGACATTATTGGCTTATGGGCTTACCTAAAAAAGCACGGCGCTCGCTTAGGTGGCAACACGGGACCATACACATTAAGAGCAATGGGCAAAGATACGTTTATGCTAACCAGAGATGTTGAAGGCTATTTACGACAACATGAGATCATCACAACAGGAAGAGACACTCAGTCCGCTTGGAAAGCAGCACAAGCAGCATTTAATCATTGGCATAAAGAAAGCGGACGCTCGTACACAGAAATCAGTCAGTGCATTGCTTTAAGCATCAATTAACCCTTTCAGACATTCAGTAACCGTACAATATTTTAGGAGAACTCATGGCCGATCTGCGTATCGACATTATTTCAGATGTGGTTTGCCCTTGGTGCTATCTAGGTTATTCACGCCTTAAACAAGCCATTGAACAATTGGGTGACGATTATAGAATCGACATTCGTTGGCAGCCATTCGAACTGCACCCAGATATGCCATTATCAGGCGCTGACCGAGAAATCTATCTAGGCGAACGATTTGGTAGCCCAGAGAAATTGAATGAAGCCACGCACGCTATACAACAAGTTGGCATTGAAGCGGGTATCCAATTCAATTTTTCAGAAAAAGATCGAATCCCAAACACCAAACTTGCTCATCAATTTGTGCTTTCCGCGACCAAGTCTGGGTTAGCCACGCCGTTTGTGATCGCGCTTTTTCATGCGTACTTTACCGACGGAAAAGACATTGGCTCACAAAGTGTATTAGAAGAGTTATCCCTAAGCATTGGCCTAAAACCAACCGACATTGAATACGCCTTAAGCTCGACCGCCCAGCAACTGACAGAGAAAAAGCTGCAACACCTGCGAGACCTAGACATTCAATCTGTCCCAACTTATGTCATCAATGACAAATACATGATTCAAGGCGCACATGATCCAGAATCTTTTCTGAAAGTCCTAAACGACATCGCCGAAAAAGAACACTAAAGCTTCTGGGCTTTCTTCTCTCTCACACCAATAAAAACGCTTTTTTAAGGCGCTTTTATTGGTGTCTTCTATAAAAAACTATCAAACCTTAAAAATAGATTAATTTTTATCTATTGATAATCATTACCATTAAAAATAGAATCGCATGATTGGAATATTAGTGAGAGTGATTTTCATTTATGTACGTATGTATTTGTAATCGAGTATCAGACAAGACAATTAAGGCGTCGATTCAGGAAGGCGCTACAACCATGCGCGAACTTTACAAAGAACACAGTATTGGAAGTCAGTGCGGGAAATGCTGTCAGTGCGCAAAAAAGCTACTGAACAGTGAGCTTATCAAAATTGCTGAAACTCAAGTTCAAGTAGCTTAATCACAAAGCAAAGTATTACATTTGAGATTGCAGGTAATTTTCTATTCCAGAACTTGCAATCAAGTGCTGTTGAGTCTCAAGCCAGTCAATCTGCTCTTCTTGCTCTTCTAATATTTTTTCCAATGCATCACGGCTCATAAAGTCCTTTTTCTGCTCACAAAGGTCAATAGCGGCCTTCAGCGCAGGCAATGTATCCAGTTCAAACTCTAGATTCGCCGAAATCATCTCTTCGCTGTTTTCACCAATACGCAAACGACCTAGATCTTGCAGGTTTGGCAACCCCTCCAAAAACAAAACACGCTCAATCAAACGATCGGCATTTTTCATTTTCTGAATGGAAGTTTTATAGTCCGCTTTATCCAACGCACTAAAGCCAAAGTCCTTGAACATACGCGCGTGAAGAAAGTACTGGTTAATACCCACTAGTTCATTCGCTAACACTTTATTTAGGCTAGCAACTACGTCACGATCCCCTTTCATACAAACTCTCCTTAGTTACCCATTTGTGACTGATAGTAGTTTTGCATGCCAATTTTTTCCATCAATCCGAGTTGCTGCTCCAACCAATACACATGGTCTTCTTCCGTATCAAACAACAACTTTTCAAGGGTTTCACGCGTTTGATAATCGCCTTCCGCTTCACAAATAGCGATGGCATCACGCACACAGCTAACCACTTCTAATTCCAGCGTTAAATCATTTGTCATCATTGATTTAACATCAGAACCAATCAGTAAATCGCGACGTTTCGTCATGCAAGGCACACCTTCCAAGAACAAAATACGCTTAATTAGCCAGTCAGAATGTTGCGTTTCTTCTTCCATCTCATGATTCAAACGCTCATAAAGCTTATTCAAGCCCCAATCATCGTACATACGAGAATGAATAAAATACTGATCAATCGCCGCCAGCTCGTTCGCTAGCAACGCATTCAAACTATCTATTACCTTTTTACTGCCTTTCATGTTTTTTCCTCCTGCTGGAAGCAAGTCCATTTTCTGAACGAGCACAGTATTCAATACTTAAGGTGAAACAGTTGAGCTTAGACACAGTCTAGACCCAACGATCATATTATTCACTATTAAAACAAATCTTGATTAGACGCGCCGTCGACTTTCGCTTGTTTACCTTCACCCACTTTGACTTCAAGACTGTCAATGCGCTGGAAACCTCTTGGCAACTTAAGACCTCTTCGGCCTCGTTCACCAAGGTATTCTTCTAAGTCTTTTTCTGCAAAAGAAATAAAGCGCTTGCCAGCGTACGCCGTCAATAAGTCCGTAGGTTGCACACACGCCAACGCAATCACTAGCTCTTCTCGCTCAGCTGCGCGTGCGCTAGGAATGCTCAACATTTTATTGCCTTTCCCCTTTGCCATTTGAGGCAAAGAAGCCACATCAAAGGCTAGCATACGTCCTTCATTAGACACCGCCACAACACGGCCAGATTCTGGATTTTGTACCAGTACAGGCGCCATCACTTGAGCGCCCTGAGGCAGAGTCAATGTCGCTTTGCCTGCTTTATTTTTTGCATAAAGGTCACCCAGCTTTGCCACAAAACCATAACCAGCATCACTGGCAATTAAGTAATGAGCATCTTCATTGTCCAAAACCGCAGACACAATCGTAGCGTCTTTTTCAAGAGAAATTCGACCCGTAATAGGCTCGCCCTGACCACGAGCAGAAGGCAAGGTATGCGCTTTGATAGAGTAGGTTCGACCGTTGGAAGCCAGCAGCACCAATGTCTGATTTGAGCGACCTTTCGTACTAACCAAGAACTCATCGCCAGACTTATAGCTTAGTCCATTGACATCAATGTCATGCCCTTTTGCCGCTCGGATCCAGCCTTGTTTAGAAATCACCACCGTAATGGGGTCATTCGATAACAAATCTTCTTCACTGAACGCTTGGGCTTCTTTACGAGCCACAATGGGCGTGCGTCTATCATCACCAAACGCATCAATCGCTTCTTGGATCTCCTCCGTAATCAGCTTTTTCAATTTACGATCTGATGATAGCAAGCCTTCTAGCTGTTTACGCTCTTTTTCAAGCTCATCTTGCTCACCTTTGATGCGCATCTCTTCCAATTTGGCAAGGTGACGTAATTTCAGCTCTAAAATGGACTCCGCTTGCATGTCACTCAAGCCAAATCGCGCCATCAATTCCACTTTTGGCTTGTCTTCAGTACGAATGATCTCGATAACTTCATCAATATTAAGGTAGGCAATTAATAAACCTTCCAAAATATGCAAACGGTTCATGACCTTATCAAGTCGGAATTGCAGACGACGGCGAACCACATCAATACGAAAACGTAACCATTCCGACAAGAAACTCTTCAGTGGTTTGACCTGAGGCAACCCATCCAAGCCAATTACGTTCATGTTGACACGATACGATTTTTCAAGATCTGTCGTAGCAAACAAGTGTGTCATCACCGCATCGATATCAACACGATTAGACTTAGGCACGATCACCAGACGGGTCGGGTTTTCGTGATCAGATTCGTCGCGTAAATCCACCACCATAGGCAGCTTTTTGGCCTGCATTTGCGCCGCAATTTGCTCTAATATTTTACTGCCAGACACCTGATGAGGAAGCTCGTTTACAACGATTTCGCCTTCTTCAATGGTAAAGCGCGCTCTGGCTTTAATTTGCCCCTTGCCGGTCTCATAAAGCCTAACAATATCGCCACGCGGAGTAATGATTTCTCCACCAGTAGGGAAATCAGGACCTTGGACGAAATTAAGCAACTCATCCAAGTCAGCATTTGGGTTGTTCAACAGATGAATACACGCCCCACCTATCTCTCGCAAATTGTGCGGCGGAATGTCGGTCGCCATACCAACAGCAATGCCGGTTGTGCCATTGAGCAACAAATTCGGCAGTCGAGAAGGCAGTACGGAAGGCTCTTGAAGCGTGCCATCAAAGTTAGGTACCCAATCCACCGTACCTTGGCTCACTTCTTTCAGTAAAACATCAGCGTATTTGGACAAGCGTGATTCGGTGTAACGCATGGCAGCAAAGGATTTTGGATCGTCTGGCGCTCCCCAGTTTCCTTGTCCGTCGACCAGTGGATAACGGTAAGAAAATGGCTGAGCCATCAGCACCATGGCTTCATAACATGCACTGTCACCATGCGGGTGAAATTTACCTAACACATCACCCACAGTACGAGCGGATTTTTTGTATTTTGCGGTGGCTTTAAGTCCCAACTCGCTCATCGCGTAAATAATACGACGCTGAACTGGTTTTAACCCATCACCAATGTGCGGCAAAGCTCGATCCAAAATAACGTACATAGAGTAATTTAAGTACGCTTTTTCTGTGTAGTCTTTTAATGAAAGGGTTTCATTCGACTCGAAATTTGACAACTCACTCAAGGAAACTTTCCTTCTACAATCATTTGAATGTGTAAATTATCGACACATACGGATTTCAAAACTAATATGGGGTCAACTATAAAGAAACTTCCCAACACACTGCAACACTCAGCGTAAGATTATCATGGAAAGGCCTGTATTCCCGTGCTTCAATATGGGCAAACATTAAAAAGGTAGCGGATGGTGAACGTAAGCGATCAAAATATACTCGATCCTCTGGATTACGATCTTGGTGCCCCCAGCAAACACCTAATCATTCATCAACAAGACGATCTGCGCATTGCTCACGAGCATCTTTTCCAAAGCGCGACACCGGTCCGTTTTTACCATTACCCTGCTAATACGTTTTTATTTGTGATGAAAGGCGAGTTGTATTTACAACACCACCAACAAGACACAGAAAGCCCCTCTCAAGAAACAGCGCTTAAAAAACACCAGGGAATTTGGTTGGCTGCCAACAGCATCAACTGTGTGAACTTATTAAGCGCCAGCGCAGAGGTTTGCTTGGTGCAATTTTCACCATTACATGACCTCAGCGACACACCACCACCCTTCAAAAAAATGTCTTCGGGCAGCGTTGAGTCTCAGACAGGTAGAGGCCAAATCAAAACCTGGCCTCTTTGGGAGGGGGAATCGGGACAAATTTGCTTAGAACTGTATCCACCTCAGTACAAAGAAACGCTTTATTATCACAAAAAAGCGACCCAATATTTTTTACCGTTAAACGGGACCGCATTCTTATCCGACAAAACCAAACAAACCGAAGTTTGCCCAATCTTTGGAAAAATCATTCCGCACAAACAACCGCGCGCCGTCATAAACCCGAACAAAGACAGCATAACCATGCTGTCCGTCATGACGCCTCAATCAACGAAAGGCCGCGTGCTTTTGCTAACAAGATCGACCTAAAAAACACTAACTAACGCAACACCAGAGCGGTGAGAATATGGTCTTCCCATTGACCATTAATTTTCAGATAGTCTCTGGCAACACCCTCTTTATCAAAACCAAGCTTTTTCAGCACCGCCGCACTGCGTGCATTTCGAGGCATATAACTGGCTTGTATGCGATCAATGTGCAGTTCTTTAAACAGATAGTCCAGACCCGCTTTTAACGCTTCATGCATGATGCCTTTTCCCTGCTCACTCTCTCGCAAGCTGTAACCTAGGTTACAGGCTTGGAAAACACCTCGGATAATATTCGAGTAATTGGTATAAGCGAGCATCCTGTCTTCATTTGGAGATAGAAAACAGAGCACCACCCCTTTATCTTCCAAGAAATCACGACGCATTTCTCGAACCCGCAGCATACAAGTTTCAAGAGAATAATAGCCTTCACTTCTCAACGGCTCCCACGGTGCCAGGAACGTCTTTTCTTGATTAATATAGTCATGCAGTAACGGCGCTTGCGATTCATCCAGTATGCGCAGCACCCCTCTTTCTGTCTCAATTCGCGGAAAACGAGACGCATGTACAGTTTGATCAGAACACTTAAAGCGCATGTCTTTCATCACTTCAAACAACTTTAACGAATAATCTTCATACCAGAAATTTTCACCAATCGATAGAATCCGACGCAACATGTCATGATTCAACCATGCGTCGGCGGCTTTTCTTGTGCTCCAATACGTCACCAACAGATCCATTTCTCCAGAGCCACACTCAGCGCCGAGGAAGCCGGGTTGCTCCTTAGCCAACTCAAGCGTTTTTTCAGCCATGATTCGGTACGTCAAATCATTCAACATAAGCTTGCTGGATAGCATTATCGCAAAATAAGGTGTCGATTCTGGGGAACTAAATACGCTCATGGACTCTCTGATACGTTGGAGTGAATTGCTCATAAACACACAAATACAAATTATATCCGCACGAATGTAAAATCTACGGCTATAGTTAGTATCTACGTTTTGGACAGATCTATACTGACGAAAGCTCTCTTTCTTATTGAAGGCTGGAATTACGTATTTAAACATCGTCAGAGGTACTGAGAAAGTACCGTATACACTATTTTTATATTTTGTTTAGGCTTCGAAAAGCCAAGTGTTAATAGATCTTCCCTATTGATATTCCCCTTTATATCAATAGGGATATGGAAAGCTTTGTGCCCGCATCATGCGGGCACTTTTTTTGTTTATAAATTACTTTTCCCAAGTAATGCCAGCACCTGAGGTAATGGCATGGTATTGATCAGGACGACGGTCTCTGAACAAACCAAACGATCGGCGCGCTTTACGTATCGCCTCCAGATCGTACTCAGAATACAGAATAGTATTTTCATCACGACCCGCGACACACTTCATAGCGCCCATTTCATCGGTCATAAAAGACGAACCGTAAAACTGGATAAAGCTATTCTCACCGTCTTCTCGACCAACCCGATTCGCGGCGATCACCGGCACCATATTTGCCGCAGAATGCCCCTGCATCGTACGCTGCCAATGATCTTTTGAATCCCATTCAGGGTAAGGCGGCTCAGAACCGATGGCAGTTGGATAGAAAATCAGCTCGGCTCCCTTCAAAGCCAACTCACGAGCCAACTCAGGAAACCACTGATCCCAACAAATACCGCACCCAATGCGTCCGAATTGGGTATCCCATACTTTCACACCAGTGTTCCCTGGTGTGAAGTAGTATTTTTCTTGGTAACCAGGACCATCAGGAATGTGTGTTTTACGGTATAAATCCATCACGTCTCCGTTGGCATCAATCATAACCAACGAGTTATAAAACACATTACCATCGCGCTCAAAGAAGCTAATGGGTAAAACCACGCCCAGCTCTTTAGCAAGCTGGCTCATGGTTTGAATGGCCAAACAATCGTTCACTGGTTGGGCCCAGTCAAAATAGGCAGGCTTTTGATCTATACAAAAATACGGCCCCATGAACAATTCTTGCAACAAAATAATGTTGGCTTGATTCGCTGCCGCTTCTCTAACTTGCGCCACAGCATTGTCTAAATTCGCTTGAAAATCCGTACCAACCGACATTTGCACACACGCGACTTTTACATTACTCATAATTCAATACCTCCAATATTTCGAAATGCACAACGATTATTACTACCGTCCAACTTAAACCTGCGTTAAATACGTTGTGCCTTCGAGTACTTTTTTATAGGTTGCCATTAAGGTCACCTGCTCTTCCTGAGTCAGCGGGCTAGCAGCGACTTTGTCTTGGTAACGTTTAAGCAGCTCATTTTCGTTATAGCTAACAGATTTAAGAACATCTTGAACGCTGTCACCTTTCAATACATGGTCAATCTTAAAACCATCTTCAGTCAGGTAAACATCCACGGAGCAAGTGTCACCAAACAAGTTGTGCAAATCTCCCAACGTCTCTTGGTACGCGCCCACCAAGAAGAACCCCATCAAATAATCTTCACCTTTTGGTGGCGGTGGAGGCAAAGGCAAAGAAGACTCAATTCCTTGACCATCAACATAACTGTATAAACAGCCATCAGAGTCACAGGTTACATCTTGGATTTTTCCTCTAAAAGAAGGCGCTTGATCCAAACCTTGCAAAGGCAATACTGGGAACAATTGGTCGATTCCCCACGCATCTGGCATGGATTGGAAAACCGACAAGTTAACAAACAACTTTTCAGCCAAACGCTCATTAAGCTCATCTATGACCGCCCGATGACCTCTGTTTCGGTTATCTAAGCGTGGCAATAGATTGCGACACGCAGACAAGAAAAGATTCTCGGCTTGCGCACGTTGTGAAAGGTTAAGCTGACCATGATTGTACAAGGTCAAACTGTCGTTAAAATCATCCAGTAAATCATGATAAATTTCGACTAAAGATCGGCTTTCATCATCATTCTGGCCTTTCAAGCTTTGGTAAGAAGCCCAAAGTCGTTGCAATTCAAGCTCACTGTCCTCTGCTGGCTCTTCAATCGGCAACAGCTCTGCACCGTGTGAAAATACATCCGCAATCATCATCGCATGGTGCGCTGTGACCGCGCGGCCAGACTCAGAAATAAGGTGCGGATGTGGAAGTTCGTATTGTTCACACACGTTATGGAATGCAAACACTACGTTATTCGCGTACTCGCCAATGCTGTAGTTCGCAGAGAAATCATTTTGACAACGAGTTCCTTCGTAATCCACGCCCAATCCGCCACCAACGTCGACCCATTTCACCTTAACATCCATCTGATGCAATTCGGCATAGTAACGGGCACATTCTTTCAAGCTGTTTTGGATGTCTCGGATACGAGTAATTTGTGAGCCTAAGTGGAAATGAATAAGTTCTAGGCAATGCAACAGATCCAACTCACGCAGTCGATCAATGGCACGTAATAACTGAGACGTCGTTAAACCAAATTTAGACTTTTCACCGCCACTGTTACCCCAGTGCGTGGTACAAGTTGACGCCAATCGAATACGGATACCAATTCGCGGCTGAACATTGATTTTGGCTGCTTCTTCTAGAATCCAATCCAGTTCGTGCATTTTCTCGACCACGATAAATACTTGGTGTCCCATTTTTTCAGCCATCAATGCAAGATGGATGAACTCACGGTCTTTGTAGCCATTACAAACAATAATACCATCCGCATTTTTATGCATAGCCAGTACTGCCATCAACTCTGGCTTACTTCCGGCTTCCAAGCCAACTGTCGATGCATTATCAGGCTGACACGCTGCAATTTCCTCAACCACTCGACGCTGTTGGTTTACCTTGATAGGGTACACGATCGCGTATTTGGCCTGATAATCATAGTGATCTATCGCCTGCTGAAACGAGTTCGTAATTTTCTCAATGCGCGAATGCAGGATATTAGGAAAGCGAACAAGACAAGGGTATGGAATACCTTGCTCCTTCAACGCAACAGAAAGCTCAGTCAAATCAATACTGTTTTCTCTATCAGGTAAAGCAATCGCCCTGCCTTTGTCATTAATTGAAAAAAAACCACTGCTCCAATGACCAACATTGTATAGTTCCATTGAATCTTTGATTGACCAAGGCTTCATATTATCTCCAAAAGTCTAATGACTTATAAATCCATACTGTGTGAATATAAGGTATGGCATTGTAAAATACAGATATATATTTTACGTTTCAAACGAATAAAAAAAAGCGGGGCTAAGACGCATCTTAACTCCGCTTTATTATAACGCATCCAAAAATTAAGAAACGCGCTCACCATGAGCCTGCTTATCTGCATGATAAGAGGAACGAACCAAAGGTCCACAAGCGGCGTGTTTAAACCCTAATTCTTTTGCAACTTCTTCGTAACGAGCAAACTCTTCAGGCGGAACAAAACGCGCCATAGGGAAGTGATGCTTAGATGGTTGCAAATACTGACCGATTGTTAGCATATCAACATTATGTGCTCGCAAATCTTTCAATACTTCAACAATCTCTTCGAATGTCTCACCCATACCAACCATCAAACCTGACTTAGTTGGTACATCTGGACAACGATCTTTGAAGTTCTTCAACAAATCTAACGACCATTGATAGTCAGAACCCGGTCTCACTTGACGATATAAACGCGGAATGGATTCTAAGTTGTGATTGAACACATCCGGTGGAGCAATCGATAAGGTATCAACAGCCACTTCCATACGACCACGGAAATCAGGAACAAGTGTCTCAATTTCAATATTTGGACTTTCTGCACGTGTTTCTCTAATGCAGTCCACAAAATGCTGCGCACCACCATCACGAAGGTCATCACGGTCAACAGACGTAATAACAACGTACTTAAGCTTCATATCTCGAATCGCTGCAGCCAACTCTTTTGGCTCATCAGCACTCAATGGATTAGGGCGACCATGAGCCACATCACAGAAAGGGCAGCGACGCGTACAAATCTCACCCATAATCATGAATGTTGCCGTTCCGTTACTAAAACACTCACCTAGATTAGGACAGTTCGCCTCTTCACAAACAGAAGCCAACTTGTGCTCTCGTAAGGTTGCTTTAATGCGTGCAATCTCAGGAGAAGCCGGCATACGAACACGTAGCCAATCTGGTTTGCGAGGAATTTCTTCTGTTGGAACAATTTTAACGGGAATACGCGCCATTTTATCGGCACCGCGTAGCTTTTCCCCTTGGACAACGCGTTTGCGTTCTGCTGTCATTCTAACTCCACCCTTGTTGGATAGTCGGATTGGAATATCCGAGATGCTCAGCAAGCTGATTAGCCAGCTGAACCTTTACATTCGATAAATTAGCGTTCTGATTAAGACGCTTCATATCAACCATCTGTAAACCTTGATAGCCACACGGATTGATACGATTAAATGGGGTGAGATCCATATCAACATTCAAAGCCAACCCATGAAATGAGCAGCCTCTGCGTACACGCAACCCCAATGATGCTATCTTTTGCTCGGTAACATACACACCAGGCGCATCCGGTTTCGGATAAGCATCAATGCTGTTCATTGCTAAGACACCGACTACCGAGTTTTCCAGTACACTGACTAGATCACGTACACCAATGCCAAGACGCTTTAAGTCAACCATGACATAAGCAACCAGCTGGCCAGGGCCATGATACGTGACCTGACCACCACGGTCGACTTGAATTACAGGAATATTTCCTGGGGCCAAAAGATGCTCTTCTTTGCCTGCTTGCCCTTGAGTGAACAATGGCGGATGTTCTAATAACCAAATCTCATCCGCATCGTCTTTTGAACGAGTTTGAGTAAACTCCTTCATTCGTTCCCATGTATCGGCGTAGTCAATGACACCCAAATCACGGCAAATTAAGTCTAGCTGCATTTACATAACCATCTTAACGGCTTCAATCGACATTAAGTCGCGGTGCAAAGCCGATAATTGGTCTTCGCTTTGAGCCACAATGCGAAAGCTAAAGCTAATAAAACGACCTTTGCTAGAACGGTTAATGTTTTCAGCCGAGGTGTTCATTTCAGGAGCATGAGTCAGTAGACATTGTGTAATGTCAGCGTGAACACCTTCCACATCTATAGAGACCACCTTAATAACATAGTTTTCACAAGGGAACTCAATTTTGGGTGCGTCTACTGCTTTTTCAGCCTGATCGCCGTCTTTCGTAATTAGTGCCATTACTCTACCATTCGCCACTAAGGGCTTAAAATAAGTTCATAAAAAAGAGTTTAATTTTATCAAACATTCGCTTGAAGAAACCACCCTCTTCTACAGCCTCTAGAGCAACAACAGGACGCTCCAATAGAATATTTTCACCCGAACCAACCACAATTTTACCCAACACATCGCCAACAGCAATCGGAGCAACAATTTCTTTTTGCATGTCTAGCGTAGTTTGAATGGAATCGCCTTGTTGACGTGGCATGGTTACCAAAACATCTTCTGAAAAACCGACTTTCACATTAGACTGGCTTCCGCCCCACACACGAGCATTGTTAACAACTTGACCACGACTATATAACTTACGTGTCTCGTAATATCTGAACCCATAATCAAGTAATTTTTGCGATTCGACAGCTCGCGCTGTATCAGACTTTGTGCCCATAACAACGGTAATTAATCGAGTGCCATTTCGAACTGCCGATGCCGCTAGACAGTAACCAGCCGCATCAGTGTGACCTGTTTTCAGGCCATCGACCGTCTTATCACGCCACAAGAGTTTGTTACGGTTTGGTTGGCGGATGTTGTTGTAAGTAAATTCTTTCTCAGAATACATGGCGTAGTTTTCTGGAAAATGCAGGATGGTCGCTCTGGCCAATTTAGCCAAATCGTGGGCACTTGAATAATGATCTTCTGCAGGAAAGCCCGTTGCGTTTACGAAATGAGTATTTTCCATTCCAAGCAATTGAGCATGCTGGTTCATAAGATCTGCAAACGCAGATTCACTTCCCGCCACATATTCAGCAGCCGCGACGCTGGCGTCATTGCCAGATTGAATGATAATGCCACGCATTAAGTCTTCTAACTTAACTTGAGTTCCCTCACGAATAAACATTCGCGAGCCTTCCATGCGCCACGCTTTTTCACTGACACTAACTTTATCTTCAAGAGATAAGTTACCGCGAGCAAGTTCATATTCTACGATATAAGCGGTCATCAACTTTGTTAAGCTTGCCGGTGGTAGAGCTTGATCTGCATTATGCTCTACCAATATATCGCCCGTGTACGCATCCATAAGAATATAGCTGCTCGCAGACAACTGTGGCGGTGTCGGAATTAATGAAGGAGCGGCAAAAACAGAGCCACTAACAAAACTGACTATTAGGGATAGTGTTACTAGGAGTTTTTTCATACTCAAAAATATCGTCTTCTAAAAAAAATGTTAGCAAATCATACTAGAGCACTCTGTGAATCTCTAGCCCAAAAAAAGTGTACTTACGGGATCAAGGCAACTCTCACCGGATTACCAAACCCCTCCTGTTGCAATTTCGTTTGCCATTCTTGCAATTCGTTTGCACCATTAAATGGCCCAACAAACACTTTATATAGGCCGTCATTTTGTTTGTTAACGACCACGTTAACACGGGTATCAAATGCTTCGAAAAGTCGCTGCTTGAGCTTATCTGCCGAATCTTCTGCACTAAACGCCCCCAGTTGAAGATGTGAAAACACCAACCCAGAAGAGTCTATTTTTACCTCAGCGCCACCATCATCTGAAGCCTTTATTGGCAAGGTCTCCGGCGGCTTTACAGACTCTACTGACGGCGTATTAGGTGCAGAATAACGTTGCCCCTGTGACGGCGTTATGGCCTCTATTCTCACTCTAGCCAACCCTTTTTTATGATAATCCAAGCGGGCCGCAGCAGCGTATGAGAGGTCGATCAACCGGTCGCCATGAAATGGCCCGCGATCATTCACCCTAACAATAACCGATCGCTGATTATCAAGGTTGGTTACTTTGAGATAGGTTGGGAGCGGCAGTGATTTATGAGCGGCTGAGAAGCTGTACATGTCATATGTTTCCCCATTTGAGGTTTTATGACCATGAAATTTTTTGCCGTACCAGGATGCCGTCCCTTCTGCGACGTAACCCTGTGCCGAATCCATCACCCAATATTTTTTACCCCAAACCTCATAAGGACTCTTGTTCCCACCCCGACTTTTTTGTTCCCACTTTGGTACTAGGTCAGGTAGATGGTCAACTTTAATGTCCCCTGTTGGCGCATGGTCCTGCAAAATAGTATAACGACCACCACCAGAGGCCTTTTCATAATCAATGTCGTCTTTGCCTAAAACATGGCGAGTACTCATACATCCACTTAGTACCAGCGTGCAAACACTGGTTACTAACAGTATGTTAATGACTTTCATAACGCCCTATACTCTCAGCGAGTTCCAATACTGACATGGCGTATCGTCTACTCGGGTTATAATCCATAATCGTAAAAAAATTCTCATAAGCAAGCCAGTACGACACTGTCTCTGGAGCGGTACGCAATGCGATCAAACCTGTTTTTCTGGGAATAAACGGTTGAGTCGGCAAAACATCCAAAGCAGACCAATCCGACATTTCGGTACTCGCTTTACGGCCATAATTGACCAAATCTGTCACTTTTTCAGGGTCAGAAACATACGCCATAACATACCAAGGCTGCTTTGACTGCCAGCCGTGGTGCTTTAAGTAGTTTGCGACGCTACCAATGGCATCTGCTTCGGAACCCCATAGGTCAATGTGGCCATTTTTATCATAATCAAGTGCCAGCTTTTGGTAATTGCTCGGCATGAATTGCACCATGCCCATCGCACCACTGTATGACCCTTTCGTTTCACCAATGTTCCAACCTTCTTTACGGGCTAGCAATAAATACGCTTCTAGTTCGCTTTGAAAATACTCCTTTCGCCTTGGGTAATCAAAAGCCAACGTGGTTAACGAAGTAAAAACATCTTTGGATCCTGTTATACGACCATAATAGGTTTCGACACCAATTAAAGCGACGATCACCCGCGGCTCAACACCAAACTCTTGCTCAGCTTTACGCAACCAATATTCATTCCGTTTCGCAAACGCCTGACCTAGCTTCGCTCTGTCTTCTGTTACGAAACGTGTCTTATACTCATAATAAGGGGTAATGACTTCCGGTTGATTGTCCGATTTTTCAATGACTTTCGGACGCAGCTTAATGCGTGAAAACGCCAATTCTAAGCGTGACTTGTCGTAATTATATAAGCGTACGAGACGCTCTATAAAAAGTTGAACCTCAGGATTACCCGCATAAGAGTCAGCCCATTCTTCAGGCATTTCCTCCAGCAGAGCATCACTGACACCAGAATTGGAAGGCAATGTAGAATGATCCGTACTACTACATGCAGTCAGACCAAGCGCTAAAAACAACCATGCAGCTTGCTTAATCATCATCTTGCTCTTTTATGTGTTTGTATTGACATTAGAATCCCAAATGTCGCCATGATGGTAATAATCGAAGTACCACCGTAACTGACAAGCGGTAAGGGTACCCCAACCACAGGCAAAATACCTGACACCATCCCAATATTTACAAACATGTATACGAAAAAAGTAAGCGTCAAACTGCCCGCTAATAACCGCGCATAGTTATCCTCTGCATTCGCCGCTATGTACAAACCACGAGCAATAACCAGTAAATACGCCAATATCAAAACACCACACCCCAGCATGCCAAACTCTTCGGCAAGCACGGCAATAATAAAATCAGTATGACTTTCAGGGAGAAAATCTAACTGCGCTTGCGTGCCTTCTAAAAAGCCTTTCCCATACACTCCACCAGACCCTATCGCCGTTTTGGATTGGATAATATTCCACCCAGAACCCAAAGGGTCACTTTCAGGGTTTAAGAAGGTCAACACCCTTTGACGCTGATAGTCGTGCATAAACTGCCATAATGCATAACCAGCAACCGGAGCCATCGCGGCAGCGCCAAGAATATAACGCCACCCTAAGCCAGCAAGAAAGAGAACAAAAATGCCGGACACTGCCACCAACAGCGATGTCCCTAGATCAGGCTGTTTCGCTATCATTAATACGGGCACAACAATTAAGCCAAGCACAGATAAAATTTGTTTTATGTTCGGCGGTAATTGCCTATCCGAAAAGTACCACGCAATCATCATTGGCATGACGATCTTCATGATCTCAGAAGGCTGAAATCGCAAACCGCCGGGCAAAGCTAACCAACGTTGCGCCCCTTTGGCCCCGACGCCAAAGAGCAACACACCAATCAACAAAACGGTAATAAAAATGAATAAACTTGGGGATGCGCGTTTCATATACTTAGGCGGCAACTGAGCCAGCGCTAAACACACCAATAGACCTATGGCCAATCGAAACACTTGGCGCTCGACCATTGCGACATTTTGACCGGATGCGGAATACAAGACGAAAAGGCCACCGACAATTAATAACAGCAATGAGGCCATCAGCAAGACATCGATGTGCACCAACTTCCACAAACGAGCATTAGTAAAAGATAAGACTCTACGATACACACTATCTGACATTGTTGTTCCCTTTTAAGTAGTCGTATCGCTCGGGGTAATCATTGTATAGATACGCGTCAAACAGGGCTTTGGTTAAATCAGCAGGCTTTGAACTACTACCACCATTTTCAAAAATAGCAAAAACAGAAATTTTAGGATTCTTCGCCGGCGCAAAACCAATAAATAAAGCGTGATCATGCAAGCGCTTTTCCAGCGCATCCGCATCGTATTCTTGGTCTTCTTGCAAACTAAACACCTGACCCGTTCCTGTCTTCCCTGCGATATCATACTCAGTACCTTGCAAGCGTCTTGCTGTACCATGAGAATCTGTTACCACTTTTCGCATGGCATCTATCATCCGCCCCCAGTTTCTCTGATCTTTCAATACGATGTCGTGCTCATCACCCAATCCATTCTCAAACGTGGCAGCTTGCTCACCAATCGTACGAGCCATGCGTGGATAGAAATAATGACCTTTACTGGCTAATGCAGAGGTCGCAGAAGCAATTTGAACAGGAGTGGCCACCATAAACCCTTGACCGATACCGACGTTAACAGAATCCCCCGGATACCAAGGTTCTTTATACTTGGCCTTTTTCCACTCATTGGAAGGCAATAAACCATTGCTCTCGCCATTTAAATCCAACAAATTACTTTGCCCAAAACCAAAACGGGTTAAAAAATTATGAATGGGCGTGATACCCATTTTATTCGCTAATTGATAATAGTAAGTATCAACCGATTCGATAATAGAGCGCTCTAGATCAATCCATCCATGCCCCGTTCGTTTCCAGTCTCGATAACGACGCCCGTCCGGGTTAATTTGGTAATAGCCTTTGGCAAAATATCGTTCCGTCCAAGAAGCAAACCCATATTCAAGGCCTGCAAGTGCCATAAAGGGCTTGATTGTCGATGCCGGCGGATAACCACCACGCAACGCACGATTGAAAAGGGGGAGTTTTTTAGATTGACGCAGCGCACTGTAGTTAGCAACAGAAATGCCACGAACAAATAGATTGGGATCATAACCTGGCTTAGAAACCAGCGCCAAGATCCCACCTGTAGTTGGGTCAATGGCGACAACAGAGCCCGTATAATCACCTAACAGATCATAGGCGTACTGCTGCAATCTAGCATCTAAATACAGATGCAAGTCTTTACCTGGTGTGGGGTTTTGCCGATCCAATTCTGACATTATTCGACCACGCGCATTCACCTCAACTTTGCTGAGGCCAGCTTCGCCAAATAATGTTTTTTCGTAATAACCTTCGATGCCCGTTTTACCGATAAATAAAGCCCCTTGATAGGCTTGTCGGTCAACGGTTTCTAAATCTTTTGAAGTAATACGGCCAACATAACCAATAGCATGAGCAAACGCCTCGCCATATGGGTAGTATCTCGTCAGCTGCGCCTCAACCTGAACACCATCCAATCGGTACAGATCAACAGACACTCTAGCCCATTCTTCATCGGTCAGTTGAGGCTTTAAGGTTAAAGACTGATATGGTCTACGATATTCTTTAAGACGGTCTTCAAAGTCTTCCCACTCATCATCACTTATCTCGATAATGTCAGAAAGCGCTGTTTTTAACTGAGGAAGACTGTCAATACGCTCAGGGGTTACCGTCAAACTGTGAATAGGCCGATTGTCTGCCAGAATAACGCCATTACGGTCGTAAATTAGCCCGCGAGGTGGCGGCTCGGTCACCAGCATTACCCGATTGTCGTCCGCTTTCGTTTGGTATAAATCGTGTTCTATGACTTGCAGGTAAAAAAGTCGAGCCATCAAAATAATAACAAGCACCAAGACAAAAACGGCGGCGGCGATCAGACGGTGCTGAGTGAGCCGCTGCTCTTGGCGATAATTCCGAAAATTTTGATGTCGACGACTCACCTGTCTACCTTACCTATGATACGGGTGATTATTCATAAGCGTCCAAGCACGATAAATCTGCTCCGCTAAAATAATTCTCACCATGGGGTGTGGCAAGGTCAAACGAGACAAAGACCACACTTGGTCAGCTCGCGCAGTACACCTTGGGTCAAGTCCATCTGGGCCACCAACCAACAGACTGACATTATATCCATCCATTCGCCATTGCCCAGTTTGGTCCGCTAACTGCTCAGTAGACCATTCTTTACCCAACACCTCCATGGCAATAACCTTATCGCTTGGAGGAATCGCCTCTAGCATGAGATCGCCTTCCTTTCGAATGGCTTTTGCAATGTCAGTATTTTTCCCCCGAGGTGACATCGGGATCTCTAAAAGCTCTAATGCAAAATCTTTTGGAAGGCGTTTTGAGTACTCATCATAGCCTTCTGTCACCCATTTGGGCATTTTACTGCCAACAGCAATCAAACGAACACGCATTAAAAAGAGCCTTAAATTTGTTCTGGTTTAATGTCCCACAATTTTTCAAGGTCATAAAATGCTCGTGCTTCTTCTGTCATCACATGCACAACAACATCATGCAAATCAACCAAAACCCAGTCACTTCCCATACCACGACCTTCAGAACCTAGTGGCTGAAGACCTTTTCCTTTCAAGTGTTCAAATACATTTTGACCCAGCGCATTCACATGACGCTTAGAAGTACCCGTACAAATCACCATGTAATCCATCATATCGGTATGACTACCGACATTAAGCACAGTGATTTTATCACCCTTGACATCTTCCAATGCTTCAACAGCAAAAGCTAAAATTTGATCTGCTGTGAGATTAAGTTGACTCATATAATTACGTTTTCCTATCGATATAATTGATGTTGCTCTATGTAATTCTGAACGGGCTCTGGTAAAAGGTAAGCAATAGACTCATTTTTTCGAGCTAACCCTCTGATCATACTAGAGGATATTCCCAAAGGAGTGAGTGTTTCAAACCAGATTCGCCCTGAGGGCGCGCATTGTAACTCATGCGGTGAGGCGGCACGATAGTTTTCGCAAAAACCACTCAATTCAGAGATTAAATCGGGCTCCCAACCTGGACGAGACACCACCAAAAAATGCGCATATTGAATAATTTTTTGCCAATCATGCCATGTAGGAAGGGACAAAAAGCTGTCCATTCCCAACACCATAATAAGTGGCTCATTTGGCCCCATTTCTACCCTAAGGTCACGTAACGTATCAATACTATAGCTAGGACCTTCGCGATCAATTTCTCTAGAATCAACACTTAAACGAGCATCACCAGACATGGCCAGCTTTACCATATCAAGCCTTTGCTGAGGCATGACACTTGGCCGATCTTTATGCACTGGCTGAAAACAAGGAATCAACTTCAAAGCCGAATAATGATAACGGTCCAAAATCTCAACCGCTGTTCTAAGATGGCCATTATGAACAGGATCAAATGTCCCCCCCATAATGGCCAACCCAGCCGTTTTCACATTTCCTTTTGCGTTAATTGTCACGAGTATGACCGTCACCCAACACTATATACTTTTGACTGGTTAAACCAATCAGCCCAACTGGCCCACGAGCGTGTATTTTATCCGTTGAAATACCAATTTCCGCACCCAAGCCATATTCAAAACCATCCGCAAAGGCCGTAGATGCGTTAACCATGACAGAAGAAGAATCCACTTCGGTCATGAACGCACGCGTTTTTGAATAATTACAGGAAACGATGGCGTCCGAGTGATGTGAGCCATACTGATTAATGTGCGCAATGGCTTCATCAATATCAGACACGACTTTCACAGACAGTTTTGGCGCGAGGTATTCGGTAAACCAATCCTCCTCCGTCGCTCTTCCAATTGCGGAAGAAAAAGCCTGTGAAGCCTCACACCCAACTAACTCGACCCCTTTTTCTGTGTAGGCAGCAACCAGCCTTGGTAAGATATCGCCAACAACCGATTGATGAATCAACAACGACTCCATTGCATTACACACACCATAGCGACGTGTTTTGGCGTTTAACGCAATGTTAAACGCTTTTTCTAAATCTGCTTCATCATCAATATAGACATGACAATTGCCATCAAGATGCTTAATAACAGGTACCCTTGCATCCTTACTAATGCGCTCAATTAATCCTTTGCCACCTCGCGGAACGATCACATCCACAAATTCAGGCATAGTGATCAATTTACCAACCGCATCACGATCTGTCGTGTTCAAGACTTGTACGGCAAACTCTGGTAAACCAACGGCTTTCAATCCTTCAGACACCGCCTCTGCGATGGCCTGATTTGAATGAAATGCTTCTGAGCCACCACGCAAAATAGTCGCATTACCCGATTTCAGACACAAACTAGCGGCATCAATGGTGACATTAGGACGAGACTCATAAATAATCCCCACCACACCTAAAGGAACACGCATTTTACCCAACTGAATACCAGAAGGACGGAATACCATGTCTGTGATTTCACCGACAGGATCCGGCAAAGCAGCGACTTGACGCAAACCTTCAATCATTCCATCAATACGCGCATCATCCAGACGCAATCGATCAATCAACGCCGCATCAAGGCCTTTCTCTTCGCCGCTCTCTAAGTCTTTAGCGTTCTCTAATATCAATCGAGGTCGTGCAACTTCCAAAGCATCAGCCATGGCAAACAAAGCCATATTTTTTTGCTTTGTGGATGCTTTAGCAAGAAGACGCGAAGCCGCCCTAGCTTGCTGACCAATTTGATTCATATAAGATTCTAAGGACATTTTTAATCTCTATTAAAAGTAAAAAAACAGACAACAGACCAGCAAATAAATCGCGATCTCTTAAACCAAGTCAGTATACTACCACAATATTTTTATTCATTTAGTGCCGTTTTTTACGAAAGGATCTTCCATTGCCACCCCCTAACTCTTTCACCCTGTCTACCATTGGCATCGTTCACTCCTGTTACAAAGAAAAGTTTGGCATCCCTCGCCAACCAGGTTTAGTGACAGAGGCCACCGCAAAAATAGAACTTCTTCCGCCTTACAATCGCCTTGATGTATTAGATGGACTTGATGGTTTTTCACATATCTGGATACAGTTTATTTTCCATGCCTGCATAACCGAAAATTGGAAAGCAAAAATACGCCCTCCCCGCTTGGGCGGGAAAATAAAAATGGGGATATTCGCCACTCGCGCTACACACAGACCCAATCCAATAGGCCTGTCCGTGGTAAAAATAGGTCGTATATATCAAGAAAAACAAAAAATATTCATCGATTTGCACGGAGCAGACTTACTTGATGGAACCCCCGTTCTAGACATTAAACCCTACCTGCCCTACGCAGACAGCATCACTGATGCCAAAGGTGGCTTTGCACCAACACCAAGCCAGTCACCCAAGAAACCCATAATCTTTTCAGAACAAGCAAAAACACAATGCGAGCAGTATCAAAGTTTGCACAAAAGAGAGATAAGCACTTTAATTGAACAAATAGTAGAGCAAGATCCAAGACCTTCTTATTTGTCAGAGCAGACACACAGAGAGCATGGCATAAAACTTTGGGACATTAATGTAAAATGGTGCGCAAGAAACGATCACTTTGAAATTCTTAGAATTGAACAAGAGTAAGAGAGCATGACATGCATAAAAAGCAGTTTTTGAACACATATAAAACGGTCGATAAATTAAATAAAGAAACCCAAAAAACTGCCGAAAAACCGTCACTTTACCGTTCTAAAGACGATGAGCGCCTTATTAAAGACTTTCATTACGCAAAATTCCAAAAAAACCTACACAACACACAGCAAAGCAATGCATTAAAAGCACTACTGAATAAAAAAGATTGGAGCGAAGAGGATACCGAAACATTACTGGCGGCATTGCGTTAACAAAACATACACAGCAACTATACCCATGGTTATCCACATGTTATGTGTATAGTTTTCCTGTCAATAATTTCAAAAAAATATGTAAAAAAAAGCGGACCTAAGTCCGCTTTTTTATAACAGCAAGAATCAAAACTTAGTTTTGGTTCTCTAGTTGCGCTTTGATCAAATCACCGATAGTGGTAGGACCATTTGCTTCAACTTGTTGTTTCTCAGAGTGAGATTTCAACGCTGCTTTTTCTTCAGTAGCATCTTTCTGCTTGATAGAAAGAGTGATAGTGCGAGCCTTACGATCAACGTTGATGATCGCCGCTTCTACTTTATCGCCTTCTTTCAATGCAGTTGTTGCATCTTCAATACGCTCACGGCTGATTTCAGATACTTTCAAAGTAGCTTCAACGCCTTCAGCAAGAACAACAACAGCGCCTTTTGCATCAATTTCAGAAACAGTACCGTTTACGATAGTGCCTTTGTCATTTTCAGCAACGAAAGCTAGGAACGGATCTTCTTCTAGTTGTTTAACACCTAGAGAAATACGCTCACGCTCAGCATCAATAGACAATACAACTGTTTCTAGCATATCGCCTTTCTTGTATTGACGAACTGCTTCTTCACCAGTTTCGTCCCAAGATAGGTCAGATAGGTGAACAAGACCGTCGATACCGCCATCAAGACCAATGAACACACCAAAGTCAGTGATAGACTTGATTGCGCCAGAGATTTTGTCGCCTTTGTTGAAAGAAGTAGCAAACTCTTCCCATGGGTTCATTGTGCACTGCTTGATACCCAAAGAAATACGACGACGCTCTTCATCGATGTCAAGAACCATAACTTCAACTTCATCACCAATCTGAACAACTTTAGATGGGTGAATGTTTTTGTTAGTCCAATCCATTTCAGAAACGTGTACTAGACCTTCTACGCCTTCTTCAAGCTCTGCGAAGCAGCCGTAATCAGTCAAGTTAGTTACTTTAGCAGTTACTTTAGTGTTTTCTGGGTAACGAGCTTTGATAGCCACCCATGGATCTTCACCCAACTGCTTAAGACCTAGAGATACACGGTTACGCTCGCGGTCGAATTTAAGAACTTTAACGTCGATTTCATCGCCAACAGCAATGATTTCGCTTGGGTGCTTAATGCGTTTCCAAGCCATATCAGTGATGTGCAGAAGACCATCAACACCACCAAGATCAACGAAAGCACCGTAATCAGTAAGATTCTTAACGATACCTTTAACTTCTTGACCTTCTTCAAGAGAAGCAAGCAATGTTTCGCGTTCAGCGCTGTTAGTCGCTTCCATAACGGCACGACGAGAAACAACAACGTTGTTACGTTTTTGATCAAGTTTGATAAGTTTGAACTCTAGATCCACACCTTCTAGGTGAGACGTGTCGCGGATTGGGCGAACATCTACCAAAGAGCCAGGCAAGAAAGCACGGATATTAGCGATATCAACTGTGAAGCCACCTTTAACTTTACCGTTGATAACACCGTGAACGATGGCATTTTCTTCGTAAGCTTTTTCAAGAACAGACCAAGTTTCTGCACGTTTAGCTTTTTCACGAGACAATTTAGTCTCACCGAAACCATCTTCAACAGCGTCAAGTGCAACTTTAACTTCGTCACCGATGTTTAAGTTGAACTCACCACTTTCCGTTAGGAACTGAGAACGAGGAATTACGCCTTCAGATTTAAGACCTGCATGAACAGTTACCCATTCACTGTCAATATCAACAATGATACCAGTAACAATTGAGCCTGGCGCCATTTCGACGGTTAACAGGCTTTCTTCAAACAGTTCTGCGAAGCTTTGAGTCATTGTATTTCCTATATAGTCGGCCTATTAAAAGAGCTAGGCCTTATCCACACTGCCAGCAAATGTGGGTCAATTTTTTTGGATGATGCGACAAAGGCTTGCTGGCACCCTTGCCGACTTGAACAACATTTAATCTATTCTAGCACAATTTGGCTAAAAAAAAGTAGACGCAAAAAAGAACAGATTATACAAGACCGGCTTTTACGGTTTCCGCAAAAATCATCTCGACAACCTGCTCTATCGTCAAATCTGTACTGTCGATAACTAACGCGCCTGCCGCTGGGACAAGAGGAGCAATAGCTCTATTGGCGTCACGCTCATCACGTTCTTTAATCGTTTTTACAAGTTCTTCTAGGTTAACAGCTTCGCCTTTTTGCTGCAATTGCTGCAAACGTCTTTGTGCTCGTTCTTCCGCTGAAGCGGTTAAAAATACTTTTATTTGAGCAGAAGGAAAAACCACTGTCCCCATATCTCGTCCATCAGCCACCAAACCTGGCGCTTGCGAGAAAGCGCGTTGACGCAACAACAACCCTTCACGAACCTCTGGAATAGCCGCTAACTTAGACGCTGAGTTGCCAACTTCCTCCGTTCGAATGGCTTGTGTTACCACTTCGCCTTCCAAAATAATATCAACACGGCCTTCTTCAGATTGCTTAAACTGAATATCCAAATGCTCTGCAAGAACTTTCAACATATCCACATCATCTGCAGACATGCCATGATGCGACACAGCAAGAGCAAGCAATCGATACAAAGCACCACTATCAAGTATGTGCCACCCCAGCTTTTCTGCGATTAATTGACTTACAGTGCCCTTACCCGCACCACTTGGACCATCAATCGTAATAACTGGGCCTTGGTTGATCATAACTATTCCTCTTAAAAAACTACTGCGTTACCGAGCAATGAAAACCTAATTGCATCGCAACGCTCTCCAACTCATTAAATTCTTCTAATAATTTTTGACAATCATTTACTTTTGTTACGGACTGACTACGCGCACCCAATAAAAACATGGCAAGAGCCAACTTATCATCGCCCGCACAGTCCAATTCACCACCCTGTGGAAGACCTCCTGTAATTAATAAATCACCCTCATCATGAGCACAAACAATGTTCATCTGCTCTAGCGCGTCAACAATCGCCAATACCCTGTCTTCACAATAATATGGCAATGCGCCGATACCCTTAATACGACTCTCACCCTTGGCGTACGCTGCAGCAACACACAGTAAAGGAAGCTCATCTCTAAACTGATAACACTGTTCAGTCGACAATTCAAAGGCATGCAACTCAGCAAATCCAGCTCGCACTTCACCTTCATAAAGTCCTGATTGCCCCCGCACGGGAAGCGTCACATCGGCACCCATAGATTTCAAAAGAGACAAGAAGGCAAAGGATACCGAGTCCAATCCAGCATTGCTTATCATCAACTCAGAGCCCGGCAGCAAATTGGCTAGTAGCACCAACCATACGGTTTCATATTCATCGCCCGATAAAACAACATCCACCCCCTGCAAAGGCATTGGCTTAATGTCGAAGCCATCCTCCAAAGCAGACATATTTGCACCGAAGTACCGGAAAAGCACATCACTATGAGAAAGCGAACGCTGCGGTTGAACAACTCGACCTTTTTCAGGCGAATACAAAGCCGCTAAAAACGCCGCCATACGCAAACTTCCAGAAGCAGTTTTCAAGTATACCGACACATCCAACGACACGTTTGGCGACAATGACACAGGCAAACAATCTGCAACCTCCGAGACCACTTCCCCCCCCATCTCACGAATCAAGGAGAACAAATCACCCATCGGCTGATTAAGCAGCCCCCCTTCCGCCACCACAGTGACAGGAAACTGCTGGCCAGCCAAAACCGGCAACAACAAATACAAGCTCTCACGTGATTGATGGACATTGATTGGTGCGATCGGCGCTTTCAAACCGCGAAGGCCCACGCCGTGAATTCGCAAAGAATCAACGGACGACTCCTCAATAACCACACCCATATCGCGGAAGGCCTGCATTGTAATGCGAACATCTCCCGTCAAATCGATGTTTCTTATCTCACTCAACCCACTTGAAAGCGCCGCTATAGTAATGACTTTATGTGACAAAGATTTGTCACCCAGCAAAGAAATATCACCCTTGACCACAGAAGCAGGCAAGACAGAAACCGATACTGGCCGAACTTCTTTTGATGAACCGATTGTACGTTGCTCTAACAATCGAAGAAAATGATCTCGCGCAGACTTTGCACGGGTAAACACACCAAACATACTCGCGCCATCGCCCTGCTCAATCGCAGCACGCATGTCAGCAAGACGATCGGTAAAATGATCCAATGTCGCTAATGTGGCCTCTTTATTTGCCATAAAAACATCACGCCACATGACCGGATCACTGGACGCTATTCGAGTAAAGTCTCGAAAACCACCGGCGGCGAATTTAAATATGTCTTGGCTGCGCTCCCCATTGGCCAACGCATCCACCAAAGTATACGCCAGCAAATGCGGTAGATGACTCGAGGAGGCAAGCACATGATCATGATGAACAACATCCATGCTCACCACATCCGCCCCGACTGAACGCCACAAGCGATGAAGACGATCCAATAAAACAGGATTACTGTCAGGCAAAGGAGTCACTATTGCCATGTGCTTTTCAAATAACAAAGAATTGGACGCTAAAACACCACTTTTCTCAGCACCAGCTATCGGATGACCTGGAATAAAGTTCGCAGGAACAGTTCCAAAAACTCGGCGTGCCGACTCAATCACACTGCCTTTTGTCGACCCAACGTCCGTCAATAACGTATTTTCAGATAAAAGAGGCTTTAACTCTGTTAAAACCGACTCCATCGCTCTGACAGGAGTCGCCAGAATAATGACATCCATCTTAGAAATATACGTTTCCGTTAGCTCTGCTGGGTAATCAATCACACCAGTAGAAACCCCGAGCGCCAACTCACTCTCACGGCGATCCACACCATAAAGCGTTGCCAGACCTCGCTCTTTTAATGCCTTAGCGAAAGAACCACCAATCATGCCAAGACCGATGATCATGACATTCCCAAATTTCTTTTTTTCAGTTGACGTCACATCTACAGACATCCGAAATTCATTTTCACCAGTCAAAGCACAACACTCTTTTTCAAATTACTACAGTACCGCCACAGGGTAAGACCCCAACACTTTCACTTCCGAAGCTCGCTCGCGCAGCTCATCAATTACCGCACGGCACTCATCATCCAAATAATGCCCCACGAAATCGATGTAGAAAATATACCCCCAACGACTCATCAACGAAGGACGAGTTTCTAGCCGAGTCATATCCACACCGTGACGCTCAAACGCTTCGAGCAATCGATACAAAGCACCCGGCTCATTTTTCGCACTGATCAATAATGACGTTTTATCTTTACCGCTCTGTGGAACCTCTTGATTGCCGACAATTAAGAATCGAGTGGTGTTATCAGGACGATCCTCAATGTTTGCGGAGACTTTTGTCAAACCATAAAGCTCACACGCCACTTCTCCCGCAATGGCCGCAATGGCGCGACCACTTCGGCCAGCCTCAGCCGCCAGACGCGCCGCCTCCGCATTAGAGCTTACAGCAACACGCTCTACATGAGGCCAGTATCGATCCAACCAAGCGCGACACTGAGCCAATGACTGCTGATGAGAATAAATATGAGTGACGTCTTCTGAATTGATATTCGGACTCACTAGCAAGTGGTGGTGGATACGCTCTTCCACTTCACCACAAATTTTCAAACGCGAGTCACGAAAGCTATCCAAAGTATGATTAACAACACCTTCAGTCGAATTCTCAACAGGAACAACGCCATAATTTGCCGCGCCAGACTCAACCTCACGAAAGACTTCATCAATTGCGGCCATAGGCGCACTGATAATAGACTTACCAAAGTGCTTTAGTGCCGCCTGCTGCGTGAACGTACCTTCTGGCCCTAAAAACGCAATACGCATAGGCTTTTCAAGCGCTAAGCATGAAGACATGACCTGACGAAATATCTTCGCCATCTCTTCATTACCCAAAGGGCCTTCGTTGCGCTCCATCACTCTACGCAACACTTGTGCTTCACGCTCTGGGCGATAAAAGACAACCGCCTCACCACCTTGTTCAGCCAATTTCACTTCGGCCACTTTTTGAGCGCAGCGAGCGCGTTCGTTGATCAACATCTGTATTTGCGAATCAATCGAGTCGATACGATCGCGCAACAATGGCAGCGTATCTGGTACTGCTTGCTTAGAATTCGACATGCTATTTATTATCCGTAGAGGTTATTATCTTTAAAAAGTGTTATCCGTGACGCTGTTCAAAGCCACGCATAAAATCAATCAAAGCCTCAATCCCTTCCATAGGCATTGCGTTATATATACTTGCACGCATACCACCAACAGAGCGATGACCAGCCAAAGTACGAAGGCCAGCGGCTTCAGACTCCTGCAAGAAAAGCGACTCAAGAGACTCGTCAGCCAAAATAAACGGCACATTCATACGAGATCGATACGCAGGCTCAACCGGATTTGAATAAAAATCACTAGAATCAATAAAATCGTATAACGCTTTTGCCTTACGAATGTTGACCGCCTCAATCGCCTCAACCCCCCCTTGCGCTTCCAACCATTCAAACACTAAATCAGCCAAATAAATGGCAAACGTTGGCGGAGTGTTAATCATGGAGTCATTCGCTGCCAAATTCGCAAAATTCCAGATTGACGGCAACTCGTCACTACTGCGCGCCAACAAATCTTTGCGAATGATGCAGATCACAACACCAGCAGGACCAACATTTTTCTGCGCGCCCGCATAAATAACGCCATACTTACTGACATCAATTTTACGAGACAAAATAGTAGAAGACAGATCAGCAACGATGGGCAACGTCGTTTCAGGAAGATCAGCAAACTCCACACCACCAATGGTTTCATTTGGACAAATATGAAGATAAGCCGCACTCTCATCCAGTTCAAGTGTAGAAAACTCAGGAACGGTCGTGTAGTTCTGCTCTTTAGAAGAACCGACCACTTTTACATTTGTGTATCTTTTCGCTTCTTTGATTGCTTTTGTGGACCAAGCGCCCGTATCCAAGAAACAAGCCGAGTCATAGCCGTTTGCTAAATTTGCTGGAATCTGAGCAAATAAAGTTGACGCCCCACCTTGAACAAACAACACTTCATAATCATCGTTAATATCAAGCAAACGTTTTAAACGTGCTTTTGCTGATGCCAAGATAGACATAAATTCATCACTGCGATGACTCATTTCCATCACAGACACACCAGCACCGTGCCAATCCAACATTTCAGCCTGCGCTTTTTTCAAAACGGCTTCTGGCAAGGCGGCTGGACCAGAACAAAAATTATATACTCGGCTCATCCTGCTTATTTACCTCTAGTATTTTCAGGAGTTACTTTACAAGAACAATTTACAAGAACGATCTACAACAAAAGCGACGCACCTAAGTGCGTCGCTTTATTATTTATTCCGCCTCGTCATCAATGACATCAGGAGATTCGTCGCCATCGCTTGGCGCCTGATCAACAACAGCGTCATCCGCTTCATCAATCTCAACATCTTCTTCATCATCTTCAACGACACGTTCAATACCGACCAAATGTTCATCATTGGTCAATCGAATCAAAGTAACCCCTTGAGTATTTCGACCCTGACACGACACTTCTGTCACTCGAGTACGAACCAAGGTCCCTTGATCGGTAATCAAAATAATCTCATCGGTCTCATCCACCTGAGCCGCACCAACCACTGGCCCATTACGCTCGGAAACTTGAATACCGATAACACCTTGACCACCACGACCGTATACAGGGAAGTCTTCAACCAACGTACGCTTACCGTAGCCGTTTTCACAAGCCATCAATACCGCAGAACCCTCTTGTGGAACAATAAGAGAAACCACTTTAGCGCCTTCACTCAAGCGAATACCACGGACACCTGCCGCAGTTCGACCCATAGCGCGAACATCTGACTCTTTGAATCGAATCGTCTTACCAGAAGAAGAAACCAACATGATATCGTTGTCACCATTGGTAACCGACACACCAACCAATTCATCTGTTTCGTCTAGGCTAAGCGCAATCAACCCCGTCGAGCGCGGACGAGCAAAATGCTGCATTGCTGTTTTCTTAACTGTTCCGTTTGCCGTCGCCATAAAGATATAGCTACTTGCTTCAACCATTGCGTCATCAGCGACGTCATCGTCTGTTTCCGCTTCATTTTCAGTCACTTCAACAACCGGCAAAGGTAATAGCGCAGAGATAGATTCGCCTTCTCTCAACGGCAACAAGTTGACAATAGGACGACCTTTCGCACTGCGGCTCGCCACTGGAATTTCGAACACACGCAACCAGTAAACCTTACCGAAGTTACTAAATAGCATGATGGTGTCATGACTGCTGGTAACCAACAAATGCTCAATGTGATCTTCGTCTTTCATGCTGGCAGACGATTTTCCACGGCCACCACGACGTTGCGCTTGGTACTCTTCCAACGGCTGAGATTTTGCGTAGCCGGTATTTGAAATTGTGACAACCATAGGCGCTTCATCAATCAAATCAGCAATGGTCAGGTCTTGGCGAGATGTCAAAATTTCAGTGCGACGCGCATCACCGAAAGTGTCACGCACTTCTTCCAACTCTTCACGAATGACTTCCATCAAACGATCTGGGTTAGACAAAATATTTAGCAATTCGCCGATCAAATCAATCAGGGATTTGTACTCGCCAAGCAACTTATCATGCTCTAACCCGGTCAAACGATGCAGGCGCAAATCCAAAATCGCTTGCGCTTGGTCAGGTGACAAATGATATGCACCGTCTACAAACCCATACCCCGCTTCAAGATCATCCGGACGACACGCATCCGCACCAGCACGCTCAAGCATGGCAACCACATTACCTGGCTGCCAAGACTCGCCAACTAGTTTTTCTTTTGCTTCAGCCGAGGTAGGAGACGTTCGAATCAACTCAATGACGCGATCGATATTGGCAAGAGAAACCGCCAAACCTTCAAGAATATGGCCGCGCTCACGCGCTTTACGCAATTCAAATATAGTACGACGCGTTACCACCTCTCGGCGGTGTTTAACAAAGCATTCTAGAATCTGCTTAAGGTTTAGCAACTGAGGTCGACCATCAACCAAAGCCACCATATTCATACCGAATACAGACTGTAACTGAGTTTGTGAAAAGATATTATTGACAACCACATCTGGGTTTTCACCGCGACGCAATTCAATAACGATGCGCATGCCGTCCTTATCGGACTCATCGCGAAGTTCACTGATGCCTTCCAGTTTTTTCTCTTTTACAAGCTCAGCGATTTTTTCAATCACTTTCGCTTTATTTAACTGATATGGAATTTCAGTAAAGACGATAGATTGGCGGTTGCCTTTTTCCATGTCTTCAAAATGATGGCGAGCACGCATATAAATGCGACCACGACCTGTTTTGTAGGCCTCAATGATCCCTGCACGACCATTTATAAACGCCCCCGTTGGGAAGTCTGGTCCAGGAATGTGGTCAATCAGCTCATCAATAGTGATGTCTGCATTATCAATAACAGCAAGACAACCATCGATAATTTCGCCAAGGTTATGAGGTGGGATGTTAGTCGCCATACCAACCGCAATACCAGCTGAGCCATTTACCAACAGCCCCGGCACGCGCGCAGGTAACACTTCAGGCATAAACTCCGTACCATCGTAGTTAGGTACGAAATCAACGGTCTCTTTCTCAAGGTCCATCAAAAGATGATGGGAAATTTTCGCCATACGAATTTCGGTATAACGCATTGCTGCTGCACTGTCACCATCGACAGAACCGAAGTTACCTTGACCATCGACCAAGGTGTAACGCATTGAGAAAGGCTGCGCCATACGAACAATCGTATCATATACGGCGGAATCACCATGCGGGTGATATTTACCGATTACATCACCGACGATACGCGCCGATTTTTTGTACGGTTTATTCCAATCATTTTTAAGTTCATTCATCGCAAATAGAACGCGACGGTGAACAGGTTTTAACCCGTCTCGCACATCAGGCAATGCTCGACCTACAATTACACTCATGGCGTAATCTAGGTAAGATCCCTTTAGTTCATTTTCGATACTGACGGGAATAATTTCTTTGGCTAATTCACCCATAGATACAATCGATCCTTATGCCTCGGAGTCAAAAAGACCCCTTAATATCTTTTTATAAGCGCCGCATTGTACCATAAGGAAATAAATAACACCCCTTCAGGAGCATGTTTTGTTGCCCTATATTGCATTTATAACGACTCCCAATCCCGACACCGGAAACATCAGGTATACTCAACTAAGACAAAGTAAGTTTGCTATTGGTCGACCCTTGGGTTGGCGCTATACTAGAAAAAGCATGAATCCAATTAAATGTGAAAGCACGTACAAATTCACAGAAGAAAAACACGCAGCGCAACTCAATACATCGAGCCTGCCACCTTCAGCAACACAAAGACGGACACCGCATAAATGACAACAAATCAACAAGACAACGTAGACTTAAATGAAGTAGCCAAGTTTGAAGCGCTGGCCAGTCGCTGGTGGGACACTGAAAATGAATTCAAACCACTGCACGACATCAACCCATTGCGCACGCAATACATCAACGAACGCGCCGAAGGACTACAAGGCAAAAAAGTCATTGATGTGGGCTGCGGCGGAGGCATTCTTTCTGAAGCCATGGCAAAACTGGGCGCCAACGTCAAAGGCATCGACATGGGAGAAGCCCCTCTGGCTGTAGCCAAACTCCACAAAGAAGAATCCAAACTTGACATCGATTACGAAAAAATCACAGCAGAAGAAATAGCCCAACGCGAAGCCGGACAGTACGACGTAGTCACTTGCCTAGAAATGCTAGAGCACGTTCCAGACCCTTCGTCAGTCATCAAGGCCTGCATGACATTAGTCAAACCGGGGGGGCACGTATTTTTCTCTACCATTAACAGAAACCCGAAGGCCTATCTTTTTGCGATCATTGGCGCGGAATACATTCTTAACATGCTGCCAAAAGGAACACACGATTACGCAAAATTCATCCAGCCTGCAGAACTAAACAATTACGCAAGAGCGGCTGGATTAGAAGTTAAGCACATGACAGGAATGACCTATAACCCACTTACCAAAATCTACAGACTTAACGACAAAGACGTGTCCGTTAACTATTTAATGCATACCCAAAAAATAGAAGCCTAATAAAGGCACAAGGAGGAGATATGTTCGACTATCAAGCCCCAAGCCAACTACTAACAGGCAAGGTCATTCTTGTTACAGGCGCTGGTGACGGCATAGGTAAAACCGCCGCCATTACTTATGCCAAACACGGTGCAACCGTCATCCTACTAGGCCGCACAACCAAAAAACTTGAAGCCGTATATGACTACATTGAGCAACAAAAATACCCTCAGGCAGCCATCGTTCCATTAAACTTGGACGGTGCCGCCGAGCACGATTACATTGAACTTGCCAACACCATCGAAAGTGAATTTGGGCACCTTGATGGCATCCTGCACAATGCCAGCTTGTTAGGCGAAAGAACCAGTCTCGCCACCTACGACCCAACACTATTTGAGCAAGTTATGCGCGTAAACGTAACAAGCCAACTACTGCTCAACCAAGCACTGCTTCCACTTCTACAAAAAGCAGAAAGCGCCTCTATTATTTTCACATCTTCGGGCGTTGGTAGAGTAGCAAAACCAAATTGGGGCGCCTATGCTGTTTCAAAATTCGCAACCGAAGCCATGATGCAACTTTTCTCCAGCGAGCTTTCCGAACTGTCTCCCAACATCAGAGCAAACGCGATCAACCCCGGCGCAACCAGAACCAACATGCGCGCCAGCGCGTACCCAGAAGAGAACCCAGACACTCTTGCAACAACCGAAGAGATCATGCCGCTCTATCTATATCTAATGGGCAAAGACAGCATTGACATAAACGGTCAGTCCATTAACGCCCAGTAACAATAAGATGCAATGGGTTGCACACTACCCATTGCATCACATCACGCGCTTCAGTTAACCTGAACACATGATCAAAACCAGAAAAAAACTCACTGTATTTATCCTGCTATTTAGCGCATTTCTTACCATGTCAACTCATGCGGACAACACACATCCAACCAAAGACAATACGAATACCATGATCAACAGTCCAATTTTGACCATTCAAAATAAAAGCACCAGTGACAAAAACAGTTATCACCTGATCACCCTCCCTAACCATCTAAAGGTATTACTGGTCAGCGACCCTCAAGCCGAGCGTTACTCCGCGTCACTGTCTGTGAAAGTGGGCAGCTTCCAAGACCCCAAAAACCAACAAGGGCTAGCCCACTTCCTCGAACACATGCTTTTTTTAGGCACGGAAAAATTTCCAGAACCCGGCAACTATCAGTCCTATATCAACACACACGGCGGCTCCCATAACGCTTATACAAGCACAGACACTACGAATTATTATTTCGACATTACGCCTTCCGCCTACGAAGGCGCGCTGGATAGGTTTTCCCAATTTTTCATTTCGCCACTATTCAGCGATGAATTGGCTCAAAGAGAGAAAAACGCGGTTGATGCCGAGTACAAAGCCAAATTAAAAGACGAAAATCGCCGTAACAACCAAGCTTTAAAAACACTCATAAACCCAGACCACCCCTACAGCCGCTTCACCGTAGGCAGTCTTGAAACCCTTAAAGATAGGCCAGGCAGCCCATTACGAAAGCAACTACTCACACTGTATAAAAATAACTACTATGCCGAAAACATGGCGCTTGTTTTGGTTGCAAATTTACCTTATAGCCAACTGGCAGCACTGGCAAAAGACTACTTTTCAGGCATTTCAAACCACCACACACCGCATAATGACCACCTTCCAGAGCTCATTAATTCAAACAAAACCAAGTTACAATTTGTTCGCTCGTTAATCGACAACAACACTCTGAATCTCTATTACCAGATCGATGCACAAGGGAATAACTACAAAACTCAACCCTCTCGCTACCTCTCCTACATTCTTGGGAATGAAAACAAGGGATCCCTTTACGCATCACTAAAATCTGAAGGACTGATCAGTGGTTTGTCAGCAGGTATTAGCACAGACTACGGCAATCACGCCTTCTTTCAGCTGAAAATTCGCCTAACAAACGATGGCCTAACTCAAATAGAGACCGTTGCAAGACGCACCTTCGCCACCATCAGCCTACTCAAGTCCTCACCGGTAAACCCACTTTACTTACAAGAGGGACTAAAACTCAGCCAACTCATGTTCAATCATCAGAACTATGTTGACCCACAAAACCTAGCAAGAACACTCTCCGCCAAAATGCTCAACGTACCAACCGAAGACATATTGAGCAGCTTTCGCCTAGAAACCGCCGCCAGCGATCAACAAGTTCAAACACTGCTGCAACAGCTCAACCCAGACAAATTACTCATACAGCTCGTCACAGACAAAACGTTCCCAGAAAGCTGGACAAAAAAGACTCCGACGTGGCAAATAGAACCTTGGTATAACAGCGAATACAGCAATAACAACATCAGCCAATCACTGGCAAATATCATTAACCTATCGGTAAAAAACACTCACGTCAGCCTTCCCGAAAAAAACCCTTTTATTCCAGAGTCACTAGCAATAGTGACCGAACAAGACACCGAGCCAAAAATCATCTTTGAAAAAAAAGGCATCACGTATTGGAATAAATCTGACCCGAGTTTTGCCAAACCAACCGCAATGAACTTCCTTGCCATCAGGTTCGATCACGCCGCTGACACAGCCAAACGCACACTACTCAACCGCCTTTGGACTCGTTTATTTAATGACAGCATCAGTGAACTCACCTATGCTCCTTACATTGCTGGCCTAGGCTATTCCTTTTATCCGCACAGCAATGGCGTAACTTTACGAACCAGTGGCTATTCAGACAAACAGAACAACTATGAAATCTGGCTAATCGACCAATTATTCCTGTTTCGCCCCACATTAGAACGCTTTAACCTTGCCAAAAAACAGCTTGAGACAGATCTAAACAACCAAAAAAGCCGACAAGCTTACAACAACGCCAACAGCGCATTGAATATACTCATCACCAAAAACAGCTTCACCACAGAACAACTCAAAGAAGCGCTAGATTCATTGACATTACAAGATCTACAAGCCTTTACAAAGCAGGCAAGAGAAAAGTTTGACATCGTTGGATACAGCACAGGCAACACCACGAAAGAGCAGTCTATTCAACTTGCACAGTCCATCTTCCTTCGCTTCAAAGACAGACTAATTTCAAGAAAACCTTTGGAAATCGAAACCAAACCCTTAACGCCACAAGGAAGACATCACTACCAATTTCCGTCAACAAGTGACGATTGTGCCGTCCTCTACGCCCTAATTGATACAAGCAGCCAGACAAAGAACAAAGCCATCACAGAAAAGGCGTATTTTTCTATCTTGCGAACGCTAATAAGTAGCCCTTTTTATCAAGAATTACGCACAGACCAACAACTGGGCTACATTGTGGGCGTTCAAGACCTGAGCACCCGCAATACGCCAATTCTAGGATTACTGGTACAATCCCCCAATAACGACACATCAACCATTATCAACGCCATGGAAGACTTTCTTACTGAGCAAAGAGAAAGGTTACCCAACGTCTCCACTTCGGAATTCGATAACGCTAAAAAAGCGTTATTACAACAACTCAGAAGAGAAGCTAAGAATTTAAGCGACAACGCTATAGAGGAATGGCACCAAATAGCCAAGCCAACCTCGCCAGACTTTCAAACGAAAGAAGATTGGATTCACCATGTGGAAAAAATACAGCGAGAAGACTTTCTTGAATTTATAAAGCGCAAGCTTCAATCAAAAGACACAGCAAAAATAATCATACACAACCAAACATTTCCAACCACTTTGACAGAACAACAGAGTTGGAAAGAAACCACGCCAACCAGCAATAACCTCTAATGCCAACATCGCACACAACAACGAGAACACAGCGGATAGAACACGAGACATTACCCGCCGATCAGGCGCTCCAATTTCTCGGCGTCGGTCGCCGGCGCTCCCTTTGCACCGCTTTCTGCCGTTGGCGATGCACTTTTACCGATAGGTGAAAAGTCACCAACATCCGGCTTCACATTGTCAGAGGCTGCGTCATTTGCTCTTGCTTGATCACCAAAAATACCCACCTCAGGCAGCATTCGTAATCGCTTAGCCTGAATATCTTCTGGTATATTCCCCGTGAACAAAACCGTAAAAGGCGCCTCTTCTGTTCGCTTATTCACCTCATCGTAAATGGCTTGCTCACGCTCCGCAATGGCATTCTCTTCCAGATAAGACATCCCTTTACTGTCTGCCGTGATGACAATATTAGGACCCAAAGTGGTTTGGGCTTTTTCAGCAGGAATAACAGCCACTTCCTCTTGGGAGCTCATCACAACTTGATGTTGAGAATGGATGACCTGATTGCCATAAATAATATCCACAGGCTGACGAACGACAGTCTGAGCACTCACGCATAGCGGCAGAATCGCAGAGCAAAACAATAAGTATTTCATAATGACCTCGAAATAAGACCCTACTCACTATAAGAGATAAAAACACATAAAAAAAGGAGCTCAAACTAAGTTTGAACTCCTTTCCGTTACCTAGACAGCAAACTAAAGCGTGATAACATCAAAATCCGCTTCAGGATTGGCTTCCGCATCGTAATCAACACCGTCTACGCCAAAACCGAACAACTTCAAAAATTCATCTTTATAAAGCTGGTAATCTGTTTCAGCAAAAAGGTTTGCATCATTCACCTGCGGCCAAAGTTCACGACACGCCTGCTGAACATCTTCACGCAACTCCCAATCGTCTAAACGCAAACGGTTTTTATCATCCGTCAATTCAGCCGGGTTATGATTATTGTATAAACGCTCAGAGAACATGCGATAGATCTGATCCATACAACCTTCATGAATGCCTTTTTCACGCATCACTTTGAACACCATTGCCAAATACAAAGGCATCACAGGAATCGCAGATGAAGCTTGAGTAACAACAGACTTCAATACAGCAACATTCGCGCCACCGCCAATTTTAGCCAGTTGCGCATCAATCGCCGCTGAAGCACGATCCAAATCTTCTTTCGCCTTACCCAACGCACCATGCCAATAAATCGGCCAAGTGATATCAGAACCAATATAAGAATAAGCAACCGTTCGAGCGCCTTCCGCCAACACGCCCGCTTCTTGCAAAGCCGACATCCAAAGCTCCCAGTCTTGACCGCCCATTACCGTCGTTGTTGCCGCCACTTCTTCTTCTGTTGCTGGCTCAATCTCAGCTTCAATGATCACATCTTTGTTCGTGTCAATTGCCGTGGAGCGGTATGGCTGACCGATCGGCTTAAGCACAGAGCGGATCACTTCACCCGTTTCAGGCATTTTACGAACAGGGGAAGCCAAAGAGTAGACAACCATATCCACTTGACCAAGGTCTTGCTTGATCAGATCAATCACTGTGTCACGCGCTTCGTTTGAGAAAGCATCACCGTTAATACTTTTCGCGTACAGACCTTCTTCTTTAGCCACTTTGTCAAAAGCCGCTGAGTTGTACCAACCCGCTGTACCCGTTTTTTTGTCAGTACCAGGCTTTTCAAAGAACACACCGATAGTTGCCGCACCAGAACCGAATGCCGCTGCAATACGAGAAGACAATCCATAACCACTTGACGCGCCAATCACAAGTACTTTTTTAGGGCCATTTTCAATCGCCCCTTTGCTTTTAGTAAAAGCGATTTGATCTCTTACGTTTTGCTCACAACCAACTGGGTGTGTTGTTGTACAAATAAATCCGCGAATCTTTGGTTTAATGATCATAATATCTTCTCAACGTCATGTTTTGCTTACGTCTTGCCTGACAATTACATCAAATATGACAAACAAGACAAATCTACTCGCCATGATACAATAGCAAGACGAATATGTCCTGATTCTGCTAAAAATACAGAACTAAAAGCCTCACATTATTGAGAGAACACACTTTGCATCTACTTGTCATCGGCTACGTCTGGCCAGAACCTAATTCATCGGCTGCTGGCAGTCGAATGATGCAGCTGCTCAACAGCTTTCACAAAGCACAATGGAAAATATCTTTTGCAAGTCCTGCTCAACAAACAGAGCACATGACAGACTTATCTCAATTGGGCATAGAAGCAGATCACATTGCACTGAATGACCCATCATTCGATACTTATATCGCAGACAAAAAACCAGACATTGTGATGTTTGATCGATTCATGATGGAAGAACAATTTGGCTGGCGCGTCGAAAAATTTAGCCCTGAATCCTTGCGAGTACTAAACACGGAAGACCTGCACTCACTAAGACAAGCGCGACACAATGCGCTTAAACAAAACAGAAAGTTTTCCATAGAAGACTTGTATTCCGACCATGGTATTCGAGAGATCGCTGCCATACACCGCTGCGATCTAACCTTGATGATTTCTGAAGTGGAAGCCAAACTTCTAATAGACGAGTTTCATGTTCCAGACACTCACGTCTTGCACCTGCCTTTTATGCTACCAACACCGCAAGGCACCGACACCCTACCGCGTTTCGAAGAACGACAGCATTTCATTAGTATCGGTAACTTTCGTCACGCACCCAACTGGGATGCCGTACTGCAATTAAAAACAGAAATCTGGCCCAAGATCCGCAAACGACTCCCTAAGGCAGAAATGCATATTTATGGCGCCTACCCACCACCAAAAGCCACCCAATTACACAATGCCAAAGAAGGCTTTTTAGTAAAAGGCTGGGCAGAAAATGCTCACCAGGTAATGCAACAAGCAAAATTGTGCTTAGCACCTCTTCGCTTTGGCGCCGGCATCAAAGGCAAATTAGTCGAAGCCATGCAAATGGGAACACCCAGTATCACCACGGCGATTGGAGCAGAATCCATGCACGGTGAACTTCCATGGAATGGCGTTATCACAGAGGACATAGACACTTTTGTTGATGCGGCCGTTTCCCTGTATGAAGACAAAACAAGCTGGTTAGTCATGCAACAGAATGGCCATAGAATTTTACAAGCTCGCTACCAAGCCGAAGAATGGGAACCTAAATTAATCAACCGATTAAAACTACAGGTTCGACTAAGGGAAAGCTTGAGAAAGAAACATTTCTTAGGCTTGATGCTGCGACACCACAGCCTCAAAAGCACGCAATACATGTCTCAGTGGATAGAGCTGAAGAACGCAAAAGACGATAAATAACAACACTCTCGCGAGCGAACATACAAAAATCAGTGGTGACTGACAAACTGACTTTTGGCCTCACGCTCGCGGACTTTTTTCATCACTGCCTGCTGTGACGCTTTATTCATACTGCCCCACTGGCTAATCTCTTTACCCGTTCGATAACACCCGACACATACGTCATTATCATCTAACAGACAAACATTAACGCAAGGGGATTTAACTTGTGGTCTATGTTGTGACATTTTCTATCTACTTAATTTCGCAGCCAAAAAGCAACGCACTGGCAGAAAAAAGTCTCTACCAGTACGTAAACACTCAGTATTCTGCGTTATGGTAAACGCGCTGAACGTCATCAAGATCGTTCAAAAGGTCTAAGAAACGGTCAAACTGCTCCACTTCTTCACCTTGAATTTCAGTTGTGTTTTGTGCAACAAATTGAATTTCATCGACATCAAATTCGATTTCACCAAACGCATCCGTTAGAGCGGTTTTGGCTTTGCTGTAATCGGTATGCGGTGCAAACACGGTCACTTTGCCATCTTCTAGCTCAATGTCTGTCACATCCACGTCCGCCATCATCAAAGCTTCTAGAACCGCTTCTTCATCGGTTCCAGCGAAAACAAAAATTGCACTGTGGTCAAACATGTGACTCACACTGCCTTGGCTACCGATTTTGCATTTCACCTTGTTAAAGCAGGTACGAACATCACCAAAAGTTCGGTTTGGGTTGTCCGACAAACAGTCCACAATCACCATCGTGTTACCAGGACCAAAACCTTCGTAACGTGCTGTGTCAAAGTCTTCTCCACCGCCACCTTTCGCCTTATCAATTGCTTTATCGATAACGTGAGTTGGCACCTGATCTTTTTTAGCTCGGTCAATCAGAGAACGTAAAGCCAAGTTACCATTCGGGTCAATACCACCGGATTTAGCACACACATAAATCTCACGGCCGTATTTGCTATACACCTTGGCTTTTTGATCAGACGTTTTTGCCATGGACTCTTTGCGGTTTTGAAAGGCTCTGCCCATTACGTATTCCTATTCTATACAGTCTTAAAAGTGAGATTCTAACGTGTCGCCTGAAAAGAAGGAACTGCTAGCCCAGTATAAATGCGATAAAAAGCCATTCTTGGCCCCAATAAAGCACTTATAAAACCCTCGCACAAACGAGTATTTATTGTTCTAGTGGAGGCGCATCAATATCAAATCAGTCGCCTGAAAGCGCCAGCAAGAATCACAATGGCATGGAAAAAATGGCGTACCACCAACGGGCTCAGAGAATTGGATAAGGCCAGCAAGCTGAGAACTCAATGAGGATACAGAGAAAACCAACTGACTGTGCATGTAGATTAAAAGCAAACCGTCTAATCTAAAGAAGTAACAAGCAAGTCAAACTGAGCGTCTTTCTGCTGCCATAAGGTATTCACCCATTGCTGGAAATGCGCCCTGTATTCAGGGTCATTGTGATAATCACCCAACAGCGCCGCGTCAATCGGCAGGACTCGTATATGCACCTTTATGTTTGCGACCTTCCCACAAAGATAATCAAAAAAGCGAGGGGCTCCATTCGGATACACGATAGTCACGTCTATTAACTGATGCAATTTACCGTTCATTGCATTTAAGGCAAACGACAGGCCGCCCGCCTTGGGCATCAATAAATGCTTATAATTGCTTTCTTGCTGTGCTTGTTTTTGATTTGTAAAACGCGTTCCTTCCAAGAAGTTCATAATCGACACTGGGAAATGTTGAAACCTTTCACACGCTTTCTGAGTAACCTCGATGTCTTTTCCTTTTAGTTCAGGGTGTTTTTTGAGTCGATCTTGGCTATAGCGCTTCATAAATGGAAACTCCAAAGCCCACCAAGCCAGACCAATAAAGGGCACCCAAATAAGCTCTCGTTTTAGAAAAAATTTAATGAATGGAATGCGGCGATTAAACAAGCGCTGAAGTATCAGAATATCAACCCAAGACTGATGATTGGCCGTTATCATGTACCATTCATTTCGTGCGAAGGATTGCCCCCCAAAAACACGTATATCGGATCGTCCGAGAAGGCGTTGATTTAGATTGTTAACCGCAATCCAAAAAGTCGCAATCTGATCTAAAATAACATTCAGCACAGCGCGGACAGCTGGAAAAGGCAAAAAAAGCTTACCCACCGCCAATACCATAACTGGCACAAAACACGCCAATGTGTTCAGGACAATTAAAATAAATGAAAGCACACCGCGAAGAACAAACAACACAGGCATAAATACGCTCAAAACCATCAAAATTAACCCATTATACTAACGGAAATCCTCATTATTTACACGCAAGCTAAGTAGCCAGCTTTCCCAATAAAACTGTATAGTAAACAGACGATTAGAATGACCAATAAACACACAGAAAGAATACGACATAATTGACATCATTCATCATTAACCCTTGTTAAGGAAAGTTCGAGAAAATCCTTCCTTACCAATTAACAAGAACGCAATAGGACAACTATTTCAGCTATGCCAATGACCAAAGGGTTAAAAATCCGCCATAAACTGTTTGCCGTTTTTGTTCTGAGTAACATATTGCTCATCGTCTCTATGTGGCAGGTATTTCAATGGAGTTTTGACCGTGGTTTTGTTTCCTACGCAACAGAGCGCGATCGCGACTTTCTAGAGCAAATGGCCAATAGAACCGCCAACCTCTACATTTATTACGATGATTGGTATTTTTTGGTTCAAGAAAGTCGAATGGAATCAGAATGGCACCAAGCAAAACTCGAAAACCTTCGAGATTTGATTCCGCCACCAAGTACGCCCAATTTAGATTTGATTTATCCGTCACAGTATTACCGACAACGCTTTTTGCTGTTTGATGCGCAACAGAAACCCATCATAGGAAAAGTGCACTTTACCGACGCCGAGACTCATGCGGTTGTGGTCAATAAAAAAACCGTAGGATACGTTGGTCTGCGTTCAATTCGTGAGCTGGTACAAGATCAAACCTTGCGCTTTGTAAGACAACAAGGTGAAGCCTTTTTACTGATTTCCGCCTTTATGCTGGCTATTGCGGCACTGTTAACATGGCCTTTGGCTCAATGGTTGAGTCGGCCTATTACATCAATGCAACGCGCCACAAAAAAATTGGCCGCAGGAAAATATGAGACTAGAATCACAGTAAAAGGCTCAGACGAACTTTCCAGACTGAGTTGTGACTTTAATAATCTAGCCTGTACTTTAGAGCACACCAGAGAAGCCAGAAAAAGATGGGTTGCCGATACCGCCCATGAACTGCGGACACCTGTTGCTATATTGCGTGGGGAAATTGAAGCCATGCAAGACGGAATTATTAAAGTAACGCCTGACAGTTTGGCCTCGTTACAACAGGAAACGCTTCATATCGCTCGCCTTATTGATGACTTAAACCAGCTATCCATGCATGATGTAGGAAGCTTAAGTTATGAGATGGACGACATTCTGGTCAATGACATTATTGAGCAAACAGTGCAGTCAATGAATCTTCCTTTTAAAGAAGCCGGAATAGAACTGATATTTGAATACTCTCAGAAAAAACCGATTGTGATGACAGGAGACTCAGATCGTTTACATCAATTGTTTTCGAACCTGATGAACAACTCACTGAAATACACAAACTCGCCCGGAAAACTGACGGTTAAGCTCGAAAAAGCACAGAAAAAAGCCATTATTCTCTTTGAGGATTCAGCACCAGGAGTCAGTGATGAGGACAAAAATAGAATTTTCGAACAGTTTTTCCGAGTGGAAAATTCAAGAAATAGAGCTACTGGAGGAAGAGGCTTAGGTCTTGCCATATGCTCTAATATTGTAGATGGACATCAAGGAACTATTAGCGCTTATCATTCACCGGATGGTGGATTGGGTATAAAAATAGAATTTCCTTTAAATTAGCCTCTTTTAACAAATAGGAACGAATAACATTATGAGTAAAGTACTGATTATTGAAGACGAACCAAAATTAGCAGAACTAATGAGCGCGTATTTGGAACAAGCCGGTTACGAGCACCATCACCTTGATCGTGGTGACATTGCCGTCAACTACATTAAAAACAACGCCGTTGACATTATTTTGCTGGATCTCATGTTGCCAGGACTAGACGGCGTAGAAATCTGCAAGCAAGTGCGTCAATTTAGCGGTGTCCCCATCATTATGGTGACTGCGAAAGCAGAAGAAATCGACCGATTGATCGGCCTAGAAATGGGTGCTGACGATTACGTTTGCAAGCCTTTCAGCCCTCGTGAAATTGTAGCGCGTGTAAAAGCCAATTTGCGTCGTGTTGAATTAGATCAAGCAGAATCGCCTCGAACTGATGGCTTTGACTTGGACGTTGATCGCCTACGCGCTACCTACAAAGGGGAATTGATCGACCTAACCACAGTTGAATTCCAACTGCTTCAACTACTAATCAAAGAGCCTGGCCGAGTGTTTGGTCGAGATCTCATCATGAAAAGCATCTACGCAGACAGCCGCGTGGTGAGTGACAGAACCATCGACAGTCACATCAAAAAGCTACGTAAGAAAATTTCTGCTGTCGCACCAGAATTAAACGTTATTCACTCTGTCTACGGTGCTGGTTACCGATTCGAAAATAACGATCAATGATCTCTTGCTAAGGAACGGCGTTGGATAATTTTTTAGACGTATTAGCCTTTTCTTTCTCCATCACTATGCCAATATTTTTGATATTGGCATTAGGAGTATTGCTGTACAGAATACGCATCATCAATGACAATTTCATCGATGTTGCGTCTAAATTAGTATTCAACGTCACCCTTCCTGCTCTGCTGTTTATCAGCATATCAAAATCTGACATTGGCCAAGACACGGATTTGTCACTGGTTATTTACGCCATGGCGGCAGTTACTGTCACCTATTTTGCTTTGGAATTTTTCCTTTCTATATGGGTTTCTGACAAAGCAGAACGGGCGGTATTAGTACAAGGCGCTTTCCGCTCAAATATGGGAATCATTGGCTTAGCGTATTGCGTGAATGCCTATGGGAACGGTGTTTTTTCCGTTGCGTCTGTCTATTTAGGTGGTGTCACGGTGCTGTTTAATATCCTCTCAGTCATTGGACTCAGCCGTGCATTGGGAAAAAATACCAACGCATTAAGCATACTCAAAGGCATTGCTAAAAACCCGCTTATCATTGCCATTGTTGCGGCGTTCCTTTCGTCTTTAACAGGGTTGTCCCTCCCCTCCACCCTGTACAAAGCCGGTGACTATTTTGCGCAGATGACACTGCCATTGGCATTACTTTGTGCTGGTGCCTCATTGAGCTTCAGCTCCCTAAAAAACGGCATGATTGGCGCACTCATCGCCTCTGTTGGCAAACTGGTTTTTATTCCTTTTGTTTTGACGTTTGGTGGGTATTTATTAGGTTACCGAGGCATGGAACTTGGCGTACTTTTCCTTATGTCTTCCGCCCCAACGGCTTCAGCAAGCTACATCATGGTGCGGGCAATGAATGGCAACTCGGCGCTAGCGGCTAATATCATCGTGATTACCACCATCGCCTCCTTGATTAGTACCAGCATTGGCGTTACTTTGCTACGAAGCTTTCATCTAATCTAACGGTAAGACCGTCTCTCAAAAAACAGTCTTGCCCAAGTGCGGTTGATGTGTCTTCACTAACTAAAGGCCAGCGAGACCTATTTGATTTCACAATTTCGTAAACATCGTCTTTTTTTTATATCCCTTGGCTGCACAGTGCTTACCTTGCTTTTTTTTGGTGTCAATACCATTGCATACCAAGCACTCATCATAGACAAGCATTCGGAAGGACAAAACCAGTTACTGAATTACGTTATTGAACTGCGTAACGAGCTAAAAAACTACCACATTCTGCCGTATGCTCTCGCCGATAATCCAACCCTGCTGGCGTTTATGAATCACCCAAAGGACACCGCACTCACTAAGCAACTGCAACGACAACTAGAAGACCTAACGCATGTTTCGAAAACGCAAGACTGGTTTATTCTCTCTGCTCAGGGTGACCTGCTCGTGTCCAGTGAACAGTCTCCGCATTTTAATTTGGATGATTATTTCAGCAAACAGCATTTAAGCCGCGTCTTAAAAGACCAACAAGGGGAATACATACTGGTTTCAGGATACAACCCTCAGCAATCTCAATCTGCTCACCTTGTATTGGCGCCAGTTTATACGTCATCAGGCTTGGCTGGCGCTGTCGCCGTTCGGATTAACGTCAGTGATTTAATTGAACGCTGGAATATATCGGATGATTTGGTCGTTATGACAGATCAAAACAGTTTGATTTTTTTAGCCAGCAAACTGAATCGACTAAGAGTCAGTAATTGGTTAGACAGCCATACCGACGTGCAATTTTTAAACAACACTCGTTCAAAAATATACCACCTCAATGATGAAAACTACCTTTTGCAAAATGTCACCTTAGACGATTTGAAATGGCAAATTCACTATTTGTCCAACTTAAAAGGCATCCAGAAAAAAGCCCAAAATATCGCCTTTATTAGCTTAGGACTGTTTGCCCTAGTATTTTTATTCTGGCTCTACCGACGAGAACGTGCGCTAAAAATAGCCTCTAAACTGGAAAATGAAATACTCATTGCTGACAGTGCGCAACGCCAGCGAGTACTTATAGAAAACACCCATGTTGGATTATTACAACTGTCGAAATTTGGTGAAATTTCATTCGTCAATCCAATGGGCGTTCGTTACTTCGGACAACGGGCTCAACTTAACGCGCATTATTTACATGAATTTTTGCCCGAATGCCCCGAAAACCAAACCGCGTTGTCGTTTATGCATTCATTGCAAGAAACGCCAACCGCCAACCAGGCGCTTGCCAGTAACTTGCTAGAACAAGAAGTCATTTTACAGAAGAACAGCGGTCAACTTTTTCCAGCATTATTGTCGGTATCATCACTGGAATGGAGCGACTCCCAAGGCTATCTCGTTACGTTAATCGACATAAGCAAACGTAAAAGAGCCGAACTCAACTTGCTGGAAGCCAACACCCGTCTTGAGGAGCGAGTTCTAGAGCGGACCAAAGCCCTCGAAGCCGCCCAGAAGGAACTCTTAAGAACTGAAAAGCTGGCTGCGATAGGACAAATGTCCACCGCAATTGCCCACGAGCTCAATCAGCCATTAACCGGTATCCGCACACTTGCATACAGCACAGAGCTGTTATTAAAGCGCCAAGACGCTGAACAAGCGCTAAAAACTTTACTTGATCTGGAATCCCTTGTTGTGAGAATGCAAAAGTTGACCAGTGAATTAAAAGTATTGGCGTACCGAAGGCCCGAACAACTCACCCCCACCTCCGTCCAAGATTGCGTCAAGCGAGCCATCGAAAGCCTAGGTGAGGACGCTCACGATCTGCAGTGGCACATCCACCTAAACCAACTGGATAGCGTCATTGCTGAACCAACACGATTGGAAAGAATATTTGCCAATCTCATCAGTAATTCCGTCCAAGCATGTACTGGCGCAAAAACAACACCCACTATTGACATATCGCTACACGAAGAAAAAGACCACATCGTCATACATTACCAAGACAACGGCCCGGGCATAGACAAAGCGCAATTAGCCCATATCTTTGAGCCATTTTTTACGACCAAACCAATAGGAAAAGGGCTAGGCCTTGGACTTGCCATCAGTGCTAACTTAGCAAAAGATATGAATGGAACATTAAAAGCAAGCCACAATACTGACTCACAATTGGTCTTCCGATTAACACTGTTAAAGGCTTAACATGGAAAACAACACCCAAAACAATCACATTGAAATCTGGTTATTGGATGACGATGACATTGTTCGTTCAACCACCGCTCAATGGTTGCGCTTATCAAATTACACGGTAAGAGAGTTTCAAGAAGGCCACGAATTACTTGATCACTTCCGTGTTGGATTGCCTTGCATCATTGTCAGCGATATTCGCATGGCACCTTTGGATGGACTGACTCTGATGAGCCATTGTTTGTCGCAAGAACATGAGCTGCCATTCATACTCATTACTGGACATGGCGATGTAGACACTGCAGTAAATGCCCTACGCGATGGCGCCTTTGATTTTCTCGAAAAGCCATTTGACCCAAACCGCCTTTTACAGACCGTTGAAAAAGCCATTCAGCTGCGAAAAGTACAATTGCAACACGCGAATCAATCTCAATATTTGGGTGAGTTACATGGACTTGAAGAAACCATCATTGGGCAAAACGAACAAATCATTCGCGTAAGACAGCAAATCCGCACCTTTGCTAGCATGGACACTCACGTCATTGTGTATGGCAAAACCGGTTGTGGCAAAGAGCTGGTTGCCAAAGCACTACACGACTGCAGCCCAAGAAGCACCAAGCCTTTTGTTGCCATCAACTGCGCGGCCATCCCAGCCGATCTATTTGAAAGCGAATTATTTGGGCATGAAGCCGGCGCGTTTACCAGTGCCAACAAACAACGTGTTGGCAAACTCGAACACGCGAGCGGCGGAACTCTTTTTCTTGATGAAATAGAAAGCATGCCACTTGCAATGCAAATTAAATTGCTGCGTGTACTCCAAGAAAATCAACTTGAACGTGTGGGCAGCAATCACACGATACAAATAGATCTTAGAGTGGTTGCGGCTGCAAAAAATGACCTTCAAACCTTAGAGAATTTTAGGCAAGACTTATTTTTTCGTCTTAACGTGTCCCAAATACATCTGCCTGATTTGCACAACCGAGGCGCAGACATCCCTTTATTGTTTGAGCATTTTTGTCGCATGGCCGTTAAGGAGCGCGGTGGCGATTTCAAACCACTCAGCCCAATAGATCACGAAACGCTTACGCTGTATGGATGGCCGGGGAACGTACGCGAACTGAGAAACGTCGCGCTGCGCTATGCGCTAGAACCCAATACCAGTGTGGCGAAAATACTCGCTGGATACCAAGCTCAAGACGATATAGACACCATAACTCCCCTGCCATTAAGCGTGAAAGTACAAGAATTCGAGCGCAGTTTAATCGAAGCAAGCATTCGCCAACAAAAGGGCAACATTCAGCTTGTACTAGAACAACTTCAACTGCCGCGAAGAACGCTGAACCAGAAAATGCAGAAATACGGGCTAAACCGAGTAGACTATCTCGACTAGCCATTTCGCCCCACCATCGAATAAGCATATCAACTCGGTGATTCTCATATAATTTATTTAATGAGAATCACTTGCATTAAATCCCTAAAAATATTTTAATGATAACCATTATCAAATTTGAGGCGAGATACAATGCAAATTGACATGCAAAATGTGTACGACCACACCGGAAACATTAGCGAACAAGCAATGCCATGGCTATCCGGTCATAAACAGCACCTTGCACTATTGCCACATTTGCACTTGCTTAACCAACATTTAAGCAGCAAAAAAGCCGTATCTGTATCAGAAACCGCGCAATCGGGTCTCTATTTCTCCTTTTTAGGAACCGGAGCCATCAATACGGTAGAAGACATTAACGAAATACAAATCGCATACCAAGCGAAAACAGTAAGCGGTGAGTTTACTCTTGAAAAAGATCAACAACTCAGCCTGCTGCAAGCGCACATTAGTCCTTCGCTGCTTGCGTCCATTCTTGGCGAAACGGAACAACACATCATTCAGCATTTTATGAATATGCAAGAAAAATTGGCCAATGACAGCGGCGTAATCTCTCTGCCTTTGACCTATAAAAACCGACTGATGATCAAACCCGTTTTACAGCATCGCGGCCATTCCATTAGTCTCGCAGGGCATGTGTATTCGCTGATATTTACATTAATTGAGCAGCTGCAAATGCTCAGTCATTTATCACACTGCGAAGATTGTCAAAGTAAGCTGTTTAATGCTCAAAACTTGCTAGAAACACCCGAATTAGACACGCTAAATATAGAACATTTAGCGCATCAAGTAGGCCTCAACACGGAAGCCCTTACTATTGGATTTCACCATTTAACAGGGCAACCAATAGAACATTATTTCGTACACAGTCGCATCCATTCTGCGGCCGCCAAACTGAGACAGAACCCTAAAGAGAAAAACCATATTGTTGCTCAAAGTGGTTTTTCAGAAGATCAGTTTGAAGCCGCATTCAGAAAACATTTTGGTGTCGGCAGTCACCAATACGGACAAATTCATTAAGTAATAGGAATCAAATTAACAATGGCTCAATCATCCATCGCCCTCATTTATGGCACAGACACAAATAACACAGAAGAAGTCGGCCACAAAATTGCTAAACAATGGGAAGAATTAGGCGAACAAGTAGACATATTTAATATAAAAGACATTGAACTCGGTCAGTTAGAACACTACAGCATGCTGATATTAGGCATACCGACTTGGGACTTTGGTGGTATTCAGTCTGACTGGGAAGACATAGGTGACAGCCTAGCTGAACTGTCTTTAGAAAATACCGTCATCGCTCTGTATGGCTTAGGGGATCAATTCGGCTACGGCGATTATTTTGTTGATGCCGTTGGTTGGCTATATGAAAAACTGCTACCAACAAATGCGACATTTATTGGCCAATGGTCAACAGAAGGTTATGAATTTGAAGCGTCAAGAGCATGCGTTCATAACAAAGAATTCTTTATCGGCTTAGCCATCGATGAAGATCAACAGTTTGAACTTACTGATCAACGAGTTGAGCAGTGGGTTATCCAACTTTACGCAGAAAGAGCTGTAGAAGCCGCCTAAATTACCGCCTGACTGGCCATTGAAAAAAAGCTAACGACTCAAATTTGGTTACCCAAACATTCGCTGCCCCGAATGCCCAAATTTAGCTTTATCAATGAGGTAATTTTGCCGCTTTCTCTTAAATGCGTGAAGAACGTGACTACCTCTTCTTTCTCTCCTGCTTGGAGGTAGTCACGTATTTTTCTTTTCTTCTAGGGCCTATTCGTTATGATGTAAAAGAATTTTCACTCCGTCTTTTACATACAGTGGTCCCGTATGAACCTTCAACTCTCCGATATCGTTATTCTTCTCTGCATTATGGCTGTTGTTTACGCTTGGTGGTGCAACAGCTCAATTCGCGAACAGGCATTAACCCATGCTAAGCGACATTGTGAAAATCTTAATCTACAATTACTGGAGGACAGCGTTTCCGGTTCCGAATGGAAACCTATTTGGCATCATGGCCAACTCAGAATAAAACGAAGTTACAAATTTGAATTTAGTTCAAGTGGCATGGCTCGTTATCCAGGAAAAATCAGCTATATTGGCAGTCATAGACTAGACATTTGGTTAAGTCCTCATGACTTCTAATAAAGATCGACCATAGCAAGCGTTACACGGCGACAAACAACATAAAGAAGGCGTAAAAACACATTTATTCACATTGATACAACAAGATAAATCTATATTTTTGTGTCATTTAATTGCAAATAAGACCATAGTAGAAATAGAATTTTTAGGTAAAGTTTTGTAATACCCTGATAGACGTGATTATGCGAGAAAAAGTCAGCGTATCCTACGCTCACTAAAGGTCTATCTGCTCCATCTATAATAAAAAAGTGCAGGATATATTATGTTGGCAAATCTTAGTTTTCGTACCAAATTAGTTTCTTTACTCATAGCTGCTATTCTTGGATTCGTTGTCGTCACCGCGGTTGCCTTGCAAGGATTAAACGTTCAAGAAACAGCCTCTTCAAAGTTCGAGCGTCTTACTAAAGTAGATAAAGACCTCGCCACCTTAATCATTACATTAATGGAAGAATACGAATCATTATCTGGTGTAGATAACAATTCATACGAAAGTTATCTCGAACAACTGAACACCAGTAATGACGCTTTTATGTCAATCCTAAACCAAGACATGGAGTTACTAAAAGAACCAGAAGCTCAAGACAGCTTGTCAGGCATCATCACGTCTTTGAATAACTACAATAACGCACTAAGCCAGCTGGTTAACCAAAGACAAAAAGTCGGCTTTAACGGCTCGTCTGGTTTAAAAGGTGATATTTCAGTGCTGGGTGAAAAAGTTACCGAAGAGATTTCTTTTTTAAGCTTGGTAAAGCAAGAGTTTCTGCCTGTACGTGAAGCGGAAAAGAACTTCATTTTCGAACCTGTTGCCGCCAATAAAGCCGCCTTCATGGAGCGATATGAAAAGTTCTACAAGCGCGTAACCAATTTTGGTTTAGAAGAGCGCTTTGGCGAGATCATCAATCAATACTTCACAGCCGTTGAAAACTTCGACAAAGAAAACCAACAGCTGATTGAGCTTCAATCCAACTTCATCGCGGCAAAAGCCAACTTTAGCGACATGCGTCTCGTGGCAGTTAATTACATGCAACAAGCGGTAATAGATGCTCGCACACAGGCATCTCAAAGTTCACAGCAAGCCAGCATCAGCCTAATTATTGTGAGTATTGTTGTGGCCGTAATTGCTGCCCTTATGATGATGGGAATTGGTAGCAGTGTTAACAAAACACTTAATCAGATCATTAAAGACCTAGGCAAAGTCAAAGGCGGCGATCTGACGGCTCGCCTTCATGTTAACCACAAAAGAAACGATGAATTCGATTCGTTATGCAGCTCTGTCAATGAAATGACAAATGGACTAGGCACGGTTATTGGTGAAGTGGTTGATACTACTCAAGGCGTGAACAACATGGTCTCCGAGCTGAACACCTCTGTTGTCAATATTGCTCAAAGTAACCGCTCTGTTAGTGAACAAACCAATTCGCTGGCGGCCGCTACTGAAGAAATCTCAACCACTATTTCGAGCATTTCGAGCACAACAGAAGACCTAAGCAGCCAGTCTCAACATACGTATGAGTCCGCTAAAGTGGGCGCAGAAACCATAAAAGGCGCGCTGTCGAATCTGTCCAGCACCATAAGCGTGGTCAACAAAACCAGTCAGCAACTGAACGAATTAGGTCAATTATCTAAAGACATTGATAACGTCATTGCAATGATCAATGACTTGGCGAATCAAACCAACTTATTGGCATTAAACGCTGCGATTGAAGCCGCGCGTGCTGGCGAAGCGGGTCGAGGCTTCTCCGTTGTTGCCGACGAAGTTCGCTCTCTTGCCGAAAAAACCGTGGATGCCACAGCAAAAATCACTGACATTGTCAGTACAATTCAATCCTCTACTCAAACAGCCATCGAAACCATGCACAGTGGTCAAGAAAGTTTGCATGCGATTGAAGAGTTCAGCGAAAAAGCAGAATTGGCCATCCGAGATATCGAACAAAACGCACAAACCAGCTCCGCTTCTTCTATTGATATGGCGCGCTCTATTCAAGAAGTTGCTAAAACTGCCGTACACATGAGTGAAGAAATGGACAAAATTGCTCAGCAATTACAACGAGACAATAGCTACATCAATAGCATTGAAGGCAATACGCGTGACATCCATAGCCAAGTTAGCAACTTGGATAAGAAAACAAGCGTCTTTACGACTCGTTAAAACATACCACGACGGTAACTTTCTTTAGGGCGAGTCAAGCAAAACAAAAAAACCGGCAATGCCGGTTTTTTTATTCTCATTTTTTTTAACTTTGTGCCGTCGACAAAAAGCGCAGCCTCATTACAGGTCTGCGTACTCTTTCTCCCAACGCTTAGCTTCTTTCTTAGAAGGTCCACCAAGAACATTCACGGCGGTACGCATACGAGCACGTGAAATATCAGACCCTAAAATTGCCATGGAATCAAAAACAGAAACCGATGCCGTAGTACCGGAAATGGCAACAAACAAAGGAGCGAAGAAGTCTTTCGGCTTAATACCCAGTGTCTGTGCCAATGTTTTCATTTCGTTAAAGATTTCATCTTTTTCCCATTTGCTCAAGGCTTCTAAACGCCATAACGCAAATTGCATGGCTTTGCGTAACGTTTCTTCTTCCATTTTAATGGTAGCAAAATCTTCTTTCGTAATCGGCAACATGCCTTTAAGGAAAAAGCCAGCGACGTCCGCCACATCCGAAAACGTTTCCACTCGCGGCATTACTAGGGGAAGGATCTTCATAAGATACTCAGGATTCAACGCCCATTCCACGTATTTCTGAGCAAAAGCCTCAGGCGATAAATTCTCACGAATCCACATGCCATTCAGCCAGCTCAACTTTTCAACATCAAATACTGGGCCGCCTAAAGAAACACGTTGGATATCAAAGTGCTCAATCATGTCATCTAAGGAGAATTTTTCTCGTTCATCTGGCATAGACCAGCCCATACGACCGAGATAGTTAATAACTGCTTCAGACATGTAACCCATACGCTGGTAATACAAAATGCTCGTCGGATTCTTACGTTTTGATAGCTTTGATTTATCAGGATTACGCAACAAAGGCATATGGCACAATGTCGGCATATCCCAACCAAAATATTGATACAACAAAATATGCTTTGGTGCAGAGTTGATCCACTCTTCACCACGAATAACGTGGGTGATTTTCATCAGGTGGTCATCAACGACGTTTGCCAAATGGTAGGTTGGCATACCATCGGCTTTTAAAAGCACCTGCATATCGACTTGAGCCCAATCGATTTCGATGGTGCCTCGAAGCATATCCTGAACAACACACACACCTTTTTCAGGAATTTTCATGCGAATTACATAAGGTACACCCGCATCAAGCTTCGCCTGAATTTCTTCTTGGGTTAACTTAAGTGCGCGACCGTCGTACTTCTGCGGCAAACCTTGTTCTTTTTGCTCAATGCGCATTTGATCCAACTCTTCGGTTGTTTCAAACGCATAAAAAGCGTGGCCTTTATCAATCAGCTCTTGTGCGTATTGACCGTAAATATCACCCCTTTCACTTTGACGGTAAGGGCCATATTCACCACCCACATCAGGGCCTTCTGCCCAATCTAGGCCTAACCAACGCAAGGCATCTAAAATCATTTTTTCAGATTCTGGAGTGCTGCGAGTTTGATCCGTATCTTCGATACGTAAAATAAATTTCCCGCCCATTTTACGAGCAAATGCCATATTGAATAGCGCAATATAAGCCGTGCCTACATGCGGGTCACCCGTTGGTGACGGCGCAATACGTGTTCTTACCTCTGACATAACAATCTCATTTATCCGTTGCCTGAAATACCGCTATTATAAGCCTCTGAACGCCTATGGGTAAGAGGCTCACACGATCTTTTCTAAGGAGAAGTTTGATATTCCCTCAACTTTACTTCACCTTATCCCCAACGCACTAAAAACAAGCAGTGCAATTTATCCATGCAATCCAAAAGCGCACAATAAAAAGCCCCCGTCAAAATCGCCAGCGGTTTACCAGCGTTAGTTCGTCGCATAACGAATATAAGAGCACTCAACTGCCTAATGGCTCATTTATTGCTCTTTAGAGTAATGCCTTAGCTTTTTAATGATTATCAGCAATAAGGATCTATCTATTATGCTACTAACTCCAGGAAGAATATTAATTGCCGCTCTTCCCTATTATGCTCGCTTACTTCTGGCGACATTATTGGGAAGCATCACGTTATTGGCTCTTTTTGTTCCAGACTTTTTTACACAACCAACAGTCCCAATTGCATTATGCACTTGCCTCTTGGTGTATTTTTTCATGTCGAACAGTGAACTCACAAAGCGACGTATAAACGAGCTTACCCAACAGATAAACAGTACAGAAGAGGCATCCGTTGTAACACTTTCCTACCACGACACTGAGTTTAATAAACTGGCCCATCACATTAATACGTTACTCAGAACGCTTAATCGCAAAGAGCATTTACTCCAAAGTTGCTCCCAAGAAACCCGATACACCGCCACCGAATTACAGAACTCGTCGAATGCCGTTGCTGTCGGCGCCCAAGAAGAATATTTGGCTCTCGACGCACTGCTCTTAACCAGCAAAGAAATGAGCATGACCATTGAAGAAATACTAGCAAGAACCAACACCACATCAGAGATGGCCAGCGTAACAAGACAGCAATCTGAATTGGGTCAAAGCACATTGGAAGAACTTAAAAACCACATAACCACTATGGAATCAACTGTCAGTGACAACCAAACCCAGATGACGCTGCTTATCAAAGCCACTCAAAACATCAGTAGCTTTGTTACCACGATAGAACAAATTACCTCGCAAATTAATTTATTAGCACTAAACGCTTCAATAGAATCAGCACGGGCAGGTGAAGCTGGCAGAGGATTCGCCGTCGTCGCAAATGAGGTACGGTTGCTGGCAGAACACACTGAAAATGCCGCCCAAGATATCGGTAGACTGGTCACCTCAATCAATGCGCAAGTAACAACCTCTGAGAAAACCAGCTTACAACTAATCGACTATGCGACTACAGCGGCAAACAGCTCAGATAAAGTATCAGCCACACTCACCGCCATCCACAAAGCAGCTCAATCCACGCAACAAGAAATACAACACTCAACGGCGTTAATTGCCGAATTTGGACTGGCTAACACCAAAATGTGCGATCGACTGCAAGACATCACCAGTGTCAGCGAACAACATAGCCAAGCAAGTAAAGACACTAAAAATATGGTCAAGTACATGAAGTGGTTGTCGTCGAGATTAGAGCAAAAGGAAATTGAAGCATGATATCAATCAGCATTTTTATCGGAACCTGTTTGGGGATAATCACACTGGCCTTAGCTCGGCAGATTTGGTCTAGAAAAGCCGCCAAAGCCCGCTCACTTAGCGGCGTAACCGGCATTAGAGTATTTATCGATTTGATCAAACTGACTCAACAACATAGAGGCGTTCACTCTGGTTTTTTGAATGGAAAACAGGATTTCCAAGAAAAGCTCAATGCATTGGAAAAAGACATCAATAAGCATTATTCAGACTTAATACTGTTCGAGAAACGCCACTCCTACCCTAGCTCACTGAGCGTAAGCTACCCTTTTAAACAGTGGCAGCGCATTATCAACCATACTTCCATTCAAAGCGCAGAAAGTTTTCGCTTTCACTCCGGACTGATCGCTCGTCAATTGGACGCCGTATGGGACATGTCTGATGAGTTTTCGTTAACGTCTAATCAACATGAAAACATACGACATCGCGCTGAACAGTTAGTAAAAACATTACCAGAGCTTGCCGAAGCCCTTGGACAAATTCGAGCCTTGTCCGTCCAAGTTGCCGCAAAAAATGACATCAGTTCGGATAAAAAATTGCAGTTGCTCTTTACGCTTGGAAAAATCGAAGACTATCAAACAAAGTTAACCACACCACTGCCACCAGCCAGTAATCAACAGCTAACCCAGTTTGTAAGCGAAATAAAAGAAAGCGTTCAAAACCAACACCTCAGCACCCAAGATCCAGACCTACTTTTTAATAATGCCACACAGGTTATTGATGAAATCTATACGGTCATTTACGCTGGGTTTGAATCACTAAAAACCACCATATCGGAGGACAAATCTCTATTTTAATCCATCGATTCAGAGTGTTAAACATAACGTAATTGCGAAAGCCGTACACCAATATCAACGTCTGTTTTTAATGCGACCAAAGAGCGAGACAATAAACATTGGTCATATCCGCCCGCCAGCATTTTCTGAATACGCTCAGGGAACGACGCTAAATTGGCGTAAATGTCTTCAATGGTGGAAAAATCACGGATAATCGTCAGCGCTGTTTTTGGACCAATCCCTTTAACGCCAGGAATGCGGTTGGTGGTATCTCCAACCAACGCCCAATACTCCATTAATTGATGAGGTTCCACCCCATATTTTCCCGGCACCCACACTTTGTCATAACCCAATTTGGCAAAATAATCGTACTGTAAAATATGGTCGTTACCCAATAACTGAGTGAAGCCTTTGTCGGTCGATATTATGTAGGATTTGACATTACTATTCGCCGCCTTCACTGCCAGCGTCGCAATTAAGTCATCGGCTTCCCAGCCCTCTATTCTTAAACATGGCAAACGATTAAATCGAAAAACACGAGCAAAATCAGGCAACGACTCAAGCAATTTATCGTCCATTGGAACCCGACCAAGTTTGTATTCTGGGTAGACGTTGTGGCGCCACGTTTTGCCATTGGAATCAAAAACAATCACCGCGTAATCGGGATCAAACTGATGCGTGAGTTTGGCAAGCGCCTCTATTGCAATACTTTGCGTGCGCTCGACGCGACGTTCCAAATCTTGCTCTGATTCCAGTGCAGCATAAAGCCGTCGAATCAAGTTCAGTCCGTCAATAATCAGTAATTTTTTATCCACTCCAAACCCTTATTTTTACTACTTTGCTTTAAAAATACGACAAATTGTTAGAGTACCATGTGTACACGCGCATCACGATAATTAGAATGATGATCTATCATTAAGCCAAAAGGACACCGCTATGACGAAACCAACGGCCTACCTCTGTTTCAGTCTTGTTTTGGGAGCCGCTTCTCCTGTAACGCTTGCCACGCCAATCAGCGCTGTGATCGGTTTAAGTGACAGTCAAATAGTAGAAGCAAGCCCAGCCCAGAGCCTGACACCCATTTCCGGCACATGGCAACCACTGACGAAAAACTTCATGCCTATTACGCACACACAAAGTGGTTCAGTCGGTAATTGGTTAGAAGAAGTCGGACTAAAGATTAGACTTGAACACAAACAAAGGGATTTAAGTTTTACCGGCACTTTAACGAAAGTAGATCAAAACAGCCGCACGGTTTGGCTGTCCATTAATGATCGCCCTACTCAGTTTCCTTTAGACGATTTTTACCTAATCCCGTTAGAAAAAAACACACCAAAAAACGAACACAATACAATTCCTTATCAGGTCAGCTATAAGACAAACCAATTAACTTGGTCACCACAACAAAGCCTGATATTCGAAAATGGTCAGGTTACATTGTCTCAGCAAGCCTTAATCAGCAACAACGCCAACACACAAATCGACATTCAAAACGGCTTACTTCACTACTCAAGACGCGCTACGCCCATGCTGTTCAAAGCCGAACGCAGCAGTCTTGCCATGAGTGATGCTAAACCAGACATCCACTACCAAGACAATGAAATAACCTACCCATTAGAAGACAACACGATTTCTATTCCGGCCTATTCCACAACATTGATTGCGCTACCAAGCCACCAAAGCAAAATTGAACAGCAAACTCAAAAAGCCAGTTTGCATACCTATAGCAATACCTCAGGGGAAATCGATCTACGCTTCTACAACAATGTCCGGTTTTCATTACCAAGTGATGGTTTTCCTGGTGAGTACAACACCTTTTGGAAAAAAGGAGACCTACTTATTCCAAGTAACTCTGTCGTACTTAATAACGTTCGAGCCAAGTCACCTTTAACCATTGCAACCAATAAAAGCCATGACATTACAGGGTATTTAACGCTGGTCAGTGCATCGTCTGAAAAATTACCTAATACTCAGGTATGGAAAGCCATCATTGAAAACCACTCTGATCAGACGCACGCGTATTCTATTGAGCACAGCATGAATGGTATTGTGGAATTATTAGAAGGCGAGCAAGTAACACAACCAAATGCAAAAAGCCTATTAATAGAAGGAAAGGTCAAAGCTGGCTCTATAAACACAGTGACCTATAAAGTGACGCTGAAAAATTAAAGAACCCAAAAAGAGAAATGAGGCAAAAATCTCATTCCTCTTGCATTAACTTTCCACAATAAAGGCCTATTTAAAATATTTCGTTATGATATGGTCAATAGTCATAATAGATATAGCAAGAATGGCACTGCCGCAAGCTAAAAACTTGAGGTACTATTATAACTATATTTCATACTACGAGCCCACAGAGATCTATGAAAAAGCATATTATACCATCACTTATCGCTGCAGCCGTCCTAAGTAGTACGACTGCCCATTCAGAAAGTATCTACGAAGTCTACAAATTGGCCAAGCAGCACGACCCAGGCTTAAGAGCGGCGGCGGCAACTTACCAAGCGCAAAAAGAAGGCGTAACCGTTACCAAAGGTAATCTGTACCCAAGTATTAGCTTTAGCGGTAGCCTAGGTTACAGTGACATCGATGCACCTTCTGCTGACTATGACAACATGTCGAACTCATTGGCCTTGTCACTAGATTATCCTATTTATTCTCCTGCGCTTAATTACGCCGTTGATGCGGTTGAAATCAGCTCTGAAAGTGCGGGTATTAGCTTCAACAACGAAGAAGAAGACTTAGCGTTAACCACATTGACCGAATACTTCAATTTGTTGATTGCTCAGTCCACATTGCAAACAACTGAAGCCCTAGTAAAAAGCACAGAAAGCCAGCTTGACCGTGCTAAAAAGCAATATGAAGTGGGCCTAGCGTCCATCACTGACTTACAAGATGCTCAAGCAGAATATGACTCTGTTCGAGTCACTGCATTGAGTGCCCGCTCAAGCGTATCCTATGCCCAAAAAGCGCTTTTCCAACGAACAGGACAAGAAATAAAAAGCATTCCGCAGTTAGCGAAAGACTACCCAATTCGTCTGGATTCCAATGTTACGGTTGATTCTTTGATCGCTAAAGCGCACCGCGACAACAAAGAGTTGCGTATATTGGATCTGTCTGTGAAAAGCGCAGAAAATAATATCAGCATTCAAAAATCCAGCGGACGCTCTCCAACCGTCTCAATCACAGGGTCTTTATCACGAGCGGACAACAACTACAGCGGCAATACCTCCAATACGGATGGCGTAACCAATACGTCTTCTATCGCTTTAGGCGTAAGCATTCCGTTATACAGCGGTGGCGCTATTAATGCGTCTGTTCGCCAAGCGGTTTCTCAAGCTGAGTCAGCTACCGAGACACGAGCAAGCTCATTACAAACCATTGAACTTAGCATTCGTAGTTTGTACCTTGACCTTCAAACGGCCGTAGCGCAAATTGAAGCTCAGCAACAGCTTATCCGCTCTCGCACCAGTGCATTAGAGGCAACAAAAGCTGGATACGATGTTGGCACTCGTAACCTAGTTGAATTACTGGACGCCCAATCTAATCTGTATGATGCGCAAAACACCTATGAGCAATATCGATACAACTTTGTGTTGAAAAAACTCAATCTATTAGAAGTCACAGGCGATCTAACAGAAGACAAGATCAAAGAGCTAGATAAATGGTTAGTTGCTAAAAAATAATCAATAGCCATTAATAAAGACCATAAAAAACCCGTAAAAACACTGTTTTTACGGGTTTTTTGCTTTTACTGACACAAACACATTTAACGAGTAATCAACTTATCTCGCTTAGTAAAGCGCGCCAATACCTTATATAAACCATACGCATCACGACTACCCGCCAATTCACGGATTGAATGCATCCCAAACGTCGGCAAACCAATATCAATGGTAGGCACGCCAATTTCACCTGAGGTGATCGGCCCAATGGTGCTGCCACACGCCATATCACTGCGCACAACAAAGCATTGCACCTCATAGTTTTCTTCGGCCGCAATATCGCGATACACACTTGCCGTCTCACTGTTCGTGGCATATCGCTGATTCGCGTTCACCTTAATAACCGCCCCTTTATTAATTGCAGGTGCATGATTCTTATCGTGTTTATGAGCATAATTTGGATGTAATGCATGGGCATTATCTGCTGAAACCAACATAGAACGCTGCATGGCCTGCACATATTGCTCTGGATTAGGAGTTAAACGGCGCAACACATCGTCTAAAAATGGACCATTTGCACCACACGCAGACAGACTGCCGATTTCTTCATGATCCGTACAAACAAGCAAACTGGGTCGTTGCTGATCTGACTCCAGTAACGCCTGCAGACCAACAAAGCAACTCAACAAATTATCCAATCGAGCTGAGCAAATATACTCTTTGTGCAAACCAACCAAAGCCGCCGGTTGCGTGTCGTACAAGCTTAATTCGAAGTCCAAAATGCTGTCGACTTGCAATTCGCTGTACTGTTTTTTAAGTTGCGACGTTAATAATTCGTGAAGATCAAACTCATTTTCCGCTCCGCACAAAATAGGTAAAATTTCTTCTTGCGGATTCACCGAAAAGCCTTCATTAGCCTGACGGTTTAAGTGAATCGCCAAATTAGGAACCACAGCGATTGGCTCTTTAAAGTCCACCAAACGACTTACTATGTCACCCGCTTTTGTTTTCAGAGTGATTCGCCCAGCAATCGATAGGTCACGATCTAACCATGTGTGTAGCAATACACCGCCATACACCTCGACACCCAATTGGTGGTAACCAAAACGATCTACTTGCGCATTGGGTTTTAGCTTTAAACAAGGGCTATCTGTATGAGCCCCAATCATCCGCCAACCACTCTGACTCATGGTCAACTGTGGCGTTGTAAACGCAATTAAGGAAGATTCATTGCGCGTAACAAAATACTTACCGCCTTCCTCGATTACCCAAGTATCTTCTTCTAGTAGTTCAACAAAACCGTGAGAAAGTAAAGCGCTGCGCATACTAGCCGTGGCGTGAAACGGGGTGGGAGACGACTGCAAGAATGACAGCAACGTGTCATTAAAATTTGAAAAATCCATAATATCCTATCAGCACAATGCTTTAAAAAAGTGACTTTTTAACACTTTGGCTAGCCTTACAGCCCAGTGTCTAATATGATTTTACCAATGATGTATTAAATAGACCGAGAGAGCCCATTCCGGATGAACTATAAACGCCTTTTGCTTTGCCTTTTAACCGGCTACACCTTTGCTTCTACCTCTGTGTCTGCTTATCAGGAGCTTCAGCCTCCTCATGAATATGACAAGGTATCCAAAGAGCTTGTCGAAATGCTTGAAGGCATCCATTATAACAGACCTCATATTGATGATACCATTTCAGAAAAAGCCTTTGACAATTACATCAACGCGCTTGATCCAAGCAAAAGCTTCTTTCTAAAAAGCGACATAGACAGATTATCACAATACAGAAATAGCTTTGACGACGCCCTAAGAAATGGCGATGCCCAAGTCGCCTACACTATTTACAACCTGTATCTAGAGCGCCTGGAAAAACGCCTGCTTAACTTACAAAACCAGTTACCAGAAATGGTCAAAGGCTTTGACTACACCATCGACGAAACCCTTAATGCGAATCCCGAAAAACAACAATGGGCGAAAACAGAGGCCGAACTTGATGACTACTGGCGCAAACGCCTTAAAAATCGTGCACTCACCCTTAAACTGAATGACGAAAGTGAAGAAAAAATCATCTCTGCACTTGAACGTCGCTATAAAAACCAACTAAAACAGGTTGACCAAACCAACGCTGTCGACGTGTATCAGACGTTTGCAAACTCTATTACTGCCGCGTTAGATCCACATACCAGTTATTTCGCACCACGCGCATCAGAAACGTTTAACATCAACATGAGCCTTTCTTTAGAAGGTATTGGCGCCGTACTGCAAATGGAAGACGATTACACCAAAGTGGTACGTTTGGTTCCTGGTGGTCCAGCGGCGACGCAAAGCGATCTATCTCCTAACGACAGAATCATTGCCGTTGGTCAAGAAGGCAAGCCAATGGTTGATGTGGTCGGAATGCGCCTTGATGATGTGGTCGATATGATTCGAGGTGAACGAGACACAACCGTCACACTTGAAATCACCCCAAGCAAGGGCGATACCCAAACCAGTAAAAAAATCAGCATCGTGCGCAAAAAAGTAAAATTAGAAGACCAATCTGCGAAAAAAGAAATCGTGGAGGTCGAACGAGATGGCGAAAAGTACAAAGTGGGCGTCATTACCCTACCAACGTTTTACTCTGACTTTGCAGCCATTCAAGCCGGTGACAAAAATTACAAAAGTTCTACCAGAGACACCAAACAGCTGATAGAAGAACTGCGCAAAGAAGACATTTCAGCCTTAATTCTAGACTTACGCAATAACGGTGGCGGCTCATTGCAAGAAGCCAACGCATTAGCAGGACTGTTCATTCCATCAGGACCAACAGTACAAATCCGTGATCAAAGTGGACGCGTTACCCCATTAGGGGATTCCGACACCGCCATTACGTACAGTGGCCCCATGGCTGTTTTGGTCAATCGCATGAGTGCGTCAGCCTCTGAAATCGTAGCAGGGGCACTTCAAGACTATGGTCGCGCATTGATATTGGGCGATCAGACGTTTGGTAAAGGCACCGTCCAAGTATTACAGGACATGGACAAAGGACAACTGAAAGTCACACAAGCAAAATTCTATCGAGTGTCTGGCGAAAGCACTCAACACAAAGGCGTCATGCCTGACATCGCTTTTCCGTCTTTGATTGACAAAGAAACCATTGGCGAAAGCGCTTTGGACAATCCGCTTGCGTGGGATAAAATCCATGAAACCCGTTACCCAGTGTATTGGAATATGCCAGCCTACTTACCTATTCTAGAGCCGCGTCACGAAGCCAGAATGGCAAAAGACCCCAACTTCATTGCCATTAACGAGCAAATAGAAGAGTTTAAAGACCAAGTAGAAACCTACAAAACCATATCTTTGAAAGAAAGCACAAGAGTACAACAGCGCGAAGACAGTAAAAAGCGAGAGCTTGAGCGTGAAAATACCCGCCGTAAAGCCCTCGATTTAGAGCTACTAACGTCCGTTGACGATATCGAACCGGTTGAAGAAGATACCTACGCCAAAGAAGCGTCAGAAATTCTTTTAGACTTCATTGCAACCAATCAAATGGCGCAAGAACAAGCCGAAAAGAAAACCGCACAAAACTAAAAAACGTCAAGGGCAAGTCGCATCACTGGGTGCGACTTGCCCTTTTTTTCACAACAACACAAACGTAACTAAGACCATGGCAAAAGCGTCATCCGACCGCAATACAATCGATCTATTTGGAAAATCCCCAGGCCGCCCCAGAACGCAGCCACTAACACGAAAAGATCAACTAAAAATAAACAAACGCGCACAACGAGAGAAAGAAAAGGCCAAAGGTTTAAAACGACTGGAGCTGCTGATTGAACAAAACACACTCGATAAGCTGGATTTATTGTGTGAACAAAGCGGCTTAAAACGTGCTGAATGGTTAACCTTGCAAATTCATAAAACCATCACCAAAAGTAAAACCGCAAAAAGCAAAAAAGCCGTAACAACACCACTCAATCATGTGGACACAATATCACCATGAAAAAGAACCACACATTATGGTGATTTGCTATACTAGCCAGCCATTTCAAACAGCAAGCTAGCAAACAGACTCAATATGGCCAAACTGTACTTTTATTACTCCGCAATGAACGCAGGAAAATCAACCGTTCTGCTGCAATCCGCTCACAATTACCAAGAGCGGGGCATGCGAGTGCTACTCCTTACAGCATCGATAGACGACCGCTATGAAACCGGACAAATCGCCTCTCGAATTGGCATATCCGCTGAAGCGAGCGTGTTTGATAACAGTACTGACCTATTGGCTCTAATCAAAAATGACGCCGACGCAAAAAAATTAAGCTGCATCCTAATCGATGAAGCCCAATTTTTGACCAAAGAGCAGGTGTACGACCTATCAGAAATTGTTGATAAACTGCGCATCCCTGTTCTTGCATTTGGTATTCGCACCGACTTTCAAGGCGAATTGTTCGAAGGCAGTCAAGCGCTGCTCGCCTGGGCAGACAAACTGATCGAGCTAAAAACCGTGTGTCATTGTGGCAGTAAAGCCACCATGGTCATCCGACTTAATGCCAAAGGAATTCCCGTTAAAGAAGGCGCGCAAGTAGAAATCGGCGGCAATGACCGCTACTTGTCCGTTTGTCGAAAACACTTTAAAGAAGCCGTGAGAGAGTAAATATGTGGTTCAAGAACGCCCAAATATTCCAGTTAAAAGACACAGAATCACTAGACACGAATGAATTGATCGACAAAATCCCTGAATTTCCGCTCAAAGAATGCGGTTCTCAGGAAGAGTTCTCTTTCGGCTGGTTACCACTTATCCGCAACAGTGAACAATGGAGCCTTGCCAGTGATCGCTGCCTACTGTTCCGTGCTGGCAAAGAAGAGAAAGTACTGCCTTCTGCTGTTGTCCGCGAAGAACTTGAAGCCAAAGTCGCTGAAATTGAGCTGATCGAAGGCCGCAAAGTGGGCCGTAAAGAAAAGTCAGACATGAAAGACGAGCTTGTGTTTACACTGCGTCCAAAAGCCTTTTCCAAGCGCACAGACATTTGGGCCTACATTGATTTACAAGCAAAAATCTTGGTTCTCAACAGCACCAATGCCAGCATGACAGAATTGCTGTTTAAACACCTACAAACCACATTGGGCAGCTTCCCAATGACACCATTACAGGCACAGGTCGCCCCTTCTTCTTTGATGACAGATTGGCTAGTGAAAAACGACGTTCCCGCCAGCCTAGAAACCGGCGACGAATGCGAAATCCAAGACGGTTCAGAAGACAAAGCAACCATTCGATTTAAATCCCTAGAGCCTTTGTCAGAAGACGTTACACGCCACCTGCAACAAGGCATGGCTGTGAAAAACCTTGGCTTACGCTGGACAGACAAGTTGAGTTTTGTACTTCATGACGATCTAACTCTACGCAAAATAAAATTTGATGATGCACTAAAAGAAGCGGCTTTTAACGATTCTCAAGGCGGTGGTTTGTCTGATATGGACGCGAATTTCTCGCTCATGTCTCTTACAATGAGAGAGTTTTTCGCTTCATATTGCCTGTGGTTCGAGATTAATTAGCCCAAGACCTTCCTAAGCTTTTCCACAGTTTTCGTGGATAAGCTTGGGGAGAACATTCGGGAAGCTAGACAACAAGGCAATCTAGCGGAATAATTCAAAATCTACAAAACACGCTGAACAATAAACCGTCTCTCTTTGACAAAATAGACATCATCACTTTTCAATAAATACACAGAAAATCAATACCTTAATAAACGCTTAATACAACGCAAGTAAAATAACCAACCGAAAACACCCACATATTCTCGAACCCAAAAAGAGCGACACACAAGATGACACAACTGATCCAAGAGCAAGATATCGCCAAAAGAGTGACTCTCGTTGGTGCCGTCTGGGATGCCTTATTAGGGGTAGCAAAAATAGCTGCAGGCTACTTATCCCAATCGCAAGCGCTTATGGCGGACGGGATTCACTCATTGTCTGATTTAGTGACCGATGTGTTTGTGTACTTTGCCTCTGCCAATTCCCGCCAAGGCCCAGACGAAAACCATCCATATGGTCATTTGCGTTTTGAGACATTAACGACGGTCTTTCTTGGTATGGTGCTCATCCTTGTTGCGCTTGGCATCGCTTACGAATCGTTGATGGCTGATTCATCACAAGCCGAATTTACCTGGTACGGTTTGGCGGCGCTGATTGCGACCATCGTCATAAAGGAAGCCATCTTTCATTACACCAAAAAAGCGGGAGACAAGATTGGCAGCAAAATGCTGATTGCGAATGCATGGCACAGCCGTAGTGATGCCCTATCGTCAGTGGCAGTGCTTATTGGATTAATCGGTGTGTATTTCGGCTACGGGTGGGCAGACATGGTGGCGTCTATTATCGTAGCCCTATTGATCGGCAAAATGGCCGTCAGCATGGTATGGGAAAACTTAGCTGAACTGGTAGACACAGCACCAGACCCAAAACTCATTGCACAAATCAAAGAAACGGCCAACAGCCTAAAACACGTCATGGCACCTCACGATGTAAGAGCCAGATCCATGGCAGGCAAAATCTATTTAGATATGCACATCCATGTACCGAGTCATGCCAGTGTCAGCGAAGGTCATTACCTTGGAGATTTGGTCGCTTACACCATCAAAAAAGCTCACTCGCAAGTGCAAGATGTCATGGTTCATATTGACACAGACGATAAGATTCAAACGGAAAGTTTTATTCTCGAATCAGGCAAACCACCGCATTTAAAACTGCCCGCACGTCATCAAATATTGGCGGACTTAGGCTTTTTATTGCGACAGCATACAAACTACGTGGACATCCCAAATACCCGTTTGCATTATTTAAACAACTGTCTCGACTTAGAGATTATCGCCAACTCTTTGAAAACACCCGAAGGCAGCGATCTAAATCAACTCACGGCTCGAATATTACAAGAGCTAAAAACAACCAATTACATCAACAAAGCCAGCGTTCTTTGGGTTTTCCCAGAATAATAAGAACGCTAGTCACTAGACTCGTCAGTGAGGGTATCGTCGTTAAGATACTCCACTGGCAGCGCCTTACTGGTCTTCGCTCCCATCATTTTTAGCTTCTCCGCTCTGGCGACCAAATTACCACGACCTGCCGTCAATTTTTTCAAAGCCGCATCGTGCGTGCGACTCACTGCCTCTAGCTTGCTACCAATGTCGTCCATATCCTGCACAAAACCAGAAAATTTATCGTACATAGCGCCAGCTTGACGAGCGATTTCGATAGCGTTCTGGCTCTGTTTTTCGTTGCGCCAAATATTTTGAATTGTTCGTAAAGTGGCCAATAAATTAGACGGACCGACGATAATAATATTGTGTTCAAACGCCTCACTAAACAGACCATTATCACCTTGCAACGCCAAACCAAATGCCGCTTCAATAGGAATAAACAGCAACACAAAATCCAGCGATGTAACGCCTGGCAAATCGTGATAAGACTTGGCGCTTAGTTCCTTCATATGACGACGAACCGCATCCAAGTGCTGTTTTAGCGCTCGATTTCTGTCTTCATCGGTTTCGGCTTCCATATAAGCCAGATAACTGATCAGCACCATTTTGGAATCGACAATGATTTGTTTGCCTTCAGGCAAGTGAATCACCACGTCCGGTTGCAAGCGACGCCCTTCCGCCGTTTGGTAGGAGGCCTGCGTTTCATATTCGCGACCTTTTTCCAGTCCAGAACGTTCTAAAATTCGTTCTAGAATCACTTCACCCCACCCACCTTGAAGCTTGTTTTGACCTTTCAAAGCGTGTGTCAAACTCACTGCATCGTCACTGATCTTTTGGTTCAATTGCTGAAGACCTTTGATCTCTTTTACCAAAGAAAAACGCTCGCGGGCTTCTTCTTGATAACTCTTTTCCACACTTTCTTGAAACTTCTGAATTTGTGAACCCAGTGGCGTTAGCAAGGACCCTAACTGGCGTTCGTTTTCTTTTGCCAATTGCTGGCCTTGATGGCTCATAATGTCATGAGCCATTTGTTTAAATTCGGTTTCGTTTTGCTTTTTTTGTTCTCGATAAAAAGCCTCTTTTTCCTGCCAGACACTTTGCGCCGCAGCGAATTGCTGCTCTAGAGTCAGGGACTCTTTTTCCAAATAATGTATTTGCTCTTTCGATTGCTGTAAAAGACGCAGTAATTCCTCATTTTGTTGCTGCATTTTTTCCTGTGTGATCTGCCACTGACGGCGCATAGCCTGTACAATACCACCAGCAATGCCAGACAGAAGAATCGCGCCGATACAAAAGCCCGATAACACCCAAACTGATTGCGAAAGCCAATCTGTCATATAAATTTAAACCCGCTATTTTAAATGTCTGTTTTTAACAAAGTAAGGCATTTGCATGACGTCACGAGCAAAGCCAAGACGGGGCAAAAATAGACGAAAAAGCGGAGTTTATAGGTTATAAATGAGCATTTTGAGTCTGTTTTTAACATTGTATTGGCGCGCAGCAGTCATGCTAAGGTCTCGATAAGTTTACATGGATTACTACCTAAGCCCAACACACACGCAACGCTTTGATCTAGAAATAAAAAACAGTCAGTTCATCACACACGTTTGTCGTACAAATGGACGTGATGCAGCTAAGGCTTTTATTGAAGAAATGCGTCAGCGTTACCCCGATGCCAACCATCACTGCTGGGCATTTATTGCTGGGGTACCGAACAACGCGCATTTATGGGATCAGAGTGATGACGGTGAACCAAAAGGCACCGCTGGGAAACCCATGCTCAATGTGTTGCAGCATTCAGACTTTGGCGAAACCACCGTTGTGGTAACCCGCTTTTTTGGTGGCGTAAAACTGGGGGCAGGCGGCTTAGTCAGAGCCTATAGCCAAGCGGTGCAAGAAGCGCTTTCGCAAACAGAATATGAAAATGTGTACCCGCGTTGCCCTGTTCAGCTAAAAATCGCCTACCCTTTACTGGGTAAAGTAGAATATTGGCTAGAACAGAGCGACATAGAAATAACCAACAAAACCTACAGTGACAGTATAGTGATTGATCTTGCTGTTATTGAACGTACTTGGCCCGAACATAAACTCGCATTGACGGATTTATGCCAAGGCAGCTTAACTTTAATTGAACCGGACAACGCATAACTATGTACCAAACTGGACAAAGATGGAGTAGCCGCAACGAGCCTGATCTCGGCGTAGGCATGATAGTAGACACACAAAATAAGTCTTTTACCTTGCATTTCCCAGATGCGGAAGCAGATCGTCAATACTCAAATGACCAGACCAGTCTTGTTCGACGTACTCTCACCGTCGGCGATCAATTGCACTTCCAAGATGACACCTTTACCGTATTGGAAGTAGAAGAAATCAACGACCTGATCGAGTACCGCATCAGCGAAGACGACGATTGGCTAGAAGAATCCATCATCCAATTTCCACGTAACGACAAAAACGAGTTAGATTCTTTATTGGCGCTGTCGCCAGCTCGTCGCATGTGGTTCGACTTACGTCGTCATACACTCGAACACCAAGCGGCCAATGCCGCATCACCAGTACGTGGTTTAATGGGTCTGAAAGCCGAACTGCTACCACACCAGATTTATCTGGCGCATGACATCGCAAACCGCCCGAAAGCGCGCGCCCTTTTATGTGATGAAGTGGGTATGGGTAAAACCCTAGAAGCCGGCTTGATCCTGCATCAACGTTTACTGAATGGCCTGTGCAAGCGCGTCTTAATTTTGACGCCAACCAACTTACAACATCAATGGTTAGTAGAAATGCTCCGCCGCTTCCACCAGCCCTTCTCATTGATCAATGAATCCGTGTACGAAGACTTCATGGACGGTGACGACAACCCATTTGAACAGCAACCGTTTGTTATCTCGCCAATCGATTGGGCGAGTCAGCACCCGAAAGCCACACAGCACATGCTGGATGCAGAATGGGACATGGTGATTGTCGACGAAGCACACCACCTTGCTTGGCACCCAGAAACACCCAGTATCGGTTATCAAGTCGTCGCTCGTTTAGCGGCAAAAACCGAATCCCTATTGCTACTCAGCGCCACTCCAGAGCAAACGGGCGAGCGCGAACACTTCTCTCGTTTACAACTCTTGGATGCCGACCATTATCACGATTTTGATCACTACCAAGCGCAGCAAAAAGCATTCAAGCAAGCCGCAGAGTTAGCCGAAGCGCTATTACCCTTCAGCCAAGAAGACAGCACACCAGAAGCCTTGGATTGGAATTCAGCTTTTGGGGCTTACCTAAACGAAGTGAGCGCTAAAGACTGGTTCCAGACACTAACAACACAAACAGGCGCTACACGAACTGAAGCCGCGAAAGAAGCCATTAGTTGGCTGATCGACCGTCACGGTACAGGCCGCGAGATGTTCCGTAACACCCGTGCGGCGGTGGGTGGATTCCCTGATCGTTACATTCACTCTTATCCACTGGATAACAACGAATTCTTCGAATCGGCCAATCGCCACGTGCAACCAGAAACCGAAGTCGCGGATGGCTTATGGGAAAAAGACCCTCGTTGGAGCTGGCTGAAAGAATTTCTAGAATGCCAAGCCGATAAAGTTTTGGTGATTTGTCACACGGCTGACATGGCACAATGGCTAAACGATCAACTAACATTTGCGGGCTTCCAAAGTGCCGATTTCCACGAGCAGATGCCACTAATCCATCGCGACCGTGCTGCCGCCTATTTCGCTGACGAAGACGGCGCACAAATTCTAGTGTGTTCTGAAATAGGCAGCGAAGGCCGTAACTTCCAGTTCAGCCATCACATCGTCATGTACGATCTGCCGGAACACCCTGATTTACTCGAACAGCGTATTGGTCGTCTAGACCGTTTAGGACAACTAAACGATGTTCAAATCCATGTGCCGTTCATTAAAAACAGTGTTCAAGAACGCCTATTCAACTGGTATCACCACGCCCTAAATGCATTTTGCCGCACCACGGGATCGGGTGATAAAGTCGAAGAAGCATTTGGCGACAGCTTGCACGCCTACTTGCATGGCCAAGACGACGACACAGACTTGCTAAAAGAGGCGCACGTTTATCACGAAGCATTGCTAAAGCAAATGGAAGAAGGCCGTAACCGCCTATTAGAAATGAGTTCGTGCCGCCCGGAACAAGCCCAAGCGTTGATTGCGCAAATCAACCACCAAGCCACCAAAGGGCTACACAACTACATAGAACAAGTGACTCATGCGTTTAACATCTACGCTGACTGCATCAACGACGACCCAGATCGTGCCGCTTGGTTCTTACGCCCTTCAACCGACATGATGCTTGAAGCTCTGCCAGGTATCGAAGAAGAAGGCAAAATGCTCATGCTTGATCGCCGTCAAGCAAGCCAGCGTGAAGACGTGGCGTTCGCAACGTGGGAACATCCACTGATCACCATGCTTATGGATGAAGTCCAAGGTTTTGACTCAGGCAAGCTTACATCGGCTATCTTACCCATATCAGCACTGCCTGAAGGCACTGTGTTGGTGGAAAGTATGTTCGTCATCGAAGCAACCGCTCACCCACGCTTAAAATTGGCACAATCTCTGCCCATGACACCCATGTGGCAATTGTCAGACTCCAACGGCAAATTTCTCCATCAGCAATTTACAGCTGACAAATGGGCAGAAAAGCTGAAAGGCGTACCAAACAGAGTCGCGGAACAATGGGTTGCAGCGTTGCGCAAAAACCTCATCGAAGTGCTACAAGCTCACCAGCTCAATGCCCAAGACCAAGCACGCCCGATCGTTCAAGCGGCGAAAACGTCTTACCAACATCGTTGCCAAAATGAAATCGAACGTTTAGTGGAATTGAAAGCCTTCAACGACACCATTCGTGATGAAGACATAGAACGCCTCGAAACCAACATGCAAGAAGGTTTGACTCGTATTGACGAGCACCAAATCCGCTTGGATGCGATTCGTATTATCCTAACCACTAAGCCGGAATAACGTCCTGTGCAGGATGCCGTGCCAAGTTTAGAACTATCTCGCTTAGAGATATTGTACGAAGATGAATGGTTTGCCGTCATTAATAAACCTGCTAACTGCTTATCTGTGCCTGGTCGCGGTCCAGATAAGCTTGATTCTATCTTGCATAGAGCAGACTGTTTATTTGGCGAAGCCTTTGCGATTCACCGCTTGGATGAAGCCACCTCAGGCTTGATCCTCGTGGCGAAGACCCACGAATGTCAAAAGCGCATGTACGCGCATTTTCGCGAACGAGAAGTCAAAAAAGAATACCGCGCCTTGCTGCGCGGTCATCTTTTAGGAGAAAAAGGCGAAGTGCGAAAACCACTGCGCTGCGATTGGCCAAACCGCCCAAGACAGATTATTTGCACTGACGAATGGAGCAAAGACTCCATCACCTACTGGGAAATAATGGCTTACGAGAACAATACCACTCGTGTTCGACTCGTGCCCTTTACGGGTCGCTCCCACCAACTTCGCGTCCACATGCAAAGCCTAGGACACTCTATCATTGGTGATGAATTCTACGATCCAGAATTCCAGAACAACCCTCGCCTGCTACTTCACGCCTATCGGCTCGAGTTCAGGCATCCGTTTACCAAAGCATGGATTGCTTTTGTCGCGGCCTGTCCTTTTTAACTCACGCCCACCACCCTATAAGTGAAGGGCGTAGATCAGATGAGACGGGACACGAGGCGTAATCTGACGCTGAAAGCGAAGCTTTCACTTTGTAGGACAAAAAATAAATAGATAACTGGCGTCCATCTATGTTCAATCCAATCAAATAGTATGATATTATCATACTTTGACTTTACTCGGAGCCCTATTATGAGCATGCATCGAAAAACTGTCACACTAACTAAACAGCAGGATGACTGGATAAAAAGCCAAATTGAGAGTGGTAATTTTGGCAATGATAGTGAATATATCCGCGATTTAATCAGAAAAGATCAACAAGCCAAAGAACATCTCGCAACGTTAAGACAAGCTCTTATCGAAGGAGAATCAAGTGGAGAAAGTAAGCCTCTCCATATCGCAGCCATTAAAGCGGCTGGCCGTAAACAAATAAAAGCGGAGTAGTGAATGTTTAAGCTGCTCGTCACACCAAAGGCGGAATCTGATCTCACCAAGATATGGCTATACACCTGTGAAAAATGGGGAGTTGATCAAGCAGATCGCTATTTAGATCAACTTGAGGCAGGAGCCCATCAGTTAATCAATCATCCTTCATTGGGCACGAACTATGCTCATGTTTTGCCTGAATATCGTAGATTACTAGTAGAGCACCATGCTATTTTCTATAAAGTGTTAAAGCAAGAGATCTGTATTATTCGAGTACTCCATGAAGATATGGATGCATCACATAGGCTTTTGGGTTAACGACGTCTTTCTTTGTTCTACCGACGTCTTTGCAGCGTCGATCAATTAACACTATGGAATAAATGAAAAATATACATGAATGTGACAGTATTCCGTCTAAATCAGTTCTCATTACTAACCTATCAGATGATGGTGATTATGAAGAAGGTCAAGAATGGTTAATGGCTTTAACCCATCAATTAAAAACTGGGAAAATTATAGGACTGCATTCCATAACCTGGAGATCGACCTGGATGAGTTTTCAGGGCTAGAGGATTTCACCAGGAAACATTTGTAGAATAGCAAAATTAATAAGCCTCCCAATTTTGGAAGCCTGTCATATAAAATATCGAGATAGCTGGCTAGTCTGATATAAGCTTGCACTCTTCAAACTGGTTATACACGCAACACTTCTTCTTTTCCCACCACCAAAGGCTTTACCAGCTTCGCCTCCTCTTGATAGCGGTTTCTTGTATCCCAAAGATCGACGGCGTTTTGTTTTACGCATTTGCTGCTACCTTAATATAGGGGTGTCGTTCAAAAAATATTTCTGCCAAATCTGACTCGCGGCTTGATGAAGTAAACTGTGTCGCCATGCGACTTTTTCTTCTTGTCTGTCGTAACCTCCGCCAATGACACAGGCGGTAGGCAGTTTTAGGCTAACGCAGGTTTCGATGACGTATGTATCCCTTTCTAGAATGCCTTGGTCAGTTAGGTTAACGTAGCCAAGCCGATCGTCTTGGTGGACGTCGACGCCAGCGTCATAAAAGACAAAGTCAGGTCGATGTTCAGCGAGTATTTTAGGCAGGGTATCTTTTAGAATGGATAAGTATTCTTGGTCATTCGCGCCTTTGGGGATGGCGATGTTAATGCCATCAGTTTGCTTGGTCTGCGGGTAGTTTTCTTCGCAATGCCAAGAAGCAGGAATGATGTCACTTCTGTCTTTAAAGAAGGCAATTGTGCCGTCGCCTTGGTGGACGTCACAGTCAATAATGAGAACTTTCTTAGCTTTGTGTGACTGAATTAAGGCCAATGCCGCGACCGCCAAATCATTAAAGATGCAAAAGCCAGAGCCATAAGAAGGGTGAGCATGATGCGTTCCACCCGCAAGGTGGCAAGCCAGCCCATGCTCAAGCGCTAATTCGCTGGTTAATATTGTACCGGAAACCGCCCTTAGGGTTCGCTCGACGAGCCATTCAGACCACGGCAAACCAATGTCTTTTTCTTCTTTTATTGTGAGTTCACCACGAATAAAGCGCTGTACGTATTCTTTTTGATGAGCGGCCATTAATACGGAAAGGGACAAAGGCGCAGGCGTGTATTCGTTTTCGTCCGTTAGAATCCCTTGCTCCCGTAAACATTCGGCAAGCAAACCAAATTTGCGCATAGGAAAGCGATGCCCGGCCGGAAAAGGAATACTGTAGTGGGGGTGAAAAACAAGGGGTAGCAAAGTGACATCCATCGATAATCTAGCGTGATCAATTTATACGAACACAATGCTAACAAGGCTTACTGGTTTTTTGCGACCAAAACTTTTCTTATTGCTGCGTTAAATGATTCAATTAGATGCGGAGGAAAACCTTTACCGCTTTCAAAGTTCACCATTTGCACTGCTCTCATGGCACTTTTGCGGTATTCGATGCCAGATTTACCCCACACGATATCAATAAACATCACCGCCATGGAAAGAATAAATGCCCCTTGCGGTATTAGTGACCCCACTAAACTTTCAGGAAAACCAGTACCATCAAATCGCTCTTTATGTGATTTCACCATAGCGACAGCGTCTTCCCACCCTTCGTGTTTGGCCAACAACTTGGCACCGACCATAGGATGATTGTGTTCAGCTTGTCGTTTTAATTCTTCATCGTCTTTACAACTTAAAATCGGCGCCATGCCCATATTGTGCATATACGCCGCTGCACTGAGTTGTGCAGGGTCAACCGGTGTCACGCATTCGGCATTGATTAATTGGCACAGTTTCAAAATACGTTCACTTCGCTCAGAAGAATACCCAAGCAAACGATTCAGCTTCTGGCTAAACCCAATAAACAAATCAATATCGGCTTGTTGCGATTCCGTAAATTCTACTTTAATTATGACAGATGCTGGCAATGCCTCTTCTGGGACATCCTCTGTTTGATTGCACTTACGCAATAAACCCGCCGCCATATCAGGGCGTTTCGAGTCGTCTTCTTCCGCGTATATGGCGTCTAAACCTTGCTGAAGTTCGTCTCTCACGGCACTTTCAGCGACATGGGACTGATAAATTTGTTTCAGCAGGTCGTACACTTTCTCAATGACAACAATGATCAATTCACCCAGGTAGTGGTGATATTGAATGTATCCGCCACGCATGCCATCGATAATTTCCTCAAGTTTGTGCAACACACCAACCAAAGGGTCTAGAAAGCAAACGGAGCAGTTGCCTTTCATGCTGTGGAGCGAACGAAATAGTTTGTCCAACTTATCGAAAGAGAAACCTTCACTTTCGATGCTGTTGATAATGTCTTCTATTTCTTGCTGAGCTTCCACGTAGCATTCTAGCAAATCGTCCTTGAGCTCTTTTTCCAACGCTGAAAACGCTTTACAAGCAAAGTGGCTCATTTTTTTCTTCCATTACAAGGAGCTAAGTAACTCAAAAAAGCATTGAGGCTATTCAAGTCATTCGGTAGTCTCGTATCCTCACTCTTATTATTGTAGATAGAATATTTGTAAGCGTGAACATATAGTGTGTTTCATTGTGAAAACGAGGTCCCAATGCCAAATTATTGGCTCATGAAATCCGAGCCGGATGCTTTCTCCATCGATGATCTAAAACGGCTAACGCAATCTCCTTGGGACGGCGTAAGAAATTACCAAGCCAGAAACTTTATGAAAGAAATGAAAATCGATGATTTGATCTTTTTCTATCATTCTAGCTGCTCGCCCGCCGGCATTGTTGGTGTCGCCAAAGTCTGCAAAGAAGCGTACCCAGATCACACCAGCTGGGACCCAAATAGTGCTTATTTCGATGCCAAATCGACGCCAGAAAAACCAAGATGGTTTATGGTCGACGTGGCATTTGTCGAAAAGTGGTCAAGTATTCTAACATTAGCAGAATTAAAGCAAAGCCCTGCACTGGCCGATATGGTATTAACACAAAAAGGAAACCGATTGTCGGTGATGCCCATTTCCAGTGATGAATGGGACTATATCACTGCCATATTAAAAAAATAAATTTCGCTTATCTCTTTTAATTCTAGGAAGAATAGGACATTCGCCCTAACATGGCGCCCTACAAGAAGTAAGCAACACATAGAGTATTTGAAAATGGTTCGCACGATAGCAAGGATGGCTATTATATTGTCTGGCTTATACAGTGGATTAGCACTCTGTCAGGCGTTATACCCAAGTAGCCTCATTAGCTCATTAAAAGATTCAGACCAAGACGGTGTAATAGACGCCAGGGATTCATGCGCTAATACATCGCTAGGCAGCAAAGTTGATAACCAAGGCTGCCCAATCACGGAATTGGAATACCACAATTTTGACTTTGATGTTCAGTTCGATACCGCTCACTACCAACTCTCCTCCGATTTTTACCCTCAGCTACAAAGCCTAGCGTCCTTTTAAAAAAAAAACACCCAAAACGCGGGTTTTAATTGAAGGTCACACAGACAACACTGGACAAGCTCGTTTCAATTTAATGCTGTCCAAAAAGCGGGCAGACGCCATTGCGGAAAAGCTCGTTACCCATTTCGATATTGAAACCGACCGACTGAAAACCTTTGGTTATGGACAAGAGCGCCCTATTACATCGAATGATACAGAACAAGGTAGGATGCGAAATCGCCGAGTGAGTGGCGAAGTGGTTGTTCCTTTTCGACAACCCCAAAATACCAACTCAGCGTTAACCAAAGACGCTAATCAGAAACAGCCCTTTGTAGACCTGCACGAGCTAACCATTCCATTTAGTCGCAATCAATACCGTGTAAAAACCAATTATCGCCCTTCTATACAGAGCATTGGGCAAATATTGCGAGACAATCCGAACACGTTGGTGATCATTGAGGGTTACACGGACAACTCCGGTAGCCGAGATTACAATCTGGCGCTGTCGATCGAACGTGCCAATAAAGTGGCTGACATCATTCAATCTGAATACACTATCTCAGCGGATCGATTCAAAGTTATTGGCTACGGACAAGATTTCCCTATCGCTTCAAACCTGACATTGGAAGGTAGAATCAAAAACCGCCGAGTCAACACCAGCATTGTACAGACGTTTAAAACATCACAAGAAGTGATTCTGCCGAAGTGGACAATATGGAGCGTGGATCGGCTGGAAAAATAGCCCAGCGATAAAGAACGCTATTAGTGAAATTCACGCTCTCGCTGCTTTAAAGAAACCGCATAATCAAAATAGTATTGAACGACAGCACCAAAATAATCGTAGTCATCACCGGTTCTGGCAATAATCCCAACACTGCCCATTTGATGGTATTTTTTGGGCTGGTAGTAGGCTTCAAGACGCCAACCTATATCATCAATATTGTATTTTTCTCGATAAAGTGAAGTTCGCAAGTCGTCATCAAAGTAGTAACTGATCCCAATGCGCGAACTGGTTACATTGCTCAATGTGGTATCTGCTGAAATATAATTCGTCGTTAAAGAAAATGATCCTAGAAACACCTCTCCAAGGAACTGACCAATAATGTCTCGCTCAGAATCTTGCGACGTGTTCATGGGCTCCAACTCAGTAACCCCAAGACCAATACCTAAGCGGCCATATTCATTTCTCAGGAACCAGTTTGAAGACAATTCAGACTGAGCAAAGCTGTCTTTTGTCGACCCTGTCACCAAATAATTGCTGTTTAGCAGCACCTGTGTAGACAAATAATCGTTAATGGGAATATTCACTTTAAAGTCAATATTCATCAAAGACTTCTCAGTTAAAAGCCCATAACCCAGCCCAAAAGCAAAATTAGGCAAGTCACTGTCAGCATAGGCGTTGCCACTTACCGCCACTGCCAATACAAGAACTCGAGAAAATACGGTCAAAACATGTCCACGCTAAAATTTACATCGTAATGCTATTGTGACTGGTCTTTGGCAAAAGCTCCAGCCACAAAAACGACGACTATTTTTGCATAAAATGAAGGGAATTCAGAACACCTCTGGGATTCGGAAGCAAAGCCCAATATAATAGTCGCAAAGTCGATTAGACGAACACATTTTAGGTTTATACGTTACATGGCAAAAAAACTTTTTATCCAAACTCATGGCTGTCAAATGAACGAATACGATTCCTCTCGTATGGCAGATTTACTTGGCGAAAGCCATGAAATGGAACTCACAGACAACGCAGAAGAAGCAGACGTATTATTGCTCAACACCTGCTCTATCCGCGAAAAAGCACAAGACAAGGTCTATCACCAATTAGGCCGCTGGAAAAAGCTCAAACAAAAAAATCCTAACCTAGTCATCGGTGTTGGCGGTTGCGTGGCGAGCCAAGAAGGCGACGCAATTCGCAAGCGCGCGAAACATGTGGATATGATTTTTGGCCCTCAGACACTGCACAAACTGCCAGAGATGGTCAATGCTGCTGGAAAACACATTCCTATTACGGATGTGACTTTCCCAGAAATTGAAAAATTCGACCACCTACCCGCTCCGCGTGTTGATGGCGCAGAGGCGTTTGTTTCCATCATGGAAGGCTGCAGCAAATACTGTACGTTCTGTGTTGTACCCTACACTCGCGGTGAAGAGGTGAGCCGTCCATTCGACAGCATCTTAGTGGAAGTCGCACAATTGGCCGAGCAAGGCGTACGTGAAATCCATTTATTAGGACAAAACGTAAACGCTTATCGTGGTGAAACGGCCGAAGGTGACGAAGCCGATCTGGCAGACATTATTCACGCTGTGGCACTGATCGATGGTGTCGAGCGCATTCGCTTCACAACGTCTCACCCAGTGGAATTCAGCGACAGCTTGGTAGAAGCCTTCCGCACAGAACCAAAACTGGTTAGTCACTTACATCTACCAGTGCAAAGCGGTGCAGATAACATTCTGAGCGCGATGAAACGTGGTCATGACCGCCAATATTACATTGATAAAATCAATCGTATTAAAGAAGCCCGTCCAGGCATCAGCTTGTCTTCTGACTTCATCATTGGCTTTCCAGGTGAAACAGATGATGACTTTGTTGACACGATGAATCTGATTCAAGAGATTGGCTTTGATCACTCTTTCAGTTTTGTCTACAGCCAGCGCCCAGGAACGCCTGCGTCAAATTTAGAAGACGACACGCCAGAAGAATTGAAGAAAGAGCGCCTTGCGATATTACAGCGTCGCATTAGTCAGCAAGCCTATGACATTAGCTTGTCCATGGTGGGTGAAGTGCACCGCATTTTAATCAGCGGCTACTCTCCTCGTGATCCTGGACAACTTCAAGGCCGAACAGAAAACAACCGTATTGTTAATTTCCGTGCGGTCGACCCTCAGTTGATTGGTAAATTTGCAGACGTGGTTATCACTGACGCTTACCCTAACTCTTTATTGGGTGAGTTAGTCAGCACCGAGCTCGACGCCGACTTTGTCTTACAATAAAAGCTCCGTTTCATACAACGTGCTTCAATAATAAAAGGTAAATCTTGGAAACAACACAGACAACTCAACAAATCCGCCTTATCCCAGCCGAAGCAGATGCTTTGGCGGGACTGTGCGGTCAACTCGACGAGAACATCAAGTTAATAGAAAAGCGACTTGATGTTTCTATTAAATACCGCGCAGAACTGTTCGACATTTCTGGTGAAGACTCTGAGCATGTGGCCGCAACCAAAACGCTACTAGAGAACCTTTACCGCGAAGCGCTTGCCAATACGAATGTCACACCCGAAACTATTCACTTATATTTGCAAGAATCCGCAATCGAATCATTGTCGAGCAGCAAAAGGGAAAAAAGCGATCAGCTTGTTATAAAAACTCGCAAAGCTTTTATCAAACCCAAGGGCAAAAACCAACAAGGCTACGTCAAACAGATCCGCAAACACGATATCAACTTTGGTATCGGGCCGGCTGGTACAGGCAAAACCTACCTTGCCGTAGCGTGTGCGGTCGAAGCGCTAGAAGCGGATCGAGTTGAGCGCATTATGCTGGTTCGCCCTGCGGTAGAAGCCGGTGAAAAGCTGGGCTTTTTACCAGGTGATTTGTCACAGAAAATCGACCCTTACTTACGCCCTCTTTACGATGCCTTATACGAAATGCTGGGCTTTGAATTGGTCGACAAGTTAATCGAAAAAAATGTTATCGAGATCGCTCCGCTGGCCTTCATGCGTGGTCGTACATTAAACAATGCATTCATCATTCTAGATGAGAGCCAAAACACGACGAAAGAACAAATGAAAATGTTTTTGACCCGCATTGGTTTTGGTTCCACGGCGGTCATCACTGGCGACACGACTCAGGTCGACTTGCCTCGTGGTACCAGCTCTGGTTTGGCGCAAGCCATGCACGTTCTGAAAGACGTGAACGGCATCAGTATGACGCACTTTAGCTCGTCTGACGTTGTTCGCCATCCGCTGGTGCAGCGCATTGTAGAAGCGTACGATAAGTTTGACGTTGAAGTGGAAGCCGAGAAAAAAGCACGTACTGAAGCTCGTCTTGCCGCGCAATCTGAATCATCAACGGGTGACAAATAATGGCCACTGTTGAGCTGGATTTACAAATTGCTACGCAGGAAACCGACCAACTTCCCAGTGAAGCAGATTTTAGACTTTGGGTCGAAAAAGCCTTAGAGAATTCAGATGAAGAATTCGAAGTCACCATCCGCATTGTTGAGGAAGAAGAAAGTCATGCTCTAAATCATGAGTATCGCGGCAAAGACAAATCAACCAATGTTTTATCTTTCCCGTTTGAGTCCCCTCCGGGTTTAGAGTTGCCATTATTAGGCGATTTGGTCATCTGCGCCCACGTGGTGGAAAAAGAAGCCCAAGAACAGAATAAAGAGTTACTTCATCATTGGGCTCATATGACCATTCATGGCATCTTGCATTTATGCGGTTATGATCATATAAATGATGAAGAAGCAGATGAAATGGAATCGATAGAAACAGGGCTACTGGCTTCCCTATCGATTTCCGACCCTTATTTGATTAAAGAGTGAGCTAACACCCCAATGAGTGACGACCGATCGAGTTTATCCAACGATCAACAAAAATCCTGGTTTGAGCGTTTAACGCAAGCCTTCAACGATGAACCTCGCAGCCGCGGAGACATTGTTAAACTACTAGAAGCCGCCGTGAAGTCCGATATTATAGATCGCGACGCCTTTACCATTGTAGAAGGCGCACTGGAAGTTTCTGAAGTGCAAGCACGAGACATCATGATTCCGCCATCTCAGATGGTGGTGATTAAGTCCGAAGACGACCCAAAAACATCACTCCGTAAGGTCATAGATTCCTCTCACTCGCGATTCCCAGTCGTTGGTGAAGACTCCGATGAAATCCTCGGTGTTCTATTGGCAAAAGACTTATTGCCGTTGCTTTTCAAAGATGGCGACGTGACCATTGACGACATTTTGGCTCGCCTACGCCCCGCCAACTTTATTCCAGAAAGCAAACGACTCAATGTTCTGTTAAACGATTTTAGAACCAAGCGCTACCACATGGCGTTAGTGCTAGACGAATACGGCAGTGTTTCCGGTCTGGTAACGATTGAAGACGTGCTTGAGCAAATTGTGGGTGAGATCGAAGACGAAACCGACAAACTCGATGACGAAGGCATTCAGATCACAACCGAACCGGGTGTTTATCTCGTTCCGGCCTTGTGTACGGTGGAAGATTTTAATGAGTTTTTCAAAGCCGACCTGAATGAAGAAGAATTTGACACTATTGGCGGCATTCTAGTCCAACAATTTGGTCACGTTCCGTTACGTGATGAAGAGTTATACTTTAATAACTTCCATTTCCGTATCGTGAAATCCGATGGTCGACGCATCAAAACGATCCAAGTATCAAAACCTACACCAAACACACCTGAATAAGATGACCATGCCCTACCCCGACTTAGCCAATTCAAAAGCGGGGTGGGAGCCTCGTGTGTCAGCAAAGATAAACAAACTCCCTTCTTTCGTAACTCATTTCCTTGCCATTCTCACGGGTGCGGTAGGTGTGACCAGTTTTGCACCGTTTCATTTCTGGCCTGGTTACTTCATCAGTCTGATCGCTTTTGGCGTTCTAGTGATTAGCAGCACAACAGCCAAATCCGCTTGCTGGCGCGGCTTCTTTGTCGCGTTGGGATTTTTTGGAGCTGGAGTTTCTTGGGTCTATGTCAGCATTGCTGAATATGGGCAAGTTGGCGCTTTCATCGCTGGGCTGATTACTTTTGCCTTTGTGGCTGTGCTTTGCGCATTTTGGGCTTTGTCTGCCTGGGCTTCATGGCGCCTTATTAAACGCTTCCCCAATCTTTCCGCCAGTATGTGGATCACATTGTGTTTCTTGCTAGGAGAGTTTTTACGCAGCACCTTATTCACAGGGTTCCCTTGGTTATTACCGGGCTACGCAATTGAAAACACATGGCTATTTGAACTCTTGCCAATTGGCGGCATCTGGCTGACAAGCACCGGCGTTGTCTTCACCGCGAGCGTACTTGCCGGCCTATTATTACGAAGAGACAATCCATTCCCGCTGTTGGGCATGCTACTGATGATTTGGGCAAGTTCCGCCTATTTGCACTACTTTCCCATTGCATGGGTGCAACAGACTGGCACGCTAAAAACCACTCTCGTCCAAGGCAATGTAAAACAAGATGAGAAATGGTTAACGCAAACCGCTGGCAAGTCTCTCGCCTATTACCAACAAGCCACCATTGAGCACCTAGACAGCGAATTGGTGGTTTGGCCCGAAACAGCGATCACCTACGTTTACCCGCAAATAAAGCCTTACCTGACCTCTTTCAGCGAAGAGTTAGCTAACAGCAACACCACACTCATTACTGGCGTACCGGATATCAGTGAAGACAGAAAAAATTACTACAACGCAATCTGGGCAACAGGCAACGGCTTTGGCCTTTACTACAAGCAGCATCTTGTTCCTTTTGGCGAGTACATTCCATTTTCAGACTATATTGGCCCAATTTTGGATGTGTTTGGCATGCCAATGTCCAACTTCAAGCAAGGCGATGACAACCAACCTGTTCTGCAAGTAGGTGAATGGGGCGTTGCGCCTTTTATCTGTTATGAAATTGTGTATGCCGAACAGGTAAGACGCATGGTAAGAGACAGTGATTTCCTTATCACCATCAGCAACGACGGTTGGTTTGGCACGTCTTTTGGACCTTGGCAACATTTGCAAATTGCACAGTTCAGAGCAAAAGAGTCAGGACGTTATGTGATTCGCGCCACAAATACGGGCATTACCGCGTTTATCAATGAAAAGGGGGAAATTGAATCTCAAGCGCCGCAGTTTGAAAGAACCACGTTAACCGCCGAAGCAAAAGCGTTCACGGGGAACACGCCCTACGTTAACTGGGGGTACTGGCCAACCCTATGGCTGCTGGGAATGTGCGTGATTCTGTCTTACTGTCACACCCTCATTTTAAGCCGAAAAAAATCCAGCTGAATCAAAAACACCACAACAGAATCGTTGTGGTGTTTCTTTAAAGAGCGTTATGTTATTCGGCGCTATCGCCCTTCTCGTCATGCGTCGACATTAAGCCATAATGGCAGATTTCACATGGCTCTAATGTTTGTTCTGTTTCGACGTCGTTGTCATGGCCACACGACATACATCGATAACGACCTGGCGCTACGACTGCCCCCACAACATGACAATCTTCAAGCGGTACAGGATTGTTGTTCGCGTGATTAATAAGCCACAACAGCGCGGCGTCTTCTTTTTCGTCCAGCTCTTCAACCAACTCATGCCCTTCATCCAAGACATAGTGCCAATTGGCGTCTACCCACGCTTCGGTATAGCCCATTTTATCGTGCCAATAAGCGGTCATAAGTGCGACATCTTCTAAAAACCAGTCTTTCGCGCCAATCAATGTTTTACGCGCTTCTTCCACTAAATTGGAATCGCTCTCACGTTTTGACGAATCTTTTTTCATAGAATTCATAACTCCTCCTCAATGCACCTTCTATTTAGGGCTCCATCTCTATAAAATAGCGGATATTTTCAGACTCTGTTGGCCATTACAGCAATATCTTGTGCTATGTCGCTATTTAGCCTTTCTTTTAATGAAAAAGAGAATACAGGTCTACCAACCTTACGTCGATAATGGGATAAGAATACATCATGCAAGAGCAATATAATCCGCAGCAAATCGAACAAGCTGCTCAATCTTTTTGGGACGAGAACAAAGTCTTCAAAGCGGTCGCCGATTCCAACAAAGAAAAATTCTACTGCCTGTCTATGTTCCCATACCCAAGTGGCCGTCTGCACATGGGTCACGTTCGCAACTACACCATCGGCGATGTGATTTCTCGCTACCAACGCATGCAAGGTAAAAATGTCCTTCAGCCGATGGGTTGGGATGCATTTGGTCTTCCTGCAGAAAACGCCGCAATCAAACACAAAACAGCACCAGCCAAATGGACCACTGAAAACATTGCTTACATGAAAGGCCAGTTAAAAGAGCTGGGCTTTGGCTACGATTGGGATCGTGAAATCGCGACTTGCACGCCTGAATATTACAAATGGGAACAGTGGTTCTTTACTCAGTTAGTCGAAAAAGGCTTAGCGTACAAAAAAACCGCGGCCGTAAACTGGTGTCCTGAAGACCAAACCGTATTAGCAAACGAACAAGTAGAAGAAGGCTGCTGCTGGCGTTGTGCTACAACGGTTGAGAAAAAAGAAATTTCTCAGTGGTTTATCCGCATCACTGATTACGCAGAAGAACTATTAAACGACCTAGATCAGCTTGATGGCTGGCCAGAAAAAGTAAAAGCCATGCAGCGTAACTGGATCGGCCGCTCTGAAGGTCTAGAGTTCAGCTTCGCCGTAGAAGGCAAAGACGAACGCCTATCTGTTTACACGACTCGCCCAGACACCATCATGGGTGTGACTTACGTTGCTGTCGCAACTCAACACCCACTGTCTTTGGAAGCGTCTGAGCAGAATGCAGATTTGGCCGCTTTTATTGCTGAAAGCAAGCTAATGTCGACGACAGAAGCAGACTTGGCTACGGTTGAGAAAAAAGGCATGGACACTGGCTTCAAAGCCATTCACCCAATTACGGGCGAAGCGGTGCCTGTTTACGCTGCCAATTTCGTATTAATGGATTACGGTTCTGGGGCGGTGATGTCTGTTCCTGCTCACGACCAGCGAGACTTTGAATTCGCCAAAAAATACAATTTGGCCATCAAACAAGTCATCCAATCCTCTGATGACAGCGTGATTGATTTGGAAAAAGCCGCCTTCACTGAGAAAGGAACACTGTGCAATTCTGGTGAATTCGACGGATTGGCTTTCAAAGAAGCTTTCGATGCGATTGCTTCATGGATGGTAGAACGCAACCTAGGCGAAGTAAAAGTAAATTATCGTCTACGTGATTGGGGCGTTAGCCGTCAGCGTTACTGGGGTACGCCTATCCCAACCATCAACCTAAAAGACGGTTCGGTTGTGCCTGTGCCACAAGATCAGCTTCCTGTTGAGTTACCAACAGATGTGATCATGGACGGTGTGAACTCCCCGATTAAAAACAACCCAGACTTCTCATCCATTATGTTTAATGGCGAAGAAGCAGAACGTGAAACAGATACTTTCGACACCTTTATGGAATCGTCTTGGTATTTCGCTCGCTACTGCTGCCCAGAAGCCACGGATGCGATGCTAACAGAAGAGGCAAACTACTGGCTTCCTGTTGACCAATATGTTGGTGGTGTAGAGCACGCGATCCTTCACTTATTGTACTCACGTTTCTTCCATAAATTGCTGCGTGATGCGGGTCTTGTGAACTCTGATGAACCATTCAAACGTCTACTGACGCAAGGTATGGTAAACAAAGATGGCACCAAGATGTCTAAATCCAAAGGCAACACAGTCGACCCACAAGAAATGATTGAGAAATACGGTGCCGATACCGTTCGTTTATTCATGATGTTCAGCGCGCCACCAGAACAGTCTCTAGAATGGAACGATGCTGGCGTTGATGGTGCATCACGCTTCCTACGCCGTTTGTGGGCGCTATGCTACCGTCACAACAATGCTGGTAAAGTAGGTGAACTGACGGTTGCTGAATTAAATGGCGCTCAAAAAGCCTTGCGTCGTAAAACACATGAAACCATTCAGAAAGTATCAGACGATATTGAACGTCGTCAAACATTCAATACAGCCATTGCCGCTGTGATGGAACTGTGTAACGACATCAGTAAATTTGAAGATACGTCGGAATTAGGACTTGCTGTCGAGCAGGAAGCACTAGAAGCCGCAACGTTATTGCTGTCTCCTATTGTGCCTCACATTGCCCATCAACTTTGGAGTGAACTCGGCCACAATGACAACGTTGTGAATACTCCTTGGCCAACGCTTGATGAAGACGCTTTGGTAAAAGATGAGTTGACGATCGTTGTCCAAGTGCTGGGGAAAAAACGCGCTGAATTGACCGTTTCCGCTAGTGCGGACAGCAAAACAATAGAAGCGGAAGCACTTGCTCACCCAAGTGTGGCTAAGTTTCTAGAAGGCAAAACGGTCCGTAAAGTGATCGTCGTGCCAGGTAGATTGGTGAACATTGTCGCCAACTAATCAAGGCGTAATAAGGGATGGCTAAGCCATCCCTTTTCCTTTTCAACAATACAGAGATCTTGGATATGACTGCCGCCTTTACGCACACTACTCGTCTATTTTTATTACTCGTGATGACTATGAGTATGGTCGCTTGTGGCTTCCATTTGCGAGGCGAAGCCAATATCCCTGCTCAATTACACGTCTTGACGTTAACCTCTGACAGCGGATCGGACAGCTTTGATCGCGCTCTTAGAATTGCGCTAAGCAAAGCGGGTGTCGTAGTAATAGACAAAGACAGCGCCAACAACAAAGTATTGAACCTAAAAATTAACGCCATTGCTGTTGCTGATACGCAATTGGCTCGTGACGCTGACAACGATGTCTCTCAAATCCAGCGCCGATTAAGCAGCCACTACTTTATCCGCCAGGCTGACGGTAAATCCCTGTATGGCCCTCGCGCCATTAGCACAACGAAGACCCTTACCAATCAAAACGCGGAAGAAAGCGCCAAGCTTTCCTACAACCAGACGCACACTGAAAGCATGTACGATGACCTCGCAAACCAGTTAGTAAGCGATTTAAGCTACGCGCCTTTATAAACTGACATTACGTTTAGGCCCATGCTATGAAAGTCCGCGCGGATCAACTAATACAGCAGCTGAAGAAAAATTTAGCCCCTATTTATATTATTTCGGGTGACGATGTGTTGTTGTGCCAAGAAGCCGCAGACAGCATTCGAAAAGCCGCACAACATCACCAAATCGATGAACGACTTCGTTTTGTTGCCGATGCGCAGTTTGACTGGCAAGACGTTATTAATGAAAACCAAAGTCTGTCTTTATTTTCAAGCCGACGCTTATTCGATATACAAATAGATAAAATGGGCGAAAAACACAGCAAAGCTTTGGCTCAATTAGGTCAATCCCTTAGCGAAGACAATACCATTTTACTAACGTTGCCTAAAATCGATGCTCGAACGCAAAAAGCAAAATGGTTCACACAACTTGAGTCTCAAGGTGTATTTGTACAAATTTGGCCAATCGAAGCCAACCGATTGCCTGCATGGGTACAGCAAAGAGCGCAATCCCTTGATCTATCACTGACTCGGGATGCCGCCAGTGTGATCTGTGAACGCGGCGAAGGTAACCTTCTGGCGCTTTCTCAGGAGTTAGAAAAGCTCGCCTTACTTCATGGCCAAGGCGCCCAAATAGATGCCGAAAAAGTCGTTGAGTCAGTTGCAGACAGCAGTCGCTACTCTATCTACGATCTTAGTGACAGGCTGTTAATGGGCAAAGCCAAAGACGCCATGCATTGCTTAAATCAATTGCTTGGCGAAGGTGTCGAGCCCAGCATTATCTTGTGGCTGTTTAATCGCGAAGTGCAAACATTGGCCAACCTCCTTCAAAGCATGCAATCCTCGAGCTTCAGACAAGCTTGCCAAAGTGAAAAAATCTGGGACAAACGCGTGCCTTTTTATGAAAGCGCCATGTCACGCCACAATAAAGTCACCCTACCTTACATGCAGAATTACCTAGCATTGATAGACAAAAGCATCAAAGGTTTAGAGGGCCCAGACAGTGCAACAGGCTTTCGGAATTTGGTGATGATGTTCTGCGGATACAAACCGACTTGCACAGAACTCGACATCCCATAAATTTTAATTATCATAAAATTGATTTGTATCAATAGGTTACGATTTTAAAGCAATAGACACATAAAGCCGACATTGTTCTATCCTTATTAGAGGGATAATAACGAAAACAAATTGGCCCTATGGAGACGTCTATGTCTTGGTTCAAACGAAAAACATTAACGCAATCTGATTCCGCAGCACACAGTGACGGCGTTAGAATTCTTCAAGTAGCGCAGTCCGAACTGTCTGAATCTAGTCTATCGGCTCTGAAATTCCCCGAACACAAAACACAACTTATTTTAGCGTTCGTTTCTTCCAATCTGGATTTTGAAAGCACCGTTGAAAGCATTCAACGTTACACGCCCTTTTGTGACAAAGTAGTCGCTGTTATGACCTCAGGTGAACTCAACAGTCAACAAGCCAACTTTTACCAAACAACGGATGGCAAATGGGATTCCATAGTATTACAAAGTTACAGCGATGAATTATTCGATGCCATCGAGATAAAGACCGTCGCGTTACATTGTGAAGATTTAAAGCAAGGCAAAACATCAAAAAGCAAACCAGAACGAATTCTAGCGATTCGGTCAGAAATTGAAAAAATAAACCTAAAAATGGCGGTCAATTATCAAGACACCATCGCCATCACCTTCATTGATGGACTATCGTCCAGTGAAAACTTCTTTATGAAGGCATTGTACGACAGCCAACGTTTTCCCTGCCATTTCATTGGCGGCTCAGCCGGGGGGAAATTAGACTTTAAACAAGCGTCGGTTTACGACGGCAGCAAAGTAGCGCACAACAGCGCCGTTGTGATCTTCACTAAGCTAGCTGACAATATCCGCTATGGTATTTTGAAAACGCACAACTTCCAAAAGACCAAACGCTCATTCTACATTGCAGAATCCGATCCACAACGTCGTACAGTTACCACCGTTATTTCCAAATCCACGGGAAATATAGTGAATATTGTCGATCATTTGTGCGACTACTTTAAATGCCAACCTCATGATCTAAACACAAAACTGAACAGCCACTCCTTTGCCGTTGAAATCGGCAACGAGTTATTTATTCGATCAATCGCCAGCATCGATTTGGAGAAGAAAGTGATTCACTTCTTTTGCGATTTGGACTTCGGTGACGAGCTTATCCTAGTGGAGGCCAAAGGGTTTGCAGACAGCACCAAGCAAGCGTTTGATGAGTTTATGAAAGGCAAACCAAAGCCGGTTGCCATGCTGGCAAACGACTGTATTTTACGCCGCCTGAACAACGCCAACGCGCTGAAAGACCTCACCGCTTTTCAAAACATCAAAGCCGCAGGATTCTCCACATTTGGTGAACTCTTAGGTGTACACATGAACCAAACACTGACCGCACTCTTCTTATTTCGAGTCGCCAAAGACGAGCCTTTCTCAGACCCCATTGTTGATAATTTTCCGATCCATTACAGCTATTTCAAAGAGTTCTTCACACTGTCAAAATTGAACAGCTTGATGCAAATCAACCGTTTACAAGCGGATCTTATTAAGTACCTTTCTGAATATCGCCCTTTGCTTGAAAAAGTAGTGAGCAGTTTTAATCAAATCACTGAATATTCTCAACAGACAGAAGCCATTATTAGTGATGTCAGCGGCACATTTCACGACTTAAAAAATGACATAACCGCTCAAGAAGACGGACGTAAAGCCCTGAGTGGTAACGTTGCCCAGCTTAAAAACAACTCAGAACAGGTACTGGCCATTCTTAAAGTCATTTCAGGTATAGCAGACCAAACCAACCTGCTCGCTCTTAACGCTGCCATTGAAGCCGCGCGTGCCGGTGAAGCAGGCAGAGGTTTTGCCGTGGTGGCGGATGAAGTGCGTCAACTGTCTAAGAACACTCAAGACAGCCTGAACAAAACAGGTGACACCATTTCATCTGTGACTAAGTCCACAGGCTCTATCAGCCATTCGATTGAAAGCATGGAACAGTTTATGGCACGACTCACCGGCAACACCAGTGAGCTGACCGCGCAAATTCAATCTCTTGGTGATGCTTCCGCGATGGCCAGTCGTGACGTCAATGAAAGCATTCGCGCCATACGGGAAATGACCACCCGGATGGAAGAAATCGACAAAGAAGTCACCGTCATAGAAAGTCTTAAACAAGCTAATAATTTGTAGCCCCATAAAGTGAAGCCTGCCCAGCAGGCTTCACTTATTTTGGCAGGCTGCTATCATGCGGCTCCCACTTACACTTGGTGAAAAACAGCATGCAGAATGAATCTCTTATCCTAGAAGAACTGACCGTTTGGAGCACGCCGCTGTTCGTCACACAAATGCCAGATCATGACTTTTTAAAAGACGCATTATTGAGCGCGGTTTACCAGCAAAAAAACCAACAAACCACCGCCATTGAAAGCCAAATCGCCCCTAAAGCAAAACACGCGCTGCATGAAAGCACCCTAGACTTTTTGGATCTTGCTGATGCGAATGTGATGGAAGCCAAGCGAGCATTGGAAGAACTCATCCTTGAGATCGCAGCAACCGTGAATCACGCTTTTTGGCCCGAAGACATGCAAGCCGATGCTCACATCATTGAATCTTGGTATCACGTCACACAAAAAGGTGGCTATCACGATGCCCATTCGCACCCTAATTGTTCTTGGTGTGGCATTTACTACCTAGAACCTGGTGATGCTCAGCACGAAGGCAACGGCGGCCTGAACCGCTTTTATGACCCTAGAATCAACGCCGAACACTACGCTGACCCTGGTACCGCATATCTTGGTGGACAAGGCGTGTGGGACTTTACCCCTACGGACGGACAGGTCATTATTTTCCCATCCTACTTGAAACATTCAGCCCTGCCCTATTTTGGAGAAAAAGACCGAGTTGTGATCGCGTTCAACAGTATTATTGAAGCGTATTAGCGGCACTTCTCGCAACGCATCTCCTACCAAGCCAGTATCAATAAAACATTACTGGCTTAGCCTAACCGCTTCGATTACGCTGTTCACTCATGTTTTTACAAGAAATTTCATAAGTTTCCATTCAAACATTCACAATAGATCGTTATTTGTAGTAATTTAACAAGCTATGATCTTTATGCAATGTGGCCATCACTATGGGGAAGTCTATGCGTTTCCAGTTTGATCAACTCAGCGCGAATCAACGCTACCACCTGATCACTCAAACTATCACTCCACGCCCAATTGCGTGGATTCTAACCAAAAACGAAAACGAGAGTTTCAACCTAGCTCCCTTCTCGTATTTCGCACCTGTCTCCTCGGACCCAGCACTGGTCATGGTGTCCATTGGCAACAAATCCGCCGATCAAGCAAAAGACACAAAACACAATTTGCTGCGAGAAAAGGAATGCGTTTTGCATATTCCCAGTGAAGCACTGATGAACGCCGTAAACGAAAGTGCGGCCAATTTACCTTATGGTGAATCTGAGCTACCTAACACGCATGTCTCGCTGGCCGACTTCACTAAAACACTACCGCGTATTCAACAAGCCAACGTGGCCATGCACTGTCGGTTGTTTGACATACATTCGCTGGGCAACGCCTCTTTTCAAGCGGTGTATTTAGAGATACTGGACGTGCATGTTGAAGAAGACCTGATCACAGAAGCAAATTCTCGAATTTATATTGATAACAAAAAGCTTAACCCGCTTGCCCGACTCGGTGGCGATGACTATGCACTCGTTGGCAAGACAGTGACGATGAAACGTCCTAATTAGGGCATCACAGATTTGAGGTAAACAAAGATGGACGTAAAAAACCACATAACAACTTTTCCCTTCATGGCCGATGTAGACGCTGAGCTGATGTCATCCCTTACGGATTTGGCCAGCATAAAAACACTAAAAGCGGGAGAAATATTGGCCAAACAATTTGAAATAGGTCAGCACATCTATTTTTTACTTGAAGGCGAAGTCGCGATTTCTGTACCGCTTCAGGACACAGGAAAATCTTACAATGTCGGCATGATCAGCAACCTCCTTTCCCCTATAGGTTGGTCAGCCTTTCGTCATCCGTCTCGTTATGCCACTACTTTTACGGCAACCAAATCGTCCAAACTCATCCTATGGCCGATTGTCGAATTGCAAAAAATACTCGACGCTAATTTATCGTTTGCCTCCCGTTTTCTGCAATTTGTGTATCAGGAATCATTACCCGTCCTTACTAACGTGCAAAACCAGACACGACCATTCTTTTCAAACGAGTCCTTGGCATTTGAAGAAACGCGTCCCTTGCTGGATTCCGAAACACAAGTACATGCACTCAAAGACGCAATTGGCTTGCTCAATTACGCCCCTTTTTGTGAAACCTTTACACAAGCTGAAATCCATACGCTTGCTAAAAAATCATCCATTTTATTGGCTCACCAAGGGGACATTCTTAGCCAACAGGATCAACCTGCCGACGGCTTATATTTACTCATCAAAGGTAAGGTCGTGGTGAGTTATCAAACCGATTCTGGCGACATCATTACAACCCGCACCATCGCACGTGCAGGAACTGTATTAGCTTGGGCGACCCAAGATAACGAGATGAAAAACCGCACTTCAATCATCTCCTCCAGAGACAGCAGCATCTTGTTTATTAAACGAGATGATCTACTCGAAATGTTTCAAGACAGCCCAAAATTTGCGGTGAAATACTTATATCGCCTGATTTGGCTGATCGGTGCCCATTTGCTCGCGGCGAGAATGCGCTATTTATCACAGATAGCCAATGACGAAGTGCTGGCAGTCAGCAATGTCATTGAACAGAATGCCGCGTTATTACCGGTTAGTTCACCACTTTATAAAGTCAGTGAGTTGCTTAAAAGCGCCATCACCACCGACGAAGCCTTCGGTGTACTGTATAAATGTTTGCACTTTGGCTGCGTTCTAGAACGCACAATATCCGGCATGTGTCTGGATATTTTAAAAGACCTGCAGAGGGAGAATGCGTTTTATCGACATCTGCAAAATGTCTATGACACCATCAACAACTTACCGAAGGACACCCCAGCACTTGATGCACGACGCCTTGGAACAGAGCTGTTCAAGCAAGCATTCCAACAGGTGCCTTACGTCATAAAAGGCCTGGAAAACTTACCCAAGAAAGCCGGCTCCTTATTTATCTACAACCATTTATTGGGTTCACCAACAAACAGACTACCGAACGGCTTTCGCTTTTCTATGGACGCTCAATTCATCAGCGCCATGCTGATCGACAATGAATACGGTATTTCAGGGCAACGAGTCGTTCGTCGCAGTAAAGAAAGTGAATTCTGGCGCGACGACTTCTATGGTCGCTTTGGCAATATATTCATCAATAGTTGGGAAGACCTCACCAAAGACACTCCTGAATACGATGCCTTTATCCAACAATCACAAGAAACCTTACGCCAAAATTTCCCTTTGATGATTTCACCAGAAGGGCAAAGTTTCAGCACCCAGCAATCTCCGGGGGCACTACTGCCACACGCCTTTGAGCTAGCAGGTTCAATGGGAAGTGAAGAGCCTTGGATTGTCCCGATCGTCGTTGCAAACTTTGATAAACGTGCCGATCACAACATCTATACGGTCATCATCAAACCCGCGTTTAAACTGTCCAGTAAAGTCGATTACCAAGACAAAGGTGCCTTTCATCAATTCTTGCTTTCCTACCAAGAAGAATACAAAGATTATGTAAACGAAGCGGTCGAGCTGTCACGAGAAATTCGTCAGTACCCCATTTTCAGTGGTAAAAATGGTTACCGATCCAATGTTATGAGCCTGAATCAGATCGATGTGGAATTTGAGTCGGATGTACGAGAGCTTGAGTTTCATCTCGCCCATCAGATTTACAAGGAGCGCCCTGTCGCTTTTTACGGTTCCTCAACCATGCGGTTATGGAGTGACTTTAGCCATAACTTCCGAGAAAAAGACGGCATCAATTTAGGCTTTGGGGGAGCGACACTCGAAGCGTGCGTCTACTATTTTGAACGCATCATTTTACCGCATAACCCACGATCGCTGGTCATCTACGCTGGGGACAACGACATCGGCAATCATTGCGACACGAACAAAGTGGTTGAGTTGTATATTGAGCTATTACAGAAGATCGATCGGCATTTGCCTGGCATTCCAGTGACGTTGATTAGCATAAAATGCAGTCCAGCACGTCTAAAAATGCGCAACACCATCGAAAAGACCAACACCCTATTAGCGCGTTTGGCCAAAACACGCCCTAATACGCAATACATAGATCTTTTCTCCACCTTGCTAGACAAAAACGCTGAGATAAAAGAAACCTTATTCGAAGGTGATCGCCTGCATCTCAATGAAAAAGCGTATGCGTTATGGACAAAACAATTACTGGAAACCGAAGACTTTATTTTCCAAAAATAACACGTCGTTAAACCTCGCTATAAAAACCAACGTTGCTTTTCAACATTGAAAAACAACGTTGGTTTTTTCGAAACTTGGGTGCGTCTTTACGCAATACCGTGCTTATGAAACAAACGAGCCAATGGCGACTTTTAGCCCCAATAAAATTAATACTGTTCCCATGCCTCGGTCTACCCAAACAATGTGGCGGCGCAACCATGCTAAAACAGGCCCACCAGCCAACAGCAGCGCGACAATAATGTACCAACCCGTATCAATCACAAAGACCGTTGCCCACAATTGAAACTTAATCAACGCATCCATATTATGCGGGATTAACTGACTAAATAAGGCTAGGAAAAACAAGGCCGCTTTTGGGTTCATTAACGAGATCATCAACCCATCACGCGCAGATTCCCAATAAGAAGATTTAACCCCCTCAACGTTTACGTCACTTCCCTGACCTGCATAACGCCACGCTTTAACGCCTAACCAAGCCAAATACAAACCACCTAACACGGTAAGTACAGCAAAAATATCTTGATGCTGAGCCATCAAAATAGCCAAGCCTTGCAACGTCAGAAATGCCCAAAAACCGATTCCTAAACCATGTGTAATTGCCGCAAGCACGCCATGTAAAGAAGACTGAGAAATCGATACGCGTAAAATTACCGCCAAACTTGGTCCAGGTGAAATGGCCCCCATTACGCAAACAGCAACCAATGACAACCACGTAGTTAAATCCATAAACGCTCTCTTTATTAAATTTATTAAGAAGTCAAATAACAGAAAATTGACCGCATATACTAGCGAATAAAGCCTTGAAAAACGAATGCGATTGTAGCGTTCATCATCTGCATAAAAAAAGTGCTAACGTATTGACCTTTGAAATAAAAAAGGTCAGCATACAAAAATGTTTTCACATTAAGCGACACAAGAATCTCTATTACTTTATGAATAACTCTATCTTAAATAAACGCAACGGCGATAAACGTAAGGCTAAGAAGCTTTGCGGCGCTGACGTGTGGAATTAAGATTCAAACAACTCCCCGGCAGCATTCTCGCTGACGGTTTATCTCTCTTCTCAGCAGAATGCATACCGGCCTAAATGAGGCAAAAGTATGTTTTACGGCGCAATTACAGCATTAATCACTCCATTTCGTGACGGTCAATTAGACGAAGACGCATTACGCAATATCGTGCGTTGGCAGATAGACCAAGGAATCAACGGCCTTGTACCTGTTGGCACCACGGGTGAATCCCCAACACTGAGCGAACATGAACACAAACGAGTCATTGAAATCACGGTGCAAGAAACCAACAAAGCTGTGCCAGTCCTAGCGGGTGCAGGTTCAAACAACCCAATGGAAGCCGTAAATTATTCTGAATACGCATACCAAGCTGGTGCGGACGCAACACTTCACGTCGCTGGTTACTACAACCGCCCAAACCAAACGGGTCTGTTCGAGCATTTCAAATACGTCCACGACAACAGCAAACTGCCAATCATCCTTTACAATATCCCACCTCGCTCTGTGGTTGGCTTAGAAGTCGCCACCATGGCGCGCCTTGCTGAGCTACCTAGAATCATTGGCGTTAAAGACGCCACAGGGGATTTAACACGTCCGATACGCGAACGCGCGCTTATCAACAAACCCTTTAATTTCCTTAGTGGTGACGACATTACCACAGTGGCTTACAACGTTGGTGGCGGAAATGGCTGTATTTCGGTTACCTCGAACGTCGCACCAAAACAGGTTGTTGAATTGCAGCGTTTATGTCGTGAAGGCAAATATGTGGAAGCGGCTCAACTACAAGATAAACTGTTTGCTTTGCACAATGCCTTGTTTATAGAGCCCAACCCTGCAGGCCCTAAGTACGCTATGTCTCTGCTCGGCCTTTGCACCGAAGAATGTCGTTTGCCTATGGTGCCATTACAAGACAGCACAAAAGCCACGATTCGTCGCATTATGGAAGAACTAGAGCTTATTTAGGCCTTAGGTTAAAGAACACACACAAAAGCCCGCATTCAAAAGCGGGCTCTTTTATAAACATTTTCATTGCTACGATTTAGCAAGCCGAACGACATAAAGCAAAATAACGGCACCCACGGTTGCAGTAACAAGAGACCCAAGAAAACTACCGGCATACAGTCCAAGCAGCTGGAAAGTAAATCCGCCAACAAAAGACCCAACAACCCCGATCACGATATTACCAACCAAGCCAAAGCCGCTACCTTTGACCAATTGGCCAGCCAACCAACCAGCCAGAGCGCCAATAAATAAAAAAGCTATGATCTCCATAAAATGATCCTTATATTATGTAATTAACAGTGATTCAGACTAGCAGCTATTTGTTTAAGTCACTAGAAAAGCCTCTCACCCCCCTATACTACTAACCCATTCATTCTTTTTTCTGTTACTTTGTCATGAAAGTGCCAAGCTTTTTCAAATAATATTGGTAGGATGTATTTGATATAAAAAAGCTTTCAATAAGCCTTTAAAATAGGGTCAAGTTAATTTTTAGTGAGGGAATCTAAATGGGTAAGGTACATTTTGTAGGCGGTGAGAAAGGTGGTGTCGGGAAATCGATGACGGCACGGGTTTTAGCGCAATATTATATTGATAATAATCAGCCCTTTTTAGGCTTTGATTGCGACGCTTCTCATAGTACTTTTTCACGTTTTTACAGTGAGTTCTCTTCACCTGTTCTGATTGGCGAAGAAGACAGTTTAGATGGCATGCTCGCCGCGATTGAAGAATACCCAGACAGAGATCTTATTATCGACCTTGCTGCACAAGCGGCTCAACCACTGGGAAAGTGGATAGAAGAAACCGATGTATTTGGTCTCTTAGATGAAATGGGATACCAAGTATGCCTTTGGCACGTTATGGACGATGGCGCGGATTCCGTGGCGTTACTGGATGCCCTGTTTGAACGCTACCAGCAACCGTCTGTAGACTTTGTGGTTGTTCAAAACCTCGGCCGTGGGACAGATTTCTCTCGTTTCCAAAAATCTACCACCTATAAAAAAGCCATTGAACGAGAAGCCTTGATCCTTGAATTGCCAAAGCTTCAAAGTAAGTTAACGCAAAAAATCGACTTTAATAACAGCAGTTTCTGGGCCGTTGCAAACGACAAAGGCATCATGAATATTGCAGAACGCCAGCGCATGAAGGTCTGGTTGCGAAACACTTACGAACAATTAGCTCAGCTCGGATAATCACCGTTTCAAATATAAAAGAGGCCAAAAAATTGGCCTCTTTTGTATATTCATATCGTTCAACACACTCTGTCATTCACGGCATTACACATTACGTTCCGCTGAGGAATTGAATGAAAACATACGCACTTCATCCCGCGCAAACCAGCCCATGGACTCATAAAAGCCCTGAGCAGATTGGTTATCGGTATGAACAAATAAATGTGTTTTGGCAATCCCCTGCTGCGCCAACAACGCGGCGATCACCGCTTCGACAAGCTGTTTACCCAAACCTTGGCCTCGGTAACTAGGATTCACCGCTAAATGCTGAAGGTAGCCTCGTCGACCATCTGTTCCGGCCAATACAGCACCAATGACAGTTTGCCCGTCTTCAATCACAAAGCTCAATGCCGGGTTTTTATCCAAATAAATGGCAATGTTTGCCTTCGAATCGGCGCCACGCAAACTCATGGATTCGGTATTGCCCCACAATGCCATCACTTGCTCGTAATCATTGATGACCATTTCTCTCAGCATCATCCGTTCATCCTTATCAGCATCACATCGTTGTGTATTATTATTCCTGCACATCCATGTATTTGTTTGCCCAAACTCGGTTTTCTTCCAATGTAGAATATCGAGTCGATAACTCAGACGCATTTAATGTGCCTTCTGCAATACCGCGCTGCTCACGCAAACAATCGTAGGTGGCTTTAATGGCTGCAAAATACGCAGCGTGGCCATTCACCACGATACGCACACCGTTCGCCGCTAAACGTTCACGGTCACGTAATTCAGGATTGTCATAAGCCACCAACATAATAGGAATAGAGATATGCTGGCTAATTTCCTCAAGATGCGCAAAATCACGAATACCGACCATACAAATACCATCTACGCCCACAGCTTGGTAAGCTTTCACACGGGCTATGGTTTCTTCCGTCGTCAACTGACCAGCATTGGTACGCGCAATAATACTCATAATAGGGTCAATACGCGCTTCTAAAGCCGCTTTTAATTTACCCACGGCTTCTTCTACTGGTATCAAATCGGTCGATTTATGTCCGTATTTTGCTGGCAACAAGGTGTCTTCTATCGTTAGTGCGGCCACACCAGCACGCTCAAGCTCAACAATAGTGCGCATCACATTTAAGGCATTTCCGTAGCCATGATCCGCATCGGCAATAATCGGCAAACGAGCCACACGACCAATTCTAGTCGCTTGTTCTGTAAACTCACTCAGTGTGATCAAAGCAAAATCCGGTGCGGCAAGCACCTGCAAAGAGGCAACAGATCCCCCTAAAATCCCCACTTCAAAACCAAGATCTGCAGCAATACGAGCCGACATAGGGTCGAAGGTAGAAGCAGTGTAATAACACTTACCGCTTGCTAATAATGCTCGAAAATCATTACGCAAATCGTGTTGGGAAGGTGTTGCCATAAATATTCTCCTCAAAGATGTCACTAAATTTCATATAGTGTAATGGCGGGAGATTATACTCGTGTTGCGGCTTTCCTTCATTAGAATCAAACCATTTGGTTAGGTTTTGTAAGTAAATTACGGAAAAAAAGCCATCCCTACTCACTACAATTAAGGGATTCAGCAACTAAGAAAAAATGAGGGATCTTACATTCAATCCCCCATGTCCAGACAACACACGAAATAGACATGTCCGTTAAACAGTAAATGTGACAGATACCTATAAAAAAGCCTGCTTAAATAATCAAGCAGGCTGAGGGAGGGATAAATAGTAATAGCTCTATTTTAACGGCACTTCACAAGCAAAACTCTTCGCGCTTTCAACATTCCCGTTACCGTCATAGGTTGCCACGCTTGGGTACGGACATAATGGACGCGTGCGTGTGGCGCTCCAAGATACTGGCAGTTCTTCATTTACGCCACCTGGATTGCCCTCTCCACGCGCAGTAGCAATCACTTGCGTCGGTTTTTCGCCCTTTTCAACCCAAGCAACCAAAGGTGTCAACATATCAAACTGATCTGTTGCTTGACCTCCGCGACAGTGCCCCATTCCTGGAACAGGATAAAACTGTGCGAAATCACTAGCATGCCCATTATTCTTCGCGTTCAAAGCCTGATACCAAGTTTCGGTATCTTGCACTGAAAAAATCGCATCAGACACACCGTGATACACCATAATTTTGCCACCGCTATCGCGCAACGCAGACATATCTTCAGGGTTCGGCGGCGTCATAAAATCCATCGCCGACTCTATATAGACACTACTTCTGGTGCTCACTTTTTTAACAAGATCGTCAATATTGCTCTGCCAGACAAAATTATCGCCGTTAAAGTTACGAATATTATGGTCTTTCAGTTCCACTGGCGGAGTATTAAAAATCATTGCCACCGCCCCAGAATCACGTTGTATTGGGGCAGTGTACTCCCACATCATGTGGTCGCTGTTATTTATCCCTGCATCATAAGGAAACGACGAATAAAAATGCACCCCTTTACTGGTGGTCACCCCTTTAAAAATGGTGTCAACCGCGTCTTTTTGGGGATGGGTCAAACAAGCACCATCACGCTCAGCCTTACAGGTTGGCACATCGTCTTGTAAGCTAAATGCCGTCTGACAAGCGCGAAAGTTTTGGATCATACCGTCACTGACACCATCTAGCCCATCACATTTCGCCAAAATAGCCTTAGACACTGTCGTTCTTTCAGCTAAGGTAAACGCCGTCTTCAGATCCGCTTTATCTGTGTCCGGTATAGACGCATAAACTTGTGCCCCCGCAATGCTTGCTACAGCCGCCAATGGCAATCGATACCCTGGCGCTCCAACTAAAATGCCATCGTAGTCATTTGCGTAGCGCGTGGCCGCGATCATGGCATGACGACCGCCATTCGAGCACCCGGCAAAGTAACTTCGATCCGGTCCACGACCATACACTTGATGAATCACTGTTTTGGCCATAGGTGTGAGCTTGGCCACGGCCTGATAACCATAATCCAGCCTAGCCTGCGGATCATAAGCAAACGTCGGAATCCCTCGACTGTGGCCAGCATCGGAGCTGATAACGGCAAAGCCTTGCAATAAAGCCCCTGTTATCGGCCCTCCTCCCAACGCACCTTCTGCTGTTTTTACCGCGCCGTCTAAGCCACCATTACCTTGATATAAAAAACGGCCATTCCATTGTTTAGGCAAACGCATCTCAAAGCCAATGGCATACGCTTTACCATCTACCTCACCAACGCGTTCATACATTTTTCCTTTTACTAAGCAATGTTCTTCGACATCACTGCTTGCTAATTTCAGCCCCCCTTTTGCCACCGTTTCGATGGAGTCTATGACGGTATTTTTCGCCGTCAAAAGAGACGAAAGCCCCTCGCAACTAGACGCCAGAACCGACGGTTGTGCAGGACTCAATTGAGGCATATCCGAGGCGGTTGCGACACCACCATAAAGGGCAAGACCGCTGATTGTGGCGGTAAGTAAATGATGCTTAGAGGAGCGATGACGCATAACAGAAATCCTTATTCTTGTTGTTATAAATTATAGATAAATATAATTGTTTAAACTAACAACAGAATAGGTAAGTTAGCACCAAAATGAGAATAAAATTTCTGCTCGAGGTATTCAAAAAAAGCACAGCACCACCCCATTTGAGTGGTAATTTTCCTACACAAAAAACAGAAATCAGCAAAAAAATCAGCGAAAAAGATAGATTTTGAAATTAAATTTCCTGTTTTTGATCAAATTTGCCGATCAGGGTCAATTTTCATACAGGGAAACAGTGACAGAGCGAAATTCTAGGGATAACATACTGCCCCAGCATCCCCCGTGCACCCCTTAAACTCCCAACAATAATATTGAAAATGTTAAGGTTCTCGAATGAACGCTTGGTATCTCATCTGTTTTTTATCGGCATTAGCGGTCTTTATTGCTTTTACCAACCAATACATACTAAAAATGCAAACAACCATTGCCATCACAACTGGCTCTGTTGTTATCTCCCTACTTTTGATTCTAGCGGTAAAAATGCTGGGCGATGAGACCGCTCTGTTTATTACTCAAGTTGTCTCCGGAATAGACTTTAATCAGCTTTTATTAAAAGGCATGTTAGGGTTTCTTCTGTTTGCAGGCGCTTTAGAGATCGACCTCGCAGCACTGAAAAGGCAACGCTGGGAGATCACCGTACTGGTGCTATTCTCCACATTAGTGTCCACTTTTCTTGTGGGCTACATGAGCTATTTCACATTTGAACTACTCAACTTCCCTGTTCCTTTTATCTACTGTTTGTTGTTCGGCGCGCTCATCAGCCCAACCGACCCGATTGCAGTATTGGCGATTATCAAACAAATGAGCGCCCCACAAGGCATATCCATTCAAGTAGAAGGTGAATCTTTGTTTAACGACGGCGTGGGATTGGTTATTTTCACCACTATTTTTGCCGTTGCTTTTTACGGAACAGAAGCCAGCTTCAAAGAAGTAGCGGAACTGTTTTTAGTGGATGCCATTGGCGGCATAGTTTTCGGCCTTGTTATTGCTTTGGTTGGCCACTTCGTCATCATCAATTGCAAAGACATCAATACCCGTTTGCTCGTTACCTTAACCATACCGTCTGCAGGTTTTGCTCTGGCAAACATTTGGGAAATTTCCGGGGCGTTAGCAATGGTGACCAGCGGCATTTTGCTCGGTAACATCACACGAGCGACCGCATCAAAGCGCCGTGGCCCAGATGGAACACGTTATGTGAAAGATTTCTGGCATGCGACAGACAGCTTCTTAAACGCCTTACTTTTCCTAATCATAGGTATGTTGATCGTTACCATGCCGCTAACATGGGAAATAGTTGGCATTGGCCTAGTCATGGTGCCCATCGTCCTTTTGGCTCGATTCATCAGTGTAGGAAGCCCTTACCTGGTCTTCAAACGTTACCGTGAATACGATAAGCACTCTGTAAAAATCCTAACATGGGGCGGGTTACGAGGCGGCCTTGCACTGGCAATGGCGGCAGCGATTCCATCCAATCAACTTTTCATTGAAGGGTTAGATCTGCACGACATCATGGTCATCATTACCTACGTGGTGGTTATTTTCTCTATCATTGTTCAAGGTTTGACTATTTCGCCACTTATTCAGAAAAGCATTCAAGCAGCGAAAGAAAAGCAGAATAACTGAAAACCGCATTAACGAAAAAATCAAAAGTAAAAAGGGTCGACTTAGGTTGACCCTTTTTACTTTATCGTCACAAATCCCTTATTCCCTCAACAATCCTTGTCATAGATCACGAAAACAAAAACGCCTCTGCTATAAAATAGCGTTATAACAATAATTATCTATACACAAACTACGCCATCAACGCGTAGCACGACGGCGAGTATTAGCCTCCATCCGAATTGTATCGAGAGATAAACATTGTGACATCCACTCTGCATAATGAACACACGGCTTCTGTAAACACAGCAAAACGCAATAACCTACACATCACAGGCAGCGGTGAAAAGATCATCATTTTGGCCCACGGTTTTGGCTGTAACCAAACCATGTGGCGCTTCCTTTTACCTGAATTAGAAAAGAATTATCGCGTTATATTGTTCGACTATGTGGGTTGTGGTAGCTCAGACTTTACCGCGTATGAGGCCGATCGCTATCAGCGTTTAGAAGGTTACGCGTTAGATGTTATTGAAATTTGTGATGACTTAGACATACAAAACGTAATCTTTGTTGGGCATTCTATCAGTAGCACCATTGGCTGGATTATCGCAGACCAACGACCAGAGCTTTTTTCCCACCTTATCTCGATCTGTCCATCACCCTGCTTTTTGAATTGCGACCCACAGTACCAAGGTGGTTTTGACCGTCAGGATTTAGAAGGATTGGTCGAGCTTATGGATAAAGATTACATTGGCTGGGGAAACTATTTAGCACCGCTTGTGATGGGAAGTGATCTCGCTCCCATAGGACCAAGCATGAACGACAGCGACGCGTTGGTACATCACTTGTTAACCAGCTTTTGTTCTACAGATGTGACCTATTCAAAACCATTTGCCGTCGCGACTTTCTTTTCCGATTACCGAACATTGTTGCCTAAAATCACGCACCCTTGCTTGCTATTGCAAAGCTCTAACGACGCCTTAGTGAAGGTATCGGTTGGAGAATATACCCAGCAACACCTCAGCAATGCGACACTGGAAATCATTGAAGCGAAAGGGCATTGTTTGCATATGACACACCCAATTCATGTCCTCAATCACATTCAGTCTTTCCTAGCACAACACTAGAGCCCCTAAACGCTTAGGTATTTTTAGGGATGAAATACCTTAGCCATTTCTTTAGCCATAGGATCAATGACCTTATCAAACCAGCTGGCCGACAAAGTTTGTACCATGGTCGAATAACCGTCAGACGTGAGTTCGCTTTGCACGTAAAAGGTATTTGATGCCGATAACTCGCCATTGGCGGAAATCATCTGCCAACGCCCAGAAATGTGCACAATACCCTCTAAATCCGCATAAAAATCATCCACCTCTATGTTCAACAAAGCAATGGCATAAGACGGTAAGCGCTGCCCTCCAAACCAGGTAATATTTGGTAAGGTTTTTTCCAACCGTTGTTGAGTCAAACGCGTCAGCTGAGGCGATAATGTTTCAGCCCAAAGATTACTTTGTGAGCGATGAACATCACCTTGCTTCGTAACGAGTACAATTTCATTTCCTGCCAGATAATTCGCAACCACAATCGGCATTAATTGCACCGAAATACGACGGGTTGACTGCGGCTGCGTACTTTTCAGCCCTGCGTCCATAAGCAAATACTCATGACTTTGTACCGCCGGTGTTGAACACCCAGCCACAAAACTACAGACTAACAATAACCACAGCGCTTTCACGCTCATCTTGTTCATTCATGTTCCTCTGTGAATACTCTACTCAACCAAGCCGTTATGGATTATCGTGCCGCTTTTGGCTGTACATCGCCGCGCGGTTTAGTGTCAAAAATCAACGTATTTGGATTCTCCCTTAGCTGACGCAATAAAGGCTGTAACTCGTTCAAAGCACGGCCTAACGACACCATGTTTTCTCTTAATGGCCGACCTATCTGACCATTCGCTTGATACGTCTCCAGAGTTACATTCAACTCATTAATAGTAGCGATTAGCTCTGTAGGGATCTGCTGAGTGTCTGCATTATTCAACAACTGCGCCACACTTTTACTGACGGCTTGGAGTTGATGTAATGTTTCGTTGGCCTCATTCATGGTCCTATTAAGCTGTTCAAACGTACTGTTCAACGGTAGCTGAGACAAATTATCAAGAATGCCGCCCACTTTGCTTTCAATATTCGCGAACGCATCGGGCGCAGTTGGAAACACTTTATAGCCCGAAAACTCCTTCCACCTTACTGGCGGCGGATTGTTCACAAAGTCGATATTAATGACCTTGGCGGCATTAAGGTAATTGCCAATTTTTAGTGTCGCGCGCACACCGTTATTAATACGATCGTCAATAAACGCATTCCACTTTGATAACGACATCGCACCAGAGGTATTCAAAGAGTTTAAACGCTGAGGTTCAATGCGAGCGCGAACTGGAATCAAAGGCGTGTCTAATGAGGTTAATGAATCCATAGGAATGCCACTAAAAGGCACGTCTAACACCGTTCCTATTCGCACACCACGAAATTCAACCGCAGCACCAGGGGTCAATCCACTTACATTGCTGTCAAAGAGAAACACATAGTTGATAAATTCATTATACATGTTGTTCGTGGCGCTCTCTTTGGAAGAGTACAAACGAAATGACGTCATATCCTCCACAGGTTTACCCGCTGTTCGTCCTTGCGGCAAACCAAAAGAAATACCACCAGAAATCAAGGTTTCTAATGAGTCTAAACGTACCTCAAAGCCACTGGCGGAACTCTTAAACGACAACCCTGGCGTCATCCAAAACTGCACATCGCTGTTCACCAAGGCATCATAAGGAGAACGAATAACCACACGATAGGTAATCGTGCCTCTGTCCGTGTCAAATCCTACTTTCTCGACATACCCCACTTCATAGCCACGGAAATGCACAAGCGCCCCAACGTCCAATTTTGAGCCTTCTGTACTCGATAAAACCAACCGAACGCCTTCATTCTCTGTCGACAATGGCGGTTGGTTTAGCAACGTGAAATCGGTCTGTAAACGCCCTTTAACGCCCGGCGTCATATCAATATAAGCACCCGACAACAAAGTCCCAAGGCCACTCACACCCTCTTTCCCTACTCTTGGTTTCACCACCCAAAATTTGGCATCACTGCGCAACATTTGTTGCGTGCCTTGGTTCATTCGGATTTTTATAATGGCGTTTTCATAGTCATCGCTCAAACGAATATCGATCACTCGTCCAACATCAACATTTCGGGATTTCAGTTTCGTTTTTCCCATTTCTAGACCGTCAGCGTTGGCCGCCACCAAAGTAATAATTGGGCCTTGGCTTGACCAATTCTGGTACAGCATCCAACCGGCCACCATCAGTGCGATTAAAGGCACCAGCCAAATAGAGTTAAACCGAACCTTGCGTAAATTTTCGACCTGTGTATTTTGTTCGCTCACTCTTCTCCCCCTTCTAAAGACGCCCCAGTTACATCGTCTTTGTCCCATAACAATCTGGGGTCAAACGCCATAGCGGCTAACATAGTCAGCACAATAACCGCCGTAAATGACAACACAGCGGGGCCGGGTAAAATCGACATAAAATTGCCCATTTGCACTAAGCTGGTCAAAATCGCCACCACAAAAACATCGATCATTGACCAACGCCCCACCAATTCAGTCAAGCGATACAAGGTGATTTTTTGCTTGGTAAGACGGCGGCTAGGGTAACGGCTCTGCCAACACAACCAGCCTAATGACAATACTTTCGCGATAGGGATAACCACACTGGCGAACAAGATAATCAAAGCCACAGGGTAGGACCCTAACGACCACAGCAATAAAACGCCTCCCATAATAGTGGACGGCTCAGTACTGCCTAAAAACGTAGTTTGCATAATGGGGAAAACATTGGCAGGAATGTACATCACCAAAGAAGCGACCAACAAGGCAACCGTCGTATTGATACTTCGAGGTCGACGACTGTAAACCGAATGCCCACACCGATTGCAATGGGTCGCATGGCCCGATAAAGTCGCGCCGCAAAAATGACAACCAATCAACCCTTGCTTCTTCGCCGTCATCGCCAACGCAGAATGCTCAGCAGAACGCCCCGCGACTTTATTCCAAAGCCAACGTTTATCGACCAAAACCATGGTTTTTAATAACAAAATAACGTAGCCGCAAAACGCCCAAAAAGACAGTTCCAAAGAAATGTCTGCCAAGCTACTCATTTTCACCAGAGCGACCAAAATGCCCACCAGAAAGACATCAACCATCAACCAAGGCTCAATCACCAACAGCCAACGCACGCAGTAACGCTGCACAAACTTTAAAACGTATTGATGTTGAAATGACCAGACGAGAAATAAGATAGCCAACAAATACACGACCGGAAAAACAAACAACGCCAAACTGAGCAGAATACTCAGCACAAGGTAGCCTTGGCTTAGTAACACACTCAAGGTATCAAACAAACTAACCGTTCGTTCAATGCCGTTACTCGAAAATCCCAAAAAGGGAAAACTCAGCGACATCGCCAGCATCAACAACGCCGACAAACCTGACCCCATAATCCTAACGGAAACATGTTTATGAACATTAACCAAGACGTGAGCACAGCGCTGACAACGAAAACGTTCTCCACGACGCAGTGGTGGAATGCTATTGACAAAATCGCACTCTTCACAAGTCGTTATATTTTCATAAAACACAGGAAGACTCATATTCAGGCCAACTACCACCACAGATAAAAATCACGCTTAATCAGGGAAAAAAACCGCCGGTTATTAATAGGTTGTTCATCCACTTCCCTTTTCCTAATAATAGGCCATCCGACACAAAACACGCAGCGTTAACCTAGATTAGCCGCGGGTAAATACCCTCGTATACGCGCTGGCAATCGTGCTAAAAACATTCTGCGCACGGCTTGCCAATAGATAGACAGCATCAACAAAGACACCCCCATAACCACACCCGTCACCGCCAAACTGTACCCCACACCGCCGTAATTCTCGATCAGGCTAGACAAGGCATACATAACGTACATCAGCGAAGACACCATGAAAGCACGACGATCAATAGAAATCGACAACACCGTCATGAAAACGTACAACACCACAATCAACACCATAATGTTCAGACTGTCGTTTCCATCCAACACACCCAGACTGGAAAAAACCGGATGAATCATCAAAGGCGCGGCCAATAAATGCAACCAAAACGCCACATCCGATTTACGTGTCACACGACGCGTATCTGCAGCATCCCAATACATAGCAAATAAAAAAGCTAAGCAACCGCACACAAACAAGGATGAAAGCAACACGGTAGGACTCTGCGGAAACACACTAATAGCAATCGACGCCAATAACGCCAACGCCGCACCCGTGCCGACAGCAACCGTGATAGGCACCTGAAAGCGACGCCAATGAAGATAAGCGGCTAAGGTTGAAAGTGACGTTGAAATAATCGCAGAGGAAGGCATATCGCCACCCAATAACGACTCAGAAAACGCAAACACACCACCCACAAATCCAAGCAATAACACAATCGCAGGCAGCGCCATTTTTCGCTTCAACACGAACACATCCGACAACCCCCAAGACAAGGCAGCGAACACAAGATACCCCAAACTGTCGTTAAACGCTTGAACCACCCACAACGAAGAAAACAGCAACAGCCCGCACGCAATCACAATAAAAATATCATTAAAGCCACCGACCAATCGGAAGTTTTCTTCATCGACCAAGGGCGCCCCCTTCGTCGACGACATAAGACGGCGAAACTCGTCAACCGACGAATCGCTAAAAACGCCCTGCTTAACGGCCAAATTCAAATCTTCATCGGTATACATATTCATCCTTACAATAAAACGGGAGACTCAAACATTGAACTTACTGCGAAACGCAAAATACACAGCGCCCACTAGACACAAGCCAGCCCAAAGGTAATCCAACTTAAGTGGCTCCTTTAAGTAATACACAGAAAACGGCACAAAAATCATCAACGTAATGACCTCTTGCATGATCTTTAACTGTCCCACATTTAACGCCGTATAACCAATGCGATTGGCAGGCACTTGCAACAAATATTCAAATAACGCGATGCCCCAACTGACCAAAGCCGCAATGATCCATGGCTTGTTATTAAGCTCTTTTAAATGAGCGTACCAAGCGAATGTCATAAAAATGTTACTGCAAATCAATAAAGACACACTCAACGCGATTGGGTTCATACACACTCTCAAAATGATGAATAACGAAAGCGAAATTTAACACCATACGCAAGCATTACAGAATAGCATTCGACCCAAGGGTTCGGTTATTTTTGCCGTCTTAGGAACAAAATTTGTCATTTTTAAAAACAAAAAAAGAGGAACGTTTTCACGTTCCTCTTGCTGGAAAGCCTTTGGGCCTAAGGATACATCATTGGGCCACCGGGCATCGTGTATTTATGTAGATTTCTAACCATAGCGACACCCTCTTTTACCCTAAAACCATCTTAAAAATTTATTGCCTAAAACAAACCACCTGAGGTAATTACCAGCAAAGATTCACAGTCTGACGGAAAAACAATCACAATACTGACACAAGCAAAATACCAGATAATCCAGCGTGAAATGTGAACACGGCGCTCTCAGCTATGGCCGATTTGAGCGTTGCGGTGCTTTACCTCTTGCTGGACGCTTGCCATTCTTCGCCGGCTTTCCATGACCTTTTGGCGCGCCGCTTGGTTTACCGGATGGCTTCTTACCATCACCAAAAGGGCGTCTGTCTTTCGTCCGAGAAGTGGGTGGCTTCCGCCCTTCTTCTTTAGGAAACTTAGTATTGCCTTTTGAGGGCGTGGATTTTTTGGGCGTTGCTGTGGCACGTGTGTTTTTGCGCGGCGCATTACGTGACTTTTTCGCTGGTGCACTGGCTTCCGAGGAAGAATCTTCAATCGATTTAAGCAATACCGACAGCTCTTTTTGCGTCAAATCTCGCCATTCACCAACAGGAATGCCTTTTAGACTCACATTCATAATACGAGTACGTTCAAGCTTCATGACTTCATAGCCAAAATGCTCGCACATACGACGAATCTGACGATTCAAACCTTGCACTAACGTGATGTTAAACACATTCGCCGTGACTTTTTTAACCGGACACTTCTTCGTCATTGTCCCCAGAATCGGCACACCGCCCGCCAAACCAGCAATAAAGTCATCCGTGATCGGTTTATTCACGGTCACTAAATATTCTTTTTCGTGATTATTGCCCGCTCGCAGCACCTTGTTAACCAGATCCCCGTTATTGGTCAGAAAGATAAGGCCTTGAGAGTCTTTATCCAAACGGCCAATAGGAAAAATCCGCACACCATGGCTAACAAAATCGACAATATTGTTTCTTTCAGAACTTTCAGTGGTACTCACAATGCCGACAGGCTTATTCAGCACAATAAAAACAAAATCATCCGCGTCTTGCGGCTCGATGATTTGCCCATTCACTCGCACCGTATCACCGGCAACCACCTGATCACCCACAGAAGCGCGCTTGCCATTGATGAACACATTACCTTGCTCAATAAAGCGGTCAGCGTCCCTTCGTGAGCAGATACCACTTTCGCTGATGTATTTATTTAAACGAGTAGAAGAAGCATTAAACATAAAGTGCTGTTTTACCTAATAGAAAGCCTTTCAAACCAAGAAAGTACCAAAACTGAATGAATCGTCAACAACGAGATGGCGCACATTATATAGGAAACGCCATGAGCATTTTAGGGAGATAGGCAGAAATCTAAAAAATATACTCAATGCATTCGTCGTTAAGAAAACCTTAATCTTGCCTCGCTAAAGTTCACTGGTAAAAGCGCAGCCACTGCATCAACAGCTTAAAAATGGAGATTTAAAATGCAAAACCAAGAAAGAACCTACAACACAGCACAAATACTACTGCACTGGGCCATTGCAGCCTTAATTATTTTCAACTACTTCGTTAGCGAAGGAATGGGACGCGCTTTTCGTCAACATCTAGACGACAGCACAGCAGGCTATAATTTGGTTGCTTCTCTGCATGTCTACGTTGGCTTAGCCATTATTGCTCTGGTTCTACTCCGAATTATCGTTCGCTTCGCGTCTAAAAAAACCAAAACAGCCGCAACGAACTTACTCGACCGAGCGTCTCGTATTGTCCATGAAATCTTATATTCACTGATGTTTTTAGTGCCTGTATTTGGCGCAACTGCTTGGTACTTAGGCATTCACATCATGGGCGATGTCCACGAAATCGCCATGAACATCATGATGACATTAGTCTTGCTACACGCCGCGGCGGCACTGTTTCATCAATATGTATTAAAAGACGGGACATTATTGAAAATGCTAGGGCAAAAATAACCGCTAAAGAGGATCATTGATGCGTCTCTAGATAGTATCTCTCCTGTTCAAGAATACGATCCGTATTAAGAGACGCGATACTCACTTCATGGGAATGAGGCAACATACCAATGGTTTGCAAATGCAAATAGCGCATCGCACACACTCGCAGAAAAGACGTGAAATTATCCAAATTATGACCCGCATCCAAGGCTTCATGATTGAGCTTGGCAATCATCTGCGACAAGGACAACTTATCGCGCTGAGCTATCTCTTCCAGCGTAAACCAAAAGAAACTTTCCAAACGAATACTGGTGACCATGCCATCAATACGCAAAGAACGAGTGACATTTTCCCACAGACTAGGATCTGAATTCACAAAGAGCTTACACATTGTATTTTCCCTATCGAATGACGTTTTTTATTATTGGAATGAAATGACTCAATGCAAACAGTCTAGTCGAAGGTGCGAAAAAAGAGTCGGACGAATTTAACGTTTACTGTCTGATGACAAAATCAAATCCGCCCTAATAGACTCACCAAGTCTCAGCGTTTTACTTGTCTAGCAAAACATAAAACTGGGCAAGCCATGCTGGATGCGCAGGCCACGCTGGCGCCGTTACCAAGTTACCGTCCGTAACCGCCTGATCAACGGGAATCTCCATAAACTCCCCTTTCGCAAGCTCCACCTCTGGCTGACAAGCAGGATACGCAGAACACTTCCTGCCCTCCAAAACACCTGCAGCCGCCAACAACTGCGCACCATGACACACCGCCGCCACAGGCTTGTTGGCATCAAAGAAATGCTTAACCATAGCAACGACAGCTTTATTCAAACGAAGATACTCAGGCGCTCGCCCACCGGGAATCACCAAAGCATCGTAATCTTCCGCCTTGATATCCGCAAAAGTCGCATTCAACGCAAAACGATGCCCCGGCTTCTCCGTATAAGTTTGATCGCCTTCAAAATCATGAATCGCCGTCGCCACCGTATCGCCAGACTTCTTATCTGGACACACCGCATGCACCGTATGACCCACACTCATCAACGCCTGAAACGGCACCATAGTTTCGTAATCTTCCGTGAAATCACCCGTGATCATTAAGATTTTTTTATTAGACATGACACCTTCTCCTGTTTTGATTAAAACGTCCTATGTTGTAACAGCTAGAGAAAGCAAAAAGGTATTAATGGGTTATTACATTGAACCCTTCCCCTTTTCGAAACCAAAAACCGTAGGTCTGATGAGACGAGGAACGAGGCGTGATCTGACGCTGAAAGCGAAGCTTTCATCTTGTAAATCGTGCTTTGATTCCGCTCGATGGAACAGAGCTAAGTCCCTTCCCCTTTTGTCTTCCAAGGGGAAGGCGGAGGATGGGGTTGTTATTTGGCACCACTCAAACGCTTTGTATTCCCAGTCATTCCCGCGAAGGCGGGAACCTATTTCCTCTTTGGCACCACTCAAACGCTTTGTATTACCAACCTTTATTCCGCTCTGCTGAGCGGGTAACTTCGTCGCGTCTAACTGACTTCATAATGGAACCAAAGACCGTAGGTCTGATGAGACGAGGAACGAGGCGTGATCTGACGCTGAAAGCGAAGCTTTCATCTTGTAGATAGAGCCTTTAAGTCGACACGGAATGAAGCCAACCGCTGCTTTTTACAGGGACAAGGCTGGATAATACTCTTACGCTGAACCATAGCTTGCTGCCAGAGCATGTATTGAAGTAAACGATAAATACATAACTGCATGGGTGATCACTAGACATTCAGCCCAAACTTTGGATTGCGATGCACCACGAATAAATAACACCAAAGAAACAATCATCGAAACGAGTGACAATAGAATAAACACAGCGCCAAGCAAAAGCTCAATGATGTCTGATATCCCATAAGGTTCGTCTGGAGCGATATACATGTCTGCGTATATAAAAGCACGAAAATAAAGCACGTATAAAAACAACGCTATTGAAAGCACGTCTAATACAAGGACAACTTTACTTCCTTTAGTAAGATTCATAATTACAGTGCCTAACTTGTCCATAACTCTATCAGGACGATCCGATAGATATTCATTTCCGTGAGCAGCTAACGATAATAATTGAACTATTGTTCTTAACATCAGCACTCAATGAGAGGGTCAACGCCAAGCTCACCGGCACATACTGCGGAGAGCGGTTTTGTATAAAATGGAGCTAAGCGCGACATACACAAAAACGAGCATAGCAGTATGTGTCAGCGTGCAGGAGACTGTAACTAATTTTGTGTAACTACCTATCACAACATATTCTATAGAGAATTAAGGATAGGTAGATGCAAATGAACCAAAAAGAACTGGAAGCCTTCGCAAAAGAAGCCGCCAAAGGCATTAAAACGCCTGAGGATCTTAACGAATTTAGCCAAATGCTGAAGAAGATTACCGTTGAGGCGGCCTTGAATGCAGAGATGGATGAGCATCTGGGTTACGAGAGACATCAAAAATCCTCGTCAACCAACAGTCGTAATGGTAAGAACAGTAAGCGTATTAAGACGGAAGATGGTGAGTTTGAACTGGATACGCCTCGTGACCGCGAAGGTTCTTTTGAACCAAAGCTGGTCAAAAAGCACCAATCCCGCTTTACTTCCATGGACGATAAAATCCTATGGCTCTACGCGCAAGGTATGAGTACCCGAGACATCGTCAATGCCTTCGATGAATGGTACGGTGCTGAGATATCTCCGACACTGGTATCACGTGTTACCAACGCGGTGATCGAGCAAGTAACTGAATGGCAAGCACGCCCCTTGGATGCCATCTATCCCATTGTGTATCTTGATTGTATTGTGTTGAAAATCCGCCAAGATAAGCGTGTTATCAATAAATCGATTTTCTTGGCACTCGGTATCAACACCGACGGTCATAAAGAACTCATGGGCATGTGGATTGCTGAAAACGAAGGGGCTAAGTTCTGGCTAAACGTCCTCACTGAGCTTCAGCAGCGTGGTGTAGAAGATATTCTCATCGCTTGTGTTGATGGTCTAAAAGGCTTCCCAGAAGCCATCAATGCCGTTTTCCCACAAACCAGCATTCAACTGTGTATCGTGCATATGGTACGCAACTCATTGAAGTATGTATCATGGAAAGACTACAAAGCGGTGACGGCGGACTTAAAGCAAGTTTACCGCTCTGCAACGGAAGAAGAAGCCTTGTTGGAGTTAGATCGTTTCGCAGGCGTCTGGGACGATCAATACCCGCAAATCACCAAATCGTGGCGCAATCACTGGCATAATCTTAATACACTGTTTAGTTACCCTGACGATATCCGCAAAGCGATCTACACAACGAACGCTATTGAATCACTGAACAGTGTCATCCGTAGAGCCATTAAAAAACGTAAAGTCTTCCCAAGCGACGATTCTGCGAGGAAAATGGTTTATCTTGCCATTAGAGAGGCCAGTAAAAAATGGACAATGCCCATTCAAAACTGGCGCCAAGCGATGAGTCGATTTATTATTGAGTTCGAGGAGCGACTCGAAAAGCACCTTAACTAAATGGTAGTTACACAGAATCTGTTACAGGGTCGCGTGCAGCTTTTTGTTATATTTATTCAATCAAACCCTGTTTTCGCAGTTGTTCGTCAGTAACCCCAAAAACAGAAAATGGATTTATACCTTCTGAGAACTCAATTCCATAAAATGGATTAAATGGATACTCCCGATATGATGGGTAATCTACTTTATCCGCCGCTGACATGATTTTTGTTATCGACTCAATTTCCAGAGCCCCCGAATAATAGTTATTTGCAGAAGACAACATAAATGGTATTTGAGGAAACACACCGAGAGTCTGGAGTGTCATATGGCTAACTGCAGGGCTATTATCCTTCTTAGCAACAATTATTGATGAGCTCGTAGACTTTAAGAGCTCAAAATTAATGCTCCATGCATCCCCCTTTTCCAGCTGCAGGAAGACTTGCTTTGGAAACGGTAACTCCATACCTTTGGGAAGTAAAATTGTTTCAACTGCTGAACAAGCAACGAAGCATAGCTCAGGAGTCAAAGGATAAAATATAGTGGTTGTAGGGTTATTAAGAAAGCCCGTCATGTACACAGGATTATCTGTACGGATAAATAAGTCGTCTTCGTGAGCTTTGAGTATTACCCAGTTTCTTGCTGCAATATATTTGTTCTCTTCGCACCCGGCACAACCTAAAATTGTGTCTTTATAGGAATAATCCTCGCCATTTAAATTTTCCACATAATCTCGGTATTTTAAAAAGCTGGGCGTCCGAATTGCTTGCGTGACAATAAATTGGCCCCATTTCATTCGTTCATCAGCAGTTAAGGCTACACCTTTAATTATTTTCTCATAAAGTATTGAACTTTCGTTTTCTAACTCACGGTCAAGACGATCTTCCAGCTCTTGCGAGTACAGGTTTAACTCATACCCCCATGCTGTTTTTCCCTTATCTTTATTCGAATCAATAACACACTGTCTATGCTCACAGAAGTAATAATACTTGTATTTCCATCCGGCTTCTTCATTAGTCCAATACTTGTTCGCAAATACCGGACTGAAGTGATTTTTTTGTGTATTTTTCGACATAAATTAAATTTAGCACCTAGCTCGCTGAGAAATATAACGTCCGCATTTGCGGCTGATTTGAAGCGCAGTGGAAAAGCAGTCCGACAACATGCGTTTGTTAAGCATCGGTGGCATCAGCGGGCTCGGGCTCTTCCGGTAATAAGTCATTACTGTCAGTAACAAGACCTATGAGAAACCGTACAGGCTTTGTCAGTGCTTTATGAACTTTTAGCGCTTTAGCTGTGAATGAATCAACCTTATCAATTAGCTTTCCCAATCTCTCAATAACATCTGGATTCGAATTAGCCACGTTTGATAATTCTGTTTGGTTTGCTACTACCATGCCTATGGTTGATTGAAGAGATTGCTTAAGACCCTTAGCACCTTTAATTTTGTACATAGAAAGGGCTGTTCGTAAGCGCTCGATCTCTTCTAAGAGGGTAATTCTAATGCCGCCTTCCAACGAGCTTTCTAGCACCGTGCTAAATAGTTCGTCAATCAGATTAGTAACTTGCGCTAGATCATCATCTTGCAACTGCTCTTCAGTATAGATAGATGATAATAGTTCTGAGCAAAACTGCAGCCTTGTCATGACGCCATCATTTAGCTGTTGCTTTTGTCCTTTCCATGTTGTGTTAAGATTTAGAGGAAATATTGCTCTCTCAATTTGGGGAAATGAGGAAAGATACAGTTCTTTATTGACACCTTCACTCATACCAATAAGGCCTTTAACCTCTTCTCCAAGTTGGTATACCTCGATTATCTTTTTGGTAATTGAAGAATCGTCACCTTCCTCTTCATCTAGAACCTGAGCCCACACTTGGCGAACTTTAAGGTCATCTCCTTTGCCCTTCGCTTTACGCAATATTTCGTAATAGCGACCGGCTGGGTTATTGATATCTATCACTTTATCTCCTTCGTGATTCTAGATGCTTAACGCTTAAATCAGCCGACGCTTTAGCGGTCGGCTGCATTTACTTGTTATATCCAGTTATTTCCGGACTCTACAGACACTAAATTCATATGGTAGAACTTCCTTAAAAGTTGGAATCGTTAGCAACTGGCTTTTATGCAACTTATCTGTCGTTTTTACTTCGATGAATCTGACTTCGCTACCTTTTACTATTATCAAATCAGGCCAACCACTTCTATATGAGTATGGATCTTCAGAAAACTTCTTCGCTACTGCTATGAAAGTTTCTATTTCTATGGCATCAAATAAAGCTTCGCAGCATTCAAAGGAAAGACTTGGATATTCTCTTTGTATAAATGACTGATCAAATATTTCTCTTAAGTTACTCAGATATTTTTTCCTAGATGTACTGCGAATTGAATTAATAATTTCACTCAATTTATTTTGATGAATGGTAAGCTGCGCTTCGAGATATCTTGTACAAGCATCATTTCTATCATTAAAAGTATTTAGCTCGGCCAGCTTATCAAGCATCAATGCTTTTAAAATTGTAAGAAAAGTATAGCCTTCAATAAATGAGCCAACGTAACCTAGATTCTCGAAATGCTCGAGTAATGCAGGCTCTGGTTTTCCTTCATAGTCTAACTGAATTTCTTCCAGCGGCAGGGACAGTTCTTCACATTGCTTCTCTAAAGACATTGGTTTCACTGAGCCCACCTCTCCCTACTTGGCATATAACGCCCGGCACACACGCCGGTTTGGAGCCGCGAAGCGGCGGAAAAGCGGTCGCTGTGATGCCGCTTGTTATGCGGAATCAATCAACCACCCTGAGTTGAATTTCCGCCCCATCAGGAAGGTCTTTAATCTGTTTTGCGAGATCACCTGAGAAACGAACTAGATCGACAAGGGGCGCGGTTTTGATGTTCGAGATTCCGTATTCCCCTCCTAGCGCACCAGGAATGACGAGACAGTATTTTCGGCCCTCCGGAAGTTCACAGAAGCTTTCTTTTGCTTGCTCAACCAACGTCTGCATATACCAATCTTCTAAAAAATCTTGGTCTTGAGACAGTCGATCTAAATCACTTCGGTCGTTGGCCACCACCTCGCAATAGACATCCTCAGGACTAAGGCGCCAATACTTACCGTCCACGTCTTCAATCATAAGATTGCCAAAATCGTTTTCGCCTACAATTGTGAGCGGTTCGATTCCGATCCAACCCCATGAATCTTTCACTTCCTGAATGATGCTCGTGACTGCCTTACCGCATAACATCTTAATAGTCCGCATGCATGTTTAAACATATTTAAAACCTTCTTAATATCCTTGTAAGCCTTTGACTTTAAAGCCATTAATAGAGATGCTAGCAAAAATCAAAACCGGAAAAACGAGCATGCGTGTTTTTTCATTTATCCACTGCGCGTTATTTCCTAAAAAAGAGCACACGGTAGATCCTTATTCATTGATATTAGGAAACTTTTTTACTTTCTACCAGTACAAAACGCGCACAACGGTTTTATTTGAAATGGCTAAACGCGCAAAAGTGCGTTTATTTCAAAAATAGACTGTATATACCGTCATAATCAGCTGATTGTCGGCCTAAAGGCGCGACCTACATGTGAAAGCTTCGCTTTCAACGGCGGATCACGGTATCGGGTATAAATGTGCAGACGATTAGCTACGATGAAGTCAGTTCGACGCGACGAAGTTGCGCGACTTTATGGCGTTTAAGCAACGGAAAAAAGTTACCCATTCAGCTTTTTGCTGAACGAAAGAGCTTAGTCTTTCTTAAGATACCGGCCTCGCGGCTCGTCGCTTTCATGCAATACCATTTCTGAATGCAAAAATTCAGCGGCAGCGGCGGAGTCCTTTACCTTGACCGCACTGCGTTCCAGCATATCCGTTTCATAGGCGGCTAATACACTGTGACGAATGCCCTTTTCACGCCAACCGGACGAAGACCAGCAACCTTTAGTGATCTCTCTGGCCAAGGCTAATGCGTCTAATATTGCCTGATTCGCGCCCTGCCCCTTGAATGGGCTCATTGGGTGGGCGGCATCGCCAATCAAGGTGGCTTTGCCAGCCAGGTTAAAATCCGCCGGTGTTAGCAATGCTCTATCGTACACAGGATAACCTGACACCATGGATGCATGAGTCGCGGTCATTATTTGAGGAATGGGATCATGCCATTGAGTTCTGCGACACGCTTCTTCTTTTAATGCTTGAGCACCTTGGCTACTCAAGGCCTTCGCCTCGTCCTCTGACATGGGAAAGCTCAACTGCCACATCACAGAATCTGCGGCATAGGGCATAATGTAGATTCGTTCATTACCGTTGGCGGTTTGAAAAACGGTCGCGGAATCCAATAAGTCGCTTTTAACGCCATCAAGATCGCTTAATGAACAAATGCCTAGAATCACGATACAGCCAAGATAACGCAGTGGGCTGGCTTCATCGCCGATCAATTGCTTGCGTACAGCACTTCGAATGCCATCAGCGCCTACAACAAGGTCTGCTGTGCTGCGTTTAATTTCATTACCTACTTTAAAGGTTAGCTCAACCGCGCCATCGGATTCTGTAAATTCAACGAGCTGATGATTCCACTGCACTGCACTAGTTTCACCGAGTTGATCGAGTAGCGCTAAACGCAGTGATTGGCGAGCGATATGGACATTGGTGCGCTTTACCGAACTTGGCTGTTCAGCCGATGCCATCCATTTTCTCATTCCCCATTCAGCAACCACTTTACCTTGTGTGGTGTGAACAAGATGTCGAGTGGAAATAACACCTTCTTTTAAGGCAAAAATTCCCAAGCCTTCTATTGCCTTGCTCGCCTGTTGCAGGGTTAGACCATAGCCTTGGGAGCGCTCATTAAAGCTGCTGTCACGTTCGTATAACGTGAAAGGAATGCCTCTATGCAAGCACGCCACCGCCAAGGCAACGCCACCTATACCGCCACCAATAATCGCGACATGAGGGTAATTGTCTGTGTTAGCAACAGGAAATGAAGCGCTGGAAACCAACCCAGACCCAGCACAATGCGAACACGACTCAAGATGCCCTTTGGGGCGGTCAGGAGCCTCACCATCGCCGTTTGATTGTTCAAATGCGTCCAACGCTTTTTGATAATTCAATCGCACTTTTTTGCGCAGTCGGCGGCTTTTTTTACCCCGCCCTTGGCAATCGGGGCACGCTGCCCAGTACGAATTACTCACCAATGTGCCAACCATTGGTAATCGGGTAACGACGATCTCGTCCAAAACCACGAGCGGTAATACGAACACCGGTTGGGGCTTGGCGACGTTTGTATTCGTTGACGTCAACAAGACGAAGTACGCGATATACGGTTTCTCGGTCGAATTTCTTGGTCGCAAGAATAGCGTCTGCACTTTGATCTTCTTCGATGTACATGCGTAAAATTTCATCGAGGATGTCGTAGCTCGGTAAAGAGTCTTCGTCTTTTTGATCTGGCGCCAATTCAGCAGAAGGCGGTCGTGTGATGACGCGTTCAGGAATAACGTAGCCCAAAGTATTGCGGTAGCGGCAAAGTTTGAATACCAAGGTTTTGAAGACATCTTTTAGTACGGAATAACCACCGACCATGTCGCCATAAAGAGTGGCATAGCCTACCGCCATTTCACTTTTGTTGCCTGTGGTGAGTACCATGTAGCCTTTCTTGTTAGAAATCGCCATTAGGGTCACGCCACGAGTACGCGCTTGTAGGTTTTCTTCTGTGGTGTCTTTGCCGTAGCCTTCGAATTCTGGGGCTAACACGTCGGTAAAAGCAGACACCATGGATTCAATGGGTAAAACGCTGTATTTCACACCCAGCAGAGTGGCTTCTTCTTCCGCATCGTGCAAGCTAATGGAAGACGTATAAGTGTAAGGCATCATCACCGCTTGAACTCGGTCGGCACCGATGGCATCGACGGCCACCGCCAAAGACAAAGCAGAATCAATACCACCGCTCAAACCCAGCACAATCCCTTTAAATCGGTTCTTAGTAATGTAGTCACGCAAGCCAAGCACCATAGCTTGGTACACGCTGGCTTCCACACCCAAGGCAGGAGCAATCGCGCCAGCGACAGGCTCGACCTTGTTAGGCTGGCTGTCATCAACGATCATATCAATGCAATACAAACCCGCTTCAAACCAAGGCGCTTGCATGATTTTCTCGCCTTTGGCGTTCACCACAAAAGAGCCACCTTCGTACACCAATTCGTCCTGCGCGCCCATGTAGTTCACATAGACAATTGGTAAAGTAACTTCGGTCGCACGCTGGTGAAGCAGTTCTTCACGCTCGCCCATTTTTTCAATGTGATAAGGCGAAGCGTTCAAGTTAAGAATCAGTTCAGCGCCCGCCGCTTTGGCTTGGGCAATCGGCTCTGGATGCCAAATGTCTTCGCAGATACTGAGGCCGACTTTGACCCCTTTAATGTCGACAAGTCCCGCTTCACGGCCTTCGCTAAAGTAACGTTTATCATCAAATACAAGGAAATTCGGCAGCTTTTGCTTAGCGTATTCCACCAGCAATTGACCTTGATAAATCACACCCGCGCAGTTAAATAATTCGCCATCAATGCGTCGTGGGTATCCCACCACAACATAAATGTCACGAACTTCGGCTAATATCTTCGCCAATGCAGATTCAATACGTGGGTCTAAACTGGCGCGCAACAATAAGTCTTCTGGTGGGTAGCCCGTTAAGGTTAACTCAGGAAAAACCACCACATCGGCACGTTCGTGATCGCGGGCTTGATTCGCCGCATCTATAACGGATTGGGTGTTTTTAGTGATGTCACCGACCAGCATATCCAGCTGTGCCATTGCAATTCGTAATGTCATACAGTTGCTATCTCATGAACTCTGTTAGAATATGCCCGTTATTGTCTGGAATAACCCAAGCTAGGTAAAGTGTATGATCGTACGTTTGATCGTTTTTGTTGCTATTTTCTTTATTGGATGGTGGTTATACCGCCAATTTATCGCGTTTAAACGCAGTCAGTCGCCAGCGGAAGCCAAAAAACAGGATTCGACTAAGCAACATGAGAATCAGGAAAATATGGTTCGCTGTGAAGAATGCAAAACTTTCACGCCACGTTCTCATGCGATTCATGACCAAGAAGCGCGTCCATTTTGCAGTGCTGAACATTTGAAAGCCTTTAATCAGAAGCACTGACCCAGCCGTTCGAAAGCAAACGATTTTCTTGCCACCACCAGCAGCGATACTGTTGCTGGTTTTGTGTGGCGCAGAGTCGATAAAAAGTGGCTGAATTCTCATCTTCATCTGGCAACGACTCATAACGTTCCCAACGATAACGCAGAGATGCGTCACCACTTTGCCAAGTCTGCTCTGAGACGATGACTTGCAAATCGCAAAATCCTATACATTCGCTAAGCACGGATAATGCAAAACTCGGAGACAAAACCAAGGCTTTTTGAAAATCCGCCCATAGGCTTTGCTCCTCGGTTACCTCCGCTACGTGCCCCTGCCACAGATAAGACGCCAATTGCTTTTCTTGAAACTGCATAGACAAGCTCGACAGCGCAATAAGCAATGCAATAATAGGCAATGAAATCCAACCCTGCTGTTGCCTTCTTCGCCGCACTCTACCTTGATTCCTCACAGACAATGCCATTCTGCATCGACCTCCCTTTCAAAACCGCTACTGACTTTACAACACAACAATATGATTACCGACGCCCTGACAAGGCGAGGAATAGCGCCATATATCCCCTCTCATGGAACGATACTCTTGTTCAATCAACGTACTCGTTTCGAGCTTGCAATCGTCCATTCGATACAAGTACTCGACCCACAAGCCTCGTAATTGCGTCACTGGAAACGCGCCATATTGAGTGTCCAGCGTATCAACCATGCCATTACCACTGTTGTCCAATAGCGGGAAAAACGATAAACGCTCAATACCATTCCACAACTCCAATGACGTACCGCTCACGTCAGGGGTCCGCCAAAGTGCTTTCCTACCTTGCATTCCTTCTGACAAGTACCAGTAAAAGCCGTCTTCGCTTTCAATAATGCCAGACTGACCAATGACCAGATCGTTTTCCAGTTTGATCACACTTTTTCTGGCGGACGTACTAAATACTTGCCCCTTTACATTCGATTCGCATGACGCAAAGCTAACGTTATCACCCGCGTTCCAATGGCAATCCAGAGTGACATCAAGAGGGTTTTCTCGAACGGTTGTCGTTCCTCTACACAAGCCATAATCCACTCCCATTAACCAGTCTGATGTTTCATCGACATCGCGAGCCGCCAAGCGTGATGGTGCGGACGTCCCTGAACCAATCATCACTAATAGCGTTGCATCAATACGACAACTCGCCGGTCTCAAACGCGCCCACTGCGCCTGAAAATGCGCATCAATTGCCGCCTTAATGGCGCGTTGATCTTGATGTGTTTGCGCTAAAAGGTGTCGCTCTTGCATCTGGGCAAATGCCGTTACCAACAAAGGAAGAAACAGAGCAATTAAAGCACACACCACCAGCAACTCGATCAGCAAACTGCCCTGTAATTCACGAATCCGTTTCATTGGGCATCCTCTTCTGCAAGCGCTAAAACCGTCGACTCAGGAAAAAAATATTGGGTCGCATAAAACCAGTTTTGCAATTGGCTCCCCGTGCACTGCAGGCAATCTGGGTACTCAATTTTAACCACCTCTGGAGAACCTTCTAGCCAAGATACCGAACCGACCAATTGCGCCATTGCGGCTTGCTTTAATGTGTTGTCATAACTCTTGCGCCGTTCTTCTGCCCGTTGAACAGACTGCCATTGTCCTTGGGTTTGTTGCTGTGACACCCGCAACACCACGGCAAACAATACCAAACACAACATCACTTCCAGCAGAATCCACCCGCTTTGTCGGGATTTAGAATGAATAGACAATCTATGCAAGAACGTCATTCGCACGCTCCTTCATCTATGGCTTTGGGGTCAGTCAGATAAAAACGGCCGCTTTGATTCAAAATTAAATCCGCCTGCCAGTCACCCAGACAAAGCTCAAAGGTGCCATTTTGATAACTGGATAAGCCGTTAGAGTGAAATTCTATTTGCTGTTTTTTCGCAGGAAAGCCACGCCATGAAACCCTTAATGCTTTATCAAAAGCCATCTGGCGAAACCACTTTTTTACCCTGTCGTCTTCTAGCAAATTCGGGGTAACAGGCTCCGTTTGATAAAGTGAAAACCCTGAAGACCAAACGCCATCACACGTCACACCACCGCACAAAAAACTGGCCTGGCCGCTGATCACCGCCAGCTGTCGCGCTTGAGTTAACGCCTCACCCAAGCGCTTCATCTCGTTTTTGAGCGTTTGCTTGTCTTGACCGGATTGACTCACACTAAGAAACTGCATCGAACCGACGTGCGCTAAGATGCTCAAAATGGCGAGCACGCACATCAATTCCAGTAGTGAAAAACCGTGCAGACGGTTCATTGACAACCTCCTTGTTGCTTTGTTGAAAATGGGCATCCTTGCCCATTAGTTATTTTTTACAGTATGACTTAATTCGAACGCACGACATAATTCAAACAGGCTACTTAACTGGAACCCTCTATAAACCACTGGTTTATATGATTGGCAATTTGTCTGGGCTTTTGAAACGGCAGCGAATGGTCGCAGGCGCTCATGGTTTTATGCTGCCAAGTCGGGTTCTGAACACTCAACAAGTCATAATGCTGCTTTAGAGCATCATGACTTAATTCTCCCGAAAACAAAAACACCTGTTCGGACGCATCAATCATAGCCTGACGACGATGTGGTTCGTTCGCCATCAGAGCAACATGATCCGTCACCGCATCCAACGCATAAGCAAACCCAAACGGTCGATGAGCAAGACGAGACTGCGTAGTGGCTTCTGCCACAGGGTGTTTGCGACGGTTTGGCGACACACCGTCCATAAAACACGCCACACCCAGTTCCACATCTCCCGTGTCACGGATCAATTTAGACGCATTACGATACTTTTGGCGAACATCCATCAAGGTGGACAAGTCTTCACGATCTAACGATGCGGGCTCTAACAACGCCATTTTCACTGACTTTTTGCCTTTCAGGCTACGCTGATGATTCAAATTCAACGCAACTAGCCCACCAAGCGAATAGGCGACCAAGTCAAAATCGTCCCATTTGACATGAGCCAGCAATGCTTCCACTTCGCTGGTCAATTCGTCAATCGATACGGCGCCTTCTTCCCCATGATGATGAAACGAGTCCCCCATGCCTTTTAAATCTGGCACAAGCATCCAACGCCATTGCGTAAAATACGGCATCATAGGAGCAAAAGTGATCTCCCCTGCCACCCCCGCACCGTGCAACAAAATACAAACACGATCGGTTTGTGCGTTGGGATTTTCATACAAACGATAGGCAACACGCGCATTGGGCAAAGAAAGAAAAAAAACGTCAGACACTTGTAATTAACCTGTGAGGACCCTTATTAAAAGAATACAATGCTTGCTCTTCGCAAGAATGCATATTTACACCTTTTCACGATGGCGCCAAAAGCACCGCCGAGGAAAGCGATCATATTACTAGGTATTGGAATAAATGTCAGAAATCAAACAGGTTAATCTCCCTTATCAGACATCATTACTGTCCTTCTTTTCTGCGGTACGCGACTTACCTTATCCCGCTTTACTCGACAGCAATCATGAGCATTTCCCTGATACCAACTTCGACATTTTAGTCGCCAACCCACTGGCTCGTATTCATCCTAAACACAGCGGCCAGCCCATAACCTGGTACAGCAAACCACGTTATGAATTGAGCGACACACACAATCCAATGACCTTGCTAAACGAACTCATGAGCCTAATTTGCCAAGAACCTTGGGCGCAATCTGCCCCAAAAGACTTGCCATTTATCGGCGGATTATTGGGGTATTACGGGTACGAAAGTGGTCATTTTGTCGAACAACTTCCTGACACCGTCAACCACGACATTGACTTAGAAACGCTCAATCTTGGCTTGTACTCATGGGCGGTGGTCACAGCCCATCAAACCAAAACCACTCAGCTAATTATTTCCCCTTGGTGCGACCAAACAGAGACGGCCGACTTAATCAACCGCTTCACCAGCGCGTGTGATGATGTATTGGTAAAACACGAACTCCACCATGCTCATAGCTTCGCATTAAACACGCCCTTTACATCAAATATGACAGAAGCCGACTACGCGCAAAAATTTGCCTCTGTGCAAGCTTACATTCAAGCGGGTGATTGTTATCAAGTGAATTTAGCGCAGCGTTTCTCTAGCACATACCAAGGCGACACCTTCACCGCGTACCTCGCTTTAAGAAACGTCTGCCCAACGCCGTTTTCGGCGTACCTGCAACTGTCGCCAGAGCAAAGCTTGCTGAGCCATTCTCCAGAACGTTTTTTGCTGTGCGATCAAGGCCGAGTGGAATCCAAACCGATCAAAGGCACGGTAGCGCGCGGCCGCACACAGGAAGAAGACAAAGCCAATGCTGATTGGCTATTGGCCTCGGAAAAAGACCGAGCAGAAAATCTCATGATCGTCGACTTACTGCGCAATGATTTGGGTCGTACTTGTTTAACGGGCAGTATCAAGGTGCCTAAAATTTTCGCCTTAGAAAGCTACGCCAACGTGCATCATCTGGTTTCCACAGTTGAGGGGCGCATTGATCGAGCCGATCAAGCCATTCGCGTTTTTCATCAAAGCTTTCCCGGTGGCTCCATTACAGGCGCCCCGAAAATTCGCTCAATGGAAATCATCGATGAGCTAGAGCCACACGAACGCTCAGCGTATTGCGGCTCCATTGCCTACTTCAGCGCCAATGGCCAAATGGACTCCAGCATCACCATTCGCACCTTAGTAGCGGACCATGGCAAGCTGCATTGTTGGGCTGGAGGCGGCTTAGTCGCCGACTCGAAATGCCAAGAAGAATATCAAGAAACCTTTACCAAAGTGGGCAAATTAACCCATACTCTAGAACAAGACTTTTTGAAATAGGCCGTATCATGTCTGACATAGAGCAGTTTTTAAATGCTCCCCCCATTGATTTAAGTTTGGATGACATTCGTGCAGCATTAGACAAAGAACCGTATGCCCAACAAATTCATAACCCCGACGAGGAAATGTTCCCCAGCGGTTATGACTTGCATTATCGGTCGGCAGCGGTACTTATACCGATTTGGCGCGAACCTGAAAACGGAGAACTGTATGTGCTTCTCACGCAGCGCGCGTTGCACATGCGTAATCACCCAGGGCAAATCGCCTTTCCTGGTGGCAAACACGACCCAGACGATGCCAGCATCCAATACACCGCTTTACGCGAAACCTTAGAAGAAGTTGGATTATCGCCTGACTGTTTTGACCTACTGGGAGAACTCGGTGAGTATTGCACTGTCTCTGGCTACTGCATTAAACCCATCGTTGCCGAAATGACACGCCGGAGCGAACTTAGCCTGTGCGAAGACGAAGTAAAATCCGTACATTGGGTACCATTACGTCACCTACTGACGCCGCAAAACTACCGATTTAGAAAAAAGAAACTCGACACCATTTCACGTGGCTACTTCGAAATAGACTACGAAGAAATCCGCATTTGGGGGGTGACCGCGGGCATTTTATATGGCCTTTACCAAACGCTCGCCAAACACATTCGTTAGGCACGTTTTCAAGCATTATAAGGTTAGTGTTCTTTCGTCTTTTCTTTCAGCGCTGCAAATTGTTATGGTACAGCTAACGTAACTTAGAACAGGGTAAATTATCCTATGTCAGCATTTGATTTAGCGTCTTTTATTGCCAACAACAAAGAAGACGAAGCGCAAAAGATCATCCATAACGCGATGAAAGAATTCGACAACATCGCCATATCCTTTAGTGGCGCAGAAGATGTTGTCCTGATTGACATGGCTGTCAAAGCCAAAAAAGACATTCACGTGTTTTCATTGGATACTGGCCGCCTTCATGCGGAAACGTATCGCTTTATCGAACAAGTTCGCAAACACTACAAAATCAACATCGACATCCTTTCTCCAGACCGTGAAGCTCTAGAAAACTTCACTCGCGAAAAAGGCTTGTTTAGCTTTTTCGAAGACGGTCACAAAGAATGCTGTGGAATTCGTAAAGTGCAGCCGCTCAAGCGCAAATTAGGCACGCTTGATGCGTGGATCACCGGACAACGCAAAGACCAAAGTCCTGGCACACGCAACGTGTTGGCTTTTGCCGAAAAAGACAGCGCGTTTAGCACCGACGAAAAAGACCTATTTAAGTTTAACCCTCTAGCAAACTGGTCTTCAGAAGACGTGTGGAACTACATCAAAATGTTTGACGTTCCTTACAATGAATTGCATCTGAAAGGTTTTACCAGCATCGGCTGCGAGCCTTGTACTCGCCCTATCTTACCGAATCAACACGAACGAGAAGGTCGCTGGTGGTGGGAAGAATCTGAACACAAAGAATGTGGCTTACACATTGGAAATCTCATCCCAACAGCGCAGCAATAATTCAATATCCACAAAAAGCGCCTAACGACATGATTTAGGCGCTTTTTGTTAGGCACTTTTTGTTATTAAAATGTCATCCTCTGTTTTACTGTCTAAATGGTTTTGCCACGATGCCATAAAACCGTCATAACAGGCCTCCAACTCCTTAATGTGTTGTAGCAAGACTTCTCCCGCTGGCGTCATATCTGTTGAACGACCATGCCGAATCAATAGCGGTTCACCCAACCCACGCTCTAACTTTTGAATGTGTTGACTCACCGCCGGCTGCGTTAGCCCCAACTGCTTCGCGGTTTTGGTAAAACTGCCCGTTTCAACCAAGGCTTTAAAGGTAATGAGATGTTGTGTGCTAAGCATAAAGATTCCTTATAGTAGACGTCATTATGCCCAAGGCTTTTTCTACGAACATTGACCTATATCGTGTTTTCGTGAAAGACTCAGAATTATTGATATTAGTGGATTATGAGCATGGCAAACGCACAAGACGAGATGTTACCTTGGCACGAAAGACAATCCGGTCATCAAGAATCCCGCGACAACGACTACCGCACCCCTTACCAGCGGGACAGAGCGAGAATCATTCACAGCGCCGCCTTTCGTCGTCTGCAGTCCAAAACCCAAATTCTCGCCATTCGACAAAACGACTACAGCCGTACACGCCTCACTCACTCTTTGGAAGTTGCCCAAATAGGCAATGGTATCGTCCACCAGCTCAAACACAGCTCCCCTGCTGATGCCAGCTTTCAGCCTTGGCTCGCGGAAGACGCCTTGATTGAAACCATCTGCCTAAGCCACGACATCGGGCACCCTCCTTTTGGTCATGGTGGTGAAGTCGCACTCAATTACATGATGCAAAGCAATGGTGGTTTTGAAGGCAACGCACAGTCCCTCAGAATCCTGGGTAAGCGCGGTTCTTATTCGCCTACCTATGGCATGGACGTCACACGCCGTACGTTATTGGGGATTTTAAAATACCCCGTCTTGCACGCCAATGTTGTGGGTAAATACCCAGAAAAACCCGCAAACTTTCGCCAATTCAAAGCATCAAATTGGGCACCGCCGAAATGCGTTTACCAAGAAGAGCAAGACTTACTAAACTGGATCATCGAGCCTTTTAGCCAAGCCGATAAAAGCTTATTACAAGAAGTAAACCAAACCGAACCAGATGGCCACGCCAAAGCCAAACACGCCAGCTTTGACACCAGCATCATGGACCTAGCGGACGACATCGCCTATGGCGTACACGACCTAGAAGACGCCATTGTCCTAGGCATGGTCACCAAAGACATGTGGCTTGAACACCTAGAGCCCAAACTCGCCGCATTAGCGTCACCCTTTTTAGCCGAAAACCTAAACGACATTCGCACCCAACTGTTCAGCCGCCAAAGCCACCTACGAAAAGAAGCCATTGGCAGCCTAGTCAGCTGGTTCATCACCTCTTGCCAAGTGATCGAAAAAACACAATTTGAACACCCATTGCTGCGTTTCCAAGTTGGTTTACCAGAAGGCCAACGCCAAGCACTCAACCTGCTAAAGCAATTTGAAATGCAACACATCATCCAACGTCCAGAAGTACAAATGCTCGTCTACAAAGGCCAGCAAATGCTACTGGAAATGTTCGAAGCTTACTCCGCCGATCCAAACCGATTGCTACCAAGAGAAATCGCCAACGAATGGAGAAAAAGCCAAGAACGCGAAGAAAACGGACTGCGCATCATCTGCGACTACATGGCCTCCATGACCGACGACTACGCCAGCCGCATGTACAATAAGTTATTTGTTCCGAGCTTAGGATCCGTGTTTGAGCCAATGTAGTGTTGCCCCCTCCCCTTTTGTCTTCCAAGGGGAGGAAATAAAGAACTAAAACTCTCTACCCATCAAAAGCACGTCTTCTTTAGTCTGCTCGTTCTGGGCAATATTCGGCAGCCGTCCCCATTGATCAAACCCTTGGCGTTTGAAGAAGCCTTGGCTGTCGAGGTTACTGGCGTAGATGTAGGCGACAAGGTGGGTGAAATCTAGTTCCAGTCGGTTATTTTCTAGGTGTTGAAATAGCCGCGCGCCAACGCCTTTTCCTTGTTGGTTTGGTAGGACGTAGAAACTGACTTCGCATGCGGTGTCGAAGGCGGGTAAGCCGTAAAAGGGTTCGACGGAACACCACGCAATGACATCACCCTGCTCTTCTAGAACAAAAAGAGGGTGTTGTTCCGTCGCACTTTCCAACCAGTCGATGACATCCAGCAAACCAATGTCATGCTGGCGTTTTCCCGTAATGGCAAAAAGATCACACTGTTGGAATATGTCTAGTATGACAGGGGCGTCGTCTAATTCGGCTAGACGAACGCCCTTGCTAGTGTGAAATGACATGTACGCGTTAGCCTTGCTCTAGCAAACGACGCAGGTCAATGATCGCGGTATTAGCGCGAGAAATATACGACGCCATGACTAAGGAGTGGTTGGCCAAAACCCCAAAACCGCTACCATTCAAGATGAAAGGCGACCAGATGCTGGATTGCGTTGCTTCTAATTCACGAATAATTTGACGCAAACTAACCAGCGCATTTTTGTCTTGTAAGGTGAAGAAGAAGTCGACTTCCACTGCTCGAAGTATGTGAATGAGTGCCCAACTGGTTCCTCGTGCTTCGTAAAAAACATCGTCCACTTTTGACCAAGGCGTGCGCACGTAACGGGTATTTTCGTCTAATTCCAGTTGTGGTTTGTCTTCAATGACGCTGGCCGACAAACGCTGAGACAAGCTACCTAAACGCGTGTTCACATCGGACAACCAATCTGACAGGTTATCCGCACGAGCGTAAAATTGCGCTTTATTGTTTGATGGACCCGCCAATCGATCAAGGTATTCCATCAACTCTTTGTTACCGCGACGATATTCGCTTTCACTGGAAGGCAGCGCCCAACTTTTGGTGTCAAAGTTAAACTGCGGCTCAGCGATTTTTAAGTTCACGTCTTCTGTCGACTGGGACTGAGAACGGCTAAATTCTTTACGAAACGCTCTGGCCAAATCGCGGGATTGCACAAGCGCACCAAACTCCCATGCTGGCATGTTGTCCATGAACACGCCCGGCGGAAGAATGTCGTTGCTAATAAAGCCACCCGGTTTATCCAACAGTGTTTCAACAATACTGTGTAAGGTGCTGGCTGTGGTGTAACCCACAACCAATTTTTTACTGTTATTCAAATACCCACGTTCCGCCGCTTTTTCTTTCGCGGTAGCCACTACATCAAATTGATCTGGCTCGTTGCTCCAGTACATACCTAGAAAGCTAAGCAAAACAGCAGCAACGATTACCACAGATGCGGCTATTTTCCCCATGCTGGAGAAATTAATAAAGGACGTTAAAACGCGAAACTTATTCGTTAACCATGACATTATTGAGCCACCTTAATCTTGTTGTAATTCGACCATGTAATCGGCGCGATGATAGGTCATCGCTCGCACACGAAACTCTGTTACTCGGCTGTTAATTATTTGATAAATTAAACGCGCTTCTTTGTCGTTCGGCCAATAAATAGCAAGCGACTGATTGGTCTTTGACACTTCATCTATAATAGGCTGGATCTGCGCAATTATCTCGTCTTCACTTAAGCTAAACAGCGTTTCTGGCAACCTGAACTGACCTGCCTTTACGACGCTTTCTTCCGTTGTATCCGTGTCACTGCCTGTTGGTTCGCTGCGTTTTTTAATGGCAATGCGGGCGGCGTTTTCTCGCCTGGCTTTCAAGTCACTAATACGAGAATCCATCTCAACAATGGTTGGGTCTTCTGGGTTTACGGATCGCGCAGAGTCAATATAGCGTGCTGCTTTTGAATATTCTCGTCGCTGCGCGGACTGCCAAGCCCATTGCGTATACACATCAACAATGGCTGAAATTCCTTGTATAGCACGATAGTTACCCGGATCTCGCCCTAACGCCGCTTGAAAATACAAATTGGCGTTGTCTTCCACTGGCGTCAAAAGACGTTCGGCAGTCAGCGCACTTTCGCCTTGCTCAATCAACTGTTGTGTCAAGCGCTGTGCTGGCGTAAGCATTTTTTCTACACGAACTTCTGCTAAAGGTTCGCTCTCCAACTCTGCGGGCGACTCAGCGGGCAAATCTGCTGCTGTCGCTTCGTTACCCGATGATGTTGGCTTACTTGTTTCTGCTTCTTGTATTGGTGGTTCTTGTCGTGGCTGCGTGTCTTTTGCAGTTTTTACCGTTTGCTGACACCCTGTCATGAAAAGCACAAGAATGAGAATTAAGATTCGGTTTTTACTCAATTTTTCCCCTTGAGATTGGCAACTTTAAGGTAGGTTGGTAGTCTACACCCTCACCTTTATCCTAGTGAAATAAGAATTTACGCTTTCTATTTCCTACTCAATACGATTATACATTTATGCGCTTTATTGCTTTTTTGTTGCTACTGACATTTCACAGTGTTTCTCAGGCTTTTACGTTTGGGGCGACCTCGGCGTTTTCCAAGCCCGATTTTTTGCCCGTTGACCAAGCTTTTCAATTGTCCGTATCAGCACCAAAAGACGGTAAATTGATTGCCAGCTGGCAAATCCATGACGGTTACTATTTATATCAAGAACAGTTTGGTTTGTCTGGCATAGGGGCCGATAATCTACACTTTTCACCTTTCCCTTCCGGTGAAACAAAGCAAGATCCTTATTTCGGTACCGTTACCGTTTATCGAAACACATTAACACTTCCCATTTACTATGACATTACCTTGCCAGTTGGGACTCAGGTTAATGCGTTTTTATCGTATCAAGGTTGCGCTGATAAAGGCTTATGCTATGCCCCACAAAAAGTGCCCGTTCAGTTTACCGTTCCTGCGCTATCCCCTTCGTTAGAAAAATCATTTTCCGGCCGTTCAGCTTCAAACAACACAACAGCAGAGAGCTCACTTTCAGACAGTTTACCTTCAGACAACCAGCCTTCTGACAATTTGTTTTCTGACAACTCATCGACAAGCCGCCAGTCAGCAGGCTTTGACGATGCACAGTCCATCAGCGACAGAATTGTGTCTGGCAGTCTGTTGTCTACCATAGCCCTGCTGTTTGGGCTGGGGCTGCTGTTATCGTTAACACCTTGCGTATTGCCTATGATTCCTATCGTCAGTGCGATTGTGGTCGGAACCCGTCATTCTAGAGTAGGCGCCTTTTATTACAGTGTGGTTTATGTGCTTGCTATGGCATTAACTTACTCAGCCATTGGCGGATTGGTTGGTCTGTTTGGCATCCAGCTTAACCTTCAAGCTCACATGCAAAACCCTGTTTTATTGATTGTCAGTGCCCTCGTTTTTGTTTTGCTCGCGCTGGCGATGTTTGGCGTTTATGAACTGCGACTGCCCAGCGCGTGGCAACAACGCCTGCACACAGCAAGTGCTCCTGCAGCGGGCAAATGGAAATCGACATTGAGCGTATTTTTAGCGGGCGTGTTGTCGACTCTGGTAGTTTCCCCCTGTGTTTCGGCGCCATTAGCGGGCACCTTGCTTTATATCAGCAGTCAGAACGAGGCTTGGTACGGCGCTGCGATGCTGTTTGTTATGGCGATTGGCATGGGAACACCCTTGCTATTGGTCGGACTATTTGGCCCTAAAGTACTCCCCAAAAATGGCGAATGGCTTCACGATATCAAAATACTGATGGGGTTTGGCTTGCTTGCCATGGCTGTGTGGCTAATCACTCGCTGGCTTGATTCAAGTAGCCACCTTTACTTGTGGGGCTTAGTGGCTCTTGCGTGCAGTGGCTATTTTATACATCGTGCATGCCTAGTGGCTTCGCATCCTGTCCGCTGGTTTTTGGCATTGGTGTTTTTTGTTCTTGGTTGTGTTGAATTTATTGGCGGGGCGGCTGGCAATGATAAGCCTCTACAACCCTTGAAAAATGTATCTTCCCCCTCAACTACATTAGAAGAAGCGGTTGTTTTTGATGCCACTATTACCAGCTTGAGTGAGCTTAACGCGCTAGTGGCTCGCCAAGATCCGCGCCCTATCGTATTGGATTTATACGCCGATTGGTGCGTCAGCTGCAAAATATTGGAAGAGATGTTTGCATCGGATGATGTGCACTCAAGACTCGACAATGTTCAGCTCGTTCGTGTCGATGTCACTGAAAATTCAACCGAGAACCAAGCTTTAATGCAGACATTCCGCCTGTTTGGGCCACCGTCTTTGGTTTTCTTAGACAGCAATGGAAAAGCCCGTGACGCGCTGACGTTAATGGGAGAACCCAGCAAATCGTTACTGCTTAGGCGCTTGGACACTATTTTGCTAGAGAAACCGTAAGACATTGTTAAGGAGTTTACAAGAGATCAAAAAACAATCAGAGTAAACATTTTTCGGTTTTTTTGCCGCATAACTGGACAATATCCTGCTTTTTACCGATAATTTCGCGTTACAAGCTTTTACAATTTCGATTGTACTGAAGCCCTGCTCACACAATACCGTGAGCAGTACACCAAATTTATAATAATCAGTGAATGTCATAATCACTGAACCACTAAATACAGACAGAAGAGAGTAATCATGGACATTCGTAAAATCAAAAAACTAATCGAGCTTTTAGAAGAATCTAACGTCTACGAGATTGAAATCAAAGAAGGCGAAGAAGCTGTTCGTATTAGTCGTGGTGGTGCGCCAGTTCAAGCACCTATGATGACCGCTCCTGTAATGGCTGCACCTGCGGCGGCTCCAGTAGCAGCGTCTACTGCAGCACCAGAAGCGCCAGCGGCTATTTCTGGTCATACAGTTAACTCTCCAATGGTTGGTACTTACTACAAGTCTTCTGCACCAGGTGCTAAGCCTTTCATTGAAGTAGGCCAAAAAGTGAACGTTGGCGATACTATTTGTATCGTTGAAGCGATGAAAATGATGAACCAAATTGAAGCCGATAAGTCTGGCACAATTGGCGCTATCCTTGTAGAAGACGGCGAACCAGTTGAATTCGACCAGCCTCTTATTACTATCATTTAATCCAACGCAAAGGTTTCATCATGCTCGATAAGGTATTGATTGCTAACCGAGGCGAAATCGCGCTACGTATTTTACGTGCGTGTAAAGAACTCGGTATCAAAACCGTTGCGGTTCACTCTAAGATTGACCGTGACTTACTCCATGTGCGCCTTGCAGACGAATCTATCTGCATTGGGCCAAACCCATCTGCTCAAAGTTATTTGAACATTCCAGCCATCATTAGTGCGGCCGAACTGACAGATACTTCAGCGATCCACCCAGGTTACGGCTTCCTTGCTGAAAATGCGGACTTCGCAGAGCAAGTTGAACGTTCTGGCTTTACTTTCATTGGTCCAAAAGCAGAAACTATTCGCCTTATGGGCGACAAAGTGTCTGCTATCAAGGCAATGAAAGAAGCGGGTGTACCTACGGTTCCTGGTTCTAATGGCCCAGTGCCTTCTGATCCAGAAGAATGTATCCGTGTTGCAAACGAAATCGGTTTCCCGGTTATCGTTAAAGCCGCAGCAGGCGGTGGTGGTCGCGGTATGCGCGTTGTTCACAACGAAGGCAGCCTTCTAAAATCGATCAGCATCACGCAATCTGAAGCTGGCTCTTACTTTGGTGACAGCACGGTTTACATGGAAAAATTCCTACAAAACCCACGTCACGTAGAAGTACAAGTGCTGGCTGATGGTCAAGGCAATGCGGTTCATTTATACGATCGCGACTGTTCTTTACAACGTCGTCACCAAAAAGTATTGGAAGAAGCACCAGCACCAATGCTGAACGAAGAATCTCGCCAAGCGTGCTTGAAAGCGTGTGTTGATGCTTGTATCAAGATCAACTACCGTGGTGCGGGCACATTTGAGTTCCTTTACGAAGATGGCAACTTCTACTTCATCGAGATGAACACTCGTGTACAGGTAGAGCACCCAGTGACTGAAATGGTCACAGGCGTAGACATCGTAAAAGAGCAGTTACGTATTGCCAGCGGCTTGCCTTTGTCTTTGAAACAAGAAGACATCAAGCTAAACGGCCACGCAGTTGAGTCTCGTATCAACGCAGAAGACGCGAAAACTTTCATGCCTTGCCCAGGTAAAGTGGAGTATTTCCACGCACCAGGCGGCATGGGCGTTCGTGTCGATTCACACCTATACAGCGGCTACTCTGTACCACCGACGTACGATTCAATGATTGCAAAAATCATTTGTCATGCGCCTGATCGTACTGCTGCTCTAAAACGCCTTTCTGGCGCTCTAGATGAAACTTTCATCGACGGTATCAAAACCAACATTGAGCTTCAAAAAGAGCTAGTAAATGATGCTAACTTCATTGCTGGCGGCGTTAACATCCATTATTTGGAGAAAAAACTCGGTCTTTAATGTCCGCAGTTTTGCCCCTAGTGAACACATAATTCACTAGGGGCAATCATTTTCCTCTCGCCTCTCGCTCCAAGCTTCGTTATTCTATTCCTGTTTGTTTATTGTTGGACTCCACTTTATGCCTTGGCTTCAAATATGTATCCATACCACGCCTGATCACGTCCCGGCTTTCGAAGACACTCTTTTAGAATGTGGTGCACTGGTTGTCACCTTTGAAGACGTTCATGATGATCCGGTATACGAACCTGACCTGAACACAACACCACTTTGGAAAAACACCAAGGTCACTGGGCTTTTTGAAGCCGATGCCGACATTGGACACATCCGCCCTGTGATTGAGCACAAAGCCGAATCCATCAATGAATCCGATATCGACATGAAAATTGAGATACTCGAAGACAAAGACTGGGAACGAGAATGGATGGACAGCTATCATCCCATTCAGTTTGGCGAGCGCCTTTGGGTATGCCCAAGCTGGCGTGAAGTACCCGATCCAAACGCGGTAACCCTGATGTTGGATCCTGGTTTGGCTTTTGGTACCGGCACTCACCCAACAACGGCCTTGTGTTTACAATGGTTAGACAGCATCGACTGCCAAGACAAAACCATTATCGATTATGGTTGTGGCTCCGGCATTTTAGGCATTGCGGGACTATTGCTTGGCGCCAACAATATGGTGGGAATCGACATTGACCCACAAGCCGTTCAAGCTACAGAAGCCAATGCGCAGCGTAACAACATTGACCCAAAACGCATTGAAGTCAAACTTCCGCCATACGAATCTGAACTACAAGCTGACATCGTTGTCGCCAACATATTGGCAGGCCCACTTGCTCATCTTGCACCGACTATTTCCGCTTTAGTAAAAAACGGTGGTCAATTGGCGCTATCTGGCATACTGACCAACCAAGCTCAGGAAGTCGCTGAAGCCTATCAAGAATGGTTTACGATTGACTCGATTGCTGAAAAAGAAGAATGGGTACGCATCGTTGCCACAAAGCACGCATAACCCCGTTTAGAGATGTTTTAAAAAGGAAGATGACACCCCATGGCCAATAGCTTTATTACTCGCTGCCCAAAATGTTCGACTGCATTTCGTGTAAGTGACGAGGTATTAAGCATGGCCAAGGGCAAAGTCCGATGCGGACAATGCTTCCATATTTTTGATGCTGGAAAACTGACCAACCCGTCGGAAACAGTGCAAAAAAACCAAGAAAGCCGAACTCAGGTTTCAGCAACCAAAGAACACGCTCTCGCAAACACCCTAACAGAAACAGAGCGCCCCCTGTCACCGCCTCGTAAGCAAAATACCATCAATGAACAATTTTCCCCTGCTGACGATGTCGTGAACCCAGATTGGCTACACACTCTTTTCGATGACGAGGACCTTTACCCACTCGGCGAGAAGAAAAAGACCACCCCAACACCATCCAACAAAGTCGAAGAACCAAACAACGATGACACACGGCCGTTACAGGCAAACAATAAGCCAGCAACAGCCGAGAGCACCGCTGAAGCAGCACCAAAAATAGAGCAACCAAGACAGGCAGAGACACCAAAACAGAACCAAGCCTCTAACCAAAACGAGCCTGCTCCATGGGAAGTGGAACTGGCTGAAGTGGAAGCCGCGTTAAAATCATTCTCCAATACCTCTAAGACGACACAAACGCCACCAACACCAACAAATCTTACCGCCACGCCTAAAGCGACAGCACCAGTTGAGCCCACAATGCCAGCCCAAGAGCCGGACTACATGGTCGCATTACACTCTTTGGCTCAAACAGCGTCAGAACAAGCGCGCCCGTCTGACATCAAAAGTCAGCATTCAATATTGGAACAGCTGTCAGCGCAACAGAGCTTAGCGCCACTACTGGGCGAATCCGAACCCGCATCACACAAAAAGAAGTCACACCCTTGGCTGTGGTTTTTCGCATCATTATTAGGCATCGCCATCCTATCAGCACAAATTGCTATGCACTTTTTTGATGAAGGTAGCCGCTCATCCAGCTTCCGACCAATCTATCGAACATTGTGCTCCTACACTGGATGCACGCTCCCTGGGTTTGAGGACACAACAGCAATCACCATTCAGCATGTGCGCATCCAAAGTCACCCCACATTGCCAAACACCTTACTGGTCAATGCCATCATCACCAACACCAGTGACTTTTCTCAGCCGATGCCAAAAATCGCACTGGAATTTTTCGACCTTAATGGCCTCCCCGTCGCGGCACGTCTCTTTGCGCCAAACGATTATTTACATAAAGACTTCCTAGATATTACCTATATGCCACCAAACACCCCTATTCATTTGGTGATTCCAATCCAAGATCCGGGCGCCCGCGCCGTCACACATCAGCTAAGAGCCTTCCCTTCAGACACGCGCTCCTACTAGTTTTGCGGACTTTTATCACTAACCGATAAAAAAGAACAAAAAATAGTCAATTTTTAGTCTGTCAAGACTTCAAAAATGGCGATTGCCTAGGTATTATTCACGCCCGCTCGACACTGTCGACGATCTTTAACATTCAATCCAGTATTCAGGAACATCATGGCATTTGCTATTGGCCCATATTGCGTTGACAAACCTGTTATTCTCGCGCCCATGGCCGGTGTAACAGATCTGCCTTTTCGCCGCCTTTGCCATGACCAAGGTGCAGGTTTAGTCGTATCAGAGATGGTTACTTCTGATGTTCGCCTGTGGAACTCGACTAAAAGCCGCCATCGTTTAATACACGACGCTGAAGTCTCACCGAGATCCGTTCAAATCGCTGGTGGTGACCCAAAAATGATGGCTGAAGCCGCTCAACAAAATGTTGAACTCGGCGCACAAATCATCGATATCAACATGGGTTGTCCCGCAAAAAAAGTATGCAATAAAGCCGCAGGCTCAGCATTACTAAAAGATGAAGCCTTGGTTCGTGACATACTGGAATCGGTTGTAAATAGTGTTTCTGTTCCTGTCACTCTAAAAATCCGCACTGGATGGAGTCTGGATCAGAAAAATGGCCTTACTATTGCCAAGATGGCCGAAGATATCGGCATTAAAGCTCTGGCAATTCATGGACGAACGCGTGAATGCAAATTCCAAGGCCAAGTTGAATACGACACGATTGCAGAGATTAAGCATCATTTGAGCATTCCCATTTTTGCCAATGGGGACATCAAAGACGCCGAGTCTGCTAAATTTGTGAAAGATTACACCAATGCCGATGGCATTATGGTTGGTCGAGCCGCGCAAGGAAGACCATGGATTTTTCGCGAAATAAATCACTATCTACAAACAAACGAATTGTTAGCACCTCCATCTTTATCTGAGGTGAGACAGCTGGTTATCAACCATGTGAACGCCTTACACCAATTTTATGGTGATTATTTAGGTGTGCGTATTGCACGCAAACACGTTGGTTGGTACTTGCAAACGTTAGCGGATAAAACACAATTTCGCAGCTTGTTTAACCGTATTGATAATACGCAAGAACAACTTGATAAATTGGAAGAGTTCTTTGTTTGTCAGTAGACAAACGAACCTTACACTTAATGTGATGAACATCAAAAATGAAGATTTAGATCACTCTTCCCTATGATAATCAATGCTCATTAATAAATGGTTAGCTTTAAAAATAGAAGGTCATTCTGTGGTAGAACAAACTCATACACATACGTTTCAAGCCGCTTCTTCAGAGCAGTCACAAACCCTACGTGACAATGTTGAAAAAGCCCTACAAAACTATTTCGCTCATCTTGATGGGCAGCCAATAACAGACTTATACCAGTTAGTCTTAGCCGAGGTTGAGGCGCCTTTGCTAGAGTCTGTCATGAGCTACACAAAGGATAACCAAACAAAAGCATCCACCATCCTTGGTTTAAACCGAGGAACACTTCGTAAGAAGTTGAAGCAATACGGCATGCTATAAGCACAAAGAAAAAAGGGCGAATTCGCCCTTTTTTTCGTCTTACCTTCCCCTTGTTTATTTAGTGTTAAATTAATTGCGAGAACCATGATGGCAAATCAAAATACAGTAACTCCTATCAAAAGAGCGTTGATCAGTGTTTCCGACAAAACAGGCATTGTCGAATTCGCGCGCGAATTAACCGCTCACGGTGTTGAAATTCTTTCAACTGGTGGAACTTACCGCCTTTTACTTGACAACAATGTCGCCGCAACTGAAGTTTCTGACTACACAGGCTTCCCTGAAATGATGGACGGCCGCGTTAAAACATTACATCCGAAAGTGCACGGTGGCATTCTTGGTCGTCGTGACATCGACGGCGCCATCATGAAAGAACACGGCATCGAAGAAATCGATATGGTCGTCGTGAACCTTTACCCATTCGAAGCGACCATCGAGCGCCCTGATTGCGACCTACCAATGGCGATTGAAAACATCGACATCGGTGGCCCGACCATGGTTCGTTCCGCAGCGAAAAATCACAAAGACGTAGCCATCGTTGTGTCTCCGTCCAACTACGAAGGCATCTTGGCCTCTCTTAAAGCCGATGGCGGTTTGACGTTCGAACAGCGTTTTGACCTTGCGGTGAAAGCATTCGAACACACGTCTCACTATGATGGCGCTATTGCCAACTTCCTAGGCAAAAAAGTCGAAGGCGGCAGCGAAGATTTCGCACGCACCTTTAACCTACAATTCAACAAGCAAGAAGAAATGCGCTACGGTGAAAACCCACACCAAAAAGCCGCTTTCTACGTTGAAGCCAACCCTAAAGAAGCGTCTATCAGCACAGCCAAACAAACCCAAGGTAAAGCGTTGTCTTACAACAACATCGCTGACACGGATGCGGCTCTTGAGTGCGTAAAAAGCTTTGATAAACCAGCGTGCGTGATCGTGAAGCACGCCAACCCTTGTGGTGTGGCAACGGCAGCAACTCAGCTTGACGCTTACGACCTTGCTTTCCAAACTGACCCAACATCTGCCTTTGGCGGCATCATTGCGTTCAACCAAGAGCTAGACGCTAAAACCGCTCAGGCGATTGTTGATCGTCAATTCGTTGAAGTCATCATTGCGCCAAGCGTTAGCAAAGAAGCCGCTGACATCGTTGCCGCGAAGCAAAACGTTCGTCTTCTTGAGTGCGGCCAATGGTCAAAAGACAAACCAGCCGCACTTGATTACAAGCGCGTTAATGGTGGCTTGTTGGTTCAAGACCGTGATGATGGTGTTATTACGTTGGACGATCTTAAAATCGTTTCTAAACGCCAACCTAGCGAAGAAGAACTAAAAGACCTATTGTTTGCATGGAAAGTGGCTAAATTTGTTAAGTCTAATGCCATTGTTTACGCAAAAGCGGAACAAACGATTGGTGTGGGCGCTGGCCAAATGAGTCGCGTTTACAGTGCTAAAATCGCAGGCATTAAAGCCGCTGACGAAAACCTAGAAGTGGTTGGTTCTGTGATGGCGTCTGATGCCTTCTTCCCATTCCGTGACGGTATCGATGCGGCCGCACAAGCAGGCATTACGGCTGTTATCCAGCCTGGTGGCTCTATGCGTGATGATGAAGTCATCGCTGCCGCGGACGAAGCGGGCATGGCAATGGTCTTCACTGGCATGCGTCACTTCCGTCATTAAAAGCATCGTCATTGATAAACCGTGGTTCATTAAGCCAACGTTTTATTAGTTTGTTGTCAGAGGCTTTTTCGGCCTCTGACTTGCAATACAAAGGATTAGATAATGAAAGTTCTTATTATTGGTAACGGCGGACGTGAACATGCTCTCGCATGGAAAACCGCAGAATCTAACCAAGTAGAAAAAGTCTTTGTTGCCCCAGGTAACGCAGGCTCAGCCACTGAAATCAAAGTAGAAAACGTAAACATCGGCGTGACTGACATTGCCGATCTTGTGGCTTTCGCGAAAAAAGAAAGCATCGATCTGACGATTGTTGGTCCAGAAGCGCCTTTGGTTATTGGTGTGGTTGATGCGTTTGAAAAAGAAGGCTTAGCGATTTTTGGCCCAACCGCAGCCGCAGCACAATTAGAAGGCTCGAAAGCGTTTACCAAAGATTTCCTAGCTCGCCACAACATCCCAACCGCAGCTTACGGCAACTTCACTGAGATCGAACCTGCTGTTGCTTACATCAAGCAACACGGCGCTCCGATCGTGGTGAAAGCGGACGGATTGGCGGCAGGTAAAGGCGTTATCTTGGCACAAACCGAAGCCGAAGCCATCGAAGCCGTTGAAGACATGCTACAAGGCAATTCTTTTGGCGACGCGGGCAGCCGTGTTGTTATCGAAGAGTTCCTAGTTGGCGAAGAAGCCAGCTTCATCTGCATGGTAGACGGCGAGACTGTTTTGCCGATGGCAACGAGCCAAGATCACAAAGCGCGCGACAATGGCGATAAAGGCCCGAACACAGGCGGCATGGGTGCTTACTCTCCTGCCCCTGTTGTAACGCCAGAAATTCATGATCGCATCATGAATGAAGTCATCATGCCAACAGTTAAAGGCATGAACGCGGAAGGCAACCGTTACCGTGGTTTCTTGTACGCTGGTGTGATGATTGCCCCCGATGGCACGCCAAAGACTCTAGAATACAACTGTCGTTTTGGTGACCCTGAAACACAACCTATCATGATGCGTTTACGCTCTGATTTGGCGCAAATGTGTCTTGCTGCAGTCAATGGCAAGCTAGACACCGTTGAAGCAGACTGGGACCCTCGCGCTAGTTTAGGTGTGGTTCTTGCGGCTGGCGGCTACCCAGCGGATTACCCAAAAGGGGATGTTATCTCTGGTTTGGATACGGTACTTCCTGAAGGCCAAAAAGTTTTTCAAGCAGGTACAGCATTAAAAGACGGCCAAGTTGTGACTAATGGCGGGCGTGTCCTTTGCGCTGTTGCTCTTGGTGATAGCGTTGCCGAAGCACAAGCAGCGGCTTACGATGTTGTGAACACATTGTCTTGGGACAAGGTGTATTTCCGTACCGACATCGGCCACCGCGCCATTGCTCGCGAACAGAAGTAATCACTCTATTTCGTAAGATAATGCGGTTGCTCTCAATAGCAAACAACTAACAAAAAGGCCTCGAATGAGGAGACTGTAACTAATTTTGTGTAACTACCTATCACAACATATTCTATAGAGAATTAAGGATAGGTAGATGCAAATGAACCAAAAAGAACTGGAAGCCTTCGCAAAAGAAGCCGCCAAAGGCATTAAAACGCCTGAGGATCTTAACGAATTTAGCCAAATGCTGAAGAAGATTACCGTTGAGGCGGCCTTGAATGCAGAGATGGATGAGCATCTGGGTTACGAGAGACATCAAAAATCCTCGTCAACCAACAGTCGTAATGGTAAGAACAGTAAGCGTATTAAGACGGAAGATGGTGAGTTTGAACTGGATACGCCTCGTGACCGCGAAGGTTCTTTTGAACCAAAGCTGGTCAAAAAGCACCAATCCCGCTTTACTTCCATGGACGATAAAATCCTATGGCTCTACGCGCAAGGTATGAGTACCCGAGACATCGTCAATGCCTTCGATGAATGGTACGGTGCTGAGATATCTCCGACACTGGTATCACGTGTTACCAACGCGGTGATCGAGCAAGTAACTGAATGGCAAGCACGCCCCTTGGATGCCATCTATCCCATTGTGTATCTTGATTGTATTGTGTTGAAAATCCGCCAAGATAAGCGTGTTATCAATAAATCGATTTTCTTGGCACTCGGTATCAACACCGACGGTCATAAAGAACTCATGGGCATGTGGATTGCTGAAAACGAAGGGGCTAAGTTCTGGCTAAACGTCCTCACTGAGCTTCAGCAGCGTGGTGTAGAAGATATTCTCATCGCTTGTGTTGATGGTCTAAAAGGCTTCCCAGAAGCCATCAATGCCGTTTTCCCACAAACCAGCATTCAACTGTGTATCGTGCATATGGTACGCAACTCATTGAAGTATGTATCATGGAAAGACTACAAAGCGGTGACGGCGGACTTAAAGCAAGTTTACCGCTCTGCAACGGAAGAAGAAGCCTTGTTGGAGTTAGATCGTTTCGCAGGCGTCTGGGACGATCAATACCCGCAAATCACCAAATCGTGGCGCAATCACTGGCATAATCTTAATACACTGTTTAGTTACCCTGACGATATCCGCAAAGCGATCTACACAACGAACGCTATTGAATCACTGAACAGTGTCATCCGTAGAGCCATTAAAAAACGTAAAGTCTTCCCAAGCGACGATTCTGCGAGGAAAATGGTTTATCTTGCCATTAGAGAGGCCAGTAAAAAATGGACAATGCCCATTCAAAACTGGCGCCAAGCGATGAGTCGATTTATTATTGAGTTCGAGGAGCGACTCGAAAAGCACCTTAACTAAATGGTAGTTACACAGAATCTGTTACAGGGTCCGAATGAGGCCTTTTTTGCATCGCATCGCACGACAATATGCGTTAGTTACTTTTTCAGCTGCGATTCTTTTTTGTCTAACCAAGCTTTAAATAAACGACCTAACTCCAAAACCAACAGCCCAAAAATAACACCAGCAACCCAATCTAACCCCAGCACAAATCCCAAGCTAGCAATCATTCCATAACCATACATGAGATTCGTTCGTGTCGTGGGCTTTGACTGCCTTGCAAACCAAGTGACCCCTAATAGCACTATGCTAAACCAAACATAATACTCCACCAAAATTGGATATAGCATTCGATCCCCTATCTAGTTAATAATGATAGCCTTTCATAGTATTCTCTTAGGCTAATGTTTTGTTTTATCGATTGATTTTACTCTTTATACTCAGTATCGCCAACATAGCATGGGGCTCAAATACGCTCGCCATCATCGATGATACTCACGATACCGCCAACATCAGTCAGAGTGGCACCTACTTTATTGATCCAGAACAAAATCTTTCGTTCGAGACCATCTCCTCCGATCTCTATGCCAAAAAATTCCGCCCCATTAATCGTGATTATCTGCAGTTCGGGATGGTTAAAGGGAATATCTGGATTCGTACCGACATCGCTATTCGAACCACCAACAACCTCCCTGTTCTACTTGAAGTCAATTCACCAAGGCTCCAATACCTAGACCTTTATTTGCCGACCTTGTACGAGGGTCAGGTTCAGGCTGAATTAGGCGGCGCAAGACCTTACAGCAATAAGCCGATTAAATCCCCACATTATGTGTATTCTATTCCCACCAATACTCCTCCGGTGTTTACGGTGTATATGAAGCTGTCCTCAAAATTGCCGATTAACGCCAAGATTGAACTGAAAACCCTGTCAAAGATAAGCCAAGACAATCAGAATGACCTCACGGTCACGGGGATATTGATCGGTATACTGCTGACCTTGTTTATCTGCAATATTTTCTTTTTTATCAAGACCACCCACTTCATGTATTTGATTTACAGCTTTTTGCTTGTGGGCATTGTGGTGCTGCACCTCTCCATTCACGATCAGGTGTCGCAGTTTTTTCCGGATCAAACCAACATCCAAGAACGTATCTATAACCTGTCCGCGCTGTCGTGTTTGTGCGCGATTGTGTTTTTCTCACGCTTATATCTGGATACCCAACTGTATCTTCCGCGTATGGACAAACTCTTAATCGTTATTGGCTCTATCAATGCAGTTTTTGCCATGCTGTTCACGATTATGCCGAGCGACATCAACATCCTGGTACTTTCCATTATTGTGGTCACAACACTGCTATTTTTGACCGTCCATGCGGTGATCGCTTTTCTAAAAGACATCCCATTTTCTGGCTACTATCTCATTGCTCGATTGACATTACTGACAGGGCACTCTGCATGGATCATGTCCGTTTATGGCATCATCCCCAGCTCAACTCTATTCGAATGGGGACTGACCATTACCATCATTCTAGAAGCCATGATTCATTTCTCTGGCATGATAGTGCAGACCACGCCGCTCATACAAAAGCACACTCAGAAAAACAAATACGGTCAAGTCGAAATGATGGATCTTTTATCGGACATATCAAATCGACTGCGTCGCCAGATCAATATTATTGGTGGGGGGCTATCACACCTTGAACAAGCTGCGACATCCAATGACACAAAACTGTTTTTGAACAGCAGCATTACGGCCAACAACAATCTAAAAAATGTCATCGAAAGGATCGACCTTCTTAGCGACATCAAAGACAACACGCCCCCAGAACAGCTCTATCCATTGCAGTTAAACCAGCTCATCGACAACGCCTACAACACGATTCAACGTTTAGACCAAGACAACACCTTGCTGGAAATTAACATGCACAACGTTGAGCAAGTTGAAGTCCTGCAAGATGCGGCGATCCTACAGCACGTTATTGAATGCCTTATCCAAGAGTTTAAACACTTCACCGACCAGACCTTAACGCTCGACATCATTCGTCACGACGCCAATCGAGACGGCCTGACATTGTTGGAAATTAGCTGCAGCCCAATCCCCTCGCGGATACAAGAAACACACAGCTTTGATCTTGGCATGCACTACATTTCATTGCTCATTAACTATTTAGAAGGTGAAGTAAACACCGATGAAAATGAGCGTCGCATAACCGTTAAGATTCCAATCAATGTACACATTCGCCCATCGACAAACGACCTAATACAACCCCATTTCGATATTATTGTATTTGGCCAGATAGACGATGACCTGCAACGCGCATTGACCATTTTGCAAACTCACGCTAATCGCATTGAACATCTCACTACACTGGAAAACTTGCTGGACTATTTGGAACTACCTGAGAAAAGAACAACAGGATCCATTATCTTAGTCTTTGACAATGGCGGTCACATTCCTCATATCACTCAGCAGAGACTGATGCCACTCATGCGCACAGAAGACCAATGCTTGCTGATCAGTAATAATGTTAAAATGTCGCTAGACTACGCGAGAAAATTGGGCTTCGATGGTCTACTGCCTTGCTCTGAACTGGATACCCAACTGGAGCAGCAGCTGCTCCGACTTATACAGAAAGGGGATCGCCTAAGAAACACATCCTTGTCAAGGGTCAATCCTTTACGCAAAACACCTTGAAGCCAAACAACGAACCCTGAATAATACAAACAAAAGGAGAGGATATGGACTGCTTATTCTGCAAAATAGTAAACAAAGAGATACCCGCAACGGTGCTTTATGAAGACGACGATGTGATCGCTTTCGAAGACATCATGCCGCAAGCACCACATCATTTCCTTGTCATACCTAAACGCCATATTAGCACCCTAAATGATCTAACCGACGCAGACGCGCCCGTTGTTGGAAAATTACAAATCACGGCCGCCAAGATAGCGAAACAAAAAGGCATCAGCGACGCGGGTTATCGTGTCGCAATGAACTGCAATGAAATGGGTGGTCAAACTGTGTATCACATCCATATGCACGTATTGGGTGGCCGCGCTATGACTTGGCCTCCAGGTTAAACAAGAGGAACCACAATGATCTCTTTTCTAGACAAAGCTGTATTACAGTTTGATCGCGCGTTACAAACGTTAGTGCCCCATGCTGCCAACGCATCACGCCCGTCTCCTGCTGTTGCATTTGAAGAAGCGAACTTAACAACACAAGAACGTCGTCATTCTTCTGGCCTTATGCGCATCAACCATACCGGAGAAGTGTGTGCTCAAGCTCTTTACGCAGGGCAAGCCACCACAGCGAAACTGCCCGCTGTTCGTGAAGAAATGGAACACGCCGCCGACGAAGAAATTGATCACCTTGTGTGGTGTGAGCAGCGCCTTTATGACCTCGGCAGTAAACCCAGTATTTTGAATCCTCTGTTCTATGGAGCGTCTTTTCTGATTGGTGCAGGCGCAGGTCTCATTAGCGATAAACTTAGTTTGGGCTTTGTGGCCGCCACCGAAGACCAAGTTTGCCTGCACTTACAACAACACATGGCGACCTTGCCCGTAGAAGATGAAAAGAGCAAGGCTGTCTTATCGCAAATGCACATGGATGAAGCCAAACACAAAGCCATGGCACTCGATGCTGGCGGATACGAATTTCCAAAACCCATTATGGCCATCATGACCCAAGTATCCAAAGTCATGACCACTTCAACGTATCGGATATAATCATGAACAGAGACCTTCAATCCATTCGCCGCGACTACCAATTCGATGACCTTCTAGAGGAACATGCAGGCAGCGACCCGCTTCCCTTGTTTGACAACTGGCTAGAAAAAGCCATTGAATCGTGCCCTGATGACCCAACCGCGATGATTCTAAGCACCGTTGGAAGCGATGGATGGCCTCATTCTCGCGTGGTATTGTTAAAGCAACGTAACGACGCTGGTTTTTCTTTTTTCACTAATTACGACAGCGAAAAAGGCCAACAATTAGCACAAAACAACAAAGCCAGCATGACCTTCTTTTGGCCCGCTCTCTCTCGCCAAGTTCGCATTGAAGGCACCATTGAAAAAGTATCACGTGGCGTTTCAGAAGCGTATTTCGCAACGCGTCCACGAGGCAGTCAGCTGGCCGCCAGAACGTCAAAACAAAGTGCCGTCATTGCCAGTCGCGATGAGCTACAGCAAGCCTTCCAAAAAGAAGAGCAGGCATTTGACAACCAAGAAGTACCTTGCCCAAGCAATTGGGGCGGCTACATTCTCAAACCGCGTTTCATTGAGTTTTGGCAAGGTCGTCCAAGCCGCCTACATGACCGCATCTGTTTCACACAAGAAAACAACAGCTGGGTGAGATCCCGCAAAGCCCCTTAATCTTAAATCAGTTAACCGCGGGCCATGCTTAACAAGCATCTAAAGCAGGAGCCGAAAAGTCAGGCTTATTCGCTCCTCTTTAATCGCTTTTCTTTTTGGCAAAGCATGCTGCCACAATACCTGAGTAGACGCTGACATCACCAACCAACTGCCGTGCTCTAACTCCACACTATGCTTAATTTTATGGTTCGTTTTCAAACGAAACAGAAAAGGGCGACTTACTCCCAGACTCAGCATGGCGACAACGGGCGCTGGCCCCAACACTTTTTCATTGTCCGCGTGCCATCCCATATAGTCTTCACCATCTTGATACCAATTGAGCAACACAGAATTAAACGTCTGCTGAGCAACACGCTCCGCCTCCTCTTTTATCGGCAATAACCACTCAGGCCACCCAACACCATCATGATCTTTTCCAGAGTAGCGATAACACACACCTTTATCCGCGACAAAAGCCACCTTTCTCGGGACGGCAATGTCTCGACCAAACATGAGCAATGTTTCTCTTTCCCAGGGGAGTAAAGCCTTTAGCGACAACATAAGAGGCGGCAGACTTGAGCTAGAAAATGAGTATCGGTATGATGGCCGAGCTTTAATCACACTATTTCCTTTGGATTTCAATGCAGTCAATCTCCAACGAACCAAGCAAACGCAGCCTATTTCTCGATGTTTATCGAGGCTCTGCAGTTCTATTGATGATGATATTCCACTTTTGCTGGGATTTACGGAACTTTGGCTTTATGTCATTTTCCATTTACGACCCATTTTGGGTGTCTTTCCGAAGTGTCATTCTGACATTGTTCCTAACGGCCATTGGTTGGTCTACCTATTTAGTGTTGAATAAAGCCAAATCTCCCTCTTTTTGGAAGCGTGATATCAAGCTGTTTGTATCGGCTGGTGTGATTTCTTTGGCGACCTATCTCGCCGTTCCCGACCAATGGATTTATTTTGGCATACTCCACTTTATTTTTATTGCCTCGTTGATGATAAGACCCTTTTGTAAATGGCCTATTTCATCGGCCCTCATGGGCGCTGTTATTGTCTTGATTTACCACTTCACCACATGGCTGTCTTTTCCAAACGCGTTCTCAACCATTACTCAATATATCTCACTCCCTCAAAGGACGTTAGACATCGTCTTCCCTTTTCCGTGGATTGGCATTGTGCTGATGGGCCCTTTATTGGGGTATTTGAATTGGCATAAGTTGCCTGTACCAAACTTTTTTGGCACACATGTTTTGGCTTTTATGGGTCGTTACGCACTGCCAATATATCTGCTTCACCAGCTGGTATTATTTGCACTGGTTGCCACGTTCAAAATGGTGCTATCTCATTTTTTCTGATCACTTTTCGTGCGTTCATCTAGGTTAGTTTTTTTCATCAAAAAATAGATAAAAATAGCATTTATGGCCTTGCCAATTGCTGACTTTACGCTTTTTCAGGCAAGTAAAGTAAGTGACCACTTAGCTATTATTTAATTCTCATTTTCGAGTTTTTTTCAAGCCTTGATTTTCACCTTAATGAGCACTATTGTTCGTTACAGATCACCAGCAAAACACTACATGTAGTGTGTTAGTTAAAAAACACACACTACATAGAGTAAATCACCTCTTTTTTACAATGCACTAATGGGAAGTTAAGGCATGAGCACTCTCACAGTTACTAAGCGTAACGGGACGACCGAAAACATCAACCTAGAAAAGATTCACAAAGTCATCGCATGGGCTGCTGAAGGGTTAGACAATGTCTCTGTTTCCCAAGTTGAATTAAAAGCACGAATCCAATTCTTCGAAGGCATTCGCACAACCGATATTCATGAGACGTTAATCAAATCCGCTGCGGATTTAATCTCTGAAAACACACCAGATTATCAATATCTTGCTGCTCGTCTGGCTATTTTTCATTTGCGCAAAAAAGCCTTTGGCGACTTTGAGCCACCACACCTGTATAAACACGTCAAAAATCTCGTTGAACAAAAACGTTATGACGCTCATCTTCTTGAAGACTATACAGAAGAAGATTTCAACGAATTGAACGCTTTCATTGATCACTCTCGTGATATGGCTTTTTCATACGCTGCGGTAAAACAGCTAGAAGGCAAATATTTAGTACAAAACCGAGTGACGGGCGACATTTACGAAAGCCCTCAGTTTATCTACATCTTAGTAGCGGCTTGCCTGTTTGCAGGTTATGACAAAAAAGAACGTCTGAACCTAATCCGTCGTTTCTATGATGCCGTTTCTAAATTCAAAATTTCACTGCCTACTCCGATCATGTCTGGCATTCGTACACCGACTCGTCAGTTCAGTAGCTGTGTATTGATTGAATGCGGTGACTCATTAGACTCGATCAACGCCACCTCCAGCGCAATCGTTAAATACGTCAGCCAACGTGCTGGTATTGGTGTAAACGCCGGCGCTATTCGTGCGTTAGGCAGCCCGATTCGTGGTGGCGAAGCCTTCCACACAGGTTGCATCCCTTTCTACAAACACTTCCAGACAGCGGTAAAAAGCTGTTCACAAGGTGGTGTTCGTGGTGGCGCAGCAACGGTTTTCTACCCAATTTGGCACCTTGAAGTTGAAAGCTTGTTGGTTCTTAAGAATAACCGAGGCGTAGAAGAAAACCGCGTTCGTCATTTAGATTACGGCGTGCAGTTTAACCGTTTGATGTACCAGCGTTTGATCAAGGGTGGCAACATTACGTTGTTCAGTCCATCAGACGTACCAGGCTTGTACGATGCCTTCTTTGCTGACCAGGAAGAATTTGATCGCCTGTACACCATGTATGAACAAGATCCTTCTATCCGTAAGCAAACTATTAAAGCAACAGAACTGTTCACTCTGTTTGCTTCAGAGCGTGCAAGCACAGGTCGTATATATCTACAAAACGTGGATCACTGTAATACGCACAGCCCATTTGACCCACAAGTTGCACCAGTAAAACAAAGTAACTTGTGTTTGGAAATTGCACTACCAACCAAGCCATTAAACAGCATCGATGACAAAGAAGGCGAAATCGCACTTTGCACCTTGTCGGCATTCAACCTTGGCGCTCTTGAAAACCTAGACGAACTGGAAGAGTTAGCAGAACTCATCGTCCGTGCTTTAGACAGTTTGCTAGATTACCAAAACTATCCGATTCCAGCGGCACAACGCGCAACAGAACTTCGTCGTACATTAGGTGTTGGCGTGATTAACTATGCGTATTACTTAGCGAAAAACGGCGTTAAGTATTCTGACGGTTCAGCCAACGAACTGACGCATAAAACATTTGAAGCCATTCAATACTTCCTATTGAAAGCATCGAACAAATTGGCGAAAGAGTTTGGTCCATGTTTGGCATTTAACGAAACGACCTATTCCAAAGGCGTTTTGCCAATCGATTCTTACAAAAAAGAAATCGATAATGTTGTTTCTCCAGAGCTTTACTACGATTGGGAAGCGTTGCGTTCAGAGATCGTGACTCATGGTCTACGTAACTCAACACTGACCGCATTGATGCCTTCTGAAACGTCATCACAAATCAGTAACGCCACCAACGGCATCGAGCCACCTCGTGGTTTCGTGTCTGTTAAAGCCAGTAAAGACGGCATTTTGAAACAGGTTGTACCTGAGTTTGAACGCCTAAAAGACAGCTATGAATTGCTTTGGACTATTCCATCCAACGATGGCTATTTGCAACTTGTTGGTATTATGCAGAAATTCGTAGACCAAGCGATCTCTGCAAACACCAACTATGACCCAAGCAAGTTTGAGTCTCAAAAAGTCCCTATGAAGGTGATTTTGAAAGACCTACTTACCGCTTACAAATTGGGTGTAAAAACGCTTTACTATCACAACACACGTGATGGCGCAGATGATAAACAGGAAGACATGGACGATTGCGCAGGCGGTGCTTGCAAGATCTAACCTGCTCCCAGTGAGATACTACAAAGCCTCATGACGATGAGGCTTTGTTATGTTGATTGCTTTAACGAATACACTATCTATTAATAACTAAGGCATGTTTATACGATTAACCATGCTTTTCGCTTTTGAGGAATACCCTGAGACATGAGTTACTCGACTTTTAACCGCAAACAGTTCGATAGTACAAAAGAACCAATGTTCTTTGGTGAAAATGTCAACGTTGCTCGCTATGATCAGCAAAAGCATCCCATCTTCGAAAAACTCATAGAAAAACAATTGTCGTTCTTCTGGCGTCCAGAGGAAGTGGATCTTTCAACCGACCGCAAAGACTTTCAACGCCTAGAAGCCCATGAGCAACACATTTTTCTAAGCAACTTGAAGTACCAGACTCTATTAGACAGTGTTCAAGGTCGATCTCCAAACGTTGCGCTCTTGCCCATCGTATCGCTTCCTGAATTAGAAACATGGATCGAAACCTGGTCTTTCAGTGAAACCATTCACAGCCGCTCTTATACGCATATTATTCGTAACATTGTGAACGATCCGACTAAGATCTTTGATGACATTGTGACGAACGAAGAAATCACCAAGCGCGCAGACAGCGTCTCAATCTACTACGATCGTCTGATTGAAATGGTAAACATCTACAACACCATGGGCATGGGTACGTTCGCCATTCCGGGCAAAGGCAACATTGAAATATCCATGCCTAAGCTAAAGAAAGCCCTTTATCTCACCATTGCCTCTGTTAACGTGTTGGAAGCCATTCGCTTCTACGTCAGCTTTGCTTGTAGTTTTGCCTTTGCAGAGCGCACACTGATGGAAGGTAACGCAAAAATCATTAAATTGATTGCTCGCGATGAAGCATTACATCTAACTGGCACACAACACATGCTAAACCTGATGGCCTCAGGGAAAGACGACCCAGAAATGGCAATCATCGCAGCAGAATGCCAAGACGAAGTACGTCAGATCTTCATTGAAGCGGCTGAGCAGGAAAAAGAATGGGCGACGTATTTGTTTAAAGACGGCTCCATGATTGGTCTTAACGCCCAAATTCTAGGCCAGTATGTGGAGTACATCACGAATGTTCGCATGCAAGCCGTTGGCCTTGACGCTCACTTTGCCACGAAGCACAACCCAATCCCTTGGATCAACGCTTGGTTGGTCAGTGATAACGTTCAAGTGGCACCACAAGAAGCCGAAATCAGCTCCTATCTGGTTGGCCAAACAGACAACAGCTTAGACGATTCAGACTTCGATGACTTCGATCTCTAAAACCGCTACAAGCGATAAAGCAGAGCAAGTACACCGCGTACTATTAGGTAAAAAACAAATTCTGGTGACAGAAGATGAACCTTTGTTAGTACAACTTGAACGAGCGGGTATTCACGTCGAATATCAGTGTCGTGAAGGTTACTGCTCTTCTTGTTCTATCAAGCTTTTATGGGGAAACGTCAGTTATCCGTTTGAGCCACTTGCTTGGGTGCAAAGCGGCTATTTATTAGCCTGCTGCGCCATCGTAAAAAGCGACATTGAAATCGCCTTTTTCGACTGACCCTCGATTAACGAACATCGCCGCCTAACGTACGGTAACCCGCGTAAATTCGTGTTGCCGTTGTTATCCAGCACATCGCAGCAAATACATACGCCAATATTGAAAAGCCATGTGGAAAGGCACAAATCAACAGTAAAAAGACAATCGTTTCCGTCCCTTCCGTTAAACCGCCTAAGAAATACAGAGATTTACGACCATACTCCAAGCGCTCAATATTCCGCTTTTCAGCCATGATAGCGAATGCCAAAAAGCTGCTCCCCGTTCCCATAAATGCAAAAATCAAAAAGCTGGCTGCCAACGCATTCTCGGCCGGATCCATTAAAGCAAAACCAAAGATGACCGCCGAATAGAAAATAAAATCCAAAGTAATGTCCAAATACCCCCCTAGGTCGGTGGGCCCTTGCACTCTGGCAACCGCGCCATCTAACCCGTCCATTAGCCGGTTGATAACCACGAACGCCAACGCCAAAGACGTGTCACCAAAGTACAGTGCGGGTATTACCATCATGCCAACTACGAAGCCAAACAGCGTAATCCAATTGGCTTTTACACCCAATTTATCTATCGCTATTGCCGTCAAACGCAGTGGCTGCTTTAAACTCTTAATAAAAAATGTATCTAACATTTAAACAACCCAATTCTATAAAGACGAACGTTTCAAAGACTTGTTACAATACGAACAATACTCTTTTTGAACGCTAAGGTTTATATGATTCACGCAAAACAATATGGTTCATCTGGACCAAATCTTATTGTTATTCATGGTTTATTCGGTAATGCCGACAACTGGCACTCTATTGCCCAAAGCTTGGCAGAACATTTTACAGTTTACTGCGTAGACCTTCCCAACCATGGGCGATCAGACAGCATGCCTGACGCTACCTACCCTAAAATGGCGCAAGCGATTCTTGATTGGGCAACTGAACAAGGTATTGATACCTACTATTTGCTTGGCCATTCCATGGGCGGAAAAGTGGCCATGCAAATGGCCGCGATGGCTACTGCAGAACAAATAACAAAACTGGTCGTGGCCGACATTGCGCCAGTTGATTACTCGGCAAGCCACACAGACATCTTGGCGGGCTTAAGCAAACTAGAACAGACAGAATTACATTCCAGAAAAGAAGCCGATAGCATACTATCTGACTACGAAAGCAGCATTCCCGTTCGACAGTTTTTATTGAAAAACTTAGTAAGATCAGACCAAGGCTATGCGCTTACCCTGTCTGTAAACAACATTGCCAAAAGCTACGAAACCATTTTAAAAAAGCCGATCATTAAAGCGACCATCAATATTCCGACACTGTTTATTAAAGGCGAGCATTCGGACTACATCATCACCGACTACCAAGACGCTATTCTGAGTATCTTTAAACAAGCAAGCGTCAAAATCATCCCGGGAACAGGTCACTGGCTGCACGCCGAAAAACCAGTACCATTTACCGGTTTAGTCAGACGTTTTTTGCAATAATCAGTCACATTGCGCGTCGGAGCAAAGGCCATATTTGTCTTTTAGGTAGGATGAAGAAGGCAACACAATACCATGTGACTTAATGAGATAAGGGTTAAAACTTACTCTGAGCTTGTTTGGGTAGGCAGGGGCTAATACCCCCTCACCAGACAACCAAGAAACAATGTGCCCTGCAACCGCATCTAACTTAACGTCACTATCAGAATAGATGGCGAACAGAGAGCCAGCCCGGACAAAGGCAAACGAAGGGCCTATCATCACCTGCCGTTTATGGAACAGCAGTTTCAAGATATCTTGCGCATTACCCTCTTTATAAAGCTCGGTATCCACCAATGAAAAAATCATGGTAGATCCTTCCAAAATAAAGTTCACCGCCTTTAAAACCGACAAGCGATCCACATCCGTTTTTAGAAAACGGAACTCGAACCCGTGCATGGCCGCTTGTTTTTCCATGTCTTGCTGATCAATTAAAAGGTTATCACTGTACAGTACTGCCAAAGGCTTACGGTCAAACCAAACCCCCTCTAGCAATGACAAACGCTTTTCTATGGGGGCGCCAGAGAACACGGCGCTATTAGGCACATCACATTGCGGCTGAATATTAAGATATTCTTCTTTACCGATAAACACCGCAACCACGGCGCCTTTTGATGTCACCGAACAGACTTGACGAAAGCTTTCGTCCCCAATAGTTACCACCAAATCGCTTTCTTTTAATGATGCAACGTTTTGTAAAAAGACCGACTGACGAACAGGAGCAATCACGGTATCCATGGGCAACAATTTAGAAAGCTGGAACGTTAGAGATCGTACCGAGCTTTCTTCAGTATTGTGAACCACATAAATCGCCGCAGGTGCATTCATTGCAACCAACAGCAGAACCATCGAAAAAATCCTTTTCACGCTTCCATTAGTCCAAATTAGAAAGTGATATTGGAGAAGACATAGTAAAACGTGTCTTCATCCAAGTTATTGTGCCTATTTACCAAAGCATTACCATCCAAACGTGTTTCCACTCCCAACCCCATTGTCGCTTTGGAGTAGCCGCCCAACGATAATTTACAAGATACCCACGCATTCAAAAACTCATAGTCTCGGCTGTTTAACGCCTCACCATACCAATAATAGCCATTAATAAACCATTGCTCTGTTAATGGTAGACTTGCGAAAAACGACGTCATCACAGGAGACGTTGAATCCAATAACCGTTTATTCTCAGTTTGGGTATCTTGATAAGCATAGGTGAAACGTGTCATTGCGCCAGAACGAAAACGCCAATCTAATTCAAGTTCCGCTCCAGTGATAATCACATCTTCAGTCACACCCTCCTCTAACGCGGCATCAGAGCCACCGCTAGAAAAATATTTTCGGCTTAATACCATGTCGCTAACATCGTCACGGTACAACTTGACATCCAATGACAAGCCCTGAGTCGGCCAATAATGATAATAGCCCATTTCATAAGACGTGATTTTTTCTTCACTTTCGCCTTCATCAGCATAAGTTGTATAGGAACTTTCGCTAGAAGATAAAACATAGTGCCATTTAAAAAACTGGTCGGACAAATCCGGCGTACGCACCGCCTTTGATGCATTAAAGCGAATAGACTCTCTCTCTGATAACTTGTAAGTCAGGCCCAGTTTCGGTGAAAGAAAGGTTCCTCCCATTTGGGTATGCTCTAACATCGCTCCCGTGTTTAATACCCAACTGTCCCCCATCCGATACTCAATGTTAGAAGAAATACGAAATATTTCATCACTGACCTCACCGGAAAAGTAATGCTCAGACTCCGCTTCGTCCAAACGATACCCAAGTGCTGAGATCACACGCAAATCTTTTGAGGCTTCCCAAGTACTTTGAACTTCTATGTCTTGTCGCGTTTCAACCAAATCCACCACATAGGAATAGTCAGCGTCAGAATCATATTCAACACCACTGTCACGAGCGGTAAAAAAGTAATTGTAAAAAGTAGAGGTTAACGTGACATCGTGGTTTTCAGTTTGATCAGAACGATCATAGTAGTACTGAACTTTTATTTCATGGTCAGACGAAACCTGCTTACTGTAACTCAGCTTGATATGCTCACGATCCGTTTCTCGTACAGGGTCATTTATATCGTAAGAAGGGTAATCGTCGCTATAGACTTCAGGGTCTGTATTGGCCTTTAAATGACTCGCACCGATGTCCAAATCAAAAAAACTGTTGTACGTTTCTTTCTGAATAAAAACGTTCCCCATAGTGGAACCATGTCCGTCATGGCGATCATCCCCATTCACATCGGTATCAAAGCCGTGCACATTATTGGTAGACGCAGATGCACGATAACTCCAATCGCCATTCAAGCCACTGTGCTGACCATACAACCGATAATCACCACGAGAACCAGAATAAGCCGAGATACTGTCTCCTAAGGTTTCTAACGGGGATCGAGTGATAATATTCACCACCGCAAAAAAGGAGTTGATACCATAACTGGCGGCATTGGGGCCTCGATTGACTTCAACCCTCGCCACATCTTCAATATTCAAAGGCAAAGATGTCCATTCAACACGCGCTTTACCAGCACTGTAAACCGAACGGCCATTCACTAACACTTGAATACGACGATACTCTTCTAATTGCGTACCGTGGTAAGACACAATTTTTTGACTGGACGCTTTATAAGGAAACACCGCAAAACCAGGGACAAACTGCAGTAAATCTTCGACATACTGCATATTCAACCGACGGATAAACTCCCCATCCAAAACCGACAAGGTAGAAGACACATCCACCCTAGGCTGAGCAATCTTAGACGGCGTAACCACCATCGGAATACTGTCAAAAAAACCATCGTAAGTGTCCAACTCTGCCCCTGAAAACGCAGACAGGCTGTCTAATTCAGCCAACGCAACCGAACTAAACGACACAGAGAACACCAAACAAACCCAACGTATCATAGAGACTTCAACCTGTACCCATCAGCCAAATAAGTCCCTAATATTCGTACTTCTTCCGAAAAAAAACGCAATTCTTCCAGTGCCGATTGCATCGCCGCTGATTGAAAATGCGCCTCCACGTCAACATAAAACTGCGTCGCAGTGAAATTCCCATTCACCATGTAACTTTCTAACTTAAGCATATTTATTCCCTGCGTCGCAAAACCGCCCATTGCCTTATACAAAGCGGCCGGAATATTGCGAACACGGAACATAAAAGACGTAATATAAACGCTGCCTTCTTCAAGAACAGGCATCTTTTGTTGGCGAGCAAACACCAAAAATCGAGTTGTATTCCCCACAGAGTCATTAAAATACGTTTTCAGTACCTTTAACCCATAAAGTTCGGCCGCCAATTCTGACGAAATAACCGCCAAACCAGGTTCATCAAACTCAGCAATGTGCTTTGCAGCTCCGGCCGTGTCATACATGGCCTGACTTTTCGCCCCCAGCGCTTTGATATTATTATCGCATTGCGCCAGTGCCTGAGGATGGCTACCGATTCGAGTAATCTGTTCCAAGCCCATAGAATGCCTGGCGATCAAACAATGGTTAACGGGCTCAAAATGCTCTTTTACCACATACAACTGAGTTCGTTTTAATTCTCTGTAAATTTCTTCTACACGTCCCGCCGTTGAATTTTCTACAGGAATCATCGCGTAATAAGCATCGCCCCGTTCAACCATATGCAAAGCATCGGCAAAGGTGGCGCAATGAACACTGCTCCAGTCAGGAAAAGTGTGTTTACAAGCAAGATGCGAATACGCACCCGGTTCACCTTGGTAAGCAACGACCTGCATTGCATCAAGAGTTAAGTGTTGATCTGGCATAGTGGCATCGTTTCTGTGGTATATTTCGCTAACATTAACAAATAGGCGTCATTATTTACATAAAAATGACACTAACCTGCACGTCAAACAGACAAGAAATCATGAAAAAAGCGTTCATTTTGCTCGTAAAAGGCTATCAATATTTACTCAGCCCATTACTGGGAAACAATTGTCGTTTTTACCCTAGCTGTTCCCACTACATGATCCAAGCAATCGAACGATTTGGCATTGTTAAAGGGGTGTATTTAGGGGGGAAAAGGTTGTTGAAATGCCACCCATGGCACGAAGGCGGAATGGATCCCGTTCCACCTTGTTCATGCACACAAGACAAAACACAAGATCCACATCATTAGACTAAGAAGCTGCGGTCATTTGTAATTTCAAATCACTCGCAACTAACACGGCCTGCGTTCTATTGTTAATTCCAAGTTTGCGAAAGATAGCGGTGATATGCGCTTTGACCGTGGCCTCAGAAATAGACAGCTCATACGCAATTTGCTTATTCAGCAAACCTTCATGCAAATAGCACAACACCTTATATTGTTGAGGCGTTAATTCGGCGACTTTATTTTGCATAGAAAGGTCTGGCTTAGGATGGTCTGCGACCAACTGACGAAGATCGTCAGGTAGCCAAATATCCCCAGCCAAAATAGCGTGAATGGCTTGAACGTAGGTCGCAGGCTCACTGGTTTTGGGAATAAAACCCAGCGCACCAGCATCAATAACCTTGGCCACCATCTCGCTGTCTTCACTGCCCGAAATGACTGCCACTGGCACATCTGGAAAGTCTTTACGAATCCGAATCAAACCATAAAGATCACCACTGCCAGGCATGTTCAAATCCAGCAAGAGCAAATCAAGATCTTCCAAGTGCCCTAAACACTGCAAAGTCGAATCCAAATCATGGGATTCGACTATGGCAATTCCCTGTATTTCAGCCCGTAATGCGCCGCTAAGCGCACTACGGAACAGAGGATGATCATCCGCGATAACAAGTGAAATCACTGCCTATCCTTTTAAACTGTGTGAGCGATCACACATTTAAACGGTTTTCGATTAAATCATCAACCACACTTGGATCTGCTAATGTACTTGTGTCACCAAGCTGATCATGTTCGTTGGCGGCAATTTTACGCAAAATACGGCGCATGATTTTACCTGAGCGCGTTTTTGGTAAGCCTTTGCTTGCCCACTGAATCAGATCTGGTGTTGCGATCGGCCCAATTTCTTGACGAACAAACTGCTTCAACGACTTGGTTAATTCTTCATCTGGGGTCACCCCAGCCACCGCACTAACATAGACATAAATCCCTTGCCCTTTTATGTCGTGCGGATAACCCACAATAGCCGCCTCTGCCACCGAAGGGTGAGCCACCAAAGCGCTTTCGATTTCTGCTGTGCCCAATCGATGGCCAGACACGTTTAAAACATCGTCCATTCGGCCAGTAATCCAGTAATGGCCATCCGCATCGCGGGAAGCACCGTCACCCGTGAAATACATGCCATCAAAAGTACTAAAGTAGGTTTGCTCGAAGCGCTCGTGGTCGCCATACACAGTTCTTGCCTGACCCGGCCAAGAATCCGTAATAACCAAACCACCTTCTACTAACACTCCTTGAGCGTCTTGCAAGACGCCCTGAGCGTCAACCAAGGCGGGCTGAACACCAAACAACGGCCCTGTACAAGAACCAGGTTTAACATCACCTTGCACAATTCGTGGTGTCATCATCATGCCACCAGTCTCGGTTTGCCACCAAGTGTCGACAATAGGGCAAGAAGAGTTACCAATTTCACTGTAATACCAAGACCATGCTTCTGGGTTAATTGGCTCACCCACACTGCCCAAAATTCGCAAAGTGTCTCGCTTACTGGATCGTGTTGCTTCATCACCCTTAGCCATTAGCGCTCGAATAGCCGTTGGTGCGGTATACAAAAGCGTCACACCAAATTTATCAACTACGCGGCCAATGCGACCTGAATCTGGGTACGTTGGCACGCCTTCAAACAAAATACTCGTGGCACCATTCGCCAACGGACCATAAACCATGTAACTGTGGCCTGTAATCCAGCCCACGTCAGCGGCACACCAGTAAACATCATCGGCTTTAAGATCAAACACCAACTCGTGAGTCAGGGAAGCGTAAACCAAATACCCACCCGTGGTATGCACCACACCTTTTGGTTTGCCTGTTGAACCAGAAGTGTAAAGAATAAACAGTGGATCTTCTGCGTTCATTGGCTCTGCTGGACATTGCGTGCTTTCATTGGCCACTTCTGCAGCCCAATTCAAATCACGCCCTTCAAACCAAGGCACGTCTTTTTGGGTGTAACGATACACAACAACGGATTCAACCGATGGACACGCATTGTTATCTAACGCCATATCAACATTGTGTTTCAGCGGAATAGTGTTTCCCGCACGACGACCTTCGTCTGCGGTAATCACCAGCTTCACTTCACAATCGTTCAAACGATCCGCGATAGCGTGAGCAGAAAACCCACCGAAAATAACAGAATGAATAGCGCCGATGCGAGCACAAGCCAGCATACTGTAAACGGCTTGCGGAATCATTGGCATGTAAATAGCGACACGATCGCCTTTTTTGATGCCTTTACGTTTTAAAAGGTTGGCTAAACGTGCCACTTCGTCATGCAGGGTTTGGTAGGTGATCGCGACTTTTTCATCGCTTTCTTTGTCACCTTCGCAATAGTAAGCGACTTTGTCAGCGGACGTTGCCAAATGACGATCGATACAGTTGTAAGCAACGTTCAATTCGCCATCTTCAAACCATTTAATGCTGACTTCGCCACGTTTAAATGAGGTGTTTTTGACTTTGGTGTAAGGTTTAGTCCAATCCAAACGCTTACCAACCTCGCCCCAAAACGCATCTGGGTTTTCAATCGATTCTTGATAGCGTTTTTCAAATTCTGCTTGACTCACATTGGCATTTTTTGCCGCCTCATTTGAGGTTGCGCTATATAATGACTTCATAACCCGCTCCATTGTTAAATTTGTTATTCGGATGCTGAACTACTATAACCTGACAGACTTGCCAATCTATTCCACTTTAGTCTTATGACAAAAAGACCTTAGGAAAACCGTCCGGCCTTTACAAAAAATGGCAGATGTATTTGCTGTTTTTTTGTTGGCTCGGACCACGCTTCTCGGATAATTGGCGACGCATTCAATAAAAAATCATCGCCGTGCTCCTGTATTCGCAACTGAGAAGCTGACCACGTTCGGATAAAATCCAATGTTTGCGTGACAGACCAATGACAATTTAATTCAAACTGCGGCACGTCAATAAGTTCTAATGGAAACTCAATGTCACGGTACTGATTCCACAACAAGCGACTCTGCGGAGGCCAATAAGGCGCAAGATGAGGCAGCACGGTTTCGGCAATGGCTTTGTCTTCGGCATCGCCAACTTGCAACCAGTTATAGCCCCAACAAACAAAAATCCCCCCCGGTTTTAGCACTCGTCTCAGTTCTGCCCAAAACGCATCTAAATCAAACCAATGCAGGGCATGCGCCACACACACCACATCAAAATAATGATCGGGGTAAAGTGTTTTTTCCGCTGGAAACACCTGATAATTCACCTTGCGATGAGGCGTTGCCGCCGTCACTTGCGATTCGCTGATATCAGACGCCTCAACACGGTCGAAATACGCAGCAAGATCAACGGATGCTTGGCCAGTACCGCATGCACAATCCCATACAACACTGGAAGAAGGCACTTGTTGAGACAACCAATAATACAACTCGGCCGGATACATGGGTCGAGTTCGGGAATAACTAATCGAAGATTGTCCATCAAACGTGCGCATAGAAACCTCTAATTCCAATTGCATTTTCACCTCAACAACGTCATGAAAGGCTTCAAATCATCCAACATCATTGTTTCAACCAAGCTCACTGGATAACAACACCCCATATTGATCGAGCACCTGACGAGCCTGCTCAACACCCTTTACCCGATGCGCCTTCATGCCTAATGACAACGCCGTATCGATATTAACCTGATTATCATCAATAAAAAGAATCTGCTCAGGCGCAACACACAAGCTACGAATAACATGAAGGTAAATGGCTTCGTCAGGCTTAACAAACCCCACTTGATGAGACGCATAATAACTGTGAAACTTCCCCGCCAACCCCATTTCGTCCATGAGCCTTGGCCAATGCGCCGCGTTCGTATTCGACAAAATTGCACGATGGTACTCAGGCTTCACAGCATCGACTAAAGCCAATGCTCCAGCAAACAAGCCTTTTGGCCATGATTTAAACGTCGTTTTAAAAAGCGCTTTGTCGGCATTACTGCCCACTTCTGTTAACAAGTCTTCTGCAAATTGATCAAACGAAATATTGCCCGAATCAAAGGCCGCGACAGACGGTGATTGTAACCATTTCAGCCACACATCGGATTCTTCACCATGCGTATTCAACATAGCATGCATTTCAGAAACATCACCCAAATCCACCAGCACATTGCCTAGATCAAACAGTACAACACGAATTACTTGTTCTTGCTTCATTATTTTCTCACTTTGAACCATCGGCAATATTTTGCTCACACAAAAAAAGAGAAGTGACAAAATAGCATGTTAAACGGTATTTTTACTCGCTTACATCATAAGCAATTTTTTGCCGACAAAGAAACGTCAACAATAAGCAATAATTTGCGCAAAAGTATGTAAAAAAGTAAGAATAGAAACAGACTAAAAATAAAATCATTAATTTTCAATAAGTTATATCTTTGGCACGATAATCGCTATAGATTAATTTAACCAACCCCACCAATAGGAGAAAAATAATATGAAATTGGGATTCGTTACTAAAGCCATTCTTTCTAGTGCTACTGCTGCAGCAATTGCGTTGTCAGCAACAGGCGCCTCTGCGGCGGACAACCGCAATTACATTCTAGCAACAGCATCCACTGGGGGAACGTATTATCCCGTTGGTGTTGCCATTGCGACACTGAGTAAAGTGAAGCTGGAGCCAAAATTCGGTTTATCCGTGTCTGCGATTAGCTCTGCAGGGTCCGGTGAAAACATCAAATTGCTCCGCGAGAACCAAGCTCAATTTGCCATTCTACAAGGCTTATATGGTGCATGGGCATGGGACGGCGAAGGCCCATTTGAAAGCTCAGGCAAACAAACTGAGCTGCGCTCTGTTTCCATGCTGTGGCAAAACGTAGAACACTTTGTTCTAAAGTCCGATCTTGCCAAAACGGGTACGGTTGCGGATCTAAAAGATATCGAAGGTACGAATCACAAATTCTCCATTGGTACCAAAAACTCAGGCACAGAAGGTTCTGGTCGTCAGCAGCTTAAAGGCCTAAACATTGATCCAGACAAATTCGCTTTGGCTTATATGGGTTACGGTGCAAGCGCCGATGCCATGCAAAACGGCAACATTGATGGTATGAATACTCCAGCTGGTGTTCCAGTAAGTGCCGTCACAAGACTCTATGCGTCCATGGGCGATAAAGTGAAAGTTCTGGACTTTACTGACCAACAAATCAAAGAAGCCAATGGCAGCTATGATTTATGGACACGTTATGTGATTCCAGCAAACACTTACCCAGGCCAAACAAAAGACATCAACACCGTCGCTCAGCCTAACTTCCTAGCCGCTCGTGCTGACCTATCGGAAGACGATGTGTATGAGTTGACTAAGTCCTTATATGAAAACTTGTCTTATCTAAGTGCGATTCATAAAGCAACGTCTGTCATGTCTATCGAAAAAGCCATTGCAGGCCTTCCTGTGCCACTTCATCCAGGTGCAGCACGTTACTACCGTGAACGCGGTATTAACATTCCGGCTCGATTGATCGCAAAATAACACCGCAAAACGGTGTCAACGCGCCGTACCTTGTACGGCGCGCCTCTCTTTCTTTGCACAACTTGTTTTTGTACGCATTTAAGGTAGCTTGTCTATGACTGCTTCGTCGCAACCCACCGCCTCTAAAGAGGTAAACCTTGATGATTTTGAAACCAAATACCGTACCGGGACTTGGTTAAATCGTTTGGTGTTTACCATTTCTATATTTTTAGCTGTTGCTCATATTTACATCAACACCATAGCAACATTGCCGGAACTCTGGGTATCTGCTTTTCACTTTGCTGGATTCGGAGCCTTATGCGCCCTGCTTATTCCTGCCCATCCAACCTGGCAGAATAGCAAAATAGCCATGTTTTTTGACAGTGCCATCGTATTGGCTTTGATCGGCATGGTGCTGTACATCATTTTTTTCGAAGATGCCCTTTACGCCAGAGGCGTCACATTTAATACGGCCGATTGGATCGTCTCCAGCATTGCCGTGTTGTTATCATTAGAGCTTATCCGTCGCACTAGCGGTTGGTTTATCCCCTTTCTGATCGTCGTCGCATTGACCTACGTTGTATTATGGGGAAGCTGGCTTGGCGGCATGTTTAACTTCCCTGGATTAAGCATGGAAACGCTGCTGTACCGCAGCTTCTTTAGTACCGACGGCATGTTTGGCTCTATTTCCCGAATCTCATGGAGCTTTGTCTTCATGTTCATTTTATTCGGTGCCTTTTTAGTGAAATCTGGGGCGGGTGACTTCATTATTGATTTGTCTCGCTCTCTCGCCAGCAAAATGATTGGTGGGCCAGGCTTTGTGGCCGTATTGGGATCAGGTCTTATGGGCTCGGTATCTGGCTCTTCGGTTGCTAACACCGTTTCTACTGGCGTTATTACCATCCCATTAATGCGCAAAGCCGGCTTTCCTGCACGTTTTGCGGCAGGTGTAGAAGCCGCCGCGTCAACGGGTGGACAGCTCATGCCGCCAGTCATGGGGGCTGGCGCGTTTATCATGGCGTCTTACACTCAAGTATCTTACGTTACCATCATCAGTGTGGCCGCGATTCCTGCGCTTTTGTACTTCTTGTCTGTCGGCTTTTTCGTCCGAGTTGAGGCTAAGCGCAGCAAAGTCATCGCGACAGAAAGTGATGACGCCGTGAATATGTCACAAGTGCTGAAAGACGGCTGGCATCACATTGTTCCGCTAACCGTGCTAGTCACTTTATTGGTGCAAGGTTTTACACCGACTTACGCTGCTGGCATAAGCATCTTGGCGGTAATAGCGGCGTCATTCCTTTCCCGCAAGCACCGAATGGGCCCTGCGAAAATTCTTGATGCGATGGCACAAGGTGCCAAAAACATGTCAACTACTGCCGTTTTACTGGTCGGAATTGGTTTAGTGGTTAACGTCATCAGCACCACTGGAGTGGGTAACACTTTCTCATTATTGATCACCAATTGGGCTGGCGGAAGCCTGTTCTTCACCATTATTTTAGTGGCCATCGCGTCGTTAATTTTGGGGATGGGATTGCCTGTCACGGCGTCTTATATTGTATTAGGCACATTGTCTGCTCCCGCATTGTTTAATCTGATTGCTGAAAGCCAGCTTTTGGAAATGATGTCTTCCGGCAGTTTACCTGAAGCCGCTAGCGCCATTTTCATGTTGGTGGACCCTTCTGCCATCGCCACCTTGGCGCAAGGCATGCCGATGGAACAAGCTCAAGCCTTATTAGCGCAAGTTCCTAATGACTTTAAAGGCATGTTAATGGATCAGGCATTGGGCGCTCAAAGCGTGGCGATGATTTTGGTCACTGCACACATGATCATCTTTTGGTTGTCCCAAGACAGTAACGTCACACCACCCGTGTGTTTAACCGCGTTTGCGGCCGCTGCTATTGCCAAAACACCGCCAATGCTAACGGGCATGACGGCGTGGAAATTGGCGAAAGGCTTGTACATAGTGCCATTATTAATGGCCTACACGCCTTTGATCGGTGGCGATACCGAAACACTCCTGCGTCTTTCGTTCTTTGCCATCTTTGGAATGTATGCACTAGTTGGGGCAATGGAAGGCTATCTGGAAGACAAAGTGTCTATTCCGACTCGTCTCGTACTGCTAATAGCATCCACTATGATGCTGTGGCCCAACCTTGATTTGTGGATTGAATGTGTTGGTTTGGTATTGTTCTTGGCGGTCTTTATTAAGGGTAATAAGTCCTACAAAAAGAGCCTATAAAAGCATTCTGATAAAGCACTAATAAAGACACTTATTGCGACACAAAAAGGATTCTAAAACGCAAAACGGCCTACCTTGATTAACAAGATAGGCCGTTTTTTATGCCGATTGTAAACGTCTAAATATCGACTTAGGTAAACGCTTATTCCGATACTTCTGACACATCCGAATCAAGGTCGCCATCTAATTCCAGCCTCGCATCAGTACCGGAAAACTCTGCCTTTGTACTCGCCATCATGCTGACCCACATAGACACATTCGCATCATAGTCACGACGCTGATTCTTTGGAATAGATTGCGTTGTCGGAATGTCCGTGGTCATTGGGTTTACAGGTCTGCCTCGAATGTGCAGTTCATAATGAAGGTGCGCCCCTGTGGTTCGGCCAGTATTCCCCGACAATGCAATCACTTGACCACGTTTAACCTGCTGCCCTTTCTTCACCAGGATTTTACTTAGGTGCAAAAAGCGCGAGCCATAAGGCCCTGTGTAATCAATAACAATGTATTTACCCGCGTACTTATGTGTCGCCACCCGCGTCACAACACCATCACCCGTAGCAAGCACCTCTGTACCAGACGGCGTTGCCAAGTCGACACCATTATGTGGCGCTGGGTGCCCTGTGATTGGGTGTAAACGGTTAGCATTAAACGGGGAACTAATACGGTATTGTTTGCGGGTTGGCCAACGCAATAAAGCCGGCGTTAGGCTGTTACCTGACTCATCATAAAAACGCCCATCCGAATGCACAAACGCACGATAAGTTTGGCCTTTTACCGTAATTTCCAGCGCTTCTAATTGATCTTCACCGACTTTAACACCATCGATGCTGCCTTTTTTAACAACAAAATCAAACGCATCACCGGCTCTAAGGTCTTTGCGAAAATTCACTCGCCCTTTTAAGACATCGTTAATGATTAATATATTGGTATCAGACAGCCCGGCTTTTTTCGCAGACAAATAAAAGTTGCCGACGATTTTGCTGTGTACGGCTTCGTGATTGTAGGTAATTGGCTTAATGTGCTCTTCATAGCTGTAGCCGCCATTATCATGCTGCACATAAGACACGCTTTTACTCATATCCAATCGGCGAGTCAACTCGACCAAGTCGCCATTTTCATCCAATTTGAACGTGAATTTATCATTTGGTAGCAAGGGTTCGAGCACTAAATACTCTTGATCGGCTTCTAATACCGCATACAAAGATTCTCTCGGCAAACCCAATCTTGCAAAAATACGCGCCAACGTATCACCCGATTTGATCACATACTCAATAGACGGTAGTGGCGCAGGAACCGCTTCCACATTTTGCAAGGGGTCTGTGGTGATTAAGGAATCATAATCATTGTCTTCGTCGGTATTCGCGCTGACAGGGGGTAACTCGATTGGCGCTGGGGTCTCTATATCGACACTGGGTAGAACATACTCTTTGGGATTTTCTGTTGGCGACACAAGCGATCGGTAAACAAACAACAGCACAACAAAGGTGGCAAAAATGATCGATAACCAAGCTCGCGGGCCAGATAAAGCCCAACGCGAGAGGCGTGTAATAAACTGCATAAATAAAAAACTCATTAAACAAAAAATGGTTCACCAAGAACCTGACTATGCACTACCGCTGTAGGTCGCACACGTTCTCAATATATGACAAAAACAGAACCACACTTTGTCTCATGTGCCATTTCCTTGCCACTGCTGGAGTGCAAATAATCACAGTCCATACTTTTTTCGCCTGCGGTTTTTCGAAACCAATACGAAACAAGCATTGAAGCTAATTTTTTTCGGGCAAGAATACGGTATTTCAAACTCTAAAGAAATACTTAGTCCATTGAAAACCGTCTATGAAGTGCTTCTTTTATAAGCAAACGACATAACGTCCAACGACAGGTCGTTTTCACGCACTTTATTGGAGCAAAATGGATAGACGACCCTACCGTCTCTCCGTACTATAAAGCTCACTTTTTAAGAGCCGAATGCCATAACATGTCTTTTTCGCCCTTCACATTCCCCTGCTCCCAACCGCGAACATTCGCACGCGGTGATGAGCAAAGCACCTCTGGTGTTGCTGAGTTAGTGGAAGAAATGCCTTTAGCCATCAGCATAAATGGCATAGCTCACGCCGTGATGATGGTTACTCCCAACCATCTGGATGCGTTTGTGGTAGGCCTTGCCTGCAGCGAAGGCATTATTGAAGACATCAATGATGTCCGAGACATAGAGATTGAAACGACAAAGCTTCAAGCAAATATAAACAGCATGGCCGTCAACCTCATCATTAGCCCTAGGCGTTTTGCGCAATACAAACAAAAGCAACACGCGCACCTAGGCGCAACAGGCTGTGGGATTTGTGGCGTAGAGTCGCTTTCACAGGCTATCCCAACTCTGCCCATGTTAGCGCCATGCGCCCCTATTAAAACGTCAATACTGGCGTCTTTAAAGTCGCATTTATCCACCTACCAAACATTAGGAAACAAAACCGGAGCCGTTCACGCCGCGTTACTGATCGCGCCAAACGGCAACCCCATACGGTGTATGGAAGACATTGGCCGCCACAATGCCCTTGATAAGGTCATTGGCTATGCACTCCAACAGCGTTTAGACTTGCATGATCACAGCGTTTTGATGACAAGCCGATGCAGCACCGAACTGGTTCAAAAAGCCGTCCGAGTCGGCCTATCACGATTGATTCATCTGGCATCACCAAGCACTCTCGCGGTCAGCCTAGCCCAACATTACGGGCTCAACTTAATCCATTTGCCAAAGCAAGATGTCCCAAGAGTGTTTGCCGCGTCGACCCAATTAAAAGGAACACACCATGAGTAAAAAGACCGATTTTTACACGCCCTACAAAGGCCCAGCCGGTGGTTGGGGGGCCTTACAAAGCACAACAAAACATTGGCTAAAAAGCGAGAACGCCGTACGCAATATTCATACTCTGTTAAAAACGAACCAGCCTCATGGTTTCGATTGTCCAGGCTGTGCTTGGGGTGAAAAACACGATCCAGCTAAAATCCGCTTCTGTGAAAACGGCGCCAAAGCGGTTAACTGGGAAGCGACATCTCGTAAAGTCGATGCGGCTTTCATGGCTGAGCACAGTGTCACTTGGCTAAACTCCCAAAGTGACTATTTCCTTGAATACCAAGGCCGACTCACAGAACCAATGCGCTACAACCGAGAAACAGATCACTACGAAGCGATCTCTTGGGAACAAGCCTACAAGCAAATTGGCGATACGCTTAAAAAACAAGCCAATCCAGACACTGTGGCGTTTTACACGTCTGGACGCGCCAGCAACGAAGCCGCATTTTTGTATCAACTTTTTGCGCGCGCATACGGCACAAATAACTTCCCTGACTGTTCAAACATGTGTCACGAAGCCAGCGGTTATGCCTTAACAAGCAGTATTGGCATTGGCAAAGGCACGGTGGAAATTGACGACTTTGAACACGCGGATGCGGTCTTTGTTTTCGGGCAAAACCCTGGGACAAACCACCCACGTATGCTCGAGACCCTAAAAGAAGTGGTGCAGCGCGGCGCGCAACTATTAAGCTTCAATACCCTACACGAGCGCGGTCTAGAACGCTTCCAGAATCCACAAAACCCGATCGAGATGCTCACCAATGGCTCCAAGCCAACCAATACGGGATACTTCTGCCCTAAAATTGGCGGAGACATGGCGGTGGTTCGTGGCATGGTTAAAGTACTTATCGACCTAGAAGTAGCCGCGCAACAAAAAGGCGAAGCGGTTTTTGATCACGATTTCATCAAAGAACACACCCAAGGTTTAGACGCCTACCTTGAACAAGTAAAACAAACACCTTGGCAAGACATCGTCGATCAATCGGGCCTTAGCAAAGAAGACATTACTCACGCAGCCAACGTCTATGCAAAAGCAGAAAGCGTCATTCTGACATGGGCAATGGGCATTACTCAGCACCATCATTCTGTTGCGACCATCCACGAAATGGTCAACTTGATGGCATTACGTGGCAATTTAGGCAAACCGGGCGCGGGTGTTTGCCCTGTTCGTGGCCACAGTAATGTGCAAGGTGATAGAACCATGGGCATTAACGAACGCCCTTCTCAGGCGTTCCTTGATGCGTTGGAAAAACGCTTCAACTTCACACCACCACAAGAACACGGTTTAGCGGTTGTTGATACTATTCGAGCAATGCGTGATGGCAAAGTCGGTGTCTTTATCGCCCTAGGTGGTAACTTCGCTGCAGCAACCCCCGACACACAAGCCACAGAGCATGCCTTAAAACAATGTGAGTTAACGGTACAAATAAGCACCAAGCTAAACCGCTCTCACCTAATCACTGGCACCGAGGCGATCATATTGCCCTGCTTAGGTCGTACTGATATCGATCATCAAGCAAAAGGACAGCAAAAAGTCACCGTAGAAGATTCTTTCAGCATGATTCACGCGTCTGGTGGCGTATTGGAGCCATTAAGTAAAGAACAGAAATCTGAACCAGCCATCGTTGCAGGAATCGCCGCAGCGACGCTAGGTAACTTCCCGATTGATTGGCACGAAGTGGTCAGTGATTACGACCTTATTCGTGAACACATTGCCGCTGTTGTACCTGGATTCCACGACTTTAACCAACGCATTTTGCAAGATGGTGGTTTCTACCTAGGCAACAGCGCACGGGAAAGAAACTGGAAAACACCAGCGGGTAAAGCGATTTGCCATACACATACGTTACCAGCCTCCATTTTGCCAAAACGTGCGCAAGATCTACTGACAGACAAAACCATGATCATGCAAACATTGCGCTCCCATGACCAATACAACACCACGATTTATGGCATGAACGACCGCTACCGTGGCATTAAAGGTGAACGCAAAGTGGTGTTTATTAACCCCGCAGACATCCAGCGTCTAGGCTTCGAAGAAGGTCAAAGCGTAACACTGCGTTCATTATGGGATGACGGCGTAGTTCGCAAAGTGAGTGGTTTTAAACTGGTGCCGTACAGCATTCCTGCAGGCAACATCGCGGCTTACTATCCAGAGACGAATCCATTAGTACCGCTAGACAGCCATGGTGAGTTCAGCAATACGCCAACCTCAAAAAGTATTGCCATAGAATTAGAAGCGTATGAAGAAAACAGCAATGGCATCTCTGTCGCCGCCATTTAACCTTCTCTTTAAGTAATACTAACTTGTTTGTACGACACTTCCTCGGAAGAGGTAGTGTCGTTAAAGGTAATCACCTGTAGGTCGGCCTTTAGGCCGTCAAAAGCCTGATAACACCAAACCAAAAACCTTGACGGCCTAAAGGCCGACCTACAATATCGACGGCATTCGTTTGGCGACAGCCTCCTTCGGGGGAATGACAAGTTATTTACACTGTAAGCGGCAGAAAATTCACCCTAATAGATGCAAATAAAACACGGGTCAATGACGCCACATCACCGGAAAGAAAAGCACCAACACAGTGAAGTATTCCAAACGCCCTAAGATCATCGCAAAACTCATCAACCAAGTGCCAGTATCGCTTAGCGGCGCGAAGTTACTCCCCAGCTCAGCAAACCCTGGACCCAATACATTGAGGCAAGCGGCGGTCGCACTTAACGACGCCATAAAACTCATGCCCGTCATCATTAGTAATACGGTAAACAAAACCGTCACCATAGCAGCAAGACACATAAAACCCATTACTGAGTGACGCACATCTTCGCTGATGGTTCGCCCCTGAAACTTCATCGCAAACACCCCATTGGGGTGCACCAATCGCTTCACTTCCAGACCAATGGATTTCACAGAAATTATATTGCGGATCACTTTATTACCACCCGCCGTAGACCCAGCACAGCCACCAATATAGCCAACAAAGATCAAGATAATGGACGTGACTGCTGGCCAAGCACCAAAGTCCGTTGCCGCAAACCCTGTGCTGGTAATAAACGAAATGACATGGAAAAAAGACTGGGTTATGGACACCCAAAAACCGTCTTCTGAGTCCGTTTGAAAAAGAAACAGTGCCAATAAAAAAGCGATAAATGCCACTATTTTCAAGAAGCCTCGCGTCTCTTCGTCTTGCCAATACAGCGTCAAACGGCGTGCAATATACACCCGATAATGCAGCGCAAAATTGATGGCACCAAGCAGCATAAACACATTGCATATCCACAAAATAAGCGGGCTATTAAAATAGCCCATACTGGCGTCATGGGTGGAAAATCCACCAGTGGATACCGTTGTAAAGCTGTGTCCAATCGCATCGAACACCGACATTCCGGCAGCGTAATAACTTAACGCGCACAACACCGTAATGGCTAAGTACACCATCCATAAATAGTGTGTGGTACTGGAAACTCGAGGAGACAGTTTCTCGTCTTTAATCGGGCCCGGCGTTTCGGCTTTCAATAATCGCATACCACCAATGTTTAGCATCGGCAGAATCGCCACCACAAAGATCACCACACCCAAACCGCCCATCCATTGCAAAAACTGACGATACATCAAAAAAGTGGGTGGCATATCATCCAATCCAGACAGCACAGTAGCGCCCGTTGTGGTCAAGGCACTGATGGATTCAAACACCCCATCCGTAAACGAAATGTGCGTAACAGAAATAATAGGAATGGCGCCCAACACCCCAACAGCCAACCAGGTCAAACTGGCAAAAAGCATGGCTTCGCGGGTATTGACGGAAGGCAGAGCGTACTTTCGAAAACCAAGCAAAATGACCAAAGACACCGAAAAGGTAAGCAAAGCGGGAATCGCAAAGGCGCGACCAACATCGTCTTTAAACAACATGAAGGATAACTCGCCGAAGACAAATTGCACCACGCTCATCCACAAGCATGGCATCGTCAACAAACGCATCACTAATAACGGGCGAATCATGCGCCGTCGCCGCTCCTATAAAAAGCCACACAGGATAAAAGACATCTGAAGTGTCCCATAACCCAACCACATAAATGGGTTAGAACACCTTCACACACTATAAAGTAATCAGCGGCAAATTCTAAACGTTTCGATAGTCCAAACACACTCCTTTTGAAATGGTTGTTTTGTAAACAATATGGACGAATTACGCACCTTGTGCTTTTATTAAACAAAATAACAATAAATCAACATCGCATAAAAGGAACCATCATGGACACAGTATTCATTATCGACGTCTTTCACCTGACAGCGCTGGCCATCACAATCAGCTGCTTCTTATTCATCAGTGGCAAACGCATCATTGAGCTTTGCTCTCAAACCCATTCCAATAAATAAAAAAACCGAGCCTAAAGCTCGGTCAATACCACACCAAGGAAGGTTCGTTTTCCCCGTTACAACTTGCTAGTCATCTCCGGAAGTACCTCAAAAAGGTCCCCTACCAAGCCGTAATCCGCAATTTGAAAAATAGGCGCGTCTTCGTCTTTGTTCACCGCAACAATCACCTTAGAATCTTTCATGCCCGCCAAATGTTGAATTGCGCCAGAAACACCAAACGCCATGTACAAATCTGGCGCGACAATTTTACCTGTCTGCCCGACTTGCAAATCATTAGACACAAAACCAGCGTCCACCGCCGCACGTGACGCACCAACCGCCGCACCGAGTTTATCGGCTAACGCTTCAATCAAAGCAAAGTTCTCGCTACTGCCCACACCGCGACCGCCAGACACAACACGAGCGGCACTGGCAAGATCAGGGCGCGCTGATTCCGTAATGTCATCAGATTGCCAACTCGACAAACCATTACTTGCCACAAAAGCGACCGTCTCCACAGCGCAAGCTTGATCGCTATGTTGAGTGGTTTTATCAAATGACGACGCCCGTACTGTGATGACTTTTTTAGCATCCAATACTGTGACCGTCGCGATCGCATTACCGGCATAAATCGGGCGCTTAAATTGATTTTGGCTCAATACCGCACAAATATCCGATACCTGTCCCACATCCAACAGCGCCGCGACTCTTGGCATAAAGTCTTTCGATTCTGAATTTGATGGCGCAACAATATGCGAATACTGTCCCGCTAAATGCAACACCAACTCGCTCATCGGCTCGGCGAGCGCTCTTTCATAAACATCAGAACTGGCGCAAAGCACCTTGGTAACGCCCAATAGGTTGGCCGCATCGCTGGCAATCAATTCCACATTGTTGCCCGCTACAAGTACATGCACGTCATTGCCCATCTCATTTGCTGCGGTCAACGCGGATAAAGTAGAAGGCGAAAGCGCACTGGAATTGTGTTCTGCAATTAATAAAGTCGTCATTAAATCACCTTCGCTTCGTCTTTCAATTTACCGATCAATTCGTCCACCGACGTCACCTTTACACCCGCGCTGCGAGTGGTTGGCGCTTCCACTTTGTCTAATTGGCAATGGGGTTTTATCGTCACACCCAAATCCGCCAAAGACAGCGTTTCTAACGGCTTACGTTTGGCCTTCATGATATCGGGTAATTTGGCATAGCGCGGTTCATTAAGACGTAAGTCTGTCGTAACAATGGCGGGCAATGTCAGTGCGACCGTACGTAAGCCACCATCAATTTCGCGAGTCACAAACGCTTTATCCCCGTCGATCACCAACTTAGAAGCAAAAGTCCCTTGCGGACGCTTCGTTAACGCCGCCAACATTTGCCCCATTTGATTATTATCCGAATCAATCGATTGCTTCCCCAAAATAACCAACTCCGGTTGTTCTTTATCAACCACCGCCGCAAACGCCTTCGCGACATTTAATGGCTCAACCTCTGCATCAACGTCAACCAAAATGCCACGATCCGCCCCCAACGCCATGGCATTACGAAGTTGCTCTTGGCTTTGTGTTGTACCGACGCTCATGACAATCACTTCTGATGCCAGACCCGCTTCTTTAAGGCGTATCGCTTCTTCAACCGCAATTTCACAAAATGGATTCATTGCCATTTTTACATTGGTTAAATCCACATTACTTTCATCCGCTTTCACACGCACTTTGACGTTGTAATCAATGACACGTTTAACACCCACTAAAATTTTCACTTTCTCACTGCCCCTTATTTTTAGACTCTTGTTTTTCACTGCGGCGCATCATCTTCATTTTAATCTCATCTGGAATGGGCTTAGCTTTAAGAACACCTTCCGCATTATGGCAAGCCCAAACGCGTTTTTCCGTACACTCTACTGCCAAGCACCCTTCATTAAACAACCGATGACGAACCCCAAAGCTGGCTCGACCAACCTCAGTAAACTCACTTTCAATCGTCACGTTATCGCCGTATTTTGACGGCTTAAAAAACTGCGATCGCGTGTCTACCATAGGGAAGCCAACGTCGTTTAACTCATCGCGAATATATCGAAGCGTGTACCCCATCGCCTCAAACAAGGCGCCCGTGGAGGCGTCAAAAAACGTAAAATATCGAGGGTAAAACACAATGTCCGCAGGGTCACAATCCCCCCACTCTATGCGCACTGACCGTTCATTTTTAAACATAGTGACGCCCCTCGTTTATACGCTGATAACCAAATCCGACAGTGGTTCTTGGTACAGTAATTCTATTTGGTCTTCACGATGCGCTTGCACAGCCCGTTGGTTCAATGAGCCCTTGTCTGTCACTTCATGGGCATCAATGCTGGGTGACACCGCTTGCAATAAAATACGCTGCACCACAGTTGAGCTGCCGGTACTGTTCTTAGCAAATTCAACCAGCTTTTGTTGGAAAGCATCACGAACCGCAGAATGCGCGATCATCTGTTCATTTGTTTCCACCAGATCGTGCGGCATAATCGCCTGACAATGCACCCAATCAGGGAATACCAACGCGGTGATATAGCCTCGGTTGGTTCCACACAACACCACATCTTGAACAAAAGGCGCAAACGAGCTGATCAACTTAGCGCGCAAGGTACCAGCGCTTACCCAAGTGCCACTGTCTAATTTAAAATCTTCTGAGACACGACCATCAAAACGGAAACCGCGCTGAGGAGCATTTTCGTCAAGATAGGCAAAGGCATCACCTAAACAGTAGTAACCATCTTCATCAAACGCCTTCGCCGTCAATTCTGGCTGACGCCAATATCCCGGCATGACGGTTTCGGCTTTCACTCGTGCTTCCAACTTCCCTTCATTAGGAACCAATTTGATCGATACTCCCGGCGCAGGCACACCGATAACACCAGAAGTGGATTCTTCGACAGACGCAAATGTTGCTGATGGCGCGGTTTCGGTACAACCTAACCCAGTCAGCATCGGAATTTTCTTGCCCGTGTACTGAATCGCCAAAGCATCAAGGTCGTCCCAAATATGCTGAGCCAGCCCTGCGGCCGCAAAGAAAGTGAACTGCAAACGTGCAAAAAATTTCTCCGCCAATTCTTGATTGGCTTTTAGATTTTTCACCAATAACTCAAAGCCTTTTGGTACATTGAAATACACGGTTGGTGAAATTTCGGCTAAGTTTTGCAGTGTTTTAGCAAAAAGCTTTTCTGTCGGTTTACCGTCATCTAGATACAAGCTGCCACCGTTGTACAAAGCGATACCAATGTTGTGGTTGCCACCAAAAGTGTGATTCCAAGGCAACCAGTCCACCATGATCGGCGGCTGATCTTTCAAGAATTGCATTACTTGATGAATCATCACTTGGTTCGCACAAATCATCCGTTGAGTGTTAATAACCCCTTTCGGCATCCCTGTGGTACCTGACGTGAACAGAATCTTGGCAATACTATCGCCGCTGACTTTGGCGTTTTCAACGTCCACATCAGAAGATTCTGGAAAGTCCCAAAAAGTGGAAAAAGAAATCGTTGGATTGGTAATTTTTTGCGCTGTGATGTCACCTTTGATTACCGCAACAGGAGTAGCCGTGTCCTGACACACCGATTGGATCGCGTTTTCATAAGGCGCCAATTCGTCCACCACAATCAAGCCAGGTGTCAAAATTTCGAAGATGTGCTGTAACTTACTATAGTCAGTCGCAATCAAAGAATACGCAGGAGAAACCGGAGCATGCGCAATGCCGACGTACATCCCTGCCAACGCCAACATAAGATGCTCAACACTGTTGCCACACAAAAAGACAATAGGACGTTCAACTGACACAGGTTGAGTGAGCAACCAAGAGGCAATCTGGCGAACACGTTTCACTGTCTGCGCGTAGGTAAATTTCTGCCATTCACCTTGCTCATCTCGTTGAGCAACAAACATTTGCTCTGGTGTTTTTTCAGCCCAATATTCAAGTTGATCCGTCCAACAACGAGCGTATTCATGCAATGCTTGTTCGCTGTTAATAATTTGTACACCATCGTTTCGTGTTTCGATGTGTATGGGATGCGCGACCACTTTAATTGGATGAAATTCACTGCTCATTTCTGCTTTCACTTTCATAGCTTGTCCCTACTCTCATCTTCATGCTCATAAAGAAGCACTTTGATTATTTTTATGTGGTTTGAGTTTTAGGGGAGTGGCGGATAAACCACTGCCGAATTATTGTTATTTTCTCGACTTAGGGTGAATTCACCCTATTCAAAATTCATATTGGCTGAGGCCAGCCCCAGCCTGTTCCACTGTTTTTAACGCCGCCATTGCCGCAGGCAAACGATACGCACCATAAAATGCGGTTAATGCTTTTACATTCTGCATGTAAGCATCATCGTGATGGCTTTGAGTTTTCGTATACGCCAAGACATTGAACAACTGCCAAGCACAACATAAGATCCCCATCGCCTCTAGAAACGGCACAGAAACCGCGTTCAATGACGTTGGATCACACTCCTCACTCAATAAATGCGAGTTCAGCAAAGACCTTAACGTATTCACCGTTTGCCGCGTGTCTTTTGCCATTGCAGACATCGCATCGTCAGAGGCAAATGTGGTCGCCAGATCACACATTTCATCAAGCAACAATGTCAACGCAGCGCCCTGGTCTGCGCGTACTTTACGAAACAGTAGGTCACGAGCCTGAATGCCGGTTGTGCCTTCATAGATGGTCGTGATTCGAGCGTCACGCAGTATTTGCGCCACGCCGGTTTCTTCCACAAAGCCCATACCACCGAAGACTTGCACCACTTGACCCGCCATAACATTGGCGCGTTCCGTGGCAAAGGCTTTAAAAATCGGTGTGAGTAAAGCGACTCTGTTTTTCTTTAGCGCGTCATGAGACGCTTCCGTCGCGTCAATTTGCGCCGCAATTTGGTAGCCCAATGCTCGCAATGCAAAGGTTTCCGAACGCATTTCTAGCAACATGCGTTTTACATCCGCGTGCTCAATAATGGCAACACGTTCGCCCTGTTCATTGCTGCCTTGGGTACGCTCTTTAGCGTATTCCACCGCACGTTGAAAACCAAGTTCACCCAAAGCGACCCCTTGCAGACCGCAGCTCAAACGGGCTTCGTTCATCAAAACAAACATCGCCATCAGGCCTTGATTTAGCTCGCCAACCAATTCACCAACACAGGCGTCATCATCACCGTAGCTAATCGAGCAAGTTGGACTGCCGTGTAGTCCCAATTTGTGCTCAATGCCGGTACAACGCACATCGTTGAATTCACCCAGCGAACCGTCATCCGCAACTTGATATTTAGGCACAATAAATAACGAAATACCGCGACTGCCCGCTGGCGCATCTGGTGTTCTGCCCAGCACCAAATGTGCGATATTGTCGGTCAAGTCGTGCTCGCCATAAGTGATATAAATCTTCTGGCCTTTGATCTTGTAAGTACCGTCCGCTTGCGGAATCGCTTTGGTATTCAACGCGCCTAAGTCTGAGCCTGCATTCGGTTCCGTCAACGCCATCGCAATGGTCCATTCGCCCGTGACGATTTTGGGCAAATAGCGCTGTTGAATCGATTCACTCGCAAAAGCTTGCAAAATTTCAGAGCCGCCCTGTGCCAGAGCTTGAAACATAACGAACGCCAAATTTGCCGACAGCCACATTTCATTGACGGGCTGCGCGATGTACTTTGGCAGGCCTTGGCCGCCATATTCCTCAGGCAAGGCTAAACCTATCCAACCCGATTCGGCAAATTGCTGATAGGCGTCTTTCCAACCATCGGGCGTGATCACTGTTCCGTTTTGAAAACGGCAGCCTTGAGTGTCACCAACGCCGTTCAGTGGCGCGAGCACACCAGACGCAAATTTCGCAGCCTCTTCCATCACCGCGTTGGCCAGTTCAGGGTCAAATCCTTCCAATGCATCGACGTTATTTAGGCCTTGTTGTTGATAAGCTTGCGCCACCAACCACTGCATATCTTTATAAGGTGCTTGATAATTCATCATCGACTCCCAAATACCGTCATCTGACTATTTCGCTGCCATTCGAATCGCACCGTCCAAGCGAATCACTTCGCCATTCAGCATGCTGTTTTCGATGATGTGTTGCGCCAAGGAAGCGTATTCACCTGGCTCACCAAGACGTGGAGGAAATGGCACAGATTCACCCAACGATTTTTGCACGTCTTCTGGAAGTACATCCATCATAGGCGTTTTGAAAAGGCCCGGAGCAATGGTCATCACGCGAATACCAAAGCGCGCCAATTCACGAGCAATCGGCAGGGTCATAGCGCAAACACCGCCTTTGGAAGCGGCATATCCAGCTTGTCCAATCTGACCATCAAATGCGGCTACCGATGCCGTATTAATAATCACACCACGCTCTAAATTGGCTTCTTGTTCGTTATGCTGCATCTTGTCAGCCACCAAACGAATCATGTTAAAGGTACCGATTAAGTTTACTGACACCGCACGCTGAAACGACGCCAAACGATGTGGACCTTCACGACCAACGATACGCTCCGCGCCTGGAATCCCCGCACAATTGACCAAACCACTGATCGGACCAAAAGCCTCAACGGCCTTGTCAATCGCACTTTGTACCGAATTTTCATCAACGATGTCTGTCACACAACCTTGTACTCGTTCCCCAAGGTCCGCCTTCACACGGGCCAAGCCCGCTTCATTCACATCGGCTAAAGTGACTTTCGCCCCCAAACCATGTAAACGACGCGCAACCGCTTCACCAATACCCGAAGCCGAACCGGTCACCACAAAATGTTTGTCTTGAATTTGCATCTAAATACTCCTGATCTTGCTGTTATTTTTATTACCAAGGGCAAAGTTAATTAGCTTTTTTTACGATTTAAAAACGCATCAATACGCGCTTTTACTTCCTCGCTGGTTTGAGTAATTCCGCAAATCAAAGACTCGGTGTACAGACCTTCTTGAGCAGACATATTGCTGATGCGGCTTAGCCCTGTGGTCATTGCCCAATTGGAATATTTCGAGTTTTTGCCAATACCTTCTGCAATTTCAAAGGCTTTGGCCAAGGCTTCACCATTGCCCACAACATAATGCGCCAAACCGATACGCAAGCCTTCATCGGCTCTTACGTCACGGCCAGTCAACATCATTTCTGTCATACGGCTGGCACCAATCACATTCGACACATTCACCGACGCGCCGCCGCCCACAAAAATGCCGTGCTTGCCTTCGGGTAAACGGTAAAAAGTACTCTCTTCGGTCACGCGAACATGGGCGCAAATGGCCAGTTCCAGACCACCACCAATCACCGCACCATGCATGGCTGCAACAACCGGAATACCCGACTCACGAATGTGGCCGAAAACGCGATGCCACATATTGGAATGCTTCACCACTTCAAATGGTTCACGGGCTTTATGCTCTAAAAGGTCCAAGCCAGAACAAAACTCTGGGCCAGCTCCCGACAGGACGATCACATTGACATCGTCAGTCAAATTTAAAAACACCTGCTCGATTTCAAGACACAAGCTATCATTGATGGCGTTTTTCTTTTCGGGGCGATTCAGCTGTAAATGCGCTATGCCGTTTTCTACTGAGTAATTAATAAATTGATAAGTCGTCATGGAATTGCCTCTATTCTTATAATTATCTGTCTGAAACCTTGATCACCACTGCCATACCGGTATCGCCTGCGGCGCAACCCGTAAATAAGCCATAACCACCACCGTTGATGACCAGCTCTTCGATCAGCTCAATAATGGCGCGCATGCCGGTTGGTCCTTGCGGGTGCCCCCAAATCAAAGAGCAGCCGTAGTTATTCATAGTCATCACATCGATGTTCATGGCTTTCGCAAAGGCCACATCGTTCACCGCAAACGGGTTGTGTGTTTTGATCGCTTTTACTTGTTGAATATCAATACCCGCCACGGCAAGCGCCCGTTTCGCCGCTTCGATAGGCGCCGCAGGCATGAAGGCCAAATCATCACGCGCTTGGCCAAAACCTAACACTTCAACTTTGATTTCAGGGCGAGCCGTAAGCGAAGCGACTTCTTCCGAACGACACAAAATCGCAGACGCATTGCCGTCGGCTGGGTGCGTTTGATTCCCAAAGGTGATCACACCGCCTTCTTGAATCGACTTTAGCTTCTGCAACCCTTCTAAAGTGGTTGGAAAAACCCCTTCATCGCCTGTAATAACCGTTTCTTCTTTTTTGAAGTTCGCCGTTGGCACTGACAAAGGCAGCGTCATATAACGTTTTTGAAAAGCTTGGTCGTCTTTTAATGCGTCTTGATACTGTTCGTAACGACGGAAAGTGACGACGTCTAATTCTTCACGCGTAATGTCAAAACGTTTGGCCACGTTTTCACCGGTCTGCATCATCGAATGACCGCCAACGCAATCGTTCATCATGTTGTAAGTGACTTGATCTTCGGACGCCCCTGCTGGGCCTTTAGCATTTGGGTAATAAATATGCGGGCCGTTTGAGCAACGATCGGCTGTCATTAAGAAAGACACATTTGCCATACCGCAGACAATTTCTGATGCAGCGGCAAACAAACCACGCGCACTGGTAGCACAAACTTGGTTAACGGCGTGACCTGCCGTATTCACCGCACCAATGTCGTACAAAGGCCAAGGCGCTCCGTTGAAAGATTGGTATTGGTTGATGGTCATGCCCAACACACCAGAGTCAAACATTAAGGGATCAATATTGCGTTTTGCCAACTCGTCTTTCGCGACATGCGCTGCGAATTTCATCGAGTGCAAATGCTGCAAGGAACCTTGCCATTTGGTAAACGGCGTACTCCAGTAAGCACCGTATGGGATTTCTACATTTTTAATAGACATGCACATTTACTCGCTTCTTTATTCTTGTTGTTTTATCGACTACTGGACAGATGCCGCCATGATTTCACCTAAACCGCCCCATTGCTCCGCAAAAATAGCAGCTGGCATGGTTTTAAGGTCATCGGCAATAATGGGACGAAACGCCATGGCACTGAGCACGTCTTGCTCTAAATCCAAGCCCGGTGCAATTTCCGTCAACACCATGCCTTCTTGGCGAAGCTCTAACACACAGCGCTCGGTGATAAACACCACTGGCTTATGGTTTTCTCTGGCCACCGCGCCACTGAAAGTAATGTGGTCCACCGCTTCGACAAATTTTTGTACCTTGCCTTCTTCCAATACCGTCATCTTGCCGTGTTCGAAGCCCAGTTTCGCGCCATTCACTAACGTGCCGCAGAACACCACTTTTTTGGCACTCTGGGAAATATTGATAAAGCCACCCGGGCCAACCACTTTAGGGCCAAACTTACTGACGTTTAAATTGCCCTCTTTGTCAGCTTGCGCTAATCCCAGAAAAGCAATGTCCAAACCGCCACCGTCGTAAAAATCGAACTGCGCTTCGTGCTCAATAATCGCATCCGCATTCCACGCCGCGCCAAAATCGCCACCCGACGCAGGAATACCGCCGTAAGTACCAAGCTCGGTGGTTAGAGTAAATAAATGGGAGACTTTTTCTTCTGCGGCAATCGCAGCGACACCGTCTGGCATACCAATACCGAGGTTGACCATAACATTGGCCTTTAGCTCCATGGCCGCACGACGAGCAATCACTTTTCGATCGCTGAACAGCATTGGCGGCAGCGCGTTTAAAGGCACACGGGAATTCCCTGCGAGACCCGGATTGTAAGTCGTAGTGATGGTTTGTTTGTGGTCTTCAGCAGGTGCGACTGTGATGTAGTCCACCAAGACACCGGGCACTTTGACATCTTTTGGATGAATTGAATGACGTTCTGCAATGTACTTCACTTGCGCAATCACAATGCCGCCACTGTTTTTGGCGGCTTGCGCCATTGGTAAAATTTCCGCCAACATGGCTTCTTCTTCAACGGACAAGTTGCCGTCTTCGTCTGCCGTCGTTGCACGGATCACCACCACATCTAATGGGAATTTTTTAAACAACAGCCACTCTTCGTCTTCGATCTCGATGCGTTTAACCAGATCTTCTGTGGTTAAAGACGTAACTTTACCGCCGCTAATCAAAGGATCAACATAAGTTCCCATGCCAACTTTAGTAATCACACCTGGTTTATTTCCCGCAATCTGACGCCACATGGTGGTCAACACACCTTGAGGAAGTAAATACGCTTCGATGGCATTGTCGGTAATCATTTGCGCCATTTTAGGGGCTTGGCCGGTGTGACCCGAAATCAAACGCTTAACCAAATTAGGGTGAGCCATACGGGACATACCCGCGTCTCGACCATCGCCACAGCCACAATCGTGAATCAAGGTTAACTGTTGAGGGTGGCCTGTTGCTGTAAAGCGTTGCTCGACGGCTTTGGCAACGGCCTCAGCAAAATAGGACATGCCCACGGTTGACCACGCCACGCTGGCGCCATCGGGGATTAATTCAGCGGCTTGCGCTAAGGAAATAACCTTGCTCATTTTATACCCTCAGATTGCTTTTATAGTTGTTTGGTTAGCTGGGCTTTGTATTGTTTTAATGACTGTCATTCGTCAGAATTAATTATGTTGTACATCACAACTATTTTTATTACAAACATTTTTAAAGGCGGTTATCTTTTTTTAATACCCCGTGTAAAAAATTTATATTTACTATTGTTGAAAAGCACAACAATTTATGTCACAACTAGATTATTCTTGAGTGAGAATGGCAAAAAAGGTACCGAGTGACAGTGCTCTAAGCGCAATGAAAGGCGGTCGTTGCGGTCATTTAGGAATAAAAACACTGACATAACAAAAAAAACTAAGGTGAATACAATGAAGAAAATCCAACTAAAAGGTTTGGCATTTGCAATAGGCTCTATGTTGTCTGTTAATGCCTTGGCAGCGGATGCGGAATACACTCTTAAGCTGCACCACATGTTGCCACCTATGTCCATGGCGCATACTCAATTCCTAGAACCTTGGGCAAAAAAAGTCGAAGCCGATTCCAACGGACGCATCAAAATTGATGTCTATCCAGCCATGCAGCTGGGCGGAAAACCGCCTCAACTTTTTGACCAAACTCGCAAAGGCATTGTGGATCTTTCTTGGACAGTGGCTGGCTACACGCCAGGGCGTTTTCCTAAAATGACGTCATTTGAATTGCCTTTTGTTCCAGGCTCAGCCAAAGCCACCAGCATGGCATTGCAAGAATACGCCGAAACAGAAATGCAAGATGAGCTAAAAGACATTCACCTTATCGCCGCTCATACCCACGCTCCAGGCTCTTTCCACTCTCGTACTAAAGCGATCAAAAACTTAGAAGACATTCAAGGAATGAAGGTACGCGCGCCAAACAAAGTCATGTCTGAAGCCTTCAATTTAGTTGGTTCCAATACTGTGTTTTTGCCCGTAACTGAAATGCCAAGTGCGCTGTCAAAAGGCGTTATCGATGTAGCGGTATTGCCGTTCGAAGTGGTACTGCCGATGAAAATTCATGAATTGGTTGAACACCACACTCAATTCAAAGGCGCAGGGCTGTACACCAACACGTTCTTGTTCTCTATGAATAAAAAAGTGTATGACAGCATGCCCGCTGATTTGCAAAAAGTAATCGATGACAACTCTGGTGTGTCGCTAGCGGGTCATATTGGCGACCTGTTTGACAATTACGAAGTGTTTGCTCGTAAGCACGCCGTCGACCGTGGCAACAGCTTTGATTACATTGAAGGCGCTGAACATCAGCGTTGGGAAAAAACAATGGCCCCTGTTACCGCAAAATGGATCGAAGACATGAACGATGATGGCTACGATGGACAGCGTCTTCTTGATAAAACCAAAGCGCTCATTAATAAATACGAAAATTTCTAAGCCACTAGCTGGATAAGTTAGCATGATCAAATTTAATGCAGATATACATCGATCTCTTGTGGGTCGCTTATCGTCTCTATTTGCGCTAACGGGTGGCTTTATCATGTTAATGCTGGCGGTGACGACCGTCGCCAGCATTATCGGTAGAACAACCATAGGCCAATCAATAGAAGGCGATTACGAAATCACCGAAATGGGTCTGGCAATGGCCGTATTTCTCTTTCTTCCTGAATGTTATTTACGCAAAGGTCACGTCATTGTCGATCTATTTACCGCACACTGCAAACCCAGCACGTTACGTTTTTTAGACACCTTTAGTGATGTGATTTTCACCCTAGTTGCCTTTACTTTTGCTTATCGCATGAGCCTAAGTGGCTTCGAAGCAAAAGAATATTTAGAACAAAGCATGCTGCTTGAATTGCCCACTTGGTGGACATTCATTGTGGGCGTTGTATCCATGACACTGTGTGGGCTTTGTGGTCTTTATAAACTGTCCACCTCGTTGTGTGGGGGTAATCATGAGTAATATCGAACTGGCCTTTTTAATGATGGCTGCACTGCTGGTTCTGATGAGTATCCGTATCCCAATTGCGTTAACCATGTTGGTGTGTGGTGCCATTGGTTATTCTCTTATTGGTGGCGTTCCTGCTCTATTAGAATATTTAGGCACCGCGCCTATTTCAAAATTTTCGACCTACGACCTTTCCGTCGTGCCTTTATTTTTATTAATGGGAGAACTCGCAACCCGCTCTGGCATCACCGCCGAGCTCTTCCGTACCTGCAATACATGGATTGGCCGTCAACGGGGTGGTATTGCTATGGCTGCCATTGCAGGCTGCGCAGCATTCGGTGCGATTTGTGGCTCTTCTCTCGCCACCGCGTCGACAATGGGCAAGGTCGCACTGCCTGAAATGAAACGCTTAAACTATTCTGGCAGTCTCGCTGCTGGCGCCTTGGCAGCCGGTGGTACGTTGGGTATTTTGATTCCTCCCTCCATGGTGCTGATTATTTTTGCGGTACTTACTGAACAAAATATTTCTAAAATGTTCATCGCCGCTTTTATTCCAGGCTTTTTAGCGGCTGGTGGCTACATTCTTGCCATTGCTATTTATGTGCGAATTTACCCAAACGCGGGCCCTCGTGGTGAAAAAACGACATTTGCCCAGAAGATCAAATCCACAAAAGACGTGTGGCACATTACGACTATTTTCTTGGTGGTATTGGGCGGCATTTATATGGGGATTTTTACGCCTACAGAAGCCGCTTCTGTCGGGGTTATCTTGACTGCGATTCTTGCGATTACTCACGGTAAAATGCGCATGGATGGATTGCTCACGTGTTTGATGCGTACCGCGGTGTCTTCCGCGATGATCTTTTTTATTGTGTTGGGTGCGGATTTATTCAGTGTCTTTATTGCGCTTTCACGGTTACCCGATTTGGGCGTTGAGCTAATACAAAACTCAGGTTTATCGCCTTAGACCATCTTGGTCTGCATGCTACTTACCTATTTGGTAATGGGCTGTTTCCTAGACAGTTTGGCAATGATTTTGCTGACGATTCCGATTTATTTCCCCATGATTATGGCCATGGACTTTGGTATTCCAGCAACCGATTTGGGGATTTGGTTCGGTATTTTGGCTCTGATTGTGGTCGAAGTTGGATTGATCACGCCACCCGTAGGGATGAACGTGTTTATTATCAAATCCTTTGATGACACGCTCAAATTAAAAGAATGCTTTAAAGGCGTTATCCCCTTCTTAATTTCGGACTTTGTCAGAGTTGCATTACTCATACTGTTCCCGAGTATTACGCTAGGACTGGTTCACTTAATTGGCTAAAACACCAACGCAGGCCAAGTGCCTGCGTTTCTTGGTATAACGCTCAACAGTTTAGAATTACACCAAACTGATGTTTTATATTACAATGTCCGATTACTCGAATAAGAAATGAGACTAACATGGCTAACGACACAAAAAAAACAGACCAAACCGTAGACTTTGGCATACTCAATAGCTTGGTTGGTTATCGCTTACGCCGCGCTCAAATGAATTTTTTCACTAAGTTTTCTGAGGTTTGTTCAGACCTTGGCATTAGCCCAGGTTTGTTTGCCATTATTGCTATTGTGGAACGCAACCCAGGTTTGACGCAAACGGCCGTTGCGCAAGCACTTGGTAATGACCGCTCCGCCATGGTGGCCGCCGTCGACAAGTTAGAAAAAATGGACATTATTGAACGCAGACCCGCCATCAATGACCGTCGATCCTATGCTCTTTTTATGACGCAATACGGCGAAACGTTTTTCACCACCATCAGTGAACGCGTCATGGAACACGAGCAAATCATGGCCGCACGTTTAGAAGGCGACAACGAACTAGAGTGGTTATTGAAAACACTGGATACGCTGTCTTATTGATGACCTATTGATGTCCTAATGTTAATAAGCAAAAAGACAATGAGCGATCAATACATTGATCGCTCATTTTTACAAATTGCTTGAGAACTGTCCTACCGCATCGACCACTCGCTGAGCACCGTCCTGGATCTCAACAATCACTTCGCCAGCTTCATTAGAAAGCGTCAATCCTTGCTCTGCTTGTTCTTTGCCTTTATTTACTAACGATACGGCCTTTTCCGCCAAGATTTGGTTTTTTTCCACCACACCTACTATTTCTTCTGTGGCGGTACTGGTTCGTGAAGCGAGCAGCCTCACTTCATCCGCCACCACCGCAAAGCCTCGTCCCTGCTCTCCTGCTCGTGCCGCCTCGATGGCGGCATTTAACGCCAATAAGTTCGTTTGATCGGCAATGCCTCGAATGCTTTGGATAATAGACCCCACTAATTGGGATTGTTTGTCCAACTCAGAAATGCCTTCTGCGGCTTCGGCCATTTGTTCTGCTAATTGGCGCATGACCGCCACCGTGTCACGTACGACTTGGCTGCCTTTTTTTGCACTTGCGTCTGTTTGTTGTGAAATAGTGAAGGCAATATCAGCAGCGTCAGATACCGCCAACTCTCGATTCACCTGATCGGTAATAATGGTGGCAAATTTTACAACCTTGTATAAACGGCCATGTAAATCTGAAATAGGATTATATGTGGCTTCTAACCAAACAATGTTTCCTCGACTATCAATGCGTTTAAAACGATCGGCAACAAATTCCCCTTTATTTAAGCGTGCCCAAAATCCCACATATTCGGAAGATGAAGACTCTTCAGGCGTACAAAATATTTTATGGTGTTTACCTCGGATTTGATCCAGTTTGTAACCCATTCCCTGCAAAAAAAGATGGTTCGCAGTCAATATATGACCGCTCATATCAAACTCAATCACAGCGGTTGAGCGCTGCAACGCCGCAATAATATTTTGATCTTCACGAGAAGAAGTAATGGTGCGAGTTAAGTCATTACAATGAAGAGCAAACTCTTTCAATTTTCCCGTTGTGCCGTCTAAGATAGGCTGAACGATGGCTCTTAACCAAGCCTCAGTGCCATCTTCCTTTTCAATTTCTACTGCGCCAACCCAGTGTTTAACGTTTTTTATAGCCCCTAATAAGGCATTGTAATGTTCGGTTTTACGCGAATACGAAGGGGTTAAATCAGACAACGTCTTGCCCACGATGTACTCTTTCGAGCAACCCAATTCTTTTAAGAATTTATCATTGACTGACTTAATCACACCATCAGGGGTCAGTACCAGCACCAGCATTTCTTGGCTCAAACTGTCTCTGACTTGATTTAAAGAGTAAAGCTCGTCTTTCAGTAACTGCAGTTCATTTTTTAAACCAGTATTGAACATTATGCGCTCCTTGAATATGTCGAATTCCAATAACAATAGCTTGTAAATATTGAGATCGCTAGATTGCTATAAAACTTACTAATAACAAAAAACACAACCGGATTAAGGCAATGAGTTTAGGTCGTTAATAATCACCGTCAATTCAGCGTCTAACATCTCCCGCAGGTTTGACGTTTCTATCGACGAAAGACACGTTTCAACTGCCTCCTCATCGCTGTCAGTGGATTTTAACGTGGCTTCATAACCAGCCAGTTTGCCAGCTAATCTCGGCAGCCCCATCGTAAGTGCCGCTCCCTTCAATGTGTGAAGGCTCTCTATAAGATGAGTCACATCTCGTTGCTCTACGCCTTGAGCGATGTGCGCCAATAAATCATCCGCTTCTACTCTAAAACCTTCGACCACATTTTTGTACAAATCCGCACTACCCGCAAATCGAGACAGGATAGATTGAAGGTCTTCACGCTCCGCCACATCACAGCGGTGATCATCTAACTCCCTTCGAGGGGCATGTTCATCCTTTAACGAAGAAACCGTTTCCTCTGCACGTTTTGCATAACGCAAAATACAGCGAGTCATTTGGTCTATGTCTAACGGTTTTGCAATATGATCAATCATTCCGGCTTGGAAACAGGATTGTTTGTCAGCTTGAGACACATTCGCCGTCATGGCAATAATTGGAAGATCCGCAAAACGAGCTTCTTTACGAATGCGTTTGGTCGCTTCTAAGCCATCTACACCGGGCATTTGCATGTCCATCAATACTACGTCAAATGTCCCCACATCATGAGACAGAACCGCATTGACACCCTCCAAGCCACCATCTGCCACTTCAACCTTCGCACCTTGTGACATCAGTAACTCGGTTGCAACCTGTCGATTAAACGCATTGTCTTCCACCAAAAGCAGCGTAATACCTAACAAACTGTCGGACAAATCGGTTGTGTCTTGCAGACTAAAACGATGGCGTATTTCCCCTGTGAGCGATTCATACACCGTTTCGGATAATTTGCTCAATGTCACAGGCTTGATCAGACGACCAGAAACGCACTCCGTTAACGCGTCTAACTGATCGTCTAAAGCATTCGACATCAACAACACTTTAGGACGCTGCTCAGCCACAACAATCGCAGATTCAAGCTGTTTAATACTTTCCGCTCCCGCAAAGTCGCTTGTTTTACAGTCTAATAAAACCGCATCAAAGGGTTGACCTGCGGCCGACGCATCACTGACCAAGGTGCCAGCAAGACGAACTGAATCAGCGGTTTCAGACGACCAACCTAAGCTCATCGCCATACGCGAAAAAATCATTTTTGAGGTGTCATTAGAATCTATAATCAACAATCGAATCGGTGCACTTATCACATCGGAAGGCTTTTCAACCTCCACATCCGCCACCGGGAAATCTACGGTGAAATAGAAGGTACTGCCTTTCTCTGGCTCACTTTCTACTTGAAGATTACCTCCCATGAGTTCCACAAATCGACGACAAATCACCAACCCCAGACCGGAACCCCCAAAACGTCGTGCCGTTGAAGATTCCGCCTGAGAAAACACATCAAATATAGACTCTAGTTTATCGGCACTAATGCCTATTCCCGTGTCTTTCACACTGATTTTTAATCGCGAAACCGTACTTTCCATAGACAGTTGTTTAATCTCTAAAACAACACAACCTTCTAAAGTGAATTTCATTGCGTTACTGAGCAGATTAATAAGGATTTGCAAAAAGCGCAGTTTATCTCCAACCAAATACGTTGGGATGTCTTTATCAATATCAAAAATTAACTCGACCTTTTTACCCATGGTATTGATAGACAAAACCGTCGCCAATTCGCTCAGCAAAGCCTCTACTTCAAAGGGCTCCTTTTCCAATTCCAGCTTACCAGCGTCCACTTTTGTAAAGTCCAACACATCATTAATCAATCCTAATAGTGTTTTGGCCGAAATCTGGGCTTTGGAAATGTAATCCTCTTGTTGAGACGATAAGGCCGTGCGTTTCACCAAATGCAGCATGCCTAAAATAGCGTTCATTGGCGTGCGTATTTCATGGCTCATGTTCGCCAAAAAGCTCGACTTGGCGACACTGGCTGAAATCGCCTCTTCTTTGGCCTTACGCAACCAACTCTCTAATTCACGCTCTGCCGTCACATCACGGTTAACTCCCATCATAATGGTTTTATTGCCTTCGGGGTTTTCCTGCAAAGACGCGCTGGCCGATATATAGCGAATCTTGTTATTTGGCAATATGATCCGAAACACCATGTCATAATACCCAGTCCCATCAACGGCGTTTTTTAAGGCTTCAGCGGCCATTTCTCTATCATCAGGGTGCAATCGGTTCAACCAGTCTTCGTAAACAATACCGTCCTTTCTTTTTGACAAAGGATATTGGTAAATATCCAACATCAAATCGTTCCATTCTAGTGTGTTACCCTCTATATCCCAGTTCCAAATGCCTAATTGCGCCACCTCTGCAGCCATCAGCAATTGATCGTGAGCGTATATCAAGGCTTGCTGATTGTTTTTTTGCTCAGTGATGTCCATCGCCATGCCCAAATAGCCAATGATCTCATTGCTACTGTCTTTCATGGGTGTAACGACTAACGACACTGGGCGCGTACTGCCATCCTTATGAAGATAAGTCCATTCCTTGCTTTCAAAATCACCTTGCAGCGCCCTATAAACCAACACACCCAAAGACTCCACCACGGTCACTCCTGTGGCATTCAATATTTCCCTTCGGTGTTGCTCTATCTCGGTCACATCATGGAATCCAAGCGGAGTCATTCTGCCAACCACCTCTTCAGCCGAGTAACCCAGCATCCGCTCAGCGCCTTTATTGAACAGTTTAATCACACCATTCAAATCCGTTGCAATAATAGACACTTCAGACGAGGCGCTTAACACGTCATTTAACATTAAATTCAGCTCTCGAATTTCTGCTGTACGCGCCTTTACCTGATTTTCTAAGTTGGTGTTTAGCTCAAAAATTCTGGCTTCTGCCTTCTTGCGTTCGGAAATATCACGCACGGTATTCGACACACCAAAAACGTTATTATTTGCGTCTAATATAGGAGAAAGTGTGAGGGACACCGGAATTTCCGTGCCATATTTTGTTCGTCTACGCGTTTCAATAGAGTGTGAAGACCTGTCTTTTTTCACCTTTGTAATGATGGTCGCTTCTTCATGCTTGAGGTCTTGAGGCACCAATAACTCATTAACATCGTGACCGATGGCTTCTTCTTTTGTAAAACCAAAAATACGCTCCGCACCTTGGTTCCAGCTAACAATAATGCCATCCAAATTTTTACTGATAATACCGTCCGCAGAACTTTCTACCACGGCCGTGATTCTGGCTTGATGCGCCATGACCTCACGACGTCGAACAATATTTAATCGAATAGCCATCACAATAATAGTAAGCAAACCACTGATGAGCAGGCCAACCACCAAAAAGGCAATAGGATCGGGCAAACGCAATGCTTCAATGAACGCAGGAGTAATACTCAGTGAACTTTGCCAATGCCGCCCATACACCAGCGTTGTCTGTTCTTTTTTAAACTGTTTTATTCCTGATGTTCCACTGTCATAAAAAAGCACCGGATTATCCAAATCGGTAATATCCACCAATTCATAATGAATTTGCTCCGGATCTATAGGCAGCCCATTTAACACTTCCTCCATCAGCAAAGGGGCATAACTCCAGCCAAACCCTTTTTGAATCCGCTCGGTTTGAGTCAAAGGCGTGCTGCCGCCACGGTAAATTGGCATAAGGATGAGAAAAGATTGCTGCGGCTTCCCGGAGGCTTGAACCAAGGTAATTGGCCCTGTCAGACGCACTTCACCAGTGTATAAAGAGGAAGCCGCCGCTTCACGACGGTTTTTCTCTGATGCGATATCCAAACCGACTGCCTGACGGTTTCGATCAACCGGTTCAATGTATTGGATGACATAACGTTCATTGAAGTTTGGCGCCAGCGTTTTGATCGAAAAATCTGGCCAGCCATCCTGACGAGCCGACTCGACAAACGCATCCTCCTCAGATTGAGGTACTCGACGAATAAAGCCAAAACCACGCGCACCCGGAAATTCATCGTCCACGTCACGCGTTAAACTGTACAAAGTAAAAATATTCCGAGAAATCTCATTTTCACCTGTCGTCAACACCGCACCGCGCGCCCCGCGTAAACCGTATTGATAAAGCTGAATACGAGTCAGAACCTCTTGTTTCAGAGTGTTAGACGCCTCAAAAGCAGCTTGATTAATTCGGACTTTATTGTCTGTTTGAATTTTATAAGAGAGGCCCAAAACAATAGAAACGGTAATCAATAAAGTGACAATCACCCAGCGGTTATAAATCGATTGAGTTGAAATTTTGTACACTTGAGTCTCCATACATTGCCCCATAACATTTTACTGTGACTATAAGATGGGGAAACTTCAGTCACGCAACAATCTTCATAAGTGTAGATGAATTAACAACTTATATTTAGAGAGTGACGATAAAAAACAAAAAGAAATGATGAAGCAAAACAGAAAACAATGAACGATGCTAAACAGACCATCGAGCCAAGCATCCTAGTCCAAAATGCCTTGCCTCATGTCAGCTTCCTAACGACAAACTCAGCACTGTACTGAGTTTTGGGTTATAAATACGCTATTCCCAATGAACCCAAACGACAGGATCACGTTTTATGAAAGTCGCCGTTTTCTCCTGCAAACCCTACGACAAAAGAACCTTGACGCATTTCGCCGCTACCACAGAATTGAGCATGACCTACTTTGAAAGTCGACTCAGTATGGAAACCATCAGTCTAGTCAAAGGTTTCGATGCCGTGTCCTGCTTTGTAAACGACGACATCAACGCGCAGGTAATTCGCTTATTAAAACAACAAGGTGTCACGACCATCGCCTTGCGCTGCGCAGGGTTTAACAATGTCGACCTTGAGGCAGCGAAGGCCGAAGGCATCAAAGTGTTTCATGTTCCCGATTACAGCCCGACCTCAGTGGCCGAACACGCCGTTGCCCTTATCATGACTCTAAATCGCAAAACACATCGCGCTTACCACCGCGTAAAAGAAGGCAACTTTGCCCTAGAAGGACTCATGGGGTTCAACCTAGAAGGAAAAACCGTCGGCTGCATTGGAACAGGACGAATTGGCGCGGCGTTTTGTCGCATCATGAAAGGCTTCGGCTGCCGCGTATTGTGTTATGACCTGCATCCATCTCAAACGCTTATTGAGCAAGGCTGCCAATACCTCCCCCTCGATGAACTCTATCAGCAAAGCGACATCATCAGCCTACATTGCCCGTTAAACCCAGCAACACATCACCTAATCAACAAAGACAGCCTAGACAAAATGAAAGACGGCGTGATGATCATCAACACCAGCCGCGGCGCGCTCGTGCATGCTCAAGAAGCCATCGACGCCCTGTACAGCGGCAAAATTGGCTATTTAGGCTTAGACGTTTACGAACAAGAAAACAAAATTTTCTTTGAAGACATGTCATCTCACATCATCCAAGACAGCGTTTTCCAGCTTATGCTCACCTTCCCCAACGTCGTCGTTACCGGCCACCAAGGCTACTTTACCGACGAAGCCCTCAACCACATCGCCGAAACAACCATCGACAACTTACTTCATCACCAAAGCGACAGCAGCGGCGCAAGGCAATTGGCATGACCGTTTAAAGTCATCGAATTATCAACAAATTGTCACCTGCATCCCGTATACTTTGCCCGACTTTCGCGAAAAACAGGAGCCGCGCATGAACCTCGACAAACAGATTCAAGACACACTCATTGGCATCGTCCGCAAAGCCGGCCAAGAGATCGTCATGCCCAGTTTTCGACAACTCAGCGCGACCGATGTGGAAACCAAAAGCAGCCTAACCGACCTTGTCACCATTGCCGATAAAGCCAGCGAAGCTTTTATTACTAAAGAAATTCAGAACGCATTTCCCGATTGGGATATAGTGGGCGAAGAAGCCGTCGCCGAAGACCCTACAACGACAGACAAAATAGCCACTGCCGACACCTGCGTCATCATCGACCCGATCGACGGCACATGGAACTACGCTCATGGTTTATCCGAGTTTGGCATCATACTCGCCGTGGTGGTAAAAGGTGTGACACGTTTTGGCTTGCTGTACGACCCAGTCAACGATGATTGGATTTACGCCAACCTAGGCGAAGGCGCTTTTTTCCAGCGCACCGCCATGGATGAAAAAGGCAAACATCAAACGCCTAAACAGGCACCATTAGCACTCGCCTTCACCGCAGAGCCAGACCTAGACAAACTCACCGGCATCATGTCCGTTAACTCCTACACCGGCCAGAAAAAGCAAGATTTCGCCCTCAAAGCCTCACGTTTTGTCCGCATCAATAATCTGCCTTCTTGCCCTGCTTATCGACAAATCGCCCAAGGTCACTTTCACTTCAGCCTAACCTACAAAATGCTGCCATGGGATCACGCCGCAGGCGTACTCGTCCATACCGAAGCTGGCGGCATCTGCCGAACACTCGACGGCCAAGAATACCGCCCAACCATGCTCGATGGCGAAATGCTCGCCGCCCAGTCAGAAGAGCAATGGCAGGCGTTGGCGGAGTGGTTTAGATCAACCTAAGCCATTGCTTTTCAATCTGTTTTTATTTCACCAAGGGTGCTGAGCAAAGTAGCGTTCTAGGTGATCGATCAAAGCGCGTACATTGGGAGAAAGATGTTTCCGCGAGGAATAAAGCGCGTAGATAATCAGGTCTTTGGGTTTCCACTCTGGTAGCACATGACGCAAGCGGCCGTCCTGAAGGGGGCGGTTCGCTAAGTAGGTCGGCAGCATACTGATCCCCGCGCCATTGAGCGTACCGTGAAGTATTGCCGTGGCTTCATTGATGGTTAAGCGGCAATTCACTGAGATTGATTCGAATTGATCACCTTTAGATACATGCCAAATATGTTGTTCAAAGTTTTTGTAGCCTAAGCAATCATGCTGAGACACATCTTGTGGTTGCTGAATGCGTCCTACTGTTTGTTGGGCTTTGTCTAGATATTCGGGGGATGCCACCAGCACGGATTCACACACGGCGATGGGCTTGCCAATTAACGACGGATCCGGATTGGAGGCAATGCGTATGGCAAGGTCGATGCTTTTTTCCGTTAGGTCTGCAGCACTGTCTTCAAGATCCATATCCACTCGTACTTTGGGATACTGCGTCATGAAGTCTTGAATCGCTGGCATAAGTTGGGAAAAACCAAACGACATGCTAGAAGTGATCCGAACCAAACCCGATAATTCATCATTGGTATTCACTAGGGAGATAAAATTATCGGCTTGCTCCAACCAAAGCTCGACGTCTTTTAAACAGGCTTCGCCCGCGCTGGTGAGGGATATTTTTCGTGTCGTGCGGTGCAACAAACGAATCTTCAACCAGTCTTCCATGGCTTCTATATACCGCGTCACCATGGGGCGCGACATATTCAAGCGGTCTGCCGTGCGGGAAAAACTCCGCGATTGAGCGACGTCAATAAACACTTTGGCAGCTACGACACGATCCATTTTCATTCCTTTATAAATTAGAACGATTTAAGAAACAATCATGATCATTTTTGTGTGTTTTTCTGATCATGTCAATTCTCTATGATTGCCACATGAATTAAACAATCACTCTTTGGAGAGAAACATGAAAAAATTGATTACATTGGCGGCTTCTGCACTTATCGCTCATTCTGCCATGGCAGCAGACACAACCCCCCTCACCTTAGAAGTATACAGTGCCAATGCAGGTAGCTTTGGCGTGACTTCTACCTTGGTTTATGGCGAAACAGAAGCCATGGTTGTTGATGCTGGATTCACTAAAGCGGATGCACTTCGTATTGCCGCTAAAGTGTTAGACTCTAATAAAGAGTTAAAAACGATTTTTATTAGTCAAGCAGACCCAGACTACTACTTTGGTGCCGAAACGTTGCACGACATTTTCCCTAAAGCTGAAATCATAACCACACCAGCCGTTCAAAAAGTTCTTGAAAAGAAAATGGCGGGGAAAGTGGTTTTTTGGGGGCCAAAAATGGGTGCAAACGCACCCGTTAACCCTATCGTTCCTGCGATTTACACTCAGTCTACCTTGAAGGTAGATGGTCAAATCATTGAGATCCGTGGCACGGAGGGTATTTTAGCTCATCGCCCTTACCTTTGGGTTCCATCGAACAAAGCGATTTTAGGGAACGTGGCTGTGTTCGGTAACATGCATTTATGGATGGCCGATGCGCAGTCTGATGAGTCTCAAGAAGCTTGGAAAATACAATTGCAAGAAATGCTCGATCTCAAACCAACCACCGTTGTTCCTGGTCATATGGCACAAGGCACAGCATTAACAGCTGATAACATTACGTATTCTCTTGACTACATCAATGCCTTCCAACAAGCAAAAATGGACAGCAAAGACAGCGCAGAATTTATTAAAACAATGACAGCGAAATACCCAGATGCGCAAGGTGCGTTGAACCTAAACATCGCAGCGAAAGTCCATAAAGGTGAAATGACATGGTAAAAGTACATTATTTTTTCGACCCAATGTGTGGTTGGTGTTACGGAGCAACATCGTTAATTGAAATACTAGCAGAGATGACTGAGTTCGAAGTTCATTACCACCCAGGTGGCATGATTCCGAAACGTGCCATTGACCCGTCTTTCAGACAGCATATTTTGCAGGCTGATGGTCAAATTGCCGCTATGACTAAAGCCCACTTTGGTGAGGCTTACAAAGCAAGAGTGGCGGGAGACGGTGATTTCATTGTGGACTCCTACTCAACCACTCGCGCTTTTCTTGTTGGTCAAGAAATGGGGGTCGAAGCACACAAGATGTTAGCCGCGATTCAAAAAGCCCATTACCAAGATGGTAAGCATTTGGATGAGTTGGATATCTTAGCGGATCTAGCGGTTCCGTTAGGGTTAGATAAAACGATTTGGGAGGAAAAAATGGCCCAGTCAGAATCTAATATGTTAAAGCAGGTAAAACAAAGCCATCAATTAATGGCAAAGATGCAAGTCAGTGGCTACCCAACGCTAGTGGTTGAAAAAGACGGCAAGCTACAACGCCTCGCTCACAGCTACTATTACGGCAAAACACTGGAATGGAAAAACTATTTGACTGGCTTTATCTGAGTGTCTGAAACCCAAAACCTTCTTTGCATGAGTAAAGAAGGTTTTTTTATGCTTGATGACAAACCGTTAAATCTGCCAAGCAAACGTTAAAGTTCCATAACGCGTATACTTATCCATTTCTCGATCATAATCGTCGCCACCAATGGTAAACGGCGAGTTGATTGCAAATGACAAGGCACTTTCGCCCCAAGAGTACGTCAGTCCGGAAGACAGCATATTGTTGCGATGATCGTAGTCAATGGAACGACTGTCATGGAACGTATTGCCATCGGTGAAAATCTGGTTAAACGTGTAATTCAACGCCACCCCCATATACACAAACCAACCTTGATTTACGGCAATGGGGTTAGAAGTTCTCGAATCCGCTAACAAAACCGTAGCAAAGGATTCTTCTAGGTTTTTACCGTAGCGCACCATAAAGCCTGTACTAACAGCACTGCGCAATGTTCCTACGCTCATTTCAGCGCCCGACAACACGTCTATAGTATTACTATTGGACACCCAAGACCGCCATGTGCGCCCACGAGACAGTTCAAACACCAGTTCGTTATCCAGCTGAGTGTCCCAACCTCTTGGCGTTCGTGCACTGATGGCTTTGTGCACTGCTTTTTGCGTTTGCTCACCCATGGCCAACGGTCCAACAATCCCCAATGTTGTGCTTACCTTATCAGCGTAACGAGGGCCAACCACGATAAAGGTGTTAGTAAAGCTTAATAATCCAGAGTAAGGAAACGTTCCCTCAGCAGGCACCACTTCTTCAATATCATAGGGGGTATTTAGTGTCTGACCGACACTGTAAATGTTCACAGAGGTTTCAATACTACCGCTTGGCATGCTCCACATCAGTGGCTTCACCCATGCGTCTGGCAGATCAGCGGATGATTTTTTATCATTTACATCATAAAAAGAGACATAGATACCATTCGTATAACCATTGTCTTCATTAACAAAAAAATCGTTGTCCAATGTGGCAGAAAACCAATTCACCTCCGCGAACGCTGGCATACCAAACAATAAAACCAATCCCAAAAGAGACTGCTTCAGTGTGCTTACGCTGTTTTTCTTAATCACATCTCTGTGCTTTGCCACTCCTTTTAAATCAATACGACGGTCTGTCATTGCCTTGAGCATTTTTCACCTATACACGCTTATTTCATATTCATACGATAGAACTGACACCTATTATAAAGTGAACTTATACGAACGAGGACAAATAAGAGTTATAACTTAAAGGAAATAAATGAAAGAAAGACATATAATATTCAAGAATACACCCTATTATGAAATAAATGGGTAAAAATGAAAAAGCCACCGCTTGAAATTGTTCAAACGATGGCTTTACTCTCAATAAGATCCGCTTAGAAAATCAAAAATCCAAGAGAGATAATCACGCCAGATCCGATCAATGCCATCAAGCAATAGCCCATCACGTCTTTTGCACCTAGACCCGCAATCGCCAACGCTGGCAGAGCCCAGAATGGCTGAATCATATTCGTCCACGCATCGCCCCAAGCAATCGCCATGGCCGTTTTCGCAGCGTCCACTCCTAATGCCGCACCAGCAGGCATCATGATTGGTGCTTGTACCGCCCACTGACCGCCGCCAGAAGGCACAAAGAAGTTAACAATGCCTGCACTCAAGAAAGTAAAAAGAGGGAACGTGGTTTCATTAGAAATCGACACAAACGCCTGAGAGATCACACCAGCCAATGATGCACCAGAGTCACCGGTTGCCGTCATCATTCCCATGATCCCAGCGTAGAATGGAAATTGCAGCAAAATGCCAGAACAGTTGCGCGCACCCTGAGAGATCGAATTCAACAAACTCTTCGGAGTGCCATGCAACAAAATAGCGGCAAACAAGAAAGTGAAGTTAACAATATTCAGGTTTAGCGCGAAGCCCTTGGTTATAAAGTAATAAAGGATGTAAGCAAAGCCCATCACCCCCAACAGCAATGACAAAGTGCGGCTGTTTTCCAAACGCTCTGCTGGTGTCATATCCGCTTTATTTGGTATTTCGACCGCCTGCTCTTTCAGCAATTCAGCATCAATGGTCACGGTGTCTTGCGGCGCTGGGTGCATCAAACGGTTTAACAGTGGAATAGTGACAAACATCACCGCCAAGATCGTTAAGTTCATGGTGGAGAAAATCGTCTCGGAGGTAGGAATCGCCGCTGTCACCGCCCCATTCGTGACTTTTTCTATGTTCGCACCACCCGCAATAGACAAGGGAATAGAGCCAGACAAACCACCATGCCAGAACAAAAAGCCGCTGTAAGCCGATGCGATCAATAAACGGTAATCCACGCCTTTTACACGCGCAGCGATTTCACGAGCGAAAATAGCACCCACAACCAAACCAAAACCCCAGTTTACCCAGCAGGCCATCGCACTGATAACCGTAACCAAGATAATCGCTTGACCAGGTGTGTTGGCCACACCCGCTAACATGGCAAGTTTACGTTTGAATGCTGGCGCACTTGCCATAGCATGACCCGTCACAACCACCATGGCCATCTGCATGGAAAAACTTAACAAGTTCCAAAAGCCGCCCGCCCAAGCATTAACGACTTGCATTGGTCCTTGCCCAGTGCTCGGCATCACCAAAAGGAAAACGACGAACGTCAGCACAATGGCAAAAATGAAAGGGTCTGGAAGATAACGCTGTAATAAGGTAACGAAGAATTGGCTTATTTTTTGTAAGCCTGTTTGCTTTTGATCAAAAGTATTCATTAATTCATCCTGTCTTTTTATATTTTTTATAGAACAGATAAAACGCAAAAAAATGGGCTATCGCGAGATACCCATTTCCTGTTGTTTTATTGTGATTACACTAGCGTGACACCAACATCGCAACGCCCATGCCGCCGCCAATACAAAGCGTCGCCAAGCCTTTTTTCAGGTCTTGTCTCTGCATTTCATGAAGCAAGGTCACTAAAATTCGGCAACCTGACGCTCCAATAGGGTGACCCAACGCCACAGCACCGCCGTTGACGTTGACTTTATTTGTGTCCAATCCAAGCTCTTTGTTCACGCACAACGCCTGTACTGCAAAGGCTTCATTGGCTTCAATAAGATCCAAATCGGCGACTTGCCAATTGGCTTTTTTCAGCACTTTTTGCGTCGCCGCAATTGGCCCTGTTCCCATGATGTCAGGGTCAACGCCTGCGCCACTGGCTGCTTCAATCACCGCCAAAATAGGCAGCCCCAGACGCGCGGCTTCCTCGTCGGACGTGACGATAACCATCGCCGCGCCATCGTTCAATGTTGACGCATTGCCCGCTGTCACACTGCCTTCTTTGTTAAAAGCAGGACGCAATTTAGCCAGCGACTCTGCGCTGGTATCCGGGCGAATTTGCTCGTCAGCATCGACAATAATAGGATCGCCTTTGCGCTGCGGGATCGAGATAGGAAGTATCTCTTCAACAAAGCGACCAGCGGTTTGGGCTTGAGTGGCTTTTTGTTGGGAATTTGCGGCAAACACATCTTGCTCGGTACGGCTAATCTCCCAACGGTTGGCGATGTTTTCCGCTGTTTGGCCCATGTGGTAATCATGAAATGCATCCCACAAGCCGTCTGTCACCATGGAATCCAACAATTCCCAGTTGCCCATTTTTTTACCTGAACGGCTGTTTGGTAACACATGCGCCGCTTGGCTCATGCTTTCTTGTCCGCCCGCCACCACCATAGTAGCGTCACCATTTAAAACGGCTTGTGCCGCTAGTTGCACGGCTTTTAAACCAGAGCCACAGACTTTGTTAATCGTCATGGCAGAAACATGGCTGGGCAACCCGGCGTGAACAGCGGTTTGGCGCGCCGGGTTCTGACCACAGCCCGCGGTCAGTACTTGGCCTAAAATCACTTCTTCAATCTGATCTTTCAAAATAGGTTGTTTGGCCAACATGCCAGACAAAAGCTGAGTGCCTATCTGAACGGCACTTAACGAAGATAAAGCGCCATTAAAAGCGCCAATCGGGGTTCTTGCTGCAGCAACGATAACGGCTTTCATAAAAGCTCCTTTAATTATTAGGCGAAGACCATTTCTGGCACATGATCTGGCACGATCAATTTACCTTGCGTCTTTTCAATAATGTCTTCAACAGACACGCCCGGTGCTCTTTCTTTCAACACAAAAGCACCGTCTTCTATTTCAAGCCACGCCAAATCTGTGAGGACTTTTTTGATACAGCCTTTGCCTGTTAATGGCAAAGAACAATTGGACAGCAATTTGGATTCACCATCCTTGGAGGCGTGCGTCATGGTGACAATAATATTCTCGGCACCGGCGACCAAATCCATCGCGCCGCCCATACCCTTGATCAATTTATTAGGAATCATCCACGACGCAATGTTGCCGTTTACATCCACCTCAAAGGCACCCAACACCGTTAAATCCACGTGACCACCACGGATCATGGCAAACGATTCTGCGGAGGAAAAAATCGACGCGCCTTTTACTGTGGTAACCGTTTGTTTGCCAGCGTTGATCATGTCGGCATCAATGGTGTCTTCGGTTGGAAACTCGCCCATACCCAACAAACCATTTTCAGATTGCAGCATCACTTCCATATTGTCAGGAACGTAATTTGCCACCAAGGTAGGAATACCAATCCCAAGGTTAACGTAAAAACCGTCTTGTAATTCTTGGGCAACTCGTTGCGCCATTTGCTCTCTGGTCAGTGACATAGGAAACCTCTTTTTCTTATTCTGTTGTCTTATTCTGTGGGCTTATTCGGCGCTCTTAACGGTTCTTTTTTCGATGCGTTTTTCAAACGTACCAAGCACCACTCGATTCACATAAATACCCGGCGTATGGATGTGAGCGGGATCCAGCTCGCCAACCTCGACGATTTCTTCCACTTCTACTACGGTAATTTTGCCTGCGGTCGCAGCCAGAGGATTGAAGTTTTGTGCGGTATGACGGTAAATTACGTTACCGTAGCGATCGGCTTTCCAGCCTTTAACGATGGCGAAGTCGCCGACAATGGCTTCTTCTAATAGATATTCACGGCCATGAAATTCTTTGGTTTCTTTGCCTTCGGCAACCGGCGTACCCACGCCAGTTGCGGTGTAAAAAGCGGGAATACCCGCGCCGCCTGCGCGCATTTTTTCGGCTAACGTGCCTTGAGGCGTCAATTCGACTTCAAGCTCACCATTTAATAATTGCTTCTCAAACAAAGCATTTTCGCCTACATAAGACGACACCATTTTGCGCACTTGTTTGTCTTCGAGTAGAATCCCCAAGCCAAAGCCATCCACTCCACAGTTATTCGATACAATCGTCAAATCACGGGTGCCCTTGCGTTTGATCTCAGCAATTAAGTTTTCAGGAATACCGCACAAGCCAAAGCCACCGGCCAGTATTGTCATGCCATCTTCTAACCCCGTCATTGCCTCTTCATAAGACGCAACAACTTTGTCGAAACCTGCCATTGTCTTCTCCTACTTTTATTATTTTGATTGCCGATCAGTTTGACTCATACGGATCGATTAATTAAATTTGTTTTTCCTATTTATTAATAAGTTTTACAAATATATTTAAGATCATAAAAATAAGATAAATAGACTCAGTATTAGCAAGCACAGATGTGCGTAAAGGACGTCATGAATATAAAACAAGTTAGAGCGTTTCTTGCCGTTGCCCAGTCAATGAGCTTTGCCAGTGCTGCCACACAGCTGCATTTGTCTCAACCCGCATTGAGCTTATCGATTAAGGGTTTGGAGGATAATTTAGGCGGCAAGCTGTTTACTCGCACCACGCGGCACATTACCCTCACGCCAGAAGGCGAAGCGCTTGTTCCCATTGCAAGGCGACTATTAGCACAATGGGAAAACGCCGAAGACGAAATGAAACAACGCTTTGCCTTACAACTGGGCAAAATCACCATTGCATCCATGCCGTCTTTTGCTGCGTCACTCCTGCCCAAAGCCATTCGCAATTATCACGCATCTTATCCCAGTATTCAGGTCGCCATAGACGATGTGCTCTCCGATACCGTCGTCGAAATGGTGCGCAATAACCAAGTGGAATTGGGCATTACTTTTGAGCCAAATACCTTGCTCGACTTGTCTTTTTATCCGCTGTATGAAGACAGGTTTATCGCTATTTTGCCTAACAATCATCCCTTAGAAGCAAACACAGAGATTCATTGGGAAGCCTTACTAAAATACGATTTTATTACCTTGCAGCGGCCTTCCAGTGTGCGCACCATGATAGAAAGCACCTTGAATAAAGCGGGTATAGAACTCAACGTCGCATTTGATGCTCACCAACTTGCCACCGTCAGCCGTATGGTCAGCGAAGGCATGGGCGTCGCCGTGGTTCCCGCACTGTGCCGACAACAAGCCAGCGAGCAAGGCGCAACCTGCCGCCCTATCATACAACCTGAGATCCGCCGTCGCGTTGGCGTAATCTGCCATCCGAGGTCTCATTTATCCATCGCTGCTGCCGCCATGCTGGATGTGCTGATCAATACCTATGCTTGAACCCGCCCAATAAAAAAACATAAACGAAAAACAGCGAGGCTCCCTCGTGTTGCGTCGTTTTCAGCCCCTGTTTCTGTCGTATAAAGACCCATCCTTTTTGCTACTGGTGACAAAATGACCAGTCACGCACACAACAAAAACAACAGCAAAAAAGGATGTCATTATGAGTAACCACGCAAACAGAGGCGTTATTTACCAAGGTAACGGTACCGTTAAAGTCGACGCTATTCCCTTCCCAGAACTGGCTATTGGCAAACGCCGATGTGACCACGGCGTTATTCTCAAAGTCGTTACCACCAACATTTGTGGTAGCGATCAACACATGGTTCGGGGTAGAACAACCGCGCCAAGTGGCTTAGTACTTGGTCATGAAATCACGGGGCAAATCATCGAGTGCGGCCGCGATGTAGAGTTTCTAAAAGTGGGCGATTTGGTGTCTGTGCCATTCAATATTGCTTGTGGTCGTTGCCGTAACTGTAAAGAAGGCAAAACAGGGATTTGTTTAAACGTTAACCCAGCTCGTCCCGGTGCGGCGTATGGATACGTTGACATGGGCGGCTGGGTTGGTGGGCAAGCCGACTACGTCATGGTGCCTTATGCTGATTTTAATTTGCTGAAATTCCCTGATGCCGATCAAGCGTTGGAGAAAATCCAAGACCTGACATTACTCTCTGATATTCTTCCCACTGGTTTCCATGGCTGCGTTACCGCAGGCGTAGGTCCGGGTTCTACTGTTTATATTGCGGGTGCTGGCCCTGTTGGTTTAGCGGCCGCAGCCTCGGCGCATTTGCTTGGTGCCGCCTGTGTTATCGTTGGTGACATGGTTCAAGATCGATTGGATCAAGCTCGTTCGTTTGGTTGCGAAACCATCGACCTTACTCAAGAAGGGGATATTCAAGACAAAATTGAAGCCATTCTTGGTGATCGTGAAGTGGACGCTTTTGTAGACTGTGTGGGGTTTGAAGCACACGCTTGTGGCTGCAATCACCATCAAGAATCCCCTGCTGTGGTGTTAAACTCTGCGATGCAAATGACCCGCGCGGGTGGACAAATTGGTATTCCAGGTTTGTACGTTACCGAAGACCCAGGTGCCACTGATGACGCGGCGAAACAAGGCAGCCTAAGCATGCGTTTTGGCCTCGGTTGGGCGAAGTCTCATTCGCTTCATACAGGCCAATGCCCAGTTATGAAATACCATCGTCAACTGATGCAAGCCATCTTGTTTGATAAGATCGACATAGCCAAAGCCGTTAACGTACAAGTGATCTCATTAGATCAAGCGCCACAAGGCTATGCCGACTTTGATGGCGGCGCCGCGAAAAAATTCGTTATCGATCCACATAAAATGGTCAGTTAATCCGCCCATTCTTTAGTGAATCTCTGACAAATAATGCAAAAGGCCAACCTATCGTTGGTCTTTTTGTTAGTTTTCCGTTGAACAATAGTGTTGTTTAAAATCACTCAGTACACCGGGTAAGCATTCAGGTAAATCTTCAGCAATAAGACCTATACCAAACACATTAGCCACTTCACCATGTAACCAAACTGCCGCCGCGGCAGCATCAAATGGCGCCATACCTTGAGCAAGCAAGCCGACAATAAAACCCGCTAGCACATCACCAGAACCACCCGTTGCTAAATGCGCCGGCGCGTTCGAATTGATAATTGCCTGACCATCAGGTGAAGCAATCACGGTGTCTGCGCCTTTTAGTAACACGACAGCACCGCTCAGTTTGGCGGCAAGTCGCGCCCGCGTTACTTTGTCAGTAGCGTGAACGTTATTAATCTCAGGGCTGTTATTAATCTCTGGAAACACTCTCACGAACTCCCCCTCGTGGGGCGTCATCACACAAGGGCCATTAATAGCGTCAAAAAGCGTGTGCGGATCGTCTGAAAAAGCACTGAGCGCATCAGCATCCAATACTACAGCGCGTTTGGTTGCCAAAGCAGACAGCACAGCATGACGGGTGCGCACTTTTTCTTCACCTTGCAAACCAGCTCCCGGACCAATACAAATAGCGTTATGACGCGCATCAATCAGCAATTCGGCAAAAGCCTCTTGTTCGCGCCCTTCATCTAGCGATGTCGCCATCACACTGATCAATGAGGCCGCATATATGGGCCAAACTCGACTCGGTGCCGTTACCGTCACCAATCCAGCGCCTATACGCAACGCACTTCGAGCGGTTAAACGACTCGCTCCCGTTGTACTTTCACCGCCGTACACGACCGCATGACCACGATGAAATTTGTGTCCTTCTAACCTAGGCCAAGGGTAATCCTGACACCATAGTTCGGGGCTGTTTTCCCAAGTTTGAACGTTAATATCCACTAACACCTGTTCGGGAATACCAATATCAGCAACGACCAATTCTCCGCATAAGGCACGACCGGGGAACAGCAAATGCCCTGGTTTTTTGCGAAAAAACGTCACGGTTAATGCGGCTGGCGCAACCTCACCAAGCGCTTTGCCAGTAGAACCGTCAACACCGCTTGGCACATCCACGGCACAAATTGGCAGTTTACGCGCTATCATCGCATTCACCATGTCACGATAACGAGCGTCTAATGGTCTTGATAAGCCAGCACCAAACATGGCGTCAACAACTAGCTCAACCCCATCAAAAAGCGCATCAGAGAAGGTTTCGACTCGCCCTTGCCACGCTTTGAAATGATGCATGGCTTCTTTCGAAAGAGACGTTTCATCCCCATGAAAAGCCAAGCACACCGGCCACCCTGCGGTGTGCAAAAGTCGAGCAATCACAAAACCATCGCCGCCATTATTACCCGGCCCACACAACACCAGAACAGTACGTTTTGACCAACGTCGACGAATGGCTTCAACCACAGCAAAACCCGCTGCCGCCATCAAACTCACCGCTGGCACGCCCTTCTTAACGGCAGCCGAATCCGCTAACGCCATTTCGGTTGGCGTTAACAGCATTTGGCTATCTTGTCTCATCCTGTACTCCATTACCTTTCACCTATTGAGCATCGTTTTTTTGTATTCATATTTTTTTTAAAGACATACGATTGCAATCGTACTCTAAATTAGAGCCTATACTAAGCATTGCTATATTGTCGCAGACGACACAGGTATGATGTCGCGAAAGACTTAACCTACTTTAGACTATGACCGGACACTTTTATGAACGACGAGATCAACTACACAAACAATCCTCTACACGGTCTGGGGTTACAAGAGCTACTCACCCAGATAGTTGATCACTATGGTTTTGAGATTCTTTACGCCTATCTAAACATCAACTGTTTCAAAACGAATCCTAGTATTGAATCCAGTGTGAAATTCCTCAAGAAAACCGAGTGGGCGCGGGAAAAAGTGGAAATTTTTTATCTGTATCAATACAAAAACTTACCGCGAGTCTCCTCTGAGCAGTTTGAACTACCTCCGCGAAAGCGCATTATCCCTGAAGGCCAAACACCCCGCGAACCAGCAGAATTGAGTTTCGAAGATGCTGAACGTGTACGCGAGAAACAGGCCAAAAAAGCAGCAGAGCACGGCAAGTCAAAACGCTATAAAGAACGTGAGTTCGAAAATTTGTGGAAGCGATAAGCCAACGTTTTTGCTTCGTATTTTCTACGCCAACGCCTCTCTTTCAGCCAGCGCACCGACCCGCTTTTGGTCTGGTAAATACTTCGCCATTGCTGCCATCAGTTCTCGATGTTGCAGGATGGCAAGACACTCTTTTTCATTTAGATGGTCTAGCAAACTTTGAATATTGTTGCTGTTAAGGATTTGCCATTCAGCGCATATCCAAGCACGGCAAAATTCTTTGTTAGGTTCATCGGTTGGCATTTGTGCTAGGTGCCAATAAAACAGTTCAGGATCAGACGATAAGCGCTTTAAAGAAGATGCCGCGCGATCAAAATCAAGCTCAGTTTGGTCATTATCATAACGACTTTGCATGGCAATAATTGGATGTGGGCGTTTTTCTTCTGGCGCGCGCATCAATCCTAGATAGTGAATAACATTGCCTCGTTTTGCGCCGCCGCTTAGCCAAGATAATGGAATGGACAAGATCAAACCAAAGCTGATCGGTAACGACCAATAGAAAAGCTCTTTACTTAAAAACAGTGCTCCTCCCGCTAAACCCAGCCCTAGTAACGTATGGCTACAATGAGCACGAGCGGCGACTTTCCATGACGTGGCACCGTCGTCACGGGATTGCGGCTTCCAGCCACTGTCTCGACCTTTGAAAACATCGTATACCACCTGAAACTGAGACAGCATCAAAATCGGAGCGTACAAAGCCGACAAAATCGTTTCGGCCAAGGTGCTCAACGTCAGTAAAATCGGCCCACCAAATTGCATACAGCGACGCACGTTCAACACGGCCGACAACCAACCGTAAGCTTTAGGGGCTAACACCAACGCCATAGACAGGATGAACAAAGAGCGCGCTTTCTCGAAATCAAATACCGGCCAAGTAGGAAACAAAGAAGGATTAGCAAAATACTCAGGACGAACAAAATAGGCCTGAACTGCCAACGCAAAACCTACGACAATCAGCATCAGCCAAAACACAGCGCTTAAATAAGACATGATGCCAGACAGCAAATGCAATCGAGTCGCAATATGAAAACCCTTAGCAAACACAAAGGCTTTGTGCTGCAAATTTCCCTGACACCAACGACGATCGCGCACAATCACATCCACCAGCGACGGCGGCGCTTCTTCATAGGACGCGGTGAGGTCGGTATCAAAGCGAACGCCCCAACCTGCACGACGCAAAAGTGCGGCTTCCATAAAATCGTGGCTCATAACATGACCACCGAAAGGCGCTTTACCTTCCAAAATAGGCAAACCACACGCATCAGCAAAAGCTTTCGTGCGAATAATGGCGTTGTGCCCCCAAAAATTAGACGAATAACCATGCCACGCCGCCAGACCCGACGCATAAATTGGCCCAAAACAATGATTAGCAAACTGCTGAATTCGGCTATATAAAGTATTCGCGCGAATGATGGTCGGCAACGTTTGAATCAGACCTAACCCCGGCTCTGCCGCCATGCGACGAGTCAGTGAAATCAAACATTCTGCGCCCATCAAACTGTCGGCATCCAATACGATCATGCATTCATAATCGTCTCCGTACCCCGTCACCCATTCCGCAATGTTACCGGCTTTGCGTTCCGCATTATGGTAGCGACGACGATAATAAATAGGACAGGCCGCCGCATCGTCATTCAGCAGCGGATAAAACGCTTGTTCTTCGGCAACCCACGCATCGGCTCGGTTGGTATCACTCAAAATGAAGAATGCAAATTTACCTGGAGCCTGTTTCATCAGGTCTTCGTGCATGGCCTGAATATTGGATCGAATTCGCAACGGATCTTCATTATAAACCGGCAATAAAATGGCCGTCACACCCTCTACATCTTGTTCATGGCGTCGACGCGAAAACGGCCACAATTGAAAAACCACACCCAATGTCGCTTGTGAAAAAGCAAATGAAATCCACGTAAAGTTAATGCAAAACAACACCAAAAACGCCCACTGTAAACCAGCGATCGCGTTGGTATTCAACACATCGTACATTTCCGTTGCGCCGTACCAAGACAAAGCCAAAGTGCTCGCCAAAACAAACAAACGCGCCAAAAACGTCGTGACATTAAAGTGCTGCACTCTGAGCTTACGCGCCTGAGAAGCCTCATTCACATCGTGTCGAGGCATGTCTAACGGCGCGCGGATAGGTAAAGCGGGTTTCATTGTGTAATCCTTTATTAGCATGACTATTCCTTCATCCAGCGATACAACCAAGTAGGTGCAACCGCCGTATCGCCTTGTTTTAACTGTATTCTCAATTCAGACAAATCGGCGTCTTGAGGATCAAAAGACACGTATACGCGAACGCCATTGTTATGTGGATTTTTTACAATAAGGGCTTCTAAAATACGCCCTTTGCTGATGCTTGCGTCTACGGTCAAGGTATCCACATTAACATCTGGCATCTTATTAAAATCGATCACGACTTCTGGGCTTGTTTTGAACAGTTTCACCCCTTTGGCGCTGCGCACAATTCGAGGGGAATCCAATGACACCGGCGTGTCATTGGACCAAGTCATTAAATATTGATAGGTGTAAGTTTGGTCTTTTTTTAAGCCTTCAGCGGGCTGCCAATAGGCAACAATGTTGTCATTGGTTTCGGCTGTAGAAGGAATTTCCACCAATTCAACATGCCCTGCCCCCCAGTCATTCATCGGTTTAATCCATGCGGAGGGCCGCGTATGGTAATTGGCTTCCAAATCTTGGTAGTCTTCAAATCGACGATGTCGTTGAATCAAACCAAAACCTTTGGGTGAGACATCACTAAAAGCACTGACTTGCAGTGTTTTTGGATTATTTAGCGGACGCCACACCATTTCGTCTCGTCCAGTTAATATCTGTAGTCCATCCGAATCGTGAACCGCAGGGCGATAATCTGGCACCTCAGACACATCCAAAGACGTGTTGTGCATGAACATAGACGTTAATGGCGCAATACCAACATGCTTCAAATCCACTCTAGGAAACAGCGTTGCCTTCACATCCACTCGTGTCGGTTTCCCCGGATAAATGCCAAAACGATAAGCACCAGTAATGCTTTTACTGTCTAATAAGGCATGCACCACAATGGCATCTTGGCTTGACGCTGGTCGTTCAATCCAAAATTGTTTGAACATAGGAAACTCTTCACCCTTTGGCTGTGCCACATCGACGGCGAGGCCGCGAGCCGATAACCCATAAGACTGCCCCTTTGAAACGGCACGAAAGTAACTCGCCCCTTGAAAGACAATAAACTCATCATTTATGTCCGCTTTATTGATCGGATAATGCAGTCGCAATCCAGCGTATTTGCCTACTTTGGCAATCAGTTCACCTATTTCATTATTCGGTGTAGAAAACGAATCGGATGACACACTGAGCGGCACCGCTCGGCCATTTTCAACGACATCAATCGACACCAAATCTTGGTACAAAAAACCTGGCGCAAACAACTGCACAGAAAATTTAGTGGGTGTATTGCCCCAAACCGCTTGGTTTTGTTGAAAATTGATTTGTCGATACATGGAATAATCCATGTTTCTTAATGTTTGCGGGGCTTTTTCAGCGGGCGTCATAGGAGATTTAGCCAACTCTTTTGCCAAATCAATCACTGTTTGGTGAGAAAAAGCATAGCCGTTCGGTATAGCCGCGGAGGTGGCTTCATTCGCGATCTGGAGTTGGGGTTGATCCAGAACGGGCGAAATATCGACTTCCGTTTCCATGTCATTGGCTTGCACGTAGCCGATCGTGCTCAATAACAATGAGGTTAAAAAAGGCAATTTGATAAATCCAAACGCAGTGGAACGACATTGAGGGAAAGAAATCAAACAAAGCTCTCTTGTTTTTTACAATGGGAACAACTAATAAGGAAACAACCACATACAAAAACCAAGGGTGGCCGCTATTTGGTGAGTATCATATCGTCAAAGACACCTTAGATTAAGGCAGTAAAGTTGGAGGAAATCATAAGAATTAAGGAGAAAAAGTGGTAAGCGTTACTCTGTATCGTATCACCAATATCATAAGGGCAGTTCGAACCTGGGTATAGACGCTTCTAAATTTTTCATAAAATCCTGAAGCAAAACTTGCACTTTCATTCCATCAGGACGCTCCAAATTATCGACTCGAGACCAAAGCGCGATGTCTCGCCTTGGCCCTAGCGGCCCTTCTACTTGAATCATCTGATCTGGCTGAATGTCGCCCGTCATCAACGCCAACCGAGCAGGCAATCGAACCAACATATCCGTCGTGTTTAACAAGTGCAAAACCGAACGAATGCTGCCCGTAAATGCCATGCTGGCGGCTTTTAGGCCAATCAGTTCACTTGGTCGATCCAAAAAACCCGCGTTTGCGCCAGCCACCAGCCAATTTTGTTGTTCTAGCACGGCTTGAGAGATCACCTTTTTCGCCCCTCTCAATGGTGATTTTTTGCCCACAAACACCCCAGACCGATCTTTAAAAAGGAGCTGCCTTTCTAGAGCACCTTGTTTCACCGACAAATGTGCAGGCGCTAATAAAAAATCTAATTCACCCTTCTGCAATAACTCAATCTGCGCTGCGGCAGAACCCGTGCGAAAATGAAACACATAGCGCGTCTCTCGCATAAAAAATGCCGTCATTTGCTCAACGGTGGCAAATTCCCACAATGGGTCGATTCCAATCACAAATTCATTCTGATAACCGCTATGGAACTGACGAATGATCTCTTCACCCTGCTCGGTTTCAGCCAAAATTCGCTCGCCAATTTGCGCCAACCTCACCCCAATATCCGTGGGCTGAACGCCATAGCGTGTTCGCACCAACACAGGTGCGCCCACCTTCATTTCTAACTGCTGAATGCTGCGCGTCAGTGTCGGCTGCGTGATATAGAGCTGTTCACAGGCGCGACTCAACGATCCCTGCTTTACCACGATGGCCAATTGCTTTAATAGGTTAGGATTCATCTATGCATTTTCTATTAGTCTTGATCAAAAAATCTATTATTCCTGATATCTAAAAAGCATTAAAGTAGATTTAACACAAGACAGCAAGTCTTTTCCCAATCGAACACACTAACAATAATAAGAGGATTCACCATGCAATTTTACCAAGACGGTTTTCATCCAGGCGACCCTAGAATCAGCCACCCAGCCGATCGCGTTATCGCGCCACCGCTGAAGCAGCCGTTGCCAAAACAGGTTGACGTCATGATCGTTGGTTGCGGTCCAGCAGGGCTAAACCTCGCGGCGCAATTATCAAAATTTGCGTCCATCTCGACCAGCATTGTGGAACAAAAAGACGACCGACTTTTAGTTGGTCAAGCCGATGGTATCGCGTGCCGAACCATGGAAATGTTTGAAGCCTACGATTTCGCCGATCACATTAAACAAGAAGCCTATTGGGTTAACGAAACGGCTTTTTGGAAGCCCGATGCAGAGCAACCAGAACAAATCGCCCGCAGCAGCAAGATACAAGATGTCGAAGATGACTTGTCAGAAATGCCCCACGTTATCATCAACCAAGCGCGCGTTCACGATGCTTTTTTAGAGGTTATGCGTCACGGCAGCCGCAAAATTGAGCCACATTATTCCCGCCAGTTACTCGACCTGACGGTCAATCACGACGACGCCGATTATCCCGTTACCCTGACTTTTGAACGCCTAGATTCACAACACCTTGGCGTTATTGAAACGGTAAAAGCCAAATACGTTGTGGGTTGCGATGGTGCTCGTAGCACAGTTCGTAAGTCGATTGGTCGAGAGCTAGTCGGTGACTCTATTAACCAAGCATGGGGCGTCATGGATGTATTAGCGACAACGGATTTTCCAGACATTCGTCTCAAGTCAGCCATCCATTCCAGTAACGAAGGCAACATGCTCATCATTCCCCGCGAAGGCGGCTACATGGTGCGTTTGTATATTGAATTAGACAAGTTGAAAAACAATGAGCGCCTCAGTAAACAAAACATTACGACGGATTATCTGATTGCCGCGGCTAATCGCATTTTGCATCCCTATACCATCGATGTGAAAGAAATTGCATGGTGGAGTGTGTATGAAATTGGACAGCGGCTTACTACGGCATTTGATGATTCTGACGAGACCCATTTGCCACATGTATTTCTTGCGGGCGATGCTTGCCACACCCACAGCCCAAAAGCCGGACAAGGCCTCAATACATCCGTCAATGACACATGGAATTTGGGCTGGAAACTGGCTCACGTATTGACTGGTAGAGCCAACACAGAGCTGCTTAAATCTTACTCGTTCGAGCGACAAACCGTGGCTCAGCAACTGATTGATTTTGATCGCGAGTTTTCAAAAATGTTCAGCGCCAAACCAAAATCTGCCACGAATCCAGAGGGGGTCGACCCTGCCGAATTTCAGAAATATTTTGTTCAATTCGGCCGCTTTACGGCCGGTACCGCCATCCACTATCCGCCGTCAGATTTAGTATCGACTGGACAGTATCAGGGTTTGGCGACCGGACAAACTATTGGCATGCGTTTTCATTCTGCCAAAGTGACGCGCCTGGCTGACGCCAAGCCAGTTCACTTGGGACACAGCTTGAAAGCCGATGGCCGCTGGCACCTTATCGCCTTTGCAGGACAACAAGACGCGATGGGAGACCAGTGCCGAATAAACGCCTTATGTGATTTTTTGCAGAATGACACAACATCCCCCATAGCGCGTGTGACACCAAAAGAGGCCGACATTGATGCCATCATCAACGTCCAAGCCGTCTTCCCTGCACCTCACCGGGAAATGGACATGGCGAATATCCATCCGCTGTTACAACCAGCAAAAGGCCCATACGGACTAAAGGATTACGAAAAAGTCTACAGCGCTGTCTGTGAAGGAAAATCGTTTTATGACCAACGGGGCATCGATAAAGCAAACGGCTGCATTATCCTCGTCCGACCAGACCAATATGTTGCAGATATTCTGCCGTTGGACGATTACACAGGGATAAAAGACTTCTTTGAAAAAGTCTTAACGACACAAGGCTAAGGCACCAGGCACATTGAGAAAAATAATAACCGAGCGCTACATCACGAATAGCGCTCGTTTTTTTGTGTAGACAGCAAATACCTTATTTATTTAAACATGATTTTTGTCATTTGGATCAAACGCGTTTACCAGACCAACTTTGCTATTTAATTTGTGTAATAAACGAATCAAGGTATCTAGGGAACGTGCGATTAAGTCAGATTATTAGCACTAAGTCGCAGCTGGCCTAATTCGCTCTTTAATTTACTTAAAACCTCGGTTTTTAGTGTGTCTATTCCCTAGTTGGAGGCTTAAAAGCTCCAACTACCATCATCAAGACGGATTAACCCCGTGCAGACCTTATCATCTGATCCACTCGCAGTATGTTTCCCAGTGCAAACAACACCGCGAGCTTATTGTCATTTTTTGATAGACCTTTATAGACCACTTTGCGGAAGCCAAACTGGCACTTCAGTATCCGAAACGGGTGCTCTACTTTTGCTCGGATACTCGCCTTTAAGTATTCCGTTCGGATCAGCTGCTTGTTGAGGCGGGGGTGCTTTTTCCAAGCACGTATCTTGCTGGGCATCTCAGCTACTAACCAATCGACATTCTTATCTTTTGTTTCTGTGCGCTTTTCTACGCCACGGTAGCCAGAGTCCGCCGATACAAATGACTCATTGCCATGAAGAAGTTCCGTCAACTGGTTTAAATCGTGATCATTGGCAGGCGTCGTGGTGAAGCTGTGAACTAACCCACGCTTTGCATCAACACCGATGTGAGCTTTCAGTCGGGTAAGGACAGTGTGTTACCACACCATCCTCCCCTAAGAACCGTACTTGAGAGTCACCCCTCATACGGCTCAAGCCTCTCAACAGCCTTGATATGACCGAGCTTCACGATGGGGAAATCGATCGATGGCGGCGCTCCAAATAAGCGTTCCATGTCGGATTGTAGGGATTCACTGCACTACGTATTTTAATGTGCCTTACGATCAGAACGGTCGATGCTGAAAACAGCCGCAACCGTTGGCTTATGCCATTAATCCGATCATCAGACGCAAACACCCAGTGTCTTGCCCCTTCAACATGGAAGTATTTTTTCTTTACCCATTTCGCACCTTTCATGGCGTGCCTACGCACAGCCCATCGCCACAGAATTCGCCAAATAGGTAGGCTATTTGAATTATCAACGGCTATCTCTATGCCACTTACACGAATCATTAAGCCCGAAGAAAGAAACTCTTAAGTTGCCTTAAATAAAAATAGCAACTAATATGTTTCTATCTATTCAAAAGCAACTTATAAGTTTCCTTATGAAAAACCTACTACAGCAAATCAAACATCGCCGTTTAGCACTGAAACTCAAGCAGAATGACATGCTAATGCGTATTGGTATTTCTAGGCAGCAATACCAACGGCTTGAAGCAAAAGGCAACCCAAGACTCGATACGCTTGAACTGATTGCCAAGGGTCTCAATAGCGACGTCATGCTGATCCCAAAAGAAAAGCTGAATGCTGTTTTAGCGGTTCTTGAAAGCGATGGCGACAACACATCTTTACCGCACAAACAGCCTGATCATTCTGATGAACAAAAAAAACTATCGGATGATCCATGGAAAGGATTACTAGAAGATGGGGACGAAGATGACAACGGAAATTAGTGTTCTTAAGTTGACGTTACATGGCCATCTAGTGGGGTATTTGGCAGGGGCAAAAAATGGACGTAATGTCCACAATTCATAAAATAATTTGCTCGAGACCACCACTCTATTTACGCTCAATTTTTCCTTATAGCGACTTCCATTTACTCACTCTTCACAACGCCTATGATGTGATTACCGACATCATTCAGATTAAATTTTGATTTGATTAACCACACTATTCACATTAAAGTGTGAGTAGATTAATCATGTTATTCAAATTATAGGGTGTGTTATGTGGATATGGCAGCAAGAAAATTGGCCTAACTTTACATGGGATAAAAGCGTTATAGAGCCCATGTTAAGAGAAGCGCGCCTTAACCAAGGGGTTCTATTGGGTAAAATGGCCAGCCAATCCCATGATAAAAAGCAAAGTATGCTGGATACACTTTTGGCCAACATCGTGAACTCAAGCGCCATTGAAGGTGAAAAACTGAATGCCTTTTCAGTACGCTCCTCACTAGCTAACAAACTCGGTTTAACAGAAGAAAACACGTATCCTACTACTGAGCAAACCGATGGGATCGCTGAGATAATGATCGATGCCATTGAGAACCTTGATTCAACATTAAGTCTAAAGAGAATTCTAAATTGGCATGAAAAACTATTTCCTAAAGGCTATGCCATGCTCAGCCCTATCATGGGTGGCCAATTACGAGGAAGTGAACCCATGCAGGTGGTTTCTGGCCGTATTGATCGACCTACCGTTCACTTTGAAGCCCCTCCTCGAGAAGTGCTTGATACAGAATTAGAGCATTTTATCCGATGGTTTAATGACTCAAAAAAAGACGCTTCACTAGATCCATTACTAAGAGCCGCCATCACTCATATTTGGTTTATCACTATACACCCACTAGATGATGGAAACGGTCGTATAACTCGATTGCTTACAGACCTAGCATTAGCTCAAGCTGAGAGCCAATCGGTTCGATTTTACGCAATGTCAGTGAGCATATTGGCAAAGCGTAAAAGCTACTATGAAATACTTGAACAGACGCAAAAAGGAAGCGTAAACATCACAGCATGGTTAGAGTGGTTTCTGAGTACGCTAAACGAAACCTTTAATGACGTGCTAAGAGAAATAGATCAGACCATTTTGAAATCAAACTACTGGCGAAAAATCGACCAAACAAAGCTAACGTCGGAGCACGTCAAAGTCTTGAATCGTATGCTCGATGGAGATTTTGAACAAGGTATTAACACGACTCAATACCATAGAGTGACCAAAGTAAGTAAGCCGACAGCAACGCGCCATTTAGCGACTTTAGTTGAACAAGGTTGTTTGGTTCGATCTGAATCTGGCGGACGCAGTACTCGGTATTTGCTCGCTCAGTAAAAACTGAGTCTATGACTGTCTGTTCTACGACTTCCTAAAATTAGCAAAAAAGAAATATGATTTTGGAGTTCACAATGAAAACGCTAGAATCGCAATCACAACTTGACCTCATCAACAGTCTATTTCCGGGCTTAGACATCATGTCTTCAACAGATTATCTATCTATTGTTCGTTCCGGTGTTAGTGGAGAAAAGTTGCAAGCTATCGTTAAGTTGACAGGTGAAAAAGAGCTGATTGCTCACGCAATCGGAAAAAGCACCTCAAGTATAAGCAGAAGCTATCGTATCAAGTGGCTTTCTCCTGCTGTTACTGACAGCCTAATTGATACATTACTTGTATATATTCAAGTGGTAAATATCTATGGATCAGTAGATTTGGCAAGAGAATGGATTCATTCCCCTATTCCTGCATTAGGTGGAGAAGAACCGGCGGACATGCTTAATACTCACACTGGACGCGAGATGGTACGTCATACCTTACGAAAAATAGATCTAGGGGAGTACGTTTAACTGTAGTGGTTTCCATCAGAAAACATCTTCATCTTTTGCGAAAGTCGTTGGTCTTTTCGAATCTTCTATCGCTTTACGTTTTTGAAGAATATCTGAAAGATACCATTGGCGATTCATATCATGAAAATCACTCATTTGCTTGTTCATCACATACAATATGCCGCCTCGATGTGTTTCAAAAGCCTGAGAACCGTCTTTTAAACGTAACTTTTCAGGAAACATCCGAACAGTATAGGCTACGTTCTGCATGCCAAACTCATTACCAATAACGTTAAAGTCATCACCTGACAACAAATACTGAACTTTATTTTCATAACATAAAGCAACATCATCAAATCGCTGTTCCTTCAATGCCGCTGCGGTTTGCAGAAACACACGAAACACATCCGCTTGGCTCGACAGATCACCTACACCTTCAATACAAAATTGTAGTACATTAGCATCACTTGATAGCTGTACTTCTACCCCTGTATTTCTTTGATCACTGCTAATCACCTTATCAGCAACATCACTTAAATCAGTAGCAAGTATGCCACTGCAATAAAAACCAGATAAAATAAATAAACTTAACATATACCGTTTCATACAACCTCCTTCTTAAAATGCACTGCTATCAGATTTAGCGTCTTGAGCCTCAATCGCTTCTTTTGCATTGTAAAAAGCGGGACTTTCGTAGGTTATTTTGACATTGCCTTGTCCTCGACGACTTCCCTCAATAGAAACTTGAATACTTCCACCACCCACGCTAAAAGATGCCATATAACCGCCACACCCAGAATATTCTAAGCATTGATAAAACTCGTCTGCATCATCGTATAGCTTCATCCCAGTATGCTCGAATTCACTGGATGGATTACCGTATTTTTTAACAAGAATACTTTTTACCGAGGAGTACAGCGCTTTACCTTCACTACCATAAACATCGTCCGTAATAGGCTTTGACTCCACAATCGCTTTCACCAACTTGTCTTTGTATGACAAAGCAAAATACGAATTTCCTTGTGACCAAGGTTTGGGCGTAGAAACCGACGTAGCATACTCAAAATCCTCAAGAGGCTTTGGCGCAGAAAAACCCACAGCTTGCAGCTCAGCATGGCTCATCCCCCACTCCAAACCAAAAGGCGACGGGAACTTCTCAGCGGCAAAAATAGGACAGGAAAAAGACAACACAACAGCAGGCGCCATAAGGCGAAAAGACAATTTTTTCACAACAAGATCCTCAATAGGTTAATAATGTATTAACCTATTGCAGAAGCCATGCCATTATTTTTTAACAACAAAATCAAACACTTAAATAAAATTCAAGATTAATAACCATAATATTTATTACATCAAAATAAAAATTATTATTACCCACCTTGCTATAGGCCATCTTTATGAAGGTGGTGATACAACCCCGCTAGACTTCAGTAAAACATTTATTAAATAAAAAACGCCAAAATTACGCCAAGCAACTCGTTTAAGCTGGCGCAATTCCAGAAATTGCGCCACAATTGCGCCAACCCTAACTTATAATTACGCCAAAACACTATGTCATCTACCAACAAACAAAAAGCTTCTGCGACAAATTTGAAGCATGCTGTATAGATTGTCTAAACTAGATGTGTGAGGGATTGCTCAGAACCGATCTCTACCCACCCACCTTGTTATAGGCGATTTGTATAAAGGCTTTTACTGGCTCAAAGTTCGCTTCTGAGGCAAGAGTAAACTCCACATCGCCCGTACCGTAATGGCCTATTGGGGTTGTATATTAACCGTCCAATATATCTTTGAGCTTTTCTAACGCCTGCTTATGTTTGTCATCTGGCATTTTTGCCAGATTAATCTGTTTCCACTTAATGGCCGGAAGATTATTTACCCCTTTTAGGTTTAGGAACATACGAACAAGTAAGACAATTTTTAGCTGACATTCAGCTTGTGACAGTATTTCCTCAGAAGCGACATTTAATCACCACTTAACCCACTTGTAAGGTACTTCAAGCACCTTACAACCGTTATTTGGACGGATTAACCCCGTGCAGAACGTATCATCTGATCTACTCGTAACAAATTTCCAAGTGCAAACAGCACGGCGAGTTTGTTGTCATTTTTAGACAGGCCTTTGTAGACGACTTTGCGGAACCCAAACTGGCATTTCAGTATTCTAAACGGGTGCTCGACTTTCGCTCGGATACTCGCCTTTAAGTATTCCGTTCGGATCAGCTGCTTGTTGAGGCGGGGGTGCTTTTTCCAAGCACGTATCTTGCTGGGCATCTCAGCTACTAACCAATCGACATTCTTATCTTTTGTTTCTGTGCGCTTTTCTACGCCACGGTAGCCAGAGTCCGCCGATACAAATGACTCATTGCCATGAAGAAGTTCCGTCAACTGGTTTAAATCGTGATCATTGGCAGGCGTCGTGGTGAAGCTGTGAACTAACCCACGCTTTGCATCAACACCGATGTGAGCTTTCATGCCAAAGAACCATTGTTTTCCCTTTTGCGTTTGGTGCATTTCGGGATCGCGTGCATTAGATTTATTTTTGGTGGAACTTGCTGCCTCAATAATCGTCGCATCAACGATTGTCCCTTCTTTAAAGTAGGTGCCAGAATCAGACAGCCATTTGTTTACTTCTTTGAAGAGTTTACGACCCAGCTTATGCTTCTCAAGCAGGTGACGGAAATTCATGATGGTCGTGTGGTCTGGGATCGCACCTTCTAATGATAGGCCAGCAAACAGCCGCATAGAGGTGATCTCGTAAAGGGCATCTTCCATCGCTGGATCACTCATGTTGTACCAGTTCTGCATAAAGTGAATGCGCAGCATGGTAGCGAGAGGGTATGGACGCCGACCATTGCCAGCTTTTGGGTAAAACGGCTCAATCTGAGCTTCGAGCTGTAGCCATGGAATCAGCTCATTCATCCGACCAAGGAAGAGCTCTTTGCGAGTCTTGCGGCGTTTGCTGGTAAATTCGGTATCGGCGAAGGAAAGCTGATTCATGTCATTCGGTCTTGAGGTAATGGTCAGATCGGCATTGTCTCATATTGGGGACTTAATCGCAGTTTCCTTTAATAATGTCCAATCCGGCTCACGGTTTTTCATGGGCAAATAGACCAGATCAATATCAACCGATAAACGCGGAAGTTCCCGAACAAACAAGTTAATAGCTGTTCCACCTTTAAGCGCGAAACATTCCTGCTTAGCAACAAAGGGTAAGACCTGTATCAACAACTGCACTTGCTTGTAATAAACGCTATTTCTATTCATTGCCTCAATTCCTTTGACAAGAGCTTCCTTCAATCAGCACTTCCTTTAACAAGAGCTTATCCTTTGCTTGTTGTTACCATATGCGATGGCACTGTGATTAAAAACTCTGTATCCAATTTGCCGCTTTTAGCCACCACACGTTTACCTGAGCCTAAGTCATAGTCCTTGACGTTCAGCTTGCGAAGCCAAGGATAGGCTTGGCGTGAAGCCAGCCAAAAAAACAATCGTTTGGCTTTGACGCTTTTACAAGCTTTTAAAAGTGTATCAAGCTTTCTGGGGGATAAATTCACCAACCCCTGCATTAATTCGTCAGCATGTTCAAAACTCACGGCATCAGGCAAGTCGACCAATAATTCCAATAATGCTTTTTCGGGGCATGAAAAATACACAGGCGGAAGTTCAACAGCCCATTCATGCAGCTTAATAAACGCTGTGTCTTTTAACAGCCATTCAGGCCATAACGTTTTAGTGCTATGTCCCTCACAGTCAACGGGAAGTGACAAACGCCCTAACCATCTTGGCAATGTATCTTGTGCATACAAATGAATATGCGGTCTATTACCTAAGGACAGATACTGTGACAGTCCCGACAATGACAATGCCGACAATCCACCCACAATGATCGAAGGCAGACTATCCGCTTTGTTCACGTCCATACGCTGCATAGAAGCAACTACCCCTTCCCAGCTCACAGAACGAGAATACTGACTGTACACCCCTTTCGCCAACGGCAACAAAGTGTCTGTTTTAACCGCATTATCGATGGCATGAACGCTCAACCCTTGCTCCGCCAACCACTTTTTGGTGGCTAACATGCCATAAGGCAGAAGCGCTTTAAGCGCCTGCTTATGTGCTTTTTTTACACTATTGTTTTGTATAGCTGTGCTATTCACCAAGCGCACTTACCTTGTCATGTTTTTTGAATTTGAAACCTACTAACCCATCACAATAGTTTAAAATATAGAATATTTACGGCGATATTCGCCGTAATTTTATAAAATAATAAACTACCACAATCAAAATGGTTTACCAATACTATTTTATTCGGCGCTAAACGCCGTAAAAATGACCCGATATAAACCTGCAAGATGCTACAATGCAATGCACACCGTTTAACCACCCACCTTGTTATAGGCCATTTGTATAAAGGCTTTTACTGGCTCAAAGTCCACCTCTGAGGCAAGAGTAAACTCCACATCGCCCGTACCGTAATGGCCTATTGATGTGACATCACGATAATGGCCTGTATCCGCAGGTATATGAGAGGGTTTCAGCTTCAAGAATAGTTTGATGTTACGCCCTTTGACTTCCATGCAGACGATATTTTGCGAGATTTTGTAAGCGACATACTTTTTTCTTTGTTTTAATTCGCACCCAAAGCCCATAAACTTCTCACGTCTTTAAACAAACAACACATGAGAATGAAATGCACATTTGCCCTACTGTTTCAGATAGTGAAGCCTATTTTGAAGCATTCGATGATGAATTTTTTTTAACACTTTCTAAAGTCGCTACTCAGGAAGACTTAGAAAACAACCACTATCTTGAACACGAAGAGCAAATTATTGAACAAGTATCCATCCCTGTAACATTCTGCCCTTATTGTGGCGAGAGGCTTACCAAATTATCAGTGGACATAGCAAAGTATCAGCACCGCAAATTTGCTTGATAGCTTAAACCGATACCCTGGCTAACTTAAAATTAACGCCTCACACTATCCAGCGCGAAGCGTTGCAGACTATTTATGGCTTGTAGTCTGTTTTATGGCATCTTGGACATGGTGGCAATCTATCGCTAGTGTCGTCAAGCCTGACTGTTTCGCCGCAGCTTGTGCAAGTATAAGTACCAGTGCCTGGTTTTTCGCCTGTAGTAGACATAACTCTCTCCTTGCACATCGCCTTTAGCGAACAGCACTCGATGTTGGGGGCATCGAGATATCAAAACCATCAAATTCCGTTACTGACCCCGTAGACAATTCAATATATCAATCTAGCTCTTCGCACTCAGCGATAATTCCTGTCATCATGTTGTAATGACCAACTTGATCAGCTTTTTCAAACACACTGCGAAAGACACGAAGATATGCTTCATTTGTCTGCTCACCATGATTGATATATAGGTCATCATGAATTGAGTGAGAGCCGTCATTGACCCAAGAAAATAGGGACTGACAAATGAGCTTATCCCGACCGTCGAACTTGGCACAAATTTCATCATTATCTATGCCACCCCACATTTTGAAATAATTTTCTAAGATTCGTCTTAAAGCATTTTGCAATCCAACACTTGAAACATTCTTCTCTCGTATGTCTGACCAAAGCAGTTCATAAGCAGAACGTATAGGGTTCTTTTCGCAACGGTGAACACTTGAACTATCGGCAGATTTTTTTACAATCCAAAACGATTCATCTGCCATAGCATCGCCATTATTGCGTTTTTTGTGAAAGCTAATCTCTTTGTGAAAATATACATTATGAGTCAGTATAAACATCTGCTTGATCTGAGAATTCCGGCCTCTAGCCTCTTCCATCACACCTTTAATAAGGCTGCTTACGATATGAAGAATGTCGCTGTCTAGCGATGATATGGGGTCATCAAACACAACGACCCGGTTTGCTGTAATACCTGAAGGTGATTGAGCGCCCTTAATTAGGTAGTAGAAGTACAAAAACGTGATAAAGGTTTTCTCGCCCTCACTCAGTGAACGACTTGCATCGTCACCGTTTGCACGATTGATTCGATAGTGTCGGCCTCCATTCGCCTCGCCAATTGAAAAAGAAGTGAAACCAAACTTCAGTAACAAATCATTGATAGCTGTAATCGTTGGCTGAATGGATGTTGTTTGTTTTTCAAGTTCCTTTACTTGATCCCGCAAACCATTAAGAAGCGCACTCTTCTCTCGCAAACTTTGCGCCATAGCTCCAATCGCTCTATCAAGACGATCCTTGCTCTGTAGATACTGTTGTAAATCATCCGACAGTTCATTCAATACATAGCGCCAGACTTGCCCAATCAGAGAATGCTTTTCAATATCAATATTCGCTACCATCTGGTTATGCTCATTAGTTGCTTCGTTGGCCTCGGCCAACAAGGATTGCAACTGAATAACAAATGGCTCGATCGACTCCAACTCAACTTTCCTGCTAGGCTCATCAATCTTTTTGCTCAATATGGCCTGATTACTCTTCAACCTTTCTGCAAGGCTTTGAGCTTCTGCGTTAAACAGATCTTGCTTCAAAAAAGGGTTACGAGTTTCTACACAGCGCTGAAATGTAGCTAATAACGTTTCGCATGCACTACCGTAGCTTACTTGTAGCTGCCTTAGCGCTTGGATGTCGTTGTCATATGCTTCGCTAAAAAACGCTGTGAGATCATCTGCAAATTGTTTGTCCGTTGACTGTTGGCAGAAAGGGCAGATTTCAGGTTCTTGCTCATGATACTGACGCCCCTGCTTGACCCAGTCGCTATTTCCAAGGCGATTGACCAGTGCCGCAATATCCACATCCGGATTACCGACAATCACTTTTTGCAGTAACGAATTTCCTTCCGCGACTACAAGATCATTGGCGGAAAGCGCCTGAATCGGCTCGACTCGTTCAAGGTCATTTGCGAAAACAGTTTTAGCTTTTTCTTTTAATTCTTCTAGAGACAGAAGCTCCGCCGTATTGGATATCTGTTCTGACAATACCTTATCTTTGAATCGCTCTTTGTTACCACGAACACTCGCTGCGGCGAAGGCTTCTTTGAAATAGGTGTCATGGAGCTCCTTTTGCTTCCAACACTTATCCCTTAATAGAGGCTCTAAACCTGAAAGCTCTTGTCGCTTGCCAGATTGACCATCATCCCCATCTAATTGAACATTAAGGCTTGATATTTGACCATTTACCTAATCTATATCTGGACGTAAACGAGCAATTTCGCGCTCAGCTTCTACCTGATTCTCGCCTAAAGTAAAAACGCCTTGAAGAGGGCCATCCTGATTAAAGTTGCGATCAACAAAATCTCGGTTGTACACCATGCGTTCAAGCGCTCCACCTCCTTGCCACACTAGCTGACAGTGATCGTATCCTTGGTCACCAGCAATCACACGGCTGATCGTCGTTTTGCCTGTCCCATTCGCGCCGAAGATATAATTTATCCGACGCAGATCACTGAGCCTTGTTGGATTCAGATAAGTCGCTACCGGCGGATTGATTTGGATTTCGTTGATCATGCTCTGTCCTTAGAGTTTACCTGTAAAGGCTTTTTGGCTTAAACCATTAAAAATATCGACTGTGTTTTCTTCACTTACTTTCAGCTTAATGCTTGTAACCGCCAGCTTGTTGACAATATCTGTAAATTTCCTTTGTAACTTCATCGGAGGCACAAGAATCCTTACCTGTTCAAGATTCTTCTGACTTATCCCTTTTATTGTTGCTCCAGTAACAAATTTTCGAATAAAGTGATCTTTTACAAGAGAGTCTGACAGATATTGAAAAAGATAACGGATATCAACTTGGCTTTTATCGGGAGTAATACGAATCATCGAAGATTCAAAAATCAACGGTTCATCAGAATTAGGGATCAAGCTAGGTTTCGCTGCACCCTCATAATTTAGAGAGCGTCGCGATATCATTAGATCTTCGTAAGTCAGCCCATATTTAGCAATATCAGTATCGCTAGCCAAAACCCTTTTAAGACTTCCCCTTTGGATTACATCGTAAAAAGCATCTGCCATATGAACCATTTCTACTCCTTCGTCAGAGTATTCCTCTTTGGGAAAGTAAGCACCGTTCTGAAACTTACCAATAACTAACGATAGAAGAGCTTTTTCCTCCCACCCCTTCGGATTAATAACCGGATCACCAAACATATCCAAAAACACAGAACGCAGAAATTCGTCGGCGAGTTTTATGGCTTGTTGGCGTTTGCGGCGGATGGCGTCGGCTTTGTCGAGGATGGCGGCGATGCGTTTTTGTTCTTCTAGTGGGGGAAGTGGGATTTCTAAAGCCTCAAAGTTACTCTTATTGATAATCGCAACTGTTGTAGATGGTGCTAAGGACACCATCAAAGATTTAAGGCGATTTAAAGCGTAATAGCCGTATTTAGGAAATACTTTACCTTCATCAAAAATAACAGAGTTAATCTGCTGGTTAGTGCCGACTTCACATCCTGCTATAGCGGTTTTACCTAACGAACCAATACAACAAACTAGCACTGAATTTTTGGGGACTAACTTAATCGCTTTAGCCCCTTTTTCGGTTATCGTTTGTGAGGATGAGTAGACGTATGGCTCTTTACCAAGCTCTACTGGAGTAACGAATGGGATGTTGCCACCAAAATTATCAGCTTCTTTCTTAGAAGGGGTTTTACCTGTAACAACGGTAGAAACACTCTTTATAGAAACCATCGGCCATTTCTGCCCTTGTTTCTTCAATTCCGCTTGCATCAATTCACTCATTGTTCGCTCTCCCCTTGGTTCAGTTCCCGCGCGAGTTCTCGTTCTATTTGTTCGATGCTGGGGAGTTTGTCTTGCCGAGTCGTTGGGAGGGCTTGTTCTATTACGTATTCAGTAACGGAGCGTATGCGGGCAAATTGTCCAACAGCCTGTTGGACAATCATGCCAGACGATTGAGTAGGATAATGAATTTGAATTGCGCAGCAAGCTGTTGCGCAATGGTTAATTTGACGAATCACAGCATCCCCTCCAGTTCTTTTAGGTCTGCCATGATGTCGTTTTCAAGCGCCATGAGTTTGCCAAGGATGACTTTCGGGTCTTCGTATTCTTCTTCTTCGTAGACCACGTCTTTGTAGCGGTTGATGGAGAGGTCGTATTTGTTGCTGGTGATGTCGGCCGCGTCGACGACGAAGGCTTTTTGAGTCTTGTCCTGAAAATATGCTCCTGCATTTTCTGGATTAGCGCATCCCTGCGCGTCATCACCAAACTGCGAAAAGTCGAAGTTGCTTTCAACCAGCTTACGGTAGGCTTTCCATTTGGCGATGGCGTCTGGCAGGTCGTTGCTGCCTTCGCCTTTTAATGGGGCGCGTTTATCATCTAGGGAATAGCCGTCGGCTTGTAAGTCGTAGAACCAAACCCGCTCGGTGGTGCCGCCTTTGGTAAACAATAGGATCGCGGTGCTGACGCCGGCGTAGGGTTTGAATACGCCGCTGGGTAAGCTGATGATGCCTTCGAGTTGGTTGTTTTCAATCAGTTCTTGGCGTAGCTGTTGGTGCGCTTTGGAGGAGCCAAATAACACGCCATCGGGTACGATCACCGCGGCGCGGCCACCGAGTTTTAGGGAACGCAAGATGTGCGCGACGAACAGCAGCTCGGTCTTTTTGGTTTTGACCATGCTGAGCAGTTCGGGGTTGGTGTTGGTTTCGTCTAGGCTGCCTTTGAACGGCGGGTTGGCAAGAATGACATCAAAGTAGTTTTCTTCCTGTTTGGGAAAGTGTTCCCGTATGGATTTGTTTAGGGTGTCTTGGTAGACGATGTTGGAGCCATTCACACTGTGTAGCATCATGTTCATGCTGGACACGCGCAGCATGGTGGTGTCGAAGTCAAAGCCCCAGAACATGTCGTCACTGATGTGCTCGCGGTAATTTTCCAATAAATCGCCTGGGTAGTGTTGGTTGCCCTCTTCGTCGGTCCAGATATTTTCTGGGCTGGTGTGCTGGCGATTGAGATATTCCATGGTGCGCGCTAAAAATCCGGCGGTGCCACATGACGGATCACAAATGGTATCCCAGGGTTGCGGATCGATGATTTCGATCATAGCGTCGATGATGTGGCGCGGGGTACGAAACTGGCCATTAATGCCCGCTGTGGTGAGCTTGCTCAGTAGGTATTCGTAAATGTCGCCTTTTACGTCGCTTTGGTTAAGCGGTAAGGAATCGACCATTTCCAATGCGGCCACCAGCACGGATTCGTTTTTGATTTCTAGATCGGCGTCTTCCATGTAATCACTGATGTGGCCCATGGCTTTGACTGGGGTGTTCTCTTCGGCTTGGTCTATGTCGGCCACGTCGCCCAGTTTGGAAAAGTACGGGTAGACTTCGTTTTTCAGGTGTTTGTGCAGCTCTTTGCCGGATAAGTTTTTGAAGTTTTTCCAACGCAGTAATTGACCTTCCTTGGTATCCGGAAAAAGACGGACAAAGGCTTTGCCAGTGCGGTTGGCTTTGCGTTCTTCCGCTTCTTCTTGCATATCGAGCATACGGGCAAACATGAGGTAGCTGATCTGTTCGATCACGGTCAAGGGGTTGGTAATGCCCCCTGTCCAGAATTTTTCCCATAGTTTGTCGATGTCGTTACGAATTGGTCCAGTTAACATAAGGTCTCTCTTGTATATCGTGTTTTAAGCGGAAGTCGATTGATACGACGCGCGTTGCTCTTGGATTCGCAATATAAGCTCGCGCTCTCGTTCAAGCTCTTGTTGCAATTCTTCTTCAGTGGGTAAGGCAGTAACGTACTTGGAAGCAAATAGCTGTTTGCTTTCGTTGAGTACCGAATATTTGGCAACCGTGTTGTTACGCTCACTACAGAGGATCAAACCAATCGTCGGGTTGTCATCATGGGCGCGCTTTTGTTCTTCGTACATGCGCACGTACATATCCATTTGCCCCACGTCTTGATGAGTGAGTTTGTTCATTTTTAAGTCGATCAGCAAAAAGCACTTTAGGCGATAGTTATAAAATACGAGGTCAATGTAGTAATCGCCGTCGTCGGTGCGAATACGCTGCTGGCGCTCGACAAACGCAAAGCCTTTGCCCAGTTCCAGCAGAAACTTTTGCAGGTTATGAATAATACCGTCTTCTAGATCACTTTCTTGATAGGTTTTGTCTTGTAGGTTCAAAAAATCGAGAATATAAGGATCGCGCAGGTAATCTTTAGGGCTTTCTATCAGGTCAGATGTTTTGTTTTGTGCTTCTTGTTCAACTGGCTGTTTCTCTTTGCTGGCTAATAAACGCTCGTAATACAGCACGCCAATTTGGCGCTCTAACGCCCGTGAGCTCCAGTTTTGAGTAATGGCTTCCTGTGCATACCAGTCTCTAGCGGCTGGATTTTCAATGCGAACTAAAATGCGATAATGCGTCCAGCTCAATTCGGGACGCACTGCGTTCCAAATTGGGTTTTGCTGATAAAACATACGCATATTTCTTAAATTACGAGCATCAAAACCTTTACCAAACTCGTCTGTCAATCGTTTGGAAAGCTGTTGCAACTGCTGTTTGCCGTATTCTGCTCGCACTTGTCCTTGCTGCTCATGCTCCACTATCAGACGACCAATTTCCCAATAGGTCGACACCATTTGGTGGTTAACGACTTGCTTGACGTGCTGACGCGCCAGCTGAATAACGGTGGTGATAGCTTGGTAAAGATTACCGGGGAGGAGGTCTTTATCGGTCATGTTGAACATCCTGTTTGATAAAGGGTCGTAGTACGGATACGAGGTCGTCTACGTCGGTGTCTTTAAATACGCCATCGACGCCGTTGGGGTTAACGCTGGTAAACGGTGCTTCGTAGAGTTTGGCTATGTCGATGAAGCCGTAGTTGGTGATGTAGGTTTTGAGCAAGTCCATAAACCGCACTTGCTGCGAGGTAAGATTCGGGTGGCGATGCACAAAGTCGGTGAAGTGTTCACTGACTTTTTCTGGTTCAAGCCCCACCAACTCTTGCAAAGTGATGTGCAGTTGATCCGCTGTTCGGCCATAAAACGCGTTCAAGGCATCCAAGCTTACAGTGGGATGCGTGGTCAAAATGGTCGAGGTAAGGTTTTTAAGGTCGTCTTCAGACACCGGCTCATGGGCTTTGATTTTTTGTAAAATCGGATTCGTCGCGACTAAATTGTCTAGCAGCTCTTTGGCTCGGCGACGGTAAACACTGACTTCGTCTTTGTTGTACAGTTTATGCTCGCGCACTTCTGTCACCACTTTGCCATCTTGAGTGCGGGTTTTCAGTGGATCTTTGCCCGCTGTGGATTCGCTTTGGCGGAACTTCATAATACTGCGTAACTGAGTCCGTGCGTTTTCTAGCTTAGCGACACTAGGAGTTTGCCAAAATTCAGCGCGGTTCACTTCGTCGATGATGGCTTGCTTTTGGCGAACCGCTTGGATATTTACCGCTAAGGTAGATATTTGCTCGATTAAGGTATCGCGGCCGTCTTCAAAGCTTGCCGACTGCTCAATAAAGCTGGTTTCCACCGCTGCCATCAAACGATCCAATTGCGTTGCATGCTTATCTTTCAGGGGGCGAACCGCCATCAGTGGTGCTATGGTGTCAGATAACAAATGCTGCGTAGTGGCATTCAGCTTCTGCAAGCTATCGGTTTGCAGAAGCGTATCTACTTGTCGCAACGCTTTACGAACCGCCACACTGTCTCTTGGTAAGTCCGCAATATCCGCTTTAATGAGTTCAATCGCGCTATCAAAGCCTTCTCGGTGGTTATGCTTAAGGGCTTGAATCGCGAGATTGACACGAGCCTCGAAACAGGTTTGCAGTAAGGGCTTGCCACCCACATCTTGAGGTTCTTTGTATTCTTGTTCAAAAAAGTCAAAATTACCGTAGTGATCAAAAATCAAAAATTCCGTTTTGTCTTTGCCTTTACCAAACAAGTTTTTACATAAACGTGTTCCTCGGCCAATCATCTGCCAGAATTTGACTGACGATTTAACGGTTTTCGCAAAAACAAGGTTTACCACTTCGGGGACGTCGATACCTGTGTCCAGCATGTCGACCGAAATGGCGATACGGAAATCGTTGTCGCCTTTTTTAAACTCTTTTATCAAGCTCTCGACGTGGGAAACCTTGTTGTGAATGACTTTGCAGACTTTATTGCCATACTGCGGATAGAGCTTGCAGAATAATTTCTCTAAATGTTCTGCGTGTTTTTGGTTATTCGCAAAGACAATCGTTTTGCCCACTAGGGAGTTAGTTTCATCCTTGATGCCATAATTCATCAAGTTTTCAAGAATCTCTTGGTCGGTTTTTTCACTGAAGATTTTACGACCTATGTCTTTACCTTGGTACGACGCATTTTGCGCTTCGTCAAAACCAAGATCATCTTCTAGCTGGCGCTTTTGAGCATCAGTTAAGTCGTTGTAATGAATGCCATCGCGAAGAAACTCTGTGGTGACGTCTTTGACTTTGAAATCCACTAAATAAGGTGGCTCATGTTCGATGGCTTCTTTTAAACCAAATTGATACGTTGGGTCCGTCGTTTCACAGCCAAACATATCAAAGGTATTACGACTGATAAACTTTACTGGCGTGGCGGTTAAGCCCACCTGTAAGGCATCAAAATAATCAAAAATATCACGATAGCGGTTGTAGATACTGCGGTGACTTTCATCGGCAATGATCAGGTCAAAGAAGCCCACATCGAGCTGAGCAAAGCGATTCATCATGCCTGGGTAAGTGGACACGTAAATACGCGCGTTTTCGTCGATTTTATTGGTTTCACCGATTTCACAGCGTGGCTCGCTGGGCAAATTGGTTTTGAACGCTTCACTGGCTTGGGTACGCAGCTCTTTGCGGTCACATAGAAAGAGTACGCGCTTGGCCCAACCGGCGTTTAACATCAAATCCGCCAATGCGATGGAAACACGGGTTTTGCCTGTGCCTGTCGCTTGGATAATCAAGGCTTTGCGACGCTGTTCTTGAAAAGTATGCGCTACCGATTTAATGGCGTTGATCTGATATAAACGGTCAGCGATCTTTAGGTTTGGGTTATTTTGCTCAAGCTGGTTATCACGGTATTGACGTTGGTAAATAAGATAATCCAGACTGTCTTTACTGTAAAAGCCGTAGACGATTCGCGGTGTATTGTATTGGGCGTCGTCCCAAATAAAGGTCTCGTAGCCATTGGTGTAGAAAATCACTGGGCGCTGACCGAATTGCTGCTCAAGTGAATTGGCATACAAGCGAGCTTGTTCACGTCCTGCTTGGTCTGAGCTACTGCTAGAGCGCTTCGCTTCGACGACTGCGAGAGGCTTGCCATCGCTGCCCCACAACACATAATCGACATAGCCCTTACCGGATGGGTTATTTGGAAAAGCAACTTCCACTTCGATGCCAACTTGGTCTGGATCCGTTACATTCCAACCCGCTTGCACCAGCATGGCGTCAATTAACAGTTTGCGGGTTTTCGCTTCGCTCCATTGCAAACTGTCAGCAACGGCCTGGCTTTCTTGCTTGCGTTTAAGTTGATCTGGATAAGCAGGCGCATCAAGATACTTAAGGTTTTTTGTACGCTCTTTTTCAATCTGTTCAAGCAGCTCGTCATTGAGCTTTTTCTGCTTATCCAGTTCTTCTTTGGCCTTGACTAACGAGCCAGCCACTTTTATGGCCAGAGCATTGGTGTCAGAAATCTCTTTCATGGCAGGGATTTGCGACGCCGTTTTCCCATAATATTTAACAGCAAGATACATGGATAGCTGGTGCGCGATGTCTAAATTAATGAGCGCCGAGCTTTTATCCCCTTCACTACCATGAGCGGTGGCATTGCCTTGCTTACGTAACATATGGATGTAATTCACCAGCGAAGGGTCTGTACAATTTTTAAACACACTGTCGCTGGCCAATTCGTGAAAACTTGCCATGGGCATACGTGGCAAGTTCTCTTCTTTGTATATGGTTTTGGTGAGCTCTTCAGCAAATGCGCGTAAACGAGTCAAAGTACTACCTGGATCAATGTGCAGTACCGCTTCAGCCAAACCCGCAAGGTTTGCTAATGCCTCGTTTTCAGGACGAAGAAACTCAAAGTTTTGTGATTTCATAAATAATATTGTTTTCATACTCGTGCTATAGCGAAAGCTGTGCCAACGTCTATTTCACGTCGTATTTATCCATCCAGTTGGTTAGTGTTTGGTAATTTTTAAGCCCTAATAACTCAGCCGCTTTGGACTTGCTTCCATTGGAATGAGCTAATGCTTTAGGAATGTAATGCCTTACCAAATCAGAAATAATATTTTGAATATCAATACCTTGCGAAATATCCTTATCTAACAAACTGGCATTATTCTGAGGTCTATCAAACAAGGCTAATTTGATGTCATCAGCCGATATTGCGTCTTCGCTACTCCATAGAGAAGCCCGCAATAAAGTCGATCGTAACTCACGTATATTACCTGGCCACAATTGTGAGAGGATAATATTTTTTGCATTTGCAGAAATTTTTTTATTTATCAGAGCAACATCTTGCTTTGCCATATCCATCAATAACGCATCGGCTAATAAAGCAATATCACCCTGTCGTTCTCGAAGTGGTGGCAATGAAAGAACGCCTACGGCTACACGATAAAAAAGGTCTTCTCGAAAATGTCCATCATGGATAGCTTGCATCAAGTTTCTGTGAGTGGCCGTAATAATACGAACATTCACGCTTTCCTCTTTGACTGCCCCTACAGGCGTAATAACTCCTTCTTGTAGAACCCGCAGCAACCTAACCTGCACACTGGGTTCTAGCTCACCAAACTCGTCTAAAAAAAGAGTTCCGCCATTAGCTTGCTGGAAATACCCTTGTCGATCAGCTGATGCGCCCGTAAACGCGCCCTTTTTGTGACCAAACAGCATGGAGTCCACCAGTTCTGAAGGAAACGCGCCACAGTTCACAGCAACAAACGGCTTATCTGCACGTGAGCTGGCATTATGTATGGCTCTTGCAAAAAGCTCTTTACCTGTTCCTGTTTCACCTTGAATCAAAACAGGCACTTCTCGCTTAGCAAGAATTTCAGCCTGATATTTTAAACGCTGCATCACGGGGTTCTGAGTAATGATGTTTTCAAATGCGGCATTGGAACTTACGCCATCATTAGTAAGCTCTGTGAGTTGGGTGGTGGTTAACTTGGTGGCTGGCGGTGTGTATTCAGCAGAAATTTCAAAAGGTATCTTTACCTCTTGCACTCCTTGCTCTTTGCTGGATTGATAAAAGCGAGCAGAGTACTTCGTCTTCCCAAGCAAAATCCAAATGGCTTGCATGGCAGGCGTACCAGGACTCAATAGAATAGAAATATCAGCATTTGCTTTTTTAAAAGCACTAAGGTGTTTATCTGCAGCATGAAATATGGATTCGAAATCCACAGGAGAAACTAATGTTTCTTGATAACTCTCTATTGCATCAGCCGTTTGGCGTCTCAACCAATCAATATAAGGAGCGCTCCTAGCTTTTGGGTATGAGCAAAGAAGAATGACTCGATCAAAGGAAAAATTCGCCAAAGTAGACGATATAGGTGCATCTAATGGCATATCAGAGATAGCAGCCCTTAAATCTGTATCACCAATCCATGAAAAAAGTACTTTTTCCGCCACAAATACATCCCTGTAAAAAAACTGCTTAATGTCTGTAAAGATTACTACAGTTTTTCGCTCAACACATCATTAGAAAAAATAGAGTAAAGGTCACTAATTTCACCAGAGTTAAGTCACATGGGACACAAATGGGCCAAAGGTGGGATAAAAATGGGCCAAAATCAGATACAAAAAAGCCGAACACTGGGTTCGGCTTTCGTAACTTACACTCTCTAATTCAGGAAAGTAGTAAGTATAATTTTACTGTAAAAAATAGTGGTAGGACTAAGCAGATTCGAACTGCTGACCTCTACCATGTCAAGGTTACTCTGAATATTCTCTTACATGGCGTTCAACGACTTTATATAACATATTCAATGCCTTAGTAAACACACATCCTTTGAATCAAAGCAATATAAGGCAATAAAACTCTATATCAGGGGATTTTGGCCCATTTTGATCCCATCTTGGACCATGACCTCTACACTTCGAATCAAAGCATCTCAAATTAGCCTATACCTTAAAAGTAAAAATCCCCATAAATACATGATTTCAATTGCTTTGAATCAAAGCATACTTTTGGACATTTTTGTTGCTTTGATTCGAAGCAAAATAGAGTTTTATACCATTAAAAGCTTATCCCATCATAAGAGGTCTACAAAAAAACACTTTAAACGTAATATTTTGTAGACCAAAGTCACAAAATAATTTGCTGGCAACCGCACCATTCACATCAAATTATGATTAGATTGATCATGTTATTCAACATCATAGGGTGTGTTATGTGGATATGGCAGCAAGAAAATTTGCCTAACTTTATATGAGATAAAAACGTTGTAGTACCAATGTTAAGAGAAGCTCGTCTTAACCAAGGAATACTATTGGGTAAGATGGCCAGTCAATCCCATGATAAAAAGCAAAACATGCTCGATACACTTTTGGCTAACATCGTGAACTCAAGCGCAATTGAAGATGAAACACTGAATGCCTTTTCAGTACGCTCCTCACTAGCCAACAAACTCGGTTTGACAGAAGAAAACTCGTTTCCTACTACTGAGCAAACTGATGGGATCGCTGAGATAATGATCGATGCCATTGAGAACCTTGATTCAACATTGAGTCTAAAAAGAATTCTAAATTGGCATGAAAAACTATTTCCTAAAGGCTATGCAATGCTCAGCCCTATCATGGGAGGCCAGTTACGAGGAAGTGAACCCATGCAGGTGGTTTCTGGCCGTATTGATCGTAAGCGTGCGGCAAACCACACATTTTAATCTTTCCCAAACCCCTTAAAGTCTGTTGTCTTTTAAATAGGAGCAACAGACTCATGTTTACTGCATCTTCCCAACTGAACGTTACACTGTCGTCCCTGAAAAACTCTCAACCTATTGAATCTAATGTGTTTTTATAAGATAGTGAATGCCTAAATCTTGCTATAAATGTAAGCGTGCGGTAAACCACATATAGGCCGCGTTAATTTTTTATTGCCATAAAACTTGTATCTGACACGTGATTGTAATAATTTAAGATTTGACAGAGGGTAAAGGATTTACCTATGCCTCCAGGACGGAGGCTCTGTCTCTTTTCAGGAAGATTCAAGGCTGCATGGATGCAGCGGGAAGATTTTTATCTTTATTCTCAATCTTAAGTCAGCTTGATATTCCACGGCAATAATTCTTCCATGTCATCGTTTTCTTTTCTTCTCGGCAGCTCTTCAAACAATCTTACTAAGTAATCATAAGGGATAAGCCCATTGGCTTTGGCTGTTTCTATTATGCTGTAAAGCGTTGCACTGGATTTTGCACCATTCCCCGTATTGGAGAACAACCAGTTTTTGCGTCCAATCACGAAGGGCTTGATGGCGCGCTCCGCTCGGTTGTTATCGATGTTGATACGATAATCGGTCAAGTAAACGCTCAGTTTGTCCCATTGATTGAGATTGTATTGGATCGCTTTGCTCAATAAGGATTTCGGTGGCACTTGTTGAGCCGATTTTTCAAGCCAGGCTTTGTAGTTCGCTAAGACTTCGGGCGCTTGCTCCTGACGGATTTTAAAGGCGGCTTCTGCATTGTCAGCCTGTTGGGCCAACGTCTCGATAGCGTACAGCTTTTTGATGTGATTGATCGCCATCGTTGCTTTTCCTGACTTGCCTTTCGGCATGCCTTTTTCCGCTTCAATAAACTTACGACGTGCATGTGCCCAGCAACCAGCCAGCTTGGCTTGGGTCGATTCGTACGCTTGGTAGCCATCGACATTAAGATAGCCATCGAAGCCTTGTAAAAAGTCGACGGCGCATTGCCCACTTCGTGTCGGTTGGTAATCGTATAGGACGATATTCGGGATCGGATTGCGTTTGTCTGGGGCATCTTTGCCTGTGCAATACACCCACATGTAACATTTCGAACGAGCTTCTTTGATCACATTGAGGGTGGTTTCATCCGCTTGGATAACGGACTGTTTCAGTAATTCTTGATGCAGCCGTTCATAAAGCTTCTCTAAGGCATCGGCACATTTTTTCATCCAATCTGACATGGTTCGTCGGCTCAACTCGATACCGTATTGCTTAAATAAGGTTTCTTGTCGATAGAGTGGTAAGCTGTATTGGAATTTGCCCGTGATAATCTGACTCAGCAGACTAGGGGTCGCGATGCCTTTGGGGATAATGCTCGGTGGCACAACCGCTTGCTTAATCGCATTCTGGGTGCCTGTTTTCTCACACTCACGGCACGCGTATTTAGGGCGAACCGTTTCGATGACCTTGAGTTGAGCCGGGATAAAATCAAGCTTTTCAGAACGGTCTTCACCTATGCGATGAAGTGCACCTTGGCAACATGAGCAGACTTTGTCTGACTCAGCGATATCCAGTACAACCGTTTCGCGAGGTAAATCCTTTGGCAGGGGCTGACGCTTAGGTTTCGAGCGAGTGTAAGAGACGGTCTGCGTTTCAGTCTCCGTGTCGATGACATCAGATTCGGCCGCCATTTCATCAAACAACTCACCTTGCCCAGGTGAGGTTTCCGAGCTTTTGCCAAACTGCTTTTGCTGCGCCAAACGCCACTGCTCTAAAATGAACGTGTATTTCGATTGCCACTGTGCAAGCTGCGAGTCTTTTTCACCCAACAGCCGAGCTTGCTCAAGCAAGATAGCCTTGAGTGACTCAACGTCATTGGGTAAGTTTTCTGGAAGCATTTTCATGGGTTGGATTATACCAACCTAATGGGTTATTCGTCATGATATCGATAGGTTAAATGCGGATGAGCCTCTTGAGAGTGAAGAGGCAAACCATCCAACAACCAATTAAGTTGTCGATGGGATATGTGCCGCGATAAATGTTCATCCTCAATGCCAGGCCATTGGAAAGAGCCTTTTTCCAATCGTTTGTAATGCAACCAAAAACCATTATTAGACCACTGCAATATTTTGATCTTGTCACGTGCTCGACCACAGAAGACAAAAATGTTCTCACTACAAGGTTCTTTTTCAAGATCGTAGGCGACGATATTGCAAAGCCCATCAATGGCTTTACGCATGTCGGTAGGCCCACAAATCAGTGTAACGTTAAGCTGGGAAGACGCGGTAAACATGAGTCTGTTGCTCTGATTTAAAAGCCTAAATTCAGATAATAAGTGCGACACTGCAAATCAGGTGTAGAAGAAGCCAACTGCTGAAGTTGATACACTTCTTCTTACCACAGATAAAGCAGTACCAACATGAATTATCAGCAGTTGACCGAAGGCAAAAGATACCAGATTTCCGCTCTTTTAGGGCAAGAAATATCAGTGGCAAATATTGCACTCATCCTGAATTGTCATAGAGCTACGATTTACCGTGAGTTAAAGCGGAATAAAAAAGTAACAGAATATTGCCCTGACAAAGCCCAAAGAGCCTGTTTGATAAGGCGGAAGACAGCGGCAAAATATCGCATATCATCAAAGACAATTGATTTTATTCGTATTTTAATTGAAATCGACTGGAGTCCTGAGCAAGTCTCTAACGTACTCAAAAACTGCGGTGTTCCCGTCAGTCATCAATGGATTTACCAATATATCCATGATGACAAAAGAAACAAAGGGACACTTTACCGCCATTTGAGGCAAGGAAGAAAACGCTACCGGAAAGGCCAGAGAACAAAAGCTGAAGTGATCAAGAATAAGGTATCCATTGATGATCGGCCTGTGATTGTTGATACCAAAAAGCGCTTTGGAGACTGGGAGATAGACACTGTTTTAGGTAAGCACGGCTCAGGCTCAATTGTCACCTTGCTAGAAAGAAAGACACGTTTTTACCTTATAAAGAAAGTGGATTCGAAATCAGCCAAAGATGTGACTCAAGCAACCATAGAGCTATTGCTGCCTTTTAAAGATCATGTTCACACGATCACAGCAGATAATGGTCGAGAGTTCGCGTATCACGCTGAGATAGCCGAAGCATTAGAAACGACAGTGTATTTTGCTCATCCATACAGTTCTTGGGAACGTGGAGCAAACGAAAATAGCAACGGACTCCTAAGGCAATATGTGCCCAAAGGTACCGATTTAAGACGTGTTACAGAAGAGAGAATACACTTCGCAATGAGACGAATAAATAATCGTCCAAGGAAGTGTTTAGGGTTCAAGCAACCAGCCGTAGTGTTTAAAGAAATGTGCTTAGTTGCTTGAAGTGAAAGTGTCGCACTTCGGACTTGAATTCAGGAGACAACAGACTTTAAGGTGTTTGAAGATAATTAAAATGTGTGGTTTGCCGGACGCTTACTATTGATCGACCTACCGTTCACTTTGAATCCCTGCCACGAGAAGTGCTTGATACAGAATTAGATCATTTTATCCGATGGTTTAATGACTCAAAAAAAGAAGCTTCACTAGATCCATTATTAAGAGCCGCTATCACTCAAATTTGGTTTGTCACTTTACATACATTAAACGATGGAAACGGTCGTATCACTCGATAACTTACAGACCTAGCATTAGCTCAAGCTGAGAGCCAATCTGTTCGATTTTATGCAATGTCAGTGAGCATATTGGCAAATCGTAAAAGCTACTATGAAATCCTTGAACAAACGCAAAAAGGGAGCGTAAACATCACAACATGGTTAGAGAAAGGGACTTATTCGCATGTTCCATAACAAGTCAAAATACATTGGCAGAAACTACATGAGGATTTTCGAGTTTAATAATGTCTAGTAAAATCGGAGACACTCAGATGAATCCATTCCATTGCTTACCTTGGAACATCAACCCCACTCCACTTCCGTGACAAGCATATAACCTGCGCCATAGACGGTTTTGATTAGAGCATTTTTATCATTTTCTGGTTGGATTTTTTTACGCAAGCGAGAAACGCGTACGTCAATACTGCGATCATAAGGCACTGTATTTTCTCCCAATAATTGGTCACGTGACAATATTTGATAGGGATGTTTAAGTAGAGCCATTAGCATATCTGCTTCTGCACGACTCAAGGTTTCTTGACGTGGTGTATCAGTATTGAGTGTAAGTGATCCAGGATGATAAGTAAGCCCAGAAAATCGAGCGTATTGAGTTTTATTAACAGGCTTTTCTTCGTGTAATTGCATACGCCGTTGCAAGCTTTGCACCCTTGCGACTAACTCACGCGGTTCAAAGGGTTTGGTAATATAATCGTCAGCTCCGAGTTCAAGTCCAAGCACACGATCAGTTAGGGCATCTCTTCCTGACACTATAATAATGCCGATATTTTTGTGCTGTAAGCGTCGAATCAGGTCGATGCCATCCATGTCGGGTAATGTCAGATCAATAATACAAATATCAGGCTGCTTAGCCTCAATATTTTGCTCTGCTTCTAGACCATTACCAAAATATTTTGTGTCAAAATAGAATTGATTCAGTGTATTACAAATCAAGGTTCCCAGATCTTTTTCATCTTCAACAATATAAATCAGACATTTCTTAGTCATTATTGTGTCCTGAATTATTTATAAAGGTTGCCTCTATTGCATTAAATAGTGCATTGCTATCAAAAGGCTTTTGTAAAAAAATACCGTTGTATTCAATGTTCACCAGTTTATCGCTATAACCTGTCATCAGAATAAAAAAGGCTTTGGGGTATTTTTTTTGAATCAACACATTCACATCATAACAAGTTGCTGATCCTGGCATCACTCCGTCTGACACCACGCCTACTAAAGAAGGTAAGCCCATGTTAAGTAGGTTCATGGCTTCATCCGCGGTGGTGGCTTCGATCACAGCGTAGCCTAACCCCACCAGCTGCTGACGGACAACAGAGCGAACATCTTGGTTGTCTTCTATTAATAGAACCAGCGCGTCTTTACTTTCTTTTGACAAGCGTTTTGTAGTAGGCAAAATGCATAGAGAGCTGTTATTTATACCATCAGTCGCAGGTAATAAAATCTCAACACAGGCGCCAATATCGTCGTTATTCGCTACTCGCATATAACCTTTTGACTGTTTAACGAAACCAAACACCATGCTCAATCCAAGCCCAGAACCCGCACCAGATAATTTAGTGGTATAAAACGGTTCACAGGCTTTAACTAAGGCTTCCGGCGTAAAGCCCGTTCCACTGTCTTGTATCGTAAATAAAACATATTGCCCCGGTGAAATAGACTCATCAAAAGAATAATGAGTCGACAAGGTAGCGCCATTGACCTTATTAACGGCTAAGGTTAATCGTCCACCTTTTAACATGGCGTCGGCGGAGTTCAACATCAGATTTACCAATGCGTCTTCCATAAGGGCCGAATCAACATAAATAGCTGGGCAGTGATCTATAACTTGGGTTATCAAGACAATATTGTCTGGTAAAGGCGCGGAAATAAGTTCTACCACATCGCGAATAAGAGACTTAGGCTCAATATAACTAGGAGACAATGGCTGACGACGAGAAAAAGCCAATAAGCGCCGAGTTAAATCAGCACCACGACGAGTGGCTCTTATTGCTGGTACTAAGTGATAATTCCATTTTTGTGGAAACGTATCTTCAAGCTGTAATTCTAAAAGATTACCCAAAATGATGGTGAGTAAATTATTAAAATCATGGGCAAGACCACCCGATAGCTGCCCTACCGTTTTCATTTTACTGGCTTCAGCCAAGCGATTTTCAGTTTCGCGTTCTTTGGTAATATCAATCGATAATGTTAGCAAGCCCACTACCTTTTTATTATCATCATAAAAAGGCAATACCGTTCGTCGCGTTAAAATTGGTTTACCCTTGTCAATTAAAGGGTATTCATAAATAACGCGTTCACCTTGCAGCGCACGTTCAATATGTGGGCTTATTGCATCATACATTTCAGCGTTCACAACACTTGAAATAGGCTTACCAACAATACTGTCTTTGGTTTCGTTAAAAATTTCGAGGTATTCACGATTGGCAAACACAAAATGCAAATCGCTGTCTAAATAAGCGACTTGTGCTGGCAGGGCATTAAGAATGAGTCGCTGTCTTGCCTCAGCAGCCCGTAATTCAGATTGGGTTAATTCCAGTCTTTGCACAGCCCCTAACAGCTGTTGATTACTGTCTGATAAGCCTTGGGTCCGCTCTGCAACTCTAAGATTTAAGGTGGTAATATTATCCCGTAAACATGACACCATATAATCAAACGACTCAGCGAGCACGCCCAGTTCATCATTACGTTTAATGCCCGTTTTTGCCATCAAATCGCCTTTATTGATCTTTTGCGCTGTCAATGACAGCTTACGAATTGGCGAAGTAATCCATTTAGCAAATAAAAACGCCAGCAGCGCACCAACGAATAAACCCACAACGCCAATAGCCACAATACGCTGGCTCAATTGGATCGAGCTGAACATCAAATCATCAAAGTATACCGATGAACTGATGTACCAATCAAAACCAGACAAGTGTCGTGTAAGCGACAACTTTTCGTAATTGTAACGTCCTGGATCATCTGGACGATCCCATTTGTAATACAGCTCTTCACCAGTATCCGCCATCGCCATCAAATCTTTGTAAATCGGATGGCCTGTCACAGGGTTGAGCTGTGTTTTGAAGTTAATGCCATTGATATTAGCATTAGGGTGGAACAGCATGTTGCCGTTTGAGTCAAACACATACAAATAGCCGTTATTGGCAATATTAATGTCTTTTAGAACGTCAGCAATGTCTTTAATCGCTTTTTCTTTTTGTGCGGCGATCTCTTTTTCAAGGTCATCAATGTAAACACCAGCCCCAATAACAAAGCCCCATTGAGCCATGTTTTTAACAAAAGAGTATTTATCAATGATCTGCGTTTCGTTAAGCCGATTCCACTTATATTTGTAAAAGCCTTCGTTTTCTTTAAGCGCTAAATCCACCAACTTTGGAATGACAAGCTCGCCATCAACGTCAGTGTAAAGCGACAAATCAGAGTCATTAAAAAGTGGCGATGGATGGGCTAAAATTTTCGCATTGTAGTCTGTTATCCATACATACCCTTCAAAGCCAAACTTAAAATGACGCAGACTAAAAAAAATGTCCTGCCAAATTTCTTCTTCAGAACGTCCTTTCGCTCTGCCATTCACAACAGCACTTTCAATGTAGTTTTCAGTGAGTTCCACAATGGATTTTAAACGCTGCTCATGATGACTTAAGGTGCGATTAATGTAGGTATCGGAATTAAAGGAAATACTACTGGCTAAATCATAAACAACGTTTAACACCTGACGATTAGAATTGAGCTCTAATTTAAACACATTGTTTTTAATCAAAGGGACAGAAAAAAGGTAAATAGCACCGAAAATACTACTTATCAGCAGTATTAATAAGACAAACAGTCGAAGAGTAATAGCCGACATACGAAACATGATTTTCTTCTTTTTTTTATTAGAACCTAATCCTATCACAAACTTTCTTGGCGCCATCGGCTTGTTACATTTGGTTAGAATTGGAAAATAGTTTGGCAATATTTCTCATCTAGTATCAGTGCAAATATAAAAATAACAACACAAGCAGACCTGTCTGCTTATTTGCATAGAGTAAATACGATGTCTAAAACAGAAGCGGATTTTATCCTATCAACACAACACCTTAGCAAAGGCTTTAAAGGCTTTACCGCGGTAGATGATGTGAACCTCAATGTTTCTCGTGGTGATATCCATGCCTTGATTGGACCAAACGGAGCCGGTAAAACCACCGTTTTTAACTTACTGACGAAATTTCTTCCGCCCTCGTCTGGAAAAATTCTGTTCAATAATCAAGACATCACATCTCTGGATCCAGCAGCTATTGCACGCTTAGGCGTGATTCGTTCTTTTCAAATTTCCGCTGTTTTCCCTAATCTGTCTGTGCTGGAAAATGTGCGTGTTGCCTTGCAGCGTAAAGAAAAAAATAGCCTGCACTTTTGGACTTCTGAGCGTGTACTAAACAAGCTAAACGATAAAGCAATTGAGCTGCTTGCCTCTGTTGGCTTAGAAAGCTTTGCCTACAGCAAAACCACCGATTTATCGTATGGCCGAAAACGCGCACTGGAAATCGCCACAACATTGGCACTTGAACCAGAACTCATGCTGCTCGATGAACCAACTCAAGGCATGGGGCACGAAGACATTGACCTAGTCGCCGACTTAATTAAAAAAGTCTCTCAAAATCGCACTATTTTGATGGTAGAGCACAATTTACACGTAGTTTCTAAATTAGCTGACAAGATTACAGTACTGCAGCGCGGCGCGATTTTAACTGAAGGCGACTACGCTACCGTCTCCGCCAACCCTCAAGTTCGTGAAGCCTATATGGGCACAGAAACGGTTGATCAGGAGGTGTCCGCATGAGCCATAATTCTCGCGAAAAACTGCGCATTACCAATTTGCACGCCTATTACGACGAATCGCATATTCTGCACGGCATCGATTTGTCCGTAATGCAAGGCGAACTCGTCACCTTGTTAGGCCGTAACGGTTCAGGTCGATCTACTACCTTAAAAGCGATTATGAACATGGTAGGCAAACGCAGCGGTGAAATTGTTGTGAATGGCCAAAATACCATGACCATGCCTGCTCACAAAATTGCTCATCTTGGGCTGGGATTTTGTCCGGAAGAACGTGGCATTTTTGCCAGTTTAAGCGTCGAAGAAAATCTTTTGTTGCCACCACAAGTGCGATCTGATGCCATGAGTCTCGAAGAAATATATGCAATTTTTCCTAATCTTCATGAACGTCGCACCAGTCAAGGCACTCGCCTTTCGGGCGGCGAACAGCAAATGCTCGCATTAGCACGCATTTTACGCAGCGGCGCCAATATTCTTTTATTAGATGAAATCACCGAAGGCTTAGCACCAGTGATTGTGCAAAAACTCGCCGAGGTGCTAATGCTGCTTAAAAGCCGCGGCCTTACTATTTTATTGGTTGAGCAAAATTTTCGCTTTGCCGCCCCCATTGCTGACCGCCATTACATTATGGAACACGGTCATATCGTAGAAGAAATCTTAGCCGCCGAGCTAAGTTCAAAAAGCGACCTACTCAATACCTATCTAGGGGTGTAATCCCAGATAACACCAGAAGCACAATAAAAATAATCACACGCTTGGAGTATTAACATGCAATTACAGAAAAAAGTCTTATCCAACCTTATCACTGGCATCGTCGTTACGACCATCACAAGTACCGCGGCAGCAGCCACCGATGGCAAAATCAAAATTGGGGTACTGGCTGACATGGGAGGCACTTACGCCGACTTATGTGGCCCAGGCTGCGTTATTGCCACCCGTATGGCAATTGAAGACTTTGGTGGCAAAGCGTTAGGAAAAGACATTGAACTAGTTTCTGCCGACTCTCAACTTAAACCAGATATCGCCTCTTCCGTGGCGCGTAAATGGGTCGAAAACGAAGATGTTGATGTGATCGGCGGCTTAGTCTCTTCTGCTGTGACTGGCGCCGTAACACAAGTAACTAACAACAGTAAAAACATCACCTTGATCACAGGCTCTGCATCAAACGCCTTCACCACTAGCGCCTGCTCGCCCTACATCGCTCATTGGACTTACAACGTTGTAGCTTTAGCCAATGGCACCGTGAAGCAAATGGTCAACGAAGGCAAAAATAAATGGTTTTTTATTACGGCGGATTACGCCTTTGGGCATGCGCTGGAAGGCGTTTCTATGAAAGTCATTGAAGCAAACGGCGGCGAAACCGTCGGCACGGTTAGAGCGCCATTGGGCACCACCGACTTCTCTTCTTACGTACTGCAGGCTCAAGCGTCCGGCGCCAATGTTGTGGCACTGGCTAACGCTGGCAACGATACCGTTAACGCCCTAAACGCGGCGGCGGAATTTGGTTTAACCGATTACATGGACATTGCAGGCTTATTGGTCTTCACACCAAACGCCCAAGCCATGGACCCAGATACAGCCCAAGGTATGCGTTTAACCACCGGCTTTTACTGGGACATGGACGACCAAACTCGTGCTTGGAGTAAGCGTTTTGAGGCTTTACACGGTGCGATTCCTTCTATGGCACACGCCGGAGCTTACTCGGCCACTATGCATTACTTAAAAGCCGTAGACGCTGTTGGTACAGATGATTCTGATGCGGTCATGAAGCAAATGAAACTCACCAAGCCAGATGATTTTTTCGCTCGTAATGCAACATTACGAGCCGACGGTCGCATGGAGCATGACATGTTACTGGTCGAAATCAAAAAAGCGGCTGACCGTAAGAACAAAAACGACATTTATAACATTGTCGAAGTGATTCCTGGCAATAAAGCCTACAACCCGATGTTGCCAAGCTGCGCGTTCTAATCTTGGTAGTACTGAGGAAAGCCGGATCCGGCTTTCCTGATTTTCCACACGGTTTACATTCAAGGTAGTTGACACGTTATGGCAACTTTTCTCGGAATTAATTTTTTTGCGCTGTTTGGTCAACTCTTGATCGGACTGATTAACGGCTCTTTTTACGCTCTGCTCAGCCTCGGCTTAGCCATCATTTTTGGTCTTTTACGCATCATCAACTTCGCCCAAGGCGCCATGTACATGCTCGGCGCTTTTGTCGCCTTGTTGGGTTTTAAATACATGGGCATGAACTACTGGGTTGCTCTTTTAATCGTGCCAATTGTAGTAGGTGTGATTGGCGTATTAATCCAACGTTTTTTGATTCGCCCTATCGCTAATGAAGACCATTTGTACAGTCTGCTGCTGACGTTTGGTTTAGCCCTGATGATACAAGGTTTATTTACCCACTGGTTTGGCTCTTCGGGTCAATCTTATCCCGTACCCGATGCATTAAAAGGCGGGGTTCGCTTGCCATTTATGTATCTGCCTAATTATCGCGCTTGGATCATCGTTGTCTCAGTTCTGGTGTGCTTTTCAACTTGGTGGATGATCGAAAAAACCAAGCTCGGTGTGTATCTACGAGCTGGCACCGAGAACCCACAATTGCTGCAAGCCTTCGGTATTAACGTGCCTCTGATCGTGACGTTAACGTTTGGCTTTGGCGTGGGTCTAGCCGGCTTCGCTGGCGTCATGGCAGCCCCTGTGTATTCCGTTTCACCCGATATGGGGTCAAATATTTTGATCATTGTGTTTGCCATCGTGGTGATTGGTGGAATGGGGTCTATCGGTGGCGCTATTTTGACCGGACTAGGAATGGGCGTCGTAGAAGGCTTGACCAAGTACTTTTACCCAGAAGCGTCAGCTACCGTGATCTTTTTAGTCATGGTGATTGTGCTGTTGATCAAACCCTCTGGTCTATTTGGTAAAAACGCTTAGGAGTACTGTTTATGCGATCTCGTTTAGCTATTTTAGTTTTGTTGGGATTGGCACTTGCCGCTCCCTTGGTTATTTATCCGGTTTTTTTGGCCAAAGTTTTATGTTTTGCCCTTTTTGCCTGTGCGTTTAACTTGCTGTTAGGGTTTGCTGGTTTACTGTCTTTTGGGCATGCGGTTTTCCTTGGCACCGGCGGTTATGTTACTGGTTGGTTAATGATCAATAGCGGTTTAACACCAGAAATCGCCATCATCGCGGGCACCGTGGCTGGCGGTTTTCTTGGCGCTGTTTTTGGCAAATTAGCAGTGAAACGTGAAGGCATTTATTTTGCCATGGTGACATTAGCCTTGGCGCAATTGGTGTTTTTCTTATACCTGCAAACGCCCTTTACAGGCGGTGAAGATGGCCTACAAGGCGTACCACGCGGCAAGGCGTTTGGCCTAATTGACCTAGCAGATAACCAAACCATGTACTACTTCGTATTGGCTATTTTCTTAGCAGGATTCTGGCTAATCCATCGCACTGTGCATTCGCCTTTTGGGCAAATTATGAAAGCCATTCGTGAAAATGAAAGTCGAGCTACGTCACTGGGTTACGACGTAAATAAATACAAGTGGATTGCTTTTATTATTTCGGCGGCGCTGTCCGCGTTAGCCGGTTCAACGAAAACACTTGTATTCGAGTTGGCCTCTTTGACCGATGTGCATTGGCACATGTCAGGGGAAGTCATCTTGATGACGCTGGTTGGCGGCGTCGGAACCATCATCGGGCCATTAGTTGGTGCTGGCGTGGTAGTGAGTATGCAAAATTACCTCAGTGGTGGCGAGTTAGGTAACTACCTACACATCATTATGGGGGCCGTTTTCGTTGTCTGCGTACTCAGCTTTCGCAGCGGCATTGTCGGTCAATTTAATAAATTTCGTCGTAACAACTTTTAAGCTTTGGCTAAGGATTACACACCATGAGTATTCAAATCATTGGCGTTATTGGCGCTGGACAAATGGGACAGGGCATCGCACAAGTCATGGCCTGCGCGGGTTATCAAGTTCAGTTGGTCGATTCTTCTGCCTCTGCGTTAGACAAGGCGTTTGTTAGCATTCGTCACAGCATTGATAAGTTGACAAGCAGAGGCGTTCTCGACGCAGGCAACGACTATATTGCTTCTATTCAGTGTTCAACAGAGCTTACGTCGCTTGCCTCGGCGGATTTGGTTATTGAAGCTGCGACGGAATCGGAAAAAATAAAAATCGCTATTTTTCAAGAGTTGGCCACAGTTTGCCAGGACTCCACCCTTTTCGCCAGTAACACCTCGTCGTTATCGATTACCCGTTTGGCCGCCAGTATACCGAATCCAGAGCGTATGATTGGCATGCACTTTATGAACCCGGTGCCATTGATGAAACTGGTCGAAATCATTGACGGTTTGCAAACAGCCGACACTACTCGTGACGCCGTCATGGAGGTGGCAAAAAACGCTGGAAAAATAGCCATTGCAGTGAAAGACCGCGCAGGCTTTGTGCTAAATCGCATTCTATTACCGATGATCAATGAAGGCATTTTTGTGTTCGAAGAAGGCTGTGCGTCGGCGGAACAAATCGATCAGATTATGATGCTAGGCGCTGGCCATCCCATTGGCCCATTGGCGCTCGCAGACCTAATAGGCTTGGATACCTGCTTGAGCATCATGGACGTATTACATACCCAATTTGGCGACAGCAAATACCGAGCAGCGCCTCTTTTGCGCCAAATGGTAGATGCTGGGCAATTAGGAAAAAAAGGCGGCCAAGGGTTTTATCAATATGGAAACTAGCATGGCACCAACCTTTGACTGTCTTCTGCTGACGCAACCACAAGATGATGTTTGGCTAATCACCATTGATCGCCCAAAAGCATTAAACGCCTTAAACAAAGCACTGTTAACGTCATTAAGCCAAGCATTTCAATGGCTGGATGCACTGCCGACCACAAAAGTGATCCTGCTCACGGGTAACGGCGATAAAGCCTTTGTGGCGGGAGCTGATGTTGTGGCAATGCAAGCCATGACCGCTTTAGAAGCACGCGATTTTTCGCATTTAGGTATGGCTTTGATGCATCAAATAGAAGCCTGTTCTGCGCCTGTCATCGCCTTAGTAAATGGCTATTGTCTTGGCGGTGGTTGCGAGCTGGCATTGAGCTGCGACTATATTTTGGCCAGTGAAAACGCTGTATTTAGCCAGCCTGAAGTCTCGCTGGGCATTACGCCAGGCTTTGGCGGAACTCAGCGTTTAGCTCGATACATAGGCAAAGGCAACGCCATGCAGTGGATCCTAACGGGTGATCGCATTTCGGCTCAAGACGCGCTCAAACTGACTTTATGTCATCAAGTACTCAGCTCCTCTGAACTGTTGAAAGGCGGTCTAGCGCAAGCTGAGAAAATTGCCAAAAACGCACCTCAAGCAGTGCGTTTTGCAAAACAGCTGATCCATCAAGGCTTGAACCTGTCTCTGCACGACGGCTGTCAGCTTGAAACCGAACGCTTTGCGCTGAGTTTCACTACACAAGATCAAACCGAGGGAATGGCGGCTTTTGCTGAGCGTCGCCCTGCTCGCTTTTCACATCAATAACAACGACATTATGAGGTCAACAATATGAATAATACCGCCCTCGACACACATTTAAATAAAAACGTAGCGAATCACACGGCGCTAACGCCGATCTCTTTTTTAGAGCGCACCGCCACTATTTACCCTGATCGTATTGCCTCAATCAATGGTCCAATTAAACGCACTTGGCATGAAACTTATCAACGCTGTCGTCAGCTTGCCAGCGCACTACAGCGCAAAGGTATTCAAAAAGGCGACACCGTTTCTGTCATTGCGCCAAATATTTCGGAACATTTTGAAATGCATTTTGGCGTACCCATGGCGGGCGCTATTTTAAATTCCATTAATACTCGGCTCGATGCGCCTACCATTGCGTTTATCTTACAACACGCCAACAGCAAAATCGTTTTTGTGGATCGTGAATTTAGCGCCCTACTAAAAGACGCGTTAGCACTGATGCCACACCAACCCATGGTAATTGACATTGACGACAGCCAGTGGCTAGGCGGTGAACTAATTGGCACTTCAGACTATGAAGCTTTTTTAACGCAAGGCGACGAATTTTATGAATGCCCTATTCTCGAAGACGAATGGGATTCTATTACGCTCAATTACACGTCTGGCACCACAGGCGATCCAAAAGGCGTGGTGTATCACCACCGCGGCGCGTATTTAAACGCCATCAGTAACGCCATGTCGTGGGGTATGACTCAGCACCCGGTGTACTTGTGGATATTACCGATGTTTCACTGCAATGGTTGGTGTTTCCCTTGGGCGATAGCCGCCATGGCAGGCGTCAGTGTGAGCTTACGCCACGCCAAAGCAGAAGACGTATTTGACATCATCAAAAAAGAGAAAGTCGGCTATCTGTGTGCAGCACCCATTATTCTCAACATGCTCAACGCCGCCGACGACAGCGTCAAATCTGGCATCGAACACTCTGTCAATGTGATGACCGCAGGCGCAGCGCCACCCGCCGCTGTTATTCAGGCGATGGAAAGCATCGGTTTTAACATTACTCATGTGTACGGTTTAACCGAAACTTACGGGCCTTGCGTTTATTGTGCTTGGAAAGGCGAATGGGACGACCACAGCGCGGAGGAAAAAGCACGTCTAAAAGCTCGACAAGGCATCAAAGCGCCGATGCTAGAAGGCTTAATGGTCGCCGACCCAGACAGCTTAGAACCGGTGCCTCAAGACGGTAAGACCCTTGGTGAAATTTTCATGCGCGGCAATCTGGTAATGAAAGGTTACCTAAACAATCCCGCAACTACAGAAAAAGCCTTCGCAGGCGGTTGGTTCCATTCAGGGGATTTGGCCGTTTGGCACAGTGATGGCTACATCGAAATCAAGGATCGCTCAAAAGACATTATTATTTCGGGAGGCGAAAACATCTCCAGCATCGAAATTGAAGACACATTGTACCGCCACCCTATGGTTCAAGAAGCCGCCGTCGTCGCGAAATTAGACGACAAATGGGGCGAAACACCTTGTGCGTTTATCACCTTAAAAGACAGTACGCTTAAAAGTGCAAATAAAGTAAGCGAACAGGAGATTATTCAGTTCTGTCGTGAACATATGGCGCATTTCAAAGCACCAAAATACGTTGTTTTTGGCCCTTTACCCAAAACGTCCACAGGAAAAGTACAGAAGTTCTTACTCAGAGATCAAGCCAATGCGTTGTCCTTGGCAAACGTTAAGTTGGAGAACAACAAATGAACACTAATCACCTAAAGGCCATTGTCGCGATAAAGCGTGTTATCGATTACAACGTCAAAGTACGGGTTAAAGCAGACCTCAGCGATGTGGATTTAAGCAACACCAAAATGTCAATGAACCCCTTTTGCGAAATTGCTGTTGAAGAAGCTGTGCGCCTTAAAGAAGCTGGCATAGTGGACGACATTTTAGTGGTTTCAATAGGTCCTAAAAACTGCCAAGAACAAATCCGCAGCGCACTTGCTTTGGGCGCCGACCGTGGTTTACAGGTGGAGTGTGATGTCTCCGCCAGCCCTCTGGATGTCGCTAGAATTTTGCAAAAAATCCAGCAAGAAGAAGGCGCCGATATTTTTCTACTAGGCAAGCAGTCCATTGACACAGACAACAATCAAACCGGACAAATGCTTGCGGCCTTGCTCGACTGCCCGCAAGCCACCTGCGCGTCTCGTATTCAAATTGAACAAAATAAAGCCATAGTGACTCGCGAAGTTGACGGCGGCTTACTCACCGTTGAGATGCCCTTGCCCGTCGTAATCACCACAGACTTGCGTTTGAATGAGCCGCGTTTTGCGGCTTTACCTAAAATCATGCAAGCCAAGCGTAAACCCCTAGCGGTGAAAACCTTAGCCGATCTCGATATCAAGCTAACCACCGACATCGAGCTGATCTCAGTGAGTAGCCCAGCTCATCGCCAAGCCGGCATTATGCTGAACTCCGTTGACGAGCTGATTTCGACCTTGCGTAGCGATGCCCAAGTACAGATTCCCAAGCACGGTGAGGAAGCCTAAATGAAAACATTAATTATTGCAGAACATAACCAACACGCCTTAAAAGCCGCTACCTTGGTGACCCTAGGAGCAGCGCAACAACTCGGCCAACCGATCGATTTGCTTATTGCAGGCCATGAAATATCCGAACTCAGTCAAGACGCGGCGACCATTGCTGGTATCGACCGTGTTTTGACATGGGATCATGCTATGCTTGCCATCCCGTTTAGTGAAACATTGGCGCCAGTCATTGCAAATTTACGTTCGCAGTACAGCCATATTTTGTTAGCTTCTTCGTCGTTTGGCAAAGACCTCGCACCTAGAATTGCCGCGCTATGTGGTGTTAATGCGCTGTCTGATGTGATCGAAATCATCAGCCCCAACCAATACAAACGTCCGATTTACGCCGGTAACGCCATTGCCACAGTGAAAAATAGCGCTTCTTGCCAGATATTAACAATTCGTACCAGCGCGTTTTCAGCGCCAACCCATGAACCTACCGCGTCGCTTGCTCAAGTTCATGCTTTGTCCGTCGAACTCCCACATTCCCCAGTGCGCTTCGTCAAGCAAACGCTCAGTGAATCCAGTCGTCCTGAATTAAACAGCGCAGAGATCATAGTATCCGGTGGGCGTGCAGTTGGCTCAGAAGTAAACTTCTCCGTGATTTATGATTTAGCGGACAAGCTCGGCGCAGCCGTTGGCGCATCTAGAGCCGCGGTCGACGCAGGCTATATTGCTAACGACTTACAAGTCGGTCAGACCGGTCAAGTAGTGGCACCCTCTTTATACCTAGCGGTTGGCATTTCTGGCGCAATTCAGCATCTGGCCGGCATGAAGGACTCCAAGGTAATTGTGGCCATTAACAATGATCCTGAGGCACCGATTTTTTCTGTGGCCGATTACGGTCTCGTCGCCGACTTATTCGATGCGGTTCCCGCAATGACAGCACGTTTGTAGGCTCCAAATATTTTTCACGGAATAACAACTGTTTACTTTTTATCAAGGTGATTTATGAGCGTTTACATCGCACCACAGCAAGATACTATTTTTGTCCTCGATCAATTAGTGGAACTAGACAAACTCGCCGCACAATATGCATTAGACGACGTGTCTCTTGAACTCGCAGAGGTTATCGTACAAGAAGCGGGTAAACTGGCCACCGATGTGCTTTCACCACTTAATACCACAGGCGATAAACACGGCGCGGTTTTGGTCGATCAACAAGTACAGCAAAGCCCTGGCTACAAAGAAGCGTACCAGCAATACGTCGACAATGGCTGGGCAACTCTAACGGGGCCCACCGAATTTGGCGGCCAAGGTTTACCAAATGTGTTGGGTACGGCCATTAACGAGCTTTGGCACTCGGCAAACATGGCGTTTGCACTTTGCCCTATGTTGAGTCAAGGCGCGGTGGAAGCCTTAACCGCACACGGCAGCCCAGAACTGCAAAAACGCTACCTGCATAAACTCATTTCTGGTGAATGGACCGGCACCATGAATTTAACGGAGCCTAATGCCGGCTCTGATCTTGCTGCAATCGCCTGTAAAGCCAAACCAGAAGGCGATCATTATCGTATTCGCGGACAAAAGATCTACATCACCTGGGGTGATCACCAAATGACCAGCAATATCGTGCATTTAGTATTGGCACGCCTACCAGATGCTCCGGCAGGGGTAAAAGGTATTTCGTTGTTTGTGGTGCCGAAATATTTGTTGTCTGACGAAGGAGAACCAACTGAACTCAATGACGCACGCTGTATTTCTCTTGAGCACAAACTAGGCATTCACGCTAGCCCAACGTGCACCATGAGTTTTGGCGATAACGACGGCGCCATTGGCTATTTGATCGGTGAGCCAAACAAGGGGTTGAGCTACATGTTTACTATGATGAACCACGCTCGCCAGTCCGTTGGTTTACAGGGTTTGTCTATCTCTGAACGCGCCTACCAACAAGCGCGTCAATTTGCCAAAGATAGAACCCAAGGCACCACCAAGGAAGGCCAAAAAATCGCCATTATTGATTATCCCGATGTACGCCGCATGTTGATGGCGATGAAATCAGGTTGCGAAGCCATGCGCGCACTATCACTTTGTGCAGCGGCCGATATAGACAAACACCATCACGGCGACCTTGATGCCAAAGCGCGCGTAGAATTTTACACTCCTATCGTAAAAGGCTGGATGACCGAACTGTCCCAAGAACTCACCTCGCTGAACATTCAAATTCACGGTGGCATGGGCTTTGTTGAAGAAACAGGGGCGGCGCAGCACTTTCGTGATGCTCGCATTCTAACCATTTATGAAGGCACTACAGGGATTCAGGCGCTGGATTTAGTCGGTCGAAAAACCCTCAATGACGATGCGAACGCGCTAAAACAGCTACTGAACGAAGTGAGTAACACCGTATCACAGCTATCAACCAGTACGGATACAACCCTCAATCAAATAACTCCACGACTGAACCGAGCTCTACAAAAAGCCACAGCAGTAAAAGACTGGTTGCTAGCACAAGGCAAAGCAGATCGGCAGATGGCCGCCAACGTCAGCGTCGATTATTTAATGATGATGGGCTATTTATGTGGCGGCTGGTTAATGGCAAAAAGTGCCTTACGCGCTGTTGAACTAAGTGGACAAAATAACCTAAACAGTGAAGCAAACACTTACAGCGAAGATTTTTTAACGGCCAAACAAGGTACTGCGCACTTTTATGCAGAATACTATTTACCACGTGTGCACCAGCATGCTGACACTGTGTTAAGTGGTTTAAGCAGTACTTTCTCTCTTGATACTGACCAACTTTAAGGAGATAACATGGAACGCGACGTCATGTCATTTGATGTGGTCATTGTGGGCGCAGGAGCAGCGGGATTATCGGCTGCTTGCCGTTTAAAACAATTGGCACAAACACAGCAAACAGAGATCAGCGTTTGCGTGGTAGAAAAAGGCTCCGAAGTGGGCGCTCATATTGTGTCGGGCGCGGTGATTGATCCGAAAGCCCTCAACGAATTGTTTCCAGATTGGTACGACAGACAAGCGCCTTTGACCGTACCAGCGACAGAGGATCAAATACTGTGGCTGCGCAACTCAACTCAACATTGGACCATTCCAACCTGGTTAGCACCCAAAACCATGCATAATACTGGCAACTATATCGCCAGCCTAGGCAACCTATGCCGCTGGTTAGCTGATCAGGCTGAAGATTTGGGTGTGGAGATCTTTCCAGGTTTTCCCGCTGCCGAAGTTATCTATCACGAGAATGGCAGCGTCAGAGGTATTCTAACCGCAGATATGGGGTTAGACGCACAAAATACCCCCAAATCTGGCCACATGCCAGGCATGATATTAGAGGCCAAATTCACCCTTTTTTCCGAGGGTTGCCGTGGCCATCTTGGCAAAGCCTTAATCGAAAAATACGCACTGGATCAGAATAAAGACCCACAACATTACGCCATTGGCATTAAAGAATTATGGGATATTGACCCCGTCAAACATCAGCCTGGTTTGGTGATTCATGGCACGGGGTGGCCACTTCAAGGCGACACTAACGGCGGTTTCTTTCTTTATCACACAGACAATCATCAAATTGCGATGGGGCTCATTGTTGATCTTAACTACAGCAACCCTTGGGTAAGTCCATTTGATGAGTGCCAACAACTAAAGCATCATCCAGTGTTCGCCCAATATTTAGAAGGCGGCAAACGCGTCTCTTATGGCGCTCGCGCTATCGCCAAAGGCGGTTTTAACTCTTTGCCCAAAATGACTTTTCCCGGCGGACTGTTAATTGGTTGTGATGCAGGCACACTGAATGTATCTCGAATCAAGGGCACACATACCGCGATGAAATCGGGTATGCTCGCGGCCGAAGCCATTCTTGACGCTATGCAGAACCAACAAACCGAGGCGATAAGTTTTGAGTCTCACTTTCGCAATAGCTGGCTCTATGATGAACTGTTCCAATCCAAGAATTTCGGCCCAGCGTTACACAAGTTAGGGCCATTTTGGGGCGGTGCCTTTAATACTTTGGAGCAAAACCTTTTTCAGGGCCGTTTTCCTCTTAAGTTACACGACAAAAAAGCCGATCACTTACAGATTAAGCCTGCGGCGCATTGCCTTAAAATAAATTACCCAAAGCCAGATGGTTTACTGAGTTTTGATAAATTATCTTCTGTGTATTTGTCTAATACCAATCACGAAGAAGACCAGCCGTGCCATCTACATTTACATGATAATGCGCAGCCATATCGGGTTAATATTCCACTGCATAACGAGCCCGCTCAGCGTTTCTGCCCTGCCGGTGTTTATGAAGTTATCGAAGAAAGCGGCCAACCTCAGCTGCAAATCAACGCGCAAAATTGCGTGCACTGTAAAACTTGTGACATAAAAGACAGCGGCCAAAATATCCAGTGGTTACCACCAGAAGGCGGCGGCGGGCCAAACTACCCCAATATGTAGTATTACATTTTTTGAACACATCAGACGGGGACGACATCATGTCTAAACAGGCTTTTCAAGATTCCTATCCGGCAGAATTCAGCCATTGCTATGGCTGTGGTCGTGATAACCCTCACGGTTTGCAGTTAAAAAGTTATTGGCACTTATGCGCGGGCAAAGAACATACGATCGCGCATTTTACGCCTAAGCCTTACCATACTGGCGGCGTTCCTAATAACGCCTATGGAGGATTGATTGCTTCGTTACTGGATTGTCACGGTACAGCATCTGCGGCGGCCGCCGCTTATAAAGCACAGGGCCAAGACATGGGAACCGAACCTACTCTTCGCTTTGTCACAGCGTCGTTGTCAGTTGATTTTTTACGACCCACACCAATGGAAAACAAACTGACGATTCTAGGAGAAGTTATTCAATTGGAAGGTAGAAAAGCAACAGTAAAACTAAGCTTAAGCGCCAACGACCAGCTTTGTGCTACGGGCACCATGATAGCGGTAGCGTTGAAATAAAGAGCGAATTCAACGTTCAAGCGCGACACTCTTCTATGCAGCCTGAGTTAGCCTATTAAATACGACTTCAGGCTATTTATACCAGATATTTTCTTGGCCTCCACCCAAGCAAATTGAACATTGAGCCAAGATTGGTGAAATTATGAAAGTGTAGTGGCATAGACGAATAGTTTCGTAACTTACAATAATACTTCGAGATGCAAGTGATTATTCGATATCCAGAAAGCTCAGTATCAAACCACAAAAACACTAAGTTGTTAGACTCTGAGCACCCTTAAACAATCACTCTGCTGTCTAGGAAGTCCATAGACTAAAAAATGCTTCCCTATATTTCTGCACTTGTAAACGTAAAAGAAACTCTTAAGTTGTCTTACATCGAAATAGCAACTAATATGTTTCTATAAATTAAAAAGCAACTTATTAGTTTCCTTATGATGAATCTACTACAGCAAATCAAACATCGCCGTTTAACACTGAAACTCAAGCAGAATGACATGCTAATGCGTGTTGGCATTTCTAGACAGCAATACCAACGGCTTGAAGCAAAAGGCAACCCAAGACTCGATACGCTTGAACTGATTGCCAAGGGCCTAAATAGCGACGTCATGCTGATCCCAAAAGAAAAGCTGAATGCTGTTTTAGCGGTTCTTGAAAGTGATGGTAACTACACACCTTTACCGCACAAACAGCCTGATCATTCTGATGAACAAAAAAAACTATCGGATGATCCATGGAAAGGGTTATTAGAAGATGGGGACGAAGATGACAACGGAAATTAGTGTTCTTAAATTGACGTTACATGGCCATCTAGTGGGGTATTTGGCAGGGGCAAAGAATGGACGTAATGTTTTACATTTTGCTGAAAGCTTTCAATCTAATATAGCGCGCCCCACTTTTAGCTTAACCACCCATCAAAATTTTCCGCGTGCTGATAAAATGCTATCAGAGCCATGGGCGACAAACCAACGCCTGCACCCTATTTTGTCCAATCTATTGCCTGAAGGTTCTTTGCGAGAGCTGATCGCTCAAGGGCTCAAAACCCATGTAGATAATGAGTTTCATATTTTGTCTTATCTGGGCATGGATTTACCGGGCACATTAGTCGCTGAACCGATGGAGCCTGAAGATGTTCCTCTACATTTATTCTCATCTCATGGCCAAGTAAAAGCGGTTAAATTCGACAAACTCAGCCAAGAGAACAAGTTTTCCTTGGCAGGCGTTCAGATGAAGTTTTCCATGAAGGAAAAAGACGGTCGATACAATCTATCGAAAGACAATGTGCTTGGCGATTGGATTGTAAAAACACCCTCCACTAAACACAAAGAAGTGCCCGCCAATGAGTTTACTGCCATGACTCTCGCTTCTCTCATTGGCGTGGATATTCCTGAAATAAAATTGGTCGAGAGAGACCAATTAGACAACCTTCCTCAAATCAATCTTCCGGATGAAAAATTAGCTTTCGCCATAAAACGGTTTGATCGGCGTGACGACCAACGCATTCACATGGAAGACTTTGCTCAAGTTCTTGTGAAGTACCCACATGAAAAATACAGTTCTGGCAACTACGAACAAATAGCAAAAATCCTGTATCAGTTTTCTGGTAATGGTTTAAGTGATGTCCAGCAACTTGCTCGTCGTATACTCACCAACATCCTATTAGCAAACGGCGACGCCCATTTGAAAAACTGGAGCTTACTGTATACAGATCAAGTCACACCCAGACTTTCGCCTGCTTACGACATAGTCACCACCAATGTTTATATTGAAAACGAACAACACTTCGCTCTTAACCTTGCAAAGACGAAGGCTTGGTATGATGTCTCATATAAACACTTTGAAGATTGGGCAACTAAATCAGATATTCCATGGCGAGCGATCAAACCGCATCTGGACGATGCGATGGAAAAAGCCAGAAGCCTTTGGCCTGAGGCTTTAAAAAACCTACCGATGAATGAAGAGCACAAACAGCAGCTAAAAGCGCATTGGCAGAAACTTCATAAAGATTTTCGAGTTTAATACTGTATAGCAAAGTCCTGAATTCAAGTCCGAAGTGCGACACTTTCACTTCAAGCAACTAAGCACATTTCTTTAAACACTACGGCTGGTTGCTTGAACCCTAAACACTTCCTTGGACGATTATTTATTCGTCTCATTGCGAAGTGTATTCTCTCTTCTGTAACACGTCTTAAATCGGTACCTTTGGGCACATATTGCCTTAGGAGTCCGTTGCTATTTTCGTTTGCTCCACGTTCCCAAGAACTGTATGGATGAGCAAAATACACTGTCGTTTCTAATGCTTCGGCTATCTCAGCGTGATACGCGAACTCTCGACCATTATCTGCTGTGATCGTGTGAACATGATCTTTAAAAGGCAGCAATAGCTCTATGGTTGCTTGAGTCACATCTTTGGCTGATTTCGAATCCACTTTCTTTATAAGGTAAAAACGTGTCTTTCTTTCTAGCAAGGTGACAATTGAGCCTGAGCCGTGCTTACCTAAAACAGTGTCTATCTCCCAGTCTCCAAAGCGCTTTTTGGTATCAACAATCACAGGCCGATCATCAATGGATACCTTATTCTTGATCACTTCAGCTTTTGTTCTCTGGCCTTTCCGGTAGCGTTTTCTTCCTTGCCTCAAATGGCGGTAAAGTGTCCCTTTGTTTCTTTTGTCATCATGGATATATTGGTAAATCCATTGATGACTGACGGGAACACCGCAGTTTTTGAGTACGTTAGAGACTTGCTCAGGACTCCAGTCGATTTCAATTAAAATACGAATAAAATCAATTGTCTTTGATGATATGCGATATTTTGCCGCTGTCTTCCGCCTTATCAAACAGGCTCTTTGGGCTTTGTCAGGGCAATATTCTGTTACTTTTTTATTCCGCTTTAACTCACGGTAAATCGTAGCTCTATGACAATTCAGGATGAGTGCAATATTTGCCACTGATATTTCTTGCCCTAAAAGAGCGGAAATCTGGTATCTTTTGCCTTCGGTCAACTGCTGATAATTCATGTTGGTACTGCTTTATCTGTGGTAAGAAGAAGTGTATCAACTTCAGCAGTTGGCTTCTTCTACACCTGATTTGCAGTGTCGCACTTATTATCTGAATTTAGGGTCTAATAAATCCAGATTAATCATATTCTTTATAGACATATAGATAGGGATATATACCGAAGTATGAGAATTGAACGTCTATTGTACTTAGACATAAAAAGACCCCCAGTAATTGGATAGTCCAACTATTGGGGGTCACTTCATAGCTCGGCTTTTTCCTTTCAGCTTGATAACCTGTTGGATTTGATGGATTTATCGTTTATCAATATTGTTGATAAACTGTCATCGTTCCTTTTTGGCTAAACTGAATCACATTAAAATCTTTGTATTGCTGACCTTTTGCAGCCATGCCAGGAGAATACCTTGGCATTCCAGGCACAGCCAACCCTGATACATTTTCAGGTTTCTCAAGTATTAAACGTGCCACATCTTGTTCTGGCACATGCCCTTCAATTAAGTAACCGTCGATAACAGCGGTGTGACACGACTGTAGTTGCATGGGCATACCCGCATCTTTCTTTAAAGAGGACCAGTCTTCTGTGTGATGATAATTAACGGTATACCCCTCTGCCTCCATTAGCTCACCCCATTTAACACAACAACCACATGTCGGAGACTTGTAGAGATCTATTATAGGTTGTGCAAACACGCTAGCACTTACTAACGTTAAGATTGAAGTTGCAATAATTTTATTGAATACCTTCATATTTTCACCTCTTTCAAAATTAGCTATTTACTATTAATTTGGCTATCTGATACAGCCTTGAAGCATTCAGGAATAGAATTTCAATTAATGCATTGGAGGACCAACAAACGTCGTAAATATCGCCGTGACCACCAAAATAGAAGAAGCGATCATTTTTTCCATTAAAATAGATTTTTGAATAAGAAATGTATTACCGCGTTTCAGTATTAACGGCACAAGATGTAATTTATGGTATGCCGCCATCACCAGAATAACAACGACCAAAGCAAGTTTCACCAACAACCAGAAACCATAGTCTGACGAGAATAAGTCTTGCCATCCTGTCAGAACATAGCTCATCCATGCTCCACAGATAATCAAAATCAAAACAGCAACCGCTGCAAGTTCGCCAAAACGCTCTAAGATTCGATTAGATTCCTGGTGCGTGGATTTTCGCGCAACCAACCACAAAGGGAATAGCAACCCTAACCACCAAGCAGCAATCAAGATATGAGTAAAGAATATAATTTGATAATACCAAGCTTGCTCTGTCGCATGACCCGTGAATGAAAACGAATAAATCAAACTGGCTATGCCCAAGGAAGCGACCATTAATGCAAGGCGTGAAAATGGCCACAGACTGAAGGCACGATCCGACCCAAGGGTAAATGACGCTATGATCACCAAGCAATAACCAATCACATTAGCGATTAAGGTACTGCCCGCAGGCGAATCCCAATAGATAGAGACCATCATAGGGTCAAACATGAGCGATAGACCCTCTTCCATCGCCCCACCAACGAGGATAAAAAAATAAGCTATTGTCGCCACTAAACCAATCAACGCACCTCCTCGTACGTACCTTTTTATACTACTCAATAAAGCAGACTGATGACGCAACAAACAAAATGCAAATAGCCCACCTACAACGCTTGATATACCAAAATACAATAACCAACGTGTCAATAATTGCGCGATTTCCCAGTTCGTTAACATCATACAGCCCCTTTTTTATAAAATGAAAAGCCTAAAAGATATAATCTAATTAGCCAGTTGAACTAAACAGTTTAAATGTTCAAATTAATGCTGCATAAAACCATAAGAGCCTTTCATCATGTGTCCATCTTCGCCCATTGCTTTCCAATGAACTGTATAACTGTCCGGCGCCAACATTGGTAACATAGTTTGAAAATTTTTCGTTGTTGCACCGTCACGATTAAACCGAACCGACACGGGCTTACCTTTAGATCCTACTACCTTGAGACTTACAACTTTCATAGGGTTCTGGAAATTTAGCTCTACTCGTTCTGCTTGAGCCATTAGCATGGCACCGTCTTTGGGGTATGTCATTGTCATCATGCCGTGTGCATATACGTTTACAGCAGCTGTCATTGCGAATACAGAAAGCGCTAATTTGATTTTGTTCATACTATGATCCTTTAAAGTTTAATTGCTTTGAGCTTAATATTGGTTTGCACTGGCACAAAGAGGAGCCCACCTGTACCAGCATTTTGTGCGGCTCTGAAAAACCGCGTTTTACATCGATTGAAACAAACACTCATTTCAATGAAGATTTTTTCCATAGAAAATACACCGCAGGCAAAACTAATAACGTCAGTACGACCGCGCTCACCATACCGCCAACCATAGGTGCAGCGATTCGACTCATCACCTCCGATCCCGTTCCAGTACCATATAAAATTGGCAACAAGCCGATAATGATGGATACCGCCGTCATCATCACCGGACGAACTCGCATACCAGAGCCATGAAGCACCGCATGGTAAAGCGTGTCCGCGCGAGGTAAGACGCCTTTTTCAGCGCATTTTTTTTGTGTCTCTACCCAAGCTTGATTCAAATACATCAGCATAATGACGCCGATTTCCACGGCCACGCCAGCCAGCGCAATGAAGCCAACCCCCACTGCAACCGAGAAGTTGAAACCAGATAAATACATCAACCAGATACTACCCACCATAGCAAATGGCAAGGTGCCCATAATGATCGCCACCTCGGAGAAGTTACGGAAGTTGATATACAAGAGGACAATAATGATGGCCAATGTAAGCGGCACTACATAGGTCAGCTTTTCTTTTGCCCGTTGCATATACTCATATTGACCAGACCAATTTAATGAATAACCTGCTGGTAATTGCACTTGGTCTGCTACGATTTTTTGTGCGTTTTCGACATAACGGCCAATATCTACACCTTCAATGTCCACAAAGGTCCAACCGTTTAAACGCGCGTTTTCACTTTTTAATCCTGGCGGACCTTCTTCCACATAAACATCAGCAATATCCCCTAAAGCAATTCGTAAACCATTCGGAGTCACGATTGGCAAAAGGGCTAATTGCTCTGGTGAATCACGATATTCTTGTGGATAGCGAACATTAATGGGATAGCGCTCAAGCCCCTCAATAGTATTCGTGACATTCATGCCACCCACCGCCGAAGAGATAAGCTCTTGAACATCTTGAATGTTCAACCCATAACGCGATGCCTTCGCGCGATTAATGTCTATATTGACGTAACGACCACCGGCCACACGCTCAGAATAAACCGATGCCGTGCCTTCAACTGGTTTCAAGATTTTCTCTAGCTGCAAACCAATATCTTGAATCACTTTCAGATCAGGACCCGCAACCTTTATACCCACAGGGGTTTTGATGCCCGTTGCCAGCATGTCGATTCGTGTTTTGATCGGCATCACCCAAGCATTAGTAATGCCTGGGATCTTGACCAACTGATCCAGCTCTTGCTTGATCTTGTCGCTGGTCATGCCGTCTCGCCATTCAGAATGAGGCTTGAGTTGAATAAAGGTTTCTATCATGGTCAGCGGCGCGGGATCGGTCGCGGTTTCCGCACGACCAACCTTCCCAAAGACAGTTTTCACTTCTGGTAAGGTCGCAATCAGTTTATTGGTTTGCTGTAATACCTGACGTGCTTGTCCGATGGAGATCCCCGGATAGGCAGTTGGCATGTACATCAAATCACCTTCGTCTAGGTTAGGAATAAACTCACTGCCCAACTTATTTAACGGCCACATACCAATGGCAAATATAGCAATTGCCACCAAAATGGTGGTTTTCGGAAAACTCAACACGGCTTTCAGCGCTGGCATATACACCGCGATCAAAGCCCGATTAACGGGGTTTTTATGCTCAGGCAAGACTTTACCTCGCACAAAGTACCCCATCAAAACAGGTACCAGAGTGATGGCTAATGCCGCCGATGCGGCCATGGCATAGGTTTTGGTATAGGCCAACGGGCCAAACATCCGTCCTTCTTGGGATTCCAAGGTAAACACAGGCACGAAACTGACGGTGATAATAAGCAGACTAAAGAATAACGCGGGGCCGACTTCGGTAGCCGCGGCGGTCACAACCTGCCAACGGTTCTCCTTGGTCATTTCGACTTTTTCCATATGCTTATGGAGATTTTCTATCATCACGATTGCACCATCAATCATGGCGCCAATGGCAATCGCAATACCGCCAAGCGACATGATATTGGCATTAATACCCTGCAAATGCATGACGATGAAGGCGGTCAAAATACCGACAGGCAGACTGATGATGGCCACCAAAGAGGAACGCACATGAAAAAGAAACACCATACAAACCAACGCAACCACAAGGAACTCTTCCAGCAGTTTGGTCCATAAATTCTCCACGGCACGATCAATCAAACCAGAACGATCATAAACCGTCACCACCTCAACGCCTTTTGGCAAGCTAGATTTCAAGGTTTCCAATTTCGCTTTTACGCCTTCGATGGTTTTCTGTGCGTTTTCACCAAAACGCATCACCACCACGCCGCCGACAGTTTCGCCTTCACCATTGAGATCTGCTAACCCTCGACGCATTTGTGGGCCAATACCAACGTCTGCCACATCTTTGATCGTCAACGGTGTGCCACTTTCACTGACGCCAAGCGGAATCATTTCAATATCTTCGACGCTCTGTATATAACCAGACGCTCGAACCATGTATTCAGCTTCAGCCATTTCAATGACCGACGCGCCGACTTCCTGATTGCCGCGTTTTATAGCATTTTGAATGTGGCTCAATGGCATGTTTAACGCGCGCAATTTATCTGGATTCACACTTACCTGATATTGCTTCACCATGCCGCCAATGGGCGCCACTTCCGATACGCCAGGCACGGTTTGTAACTCATACTTCAAGAACCAGTCTTGCAGTGAACGCAATTGACTCAAGTCGTTTTGACCGGTTTTATCCACCAAGGCATACAAATACACCCAGCCGACGCCCGTTGCGTCTGGCCCCAATTGCGCCCTTGCGTTACTGGGCAAGGATGGCGCAACCTGACTTAAATACTCCAACACTCGGCTTCGCGCCCAGTACATATCGGTATCTTCATCAAAAATCACGTAGACATACGAATCCCCAAAGAACGAATAACCGCGCACTGTTTGAGCACCGGGCACAGACAACATCGCCGTGGTCAACGGGTACGTAACTTGATCTTCCACAACTTGTGGCGCTTGTCCTGGATAGCTGGTTTTAATGATAACTTGCACATCAGACAAGTCAGGAATGGCATCAACGGGAGTATTCTTTAACGAATACAAGCCAGCGCCCACTAAAATAAAAGTAGCCAATAACACCATGAATCGGTTGTTTATGGACCAACGAATGATCGCTTCAATCATGATATTCCCCTACTCCGTGTCAGCGTCAAAATAGTCAGTGACCATGAATTTCACACTGCTTTCCCGCGTAATCTCAAGCTGAATATCTCTACCAATTGGCAATTCATCCAGCGTCAACCAATCAGCTAACTCAAAGTCCATCGTCATCTTTGGCCATTTCCAATCAGTAATAGCATCATGATTCACATTCACCATCCGCGTTGTCGCATCAATACGATTAATGCGTGCGGCTACCCAAACATTGTTAGCAGGTTCTGCTACTGACATTTCATTGCCAGACATTGACGTGTTAGTCATTTCAGTGCCACTGGCAGGCATTGACGTCTGCTCACTGTCTATATTCATGCGTTTGAAATCCGAGCTTTTGCTGGATTCAGAGTCCAACAAAAACTGCGCCGATGTCACGACCTCATCACCCAACACCAAGCCATCTAAAATTTCCACGTAGTCATCGCCGAACGCGCCGGTTTCAACGGCAATCGATTTATAACGCCCTTCACCCAATGCCAGTACCACGCGGTTTTGCTCGCCGCCACGAATTAAAGCTTCTTTTGGAATCAAGCGTTTTTTACCTGGCTCGGTGGTTTCAATACGAACATGGGCAAACATATCTGGCTTCAGAAGTTGCTCGGGGTTATCTAAACGAATGCGAACACGCAAAGTGCGATTTTTGGCATTTAGAGTCGGATAAATAAAATCCACGTTACTGCTGAAAGTTTTCCCCGGTAGGAAATCCATAACAGCCTCAACCGGTTGCCCCACCGCGACAAGATGCGCTTGGCGCTCAAACACTTCGGCATCCAACCACACCTCACTCAAATCCGCGATCGACATCAAAGTTGTGCCTGGCTTAATATAGAAACCATCTTGAATTCCAAGGTTGTCAATAACGCCGCTTTGTGGCGCAAAAAATCGCACTGTTTGAGACACTTTGCGCTTTGTCTTTAACGCTTGGATAAAACTGCTCGACACTTGCAGAGCTTTTAGCCTTTCTTCACCCGCGTTGATCATGCGCTGGTCTTTGCGCGCTAACGCAAAGACAAATTCTTCCTGCGCATTCACTAAGGTTGGTGAATACAAATCGAACAAAGGCTGACCTTTTTCAACTGAATCACCATTGAATTTAATAAAGCTCTTTTCGATCCAACCTTCGACACGAGGGTGAATATGAACAATCTTGTCTTCGTTGTAAGCCAAATAGCCCACAGTACGAATGTCTGGTTTCAGCACGCCTTCAAACACTTTTTCTGTTCTCACACCAAGGTTATTAACCACTTCAGGCGAGATGCTTACAGTACCAGCGCCCTGATTATTGGAACCTTGGTCATCACCATAAAAAGGGATTAAATCCATTCCCATAGGAGATTGACCCGGCTTGTCACGACGGTAATTTGGGTCCATTGGCGCCACCCAATATAAAGGTGCTTTTTCATCTTTCGTGACTGATGCACCAGCATTCATTTCCCCGTTCATAGCATTAAATGCTTGAAGACCAAAGTGATAACCCGTAGCCGAAAGAACGCCACCTAGTACAAATACACCGATATACCCGATTACTTTCATTTGAGTTTCACCTCTTCACTTTGTGCCATTACATAATCCAATTCGGCTAAGCGCTTGAAGCGCTCGATACGAATATTTAATAATTCAATATGTGCATTTAATGTATCGATGCGCGCCTGAACCACATCCGAGAAAACACCATCATTGCTGGTATAAGCATTCAACATGGCTTGCGCACTTTCTCTGTAACTAGGAAGTAACTTGGTTTGATACAGACGAATTCGTTGATCTAGCAAGTTAATATCAGATGTCAGAACACGATATTTCGCCATGAGTTCATTCAGCACAAGCTGCTTTTCAGAAAGAAAAGACTCGACTTGTAAGGTCGCGGCTTTCACCTGAGCATCCTGTCGACTAGACGAAAAGATTGGCACGCTGACACTCACCGCAATCGACGCCAGATCGGCTCGATCTTTGCCGCTTAGATCATCGCCGCGATAACCGTAACCCAAGGTAACGCCCCATTCTGGTTTGTACTTTTGCTCGGCAATCGATTTATCTATCTGCGCGGTATTGGATTGAACATCGACAATGCGAACCAACGGATGCTGGCTCAGACGAGCCGCCAAGGAATTTGGTGGAAGAATACTAGACGGGGTTACCATAATGGGTTCACCCGTTGTTTTCAGAGTGATTGCTTGATCAGCTGTGTTCTGATCAACCATGGTCGGAAGAATATATTGGGACAATTTTTTCAGTGCATTTTCTTTCGCTTGACGAAGCTGAGTTAGACGATGATCTAACTTAATCAACTCCAGTTCAGAACGCACTAAATCTTGCTGTTTGGCTCGCCCGTACGCCGAGCTATAACTGCTTTCCACTACCTCATGAAGTTGTTCGAACAAGGTTCTATTTTGCTTCACGAGCTTGATGCTCTCTTCGTAACTGTATACCGTTAGCCAAAGATTCGATACCTCCATTGCTAACATCGCGCGACGATTATCTCGCATCAAGGGCATTTGATCGCCTTGCGCGGCGTACTTTTCCCCTGTTAAACGTAAGGTATCGCCAGCTGGAAACATCTGCGATACCGACACGTTAAATTGCGTCATCGCTTCTTGGTTAAAATCAAAGCTGTCGGTTGGCATATTCAATAAACCAACATTGATTTTTGGATCCGGCAACGCCGTCATACCTTGGCTTAAAGCGCGAATAGCATTCTCTTTCTGCTGGCTGGAAATCAACCAGTCATCTTGGGAGACGGCTTTTTCCACCGCTTGTTGCAGGCTTAATACTTCTGCGCTCGCAACAAGTGGCAGTAACGAAAATAGGAAAACGGAGGCAATACGATGCGTTTTACCGATTAAAAATCGACGGCAATAGACACTCTGTAATACATGACAGAATGCCAAAAAATTGTGTTTGGCCATTGGCTCGACTACTCATTTTTAAATTCATAAAATCTCAACGCGAATGAAAGCGATGAGTGAAACAGCGAATTTAAGAAATGACTATAGGGGGGAAGTAAGGCGTATTTGGATGGGTAGAAACGTAGAATTCAGACGACAGAGTCGTGTGAACAGAGGAAATATTGTCGGAATAAGAATGGTAACTGACCAGTAAGCCTGAAAAGCTACTACAATGATTGTCCATACAATTTTGGTGATTATGCTCTGATGTCAGACTGGAACATTCATCCGCCGAGGTTGAGGCACAAGAGTAAACTTCTTCAGAAGACATATGATGAACTGATAAATCAGACATGGTATGCGCTTCCATAGACATCATATTCGAGGAAGGCGACATCATACTGTTCGTTGCCATTGCCATCGAAAATAACGATAGCACAAACAGCAACAAACACACGAAACCGTGTTTTCTCGCTGATATGCTGATGTTATTTAAAACAAATGATGGCATTTATAAAACTCTCTGCTACTAATCAATAAACTATATGCAAGTAAAAAGCGTAAAGCAACTCAAACTTAAATTTTGATAATCATCATTTCAGGGAGGGGGTGCAGTGGAGAATCATTTTTTGGTAGCTATTTAGGCGGAAAGAAATAGAGCAAACTTTATAGTTTGCATATACAAAAAAGCCCCGACGCCGTGAATGATCACTAACTGTCGAGGCCTTATAATTTGGTAGGACTAAGCAGATTCGAACTGCTGACCTCATCCATGTCAAGGATGCGCTCTAACCAACTGAGCTATAGTCCTAAAAAGTGTTGGCTATTATACGCAGAGGTTTGGTTTTGACAAGCCCTCGTTGGTATTTTTTAAAGTCTTTGTTTTCACACCATTATTCGTTAACTGGAACGAGCAATTCATGGCCAATCACTTCGTCTATTAAACCATACGGCACTTTGTATTTTTTACCTTTAAACTTAACGAGCGCATAGTCATAGCACATTTCGATGACGGTGCAATTCACTATCACGCCGTTGTCGATAACGCGGACTATATTGTAATTCCGTAAAGTGATGGCCATTTTAGGCTCCTTTTTGTTTTTGAACCTAAGGCCTAGGACTCTCCAACGTCTTTTAATTTTTTCTGTAGTTGGCGAATCTGATCACGATAACCCGCCGCAAGTTCAAATTTCAGTTCTTCAGAAGCTTGAATCATTTCTTTTTGCAGTTGAATCATGGCTTTACGTACTTGTGCCACGTCTTCCATGCTTTCCACTTGGTAATCTTTGGCGGTCTCGGCGACTTTTTTCGCCTTGCTGCCACGCTTGCCAGCGCCTGGGTTGTACGCGCCTTCCATGATGTCTTCAACGGATTTGGTAATGCCTGTTGGCGTAATACCATGTTCTTCGTTGTAGGCTTTTTGTTTTTCACGGCGACGATCAGTTTCACTTATTGCACGCTCCATGGAACCGGTAATTCGGTCTGCGTATAAAATAGCTTTACCGTTTACGTTACGCGCCGCACGACCAATGGTCTGGATGAGGGATTTTTCAGACCGCAAAAAGCCTTCTTTGTCCGCATCGAGAATCGCAACCAAGCTCACTTCAGGAATGTCTAAACCTTCCCGTAATAAGTTGATCCCGACCAAGACATCAAACTCACCCAAGCGTAAATCACGAATGATCTCGACGCGCTCAACCGTATCAATATCGGAATGCAGATAGCGCACACGAATACCATGTTCACTCAAATAGTCACTCAAGTCTTCTGCCATACGCTTTGTCAGCGTTGTCACGAGCACACGTTCCCCAATGGGAACTCTCAGATTGATTTCTGACAATAAGTCATCCACTTGAGTGGCCACAGGTCGAACTTCTAGAATCGGATCGATCAAGCCTGTCGGACGGACGATTTGCTCCACTACCCAGTCTTGGTGCTCTTCTTCGTATTTACCCGGTGTGGCGGAAACGAAGATAGTTTGAGGCTTAATTTGTTCCCATTCTTCAAAGCGCATTGGACGATTATCAAGAGCCGAGGGCAAGCGGAAGCCATATTCCACTAAGTTCTCTTTACGAGACCGATCACCTTTATACATGGCGCCAATTTGCGACACAGTCACGTGAGATTCGTCGATCACCAACAATGCGTTAGGCGGCAGATAATCAAATAGCGTCGGCGGCGGTGAGCCTTCTTCACGACCGGACAAATAGCGAGAGTAGTTTTCAATCCCTGAGCAATAACCTAGCTCTTGCATCATTTCCAAATCGTATCGCGTTCTTTGATCAAGACGCTGCAATTCGACAAGTTTATTAAGGGATTTTAATTGCTCAAGTCGCTGGTCTAATTCCACCTTGATACGGTCAATTGCCCCTTCGATTGTTTCTCGTGGTGTGACGTAATGCGTCTTTGGGTATATGGTCACACGGGGCACTTTTCGCAATGTTTTATTGGTTAACGGATCAATCATCGATAAGTTTTCGACTTCATCATCAAACAATTCGATACGAATAGCCGTGTCTTCAGAGTCTGCAGGAAACACCTCTATAACGTCGCCGCGAACACGAAAATTACCGCGCTCCAATACCAAATCATTGCGGCTGTATTGCAGTTCAGCCAAACGACGCAGGACATCTCGTTGGTCTATTTTGTCACCGCGATCAAGGTGCAGCATCATTTTTAAATACGACTGAGGATCACCCAAACCGTATATCGCGGAGACGGTAGCAACAATAATAACGTCGTCGCGTTCCAGTAAGGCTTTGGTCGCAGACAACCGCATTTGCTCTATGTGTTCGTTGACCGAGGCGTCTTTTTCAATAAAGGTATCGGACGCAGCCACATAGGCTTCAGGTTGGTAATAGTCGTAGTAGGAAACAAAATACTCTACAGCGTTATGAGGGAAAAACTCTTTAAATTCGCCATATAACTGTGCTGCCAAGGTTTTGTTGTGCGCCATGACAATGGTTGGGCGTTTCACTTGCGAGATAACATTCGCAATGGTGTAGGTTTTACCCGACCCCGTCACCCCAAGCAGGGTTTGATGAGCCAAGCCAGCTTCCACCCCTCGAACCAATTTTTCAATGGCTTTAGGCTGGTCACCCGCAGGCGAATAAGATGAAACAACTTGAAACTCTTGCGACACAATTTTTTCCCTAGGCTTTACTATCGACCCCGTAGATTAACAAATTTTTTATTTAGCGTCTGATGTTTCCTCTCATATTCTTGCCCCATTGAGACAAAAAAAGACTCAAAAAAGAAAACACCCCAGATTCGACTTTACCAACCAAGTCACGCTATATAACATAAGGGGATATACTTATACCTAATAATTCAAAACGCTTATTTGTCTTTTAGGTGGCCTTTTTTCGTATCTATCCTGAGCATGCTTCATGAACAAGCTTGAAAAATACTTGCCAGCTTCGGCATGGATCAAAGAGTATTCACGATCTAAACTGCAAGCAGATACCATGGCCAGTTTTATCGCCACTATTCTGCTGATTCCACAGAGTATGGGGTATGCCTTATTAGCGGGGCTGCCTGCTGTCGTTGGTTTGTACGCGGGCATCATTCCTTCTATTTTATATTCTTTATTTGGCACCAGTCGCACTCTGGCTGTAGGGCCTGTCGCCGTTACCTCCATGATGACAGCCACTATTCTAGCGCCCTTTACAGTATCTAGCAGCGATCATTATGCCGCTATCGCTATCATGTTAGCGTTTTTATCCGGTGTTTTTTTGATACTGATGAGTCTGCTAAAAATGGGATTTTTGTCCAACTTATTAAGTCATCCGGTTATTTCTGGTTTTATCAGCGCTTCTGCTATTTTGATCGCCGTTGGGCAATTCAAACATTTAATTGGGGTACAAGCCCAAGGTAATAATCTTATTGAGTTGGGGCAAAGCATGATGCGGCATATTGAAGACATCAATATGCCGACTGTTATTTTAAGCATCATTTCCGTGCTTTCCTTAGTCCTTCTCAAACGCCACCTAACCACTACCCTAAGCAAGCTTGGATTATCGGAAAACACCGCCAATATGTTGGGTAAATCTGGGCCTGTCATCGTCGTGGTTGCTACTACCAGCTGCGTTGCTGCTTTTTCTTTAGACTCATTAGGCATCAAAATTGTCGGTAGTATTAACAACCATTTACCTACTATTCCTGTTGAATATTTCACGCTTGATACACTAATAGACCTGTTACCGGGCGCATTTTTAATCAGCATCGTTGGCTTTGTCGGCTCGGTTTCTGTTGCTCAGTCCTTTGCTGCAAAACGCAAGCAAAGCATCAACCCGAACCAAGAGCTTGTTGGGTTAGGATTAGCAAATTTAGGTGCCGCGTTTAGTGGTTCTTTTCCTGTGACAGGCGGATTCTCTCGCTCCGTGGTCAATGTCAGTGCTGGAGCAACAACGCCTATGACAGGAATATTAACAGGGCTACTCATGCTTTTTACGCTGCTGTTTTTAACGCCATTGTTTTATTACCTGCCCACTGCCGTGTTGGCAAGCTGCATTGTCACGTCAATCCTTCAACTAATTGATTTTAAGGACTTTACTCGGCTTTACCGATTTTCTAAACAAGAAGCATTGGGTCTGTTGGCCACATTTTTTGTGGTGCTGTTTATCAGCATGGAAACTGGCATCATTGTTGGTGTCTCGTTGTCATTGTTGTTCTTTCTATGGCACACCAGCCACCCACACATTGCCGTGGTTGGTCGACTGCCGGGGACAGAACATTTTCGTAACGTAAAACGCTTTGATGTGGAAACAACGCCTAATATTATGACAGTTCGTATTGATGAAAATTTGTTCTTTGCGAATGCCAGAGTACTGGAAGACTATGTCTTAACCCTCGTCTCTCAACACAAGAACACAAGACATTTAATTCTGATGTGTAACGCGGTAAACATGATTGACGCGAGTGCATTAGCGAGTTTAGAAGCCATTGATGACAGATTAAAATCCGCAGGGATTACATTGCATTTGTCAGAAATCAAAGGCCCCGTAATGGACAAATTGAAAGGCTCTAGCCTGATCGAGAACCTCAGCGGCAAGATATTCTTCACACAACATCAGGCAATAAACACGCTAACGGAACACCAAACCGAGCCTTCTTAGCTTGAGCTTGGTGCTCCTTAATAATTGCCGTTTACGGTGTTTGAGTAGCCTCTTCAACGACACGAATGAGCGCTTTGTTGCGAGTTAAAAGCCCCTCACCTATTCCTTTCACACTAGACAACTGATCGACACTTTCAAAACGGCCATTGGCTTCACGGTAGGCAACGATGGCTTCTGCTTTTTTCATACCCACACCAGACATCACAGCAGAAAACTGCGCCGCTGTAGCGGTATTAATGTCCAAGGGGGTCGCGGCAAACACGGAGAGCGGCATAAAAGCCAAAGAAACAACAAGAAGTGAACGAGCAATACAAACGCGAAAAATACGATTTACATTCGTCATAGAAACATCCTTTTTAAACTCTTTAAAAACGCAAAGACGGCATCATGCCAATAAAAAACCACTTTCCAAATCAACAATACAGTAGAAGTAGAAAGTGGTTTTAGAGTAAAAGCTTTTTTAACAAACTGCAACAGTCGACAGTGTGAATTAAACCGCCACACCCAACTCTGCATTTGCTTGAGTCAGCACAGCAATGGGATCTTGCGCTTGTGTAATGGGGCGACCTATTACCAGATAATGACTGCCTGCGGCCATGGCTTCAGCTGGTGTCATAATACGTTTTTGATCTCCCTGGTCCGAACCCGCAGGTCGAATTCCCGGAGTCACCAAGACAAAGTCTTTGCCCAAATCCGCAGACAACATACTGGACTCTTGAGCAGAACACACCACACCGTCCATACCGGAAGATTTAGCCAATGCAGCAAGACGCTTAACATGCTGCTCAGGCGTTGCGTCGATACCGATTTCAATAAGATCCGTTTGATCCATGCTGGTCAATACGGTAACGGCAATCAACAAGGTGTTGTGGTCCGTCAATTTTTGCAACGCATTCGCCGAGGCTTCCATCATCCGACGTCCACCTGAGGCATGAACATTCACCATCCACACGCCCGCTTTGGCCGCCACACTCACCGCATTTGCCACGGTATTGGGAATATCATGAAATTTTAAATCAAGAAATACATCAAAATCTAATTTATGCAGTTCATCCAAAATGGCAGGACCCGATGTGGTAAACAGCTCTTTACCGACTTTGACTCGACACTGTTTTGGGTCAAGTCGTTTCGCCATCTCAATGGATTGCGCCATGGTTGGGTAATCTAGGGCAACCACTATAGGGGATTGGCAGCTCATTCAGTGTCCTCTTTCTTCAGTTTCTATCAATAATATGTTCGTATTGGCTGGATGGAGTTATTCACCTTCCAAACCATGAATCGGCTTAACAACACCCCAATTTTTACAACTCGGGCACTGCCAATGTAATTGGTGACCAGGAAAGCCGCATTGACGGCATTGGTATTTGGGTTTGACTTGAACCAGTTGATCTATGAGTTCAAACAAAACCACTAAATGCTGCTGGTTATATCCTTGGGAATCGGCAAGTTGCAAACTGATCAACTCTTTAAATCCCTTTATAGTCGGATGCAATCTCAGCTGCTCAACCAGGAACATCTCCGCATAATCTTTATCGGTTTCCATATAATGCTGAACCAGCGCCATAATCAGAGCCGTTGACGGCTTTTTCTGGTTCTGTTCCTGCAAAAATTTGATATAACCGCCGCTCCCCCATATTTTTTGGTAACAGGCTTTTAACTGGGGGATGATAATGGAGATAAACTCTGGGTCTTGCTCTACCGCATGTTTCAATTCTTTAATAGCATCGCGGTAACGGCCTTGATGGTTCAACACATCAGCAGCACCAATACTGGCCCGTATACAGCTAGAATCGACGTCTAATGCCTGTTTGTAATGCTGAAAAGCCGATTTCCAATGCTCTTTTTTTTGCATTTCTTGCGCCATCTCACAATGAAAATGCGCTAGCCGCTTTATTTCTTTCTTACTCGGTGTTTCTTTAATCAACTCAGAGCCAATCTGAATCGCTTTATCCCAACTTTGTTCAAACTCATAAAGATCTACAAGCAACGCCAATATTTTCGGCTGAAATTCCGTTTTACGAGATGTCGAAGCCATGTTTAGCAACAAACGGCCAGCACGATCCAACAGACCTGCCGACATAAAATCACTTGCCAACTCCAGCTGCACCATACGCATTTCACGTTGTGATATTTCTGGACGAGCCAGTAAGCTTTGATGAATATTAATCGCCTTCTGAATTTCACCCTTTTTACGGAATAAATTGCCTAAGGTAAGGTGAATATCAAAGGTGTCAGAATTGACTTCTAATGAATCAACAAATGTGTCGATTGCTTCGGAGTGTTGGTCATTGAGTAAATGATTAAGACCACGAAAGTAGTCCGTTGGAATGCTTTTTTTGACTGATTTATTTTTTTTGGTCGGGCTTTTTCGGCCCATTGCCCAGCCAACAAAGAGGGCGACAAACAGAACCAAAAACAATCCCATTTCAGTCAACTCGATTACTCCTTCCCTACAGAAAGCTCTTTCGTAATAGAGGCTTTACGTAGTGCGTCGACTTCGTCACGGGCTTTTTCATATCGTCTCGTCAATACTCTGATCTGTCGTTCACTGCGCAAATACGCAACAGAACTTACCAAAAGAGCCACACAAGCCCCCACTGTAAAAGACAAGATAATATATAAGGCGACACTGAGTTCTGGCCCTTGCCAAAAGACAAGATCAAGAGGAATAAGTTGCGGATTACGGATGGCAAAAAACACACCAACGGCGAGAAAAAAAGTAACAAGAACGATGTAAATAACTCTCTTCAGCCATTTAAGCATAAAACAACCTACCAACATTAGAATGGCGATATTATGCCGTGATAGCTCAAGAATTTCGAGGCATAAGATGTAAATTAGTTAAGTTCATTAATCTCATCATCAGGCAAATTAACCAACTCACGCAACTCTTTACCTGGTTTAAAATGCGGCACGTATTTCGCACTTAGATCAACAGATTCACCTGTTTTAGGGTTTCTGCCAATTCTTGGCGCTCGATAATGCAGAGAAAAACTCCCAAAGCCTCTTATCTCAATGCGTTCACCATTCGCTAAAGAATCAGACATATGTTCTAGCATTGCCTTAATAGCTTGCTCTACATCTTTCACTGGCAAATGGGATTGCTGATCGATTAGCAGCTCTATCAGCTCAGATTTTGTCATTACTGTCCTCGCGACTATAATTTGATCACAGTGTAAGACTAGCTAAATTCAGAAAGAAAGCAATAAGTTAACGTATTTTAAGGCCGTTTTTACTTATTTTATTCCATGGAAATAGAGAATATTACGAATGGACTGCTTCCACAACTAGCATAGAAGCACTCTAGCTTTTATAATATCGCCAATATTTACCACATTGGAAGAAATTATAATGAGCTATCACAATATCCCTGCGGGCAAAGATGCGCCAAATGACATCAACGTAATCATCGAAATTCCAGCTCAAGCGAACCCAGTAAAATACGAAGTTGACCATGATATGGACGCGCTTGTTGTTGACCGTTTTATGACTGCGCCAATGTTTTACCCTGCTAACTACGGCTACGTAAACAACACGTTGGCAGACGATGGGGACCCAGTTGACGTATTGGTTATTACACCGTACCCAGTGGTTCCAGGTTCCGTCATTCGCTGCCGTCCTGTTGGCGTATTAAACATGTCTGACGAAGCTGGCATGGACGCAAAATTGGTTGCCGTTCCTCACGAAAAACTAAGCAAAGAATACGGTCACATCCAAGACGTGAACGACATTCCACAATTGCTACGTGATCAGATCGAACATTTCTTCGAAAACTACAAAACCCTTGAAAAAGGCAAGTGGGTAAAAGTAGAAGGTTGGGCGAACGCCGAAGAAGCGAAAAAAGCCATCGTTGAAGGTGTAGAAGCATACAACGCTCAGTAATTCGTTTATTCTAAACGCTTTATTGTAGGCATAAAAAAACCGATCCTGAGATCGGTTTTTTTGTTTAGAACCTTTGACCTTAGTCTTGAGAATCTAAGAAACGTTCTGCATCCAACGCAGCCATGCAACCCGTTCCAGCAGAAGTGATTGCTTGACGATAAATGTGATCAGACACATCACCCGCTGCAAACACGCCTTCGATGCTTGTTTGAGTCGCGTTTCCGTGTGAACCAGATTGAACTTTCAAATAGCCATCGTTCATCTCTAATTGACCTTGGAAAATGTCTGTATTTGGCTTGTGACCGATCGCCACAAACAACCCTGCAACTGCGATTTCTTTCATTTCGCCAGTTTGGTTGTTTTTAATTCGCACACCTGTCACACCAGCATCATCGCCCAACACTTCATCCAGTTCAGAATGCCATTCAATTTTTACATTGCCATTTTTGGCTTTTTCTAACAACTTATCAGACAGAATTTTTTCTGAGCGAAATTTATCTCGACGGTGAATGACGGTCACTGTTTTCGCGATGTTAGCAAGGTAAAGAGCTTCTTCAACAGCTGTGTTACCACCACCAATAACGGCTACATCTTGGTTACGGTAGAAAAAGCCATCACAAGTCGCACAAGCCGATACGCCCTGCCCCATGAATTTGGCTTCACTTTCCATACCAAGATATTGAGCACTGGCGCCAGTTGAAATAATCAAGGCATCACAAGTATAAACACCGCTGTCACCTTCCAAACGGAAAGGGCGGTTTTGCAAATCTACTTTATTTACGTGGTCAAAAATAATTTCCGTTTCAAAACGCTCAGCATGCTTACGCATACGCTCCATTAATTCTGGACCTTGCACGCCTTGATCATCACCTGGCCAGTTATCCACTTCGGTGGTTGTGGTCAACTGACCACCCATTTGCATGCCTGTAATCATCACAGGATTAAGGTTCGCGCGAGCGGCATAAACAGCGGCCGTATAACCAGCTGGGCCAGAACCTAAAATCATTAATTTCGCGTGTTTCACATCGCTCATGTCATTGCTCCTGTAAATGAATGCTTGCCCAACACCAAAAATGGCGGGCTAAAAATACTGTGGTGAATTCTAACGAAAATTCGCTGGAATACTTAGAGAAAAATATTAATTACTAAAATAGGGACTATCTATGAGTTTTCAAGCGTCCCATTGTTTTCAATTACGCAAGCTGAACACTCTGGGTCCTGAGTTAAACGCACTTCACGCCAACTTCCCTCAAAGCCGTCAAAAAGTCTCAAAACGCCATGTTTAACCCTTCCGCAACCACTTGCTAACTTGAGCGCCTCTAGCGCTTGATACACACCTAACAAGCCAACCACAGGCGCGACAATGCCGCTTTCATTGCAACTCAACTGATGATCAGATAAAGAAGGATACAAACACTCATAACAAGGGGTCGATTCTCGGCCATACAAAAAACTGACTAACTGCCCTTCCCAACGAATCGCAGCGGCACTGACTAACGGTTTTTTTCCTGTCATACAAGCACGATTAATCGCTTGCCTAGCCGTAAAATTGTCGGTGCAATCCAACACAACATCCGCGCGCTCCACTGCGTTTAACAGACACTCACCCGTTAAATTCTGCGCAATGGTTTCAACTTGGACGAGAGCGTTCTTACTCGCAATTTGCTTCGCTGCCGCATCAACTTTATTTACGCCGATCTGGTTTTCATCATACAGAACTTGGCGCGGCAAATTACTGCTTTCTAGTTGGTCGCCATCCGCCAAAATCAGCTGCCCCACTCCGGAAGTGGCCAAATACGTAGCCGCAATGTTTCCCAAACCTCCTAAACCAATCACCAAAATTTTTGCTTGTGAGAGGTTTAACTGTCCTTGAATATCGAAATTAGGCAATAACAACTGCCGACTGTAACGATCTAACTCTGCTTCGTTCATTTTCACCTTACTTTCTTGTTAGTTATCCTGCCCGACTGGTCAATTCTTTGCTAAACTCGCTACATTATCTTTATCCACGAGCATTACTATGAAGTTTCCCGGCAGACGCAAACTCAAACACTATTTTCCTGTATCTCAACCAAAGCCCGTTCTGCCGACATCGGAAGTTCGCCCCGATAAAGATACCTACATTGTTGGCTTGGATGAAACAATTGTCGATGTGGTTGCCAATGTCTCTGATCAATTTTTGGACACCTTCAACATCCAAAAAGGCTTATCGAATCTTGTCGATGCTGACACCGCTTCCGCTATTTATAGTGAGCTCACGGCACAAAACAGCATCTCAGACCATTTTGCTGGCGGCACCATTGGCAACACGATACACAACTACTCGGTACTGGCCGATGATAAATCTGTCTTGCTTGGCGTCATGTCGGCCAACATTACTTTAGGGTCACCAGCTTACCATTATATTTGCCATACCAGCAGCAAAGTCGATATGAATCACTTACAAGGCGTTCCCGGTGACATTGGTCGTGGCATTACTTTAATTACCCCAGATGGCGAACGCACTTTTGCTATCGCCCCAGGCGATATGGACGAGTTAGACGTTGATCACATCCCAGAAAACATCATAGCTGGCGGTGCAGCATTGGTCACTTGCGCGTACCCATTACGTCACCAAGGCAAACCCATCAAACAAGCCATGCTAAAAGCCTTGGAATATGCTCATCAGCATAACGTGCCAACGGTACTAACACTGGGTACAAAGCACCTTGTAGAAGACAACCGCGAAGAATTGCTCGAACTGATTAAAAACTACGTCAATGTTTTAGCAATGAATGAATTAGAAGCGGAAGCATTAACAGGCTTTTCAGATCCTCTGCAAGCCGCCAGTGCAATTTTAGACCATGTCGACATGGTCTTACTCACCGCCGGTCCAGATGGTATGTATTTGTGCGGTCATACTGATAACGACCTAAAACGCGAAACCACCAACCCAATTAAGTCTGGCAGCTTAGCCGATTTTAACCGCTGGGAATTCAGTCGCCCAATGTTGCGCAAAGCCTGTAAACAGCCAGTAAAGGTCTTTTCTCATATTGACCCTTATATGGGTGGGCCCGAAAAAATCCGCAATACCAACGGTGCTGGTGATGGCGCATTATCGGCTTTGCTGCATGATATTTCCGCCAATCACTTTCACAAAGAAGCGATTCCAAACTCCAGCAAACATTTAGCTTCGTTTCTTGCGTATTCTTCTTTTGCGCAAATCTGTAAATATTCCAATCGTGTGAGTTATGAAATACTGGCTCAAAATGCATCACGCTTATCGAAAGGATTGCCAGAGCGAGAAGACAGCTTAGAAGAAGCGTATTGGGAAAGATAATTATCAATAACGATTTATAAACAAATCGCAGACATAAAAAAACCATGCTCAACGGCATGGTTTATTTGAATTTGCTTTAAAAAATTGGCTTTGAAAACCGTTTTCGGGCTTAGTTCATCGCTTCTATGCCAAGCGCTTCATTACGCTCAAACATACGGTTCAGCTCAAGTAAAATAACCAATTCTTCTTCTTTCTGATAAACGCCTTGAATAAACATCAAAGCTTCATCATTACCAACACTAGGGCTTTGCTCAATCTCACCTTGATACAAGTAGAATACTTCTTGAACCGCATCAACCAACAAGCCAACTTGTTCACCGTCGTGTTCAATGATGATGATTCGAGTATCGTCTGTGATCGTACACTCAGGCAAACTAAAACGCACACGAGTGTCGACAACCGTCACGACATTACCACGTAAATTAACAATGCCTAATACATAAGATGGTGCACCAGGAACCGGAGCGATTTCGCTATATCGCAACACTTCTTTAATCTGCATGACGTTAATACCATAGGTCTCGTCAATCAGTTTAAATGTCAGGTATTGCAACAACTCACCTTTCTTCGTTTCCGACAAGGCGTTACCATTTTCTTTAATAGGCGCTAATTCAGACATGGCTCACATCCATATTCAATTTAATAAGAGTAATGTAGAACTCATCACAAGCTTTGTCTAGCTTAAACAATATGTGATGAGTCTACGAGCAAAGTTAAGTAACAATTAGTTGTCTTGTTGTATACCAACTATTGTCCAGTTTGCATTGGGCTCAGACATGTTCTTTTCCAAGTGCCAAATTTCATTGGTATCGGATGTCTGATCCCCCTCTTTAATCCAGCCAGAAAACTGCAAAGAAATGGAGGCAATAGAACCAATATATTCACCACGAACCAGTTCAACCATCAAGGAAATCACTTCGGTGCGAGGCTTGTCATCACCATGTGTTGCACGTTCTGCAACCAAGAGGTTGTAAAGTTCTGGGCTAACGTAATCCAAGATCTCATCAAAATTATTGTCATCCCATGCTTTTTGCAAAGCGATGTAATGATTTTTTGCTTCTGCGACAAAAGCTTGCTCGTTAAAACCAGGTGGTAGCTTAATCTCAGGCTCAGCACCAAACCCAGTCATACCGGACATTGGAGAAGGCTGAACGCTATCACGAGTTGATTCAGGCATTTCACGGAACATACCATTTGTGCCAGCTTGCTGAGCCGCTGCTGCAGCGCGACGTTTTGGCGCGATGAAGAACTTGTAAATCAAGAAGCCAATCACAGCAAATAACAAAATATCGCCGAAAGAAATGCCATCAAATGCACCGCTTCCTAGCAAGGCCGCAAAAATACCACCCGCCAACAAGCCACCCAACAGACCACCACCTAAACCACCAAGAAATCCCGGTTTTTTAGCGCCAGCGGCAGCATTAGTTGTGTTCGCAGTCGACGGCGTCGCACTTTTAGGTTTAGAAACAGAAAAGCTTTTACCAAAACTTTTGCCACCGCCAAACTTTGATTTTGCTTGTAAATCAGCGCTATAACCACCCGCGCCGATTGCCAAAACAAACGCCATGAACATGGCAAATACGGTTGTTCTCACAAAACTCTCCTTTATTTAAAATTAACCAAACCGACGGCACTGCGTAAGTCTGATATCATGCTACGTGCACGAGCTCGCGCTTTTTCAGCCCCAGCTTGCAGAATGTCTTCTACATGAGCAGGATTGGCCATCAACTCAAGATACTTTTCACGCGGCTCACTCAGTTGACCATTCACTAGAGCAAAAAGTTCCTTCTTCGCTTCACCCCATGCAATGCCGTCTGCAAAGTTCTGACGCATCTGCGCCGTTTGTTCAGGGGTAGCAAACGCCTTATAAATATCAAACACGGTAGAATCATCTGGGTCTTTCGCTTCACCAGGTTCTAACAAGTTTGTCTTGATCTTATTAATCCCTTTTTGCAGCTTTTTCTCAGTATCAAATAATGGAATGGTATTATTGTAACTCTTACTCATCTTACGGCCGTCTAGGCCTTTCAGAATAGAACCTTCTTCACCAACAACCGCTTCAGGTAAAACGAAGTGCTCACCAAATAAATGGTTAAAACGCCCCGCTATGTCGCGCGCCATTTCGATATGCTGAATCTGGTCACGGCCAACAGGGACTTTATGTGCGTTAAACGCCAAAATATCCGCTGCCATTAATACTGGGTAACAAAACAAGCCCATAGTAATACCAAAATCCGGATCTTGATCATTGGCAAGGTTTTCATCAACGGCGCCTTTGTAAGCATGAGCGCGGTTCATCAACCCCTTAGCAGTAACACAAGTCAGTAGCCAGTTTAATTCAGCAATTTCAGGAATGTCTGATTGACGGTAAAAAGTTGCTTTATCGGTATCTAAGCCACACGCTAGCCAGGTCGCCGCAATTTCTAAACGAGACTGTTTCACACGTTCAGGATCCTGACATTTGATCAACGCATGATAGTCCGCAAGGAAGAAGTAAGATTCCGTATTGTCTTGACGGCTTGCTTCGATCGCTGGACGAATTGCTCCCACATAATTACCTAAATGCGGAGTGCCTGTGGTGGTAACACCGGTTAAAACAATTTCTTTTGCCATTGTTGTTACTCTTTCCTACTAAACTGGATGTCTAAACTGTAAACGCCGCTTACCCTATCACAAAAAAACCATGGCAAGAATCGCACATTTCGATTATTTAGCCTGATGTTTTACAAGCTTTTTTGATGCGTTTCTCATTAGTGGAGGCGAATACATCAATATCAATCCCAAAGCGCGCTAACAAGCCCAGAATATCGCTGAATGCGTGTACTGGTTGCTGCCCGAATGAGTCCGCTCCCTCCCCACAAGGTGAACGATTTTTTCGCCCGAGTGATGCCTGTATAAAGCAACTCTTTGGTCAAGACTGGCGATGGCGTCAAAGGCAGCAACAAAGCAACTTGATCAAACTCAGAACCTTGGGATTTATGCACTGTCATTGCAAATACCACTTCAAATTCACTCAAACGACTCGGCAACAAGCCGGTAAAAGAGCCATCAGGCTGCATAAACCAGACACGAAGACGCTGAAATTCATCAGGCATACAAAGACCGATATCACCATTAAACAGCCCCAATGCCGCATCGTTTCGGGTTAGCATCACGGCTTTCCCTGGATACCAAACATGCGGGTCTTTTACTCGCCCACGCTGATAGAAGTATTGCTCTAGTTGCGCATTGATCTTCTCGACACCAAACTCGCCTTGGCGAACCGCAGTCAAAATCTGATAACGGGAAAACACCTCATAGAGCTTGGTAATGTCTAGATTCTGGCGCACCGCCTCCCAATAGTTATCGTAACCTTTAGCAAGAGTCGCAATATCAGCTTTAGTTTGCCCTTCTTCTGGTACTCGCCACTCTACATCGGCGTAATTAGATTGAAGACAACCCAATACCGCTTGGCTATCACCTGCGTTCATCGCTTTTGCCAAATGACCGATACCGCTATTCGCATCAAAGCGATAACTGGTGCGCAGCAATGTCAGCGCTCGACTTATTGGCGGTGCCGACGGATTACCAAACGGCGCCAGATTTTCCCCAGTAAGATGACTTAGTCGCTCAGCCCATTCTGGTTGAAAGTAAACCTCTTCGATGCCATAAGATAAATCCCCTAACACACTGCCCGCTTCTACCGAGGCGAGTTGATCTTTATCGCCTAATAAAATCAGTCGAGCATGAGGTGGCATGGCATCAATCAACTTCGCCATCATGGGCAAATCCACCATGGACACTTCGTCCACCAGCAACACATCCAGATGCAAAGGATTTTCTTTATTATGCTTAAATCGACTACGCCCAAAATCGCTACCCAATAAGCGATGTAAGGTGCTAGCTTGTTCAGGAATGGCACGTTTAATGTCATCGCTTAATGGCAAATCCGCTTTGGCCTTTGAGATAGACTCCGTCAATCGCGCCGCCGCTTTACCGGTTGGTGCGGCCAGCTCGATACGTAACAACTTACCTTCCGCAAATGATTGAGCCACCAGCAAGGCCAACAAGCGCGTCACAGTGGTTGTCTTGCCAGTTCCGGGACCACCGCTGATCACAGAGAAAGGCAAACTCGCCGCATTGGCAACCGCGACTTGTTGCCAATCCACTGTATCGGATTGGTTAGGGAATAGTTGCGCTAACAAATCTGCATTCACAGCATAAGGCGCAACAGAAAATTGACCTTTAAGATAATTCAGCACTTGTTGTTCATATTGAAAATAACGATACAAATACAAACGCGTGCCTGCCAATACCATAGGTCGTTCAGCTAAGCTTGTCGCAGAAGACACCAAGCGACTTGCTTGCAGAGATTCGCACCAAGCAGAAACGCTATTTACGCCGCTAGGATGTAATGCCGTTCGTAACTCGTCTAAATCAATACCTTCTGGCGGACGTTGCCAAATGGTCGCTAGATCGATACAAATATGCCCCGCACCAAGATACGCACTGCACAAAGCGCCAGCGATATAAACCGCGCTCTTATTGTCATCTGGATTGCTTTCTTTCGCATGTTGCGCCAGCTGCTCAATCCACTGGCAATCAATCGCTCTTAACACGCCCTTGGCTTGCCAAGCAGACAAACTGAATGACGTCGTAGCAGATGGACTTTCCTCAAGCGCTTTTTCATCAAGAGCGTCGAGCAAACCTAGCTGATTAGAAAAGTCCATATTGTACCGCCTCGTGATTTTCTGGCTTATCGCTTTCGCCACTAAACAGCTTGTCTAAAGCGGTAACATGCTCAAGACTTAAGCGGCTTTGGAAAACACCGTTTTTTTGTTCAGGCTGCATACCGCGGAGAAACAAATACACCACGCCACCCACGTGTTTTTCGTAATCGTAGTGTGGCAAACGCTGCTTTAACAAGCGATGCAACGCCAAGGTATAAAGCTGATATTGCAAATCGTATCTGTGCTCGGCAATGGCATGAACCAATTTCTCTGGTTCGTAATCAGCAAAGTCGTCGCCCAAATAGTTCGATTTATAATCCAACACGTAATAGCGCCCTTGGTATTCGAACAGCAAATCGATAAAGCCTTTTAGCATGCCTTTTAACGGACGATCCTGAATCATTGGCGCAACACGAGACACCTCATCGTGTTCGCGAGAAATACGATCCAATTGCAAAGCATTCATGCCAGTCACCGGAATAAAAAACTCCATCTCTTTTCGGCAAGCCGATGGCGACAAACTCCCTAAACTCATTCCCGCCATTAGCTCAGTATTCACTATGTCTGGCAGCCATTCGCTCAATACATCTTGCCATTCATCAAAACCCTGACGTTCATAAAAATCCGCCATTAACTTATGGTGACTGGTTTTTAATAAATCGTTAAAGCTCGGATTGCTCGATACATCATGAAGCGCTTTGCCTTCCAGTGTGTCATGCAAGAATGTCCCCGGCTTGGCGCCTTTGGGGAAAGTAAAGCGATTTTGCTCTGGCGCTTCTTGACTGTCTTTTACATCAACGTCTTCCGCCAATGGATCCAGCAAGCGTGTGGTTTCATCCAAGCCAGGCACACTTTCGTCGTGTTGCTCTTTGTCTTCTACCACCAGCGAGGAATAACTTCCCACCCACCAATCTCGTTCCACGCGTCCGGTAAAGGTTCTTGCATGAGGCTCGGTCAATTGCGCCTGATCCATCTTGAAGCGCGGCAAACGCGGTGGTTCCTCAGGCAATTCCAGCAAGCCCATTTGTCCATTTTGGTAGCGCTCACAAAGACGTTCGATACTTGGGTACAAGTCACCAGCTTCCAGCGGCTCGCCTTCGCTAATCAAAGCGCCAACGCCACTAAGGTGAACATCTGATACAGCGCCATGGGATTTATTCGCGCTTTTACCCACTTCCATCGAGCCAATAAAACACGCCTCTTTGGAACGCGTTAACGCCACATACGCCAAGCGAATTTCCGCTGCGTACAGTTCTTCTTTATGAAGCTCGGTTTGCGTTTCATCAGGATCAATAGCAATCCACAATTGTTGTTGCGCATCGTGATACAAAGCCGATTTTTCTTTATCTCGATATGGTGTAAACGCAAACGGCAAATACACGATGGGGTATTCCAAGCCCTTACTTTTGTGAATGGTGACAATTCGTACCAGTTCCGCATCGGTTTCAAGGCGAATCTTTTGCTCGTCACTGTTGCCATTCGGATTTTGAATCGCCAACCTGAGGTAACGTAACACCCCTTCTTTAGAATCTAACTCAAGAGATTTTTGCTGTAACTTTTCGGTTAAATGCAAAAAGTCGGTTAAGCGGCGTTCACCACCGGTATGACTTAGCATGTTCGCCGCTAAAGCCACGTCCTGCATAAACTCGCGCAACATGGGTAACAAGCCTTGTTTGTCCCAAATTTCTAGATAATCACGGAAAGCTTGCCCCCATTTTTCGTACACGACATCGTCGTGATTCAGCGTGTCCAAGTCTTCCAATGACCAATCGACCAAGCTGGTTGCCAAGGCGGAACGCAGCTTGCTTTCTTGCCCATTGGATAAAATCGCCGTCAACACGATCAGTAGTTCTCGCGCCTCAACGGTTTCAAACACGGAGCCTTTATCACTCAAGTACACGCTGGCAATACCGCGTTGGCGTAACGCGTCTTTTAGGGCATTGGCTTGGCTAAAGTTGGTTACCAACAAGGCAACGTCTTTTGGTCGCACGCCTTGGCCATCAATCAGCGCCGCGCCTTGCTGACCTTCCAGTAAGATTTCATGGAGATGCGCCGCGCAGGATTCCGCCATGGTTTGACGATACTCTTTCGACGAAACTGGCTCGTCACTGCGTTGATACAAAAACTGTAGTGCGGCTTGTGTTTGACCTTGTCGAGAAAAACCACCTTCAACACCACGGTCTTGTACTTCGACAAAGGGAATCCCTGTGACGCGAAAGGGTTCCGCTTGCGTAGTAAAAAGTCCATTAACAGACTGAATCATGGCCGCAGAAGAGCGATAATTGGTCGCCAAAGAGTACACAGCGTCTACCCGTTTTTTTGCTGCCAGATAGGTATAAATATCCGCACCACGAAAGGCATAAATTGCCTGTTTAGGGTCGCCGATCATGATCAAGCCAAGCGTATTTTGATCCACCGTCGCTGGCGCATAAATCGTCGAGAAAATCCGATATTGCACCGCATCGGTGTCTTGGAATTCATCGATCAAAGCAATGGGATAAAGGTGACGAATACGTTCCGCTAATTTACCTGCTTCGTCTTGCGTCAGCGCCACATCAAGGGAAGTAAGCAAATCGGTGAACGTCAGAGATTGTGTGCTGCGCTTCCAGCGTTTCATACGTTCTTGGGTTTGCTGCCACAACTGAGTCAGCAAGACTGCTTTTAATCGCCCCGCATCGGGAAAGCTTTCACGCAGCGCCTGCACCAAGCCAAAGAATTCGTGAGCAGGCAGGTCACCGCCTTTACTCAATCGGCTGGCATGTTCATTGGTGTCGAATTTCTCTAAACTCTTATCCAGTTCAAAACGCGTCGAGTTCGCCCATTGAGTCATGGCCTGAATGTCTTTCGACGGGTCTTTACGCCAAAAGTTGCGTTTAATGCCACTGCGCTCAAGGGCATCAATAATATCTTGCGACTGACTCAACCACATGGCGCGCACCGCCGCCATGGTTTCTTGTGCCTGACTTAACGCACTTTCCCAGTCGTAATCTGGTACAGCAATTTTGGCGTCAGGCTGATTATTCAGTAAATATAAGTCTTTCAACAAGGCGTCTGGATTCGACCAAATTGGCTGAATCAAAGCCGCTTTGGTGTCGTCCATTGGATAAAACACACTACGCCAAACGTCTTTCACTGCCATAGACAATGGCGCCAGCTCGTCGGTCTCAATGGTTTGTTGGAACAACATGCGGCTTTCAAACGCGTTCTGACTCAGCATGCGCTGACAAAAGCCATGAATGGTGAACACCGCCGCTTCGTCCATTTGCTTTTCGGCATACAGCAATTTTTCAATGGCACCAGCGCGTTGCTCCGCTGACATTTGCGCCATCCAATCCGCGAGAAATACATCGCCACTTTCGCCCTGCAATAAGGCTTTTCGCGCCACGCGTATGCGTCCACGAATACGGGCTTTTAGCTCGGCGGTGGCGGCTTCGGTAAAGGTCACCACCAAGATTTGGTCAACTGTCAGCGGTTTATCTAAATCTCCGCTCTCCCCAGATAAAGACGGCCCAGTTGGCACCAGCAAGCGCAAATACAAGTTGGCAATAGTGTAGGTTTTCCCCGTGCCTGCACTGGCTTCGATTAGACGTTTGCCAAACAATGGGAAGGTTAAGGCGTTGAGCTGCTCAGGAATGAGAGTTTGTGGCTCTGCGGAATGACTCATTCCATTACCTCCAAATGACGATGCATGGGCAACCAAATTTGCTCACACAAGGCGACAAATTGTTCCTTTTGGCGATTTAAATCAGGGAAATAACGCTGCCAATAAGCATCGTCCACTTCACTCCGAGTAAAAGCACTGCTGTTGTCTTGGTAAGGCTTCAATGCTTGCTCCCAAGCGATATCCGCGTCTTCTTGCGCTTTGCTCGAACAATAGCTTTTACACCAGGCGTCAGCACTTTTGGCCGGTAAGGCAATCGGCTGACACAAGCCTTGCTGCAATAACGCCAGCATAGTGTTGAGATAGTCTTGAGCATCCTTCGGCGGGATAACAATAAAACTGTGCTGTAGCAATTTACCCGTTTTGCTCAGATTAATAAGATGATGCTGCTTGGGCGTACCTTGCGCACACAAAGCCAAATGTTCAATCCACGCCTGCATTTTTTGATGGGCGGATAAATCGCCAATGCGATAAGACAAGCGTGTCGTCGCCGTCGGCAAATCCAACCAAGCTTGCAAAACAATACTGCCAAGGGCCAAGTTCACTTCAATCGGTTCACATTCTTCTAATGCATAACCTTGCAACACAGAAAAAAGCTGCTGACATTGACCGCGACTCTGCTGCAAAGACAATCGACCTAACGCGCCATAAGGCAACGCGCCCATTAGAGACAAACGTTCAATAAATTGATCTTCATCGCCTTTTAGCATGGCTTGCAACAAACCTTCGCGTAACTGATAACCTGCCAAGCCATCCAGTGCGAACGGCTCGTCTTCTTTCTCTTCCTCTTCTTGCAAGCTCAAATAGGCTTTTAATCGACGCTGGGTGAAGTAACGCGTCGGATGACCAATAAAGCGTGACAACTCATCAAGGGCAAGCTCTAACCTTGGCTGCTCTAAACCATCCAACGGTGAAAACTCGAAATGCTCATCATCCATAGGAACACTCAACAAAGCTGGCAACCATTGTTCGTCATAGCTGTACAAACGTTTATCAGATGCCTGCGAATTGACATCTAAAGACGGTTGAGACGAATAATACGCCGCGTTAAATGGCTGCAACGGATGTTCAAGAATCAGTTTTTCTAACAAGGCTTTCTGTGCCTCGTCTGGCGCTAATGCTTGATCGCCTTCAAACACACAACTTTGGCCGATGTATTCCAGCAATTCACTTACTAAGATAGACGGATTTTTCTCACTGTTGTCTTGAATACTGCGACCCACATAACTGATATAAAAACAATCTCGGGCAGACATTAGGGCTTCAAGGAACAAGTATTTATCGTCTTCTCGTCGGCTTCGGTCACCACTGCGATATTGCCCAACCATCAAGTCAAATCCCATCGGTGCAACACTGCGAGGGTAATCCCCTTCGTTTAAGCCCAATACACAAATCACTTTAAACGGCACAGACCGCATGGGCATCAAGGTACAAAAATTCACTCGACCTGCTAAGAAGCGCTGACCGCCTTGAGATTCTTGCAACAAAGGCGACAACAACTGGCGGATAACTTGCTGATCCAACGGGGCGTCAAAATGCGCTTGTTGCCATTGCAGGGTCAAGGCGTCAAGCTGCTTAGTCAGTAAGACCTGAAAGGCATCGTCATCTTTCAATAAGAAGAAACGCTCTGCCAAATAATACAGAGTCGAAATCCATTCTTTCGGCGCGAGGGATTTCATCAATTTCGATTGAGCATCATTAATAGCGACCAAAAACTCTGCGAGTTTACCGGCCACTGACGCTTCTAAGCCTTCCACATCACCGTAACTTAGCGTGCCTTCCCAAATATGGTCGTGACCCATGGCGTAACCCAGCAACATGCGACGCACGCCATTCAGCCAAGTATGGGATTCTTGTATTGGCAGATCATGTTGCTGCGCGGTTTTGCCATCTAGCCCCCAACGAATACCCACTTCTGTCGACCATTGGCGAATACGCTCTAATTCATCGGCGGTTAATTCAAAACGCGCCAACACCGCTGGGACTTCTAATACGCTGATCAATTCGGACAAGGTGAAACGACTTTCGCCTAAGCCAAGCAAATACAAATAGGCGTCAACAATTGGGTTTTCCATGCCGCCAGATTGGTCAATCAAGGCAAAGGGAATCTGCTTTGATCTTCCGAAAACAGCCTTAACAAACGGGCTGTAAGTATTCACATCGGGCAACATGACAATGACGTCTTTTGGCGTCAAACTCGGATCACTCTCGAACATTTGCAATAGCTGATCATGTAAGACTTCCACTTCACGCAATGGGCTGTGACAACGATGCACACGAATGCTTTGATCATCAGCAGTAATCGAATGGCGATACTCGGCATTGGTAATGCTGGCATCTCGCTCTTGTTTCGATCCATGATTTTCTAGGGTTAGCACATCTTGCTGAATCCATTGCAGCAAACCGCTCGATTGCTCACTCAGATAATCTTCAAAGACTTCCAATTCGTTGTCGGCCATTTCTTGGAGCTGAGCAATGTAGTCTCGACCTAGACGCCCCCAGCTTGCCAGTAGCGGATTGGCATCAAGATGCAAAGTATCAGTACTCAACCCTGGCTTAAGGGTTTGGCGTTTTATTTCTCGACCTAAGTAATGCTTGTCGACCACATCCCCCCAGTAAAAACGACAAGGGTTCTGCAAGAACAAATGCACATCAATCCAGCCAGCAGCGGCTAACACACGAAGAGATTCAAGGGTATTGGGTGGCAAAGAAGACACACCGAAAATAAAGATACGCTCTGGAACGCCAACAGGTCGCGCAGAGGATTGTGTCGTGTCATGCAAGGCTTCAATCAGATTGCCACGATGATAAAGCGAGGTTCCTTGCTGGCTGACATCGGCAACCAAATCACGCCAAAAAATGGCTTGCCAAGGTTGCTGCTCAAAGATCGCTTTCAGTTTAGAATCTTGTGCTTCGCCACCTTCCCAAGATTTGATCCAATCTGGGCGATACACCAGATATTGATCGTAAATATCGGCAATACTGCTGCATAACTGGAAACGACGAATTTGCGTGTCATCTTCTTCAAGATACCAGCTAAGCGCCTGAAACTCTGGCTCATTAAGGCGAGAATCCAACAAGCGCATTAAACGCCACACTAAGAAAGGCTTGTTAAATTCGCTTTGCGAAGGAATATCGTCCAAGGTTTGCGCAAAGGTTTGCCAAACAAAGGTAGAAGGCAGAGGAAACACCAAACCTGCGGCAATGGAATGCGACTCAGCCAAAAACATCTTCAGCCATTGCGCCATACCGGGGTTTTGCACCAAAATGGATTCATCATCAAAGGGGTTTTCTGGTGGTGAAACAGCTAAAATTTTGGCAAGTAACACGGCTAAATCCTCTAGACGGTTACCTGTATAAAGTTGAAACATGCACGAATCCTAGGCTTCAAAAAGGATCTTAATAAAAATACCATTAAGCCTAACCTTGGATGCAACAAAAAAGAAGAACTGAATGATTTAATTAAAGGAGAAAAGGAAGTTGATTGGTGGAGCCTAGCGGGATCGAACCGCTGACCTGTTCGCTGCCAGCGAACCGCTCTCCCAGCTGAGCTAAGGCCCCACAAAACGCTAAGCGTTGGTGGACTGAATGTCCTGAGAAGATCAAAGATTATTTGAACGCGATGAATTCTATGGATGCTTTTAACAGGTGTCAACCTTTTTGACAGGCTATGAATTATTTTTTCCCAATAATTAAAAAGCATTTCACCACATTCCTCGTTGCCATACTCCAGAGAGGTATGTTTTTATAACTGCCTGTTTTGAAGAAGCAAAACAACCACCAAAAAGGCAATTAAAAAGAGAAGTATATGATCGAATTTCCAACGGTCTTAGATGATCTAATGATGGCTCAGCAACCAATCTTGAAAAAATCAAAAGACATCTTTGGTTATGAGCTTTTATTCCGTGGAAAGGACGCCTTAAATGCCAATATTTCGGACGGAGAATCCGCGACCAGCCAAGTATTGGTAAACTTATGCATTGGCATAACCAAGCTAGAATCGCAACTAAGAAAGCCTTTTTTTGTCAATATGACAACCGATTTAATGCTGTCTGATGCCTTCTTCCCGATCGATCCAGATACCGTTTACATCGAAATCCTAGAAAGCCAACAGCTCACACCAGACTTCTTTGAGGCCTTAAAGAAATGGCGATCAGCAGGCTATCGCTTTGCCTTGGACGATTATCTGTTTGACGCAAATTACGAAGCTTTATTACCGTGGATTTCAATTGTTAAAATAGATGTATTAGCGACTCCGCCAGAAAACTTCCTGGTTCAAATCGCCGAACTAAAAGCCCGAGGCTTAATCCTGCTCGCCGAGAAAGTCGAAAACGTCGAGATGTTCGAACTCTGCAAAAAAATTGGCTTTGACTTATTTCAAGGGTATTTCTTGCAACGACCAGAACTGATCAAGGGCAAGAAAATAGACTCCGCGACTCATGGCGCGATTGAATTGGTTAATGCCCTACAAGACAAAGACATTAGCATCGAAGCCATTACCGAGCTGGTGGGTAAAAATCCAAAACTGTCCTATCAACTATTACGAATTTTAAACAGCCCAGTCTGTGGCGTGTCCAAAACCGTTGTATCTATTAAAGAAGCGGTTATATTTTTAGGTTTAGTTCAACTTAAAAAGTGGGCATTGCTCATCACGCTCACGTCTTCCACTAACCAGCCTAAAGCCCTGTTAAAAATACTCCTCACTCGGGGTCGTTGCTGCCAACTACTGGCGCAAAGCAACCAGTCAGATTTAGCCGACACAGCGTTTATGGTCGGACTTATGTCTGGCATTGACGCGGTATTCAACGTTGAGAAATCCGTCGTGCTGGAACAAATCGCCCTAGATAAACACTCTAGGGCTGCCATTATGAGCCAAACCGGAGAATTAGGCAGCTATTTAAGCCAAACACTCAATTGCGAAGAACAAAACTGGGATGATATCCAATCCATGACCCCACAAAAAAGAACAACCTTAAACAGAGCATTTTTAGACGCAATGTTATGGGCCGAGGAAGTCATGCTATCGATAAATTAAAAAAAACATTTATTTTTCACTTAAACGATTGACACTCATAGAAAAAAACATAAAATACGTTTCACCTTTTTCAAGGCCAGTGTGGTGGAATTGGTAGACACGACGGATTCAAAATCCGTTGCCTTCGGGTGTGGCGGTTCGAGTCCGCCTACTGGTACCAACATTAAAAAAGCGCTTACTTCGGTAAGCGCTTTTTTTTGCTCTCAATTTTCCTTTAGGTTAATGATCGTCAAATCCATGCAGCACATAATCTGGTAAATCTTCTTCTTTCGGAATCGGTGTCGACGCTCCAGTTTCATCAATTGCGACAAACTTAAACATACCTTCGGTTACTTTTTCACGCTGACCAATACGGCCACGTCGCACCCAAGCTTCCACAAGGATATTCATAGATGTACGACCAACGGATTCAACCCTGGTATACACCCCCAAAATGTCGCCAACTTTTACAGGACGGATAAAACTCATTCCATCCAAGGCTACCGTCACCACACGAGACTGCGCGCGCTGCCCTGCACAAATCCCTGCCGCGATATCCATTTGAGACACAACCCAACCACCAAAAATATCACCCGCAGGATTAGTATCCCCCGGCATCGCCACCGTCCTAGTCGTAAGACGACCTTTTGCCTTTTCTTCTAATCCCGACATACCACACTCTCACCCAGTTTCGATCATTTACTTAAAAATGCACAATTCAAAAAATAATATCACAAGGCCGCAAAAAACCTTATACAGTGCAGCATAAAATACCACTACTTTTCAGCTGACAACTCATAATGAATCGCCGTTCCCGTCACCTCTGCAGTTGGAAAAGAAAAGCTCGAACCAATTGATGTACCAACACCACCCGCACTGCTGACAGCAACTCCCACACCTGTGCCTAAACGCCGAAAAGACAACTGAGTCACACCATCCAATATCACGCCATTCGCACCAATCTTGGCAGCTTGCTCTTTCAACTCTTGAGTGGCTTTCTCTTTTCTCGACTCTTCCGTAAAACCACCATCACTGGACGCTCTCACCGTGCCAATCACGTCATAGTCAAACGCTGGCGCTTCTTCAAACACAGTCACCTGATCTACTTCAATCTCCGGCATCTGCTGCCCCGTCACGACGTGAGACCCAGTAGAACAGCCAAGCAACAGCACAGGTAACACCAATACAGACAAGCATTTAATAGAATTGATCATCACAGCACCTCACCTTAGAAGCTTAAATAATAACAGTCTTACACAAAGACCACGAAAGCAGATTGATAAAAGTATGAATATCCCACCAAAAGGCAAACCAATAAGCCCAGTCTCGTCTATGATCTAATCATAGAGGCCAAAAAAGCAAAGCAGCAAAAGAGAAGCAAGAGGCACACCATGAACGAAATCATCGAAAAAGACATTACTTGCCCATACTGCGGTGAGAGCATAGAAGTCATTATTGAAACTTTGGACGAAAGCCAAGAATACATAGAAGACTGCCAAGTCTGCTGCCGGCCGATCACCTTCAACATCGACACCGCTTTTGATGGATCTACCTCGGTATCGGTTCACTCAGAAAATGAGACGTTCTAAGAAGCACTAAAACAACATGGAGATATATAAAAAGAGAAAACTAAAAGGTGTTATAAATAAGTAAATCAGAAGGGATTTTATAAATTTCAGGCATAAAAAAAGGCACCATAAATGGTGCCCGGGACCGGAATCGAACCGGTACGCTCGTTAAAGCGCAAGATTTTAAGTCTTGTGTGTCTACCAATTTCACCACCCGGGCATATCTGATTTTGGAGGCCGGAGTCGGAATCGAACCGGCGTTCACGGAGTTGCAGTCCGCTGCATGACCACTCTGCCATCCGGCCTTCTATCAGATTATCTTTTGAATGGAGCGGGAAACGAGGCTCGAACTCGCGACCCCAACCTTGGCAAGGTTGTGCTCTACCACTGAGCTATTCCCGCGTCTCAAAAGACGGTGCCTATTCTATGTATTTGAGCTTTCACGTCAAGGAAAAAATCCAAATAAATAACTAACTTAGGCACTTTTTTCAAATCTGTTTAGTTTTTGTTCGACTCTTTGGACATGAGTTCTGGCCATGCGGCTTTTAGATAAATGTACATAGACCAAAGCGTTAATAAGGCCGCAGCAATTAATACCACCTCACCAATATGAGCCACCAGCGTGTCTGGACGGCTTCCTAGCAATATAAAAATCGCTAACATTTGCATGGTGGTTTTTAGCTTACCAATGTAGGACACAGCAACACTGGCTCGCTTACCCATTTCCGCCATCCATTCACGCAAGGCCGAAATAACGATCTCTCGCCCTACAATAACGGCACTGGCTAACGTCAACAACGGGTTGGCGTAACTCGCGACCAGCAAAACCAAAGCAATCGACACCATTAGCTTATCCGCCACAGGGTCAAAAAAAGCACCGAAGGCTGAGGTTTGATTTAACTTTCTTGCCAAATACCCATCCAACCAATCGGTGATAGCGGCCAAAGCAAAAATAACAGCACAAGTATGGTAACGCCCTTCCCATGGCAAATAGTAAATTACAACCAAAACAGGGATCATAAAAATCCGCACGGAAGTCAATATATTCGGTATGTTCATCTTATTCCTAATAATTACGCCAAGTGCACCAACACCCAGCCAAGCTTAACTTTTATGAAGGTAGAGATAAATTTCTTCGGCCTTTTTCGCACTAATGCCTTTCACTTTAGCAATGTTTTCCTGACTGGCCGACAGCAACTCTTGATAGCCACCAAAGGCCGTCAACAACTCTTTACGGCGATTCGGCCCAATCCCCGGTATGTCTTCCAATACTGAATGGCGACGTTTTTTATCTCGTCTACGTCTATGGCTTTTGACAGCAAAGCGATGCGCTTCATCCCGTATGTGCTGAATCAAATGCAACGCCGCAGAATCTGGTGGCAATACCACTTCGTCTTCTTTCGAACCAATGTACAAGGTTTCTAGACCCGGCTTACGAGTATCGCCTTTTGCGACCCCCAGTAAGAAAATATTCACCAACCCCAATTCTTTTAATACATTTTCCGCTTGCGTTAGCTGACCTTTACCACCGTCGATCAATAACACATCAGGCGCTTCTAACTCGCCACTTTTGACACGCTTATAACGACGCGTTAGGGCTTGTTTCATGGCACCATAGTCATCACCCGGTTCAACACCTTCGATGTTAAATGATCGATAGCGTTTTTTATCTGGTCCGTCTGGCCCGAATACCACACATGAAGCCACCGTTGCCTCACCACTGGAATGACTAATATCAAAACACTCCATGTGTTTAGGCGCTTCTGGAAAACCCAATAGTTTTTGCAGTGCTGTAATACGACTAAAATGATTGCGTTTATCAGACAAACGCGCCTGCAAACCCTGCTCCGCATTCAACTTTGCCAAATCCAGCCAACGAGCTCGCTGACCTCTGACATTGCTTAACACTTCTATTTTTTTCTGCGTGGTTTCAAAAATACCTGCCACCAGCGCATCACCGTCTTCTAGTTCATGACTAATGATAAGCGTCTTAGGTAACTCTTGAATACCACCCAGATAAAATTGCGCAATAAAAGACGATAATAACTCACCTTCACTGATTTCGATCGGCATTTTAGGGTAGTGACTTTTACTGCCAACGACTTTACCTTTGCGCACCATCATCACATGCACACACAAACCGCCGGGCTGAATAATAGACGCAAGCACATCAGCGTCTCCCGTTTGTCCGTATACATGCTGTTGTTCTTGAATGTGTTTCAGCTGAATAATTTGATCGCGTAATTCAGCGGCTCGCTCAAACTCCATGTCTGCGGCGGCCGCGCTCATTTGCGCAGTGATTTCAGCCGTCAGTTCTTGGTCTTTGCCTTGTAAAAACATGCGCGCGTGACGCACGTCCAAATCATATTGCTCGTCGCTGATCAGACCCACACAAGGCCCAGAGCAACGTTTAATCTGATACTGCAAACATGGGCGAGAACGATTCGAATAAGTGCTGTCTTCACACTGACGCACTTTAAACACCTTCTGCATGGTGTTTAAACTTTCTTTCACCGCACTGCCACTTGGAAAAGGGCCGTAAAGCGTTCCCTTATCCGTTTTATCGCCACGACGAAATAATAAGGCTGGGTGTGTGTGATTCGATAACAGAATATAAGGGTAAGATTTGTCGTCTCGTAGCAAGATATTGTACGGAGGACGATGTTGCTTTATCAGCGTTTGCTCCAAAAGCAGGGCTTCTGTTTCGCTTTTGGTTACCGCAATTTCTATGGTGTGAATACGACTTACCAAGGCCATGGTTTTAGTCGTCAATCCGGTGACGCGAAAGTAGCTCGCGACACGATTTTTAAGATTCTTTGCCTTACCCACATAAAGCAACTCGCCCTTCACGTCGTACATGCGGTAAACGCCCGGACGTGTCGTTAGGTTGCTAACAAAATGCTTTGGATCAAATTCTGAATGGCTCAAACAAACCTCGTTCTTCGCCTAACCCATACCAAGCACATTATAACGAATGGCCAAATGAATCAGCTCAACGTCACTATCAATACTTAATTTGGAAAAAATACGAGTACGATATGTACTCACTGTTTTAGGACTCACATTAAGCAACTCGGCGATTTCATTGGATTTTTTACAATCGATGATCATCTGAGCGACCTGCAACTCTCGATCGGACAACTGCCCTAGAGGCGAGCCTTCACCATCGATTGAAAATTTAGACAGCGCCATTCGCTGGGCAACGCTTTTAGAAATATAATGCTCACCTTTGGAGACAGCCTCTAATGCTTCTAAAATCTCTGAGGTTTTTGTCCCTTTTGTCAAATAACCTGATGCGCCAGCTTCAAGCAATTTCACTGGGTACAAATTGTCTTCTAACGCCGACAACGCGATGATTTTAATTCTAGGGAAGAGACGCTTAATTTCTTTTGTCGCTCCCAATCCACCAATGCCCGGCATATGGACATCCATCAACACAATATCCGGCTGCAGCGTCTTACTTTGCACTATCGCGTCTTCACCACAATGCACAACCCCAACCACATCCACGCCATTTACATCCTGTAAAACACGACTAATACCTTGGCTAACCACATCATGGTCGTCAACAATCAATACCTTTAACATAACAACCTCACCAAACTGTCCTATATATTGTGTCGACCTCACCTTAACAAGGTGAGGTCTCGCACACAGCATCCTGCTATTTACCAAATTATGTTATATAACAAACAGAAAGACACCCCATTATTCTGGCAAAGTGTCTTTGTAACCCATTTTTTGCAATGCTTGCTGACTCATTTCTCGATATCGAATACGCACACCCGTACCATGAGTCTTTTGAGTGTAATAAAGCAAAGGAACTATTTGCTCTTCTTCTACGCCTAACTCAGCCGCAATTCTGCTCGACAAGTCCTTTACGTTAAGCGTCTGCTTATCTTCGATCATAATAACCTTCGGAATCACCAAGCGTTCACCCGCAATAACGCGATCGACCACTTTTAAGTAGCTTTGCTCAAACAACGGCCAGCTAACTCGCTCTTCTTCCGATTTTAATTTGTACCAACCGGTGTCTGAACCTGCAAAAAACACCGCAGGATGACTCCATTTGTATTGCAAAGGATCCGTTCGACAAGCACAAGCTTCAAGATAGGCCGTACGCGGATCCGCTAAGCCATACGCTTTGTAGGCGGTATTAATCAATTTTAAAAAATCTGCAATGGTTGGCGGCCAAGCGTGAACTTCTTTGGTTCGCTCAACGGCGTAGGCTAGCAAAGGCTCTTGAAAGCCTTTCAGAGCAATCGCCCACTCACGTTTTGCTAATTTCACTTCATCTGTGGTGCTGTATGCCGAGGCAAATTTGTGCGTATAAATTGCTTTAAAACGAGCAAACAGCATATTTACTAAAACACGAGTTTGTTGCTCGGCCTCCGTCGGCCCCGACTCTCGCGCCGCACCATACTCACCAGTCTGTGTCGTGGATGTTGTTGAGGGCGTCGCTAACCTGTTCTCTAGAGGTTTTAGTAAATGTTGAACTGCCTGAGGTTCCTTCATATGAAGACCTATCCGATTGTTTGTATTGCCACTGACGTTTTACGTATTTAAAAAATTCGCTGTTCCAAGTTCTCACGTTTTTCCGCTGCTCTCTTATTCTGAGTAAGAACTCAGCCTGCAAAGACAACGCAAATTCACGGGCGATACCCGCTTGCCCTATTTGCTCTAATGTTGCCTCTTCAGGCTGCCACTGATCTGGCTGTCGAGCACGCTCTTTCTGTTCTAAATATAAATCGAAGTCCGTCACGCCGCGACGGTCATTCACAACCGGGGGCGAAAATGGCGCATCGTATTGTCGAGCAGGCTGTTTTGCAGGGTAACTTTTTGGCTGAGGGGTAAACTCTTCCGGTTTCTCCCGAGACGCTTTATGAAGACGATCCATCTTGCTCATTAATGAATCTTCTTTTGCCGTTATCTCTGGTGCAGGCGATACCGCTTGCGCCACTTTTTGAGAGGACGCCAATTGAATTTCGATCACTTCTTCCTGACGCTGAAAACTTAATAGCTGACTAATTTGCAAATTCGCCAATAAACGCATCAACATCGGCACTGTCCAGAACGGCAGCTGAGCACTCAGCCGGCTCATTTCCACACGCAATAGCGTTGAGTTAGCGAGGTACACCTGCTGCTTTAGAAAAGTAAGCAATACGGTTTCCTCTAAGCCTATCTGAGCCGCCATTGAAAATGATATCGGTAATGAATAGTCGTTATCCAACATAAATCTCGCTTCGCATAATTAGCACAACAGTTTATCAAAAGCCTTGCCCATAAGCACGACAACCTTCATGCAAAGCATTCATATTTGACAAGGCATCTAGGCAACTTTGACAGCATTCAAAAACCCACCTATGCTGAAACTACAGCAACATTGATTTCAATTTACCTGTCGTCTTTTTTAATTTGAACTCTGTTGTCTGCCCTGCGAACGTTACTCTGGAGGCAAGTAGTATGCACACTACCAAAATTTCTGGACACCATATCGACGTCACCCCAGCAATCAAAGACCATATTAATGAAAAGCTTGAAAAAGTATCCAAGCTGACAGACCAAATAACTTCCGTCAATGTCACCCTATTAAAAGACAGCAAATACCAAAAAGCAGAAGCCAGCCTGCATCTTCCTGGCAAAGATATTTTTGCGGCGGCGTCATCTGAAGACCGACTTTTTCACGCCATAGACGACATGGTTGACAAACTGGTACGACAAATAGACAAACATAAAACCAAACAAAGCAGCAGCGTCCACAAAACGTTGGAGCCCCATTAAACACCAAACTAAAAACACCAAACTAAACTGAGTCACAGTTTGACTAAAAAACACCGATGAATTCGGTGTTTTTTAGTATTTGGGGCTTAATACACAATCTCACTTGAAGTTTGGAACTTTCAGCCGCATATTAAGTCTATTGATAGTCTTAAACCCTAAAGGAGTTAACTCATGCGTTACACAGAAGCCCTTTCGACACATACGTCACAAGCGGCAAATAAAACGCTCCGCAATACTTACGGACTGTTGTCGCTTACCCTATTGTTCAGCGCCTTCACTGCGGGCTTGAGCATGGCTTTCAACTTACCCCATCCTGGTCTAATTATTACTCTAGTAGGCTTTTATGGTTTGCTTTTCCTAACACACAAATTTAAAAACAGCGCCGCTGGCATTCTTTGTGTATTTGCTTTGACTGGCTTCATGGGCATTACCCTTGGCCCCATCCTAAGCGCTTACATGAACATGGCAAACGGCGCGAGTTTGATCATGAGCACTCTAGGTATCACAGGTCTGTCATTCCTAGGCTTGTCTGCTTACGCATTGGTTTCAAAGAAAGACTTTAGTTTCCTTAATGGATTCATCACGGTTGGCTTCTTTGTACTTTTGTTCGCTGTAATTGCAGGAATCTTTGTCAAAATGCCTGCACTGCAAATCTTTATCTCTGCGGGTTTTGCACTTTTCTCTGCGGCAGTAATCTTGCTTCAAACCAGTGAAATCGTCCGCGGCGGTGAAACAAACTACATTATGGCGACCGTCAACTTGTATGTCTCACTGTACAATATGTTCCTAAGTGTATTATCACTTTTGGGTATGTCTCGCGACTAATCGCACCGTACCTCACTATAAAAGGCCGCTGACTGCGGCCTTTTTTGTGTGTAAACTTCACAAAATAACTTACAAAGTCCGTTCAAAGGTTAGATTGCAATGCAATACACGCTGCTCATCACAGGCTCACCTTATCAAAGCAAAGCCTGCCACTCTGCGCTTCGCTTTATAAAAGCCGCCGTCTCCAAATACCCAAATAGCATAAAAGGGGTGTTTTTTTATGAAGACGCTGTGCTTGTTGGCAGCCAAATAGCACAACCACCAAGAGACGAGATCAACCTCACTAAAGAATGGCAAGACATCGCTGAGCAGCAAAACATCCCTCTCTATTTGTGCATTGCCGCGGCCGTGAGACGCGGCATTGTTAACGAAAGTGAAAGCCGTCGTTATGCGCTGGAGCAACACACTTTGGCAAAAAACTTCCAGCTTGAAGGATTAGGAACACTTGTTGATCTAATGAACACCACCCATAAAATCATTCAGTTTAGGTAATCCATGAAACACACTCTCATTCACCTAAACGCCAGCCCTTATACAAGCTTAGCCTGCAAAGAAGGCTTAGACCTTGCCCTGGTTCTGGCCACGTTCGAGCAGCCTGTCGACTTATGCCTTTCTGGCGCGGCGGTAGCAATTTTGTCCGACAACCAACAGCCAACACCAGAACACGGTAAAAATCTACATAAGCTGTTAGCTGGTCTGGAGTTTTACGACATTGAAAACGTCTACATAGAAAAAGCCAACGCACAACTTGAATCCAATACAACTTGGCAGGGCGTGCAGCCGCTTGATGAAGTCGAGTGGCAAACGATGTTTTCACAATACCAACAGGTTTTCCGGTTTTAATTATGCGACTACACCAAATAAATCAACTCGATTACCCTGCAACACTCGAGGCAACGTGGCAAAACAGCGTGCAAGCTGGCGATCAAATACTACTTATTGAAGAAGGCTTTTTAAGAACCATTCAGCAGACTAGCGTGTTACAAACACTCATAAACGCGAAGCAAGCTGAGCTATATTATTTAAAAAGTGACGCAACAGCCTATGGCCTATCACCAAAGCTAGGCATCGCCCTCTCCGATGAAGAATGGGTCGAGTTAACCTTTAGCGCAGAATCAAACATTAGTTGGTAGTCGATATGACAGAAAGATCGTTAGTTTTAGACGAAGAAGGTTATTTGCTTAATCTGCAAAATTGGACACCAGAGCTTGCTAATCAATTGGCGCAAGAAGTTGACATTGAGTTAACGGACGCTCATTGGGAAATTATTCATTTATTACGAGAATTCTATCAAGAGTTCGAAGTTTCCCCTGCCATGCGCCCATTAGTCAAAGCGGTATCAAAAAAACTCGGCGCCGAAAAAGGTCGAAGCATATATTTAATGACGCTTTTTCCCGGTAGCCCGCCGAAATTGGCCGCCAAAATTGCAGGGCTTCCCAAGCCCGCAAATTGCTTATAAATCAGACCACAAACCATGTAGGTCGGCCTTTAGGTCGTCAAAAGCAGGATCACACCAAACCAGAACCTTTGACGCGCTAAAGCACGACCTACAACACCACCAAATGACATCCCACCACAACCACAACTAATACTTACCGTACCACTCTAATTTTTCCTGCAGCGTGACAACTTCACCAATAATCAATAAGGCAGGCGATTTGGCTTCGTTCACCACGGACACGTCATAAACATCTTGAATCGTGGAGGTAAAAACGCGCTGCTCCTTTGTCGTGCCTTTTTCAACAATAGCCACAGGCATAGACGGCTTCATACCAAAGCGAATCAAGGACTGACTAATATTTTTAAGGCCAGTTAAGCCCATGTAAATCACCAAGGTTTGTGCAGGATGAACCAACTCTTCCCAAGGCAATTCCGTCGTTCCGTCCTTCAAATGCCCCGTCAGAAAGCGCACAGATTGCGCGTAATCTCGGTGTGTTAACGGAATACCCGCGTACGCTGCGCACCCAGCGGCTGCAGTAACACCAGGAACGACCTCAAAAGGTACCCCCTCTTCAATAAGCTCTTCTAATTCTTCGCCCCCGCGACCGAATATAAATGGATCGCCCCCTTTCAGGCGCACCACCATAAGGCCTTCTTTTGCTTTGGCCGCGAGCAAACTGTTTATTTCTTCCTGTGGAAGGCTGTGCATAGACTTCGCCTTCCCTACGTACATTTTTTCTGCTGACTCAGGAATGAGCTCAATAATTTCTTTGCCAACCAAGCGATCGTATAAAACCACATCGGCCATTTTTAGCAAACGATGTGCCTTTAACGTCAACAACTCAGGATCACCTGGACCCGCGCCAATCAAATAGACCTTGCCCGTCATAATGTCAAATATCCACTCATACAAAAAAAGCCTCCTTTGAGGCTTTTTTATTAGAAAATGTAAGCTTACGCTTTTTTCAATACCGTCTTACCGCCCATATAAGGCACTAGGACATCAGGAACACGCACACTACCGTCTGCGTTTTGGTAGTTTTCAAGCACTGCCACCAATGTACGACCTACCGCCAACCCAGAACCATTCAAGGTATGTGCCAATTCTGGTCGGCCTGTTTCAGGATTACGCCAGCGAGCCTGCATACGACGAGCCTGGAAGTCCCACATATTTGAACAAGATGAGATTTCACGGTATTTGCCTTGGCCTGGTAGCCACACTTCAATATCGTAGGTCTTATGGGCAGAAAAGCCAAGATCACCGCCACACAAGATCACAGTTCGGTAAGGAAGCTCCAACTTCTTCAAAATAACTTCCGCATGACCAACAAGCTCTTCAAGCACTGCTTCAGAGCGGTCTGGACGACAAACATGCACTAGCTCAACTTTTTCAAACTGATGCTGACGAATCATGCCGCGAGTATCTCGTCCGTAGCTGCCTGCTTCACTGCGGAAACAAGGCGTATGAGCCACGAATTTTTTGTGCAAATCCGCGTCATTTAAAATCTCATCACGCACCAAATTTGTTACAGGCACTTCCGCTGTTGGGATTAAGTACAGGTCATTGTTACCGCTGTCTTTGTCCACTGGCACTTTGAACAAATCGGCTTCGAACTTAGGAAGCTGGCCTGTCCCTTTCAAAGAATGGGAGTTAACTAAATAAGGAACATACACTTCAGAATACCCATGTAAATCCACATGAGTATTAATCATAAACTGAGTTAATGCTCGGTGTAGACGAGCCAAATCAGAGTGCATCACAGCAAAGCGAGAGCCGGTAATTTTCACTGCCGCTTCAAAGTCCAACATGTCCATTTCTTCGCCAAGATCAACATGGTCTTTTGGCTCGAAATCAAACGCTTTAGGCGTTCCCCAACGACGAACTTCAACGTTATCGTCTTCTGACTTACCCTCAGGCACAGAAGCATGAGGCAAGTTTGGAATGCCTTCTAACAAGCTTTCTAGCTCTTCTTGAACTTGAGTCAACTGTGTTTTAGCCGCTTCAAGGTCATCACCCAGCGTTGCGGTTTGTGCTTTTAGCTCAGCCGCTTTGTCTTTGTCGCCAGACTTCATAGCCTGACCGATGTCTTTGGATACCGAATTTCGGGCTTGTTGCAACTGCTCAGTTTCTATTTGAATGGCTTTACGACGCTCTTCCAAGGAAGAAAAAGTCGCCACATCCAACTCATAGCCTTTCTTTTTAAGTTGAGCCGCAATGGCTTCTGGGTCAGCGCGTAATGCTTTAATGTCTAACATCGGTGCAACAATATCCTTCAAACAATGTATAAAAATAAATAAGGGCGTTTTCTGCCAGTCACTTGTACAGGTAATTCAACCAGCCGCAAAAAACATCAGAACAAACGGGTCACCGTCATACCGACTGCCAAACCTAATACCCCCAAAATGCAGCTCAATAATAAATAGCTTATGGCACTTAGCCAAGCCTGCATATTAATAAGCGCGACAATTTCTAACGAAAATGTCGAAAAAGTCGTAAATGCGCCCAAAAAACCCACCATAACCAAGGGGCGATAGGGTTCTAGTGATGGCATACGCTCACTAATCACGACGAACGCAACCCCCATTAATACGCAGCCCAGAACATTTATCAGCATCGTGGCAAATGGGAAATGGTGATGCCAATAGGAATTAATACACTTTGTCATGCCATAGCGACTTAGCGCGCCAAACGCGCCGCCCATAGCAATCATGAAATACATCATATTGTGTTCCTGTGGAGAAATAAGAAACTAGTCAGATAAAGGGTTGTAACGCTGCAACGGACTTTGATCATCCAAATCGGACAACCAAGCCAACTTATCATTAATTTTTTTCTCTAAGCCACGGTCTGTCGGCTCATAATAACGCATACTAGCCAACTCTTCTGGTAGGTAGTTTTCACCTGCGGCGTAGGCATGCGCTTCATTATGCGCATAGCGATACTCGTCGCCATGCCCCATACTTTTTGCTAGCGACGTTGGCGCATTGCGCAAATGCACTGGCACCTCATAACTTGGCTGCGCGGCCACATCCGTCATCGCCTGATTAAATGCCTTATAAACCGCATTACTTTTAGGCGCGCACGCCATATAAACAGCCGCTTGAGCAATCGCACGATTGCCCTCTCCTGGCCCAACTCGCTCAAAGACATCCCACGCGTTCAAGCCAATTTGCAACGCCCGCGGATCGGCATTGCCAATATCTTCTGAGGCAATCGCCAACAGACGACGCGCGATATACAAAGGGTCACACCCTCCGTCAAGCATTCTGGCCATCCAGTACAAAGCACCGTCTGGTGAAGAGCCACGAACCGACTTATGAAAGGCAGAAATCTGATCATAAAAAACATCGCCTTTACGATCAAAACGACGTACGCTGCCACCCAAAACATCTTCTAGTTGCTCCTGGGTTACCTTGCTATCGGGCTCTACCAAATCGGACAAAATCTCAAGGAAGTTCAGCCCTCGACGAATGTCACCATCTGCCGCTTGAGCCAATACAGACAAAAAATACTCGTCTATCTGAAAGCCATTATTCGTATCGTCAAGATTGAGCAGCGCTCGCTGCAACGCCAACATCACCTCGTCGGTGCTGGGTGTTTTTAGTCGGTACACCCGCGCTCTTGATAACAGGGCAGAATTCAATTCAAAGGCGGGATTCTCCGTCGTCGCACCAATGAATAAAAACGTACCATCTTCAATAAACGGCAAAAAAGCATCTTGTTGAGATTTATTAAAACGATGCACTTCATCAACGAATAAGACCGTCTGGACACCATTCATTTGGCGCAGATTTTTCGCCTGATCCACCGCCGCACGAATGTCTTTCACCCCCGACATAACCGCCGAAATCTCAATAAATTGCGCATCCAATGCATGAGACAACAACTGCGCAAACGTTGTTTTACCAACGCCAGGCGGCCCCCATAAGATGAAAGAGTGACAATGACCCGTTTCAACCATGCGTCTTAAAGGCTTTCCAGGGCCAACAAGATGTGACTGACCAATATAATCATCCAAACTCACAGGCCGCATTCTGGCCGCTAACGGCTGATACCCTCCTGTTGAGATGTCTGAAAACAGGTCTTTCATTACTGACCTTCTACAATAACATCGACATTGGCTGGCAAATCCAAGACAAAATTCTCTTTTGCCACGCCATCATGCGTTTCAACATTTTTAAATTCAATGACCGTGGTTTGGCCAAGCGCATCCACAATGCTCATTGCACTGATCACCTCGTCACGAAAAGACAAGGTCAAAGCTTGAAACAACTCTTGGTCTTCTTTTGGTTGCAAACGAAATTTCTCTTGCCCCAGTATCGCCACAGTATAGTGAGGTAAAACCTCGGCAGCGGGTCTGCCCAATAATGCCGCAGGAGAGTTGCCTATTGCGCCAGAAAGCGGCTTTTTGGTTGCCTGCTCTAAATCCACATCCCAGACAGTAATGTAGTTCCCGTCAGAAATAATGCGCTGTGAAAATGGTGTCACACTGTCCCAGACAAACTGATTGGGTTTCGCCAAAAGAAAAATTCCTTCACTGGCTTGAAGTTGCTTGCCTTTTTCATCGTAAGTCACCTGACGAAATTCGCCTTCAATATTGCGGTTCATTTCCAATAAACGCTCTATTGAATCCGAGGCGCTATCTTGAGCTTGCGCTGTCATTGCTTGAACACACACCATAAAACCAATAACCGCAACACCAACTATTTTTTTAACCAAAATACTTCTCCAAAAATACACAAACAAAGGCCTTAAAAATTTTACGCTAACCTTTACTCTGGAATTAAAATATCTCTTTGCCCATTGGTGCCCATTGGGCCAACCAATCCAGCCGCTTCCATGGCTTCTACGAGATTAGCCGCCCTGTTGTACCCTATTTTTAATCGGCGTTGTATAGAAGAGATAGAAGCTTTACGCGTTTCAATGACTATTTTCACCGCTTCGTCATAAAGTGCGTCTTTATCTTCGCTGTCATCACCTGACATTAAGTCTTCTGGATTCACCACAACATCGTTTATGTATTCTGGCTCCCCACGCTGCTTCCATTCTTCAACCACAGCGTGCACTTCATCATCGGAAACAAAAGCGCCATGAACCCTTATAGGAGTTGGCAAACCGGAAGGAAGGTACAACATATCCCCCATGCCCAATAACTGATCGGCTCCACCTTGATCAAGAATCGTCCTAGAGTCAATTTTAGAGGACACTTGAAACGCCATACGCGTGGGGATATTGGCTTTAATCAGACCGGTAATAACGTCCACCGATGGGCGCTGAGTCGCCAGAATCAAATGGATGCCCGCCGCTCGCGCCTTTTGTGCAATTCGAGCAATCAACTCTTCGACTTTTTTACCAACGATCATCATCATGTCAGCAAATTCGTCGACTATGATCACAATGTAAGGCAGTGGCTCTAGATGCGGAACCGTTCGAGCGACACCGTCTTCTGAAAACATCGCCATCTCAGGCTGCCACAGTGGATCCTCTATGGGTTTACCCGCATCCATCGCATCACGTACTTTTTTGTTGTAACCCGCAATGTTGCGCACACCGAGCTTCGACATCAACTTATATCGGCGCTCCATTTCATCTACCGACCAACGCAAACCGTTTGCCGCGTCTTTCATGTCTGTAATAACTGGCGTCAAAAGATGTGGAATGCCTTCATAAATCGACAATTCCAGCATTTTCGGGTCAACCATGATCATACGAACTTCGTCTGGCGTTGACTTCAATAACATGCTTAAAATCATCGCATTCACACCAACTGACTTACCAGAACCCGTTGTCCCCGCCACCAAGACATGGGGCATTTTAGCTAAGTCGACCACCACAGGCTCACCAGAAATATCATGGCCAAGAGACAAAGTTAGAGGGGATGAAGACCGATCATAGGCATCACAGTTTATGACCTCAGAAAAATACACCGTGTCCCGCACCTGATTGGGGATTTCAATGCCGATGGTGGATTTACCTGCAATGACTTCCACCACTCGCACACTCATAACGCTTAAAGAACGGGCAAGATCTTTTGCTAAATTCGTGATTCTGGATACTTTCACACCCGGTGCCGGCTGAATTTCAAAACGCGTGATAACTGGTCCTGGGTTTACCTCAACCACTTCGGCTTTTACCCCAAAGTCCTGCAAGCGTTGCTCAAGCAACTCTGATAAAGCCAACAACTCATCTTCTGAATAACCACCTTGCTTAGGTTTTGGCTTGGTGAGAACCGAGCGATCAGGCAAAGAGTAAACTTCTACTTTTTTATTACTCTCAGCTTCATCGGAATAAGGCCCAGAAAGAGAATCCAATTGCTTGGCTTCCGATAACGTTCGAAACGCTGGCTTATGAGCAGGAGGAATAACAAAAGCTGAATCCTCTTCAAACAACATGGCATCCGCTTGCTCTTTAGAAACAGTAGATGAAGGTACTTGGATCTGAGAAGGCTCTTGATCTGCAGCTGAATTTTCCGTCACTGGCGAGGCAGTATCCGCCGCAGCGGTTGGCTTGGGTTTTGGCGTATCCCAAGACTCTTCTATGTAAAGCGTATCACCAAAGTTTACCTCATCATCTAGAGACAGCTCATCCAGACCACCAAACTCAGGTTCTTCATGGACGCGATTCGACGATTCCTCCGTCACAGCATCTTTCGATGATCTGTCCTTTGATTTAGACAATAAAGACAAAAAGCCAAATCGAGACCTTTTACCTTCCTGCACATCCACATCATTGGAATCATCCAACTCAATACGGTCTGCCTCTTTCGTTTCAGCCGTGTCTTTTTTAGCTAAACGCCTTTTTCTGACGATGGCAGGTTCTTCAATAATATCGTCAACAGCCCCATCTAGATCCGCTTTTTTCTGATGTCTCAACTCTTGTCGAGCTGACCATTTTTGTCGAATATGCATAATCAACGCAAAAGCCTTTTCACCCAATCCATCCATCAGGCTTAACCAATGCAGTTGCGCCAACAAAGTAAAAGACAGCACAACCAAGGCGAGACTGACTAACGTCGCTCCGTCGTAGCCAATAAAGCCATATAACAAGACACCAAGACCGCGCCCTAAGATGCCGCCAGTGCCATATTGCAATGATGGTTCACCAACGGTATGCAAAAAACACAACACAGAGCCAAAAGATAAATACAAAATGCTGCCAATAGTACATAACAACGCATTATTAAGAGGCAACAGGGAATGTGGGTTACGCCATATAATAATGGCAACCCAAAAAAACAAAGGCGGTAAGGAATAAAACAAAGAACCAAAAAAGCCAGATGCTAAATCTGCGATAACAGCACCGATTGGCCCCATAGAGTTCTGAGTCGCTGCACCGCTACCAGAATAAAACCAACCCGCATCAGCTGGGTTGTAAGTATAGGTCGCCAACCCAAAAAAGAATAATAACAATAGGGCAGTAATAAACGCTGCCTGTTTGGCAAACATATCCCAAATTGGTGATCGTACCGACTCACTCATTTTTTCTGACAAAACACGCCTTCCTATCTTATGCCAAGCAAAACAAAATTGACTCCATATCACGGAGCGACAAGTTCGCTAAGCTTACCATAAAAAAAGCCAACCCAAAGGGTTGGCTTTCGCTTTAACTAAGAAAGACTACTTTTAAGAAAACACTTTTAAAAGTAAAGTCTTAGAAAGAAGCTTTAGCACCAATACGAGTCTCTTCTTTTAGATCATCACCAGAAAGAGCCGCTGCATAATAAGTGATATCACCAGCTGTATAGAAAGCAGCAACTTCAGTGTTGTTATCGTCTGTACCTGCAGCAGCCTCTAAGTCAGTTGAGTTCTGAATACCAAGAGTAAACGCATCAGATACTGCAAAAGTAACACCTACTGTAGTAACACCAATATCAGTATCAGTTGTACCAGTAGTTGTTGTACCACCAGCATATGAAGCTATAAATGTTGCTGGTCCAACTGGAACAGAAACACCTATTGCATAGTTAGACACTTCATCTTTAACTTTAGCAGAACTTTCACCAGCATAAGTACCAGCTGAAAGATCAAGAGAAGCCATGCCTAGATCTACGCTATAGTCTGCTGCAAAACCAACACCGTCTTGACCAGTTTTCATTTCTAGTGCAACAACCAAACCTGATCCAAGATCATAACGAACACCTAGATCAGTTTTAGAACCGTCACCGTATTCACCTTCAATTACTCGTGTTGCTTTCAAGTAAGCATCATCAGAGATAGACCCATCGAAGTCACCAAAAGATACAGCACCTTGAGTTACTGTTGCTTTAACAATAGTTGCTACATTCTCACGAAACTCAACAAGAGCCGCGACAACACCTGTATCAACATTTAAATTAAGCTCACCTTTGCTTCTCCAAGTATTGTTATTGGCAGCTGCGCCTGCAGCATCAGCATGGGTATCACCAAGTAAACGATACTCAAGACCAGCTTGACCAGAGATAACTGCCTCAGCTGCAAAAGTAGTTGTAGAAACAGCAACTGCAACAGCAGATACCGCAAACACAGAAGCAAGTTTAATCGCTTTCATTCAAGATTCCCCTTTATATTATATTATGTGGTCTTGTAGACCTTTTGACTGATTTTCGTCTAACCAAGAAACGTTGTTAAATCAACGACTCGTGTATCTTAAAACCGATCAGTTTCACTTTTGTGACAATTGCCAAAAAAGCAAATTATCTGTAGTTCCCAACACCGTATTCAATGATCTTTTCGAACTACCGTTTAGGACTGCATCGATTAAAACCAAGTTTTCTATTACTGGTCAAGCACTCCTTGCACTTTTTTTCTTTTTTTTTCATTTTACCCCCTTTTTTGAGTAAAAAACACTCAACCAGGACATCAAGGAACAAAAAAAATCGATTTTTCATGCACAATCTAACGAATTAAGCATAACATTGTGTCAACAAGTCGCAAGTCGAATACCTTTTCTTCCTTACTTTTCATATCGGTATACGGTTTTTTTTCTTTAATGTTTTCTGCAAAAATTTTCCGAGGATAGTTTTTCAGTCCAAAAAAACTATAATTAACGGACCATTTCGCGATCGCCTTAGGACAATCGACACACTATGCCTTCCCCAGCAAATAACGAGCCACATGAACTAATACTGCTCTCAGAGTCACCGTACGACACCCCTAACCCAGAAAAAGCATTACAAGACCCAGAAGGCTTGTCAGCGATTGGGGGAGATTTAAGCACAACCCGATTACTGCATCTCTACAGTAAAGGCTTTTTCCCATGGTTTAGTGATCCAGATCCTATTTTGTGGTGGCACCCAGAAGAAAGATGCGTTTTGTCACCAAACGATTTCCATACTGCTAAGTCTCTTAAAAAGGCCTTAAAGAAGCAAAGTTGGTGTTTTTCGGTGAATCAGGCGTTTGAATCTGTCATCGGGCATTGTTCAGCGCTGCGAGCCGACAAAGAAGGCACGTGGATTTCAGAGGACATTAAGAAGGCGTATACAAAATTAAACAAATTAGGCTACGCCCATTCAATAGAAGTCTGGCTAGACAATAAGCTGGTTGGCGGCTTTTATGGCGTGGCTATGGGAAATATGTTTTTTGGTGAATCTATGTTTTCGTTGGTGCCAAATGCATCAAAAATTGCGCTCAAAACTTTTTGCGACCTCAGTAAAAACAGCAACATCAAACTGATAGACTGCCAAGTGGAGTCAGACCACCTGTTAACACTTGGTGCGAAAAGCATCTCCCGCGCTCAATTCTGCGGCGCTTTAGAACAACTCATACCTAACATTAAAAAGAACGCTTACCTGATTAAGATGGGCAATAATCCAGAAAAACAGCCGATCTAGAATAAAAATAGACGCCTTAACCGTGCAACTAGGTTTGCCTTACGCTGCATTTTTAGGCAAAATACGCTCGATCAAAATTCAGACGTCGCTAAATACACAATCATCATTTAGATATTTAGCGCTCAATCGGCCAAGAAAAACCTCTTTTTTCTTCGTCTGCAGACCTTCACTGTTGCAGGTCGGCGTCTACTAAACAATAGTAAGTTAACACTATAGGACACACATTGTGGCAAAAGAAGAAGGCTTAGAAATGGAAGGCACTATCATTGATACGTTGCCTAACACCATGTTCCGCGTCGAATTAGAAAACGGGCATGTCGTGATTGCACATATCTCTGGTAAAATGCGTAAAAACTACATTCGTATTTTGACTGGCGACAAGGTAAAAGTTGAACTAACACCTTACGACCTTTCAAAAGGCCGTATTGTTTATCGAGCACGTTAATTTAAACAGCGTGATACACGCTATTTAAACGAATGACATAAAAAAACCGGACCCTGTCCGGTTTTTTTATGTCGCTAATACCTGTAGGTCGGCCTTTAGGCCGTCAAAAGACCGATAACACTAAGCCAAAAACCTTGACGCACTAAAGCACGACCCACAAGATCGACGGAGTTCGCTTTGTGACAGTTTAATGAACAACGGCCTCTTTAATCACCTCGAACTTAAGTTCATCGCTCTTTTCATCCAACGCCACTTTGACGTGTCCACCATCATGCAGGTCGCCAAATAAAATCTGGTCTGCAAGCGGTTTTTTAAGATGCTCCTGAATCACTCGAGCCATGGGGCGAGCCCCCATTTGACGATCATAGCCTTTATTCGCCAACCAGCCTCTCGCCGTATCCGACACTTCCAGTAGGACACCTTTAGGATCTAGCTGCGCCTGTAGTTCCACCAAGAACTTATCAACCACGTTAAAAATAATACGTTCATCCAGTTGCTGAAACTGAATCACAGCGTCTAAGCGGTTTCTAAACTCAGGCGTAAAGGTTCGATTAATCACCTCCATACCGTCGGTTGAGTTGTCCTGGCTAGAGAATCCAATTGAACGTCGAGCCAGTTCTTCCGCCCCAGCGTTGGATGTCATCACTAAGATCACATTACGGAAGTCCGCTTTGCGTCCGTTATTATCCGTCAAGGTACCATGATCCATCACTTGCAAAAGCAAGTTAAAGACTTCTGGGTGAGCTTTTTCTATTTCATCCAGCAGCACGACACTGTGTGGGTTTTTCGTCACAGCTTCGGTTAGCAAGCCGCCTTGATCAAAACCAACATACCCTGGTGGCGCACCAATCAATCGAGACACCGCATGACGCTCCATGTACTCAGACATATCAAAGCGAATCAACTCAAGCCCCAACTGTTTCGCAAGCTGCTTAGTGACTTCCGTCTTACCAACCCCTGTTGGGCCCGCCATGAGGAAAGAACCTATCGGTTTTTGTTCTGCCTTCAAACCAGCACGAGATAATTTAATCGCAGCAGACAAAGAATCAATGGCATTGTCTTGCCCGAACACCACCATTTTCAGGTTGCGCTCAAGATTAGACAGTACTTGTCTATCATCAGAGTTTACCGCCCTTACTGGCACTCGCGCTATTTTGGAAACGATATCTTCAATATCCGCGACCGTGATCACAGCTTTACGCTTATCTTCCGGCTGCAGCCGCTGAAACGCCCCAGCTTCATCCACAACGTCAATCGCCTTGTCTGGCATATGACGATCCGTTACATAACGCTGAGCAAGCTCTGCAGCAGCCAACAAAGCTGGCTCTTCGTATTTCACCTTATGATGTTCTTCAAACGCCCCAATGATGCCTTTCAGAATTTGATACGTATCGTCTACGCTTGGCTCATTGACATCGATTTTCTGGAAACGACGCGCCAAAGCGTGGTCTTTTTCAAACACACCGCGAAACTCTTGGAAAGTCGTTGAACCAATGCAACGCAAACCACCCGAGCTCAAGACGGGCTTAAGCAGATTAGAAGCATCCATAACGCCGCCTGATGCAGCGCCAGCCCCAATAATGGTATGAATTTCATCAATAAACAGTATCGCGTTTGGAAGCTTTTTCAGCTCACCAAGCAATTGCTTTAGACGCTTTTCAAAGTCACCACGGTATTTTGTGCCCGCCAACAAAGCGCCCAAATCTAACGAATAAACGACGCCATCCGCGATAACGTCTGGCACTTGACCGTCAACAATTCGCTTAGCCAAACCTTCAGCGATGGCCGTTTTACCTACACCCGATTCACCCACCAATAGAGGGTTATTTTTACGACGACGAGACAACGTTTGTATCACTCGCTCAACTTCGTATTCACGGCCAATCAGCTTGTCTATTTTCCCAGCTTTGGCTTCTTCATTAAGATTGGTGGCAAATTTTTGCAGTGGCGCGGTGGCAGTATCTTCTGCCTCATCCTCGTGATCCAAGTCTTGAGAGGATGCATCGCCTGTTTTGGAAATGCCGTGCGCGACGTAGTTAACAACATCAATACGCGCTACACCATGTCGTTTTAATAAGTAGACAGTCTGACTTTCTTGCTCACTAAAAATCGCCACCAGCACGTTCGCACCAGTTACTTCGCGCTTTCCAGAGGATTGCACATGAAAAACAGCACGCTGTAATACACGCTGAAACCCTAAAGTAGGTTGAACTTCACGCTCTTCATCGTCTTCAGGAATAAGAGGCGTTGTACTGTCTACAAACTCCTCGAGCTCTTTACTTAGGGTGTCCAAATTCACACCGCATGCTTTAAGGACGCTTGAAGCAGCGCCGTTTTCAATAAGAGCAAGTAGTAAATGCTCCACCGTCATGAATTCATGGCGCTTGTCTCGCGCCGCTTTGAAAGCCGTATTCAGGGTTTGTTCTAGTTCTTTATCTAACATTGCTATTCCCTCACTCTGAATCAGTCGACCTTTTGTAGGTCACACATTAAGGGGTGCTCATTTTGTTCCACGAACTGTTGTACCATTGCTACTTTCGTTTCAGCAATATCAAAGGGATAAATTCCACAAACGCCTTTCCCTTTCATATGTACTTCTAACATTACCTGATTAGCCTTCTCCCCATCCATAGAAAAAAACCTCTGTAACACAAATACGACAAAATCCATTGGCGTATAGTCATCATTAAACAGCACCACTTGATACATAGAAGGCGGTTTTAGTTCCGTTTCTTCCGGTGCAATCGCAATACTGGAATGCCCATGCTGTTCGTCATCTTCTGATACTAGTCTAATTTGTTGATCTACAATCATTCCACGCCTCTGAGGCTACAATTTTTCACGCAATCTGCCAGATAAGACACATTGCGGCGTATTTATATAACATTATGTACGTCTGCTAATGCAAAACAGATTACCACTTGGATTTTACAAATGCCAAAAGGGCTTCTACGCTCTTTATTGGGGTGAACAAATGTGCAATCAATGTTTATGAGTAAAATTCTAGCATTGATTCTTTAAAAACAATTTGCACCTATTTAGCAATCTACGCTATCCAGACTATATTTTACTTTAAACCGCCCGATACAGGGCAAACAATGTTCTGAGTGGATAAGGAGTGGCTCATGCATCATGGATCAGTGAAGTGGTTTAACAATGCGAAAGGATACGGATTTATTGTCTCTGAGGATTTTAATGAAGACTTATTTATTCATTATTCTGCTATTAATGTTGAAGGCTATAAAACCTTAAAAGCTGGGCAAGCCGTCACATTTGATGTGGAACCAGGCGAAAGAGGGTTACACGCAATTGAAATCAACCCCACCGTCTCAAATCAAGAGGATGCAACCGAAAACATTAAGAAAACTCAGCTCGCATAACCGCCAGCCACGTCGCTATCCAAGGACAAATTTGGTATCTTACTCTCTCAATTACGGGGAGTAAGATAAGCCAGCTCGGCTCTTTTTTTACTTCGTACCACATCAAAAACCTTTGCAGAACTCATGCCCTCAAATTTACTTCTCTTTAACAAGCCCTTTCGTGTACTCAGCCAGTTCTCTGCTGAAGGCGATAAAACCACTCTTGCTCAGTACATTAATGTCCCTGAGTTTTACCCCGCTGGAAGACTAGATTTTGATTCCGAAGGCCTTTTACTGCTAACGAATCAAGGCGCCTTACAACACATCATTGCCTCTCCAGATTTTAAGCTCCCCAAAACCTACTGGGTTCAGGTAGAGGGCGATATTTCTGATGAAGCATTAGCAAAACTAAGGCAAGGCGTTGAGTTAAAAGATGGTCTAACAAAACCCGCCCAAGCAGAACGTATGACAGAGCCCGAGGTATGGGATCGGGCACCCCCCGTTCGTTATAGAGAGGCCATTCCTACTAGCTGGCTGTCTCTGCAAATCCGCGAGGGTAAAAATCGACAAGTTCGCCGAATGACGGCCGCGGTTGGCTTTCCTACGTTGCGACTGATTCGCTATGCCATTGGACCCTATACTTTAGAAAATACAGCCATCGGCGAGTGGAACTACATAGAACCAACAGACACCCTACTTAAAGAGGTCACTCAGTTTGAAGAACAAAGAAAGAGAAAGGCTGCCTCACCTAACCGTCGCCGCCCTAGTGAGAAAGGTCAACAAAGACACCAAGGAAACAAAGTATCTCATGGTGAAGGAATGGCAAGACGGAAACCTAGTCCTAAACCAGCCAGCCGGCCACATCGAAAATAACGAAAGCGTTTTAGACGCGGTTGTTCGCGAAGCAAAAGAGGAGTCAGGCTGGCTAGTGAAACCTATCGGCCTGCTTGGCATGTACGCTTTCACCCCCTTCGAAGGCGCAGATACCTATCATCGCCTGTGCGTATTGTGCGAGGCCATGAACGAAACCCACGAACCGCTCGATGACGACATTGTTTCTAGCCATTGGTTAAGCTACGAAGACATCATGGCTCTCCCCCATCGCAGCCCATTAATTAAAACCTGTATTGAAGATTCATTTAATAACCCCATTATCCCTTTATCTTTTGTATCGGATCAATTTCTTCGGCCTGTGCCTAGATCAAGAAAGTGATACAATAACGGACATTTAATTTATCTGAGGCCCTGCCTCTTCGCGCGAATATAACAGTCGAGAAATCACAGCACATGAAAGAAAGTCCTATTGCGAATAACGCAAACAGCTCCAAAAAAGTCATTGTCGGTATGTCCGGCGGTGTCGACTCCTCTGTATCTGCACTTATCTTGATGCAACAGGGTTATCAGGTTGAAGGTCTTTTCATGAAAAACTGGGACGAAGACGATGGCACAGAATATTGTACTGCCAAAGACGACTTAGCCGATGCGCAAGCGGTATCCGATAAATTAGGCATCAAGCTGCACACGGCGAACTTCGCTGCAGAATACTGGGACAACGTTTTCGAACATTTTCTGGCCGAATACAAAGCGGGACGGACGCCAAACCCTGACATTTTGTGCAACAAAGAAATCAAATTTAAAGCCTTCTTAGAATACGCCATGGCGCTTAATGCCGATTACATCGCCACCGGCCACTACGTTCGTCGTGGTGAAAAAGACGGACAGCCTCTTCTTTTAAAAGGCTTGGATGGAAATAAAGACCAAAGCTATTTTTTATACGCCGTTGGCAAGGACGAAATCGCCAAAACACTGTTCCCTGTAGGTGAACTAGAAAAACCAGAAGTACGCCGTTTGGCCGAAGAGTTTGGTTTGGTCACTCACAATAAAAAAGACAGCACAGGTATTTGCTTCATCGGCGAACGTCGCTTCAAAGACTTTTTAGAGCAATATTTGCCTGCTCAACCAGGCGACATAGAAACACTACAAGGTGACAAAATTGCTCGCCACCATGGTTTGATGTACCACACTATTGGTCAGCGCCAAGGTTTAGGCATTGGCGGTCTCGCTAAATACTCAGACGATCCATGGTATGTAGTTGAAAAAGACCTAGAGCGCAATGTATTGATCGTGACGCAAGGCGGCCAACATGAATCCTTATTCAAAACTCACTTAATTGCTGACAATTTTGATTGGGTAGCGAGAGAAAAACCTGCTTTCCCACTGACGTGCAAAGCCAAATGCCGTTACCGCCAAGCGGATCAAGATTGCACTATTAATGAGCTGGCCGATGGTCGTGTTGAGGTTTCTTTTGTCGAACCACAAAGAGCCATCACACCAGGGCAGTCTGTTGTGTTTTACGTAGATGAAATATGCCTAGGTGGCGGTATCATCAACGTCGCCTTTAACAAGTAATGACTAAGAGAGAAAACGTGAGTAGCAGAGAAAAAGAGCAAACCATTGCCCTATCAGCTGTTTTCCAAGCCGCTGAGCTCGTGGCCGTCCTCGCTAAAACCGGGAAAGTTGACAATACTAGCTTACAGCCATTATTAGAGAGCCTTTTGATGGTGAATGCGGCCTCTACAGAAGATATTTACGGCGGCCAATGGGATTGTTCAAGCAACCTGGCACTGGGCAGACGAATTACCAGACAAGCATTAGGAAAAGAACGCAGCAGCGTTAACCCTGACACATTAAGATACGCTCTGAGTCTGATTCATCTAGAAAACAAGTTATCAAAAGCGCCAGAAATGCTGTCGTTGATTGGGCAGAAAATTGGGCAAATCGAGCAGAAAAAAGCGCATTATGACAGCGTTCTTCATGAAAACATGTTGGCGTCTATTTCTGGTATGTACCAAGACACCTTGAGCAAGCTATCTTTTCGCATTCAAGTTCACGGAGACAGCCGGTTTTTACAACAACCGCACGTCGCCAATCAAGTTCGGGCTATTTTAATGTCGGGGATTCGAGCCGCCATGTTATGGCGACAATTAGGTGGAAAACGCTGGCATTTGATTTTTAAACGCAAAGCATTATTGAATGCATTAGAGTCACGCAGTTAATACTTTAAAGGCCCAATATTGGGTCTTTTTTATGTTTAAAAATCACCAAAATCGGAACGCCAGCAATACAATAATTGAAATCAATTTCCACTATATCTGACAGCCAATATCTCTACCTTGGTTTTTTAGGTAGTATATCGTACAAATTTTTAACCTATGCGGGTTAACCTGTAAGAGCAGTTTTAAATTAGGGAATGGCGGCTAAAAGTCATCTTCGATTCAATAGGCTAATGCCTAAAATGTTAGGGGAATTACATGTCAACGAAACAAACCATTTACTATACATTTACTGATGAGGCACCAGCTCTGGCTACCGCGTCTCTACTTCCTATCTTTGGCGCATTCGCTAAAGAAGCAGACATCGAACTAAAACTGACAGACATTTCTTTGGCTAGTCGTGTTATTTCTGCTTTTTCAGATCGACTTCCAGCGGACAAACAAGCGGAAGACGGCTTAAAATTCCTAGGCGACCTAACAGCAAACCCAGAAGCAAACATTGTTAAGCTGCCAAACATCAGTGCATCTTTACCACAACTTAACGCTACAATTAAAGAGTTGAACGCGGAAGGTTACGGTCTACCTGAGTACCCAGAAAACCCACAAACTGACGAAGAAAAAGACGTACAAGCGCGTTACTCTAAAGTGCTTGGTAGTGCGGTAAACCCAGTTCTACGTCAGGGCAACTCTGACCGTCGTGCGCCAGCAGCGGTAAAAGGCTTCGCTCGCAAAAACCCTCATTCAATGGGCAAATGGAGCAAAACCTCTGTTTCTCACGTTGATTACATGCGTGATGGCGATTTCTACTCTTCTGAGCAGTCCGTAACAATGGATTCCGCTCAAACCGTTAATATTGAATTCGTAGGCAAAGACGGTTCTGTGGAAGTGAAAAAGTCACTTCCTCTTCTTGCTGGCGAAATCCTAGACAGCATGAACATCAGCTGCACAAAACTTCGCGCTTTCTTTGAAGCAACGTTACAAGAAGCGAAAGAAGACAACATTATGTGGTCTGTGCATTTAAAAGCCACCATGATGAAAGTGTCTCACCCAATCGTATTTGGTCACGCGGTCACGGTTTTCTATAAAGACGTATTCGAAAAATACGGCGAACTTTTCAAAGAAATCGGCGTAAACCCAAACAACGGCTTAGGCAGTGTTTACGATAAAATCAAAACGCTTCCTGAAGCAAAGCAAGAAGAAATCAAACAAGCGATTCAAGACGTTTACAAAACGCGTCCTGAGTTAGCCATGGTTGATTCAGACAAAGGCATCACCAACCTACACGTACCAAGCGACGTTATCGTTGATGCATCTATGCCTGCAATGATCCGTAACTCTGGCAAAATGTGGGGCCGTGACGGCAAGGCACACGATGCGAAAGCCGTTATTCCAGACAGCACTTACGCTCGCATCTACCAAGAAACCATCAACTTCTGTAAAACTAACGGCGCATTCAACCCTGTTACAATGGGCACAGTGCCAAACGTTGGCCTTATGGCACAGAAAGCAGAAGAGTACGGTTCTCACGACAAGACATACGAAATGAAGGCAGATGGTGTTATGCGCGTTGTAGACGCAAATGGCAACGTTCTAATGCAACACAATGTTGAGAAAGGCGACATCTGGCGCGCTTGCCAAACTAAAGATGCGGCCATTCGCGACTGGGTGAAATTAGGCGTTACTCGCGCTCGTCAGTCTGACACACCGGCTGTGTTCTGGTTAGAAGAAGCTCGTCCACACGACAACGGCCTTCGCAAAAAAGTTGAATTGTACCTAAAAGACCATGACACAACAGGTCTAGACATTCGCATCATGTCTTACAACGAAGCAATCCGTTTCTCTATGGAGCGCATTATTCGTGGTAAAGACACCATTTCTGTAACGGGCAATATTCTACGTGACTACTTGACTGACTTGTTCCCAATCTTAGAGTTGGGCACGTCTGCGAAAATGTTGTCTATCGTACCAATGCTGAATGGCGGCGGCATGTACGAGACGGGTGCGGGCGGCTCTGCTCCTAAGCACGTTCAACAGCTTATGGAAGAAAACTACCTTCGTTGGGACTCTCTAGGTGAATTCCTTGCTGTGGCCGTGTCTTTTGAAGAGCTTGGCATTAAGCACAGCAACGAGAAAGCGAAAATCCTTGCTAAGTGCCTAGATAAAGCAACAGGAAAGTTACTAGACACTAACAAGTCACCGTCTCGTAAAGTGGGTGAAATCGATAACCGTGGTAGCCATTTCTACCTAGCACTTTACTGGTCACAAGAGCTTGCAGCACAAACTGAAGATGCCGCATTAGCAGCGAAATTCGCACCACTAGCGGAACAACTTGCTGATAACGAAGATAAGATTGTTGCGGAACTGGCGGCAGTACAAGGTAAGCCTTCTGGTCTATCTGGTTACTACCACATGGATCTAAATGAAGTGGCTAAGATCATGCGTCCTAGTGCGACATTTAATACAGCATTAGCAACGCTTTAAGCTTATTGATTAAGTAAACAGCTATGAAAAAGCCCGAGTAACAGAGTTACTCGGGCTTTTCTTTGTCTATTCTGTAGAATCCGTTATGACTATTGGAGATACTCTAGTAATAGCCACCCTAAAAGACAGAACGAAGAACGAGCCTTAAAACTACACTTTAAAGCTTGAGATAAGATCAGACAACGCTTTCGATTGCCCTAATACTTGCTTAGCCGCCACATTTGACTGTTCAGCGTTAACACTGGTCAATTCCGCCTCATCGCGAATAGAGCGAATTCGCCCATCAATGTTTTCTGATGCCGCAGCTTGCTGCTCCATTGCCGATGCGATTTCAATCGCCATAGAGGAGATATTCCCCATAGAAGACGTAATCGTATACAAGGCGTCTTTTGCTTTTAATGACTGAGCAACACTTTGTTCAGCCTGCAGCTTACTTTCACCCATAACCAGCACGGCATCTTGAGAGCCTTTTTGCAATTGGGTAATCATCACCTGAATTTGTTCTGTGGAATCTTGAGTACGTTGCGCAAGCGTACGAACTTCATCAGCAACTACCGCAAATCCACGACCCTGCTCACCGGCACGCGCTGCTTCAATCGCTGCGTTTAATGCTAACAAATTGGTTTGATCCGCAATGCCACGAATCGAATCTAAAATACTACCGACATCCGTGGTTTCTTTTTCCAAGGCTTGCAGTACGCGGGATGCCTTTTCAACGCCTTCAGACAATTGCTGTATGGACACAACGCTGTTATTAACAACAGTTTCCACTTCTTTTGCGATACTGTCCGATTCCTTTGCCGCTTTCGCCGCCGCATCGGCACTGTCTGCTACATGACGAACCGTGGTTTGCATCTCTGCTACAACGCTGGCAATACCAGACGTTTCTTTTTGCAGCCCTTGCATGCCTGTTCGCGTTTTATTAGAAGCCACCAACATTTGCTCGCCCGCCACAGACAACTGAGTAGATTGTCCTTGCTGAGTAACCACCAGGTCCTGTATACCTTTAATAAAGACGTTAAAACTGTGCGCGACCGACGCCAATTCGTCTTTACCTTTGTCATCCAAGCGAACCGTTAAATCACGCGCACCAACAGAAATATTATGCAGTGACGATTCAAGCGAGTTCAGATCAGGAAGTATGCGGCGACGCAAAATCAAAATAACCCCAACAATCACCACACCAGAAAGTAAGCTGCTGATTAGCGATAAGAATTCTGAATCCTCTAACGCCGCAATCGATACCCGCTCACTTTCTGCAAATTGCGCAGTCAGTTCATCCGCAATTTTTTCCAGTGACTCAGCCAACTGAGCCGATTCTTCGTCCAGTCCACCAGGGCCCTTCATCAGGTTATTGCCGGCCTCAGTACCTTTTTGAATATAAGCGTACGCCATTTCACGGCCGACTTTGTTTACGTTATTTAATTTTTTTTCTAGCTCTAGTACACGGGCGCGATACGCTGGAATAATGTTTTCAAGCTCTTTTAAGCTTTGCATTGCGCTTTTCATGCTCGCATCGGCCTCAGGTAAAGCATCGTCTCCCCGAGTAGCGCCCATATCAGTCAAAAACTGCTGAACCTGTACAACATAGTAGCGAGCGTCTTTCATCGTTGACACCGCCTGAGATAACACAGCTTGGTGTCGGATGGCCTCTTTATTCTTATTCAAACTAAGTTGAGTAATGGCATAAAGAGAAGATAAAGCTATCAACACTATGGCAATAACCAAGTTCATTATTCGACTGATCTTCATTATAATTTTCCTAAGTAGTGATCAAAACAGCCCGCATTTAAAAAAAACACATGACCGTATTATTTATTTGCCGCATCATACAAGCGTGCAAAGAATAAGGCATCGACAAATAACAAAAATCCCGAGTCAGTAACAAAAAAACGTCTGCATTTACAAAAAGACACTAACTGTCTATTCCAACACAGCAAAAATGCGCATCAGCGGCGGAGAAAAGCCAAGCCGATCCATGCATATTTTCAGACTGGCGTAGCGGTAGAGTCCGCTTTTGCCTATAATAGCGGCTCCCTGAAAACCATGTTCGAGGCGTTATCTCAATGGAATTAACTAGCTTAAATGCAATTTCCCCTATCGACGGTCGTTACGGATCGAAAACAAACGTACTACGTCGCTCCGTGAGCGAGTATGGTTTGCTGCGTATGCGAGTCATAGTCGAAGTTCGCTGGCTACAGGCTCTTGCCAAACACCCACAAATCATCGAAGTTCCTGCATTGAGTAATGAAGCGAGTGCTCTGCTGGATCAGCTTGCTGAAAACTTCAGTGAAGCCGATGCACAAGCCATTAAAGACATTGAGAAAACCACGAACCACGATGTCAAAGCGGTTGAATATTTCATCAAGAACAAAATGGCAGACAATACAGAACTTGCTGCTATCTCTGAGTTTGTTCACTTTGCTTGTACATCAGAAGACATCAACAACCTATCTCATGCATTGATGTTGCGTGAAGCATTGGAAGAAGGCATTGTTCCAGAGCTTAAAAACGTTATCAAAGCCGTTCAAGATCTAGCCATCGAGCACGCCGAGCAATCTATGCTGTCTCGCACACACGGCCAAACCGCATCACCAACCACAGTTGGTAAAGAAATGGCCAACGTAGCAGCACGTCTTAGCCGTCAACTTAAGCAAATCGAAAACGTTGAATTTTTAGGCAAAATCAACGGTGCAGTGGGCAACTACAACGCTCACCTTTCTGCTTACCCAGATGTGGATTGGCAAGCACACGCTGAGGCGTTTGTTACGTCTTTAGGTTTGACATGGAACCCTTACACGACTCAAATCGAGCCACATGATTACATCGCTGAATTGTACGATGCGATTTGTCGCTTCAACACCATCTTGATCGATTTCGACCGCGATGTGTGGGGCTACATTTCCATGGGCTTCTTCAAGCAAAAAACCATTGCTGGCGAAATCGGCTCTTCGACCATGCCTCACAAAGTTAACCCAATCGACTTCGAAAACTCCGAAGGCAACTTGGGCATTGCAAACGCAATCATGGGTCACTTGAGCGCTAAATTGCCAATCTCTCGCTGGCAGCGCGACCTAACGGATTCCACGGTTCTTCGTAACCTTGGCGTTGGTTTGGCTCACAGCTTAATCGCTTACCAAGCAACTCTAAAAGGCATCAGCAAATTGGAAATCAATGCGCCTCGTCTTGAAGCAGACCTTAACAATGCATGGGAAGTATTGGCAGAACCAATTCAGACCGTCATGCGTCGTTACGGCATCGAATCTCCATACGAGAAGCTAAAAGAGCTAACGCGCGGCCGAGCTATCGACCAAGCAACGATCGAAGCCTTTGTTGATACGCTAGACATGCCTGAACAAGCCAAAGCTGAGCTAAAAAAGCTAACGCCTGCGACCTATATCGGTAATGCTGTGGCACAAGCAAAAGCGATCCGTAGCTAAAACAAACTCTGAATAAGCGTAATAAAAAGAGCCGATTTATCGGCTCTTTTTGCCTTTAAAACTACTAATCTTTAGCAATATCACTACTTTCTTTGTTCTTTTTAATGAGCGATTTATGACAGACCTAAATACACCGTTGGCTATTCTTGGTGGCATGACAGCCCAAATCTTTATCGACGAATATTGGCAAAAAAAGCCGCTATTGATTCGCGGTGGTCTTGTTGACTTCACTCTGCCATTGGAAGCCGATGAGCTTGCTGGCATGGCAATGGAAGGAGACATTGAATCTCGTATTGTGATCGAAAATGGGCTAAGACCATGGGAAATGCGCCAAGGGCCTTTTACCGAAGACACATTTGCCACCCTACCCGAGAAAGAATGGACCTTGTTAGTCCAAGCCGTTGATCATTGGGTACCAGAAATTCAAAACCTAAAAGAACAATTTGAGTTTCTACCCAGCTGGCGTTTAGACGATGTGATGGTCAGCTACGCAACCGAAGGTGGCAGCGTTGGCCCACATTATGACCAATACGATGTGTTTCTAGTGCAAGTATCTGGTAAACGCCGCTGGCAAGTACTCGCTCCAGACGAATACCAAGACTCAGCCATTCCAAACATTAAGCTGCACATTCTCGATAATTTTACCGTTAATCCAGACATGGACTGGGAAGTTGAAGCGGGCGACATTCTCTATTTACCCCCTAATTTTGCCCACAACGGCCGAGCACTCGATGACGAATGCATGACCTATTCCATCGGCTTTCGTGCGCCAAGCATGCAAGATGTCTTAACTGGCATCCGCGATAAAATTTGTGAAACAGACAATGTGAAAGATCGTTTTGCCGCGCCAGAAACCGCCAACCGTCAACACAGTGCGCACATCAGTAAAGATGACATTCAGTACTTACAAGATCAGTTTGCTCGCCTAGTGAATCAACCTGACCTCTTAGCAGAATGGCTGGGCGAGACCATGAGCGAAAGCAAATACCCTGAGTATCTTGCACCGCTCAACCAAGACGAACTTGACGAGGCGTTCACAAACGCAACACAAGGCCAAACCTTCCTTCGCCCAGGTGATGCGCGCATTTGTTATTATGTGCAACAAAGTGCTGACGATAACGCAAAAATTCGCGTATTTTGCAATGGCGAAAATCTGCTGGTTGATGCGGAGCTAACCGGTTTTGTTGAAGCCGTTTGCCATCAAATTGAATTCGATTTCTCTGGATTGGATTTGACACAAAACAGTGATCTAGAGCCTCTCGTGCGATTTTTAATTCGTCAGCAAGGGCTAATCGAGTTGGTCGCGTCAGAAGAATAAAAGGACAAAAAATGAAGGCATTCATATGAAGGTATTAACATCAGACTGGAACAGCAGTAAAGACCAGCTTAGTTTTGTGCGCAAGCAAGTCTTTATTCTTGAACTGGGCATTCCTGCAGAAGAAGAATGGGATGATCAAGATGAAGACGCGGTGCATTTTGTGTCTTTTGGCACCACCGCAGTCCCTACCGGAACCTGTCGATTATCGGAAGATGGCCAAATTAGCAAACTGGCCGTTTTACCCGCCTACCGCCACCAAGGGTACGGTGAAATGCTACTCATCCGTGCGATCAAAGTTGCGAGGGAAATGGGGTTCCGAAAAGTCTTTTTGAATGCCTTAGTCGATGTGCAAACCTTCTATGAAAAGCAGAACTTTTACACGGATGGAAAAGTCTTTTTAGGCGCGGGTAAATTACACATTCGCATGGAACGCGATATTTAAAGAAAGAAGACAATAAAAAACCGAGTCACTCAGGCAGAGTGACTCGGTTTATTGCGCTCAATGTTACGTTAGAGACTTTGGATTGTTTAATTAAACAATCGCAATCAACTCAACATCAAATTGCAACACAGAGAAAGGTTGAATCATCGCACCAGCGCCTTGAGCACCGTACGCCAACTCAGCAGGAATAGTAAGACGGTATTTTGCACCTTCTTTCATCAACTGTAGACCTTCAGTCCAACCAGCAATTACACCCGTTAAAGGGAACTCAATTGGCTCGCCACGAGCAATAGAGCTGTCAAATACTTGTCCGTCAATCAAACGACCTTCGTAATGAACTCGAACGGTGTTTTCGCGAACAGGAGTAGCGCCAGTACCTTCTTCCAGTACTTCAAACTGAAGACCACTTTGTGTCGTTTGCACACCTTCTTTTGCTTTGTTTGCCGCAAGAAAGTCTTCGCCTGCCTTTACGTTTTCTTCAGACGCAGCACGACCTTTTTCTTCCATTTTTTGCTGAAGCTCAGCAAAAGCTGCTTCTAGCTCTGCACCAGGGACGCGCATTTCAACGCCATTTAAAGCATCTTCGATCGCTGCAAAAAGGTGAGTCAAAGACAATTCACCTAGATCACTACCACGTAGTTGATCACCAATTTGACGACCAATGCCGTATGCAATTTTTGCTTCGTTAGAGTCGAACGACAGTTCTGACATGTTTACACTCTCTTATTCGGTTACTAAAAAATGGAAGGCACATCATAACATAGGCAAATCTTATGAGCTTGTTTTTCAAATCTCCCTTCCCTGTTACTGACATATGAAAATATATTAATCAGCACCATAGATTTATTAAATGATATTCATTATCATCTAAAGATTCCAACATCCTTCAGGAGGACGCTATGAAATCCAAAAGCTTTATCCCGTCTCCCAAGAGATACACAGATCCCAAAAAGCCAACCGATTATTGGGGAGTGTTGTTTATCAGTTTCATTTTAGTGTCGTCGATGAGCTGCTTTTTATTTGCGAATCACAGTGACAAAAACATTCACAAACTATCAGACACAGCGCAACCATTAAGCACAATGATCGTTGATCTAGATCAGAGCAGTTAAAGCGAAATGGAATATGCTATAGGAACATAAAAGAGGATCTTGCCATGTTACCTAAAATTAACACCATTGTTTATGCTTGCGATCTGGACAACCACACTCAATCAGCAATGGCACTTGTTATGAGCTTAGCAAAAACCAATGCTGCCAAAGTCATTCTAATGCACGCTATGGAGCCATTAAACGCTCAAGCATCGAACATGATTAACAACTACATCACGGAAGAAGTCAGAACGGCAATGCGCAAAGATGCCGTGGCGGAGATCAACGCGCGAGCGCAAAAAACGCTGTCTGAATTCATGGAAGCATACGCCAGTGAGCTTGATGATTTGAGCCAAGCGCCAGAGACAGTGATTGTCAATGGCGTGCCAGCTGAATCCATTCAGAAAGTAGCAAAAGAGCACAATGCCGACTTAATCGTTATGAATAGCCGAACCCACAGCCGATTAGGGCAGATGATTCTTGGCTCCACCGCAAATAAAGTCATCCATAGCAGCAGTATTCCTGTCTTAGTTGTACCTATTAAATAGAAGTTGCACTAATTAAATAGCGGTTTACGCTAGCCACTGTTGTTTCTCTTAGATACACTTACTGTATATATAAACAGTAAGTGTATCTATGATTCTCTATATTGCCGAAAAACCCAGCCTTGCTCGTGCCATTGCCGCAGCACTCCCCTCTCCTCAAAAGAAAGAAGAAGGTTGCATCTGGTTACCCAATGGAGACTGCATCAGCTGGTGCATAGGACACTTGCTTGAACAAGCCGAACCTCATCAATACAACTCAGCGTATAAAACCTGGAATCTAGACCACTTGCCGATTATCCCTGACGACTGGCAATGGCAGGAAAAAGCCAACACCAAAAGGCAACTTAGCATTCTCAAAAAACTCATCAAAAAAGCCACAACCTTGGTTCATGCCGGTGACCCGGATCGAGAAGGTCAATTGCTCGTTGATGAAGTACTGCATTACGCCAAGGTTCCCGCGCAGAAACTCAAAAACACTCAGCGACTTTTGGTCAATGACTTGACCCCCGCAGCGATTAAAAAGGCGCTCAATACTCTGCGCTCAAATACGGAATTTGCAGCCTTATCTCGTTCGGCACTGGGTCGCGCTCGGGCAGACTGGTTGTATGGTCTTAATCTCACTCGTGCTTATACCATTAAAGGCCGACAAGCGGGCTATCAGGGAGTGTTATCCATAGGTCGCGTGCAAACCCCCATATTGGGACTGGTTGCCATGCGTGACAAAGAACGAGAAAACTTTGTTCCTAAGAACTTTTATCAGGTATGGGCAAACATACAAACACCACAAGGTGAAAGTTTCCAAGCAAAATGGCTTCCAAGTGACGCATGTCGCCCTTATATGGACGAAGAAAATCGTGTACTGAGTCTACCGCTTGCACAAAATGTCGCCAATCGCATCAGCAATAAACCGGCCACAGTCATTGACGCGAACTACAAACAAAAAAAACAATCAGCACCCCTTCCATACAGCTTATCTGCATTGCAGATTGATGCAGCAAAGGCGTTTTCGCTCTCCGCACAGCAAGTGCTAGACACCTGTCAAACACTGTATGAACGCCACCAAATGATCACCTACCCAAGATCGGATTGTCGTTACTTACCCTCTCAACAGCACAAAGACGCACCAGCGATCATCGATGCGCTTGTTCGATCTGGTGGGGACATCCAGCAAGGAGCAAAGAACGCGGACGCTTCGCGAAAAAACAAAGCCTGGAATGACAAACAAGTAACCGCCCATCACGCGATCATCCCCACCACACAAGCCCATAAAGCCGCGTCTCTTTCCAAAACAGAAGCATTGGTGTTTAACCTGATCGCTCGTCAATATCTCATGCAGTTCTACCCAGATTACGACTATCTAGCGTCTTATATTAAAGTAGACATTGAAGGTGGGCTTTTCGAAGCAAAAGGAAATACGCCTATCGCACTAGGCTGGAAAGCATTACTGCCAAACAAAGGTAAGAACAAAGACACAGAAGATGAAAATCAGAACGAACTGCCAAAGCTGAACAAAAATGACGCTTTGTGGTGTGACCAAGGTCAAGTACAAGAAAAAATCACTACGCCTCCCGCGGCTTTCACAGACGCCACGTTACTGGCCGCCATGACTGGCATTAGTCGATTCGTCACCGACAAAGACATCAAGGCAATCCTCAAAGAAACGGATGGTCTTGGCACTGAAGCAACACGAGCCAGCATTATTGAACTGCTGTTCAAACGTGGTTTTTTAATAAGACAAGGCAAACAAATTCACGCCAGTCAGACTGGCCGAGCTTTTATTGACTGCTTGCCAGAACAGCTCGTCACACCAGACATGACTGCGAAATGGGAAGCCGCATTGAATGGCATTAGCCTTGGTGAAGCAAGCTACCAAGAGTTCATGACACAATTAGAAAGCAATTTAAATCACCTATTAACAGCGTCGCGTGATATGCCCATATCAGCATTACAAAATTTACCCGCGCCCACTAAAAACCCATTCGCAAAACGTAAAACGTCATCTCCTAAGAAAACACCAAGGACACGAAAAACAACGACTTCTACAACACCGTCGTCACATAAAAAAAGACGCTCAAAAGCGCCTTCTTAGCAACACAACCACGACTTAACCTGTTGCGAGCCAGACGCCAACCCCAATCATCAACGTGCCAGCAATACGGTTCATGATTCGAACATTTCCGCTTTTCATTAGAATCGATTTTAATGTTCTGCCGCCAGCAGCGTAAATAAGCAAGCAGCTTAACTCAAGCGTCAAAATAATCGAAATCAAGACAATCAATTGCGACGTTAATGGCTGATTCGCGTCTAAAAAAGGAGGCAATAAGGCCACAAAAAAAGCCCACCCTTTAGGGTTAGCAATCGCAGTGACAAAACCTTGAGACATTAAATCCAACCGAGAAGCCGGTTTAGCCCCTTCCGAGTCCATTTTAATCGCCATTTTGCCTTTCGATAGCCACATTTGTAGGCCAACAAACGCCAAATACGCCCCACCTATGTATTTCAACACCATAAAGACATTGGGATAATTTAACAACAAGGCCGCCACACCAATAGCCGATAAAATCGCCACTGTCGCCACGCCCACTAACTCCCCCAACATCATCCATAAAGCTCGTTTAACGCCAATGGTCATGCCTAAGGTCATCGCCAACGTCATGCACATGCCTGGGGTAATAGACACAAAAAAGAACGTCGGAATAAAAGCCGATAAAAGTGCCAAATTCACAGAGAGATCCTTATCAAAAATGAAGTAGTACGATGGGCAAAATTCTCATGGCGGGGCGTAACTAGCAAGCCACAAAGTGCAAAAATAATGAATAATCTATAAATTAACTAACAAGAGTGGGCAAATAATTAAAAGCGTTTTTTAGTCTGAAAAGTAGAGTCTTCGATGAACTTACTCCACTCGTCATCCAACTCTCCTTCCTCTTGGCTGTCCATACTTCGGCTTATTTCTTCTTCGGCTTTTTGCAAAGCAAGATCGTCTTCAATTTCTTGAAGTAAATCTTTTAATTTAAGGATAGTAGATTGTGCTTCAATGGACTCCTTAACCGGTGTCAGCTGCGACAGCGCCTCTTTGTACATTTCAACGGCGGTCTCCATTTGACCACTTAAAAACGCTTTACGAGCAAGATACGAATGATAATCCGCATTAATTTTATAATGGTAAAAGTCCTAAATTCAGATAATAAGTGCGACACTGCAAATCAGGTGTAGAAGAAGCCAACTGCTGAAGTTGATACACTTCTTCTTACCACAGATAAAGCAGTACCAACATGAATTATCAGCAGTTGACCGAAGGCAAAAGATACCAGATTTCCGCTCTTTTAGGGCAAGAAATATCAGTGGCAAATATTGCACTCATCCTGAATTGTCATAGAGCTACGATTTACCGTGAGTTAAAGCGGAATAAAAAAGTAACAGAATATTGCCCTGACAAAGCCCAAAGAGCCTGTTTGATAAGGCGGAAGACAGCGGCAAAATATCGCATATCATCAAAGACAATTGATTTTATTCGTATTTTAATTGAAATCGACTGGAGTCCTGAGCAAGTCTCTAACGTACTCAAAAACTGCGGTGTTCCCGTCAGTCATCAATGGATTTACCAATATATCCATGATGACAAAAGAAACAAAGGGACACTTTACCGCCATTTGAGGCAAGGAAGAAAACGCTACCGGAAAGGCCAGAGAACAAAAGCTGAAGTGATCAAGAATAAGGTATCCATTGATGATCGGCCTGTGATTGTTGATACCAAAAAGCGCTTTGGAGACTGGGAGATAGACACTGTTTTAGGTAAGCACGGCTCAGGCTCAATTGTCACCTTGCTAGAAAGAAAGACACGTTTTTACCTTATAAAGAAAGTGGATTCGAAATCAGCCAAAGATGTGACTCAAGCAACCATAGAGCTATTGCTGCCTTTTAAAGATCATGTTCACACGATCACAGCAGATAATGGTCGAGAGTTCGCGTATCACGCTGAGATAGCCGAAGCATTAGAAACGTAAGCGTCCGGCAAACCACACATTTTAATTATCTTCAAACACCTTAAAATCTGTTGTCTTTTAAATCAGAGCAACAGACTCATGTTTACCGCGTCTTCCCAGCTTAACGTTACTCTCATTTGTGGACCAACCGATATGCGTAAGGCCATTGATGGACTTTGCAATATTGTCGCCTACGATCTTAAAAAAGAACCTTGTAGTGAGCACATTTTTGTCTTTTGTGGGCGAGCTCGTGACAAGATTAAAATATTGCAATGGTCTAATAATGGTTTTTGGTTGCATTACAAACGATTGGAAAAAGGCTCTTTCCAATGGCCTGGCATTGAGGATGAACATTTATCGCGGCACATATCCCATCGACAACTTAATTGGTTGTTGGATGGTTTGCCTCTTCACTCTCAAGAGGCTCATCCGCATTTAACCTATCGATATCATGACGAATAACCCATTAGGTTGGTATAATCCAACCCATGAAAATGCTTCCAGAAAACTTACCCAATGACGTTGAGTCACTCAAGGCTATCTTGCTTGAGCAAGCTCGGCTGTTGGGTGAAAAAGACTCGCAGCTTGCACAGTGGCAATCGAAATACACGTTCATTTTAGAGCAGTGGCGTTTGGCGCAGCAAAAGCAGTTTGGCAAAAGCTCGGAAACCTCACCTGGGCAAGGTGAGTTGTTTGATGAAATGGCGGCCGAATCTGATGTCATCGACACGGAGACTGAAACGCAGACCGTCTCTTACACTCGCTCGAAACCTAAGCGTCAGCCCCTGCCAAAGGATTTACCTCGCGAAACGGTTGTACTGGATATCGCTGAGTCAGACAAAGTCTGCTCATGTTGCCAAGGTGCACTTCATCGCATAGGTGAAGACCGTTCTGAAAAGCTTGATTTTATCCCGGCTCAACTCAAGGTCATCGAAACGGTTCGCCCTAAATACGCGTGCCGTGAGTGTGAGAAAACAGGCACCCAGAATGCGATTAAGCAAGCGGTTGTGCCACCGAGCATTATCCCCAAAGGCATCGCGACCCCTAGTCTGCTGAGTCAGATTATCACGGGCAAATTCCAATACAGCTTACCACTCTATCGACAAGAAACCTTATTTAAGCAATACGGTATCGAGTTGAGCCGACGAACCATGTCAGATTGGATGAAAAAATGTGCCGATGCCTTAGAGAAGCTTTATGAACGGCTGCATCAAGAATTACTGAAACAGTCCGTTATCCAAGCGGATGAAACCACCCTCAATGTGATCAAAGAAGCTCGTTCGAAATGTTACATGTGGGTGTATTGCACAGGCAAAGATGCCCCAGACAAACGCAATCCGATCCCGAATATCGTCCTATACGATTACCAACCGACACGAAGTGGGCAATGCGCCGTCGACTTTTTACAAGGCTTCGATGGCTATCTTAATGTCGATGGCTACCAAGCGTACGAATCGACCCAAGCCAAGCTGGCTGGTTGCTGGGCACATGCACGTCGTAAGTTTATTGAAGCGGAAAAAGGCATGCCGAAAGGCAAGTCAGGAAAAGCAACGATGGCGATCAATCACATCAAAAAGCTGTACGCTATCGAGACGTTGGCCCAACAGGCTGACAATGCAGAAGCCGCCTTTAAAATCCGTCAGGAGCAAGCGCCCGAAGTCTTAGCGAACTACAAAGCCTGGCTTGAAAAATCGGCTCAACAAGTGCCACCGAAATCCTTATTGAGCAAAGCGATCCAATACAATCTCAATCAATGGGACAAACTGAGCGTTTACTTGACCGATTATCGTATCAACATCGATAACAACCGAGCGGAGCGCGCCATCAAGCCCTTCGTGATTGGACGCAAAAACTGGTTGTTCTCCAATACGGGGAATGGTGCAAAATCCAGTGCAACGCTTTACAGCATAATAGAAACAGCCAAAGCCAATGGGCTTATCCCTTATGATTACTTAGTAAGATTGTTTGAAGAGCTGCCGAGAAGAAAAGAAAACGATGACATGGAAGAATTATTGCCGTGGAATATCAAGCTGACTTAAGATTGAGAATAAAGATAAAAATCTTCCCGCTGCATCCATGCAGCCTTGAATCTTCCTGAAAAGAGACAGAGCCTCCGTCCTGGAGGCATAGGTAAATCCATTTACCCTCTGTCAAATCTTAAATTATTACAATCACGTGTCAGATACAAGTTTTATGGCAATAAAAAATTAACGCGGCCTATGTGTGGTTTACCGCACGCTTACTTAGAAACGACAGTGTATTTTGCTCATCCATATAGTTCTTGGGAACGTGGAGCAAACGAAAATAGCAACGGACTCCTAAGGCAATATGTGCCCAAAGGTACCGATTTAAGACGTGTTACAGAAGAGAGAATACACTTCGCAATGAGACGAATAAATAATCGTCCAAGGAAGTGTTTAGGGTTCAAGCAACCAGCCGTAGTGTTTAAAGAAATGTGCTTAGTTGCTTGAAGTGAAAGTGTCGCACTTCGGACTTGAATTCAGGGTTAAGCAGCTTGCTGTATCGGTGCACCACATCAGGGTCGATGGTTTTTTCTTTTTGCGATGCGATCAGGAAAGATTTGAAGGATTCGAATAAGCGTCTAATCTCAATAATCATCAGCTCATCATTCATCGGCTTTGCGCGACGTTTTTGTTTACTTTCTTGAAACTCAGCCATTTCTTCAAGCAGATGCTCTCGACGGCGAGTTAAGGTGATATCGGGTTGTAACACAAGAAGTTGATCGTAAATGGCAATCATTCTAGAGAACAACCAAAGCTTCATATCCTTAGGCTGATACTGTGGAGGCATTTCATCAAGATAACGACGTACTTGGCGCAATTGATTGTTGAGCGTCGCCACTTTTCGCAACTTCTCCAATCTCGCCTGCTCTTTTAGTTGCAAAAATATCGCGAAGGCAATAAATCCACCAATAACAAGCAACAGTACAGTAATGGTAACAGCAGTCATATGATACGTTGTTTACCTTAATATTGTTTATGGCTAAATAAGATGCCGCCAATCAATCAACAAGTGAACTAGACTTTGTGATTCCGCATTATTTCGATTCCAGTTCTGCTTTGTTCTTTTTAGCGAATAGAAGATTCTCTACATCCTGTATCATATTCTGTAAACGTACTTTCTCTCTTTTAGAGCTATTTACTGAACCGTTTCTCTCCATTACCGATAGCGCTGTCCTGTATTTTTCCAAAGCCCTATTTTTTTTATCGTTCTCCAGGTCATATCGAGCCTGTCGAACCAATAAATCTCGATACGCTAAATCATGAGCGTAGCGAATTAATACCACATGGTGTCGAATTAAGGCTCGACTAACACCAAAACTGTCAGAGATATTTCGCGCCTCTCTCACCATAGACTGAAGCGCGTTATGTATTTGCTCTAATTCTGCTTGGCTTCCCACACGATCCTTATTTAAAGTGTGATTCCCTAACTTGAGATCGGTCAACCAGCGAATTAAATCCTCTTGCTTCTCTACAATATCGGATTGGTAACCGACTTTCTTGAGTGGAGCAATGCAAAAAAGCAAATACTCTATCAAAAATATTCTTGTGTCCTTCGTTAAATATCGATCAGAGACCATTTCCAACGAAAACAGCAGACGTTCGCTACGGCCGGATAAATTAGAGAGAACTTTTTCTTTTAGCTCTTTCTGCCTTTTCTGCCAACGAAAAAAAGAGGGAAGAGAACACAAAAAAACCAAGAGTAAAATGGTAACAACGACCAACATGCTTACATTCATTGCTTACCCAATTACCTAAACCGCGACATTATCTAATTTTTGAACAACTGACCGTATTTTATATAACACAGCACAAGTATTGAAAACAAAAAAAAGACCAGTAATACTGATCTTTTTTTATTTCTATGTCTATTTGCTCATTAAGAGAGAGAGAAACCAAGCAACATATAGAAGAGTGCAGCAGAAAGCAAAGCAGAAGCCGGAACGGTAATGACCCATGCCGCTGCAATTCGCAATAGTGCAGAACGCTTCACTAATTCTTTCTTCGTTGCTTTTTTCAAGCCCTTACGTTCTGCTGATGAAATAGGCGAAGAAGCCTGAGCCGCTTTTAATTCTTTTAGAATTTCACGTTTCTCTTCAACATCTGCCATTTTAAAGCGCTTAACAAACTCTTGAGTTTGCTGGCCGTTATGACCTGCTGATTCAGAGTGAGAAATAATAGACGCCAATTTTTTCTCGTAAGATTGCTTCAAATATTCACGCAAGAAACCCACACCGAAAATACCACCAACTGCAATGTGAGTAGAGCTAACTGGCAAGCCAAGCTGAGATGCAACAATCACCGTAATGGCCGCGGCCATCGCAACACAGAAGGCGCGAGTCTTATCAAGCTCAGTAATTTCTGAACCTACAGTCTTGATCAGTTTAGGACCAAACAGAGCAAGACCCACCGCAATGCCAATACCGCCTACCATCATAATCCATAGTGGAATAGAGGCTTTGCTAGAAACCGCGCCAGTCATTAATGCATCATTAATAGCCGCTAAAGGCCCAATAGCATTGGCTACGTCGTTTGCGCCATGAGCAAAGCTCAACAATGCTGCAGACACAATCAGCGGAAGAGTAAATAAGCTATTTACCGCATCTTTGTCATTTTTCAAGGACGCTGACGCTTTATCAACGATCGGACGAACGAAGAAATACACAGTCAAAGCAATAGCAAATGCAATCAGTGCCGCCGTGATGAAATCAAACTTCCAAAGGTGCTTCAATCCTTTAAGGATAAGATAGGTTGAAAACGCCCAAACCATAAAACCAACGAGCAAAGGCACGACCTTTGTCGCCGCTTCGATCATATCATTCTTGTAAGTGATAGAGCGTTTAATGTACATCAAGAATAACGCAGCAATTACACCACCTAATACAGGAGAAATTACCCAGCTCGCTACGATAGCGATTAGCTTATCCCAGTTCGCAATATCCCAACCACCAGCGGCAATGCCAGCACCTAAGACACCACCAACAATAGAATGCGTTGTGGAAACAGGCGCACCTAGGTAAGTGGCCAAATTCAGCCAAATAGCGCCCGCCAACAGCGCCGCCATCATGACCCAGATAAAGGTTTCAGCCTCACCTATAGAGTTAGGATTAATAATGCCGTTTTTAATGGTTCCAACGACATTACCACCCGCAATCAAAGCGCCAGCCGCTTCAAAAACAGCAGCAATTAATATGGCCCCAGTCATGGAAAGTGCTTTCGAACCTACCGCAGGGCCCACGTTATTGGCAACATCGTTCGCACCGATATTAATAGCCATGTAGGCACCTATCGCGGCAGCAATCGCCAAAATAGAAAGATTTGACACTCCGACGCCATTTGATGAAGCGTAGAAGCCTGCCAACAAAACAAATGCCAGTGCAATTAATACACGAACAAACTCATGACCACTCAACAAAGTGGATTCTTCTTTCGGGTTATTTGTAAGATCCATACGGGCTCTTCTTTCTGTCGTTAATCTTTGCCAAACCACTATTCACTCAAGACGCACTTGAGTTTACAGTGACATGCTTATCCCAGCATCCGAACTTCATCTGGCACTCAATTCATCCCGTTACATTTTTATTAAATGTAAATTCCGCGCCATTCTACACTGGGAGTCTGCAGATAAAAACCCCAAAAGTTTTGCGTAGAATATGACTCGTAAAAACAAAAATAAGCGCCAATAAAGGCGCTTATGACAAAGATACTACAGAAATATGACCGTTTTATTACAGCTTGTTTTATTTAAAATAACTAACATTCAATCACGTTGACAGCCAAACCACCGCGCGATGTTTCTTTGTATTTATCATTCATGTCTCTGCCTGTGTCGCGCATGGTGCGAATTACCTTATCAAGAGACACATAGTGCGTTCCGTCACCACGTAACGCCATACTGGCAGAGTTGATGGCTTTAATAGACGCCATAGCATTTCGCTCGATACAGGGAACTTGCACTAGGCCACCAATTGGATCACACGTTAATCCCAAATTGTGCTCCATACCTATTTCTGCCGCGTTTTCAATTTGTTCGGGGGAACCGCCCGTCGCCGCCGCTAACCCCGCCGCCGCCATCGCGCAAGCCGAACCAACCTCTCCCTGACAACCCACTTCAGCGCCTGAAATTGACGCATTCTCCTTAAATAATAGACCAATTGCCGCCGCTGTTAGAAAAAAATCAATCACCCCTTCCTCACAAGAACGAGGGCAAAATTCCCAATAATAATGAAGTACAGCAGGAATAATTCCTGCGGCACCATTGGTTGGCGCGGTCACAACTCGCCCACCCGCCGCATTTTCTTCATTCACCGCCAATGCGTATAGATTCACCCAATCCATCGCCCCCAAAGACGGTGTGATCATATCCATTCGAGTCTTGCTGGTTAAATCTCTGTGCAAACTTGCGGCTCTGCGCTTCACTTTTAAACCACCAGGTAAAATCCCTTCGTTACGGATACCATGCTGAACACACGATTTCATAACAGACCAAATAGACAAAATACCTTGTTTAATTTCTTCTTCCGTTCTCCAGTGACGCTCATTTTCTAACATGATTTGAGCGATGCTTTTGTCTTCAGATCGGCAAAGCTTAATAAGCGCTTCTGCACTATGAAAAACATGAGGCAGCTCAGTAGTGTCCTCTACTAACGCAACATTCCCCTGCTCATCTTCCTGAACAATAAAACCACCGCCAACAGAGTAAAAAGTGGCCTGATGTAACGTTTTTCCATCTTCATCAAACGCCACTAGCACCATGCCATTCGCATGAAAATCCAATCGATCAATGCGGTGATAAATAAGGTCTGTCGCCACATTTATAGTAATGGGGTGTTGCGCTAGCAAATTGAGCTGTGAGGATGACTCAATACGCTCGACGCGCTCATTAACGCCGCTAGGATCAATCAAATCCGGCAGTTCGCCTTCTAAGCCCATCAGCACAGCCGTGCCCGTACCATGCCCTTTGCCCGTTGCGCCCAACGACCCATAAAGGTCTATTTTTAATCGATGCACTTTGGATATTAACTGGTGCTCTTTTAACTGATGAGCAAATTGATTCGCTGCAACCATTGGGCCAACGGTATGAGAACTGGAAGGACCGATACCCACTTTAAAAAGGTCAAATAAACTGATTGCCATCGCTTTTTCCTCTGCCGACGCTTACTTAGGTTACGGCGTAAAAATTGTAGAACACGAGATCACTTCCCGCTGAAATTATCACTTATGAGATAAAGTTTCCAATCGGAAACTTGGTTTTTTTAGCAATACAGGAAGGCTGTTAGGAAATAGGCAATTTTTTGACGCTTCAAGGCTACTGGTTTACCCGCTGAACTTTCATTCCATTAGAAAACAAAAAAGCCAGTTCAAAAATGAACTGGCTTTTGATGAACAATACTATCTAGCTTATAAACGCCAAATGCGTTTCGAATTAAAAGAAGCCCAAAGGATTCACATCGTAGCTGACCAACATATTTTTCGTTTGCTGGTAATGCTCAAGTGCAACCTTGTGCGTTTCACGGCCAACACCCGATTTCTTGTAGCCACCAAACGCAGAGTGAGCTGGATACTGGTGATAGCAATTCATCCACACTCGACCCGCTTCTAGGTTACGCCCCATGCGATAAGCAAGGTTAGTATCACGAGTCCAGACTCCGGCACCCAAGCCAAACTCACTGTCATTGGCAATGGCCAGCGCTTCCGCTTCGTCTTTGAACGTCGTCACACTCACAACGGGACCAAAAATTTCTTCTTGGAAAATACGCATCTCGTTGGAACCTTTAAATAAGGTCGGCTGAACATAGAAGCCTTTGTCCAAGCCATCAATCGACTCTACACCGCCGCCAATCAATAGCTCAGCACCTTCTTCTTTACCAATATCAATGTAGCTTAAAATCTTATCGAATTGCTGTTTGGACGCCTGCGCCCCCACTTGCACATCGGTATCCAAAGGATTACCGCGTTTGATGGTCTTAGTACGTTCAATGACCAACTTCATAAAGTCGTCGTAGATGGACTCATGAACCAACGCACGAGAAGGACAAGTACATACTTCGCCTTGGTTAAAGAACGCCAGCACCAACCCTTCAACGCATTTACTAATAAACGCTTCTTCGTGTTGCATCACATCTGCAAAGTAAATGTTTGGAGATTTGCCGCCCAACTCAACAGTAGATGGAATGATATTTTCCGCCGCACATTTCAAGATATGTGAACCCACAGGAGTAGATCCCGTAAAGGCGATTTTTGCGATACGCTTACTGGTTGCAAGAGCTTCACCGGCTTCTTTACCATAGCCATTAACAATGTTTAGTACGCCAGGTGGCAATAAATCTTGGATGACTTTAACCAGCTCTAGAATAGACGCAGGCGTTTGTTCTGCAGGTTTTAGCACCACACAGTTGCCCGCTGCAAGCGCAGGAGCCAGCTTCCAAGCCGCCATCAGGATTGGGAAGTTCCAAGGAATAATTTGCCCAACCACGCCTAACGGTTCATGAAAATGATACGCCACAGTATGCTCGTCTAGTTCCGCCGTGCTGCCTTCCTGCGCTCGTAAGCAGCCAGCAAAATAACGAAAATGATCCGCTGCTAAAGGAATATCGGCGTTTAACGTTTCACGAACGGCTTTGCCGTTATCCCATGTTTCGGCCACAGCAAGCGCTTCTAGATTTTGCTCGATACGATCCGCAATTTTTAACAAGATATTAGAACGATTTGTCACCGATGTTTTGCCCCAAGCAGCACGCGCAGCATGAGCAGCGTCCAGAGCAAGATTGATGTCTTCTTCAGTAGAGCGAGGGATACGACAAAACGCTTCGCCATTAACAGGACTGATATTGTCAAAGTATTGACCTTTCACTGGTGCGACCCATTCGCCACCAATAAAGTTGCCATACTCAGCTTCAAAAGAAATAAGGCTGCCGTTAGTACCAGGTTGAGCATAGATCATAAAATCATCTCCGTTATTGTTGTTTTTATTTCAGGTTTTTACCTTGTCTATTACTGTAGAAACAATAAATCCGAAAAACTTGCCTGTGAGTCCATGAAACTTGTCTCGCTATCCATTTCTGATTGGCTATTTTTCATTGACCCATGGACAAGCAAGAGTGATGATAAGAGCGAAGCAACACTGCCACGCCATATCATTAAAATAAAAGAGGTGGGTAAATGAGTCGTTCTATCTCGACAGAAAAAACCTTATTGAGACACAAACGCGCGCCGATACAATTGGTCGAAAACCGCGTGTGTTTTGCAGGGCCACACTCAGAACTGAGTATTTACGATACTTATGAGCAAGCACAAAAAGTCAGCCTGAAAGCCGATTCGTTACTGTACTGCGGCATGGTTACAGGCGCGAAAGTCATGCACACCAAAGACCACGACAACATCCCTTTTCTGCCACATGAATCTTTCATTTTAGCGCCTGAAGAAGAAGTCTTTATCGATTTTCCAGAAGCACAGCACCACAGCCCCACTACCTGTTTGACCATTGCAATATCCAAAGAAAGAGTCGCGCAAATTTGCGATCGGATGAATGACATCATGGTGACCTCTTTGCCATCAGGCAGCACGCTCGACCCTAATCAACATCTGCACACCTTACATACGCAAGCGACTCAACAAGTGATCGATCGTCTCACCAGTGATTTTTTGCGCAATGATCCAGACAGAGATTTATTAGTCGATTTTGGTGTGAGTGAACTGGTCACACGCATTCTTAGGCACCATGGCAGAGACGCATTGTTACGATTCACCCAACGATCCCCCGATGCCAATGGCTTAACCTGTGTCATCCAATGGATTGAACAAAACCTTGCCCAACCACTAGACATTAACTTCCTAGCCAAAACAGCTTGCATGAGTCGCAGTCGATTTTATGAAAGCTTCAAACGTCAACTCGGTTGTACACCATTAGAATACCAACACCAACGCAGAATGAGTCGGGCTTACCAACGCTTGCAAGAAAAGTGTTCCGTCACAGAAGTGAGTTATGAACTTGGCTATTTAAGCCTGAGCCACTTTAGTCGACGCTTTCACCAACATTTTGGTATTTCACCACGACAGGCTGCTCACACTAAGCTGAATTCATAACTCATCAGCGCATTAAAAAACGTGTTTCAATTTGGTTTTACAATAAATAAAAACCAATAACATCAAGAGCAACGCTGCCATCAATGCGAAGAATGGAACCAACTGACCAAGTTGATAAAGCGATGCCAAAATAACTGGGCCCAACGCCGCACCAAGCCCTTGCATAGAGGCGTTCATACTGGCCAAACGACTTTGCTGATCGTCTTTTACCAATAAAGTTTGAGCGGTCACAATACCAGGAAACAAAAATCCAAAGCCCGCACCAAATAACCCCATCGCCAGTAACACACCAACGTACGAATCCAGATAAATAAATGCCAACTGCGCCAACACACCAAGTCCCACGCCCGAAAACATTAACGTCACCACGCCAAGCTGAAACCTTGGTACCAGAATCATTTGCACCAAAATACTGAAGCAAGACATGGTCATCATTGCAAAGCCCAACTGATGAGTCGTTTGCGCAACATCCAACTGGAATCTATCTTGAATCAAAAAACTCATGATTTGTTGTACACCAGTCATCGCCAATATAGACAACGAAGACATGCACAAAAAGGGCATTACAGGTTGAACTAACCAATTGATCGCTGGCGGCTTTTCAAACTGACGCACATGCTTCGCATCCTTAACAAAAAACACCACTAACAAAGCGGCACAACCCGCCAAAAAACCAATGATATAAAACGGTGCTGTTAGCCCCAAACTACTCAACAAAGACGCAAACGCAGGTCCCAATATCATCCCGATACTGAACGATGCACCAATCATTGCAATCGTTGAACTACGGTGCTTAATATCAGTATGTGCAATAAGATACGTTTGGATTGATGGCAAAACACCAGCAATCCCCAGAGAAAACACAATGCGCAAGGCAAAAACCCAATAATAGGTCTGCTCTGCGGACAAGTGCTTCGCCAGCGCCTCTTGCAATACAAAACCGGTCAACGCGATCGTCAAGGCATAACTGCTCATACCAATAATCACGGAGCGAACGCGGCCAATGCGATTAATAATGCCGCCCCACAAAAACGCAGCAACCACAAAGGTCGCTGCCCCTGCAGTGATCAGCGTACTAATACGAACATCCGCTAAACCGATCTCGCGGCCAATGGGCGGTAATGACGTAAATATAAACGATTGCCCAATGCCTACAGCCATGAGACAAGACAGCAGCAACCAGCGAGATAATCGCTCGTTGGAGGAAGAGTTGGAGAGAGTCAATGTGTATCCTTTTTTTCTATAAAATAGCGGTTCAATCCGCGAATAAAGCGGATCTATTTAAGCAAACTAAGGGTAAAAGTTTGCCCATTTCAAAGGGCTATTTATCATCCTGATAAGCAGACAGCCAAATTACCATATTCTTTGCATGATTTCTGTTTCAATTTCATCGAGCACACACTTAAAAAGCACGTAAAATAGATCAATCTCCTCAAAACGTAAAATAAGTGAACAACACCATGCCACCTCTGTTTAAGCACCCTAATTTCGTCCATTTTTGGATTGGTCAAATAGCGTCTTCCTTTGCCTTTCAAATGCTCAGCGTTGGTATAGGCTGGCAAATGTACGACTTAACCAATAGCGCCATGGCGCTTGGATTAGTCGGACTTTTTCAGTTTCTTCCACAGTTATTACTGACCTTGGTGGTAGGACATGTCGCCGACCGCTACAACCGTCGACTGATCTGTGTGTGCACTCGATTTACCATGGCCATGACGGTTGGTATTTTGGCCTATGGAAACATTACATCGAGTATTTCCGCCAATATGATCTACCTATGCGCGGCATTGCTTGGCACCGCACGGGCATTTGAAATGCCAGCAAACCAAGCCATTCTGCCTAATTTAGTCCCCACTGAACTACTTTCTAGAGCCATCAGCGCCATAGCTTCAGCCAGAGAAATTTCTGTTATTGCGGGACCCGCCCTAGGCGGTCTAATCTATCTTTTGGGCCCCACAACGCTATACGTTTCGAGCATGAGTTGCTTTTTCGTGTCATGCATCATCATGTTCTTTTTGCATTACAACTTTACGGTGAAAAGCAAAGCACCGATCGACATGTCACACTTATTAGGTGGACTGAAGTTTATACGCGGCAACAAGGTCATACTAGGCTCAGTGTCATTGGATATGTTTGCCGTACTTTTAGGCGGAGCTACCGCCTTATTACCGATTGTGGCCAAAGACATTCTTCACACAGAAGCGTGGGGCTTGGGTTTGCTCCGTTGTGCCCCTGCGGTGGGCGCACTCCTCATGTCAATTTATTTGGCCCGCCGCCCTTTAACTCACAGCGTTGGGAAAATCATGTTTGCAGCCGTGGCTGTGTTCGGTGTGGCAACGATTCTGTTTGGGTTATCCGAAAACCTTATCCTATCCATGGTTGCCTTAGTGCTACTCGGCTCATCGGACATGATTAGCGTGGTCATTCGTTCAACGCTGGTACAATTAGAAACACCGGATGATATGCGTGGACGAGTCAGTGCGGCCAACTCTGTTTTTATTGGCAGTTCCAATCAATTAGGGGAATTTGAGTCGGGGGTAACCGCGGCGTGGTTCGGTGTGGTTCCCGCTATTATTATTGGTGGTGTTGGTACCATTGCCGTTGTCGGTATCTGGATGTACTTGTTTCCCTCTTTAGTAAAACGCAACACCTTAGAAAACGAAGCCTCTTAACCTAACGGCTTAGCAGGCTCCATAACAAGCACACTCAGATCATTCTAGGGTTATGAACCCCGCTTTAGAATGATCTGAAACAACCCAAACAACAACAGTGCATACACCAAAAATGTCACGCTCAGATAGGTCAGACCAAACTCGCCGCCAATCAAACCGCTCAAAAAAGGCAAGCTCATGGCTCCAATAACCGCGGCACTCATTTGAAAACCAATGGCGTGAATCGCGTATTTTTTTCCAACTCGCGCCACTGTTTGGGAAATCATGCAGGGGAATATAGGTGCAGCACAAAAACCCATCAACAACAGCCCAACATAGCTCGTATATGGCGTCATGTTGATCGAAAATAATACCGTGCCAACAGCCACACCCGCTAAGCACAGCCGCAACAATTGATCGACAAGAAAGCGCTCAACCAAAAGACCAAAAATAGCGCGCCCAAACGCCAATGCCCCCCAGTAAACCGCCACCCAAGTTCCGGCGCTGGCCAAGGAAATACCACGAGATTCAGTCATAATAGTAAAGGCCCATTGCCCAACACCGACTTCCACACCAGAATACAAAAAGAAAAAAGCAATTTGATAGCGAATAACTGGATTCTTCAATGCTTGAGCTTGAGTCACTGTCGCTAGGTCATCCGGCGAAGGCTCTGCTTTTTTAGGAGCGTGTTTATCACTTTCCCATAGATGCCGACTAAACAAAAACACCACCGACATAGTGAACAAAATCACCGCTAGTACTGCGTACCCTAACCGCCAATTCTGCGAAAAGCTCACCAATACCGCCGTAACAATAATAGGTCCTGTGGTAGCCCCAACGCCAAATGCGGCATGCAACCAATTCATGTGACGTGTCGAAAAGTGTTCCGCTGCATAGGCATTCATTCCGGCATCAATAGCCCCCGACCCCATTCCTATGACCAAAGAAAACGCCATAAAAATAAGAAAAGCCGGGCTAAAATAAAAGCCAAATAAACCGATGCTAACCAACAAGCTGCTTACTATCAGTAACCAGCCAACACCAAAACGCTGAATAAGATACCCAACCGAAAAGCTCGATATCAAATAGCCAACACCACCAGCAGCAATCACCAGACCCAACCATCCCATTGGAACGGAAAACTCGACTCGCACAAATGGCCAGTTAATCCCATGAGCTGCGTCTGGCAACCCTAAACTGATAAAGCCCAAATAAGCAATAAACAACAACACGCCGGACGTACGCATTTTCTATATCCTTATTGAAATTTTGCTTATTTGAACGTATCTAACTCATAAATAAAATCTTTAAATCTACTTAAACCACTTACGTTTTTCTTTTTCGATGGTCTTCCACTTCCAGTTTGGTGACTCTCCTTTCCAAACATACATCCCTATCAATGCAAGAGTACACACGCTGACCCAACCAACCCACGTCAATACGTCCACTTTTGGGTCTACCCAGAAGCTGACCAAAGCAATGCTTAACAAATAAGCCACAATAACGCCCCAGCCTTGCCATGAAGTTGGCTTCCCCCATCCCCAGCCATTTTCTTTGGCTGGAAACCACGCTGCTTTTTTATCTGTCATAATCACACCCACACATCAAATTGGCTTTATTTCCATAACACAGTGCCTGAATCTAAGGCATAAAAAAAGAGCCTTGTTTCGGCTCTTTCCATTCACATCTTACGACCAACCCTACACGACCAAGTATGACAATTTAACGGGCAAGAAATTCGCCGCGTGTTTTGTCGCTGCGTTTGAACAATCCACCCAACGCAGTCGTTTGAGTAGATGAGCTGGCATCCATGACACCACGGGCTTTCACGCAGTAATGTACCGCATTGATGCTAACGGCAACATTGTCGGTTTCCAACAACGTTTGTAGTGTCACTAAAATTTGCTGAGTTAGACGCTCTTGTACTTGTGGGCGCTGAGCAAAAAATCGCACAATACGGTTTATCTTAGACAAACCAATGATCTTATTCTTTGGCAAGTACGCCACTTTTGCTAAGCCATCAATGGTCACAAAATGATGTTCGCAAGTACTGGTAAAGCTGATATCACTCACCTTAACCATTTCATCGACTTGCATTTTGTTTTCGATCACAGTGATTTTAGGAAACAAACTGTAATCCAAACCGGAAAAAATTTCTTTCACGTACATTTTAGCGATGCGGTGTGGGGTTTCGGCCAAACTGTCATCCGTCAAATCCAGACCGAGCGTTGTTACTACATCTTCAAATGCATTTTTAATGCGCTGGTATTTTTCTTCGCCGGTTAAACCGTTATCAATCATCGGCGTTTCAAGGCCGCTTTTGACTAAAGCATCACGTACTTTTATGGCCTCGGTAGACAACACAAGGCTATTTACATTAGTTAGTTCAGCTGTATTCGCTTTCATATCTTTGTCCTAAGTTTCTTAACCCTGTCTCATGACATGGAGGCATTCAAAATAAAGAAGTCTCACTTGGCAATTCACACCAAATGTCGGCCTCCATCAAGTGACAAGGTTCGACCTGTCATGTAGTGACTGTCTAATATGTACTGTACGGCTAGTACGGCTTCTTGCTCGCCCGGCTCTTTGCGAAGCAACGATTTATTCAACGCTTTTTTTCGATATTCATCGTCATCATGTTGGTTAAAAATCAACAGAGATGGCGCGATGGCGTTGACTTTAATCCGTGGCGCAAAACGTTTTGCAAATGAAAGTGTTAAATTCGCTAAACCGGCCTTACTTGCCGCGTAAGCAATGTGTTTATCACTGCCTTTTTCCGCCACATAATCCGTCATGTGAATAATGTCTGCTTGTCCATCATGCTCAGCGCCCGCACATAATAATGCTTCGAAGGCAAGATTTATACGATAAGGCGCAAATACATGCACTTGCCACATTTTTTCCATTAACAACGACGTATCTTCACCCTCTTCCTCTGAGTCCCACTCAGACGCATTGTGAACAATGCCACCCAAAGCAGAATAATCATTTCGTATTTGGCTAATAAAAGCCTCTACGCCCGCAGCGGTTGAAAAGTCTGCTTGTATGCAAGCGATTCCCTGCGCTTCAAGTTGCGTAATTTCATCGCGCATTCGACGATAAGTAATTATCACCTGATACCCTTCAGCAAGAAGCGCTTTGGCACAAGCAAGCCCCAAACGTTGCGCGCCACCAGTAATAATAATCGGCATTTTACGCATCATTAATATCCGTTCCTACAAAGTTTTATCTACTAAACACATGAAACCAGACTATTGATAAAGAGTTATATTTTATCTTTGCTAATCTTAATACGCATTCGTCTGAAAAAAAGATCAATAAATGTCATCTCGATGCTTTTTTTCTGCGTATTCATTGAACCACTTTACCTGATTAAGTTCTAAACAATGCGTTACATACCGAGATAACAACCAGAGAGAAGGAATTGTAATGACTTTATCGACTGAAAAATCGACCGCTAGACCATTATCCACGAACCGTATTCCGCAAGAAGCCTTTGACTGGTATGACGAATACGCACACGGTGACATAGACCGTCGTACGTTTTTATCTCGCCTTGGAACACTCAGCGTCACAGGGTTAACACTTTCTGTTGTTGCTGGCGCACTCACCCCAAACTATGCGCTTGCAGAACAAGTCTCTTTTAATGACCCAGACATTACCGCGACTTACGTCGAATACGACGCGCCCCATGGACACGGTAAAGCACGAGGTTATTTGGTTATCCCGAAAAACGTCACCCCAAACAACAAAGCGGCCACAGTGCTTGTGGCTCATGAAAACAGAGGCCTTAACCCCTACATTGAAGATGTGGCTCGTCGCCTAGCCAAAGCAGGGTTCATTGCGTTTGCTCCAGACGCGTTATTCCCTTTGGGTGGTTATCCAGGCAATGACGACGAAGGTCGTGCCATGCAAAAGACATTAGATGGCAATAAAATCGAAGGTGACTTTATGGACGCGGCAACCTTGCTTAAAAACCATGAATTAAGCACCGGAAAAGTCGGTATGGTTGGATTTTGCTACGGTGGCTACTTGACCAATGCGTTGGCCGCGGCCATGCCAGATACCATTCACGCAGGCGCGCCCTTCTACGGCACCCCAGCCAAATCCAATATCGACAACATAAAAGCGCCGTTACAGCTGCATTTTGCCGAACTTGATAAACGCGTGAACGACACTTGGCCAGAATACGAAAAAGTATTGAAAGCGAACAAAGTCGATTACACAGCCTATGTGTATGCCAAAGCAAATCACGGCTTTCACAATGACTCAACCGCTCGCTACGATGAAAAGAATGCTGAACTGGCTTGGGATAGAACTGTTGCCTTTTTCAAGAAGACACTGAACGCCTAACCGTCCAGCCTGAAACTAAGAAAACAAAACGTTACGGCCAACATTAGGCCGTAACGTTTTTAATATTGGTAGGCAGTCTAGACGCAGACTTATCCAACGCTAAAGTAAAATCAATTCCACGAACGTTCGGTGTTTGCTTCCATAACGACTCGCACAAATCCTCGACACTCACATCATTCCCAGACTGCAACCACGCCACAACAGCACGAGCAACATTAGGATACGATATCTGTACCACTCGACTTGTTTCTAGCCAGTCTTGAATAATATCCGAGCTCAACACATCGCTTGTTTTCGCCACGCCCAACATCTCTAACGCGATCGCATTGGAATGCTGTTCGATCTGGCCTTTCAATGGTTTTGCTAAAATACGACGCCCTAATTGCAACGCTTCAGAATTCAATTCAAAACCGGCATTGCACAATACCGATTCACACTCACTCAAGTTCTTCTGAAACAAATCACGGCCAAATGGAAACACCTCCACATTACCGTAAACACCTGGTTCAATGTCCTTACAATGCAATTTAAAACGGTAATTCGGCACGCCTTCTAACCACTCTAACACCGCTTCACTGTTTTCGAAGGGCAAATAGACCAACACCTGCTCAGGGTCAGCGATATTCGTTAAGGGTTGCGCATGAATAAGCGGCGGTAAAATCGGGTGCCCAAAGTGGTGCCAATGCGCACCCAGCTGTGTGGTTGCAGGCGCAAAATTCGACATAATAAACTGCGCAATGGCATTCTTTTTATACCGTGGAATATCATATTTGAATGCATACTGATGCCCAAACCCCACACATGTAACGCCTTGGCGTTTGGCTGCCCAGGCGACAATAGGTTCAAAATCGGCCATCACCAAATCGTAACCGCGGGTATCCAGACTGCAAATGTCTCGGTATAACTTATAAAAATTGGCACTGCGGCACGTAGCGTATAAATCCAGTTTGCCATCTCGAGCGACAAAGCTTAGCCCTTGAAACGTTCGATAATCCCCAAACACAGCCATGTCGAAATAGTCTTCGGGTGGACGTCCAGAAAAAACGAAATCCACCTCGACACCTGCTGCGTGCATTTCAGCCGCCATGGCTCTCGCTCGCGTAATGTGTCCATTGCCCGTTCCTTGAACGCCATACAGTATTTTCATACCAACACTCCTATTGCCAACGCAGCACACGCGCTGCCTAACAAGGCACCAATCACCGTATCCGTCGGAAAATGTACGCCCAGAAAAACACGAGACAAGCCCACATTTGCGGCCCAGAAATACAGCATAATGTTCATGCTTGGAAACCATTCGGACAAACAATAGGCCATAAAAAATGCCCCTGACGTGTGCCCAGAGGGAAAGGAAAATTGATCAGATGGGATGATAAAACTGCTGAAATTATCCAGCGCATCGGCAGGACGATTTCGCTTGAAACCTTTTTTCAATACAAGATACACAAGGCGCTCGAGTAGAAACCCCACCACCATGACAAGCACCAGCACTTTGTAACCGGTGAACCAAAACAACAAAGCCGCCGCCACATACAACGGCCCATCAGCCGAAAATGAAACAGCGCGCCCAATTCGCGTTAACAAGACTCGATGTTTTCGAGCCATACACCAAGAAAAAGTCTGTACATCCACCGCGTGGATATTTTGAAGTATGTTCATACTTATCACCTCACTGGTTTTATCTTACTTTCAACATAGACCAGTAAAATGTCCGTTCCGTGGCACTGAGATGACAACTTAATGACAGACCATCTCTCACTATTTCTTGAGTTTAAATAGCGCTTTGGTGAGTTTAAAAAGAACAAAAAAAATACCCCGACACATGCGGGGTATTTTTTATGAAGTACTACGAGGTTATTTCATGCCGGTTTTTACTGGCAGAACTACAACCAGTTTGTCAGCATTATGCCAATCCCCAAAGACTGAGTTTGGTGGTTGTAATCTAATAAGGATTGCCCGTAACCATTAAAGTATTGAACATAGCCACGCGTTTTGCCCCACAGAGGAAACGTAAACCCGACCTGAACCGCACCTCTATTTCCTGACGACTTCAGATTGTTTCGAAGCATAATATCCACTGTGTAATCATCAATGACGTGAATCAGGTTGAATTCACCATAACCGTAATAGTCTTCAATATTAGGATTGTCATCGACCTTAGCGCTTTCAGGAATTCGATACCAAGGTTTAAATGAAAATGCCGTGTCGCCATGCTCAAACATGAAATCCACATAAAACCGATTCCATGAACGCGACAAATCACCCGATTGGCCATTCGATTGGTGATTAAAGCCATACGATACGTAGTTCGGTTTAATGCCTAAAAAGCCGTTTTTGGGTTTGGTAACAATAAAGGCTTCTGGCTCATGATTGGTATCACGAAATGGAGCGGAAATCGTGCCATTGTAGGCCTGCCAATAAGCTTGCTGCGTGTAGGCGAACCACAAACTGCTGTTTCGTCCCACCACATCATAGGCGACCGGAAACTTCACACTTAGCTGGAACTTAAACTCCACAGAGTCTAAAGTCTCGGAATCCGCCTGATCACCCAAGAAGGCGCGATCATTTGGATTAGACGTGTAGGCTATAGGCAAAAAATAGTTTGGCTTATGCGGCGTCAGCACAAACGGATTGCTCACTGTGGCCGTTTCTCGATTTTCTCGCTGTTGAAAAAGCCCATTTGCCTCTTTGGCGCGCTGGGCAATTGACTCAGGAACGTCAGGCTCTTCTGGCGAATACGGCGTGTCCAAATCTTCTGGTAACACCGTCGTACTCAAAGATGGCTCAGCATCACCAGTCAATTCGACTTGTGCCCACAAAAAACTTGGAACGAGTAATAACGAGCACACAATGCTTTTCATTGATATTTATCCTGGCCGGCAAGACGCGATGCCTTTTATTGAGACAAAACGACCTTTTTCACATAGGTATCGCTTTCCATTTCACACACTTCAACTGAAAAGCTAACATCCTTTAATGAAAATTGTGTTAATGCTTCTAGCACCAAATGAGAAAGCTGTTTTCTTTGCTCTAACGATCGACCAGATAGCATGCGGAGAATAACGTGCACAAACGCATCTTCCTTGCCAGCCGTCAAAAAGCTTTTGTAGGGGAAGCTGCGCAGTTTAATGTCTTCTACAGAAAAGAGTGTCGAGGCTATACACGCTTCTTTTACGGCTTCTAATAAATCCGCTGGGGGAACTTCTTGTTCTAAATTTTGACTGTATTCTACGATACAATGCGGCATATTCAGGCTCCATTTTTTAGATTTATTGGATGATTTTTTAAACACGAATCTGTTCTATTAGTAACCCAATATCGGATCCACTAACATCGGCATTTCTGCCGTCAATCGGTAATTTTCTATGTTCTTCGCCACGATAGCACTCGCGCTTTCAGGGTGTGTGGGAGCAGAAATATGCGGAAGCACACTCACCGATGGATGTGACCAATAGGGATGATCCTTGGGCAAAGGCTCATGCATAAAAACATCCAATACCGCGTGCGATAGCGCAGCGCGATCAAGTTGTAATAACAACGCATCATCGTCAATGATGGCCCCTCTGGCAAAGTTAATAAGACTCGACCCGACAGGCAAATGCGACAACGTCTCACGGTTTAACAACCCTTTTGTCTCTGGGGTTAACGGCAATAAGCAGACAATGATATCACTTTGGCTTAATAATGAGACCAATCCTTCGTCGCCACACCAGCACTCAACCCCTTCGATGTGTTTCTGATGGCGACTCCAACCCGCCACAGTAAAACCATTTTCAACCAATCGACTCGCACTGACGCGCCCAAGTTCACCTAATCCTAGGATCCCTATTCGTCGCTCCTTAGGAAGTACCATTGGCAACGGACTCCACTGATGCTGAGCTTGCTGCTTGGCATACGTTGGCATGTCCCTGTGCAAAAACAATGTCCAAGCCAATACGGCTTCTGACATAGTGCGAGCAAGATTGGGGTCAATCAACCTTACAATAGAAAAATGAGGCGAAGACAACTCATTCACCATACGTTCAACCCCAGCCCACACACTGTGAACCCATTTCAAAGCAGGCAAGGCCATTAAATCCTGAGGGTCAGGATTCGCCACAATGGCAATATCACACTGTTGTTTTTGTTCAGGAGTTAGATCGGAAAAAGGCACAATATGTTCTGATGGCATCGCTTTTGAAAGCGACTCAATCCAAACGGCCTGCTCCGTCGCGCTGCTTCGACTCACAAAAGGAATCATTTCGCATACACCTGCGCCAGATCTTTAAACCCTTTTAACTCAATAGCATTGCCACTCGGGTCTTTAAAGAACAATGTCCACTGTTCCCCTGGCAAGCCTTCGAATCGAACGCTCGGCTCAAGATCAAAGGCAACATTCGCTACGGTTAAGCGTTTGGCGACTTTTTGCCATTCTTCCAAAGCCAAAATCAAACCGAAATGCGGCATAGGCACAAGATGCTCACCCACTCGACCTGTATTTTTTGTGGGACTTGGTTCACCAAGATGCAACGACAATTGATGTCCGTAAAAGTCAAAGTCAATCCAAGTGTCCGTGCTTCTGCCTTCAGTACATCCCAAAACATTCGTGTAGAAATCACGCGTTTCTGCAAGTGAAGTAACATGAAAAGCATAGTGAAACAAAGCCGACATACGCGCCTCTAATGAAAAAAGTGGAAGCTAAAAAATACAGCACACAGAGTAAAAGTAAATATCGCCCCTTTCAATAGGGCGATATAGTTAGCATTAGACAAAGAAATGGCCAATCAAACCCATTATTGCAGGCGCTCTTCCGTGGTAATCGCTTTATCCTGAAATCCTGTCATTTTAATGTATTCGGGCCTTACATTGGGTATAGGATTCGCTTGCGAAAATAGTTGAGATCGACTTTGGTTTTCTATGATGCGAACATGAGATCGAGTCAATTCTCTCGGCTCTTTTACACCGCACGAATGCGCAATCATCCCTATCCCATGCAACAGCTCAGCGGCGTAGTTCGCTACTCGCTCTGACTTTTCTGTCGCTACCAGACCCCGTTGCAGTTCAGGGTTGTGGGTCGTAATACCCGTTGGACAGGTGTTTTTGTTACACTGTAATGCTTGAATACAACCCAGTGAAAATAAAAAACCTCTGGCCGTCACCACAAAGTCAGCACCAGCGCTCAATGCCCACGCCGCTTTACCCGGAACAATCAGCTTACCAGACGCAATAATTTTGATGTAACGACGCAAACCATAAGAAGTGATGATGTTCACCACCGTCGGCAAGCTTTCACGCAAATGCATACCAACATAGTCCATCAAGGGTTGAGGCGCCGCCCCCGTTCCACCATCAGAACTGTCAATCGTGATAAAATCCGGGCAGTAATCGATGCCTTTTTTGTGTATCAACTCACACAAGGTTTCGAAAAAACTCAGATCCCCTACCACCATTTTAAAGCCAACAGGTTTAGAGGTAACCTGACGAACACGATAAACCATGTTTAACAAATCATCGATCGATTTAATGTCAGTATGGCCGTTAGGGCTAATAGAATCTTGTCCAACAGGAATCCCCCGAGTGTGCGCTATCTCTTCCGTTACCTTTGTGCCCGGCAGCATCCCCCCCTTGCCTGGTTTCGCACCTTGGCTCATTTTAATTTCGAACATGCGAACGTTTTGGTGTTCAGCAAGATTCAGCAATTTGGCGTCGTCTAATTGGCCTTCGTGATTACGAACTCCGTATTTCGCGGTGCCTATTTGAAAAACCAGATCGCATCCACCCTCTAAGTGATAAGGAGACAATCCGCCTTCTCCTGTGTTCATCCAAATACCCGCTTTACGGGCTCCCTTGGACAGCGCTTGTACCGCAGGTTTCGATAATGCACCAAAGCTCATGCCTGAAATATTCACCACAGAACGTGTTCTGTAAGGCGTTTTGGCCGTAAATTCACCGATGCAAATTTCTTTCGGTTGGGCAGCGTCTTCATCTAACGTAGGAAAAGCACAGTTTAAAAAGAAGATATCACCAGGGGTTTCGAGGGAACGCGTTGATCCAAACGCAATCGTCGTGTCGACCTTCTTTGCAGCACGATAGGCCCAAGAACGCTCTGCGCGATCAAACGGCCGTTCCTCTCGATCCATTGCGAAAAAGTATTGGCGAAAAAACTCACCCAGATGCTCAAACAGATAACGAAAACGACCTACCACTGGGTAGTTTCGTCTTATGGTATGAGCCGTTTGATGCGTATCCACCCAATACATAACGGCAACGGCGACCACCGCGACAAACAGCAAAAAAACGAACAGCAACGCACCCCAATGAATGGTCAATGTCGCTAATGAAGACAGAAAATCTATAGCTTGCCCTTAACGTTAAATATAAATTTGTTCAGTAATACTACGCTACAAAACGGCAGTCTATGAGGTTCAATCGTGAACAAACTCAGCAATAAACTCTTTGGGTGGCAAAGGATGGCCAAAATAGTAGCCCTGATAATAAAAGCAGTCTATTTCTCGCAATCTATCGTAATGAGACAGTGTTTCAACCCCTTCTGCCAAGACACTTATTTTCAGTGCCTTTGCCATAGCAATAACCGCATGTACGATGGCCTCATCACTCTTATCTGTAAGTAAATCACGGACAAAAGATTGGTCGATTTTCAATCGATCTATGGGCAAGGATTTTAAATATTTCAAAGAGGAATAACCTGTGCCGAAGTCGTCTATTGAAAGGTGAATGCCCATGGCTTTAATGGCATTCATTTTTTCTAGGGAGGAAGTAAGATCATTGAGCAGCATGTTTTCCGTAATTTCCAGATCAACACAACGGGCTGGCACATCATGTTTCTCCAGCTGAGTTTTCAGCATCGGCAAAAAGCTTGCTTGTTGAAACTGAATAGGACTGACGTTAATCGACATTCGCCATGAAAGATCCCACTTGCCTTCTTTCAACCAAATCGCCACTTGAGACAAGGCTTCGTTCAGTACCCAATGCCCGATCTCTACAATCAGGCCAATTTCTTCCGCCACCGGGATAAAGGTAGCTGGCGAGATAAAACCTTTTTGCTCGTCTTTCCAACGAATCAGCGCCTCTGCACCGATTAACTGATTTTTATCGTTCGTTTGTGGCTGATAATACAATTCAAACAATTTGAACTCTGTCGCGTGGTGAAGGGCTTTTTCCATTTCAAGACGCGCATCAGACACCGCTTGCATTTCTGGCTTATACAACGCAAACGTATTTCGCCCAGATTCTTTCGCTCGGTATAGCGCTGTATCTGCTTGTTTCAAGATTGCTTCGACTGAGCCTTCTTGGCCATTAAAAATCGTAGCGCCTAGGCTTGCGGTAATGTGCACTTCATGATGACCGGCGGTTTTCACCTGTTGGCAGGCGTACATGACACTTTCAGCAAACCCATTAATGGCTCGTTCTACAGGTTCTTTATTATTACCAATATGCGTCAGTAAAAAGGCAAATTCGTCTCCGCCCATTCTGGCAAAAACCACATTATCTTCAACCAGAGAAGACAACTGTTTCGCGACACATTTTAATAATAAATCCCCCACATTGTGGCCAAGCGAATCATTGATGGTTTTAAAGCGATCAAGATCCATAAATACCACGGCCGAATAATGTGAATGCTGCACCTTACTCTTTAATGTATCGCCCAATTTATTGGCCAAATATTGTCGGTTAGGCAACCCTGTCACGGTATCGTAATAGGCCAGACGATGAATGTGCGCTTCGGTTTCTTTTCGTTCAGACACATCCCGGATCAGTAAAAGTGTTTCTATTTTGTCTTGTACTCGGTATTTCGCCAGCCGTATTTCAACAGGCAATTCGATGCCTTGTATACGATAAGTGGTCTCAACCGTTACGGGTTCATTTAATTTCAACCCGATTAAAACCTCATAAAACACCGGCCACGACGAGGCAGTATGCAAGGTTTCCAAAGAACGCGATTGCAACATGTCACTGCGATTTTTTAACATGCGTTCTGCAGCGGTGTTCATCAAGGAGATCTGGTTGTTTTCATCCAGCAACAAAATACCATCGGCAGCGTGCTCTATCATGGCCTTAGTGTGACTGTCACTGCGTTCAAGATCACTTAACGCCGTGTTGAGTTTTTTCCATAAGGATGAAAACGTCGAATGTAAATTCCCCAATTCATCAGACTGGTGATAACGATGAAACGACTTAGGAAGAGGAATGTCCTGATTATGGCCAACGGTCGATAACGACTCAGTTAAACGCTTAAGAGGGTAAGTAACCAAATAGTAAAATACGAGGGAGATTAACGAAGCGAGTAAAAGGTCTTTAAATACGTTATAGATCAGAATGGAAAGCTGCTCTTTGAAAATTTTATCGAGCAAATACCGTTTTTCTGGCCAGACCAATAAATGCCCGGCATCGAAAACAGGGCTCTCTAAATGCAACGCACGGTCGTAGGTTTGTAAGTCAGATAAAAAATATTCGGCAATTTTACTCGATAACGCGAAATTACGCTGCCCTGCACTGGCTTCGACAAACAGTTCCCCAGATTCATCTCGAACCTCTAGGTGCGCAATCGTCGGATTAAACAGTAAACTGTCGATTTGCTGTTGTGCAAAAGACACATCCAAGCGAAACACCGCTTCGGACAGAGGCTTTTCAACAACGGCCAATAGCTCTTCGAAATCTTGATTGATTTGTGTTTTTTGATTTTGAATGCCATCAACAAATTGAATGCCACTGGTAACCAAACTTAAAACAATCGCGAGTGCTAAGGTTAAAACTGCCTGCTTAATAAAAAGTGACTTAGAAAGTACAACACCCATTCTGACTCGCTTACATTTTCATGTTCATGACCGCACCTAGTACAGCGCCTAAAACCTATAATCACAAAAGAGAGAGTAAATATCCATATTCATCATCAGGTAATGGCCTAATTCCTTGCTTTTAATATGCACATTTCTAAGACTGACATTTTCTTCCCTACGACACAAGAACCTATAAAAACATCTTATAAATATTGTGACCTATATCATGCTAATTGTGACCTGTATCAGGTTATTTACCGCCATAAAAAAAGCCAGCATAACAAATATGCTGGCTTTATAATCCATAAAATATTCTTATAAAGCAAAAACTTAGCCGATGACTGCACCGTCTTCGCGTGATATAGCAATCACACTAGAGCGAGGCACTGAGTTACCGCCATTTGGCCAGTGTGAGTTACCACCTTCACCTGGATGCTGTACACCAATAAACATGGTTGTGCGTGCCGCATTCCATGTCGCTCCGGTGATTTCAGATTCTTTAGGCCCCACAAGGAAACGACGAATTTCGCCTGTTTCAGGGTCACCCACTAGCATCTGGTTATTGCCCTGGCCTTGGAAACCTTTTTCATTCGAATAGTTGCCGTCTGTTTGAATCCACAATAAACCTTTGGAATCGAACTTTAAGCCATCCGGTGAATTAAACATATTGTCTTGGTTAACGTTCTTAGAGCCTGCATTGGCATCATCGTACACAGCTGGATTACCCGCCAATACGAACAAGTCCCACTTAAACTCGTTATGAGTATGATCCGAGTCCATTGGCGTCCAACGAACGATCTGGCCAAAGTTGTTTTTCACTCGTGGGTTTGGACCGCTAGCCGGTGTCGCATCGCCACCCGCATTTGGTTTAACGCCGCGGTTTTTGTTGTTTGTTAGGGAGCAATACACTTCCGCTTTGTGAGGATGAGCCGCGACCCATTCAGGGCGATCCATCGTTGTTGCTCCCACTTTAGAAGCCGCCATTCGAGTATGAATGGAAATTTCAGCGTCTGTCATGCCGGTTGTTTTTGGTGTCAAAGCCAACCACTCACCACGGTTGTTATCGTGGAATTTAGCAACGTACAAAGTACCTTCTTCTAACAAGTCACGGTTATTGCCGCCAGCTAAATATTTGTTTTTGGAAACAAAGCGGTATAAAAATTCACCACGCTCGTCATCACCAAGGTACACAACAACATGACCGTTTGCAGCAATGGTTAACTCCGCGTTTTCATGTTTAAAACGGCCAAGTGCGGTGCGTTTCTTAGGACGAGACGTTGGATCAAGTGGGTCGATTTCCACAACATAACCAAAGCGGTTTGGCTCATTTGGCTCTTTTACCAAATCAAAGCGCGCGTCTGCCATCGCCCAATTATAGCGACCTTCTGTACTCATACCATAACGCTTAAATGCTTCTGGCATTTTGTAATTTTTATCATTGGCTGTGAAGTAACCGTTAAAGTTCTCTTCACAAGTCAAATACGTACCCCATGGAGTTTGTCCATTACCACAGTTGTTCCACGTTCCTTTTGCCACCAAGCCTTTCGGGTCTTCGGAAGTCTGCATCCACTTATGACCACGAGCAGGCCCCGTGATATCCATTTCCGTATCCGCTGTGATGCGACGATTGTAAGGAGAATCTTGAACAATCCCCCATTTACCACCGCGTTGTGCCACTTCAATGATTGACACACCGTGAGCCGCTTTATTTTTGCGAACATCGTCCGCGTTAGCAGGCATACCATCAGCGCGGTTAGCGTGAAGTGTCTTTTCATTGGTGTATTCATTGTTGATGGCCATGATTTGTTTGCCATCTTTCGAGAAAAACGCCATGCCGTCATTGTGATCGCCAAACGCCAACTCTTGAGAAGCACCAGTCCCGCCCGTTGCTGCATCAAAAGCAGGAGCATTACTGAACAGAGGATCGCCCCATGAAGCCAACACTTCCCACTTATAACCCTCAGGCACTGTGATGGTATCAAGCGCATTGGCCTTAACCATGCTGAAAGCAAGACGAGATTCTTCAGCGCTCGCTGCCATCGCTTTCCCTGCCGCCAATGTGGTCGAGCCCATCACAAATGCCCCGGCTCCCACAGCAACACCACCGCCTAAAAAGCCACGGCGAGAGACCATTTTATTGGCCACTTCTTCAAACTCGACCACTTCTGGCGCCGGACGAACCAATTCATCTAGCTCATCAAAACCCAATTGCTTGTTGTTATTAATATTCATCACACTGCCCTATTCAATAATATTAAGTATCAATATCGACCCACTTAGGTCGCTTGTTTATTCGCCTAACAAATACCTAACTCCTTTGACTGGTAAGGAGACTGAGTAAGAAAGTAGCGATAAAACATGACACGAAAATGACAGATACAAGACATTGTGCTTATATTAAAAGGCTCGTACAAAAAAAATGCGCTCATCAAAACGAAATAGCTCCCCACAGGCCATCATAAAAACAGCAATAATAAGGGTGACGTTATGATTAATTCTCTACGAAACATACCTATCCGTCTGCGTTTAACCAGCTTGGTCGTCTTCTTTTCATTGGGATTGGTTCTCGTTGTTTATCTTTCTCTAACGGTAAACAAACAATCATTACTCGATGAAAAATACGCCCAAACAAAACATGTGGTGGAAACCGCAACCGGTGTTTTTCAGTATTTCCACCAATTGGAACAAACAGGTCAAATCAACCGCTCAGATGCGCAGCGTTACGCCATGGAAACCATTAAAAATACTCGCTATGCTGGGTCTGAATATTTTTGGATCAATGACTACAATGCCCACATGGTAATGCACTCCGTCAACTCCGCCTTGGATGGCAAAGACCTATCGAACTTAGAGGATCCCAATGGCAAAAAACTGTTTTCAGAATTCGTTAAAGTCGTCAAAGCTCAAAACGCGGGGTTTGTTGATTACCTCTGGCCAAAACCTGGGAACGAAACGCCGGTTGAAAAAATTTCTTACGTCCAAGGTTTTGCGCCTTGGGGGTGGATTATTGGCTCTGGCATTTATCTAGACGATGTAAACAGCCAATTCCAGAAAGAGGTCGCGCGCCTTGGCCTAATCAGCGCAGGCATTATTCTCATCGCCCTATTCTTATCCATCCTAATTGTTCGATCTATTTTACAACCTATCGGACAAATTCAGGCTGTTCTGCACAATATTTCGGAAGGTGATGGCGACTTAAAAACACGCCTACCAGAATCTGGAAAAGACCAATTAACGCAAATTGCCAAATCGTATAACACCTTTGTCGATCGTCTTTCTAAGACTCTTACAAAAGCAGTGTCACTCAACCAAGAAGTTGAACACAAAAGCCTAGAGTTAAAATCAGTTGCTGCAAAAACAAAAGCCATTACCCAACAACGTGAAGGTATGTTTGCGCAGATGGCTGATACCATTACCGAAGTAGACAGCTTTAAAAATGAAGTGATCGACAGCACACAATCCACCTTGGCGTCTGCGCAATCTACAGTCGAAAAAACTCAAACAGGGCAAAGCTCTATCCTTCAAACAGTGCAATCGCTTGAAAAATTATCCCATGAATTGGAATCCGGTCTGCAAACCGTTGTTCAGCTTGCCGAACAGTCTCAGACCATCGGCTCTGTCTTGGATGTCATCAGCGCCATTGCAGAACAAACGAATCTATTGGCATTGAATGCCGCGATTGAAGCCGCCAGAGCGGGAGAACAAGGCCGCGGCTTTGCCGTGGTTGCCGATGAAGTGCGTGGCCTAGCAAGTCGAACTCAGGCCTCCACGGATGAAATACAAAACATGATTAGCAAACTGCAAAGTGGTGCAAAAGAAGCAGAAGCTCGTATCACTGCAAGCCATCAACAGTCACAAAAAACCACCGAAGAGATCAACCTAACCACACAATATTTGCAAGACATTGCCGCCTCTGTCGACGATATTAACCGAGCAAGCCACACCGTCATTCAAAGTGTGAATATGCAAAGTGACGCCGTGCAGAAACTCAATCAATTAAACATCAACGTTTCTGAACTTTCCGCCAAAGCCGGAGAGCAAGTTCAGCAAAATAATGTCACCAGTGAATCACTGGCCGAAACAGCCAAAGAAACCAAAGAAGTCATGTCTATCTTCAAGCTGTGAAACAGTCATCCCCAGCAACCAACACTCTATAATCCAGACTGTTGGTTGCTTTGGTTTTGATCAAGAGTTCCCGCGTATAAGGCAGGCTTTCCATGTCGAACTTCCAACCCTTCCCGAATGGATTTCTTTAAGCCTTTCACAACCAAACCATACGAATGGTCTATTTGTCGTTGGATTTCACCTGCTGGCAAGTCCCCCTGCAGAACAACCGAATTCCAATGGCGCTTATTCATATGGTAAGCAGGAATCACTTCAGGAAAAATGTCACGCAGCTCTATCGCATGCCCCGGATCACATTTGAGATTCAGCAATGGCGTGCCTTGCTTTTTTATCAATAGCGCAAACATTTTGCCCTGCACTTTAAACACCGCCGTGTAATCATCAAACGGGTAATGCTCTTCTGCTTCTGGCTTCGATAGCAGATACTGCTTTAATGTATTATGGTCCATCAAATGCTCCTTGTATGACAACAAACCCAGACAGTATTAAACGAAAAAGCCACTTACAGCGCATGTCAGTAAGTGGCTTTACAATGCGTATCATACGCGAGGAAAATTAGCCTTGATGAGCAAGATACTCATCATAAGTGCCTTGGAAATCAACGACTTTCTGCCCCTTGATTTCGATAACACGGTTCGCCAAAGAAGACACAAAGGCTCGGTCATGGCTAACAAAGATCAATGTACCATCAAACTCCAACAAAGCGTTGTTTAAGGCTTCGATGGCTTCCATATCCATGTGGTTCGTTGGCTCATCCATGACGAGAACGTTCAAATCCATCATCATCAGCTTGCCAAACAGCAAACGGTTTTTCTCACCACCGGAACACACTTTTACCTTTTTGTTGAAATCATCGGCCGTAAACAACAAACGTCCCAACATAGCTCGCACTTTTAAGTCGTCGTGCTTAGCGGTACGCCATTTCGACATCCAATCAAACAAGGTCAAGTCGCAATCGAAGTCTTCTGTGCTGTCTTGTGGGCAATAGCCGATAACCGCGTTTTCAGCCCACTTGATCTCACCCTGTTTCGCGTTCAATTCATTCATCAAACAACGCAAAAAAGTCGTCTTACCGGCGCCGTTTTCACCAATGATCGCCAAACGAGAGCCCGCTTCTAAAATCATATTGCCGCCAGAAAACAACAACTCATCATAGCCGTGGCCTAGGTCTTCTAGAATCAGAGCGTGACGATGAAGCTTTTTGTCTTGTTTAAACATCAAAGACGGCGTCATACGGCTAGATTGTTTTACTTCTGATAATTCGATCTTTTCTAATTTTTTAGCGCGAGAGCTGGCTTGCTTAGCCTTAGATGCGTTAGCCGAGAAACGATTAACGAACGCTTGAAGGTCGTCCATCTCAGCACTTTTCTTCGCATTTTCAGTCAATAACTGTTCGCGAATCAAAGACGACGCCTCCATGAAATATTCGTAGTTACCTGGATAAATACGCAACTCACCAAAATCGATGTCTGCCATGTGTGTACACACAGAGTTCAAAAAGTGACGGTCGTGAGAAATGATAATCATGGTGCATTTGCGTTGATTCAACACACCCGCCAACCAGTTAATGGTGTGAATGTCCAAGTTGTTGGTTGGTTCGTCCAACAACAAAATGTCTGGGTTAGCGAAAAGCGCTTGGGCTAACAAAACGCGGAGCTTCCAACCCGGTGCAACTTGGCTCATTAAACCAAAATGAAACTCTTCTGCGATGCCCGCTTCCAGCAAAATGTCACCTGCGCGACTTTCCGCACTGTAACCATCCATTTCGGCAAATTCTGCTTCAAGCTCACCAGCGCGCATACCGTCTTCTTCGCTCATCTCTGGCTTAGCGTAAATTGCATCACGCTCTTGCTTGACCTTCCACAGCGCCACATCGCCCATGATCACAGCATCAACCACCGTGTATTCTTCAAACGCGAACTGATCTTGGCTTAAAGTACCGACTTTTTCACCCGGTGTAATAGAGACGTTTCCTGAGGTGGGTGTCAGAGCACCACTCAGAATTTTCATGAAGGTGGATTTACCACATCCATTCGCGCCAATTAAACCGTAACGATTGCCGTTACCAAATTTTGCTGAGATATTTTCAAACAATGGCGTTGCGCCAAACTGCATGGTGATATTAGCCGTGGAAATCAAAAGTAAGCCCTGAAAAAAAGAATGGAAAGCCGTTTACGTCTGCCACTGGATTAGCGTACAAAATATAAACACAAAGGTGGGCGAATATAGTGATTTAATGGCCAAAAGTCGAGGATTAAGCAATATTTTTTGGCGGTGTGATTCACGTGGTAAGGTTTTACGATTTTATTACGCCAATTGGTGCCGCTCTGTGACTTCTGCGCGGCACCTTAGTAAAGGCGTCATTGCTTAGCAATGCTATTTCAATTTCGTAACCAGCAGCTGTTCAACCCTTACACCTTCTAAGTCCAGCACTTCAAACTTGTACCCTTCGTGAACAAAAAAGTCCGTCCGTTTGGGTAATCGTTTTAAACTGTAGGTAATAAAACCACCAATGGTTTCGTATTGGATTCGATCAGGGAATTCCTCAATATCCAGACTGCGCATGACATCATTGATTGGCGTTAATCCTTCTACCAACCATGAGTTGGCATCGCGTTGTACGATTTGCTCCTCATCATGTGGCGTGAGTAACCCCCCCATAAAGCCGCCTAGCAAATCTTTCACTGTGACAATACCGACAATAGTAGCGTATTCATTCACGATCACGGCAAAGGCTTGAGGCGCCATTCGGAACGCATTTAGAGCTTCGGACAACGTCAGCGTCTCAGGTAAATAGAAAACTTCTTTATCCACTTTATCTGGGCGAATCTGAGCTGGCTCGCCTTTTAATACCAAGCGTAATATTTCTTTGGAATCTATGATGCCTTCTATTTTGTCTAGGCTGCCGTTACACACCAAAAAGTCATTATGCGGGTGGTCGATAATTTTTTGACTGATCTCTTCACTGCTTTCATCAACATCAAAATAAATAATCTGGTCTCTCGGCGTCATCGCACTGGCAATATTGCGCGTTTCCAGCTCAAACACACTGCCAATAATTTGGTATTCCTGGCTTTGCAAACTGCCATCTTCTGCGCCAGCGTCCATCATGGCAACAATGTCTTCAGTAGTCACAATCTCTTCGCGTTCTATCGGCACATTAAATAAACGCAAAATCGTATTGGTGATGCCGTTAAATAAGAAAACCACCGGTGTTAACAAAAATGTCACCCATAACATGGGCGTCACCATGCGTATCGCAACGGCTTCTGGCATGATGATCGCCAAACGTTTTGGCAATAAATCAGCAAATAAAATAAACAAAGACGTAAGGCTTAGGAAAGACAAAACAAAACTGATTTGATCCAACAATGGCCCAGAATAAACGAACTCAACAACCTTCTTAATATAGGGCGTTAATGTTTGCTCACCAATAATACCGCCTAATATCGCAATCGCGTTTAACGCAATTTGAATCATGGCAAAAAAGGCACCGGGTTTCTGTTGTAATTTCAAGACCGCCAAGGCTTTCACATCGCCTTCATCCGCCAAAACACGCAACTTGATTTTTCTAGCCGCAGCCATGCTTATTTCAGACATAGCAAACAAAGCACCGGCAATAATTAATAAGCCAATACTGAAAAAATCATTCATTTTTATCTCACTCTATACCGATAGACGGAACGAAAATATAGCCGCATTATAGAAGGAAGTTGGGGGGATACAACGCTTATTTTCTATACTTTCAGAACCGCAAGAGACAGTACAAAAAAGCGCACAGTAAGCGTAATATAAAGAGACTAAATAGTGTTAGAACCCTTTTGTTTCATTCATTTCAAGCGCTTTGCATCGTGCAATAAGCACCGCTGTCGAACACAGGTTTAAGAAGGCCATACATGATCATTACGTTAACCACTCCCGCTATGCTCTTTCCCGCTGTTTCTTTATTGCTGCTGGCTTACACCAATCGGTTTGTCACTCTTGCGTCCATTATCCGTAACTTCGACCCGAAGCTTGAAGACGCGAATATCACGGAACAAATTACCAATTTACGCAAACGCATTTATTTGATCCGACGAATGCAAGAAGCAGGCGTGATCAGCTTTTTCTTATGCGTCCTATCGATGATGGCAATTTATCTGGAGTACCAGCAAATCGGCAGTTACATTTTTGGTGCTAGCCTAGTTTGCCTGATGTATTCGCTCTACTTGTCAGTTCGGGAAATTACCATTTCATGTGATGCCCTTGAATTGCACCTTCAACATTTCAGCACCAATTTCAAACAACGAAATCGCAAAAAATAGTCGGGCCTTAATGTCGTAACACGTGAACGTTAAAGCCTTTTAACGACGAAGCAGGAGAATACTGCGCAAAATACTCAGCAAAGTTTTCATCAATGACTTTTTTGTATCGTTGACTGGCGTGTCGTAGAAATAAAACTCCCTCTTTTCGAATAGCAAGCGCCTGATGAGACACATTCATATTTGTCCCAATATAGTCTTTTAATGCCCAATTGGGTCGCACCATACTGATCACACTGCCAGAGGGAATACGGTCTAATAACGCCATATTAGGCTGATTATCCTCTCCATCATACAAGGCGGTCAGCGGCACATAAGGCAAAAAAGCAGGCTCAGCGCGAAACACATCACCTTCAGAATGCAATTGCTCTAACAATATTTGACACGAATCAGACAGGTCACTGTCGCAATGAATCACGTCGCTGCCCAGATGTTGATACCAAGCTGATTTGTCGATCACTGCCTTTGCCACTGCAGCTCGACCCTTTGCCACTTCGGGCGTGATATCCATAAGCTTGTCTTGGTTATTTCGAAACCAATCCACACTCGGAAAATGATTGCGTGAGACAAAATCCACGTGCCCATTCTGATAACGTATTTGTTGTAAGTTGGATTCAAATTCAGCCGAAGACACCGACAATGCGCCAGCCAGAATCGTTTCTACATACGTCGTACAGTCAAATACATCAAAACGGCTCAATGGGTCTTTATCGTATTTTGCCAGCTGTCCCTCTCCGACACGGCCACCAACATACTCAGCCCCCATTAATGCATAACTCAATGCGTCTATTTTATGGGTCATCGCCGCAGAAGCGGGTGCCATATCGTATCTACTTGTATCAATAACGTCATAGAAACGCGCTCTGTTTACAGCATCCAAGTTTGCGGCATTCAAATTTGCGGTATCCAATACCGTGTCCGCCACGACAGGCGATAGAAAAATCACCAGCACGCTCGCCACAAAGCACCTAAACGGCCAATTTTTCATCCAATCCCCTGACACGATAAAACCATCATTTTGAAACATAAAAAAACAAACATTGATTAAAAAACGACCACACAACTATGCTAGTATTCACAGACAGACTAAAACGAAGGTCATCCAATGCAAATCAACAATTCGTCATTTCTCTATGGTCAGCAAGGCTTTCAACGCAGCCAAGACAGACTAGACCAAGCCAGTCAAAAAGTGGCCGATGCCTCCAAACAAACACTAGGCTCGGATCAAACGAAGGATTCGGGCTTATATGGTTCCCCCATTCAAGACGGTTTAATCGAAGCCAAAAGCAGCGAGCTGGATGCGAAAGCCAATGCAAAAGTCATTGAGGCATCAGATAAAACCATTGGTCGACTCATTGATATCAGTGTGTAACAAAGCCTGAACGTCTTCTCTGGACGTAAAACGCACCACGCGACACACTTCCACACCATCGTTCAGCAAAATTAACGTAGGCCAAAGCTTCACGCCATATTGGCGCCCCAGCCGTTTCCCCTTACCATCAAACACCTTGATATGAGCCAAAGTAGGATTGTCCTTCATAACGTCTTCAAGTGCATTTCGTGACGCCTGACAATGCCCACACCAAGGGGCACCAAACTCCAAAATCACGCGCCCCTTAAGCGCACCAATCTCTTCTTGAGTTGGCGCTTTTTCCGAATATTCGGGATTAAACCCAAGTGTGATAGCGTTCATCGCATCCCTCATTCATAAAGCGTTCTGCTATTCAACAACATTAAAGACGTCTCGACATTCATCTGATCCCATTTCAAACTCTCGACAAATCCATGGACGATTCTCGTAAATGGTGCAAAGAAATGTGTCTCTGTCTACCGCTGAACACCAACCATCGTCTAATCTCAGCATGGTCTCGCCACCCCATTCATCAACCGAAATATGCTTATCAGGCACCCCAGTATCACTGATGATCATCACTTCCATACGACAACAACATGCTTGGCAATTGGCGCACGTAACGTCAATATCGGATACATTCTTCAAAGAGATAGTCATAAAACCACAACGCTAATAAGGTGAGAAAGGCGTTTTTGCCAGTTAAGCGCACGCAGTCGGAAATATACACCCGATCTATTTAAGAAGATACGCAGCGCAAACGCGCTAAGCCCCATAATAAAAAATCGCAAAATAATGACAAACCGTGCCGCCCACAACGAACAAATGCCAAACCAAATGCCCATATCGCAACCGTGAGTCCAGTACAAAAAACACCACGCCCAGCGTGTAAAGCACACCGCCAAGCACTAAAAGAAGCAAGCCCATTGGCTCCATCAATGAAATAAGCGGCTTGATTGCAACAATAATAAGCCAACCTAACACCACATACAGAGTGGTAGAAATAGCAGGATGCGACGCCTTACCAAAAGCTTTAAGGCACACACCAATACAGGCCAGCACCCAAACCGACACCAGCAAAGACCATCCCCATGCGCCCTGTAACACGCCCAACATAAAAGGCGTATAGGTTCCGGCAATCAATAAATACACCGCAGAATGATCAATAACTCGAAACACATACTTTACCCTTCCTTTTGGCATAGCGTGGTAAAGCGTCGAGGCCAAATACAGCAAAATCATCGTGGCGGAGAAAATACTCACTCCCACGATAAAACTTACATCAGCGTAATCGATGGCACTTAAAATAAGAAAAGGCGTTCCCACAATCGCCGCCACTAGTCCCAAGCCATGACTGAGACTATTGGCGATTTCTTCGCCTAACGACTGGTGACGACTGGACGCATCAGACATCCGATTCTCCATACTTTTGCTCCTACTGTTCAGTGGACATACAAAAGCATGGAACATATGGACAGAATTCACAACGTAAGAGAATGGATAAACAATGGAAGCCGTGCCGCATTAACGGCACAAAAGCCGACAACAGACTACTAGCAACAGATGACTGGCAACAGATTACTGACAAACCGCCGGAGCTTGATAATCGAGAGCCAGTAAGCGGAAATAGTTTTCCCCTAACGCAATATTACGAAAAGCCGAATCGTCCAAATACTGCAAAATGCGGCTTGTCGCCTCCAACTCAGATTGATACACCTTAAAGCTGTTGTCTCGAAACGCCACAAAGTCAGATCCAGGAAGAATCCGCGTTGAATACTGGTTAAGAAACCGAACATATAAATCCCGATTGCCGGATTTACTGAAGTAATAGTCTTCTAAAATTCGCCACGAAATGTCCAACATCAAATGAGGATATTGATCCAACAAACGGGATAAAATCGCAATGTGCTCCGTCGCCTTCAAATTGGTTTGCTCATAAGAGATCCCCATATGAGCCCACACCATTTTATTGTTTGGATACAACGCCAAAGCCTGCTCCATTAAGGGCAAATAGAGAGTGGCATTGGCATTGTTACCAATGTCCGAATGAATGGTGATTGGGTAATCTCTGGCTCTCAACTCCGCCATAAACCCCGCCCATTGTTCGATATCCTGCGGTGTCGCCGCTTGATGGCGGTTATAAAATTGCGCTTGTTTAACCAGATTCACTTCTCCCATCCAGTGAAACATCCCCGGATATTCCTTTTCATACAGCTTCATGAGCGCCACAGTGGGTTCCGGATTAGACAAATCCGTAAAGGTCATCGACAGAGTGAGATGAAGATCATCAGGTTTAAATTCCACCATGTTCGCGGCATTGACAAAATCATTGCGCGTTGTGGGTGACACGGGAGTGCCAGGGCAGGTTAAGTAATTAGAACAAGAAGAATTGGCCGGTAACATTTGCCCAATGCCGTACACATTGGCAAAACGAACTGAGGTGCGCGACAAATATTCATTCACCTCATTAAACGGAATGGCACGTCCGTCAAAGGGTCGATAATGAAGGTGTGTATCAACAACAGGGGTGTAGGGTTCTAACTCACGATCGTAACAAGCCGAAGCGCCTTTAAAGGAATCCAACGAACGATGAACGGGCGCATTGTCCGAAGAAGCACAGCCACTGATAAGCACAGACACCAATGTGGCGATTGGAAAAAAACGACGCATTATCCACATTCCCTATAAATCGACATCAACACAAGAAAGGACATTACAAAACATCCTTTCTTGTCTGTAAAGCCTTAAAACCTCGGCTCCCTGTCAAACAACACCTTGATTTTCTTGTAACGATTAAGCGAAAAACAGCAACAACGCGCCAAAGATAATGCGATACCAGCCAAAAGCCACAAAGGTGAATTTCTCCAAAAACACCATAAACAATTTCATCACCACAAACGCACTGAGGAAAGCCACCACAAAGCCAATAATCAAAGGCATCAGCTGCTCACCTGCGAATTCTTTATAACTTGAAAGCAAATCGTAACCAGACGCCGCGACCATCACCGGCAAGGCCAATAAAAACGAAAATTCCGCGCTCACTTTACGACTAACCCCAACTAGCAACGCCCCGATAATCGTTGAACCTGCTCGACTGGTGCCTGGAATTAGCGCAAATATTTGAGCGAAACCAATCCATAACGTCTGCTTCATTGTCAGCGATTCCAACGAGTCCACACTCGCCGTTTTGTCTTTTAACCAGCGTTCTGTCAGTAAAAAAATCACCCCGCCCACAATGAACATCGTCGCCACAATGGGCACAGAGAACATGGCCTTGATTTCATGGCGGAATAAAAAACCTACAATAGCGACAGGCAAAAAGGCCACAAAAACCTGACTCCACAAACGCACATGCTTAAACGTAAAACGCTCTTTGTAGTTGGCAATCACCGCTAATATTGCCGCCAATTGAATAATCACTTCAAAGGCTTTATTCCCTTCGGTTTGCTCCATGCCAAGCCATTGACTCACCACAATCATATGCCCTGTAGAAGAAATAGGCAGAAATTCCGTCGCCCCTTCAACCAACCCCAGAATGACACTATGAAATACATCCATTCCTAATTCACCTTTTACCAATCAACAAAAAATTATCCAATCACTATATTCTGCGCGCTAATATAAACCATCGACCATGAAAGAAATATAAAACCGTTAAATAACAAGACAAATACACAACCATTGACCTTGGAGTTAAGTCTAAGGTGTATAGTTGTCATAAAAGAAAAGGAGACAGTATGTATCGAATTGGCGAGCTCGCAAAAGCATGTAACATCAACCATGACACCCTTCGCTTTTATGAAAAAAACGCACTACTCACACCGTCTAGCCGATCCGAATCTGGCTATCGTCTTTACACAGAGAAAGACAAAGACATACTTGAGTTTATTCTTCGGGCAAAAAACGTCGGTTTCACGCTGTCCGAAATAAAAGAGCTGCTGTCTATTGAAGTGGATAAGGCCAACAACGCCTGTGCTGATGTAAAAACACTGGTCGATACAAAGTTGCAAACAGTAGAAAACAAATTAGCCGAATTGATCCGCTTTCAAGCGTCGCTCAAACGGCTATCCGACGCCTGTTGCGGGGGTGAAGAAAGCGCCGAACATTGCACCATTTTAGAAGCACTGGAATCTGACACGAATGCCGTTCGTCACGAACACCATCATGATTAAACCGAGAAAACAGCGAAAACTCAAAAAGCCTAATGCACAATCGCATTGTCGTGCAGAACCAGCCTATTTCGACCCTGTTTTTTGGCGAGATAAAGTGCCTGATCGGCGTATTGATAGATTTGACTAAACGTCGTCTGACGCTCGCCTTCGTGATAGTAAAGGCCAATACTCAGCGTAATATGAATCATAACGCTGTTATTTACCTTTAATTTTGCTTCTTCAACGGCCACTCGAATCTCTTCACACAACGTCATGACTTGCTGCTGACTAAGATTCAAAAAAAGTACGCAAAACTCTTCGCCACCGATACGCGCCACTAGATTTGGCTCCACAATATGGTGATTCAAAATATCGGCTATGTGCTTAAGTACTTCGTCTCCAGCGGGATGACCATATAAGTCGTTGATCTTTTTGAACAAATCCAAATCAATAATCGCAAAACCAATTTGAGCTGGACGCCACCCTATAATGGCTTGCGCTTTTTCAGAAATATAACGTCGATTTGGCAATTGCGTTAAATGGTCCAGATTGTTTTGTATCGTTAGTTCTTCTTTGTGAAAATAAAGACGTGTTAACGTGGCAAGCAAGGCAGAACCTACAATAAATACCGCGCTTATCAACCCCCAAATAAGCAATAGCAACTGATCTTTTCGTCGCCGCTCAATATCCGAAGCAGCTTGAATAATATGATGAAGCTCAGAATACGATACCGCCATGTCTAACTCGATTTTCGTCAGCTGAGTAATCAGTAACGACCTATTTTCAGAGTCTTGATTTGACCTTTGGATGCGTTTGATCATATCGGGCAACGCTGCGCCCACGGCACTCAACTTCGTCAGATAAGGCTCATAAACTCTTGAGTCAATGACACTTGCCCGTACCTTTCTATCAATGATGGGAATACGATATTGAATGCGAATTTTGGCTTTTTCCAGTTCCTGAATGTCAAAAAATGGACTGTCCGCTTTCAAATACGATAAAGACCGTTTGAGGACATGAACATCCTCTTGCGCCTGCATCACATCTACAACAAGCGCAGTAAAATTAGACCCTAGCAATTGCTTAGATTGCTGCTGAAAATACAGCGCAGCCCAAACACAAAGCCCTAAAAAAACAGCAAATATTAGCCATATTCGAGTCCGAATTTGCTTCGCTGTCAGCATTTTCATTGCGCAACGATGTCATTAATCGCCCAAATCCAGAACGTTTTCGATTCCGCAAGGTGGGAAGGCAAGTCGGCATCAGACGGAATAATTAACATCAACGGCCCCAAATCACTGGCGGATACAGGCAGCCCATTAAGTCGGGTTACCAAAAGGTATTGTTTACGTTCGCGACCTTCCTTGGGAAGAAACACTTCATAGCCATCTAATGCCAGCAAGCGTAAACGAAGCGCATCATCGAGTTGGTATTTTTTCAAGAAATCGTTCAGCCAAACTCCGGCAAATTTTCCTTTAGGACCATCAAAGTGCGTCATGTCATCGGTCTCAAACAAATCAAGAGACTCGATATCAGACATAGACAAAGACACTACTCGATCCGAATCACTGACCGTGAGTATGGGTGTGGTATCAATAGATGGAGTGATGTCGCTGGCATGAACGCTCACGGCTTGAGTTTGAAAAGAGAATAAACAGCCAACAACAAAACATAACCAGCCCCTGAAAGCGGCCAAATCCGCGTGGCGACGACTTATTCTTAAAACACCAGTTAATACATTTATCATAATGAAGGTTCCAATAGAGGAAACGCTAAAAATAGGGAGATCTTCAAAAATTTATTATACTGAACGTCCCGTATATATCGGTCAAATTTATACAATTACTTACATTTTCCACCTAGAACGCTCACAACCTTATCGCTTTGTCTGTGTTTCTTACCAGCTTATCGAGATTGATACGATCTCGCCACCGCACAGGTCGCTTTGGCGTTTTTGATTTTATTTAACATAAGCTCAGGTTCTTTGCCGGTTTCCATTTGAGCCGCTAACAGCGCGGCAGATTCCGCAACGCCGTAGACGCCGACGGTGCTAAAGATGTAGTCGGATTTTGTGCTAAGAAGCAATTCCATCGGCGCAAGTTCTTTCGCACTGTAGGTGTTAAAGTCCCAATGGTATTTGTCTGCGAGAGCGATGAGGTTGGTTTCATCGGCTTTGATGTCGATGCTGTTTAAAGAGTGGATTTGGTTTGGCGTTAAGCCTTTTTGCGCTAGAGCTTCAAGCATCAGGCTTTCGATAAATTCCAGCGGACAGTTGCGTTCGCAGCCCATTCCCAAAGTATAGATAGGATTCAAGTAAGGCTTCGCGGTGGTCATCACCAACTGTGCGCCAAGGGATGCTGCCACTTGTGCGCCCCACTCGTTTGCACCGCCTTCATGACCAGATAAAAGCGGAATGACAAACTTGCCATCTTCGTCCAATACCAAGACTGGCGGGTCTTGATATTTGTCTTGCAGCACCGGCGCGAGCGTTCGCATGACGATGCCAGTGGCACAAATAAACACCAGCCAATCACCGTTTTTAAACCCCGTTTGAACAAACTCGGCGAAAGGTTTTGGCTTGTAATCAACGACCGCATCCGGCCAATTATTTTGTACGCCTTTAGACAAGAGTTTTTGCGCGAGACTTTCACCTGCTGGCGTTAATGCGATAAAGCGTATCACCGAGTGCCTCGCTCGCTTCTAGTCACCACAAACAAGGAGAAATACGGCCCTGCTTTGTCTTCCAAGGTGGATACATCGCGCACGATACGTTCGTTGTCACGGCCAATGTATTCAAGATATTTGGCATCTTGCATACGATTGGTTTTGCGCAACGCCATCAAGATGCGAGGACGCGCACGTCCTGCTTTCATAATAACCACACTGTCGTGTTGTTCTAGCGCAGTATCAATTTGTTGGGCAGTATGACGACCGCTCACCACCGCAAAGGATTCTTTTAACACGGTTAACGGATGATTCAAGGCAGACGATGCCGCGTTGATGGATGACACGCCCGGCACCACTTGGCATGGAAAATCGCCTTCTAGGCGCTCTAATAAATACGCGAAAGAGCCAAAAAACAACGGGTCGCCTTCACACAAGAAGACCACGTCTTTGCCTTGCGATAACTCATTGGCAATGGCTTTTGCGCCATTGTCGTACGCTTCATTCGCCAACGAACGATCCGTCGACATCGGCATGACAATGGCTATTTCATTTTGCGCATGAGTCACGCCAGCGAAGGCTTCGCTGGCGATGGTTTTCGCTTGAGAACTCCCTTCGTCGTTGGCAAGGTAACTCACCACACTGGCACGCTGAATTAAACGTAAGGCTTTTAAAGTGATCAATTCTGGATCACCGGGGCCAACGCCCACACCAATGAATCGGCCTGTTTTTTGTGATGTTTCCGAGGCACTCATTGTGCGCTTTCCTTATGATTTGTATTGATGGCCGATGTTGTGGCCGTATATTTTCGAAAATGATAAAGCGTCACGGGCAGACTAGGACGAAATAAACGCTGCCCCGCCAATCGCTCGCCTTTGGTAATGGACACCTGCAAACTCTGCTCGTCGGCGTCTTGTGCTTGGTCACGCTGTTGGGCGAACTGCATGACCTGATATTTTGTCTCTTCGGTAACAGCGCTGACCATCAAGCTGCCATCATCGGGCAATAGCTCCCAAACTTGCGTCATCAAGGCATTCAATTCACCATCACTGCCGCCAATGAAGGCTTTGTTCGGCCTGCCATGTTGTGCGTTGTTGTCAGTAAAAAAATTGCCAGCAAGCAAATCCACCAGCACGTCCGGCGCTCGCCCTGCGACAATCGATAAATTCTGCATCACACCAAATCGATCTTGGTTGGCCGCCAAACAGGCCAAGCGGTCAGGATGATGTTCAATGGCAATAATTTGACTACGAGGATGCCAATAGGCCATTTCTACACTCACACCACCGCAACCCGCGCCAATGTCCCACACTGTGTCGCCTTGCTGAATGTCCATGTAAGACAAAATTGCCAAACGCACTTCTCGCTTGGTAATCATGCCTTTTCCATCGCCTTTATCTGTCACAAAAGACGTATCAGGAATGCCAACACTGCTGGGATAAAGTGAGGCTTGTTGGCTGGTTTTCACCACAATCACATTGAGTGGATCACATTCGAGTTCAGTGTCTATCAAAGAATTTGCGACAAACGTACGGACTTTTTCTTGTTCATAACCCAAGGCTTCACATACGGTTATCTCGCTTTGATCCAACCCTGCTTTAACACATTCTTCGGCAATGTGTTTCGGCTGACTGTATTGATCGGTCAGTAACACCAAGGTTTTATTCGACTGCAAATAACGACGTAAAGACACCAAAGGCCGACCATGCAAACTCACCACTTGCACGTCTTGCAAGGAAAGACCAAGACGATGACAAGCTACTTGAATACTGGACACATTCGGATAGAACTGCAGCGACTCAAGCGAAAAAGTGCGCATCAACCAAGCGCCAATACCGTAATACAGCGGATCACCAGAGGCCAACACCACCACCTGCTTCGTCCCTTCGGATTGCCAATTGGCAAAGGCTTCTTTCAACGTGCTGAGTTTGGGCAGATCTTCACGACGAGCCAGATGAGCACAGTGTGTGATGGTGTCATGCTGACGCGGAGCGCCTAAAACAACATCATGCGCCGACAAGCTCGACAAAACCGCTTGCGCCGCATCATCCAAATGCGCCGCTTGATTAACGCCTAAACCGATAACATGGATTGGCATTTGTGTGTGTTTCATAAACCTATTTCCATTCAATATCCCCGTACCAAGGGACGAGGTATCAGTGCTTCATTAGACATCGCAGCCTGCTCCTCCCCCTGCTAAGGGGGAGGTTGGGAGGGGGTCCAAAAAGTTAACAACCCCATCCTAACCTTCCCCTTGAGGATAAGGGGAAGGAACAAAAAAGTGTTTAACTCCTCCCCCTGCTAAGGGGGAGGCTGGGAGGGGGTCCAAAAAGTTAACAACCCCATCCTAACCTTCCCCTTGAAGATAAGGGGAAGGAACAAAAAAACATTAATAATACTCGCCTAGATTGCAGCGCAACAATGCATTACAGCTGGCCGATGTCACGGCGCTGCCGCCCATTCGTCCGAGCAAGGTAATGCATTCGATACCAAGCTTTTCATGAGCTTGCCAAAGCGCGTCTTTCGACTCCGCTGCGCCGACAAAACCCACCGGCATACCGATGATCAAAGCGGGTTTTGGCGCGCCTTGTTCTATCATTTCCAATAAACGAAACAAGGCGGTGGGCGCATTACCAATTAATACTACACTGCCAGCAAGATCTTGTTGCCATAAACTCAGTGCCGCCATAGAGCGAGTTTCGCCTTTGCTTTTCGCCAATTCTGCTGTGCGCGCATCGTTCAAAAAGCACAAGGGGTCCTGAGTGATCATGCGTTTGGTCACCCCTTGCTTGACCATTTCCACATCGCACAAAATCGCGCCATTATTGGCTAACGCCTCGCGGCCTGCTTGAGTTGCATTGGCACTAAAGCGCACTTGCTCGGCCACGTCAGGCAAGCCAAGGCTGTGCACTACGCGCATAACGACTTGCTGCTGGTCTTGGCTCAAGCCAGACAAATCAGTTAGCTCGCGGATTTGTCGAAAACTGTCATTCTCAATAGCTTGAGGGTTATTTTCGTATTGATAGTTGTATTGAACGTCGTCTGAAGAAGTCACTGTTGGTTGTCTTTTTGTTGATGTTTAATGTGAGTAGAAGCCTTGCCCCAAGCGGCCAAACAAGCTTGCAAGCAGTCTTCCGTGTCACTAAATTCACGTTCGGCTTCTGGCAAAATCGGCCGAGCATGCAATAAAACGGGAATAGATAATTCTCTGGCGGCTTCAAGCTTGGAATAGGTGGCCGAACCGCCGCTGTTCTTACTAACGATAACATCAATGCCGTGATCCACTAACAATTGGCGCTCGTCCTCTAAAGCAAAAGGGCCAATGGCTTTTATCCAATCGATGTTATCTGGCAGATCAAACTTAGGCTCAAACGCCGTTCGCCACACAATGCGTTCAACGCTTGGTAATTGCAGAACACGTTTGAGCAAGGCTTCGCTCATTTGCCCAGCGCTTAATAAGGGCACTCGAAAGTCATCAAGCTGCACCAGTAAATCGGTTTCATCTTGATAAAATTTCCAGCGATCGGCCTCTTCTTGTTTCCAAGCGGGGCGATGAAAACGCCAACAGGGAATGCCAACATCTTTAGCCGCCGTGACGGCTTTGCTGCTCATGGTTTGCGCATAAGGATGGGTCACATCCAAAATCGCGCCGATATTATTGTCTTTTAAGTACTGAGCCAACCCGCCAAATTGGGTAAATCCCCCCACCACCAGCTGGCAATCGACTTTGGGCACGCGTACCAACCCCGCCAAGCTGTAGATGACGCTTACATTCTCTCTATGTAACGAGTCGGCCAAACGGCGAGCGTCAGCGGTGCCACCCAATAATAAAACCTTCATGACTCGTCTCGCTGTGTTAAATCAGCATCCAAGGCTTTACCAACAAATTGGCCTTTGCGATCAATCGCCCAGACTTCTAACTCGATGTGAGCGGGAATGTACTGTCGTGCAAAATCTAAGGCTTGCTGACAGATGGCATTGGCAAGCGGTAATCCTGCTGACATAGCAAAAGACAAGGCTTCCACACTGGTATTGGCGCATGTCATGCGCTCTTGCAAGTCATCATCAGCACCCAAACTGGCGGCAAGTTGTGCCAAGGCAGCAAGATCGATGCTGGATGCACGACTGTTTAGATCCATATGATGCTGGGCCAGCTTACTGATCTTACCAAAGCCTCCGCAAATACTTAACTTAGTCAGCTGAACAGGTGCGGTGGATTCCACTTTTTTAATGTGCTTTAACACAGCACCCACAAAGTCACCCATTTCGATCAACGCCATATCATCGAGCTGATAATGACTTTTTATAGCGTCTTCACTGGCATTGCCTGTGGTAGCGGCAATGTGGGTGATTGAATTAGCACGTGCCACATCGATGCCCTGATGAATAGACGCAATGTAAGCAGCACAAGAAAACGGACGCACAATGCCTGTGGTGCCGAGAATCGATAAGCCCCCCAAAATTCCCAAACGTGGATTCATGGTTTTTTGTGCAATTTGCTCACCGTTGATCACGCCGACAGACACATCGAAACCACCATGATATTGATAGGTTTGCGCAAAACCTTCCAAATGCTCGGTCATCATTTTACGCGGCACTGGATTAATTGCTGGTTCGCCAACATCAAGCAGCAAGCCCGTGCGTGTCACAGTGCCCACGCCTTGCGCCGCATGAAAGCGTACGCCCTGCTCTGGGGATAATCTCAGCTCGACAAATAAGGTTGCTCCGTGGGTCGCGTCTGGGTCGTCTCCCGCGTCTTTAATCGTCGCGGTTTTGATGCCGCCGTCGACTGCTTGATACTCGATAATTGGCAGATCAACCACTTTGCCTTTGGGCAAGGTGACGCTGACGCTTGCATCTTGTTGTTGGGCAAAAAGTGCCTGAGCCGCCGCCACACAGCAAGCCGTCGCGCAGGTTCCGGTGGTTAAACCAGTACGCAGTGGCGCGGTCGATTCAGCACTTTCAGGCCACATAATCCGCTAGCCCTGCTGACCGGCTAAAAAGATCTTAGCAGTAACGTCTAAATTGGAAGGGAAAAACAAATGCAAATAACTGGCGGTTAAGCCTTTCTGCTGATAAATCGCCTCGCCCGGTGCTGGGTGTCGCTGACGACGACCATAACCAACCGGTTCCGGCGTATTGGCGCTGCGCGATCTGTGATGAGCATGGCCGCGAATTTCACCTTGTGGAATCACCGCTGTTTGCATACCTTGGCAACCGCGTTTGCCGCGCATCGCGCCTTGGCCAGCTAAAATCCCCAACATCGGATAACACTGATTATCCAAATCGGTTAGATCCTCCAAGCTATAAAGCATGCCGCCGCATTCCGCCAAAATCCCTTTTCCCGAATGGAAAAAAGCCTTGATGGCTTGGCGCATTGAAAGGTTTTCAGAGAGCACTTTGGAGTGCAATTCAGGATAACCACCCGGCAGCCAAAGAGCATCAGCATCGGGTAAAGCTTGATCATGCAAGGGCGAGAAAAACACCACCTCTGCGCCTAAACTTTTCAACGCAATTAGGTTCGCATCATAGATAAAACTGAACGCAGCATCTCTAGCCACCGCAATGGTTTTCCCCTGCAAGCTTTGCTCGATGACTTGATTGTCATCTACTTGCTTAGTAGCATAAAAAGGCACGGCATTAGGTAATGCCAACAAGCCAGTGTCTTGCGTTTCTTTCAGCCATTCCACAGCGGCTTCAAAGCGCACTTCGAGCTCGTCTTTTACTTCGTCTGCTTGCACCAAACCTAAGTGACGCTCTGGCAAGGTAATTTCTTCATCACGCTTTAAGGTGGCGAGCAAAGGTAAGTTTGCAGGTAATGCATCGCGGATCAATTCCGCATGGCGTTCGCTGCCACAACGGTTGGCAATCAGTCCTGCCACTTGCACGTCATCGCGGAAATTCGCCAAGCCAGTCGCGACCGCCGCAGCGGTTTGCGCCATGCCTTTAACGTCCATAACAATCGCCATGGGAATACCAAAACGAGCCGCAAGGTCTGCACTGGAAGGTTCGCCATCAAACATGCCCATGGCACCTTCCACCAAGATCAAATCCGCTACTTGAGCGGCTTGATAAAGCATGTCTTGGCAATACTCTTCGCCCGCCATCCAAATATCCAGTTGCTCGACGGGTTGTTTAGACGCTTGCGCTAAAATCTGCGGGTCAAGGTAATCGGGACCCGTTTTAAACACGCGAACCACTTTTCCCTGATTGGTAAAGTAACGCGCCAGCGCCGCCGTAATGGTGGTTTTGCCCTGATTCGACGCAGGTGCTGTCAAAAATAATGCAGGACAATGAACAACAGAAGAGGTCATAAAGCCATCTCTAAAATGTGTCTAAATAGTCGGTAAAAAAGAGCTCAATAGAACGTATTGTGCGCCCAAATGCTGTGCAATATCTTGGCCTCGACCACGCTTGACTGGCGCGTTTTCAGTATCGATTAATACAGTATTACCCAGCAAAACAAGGTCAGATACGTCGGCTTGGGTTCGGCCATCCGTTAGTATATAGGTTTGGCTGAGTAAGCTCTTGTTGGTTTTGTGCTGTTGTGCCAAGTACTGGCTGGCGTTTTCGATTGCAACACGAAATGGCGTACCGCCACCCGCGCCTAAATCGTCCAATAAATCAGAGATTTCTTTGGGAGCGCGCACTTTAGGCAAAATAGACGACACGCCCTCTTGCCCAAAGCCTAAAATAGCAATCTGTTCTCGAGCCAAATAAGCACGCTGTGCAATGTCTAAAATCACGCCTTTGGCATGGGCAAACACACCTTGACTCAAGGTTGATGCCGATGTGTCTAATAACACCAAATGCAAAACAGATTGACCGGTCTTAGCGGGCTTAGGCGTCAGGTTTTTCGGTGGCCATTCTTGCGGCTGGCTGACAATGCTTCTAAACCAGTCAATTCCATCTGCGGAAGGAAGGTCAACAGATTGCGCGACATCGGGACGATAACCGCCCAGCTGCTTGCCTTTATGCTTTCCCGGCGCTACCTCGCCAATAAATGACTGAGCGGCGCAGCGCTCTCTCTGTGAACCGTGAACAACCACATTGATGGGCGCGCTGCTCGCAAGCGTTTGAGGCGACATACTGCCCCATTCCCCCGAACCATTTTGCTCATTTGGCTCACCGTCTGGTGATAAATCAATTTGAGGCTGATTACTGCTATTGGGTGATAACGAACGAGAATCGTCAGGTCGACGAGACGGCGGCGGACTGGATGCTGAAGGCTGAGAGTTAACTTGGCGTCTATGAGCCAACACCAACTCTTCGACGGCTTGAACATCGTCCAAAGAGACATTTTTTGCACCGCGCCAAGCGGCATGGGTCATGGCGGCTCGAATCCAAACAATATCACCACGCACACCATCAACATTTGCTAGCTGACAGCGGCTTGCCACTTCTAAACGCAATTCATCAGAGCAACGCACTTGCGCTAAAACTTGTCTTGCCAAGCGAATGCTGTTTTTCAAATTACGCTGTTTGTACCTAAAGGCATCACAAAATGCTTGAGCGTCTTGGTCGTATTCATCGCGGAGACGCACAATCTGTACACGCTCTTCAAGGCTGTATTGATTAACCAATTCCACCATCAGGCCAAAGCGGTCTTTTAGCTGTGGACGCAACTCGCCTTCATCGGGGTTCATGGTGCCCACCAACAAAAAACGCGCCGCGTGTTCATGACTGAGTCCATCACGCTCAACACGATTGACGCCACTGGCGGACACATCCAAGAGTTGATCCACTAAATGGTCGGCAAGCAAATTCACTTCATCGACATACAAGACGCCACCATGGGCTTTGCTCAATAAACCGGGTTTAAAAGCAACCTGTTTGTCTTGCAGAACTTGCTCTAAATCCAATGCACCAAGCAAACGATCTTCACTGGTGCCAAGTGGCAGCGTTGCAAAAGGAACGGCTTCTTCTCCCTGTAAAGCGGGCATCACGCCAGACAATCCTCGCGCCAAGGTAGACTTTGCCGATCCACGCGGGCCACTTATCAAAACACCGCCGATTTGTGGATTAACGGCACACAAAATCAACGCCAGCTTTAGCGCATCTTGCCCCGCTACCGCGGTAAAAGGAAAGTCACTAGAGGCGAAATGGGTCATTGGGCTACCTGTTGCGGTTTAGTGTGTATTAGCGAAAAAGTAAAAGGCTCTATTGTAGGCGCTTTTCTTATAACTTGTCTTGTTCGACAGTATCTATGAGGCGATTTTATGTCAAACCTAAAGCACTCAGGAAGCCTTGAGCAATCCGCATATGAACAGAATGCTCAGGTGTGTTTATGCTTTGTCCTCATATTGGGCAATCAAAGACTCCACCAATCCGAGATCGAATTGTTCAATCGCGGATTGCAGTGTTCTTTTGTAGGTCGCAGGGAGGTACCGACTCAAAGAGTGGAATGCTTGTTCAGTGGCTTGAACGTCACCGCTTTGGGCTGCTGACAATAATGGCAGCCAATCGTCCCGCGTTAAATCGCACTCCGTACTCATATCATCATTTAGGGAAGAAACGGTTAAGTCGTCCGTGTTAGAGGTTCTTTTTGATTCTGGTGCAGGCACGAAATACACATCCAAGTGCGTCACCAAGGATTTATAAATTTCTTTAATTTGATAAGGTTTTGCGATGACCTGCCAAAAGCCTTCATCCAATAACGCTTGCTGTTCATGCACTAACGTTGACGCTGTGACCGCGATCACCGGTATTTGATGGTTCTTATCTTCTCTTTGAATCGTTTTTAATAGATCAATGCCGCTTTTTTTAGGCATTCGAATATCCGTCATTATCAAATCCGGTGGATTCGTCCTAAAAATCTCAATGGCTTGCTCGCCGTCTTCCGCTTCTAAAATCTGGCAACCGGCTTTTTCTAACAAAGACACAAGAATATCTCTAGACCAGGCGTCGTCTTCTGCCACCAATACACGTATGGGATTGTTCAACCTCATACTGAGGATCGCGTCTTCATTGTCCACATTGATTGCCTGGCGATCACCCGCTTTGAGCAAGGGCAAATCCACCGTTATTTGAGTACCAATGCCATCGCTGCTTTTCACAGATAAAGAACCTTCCATGAGTTTTACCAAGGCTGTCGATAAAGACAAACCAAGTCCGGTTCCTCCTGAAATTTCTCCCGCTTTACCTTGCATGAAGGGCGTAAATAAATGCTCCATTAACTCAGACTCAATCCCTGGCCCGGTGTCTTCTATAATAATATGAATTCGATTATCAACCAGTTGAGCCGTTACTTTCACATAGCCTTGAGAGGTAAATTTCACGGCATTGCCCAGTAGGTTAGTCAGTATTTGCTGAAACTTAACTGGGTCAATCATGACCATTTGCCCATCGTCAATATGGCATTCAACGATTAAGGTTAAGCCTTTTTGTTGCGCTTCGCCCTGAAACAGCTTACCTATTTGACTGACTTCTCGGCATAAATCGGTTTTTTGTTCGTGCAACACAAGCCGTCCCGATTCTATTCGAGCGATGTCGAGAATATCGTTAATCAACCCCAACAATCGATTGCCTGCACTGGCAATGGACAAAAACCGTGTTCTCGACATTCCCGTTAGCTGGTTGTCCTCACTGATGAGTTGAGCGTAGCCAATAATCGCGTTCAGTGGGGTACGAATTTCATGGCTCATATTGGCCAAGAAATGACTTTTTGCTTGGTTAGCCTGCTCAGCGGCTTCTTTCGCTTGCTCTAGTTGGAGAGAGACATTTTTTTGATCGGTAATGTCACTCATAATATTCCCTAAAGACGTAGACTTTCCTTCGTCGTCTCGCAATAGAAAGAACGTCTCATGGGTTGCAAACAGGCGACCATTTAAGCTTCTGGCTTGCAATTCTCCTTCCCAGACACCTTGCTCTTTCACATAAGGAATGACAGTAGATTTAATGAATTTTTGACTCACTTCAGGGTAAAAATCCAAGTAGTTCAAATCCGCTAAGGACGCGTCGTTTTCTTCACCTGAGACGCTCAGCAGTTGCCGTATTTTTTTATTTAGATACGTTATATCACCCTCTAAAGTCGCCATCACAAAGCCCTGTGCCGAATTGTCAGCAAAGCTTTTAAACAGCTTCAACTCATTGAATAAACGGTGACGTTCTGTGATGTTTCGAGCGATGCCAAGAGTGCCACGAAAGTTTATGGAAGGTTCAATGACGGGCACACGGTATACCTCAAACAAGCATGGCTCACTGCCATCTTTAGGGTATCCCCACGTTTGCTCATGCAGCGTAACGCCTGCTTCTAACGCATGTTTGTCTTGGTTAAAGTAATAACCCCCTTTTCTATCGAGGTTTAAGTCTAGGTCATTCTTGCCTTGAATCTCCTCAACGGACAAAGAGTTAAAATCCAAAAATGCCTGATTGCAATCCAAATAACGTCCAGCCTCATCTTTTGACCAGACAATGTCAGGAATATTGTTCAGCAAAGAAGACAAAGTCAGCTCTCGACGGCGGGCTTCTTCTCGCGCCACAATCAGTTCATTTTCGGTTTCAACAATATGACCAATGTCTTCAAAAATGCCAGCCACACTGTAAACACGTTTACGGGCATCGCGCCGTACCACGCTGCCGCGCATTTCGACCCAATGCGCTTCCTGAAGGTGATTTTTGATTTTGAGACGAATCGATCTGGGAGCAAGATTAACCTCATCCTCCAGTAAAACAGCCTTCCAGCGCTCAAAGGTGATGCGATCTTCTGGTGACAAAAAGGCCAGCCAGTCTTTTAGAGATTTGGGTGTTTTTTTCTCTTCGAACCCAAGTTGCATAAAGAATTCTGTGGAGGCATACAAACGCCCCGTTTCAGGGTACCACTCCCAAACACCCGCATTGGTGGCCAAAATGGCTCTTGAATAGCGTCGCTGCAACAGTTTGAAACGGATTAAAAAAGCGAGTTGTAATACGACCAAGACAAACGCCGTAACGCAAAACAAAAAGACCAATATTTTGAGAATCAGCGGGAGTTGAATATCCATGTTAAAAATCCCTCGGCAATTGGCCTAACACCTAAGTTGACCTTTAGACTTACAATTTTTCAGGCTTATGGAAAAAGTAGCCTTGCCCCCACTCCACACCAAGCAATTTGAGCTTATCCACAATAGATTGGTTCTCAACAAACTCTGCAACAACTGGCTTATCTAACATTTTGGCCAGCTTCACAATCGAATCCACCATGCCATAGTGAAGCTCATTGAGGTGCATATCCTTGATGAACATACCGTCAATTTTGATCAAATCGAAAGGCAAATCCATCAGGTAAGCGAAAGAGGAAAAACCTGTACCAAAGTCGTCCAATGCGATCGTACAACCCGATTGATGCAATAACGCCATAAAACGACGGGTGTCTGTGAAATTGTTTAACGCTTCGGTTTCCGTAATTTCAAAGCAGAACTTAGCGCCATCGAGCTGAAAATGCGCGAGCTGCTCCACAATAAACTCTGCAAAATTGGCTTGTCTCACCGACAACGCCGACACATTTAACGCCACCTGATCAACCGAGTCCCAAAGCGCTTTATTTTCCGCCATTTTTTGCATCGTGTGATGAATCACCCAGCGGTCAATTTTTGAAACGATACCAAAACGCTCGGCCGCTCGAATGAAGTCGTTCGGAAAAATTAAATTGCCCGTTTCTTCATCCGTAAGCCGAACCAATATTTCGATTTTTTTCTTCGGTTCATCTTTTATTAATGAAAACACTTGCTGGAAATGCACTTGAAACAGGTCTTTTTCAAGGCCATCAATAATACGCAGTCCCCAGTTTAAATTGCCACGATGCTCCTCGTACGCTAAGTCTTGGGCATTTTTAATAATACGCGAATGGACACCCGCTTTTTTGCTGGTGTAGCACACTTCATCCGCCAGCATCACAACTTGCTCAAACGACACCATATCAAGGGTAATTGGCATGGCCACTTGTGTTACCGTCATTCGAAACTGCCGTTCGTCCCACACAAAAGAAAAGTCTTGAATGGCTTTTTGCAACAAACGGAAAAAAGACTCTACCGCTTGGCTCCCACCTTGGCTGATAACAATGGCAAATTTATCACCACTTAAACGAGCACAAAAATCTCGTTGCGGGTTTGCCAAACCGCCCATTAACACCGCCAGCTGATGCAACAACTCATCCCCTGCAATACAGCCACAGGAATCATTAATCAAACGAAACTCGTTGATATCAATCAAAACAAAATAGGGAGTGTGCTCAGATGTATTCGATTGTATGCCAGAAATAAGATAGGAAACGTGTTCATCAAGTGCGTCACGGTTGTATAGCTGCGTCACAAAATCATGCTGAGCCAAATACTTCAGTCTATCTTGCATGTAACGTCGCTCATTCACTTCTTTGCGAAGATTTCGATTTAAAAGATTTAGGTCGGCGGTGCGCTCGCGTACTTTTTCTTCTAATTGAGACGTCAGTTCACGAAGCTCATGCACTAGCTGAAACTTTTCCAACTGATGCTGTACTCGAGCTCGTACTTCTTCTATTCGGATCGGTTTACTAATGTAATCGTTGCCGCCAACCTCAAATCCACGACTAATATCATCGGCCAATGCCGTTACAAAAATAACCGGCACGTCTTTATGTTGCGGGTGCATACGGATCCGGCGACAAGTCTCGAATCCATCAATCCCCCCCATCATGACATCCAATAAGATCAAGCAAGGCTGGGTTCGCTCTAACAGCTCCAACGCACGTTCACCAGAATTTGCCACAGCAATTTGGCAATCCAATGCATCCATAACTTCCTGTAAAACGCGTAAATTCTCTGGTACATCATCGACAATTAACACTGTTGGGAACTGCTTCATACCTAGTTATGCCTTTTCTATGATTTCACAATTACTTGTAGAAAGTAATTTAAACGCCATAATCGAACAAATTTTAAGTAATATTCCTGAATATTAACCCCGTTCTAGGCAAAATATCCATCTAAGTTATGCAGATAAAAAAATGAAATGTAAACGACTCTTTTAAATAAAGTAACAGAATTTGATCTTAGCTATATGACAAGAAAGGGGAAGTCACAAACTGGACACAAAAGAAAAAGCACCTGAAAGGCACTTTTCTCATATCAACTGACTTTGGCGTCCACCAACGCCACTTGCGCCCACTTTGGCGGTCGATGATAACGACCAACAACTGAACTCAATAATAGAAACGCCACCAACGAATACCCCAACTGACTTAAATCTAAGAAAATCAGAGCCGCAATCAATACTGCAATATCAGCAATGAGCGTCGTTTTACTGGCATGAATGGAAAAATGGCGCTCTAAATACACCGCCAATATGTTTAATCCACCTAAAGACGCGTTATGACGAAACAAAATAATGAGACCAAATCCTACCAACAAGCCACCTAACGCGCCGGATAATCCGGGATGAATAGACAGCACAACATAATGCTTCATCAGTTCCGACAAAATGGACAACAAGCTCACACTCGCAAACGTTCGAAACGTAAAGTCCCGACCAAGGGTGCACCAAGCTAATAGATAAAATGGGATATTCAACAAAAAGAACAACGCCCCAAAGGACAAGTCAGTCAGTCTTAACAAAATCATACTGACCCCAGCGGTGCCACTAATCAGCAAACCCGCAGAATTTAAAATGTGTATTCCTAAAGCAACAAGCAGACAGCCCTCAGCAATAGAGAGCCAACGATGGGTGATTTTCATAGTGGAATCCTTAAGGTCGTCGTATTAACTTTTGGTTAATCACAGAGGCTTGTAGATCGCTTCTTGTGGAAGCAGATAACACAGACCGCATTTAATTAAGTAAACTCAGCAGAGAGTTACTCAGTAAAATTTCTGCATATTTCATACCATTATTAAAAAATACACAATTGGTTACGCGGATTTATTTACGCCCTTGATCAATTATCACCCCCACCAACATAACACTACTCTTCGCCATAAAAACAACGCTACAATAGCCTCATGAGAATAACACTTAGACAATTACAGATATTTGAAGCCGTGGTTCATACTGGATCTGTGACGGCAGCGGCCGAAATGGTGTCTATCAGCCAACCCGCCGCCAGCCAAGCACTCAGAGAACTCGAAGCCTTACTCGGACGTCCTCTTTTTCGTCGTCATGGTAAGCGTTTACAAATTACCCCCCAAGCAAGACATTTACTGCCCCAAGCCCGTGCGGTTCTGAGCCAAATTGAACAAATTGAAAGCATGGGGAATGAGGACGAGCTCAGCGGTTCTCTTCATTTAGCGGCCAGCGTCAGTGTGGGCAACTACCTGCTCCCCAAACAGATGTCTCTCTTTAAGCGACAACATCCGAACATTCGCTTCAATTTGGACATAGGGAACACTCAAAGTGTTATTCAACAACTGTTAACTGGCAAAGCCGAAGTGGGCTTTATTGAAGGCTATTGCCAGCACGCCGAGCTAATGACACAAGTATGGTTAAAAGATGAGCTGGTGGTTTTTGGCTCCGCTGAAGAAGAACGCTCAGACATTTTATCATGGGAAGATTTGGAGCAAGCCAGTTGGGTTATGCGCGAATCTGGGTCAGGCACACGCAACATACTCGAACAAGCCACTGCAGCGCACATCCCACAGCTCAATGTTGTGCTTTCCCTTGCGCATATGGAAGCGGTAAAACAAGCGGTTATACATCAAATGGGATTGGGCTGTTTATCTAGAATGGCCATTTCTCAAGAATTGAACTCTGGGCTGATTCGTCTGTATCAAACCCCATTGGCATTAAATAGAAACCTATTGATTGTCACACCTAAAAATACCGCCCTGACTCAAAATGCCCAGCGTTTTATCGATCTGTGTTGCGCTGTGCCCATTTTATCGAACATCTAGTTCTTGCTGTTAGCAAATGGCCAAAAACGCCCCTAAATTTGTGCAAACTATTGTTGTAGTTTGCACAAAGGGCAATACAATCGATTCACTATATAATCCATGCGAACGCCATAAAAAATATGAATATTAATAAAATCGATCTTAATCTTCTTATTTACCTCGATGTACTGCTAAGAGAATGCAACGTCACGCGCTCTGCAAGCAAACTGAATATTACCCAACCCGCGATGAGCAACGGGTTAAAGCGATTAAGAGATTTGCTTAATGACCCACTGTTAGTGCGCACCAGTGAAGGCATGAAACCCACTGAGAAAGCATTACGCTTACAACCGATTGTCCGAAAAGTGCTTTTGGAGCTAGAAGAAGCATTGCAGCCAGAAGCCGACTTTAACGAAAGCACCAGTACGCGTGTGTTTCGTATTATGGCGAGTGATTATGCAGCTTCCACGGTCATTCCCAGGTTATTAAATCGATTAAGGGAATTTGCCCCCGGCATCACCTTAGACATCATGACTCCCAGCGACGTCACCTTTCACGACGTGGAGGCAGGAAAAATCGATATGGCGATTAATCGCTTTGAAGAGCTTCCGCAGTCCTTTCACCAAAAGAGCGTTTGGTTTGACACTTTTGTATGCATGATGAGTTCTAAAAACCCAGTGAAAGACCATTTTGATATTGATGCCTACTTACAAGCTCAACATATTTGGGTAAGCAAAACGGGCTTTGGTGTCGGTGTTGGAATGGACCCCACAGACGTACAAAAATTAGGTTGGGTAGATGAAGCCCTACAAACACTCGGACACAAACGCAGCATCCGAGTATTCACACGCAGCTACCATACCGCCATGCACCTTGCCCTTGAACAAGATCTTATAGCGACCTTGCCAAAAAAAGTGGCTATGGTAAACAAAAAGAACCCAGATCTCGTCATTCTTGATCCGCCATTCGATATCCCAAAAATTGAACTGAAAATGATTTGGAGCCCATTACTGCATCACGACGCCAGCCATATTTGGTTTAGACGACAAGTCATCGATGTGGCAAATGAATTAAAAGCGCAAACAAAACAATAAGAGCCGCTATGATGTTGAAGGTATCTCATATCCACCATATCGCAATAATCTGTTCTGATTATCAGCGCTCTAAAACGTTCTACAGTGAGACGCTTGGTTTTCGTATCATTGCGGAAACTTATCGAGAAAGTCGCGAGTCTTATAAATTAGACTTGGCGATCAACGCAAACCAGCAAATTGAACTATTTTCATTTCCGGCACCACCAGAAAGACCATCGCGACCGGAAGCGCAAGGTTTAAGACATTTGGCCTTTGCGGTAGATGATTTGGACGATTGCGTAGCGCATCTAAATCGTCAGGGGGTTGCCACAGAAACAATAAGAATGGATGAATTAACAGGCAAGCGTTTTACCTTTTTTGCCGACCCCGATGGTTTGCCGCTGGAACTGTATGAGAGCTAAAAAAAACGCCCACTACTCAGTAGTGGGCGTTTTTATGGCTATAAAACACATGTCTTATAGAGATTTAGCACTTTCAGAAAGGTAAGCCGCAACACCTTCTGGAGATGTCGTCATGCCTTTATCACCTTTGTTCCAGCCTGCTGGACAAACTTGACCATGCTCTTCGAAAAATTGTAGCGCATCAACGATACGAACCAATTCATCCATGTTACGGCCAATAGGCTCGTCATTCACGACCTGTGAGCGAACAACACCTTTTTGGTCAATAACAAAAGATGCACGCATCGCAACACCTGCAGGGTAATAAGACTCGCCACCTTCAGACTCGATACCGTAAGCTTTTGCAATAGCGTGATCCATGTCCGCTGCCAGTGTGTATTCAACAGCACCGATACCGCCTTGATCAACAGGCGTATTACGCCACGCATTGTGAGTGAAGTGAGAATCGATAGACACACCGATAACCTCTACACCCATTTCACGGAATTTGTCCATGCGGTGAGACATGGCAATGATTTCAGAAGGACATACGAACGTGAAATCCAAAGGGTAGAAAAATACAATGGCGTATTTTCCTTTAATCGTTTCAGCTAAGTTAAAAGAATCAACAATTTGGCCATCAGCCAAAACCGCAGGAACTGTAAAATCAGGTGCTTTTTTACCCACTAAAATAGACATATCTAAGATCTCCTTTTTACGTCTTATATGGTTAACAAACTTACACTTAGTCGTTAAAAGCGACCGACCTGAGTCGATCGTTTTTTCACTTATTCTTCAGAAGAGCCAACCGCTTCTTTGATCAAGGCTTGCAATTCACCGTTACCTGCCATTTCGACGATGATGTCACATCCGCCGACTAACTCGCCTTTTACCCAAAGCTGAGGGAATGTTGGCCAGTTAGCGTATTTTGGTAACTCAGCGCGAATATCTGGGTTCTCCAAAATGTTCACAAAAGCAAAACGCTCACCACACGCCATAAGCGCCTGAACTGCCTGAGATGAAAAACCACACTGTGGAGCGCGTGGGTTGCCTTTCATATAAAGCAGAATATCGTTACTGCTAATTTGCTCTTTAATTGTTTCGATTGTATTACTCATGCTAAAACCTCACCCGGTAACTGTCTTTTCGTATGACGAAGATATCTTTAATGTCTAAACGCAAACCAAGACGATTAAATTCACTAAACTTGCACCAGTTTATGGGGTCTAGTGGTGTATTTACAACCCCAAAAAACGGCTTTCGGTTACACTTTCCCATGTTAAATGTCCTTTACTCACTTACCTGAGTGTATTAAATTGGTCGATTCCCTTTTCAGCACACAATTAAGGAGCTATAGCGTGTCGCCTAGACATTTTCTTACTCTGAAGGATCTTTCTTCTGACGAGTTAAAACAATTACTATTTCGAGCCTCTGAGCTTAAGAAAATTCATCATGAAGGCACCCTATTTCAACCGCTGAAAAATCGAGTTTTGGCGATGATATTTGAAAAATCATCCACCCGAACACGCGTCTCTTTTGAAGCTGGCATGGCTCAATTTGGCGGTCACGCCCTATTTCTTTCGTCTCGCGACACCCAACTTGGGCGCGGTGAACCCGTAGAAGACAGTGCTCGTGTTATATCGAGCATGGTAGATGCCGTCATGATCAGAACATTCGATCATAAAACCGTTGAGACCTTTGCCAAATACTCCTCTGTGCCGGTTATAAATGCGCTAACAGATGATTATCACCCATGCCAGCTGTTGGCAGACATGCAAACCTACCAAGAACATCGTGGCTCAATCGAAGGCAAAAAAGTGGTCTGGGTTGGCGATGGCAATAACATGTGTAATTCATACATCAACGCCGCCGCCTTGTTGGACTTTCAACTGGTTGTGGCTTGCCCAGTCGGCTATGAACCTAACGCTGAGCTTGTTGCAGAACACAGCGACCGAGTCACTGTACTTCATAGTGCTCACGATGCGGCCACCAACGCAGACTTAATCGTCACTGATGTATTTGCCTCAATGGGTCAAGAAGACGAACAAGAACAACGCTTGAAAGACTTTGATGGCTTCCAGGTCAACAGTGCACTGATGGCAAAAGCCAACCCAGATGCATTATTTATGCATTGCCTGCCAGCTCATCGCGGAGAAGAAGTGAGCGCGGATGTGATTGATCATCCTGAAAGTGTTGTTTGGGATGAAGCAGAAAATCGTCTACACGCACAAAAAGCGCTACTTGAATTTTTATTGTGTCGCTAAGACAATACCAAGGCTCGCATGAATTCCATTCTGCGGGCTTTTTTTATACCTTATAGTCTGAAAAAAACTCACTTACAGCGAATCATTATGAGTATCATTGAAGTTAGGCATTTAAAAACCCTCGCTGCTCTACGAGAAACTGGCAGCTTAGTCGAGGCCGCAGAACGTGTCCATTTAACTCAGTCGGCCCTATCTCATCAGCTGAAAGATTTAGAAGAAAAACTCGGTTGCCCCCTATTTATTCGTAAAACCAAGCCTGTTCGCTTCACGAGCGCGGGTTTACGCTTACTGCAACTAGCAGACGATGTATTACTGTCTTTTCGCTCAGCACAACGAGACATTCAACGATTTGCAGAAGGAGAAAGCGGCCGACTCCACATCGCGATTGAATGCCACAGTTGTTACGAATGGCTTATGCCAACGATTGATCACTTCCGTGAACATTGGCCGGATGTAGAACTCGATTTATCGACAGCCTTTGGCTTTATGCCGTTGCCAGCTCTAGCGCGTGGAGATTTAGACTTGGTGGTCACGTCCGACCCACAAGACATTCCAAACATAGAGTACATCCCCTTATTTCAATACGAATCCCAGGTTGCTGTTTCTCGTCACCATGAACTGGCCAAAAAGGAATTTTTGAGCCCCGAAGATTTCGAGAAAGAAACGCTGATCACCTATCCTGTTGAAACCGAGCGCTTAGACATATTCAAGCACTTCTTGAACCCAGCGAACATTTCGCCCGCAAAAATACGTCACAGTGAATTAACCCTGATGATGATGCAATTGGTCGCCAGTGGCCGAGGAATATGCTGTTTGCCAAATTGGGCGCTTACTGAATACATCAACAGACAATACATCATTACTAAATCACTGGGAGAAGAGGGACTTTGGTGTAAGCTGTACATCGCGATACGCAAAGACCAACGCGAAAACGCCTACATGGAAGATTTGATCTCTACCGCATCAAAAACGTGCTTCAAAAACCTCAAAGGTATTTTGGCGCCAGACCTATAGACACACGCCACCTTTTTACAGCATCAAGACACCGTGTTCTGATGCTGGTTGCGAGACCATATTAAACTGAACTTCGCGCCACCGGATTCGCTTGCATCAATCAAAACCGCTCCGCCATGCCAAAACGCAATACGCTGAACAATCGCTAATCCTAGTCCATAGCCACCTGAAGCCCGAGTTCGACTATTATCCAATCGCTGAAAGGGTATAAACACCTTGTCGCGATCTTCAAAGGCAATTCCTGGACCATCGTCTTCAATGTCTAATTGCCAACGTTCAGCGTCACACGAAAACGTGATCACAATAGTACTGGATGCGTATTTAGCGGCATTAAGAATAAGGTTTTGCAAAGCTCGGCTTAAATGATGCTCATCCGCCAAAACAAGATCATCATCTGATATTTTCACTTCGACTTGTAAGTGCTGCAGCAATAGATGGTTATGCTGAAGAATGCCCTCCACTAATTGAGAAATAGACAACTCTTTGAAGTTAAGTTCTAACGAACCGCCCTCCAGTTTCCCGTAAGTTAGCACTTCATCAACCAAGGTGTTTAGTTCTTCCACATCGCCTTCTAATGCCTCAATGGTTTTCCCTACACTGTCGTCAACTTCGTCCTTCATCACCTCAAGGCCAAACCTCAGTCGTGCGATCGGAGTGCGTAATTCATGAGAGATAGCGTTAATCATCTCTCGCTGAACTTTTAATAAACGCTGAATATGAGACGACATAGAATCAAATGAATAAGCCAACTCTTTCAATGTACCACTACTGTCGTCAGGAATGCCTTTTGGAAGCCCACTGCGACCACGGGCAATTTGACGAGTAATGCTTTCAAAGGTTTTGCGTTTAAAGTCCAATGAAATAAGCTCTCGCCAAATCAGCATCAACATCACAGCAATACCAACACCCACCACAGTGACCACAATCAAGGTAAGGGAAACATTATTGTCGTATGCGACGGATAATAAAACAGGCTTATTGGCTTCTTTGTCTTTCCAAATAAAACCATACTGACTGTAAACACCATTAACAGAAGCAACGCCAGTTAAAGGCGCTGTGGCAGAAGCAGAAACCTCTTCCATCAAAAGACAGGGAAAGCTTTCCAGCAAGGCCATTTTATCGTTATAACTTAGTTGATCGGTCAATAAAAATTGACTCAACAAAGACTCAAGCTTAAACAAAGAGCTTACTTGATCAACACGACCAACCAGAACAGGCGCATCAGAATCACCAAGCGCGATCTGATAGCTGTTTTCAGGAATTTTTAGCCATTTTTTATCTAATATCAAAGATGAGATGGTCGAGACAGGAAGTGGAGTGCTGGATTTCACACTCCATTGAAACTGGGATTCTGCAATGTCCTGACGGACACCTAAAAGCAACAATGAGGAACTAATTTCAGCGTCGATACACAACAATTGTTCGACTCTTGATGCGCCAAAGCGAATTTGGGTAAATTCCATGACGATATAACAACACGCAACAATAACGACACCTCCTAAAATAAGGTGTCGATACAACCGCCACATTTCAGCTCGCATGCTATTACACTTCTTTTACGAACAAGTAGCCTTTACTGCGAATCGTTTTGATACGACGCGGATGAATTGGGTCATCGCCAATTTTTGAACGAATACGAGAAATACGAACATCAACAGAACGATCTTGCCTATCGTATTCAATACCTCGCAACTCGCCGAAAATTTCCTCTCGACTAAGAATACGTCCCGCATTGCTTGCCAACAACCACAGTAGATCAAATTCAGCGCTCGTAAGTTCCACTTCTTCTTCAAGAAGCCACGCTTCGCGGCGGGAATTGTCGATGGTTAGAGGACCAAAAGTAAGATCTTGCTCTTCTTTTGCAAGAGCTGCACTGGTGTCAACATCTTGGGTACTGCGACGCAACAAAGATTGAACGCGTGCTAACAGAACTCTGGGCTTGGCTGGTTTTGAGACATAATCATCAGCACCAATTTCCAATCCTAAAATCTGATCGACATCATCACTTCTCGCCGTCAGCATTAAAATAGGCCCTTTGTAGTCGTTTCGGACGCTTCGACAAACCGTAAAGCCATCTGCTCCCGGCAACATGAGATCCAAAATAACCAATGCAGGCTGCTCTGCAACAATACGTGAAATGGCTTTGCGTCCATCTGGTTCAATGCCAACATTGAAACCATTTTTTTGCAAATATTCCTGAGTAAGCAACGCTAATCGTTCATCGTCTTCAACAATTAAAATGGTTTTGTTGTCATCAATACTCATGGGCAATCCTCGTCCTGTTATTATCGTTTTAGATTTAATGACTTATAAATCAACACGTCCGAAATCAATCTACTAAAAGATCTTGAATTTGTCTAACTCTCTCGCGGTTAACACCGAGATCAGAATATCCAACACGGGAAGCCGAACGAATATGCACTACGCTGTCTGCATCAGGAAGGTAAAACTCGACATCATCTACGTAACCAACTATCGGGCTTTTTACCTCAAAATGCACGTACCCTAGTGAACTACTTATGATACGAGCACGCCCATTTTTCAGCATGTAGGACTCAAGTTTTAATTGGGTGCTTTTCCGACTGTCGGTATAAACAATCGGTTCAGCATAATGAAGGACATCATCCTCTAACGCTTGGGTTGAAACACAGTTTGGTGAAGATGGACAAGGCTTTAATAGTCCATCCGTTAGGCCCAAACCTTCTGGCAACGTATTACTGATACTGACATAAATACAGAATCCAATAACCAAAGCAACAACTAATCCAATTATCCAGCGAACCATGCTTCTAAGACTCCCAAGCGATTTTTATCTTAACGGAACGATCTTTTTCCTGGCTTTTTCGGTTTGAACTCAGGCTTATCATTGCTCTGCCAATCAAACCCTTTAGGCGGAGCGCGACGAGCACCACCCGCTGTCGCCTTATTTTTATGACGTTTTAATTCCAATTTTTCTTGTTGTGTTTTCGGTGTCAATTCTGACAGTTTCAAATCCACCATAGCACACAACGAATTCACGTCCGTTTCTTCCATTTCAACCCAACGACCTACCTTCGCTTTAGAAGGCAAGAAAACAGGACCAAAACGAACTCGTTTCAAGCGGTTAACTTTCACCCCTTGAGACTCCCAAAGACGTCGAACCTCACGGTTACGACCTTCCATTAGGCAAACATAAAACCAGCGGTTGATACCTTCACCACCACCGTCAACAATGTCGGTAAACTTCGCAACACCATCGTCTAGAATGACCCCTTTTTTCAACGTCGCAAGGTTTTCTTCGGTAACCTCACCCATGACACGAACAAGGTACTCGCGGTCAATTTCTGTTGAAGGATGCATCAATCGATTCGCCAATTCACCATCCGTTGTGAAAAGCAGCAGACCCGATGTATTAATATCCAAACGCCCTACCGCAATCCAACGCTCTCCGCGTAATTTTGGTAGTTTATCAAACACAGTAGGTCGACCCTCTGGGTCCTTACGAGTACAGACTTCGCCTTCAGGTTTGTTGTAAATAATAACGCGGCGGTTTTCACCCGCTTCAGTCGCCACAATAGAATAACCATCTATTGTAATGGTATCTTTCACGCTAACGCGATCGCCCAATGTCGCCACTTCGCCATTGACCAACACTCGGCCTTCGCGGATGCGATTTTCCATCTCACGGCGTGACCCTTGACCTGCTCTCGCTAATACTTTTTGTAACTTCTCGTCCATTACGAACCTCTTAGAGGGAATGCTTCTCAGCAACCCAGTTTTGAAAAATTTTAATTAACACTTCTATGCATTATAAGCCACACGGCGTGAACCTGGACAGCTGAATATACAACATTTTACGCAAACGGTGATGGATCACCCGCCCCAACACGTACCACTTCGATACTGTCGGCATCCATTTTCACGACTGTCGTCGGCTGCATCCCACAAAAACCACCATCAATGACCAAATCTAGAGCATGTTCTAATGTATCGCGAATGTCATATGGGTCCGTCATCGGGTCTGTTTCTCCTGGTAAAATGAGAGAAACACTCATGATTGGTTCACCTAACTCTTCCAACAAAGCAGAGACAATGTGATTGTTAGGGATACGAATACCGATGGTTTTTCGTTTAGGGTGGAGTAATCGCCTTGGCACTTCTGAGGTCGCACTAAAAATAAACGTATAAGGCCCAGGCGTATTATTTTTCAGCAATCGATATAAGTGGTTGTCAAAACGAGCATAAGTCGAGATCTCTGACAAATCTCGGCACACCAAGGTAAAGTTGTGCTTATCATCCAAACGGCGGATTGCTCTAATGCGATCCAGCGCATTCTTATCTCCTAGGTGACAACCAAGGGAGTAACCACAATCCGTCGGATACGCAATAACGCCACCATTACGAATGACTTCAGCCGCTTGTTTTACCAAACGTGCTTGTGGGTTTTCTGGGTGTATCTGAAAAAATTGACTCAATCTGCTCTCCACAAAAATATAAAAAAGAATAACCCAATCACCATCAACGAGTTATGCCCAAGACTGCCAAACCAAATCCACTTCACTTTCGTGAATCTGAGTAAACTTGCCGACCTGCATCCAAGGACCAAACGGCCCGTGATAATCACTGCCAACAGACGCTTTTAATCCAAATTCTTGTGACAATCTTTCTAACAGTCGAACGCTATCAGGGCGCTCATTACCCGAAACCACTTCCAGTCCGGTTCCACCCCATTTTTTAAAATCGCCTAATAAGCGTTTCAGCTTTGTGACGGTTAATGGGTAGCGTTTAGGGTGCGCTAGCACCAACTCCATATTCTGGTCTGCCAAAGAAGTTAGCACTGACTCAAGTTCGGGCCATACATCACGCAATTGCCCCAATCTTTTATTACCTAAATACCGGTCAAACGCCTTATTAGCGTCTTTAACAAAGCCCTTCTCTACCAGTAAACTGGCAAAATGTGGACGGCCTAACTGACTTTCGCCTGCCAACGTGACAGCGTCATCAAATAAATCAGGAAGCCCTTGTTTCACCAATAAGTCAGCAATGCGCCTTGCACGGTCTAATCTGATCGCCTGATTACCACGGACAATAGCCTGAAGCGCTTCGTTATCTTGCGAAAAATTCAATGCCACCATGTGCAATGGAATCCCATTCCATTGTGTCGATAGTTCCACACCATTCACAAAACTCAGCCCTTGCTCGGCCGCTCTTGAACTCGCTTCAGCAATACCATCCAGCGTGTCATGATCTGTTAGTGAAAATAACGTAACACCTTGCTCCACCGCTAAATCCACAAGATCAGCGGGTGAAAAATGGCCGTCTGAGCGAGTAGAATGGGTGTGTAAATCGACTTTTCTGTAACTCGCAGTTTCAGGCATAGATAGACTGTTCTTTAAAAGGAATGATGGTTATCATAAAGAGAAAGTACGAATGACAGGCTTTTATTTACATGTCGGGGCAAGAGGACTTGTTCACACCTTCCCTTTACCAGCATACATACATTCTAGTATACATACACTGGGTTTTTATATGAAAATACTATTTGACTTCCTTCCTATCATTATCTTCTTTGTTGTTTATAAAATGACAGGGGATATTGTACTCGCCACGGCCATTTTGATCCCTGCGACCATTATTCAAGTCGGCTACACATGGTTTAAAAACAGAACCGTTGAAAAAATGCATCTCGCGTCTTTAGCGTTGGTTATTTTACTTGGCGGAGCCACTGTTCTGATGGGCAATGGCGATTTTATTAAATGGAAACCCACCATAGTAAATGGACTGTTTGCCATCGTCTTCTTTGGCAGCCAGTTCATTGGTGAGAAAAATATCATTCAGCGCATGATGGGGGACAAACTCGAATTGCCCTTCAAAGTGTGGCGCACATTAAACCTTGCATGGGTTGGCTTTTTTATTGTTTCAGGGGTCACCAACCTCTACGTTGCATTCACCTTCAGTGAAGAAATATGGGTCGATTTCAAGCTATTTGGCTTGCTAGGCATGACCGTAATTTTCATCATCCTTCAGGGTATTTACCTGTCATCGCATTTACAAAATAAGGAATAACAATGCTGTACTCTATCGTTGGTCAAGATGTAGCAAACAGTTTAAACGCTCGTCAACAAGCTCGCCCAGGGCATTTGGCTCGCTTAGAAGCCCTTCAACATGAAGGCCGATTGGTTTTGGCAGGTCCAAACCCAGCAATTGACACGGACAACCCAGGTGACGCAGGCTTTACTGGCAGTGTCGTAGTCGCTGAGTTTGCCAGCCTTGAGGACGCAAAAGCCTGGGCAGATGCAGACCCTTATGTGGACGCCGGCGTATATGAAAACGTAACGGTTAAACCCTTTAAGCAAGTTTTCCCGAACGCCTAGAAACACTCTCTACCTTCTCCCCCAACCAAGGGGGAGATTGGAAGACGTTATTTTTTAACATCCGAATGACCAAGATCTCTCTGTGGATCAATCACGTCCCTCATTCTTTGCTTTAATACTTTCGCCTCTGGAAATCCATCTTCTTCTTTGCGGCACCAGACCTCCTGGCCATTTACCCTTATTTTAAAAATACCGCCCTGAGTCGGCAGCAAGGTAACGCTTTTTATATCGTCATCAAACGTCGTTAATAGCTCTTGAGCCAGCCAAGCGGCACGCAACATCCAACGACATAGGGTACAATATTCGATTTCTACGGCAGCAGTTCGCATTTGCTTTCTCTCCGATTAATTCATAAGACGTCTTGGAACGTCGTGTAACAAACAATATTATTCAACATTACACACCATTAGGAAGCCCAATATGATTAAGTCTTTCATTACCAGTCTAGCCCTACTTGCCTTTTGTTCACAGGTAAATGCAACAGAAGTAGACATTGTAACCAATCAAGGCACCATTCGCGTCGATTTAAACGACTCTGCCGCGCCAAAAACAGTCGCCAATTTCCTACGATATGCGGACGAAGGTTTCTACGACAACACCATTTTTCACCGTGTCATTCGAGGTTTCATGGTACAAGGTGGCGGCTTCACTAAAGACCTAGAGCGCAAAAGCACACATAAAGCCGTCGCATATGAAGGCGAGAATGGGTTAGCCAATAACCGAGGCACACTGGCCATGGCGCGCACACAGGATCCAAACAGTGCGACCTCTCAATTTTTCATTAACCAAGTAGACAATGTATTCTTAAATCACGGTGCTAGTGGTGGCGCAGGCTACACAGTGTTTGGTCATGTCATTTCTGGTATGGATGTGGTTGACGCTATTGCCGCAGTAACAACGTCAAACGTAGGTCCCTACCAAAATGTGCCAACCACGCCGGTTACGATCAAGAGCGTTTCACGTGTTAACTAGCTATCAATTAGAAACACCCGGACTGAGTTGGGGAAAAGACGGCGCACCTCATTCAAACCAATTCGATGATGTTTACTTCGACAAAGAGTCTGGGCTAGAAGAAACGCGCCATGTATTTTTAAAGAACAACCAACTGTTTGACCGTTGGGTTTCCATGCCCAACAGGGCGTTTGTGATTGCCGAAACAGGCTTTGGCACTGGGCTGAATTTCCTTTGCACATGGCAAGCGTTTCTTAACGAAGCTCCGTCCGACAAACAGCTGCACTTTATTTCTGTTGAAAAATACCCTTTAAGCAAGCAAACGCTCGCTGCGGCCTTAAAAATGTGGCCGTCGTTACAGCATTTTAGTCAACAACTCATCGACGCCTACCCCGTTGTGTGTCATGGCTTTCATCGCATAGAGCTAGAACAAGGACGCATTCAGCTATTGTTGTGGTTTGGTGAAGCAGAAGACGGATTTGAAGCGTTAGATGCCGATGTCGATGCTTGGTTTCTTGACGGTTTTGCTCCTAGTAAAAACCCAGAAATGTGGTCAGACAATCTTTTCAAACACATTCATCGACTGAGCCACCAAGGCACAACATTCTCGACGTTTACCGCCGCCGGTATTGTCCGCAGAGGGCTGAAAAACGTCGGTTTTGATGTTAGAAAAGTAAAAGGGTTCGGTCAAAAAAGAGAAATGTCCGTTGGCGAATTAAATCAGAATGTCGCCCCACTGACTGAGCGCATGTCACAAGGGCAATCTTGGTTTAACCTTCGACAAAACACCCACTCAAATGTCAGTAATGTCCTTGTAGTGGGTGCAGGACTAGCAGGTGCCAATACCGCCTTCGCACTGGCCAATCAGGGTATTAAAGTGACAGTCTGGGAAAAAGGCAGTCATATTGCCTGTGGCGCATCGGGCAACCCTCAAGGAATGCTGTACCCAAAGCTGGCATCACAAGATACGCCGGTTAACCGCTTTTACCTATCAGCCTACTTGCGTGCTGCAGACCTGTACTCAAGGCTCGATAAAAACAACGAATTCTGGGATCAATGTGGGCTAATACAAATACCCAAAAACGATAAAGAAGCCGGACGTTTTGAAAAGTTATTACGAGACAAACTTTATCCAGACAGCATTCTACAAGCATCAAAAGACAGAAAAGGAAGCCTATTTTTACCTTTATCTGGTTGGGTTGTATTAACGTCACTTTGTGAAAAGTTGCTGTCTCATAACAACATTACCGTAAACCTCAATAACCCTTTAGAAGCGCTTACACCGGTTAAAGACAATGGAAAAACGGTTGGCTGGAACGCCGTATCAAAAGGCGAGGAAGTGCATTTTTCACACGTTGTACTCTGCACGGCCAACGACACCAAAGCACTCAATATAACGCCCCACACACCCGACTACCCCATTCGTGGTCAAGTGTCGTATATCACGATGGATAATGCGAAAAAGGCCTGTCAACGCATTGGAGAACCAACCGACAAGCTGCACTTCCAAAAAGTATTGTGTGAGTTTGGTTATGTATCGCCATCGATAAATGGATTACTGCATTTTGGTTCTACTTACGATCTAAAAGATCAAGATGACCAAGTAAGGGAAGAGGGGCATAAACGTAACCTAGCTATTTTGGAAAGCTTGCTGATATTGCCAAAAGACACGTTTAAGACTGAAGATTGCGGTGGACGCGTGTCATTCCGTTGTGCGGTTCCTGACTATACGCCAATTGTAGGACCCGTTCAGACAGAAAGAGTGTATCAGGAGGCTTACGCCGCATTGCAAAAAAATGCGAAATGGAAGTCGAACGAAACAGCAGAACCCATTCAACAGCTCTATTTAAATATCGGTCATGGCTCAAGAGGGTTAATATCCACGCCATTAAGTGGCCAATATATTGCCAGTTTGATTCTGGGTACACCTTCCCCTTTAGAACAGACCGTAAGCCACAAATTGCACCCAAGTCGCTTTGTGATTCGAGACCTAAAGCGCAGTCAATAAAGGCCAGCTTACTGCATTGAAGCCGCGTAAATCGTTTCAATGCAGTTTTCTTACCGTGCTTTATGATTCAAACAAAGCGCAAGCACTTGGAATCAATTCAACAAAACGGTTAGACGTTTGAGGCCGGAAAACATAATGATTCAACTCTGGAAGCAAACCGCGTAACTGATCACTCAATTGCAATAAACTGGGATTGATAGGCTCATAAGGATACACATGATCCTGAAGGCTGAGTTTGTGTAGCTCATCAAGCTCGTCTTGTAAAATGCCCTTCATTGCAAAAAAACGGTCTTTTTGATTAATATCATTCGTTTCCCAATACGCATCGGAAAACGCTTCATTCAATTCATAAAAAATATGCAACGCATCAGCAACGTTCTTCTTAGACATGTTATCTCCATCTTTCTTAGGCAATATTACTATTACCCCTTGTATTGTTTAACCCTAACCCTATAACCTACATTCTAAACATGAATCAATATAGGTGAATACCCCTTGAGTACTACAATGCATCATGCCGTGACTTCTGACAATCTCTGGCAGTCTTTGCAAGCAGAAGCGGAAAAGCTTGCACAAGACGAACCTATTTTAGCCAGTTACTTCAATACTACTATTTTACGTCATGAATCATTGTGTTCGGCATTAAGTTTTTTACTTGCCAGCAAACTCGACAGCATCTCGATCCCTGCAATGGTATTACGCGAGGTGTTTGAAGAAGCCATGGCAGACACCCACTCTGGCATTGTCAGACAAATCGAGCAAGATATTTTAGCGATAAAAGAGCGTGACGCGGCATGTGACACCTTCACCACGCCACTGCTCTTCTTTAAAGGTTTTCATGCACTGCAAACGTATCGCGTTGCAAATTGGCTATGGAAGAACAATCGCAAGAGCCTAGCCCTCTACTTACAAGGTCAAATGTCGATGGTGTTCAGTGTCGACATTCACCCAGCCGCCACGATTGGTTGTGGCGTCATGTTAGACCATGCAACAGGGCTTGTTGTCGGCGAAACCTGTGTCATTGAAGACAATGTATCAATCTTACAGTCCGTCACACTGGGTGGTACTGGGAAAGAGCATGGCGATCGTCATCCTAAGATACGCTCAGGTGTTCTTATTGGGGCAGGCGCCAAAATTCTAGGAAATATTGAAGTGGGAGTCGGCGCAAAAATTGGTGCTGGTAGCGTGGTGCTCGAAGCCGTTGAACACCACACCACGGTGGCTGGCGTTCCGGCAAAAGTAGTAGGACGAAACACCGAAGAAGAACCGGCGCTTATCATGGATCACAACATCAATCACTGTTTACGTGATTGCGCGAAGTAATCACTCCTAGCCATTACACCTTACAAAAGGTCGTAATGGCTAAGCGCTTCTTTTAGTACCATTTTGATGGTTTCACTCTCAGTATCGAATAACAGTACCGCTTCGCCTTTTCGCAAAAATCGCAACGCTTGTTCCCGCTTCTGCGCGACAGACAAATCATAGTCGCCATAATCCGTACCATCCCGAGACACAATGTCATCTAAAATCGCTTCTAATGTCTCAGCAGCCAGAGAGTCGTAAGGAATCAACGTGTCCACTTAAATTGCTCCATACTGAGTAAGTAAATCGATTACTCCAGTCTCATCTATGACAGGCACATTGAGTGATTGTGCTTTTGCGAGTTTCGAACCAGCCTTTTCACCCGCCACCAAACAATCGGTTTTGGCCGAAACCGAACCGCTCACTTTTGCACCTAGCGCTTGAAGCTTGTCTTTGACCTGATCACGGCTGAACTGACTTAACGAACCGGTTACCACATAGGTTTTGCCAGAAAGAGGCAAGTCATCCGCAGACACGGACTGTTTTGTCTCCCAGAGAACACCGGCGTTTAATAAGCCAAGAATGGTGTCCCTATTCAGTTCTTGCTCAAAAAACAGCCGCACATGCTGCGCCACAACCGGCCCCACATCTTCCACTTCGACCAAAGCCTCTTGGTCTGCCGCCATAAGAGCGTCCAACTCTGTAAAGTAGCTGGTTAGTGCGCGCGCCGTTGCCTCTCCCACTTCACGAATACCCAACGCATAAATAAATCGATTAAATTGTGTGCTTTTAGCCGTTTCAATAGACGCTAGCAGCTTCTCGACAGATTTTTGTCCCATCCGCTCCATGGCAAGCAAAGCGTCTTTCTTCTCATGCAAGGTGAAGATATCAACTGGGGTTTTCACCAATTCATTATCCACTAATTGTTCTATCAATTTATCGCCAAGACCATCAATGTCCATGGCCTTTCGAGAAACAAAATGCTTTAGAGATTCCTTCAGCTGCGCACCGCAGACCAAGCCGCCCGTACAACGAATAATGGCCTCGCCTTCGACTTGTTCTAAATCAGACCCACAAACAGGGCACGCCTCAGGAAACACCACGTCGGTTGCGTCTTCGGGGCGTTTATCTAGCACAACTTGCACCACTTTAGGAATCACGTCCCCCGCACGATGAACAATCACATAGTCGTTTATTTTCACACCTAAACGGTCAATTTCATCTTTGTTGTGCAAAGTCGCATTCGACACTGTCACCCCGCCGACAAACACAGGCTCTAAGCGTGCTACAGGTGTTATGGCGCCAGTACGACCAACCTGAAAGTCTACGCCCGTTATCCGTGTCATTTCTTCCTGCGCAGGAAATTTTCTTGCGATGGCCCAACGCGGCGCACGCGCAATAAAGCCCAATTGATTCTGCAACGCGATACGATCCACTTTGTACACGATGCCATCGATGTCATAAGACAAATCGGCACGCTTTTCATTTAGCATTTCGTAATAATCAATACAGCCTTGCGCCCCTTCGGCTTTTGCCATTAGGTCATTGGTTCGAAACCCCCACTCACTCAATTGCAGCAGACCTTCGTAATGACTCTCTGGCTGCTCCCATTCTTCGACATAACCAATAGAATACGCACACATAACAAGGGGACGTTTGGCCGTTATTTTTGGATCAAGCTGACGTAAGCTGCCTGCGGCCGCATTTCTAGGATTAACAAAGGTTTTTTCACCTTGCTCAGCCGCCAATGCGTTCAGTTTTTCAAACCCTTCCTTTGGCATATAAATTTCACCGCGCACTTCTAATACGGCAGGTGGTGTTTCAGTTCGAAGCTTTAACGGTACGGAATAAATCGTTTTGATATTCGAGGTAATGTCCTCACCCGACAATCCATCGCCGCGGGTAACACCGCGAATTAAACGACCATTTTCGTATCGAAGACTGATCGCTAAGCCATCCAGCTTAGGCTCACAACAATACGTAACCTGCTCAGCATGAATCAGTTTTCGAATACGCTGATCAAAATCAGACAAGGACTCGTTATCAAAAGCATTGTCCAGTGACAACATGGGAACCGTATGAGGCACGTTGGCAAAACCACTGTCCGGTTTTTCACCGACTCGTTGAGTGGGTGAATCTTCTTGAATCCACTCAGGGTGTTCTGCTTCTATATCTTGAAGTTGACGATAATCACGATCGTACACAGCATCAGGAACAAGGGGATCGTCTTTCACATGATAGGCATAGCTGTAGTCATTAAGTTGCTGAATTAAATCCAGCATTTGCTGATGCGTCATGTTTGTTGCTTGGCTCATAGGTAAACTCTAAAACGTGAAATATTCTATCCAAAACAATTAAGGCCCCTTGGGGCCTTGATTCATCTTATTGTTTGTTACGCATCAACCGACGACGCTCAAAGTCGCGTATTCGTTGACGGCAATGGGCTATCGTTTGGTCGCTCATTGGGGTGCGGCCTTCATCGCGTAATTCTCCCCCCAAATTACGAACCAAGGTCTGAGCTGTCTCAAGCATAAAATCGAACGCTTTCATGCTGTTTTTGGGGCCTGGTAACCCCATAAAGAAGCTCACACCTGGGCAATCACTTTCACCCATCGTATCCAAATCAAAGGTGCCCGGTTCAATGGCATTCGCCATACTAAACTGCACTCGACCGCGATCAAAACCGTCTTCATGTCGGTGGAAAATATCCATTTCGCCGTATCGCATACCACAATTCAAAATCAATTGAAGCAGCTCCATTCCAGAAAAGCTTTCATTCTCTGGAGCGAAAATATTGATCACAATCACTTCTTCAATTTCAGCAATGTCACCTTCGTCCTGATCGTCTTTATCGATGTCTTCTATCACACCATTCGGTGTAACTTGACCAATATCGACTTCGGAATAGTTACGCTCGTAATCTTCTTCTGCATGTTCAGCATATTGATTGGCAGAATCGGCCACGAAGTCCAGATCCAACTCATCCTGCTCATAAAAGCCATCATCAGAATAGTTTTGCTCCGACACGGCCGAATCACCGAAATCACGTTCCGGCACTAACGTGGCCAATTCATCAAGGTACATTTCTTCGCCACGATGCAATTCCGGGCCAGAGTCTACCTTATGCGGAACATCCGTAAGAGGAAGCTTCACTGTCTTTCGAGCATTTTCGAACGCGTTGGTAATCGGGTCTTGTGGCGAACTTGCTCGGTCACTCATGGCCACTTTACTGTAACCAACAGGAGGCCCTTGTCGAACGAGTCCCTCATCGGATTCGTCCTCTTCCGTAAAGCGCTCATCGGCTTGAGTAAACTCTTGCCCTTTTTTATATCGACGAAATCCATCTATGAGAATAACGACAATAATGACGACCCCAATCAAGATCAGCCATTCACGTAAGCTAAATTCCATTGCATATTCCGAATTGCATCAATTAATGTTGACAGTATTATCAAACGAAGCGCCTTAGGATTCAATTACAAGGCTACGTTGATTGCGAAAATCTCTTTACGATTCACTAATAAATTCCGTTTCATACCAATAATTTGGCCTTTTGTCAGATCATTGTCATTCACATTGGCCAACTTAACAATCAGATCAACACGTTTTGCTTGCGCTAAACTGATCGTCGGCATCAGTGAATCAAGGTTTGTGAGCAAGATCGGCTGACCTAAATCTTCGGGAAACACTCGCTGGATCGCCACAGGCATTTTTTGTCCATCGACTACAGCATAGACCAATAACACGTCATCCGGTTGCCAAGTAAGTTTACGGTCATCCCACACCACTTTTACCGCGATTTGATCAGTAATAATAGGCGCAACGTCTTGATAATCAATCTCTCCCATTTTACGAGCTTGAGAAATGGCAGACAGCAACGCCAGTCGCTCGGCGGAATGGTTGCTGTAGCGAATGGCCTCTTGCCACGCCAACACTGCCCCCAGATAGTTTTGTTTGGCAAACTCAGCCACACCTTTTAAATCTAATGCGGTGGCTTGAGTTGGGTCGACTCGCAAAATGGCGTCTACAACTTCTGACATTTTTTGCGTAGCGTGGTTGTCATTCGCATAAAAAATGGCTTGAGCGTATTCCACCAGTAGATTTACTCGGTTCTCCGCATCAATAGGAAGCTCTTCCAAGGCTTTTTCAAACGCCAAAGTGGCTTCTTTATAGCGTTTTGAGCTGACATAATCCGTGGCTAAATAATACCAGTCTTCTACTCGATCATAGCGTTCACTGCGATACCTTAGAAAATGTGTGATTTTGCCAGGAGTCAGACGCTGGTGTTGCAAATCTTGTGTAAAAATAACTTCCTTTGAATAACCCATCCACTGATACAGGCTCACGCTGCCTAAAATGGCCAGTGACATTCCACCTAGCAGCACCCAACGAGCAAAACCAATGTCCGAACGGATACGACGAGATTCAGAGATAGGCGCTTTCGCTTCCTCATCAACATCACGCAGAAGCTGATTCGATTCCACAAGGGTTAAGCGACCACACTCCACCTCTTCCGCGATTTCCTGTCGACGAACGGTGGCAAAAGTTTGCTTTTCTTGCTCGCTCTTTTGGTTAGAAAAATGCGTTGATCGAAACGACAGAGACGCAAACAGAAACACCACACTCAACACCAATATGCTGAGCATTACCCCATAGGCAAAGATCACGAAGCGCGCCCTCGTCGTTTACGATTCATCATGATCACCAGAGTAAACGCACACGCGCCAAGTCCAAGCAAAATAAACGGGCCATACCAAAGCAAAAACGTCCCGGTAGAATGTTGCGGACGATATAAAACAAAAGTTCCATAGCGTGCCACCATATAATCCACCACTTCTTGATCTGTCTTACCTTGCTCAATCATTCGATAAACCAATTCTCGAAGATCAACAGCAATCCCAGCGCCAGAGTCCGCCAAGTTTTGGTTCTGGCATTTAGGGCAGCGCAATTCTTCGACCAAACTTTGATAACGCGCTTTATTGAGAGGTGAACTAAACGTCATTTGCTCCTCAGCCAAAAGAGGAAAAGCACACAACCATGCCACAAAAAGAACAACACACTTCACGATGGTCATTTCATATAACCTCTGATTTCAGGCCAATTTTGCGCATTAATCACGCCTTGGTGTCGATATTGCACGATACCATCACGACTCACCACAAACGTTTCTGGAGCGCCAGTTACCCCCAGATCCACCCCCAAAAAGCCCATTTCATCCATTAATACCAACGCATAAGGGTTACCTTTTTCCTGTAACCATTGCTCCGCCTGTGCCTTTTGATCTTTGTAATCTACCCCGACAACCGTCACACCAGATGCCGCCAGTTCCATTAGAAAGGGGTGTTCTACATGACAAGCTGGGCACCATGTTCCCCAAAAATTAAGCAAATACGGGCCGCTCGGTAAATCGTGTTTGGTCACAACACGATCATCTTGCAAAGACAGCAAACTAAAATCTGGCACCGCTTTGCCAACTAATGCTGAAGGCATGTATTGAGCATCTTTGCCCAATTGCAAATAAAAAACACCACCCAATACCAACATCATCAACAGCGGGAAAAACAATACTATTTTACGCATCACTAAACACCTGCCCGTTTTCGGTAGCGTTTGTCCACGGCTGCCAACAAACCACCCACCACCATTAACAACCCTCCCAACCATATCCAACGCACAAACGACTTCACATAAATACGAACGCCCCATGCAGATTGATCAAGCTGTTCTCCTAACGACAGGTATAAATCACGTGTAAACCCAGCGTCCAGCGCCGCTTCGGTCATGACTTGCTGGCGAGTCGAAAAGAAGCGTTTTTCAGGATGAAGTGTCACAACTTTTACCCCCGCTTTATACACCGTAAACCAGCCTCGACTTGCAACATAGTTCGGGCCTGCTATTTGCTCCATTCGATCAAATTGAAACTCATAACCGGCCACATTGGCGCGCTCTCCAGGAGCCAATCGCAACATAGATTCATGACTATTCACACTGACTAACACAACCCCCACCAACGTCACAGCCATACCAAGATGCGCCAGTAACATAGCGTAATAACTGCGGGGCAATAATCGAGCCCGAGGAATGATGCCCTTTGTCCCAGCAGACACCTTGCTATACCAATCAGCGAAAGATAAAAACACAACCCAAAGCGCCACTCCCAAGCTCAACCAAGCCATCCCCTCAAAGTCATAGCAATAGACCAGCAGACCAGAGCTGATAACCGACAAACTGGCTGCAACGGCGCAACGGATTGCCAGCACCCGAAACGACGTATGATGCCACTTTGACAAAGACCCAATGGCCATAAAGATAATCAACAACAAGGCAATAGGAGTAAACACGGTATTAAAGTACGGAGCACCGACCGATATTTTCCCCAAACCAAATGCATCAAAAATCAATGGGTATAACGTGCCCAACAAGACAGTTAACGTTAAAACCGTCAACAAAATATTATTCAGCAACAACCACGCTTCTCGCCCTGTTGCGCCAAATGACACGCTAGATCGCACCTCTGCGGCACGCACCGCATACAACAATAAACTGCCGCCAACCAGAATCAATAATAATGCAAGAATAAACGCCCCTCGCGTAGGGTCCGCCGCAAAAGAATGCACCGACGTTAAAATGCCAGAACGCACTAAAAATGCCCCCAACAACGACAGGCTAAAGGTAAAAATAGCCAACAATACAGTCCAACTTTTAAAGACACCGCGCTTTTCTGTAACCGCAAGCGAATGCAATAACGCCGTTCCGGCTAACCAAGGCATAAACGACGCATTTTCAACAGGGTCCCAAAACCACCAACCTCCCCAACCTAATTCGTAGTAGGCCCACCAGCTACCAAGCGTTATGCCCAGCGTCAAAAATGCCCATGAAACGGCTGTCCAAGGCCTCGCCCAACGCGCCCATGAAGCATTCAGATTCCCCGTAATCAAAGCCGCTACCGCAAAAGCAAATGCCACAGAAAACCCAACATAGCCCATATACAACACAGGCGGATGAACAATCAAACCAACGTCCTGCAATAACGGATTCAAATCCCCGCCGTCCATAGGAACATCGGGCAAGAGGCGCACGAAAGGCGAAGAGGTAAACAGTAAAAAAGACAAAAAGCCAACCGTCACGGCGCCCAATACAGAAAGAACAATAGGACCAATATCCTCTGGTAACGTACGTATTTTCAATGCGACGGCAGAGCACCATCCCGATAAGATCAGCACCCATAACAACAAAGAGCCTTCATGACCGCCCCATAACGCACTAAATTTATACCAAACAGGCAATTGGCTATTGGAGTTCTGGCTAACGTACAGCACGGAAAAATCATCGCGTAAGAATGCCAAACTCAATGAAAGAAAACTGATGGCAATCAATGCCGACATAACAAACGTCAGCGGACGAGCCGTTGCGAGCAACAGACGATTTTCCTTCCAGTAACCAAGCAATGGCATAACAGCCAAAGACAAAGCAAAGAACAATGACAATATCAGTGAAAACTGACCAATTTCAGGAAACATATAAATGCCAAATTAATAATTAGACGGGGCTGTATTTGCCTTTACAGCAGGCAGCGGACGCGCATTTTTTAGTGCATCAGAGATCTCTGGTGGCATGTATTTCTCATCATGCTTAGCCAGTACTTGAGAAGCTATAAATACACCTTGATTATTCAATTTTCCTTGCGCGACAACCCCCTGCCCTTCGCGAAACAAATCGGGCAAAATACCGCGGTATTCTATCGTGACCTCGTGTTGAAAATCTGTGACATCAAACGACACCGCCAATGTCTTTGCATCACGGACAAGGCTTCCTTTCACTACCATGCCTCCTGCGCGAATATTCGCATGACGCGGCGCGTCTCCCAAGGCAATCTGCGATGGCGAATAAAACAAGTTAATATTTTGCTGAAGGGCGTACAAAACCAACCCCACCACCGCGCTTAAAATCAACACAATGGCAGCGATCATCACAACACGCTTCTTTCTAACTGGATGCATTAGCGAGTGTCTTTCCTCATAAAACGTTGATGTAATGTTTTGCGAATGTCCCGGCGCTGAAACATAGTATGAGAGACCAATCCGACGAGTATGCCTATGCTCACGCCATAAGCCGTCCACACATAAAAGCCGTGCTTACCCATCGCCATAAAATCCATTAGATTATCAAAGGCCATCGCCCAATACCTCTTGCCTTACCCATGCCGAACGCTTCTCTCGCCACAAGATCTCAGACTGCATCCGCCATAACAATAACCCGGCCACGACACCATAAAACCCGATAACCGACACCAACAATGGCAACCACATTTCGACAGGCATCGAAGGTTTTTCGGTGACCGTAAAAGTTGGGCCTTGATGCAACGTGTTCCACCAAATAACGGAATATTTGATAATGGGTAAATTAATTAACCCCACCACTCCCATCACTGCGGCGGCCTTGTTCGCCAACGTCACATCATCTAACGCATTCTGTAATGCGATGATGCCCATATACAGTAAAAACAACACCAATACCGATGTTAGCCTCGCGTCCCAAACCCACCATGTCCCCCATGTTGTCTTTCCCCAAATAGACCCAGACAATAATGCAATCAAAGACATCGCCGCCCCCAAAGGAGCCAGTGATTTAATAAAAATAGGGGCTATTTTCATTTGCCAGACAAGAAAAACAAAACCAGCGATACCCAGCCCTAGATAACAAGATTGCGCCAACATCGCCGCAGGAACATGGATATAAATGATTCGAAAACTGTTGCCTTGTTGGTAGTCTTCTGGCGCAAAAGCCAAGCCCCATACCAACCCAACAAGAAGGCAAAAAACGCCAAAACAAAAGACGGGCAGCGCCCAAGATTTAGACCAATGAAAAAACCACTTTGGCGACCCTAATTTATGAAACCATGTCCAATTCATTAATTCACACTCGCTTTCACGGCAACGGCCGTCATAAAGGGCGATATCACCAAAGACAATAAAGACATGGCCAACAACATCGCCAAAAAACCAAAATACGGTGCCCCTTCTTGTGAGGCCCTTATCGCCGACACGGCAAAAATAATCACCGGAAGATAGAAAGGCAATATCAATAGCATCACCAGCATTGCGCCTTGCCTCAACGATACCGTTAAGGCTGCTCCAATGGCGCCTATCAAAAATAAGCTTGGGGTTCCAAGCACGACCGTCATGATCAACACCCAAAAGCTGCCACTAGGCAAATACAACATCTGCGACAACAGCGGCATCACCATCAACAGAGGCATCACCACGCCAGCCCATTGAACGATCAGTTTAAGTAACACCAACAGTGGTAAATACAACCCACTAACCAGCCATTGTTCTAGCGAACCATCGCGATAATCTTCTTTAAAAATACCTTCTATGACCATCAAGATCGACAGGACAGCAGCACACCAGAGAATACCGCCTGACGCTGGAGCCAAAAACTCAGGCGCAGGGTCAATACCTAGCGGAAACAAAGACACAACGATAATGAAAAATAACACAGCATTAAAAACATCGTGTTTACGGCGCCATAAGACACAAAATTCCGTCATCAAAAAAGAAAAATACGTCATACTAACCACGAAACTTCACGAGCATTTAGAGACAGCACTTCTTGATGAGTGGTGAACAACACCAAACCACCAGCGGAAACGTGCTGTTTGATACGTAACTCCAATAGCGCAACCGCATTGACATCCAAAGTAGCAAAAGGCTCATCCAACAACCAAAGTACTTTGTTTTCTACCCACAAACGAGAAAGAGCAACTCGCTGTTTCTGCCCCGCAGATAATGCCTTAACTTGGGTATCTGCGTAGTCTATGAGCCCCAATTGAGTCAACACTGTTTGCAGGGTTTCTGGCAAGACAGATGGGCAATAATGGCGAATATGTTCACTCACCGTAAGCAAATTCTTTATCCCTAACGAATGCCCAAGATACAGCATATCTTGTTGAAGCGGCCGTCGATCATGTGTGACATCATGACCTAAGTAATGTATCTCACCTTTTAATGGAGACATGACGCCAGCGATCACTTTGAGCAAAGAGCTTTTACCGGCGCCATTTACACCCAAAATACGAATCGCCTCACCCGCCACAAGTTGAACGGATAATCCCGCACACAAATCCCTCTCGTCCCGCTCGATCCAAAGGTCTGATATTGTCAAAGTAGCAACAGCTTGCAAAAGATTTACCCAAGTCGGTCGATATAAAGATCACAGTGTGTTTATTTAGCTACACTGAAGCCCGAACATTATATGAGAATATTTCCAAAATAACGAACCAGCAGGCAAACGGCATGATCTCTGACATTCAGTCTACGCTCAACAGAACATCAGGCAATCAGAGTGCCAATACCACCAGCAGCCGCATCCCAAATTACACGGGGACGATCGCCAAGCTCAGCAGCGAAATAAAGCTAATAGAGAGCCTAAGCGTCATTAAGTTCCAAGGCAGCGAGGCAATTCACTTTCAGGGCAAGCCTGCGCAAATTTTGCATGCAACCAGTGCACAGCAGCCCTTTACCATAATCAATACAGGACAAGCGCTTGATATCAGCACAATCAAGACCGCTCAACTTAATAAAACTGACCCTCTTCAACCCAGCTTAACGATTCCGGTTGAGAGCCAAACCAATAAAGTGGGTAATACGCCACAAACAAGGATCAATCAAAACACTGATTTAACGCTCGCATCACGTGTCGTTCATTTAACCGTTACGTCAACGCCTGCTGGTATGACATCTACCACAATACCTGCAACGGCCATGCCTTCTAATCCATTAGCCAGCCTTCCACCACCCTCTATTGCGCCATCTCCCCCTTCTCATCCCCTCTCCTCGTCACAAGCCCCCCAACCTTCTGGGTCTTTGACAACGAGCTTACCCGCTCAGCCGAGCAACGCCACAGCCAGCGTAGCGACACCACAACAAGTGACCGTTACAGATGGCACATCAGAGTTCCCCATTCTGAGCCAAACGCCACTCAAAAAAGGCGATACACTTCGTGTGCTGGTAGACGCAAGCAATAACATGCAAGTGCTGCCGACCAAGATCACCACAACATCCGTATCACCGCATGTTGAAGCGCTCAAACAAAGCTTACCAAAGCAACTCTCGCTTGGAGATATGACCCAACTCGTCAAACAACTTCAAACGCTGAGCGAATCGTCACCATCGACCTTGCCACCTCAAACCCAACAAGCGCTGAAGCAATTAATGCAAAATATCCCTAACTTGGCAGCATTAACCACATCGCCAGACGCCATGAAACAAGCAATGCAAACCAGCGGCGTGTTTACTGAAACTCTGCTGGTCAATGACAGCAAAACTCTTATTCCTGCCGACCTGAAACTTAACCTAACTAGACTAAAAGAAACTCAAGACAACGTCAGTACGGGACGGTTCGCAAGCATACCAACCGAGCAAATAGCCAATGCCATAGAGCGCATTACGACCAACCAGCTGCGTCATTTTTCAGACCCAAACCAGATATCAACAATAACGTACCCGCTGCACATTGAACTCCCAATAAAACAGGGGCAGTCGCTCAATTTTGTGCAAATAGCCATTGATAAAGACGCCAGTACACAAGAACAAACAAAACAAGACCGCCGCTGGCTGGTAAAGCTAAAATTTGACTTTGAAGAAACGGGTCGATTTGATGCGCGAGTCAGCATACAGGCAAACAAAGTCGGCATTCTATTTGCGGCTGAAGACCCAGAAACAGTTCAGAAACTACAGAAAAACATGTCTGCACTAAAGCAGCAGTTAAAAGACAAAGATATTGAGGTAGAAAGGTTAGATGCCTTTCAAACGAAACTGGAAAAAGACACTATAAATGTGACGAAAAGCCAATCTTTGATTGACGTGAGGACCTAATGCAAAAAGCAGTAGCGCTGAAATACGACTACACCGCAGCACCAACAGTGACAGCAAAAGGCAGCGGTTTGCTCGCAGAGAAAATAATGGCCGTAGCAAAAGACAACGATGTCCTGCTTCACCAAAGCCCAGAACTAGTAGAGATGCTCAGCACCTTAGAATTGGGGGAAGAAATACCCGAGTCGTTATATTTAGCCGTTGCAGAAATTATCGCCTTCGCTCACCAAATAAAAGACCATCAGTGGTAATCGGAGTTTCTTCGTGATTCCTGTTTCAACAAGCTAATTAATTCTGCTTCGGCGCGAATCAAGCCGCATTTAGAGACTAAATCATCAATGGTTGCGCCCATTTCAAGCAACTCCATCGCACGATTATAAGAGACCCCACCTTCTTTAGATAAGATCTCAGATTGTTTTTCAACGGCAAGATTCAATTTTTTCTCAATCGCCACCAAACGACGCCCCATTCCAATAGAACCGGAAGCAAGCACTTGCACCTGCTTCTTTTGGCTTGACTCTGCCTCAGCGTGTTCACGCTTCAGTAAAGCCAATCGTTTCGATAATCTAAAGGCCCACACTACCACCGCGATCAAAATCACGAACTGCAGCATTAATAGGAGGTTAAATAACCATTGAGATTCCATCTAGTACAGCTACCTTAAATTACATCGATCCTACTTCAGACCATTCATCTTCGGATAACAACTTATCCAAATCCACAAGAATCAATAAGATATCATTTTTATGGCAAACACCTTGAATAAATTTTGAAGATTCATCGTTACCAACATTTGGGGACGGCTCAATTTCTGACTGACGCAGATACACCACTTCAGACACCGCATCGACCAAAATCCCAATCACATGACCTTCTACTTCCAAAATCATGATACGGGTGGCATCCGTAATATCACCTGAAGGCAAACCAAAGCGCTGACAAGTGTCGATCACAGTAACGACCGTACCACGTAAATGAATAATACCTAATACAAAATTAGGCGCACCAGGCACAGGGGCAATTTCAGAGTAACGCAGTACTTCTTTAACTTGCATAACATTAACACCATAGATTTCATTCTCTAGACGGAACGTTACCCACTGCAACATTGGATCTTCTGACTGATTTGCGCTTTTTAACGCGATGCTAGTTGCCATTATTCATCTCCAAAGATCAAAAATGATCATTTCAATTATTTGAGCGCGTTTTTAAACCCATTCTTTGGGTCATCCAACAATTCTATAAAACCCTGTACATCCAGTATGGCACACATATGATCAATTACTGTACCCGCTAACCAAGGACGTTTGCTGCGATCACTTCGCCATTTTACTTGCGAAGGCTCTAAAGTAATCGCTTCTGCTACACGCTCACACGCTACGCCCCAATCAGAGCGATCCAACTGAATGACAAACTTAAAGTTCTCTTTCAAAACGCCTTTATAGTGATTCGGCATAACCCACAACGCCGTGTCCACAGTTCGAAGGTTAAACTCACCGACATTTGCCACCCCCATAAACCACTCAGGCTGACCAAATATAGAGGTTAGTTTGTCACTTCCACTCTGGAAAATACCACCTAATTCAACCAGCGGCACAGCCATTTTCAAACCACCGACATAAAACAGCAGACATTCAAAGCGTCCTGTAGCCCAAGGCAAAGGGTCCGTCTTCGCCACTCGACTCGTTTTTTCTGGCTCTGGCTCTGGCTCTGGCTCTGGCTCTGGCTCTGGCTCTGGCTCTGGCTCTGGCTCTGGCTCAATAGTATTTAACACTTCATTTTCTAACGGCCACTCTATTTCTTCACTTGAAATGGCCTCTTCAAAATCTTTAAAAGACGCATCTAACGAAGTGAGATCATCTTCACTCAACTCAGAATCCGTATCAGGCGTTACGTCAGCCGCCTCTGAGTCGACATCATTTACATCTGCCGTTTCTGAAATGGGGTTCTCACTTTCAGAAAGCGGTATCGTTGTTGCTTCTTGCAGCAGATCATCAAGGTAGCGCTGTAAAGCCACCTGAGGTCCGATCAAATCCTGCTCTTTGCTTTTTGTTTCTTTCATAAACTATTACTATCCCGCTGGGTTCAGCAAAGAATCCATCAGACTTGCATATGCCTTAATTCCTCGGGCATTTGGATCCAATGCGGAAGGAGCAATGCCTGCGGTACTGGCATCTCGTAATTTGGTATCGACTGGAATGACCGAATGCCAAACCAATTCCTCGTAAGTATCTTTTAAATTGCGCAAGCTTTTATTCGAGGCTTGCGTTCGTCTGTCGAAGAGCGTTGGTACAATCACGAAAGGAACAGGACGCTTTCTGGCACGATTAATCATCGTCAGAGTCCTCACCATGCGCTCTAACCCTTTGATCGCCAAAAATTCTGTTTGTACCGGTATCACAAGTTGCTGACAAGCCGCTAACGCATTAATCATCAATACACCCAGCACAGGTGGGCTGTCTATTAAGACGTAGTCGTAATCATCCCAAAGAATCGCCAATGTTTTTGAAACAACCAATCCCATGCCACCTTGCGATTGAGCATGACGCTCTAATGTTGCTAATGCGGTAGAAGCAGGCAATAAAGACAAATTGGGATGTCCTGTTTCTAAAATCAAGGACGCGGGTAGATCTTCAGGAATTTTTCCTGTTGTCTGGAAAAGGCTATAGGCACTTTTTTCAATAGAGTCAGGATCAAAACGAAAGTAGCTCGTCAATGAACCATGCGGATCAAGGTCGATCATTAACACTCGATTTCCAGCATCAGCTAATAAGCCTGCTAAAGAAACTACTGTCGTCGTTTTGCCAACGCCGCCTTTTTGATTCGCCACTGCCCAAATGTGCACTCTGACTCCCCTGATACCCTATGCTGTTATTTTGCTTACGAATTCCTTGCAATCATATACAGTAATACGCTATTGAAACAAGTAATCATGTAGATTATCAGCACCACGCTTACTAATTCGCAAAATTACCCGACGATTTTGCTGGCGGGCATAGTCATTCGTATTTCTAACTTTGGGGTGCTCTCCAGAAAAGCCCATAGGAGCAATCATCTTTGGATCCACGCCTCGGTACACCAACTCATCCACAACAGACGAAGATCGCAGGCTAGACAAATGCCAATTAGATACCAAACGTCTCGAATTAACAGGCGTATCGTCCGTATTGCCTTCCACCAAAATAACCGAAGGGTGTGCTTTTAAAATATTTGCCACCAAAATGAGCAAAGCAACCGCTTCATTGGTTAACTCATATTCGCCCTGACCAAACAACAGTCCAGATTTAAGTTCTAAGCTGACCCAGTCAGCCGACTCAGTTACCGATATTTGACCTGTTGCGTGCAAACCGGAAAACTGGTTTTCAACCACTTGGCTTAATAAGGAATAAACGGCAGAAGATTTTTCTTCTTCGATTGTTGGCGGAGTAGCAGGAATTGGTTTTGCTTCAACGACTTCTGTGTCTTTTGGTTCACCAACAATTGGCTCCCCAATATTAATCGGTTTGATGGATTTTTGAACCGCTTCAAATACACCATGAAGGGTTTCTTTTAGTCGTTGCTCGTCACCGGAGTTTTTAAGCGAGAGGGAATAAAGGGCAACAAAAAAAGCAAATAGAAGAGTAATAAAATCGGCGTAGGAAAGAATCCATCGATCTCGACCTTGCACACCCGAAGAAGATGGCTTAGCTGCCATCCTTCGACGCTTGGAGGTCTTAGGAGCATCACTCATAGGTATTGAGCTCAAGCTCTAATCGATACGGGTGTTTGCCAGTTGCTATGCCACAAATCCCATCCGTAAGTAACTGATGGTAAAGTAGCTCTTTATCAACATAGCCTGTCAGTTTCTTAGTAATGGGGAAGATAACAAGGTTCGCAAAGCCCTGACCGTACAATGTAGAAACAAATGCAACCGCGATTCCATGCCCTAATGCTTCTGGGCTATCTAAGTTAGCCATCGCCTGAATCAACCCCAGAACAGAGCCCATTATCCCTAAAGTGGGTGCATAACCACCGATTGACTCTATAAATGTAACACTTTTCATGCGTTTATCATGTATTCTTACCGCATCATCATGCAGTCGGTCCGCTAATAATTCAGGATCCGTTCCGTCAATTGCCATTTGTAAGGCTCGACTGGAAAAATGACTACCCAGCACTTCGACGTCCGATTCCAATGCCAGTAAAGAAAGGCGTCTTGCTTTGTGTGCAAGATTATTCAATGACGCTCTTGTTGAATGAAAGTCGTAAACAGGCGGGAAGAGACTCCACTTGATTAACACCAAAGCACGAATTGCTTCCTGAATGCTGCTTTGAATTAAAGTCGCTCCAATGCTTCCAACTATGACGATGATAGCTGAAGGCAAATTAAGGAGGAGGATGACCTCTCCACCTCCTAACCAATTAGCAAGTAATACTGAACTAAAAGCAATGATTAAGCCCGCTAACGTCACAAAATCCACTAACTAACCTCACGCGCAATACGCTCACCAATATGGTCGAGGTCAATAATTTCATCCGCTAAGTTGGCTTTTTCGACGGCCATCGGCATGCCATAGATTACGCATGACTCTTCGCTCTGAATCCAAACTTTAGAGCCCGAGTTCTTCAACATGCGAGCTCCTTCTCGTCCATCCACACCCATACCAGTCATAACAACAGAAAGCACCTTGCCTGGATAACACTTAGACGCAGACCCAAAAGTCACATCCACAGAAGGCTTATAATTTAAACGCTCATCGCCATCAAGAATACGAACACAGCCCCCATTACGCGGATCAATCATCATCTGCTTACCACCTGGTGCCAACAAAGCAACACCCGCTTGCAAACGATCACCATCTTGAGCTTCTTTGACTGTAATCTGACAAATATTGTTTAAACGTTCTGCGAAAGCCCCCGTAAATGCCGCTGGCATATGCTGAACCAGCACCAACGGAGCAGAGAAATCTTTAGGCAATTTGCTTAATACAGCCTGTAGTGCCATCGGCCCCCCCGTAGAAGTACCAATAGCCACAAGACTGACGCGTTTTCTCATACGGGGAATAATGACCCCACGCTCGGTAACAATAGGCTTTGGTGCTTCTCGAGGTGCAAGAGCTGGAACAGGGCGTCTGTCTCCAGCAAAACGAGTTCTTGCTACCGCCAACACTCGATCAACTAGTGCGCGTTTAACAACCGCCGAATCACGAGAAATATCCTCGAAGTTTTTCGGCATAAAATCAACAGCACCTGCTTCAAGAGCATCCAGTGTTACTTTAGCTCCCTCATGAGTTAATGAGGAAAACATAAGCACAGGCGTCGGCTTTAGCTTCATTATATTGGATACAGCAGCAATGCCATCTAAGACTGGCATCTCATAATCCATGGTCACAACATCGGGTGATAAAGACTGAACTTTATCTATTGCTTCTCGTCCGTCATTTGCAGTACCAACAACGGTTAGTCTAGGATCTGCTTCAAATATTTCGACTAAACGACGTCGAAAAAAACCAGAATCATCAACAACCAGCACCTTAACAGGCATATCACATCCCCTAAATGAAAAGCGTCCTACCTAGATGCGTAACGTTTCAGCATACTAGGCACATCCAGAATCAATGCAATACGACCATCACCAGTTATTGTTGCACCAGCCATACCGGCAGTACCTTGCAACATTTTACCTAATGGTTTTATAACCACTTCTTCTTGACCAACCAATTGATCGACAACAAACCCAACTTCACTCATGCCCACCTGAACGACCACAACATGTGCTTCTGTTGGCAAATCACCTTTCGCATTACCTTTGACCAACCAGCTCTTAAGATGGAAAATCGGTAGAGTTTTACCTCTAATCACAACAACTTGCTGGCCATCAACCACGTTGGTTTTTTTCAAATTAAGGTGAAAAATTTCATTTACGCTGACCAATGGAAAAGCAAATGCCTGATCAGACAAAGTCACCATAAGAGTCGGCATAATCGCCAACGTTAACGGCACTTTAATAATAAAGCGTGATCCTTGGCCTAACACTGACTTGATCTGCAAAGTGCCGTTTAGTTGTGAAATTTTCGTTTTAACAACGTCCATCCCCACACCACGACCAGACACATCAGTAATCTCAACTTTGGTTGAGAAACCAGGCGCAAAGATTAAATTAAATGCTTCTTCGTCGGACAAACGCTCAGCAGCATCCGTATCCATCAAGCCTTTTTCGACCGCTTTTCTGCGCAAAACATCGGGATCCATACCTGCACCATCGTCTTCGATGGACAACAAAATATGATCGCCTTCTTGTTCAGCAGAAAGGACGACATGCCCTACTCTTGGTTTGCCTTTTGCCTCACGAACATCTGGAGATTCAACACCGTGATCGACGGAATTTCTCACCAAGTGAACGAGTGGGTCAGCAAGCGCCTCAACCAAGTTTTTATCTAGATCCGTTTCTTCCCCACGAAGCTCAAGGTTCACTTCTTTTTTCAAGTTACGAGCCAAATCTCGGACAACCCGTGGGAACTTACCAAATACTTTCTTAATTGGCTGCATACGGGTTTTCATGACAGCGTTTTGCAAGTCACCCGTAACGACATCTAGGTTTGATACCGCTTTGCCCATTGACTCATCTTCACTTTGAAGGCCAAGACGAACCAACCGATTTCGCACCAATACCAATTCGCCAACCATGTTCATGATGTCGTCTAATCGCTTAGTATCAACACGAACTGTTGCTTCTTGAGTAACAGGCGCATTCGCTGTTTTTTCTTTTGCATGCTCAGGCTCTGGAGCCGGAGCTGCTGGTTTCGAAGCAGGCTTTGGAGATTCTTTAGGTTTCGGTGCTGCCGCTTTTGGCTTAGACGCAGGTGCAGGCTCTTCGACTTTTTTGGCTTTTTCCTTACTTTGCAAACTGTCTAATAAGGATTCAAATTCATCTTCTGTAATAAGATCAGACTCAGCACCGGCCGTAGATGCTTCTGGCTGCGATGTTTTTTCATCCGTCCTATCTTCTGATGAAGCCTTTTTGCTTGGGTCAACTTCACCGTGAAGCTGATCCAGTAGAGCTTCAAATTCATCTTCTGTAATTTCATCAGAAGCCACATCGGATGCTGAACTCTCTTCCTGCTTGTCATTTACTCCAGGGGCACTGTTCCCATGCAATTGATCTAGCAGTGCGTCGAACTCATCTTCTGTTATTTCATCGTCTGATTTAGGTGCATCGTGAGCCTCTGATGCGGTGTTGCTTTTTGCATCGACTGCGTCTGCAGGCGCATCGCCAAGGGCATCAAGCAACGACTCAAATTCATCATCTGAAATATCTACAGAATCATCAGCATTGTCAGTTGTTGAAGCATCAACATCTTCTTCGACCTCTACTTCTGCTTCATCCTCGTCAGCCGTGTCTTCTGCATCGTCATTTTGCTCTGCCAGTTCTTCTGCTGTTGGCGCTTTAGCATACGCACTCAAGGCGGCAATCAACTCTGGCGAAGCACGTTCTGGTTCACCCCCAGCTCGTACTGTATCGAACATCTCGTTCACCGCATCCAGTGCTTGCAACACGATGTCCATTAGATCTGAGTCTATTTTACGCTGTCCGTTTCTTAAAATATCAAAAACGTTCTCTGCGTAATGGCAGCAATCAACCAATGCAGTTAATTGCAAAAACCCAGCCCCACCTTTTACAGTGTGAAAACCACGAAAGATGGCGTTAAGCAAAGGCTTATCATCTGGGTTTTGTTCTAAATCTACTAACTGTTCGGAAAGCTGCTCAAGAATTTCACCAGCTTCTACCAAAAAATCTTGTAGAATCTCTTCATCGACCTCGAAACTCATCCTCAGCTCCTTCTAGAAACCAAGACTTGATAGCAAGTCGTCTACTTCGTCTTGACTATTCAGTACTTCAGGGTTGTTTTGTTTATTAATAGCTGGGCCATGTCCACGAGTGTCATCGTGTTCAGACTCGTTCTCTTTATGTTCAATTCCGGAGATACTATCAACGCGTCCAGCAACAGCAACGAGATGCACAAGTTTTTCTTCCACATCTCGAATTAAATCATTCACTCTAGCGATAACTTGACCTGTTAGGTCTTGATAACCTTGCTCTAGAAGAATTGTGTTGAGGTTTGAATGCAAGGTGGTGGCACTGTCATCAGCATACGATAAGAAAACATCAATACGCTTGTATAAATCTCTAAATTCTTGTGGCGTTAAATCCCGTTGAATTAGGCGACTCCAGTCTTTACGAAGCTCTCTTGCCTGACTTTGTAATTCACTGGCAACAGGAACACTACTATCAACCATGTCCATGGTTTTATTAGCAGCTGCACTAGTTGTCTCAATAACATAATTCAACCGATCAGATGCATCAGTAATTTTTGTGGTAGATTCGTTACCACCTTCACCGACAACCAAATCCATTGAATCAATTTGAAAATCACGAATAGCATCATGCAAACTTCGGGTTAAAAAACCCACCTCGTTATAGAAGCTATTATGACGCGCTTCGCTCAGTTCTTGAATCTTCTTAATCGCACCACTAAAGTCACCGACTTCAATGTAATTTAAAAGCTCTACAGCGCCATCTTTAAGGAAACTGCGATTAAGTCCCCAATATGAGACAATGCCGATCTGACCATTACCTCAAGACCGAATGACATGAATCAGCTTTCCTTCGCCGATACCGAATTTACCAGCAAACGCCGCAAGACTCGCAAAGAGCTCTTCCTTGGTCGGATGAATGAGCTGATTCCATGGCTACAGCTCGAAGCTCAGATTGAGCCGTTTTACCCAAAAGCTGGCAATGGTCGGCGTCCATACCCTCTCGCTACCATGCTGCGCATTCACTTTATGCAGAACTGGTACAACATGAGTGATCCAGCGATGGAAGATGCCCTTTACGAGATCACCTCTATGCGGCTGTTTGCTGGCCTATCATTAGAAGGTGCGATCCCAGACCACACGACCATCATGAATTTCCGTCACCTGCTTGAGAAGCATAAGCTGGGTCGTAAACTCTTCAAAGAAGTAAACAAATGGCTGTCTGATTCTGGCACCTACTTTAAAGAAGGGACAATCGTTGATGCGACGATTATTGAGGCAGCAAGTTCCACCAAAAATAAATCTAATGCACGCGATCCCGAAATGCACCAAACGCAAAAGGGAAAACAATGGTTCTTTGGCATGAAAGCTCACATCGGTGTTGATGCAAAGCGTGGGTTAGTTCACAGCTTCACCACGACGCCTGCCAATGATCACGATTTAAACCAGTTGACGGAACTTCTTCATGGCAATGAGTCATTTGTATCGGCGGACTCTGGCTACCGTGGCGTAGAAAAGCGCACAGAAACAAAAGATAAGAATGTCGATTGGTTAGTAGCTGAGATGCCCAGCAAGATACGTGCTTGGAAAAAGCACCCCCGCCTCAACAAGCAGCTGATCCGAACGGAATACTTAAAGGCGAGTATCCGAGCGAAAGTCGAGCACCCGTTTAGAATACTGAAATGCCAGTTTGGGTTCCGCAAAGTCGTCTACAAAGGCCTGTCTAAAAATGACAACAAACTCGCCGTGCTGTTTGCACTTGGAAATTTGTTACGAGTAGATCAGATGATACGTTCTGCACGGGGTTAATCCGTCCAAATAACGGTTGTAAGGTGCTTGAAGTACCTTACAAGTGGGTTAAGTGGTGATTAAATGTCGCTTCTGAGGAAATACTGTCACAAGCTGAATGTCAGCTAAAAATTGTCTTACTTGTTCGTATGTTCCCTAACGCCGCTACCATTTTCCCCATATTCGACAGGCGCTCATGATGGCTCAATTTTTTCTGCAATAAATAGGCTTCCGTTAAATCCACCAAAATAACCAACTGTCCCGGCACATTCCCCAATGAAGCAGTTTCAACACGAACACGACGCCCCGTCACCATACTCACATCGTGTCCATCGTCTTTTTGAGGACGAAAGCTCAACGGAACAATGGCTCCCCAAGATTGACCAACCAAAGGCACATTGAATAAGCGGTCAGCGACAGGGTTAGCCATGACAACCACCCCTTCTTCATTTAATAACAACACTCCGACCGGCATCGACTCGAAAAGCTGCTGAAACTGCAACACCAACACTCGATTTTTATCTTGCTCTTGGCGCTTATCTTGCTCAGATTTTTCCAGCTGATCGTATAATCGAGTGACTTCTTGCTGCAGGTCTAAGTACGATTTGGCTAACGCATCAGACGACTCAGAAAACGTCTTAAATGCGGCTTTCAACTCCGCAATTTCTTCATCTTTTGTCACTAAAACTCCGATTTATCAATATTATAGCGACGCATTTTTTCAATCAGCGTGGTTCGTTGTATCTGTAAGTTTTGCGCGGCTTTTGAAACCACACCCTGAGTAGACACTAAAGCTTGGCGGATGAGAAGTGCTTCTAAATGACGAACGTGTAAATTTAAATTCACCCCAGAAGCCTGAGGAAATGTGTGCAGCTGTTTGATTTCTTTTAATATCGAAGAAAGCGATTGCGATCGCCAAGGAAGGGGGCAAAACCAGACATTAAAATCACCGACAATATCCATGCCCGAACGCAAAGAAATGATTGGAATCATTTCATCCAATTCAAACGACTCTATTGCTTTGCCCAACACAACAAAATCAGGCAAAGAAATCGAAGTCAATGATGCACTATGTTCAATACCAATAAACGTCAAAATGCTGGAAACGCTTGCCGCTTCTTCATCATCCAACCCACATAACCAAGCCTTCACAACGCCACCTCAACCTCAAAAATAACCAATATTCACCATTACGTTATTATAATGCGTTGATATCCTTCACTTTCAAGAGCAGCACGCCATTTATACGTTAATATAAGACTATAACGCTGAAAGCAATTCATCAAATTGAGATTGAGCCTCCTCACCGCTGTCACACCATGACAAGGTGGTTAACAAAGGCGCAGGAAGCATAGCCGACAAGGTTGCCACATTTTCCTCAAAAAAAGGCATTTTTTCTGGTCCGGTATTCGCTACCCAGCCAGCTAAGATCAAACCATCGCGCGCAATCGCCTCCGCCGTTAACACAGCGTGATTCAAACAGCCCAATTTCATGTTTACAACCAGAATGACAGGAAACCCCAAAGACTTAGCCACATCCGACAACATTTCTCTATCATTTAACGGCACTCGCCAGCCACCAGCACCTTCAACCAATGCCAACTCATGAGGCATTAATAATGCCCCTTTAATATAGCCTTCTAAACGAGAAGCCGTGACCAACCTTCCTTCTTGAATCGCTGCAATGTGCGGAGCAACAGCCGCTTCTAACACCACTGGATTTACCTGCTCATAAGGTAAAGAGACGCTGCTCGCCGCTTGAATTAACAAGGCATCATCATTTCGTAATTTTCCTTCAATAGAAACAGCCCCTGCCGCGATGGGCTTAATCCCTAACGATTTCAACCCTGCGCGCTTCGCCGCATTCAATAATCCAACGGTGACATAAGTTTTACCGGCATCGGTATCTGTGCCAGTAACAAAAAAACGTTTTTTCACTGATTACTCCGGAGTATCCATCATTTTTGAGCAACAACAAAAGCAACCTGATAACTAAGGGGAATACCTAAATCAGTCTTTTGTTTTGAATATTCGTGTAAGAAACACTTCCACACGCTAGGTGACATTGTACTTGGCGAATCTGACGTAATCAGGCTTGCACCGACTTTTTTTAGAGAATCAATTGCCTCTTCTGCAGAAGCGAACCACATAGGCACACGCGACAATTCGGCGCTAGAAATACGCCAACCTGAGGCAGACACGCACTCCAACAACGCTGCAATAGATATATATTGATGAACATGCTCTTTATCGTCCAAGGCACTCCATGCTTGGCGAATTTCAGGCATGGAATCTTGCGATAATGTTGAAAAAATCACATAGCCACCCGGTTTAGTGACACGGTAAAGTTCCTCGAACAGAGCCTCCGGCGCCAAACACCACTGAATGGCAAGACTCGAAAACACCACATCGCACGAGGAGGACTGAAATGGCAACTGCTCAGCATCAGCACACACAAATTGAATATTTTCCAAAGAAGAGGAGCGCGTTCTGGCAACAGACAACATCTGTGCAGAAAGATCTAAAGCGACACAGGATGTTGGCTGAAACACACTAGATAGCGACGCCAATGCTTGCCCAGTTCCCGTACCAAGGTCTACTACCACATCGGCAGGTTGCGTAGGCAACAATGACAGCAAGCGCTCTAAAACAATGCGCTGAAATTCTGCATAGGAGTCGTAAGATTGTGAAGCACGGTCGAAACGTCTAGCCAGCTGTTTTTTATAGCCAAACGCAGGCAAATCATGGGGTATTAGCATCAATAAAGCTTTCTATCTGCTGCACACAAGCGTCTTCATCTTCAATGAAAGACTGGTGCGCACAATGGGGTAAAACAACGCATTGTTGTAAAGGATTTACATCAGTTTGTTGCGTGACAGTTTCAGCAGAAACCAACCTATCCTTACCGCCCAATAGGTGCAAATTGGGCAGATCCAAAAGCGACCATTCACGACGAACATCAAGCGATTTAAGAAGACGCAACCCACCCACTAATGCTGAGCGGTTTAACGTATTGATGGGTAAGAATGACTGCAATTGCTTAATAAGAGCCCTCTCATTTTTCGCGCCTTTCGCCTGAAGCATTACAAAACGCTGAAGCCCTTGCTCTGGTGACGTGTCGACTAAAGATGAAAAAGCCTCGAAGTCATCAACCGACATACCATTTGGCCAGTTTTCTCGCTGAATAAAGCTTGGGGAAGCCGACAAAGTCACTAGACCTAACACCTGGCTTGAACGACGCGCCGCAACATAAACCGACACCATGCCACCCAAAGACCAACCAATCCACCATGCGTCTGCAGGTGCAACGTCGATCAATTGCTCAGACAACGCATCAATGTCGTAATTCGGCCCAATGCGAGAACGAGAGATCCACTGTTCATCGAGAGAGACGCCCGGCAAATTTGCCATTACTACATAAAAACGCTGACTCAATCGTAAAGCAAAAGCACGCATCACTTCTTTTGGCATTGCCCAGCCGGATACCAAAAAAATGGCTTGGTCAGACGGATTTCCAAAAGCTTCGGTTTCTATACGTGCTCGCATGCTGTCCCTCTATTACTGTGAATTTAACGTGTTGCGTTTGAAAGTTTCGCAGTCAAAACTTTTTCGAGTGAATCGCATAATAACACTAAATCCGCATCAGAGTGGGCAGCACTTAATGTAATTCTCAAGCGCGCACTGCCCGCAGGTACGGTCGGAGGACGAATCGCAGTACACCAGATTCCAAGAGCCTTTAATTGCTCACTCAGACGAATGGCCGATTTGCTATCACCAATAACAATAGGTTGAATGGCGGTATTCGAAGGCATCAACGCCACTGGCAGGGACTTGACTCGTTGCCTGAAATACGCGACGTGCTCAGCCAGTCGCGCTCTGCGCTCTTCACCTTCATCCGACTGAATAATCTGTAAGGAAGCCGACGTCGCTCCTGCCATTGCGGGTGACATAGCGGTAGTATAAACATAAGGACGCGCAAATTGCGTAAGATAATCCGCAAAGTCGTGAGACGTAGCCACAAAAGCCCCAGCGGTTCCAAACGCTTTACCAAATGTCCCTACTAAAATGGGCATCGTCTGCGCATTCAAACCGGCTAGCGACATACAGCCTCGACCAGCGTCACCCAAACACCCAAGCCCATGAGCATCATCCACCATCAACATCCAATCATGGCGAGCGGCCAAAGCAGACAAGTCAGCAAGAGGCGCCACATCACCATCCATGCTGAACACACCATCCGTCACCAATAACCCGGAATCACTCGACTTAGAAAGCAGTTTTTCAGCACTTTTTACATCCCCATGCAAATAACGGCGTAACGGTGCTTGCGCCAATAACGCACCATCAATCAACGAAGCGTGATTGAGCTTATCTTGCACAACAGGGCGATGCTTACCAGTCAGCGCTGAAATCACGCCGAGGTTTGCCATATAACCAGTACTAAACAGCATGACTCGCTCATAACCAAGCCAGTCAGCTAGCGCCTCTTCCAGCATTTGGTGGGGCGTTAAATGCCCACACACCAAATGCGAAGAACCGCCACCCACACCATAAACTTGCGCGGTATCATTCATCGCAGCAATCAGTTTAGGGTGATTGGCCAACCCAAGGTAATCGTTCGAACAAAAAGCCGTAAAATTTTGGGAGTGGATCTGGGTATGAGGTACTTGAGCACTATTAAGCGTCATTGTTTGACGCACTAAATCGTGCTGGCGACGCTCATCCAGCGCCGCCAATACCCAATCAGGCGTATTAAACGCTGGCTTCATAAAACAACTTAGACTCTTCTTGTTTTATCGCTTGTGCAGCAATGGCTTCCGCCACGGCTTCATCCGAGTGCTCTTCTCGCTTTTCAGGATTAATACCCAAATTCGCAAATAAAGCCATGTCTTTGTCCGCTTCTGGGTTACCTGTTGTTAGCAGCTTTTCCCCATAGAATATTGAGTTCGCGCCCGCCATGAAGCACAAAGCTTGCGTTTGCTCATTCATACCCTGACGGCCTGCCGATAATCGCACATGAGATTTAGGCATCAATATACGCGCCACCGCAATCGTTCGAATGAACTCAAACGTATCAAGATCCTCCACATTCTCCAGCGGAGTTCCCTCTACTTTGACCAACATATTGATTGGCACACTTTCCGGATGTGGTGTCATTTGAGAAAGTTGACGCAGCAGACCCACTCGGTCTTTTTGCTCTTCGCCCATTCCCATAATACCGCCGCAACAAAGCTTGATCCCAGAATCACGAACACGGGAAAGCGTATCTAAACGGTCTTGATAAGAACGTGTGGTAATGATGCTGTCGTAGAACTCTGCAGACGTATCCAAATTGTGATTGTAATAATCCAATCCCACATCCGACAAACGTTTCGCTTGTTCATCATTTAAAGTACCCAGCGTCACACACGACTCCAGACCTAGGGATTTCACCCCTTTAATCATTTCCAATACATATGGAAAGTCTTTTTCAGAAGGATGCTTCCACGCCGCTCCCATACAAAAACGGCTCGCGCCTTTTTCTTTGGCCAAAGCCGCTTCTTCAAGCACCTTTTCCACTTCCATTAACTTTTCTTTTTCAAGTTCCGTATTATAGTGACCACTCTGTGGACAATATTTGCAGTCTTCAGGGCAAGCGCCTGTTTTTATCGACAACAACGTACTAACTTGCACTTCATTTGGTGCAAAATTTTCTCTATGGACGGTCTGAGCACGAAACATTAAATCCATAAAAGGCAAATCAAAAAGCGCTTTTATTTCGGTTTGAGTCCAATCAAAGCGCGGCTGAGCGGCACTGATTGGTGTGTTTTGAGACATACTTAGAGACATGACACCCTCGATCCAATAGATTTGATGGAGCAATACTAATGGACTGGAAAAAACTGTCAACTAGAAAAATACGCTTGGTTTACAAGTGTTTATTTTTAAATCGATGCTACCTTTGCCATGCCAGTAGTCCGCACACGCTCTGTCATTACTGCCAAAAAGGCCTCCCTAACAACAATAGACATTGCTGCCAATGCAAGCGCCCCACACATTCCCCCAATATTTTATGTGGACAATGTCAGACATCAGCGCCTGCGTACCATACCTGCATCGCGCCGTATCGGTTTGAAGGCATCATCAAAACACTCATTCACAGCATCAAATTCAATCAAGGCAACCATTACATTCGACCACTTACTGATTTGCTCGGTGAGCATGTAATAGCGTCATACAACACCGGAAACTGGCCAGACCAAATCATTTACGTACCAAGCCATGCGAGTCGAATCAAAGAACGTGGCTTTTGCCAAACCCAAAAAATGGCGCACCTATTAGTCAAAAAGCTCCAACAGCAAGCCAACATTCAATGCCCAACTCTACCAAAGAACAACCCACTCAAAAAAAGCAAAAACACTCAAGCCCAGCACACATTGAGCCGAAAGGAACGTCTGCGAAACCCACAAAACAGCTATTATATCGATGGCGCTATTGCCAAACATGTCGCACTCTTTGACGACATCATGACAACTGGGAGCACGATTGAAAGCTGCACAAAACAACTGCTTGATGCCGGCGCTGAACGCGTTGATATTTGGCTAATAGCCCGAACGCCCGACAAAGAGCAGCAAGGATAAAAATCCAGCGGCCTAGCCATCTTCTTAACCATTGTTTAGTATGCTGCCAACAAAACAATGGTTAAGATCATGAAAACACAACAAGAGTACCTAGACTTAGACAAGCAATTACTGTGGCACCCTTACACATCCATGAGCCACCCAAGCCCTCACTTTCTGGTCGAAAAAGCCGCTCAGTGTGAAATAACACTAAGCAACGGAAAAACACTGGTAGATGGCATGTCCTCATGGTGGAGCGTGATTCATGGCTACAACCACCCAACCATAAACGCCGCTATTCAAGAGCAACTGTCGCAATTTTCTCATGTCATGTTTGGTGGATTGACACACAAACCTGCGATCGAACTTGCCGAAAAACTCATCGCAATGACACCCCGCGATTTGCAGCGCGTTTTCTTTTCCGACTCTGGCTCAGTATCCGTAGAAGTTGCCCTAAAAATGGCAATCCAGTACTGGAATACCCAAGGCAAACCTAATAAACAATTTTTTGTCACCCCCAAAAGCGGCTACCACGGAGACACCTTTGCAGCCATGTCCGTGTGCGATCCAGAAAACGGAATGCATAATTTATTTACCGGAGCGCTGACCCGACAGCACTTCGTTTCGCCGCCGCCAACAGGGATTCATGATCCCGTTAAGCGTGAATATTTAGAAGAAATTCGCCACACATTTCAAACACACCATCAACACATAGCGGGGTTTATCATAGAGCCCGTTGTGCAAAACGCTGGCGGCATGCGTTTCTACAATCCAGCTTATCTTGATCACATTAGAACGCTGTGTGATGAATTCGATATCTTGCTAATTTTTGATGAAATTGCCACAGGCTTTGGCCGCACAGGCAAACCTTTCGCAACCGACCACACCAACATTTGCCCCGACATTATGTGTGTTGGCAAAGCATTGACCGGCGGTTATATGACTCTTGCCGCCACATTAACCAACGACAAAGTCGCACTGGGCATCAGCCAAGAAGGCGGCGTGTTTATGCATGGCCCAACATTTATGGGTAATCCACTCGCTTGTGCTGCCGCTAATGCCAGCTTGTCCTTATTGAATCAATACGACATTGTCGAACACATTTCCCAACTCGAAACATGGATGAAAGAAGCGCTGTCGCCTTGCGAACAATTAAAGCAAGTTAAGGAAGTTCGATGTCTTGGTGCCATCGGAGTTGTTGAACTCAATAACTCCGTAAGTTTGCATAAAATACAGCCCAAATTCGTTGAACTTGGCGTTTGGATTCGCCCATTTGGAAAACTTATTTACCTCATGCCACCTTACATCATTACTCAAAAGCAAATTAACAAGCTGGCCGAGGCCATTTACAAAGTAGCCAGTGAAGAAGCCATTTAACACCATCCAGACAAAAAAGCGCCTTGAGTGCGTGTCACTCAAGGCGCTTTTTTGTTTAACAATCACTTAACCAGCGAACATTCACTTAACCAGTGAGCATTCCACCTCTAAAAGACTACTGTTTCATGCGCTCTGCAAGGTTACCTTGCTCATAAGCCTCTTCTTCAATGTGGCTAATATTGATTACGATATTTTCCGCCCTTTCGATGCTATTAATGCTCAACGCATCGACTTCTTGCATCTTATCATTCAGGTCACGAGCCACACTGGCCTGCTCTTCTGAAGAGACATTAATTTGCGCTGTCATGGCCACTACTTGCTTGATCGCCATTTCAATATCGCTCATTTTTTGAGCCACTTTATTCACACTATCCACACCTTCTTGAGCGACTGCCGTGCCTTTGTCGATGGTGTTGGTAACATCCAGTGTGTTTTTCTTCAATTCTTCCGTCATGCTATGGATACTTTGCGTCGCGTTTTGGGTACGAATCGCCAACGCACGCACTTCATCCGCCACGACAGCAAAGCCTCGTCCGGCCTCTCCTGCACGAGCAGATTCAATGGCTGCATTCAATGCCAGCAAATTGGTTTGCTCTGCAATACCACTAATGGAACTTACCACTTCATTAATGCTGTCACTGCGCTCCGCCAATATCGCAACCACTTTTTTTGCATCAGATATGTCTTGATACACTTGGCGCATTGTCTCACCCGTTTGCTGAGCCAACAGACGACTCTCGCGAGACACACCTCCTACCGACTCCGTTGCCTCCACGGCCACATGAACGTGTTCCGCCACATGAGTCACGCTGGACAATAACTGAGAACTTGCTGCGACCACTTCCTGAAAAGTATTTCGCTGCTTATTAAAGTTAGCCAAATTGGTGGTCACACTGGCTTTGGCCTCTGATGCACGCTGACGCAATTGCCCAGCGCCCTCTTTCAAACGATATCGAAACGTATTTCCAGCGGCTTCTTGGTGAATCTTAGCAAATTTAATCGCTGCTTTTGTCCCGACCGTTTTACAGTACAAGTATTGACCGATAGGATTCTGAGATTCGGCGGATAAACCAGACACCACAGAGGCCAAAGACTGTCGTTGATGATTAGAAAGCAACACACCCAGTAACGCTAAGATAGGACCAATCACTTGCAATGCCAACACATTCGACAACAAACACGCCACAGCAAGCAGTACAAAACATGCCATTAAAGGCCAAGAAGCGTTCGCCAAATGCGCCGTTGTTTTTGTGACTGCAGGCACCAAACCTTTACCCGCATTAATGCGGTCATAGACAGACTGAGCGTGTTGAATTTCATCGCGTGTCGCTTTACGACGAACCGATTCATACCCAATAACGTTACTGCCATCCAATAATGGGCTTACATGAGCACTCACCCAATAATGATCGCCATTCGCACAACGGTTTTTCACCAAGCCCATCCAGCTTTTACCCTGCTTGAGATTAGCCCACATATCCGCAAACACGGCTGGCGGCACATCAGGGTGACGGATCACGTTATGAGGCGCGCCAATCAAAGCGTCACGCTCATAACCTGCTACCTCACAGAAAACATCATTAACAAACGTAATACGTCCTTTAACATCCGTACTGGAAACCAAAACATAGCTTTCAGGAAAGTCATTCTCTTTATTTGTTACTGGCATTTTTCGCATAAAATAGCTCTCGACCCATTCGTTTATTTCGCCACCTATGATCTGCGTGGCTTCTTATTATGTATAAAGACAATCAAAATACACCAGTATTGGCCTATTCGTCATCAAAATCTCGGTAGGCATCCGGCGCTAAATCCTCAAAACGCGTGTATTTGCCCACAAACGCTAAGCGACAAGTACCAATGGGGCCGTTACGCTGCTTACCGATGATGATCTCGGCAATCCCCTTATGCGGCGTATCTTCATGATAAACTTCATCACGATAGACAAACGAAATCACATCCGCATCCTGCTCGATCGCTCCAGATTCACGCAAGTCAGAGTTTACAGGGCGCTTATTTGGTCGATTCTCCAAACTCCGGTTCAACTGTGACAATGCCACCATAGGGCACTCCATTTCTTTGGCGATGGCTTTTAGCGATCGAGATATTTCAGAAATTTCGTTGGTTCGCCCCTCGGTGAAACCAGGAATCTGCATCAATTGAAGGTAATCGACCATGATTAATGCCACCCCACCGTGTTCACGTGCAATACGACGAACACGCGAACGCATTTCTGTCGGGCTGATACCGCCAGTATCATCGATAAACAGCTTGCGATCTTTGAGCATTTTGACGGCTGACATTAACTTGTCCCAATCCTCTTGAATCAACTGACCTGAGCGCATACGCGTTTGATCGATACGGCCAAGAGAAGACAGCATACGCATCATAAGCGACTCCGCTGGCATCTCCAGACTGAATACAATCACTGGCTTTTCACTGATCATGGCGGCATTTTCCACCAAGTTCATCGCAAACGTTGTTTTACCCATAGAAGGACGACCGGCCACGATAACCAAATCCGAAGGCTGTAAACCCGCCGTCATGGCATCAAGATCGGTAAAGCCAGTACTCAGCCCCGTTATCGCACCTTCTTGATGATACAGTTCATCGATTTTATCTACGGTAGCACTTAGAATATCAGCGGCAATGCGTGGCCCACCTTTTTTGTCTCCACCCTCTGCAATCTGAAATATTTTTCGTTCGGCTTCATCCAACACTTCGGCAGCCGTCATTCCTTCAGGGTGAAACGCTCTAGCCGAAATATCGTTTGTGGTTGAAATCAAACGACGCAGAATAGATCGCTCACGAACAATGTCTGCGTATGCGGCAATATTTGATGCGCTTGGAGTCGCTTCTGCCACTTCAATCAAATAAGCCATTCCACCAATGGACTCTAAATCGCCTCGTTTATCTAATCGCTCCCCTATAGTCACCACGTCAATAGGTTCTGACTCATCAGCCAAACGAGCAATTACAGTAAAAATTGCCTTATGCTCTGGTCGATAAAAGTCATCGGCAATCACAAGCTCAGAGACTTTCTCCCAAGCTTGCGGATCCAGCATTAAGCCGCCAACAACAGAACGTTCAGCCTCAATGGAATACGGTGGTAATTTAATAGAAGCGACTTCAGAATCATTTAGTTGCACGCAAAATACCCATACAAAAACAGAAAAAATAGTGGAGGATTAGCTTAGCACGCCCGAAAAAAAAGGGCATCTTGCAATAGCAAGATACCCTTCTCTTATTTGAGAAAGACTTACGACTTTCTCAAGCAATTTGTCGAAACAAATTACTCAGCGATTACAGCCAAAGTAACAGTTACAACCACTTCAGAATGAAGTTGGATGTCTACTTCGAAAGAACCAGTGTGACGAATTGCGCCTTCAGGAAGACGAATTTCCGCTTTCTCTACCGCTACTTCAGCAGAAATAGCGTCAGCGATGTCACGAGTACCGATAGAACCGAAAAGCTTACCTTCATCACCAGCGTTTGCCGCGATAGTGAAAGTTTTGCCTTCTAGTGTCAACGCACGAGCTTCAGCCGCCGCTTTACGTTCAGCCGCTTTCGCTTCAAGTTCAACACGACGCTCTTCAAAGCTAGCCAAGTTAGCTTTAGTCGCCATTACCGCTTTTTTGTTCGGAATCAAAAAGTTACGAGCATAGCCTGGTTTAACAACTGCAACGTCACCAATACCGCCTAGCTTGTTTACTTTGTCGAGTAGAATAACTTCCATCTCGATCACCTCTAATTAATCATTAGCTATCACTTGAGTTGGACGCCTTACCTTGGATTCTGGAACGGATATCTACAAAACTGTCGATCACACAAAGTGCCACCAAAATATTTGCAAAATACACATTCAAAACAAAAAATCCCACAAGATAAAATGCGATCAGTCCAACAACCCCAATTTCTTTCTTTGCTAAAACACCATGTACTAGAGCAAGCCCCGGCAACACTAAAGCAGGTATAGCGGCTTGAGAAAGAACAATAAAGGATCCGCCTAAGCTCTCTCCTATAAGAATCATTCCACCCAATACCAGACTAAATGCGATTGGCAATCTTAGCTGATGAAACTCCGCACGTAAGCCGCCCGGATTGTAGAGCCCTGCCTGCCACTTCCTCGCCAAAAACAAAGAAATAACCGCAATTACCACTTGGAAAATGGATATAGCCATTACCGCCTGGTTAAAAATCATGCTTTGATCAGGAACATCAACCCCTTCCGAAGACAAGACCCTCTGAACCAGCGAAACCGCCAAATTCAAAACATCCGCCATCAAAACGGGTTGGAGCAATGTACTGACTACCGCCAAAAAGCTGCCAGCCAATAACACCCAACTCCACGACATCGTTGACCTAAGCAAATAGCTCAACAACATCACATCAACCAACACCATGAGTGCCGTTGCATCTCCTTGAATTACCCACAAAACTAATGCTGGTAGGCAACCCCAGGCCAATACAGGTATTCCTTCTTTTACACCTTTACGAAGCACCACCAATCCAAGGATTGCGGCCGCTAGCCAAAACATCATGGGAATGAGGCCAAACACCATTACACCAATAATGGCATTAAGGCGTTTATTCATTACCCATTTAGCTAAACCACCCATAAAAAGCGCTTCTTCAGCCTATTAATTAAAGTGGCTGTCAGTGTAAGGAAGAATAGCAATGTAGCGAGCGCGTTTGATTGCAGTCGCTAGCTGACGCTGGTAACGAGCCTTAGTGCCAGTAATACGGCTAGGTACGATTTTACCAGTTTCAGTGATGTAACCTTTCAGTGTGTCTAGATCTTTGTAATCGATCTCTTTAACGCCTTCTGCTGTAAAACGGCAGAACTTACGACGACGGAAAAAACGAGCCATGAGTGTCTCCTAATAAAAATAAATTAATCTTCAGATTCTTCAGATACTTCGTCAGCATCGTTGTTACGCTCTTCACGCTGAGGAGCAGAACGACGATCTTCACGACCTTCAGAAGCTTTAATAGGAGATACGTCAGTTACCGCATCTTTACGACGAATCACCAAGTTACGGATGATCGCATCGTTGTAGCGGAACGTGTCGTTTAATTCAGACAAAACACTGTCAGAACACTCAATGTTCATAAGAACATAGTGTGCTTTGTGAATTTTGTTAATTGGGTAAGCAAGTTGACGACGGCCCCAATCTTCTAGACGGTGAACTTTACCACCATCTTCAGTGATTAGGTTAGTGTAACGCTCAACCATTGCTGGTACTTGCTCGCTTTGATCTGGGTGAACCAGAAAGACGATTTCATAATGACGCATTTAAGCTCCTTATGGGTTCTTAGTCTCCACGCTTCCCCTGTTAAAAAGCTGTGAGACAAGGAGTATTGATTTACAGGGACGCGCATTATATAGCACGACTGGATAATAAGTAAACGAAATCAACCAAAGTAATGCCTTGCCCGCCAAATTAGAGACAAATCATGCCAAAAAAGGCGATCCCCGATTTAAGTTGTTTTACAGCCTCGAATGAAGGCAATAGAATCGCTTACTTTATTGGCGGTGCGCTATTTACCACCAGCATAGCTTCTATTTAAATATTTCTGTTTAAAGCAAAGAAGACAATCAAAGCATAGAAATGCTCCCTTACCCTCTGGACATATGGAATCCAATCAATGAATGCACAGTCTGATAACACCAAAGCTATTTTTTATGGGCTAGGGGCCGTCTTACTCTGGTCTACGGTTGCCACCGCGTTTTCACTGTCACTAAAGCACTTTTCACCAACCCAATTGCTTTTGGTCGCGAACCTCGTGTCACTGGTGTTTTTAATCTGTCTTATTGTTTTAAAGGGTGAAACCAAACAACTCATTCAGCTTGCCAAACAATCATGGAAATCGTCCCTGTTTTTTGGTGCTATCAACCCTTTTTTATACTATTTAATTTTGCTCCAAGCGTACGACACACTTCCAGCCCAAGAAGCTCAAGTGATTAACTATACATGGGCTATTACTTTGAGTTTTATGGCTGTCCCCATCCTTAAGCAACGCCTTAAAACCGCTGACTACATTGCCGCAGCCGCCTGCTACTTTGGCGTGCTTTACATAGCAACACGCGGACAAATAGGTGCGTTAGAATTTTCAAATGCGTCGGGCGTCGCCTTTGCATTGTTGAGCACCATCATTTGGGCAATGTATTGGCTTTTAAACACCAAAGACACACGCCCAAGCTTAATTGGCCTCACGCTGAATTTTCTCTTTGCTTTGCCTATTATCCTTGTTTACGCCGCCGCCACGGGAGAATTAACACATTGGGACAATGCTGGACTGTGGGGCGCCGTCTATATTGGCTTTTTTGAAATGGGATTGAGTTTTGTTCTATGGAATAAAGCATTGAAACTTACGTCCAACGCCAGCCAGGTGGCCAATTTAATTTTCTTATCGCCATTGCTTTCTATTATTTGGCTCTCGCAGTTCGCTGGCGAACCGATTCTATCGTCTACACTGATTGGCTTAGCTTGCATACTTATTGGTTTGTTTGTGCAAAACTGGTCTAAAAGAAAAATAAAATAAGACAACAAGGACATTTCATGCCAGCGTTTATCTATTTATTACTGCCTATCCTCTTCTGGTCAGGCAACTACATTCTAGGACGTTTAACCGTCTCCCATGGAATAGACCCTTTCTCCATTTCTTTTCTGCGTTGGAGCCTTGCCTGCCTCATCATTTTACCTTTTGCCTACAAAAAGCTCTGGTTAGAACGCAATATCATTGCAAAAAATTGGCCGTTACTCGTTTTGTTCGGCTGGCTTGGTATTTGCAACTACAATTTATTTTTATACATAGGCCTTACATCCACCACAGTCACAAACGCAGTTTTGCTTAACTCCATTATGCCCGTCATGATCCTCATTACGGCACGCCTATTACTAGGAAGCAAAACATCATGGCTGCAAAATACCGGAATCCTAATCTCCACCTTGGGAGCCATAATCATTGTTAGCCGAGGAAGTTTGGACACATTTTTGCATCTCACTATTTCAAAAGGAGACCTGTGGATCATCACGGCGGCAGTGAGTTGGGCTATTTATTCCGTCCTTATTATCAAACGCCCGAAAGACATGTCGCTGATTGGATTCTTTGCCTGTACCGCGTTAATCGGCACATTATTTCAAGCCCCTCTTTTCTTCCTGTTCGGAAGCAGTTCGCTTGTCGATTTTACGGTAACAGACTGGTTAGCCATTGTGTACATGGGCATATTTGCTTCAATCGGTGCCTTTTTATGCTGGAATATTGGCATTCAAAAACTCGGTGCGGCTACCGCAGGACACTTTATTCACCTACTGCCTGTTTTTAGCATCACTTTGTCCGTAATATTTCTAGGAGAAAGCCTACTGAGTTTTCATTTCGTTGGCATTACCCTGATTTTTTCAGGCATATTTGTAGCGACCATACTTAATAAAAAAACAGCTAAATAAAAAGCATCTACAAAACACTTAACCTCGATTACGCGCCATTCGGGTACTGATTAGAATACTTGAAAAAATACACAGCATTCCCAGAATGGCGAAGACATCCGGCACATGCCCCCAGACAGCCCACCCCCAAAAACCACTGAACACAACACCCACATAACTTACCGGCGACACCACACTGGCTGGGGCATAGGTGTACGCCAAATTATACAGATACATCCCCACATACAAAGTCGCCGTTACTACACCAACCCATGGCCAGACATCCATAGGCAATCGTAAAGAATCTCCTTGCAAAAACACCAAGGGAAGAGAAAGAAGCGTCGACACAAAAAAATACACAAACAACGTCTCTTGACCAGACACTTGCTGCGATAACATGCGCGTTGTCACCATCGACAACGCCAAACCGACAGCAGAAACAAAACCAACAAGATGCCAAGGATTTAAATGCGCAGGGGTCGGCTGAATCACAAACGCCACTCCTACAAAGCCTACTATTAAAGGCAACCAACGCGCCTTTGGAATCCGTACACGATGCAATATCAGCACCACAAAAGGCACACACAAAGGAGCACAAGTGCGCAACAATGACGCCTCAACTAAAGGAATATGGTTCAAGGACCAGTAATAAAACAGAAAACCAACAAAGCCACCGAAGCTGCGTAGAAAATGGATTTTCCAAACAGATAGTGGCCGCTTCTGCCAGCGCCCACGCATTTGAGGAAGCAGAATCAAAGCGCAAAACACGCTCTGCCAAAAAACCAACGTAGAGACCGCAATCATAGTTTGAGCTTGCTTGGCAGCCAGCGCTGTTAATGACATAACAAACGCATAAGCGATTGTCATGACAATCCCTTTTTTTACTAACTCATTATCGTCTGACACACAGCGCTCTTTAAGTACAAAGTTGGGAAGATAAAGTGACCGTTATATCAACGCCCACCATTCAAGTGATATGTAACGCAATATCAAGGGTTTGTCGAACGATTAGAAGCGCCAAGATAATGCGAAAAAAGCGGATGAGCCACATCCTGAGATAAAACGGACACGGACTCATGGGCCGCGACTCGACCATGCTCTATGAGCAAAACTCGCCCGCCAACCAAACTCGCTTCTTGCGGCAAATGCGACACCAATAAGGTAGTCAATCCCAACTCTAACGTTACATCATTCACCAGATACAACATCTCTTCACGTAAAGCGGGATCCAACGCACTAAATGGCTCATCCAATAGCAAAATAGGCTTCCTACGAACCAACACTCGAGCAATCGCCACACGCTGAGCTTGTCCTCCGGACAGTGCCTGTGGAAATCGATCAGCCTTATCAGCAAGCTGCGTTTTCTCTAATGCCCAAAGCACCTTGTCTTTTTGATCGGCCGTCAACGCTAAAGAAGGCGATAAGCCAATGGCGACATTGTCAAAGACGGTCAACTGAGGAAACAAATTATCGCTCTGAAACAAGGTTGAAATGGGTCTCTCATAAGCTGGCAACGACAACAATGATTCTTCATGAAACCGCAATTCCCCACGGCCATCTAAAAAACCACCCAGTAAATGCAACAGCGTACTTTTTCCTTCGCCACTGCCACCAAGCAACGTGGTGATCCCTTTCGAAATCTCCACACAATAGTGTGCGTGAAAGTTTTCCCAGTCATATTGCAGGTTAATTTCTAGCATTCAACGCTCCTTTTGCTTTCCGGCCACCAATAAAAAAGGATGAAGAAAAAAACAGAGCCAAACAAAGCAAGATCAATACGACAGCCACACAGGCTCCCTCTTCCAGTTGATACGAGCCGATTAATTGAAACAAATACAAGGGCAACGACACCAAGCCCTGACTACCAAACAAGGCAATCACCCCCATGTCTCCAAGGGAAAGCAATAATGCATAACCAAACGCCTGTGCAATACTTGGGCGCAGCAAAGGCCATTCCAGACGCCATCGAGACCCCGCACGGACACCTAGACTTAAATACAAATTTCTAAAACGGCGCTCTTGTTGGTACATCATTGGCATAAGAGCACGCAATACAAACGGCAACGCCATCACCGCATTGACCCAAACCACCACCCAGTAACTGGATCCTAACCCCCAACCAAGATCGCGCAAAAACAAAAACAAACCAGTGGCGATCACTAAACCTGGCACCATTAAAATCATGTTTCCTAGATGTTCGAGTTTGTTAGGCAATATAGACAGGTATTGTCTCGCCATACAGAACCGTGCCAGCACGCCAAAGCTCACACCAAGAAAAAGACTCACCATAGCGGCCGGAATGGCTATTTGTAATGACACAAAAACGGCATTCCACAATGCTTTTGATTGCAGCGCTTGAAGAAAAATAGGCGAAAACATCGGATCAAAAATGGCCAAAAAAGGAGGAATCACCAAAACAAACGCACACAGCAATGCAATAGCATCCCCGATTTTTGACAAAAATGAGTCTTTTAACGCATAACTTTTTATCGACAATAAGCTCATATCTTGTCGATTAACCGGCGCAAGTCGATACACAATAACCGCAAATAAAGTACATATCAGCACCTGCAACAGCGCCAAAAAGCTGGCTTTATTTAAATCAAATTCAAACCTCAGCGCCTGATAAATAGCCACTTCCAGCGTACTAAATTTGGGTCCACCCCCCAGGCTCAATACCACCGCAAAACTCGAAAAACACAACATAAAAATAAGCACAAACGCGCCTGGCAAAACCTTCTTAAGATAATGCCACTCAATCAAACGAAACGCATTCCAACGGGAAAAACCCAACTGTGAAGCTTGGCGCCACTGGCCTGCAGGTATCAAATCATAACCCTGCATCAACAGTCGTACCGCCAATGGCATATTAAAAAACACATGCGCCAACAGTATACCCAGCAAGCCATACAGAGGGATTTGGACACCAAATAGACTGCTTAGCCAACCGCTTCGGCCGTATACCACCACCAAGCCCAAAATCGCCACAATGGTTGGCACTACCATAGAGACGGAAAATAGCTGCAATAACAAAGATCGCCCATAGAACTGGCGGTGTATTAGGCAAGACGCAACTGGAATGGCAATAAGCAAGCTAATTCCGCTGCTTAGTAATGCTTGCCACAGAGAGAAACGTACAACTCGCCACAGATAGGGTTGCTGCATGTAGCCAAGCCAAGAATGTAATTCACTATAACGCAAAAGAGCCGCCAAGCTGGCAGCTCCCATTATCAGGAAAAAGCCAACACCCAATAGCGCTGGCCACAACCCTTTTACTGCTCGAAAAGAAAGCAACTTAACGACTATTATCGAGTTGTAGCATTTAGCCACTCGTCGACCCAAGCTTTACGATGTGTTGCTACGTCTTTTGCTGGCAAGACAAGGTTCTTTGTTGGCTTTAAAGCACCATCAAATGCGGCCGGTAATTTTTCATCTAGTTTCACGACGGGCAACATCCAATTGCCCGTTGCCACCGTTGATTGGAAACCTGGCTGTAAAATAAACTGCATAAACTGTTTCGCTAAAGCTGGATGGGGTGCATCTTTCATCATTGCCGCCACTTCAATTTGCGGGTAAAGGCCTTCACTGGCCATTGCAGCCTTATACTTGTTATCCCCTTCCGCCACAATGTGATACGCAGGTGACGTCGTGTAACTCAATACCACATCCGCCTCGCCTTTCAAAAACAAGCCGTAGGCATCAGACCAACCTTTAGTAACGGTTACCGTATGTGAAGCCAGCCGCTCCCAGGCATCGGCCGCGTTATCCCCATAAACAGATTTCATCCATAACAACAAACCCAGCCCAGGTGTACTGGTACGAGGATCCTGATAAATAACACGTAAATTTTGATTGTCCACCACCTCTTTCAAGCTAGCTGGCGGATTTTTCAGTTTCTCAGAGTTGTAAATAAAGGCAAAGTGACCTTGGTCGAATGGCACAAAGACTTTATCCGTCCACCCACCCGAAATCGTCACGGCAGACGTATCAACAGCATGATCCACTAATAAGCCCGTTTGCTTTGCTGCTTCCATCAGGTTGAGATCTAACCCTAGAAGCACATCCGCTTGTGACGATTTGCCTTCTAATTGCGCGCGAGACAAAATACCAACAGAAGAATCCAGTGCGACAAAATTCAATTCGCACTCACACTCTTGTTCAAAGTTTGCTTTAATCTTAGGGCCCGGCCCCCAGTCGGAAGCAAAGGAATCATAGGTATACACATTAAGGGTGTTAGTCGCTAAAACAGCAGGCGAAAAAATAACGCCAAGCGCCATAACAGCCGCAGGCAAGGAAGAGGGTAACGAAAGTAGTTTCAAAGTGTCGCTCCTAAAATAAGTGAGCGGCGTACAGGGGAAATGGCAAGCAGTGTATTTTGAGCTAGATTTTTTTAGCCGTTCAACTTGCTATCTCGATTCCTACGCCAGCATGATCTGGATCAGGTTCGGTGGGTTAGCAGAAAATCCGCTTCTCAGCCCTAGCATTGAGTCAATGCCAAAACACCCCATGAGATAATGAGCGTCTATTGTAAGGAGTCGTTTAACGGAAGTCTATTTCGGCAAGCACCCTTGTGACAGCACCTTGGTTTTTTTCTGCAAAACGCAGTGCCGTCTGACCCAACCTAAAGCGTTGAGAAGACTGTCCCGCCAAATCCACTACTACTTTTTCAAGCTGCGCTTCATCTTGACAACGAATGGCACCATTGACTTGCAATAACTGATCGGTAATATCCGTAAAATTAAACGTGTACGGCCCCACTAGAATGGCTTTACCTAGCAAAGCCGGTTCAATCGGGTTATGCCCACCTCGTTTTATCAAACTCCCTCCCACGAAAGCAAGATCAGATGCTTGATAATAATTCATTAACTCCCCCATTGAGTCACCTATGATGACATCAGACTCAGACCACTGATCCAGCGGCACCTGACTTCGAAGCGCAACCCTATCGAATGATTGCATAGCCAAGGTTTTTACGGCATCAAAACGCTCTGGGTGACGAGGCACCAGTATCAATAGCGCCTCAGGGTACTTTTTCATGAGTTCAGCATGAGTACGTAAGAGCATTTCATCTTCGCCTTGATGAGTACTTGCACCCACCCAAACAAAACGAGATCCAAGCTGACGACGCCAATTCGACTCAAGAACACCTGGTGGCACGACAAGATCAAATTTAATACTGCCTGTCACCATAACTTTTTTTGCACCTAACGCTTCAAAGCGAACAGCGTCTGCTTGCGCATGAGCTAAGAAACAATCGGGCAATGCGAACAGCGAACGAGAAATAGTCGAAAACTTTTGATACCGTAGAAAAGATCGCTCACTCAAACGCGCATTCACCACATCCACTCGTAAACCTCGACGCTTTGCCTGCTGTAACAAATTAGGCCAAAGTTCAGTCTCGACAACCAGAAGATGCTTACAGGACAGTGCGTTTAGCGCTCTTTTAACACTGAAACGCCAGTCCATTGGCAAATAGCGGTGTTGGGCAAATGGAAAGGTTTTCGCCACTTGCTCAGCGCCCGTTGGAGTCATAGTCGTTATCAACAACCGATGAGAGGGATATTTCTCTTGCCATTGCGACACCAATGGCCGCACAGCCAATACCTCACCAACAGACGCACAATGAATCCACAAATCCGCGTCAACGGTGGGCCATAAACCAAATGCTTCTTTCGCCCGATAATTCGCATAATCTTTTTTAAAACGCCGGACTTTTAACAAAATCAACGGCGTTAATAGCGCGAATAGAATACGATAAAGCCACATAACTACGCGGACGTCTCACTAAACTGCTGATTATGAAGTTGTGCATAAGCCCCATTCATCGCCAACAATTCACTGTGAGAGCCTTGCTCAATGATCTCGCCATGATCCACAACGGCGATAATATCTGCGTTTTCAATGGTTGATAGTCGATGCGCAATAGCAATGGTCGTTCGATTAACCATTAAATTTTCCAGTGCTGTTTGAATAGCGCGCTCTGACTCGGTGTCCAACGCGGATGTCGCTTCATCCAAAATCAAAATGGGTGAATTTTTCAGTATTGCTCGAGCAATAGCGATACGCTGACGCTGACCGCCAGAAAGCAATACGCCGTTTTCACCAACCATGGTATCTAAGCCATGATCAAGTTCCTGAATGAATCCCCAGGCATTGGCGGCTTGTGCCGCGGCTACCACATCATCATCACTCACACCATTTAGGCCGCCATAAGCGATATTGTCGCGAATCGTTCCGTTAAACAGCACCACTTGCTGATTCACCAAAGCGATGTTGGAGCGTAGTTCCGTCAACTTATAATCGGCAAGTGAAACGCCATCAATCTTAATGTCGCCTTCACCAAAGTCATAGAATCGAGGAATCAAATTCGCCATCGTGGACTTCCCACTGCCAGAACGACCAACCAAAGCCAGCGTTTTCCCAGCAGGCAAATTCAATGTTATGTTCTTCAACGCTGGCTTATCAGCACCTGGATATTGAAAAGACATGGATTGCCATTCTATATCGCCTTTTAAACGGTCAATAGAAATCCCGCCTTTATCGACCTCTTCCTGCATATCTAGAAACTCAAAGATACTATAAGAAGCCGCTATCCCTTTTTGCAAAATACTGTTCACATCCGTCAACTGGCGAATGGGCTTACCCAGCATGCCAGCCGCTGTAATAAAGGCAATAAAGTCCCCAGACGTCATGTTCGAGCTAATTGAAGGACTCAAGGCAAACCAAATCAAAATGGCCATTGCCGTTGCGAGAATAAATTGCACAATGGGCACGTTTAGCGCTTTGGTTTTTTCCATTTTCAACTGTGAGCGTCTATTTTCAGCGGCCGCTTTGTGAAAACGCTCTATTTCATATTGACTTCCACCAAATATTTTAACGACCTCATGGCCTTTAATCGCTTCAGAAGCCACGTCAGTCACCCCACCCATCGCATTCTGAATGCGAGCGCTTAATCGACGAAAACGCTTAGAAGCATAAGAAACCACCAAACCAATTAAGGGAACCACTAATAAAAATAATAGCGTTAATCGCCAATTCATGTAGATCATATAACCTAACAAACCAACAACAGTCATACCTTCACGCAACAAAATTCGAATAGCTTGCGTAATAGAGCCAATAACCTGCTCTGTGTTGTATGTTAACTTCGCCAACAAGCGACCTGTAGGAGTCGAGTGGTAATAACTAGAAGGCAATAACACTAGCTTATTGAACATATTGGTTCGTAAATCAAACACAACATTGTTCGCCACTTGAGCCATAAAATAGCTACCAAGAAACGTCCCGATCCCCCGCAAAATGAAAATACCTAAAATAGCAGCAGGAATAACCAATCGACTTTCGGTGATTTTTCCTTCGGATACCACATCCACCATATGCTTCAATAATGCAGCTAATGCTGGCTCCATTGCTGCGTAGATAACGTAGCCGATAATACTTAACAGCAAATATCCCCATGATGGGCGAACATACGTCAGCAAACGAAAATAGGTTTGCATCCCGGTCGCAGGTTCTTTAATAGAGGACGTCTCTTTTTCAACACTGTCATTTTTTTGCATTTACAAATTCGCTTTTTTAATAATAGCTGTAGTCGAATAGCCATCAACAAAAGTTAAGACCTTCACCTCCCCGCCATGGGCTAGGACATGATCGGCACCAACTATGGTATTAATCGTGTAATCCCCACCCTTAACCAATACATCAGGCGTTAAATATTCAATTATTTCTTTCGGCGTATCTTCATCAAACCATGTCACCCAATCAATAGCACCAACACCTTCAAGAACGGACATGCGATGAACCAAATCATTAATGGGGCGCTTTTCACCCTTTAAGCGCTTTACCGATGCGTCTGTGTTTACAGCAACAATTAGCCGATCTCCAAGTCCTTTTGCTTGCTTCATATAAGCAATATGACCTGGATGAATAATATCAAAGCACCCGTTAGTGAAAACCACTCGCTCCCCATTCATTTGAGCCAGCTTCACCTGCTCTAGCAGCTCGGAAGGCGACAACACACCGAAATTTGTTGAATGAGAACGCTGATACATAATCGCCGCTAATTGATCAGCCGTTATAAAAGCCGTTCCGAGTTTTCCTACCACAAAGCCAGCCGCCTGATTAGCGTATTCAACCGCATCCGTGAACCGCTTACTCGTCACAAACACAGCGGTTAATACAGCGATGACCGTATCTCCTGCCCCTGTCACGTCATAGACTTCTTTGGCGGATGTAGCAAGAGAAAAGGGGGATTTACTGCTCTCAAATAATACAAGTCCATCTTCACCACGAGTAACTAATAAAGCCTCCCAACCAAATTGCTGCCTAAGGAGCTCGCCCTTTTGCTGCACATCGGCATCTGACGCACACTGACCAACAATGGTTTCGAATTCAACAAAATTAGGCTTTACCAGTGTTGCACCCTGATAAATTGAAAAGTCCTCTCCTTTTGGGTCAACAAAGCTTGGAATATTGGCCTCATTCGCATACTTAATTAACGTCTGAACATCATTCAGACAACCTTTATTGTAATCAGAAAAGATGACGGCATCAGCATCAGGGAGAACGCTCTCAACCATATTAGCCACAGCTTCATTCTGAGTTAAACTGTACTCATGCTCTTCAAAATCTAAACGAATCAATTGCTGATGGCGACTCATTACACGCAATTTGGTAATTGTTGGTAAAGAGGCAGAACGAACAAAATGACAAGTAACGCCGCTTGCCTCAAGGCTGTGTTCTAGTACTTTGGCATTATCGTCTTCACCAACCACACCAATCAAAGTTACTGTCACGCCAAGCTTAGCCAACCCTAATGCGACGTTAGCGGCACCGCCGGGGCGATCTTCTATGTTCGATACTTTCACTACTTGAACAGGCGCCTCAGGAGAGATACGGGAGGTACCACCATGCCAGTAACGATCCAGCATCACATCCCCAACGACGAGAATATGTTTATCATTAAAATTCAAATATGAAGAGTTCATAGCCACATAATAATCGATTTTTGAAAGCCGCCATCTTATCATACTCCTCAGTCAAGTTGGACATACTCAATATCACATGAAATAAGGCTATTTACCGTATGCTGGAATCAACCATTCCCATCTGCCACTCGTTTGTTTTTCAAAAGCTGCTTAAAAACTGGGCTGCGCATGGCATTAACAAGGATTTTGGTTTCAGCTACGAAAGCATGACTCATGATTGGTCGAATAACCCTGTCGGGCGAATTCGCCTACTCACACAGTGCAGACAGCTATACACATTCAGTCATGCCTGCCAAATTCAGCCATCTGACGAACTGCGTGAAAGACTCAAGCCTCTTTTTCGTTTCATAATCACCCGCTACTTTGTAAACGAACGCTGGATCTTTTCTTTAAACGATGACCTCTCGACAAAAGACAGACAATCTGACGCTTACGCCATCGCCTTTGTCTTGTTGTCTTTTAGCCATTATTACAAGATAACACAGGACGATAGAGCCTTATCTTACATGAAGAAAACCCACCGCTTTCTGCACGAAAAAATGCAATCTGAAGCAGGTGGATTTTACGAAACCTACCCGGTTGACGACACACAAATTCGCCGCCAAAACCCGCACATGCATTTATTAGAAGGCTATATTGCTGCTTACGAAGCTACGCAGGATGATGAATACAAAAAGACCATCCACTCTCTACTGTCGTTAGCGCTAGAACACTTTTACGACAAAAAAACAAACACTCTACGTGAATTTTTTACTGTCGATTGGAAGCTTGACCCACAAATAGGAAATCAAGTTGAACCCGGCCATCACTTTGAATGGGTATGGTTACTCTATGAAGCAAATAAAATCATACCAAACACGGATCATACGGATTTAGCGCAACAGCTATGGTTAACCGCCACCAGATACGGACTCGCCAAGAATGGCGGCATTTACAATCAAATAGACGCAGAGACTTATCTTCCAATTGACACCGAAAAGCGTATTTGGCCGATCACCGAATATTTAAAAGCCATCACGGTAATGCCCATTGGCAAAGAGGAAAAGGTCGATCGCTTAGAAAAAGCAATCGATTTCATTCAACAGCACTATCTATTACCAGATGGCCGCTGGAATGAATACCTTGATGAAGACAATACACCTAAGACATTCCCTCTTCCTGGAACCAGCAGCTATCATATTTTTCTCGGGCTAACGGAGGTGTTAAGATGGTCAGAACACAATAACTCTCATACAATTTAATATCATTGCCACGGCAAATACTCGAACACGACTCTGTTCAGTAACGGTATCCAGCAAGACTTAAAACGTCAATTAGGCCCAAAAATGAAAACCAGTATCGTCTTTACAACTTACAACTCTCCTGCTTGGCTAGAAAAAGTCCTTTGGGGATTTTTTGAGCAAACAGCCAAAGACTTTGAAATCGTCATTGCTGATGATGGATCACGTGAAGACACACGAGAGCTCATTGATCGAATGAAAAAAGAAACCACTATCCCAATAAAACACGTCTGGCAAGAAGACGATGGGTTTCAAAAATGTCGAATCCTAAACAAAGCCATTCTTGCATCCGAAGGGGAATACCTGATTTTCACCGACGGCGACTGCATCCCTAGAAAAGACTTTATTGAACAACATCTAAGACTGTCAGAGCGAAATACCTATTTGTCCGGAGGCTATTTCAAGCTCCCTATGGACATAAGCAAAGCCATAACAAGGGAAGATATTGTTAGCCAAAAAGCCTTTGATGTAAGTTGGTTAGTTAGTATGGGACTTAAGAAAACGCACAAAACAATGAAGCTGACAGCCCGCGGAGCTTGGGCCGATTTTCTGAACAAGATAAGCCCTGCTCGACCAACTTGGAATGGGCACAGCGCTTCCTGCTACAAAGAGCACATTTTAGCCGTAAACGGTTTTGAAGAAACAATGCAATATGGTGGTCAAGATTGTGAGTTTGGTGATCGACTCGTTAATTACGGCCTAAAAGCAAAGCGTATTAGATACTCTGCTGTGTGTATTCACTTAGACCATAAGCGTGGATACATCACCCCTGAGATGCTAGCAAATAGCAGATCGATCAGAGAAGACACCAAAAAGAACAAAGTAATCAAAGCAAGGGTAGGTATAGATAAACATTTGAGAAACCACTCCTAAACACAATTCAATATTAACAACAAAGAAAAGTTTAAAATGGATCATTTATTTATTACCCGAAAAAATGTACATGCTCGGTACTACAAAAGGCTAATTGGAAAATTAGACCTTAAGTGTTACCTTTATGTCATGGGAAAACCAAAAATAAATTCTTTGTGGCACTTAAAAACCGCCTTTAAAAAAAATCTTGATAGCGTCATTGAAAAGCAAGTAATAAGAAAAAAAGCTCAAAGTACAATCTGGCACTTCAAGCTAATAGAAAAAGCCTATTCGTTTATTGTAAAAGTTCAAGAAAAGCTAAGGTTTGCAAAGTACATAGCTGTTTTAAAAGAATACAAACCTAACAGTGTTATCGTATGGAACGGCAAAAAGCTACCTAACATAACCGTTGTACTAGCCGCCAAACACTTAAACATAGACGTTTTTTATTTTGAAAATGGCTTACTTCCACACACTACAACTTTAGACCCTACAGGCGTAAATGCATCTTCTTCGCTGAATAAAACACCCGAGTTTTACCTCAAATTTGACCCAGAAAACAAGTTGTCATTTTCACCTCCAGAACTATCTCAAAGAGGAAACCATAAAAAGCGACAAACCTTTAAAAATACAGAACTACCTAAGAATTATATTTTTGTCGCATTCCAGGTACCCCACGATACTCAAATAGCAAGCCATTCACCTTGGATTAGCTCAATGGAAATGCTATATGACGAAGTAATAAAATCGACTAAACCGCTTAATGATCCATCTTTAAAAATAGTTTTTAAAGAACATCCCACTTGGCACAAACACTATAATCATTTGTATGATAAAAATGATAATGCGGTATTTGCAAATGGAAATCTAACTTCAGAACTAATAGAGCATTCTAAGGCTGTAATAACGATTAACTCCACAGTAGGTTTAGAAGCCTTATTACTAAACAAAAAGGTGATAACGCTTGGGGAGGCTTGCTATAACATTGAAGACCTTGTGCTTCATGCGAGTAACTCGAATGAGCTGACATCTTGTTTGAAGAAAATAAATGAAGGCTGGACATTCAACCAAACTCTCAGAGATAAATTTTTCACTTATCTGAAGTATATTTATTGTATACCTGGAAATAGAAGCAAAGCTGAGGAAGAACACGTTCTTGCTATCAAAAACAGGCTTAATGGCAGCGATACATTTTCTTTAACACGTAATAAAGAGAGCTAAAATAAGATCAAACCAATTAAAATATATCGCCAAAACTAGTGTTTTGGCGTCTTAATCCCTAGTATCAGCTTCTACTTTTTCTTAAACCGACTTAAATGTTCTAAAACATCTTTTAAATAATGAAAGTTTGGCTCTTCATCAATTGCGCGATTCGTTAAATCTAAATGCTGGTACTGACCACTGGCCCCAACTTCCAGAATGCTATCTTTAGTAATCATGGCATAAGCAGAATAGCTCGAACTGATCAGCCAATCTCTACTTCGTGCATTCGACTCAAACAAATCCTGACCAGTGGAATAATCACCAGTAGGAACATCCCCCCCCCCTAGATAATGTTTAATCAGTGTTGGGGCAACATCTTCATGCGTCGATACATTTCCAGTCGCCATAAAGTGTTCAGTCGTCATTTTAGGCGCAATTATCGCGAACGGTACGTGAGTCTGGGCAGGGGTGAAGTTGCTATTATGCCCCCAATAATTCAGCTTATTATCATTAAACTCTTGCCCGTGATCACCTGTGATGACGACCACTGTATTATCTAGCTCCCCAGACATTTTAATAGCATCAAGCACCTTCTTCGATAAGCTATCAACAAAATGCACACTCGTTTTGTAGCGATTTAGGAAAGGAACAGGATCCGTATCATTATTAAGTGCAAGGTAATTTACATCACTAAGCATTGGTTCATATCGCTCTTTGTAGTCGACAGGGAAGTCATAACCATGAGGAGCATCATAAAAAAGAAAAGAGAAAGTGGGCCTTGATGCGTCTCTACTCTCATACCACTTCAACCAATCTTCAGTCAGATCACTGTCTCTTTCTGATGGAGAGCTACCTTCAGACCTCAGCCTCAAGTCTTGAATTTTAGAAAAAACAGTACGATTAAACTCCGGGTCCATCAAAGAAGCCGATGCAAATGCACCAATTTGATAATTCAACTCCTGCAACCTGTCCATGAATACTGGTGAGCGACCATTACTAAGCATATTCTGCCAATACGTACCAGGCATACCATAAAACAGCCCAAATATTCCGGTCCTGGTAGAATTGCCAGTAGACATATGATGGTCATAAACAACGCCATTTTGCGCAAACGACCACAGATTTGGCGTATTATCAGCATTAAATGTGTCGTACCTCCATGAATCTATCACTAAAAAAATAATGTCTACTGGTTTATAAACATCAGAATATTTAAGCTCAGATAGTGGATAATGCAAATCACTACTTACTTTAATAGACATTGCTCTTTGTTTCGCAATTGCCTCCTCATCTACCCATCCATATTTTTGCATTAAACTATTAGAAGTGGCGGGATGAAATACAGGCAAATAATTTTTAACAATCATTATTGGCTGATACGCATTTGCAGCAGCCCAGATATGAATAAAATTAGAGGTTAGGAAAGAAAAAACAAAAAGAGTAACCAAGCCTTTTTTTCTATATTTTTTCCCCCTTTTTATTCGACCACTCAAATATAATACAAGCAAAGTCTCTATCAAAAACACACCAACAAAAGATAAGACACTGACAAGCCAAGTCATCATTGAAAAATCAACAACATCTCCGGACAAAACCAGCTTTAAAACCACTTCATTGATATGAAATCGATACTGTGAGAATACAAAAGTATCAACAACCAGAGTAGATAGAGCCAACGTTGCTAAAAGGCTAAGGCCTATAAAGTAAACAGGCCTAGGCAAAAATGTAATAACAAACCCGATCAATCCAATCAATCCACCTAAAAGAGCGAGATGACTAATCAGGCTAGAAATGATAAAGACTGGACCTAAAACCCCACTTGGGAATTCAGGCATAAAATAAAAATATCGGGTAGAAATACCAATAGAAAGAAAAATATTTACAATCAAAAAATCTGAGTAGACAGATAGCTTATTTTTATAATTCATTTGCTAACCTTAAAAACTTGAAAGGATTAAGAATCCACACCAAACAAATCACGTGTGTACACCTTCGACTCAACATCTAAAACATCGTCCGTCATTCTGTTCGCGACAATGACGTCTGATATTTTTTTAAATTCATCAAGATTCTTAATCACTTTCGAGTTGAAGAAAAGATCCTCGGAGAGAGCTGGTTCATACACAACCACTTCGACACCCTTGGCTTTGATGCGCTTCATCACCCCCTGAATAGCGGAGGCTCTAAAGTTATCCGACCCGACTTTCATCACAAGGCGGAAAATACCCACAACTTTGGGATTGTTTTTCAAAATCGATTCTGCAACAAAGTCTTTACGGGTAGCATTAGCGTCAACAATGGCACGTACTAAGTTATTTGGAACCTTATCGTAGTTTGCTAGCAGCTGTTTGGTATCTTTAGGTAAGCAGTAGCCACCATAGCCAAAAGAGGGGTTGTTATAATGATTACCAATGCGTGGGTCTAGTCCCACTCCTTCGATAATTTGACGACTGTTCAGGTGATGGGATTCAGCATAACTGTCCAACTCATTAAAAAACGCAACTCGCATCGCGAGATAGGTATTCGCAAACAGTTTGATTGCTTCCGCCTCAGTAGAGCCTGTTAATAGCACATCAATATTCGTTTTCTCCGCCCCCTGCACCAATAAATCAGCAAACACTTGAGCACGATCAGAAACCTCGCCCACAATAATGCGAGACGGGTATAAATTGTCGTGCAGGGCTTTGCCTTCACGTAAAAATTCAGGTGAAAATAAAAGATTATTCGTTGAAAAGCGCTCGCTTGCTGACTGAGTAAAGCCAACCGGAACGGTCGATTTCACGATCATCACCGCATTAGGGTTGATGCGAATAACATCTTGAATAACGGATTCTACATGGCTGGTATTGAAATAATTGGTCTGCGGATCGTAATCGGTAGGCGTTGCAATGATAACAAAATCCGCACCAACGTAGGCCTCTTCTTTGTCCAAGGTAGCAACAAAATCAAGCTCTTCTTCGGCGAGATAACGCTCGATATCATGATCTTCAATAGGCGACTGCTTGTTATTTAGCATCGTCACTTTGGCAGCAACAATATCCAGCGCAACAACGTGATTGTGCTTAGCCAATAACAAAGCGTTTGAAATACCAACGTACCCGGTTCCAGCTACCGCGATTTTCATTCAGTCTTGTCCTTTATTTTAAAGATAGATATCGAATTCAAAAGACGCTATTTTACAGCTTGCATCATAATTAAAAATGCCTAATCGTGCTTTTTTTATGAATTGCATTAAGAAAGACAGCAAACAGTGAACACCTCAGCTAATCTTAATAAAAAACAAGGAGTTCCATATGAAATTTGAATTGGTCGATCGTCAAGGCTACATCCCTGATCTGAACTATGGCACCTCAGGCCAAGAACTTTCCTGCTTTATTCCCAGCGACTACCCTTTCCAACAAGTCAGCTATAACAATGGCGAAGGCCAGGCAATCATCGACAAACACACGTGGCATTTTTTCTTCACACAAGAAGGAATAGGCATTCAACTAATTGATGGCATTGTGTCTTCAAAAGAGGCAGAACACTTACTCCTCGCCATTAAATCGCATATATGGGGAGACTCTCATCAACAAGTACAAATATTCATAGCAGGCTCAACCCCCAAATAGCAGCTTGGCAACCGTTACAATTAGCCCCTAATATTATCAACAGGGGCTAATTTAACGACACTAAGACTCGGCCATCGCACGCATCATTCGCTTCGACCACTGACTCCATGATCCTACATAGACTCGTTTCGCTTCAATCCCCGCATAATTTAGCGCCAATACATTATGGCAAGCGGTTATACCAGAGCCGCAGTAATACACATACGCATCACCTTCCTCTGTCAGCCAGTCTTGCCACTCAACATGCAATTGCTCGGCCGGTTTAAAGCTTCCATCCGCATCAAGGTTGTCTAAAAATGGGCGATTAATCGCTCCTGGTATATGGCCGGCGATCGGGTCTATGTTCTCGTTTTCACCGTTAAAACGATCTGACGCTCGAGCGTCCACCAATTGAAATTGATTGGTCTCAAAATTTTCAACAACAACTTGCTCACTGATCGCCCAAGGAAACGAAACCTCTATTTTATCTTGCGTTGCCACTCCCACATTCGGCTCAGTCGACACATCCTTGCCTTCGCGCACCCAAGCAGGAAAACCACCATCCAACACGCGTACGTTGATCGACTGCTGGCACAGCATCCACCATGCGCGCGCTGCAATCGCGCCACCCATATCATCATACACAATCACTTGAGTGTCAGAATTGATTCCCCAAGTCTGTAACTGGCGAGCAAAAATCGCTTCATCAGGCAATGGATGACGCCCTGTCACCTCCGTTTCCACTGCAGCCAGTTCATGGTGAACATCCACAAAAATGGCCCCAGGAATGTGGCCAATATTGTATTCAGACTTACCTTTGGCGTGATCTGTTAAATAAAATCGACAATCTAAAACAACCACATTCGAAAGCCCAAGCAATGCGGCCAGTTCGTTTGTATTTATTAGCGTTTTTAATAGCACAGGCTTTCCTCAGACAATCATTAAGAATAATAAAATAGGCGCACTCTGTTTCGTTAAAATCTACTTTGATTATTCAATTTTTGCTAACATCCGCGACAATTACTTCATTGCCGAGTTTCTTATGTTACGTATTGACCTAATCCTCACAGAGCAAGGCCTAGCCAAATCACGCTCTCAAGCTCAAACCTTTATCAGTGAAGGGCGCGTCAGCTACAAACAAGATCAGCAATGGATAACCGTCACCAAACCGAGCCTGAAACTGTCACCAGACACAGAACTCCACGTTGAGATAAGTGACACAGACAAATATGTCTCTCGTGGCGCGCTGAAACTTGAAGGCGCTTTAGACTACACCAAGCTCGACATTCGTGGTTTTCATGTACTAGATATCGGCCAATCTACCGGAGGCTTTAGCGATTGCGTCCTTCAACATGGCGCTGCTCACGTGGTAGGCGTAGAAGTCGGACATGGCCAACTGGACCCTCGCTTACGAAACAACCCAAACATCACCTGTTTAGAAGGTATAAATGCTCGTCACCTTTGCGCCGAAGACCTGCATCAACACCTACCAAAAAGCGGCTTTGACCTCGCGGTTATGGATGTGTCGTTTATTTCACAGACTAAAATATTGCCCCAACTCCCCAATTTACTCAGGGATACTGGGCATTTAATCACACTCGTTAAGCCGCAGTTTGAAGTGGGAAAAGAGTTTATTGGCAAGGGAGGTATAGTCAAAGACAAGCAACGCATCGAAACGCTGTCCAAGGACATGCAAGCGTTTGTGAAAACGTTAGGATTTGAAGTGAAGTGTTATATAGACAGCCCAATAAAGGGCGGTGATGGCAATCAAGAGTTTTTGCTTTGGGCAATCAAACAACAAGCTTAAGCGATCACAACCTAAATAATTTCATCATATTGATGGAGGCTATTTGGCAAAATATCGCGTGCCTCCTTCTCTTCCAGTTCATGAATGTAATTTCGTGCCATATAAAAGCCCAAACTACCGAAAATAACCGAGCCCACAGCCTGACCAAACAAGATCCCTTCCGCCCCCATAAAAAGGGAGAAAAAAGTAATCAATGGCCAGGTTCCCAGCGTCGCACGTCCAAAGTTCAACAACGTACTATTTAATGGCTTACCTAAATTGTTAAACACCGCGATCGCAATAAACAAAAGGCTCTGAAAGAAAAAGCTGAACGACACAAAAGTCGCGAAAAAACGAATCAAATCCGCACTGCCTTGCGTGGCATGAAAGACATCCACCAACCAGTCTTGAATTTGATACAGGAAAAAACACAATATCAAACAATAACCCAGAGCATAGACCACAGCGCTACTGATCGCGCTGTACATCCTATCAAAGCGCCCGGCGCCATAATTTTGCCCTAATATTGGCCCAACGGCCCCAGACAAAGCAAAAATACCACCAAACACAACCGGTATTACACGACCAATCACGGCCACCGCCGCAACGGCATCATCACCAAAAGAAGAAGTATGCTCCATGACAATCGCATTCGCTAATGGAGACGACATATTCGTTAGCATTGCCGGAACCGCAATGACAGAAATCGATTTAGCGTCTTCAAAAAAATCCATCAGGTCAAACTCACCCAACATTTTATGAATATGCACAACGCCATAATAAGACACTGCGACCATGGAAAATCGCGCAATCAAAGAAGCAATGGCCGCACCTTGCACGCCCAACCCGAAAGCAAAAATAAAAATAGGATCCAAAACCGCATTAACCAAACCACCCACCATGGTGGCGTACATTGCGCGACGAGCATCTCCCAACGCGCGCATGATCCCAGAGCCGATCATACCAATCATCACCGCAGGCATGCCCACTACCAAGATCTGTAAATACCCAGTCGCCAAATCCAGCGTTCTACCCGTTGCCCCGATATATAAGAGGATATGAGGAATATTTGGCCACAAAAACCACACCACCGCCGTGGAAAAAAACACACCAAACGCCAAGACATTGACGGCTCGGCGCTTCGCTAATTCAATTTGCCCTTCACCCACCGCCCGCGACACTAACGCCGTGGCCGCAATCGATACCGCAATACTTAGCGATATCGTAAAAAACATTATTGTACTTGCAAACCCAACAGCAGCAACCGCTTCTTTCTCGCCCAACATAGACAGAAAAAGCATATCGACCAGATCGACCAAAAACATACACATTAGGCCAAACGCCCCGGTAGCAGACATGCTAACGACATGTTTGAACGTGGAACCTTGTGTCAGTTTTGCCGGAGCAGGCATTCTTATCCCCTAAAAGTGTCGCATTTGCGCAAAAAACATAAAAAAACCAGACACATTGCTGTGGTCTGGTTTTTCATTTTCTCATGTATGGCGTTGCGAGAAAACGCTTACTTTACGCCTGGGTCATAGACGCATCAGTGAAGATGATTATTTCCTCGATTAAAGACGATTTTTTCCACATCTGTGAAGCGTTCTGCGAAATGCACGGTCATGCCCTCTTTCACTGATTCTGGCAATTCTTCAAAGTCACGACGGTTAGGCTCCGGCAAAATAACTTCACTAATTTTACTGCGCTTCGCGGCAATGATTTTCTCACGAATACCACCAACAGCAAGCACTTGCCCTGTCAAAGTCAGCTCACCGGTCATCGCCAAACCTCGACGAACCGGTTCGCCTTTGGCCAAAGACAGCAATGCCGTCGCCATAGAAATACCCGCACTTGGTCCGTCTTTAGGTGTTGCCCCTTCTGGCACATGCAAATGCACCAAACTTTTATCGAAAAACTCTGGAGCCTTTTGATAACTCTTCGTATGTGAAAAAACATAAGAATACGCGATCTCTGCAGACTCTTTCATCACATCACCCAACTTACCCGTCAGCTTCAAGCCGCGAGTCAACTCATGCACTTTATTGGCTTCAATTGGCAAGGTCGCCCCACCCATTGATGTCCATGCCAAACCTGTCACCACACCAACGCCCTGCAATGTTTTCTCAGGTCGGAAATACGGCATGCCCAATAAGGTTTCGACGTCTTTCACGCCAACATTGATGTGCTCTTTTTCGCCAGTCATTAACTCAACAACACTCTTGCGCAAGACTTTTTGCAATAGTTTATCCAATCCACGAACGCCCGCTTCCCGAGCATAATGTTCGATGATATGTCGCAACGCCGCATCAGTAATATTCAGCTGCTTCTTCAACAGCTTATTTTTCTTGAGTAATTTAGGCCATAAATGCTGCTTAGCAATCGCTAATTTTTCATCGCCGATGTAACCGGATAGGCGAATCACATCCATACGATCCAATAAAGGTGATGGTATTGTGTCCAGCTGATTGGCCGTACAAATAAACAGCGCCTTAGACAAATCGATACGCATGTCCAAATAATGGTCTAAAAACTCAACATTTTGTTCTGGGTCAAGCGCTTCCAGTAACGACGACGCTGGATCGCCTTGGAAAGATGAGCCAATTTTATCGATTTCATCCAGCATGATAACTGGATTTTCAACTTCCACGTCTTTTAAAGCCTGCACAAATTTACCCGGTAAAGCTCCGATATAAGTGCGACGATGACCTTTTATTTCCGCTTCGTCACGCATACCACCCAGGCTAAAACGGTAGAATTTACGGTTTAGAGATTCAGCAATGGATTTACCAATCGACGTTTTACCCACACCAGGCGGCCCGACCAAAAGCAAAATGCTGCCTCCCATTTCGCCACGGTGCGCCCCCAATGCCAAAAACTCAACAATCCGATCTTTAATATCACCAAGACCGGCATGGTGTGATTCCAAAACATCACGTGCCAGTTTTATGTCTAGATTGTCTTTTGAATGCACGCCCCAAGGTAAAGCCGTCGCCCAATCCAAATAATTACGAGTAACGCCGTATTCAGGAGAACCGGTTTCTAAAATACTCAGTTTATGCAGCTCTTCATGGATCTTATTTTCCACCGCTTTTGGCAAGGTTTTCCCTGACAGCCTTGCTTCGAATGTCTCCACATCGGAAGTGCGATCATCTTTGGAAATCCCCAACTCTTTTTGGATGATTTTTAACTGTTCTTTAAGAAAGAAATCACGTTGATGCTTGCTAATTTTGTCGTTAACTTCTGCACTGATTTCATTTTGTAATCGCGCAATTTCCAACTCTTTTCTAAGAAGCGTCAATGCCAAGTTCATCCGAGCATGAATAGGAATTGTCGCTAATACATCGTAAAGCTCCTCGGCATCGGCAGAGGTGATAGACGCTGCGAAATCCGCCAACAGCCCAGACTCATTAAAGGAAAAACGCCCCAGATACTGTTTTAAATCTTCACTAAATAACGGGTTTAAACGAATCAACTGTTTGATGGCATCCAATATTGCGATCGAATAAGCCTTTGACTCATCGTCGTTGGATTTCACATCATTGATATAGCGAACTCGTGCCAAATAAGGCGCGTCTTCGCTCAACCACTCAACCACTTCAAAACGCTTTACGCCCTGAGCCAAAAACGTCAATTTATCGTTCTGTTTTTCAGCTTTATGTACTCTCGCAACACAGCCAATAGAACGAAACTCATCAACAGAAGGGGCTTTTTTCGCTTTTTTATCCGCGTAAACCAATCCAACAGCCGCCTGTGGGTGCTCTGCAATTCTTTCTAAGGTGTCTTCCCACTGATCCGCATCCACCATGACTGGCTGCACTTGTGCAGGGAAAAAAGGGCGACTCGAAATCGGTAAAATAAACAAAGTGTCAGGCAACACATCATCAGGCAATGCCAAGCCTTTAGGGTCACTGATCACAACCTCGTCATCTTCTTCCATGATTTCATGCTCAGTTTGCTCATCTAAGTATTGTTCGTCATTACTCATAATCAACATCTCAAAAATCGGTATATTTATTAAAACAGCACAAGCTAAAAAATGAATGCTGTTAATGGAACGGAATACTCTCTATGTAATGACGATCTGAACGAAAACAACACTCTGTTTTGTTTTCCCAAATACTTACTCACTTTAAAGGCAAAACTTAACCTAGTAGACAGGATTAGTTATTTGGTCAATTCCGACTTAGTGCTATTATAAGACGCATCATTAAGACACAAACGCTTAGTTCATATCCCCGTAGAGTTTAAAAAAGGAAAGGCCAATGACTCGTGACGAACTCCTAACCGCTTACCAAGACATCCATGTGGTAAAGCACCCTTTCGTAAAACATAAGCTGACCAGCCTTCGAGACAAAAACACCAGCACACGTGAATTTAGAATGTTGGTTGAAGAGCTTGGTACTCTCATTGGTTATGAAGCCACACAAGATCTAGAAACCGTTGACGTTGAAATTGAAACACCTCTAGAAAAAGCCATGTGCCCCGTCCTAAAAGGCAAAAAACTGTGTATCGTTACCATCATGAGAGCAGGTAACGGACTGGCCGAAGGCGTCTTAAAACTGTCTCCTAGCGCCCGAGTTGGTCATGTTGGTCTATACCGCGACCCAGAAACAAAGCAACCGGTTGAATACTATTTGAAAATGCCTCACTCAGTAGAGGAGCGGACCATTATTGTCGTCGATCCAATGCTAGCCACGGGGAACTCCGCCATCATGGCCATAGAAAAGATGAAAGAAATGGGCGCAACAGACATTCGTTTCATTTGCCTATTCGCCGCACCTGAAGGCATCCAAGCGTTTAAAGAAGCGCATCCAGACGTTGCTATGTATATTGGCTCGATTGACCGTGGTCTAGACGACCATGCGTATATTCGTCCAGGCGTAGGTGATGCTGGCGACCGTATTTACGGTACTCGCTGATCCTCCTCTTCAAAAGCTCACAACAAAAAACGCCCTACTGTTTCAGCAGGGCGTTTTTTGTCGTTTCGTTAACACTGCAAAAATACAAACAGCTCTATTTTCTAGCTTTTTAACGCTAAAAAAGCCCCCGCACTGGCCATAATGCCACCAGCTGTTTTGTTTAACGATTTCATAGAACGTTCCGACTTCATCAATCGTCTTGCTTGAGAAGCCCCAATGGAAATAATAGTCAAACCAAGAAACAACGCAATGAACGCTAGAAAAGACGCCAAAATGATGTCAGCACCACTCAATACGGTCAAATCCATAAAGGTCGGTAAAAAAGCCACATAGAACAAAATGACTTTGGGGTTGGAAGCTGAAATCATAAAGCCCTGGATAAAGCTGGCTATTTCACCTTTCGAGCCACCTTCACTTTCAAGTGACGAGTCTGCAACGGGAGAAAACCACATTTTCCACCCCAAATACATCAGATAAGCAGCACCAGCATATCGAATGACCAAAAACGCGGTTTCCCATGTTGACGCAATCGCCGCCAAGCCATAACACGCCATCACTAAGTAAATGATGTCACTCAACACCATGCCCAAGCTCAAAGACACGCACGCTCGCACACCTTTTGTCATACTTCGTGCCAATATGGCAAACACACCAGGACCAGGTGTAATGCTAAAAATAAAAATGGCGAGAAAAAACGTAATTCCACTTTCTAATGTCATAACCAGCCCTCATGCCTTCTATGAATTACCCAACCACGCCGCAACCTGCGAGAACCATTCGCGTGATGAATTGCTTTGCCTCATCATAATCGCTTTCTTCTAGCTCGTCTTTTTGCAGCATAATTTTTACTTGCGCGTCAAAGTCTGCGTACGTTTGCGTCATAGCCCAAATACTAATAAACAGATGCTCAGTGGAAACTGGCTGAATAAGCCCCTCTTCCACCCACTGTTGTATTGTCGATTTTTCGCGACTCAGCTCCGTCACAAAGTAGCGTCTAAGATACTCGAGAACGAACGCTTCTTCACCAATTAATGCCATAGCAAAAATCTTAGAAGCATTTTTATTTGCTCTAGACTGGTCTACCTTCTCACTAATGTATCGTGTCAGATTCTGTTTTGGCCCTTCTGACACCGTAAACTCACTAACAGAATCCAACCATAACCTTAGAATTCGTTCCAACACCGCTTCAAGAAGGTCTTTCTTAGAGCGATAATAATAATGCACATTCGCCTTCGGCAATCCTGCTTCGTCGGCAATCATCTGAGTCGTGGTCTTTGCCAACCCTTGTCGCGCAAACACGCGTTCTGAGGTTTCAAGAATAAGAGCTTGATTTTGCGCTCTGATGTGCGCTTTTAACTGATCTTTTGGTCGTTTAACGTCGGACAAAGGTTTAGCCTCGCTGATCGAATATTTACTAAAAGGGGAAAACGTCAATGCCGACTTACCATCCTGAACGGCACAACAAAAGAATAACATTCTTTGTAATTGCCACGAAGGTATAAGCAAAATTTGCATAAAAAAAGGGAGCCGAAGCTCCCCATTTCCCCTCGCAGCAGAGACGTTCGTGACTATAGGCATTCGTCACTAGGCTAACTGCTACACCACGTTGGCGCTGTGATTAAGATACCAAATACACATTGGCTATCTCAATGTTCTTAATGGACGGTGTCACCCATCACAAGCCACTGGATTCAGTGACTCAAAACCGCGTCTATCGATCAACCTCATCGAAATGGTCTGCCAATAAACACGGCTTTATAAAAAAGTATGACACTGATTATAGACAGCTGTAATCACAGTGCAATAGATCAAAGCAAAAAAACTTGACCGATCGATCAATTAATTTGAAATTTTACACATTCTTGGGCTGCAAAGACTTAGAAACGCGATTTCGGCCTTTTTTCTTCGACTGATATAATGCTTCATCGGCTCTTTTAAGGACCGAATCCGGAGACTCCGCGAGCGCCGCAAAAGCAACACCAATACTCACCGTTACATTCACATCCACATCCCGCTTCTTTTTGGGATCAAACACTTCAACCAAGGTTTCCTCAATACTTTCACGAACCAGTTCCAATGCTTTTTCCGACTCAGCAAGATGCTTCCCTCGAAACACCACTGTAAATTCTTCACCGCCATATCGAAAGGCGCGCCCCGGATAAGCAAACAGTTTCAATTGGGATGCCACCGTTTTCAGCACCTTATCCCCCATATCATGGCCGTAGGTATCATTAAATTTCTTAAAATGATCCACATCCACCATGGCAATAGCGTACTGATTAGGCAAACCAACCAACTGTTCATTTAATGCCCGCCGACCTGGCAATCGGGTCATATCATCCAGATAAGCCATACGATGGCTTTCCATCAATAAAAACCAAATCCACAACAAAAATTGAGCAGACAACAATGCATCAAATTGGGTATCAGAGGACACAAAATGGCTGATGATTAACAAGCAAATAATGCTGATCAACCCACTCGCCCTGAACGTATCGCCGCTCAGCCACCAAGCAGCACCTATGGCTGTGGTACTTAGACACAATACACACCAAAGCAAAACAGTAGACCAGGTGAACGAACTGTGAAAAAAGGCATAATCCAAAAACGAAAATGAGACCCAGCGGCGTTCAATGGCATAACACCAACAAACCAACATAACGACGAACAAAATACGATTGACCGCAAAACGATTAAAAAAGCCGCGCTCGGGAATAAAACCCAGTAAAGCAATACAAAAGCATGAGACCACTAAATACGCTGTCAACGAGGCGTCTTGATCAGAGTCACCATACAATTTAGGGATCAATAACAGCAACACTAGAATCAGCACTCGGCCTTTATTGAAGTGCCAAGCCAATAAAATAGCGACGCCAGCCAAAATAAGAGGAAGTAACGGTAAAATACTAAACCAGAGCGGTGGCAGCAGCCCCACATACAAACTAGCATAAACACTAACAAGTAAAATGCAGCACGGAACCAACAGTGAACCTAAACGTTCAGACATAAAAAAATAAAACCCATCGAATCATTCGATTAAATACGATCAATATATTGCCCCGAAAACGATTCAATTTCATTAATAATAGTAGGAAATCTAATTTGAGGAAAAAACGATGGGATTACTGATAGATGGCCAATGGGCAGACCAGTGGTACGACACTAAAGCCAGCCAAGGCAAGTTCATTCGCAGCGAGTCCGCTTTTCGCAACTGGATCTACCCTGAAGGCGAATACGACGCACACAACCCAACACACTTTCCGGCACAAACAGGTCGTTATCACTTATACGTTTCCCTTGCCTGCCCATGGGCTCACAGGGCACTGATTTTTATCAAGCTCAAACAGCTAGAAGACATTATCAGCATCAGTTGCGTACACCCAGACATGCTTGAAAATGGCTGGGAATTCAAACAAGACCCAGACTTTATTGACCCCAACATTCACATAGAAGACCCACTGCATCAATTTGATTATGCGCATCAACTTTATACAAAAGCCAACCCAGATTACAGCGGCAGAGTCACGGTCCCCATTTTATGGGATAAAGAGCGCAGCACCATTGTTTCTAACGAGTCATCGGAAATTATTCGTATATTTAATCGCGCTTTCAATGACATCACCCATAACACGCTGAACTTTTACCCTGCCGAAAAAGCGGATCAAATAGATCAAATTAATGACCGCATTTACAACACCCTGAACAATGGCGTGTATAAATGTGGTTTTGCTACGACCCAACAAGCCTACGAAGAAGCGCTCGTTCCACTTTTTGATACGCTCGACTTTTTGGAAGAACAACTATCCACCAATAGCTATCTAGTTGGTGAAGAACAAACCGAAGCCGATTGGAGGCTATTCACCACACTGATTCGCTTTGATGCCGTTTACTTCGGGCATTTTAAATGCAATATGAAACGCATTTTGGATTACCCCAAACTCAATGCGTATTTAAAACGCTTGTACCATTGGCCGAACATTGCAAGCACAGTCAACTTACAACACATAAAACGCCACTATTATTTTAGCCACAAAAACATCAACCCAACGCAAGTGGTTCCCATTGGACCTGCGAGCCTTTTTGTCTGACGTCTTTACAACAAGAAGAGGAATTAAGGCAAATTAAAGAAGCCTAAGCTAAAGTCTATTAAAGTTGAGCCTTTTTAAGGATAATAGGCTCACTTTCGTATCGACTTCTTTTCCTTGGAAGCATTATCTGAATAGATAATCATAACGAGGATATAAACGTTTGAGACTTGTGGTTACTTATGAACAAAAAAATTCTTTGGATCGTTTCTTTTGCCCTCTTGTTCATATTGTGGATAAAAGCAGGTCCATTCAAAAGCCCTTCAGAAGACGCCTCCTCTGATGACAGAGTGACAGAATTAAATGAAGATTCTGGAGAAGCCACGCCGGACGAAAAAAGCTACTTTAAGTCACATCCAGTAAAAACAAAGAGCCCTGATTTCTCGGCTATAACCGATATTAAAGAACGTAAAAAAGCGTTTTTTGAGTTTTTAACCCCATTTGTTAACGAAAAAAACACCCTGATTTTAAAAGATCGTGAACGTTTAACGGCTTTACTCAACAGCAATAAGAAGCTGTCTACGAAAAACAAAAAGTGGGTCAGCACACTTCGCCAAAACCACAAACTTGAAAAACTGGACAACTACACAAAAGACGACTTAATCGCTTTATTGAACCGACTTGATATCATTCCGGCTTCGCTGGTACTGGCTCAAGCGGCCAATGAATCGGCTTGGGGAACCTCACGCTTTGCCACCAAAGGTAACAACTTTTTTGGTCAATGGTGCTTTAGAAAAGGCTGCGGCCTGGTCCCTGAATCTCGAAACGAAGATGCCGATCATGAAGTACGAAAGTTTAATGATGCCCGAGAATCTGTGTTTGCCTATATCGACAACTTAAACACCAACGGCGCCTACAAAAAACTCCGAGCAGCGCGCGCACAATTGAGAAAAGACAAAGAAGTGATTACCGGTCTTGCCTTGGTTCATGGATTGGAACATTACTCGCAACGAGGTCAAGCCTACGTTGACGAGATAGAAGGTCTGATTAACTACAATAAACTTTGGCGGTTCAACCGCACGCAATCAAAGCCTGAGTAAAAGTAGCGCTTTCCCTATTCTTTTTTGTCTAAATTTCAATGTATTGTTGCGAAATTACCTTAATGCGGGGTGGCTAAGCGCCACCCCCTTCATTACAATACCGTAATATTTTACCCACTCACCAAACGAGGAAATTCAATTGGCCCGTTTACCTGTTATTGTTGGCTTTGGCGGAATCAATTCGGCTGGTCGTACCTCATCACATCAAGCATATCGTCGAATTGTTTTTGATCTTCTGCCGAGTTCACTTCAGCAGGATGTATTACTCGATCTTGCCACTATCACTAACATGGCAGAGCATAAAAACGGCCTTTGGTACACACACGGTGGTGAGGCATTAGATGCCACCGCACTCGTTGACAGCATTGGAGAGTCTCTTCTTGCTCGCACCCTAATTCGTCGCATTCATCCGAGCCTATTCGATGTAGACCATGTGGTATTGCATAAATCCACCACACTGCAATCAAACCAAAGCGATGAAAAATTAAGTTTCACCATAAAAACTCGTTCACTACCTAATGACAGACCAACAAACTGGCACGTCACAGAGTTATCAAGCACACTCAGCGAAGTCACCGTTGATGGGAATTTAGAAACTTTCATTAAAGACACTCGACCACTGTCCGTCAAAGCGGCAGGCCAATTACCCACTGGGTTCGACCCGTCCAAACTTTACCAGAGCAGGAACCACCCTCGTGGTCTGCAAATGACGGTATATGGCGCCTCTGACGCCATTAAGAGCAGCGGCATTGACTGGGAAACCATTCGCAACAGAGTGTCTCCTGACCAAATGGCGGTCTACGCCGCCAACTCAATTGGACAGATGGATGACCTTGGCTTCGGTGGTATGCTGAAATCCGCATTAATGGGCAAGCGCACAACGTCTAAACATTTACCACTTGGCTACGCACAGATGCCTGCTGACTTTGTTAACGCCTATATTCTAGGCAGCGTGGGCAATGTTGGGACAGCAATCGGCGCGTGCGCAACGTACTTTTTCAACCTAGAAAAAGCGATCGATGGCATAAAAACCGGCAAATTCCGCGTTGCCATGGTGGGCGGCAGTGATGCTCCAATCACGCCTGAAATCATTGAAGGTTTTAGAACCATGGGCGCATTGGCTGAAGACACGGCGCTGCTTGCATTAGATCAAATAACCAATCAATCTGAGCCAGACCACACTCGCAGCTGTCGTCCGTTCGCCCAAAACTGTGGTTTTACCATTGGGGAATCCAGCCAATGGACACTGTTAATGGACGATGAACTCGCTATTGAGTTGGGCGCAGAAATCTTCGGTGCTATTCCAGCGGTATTCTCACACGCAGATGGCCACAAAAAATCCATTTCAGCACCGGGTATTGGGAACTATTTGACCATGAGCAAAGCCATGGCTTACCTACAGAACATCATAGGTAACGAAGGCTTAACTCAGCGCACTTTCATTCAGGCGCATGGCACAAGCACACCTCAAAACCGCATAACCGAATCCCATGTATTGAGCAAAGCAGCGACCAGCTTTGGCGCAACCGACATGCCAGTGGTTGCCATGAAAGCCTTTCTTGGTCACTCTCAGGGTACGGCGGGCGGAGACCAACTGCACCTGTCTTTGGGTGTTTGGAAAGACGGTATTTTACCTGGCATCACCACGTCACACGCCATCGCGGATGACGTTTATCAAGACGGCTTGAAGTTCCAACTAAAGCACGAAGCGTATGGAAAAGACTATTTTGATGCCGCCCTGCTCAATTCAAAAGGCTTTGGCGGTAACAATGCGACGGCCGTTTTGCTGTCTCCAAACCAAACCTTGAAAATGCTCTGCAAGCGCTACTCCGAAGAACAAATGAGCGCTTACCACGCAAAAAATGTCGATGTAGCAGCCGCGGCAGAAGACTATAACCAAGCAGCGATTCGCGGGGAAACGCTGCCTATCTATAAGTTTGGCTTCAATGTACTTGGCGGCGAAGAGCTAAACATCACCGACAAATTCATACAGTTACCAGGCTACGAATTGACCGTTGACCTCAACATAGACAATGATTTTAGTGATCTAAAATAACATTGTGCTTATGCAATTGGGCTGACCAACTCCTTACTAAAATTGGATGTTGGCCAGCCTTTCTTGCAAGAAATCCAGCAGCAAGCGAGTTTTTCGCGACATCAATTTTCGTTGCGGATAAACAGCATAAAAGCACAATTCATACCCCTTACACCTCGGCAATAAGTTAACCAGCTCTCCCGATTCAATGTATTTTGATACCAAAAAATCCGGCTGATAAATCACCCCCATTCCCGCCAAAGCAAAACGCGTTAATGCACTGCCATTATTTGCACTGAAAGCACCAGAAATAGTTATAGAACGCAAGATTCCATCCTCATCCGTGACCGACCAACGATTTGGCACCAATGCATTGCGATATAAAAGACAGGAATGTTTTTCCAACTCTTCGATTTGATTAAGGCCACCATGCTCAGCAACGTACTCAGGGGATGCACACACAAACCCCTTTGAGTAACACAAAGGCCGCGCAATAAATTGATCGCCGCCCAAGTCGCCACCTCGAATCGCGAGATCAACTCCAGATTCCGTCATATCAACACGTTTATCACTGAAATCAATATCCAGTTCAATTTGCGGATACAATTGACTAAAGCGACTCAACAAAGGAACAAGGTGAGACAAGCCGAAATCCATAGGAACACTGACTTTCAATAGCCCTTTTGGCTTTTTGGTCAACTCCCCTATTTCACCTTCCGCCTCCTCTATGGCGTCCAAAATAGAAACGCAATGCTGATAATATTTACGTCCCGCATGAGTAATGCTGATATTGCGCGTATTACGCTGAAGAAGCTTAGTACCTAATTCTTCTTCAATAGCATTGATATAGCGCGTTACCATAGGGCGTGATATGTCCAATGATTCACTGGCCAATCGAAAACTCTCTGCCTCATAGACACGGCAAAATACCTTCATGGCTTGAAGTTTATCCATTCATTTCCCCTAAGATGAAAAAGTTCCGCACTGATTATTTCTAATAGTGAAATATTGAATTGTATTTTACGCCGATTATTTATTTAAAAAAACAAATTACACTACACGCATCTTTGAATCAATGAGAGGAACAACCGAATGAAAATCATCTCTATCAGTGCATTACTGCTTGCTTCTAGCGTATCGATGGCCGCTGACTACAAAATCGACCCAGCGCATTCCGGCGTGATATTTAAAGTCGGGCATTTAGGCGTTAGTACAACTCCTGGTCGCTTTAATGAGTTCGAGGGAAACTTCTCTTTAGCCGATGATGGAAAATCAGGCAGCGCCACGCTAACCATCAAAGCAGACAGTGTCGACACCAACCACGAAGCTCGCGACAAACACCTTCGTAGTCCAGACTTCTTAGACGTAAAACAATTTCCGTCTCTTACTTTTAACAGCACAAAGTTTGATGGCAAAACATTGTCTGGTGACTTAACACTGCACGGTGTGACTAAACCGGTTAGCTTTGATGTGAATAAAATAGGCGAAGGCAAAGACCCATGGGGCGGCTACCGCGCAGGATTTGAAGCGAAGACCGTTATTCAACGCAGCGATTTTGGCATCACTTATTTCATTCCAGGCGTAACCGACAGAACTGAAATCGAAGTGTATGTCGAAGGCATTCGCCAGTAACCGTAATTCATCAAGGAAACAGAAAAGATCATGTACGAAGAAGCCAGCAATTCCACAATGTTAATGTTATTACATACGGCAGTTTACCCCTTTATTGCCGCACTAATAGTCAGTGTTATTGCTGGCAAAGTGTTACGTGCATCGTCTTATCTTGGTTACCTTGGTGGCTTTCTGGTCGGACTCAGCCTGATCCATTCAGGCTTGAGTTTCCCTCCAGCCCAAGCCATTGACTACTACAGTATCACTACGCTGATCGGTATTATTGGTGTTTTACTTCTCACAACTACAATGACGCCCGGACGACGCTATGGCGTTACCTTTGTCTTATCAGGGCTGTCTTTTTATCTACTATTAAACCCTGTTTTGAAACACTCAGGGCTCAGCATCAGTCTTAGTTGGGCTGTTGTGAGTGCGGCTATTGTATTGACTCATTTGTTTATGACATCTAAACACGAAGCGACATCAAACGATACCCAGACAAAACAAATATTGTCACCACTCATCACTCCAATTGGACTGATGATAACAGCAGGCAGCGCCGCTCCTGTTGTATCAATAGGTGGAAGTTTATTGATTGGTCAATTATTAGGTGCGTTTGCCGCAGCCATGTTTGCTTATGTGATCGTCGCTTTTATGACGCGAAGCGCCCAACAATACAGTTCGCTTCCTGCCGCATTATTACTGGGCGGCTTGATAACACAAAGTCATGTTTTGGCCGACATTCCACTTTCGGTCATGCTAATCATCACAGCGGGCAGCTTCGTCACTCCGATTGCTATACAGTTCAGTAAACTAGCCAATAACAAACACAGCATCTTGATTATGGCATCACAGGCCATCGCCAGCTTACTTATCAGTGGATTCTGTTTATGGTTAGTATGGCCAGAAAGCAGTCTATATTAATCCTTAAAAATAGAACGTGAAGATCGCCATAGTGGCAATATAATGGCCGCTATGGCAATGTTGATAGCACAATACGAAAGCAAGAAAATCATTTCACTACTATCAAATCCTAGATACGCGCAAACAAACATGGTGTTGGGCAAAACAGCAAACAACCACAACCCAACCACCAAAAAAAACCGTCCAACACCAGAGATGCCTTTCACTTTACTTAGCAGCCACGCGGTAAAATACAAATACATCAGCACTGATACAAGAAAGCCCAACACCAAGCTAATCGAAGGTCGTGCAAGCAAACCATCAACAACAAAGCGGTCTAAAAATATTGAAGGGGCGGAAGCATACCAAACGCCACCCACAATAATCTGAAGTAAAAAAACCAACAAAACCGCTTTATGATTTACTTTGTACACACCAACCCCTTATTGCTTATTTACACCAACCAACCTTTGTTAGTTCGCTTTATATAGTTCCTTAACCAGACTGCGTAATTTTGATCTCCATGGGCGCTGCTTGATGCCGAAGTGATTAAATATCTTTCGACAAGACAACGATTGCCGCTGCATCGCAGAGGTTTCCTGAACTTCTGGAAATGAATCACCAATGGCTTCCACTTCCACTTGTGCTTTAGGGTCAAATTGCCCCGAGGTCGCTACAATCGCCTCAACCAAACGGATCCAACTGATCTCTTCTGCACAACAATAATGGTAAACGCCTTTGTTTTCAGCGCCATAATGCCCCTGATTTACCATGGACAAAATAACACGAACCAAATCGGAAACCGGCGTAGGGCTACCAATCAGGTCATCTTTGTATGCAAGGTTAACGCCATCCTGGATCAAACCCAACGTCCTACAAACAAAATCATCACCTTGACCACTAAACAACCAACCAGTGCGCAATACAATATTATCTGGATTACTTAGCACAATAGACTCTGCAGCGATCAAGGCTTGCGCATAGGGCTCAGTACTATCTGGCGTGTCTGTTTCCGCATAAGGCACTTCTTTATTGCCAGAAAATACCCTCGCACTGCTGATCATAATCAACGGAGCGTTTGCACGATCGCCAAAGTATTGCAGCGTTGATTGAAATTTTTCGTAATCGCTTTGCAACGCATAGCGCAAGCTCAATGCATCAATCACAACATCAAACTGCATGTCATCCAATTCTGCCCTTCTGTTAACGTCGAGCAATAACGACTCTTCAGGGCAAATCCAAAAGAACTCATTTTTTTCTTTCGATAATTGCAATAACGACGAACCAACTTCCGTCCCACTTCCCAAAAGAAGGATACGAATTGGGGCATTAATATCCGCTGTAGTATTCAAAGCACACCCTCATTCCACTTAGGAAAAACTCTAAGTAGATTATCACATGTCTGCGCTGCAATCCGCTCAACATTTTCCGATCTTATCGTCGCCACACTCTGAGCTATCAAGGGAATAGAAAGTGGCGTGTTTAGCCTTCCTTGATAACCATTCAATGGCATATCAGGTGAGTCTGTTTCCAAAACAAAATCCAAATCATTCAACGCCGCTAAAACACGATGCGCTTTTTGCGCTCTTGGGTAGGTGATTGTCCCCCCGATCCCCAGCACAAAACCAAAATCGATGAATCGTTTGGCCTGCTCTGCACTGCCGTTAAAAGCGTGGACGACGCCACCGTGTTTAAACTTCGCTTCTTTTAGACATTTCATTACCAAGTCATAACTTTTTCTGGCATGTAGGACAACCGGCAACTGCAACGCGCTGGCCACGCTCAATTGACGCGAAAAATACGCAAGCTGTAACGTCATGTCTACCGCATTGGGCCAACAATCCAGTCCAATCTCCCCTACCGCCACAACGCCCTGCGCCTCACACTGATCACCCAGCAACTCTATTTGATCCATTGTTGCGCCAGCCAGAAAATATGGATGCAAACCGTATGCGGCACGCCATTGCGGGTACTTATTGACCAGCAGCGCCAATTTAGACCAACTAGAATACGTTGTCGCTGGCACCAAAAAGCCCGACACATCATGTTCAGCGCATCGCAGCATGAGCGCATCCCGCTGATCATCAAAAACATCAAAATCTAAATGGCAATGGCTATCAATATACATACACAAAAGATTACATGAATTCGGTATAAAAGCACGAGTTTATAAAATAGACAAAAACAAAAAAGCCGTGCTAGATGCACGGCTTCTGGGGAACACTGTCAATACAATCAGTTAAAGCGATGGGCCCGCTTTAACAATGCTGTCTGATACGGTTTCAAATTTCTTAAAGTTCTCAACAAACTGAGCAATAAGATTTTTCGCTTGCGCTTCATAAGCCGCTTGATCAGCCCACGTTTTACGAGGGTTTAACAATACACTGTCAACACCCGGCACATGAACAGGAACATCAAGGTTCACATCAGCCAAATGTTCTGTCTCAGCACCCACAAGCGCACCAGACTGAATAGCCGAAATCACAGCACGGGTCGTTGGAATACTAAAACGCTTGCCACCTTGACCATGCGCACCGCCAGTCCAGCCAGTATTAACCAAATACACCTTGCTACCAAACTCTTCAATACGCTTGATCAAAAGATCCGCATACACATCGGCAGAACGAGGGAAGAAAGGCGCACCAAAACAAGTAGAGAACGTAGACTTAATGCCCGTACCCGCACCCATTTCTGTAGAGCCCACTAGCGCAGTGTAACCACTTAAAAAGTGATAAGCCGCTGCTTCTTTTGTCAAAATAGACACAGGAGGAAGAACGCCTGTTAAGTCGCAAGTCAAAAAGATAATTGCATTAGGTTCACCTGCACGGTTACCGGCAGCACGCTTTTCAATGTGCTCACGAGGGTAACCAGCACGACCATTCTGAGTCAAAGACGTATCTGCGTAATCAGCAACTCGTGTTTCAGGGTCGAGCACCACGTTTTCAACGATTGTACCGAATTTGATCGCATCCCAAATAATAGGCTCATTCTTCTGAGACAAATCGATGGTTTTCGCGTAGCAGCCACCTTCAATATTGAAAACAGTGTCTTTACCCCAACCATGCTCGTCATCACCGATCAAGAAACGCTCAGGATCCGCAGACAATGTCGTTTTACCTGTACCAGACAGGCCAAAGAACAAGGTTACGTCTTCTTCCGTGCCCACGTTGGCTGCACAGTGCATTGGCAACACATCATAAGCCGGCAATAAATAGTTTTGAACAGAGAACATCGCTTTTTTCATCTCACCGGCATAACGCATACCAGCGATAAGCACTTTGCGTTCAGCAAAGTTTAGAATGACACAACCGTCAGAGTTAGTGCCATCACGCTCGGGATCACAAACAAAGTTTGGCGCATTCAAGATCTGCCATTCGCCTTTGCTGGATGGGTTATACACATCAGGGCGAATAAACAAATTGCGGCCAAACAACTGATGCCAAGCCGTTTCAGTACGCATGATGACAGGCAAATAATACTCATCACCTGCACCCACATGAATATTGGACAAGAACGACTCTTGTGAATCTAGATAAGCAGCAACGCGGTCCCAAAGAGGCGCGAACTTTTCTTCAGGGAATGGACGGTTAACAGGTCCCCAATGAATACTGTCTTTACTGGATGCTTCTTCCACAATGAAGCGATCCATAGGAGAACGACCGGTACGTGCACCCGTTTCAACAACAAGCGCGCCATTATCGGCAAGAACACCTTCGCCATTTTGCAGGGCTTTTTCAACCAACTGAGGCGTCGTTAAATTGCTATGAATAGTGATTACATCTGATGCGGAGTTCATGCTGCTAAATCCTCTGAACTATAAAAGATTGTCTGGTCATTCTTATTATTATGCGATTTTTTTTCTGTGAAAAGGATAGTAACAAAACAATCTAAAAAAAAATATTGTTATAACAATATGTTATTTTATTACCATTATGAAACTTCAACAAAATCTACAAATCATTGAAAAACAACAACTTTTATTCAAAACGTTCCAATGAATCACTTTTAAGGAAGATAACACTTCCGCTCAAAGCGCATATTCTTGTAGTTTTCTTTCTTTTTTGTAGTCTTACTACTAAATGGAAAACTTCCTACCGATCAGAGAACACATACTTAAAATCAGACCTTTCACATAATTAGAGCGGGATAAAGCCGTTATGTTTGTAAGGTTTCTATTGAAAAACCGCAAAAAAACATATTTTTTTGAACTTTTCTTACCTCTAACATGTCCTGAATTGTCGTGCTTCATGGTAAGATTATTTCCTCAATTTCCCCCTATCGCTCAAAAAGGTTGATCTATTTTTATGTTAAAAACGAATCAGAACTGCAATATTGGATTTGTCGGCCTGGGTGTCATGGGTAAAAACTTAGCCTTAAATCTAGCAGACCATGGCTACCGAGTTGCAGGTTTTGATCTTGACACACACAAAGTGCAAGACGTTCTTGACACAGAAGCCGCTGAACGTCCTGACGCATCAGCTGATGCTCGCATCATTGGTTGCTCAAGCATGGAAGACATGCTTTCGAACCTAGTAAAACCGCGTGTTATCGTGGTACTCGTACCAGCCGGAAACCCAGTAGACGCTGTCTGCCATAGTTTAATTGACGCAGGACTAGAAGCGGACGACATCGTCGTTGACTGTGGTAACAGCCAATGGACAGACACCATTCGCCGCGAAGCGGAATACAAAGAAAAATTCAAATTCTTCGGAACCGCCGTCTCTGGTGGTGAAGTAGGCGCTCGATTTGGCCCGTCACTTATGCCGGGCGGTGATGCCGATTCTTGGAAATACCTACAGCCAATGTGGGAAGCGGTTGCGGCCAAAGTAGATGAAAACGGCAAGCCGATTGTTAGTAACACACCTGGCAAACCCGTTACGGAAGGCGAGCCTTGCACCGCCTACCTTGGGCCAAATGGCGCAGGACATTACGTTAAAATGGTTCACAACGGCATTGAATACGCGGATATGCAGCTTATTTGCGAAGCGTATCACTTGTTGCGCTCGTTGCTGGGTTACGAACCAGAAGAAATCGGCAAATTGTTCGAAAAATGGAACCAAGGTGTTTTGAACAGCTACCTAGTCGAAATTACCGCGGACATTCTTCAGCAATACGATCAAAAAACCGGCGCACCACTGGTCGACATGATTCTAGACAGCGCCGGACAGAAAGGCACTGGTCGTTGGACATCCATCAGCGCAACGCAAATGGGCGTTCCTGCTGGCATCATCAGTGAATCTGTTTACGCTCGTGCACTTAGTACCCTAACAGGTGAGCGTGAGCTAGCCGCTAATAAGCTTGTTGCGGAAGTAGAAAGTGGTGACATAGAAGCCGAAGAAGTAGAGAAGGCAATCGAAGAAGCACTGTACTGCGCGAAAATTTGTGCCTACGCTCAAGGCTTCCAGCTGATGCGTGCGGCTCAAAAAGAATACGATTGGACGCTAAACTTTACCGATATCGCGAAAATTTGGCGTGGTGGCTGCATCATTCGAGCTTCCTTCCTGCAAAAAATCGCGGACGCCTTTATTGAAAACCCACAACTTGAAAACCTATTGCTAAGCGACTATTTCGCGGACGCTATGGCCAGCAAGCAAACAGGTCTTCGTAAAGCCGTCGTTCTAGCAGCACAGTCTGGCATTCCGACACCTTCTTTCTTCTCCGCTTTGGCTTACTTTGATGGCTACCGGTCAGAAGTTTTGCCTGCTAACTTACTGCAAGCTCAGCGTGATTACTTTGGCGCGCACACCTACGAACGAGTAGACGCAGAGCCAGGTGAAAAATTTCACACTTATTGGCAAGAAGAAGGTCGTCCTGAGCGCAAAGCGTAAGACCGACATCTAGCAAAAATAAAAAACGCTGACTTACCAAGTCAGCGTTTTTTTATCTCAAATTTGGGCTTAATGTTATAAGATTTAAGCCACGAAATAGAATGATGTAGACAGTGGCGTCATTACTTCATTTTCTTTTCCATCGACGTCAACATCCCTCTTAACATGCCAACCTCCTGTTGATCCAATCGTGAACGCTGAAACATGCGACGAAAGCGCGTCATGACTTGCATCGGCATTTCTGGATCCAGAAACTCCGTCTGAACTAACACTTTTTCTAAGTGCTCAAGCAAGTAATCGATCTGCTCCACATTGGCCGCTGGCACGTCCCATTTACTGGCTACAACGGGCGTGTCTTTCATCAAAAGCGTCTTCATGCGCAATTCATAAGCGATAACTTGCACTGCAGCCCCTAAATTCAATGAACTAAAGGTTTCGACAGAAGGAATGTGAACATGGTAATTGCAGCGCTGTAATTCTTCATTGGTCAAGCCTCTATCCTCACGACCAAATACAAAGGCAGTGACTAAACCTTCATCAAACACCAAGTCAGCAGCTTGTCGCGGATCCACCAAAGGCCAAGGAATATTGCGCTCACGAGCACTGGTACCAATAACAAGCTGGCAATCTGCCAACGCCTCTTCCAATGTATCGACCACCACCGCATTGTCTAAAATATCCGTTGCACCTGAAGCGCGACTAATGGCTTCGTCGCTGGGATAAAGTTTGGGCGCGACCAAATAGAGCTCAGCGAGCCCCATATTTTTCATTGCGCGAGCAGCACCGCCGATGTTACCTGGGTGAGATGTGTTAACAAGGACAATTCTTACAGTATTTTGCATTTTATGAGGCACCAATAATCGCGGTCGAACAAACGCACCTATCTTAACAGATATTTAACACAAAGCTCCAAAGTGATCATATTTTAACCAAAGTTTTACTGGCAAAAAAAACACGCTTACGCTAGAATTCGGCTCTTATTTATAGGCGCTCGGTTTTGTCGTTTTTTTACTTAGGGAATTACGTAGAAAACGTACCTTTGTGAATCCAATTGACGAAACGGAGACCGCCCGCTCTTTAACACTTTATTTGGCAACCTATCGTCTTTTTTGACGATATGTGCATTTTAATGACGGAATAATTGACGGTAAATTATGCAACCTAGAATCAATGTCGCACTTAAAGCAGCTCGTGCCGCTGCAGAATATATTGTTCACTCGCAAGAAAAATTGTTGTTTGACAAAGAACAAGGCCAATCAGCGGAACAAGTTTACCAAGCGGTTTGCTCTGGCGCAGAACGTAGCATTGTTTACCACCTTGAAAAAGCTTATCCAGCCGACACCATTACCACTCGCCTTCAAGGCACAGTACAAAATGGTAATGAAGGCGAATGGATTATTGATGCAATTCAAGGTCAGCACCTATTCTCACGCGGCCTAACTGGCAACGTTATTACCATGAGCTACGTGGTTGCCGGTAAAGTGGAGCACGCACTTGTGCTCAACCCTCACACCAAAGACGAGTTCTACGCCAGCAAAGGCCGTGGTGCTTACCTAAACAATTCTCGTATTCGCAGCAGTTCAGCTCGCACGCTAGAAAACGTTACTGTCGCAGCGCAATTCCCTGCAACAGATCGTCTTATGCCATACCTGTCTGGCCAATTCGCTGTACTGACTGAAATCGCCGAACAAGGCGCTCGTGCTGTTATGCAAGACTCTCCTGCATTGATGCTGGCTAACGTTGCCGCAGGTCGTACCGACGCTGCCTGGGGAATTAAACTTCAAGAATGGGAAATGCAAGCCCCGCTATTCATCGCAAAAGAAGCCGGTTGTCTATTCGCGGGGTTTGATGGCTCACCAAGCCTAGAAAAAGGTGACGTATTGTGTGCAGCACCACGTTTATTCAAAGTATTGCTACCTGTATTAAACAAGCACCTTAACTAAGCTTACGGCTCCTTGATAAGTACAAACTAAAAAGCCTCTTCTCGCGTGAGAAGAGGCTTTTTTTCGCCTATCCTAAACAAGTTTAGTGTTTATGGTGGTGGCTGTGTTCGTGATGATGGTCGTGTACATCTTCATCATGATGGTGATGATGATCGTCGCTTGGAATACTTTCCCCTGGATAATACAAACCAATATCTTGACGCACTTCATCCAAGGTAGCGATCAGCTCTAAACTGTCCTGCCAGCTATGATTTGGGCTTTGAATTAGCCCCTCTTCAAGACAGCGATTAACTTCATCGGCTTCGAATTGATACCCGTTACCCGGAAAATCAAACTCAACAGCTCGCTCAGTATTATCAGAACGAACAATACGACACGATTTTGCCTTGAACCATTCTGAGTCTATTTCTATGAAGCCCTCAGAGCCCGATAACGTTGCACGGTTCGGGTTACAAGAAATCAGCGAGGCATCCAAAGACGCCAATTGACCGCTTTCCCAACCCAAAAGAATCTGCTCAAACAAGTCCACATCCGTGTCACCGATCACCGCTTGGTTTTGCACAAAATCGGGCTTGCCAAAAAAGAGTTGAGCAAGAAACACAGGGTATATACCAATGTCCAACAACGCGCCGCCGCCAAGCTCAAGATTCATCAAGCGATGATTTGGGTCTGTCGGTGCCAAGAAATTAAAGCTCGCTTGAATGCTATTCAACGAGCCTATTTCCCCTTCTTCCACCCATTCAAGCACCTGCTCGATGACAGGGTTGAAGCGCGTCCACATCGCTTCCATCACGAACACGTTACGCTCTAAAGCTAGATCATATAATTCCCTAGATTGCGCTTCATTGATGGTAAATGGCTTTTCACACAACACGGCTTTTCCGGCCATAATGCAGGCTTTTGCCAAGTCATAGTGATACACATGCGGTGTGGCAATATAAATAACATCGACTTCATTGCTGTTGATCAGCGAAAAATAATCAACAAACGCCAACTCAATATCAAATTCTGCCGAAAATCGGTCTGCAGACGCTTTATCACGAGAAGCCACCGCACGAAGTTCGCCGGCTTTGACATGACAAAAATCGCTCGCGAATAAATGAGCAATATGGCCCGTACCAATAATACCCCAGCGTACCTTCTTCATAGGATTCTCCCCATAGCTATCATCAAAATCGCACTAAGTTTGACGTTAAAGAAGATTATAGTCCACTGGCATTTTCAAGCTCTTGAATCCGCTCATTTAATGTGACAATTCGTGCTTCCAGTTCCAATACCTTAGCTTCCAGCTGTTGCGTATATTCATCACCATTCGCAGAGGAAGAAGGCTCAGCAGACGTGTTAGTTGGACGTTCAGAGTCCGTGCAAAAACACTCTTGATATCGTTGCTCGCGCTTACCCGGCTCCTTAGGAAGCTGGCACACATAAGGACCGCCCGTTTTATTCTGTAGAGATAGCAAAGCGGATTCCACTTCCTCTCTGGACTGAAACGTATGCAAGCGCCCGCTACGGGAACGAAACTCACCCGGTGTTTGAGCACCTCGGACAAACATCAGACACACAATGGCGGTTTCGGCAGGCGTTAATTGCAGATCAGAGAACTCGGTATTGCAGAACCTATGCTGATATTTACTCACACGACTGTTCGACGCATTAATTTCGGTCACCAACCCTCGAGACACTAATACATCTAAGGCATCTTGTACGTCCAACTCGGACAATTGCGTGACAGGATCGCGATTGGATTTTTGATTACAGGCATTAACCAGGGCATTAACGCTAAGCGGATATTGATCGGGAGTCGTTATCTCTTTTTCCATGAGACAACCAATAATACGCATTTCAATAAAATTCACTTCGTGATAACTCATGACATTTCCTAATTTATTCTGCTCAATTCGTCTTTAACGAAACCCTTTAGAACCTCTAAAAGGCATCACCAATACTTCTTTTAACGATGTAGGTTGATACGAACTCGTATCAGGCAGACCTATTTTTAAGCACTCGTCTCCTTCTAATGCACAATTCCTTTTGCTTTTAAAAAACGCATCCCAAACACTTAGGAAAAAACCATAATTGCTGTTCGCCTCAATGCTCACTCTTGAATGATGAATCCGGTGCATATCAGGCGTAACCACCAACAACTTAAGCCATTGTTCGATCTTAACAGGCAATCTAATATTTGTGTGATTAAACATGGCAGAAGCGTTTAACAAGATATCGAACGCCAAAACCGCCTCAATAGGAATTCCCAACAAAAAGATGGCGAAGGCTTTAATCACAAGAGACAATAAAATTTCAATAGGATGAAACCGCACAGCCGAGCTGACATCCAACTCAGGATCTGAATGATGAACGCGATGCAAGCGCCACAAAACCGGCACCCGATGGAACAAACGATGCTGCCAATAAATAAGACAATCTAAGCATACTATACTCAGCAATACGGTAACCCAGAAAGGCAGCGCCAATACCTCAAATACACCAACACCCTGTCCGAATAACGCCACCATTGACAGCAACACAGGCTGAACTAAACGAACACAAAGCGCCCCAAGCGCAAACAATGAAAAGTTATGGCGCCAGCGTGACTTCCATTGCAACAAGGCTCCTCGAGGGCGAGCCCATTGCCATACAACCAATACAATAAAGACCACCACAAACACACTTATGCGCGCGTTGAAATCCATCATCTAATGACAACCTAACATCATAATTCGAAACATCGTTACATCACCATCAATCTACTGGACAAGCGCATTATCAGCTCGGTGATTCAGTAAAAAATGCACCTTGATTTGCCCTAAAAGCTCAGCAAGTACGTTGAGATTTATGTCGTCCAAACAATGGATAATAAGGCAATTATTTCCAAATTGAGCGTGGGGCAATCGGTCAATAAACGGATATAAAACACTTAAATCGGAGAAATACACGCACAAATGATCTGCCCGCGCTGCCACACCATAAAGCCAACTCGCGTTCTGTTGAAAATACGGAATACCAAGGCCATTGACCAATTCAGCCTCTGGCGCAATGAGCTCCATCATATCAATGATTTCCAGCAAATCTGCCCGCATTGCAGGCGCAGCATGCTGAACATACTGCTGCACAAAGTCACTCGATGTTAAGGTCAACATAAAATCCTCTCTTTAAAGTCATACATAAAAAGGACCTCAACCATGAAGACTTAACCCATTGAAAAATAAAGTAAATCACATATAACTATGCTCTATCAATGCTTTTTCAATACGAGTCAACGCTTGGTCTAGAGTCGATTGGGGACACCCAAAGTTTAGGCGAACATAGCCAGGATTACCAAAATCTTTACCATCAGAAACGCCCACGCCAGCCGCCACAAAAAATGCATGAGGGTCCTCTAATGACAGCATAGAAACATCAATCCACGCCAAATACGTCGCCTCCAAATGCAGCATTTTTAATGGCGTCGCCGACAATCTTTGTGCCAAAAAATCACGATTTTCTCTCAAGTAAATCAGCAGAGACCGATGCCACTCCTGACCCTCCTGATAAGCGGCGGTGGCAGCAGTCAAACCAAGCATATTAGGCGACGGAATCAACCCTGCACGCCCTTGATTAAATGCCTGACGTAACACCGTATTTTCAATGACCGCGAAAGCATAGCCCAAGCCTGCAATATTAAACGTCTTGCTTGGCGCCATTAGCGTAATGCATCTATTAGCAGCGTCTTCATTAAGGCTCGCGAACGGCACGTGAGGAAGATCGTCTAAAATCAAATCGCAATGAATTTCATCGCTGACGACAAGCAAATCGTACCGCTCTGCCAACGCATGAATGCGCAACAATTCTTCTTTTGTATAAACAGTGCCACCAGGATTATGTGGATTACATAACAGAATCATCTTGCTTTTAGGGTTAGCGAAAGCGGCTTCAAGTTGTGGCATATCAGGCAACCAACGGCCGTCCTGAATCGTCATATCGACAGTTAATAACTCACGCTCTGATAACAAGGGCGCCTTTGTTAAATGGTAGTAAACGGGGCCAGGCACCACAACGGCATCACCAACTTCTGAAAACACACGAACGCTTAAATGCAGAGCACACACCAGCCCTGGCAAATGCACTAAATGCCCAGCAGAAACCGACCATTGATATCGAGTAAACAGGTGGGATTGAATCGCATTTTCTAACGCTTTTGGCGTGTTAGTGTAACCATAAACGCCTTTTTCAACTCTTTGATTTATAGCGTCTTTAATGCATTCAGGAGAATCAAAATCCATATCAGCCACCCACATTGGAATGACGCTATCAGTGTATTTAGACCATTTGTCGCTGTTTGTATTCGCTCTGTCAATTTGAGTATCGAACACAGAAGTAAAGGAATCCATAAAGTCACACCCTAGTCATATATTTCGTTCCATAATTAACATAACCTAAGCAATTTACTCCAGAGATAATGCACACGATATAAGAAAAACAAAGCCGTCATTTGAGGTAAAACAAGCCGAAAAATCCTTATTATTTATCTTAAACCGACACAATCGCTCTCAAAAAAGACAAAAAAAAATTTAAATAAGACAAAAACCCTTTTAAATCAAACAGATAAATTACTTAGAGAACTAAGTTTTTGATTTGTCAAGGGTTGACCTAAATTGCACAATCAGCCTAGTATTGTTTTCATTAAACGGCTGTTTAATAAAAAAGGACTCAAAATGCCAAAAGTTGGAATGCCTGAAATACGTAAACCTCAGCTCATCGAGGCCGCAATAAAAGCCATAGACAAATACGGCTTTGCGGGGGCAACTGTCAGTGTTATTGGTAAAAAAGCGGGCGTGTCACCGGCCATCATTAACCATTACTTTGGTGGCAAAGACGGCTTATACGAAGCAACCATGAAAAGCTTGATCCGTGAATTTTTTGATGTTCTGTCCAAAGAAATCATAAAAACAAAAAACAAATCAGCCAAACACAAAGTTATGGCCATTGTTAAAGCCAGTTTTAGTCAATCCCAAACACACCCTCAAGTAGTGAAGACTTGGATGGGGTTTTGGGCATCAGCTATGCACACACCTTCTTTGTATCGCTTACAAAACGTCTATTCAAAGCGTTTAAACACATCGCTTGTGTGCGTATTAAAAGAAGAATTCGAATTAAAAGAGGCACGTAATATCGCACTGACTGTTGCAGCATTGATTGACGGGATGTGGTTACGAGGTTCGTTGGCTGGCGGTATCAACAAAGAAGTGGCCGCAGCACAAATACAAAACTATCTGGATTTAGTGTTTAAAGATCATCACTAAACACGTCCAATATCGACATTTACATCAAACATTTTTGGGTAGCCTACCATTATTTGCAGCCCACCGTTTTTAGGAGTTCACGCTCAGTACCAGTACATGGCGCTGTATTCGCTCATAGATTTTGAGTTCAATAGAAAGAGGATAAGGGTATGTTAAATAAAGCAAAAAAGACCGCTATAGCCATTAGTGTAGCCAGTATTTCTGGCCTAACGATGGCCGCAGATTGTTCAACGGTACGCTTTTCAGATGTGGGCTGGACGGACATTACGGCAACAACAGCCGTAACCAGCGAAATTGTTGAGGGTTTAGGCTACAAAACAAAAACTCAGTTACTCTCTGTTCCAGTGACTTACACATCACTGGCCAATGGCGACATCGATGTTTTCCTTGGAAACTGGATGCCAACTATGCAGGCCGACATCGAACCTTACCTTAAAGCTGGCACGGTTGAAGACCTTGGCGCAAACCTAGTAGGCGCAAAATACACACTTGCGGTCAGCAAAGACGCATTTGATGCGGGTGTGACGGATTTTTCTGATATTGCGAAACACCGCAAAGAATTCTCTGGCCGTATTTACGGTATTGAACCAGGCAATGACGGCAACCGCATTATTCAAGACATGATCGACTCTAATGCTTTTGACTTGGGCGACTTTCAATTAGTCGAATCCAGTGAAGCGGGTATGCTTTCTCAAGTGAGCCGAAACACGCGCCGTAACAAGTGGATTGCTTTCCTGGGTTGGGCACCACATCCAATGAACGCCAACTTCAAAATGGAATACTTGTCCGGTGGTGATGACTACTTTGGCCCGAACTTTGGTGGCGCAAATGTTCATACCAACATCCGTAAAGGCTACCTCCAAGAGTGTCCAAACGTAGGCAAACTCATTACGAACCTATCTTTCACTCTGCCTATGGAAAACGAAATCATGGGCGCAATTCTAGACGATGGTAAAAAACCAGATGCTGCCGCAAAAGCATGGTTAAAAGCCAACCCCGCTGTTCTTGATGCTTGGTTACAAGGCGTCACCACACAATTCGGTGGTAATGGCCTAAGCGCCGTTAAATCTCACCTAGGCTTGTAATACACAAGACTCATGCATCATCGCATTCTTAGCAACACACGGCTAAGAATGCGCCATTAAACCATCGGGAGAACACACATATGAATTGGCTGACGGATAATAAAATCCCTCTTGGCGCTTGGATGGAAAGCTTTGTCGACTGGCTGGTTACTGCGGCTTCCGTTTTTTTTGACCTCGTATCCATGACCTTAGAAACCATGATTGTCACCATGGTTGATGCGATAGAATACGTTCACCCTATCGCCGTCATTGGCATTGTACTAGTCGGTGTTTGGTTCCTTCACCGTAGTATCGGCTTACTTATTTTTGTCGCGGCATCGCTGTTGCTTATTATCAACATGGGCTACTGGGTAGAAACCATACAAACGCTGGTATTGGTTATCTCAGCCACCGCCATGAGTGTATTAGTAGGCGTACCTATTGGTATTGCAGCGGCGCATCGACCTTGGTTATACACCATATTGCGCCCTATTTTGGACTTGATGCAAACCATCCCAACGTTTGTTTATCTGATTCCAACATTGATTTTATTTGGCTTAGGCTATGTTCCGGGCTTGATTTCTACCATCATTTTCGCCATTGCCGCGCCGATCCGTTTGACTTACCTAGGGGTAAGCAAAGTACCGAATGAATTGATCGAGGCAGGCTTAGCGTTTGGCTGCACAAAATCCAAATTGTTGTACAAAGTAGAGCTGCCTGCAGCCATGCCAAACATCATGGCCGGTGTCACTCAATGTATCATGCTATCCCTATCTATGGTGGTTGTCGCCGCCTTAGTCGGCGCTGACGGCTTAGGCAAACCTGTGGTGCGAGCGCTCAATACAGTAAATATCTCTCAAGGGTTTGAAGCGGGTGTAGCCATTGTCTTGGTTGCCATCATGCTAGACCGTATTTGTAAATCACCATCATCCAAAAACGAGGGGTAAGTTATGGCTGTTGTAACAATTGAAAACGTCGATATCGTCTTCGGTGACAATAAAGCAAAAACCCTTCCATTGATGGATAAAGGCCATACTCGTGACCAAATTTTGGGCATGACGGGTGATGTGGTTGGCGTACAAAACGCCACCATTGAAGTAAATGAAGGCGAAATTTGCGTATTAATGGGCTTGTCTGGTTCAGGTAAATCCACCTTATTAAGAGCCGTAAACGGTTTGAATAAAATAGCCCGTGGTCGCTGTCTTGTAAGAGACGGGGATAACATGGTCGACATGGCCAAATGCGATGAAGCCAAGCTGCGTCACATGCGCACACATCGCGTGTCCATGGTGTTCCAGAGCTTCGCTCTTATGCCGTGGCTCACCGTGCTTGAAAACGTCGCCTTCGGCTTAGAAATGCAAGGCATGCCAAAAGCCGAACGTCTAAAAAAAGCACGTGAACAGCTAAAAATGGTGAGCTTGGACATGTGGGCAGACAAGAAACCGGACGAATTGTCTGGTGGCATGCGTCAACGTGTTGGTCTGGCCAGAGCCTTTGTCATGGACACAGACGTATTATTGATGGATGAACCTTTCTCTGCGCTCGATCCACTAATACGTTCACAATTACAAGATGAGCTAATCGAGCTGCAAAAACGCCTTAACAAAACCATCATATTCGTGAGCCATGACTTAGACGAAGCGCTAAAAATTGGCTCAAAAATAGCCATAATGGAATCCGCGAGAATCATTCAGGAAGACACGCCAGAACAGATCGTGCTCAACCCAGCAACCGAATACGTGGAAAAATTTGTCGCGCACACCAACCCACTGAATGTATTACGTGGTAATTCATTGATGACCCCTTTGTCGGAACTTGCGGTCAACGCAAACGGCACAGCCATCACGGATGACACTTGGATAACGTTGGACGATGGTAAATTGGCATCGGTTCACAACACCGCGGGGGAAATCCCAACCGCACGCTGGACACCGGACACCGTATTGGCCAATGTACCAGAGAACACCGTTTTCATCGTACCCGCCAACATCGCTATGCGTGATGCCGTAGAGCTTCGCTATCACTCGAACCTCTTCATGGTATTAGAAGACGCTGGACAATGCGTTGGCATACTGAACGACCACAATTTTTACCACGCCTTGCTAGGCAAGCACTTTGGACGCGATGAAGCCGCATAAATAAGCATTCATTCGCTACACTCTCAAAAGGCCTCATGCGTTCAAGCATTGCAGGCCTTTTGTTTTTACACCCCAATGTTATCAACGGAAATCAAGCAAAACAGCGACGTATCAATAAGCTATTAACGACCTGAAACTCTTCCAGAAAAGTGTGATGATCTTTGCTATCTTTTAACGCGTAGATTAGTGATTGAAATCTCCTAGATTAGTGATTGCAATCAAAAGCTCAGTCGGTATAGTCAGCCGAAATAATGACCAATTCGAGCCATTAATATTTTCTCACACACTGATAAGTGAAATACAAAAGGACACTGAATGTTAAAGCAAACCCTCATTCCTATCTGGAGTCTGCTCATCGGTATTGCCGTGCTCACCATGGCCAGCGCATTACAAAGCTCACTGATCGGTATTCGTGCGTCTATTGAGGGCTTTAATACCACCGCGACTGGTTTAATCATGTCCGCGTATTACCTTGGCTTTATATTAGGGTCTTTATTGGTACCTAACTGGGTCAAGAATGTAGGCCACATTCGTGTGTTTGCGGCGGTTGCGTCGTTGGCGTCTATCACCATTTTGATGCAATCTATGGTCGTTAATCCTTGGTTCTGGATGCTCATGAGAATGGGAACAGGATTGTGTTATGCCGGTCTGTTTATTGTGACCGAAAGCTGGCTAAATGACATTGCCACGAACAAAACCCGTGGCCGGTTGTTCTCTATTTATATTATCGAAATCTGGGCAAGCCAGACCATCAGTCAGTTCTTGTTGAACCTATCGTCTCCAAGTGGATACGGTTTGTTTATTTTGACTTCTGTTCTTATTTCATTGGCCGTGGTTCCTCTACTTCTGGTTAGAACGCCATCACCAACCATCAATGTACCCGAAAAACTCAACATTCTAGGCTTGATAAAAACGGCCCCACTAGGGGTAACGGGTGTCACCATTGCCGGTGCAACCTCCGGTGCGCTGCTCGGTCTTGGTGCACTTTATGCTCAGAGTATCGGAATGAACATCGCCGAAATATCGCTATTCATTGGCGCAAGCTACGTTGGTGGCATGATTTTACAATGGCCAATCGGTAAATTATCCGACCGCCAAGACCGACGAGTCACTATGCTTTGGGTCGGTGTAGTCGGCGCCATCGCCGCCTTCATCGTGCCACTTGGCGCCGGACTCAGTAATCAAATTCTAATGATGATTGGTATGTTTGCCGTCGGGGCATTTACCTTCCCCATGTATTCATTGGCGTCTTCGCACATGAACGACCAATTACGACCAGAACAAATTCTATCTGCCAGTAGTGGTATGATTTTATTGAACGGTATTGGCGGGATGCTTGGGCCGCTTATTGCGGCGGCACTCATGGACACGCTCAGAATTGATGCCTTGTTTTGGTTTGTGGCCGCGCTCAACATCAGCGTTGCTTTGGTTGCTCTGTACCGAATCAACCGTAAGCCAGCCATGGTGATCGAAGAACAAGGGGATCAAATCCCAGTGGCATTGACGGTATCATCCGTTGCCACCGCAGAGATGTTAGCAGAGGCCGATTCTTCGACTACCGTAGAGGAAGCCCCACATGAAGTCGAAATCAAACTCTAGCAACCCATAAATGGCGACAACGTTTCGCCACACAGCACCTTATCAAAAAGGCTGTGTGGCGATTTTCAAGGCAATCGCCCAAATCAACAATGCATTAACACGATTAAACCAACGCCAAAACGCGGCCTTTTCCAACCATTTAGCACACAACTTACCAACAAGCGCCAAAGACAAAAACCACAACACAGATGCACACACGCCACCTAATACAAACTCCCATTTCGCCCCTTGCCATTGGTTAGCCAAACTGCCCATCAAAATCATGGTATCCAAATAAAAATGAGGATTAAGCCAAGTCACCGCAAACCCCATTAACACCAAAGGCCACAGTGCCAACCGTTTACTGTACTGCTCCAAAATAAGGTGCTCATCCTGAAAAGACGCCCGCCATTTTCCCAAAGCGAACCACACTAAAAACGCCACGCCAGCCCAGCGAGACAGGGACAACAACCAATCGTGGCTTTGCAAAATCAACCCTAACCCAAATGCCCCCAGCGCAATCGAAATGGCATCACTCAAGATAAACAGCAGCGCAATAGGGAATGCATAATGACGCTTTAATGCCTGTTCCAATAAAAAACTGTTCTGCGCTCCAACAGCAACAATTAAACCACCGCCCGTAATGGCACCACTCATGAACGCCAACATAATTCTCTCCTCATTTCGTACCACCTAAACAGTCATGGCAAAACATGGCTTGATCTTACGCAGAGAAATCACTAAATTAAAATTAATTAAACTAAAACTACATTAGAAAAAGTAATGCTAGATTACAAAGCCCTCACCAGCCTACAAGCTATCGTAAAATTTCAGAGCTTTGACAAAGCCGCTCAACACTTAAACCTGACGCAGTCCGCCGTGTCTCAGAATATTAAGCGTTTAGAACTGCATTATGGCAACCCGTTGCTCATCCGAGCGAGGCCCGTCGTCCCGACAGCATTAGGCGAACAACTCATCGCTCACCTGAATAAAGTCACTATTTTAGAAGAAGGGTTACAAGAAGAGATTCAAGGAAAAACTGCCAGCCATCCACTCAATATCGCCGTAAACAATGACGTTTTAGCCACATGGTTTCTGGATGTGATGCATCAGTTTTCATCCAACAACACCACAAAATTACACATAACATCAGCGGATCAAGCCAACACCCGCGCGCTGTTGCAAACAGGCGAAGTCATTGCCTGTTTAAGCCAGGTCGGCACTCCGGTTGCGGGGGGCGATTCTCTCTTTCTTGGTTACATGGATTACGAATTGGTCGCCACACCCGCCTTCATTGAACACTATTTACAGGGCGACATCAGCGCACAAAACGTCTTACAATCCCCATCGCTTATTTACGATGCACAGGATGAACTGTGGACTCGTTACCAAAATGAATGTTTAAACATTAAGCCCAACATCAGCCACAGCCATTGGTACCCTTCTTCTTATGGATTTGTAGAATTGGTAATGGGTGGCACAGTCTGTGCTTTAGTAGCTAGTATCCAAGTAAAAGAGGAACTGCAAAACGGACAGTTAATAACTTTGTTCCCCCAAAACAAATTGGCCTTGCCGCTTTACTGGCACTGGTACAAGCTGAATTCTCCTGTTTTGGATCGGTTACGCAAAGTAATATTTACGGTCTCACAAGCGTATTTACACAAAAGCCACCTATCGAAATAGACTGGCATGCTGTATCTTTTTGGACAGCAATCGACACAAGCCATTTTAAGGAAAAATTATGATTCGCAAATGTTTATTCCCCGTTGCTGGTTATGGCACACGTTTTTTGCCGGCCACCAAATCCATGCCAAAAGAGATGCTTCCAATTGTGAACAAGCCTTTAGTGCAATACGGTGTGGAAGAAGCAGTCAAAGCAGGTTTGGACAACGTCACCTTCGTTACAGGCCGTGGTAAACGTGCCATTGCTGACCATTTCGACATCAGCTATGAGCTTGAACACCAAATTGCTGGCACCAACAAAGAAAAGTACCTAGACGAAATCCGCTACCTAATCGACAACGTCAACTTCTCTTTTACTCGTCAAAACAACATGCTAGGACTTGGCCATGCGATTCTAACCGGCGAGCCGCTGATTGGCGACGAAGCTTTTGGTGTGGTTCTTGCGGATGACCTTTGCTTTGGTGAAGACGACGGCGTGATGGCGCAAATGGTTAAACTGTATAACCAATTCCGTTGCACCATTGTTGCGATTGAAGAAGTGCCAGAAGACGAAGTTCACAAATACGGAGTCATAAAAGGCGAATCCATGATGGAAGGGCTTTACCGTGTCACCGACATGGTGGAAAAACCCTCTAAAGAAGACGCGCCATCCAACCTTGCCATTATCGGACGTTACATCCTAACACCTGATATTTTCGACAAGATTCGCAACACACCACCAGGACGTAACGGCGAAGTACAAATCACCGACGCCATCTTGCAACAAGCCACCGAAGGCTGCGTATTAGCGTACAAATTCAAAGGCAAACGCTTTGACTGCGGTAGCGTAGACGGCTTCGTAGAAGCCACCAACTACTGCTACAAAAACATCTACAAAGACGCAACTGAAGCCTAACTAAACAATGGTCAGTTTCAAAAGCCAGTGCCCTGCACTGGCTTTTTTCGTTCTACGATTAACTTAAATACAACTGACTTAACCATACACACACAGGCAAACTCACCACAGACAAAATAGTCTGCATCGTTATATAAGCCGACATACGATCCGCATCGCCTCCTAACTGACGCGCTAACGCATACCCCGATGTAGCAGTGGGCACCAAACCAAACAACACCGCCACCAACGCAGGCAAACCACGAATATCAAACCACCAACACATGACACCAATCGTTAACGGAAACACCACAAACCGCGCCACTGCAGACATAACAAACGTCATCCCTACAGAGCGAATCGCCTCAAGTCGAACACTCGCCCCCACCGCCAACAACACCAATGGCAGTGCAGCCTGAGACAACATCCCCACCACATCCGACACTAAAATAATCGGCGTCAGCCCAAGTAAATTCAAACCACTGCCCAACACAATAGAACCAATCAAGGGATTGCGAACCAAAGCGCCGCTTAATAAACGCGGCAAAGAGACAGAAGACGATCCCCCCGTCGAAGACGGTCCATGCATCAATGTCATCGACACCACCAAAAAAACATTAATGGAAGGAATCAAGACAGACGACCCTAACGCCGCCAACACCAGCCCATTGTCCCCGTACAAACTGCCAGCCACCGCCAACATGACAAAGGTGTTAAACCGCACGCCCGCCTGCAGCATGGACGATGCCGTTGGCATCACCACCTTCATCAACCAAATGGTAATAAACACAAAGACCGCCGTCACACACAGCGCCAACAACAAAATAAACGCGTACTTTGGCAACATCGGGTTACTAAAATCTATCTGCGACGTCTTCGTAAACAACAACGCCGGAAACAACACCCAATAAGACAGTTTATCAACACCCGACCAAAAGCCTTCCATAGGAAATCGCCAGCGTTGGCATACCGCCCCCGCCATCAAAAGCAAAAACACAGGCAACACAGAAAGCGAGAGAGAAAACACACATACCCCTTAATTACTGGCCTAACATAAACCACCAAAAAAATAACGTTACGGGCTTTACCCGCTCTAAACAGACACTTTACCTGTCAAAAGATGCCAATCTTGCATCGCCAACTGCTCAACAAACCACGACAAACCGCGTCCAGGGTTATCCTTGCGCCACGCTAAATACGCCATCTGATTCGGTCTTGGCAACTCACACTGACGCAGCACCAAACGGCCAAAACGTAACTCATCGATGATCCGATGTTTCGGTAAATACCCCACCCCCAACCCTAGACACTGCGCCTGTATTTTACTGCGCATCGTATCGACCCTAAGCACCTGACGGCTTTCAAAGATACCACTGCTGCGTGCTGGCAAAATTTTTGAACTGTCCGCCACCACAATGGCCGGAAACTCACGCAATTGCGCCGCCGTGATCGCCCCCTCAGTTAACGCCAAAGGGTGTGTCGGAGCCACCGCAAACACAAACTCAATTTCGCCAATAGCACGAGTGTGAACATTGCCCTTCGGTAATTCTCCCGTTGCGCCAATCACCAAATCAGCCCGATTGTCCTGCAAAGCATCCCAGCCACCACCAACCGCTTCTTCTGAAAGACTCAACTCTACCGGTCGATTTTGTGACAAAAACGCCCCAACAACCGACATCAGAGGCGACTCTAACAACGCGGTATCACGAGCAATACGCAGCTTCGGCTCCCAACCGGATTCGAATTGCTTGATCGAATCTTCTAGTCTCACGGCCGCTTCTAAAATGGCTCGGCCTTGCTCCAACACCAAATGCCCTGCTGGCGTCAACACGGCTCTTTGACGCGATCGATCAAACAAAGCCACACCCAAATCGTCTTCCAGCTTTTTCACCGTATAAGTCAATGCCGACGGCACTTTAAACAAAGCATCCGCCGCGGCCGCAAAACTGCCCAACTGATGAATCGCCTCCAAGACTCGCAATGCTTCCAATGTTACCGCGTACGCCATACACCAACCTATCTTCAAATTTTTTGAAATACTAGCTCAAAACCTTCCGATTTTCTTTCTTTTTACCAATGTCTACACTGACTTCATACACCGCACACCAACATGATGTGCGACCAGACATTAAGGAGAAATACCATGATCACCATTCGACACGCACAAGACCGCGGACACGCCAACTTTGGCTGGCTAGACAGCCATCACACGTTTTCCTTTGGCAGTTACTACGACCCAAAACACATGGGCTTCTCAGACCTACGCGTCATCAATGATGACTCCGTCACACCAGGCGCTGGCTTCGAAACCCACGGCCACAAAGACATGGAAATACTGAGCCTAGTATTACAAGGCACCATCGCCCACAAAGACAGCGCAGGCAATATCAAAGAACTGCCCGCTGGAGAATACCAACTCATGTCAGCAGGCAAAGGCATTTATCACAGCGAATTCAACGCCTCCAAAACAGACAGGCTGAAATTCTTACAAATTTGGATACAACCAAACCAGCTTGGCGGACAACCCGGCTACCAACAAAAAGAATTTAGCCAAGCACAAGGCTTCACCACCATCATCACACCCGATGGCAAAGACGGCACATTACACATCAAACAAAATATGCAACTCATCCAACTGATCTTGGAAGACCAGCAACAAGCCACATGGCAAGCCGACAGCAACCGCCACTACTACGTCCACGTAATCGAAGGCGAACTCTCCCTAGGAGATGGCATCACAGTAAAACCAGGCGACGGCGCAAAAATTGAAAACGTGTCTGAGATCAACGTCGAAAGACTCAGCGAGAAACGCGTCAAAGCCCTGTTGTTTGACTTGGTGTAATCACAAAAAACATAAATACCGTATTCCATAGGCTTATCCAAACGATAAGCCTATTATGTTTAAGGCGACTGTTCGATTGAAAAATCAGTTAAAATGTTCACCGCTCTGCCCTTATCATCCAGTTCCTTGGTGTTAAGCTTTTCTCACAGAACTTTCCAATTTCGACGTGGTAGCCCTTTTCTTTTAGGTACATGGCGCGGTCGAGGACGAGCCAGTGCTCTAGTGCGGGTCTAAATAGTTGGCTGATGGCTTCGAGTTTTTGCACTTGTTGGTAGCGGGTTTGGCCAATGGATTCGAAGTCTTCAAATGGGGTGTGGGCTATTAAATCTGATAGCCCTTTTTGCTCGGCGGCCCACTGGCAAAATCCGTCAAAGCATTGGTTGAGTAAGGCTTTTTGAATGGACGGTACCGGTAAGTATTCCTCTTGCTGACGGGCGGATCTTTGCCATGCGTCAAAGCCAAGTCGATACGTCAGTTCAAGCTGCTTTAGGCGCTGTTCACGCGCCCCCGCCGTGGCAACTTCTTTAACAGCCAGTTTGAGGTCGGCCTTGCGCAAAATCAGCGACGAGTGTTTGGCCAAGTTTGATAAGGGCTGATATTGCTCGTCTTGCGTGAGGTGATAACAGCATGGCGACATGCAAATTTGCTTGATTTTGGCGGCGCTGGCTTGTTGCAGTAGCACCTTATGCAAGTCGCCACAGGCATGAAGCGCAACAACGCATCCAGCTTCCTTCAGGGCAAATGCCCCTTGATGTTTAAGCACGTCAGCCTGAGTGAATACTTGCTTTATGCCTATTTTCTTGGCTTCTTGCTGGCCTTCGTCGCACAGTGTTTTTTGCCATTCTACACTGTGAACAGCGGCATTGTTTTGGTATGCCAATAACTTCCCCAAATGGCCTTTTCCTGCGCACCATTCCACATATTGGTTTGACTCTGGCGTGTGCGAGACGAACGCTTGAATTTGCGACCATTTCCGGCCTTTGATGCCAGAAAACACATAACTAGGAAGATTAGAAGTAAGTATTTGCTTCGGCTCAAAGCTATATTCTTCGATGATTTTATCTTGGCTTAGTCGCTGTAAATCTGGACAAAGGCCAAACACCTGACGATAAAACTCCTCGTCAATGGGTCTGCTTGGTTCACTGTTTAAATAGTCGGCTAACTCTGGATAATGCTCAACCCATGGTGTCTCACGGTTTGCAAAAGTATCAAACTGCCAAAGAGGGGCGTGTGTTTTTAGCCACTCATCAAGGGTCTGAAAGTGCTGTTGAAAAGCGGTCATAAATTGGCTCATAAGAGGTAAGCGGCGCGGTGTCTTTTTTTCTTTACAGTATTGAGGAATTTTCCCTCTTAGCTGCATTGTATTTTGTCATAAAAACGGCAAAATGAAGAGGCTATTTAGGCAACGATTATAGCCGCAGTGATTTTCCTGTGGCACACAATAAGGACCCCGTAATTATCATGTTCAAGCATCTTAAAGCTGTTTCTGGCGACCCTCTTTTAGCCCTTATCATGGCCCACAAACAAGACACGAACCCAAAGAAAATCGATTTGGGTGTGGGTGTCTATAAAGACGATAATGGCCACACGCCGATTTTAAATACGGTAAAAAAAGCCGAAGCAATTTTGCTTGAACAAGAAGACTCTAAAAGCTATCTCGGTATTTATGGCGCCACTGAATTTGAAGCCATTATTAAAGATTTGATTCTAGGCGAAGGCAACCCATTGATTCATTCTGGTCGTATTCGCTCTACTCAGACACCAGGCGGAACTGGTGCGTTAAAAGTAGCAGCGGATTTTATTAGTGCAAACCTAAAAGGCGCACGCCTGTGGGTAAGCGACCCAACGTGGGGAAACCATAAGTCCATTTTTGATTCAGCCGGTGTAGAAGTAAAAGACTACCCTTACTACGACCCTGCAACAAACGGCTTGCGCTTTGACGACATGATGGCGACATTGGAAGCCGAAGTACAAGAAGGCGATGTATTGCTGCTTCACGCGTGCTGTCACAACCCCACTGGTATTGATCTACAAGCAGATCACTGGAAAGTGCTGACCGATTTCGTTAACAATCGCAATCTGTTGCCGTTAGTTGATGCCGCGTACCAAGGTTTTGGCGACGGTTTAGACGAAGACCTAGCGGGCCTACGTTACATGGCGGCCAATGTACAAGACATGTTGATCGCGAATTCTTTCTCGAAAAACTTCGGCATTTACCGTGAACGTTGTGGCGGCCTAAGCGTGATTGCCGCGTCTGCACCAGAAGCGGATGCTGCGTTTTCTATCATTGGTCAAGCTATTCGTGCCAACTACTCTATGCCACCGGCTCACGGTGCGGCAGTGGTTTATACCATCATGAGCAGCCCTGAGCTAAAAGCAGAGTGGGAGCAGGAAGTAGCGGCCATGCGTGATCGCATTAACGGTTTGCGTGAAAAGTTGGTCGCTAAACTAGCGGCGTCTGGTGTAAGCAAAGACTTTAGCTTCATTAAAGACCAGCGCGGTATGTTCTCTTACTCTGGCTTAACCCTTGAGCAAGTGCGTCAATTACGCAGTGAATACGCTATTTATATCGCGGATACTGGTCGTATGAGTGTGGCGGGTGTGAGCGATAACAACATTGATTATTTGTGCGAAAGCATAGCGAAAGTAGTCGGTTAATCTGTTAGCTCTTATTTAGCACACAAAAAAACGTGATACTGATTCAGTATCACGTTTTTTTGTCTCAAAATACGTCTTTTGCCATCAGTCTTTTCAGAACGATCATTCTAGTGATACTGAATTAATGCAACGTGCGTTTTTCGTTGACGTTGCTGACAGCCTGCATTTCTGGATGGTAATGCTTGACCAAGCGCAGCACTGAAGGCTCTAGAGTTTCTTTCCAAAACTCCACTTCCGCTTCCACCATGCCTTCGAGTTTGTCCCAGCCCGCTTCGGTACCAAATAAGCGCACAGGCGCCAAAACTTCGTCAAAAAACGCTCTGTCGCCGTCCATGCCTAAACCTATCAATTTTGCGCCGCGGATAAACCCAACACACCATTCTTCAACCAGTATTTTGAATTCACCGTCCACTTCTTGTTCAAGGTAAACAGGGTAAAAATCACCAAACAACAAGCTGTTCATGGTTTCCATATACATGATCAGAACCAAACTCAAGAACTCGTCTTCTTGTTCTGTGGAATCCCACACTGGCTGATCTTCATCCGCGCCCCATATTGCGTTTAGCCACAAATCGGGTTCTAACTCTTTAATCGAGCAACCTAATGCTGTCAAAAAACCATCTAATTCAGACACACACATCAGTGAACGGTCGGTTCCGAACGTTAATAAATAGTGATCAATCCTTTCATAAAGAACTTCTTCACTGATGACATCATCGCCTTTATTGTCAGACATTCATTCATTTCCATTTCGTTGAGCGATACTAATATTTTAGCTTGTCTTATCAAAAACAATGTAAGTTTTTAGTCTACAATCGCCAAGTTACCGTAGGTTTCTAACCAGCTTTTCCGGTCACCAGCGCGTTTTTTTGACAGCAATTTGTCCAGCAGCTCATCCGTATCCAGCTTGTCTTCCATGGTCAACTGAATCAAGCGACGCGTGTCTGGCGCCATGGTCGTTTCTCGCAATTGTGATGGGTTCATCTCGCCCAAACCCTTAAATCGTTGTACGTTTGGCGTGCCGCGTTTATTTTCAGCCGCTAATTTGTGCAGAGTGATGTCTTTTTCTTCATCGTCTAGCGCGTAGTACACTTCTTTGCCCAAATCGATTCGATACAAAGGCGGCATGGCCACAAAGACATGGCCACTGTTAACCAATGCTGGAAAATGTCGAACAAACAACGCACAGATGAGCGTTGCGATGTGCAATCCATCCGAATCGGCATCGGCCAAAATACACACTTTGCCATACCGCAAACCGCTCAAATCGTCATCACCCGGATCCACACCCAAAGCGACAGAAATATCGTGAATTTCCTGAGACGCCAGCACTTGCGTGGAATCCACTTCCCATGAATTTAAGATCTTACCGCGCAACGGCAAAATCGCCTGAAAATCTTTTTCACGAGCCTGTTTTGCCGAGCCACCAGCAGAATCCCCTTCCACCAAGAAAAGTTCACTGCGAGACGAATCCTGACCAGAACAATCAGCAAGCTTACCCGGCAGTGCTGGGCCTTGAGTGACTTTTTTACGAACCACTTTTTTGCTGGCTTTTAGGCGTTTTTGCGCGCTGTTAATGACGATGTCAGCGATTTTTTTGCCGTCTTCAACGTGCTTATTCAACCACAAGCTAAACGCGTCTTTCACGGTTGCAGAAATAAACGCCACGATCTGACGAGAAGACAAACGCTCTTTGGTTTGTCCAGAAAACTGCGGCTCTTGAATTTTGGCCGACAACACATAACTGCAACGGTCCCATACATCTTCGGCCGTCAGCTTGATGCCACGAGGCAACAGATTATGGAAATCACAGAATTCTCGGATGGCTTCCAATAAGCCAGTACGCAAGCCATTAACGTGCGTTCCGCCTTGCGCAGTGGGGATCAAGTTGACATAACTTTCTGTCACTAACTCGCCGCCTTCTGGCAACCATTGCACCGCCCAGTCAACGCCTTGTGTTTTTTCCGTTAGTCCGCCGATAAATGGTTCATCTGGCAGTAAGACAAAACCTTCGTTGGCCAAAGCCAAATAATCTTTTAGGCCATCCTGATAAAACCATTCCTCGCGAACCTCTTCGCTGCCACTTTGGTCAATAAACACCACATGAAGGCCAGAGCACAGTACCGCTTTGGCTTTTAATAAATGTTTTAGGCGAGAAAGCGAAAATTTAGGGCTGTCGAAATATTTTGCGTCGGCGGTGAACTTAACTTTGGTTCCGGTGTTTTTCTTTCCGACGGTGCCGATTTCTTTCAGTTCCGACGTTTTAAAACCGTTTTCAAAGCCTATGTGATATTGAATGCCATTGCGTCTTACCCAGACTTCCAATGACGTCGACAAGGCGTTTACAACTGACACCCCCACACCGTGTAAACCACCAGAGAACTGATAATTGTCTCCTGAAAATTTACCACCAGCGTGCAATTTGGTCAGAATCAATTCCACCCCAGACACCCCTTCTTCTGGGTGTATGTCGACGGGCATTCCTCGACCGTTATCTTCTACGCTTAACGAGCCGTCTTTGTACAAAATAACTTCAATGCGATCTGCATGACCCGCCAAAGCTTCGTCAACAGAGTTGTCGATGACTTCTTGTCCTAAATGGTTCGGTCGCGTGGTATCGGTGTACATTCCTGGACGCTTTTGTACAGGTTCTAAACCACTCAGAACCTCTATCGATCCGGCGTTATATTCTTTTGCAGACATGCGTGTTTTTTCCAAGTTGATCGTGCGTCATCCTGATGAAACGGATGAACACAAACGAGTGTAAATTCAATTGGCTAGAGTCTATCACTGGTTTTGCGTAGTGTGAAATAGTGCAACAAAAGCAGTCGCTTAGTCGGTTATTATTTCAGCGAAACGCAAAATTTCTTTGGTAAATCGTTCAAATTCCGTAAAGCTGTGATTGCCTTTTGCTTCGTGAGTTAATCGAACTGTCGCCGGGAAGGCCTTTAGCGCTTGCTGATAATCCAACACCTCGTCGCCCTCTTGCACCATTAACCAATACAAATCAGCGGTTGGTTCAGCGACAACAAGTTGCTGCAGTTGCGCCATGTGGGTGGGCGTCAATTCATACTCTTCATGAGTATAAGGGTTGGTTTGAGGACCAAGATAGTCCACTAATAAAACAGGAGCCTGCACCGCAGGGTTCACTAAAATCGCCTTTATCTGGTATTTTTCAGCCAAATACGCGGCGTAAAAACCACCCAACGAACTGCCAATTAATGTAATACCTTGAGACAGATTGGCGTCAATAATGCGCTCTAGCTGGTGAATTGCCTGTGCAGGTTGCCATGATAACCGTGGAGAAAGAATTCGATCGCCCAACCCCATTGCACCAGCGGCGTCAGACAACACCGTGGCTTTGTGAGAAAGCTCTGAACTGTTAAAACCGTGAATATACAAGAGTACCGTCAAGGGCGTATCCGTTTATATGAATCGATGAATAATGTATCGGACGCGATTAAGCAAACTGAAACGATAACGAACTATTAAGGCGGTGACCGTGTTTTAGGCACAACTCAAGCAAATCCGCCAATTGCTGATTCAAACGAAACTTTTCATCTCGGTGCAACATGGCATCATTTGGATAAGGGTAAGCGCCGCTGTATTGACGATGGCCATCCGTAATTTCAGCAATGCCAACGTCATGATAAAGACGTACCGTCATAGACAAGGTCGTTTTAAACAGCAATTGTTTAGGGATTTCCGGTCCAAACTCTAAGGCGATTTCCGAGGTGAAGCGGCTTTCTTTTCCGAGCGTTAACCGTAGGCGGCTTTCTTGATCGCCCGCACTATGAACCGAAAAATTCCAAGAATCCATCTCTTCTTGTCCACGCATAAGCTTACCTAAGCGACGGTAATTCAACTCACCGAGCACCTGTAAACTTACTAAATCGGGCACATATTGTTTCGATGTTTTCTGTAATTTCATAGCATAAGTCATTCTTGTGACGTCTTTCCTGTAGAAAAATGGTCTTCTAAACTCGATACCGACGTGTTTCGTAACGCATCCAACTGATGGCTCATCCGAGTGTCTTTATCGTGCCAGTATAGATTAAACCAAGTAAAAAAGTGTTCTCGGTCTTTGCCAGCGGGTTGATACGCCACTGTTTGCATGTTGGCCGGCAGCGGCACCTCTCGCACCATGACCTTAACCGTCTGTATCCGGCCACACAACACATCCCAACCAGACACCTTGGTTTGCTCATAGAGCACATTAATATCGGTAATGCTTTTTATACGTTGGGGCATTGTTTGCAAAATAAAGCTAATGCCGCCCGCTTTTGGTTTAAGTAAACAGCGATACGGTGAACCCTGTTGCTGACGTTTAGTTTGAGAAAAACGCGTTCCTTCAACAAAACTCATGATCGAATTTGGTTGATTCAACAAACGCACACAAGAGCGTTTCGTCGTGGCCAAATCTTTCCCCGCCAATGCGGGGTTCTTTTGAATCTGTTCCTTAGTATAGCGTTTCATGAAAGGAAACCCCATGATGTAGGCCGCCGAGCCAACAAATGGCAGCCACATAAGCCCCTGCTTCATAAACACACGCGGCAAAGGACGACGACCTCGCAACTGCGCAAAAATAACAAACACATCCACCCAAGAACGGTGATTCGCGATCAGCAAATGCCACTGCTGGAAATCCACCAACATGCGTTCATCCAGCCCCCATTTGACGCCAAGCACATAACGAAACCACCACTCGTTGCACGCAATCCAACGGTCATAACAAAAACGACAAGCCTGCTCAAAAAAACTCTGAACAGACACACGTTTAAACAAAAGCAACGGCGCTAAACAATGCACTAACAAAGCCCAAAAAAAGACATTTACACACATAAATAAAAACGACACAACACCGATAAAAGGTTGTAAAAACGGCCATTTTTGGGCAAAACGCAGCGTATTTTGTTTCATCTGTCTAGGCACACCAGCGAGCGACAAGGTCATGTTTATTCAAAGCAAACCACTGTAATCCCATGATGGTGCTGGCGTTCTCAATGTCGTGCTTCAGCAATTCGATGGCATCATCAGACGATACTAGGTGCAGTTTGATGTCTTCGTTTTCCGCGTCCAAACCATGCACAGAAGAGACGTCCACCAAAGTGGCATCAAACTCCCCCGCGTACATGCGAAGATACTCCACCAATCCGCCCGGAGAAGGCACAAATTTAAACATGTATTCAAGACGTTTGACCGTAACGCCCGCTTCTTCTAAAGATTCACGGCGCGCTACGTCTTCGTCACTTTCACCCTCTTCCACCATGCCAGCGACCAACTCTAACAACCAAGGGGAATCGCTTCTTAACACGGTGGGACGAAACTGCTCTATAAGCAAGACCTTGTCAGTAACCGGATCAAATAACAGCACACACACCGCATCGTTGCGTACCATCATTTCACGGGTCATTGGCTGGCTCCATTCACCGTTAAATTTTTTGTGCTTTAAGGTCAGCTTGCGCATTTCAAAAAAGCCTTTGTAAAGGCACTCGTCTTTTAAGACTTCAACATCGTTTTTACTGTATGTGGGTTTAAACATCATATTCTATCGTCCTAAGCAGACCACTTTTAACAAGAAGGTCTGATATGATTGAGACACAGTGACCATGGTCACGTTTACTAATTTCGGAGTGTTGCTAATGGAAAACATACGTTGTGCTTGGTGTTTAGGATCTCCAGAATACATTCATTACCACGATACAGAATGGGGGGTCCCTGTTTATGACGACCAAGCTTTGTTTGAATGTATTGTACTCGAAAGCGCTCAGGCAGGTCTAAGCTGGATTACCATTTTACGCAAACGAGAAGGTTATCGTGCTTTATTTCATGGGTTTGACCCAGTAAAAGTCGCCAACATGACACAAGACGATGTGGAGCGTTTATTAGTCGATGAGCGGATTGTTCGTCATCGTGCAAAAATAGAAGCAACCATCAATAACGCCAAAGCGTTTCTTAAAATCGCCAACGAATTTGGTTCTTTCAGCCGCTATTACTGGGCATTCAGTGACAACAAAATTCTAGATAACCCTATCCAAAGCCACACCGATGCCCCTGCGGTCACAGAACTCTCTGCACGCTTTGCGAAAGACTTAAAAAAGCGCGGTTTTAAATTTCTTGGGGCGACAACCTGTTACGCGTTTATGCAAGCAACCGGCATGGTAAATGATCATATCGCTGACTGTCTGTCACGTAAGGCACCTTAATCAGTTCCTTGATTTCATTAATGTTTCGGCTATCGTGGTCGATACGTTATAAAGATTCTTTGCACAATACCACGGGCGAAGCGACGACGAGGCGAATGGCTCTCATACAACTTTCATCTTTGAGTTTGGTAATCATACATGTTTAACAATAAAAGCATTCTAATCACAGGCGGAACCGGTTCTTTCGGTCGTCAGTATGTCAAAACACTGTTGGCCAATTACCAACCAAAACGACTGATTATTTACTCCCGTGATGAGCTAAAACAATACGAAATGCAGCAAGACTTTGATGCCGCATGCATGCGTTACTTTATTGGCGATGTGCGTGACAAAGACCGTTTGACTCAAGCCATGCGTGACGTGGACTTTGTCATTCACGCCGCGGCACTTAAACAGGTTCCTGCAGCAGAATACAATCCCATGGAGTGCATCAAAACCAACATTCACGGTGCCGAAAACGTGATCGCGGCGGCCATCGCGAACAACGTCGACAAGGTCATCGCGCTGTCTACAGACAAAGCCGCGGCGCCGATTAATCTCTACGGGGCAACCAAACTGGCGTCCGACAAACTGTTTGTTGCCGCAAATAACATGGTTGGCCAAGGCCGCACGCGCTTTTCTGTGGTTCGTTATGGCAACGTAGTGGGGTCACGCGGTTCGGTGGTGCCTTTTTTCCAAAAATTGGTGGCCGATGGTGCTGACGCCATCCCGATCACCCACCCTGACATGACGCGTTTTTGGATCACCTTGCCCATGGGCGTGGATTTTGTGTTGAAAAACTTCCAACGTATGCACGGTGGTGAAATTTTTGTGCCCAAAATCCCCTCTGTGCGCATCATGGATTTAGCCGCGGCATACGCACCAGACATTCCGACTAAAGACGTGGGTATTCGCCCTGGCGAAAAACTTCACGAAGTCATGTGCCCAGCCGATGACTCGTACCATACTTACGAATTTAAAGACCATTACGTCATTTCACCAAGCATTAAGTTTTATCAAGAAGACATGGACTTTGCGCACAATCGCCTAGGCGAAACCGGTGACTTGGTAGATCCTGGGTATGAATATCAGTCGGGTAGCAACCCTCACTTTTTAAGTATTGAAGAGATTTTAACCTTCGATGACGCACACTGACTTTATTCCCTACGGCCGTCAATCCATTAGCGAAGACGATATCGCAGCGGTTGTAAAATCGCTGCGCTCTGACTTTTTGACGCAAGGCCCTTGCGTTAATGAGTTTGAACACGCTATTTGCACGAAAGTTGGCGCTCGTTATGGCGTTGCCGCAAACAGCGCAACATCCGCCCTGCACCTTGCTTGCTTGGCATTAGGAGTGGGGGCTGGCGATACTGTTTGGACATCGCCAAATACGTTTATCGCTTCCGCTAATTGCGCACGCTATTGCGGTGCGAATGTGGATTTTGTCGATATTGACCCTCGCACCTACAACATGTGTGCGGATAAATTGGCCGAAAAACTGGCTACTGCGCACACCAAAGGCCAGTTGCCCAAAGTCGTTATTCCTGTGCACTTTGCTGGCCAATCCTGTGATATGCAAGCCATCCATGCGCTATCCAAAAAATATGGCTTTCATATTATAGAAGATGCTTCCCATGCGATTGGCGCAAAATACCAAGGCCAATATGTCGGTAATGGGGCTTTTAGCGATGTTTGTGTTTTTAGCTTTCATCCAGTGAAAATCATCACCTCGGCTGAAGGCGGCATGGCTGTGACCAACAACGAGCAACTCGCGAATCACATGCGCACACACGCTCAGCAAGGCACAACTAGATCGCCCGATGAACTGACTGAAATGCCAGGAGATTGGTACTATGAACAGCAGACGTTAGGATTTAATTACCGTATGACAGAATTGCAAGCCGCATTGGGAGCCTCGCAATTATCGCGTCTGGATGATTTTATCCAGCGTCGCCACGCGCAATTTTCCCATTACGAAACGCTCTTAAAAGACTTTCCGATTACCTTGCCTTTTCAAGCGAAAGACACGGTTTCGGCGCTGCATTTGTTTCCTATTTTATTGCCAGAAGCGAATAAAACCGCGAGAAAAAGTGTGTTTGATATTTTGCGTCAAGCTGGCATCGGCACTCAAGTTCATTACATTCCAGTCCACACCCAGCCTTATTACCAAGCGCTTGGCTTTAAGCAAGGCGATTATCCGGTTGCGGAAGATTACTACGCTCGCACACTGAGTTTGCCGCTTTTTGCCGATCTAACGCCTACCCAACAAGAACGTGTGGTATTGATTCTGAAGCACGCGTTAATTGCCAACCAAGTGATGAGCGCTTAAACGATGAATCCGACGTCCAACACACCATACCGAGTGGCGGTGATACCCGCCCGTGGCGGATCCCAACGCATTCCAAGAAAGAACATTCGCTTGCTGGCTGGCAAACCACTGATTGGCTACTCTATTGAAACCGCCATCGCCTCAGGGCTATTTGATCGAATCATAGTTTCTACGGATGACGTCGAGATTGCAGAAGTCGCCCGACAGTTCGGTGCCGAAACACCATTTTATCGTCCGGCTGATTTGGCCGATCACATGACGGGGACCACACCCGTGATGCAACACGCATTGCGCTGTCTTATCGATGAAGGCAAAACGCCCGACCAAGCCTGTTTGATTTACGCCACTTGCCCTATGTTGACCCCAGACGATTTACATCGTGGATTGGCACAACTGGATAACACCACTGCTTTTTGTTTTTCTGCCACGACGTTTGCTTTTCCCATTCAACGGGCGCTGCACATTCAAGAAAATGGCAAATTAGCGCCAATGTTTCCTGAGCACATTAGCAAGCGTTCACAAGATTTGGTAGAAGCGATTCACGATGCAGGGCAGTTTTATTGGGCGAGTACGCAAGACTGGTTTGATGAAGCGATCTTTGGCCCTAAATCCAAGCCATTGCTACTACCAAGGCATAGAATTCAGGACTTAGACACAGAAGAAGACTGGTTGCGTTTAACGCAAATCATGGCACTGCAAAATATGAATTAATGGTTCTGGCTACGCGGTTTGCTCCGTCACCATCCACCAAGCTGTGAGCTATCTTTTTGGCTTCTTGCTGCCATTCATTGTCCGCCCAACGACAACGCACTTCTTCAACTAACTGTGCAATTCGCGCTTGTCGGCTACCTTCTGGTGTATTATCAAAACGCACTGAACGACACCAACCTAGCGGCACATGTTGCTCTAAAGAGCGCGTTTGGTTGTCTGCCACTTGCGCAAAAACAGTCGGAACGCCCATGCACGCCAGTTCAAACAAGGTACCTCCAGCGGCAGAAATTGCCATCTTGGCTTGCTTCATTAACGGCCTGACATCCGCTAGCCCTTGCTCAAACGCAATGTTATTTTCAAGACAAAATTGAACAACCTGATCACCATGTTTGGCATTCGCACCCAGCAAGACCTGAATATATTTCGTAGGGAAATTGGACGCCAATAGGGTCTTTAAAATGGGCAAAGTTAATGCGAGAGGATCGGTTCCACCCAGAGTAATGAGCAAGTGTTCAGGGGAAGCATGGCTGTCATTCTGCTGTCGAAACGTCGGTCGTAACAACGCGTATCGGCTTCCTGTTAATGGGCATTCAACGTGTTTGGAATACGCTTGCTGCAAAGGGTTTAACAACCATTTGGTGGGAAACTCGCCCCTATCATTCATGTCATCCAACACCAACAAGTTTGACTGATGGGAATAAAGCTGCGCAATCAGATCCGCGTGGTAGCCATAATGATCCAAAACAACCACGTCCGCTTGTTCAGCCGCAGAAAAGAACTCAGTCTCATCATCAATAAAATAATCGTCAGGCGCAGCAAACGGCTGATAACGTCGATCAACAACAAACTGGCATTGCCAGCCTAATTCTTGAAAGGCGAAAATAAGGGCTTGGCAACGAACTCGGTGTCCCATGCCGATCTCGACAGAGGCATCGGCTCGTACCAGCAATTTCACGCCATCATTTCCCAAGCAAGAGGCTGACCTTTTTTCGCATCTGCCACTAATGTTTTACCTAATACGTCTGTCCAATGCTTAGGCGCAAGACCAAAGGAGGGACGAATGATTTTAAGGTGCTCTTCAGTCAATATGGTGCCAGCTGGCAAATCTACAGCCACATAAATAGAACGACGATATTTCTTCGCAGCTTGCTCGGCGTCTGAACCACCGTATGTCACCGTCCCCAATGCCGCTTTTGCTGCTCGACACGCCACCACCAGCGCCTTCATTTCGTCTGGTTCCATAGAGAATTCGGCGTCGACACCACCGGCATTACGGTCTAACACAAAGTGCTTTTCAATCACGGTCGCACCCAATGCGGTTGCCGCCACCGCGGCACCAAGTCCTTTGGTGTGATCAGATAAGCCGACTAAACAGCCCGTTTTTTCAGCCAAATCAGCCATGGTGAGCAAGTTAGAATCTTCGATTTTGGAAGGATAGGTACTGGTGCATTTGAGCAAAGTTAACGGGTTATCGCCAATGGCTCGAATGGTCGCGACGGCTTCCGCTATTTCGTCTTCGCTTGCCATGCCCGTCGACATAATAATCGGTTTGCCCGTGCGAGCCACCGCCTGAATCAGAGGTATGTCGGTCATTTCAAACGACGCAATTTTATACAAGGGCACATTAAGCGACTCTAAAAACGCCACAGCACTTAAATCAAACGGCGAACTGAACGCCACCAACCCCAAAGACTCCGCCAACTCGAACAAGGGCTGATGCCATTCCCATGGGGTCGATGCTTTGGCATACAGGTCATACAAATTCGAACCGCGCCAAAGACTGTCGTCTTCAGACACCATAAATTCACCGTGACGAATGTCCAGTGTCATGGTATCAGGCGTATAGGTTTGCAATTTGATCGCATCCACACCTGCGTCCGCCGCAGCGTGAATCATGGCTTTAGCGAGTTCAAAATCTTGATCATGGTTGCCCGATAATTCAGCAATAATAAACGGCGTTTGTTCGAACATAATTAACCATTGTAAAAAGTAATAAGGTGGTCATTCCCTTGGTCGACATACTCCGATGCTTGTTGAAGCATACTGGGCATTTCTTCCAGGAACTCACACCATGGGGTAAATAGATGACGCGCACGAGACACGGTGTCGGCTTCATCTTGATACTTAAATAAGAACTGCACAATCAAAAAAGCAGAGTACGTAAATGAACCGATTAAAAGGTCGTATATGTGTCGATGAACACTGCCTTTCAAAAAGTAAATTTGGCGATGATGCGACCAAAGCAAATCGCACACTTGTTCTCGTGTGACCACCGACTCATCCCAACCTTGCTGTAAGGTTCGGCTAATTTTTTGGAAGTCGTCCACAGAAATAAGCGCTTCTGTTGATTGCCCAACCAATGATTCTGGTGGCTCGGTAAAAAACGCGCTTTCTAATAAATCAATCACGTTAGCATGATCTATCTTAGGGTCCATGATCAAAACATCTTCCATTCGCAATGGCGTGACGCCTTCAATCTTCGCCCCATCAGACAAATTAAAGCTCGCGAAATTACGGCGCTGATTCAGTTGTCGCGTTAAGGATTCAAGCTGAACACGCGACGTATCCATAATGCCTGTTGCGTAAATAGTGCCGCCAAAATTGCCTTCTCTTTCCACCAAACTGGCTTTTTGGAAGGTTTGGAAACCGGTCTCTTTACCGTCTTTATAGTATCCACTGTGAACCGAGTGATGACTGCCTTTGTCTTTAAAACCATTGTCTACGCCAAGATAATAGACATTGTTGAAGCCAAACAAATGCACGTAGGACAAAGCCAAATTAGCTACCACAGGGTTGCAGTAGTTCAATTGTACGTATTCTTTGGTGTCGCCCTGCATGCGAGCTTGGTTCAGCATCAGTGAGGTGATCGCTTCTCCGGGTTTCATGGCCATACCCGAGCGTTTGAAACAATCAAATAGCCCAGGATGCATAACATTGACCGACAAGCCCCAAATTTTGTCCAAGTAGTCTTGATCTAAAAACTGGAATTTATCGACGGTTTGTTTCAACCGCTCAATATCAACGTGAATATCTGGGGTGACACCCAGTTTTTTTAGCGTGTTAATCGTTGAACCACAACAAATTAACAGCACTTGGTCACGTACTTCTTTTACCAGCTCAATACCTTGATCCAATGACGGGCCATTCCCTAAGATAAAAACAGGAATGTTTGTTACCCATTTTGGCAAGGCTTCACGACCTTGAAAGTGTGCTAACTTAGTTTTAGGCAACGATTTTAGGCCTTGAGCAATACCAATCAAGGCATCATCAAAGAACCCCCACCCCATCACTTGACGCGCGTAGTGTTTTTTAAAATAACTGACCGCCAAATCATTTTCAGGGCTGCTATAGCCAATGTGTAGATACGTTTCAGGCGCTAAGAAATAGCCATTCTCTTCTAATTGGCGAAGGTATTTCTCAGTAAACTCTTCAGGGCTAACCCCTAAGAAAAAGTGAATGGTGCGGCCATCGCGGTTACATTCTTCCAGAATGCTCTGCCATTCTATAGCGAACAAAGAGTAGTAGAAAAAATCCAAGTCGCATTCATATAAATACAAATGCTTCACCGCTCTCTGAGCCAATATCATTTCAAGCTGATAACCAAACTCAACCCCAAACAAAATGGCAGAACCTACAAATTCTGGCCAGCCTTCTTGAAGAGTCAGACCATCACTATGCTGTTCAGCTTGATCCAGAATTTTATTGCTGTAATGCACATGACGACTGGGATGATTGTCCGTACGCTCCAAGTTCAATACGGTTTTATTCGGCTTAGATAACGCACGTTTAACACGTTCAGCGGCTTGTTGACGGGGTGCAGTGGAGAATAGAGGCACCCCAACATCTTCACGGTATACGTTAAGCTCACCGCTTTCTTCCATGTAAATGTGGCGTTTTTTGGGTTGGTAATGTTGAAAGGATTCGTAGATGTGCGGCATGACGTGCGAAAATACCGTCATGTTACGAATGTATCGCTCCGTTAACTCTTGATCGTTTTCTCTGAGGCGTTTAGCACCTCTTTCAAACAGGGAAGCAAAAGCTTCGGCCTGATCAAGAGAGGATTGGTTGTCCTCATTTTGCATTTTTCACGCCTTTATACTTGCTCACACCCTTACGGGTTTTATTGGTTTGGTAAAGTTGCTTTTGCATTTCGGCATGCACATCACGAATTAGCTGAGTAGCCGTTTGATGTACCAGTATAAATTGCTTTATTTTTTCATTATCGGCCGCATTAGACTGCGGCACGATGGTATAAATAAAAGCACTATTGTCTTCGCATAATTGCTGTATTTGCTCTATGTCTTTGTCAATAATGCTTTGCTCTAACGCGTCACTCAACGTCGTCAAGTGTGACATATCGAGCATTAAACAGCTCCTACACGAGCTTCCATTTGGCCTTCATAAGCGGCTTGCTTATCAGCCGGTGAAATCTGATCCCACGCGCCTTTAATCTGCAAAATTAGACCCATAACTTGGTCTAATATGCCAGTGTCTTTGGCAATACTGGCTTCCGTAATACGTACGATCATGTACTCGTAAAGCGACTCAAGATTGTCCACGAGCTCCGGATTAACATCACGGTCTAGTGCATCTCTTAACGCATTGATGATCTCACTCGCGCGCGTTAACGCAGCGGCTTTTCCTTCCCAATCAGCGCGTTCGATACAACCTTTACCTAACGCCAGCTTTTCAAGCGCGCCTTGCATTAAGAGCTGAATGACGCGGTGAGGGTCAGCAGAGGCTAAATCGGACTTAATTGAGTCCTTTCTATAAGCTTGGATCCCTTTACTCTTGTACATAAACAACCCCATTAAAACGTGTAGACAATTTAAAACGTTTACATTTTCGCCAATACGGAGTTCAGATAACCGCCTTGCGCATTCATGTCTGCTAGGCGCGAATCCAAACTTGTAAACTTAGAACGTAAGGACGTTTCGTATTTAACCATGCGGTCTTCATACGCTTCTAACGTCCCCTCTGTACTATCTATCGACCGACGAACGGAATCCTTTAATGAATTTGTCATTCCACCGGATCCAGTATAGCTAGAAAGTAGGTTATTCAGCGATTCTGCTAAGCCATTTTCACCCGAAATCAGCGGCGCGATTTCACTGTAACCCCGTTTCATTGCCTCATTGAACTTACCACTGTTGAAGCTCAGCATCCCTTGGTTGTCCATTTTGACACCTAGATCAAAAATAGAGGTAAAGGTGCTGGTATTACCGTGGCTGGTCATTAATTGGGTCGACAACGAAGACTGTAAATTACGAACCATACTGTTGCCATTCAGTACCGCTCCTTTATCAGAACTTGTCTGCAATAGGCTGACTAAATCGTTATAAGACGCAATAAATTCTTCGATTGTGTCCTGCACGGTCTGTTGGTCAAAGCTGATATCGACTTTGGTCGTTTTATCGGTTTCAGACAAGGCTTCTATAGACAGACCAGCAACCGCCCCATCAAAAGTGTTGGTATCGTTTCGAATTTGAATGCCATCTACAGTGATAATAGCGTCTCTGGCTTGCTCACCCATCGGCGTGTACATGCCAGCAAACGCACCTTCTGTAGAAAGGCTGTCCAGCATAGATGTGGAGGTATTCGCTGCAATCGCTGTCGGATCGGCTTCTTGGTCTTCAAGGTCTTCTTCGACAGGGTCGTCTTCCGTCGTCTCTTCGACTATCGGCGTTTCGTTTGCATCCAGAGTATCTTCTTCTACTTCTGGTGCATCATCTTCTGGAATGGGGCCATCATTTGCGTAGTCAAATTCATCGCCAGGCAGATCTAACTCATCCGTTTCATCGACCGGAGTCTCTGGCTGCTCTTCTGGAACTACGTCTTCTTCGACAGGTAGATCTTCTTCAATTGGCTCGTCTTCAACTGGCGGTTCTTCTTCAGGCACAACAAGATTACCTTGTTCGTCTGTCACCACCGATGTATTGATGATTTTCAGCGTATTTCCTGAACCTTGAATCGAAGACGTGGCGGTAAAAAATAAATTACCATTACCATCATCGACTAGGTTAGCAGAGACACCAAAGTTGTCTTCAGACGTGTTGATAAGGTTGCGTAATTCAGAAAGGGTCGTGCCAGCCTTGACGTCCAAAGTAAACTCATGTTTACCGGCTTTAAACGTCAGTTCAGCATTTTTAGGGGTAACAACGTCGTCCGCAGACGAAAAAGTGCCTGGCGCAGACATAACACGGCTGCCTTTTGCTAATTGATTCACATCAATTGCATAAGATCCATTCGATGCCGTATTGTCCGTTGTTATTGCAATAGACTCTTCACCTTCTGGCTGAGCAATCTTTGCATCTCGCCCAGTAAAAAGTTCATCATCTTTAAGCGCCTCGACGGCGGATTTAAAGCTATCAATGGCAGAGCCAACTTTGCCTAATGCAGATAGCTCAGCTTCATAACCGTCAATTTTGTCTTGATAAAGTTTGACCTTAACGTCTTTTTGGGCGCTCACCATTTGTTTGACAAGGGATTCCAGATCCAAACCAGATCCAGCACCTAATGAGCCTACCGACATAACTTTATCTCCTGACGCTTAACAACATCTATAAACTAAATCAAACCTCACTATTTACCAAGGTTCCCTTGATATCGCTGAGTTGACTCATAATAGCATCAATTCTATCAGACATTTTCAGAAACTCTTCTGTTGGAATTTGGCGAACCACATCCCCTGTCGTCTGATCTAATACTTTGACAATATTTTGCTCTCTGTCTTCTGTCATTTCAAAGGTTAAATGCACATTTAATTGAGACATTTTTTGGTTCACTGTCTCCACATCACGTGGCTCAACTTTGGCAGAGGAATGAAAGGATTGAGCATTTCGGTTGTCTTTGTCAGCCCTGCTTGTATCGGCAGAATTTTGCACTACTTTAGCATTCGCTTGACGCAATGCAGCAAAATCCTCAGCAGCACGCTGCTCAGGCTTTAAAGAATAACCAAGGCCCTGTTTAGAAAAATCACTGGCATTGATTGACATATCAGAGTTCCTCCACATAGACAAAAGCCAGGGCTTAGCCCCAGCTTTCCGCTACCACTACTTCTTAGCCTAAAAGAGACAAAGCTGTTTGTGGACGTTGGTTTGCTTGTGCCAAGATTGATGAGCTTGCTTGTTGAAGGATTTGAGAGCTTGTTAGCTTCGCAGTTTCTTCAGCAAAGTCAGCATCACGTACACGAGCACGAGCAGACGATACGTTTTCAGTAATGTTACTTAAGTTACTGATTGTAGAACCAAAACGGTTTTGAATTGCACCCAACTCAGCACGCTTAGAGTCTACTGCAGAAATCATAGTGTCCAACACATCAATCATACTTTGCGCATTAGCAACAGTAGAAACAGACGCTGTTGATACATCAACCTGTGCAGTCGCCGCACTACTAGATAGACCAGACATTGTGAAACCACCGTTACCTGCGTAATCGATAGAGTTGTTCACGCCGCCATCCACTAGATTGAAGCTGATCGTTTGGTTTGAATCCGCACCTACTTGGAAAATACCGTTGTAAGTACCGTCCAGTAAGTTCTCGCCACCGAATGTAGTGTCAGAAGCGATACGGTTAATTTCTGTAGACAATTGGCTAAGGAACATACGAACAAGTAAGACAATTTTTAGCTGACATTCAGCTTGTGACAGTATTTCCTCAGAAGCGACATTTAATCACCACTTAACCCACTTGTAAGGTACTTCAAGCACCTTACAACCGTTATTTGGACGGATTAACCCCGTGCAGAACGTATCATCTGATCTACTCGTAACAAATTTCCAAGTGCAAACAGCACGGCGAGTTTGTTGTCATTTTTAGACAGGCCTTTGTAGACGACTTTGCGGAACCCAAACTGGCATTTCAGTATTCTAAACGGGTGCTCGACTTTCGCTCGGATACTCGCCTTTAAGTATTCCGTTCGGATCAGCTGCTTGTTGAGGCGGGGGTGCTTTTTCCAAGCACGTATCTTGCTGGGCATCTCAGCTACTAACCAATCGACATTCTTATCTTTTGTTTCTGTGCGCTTTTCTACGCCACGGTAGCCAGAGTCCGCCGATACAAATGACTCATTGCCATGAAGAAGTTCCGTCAACTGGTTTAAATCGTGATCATTGGCAGGCGTCGTGGTGAAGCTGTGAACTAACCCACGCTTTGCATCAACACCGATGTGAGCTTTCATGCCAAAGAACCATTGTTTTCCCTTTTGCGTTTGGTGCATTTCGGGATCGCGTGCATTAGATTTATTTTTGGTGGAACTTGCTGCCTCAATAATCGTCGCATCAACGATTGTCCCTTCTTTAAAGTAGGTGCCAGAATCAGACAGCCATTTGTTTACTTCTTTGAAGAGTTTACGACCCAGCTTATGCTTCTCAAGCAGGTGACGGAAATTCATGATGGTCGTGTGGTCTGGGATCGCACCTTCTAATGATAGGCCAGCAAACAGCCGCATAGAGGTGATCTCGTAAAGGGCATCTTCCATCGCTGGATCACTCATGTTGTACCAGTTCTGCATAAAGTGAATGCGCAGCATGGTAGCGAGAGGGTATGGACGCCGACCATTGCCAGCTTTTGGGTAAAACGGCTCAATCTGAGCTTCGAGCTGTAGCCATGGAATCAGCTCATTCATCCGACCAAGGAAGAGCTCTTTGCGAGTCTTGCGGCGTTTGCTGGTAAATTCGGTATCGGCGAAGGAAAGCTGATTCATGTCATTCGGTCTTGAGGTAATGGTCAGATCGGCATTGTCTCATATTGGGGACTTAATCGCAGTTTCCCTTACCATTTAAGCGAAACAACAGCAATTCAAGTCGGTTTTCTCCCACGAGCTGTGTACGTTGGTTAACAGTATCCAAAACTCCAGCCATAAACGCCTCCAAAATGTGTAAACATTAACTGAGGTATCACCTCAAAATTGTTAAAATGCATCATCCAATGATAAAGTGAATTCAAATTTTTTACTAACTATCTTATTTATCACGTCATAATAAACAAAGAGACCGAATCATGCGAACCATAAGGCTAAGTATAGCCTTCATTTTTCTACACGCGGGAATAACATTCGCTGCATCAACCGAAGAACAAATTAATCACTACATCAATCAGGTAGAGATCCCGCGGTTGTCAGAAATTTATCCAGATGCAAGCATTACCATTACATTAAACAACCTTGCTGCGCTCAACTACTTACCAAACTGTGAAAGCGGTCCAATTCAGATACAAAACCAACGCCCGGATGCTACGAAACGCACAAACTACGAAATAAGTTGCGAGCAACCAACATGGAAATCTTATATACCGGTCACCCAAAGCATCATGATTCCGGCCATAAAAACCATCATCCCTGTCAACCGAGGCCAAGTTATCAGCCCGTCTAACACCGATGTCGGCGAAGTGGATATATCAAACCTCAGAGGGCACATTTACACCAAAAAGAAGCCACCCTATGGCCTCATCGCGTCGCGTAACTTGCGCATCAACACCTTTATTACCGATGCCCTGACAACCCCACCAACCTTGGTTAAAAAAGGCGATTTGGTTCTCATTACCGCCAACAGTGGAAACATTATAGTAAGAATGAACGGTGTAGCTTTAGAAAACGGCATAAAAGGCCAACAAATACGAGTAAAAAACACCAGTTCTGAACGAATTATACACGCCAAAGTTGTAACTGACAGTGAGGTTCTTGTAAACTATTGAGTACAGAGTGATCGGCAAAATATAAATTCTTTTTCTGAGGCTTTATTACTAAAGTTTCGCTAGACCCAGCCGACAATATAGACAGGCAAATCACAAAAGGGCGGAAAACCCAATGGCAATACATTTTACAGGTCTATCAAATCAGAACCCGATAAGCAAAAGTGAGCGATCGCAAAAAGACGATGCTACTGGCAGTGCAACGGCAAAACAAAGCGGCGTTCAAAGTGGCGGCACTCTTGCGGAAGATACCGTAAAACTGAGCGGTACAGCACAAACACTACAAAGCCAGCAGTCCAAAATTAACAACTTACCTGATGTTGATATGGACAAAGTAGAGCAAATTAAAAACGCAATCGCGGCGGGCGAGTACAAAATAGACACTCAGAAGCTAGCGAATAATATGGCTTCTATGGATTCACTCTTCTAGACTGCTAACTCAATGCAGCTAGCACACGGTTTGTCCTATGATTCCTATCGCTCCAATATTCGTCAGAAGCAAAGAGATATTAGAACAGCTCTCTTCGCTTCTTGATGAAGAACGCACCGCATACGGTAAACAAGACAGCGAAGTCATCATCGACTTATCGGCTAAAAAACAAACCCTTCTTGATGAAATGAACCAACTTAATGAGAAAAGAGTCAATATTCTTATTAAATTTGACATCGTAGATCGCAAGAAACCCACCGAAGAAGCATTTAAAGACTGGCTGAGCTTACAAGATAGCTCAATGGACAATGTTCGCCTCTTAATGCAGGAATGTGAAGCGCTATTAAAAACCTGCAAAACCAAAAACAACACCAATGCACGCGTCCTCAATACCCTTCAAAAACGCAACAAACACCTTTTTGAATTACTCCAAGGTCACAGCAGCAAAAATAAGGTCTATACAGCCAGAGGGTCTACCCGCCCGATAAGCAGCAAACACACCTTAGGTCGAGCTTGAAAAAACCATAAAAATCAAAGCCATAGTTCGTTTGAATTTGTATTTATACACCAAATAATGTATAAAACTCTCTGAAAAATACGTCCTCATAGGTAAACAGGATATACCGGCCGCCTCCTAAGCAGCTATTCCAGGTTCGAGTCCTGGTGGGGACACCATATATCGCTCGCTCATTTTCACTCCAAAAAAAGAGCCTTTCGGCTCTCTTCAATATTTATAAACTCAGCAACGTATTATTCAGCTTCAACCACTTCGAAGCTATGTACGATCTTCACGCCACCTTTTTCTAACATAAGTGAAGCCGAGCAATACTCTTCAGCGGACAATTTGACGGCGCGCGCAACCACGCTTTCTTTTAGGTTGCGACCTGTAACAACAAAGTGAACACGAATCTCTGTAAAAACGGCAGGCACAGCATCCGCACGATCGGCATCAATTTGCGCCACACAAGACACGACATCTTGGCGAGATTTTTTCAAAATACCTACCACATCATAAGAGGTACAACCTCCTAAACCAGCAAGTATCAACTCCATAGGTCTCGGTCCAGCAACCTGATTACCGTCTATTTCTACTTTAAAACCAGAACCCGTTTCAGCCGTAAAGTGCACATCTTCTTGCCAACTAACATTCGTCTTCATATCTAAACCTTACCTATATTCTGTCATCCAAAAATTCATCGTTACTAGGATTGAAACAATTCCGCCAACTTTTCACCAGGATCATCAGCACGCATGAACGCCTCGCCCACCAAGAAGGCATGAATGCCTTTTTGACGCATCAATGCCACATCATCACGCGTATGAATACCACTTTCCGTTACAATCAGTCGATCAGAAGGCACACTTCCCATCAACTCAAAGGTGTGATCAAGGCTTAATTCAAACGTATGCAAGTCACGATTGTTGATACCAAATAGCTCTGTCTCGGTATACTCCAAAGCCAAATCCAACTCAGGACGGTTGTGAACCTCAACCAAAACATCCATTCCCAAGTCACGAGCCATTTGATCCAACTGGCGTAACTTATCACCACTCAAACAGGCCGCGATTAATAGGATACAGTCAGCCCCTATGGCTCTGGCTTCCAATACTTGGTATTCATCGACAATAAAATCTTTACGGATAACAGGCAATTTACACGCACTGCGCGCTTCCACCAAAAAATCTTCATGCCCTTTAAAAAAGTCACTGTCAGTCAATACAGACAAACACGCCGCGCCAGACCGTTCATAAGATCGAGCAATATCAGCAGGAATAAAAGGTTCACGCAAAATACCTTTACTCGGAGACGCCTGCTTAACTTCTGCGATAACAGCGGCTTTACCAATGGCAATCTGATGTCTCATCGCTTGAGCAAATCCTCGGGGCGCATTGTGCACATTGGCAACAGACGCAGCCACTTCTAAATTGCCATACGGTGTATGAGATTTGCGCTCAGCAATTTCTTCATACTTACGAGCCACAATTTTTTTTAAAATAGTCGGTGTTTCTACTTGCATTAGGTTACTGCTCCTATTTTCTACAGTGAGTCAGGGCTCATAAAACAACGTGTAAAACTGGCCAGTTCAGACATTTTAACTTTGGCTGTCCCGCCACCGATGACGTCTTCCGCAATGTTCACACCCTCAGCCAACGAATCGGCAATACCAGAAACATAAATGGCCGCACCGGCATTCAGTGCCACAATATCTCTAGCAGGGTTTATTTTTCCTTTACCCTCTAACGCCATTTTAACCAAAGCCAGGCTTTCAGAGGCATCGGACGCTTGAATCGTATCAATTGATTGAAGCGGAATACCAAAATCTTCAGGGGAAATCGTATATTCAAACACCTCGCCATTTTTTAGTTCCGCTACATACGTTGGTGCAGCAATGCTAATCTCGTCCAATCCATCTTGTGAATGAACCACCATCACATGCTCACTGCCTAAGGCTTTAAGCACCTCAGCAATAGGACGAACCCACTTCTGATGAAAAACCCCCATGACCTGCCGTTTCGCATTGGCCGGATTGGTGAGTGGGCCGAGTAAGTTAAAAATAGTGCGCGTCGCCATTTCTTTACGAGGCCCGACCGCATACTTCATCGCCGAGTGGTGATTCGGTGCAAACATGAATCCCAGACCAATCTCTTCTACGCATCGGCATACTTGTGCAGCATCAAGCCCAAGAAAAATCCCAGCTTGTTCAAGCACATCTGCGCTGCCCGATTTCGATGACACAGATCGCCCTCCATGCTTAGCCACTTTCCCGCCAGCAGAAGCCACAACAAACGCTGAAGCTGTCGAGACATTAAATAAGTTTCCACCATCGCCGCCAGTACCGCAGGTGTCGACCACATGTTCTAGGTCCAAATGCACTTTACTGGACAACTCTCTCATCACTTGTGCCGAAGCAGTTATTTCTTCAACGGTTTCGCCCTTCATGCGCAAACCAATTAAAAAACCGCCAATTTGAGCTGGTGTGGCTTTTCCTGTCATGATGTCATTCATCACTATTCGCATTTCGTCGCCGCTTAAATCTTGGCGCTCAACAACAGCAGCAATCGCTTTTTGAATATCCACCAGCCTCTCCTATCAGGTTAAATCTATCGTGTTAAAAAGTTGGCCAACAAAGCATGACCTGCTTCGGTTAAAATTGATTCAGGGTGAAACTGCACCCCTTCTACATTCCATGTTTTATGCCGAATTCCCATAATTTCGTCTTGCTCTCCTGCCGCATTATGGCTCCACGCCGTAACTTCTAGGCAGTCCGGTAACGCGTCCGCCGACACCACCAAGGAATGATAGCGCGTGGCCGTTTGGGGGTTCGGTAATCCATAAAACACAGAGGTATTTTGATGATAAATTAATGACGTTTTGCCATGCATAACATTTTTAGCACGAATCACCTCTGCGCCAAAGACCTGACCAATACTTTGATGGCCTAAGCAAATACCCAATATTGGAATTCGCCCGGCAAACGCCGCAATAGCAGGCATAGAAACACCCGCTTCATTTGGTGTACAAGGTCCCGGTGAAATAACCAAGTGCGATGGCGCAAGACGCTCTATCTCCTCGACACTAATTTCATCATTACGAAACACTCGCACATCCGCTCCCAACTCGCGGAAGTACTGTACAAGGTTGTAAGTGAAAGAATCATAATTATCTATCATCAATAACATAAAGAAGGGACACGCCTAATTAAAACAATATGGACCCATACCAATTCCGCCACTAAATAAGCACGGACACAAAAGCCGAAATGCAATGATGAGCAACAATCGACTGCATTTATTGTGCGCTAAATTCTACACTGTCAGGCACACCCTGTCTCGCCAGACCGTTATCCCGAGGCACTTAGGCTGGATACTTTTTTAGCCACAAAGTCATTAATTGACACATTTATACGTCAACCTTGTTTAATAATTTTGAAAACCCAGCATAAAATCTTATAAAAACAACACCTTGTTTGAAATCGAAGCGGTTATACCGCACACTAGAAAGCATGTTATCTTTACCGTCATTATTCTGTGTTTAAGGATGCTCTGTGCATAGTCAAGTCGCTGCTCTCATCGAAACTCTTATCCATGACGAACACTCTCCAGAGTCCGTTAATAAAGCCATTTCAGAGTTGACTCCTGACGATGTGGCGCTGGCCTTAGAATCCATTCCATTGGCTCAGCGTAAGCAAGCTTGGGCCAACATAAAACAAGCCAACCGACTCGACATTTTAGTAGAAATGCGTGGTGAATCCCGACAGCTATTGCTCAAAGAGTTGGACGATCCTGAGATTGAAACCTTATTTACTGACGTTGATGCCGAAGATCTATTAGAGATCACAGACTCGCTGCCAGATCGTCTTGTCGACATCGCGCTCAAACAAATGGACACCAAACAGCGTGAATACTACCAACAAGGTATTGTTTACGACGATGATGTTGTCGGTCGTTGGATTGATCACGAATTATTAATTGCCTCTCAATCCATTCGTACGTCCGAAGCCATGCGACTGCTTAAAAAGAGCACGCCAGATTACACAGACATGGTTTATCTGGTCAATCGCACTGGCCGCTGGGTTGGCTGCGTAAAATTCGACAAACTCTTTAAAGCCCAGGGTCATGAGCCGATTTCCAGTCTTATTGATGAGGACTGCTCTTTTATTCACGCCCACACAGAACTCACCAAAGCCGCAGAGCAATTAGAGCGCTCCGCCCTATCTGCTCTGCCTGTTGTCGACGACAACCACATCCTTTTAGGGCGATTCCATGCTGGCTTGGCCATGGAAACTTGGCGCTTAGAACATGAAGCTCAGCAAATGTCGACTGCCGGTCTAAACGAGGAATCCGACCTTTTTGCGCCAGTTAAACGCAGCGCTGCCACCCGTGGCATTTGGCTTGGTATCAATTTGCTCACCGCTTTTTTAGCCTCGGCTTTTATCGGCCTATTTGAAGCCACACTGCAACAAGTGGTCGCTCTTGCCGTACTCATGCCTGTGGTCGCCTCCATGGGCGGCATTGCCGGCAGCCAAACACTCACTCTGATTGTGCGTGGTTTAGCACTTGGCCAGATCACTCGCAGCAACTTGAAGTCGCTCTTAAGCAAAGAGCTAAAAGTCGGCGGACTCAACGGTATTTTATGGGCCATTGTGATCGGCGTAGTGACACTTTGGTGGTTTGAAAGCCCAATGTTAGGAGCCGTTATCGGCTTAGCCATCATCGTCAATATCATTATGGCGGCCCTTTCAGGCGTGCTGATTCCTGTTCTACTGGATAAGTTACGCATTGACCCAGCACTTTCTGGCTCGGTCATCCTGACAACCGTTACCGACATTGCAGGGTTTGTTGCCTTCTTGGGGTTAGGCACGCTATTGCTTTTGTAATGATGGCATAACGCCAAACACGCTTCACATTTACGACAAAGACATAGGAAAAGAGAACCAACAATGACTTGGGAAACGATGCAGCTCTATTTGGGCCTAGGCGACACAAAAATGCACTGGGTAGTCAGGGTATTTTTAGTTGTACTAGGGACACTATTGGTCAACTTTATCGCCACCCGCTTCCTAATGCGTGTTGACCGTCAGCTCGAAAAAACCAAAACACCATGGGACAATGTCTTAATTCATGCAGCTCAAAAGCCAATTGGGATGTTTATTTGGCTTGCTGGTTTAAGTGTTGCGGCGGAAATTTCCGGCACCGAATTAGACCCAGACTTCAGTTCGCTTATTCATGCCATCAGGGAAGTGGGTGTCATTGTCATTCTTACTTGGTTTGTTCTTCGATGCATATCGGAGAGCGAGCGCACCTTAACCAGCTCAGACAAAATAAACAACAATGTCGATTACACAACGGCCAGCGCAATCAGTAAACTATTGCGCGCTGCGGTGGTCATTACAGCCGCTTTAGTGGTGTTGCAAACATTAGGGTACAGCATCTCTGGAGTTTTGGCCTTTGGCGGTATCGGTGGTATTGCCGTTGGTTTCGCCGCAAAAGATTTACTGGCCAACTTCTTTGGTGGCTTGATGGTGTATTTAGACCGACCGTTTGCCATTGGTGATTGGGTTCGATCGCCGGATCAGAATATTGAAGGCACTGTTGAGCATATTGGCTGGCGTCAAACTCGCATCCGAACCTTTGATAAGCGTCCGCTTTATGTACCGAATTCGACGTTTTCTCTTATTTCAGTTGAAAACCCGTCGCGCATGACGCACCGCCGTATTAATGAAACCATTGGCGTTCGCTATGACGACTTCCGCCTATTGCCTACCATTTTGTCTGACATTAAAGAGATGGTAGCCAATCATGAAGACCTCGATACAAATGAAACCTACATGGTCAATTTTAATCAATTTGGCCCATCATCATTAGATTTCTTTATTTATGCCTATACCAAAACCGTGGACTGGCGAACCTATCACAACGTCAAACAAGACGTGCTCTTCCAAGCGATGCAGATCATTGAATCGCATGGTGCAGAAGTGGCTTTCCCAACTCACACCATACACATGGCCGCAGACAATCAAGCCTCTTTATCCGCAGAACCAAAGAGCGAGTAACCAAAAAGCGCCAAGTTCGATAAAACTTGGCGCTTTTTACATTACAACCAATACCATTCTCAACCCATGCCAATATCGATAACAGTGCGCTGTTTAGGCAAGCAACTCAGCTAGATCGTCGATTACCGCATCCGCACCTAGCGATTTCAAATCCACACCCTGATGATAACCATACGTCACCAAAGCACATTTAAAGCCTGCGTTTGTCGCGGCGTTAAAGTCTGTAATCGAATCGCCAATCATTAGACAATTTTCAGGCAATGCCTCGATGGATTCACTGCAATACAATAAAGGCATTGCAGAAGGTTTTTTCTCTTCTAACGTATCGCCACCCAACAACCAACCAAACTGTTCTGTCAGCTCAAAGTGATCCAACATAGGCTTCACAAACACACTTGGTTTATTGGTAATCAATGCCACCGGAACCCCATTGTGTTTGAAGGCTTTAAGCAAGGCTTTGACATTTGGATATAGGGTTGTGTCGTCCGTTAAATGAGCGTTGTAATGCATTAGGAAAATACGGTACGCCTCTTCCTGCTTAGCAGGATCAATATTGGCCCACGCTAATGCTTGCTCGATCAACTTAGCCGAGCCAAAACCTACCCAACCACGCACTCGATCTTCTCCAGCCACAGGGGATCCAAGCTTCGTCAAGAAAGCATCTACCGCACCCGCAATATCAGGAACGCTATCAACAAGTGTGCCATCGAGATCCAAACAAACAAGTTCCGGCCAACCATCAAACCATTTAGTGAAATACTTTGGCGTTTTCATTAACGCACACTCGCAAGTTCTTTACGCATGGCATCAATCACCGCTTTGTAATCTTCTTTGCCAAAAATGGCGGAGCCAGCAACAAAGGTGTCTGCACCAGCGCGCGCGATTTCCGCGATGTTCTTTTCACTTACCCCACCGTCCACTTCAAGACGAATGTCATAACCACTGGCATCGATTAATGCACGCGCTTCACGCACTTTGTCCAAAGTGCCAGGTATAAAAGATTGTCCACCAAACCCCGGGTTCACCGACATCAATAGCACCATGTCGACTTTATCCATCACATGCTTTAAATAGTGTAATGGCGTGGCCGGATTAAACACCAATCCTGCTTTACAGCCACCGTCTTTGATCATTTGCAAAGAGCGGTCAATGTGTTCGCTGGCTTCTGGGTGAAAAGTAATAATAGAAGCACCCGCTTCTATGAAATCACCAATCATACGATCAACCGGTTTCACCATAAGGTGTACATCAATATCGGCGGTCACGCCGTGTTTGCGTAATGCCTTGCAGACCATAGGCCCAATGGTTAAATTGGGGACATAATGATTATCCATCACATCAAAATGGATGATGTCGGCTCCTGCCGCCAATACAGTATCAACTTCTTCGCCTAATCGAGCAAAATCGGCAGAAAGGATAGAAGGGGCAATGATAAAATCATTCATATCTGACTCCAGCAGTGACACAATAAAGGTCTCATAGTGAAAATGTAGACCGCATTTTAACAAGACCTTTTAAAGAAGTATTGAAAACAATGAAGAAAATTACCCTACCGTTCACCATCATTGCACTTCTTTCCTTGAGCTCATTTTCTCTGTTGGCTGAAGAGTCTCAGCCCACATCCAGTGATACCAATTCACAAAGCACACCGCCCGAAAGCAACAACGAGTATGTTGTACCAAAACCGCAATTATCACGCATTGACGCCTTAAAATCGTCACTTACGCTGAGGCACCTTGATCATCAGATACAAACGCTGGATGCCAATGGAGAAACCTTTTTAACCCTCTACAGCCCGTCATTAACCAGCTCAACCCAAGGCTGTGTGATTTTACTGCACTCTGACAACGAACACCCAGACTGGCCTGATGCAATAGCGCCTTTGCGCGCAGCGCTTCCAAAATACAGTTGGTGCACCCTGTCTATAGAAGTTCCTGATATCATCAAGCGCGCTTCGCCAGTTCAAGTAAGCCTTGAAGACGCCGCCACAGAGACATCCCCCATCGAATTACCCAATCAAACATTGGTATTTGCTCGCATTCAAGCCGCCATAGAAAAAGCCAAAACAGAAGGAGTGGAGCAATTTGCCTTTCTAGGCTACAAGACCGGCGCCAGTTATGCCCTTGCTTTTTTAGCCAGTAATGCATCCGCTGGCAGCGCACTGGCACTCATTGATATTGAGCCAACGCCCAATCTATCGGAATACGAAACGGCACAACTGATTCGACAGATAACGCAACCAGTGCTGGATTACTACGTGAACAACGTGGGAAGCGAACAATTCGCAATGTGGCGAAAACAAGCCGCTAACCAGAGAGCAGAAAAAAAGGGAGACTACATTCAGCTAGACTCGATCCCAGACAGAGTAACGGGAAAAAACGGTAAACAACTTCTCATTCAACGCGTCCGAGGCTTTTTAAAACAAAACACCCGCCAAATTAATCAGCGTTCAGCATTACCCAGCGCAAAAAAAGGGCTTTTCTATGAAAGCCCCATTAGCAATTAAATACTTAGCTATCCCTTATTTGCGAGCGTTTTTAACCAACTCGTAAGCGGATTGAATTTCTTGCGTGCGTTCTTTTGCCAATTCAATCATCTCATCAGGAAGCCCCTGAGAACTTAGCTTATCAGGATGATTCTTACTCATTAAACGACGATAAGCTTTTTTGATATCCGCGTCACTCATGTCTGGCGTTACACCTAACGCCTCATACGCCGCCTTCAATAAATCTTTTGACCCTGCGCTGTTAGACGAGTAATCGGATGACGACTGATAACCCTGTCTAAAGTGCGCTTGCTGCTTCACTTGAATATGCAGGGCTTCAAATTCCGCCACAGACACACCAAGGTATGCACAAACCTGAGACACAAAAGATTTCTCTTCAACACTAAAGTGCCCATCTGCGTAGGCAGACACCAATAATATTTCCAATAAGGTTCGCGTTAGGTCACCCGGTCCTACTACGGTTTTGAAGGTATTTAACACCGTTGCAAGATCGAAGTTTTCCGATTTGCCTTCATTAAAAAGTTGCTTCGCTTGCGCTTGAGCTGCTGGAGACAGACGCAATCGTTGCATAACAGACTGCGCCAATTGAATCTCCGCTTCCGACACCTGACCATCAGATTTCGCTAAGCGTCCCATCAACAAAAATAAGGTACGGAAAAAGGTTTCTTGCTGAAGACGGATTGTTGCGCCGTTTCGAATAGCGCTAAAACCACCGCCCTTCTGCGCTCTATCAATCACGCCACCTACAATAAAACCAAGCAAGCCGCCAAATAAACCCGCCAAAATATAACCCAAAATGGCGCAAACAATTTTCCACATAAAGATATTTCTCCAGAATCGGTAGCCCCTATAGGCCTGCTTAGATTATCATTTGTCTTAACACGTGGACCCGCTTATGGGCAGTATCCGATTTCGGACAATAATTATTGGTAACAAGTATACCCTGCATGGTTAAGCATTTACGCACCTACGCCTTATTTTTTCAAAGTCTTTTCATTTTGCCACTTGCGCACGCGGAAGTAGAGCAATGGGATTGGGCGCCAAGAGAATCCTTGACGACGGAGCAGCAATCACAGCTGAGTCGATATTGTCAGGGAGCCTATATCAACAACTGGACAGCAACCGACGTAAAAGGCACAAAGCTGAGCGCCGACCTTATCGTGCGAGATAAGAGCGGAGTTATTCACCTTGAAGGCGCAGCAGAAATCGTCCAACCTCAATCGGCGTTAACGGCCAGTAACATTGAAGGCATTCCTGACGAATATTATCGTGCCAACGGCAATGTTACACTGCGTGGCGACAACCAATTAATACGCAGCTCCGATGCTTACATTTCAAATAACGGCAATGGAACAACCGAATTCAATGATGCCATCTTACTCAATCATCAATCAGGTACTCGTGTTTCAGCCAAATCGCTATCGAATGATCAAGATGGCGTCGTCTTCATTGAAGAAGGTTTCTTTACCACGTGTGAGCCAACCCAAGAAAGCTGGAAGCTGTACGGAAGTTCGATTGAATTAGACACCAAAAGCGGATTCGGGACAGCAAAACACGTGCAAATACGCATTGCTGACATACCCGTTTTTTACTTTCCCTGGTTGCGTTTTCCACTTGATAACACGCGACAAACTGGTTTCTTGTTTCCGAACTTCGGCTACTCTGGCTCTGATGGGGTCAGCTTTTCCGCTCCATTTTATTGGAATATTGCGCCGAACTATGACGCCACCATCACGCCTCAGTACATTCAAAGAAAAGGCGAAGGATTCGATTTAGAAATTCGCCATATCAGCGAATATGGCAAAACCACTTACGAGCAATCTACCTTTTCAGACAATGACGAAGGTGAGCAAACCCTATTAAAATTAACGTCCACACAAAACCTTAATGACTACTTTAGTGCCGGTCTGATACTTGAAGCCAACCCAACTGACAACAAGTTTCCAGAAGCCAACAGCACCTCGATTGGCGAAAAAGACCATTATCAACGCAGCCTGTACTTTGCATTCAACAATGGCAACTTTCTCAATAAAGTAACGTATTTAACCTATCAGACACCGGACGACACCGTCGATCAACCGTTTGAATGGTTACCACGCATTGACAGCTCTTATCATATGGCGGCGTCTTTCCTGGATTATAACGTCGATGTTCAATACACCGATTTCTATGATCCAGCCGAGGACGACTTTGATGGCGAACGTGTCGTCGTCAATCAAAATGTGGCGTTGGATTTCAGTAATGAATGGGGAAAATTTAGCCCTGGGATTTTGACTCAATACCGAGACTACAATCTGCACGATTACACCACGGACAGTGACAGCAGCACTTCAGTGGGTCATTTATCGAGCTATATCGACTCATCGCTGTTATTTGAACGACGTTTTAGCAATGACGATGAACACATATGGCGACAAACACTCGAGCCTCGTCTTAGCTATCTCAATGCCCCTTTCGAGTATCAAAATCTCATTCCCGATTTTGATAGCAGCGAACCGACCATGACCTATTCTCAGGCATTCAGTCACACTCGCTTTAATGGCAGTGACCGTATTGGCGACACAGAACAAGTCACGCTGGGTTTGGAAAGTCGTCTATATGATGAAAACAATAATGAAAAATGGGCGTTTAAAGCCGGCCAAGTCTTCTATTTAAAAGATCGTTATGTTGGTATTGATGGCGACTCAGACACAGACACACCAGTTGATGATACAAAACACAGCGACCTGTTAACGTCTGCAGATTACTATGGCAACCGATACAGCTTAACCGCCAATTTGAACTACAGCTTAGACGATCAAAATGTCAATTTGGCGCAACTCGTTGCTGACCTCAAGCCAACTGACGATATAAAGATAAACTTAAGCTATCTATATTCGATCAATAATTCAGATTCAGACGACGATGCCAAGCAAGCCAGTATTGGCAGCATCTTTCCTCTGAATCAAAATTGGTCAATGTATACGCAGTATACGTATGACTTCATCAGACAGGACTCCACCAAAGAGATCGTAGGTTTGGGTTATGAGAACTGCTGTATCAAGGTGTCATTAAGCTATCAAGACTGGCTAAACGATGATAATGAATACGATCGTGGCGTCTTTTTACAATTTATTTTACGTAGTTTAAGCAGTGCTGGTCGCGCCAACAGCGAAGACAATATTGCCAATAGCTACTGGAACCAAGGAAAAGTTGGATATTAATCATGAAGTTATCTTTTTTCTCTTTTATGCTGTTTGCACTTATACCACTGCATTCTCTGCACGCAGCACCAACAAAGATCGATGGTATTTCAGCGATCGTTGACTCCAAACCCATCTTAGAAAGTGACATTCAAAACCGCTTTCAAATTGTTAAGGATCGTGTTCCAGGCGGCATCATGACGGATAACATTCACCGTCAGATCCAAAACCAAATGATCGATGAAGCACTCCAAGTCAACTACGCGCGCAAAGTAGGCATGCGAGCATCCAGTTCAGATGTGGACAACGCCATTCTTGGTGTGGCTAAAAACATGAACCTGGATTTACAAGGTTTAAAAACGGTTTTAGCCAGCAAGGGGATTGACTACAACCGTTACCGAGCTCAAATAGAACAAGAAATTTTGATCAACAACATCAAGCGTGAAATCATCAAAAAGCGCATTGTGATTTCCGATCAAGAAGTAGACGACTATCTTAGCTCCAGCACCAGCATCACCAAAGAAAAGGAGCAAGTCCATCTAAGACACTTGTTAATCAGGGCAACAGACCCCGAACAAGCCAAAATAAAAATGGACGCGATTGCAGACAATATCCAAACAGAAAACGATTTTATTCAACAAGCAATTGAAAACTCCGATGGGCAATTTGCCATTGAAGGTGGCGACTTAGGCTGGCGCCCATTAAACCAATTACCGCCACTTTTTGTACGCGCTATCGAAACCGAAAAAGGCCCATTGATTGGCCCATTGCAAAGTAATGCAGGTTTTCACTTATTATGGTTAATTGAAAAACGTTCACCCGATGTCACCCTGCAGCAGCAAACCAAAACCAGACACATTTTGGTTCGAGCTAATGAAATTAGAGACATGGCACAAACCAAAGAGTTTGCTGATGACATCTACAAAAAACTGCAAAATGGTGCCGATTTTGCCCAACTTGCAAAAGAAAATAGCGAAGACCAAGGCTCTACGTTACAAGGTGGTGATTTGGGCTGGGTGACGCCTGGCACCATGGTGCCAGAATTTGAAGACATGATGGACAAAACCGCGATTGGCCAAATAAGCAAACCATTCCGCACACAATTTGGATGGCATATTTTGCAAGTTGAAGGTCGACGTGAAGCTGACATCAGCGACAAGGTAAAACGCAGCAACGCTGAACGCGCTCTAACGGCTCAGAAACAAGACATAGTACTGGGCAATTGGCTTGATGAATTGCGCGCCGATGCGTTTATTGATATTAAAAAGTAAGGGTACAAAATGCCAATGGGTTCGCTTGAAACACGTCCAATCATCGCCATAACTTCGGGCGAGCCTGCTGGCATTGGCCCAGACATCATATTAAGCGCACTCAGCGAACAGACATTTCCTGCTCGCTTGGTGGTGCTAGCGGACGTAGAGTTGCTCGAAGATCGAGCCAGAGAATTGGGCTTATCGGTCACTATTAGTAAGCTCGAGCAGCCATCAGACGTACCGCCTCATTCCCAAGGACAGATTAATGTCCTGCCAATCCCCAAAGCGAAAAAAACCACTTCTGGCATTTTAGAAGTGGCCAACTCGCCCTACGTGTTAGAAACACTCAAGCGAGCAGGCGAAGGGTGCTTACGTCACGAATTTGACGCTATTGTCACACCACCCGTGCATAAAGGCATCTTATGTGAGACTGGGGTTCATTTTTCAGGTCACACCGAATACTTCCAAGCACAATGCAAGTCGCCGCATGTGGTCATGATGCTAGCCACCGAAGCAATGAAGGTGGCATTAGTGACCACTCACCTACCTCTAAAAGACATTTCTTCGGCCATCACCGAGCACAGCATCAGCCTTGTAGTAAAAGCACTTAATAAAGATCTTCAAGAAAAATTTGGTATTGCACAACCTAAAATTTTAGTCTGTGGGTTAAATCCGCATGCCGGTGAAGACGGTCACCTTGGCCGAGAAGAAATTGACGTTATCATTCCGACTCTCAATAAACTTCGCCAAGAGGGCTTAAACCTAATTGGGCCGCTACCAGCAGACACACTGTTTACACCGAAATACCTAAATGATGCCGACTGCGCCCTTGCTATGTATCACGATCAGGGGCTACCTGTGTTAAAATACTCAGGTTTTGGTAATGCCGTAAATATTACATTAGGCTTACCTATTATTCGGACATCCGTCGACCACGGCACAGCCATTGACTTGGCTGGCACAGGCAAAGCAAATAACGGCAGCCTTAAAGTGGCCATTCAACATGCCATTAACATGGCAAATAACGCGAAAAAGTTTTCTAAATGAGCAAACCACAACCCCATAAAGCCAGAAAAAGATTCGGCCAAAACTTCCTTCATGACCACGGCGTTATTCGTCGTATCGTGGCGTGTATTGGCCCTAAAAAAGGGCAACGCATTGTAGAGATTGGGCCTGGTAAAGGCGCTTTAACCGAAGGCATCATCAGTGTCACTGAGCGCATGGACGTGGTTGAGCTTGACCGTGACCTAATTCCTATTCTAAAAGTGAATTTATTCCGGTTCCCTGACCTTACTGTGCATGAAGCCGACGCCATGAAGTTCGACTTCACTTCGCTGCGCATAGAAGAACAAGCCATTCGTGTTGTTGGTAATTTGCCTTATAACATCTCGACACCGCTTATCTTTCATCTGCTCAGCCAAGCCGATGCGATTGAAGACATGCACTTCATGCTACAAAAAGAAGTGGTTGATCGTTTAGCGGCTCGCCCTGGAGACAGTTTGTACGGCCGATTAAGCGTGATGGCACAATATTACTGTGCGGTTGAATCGCTCTTTATTGTTGGTCCAGAGTCGTTCGACCCAGCCCCCAAAGTGGATTCGGCCATTGTAAGAATGACACCATACCAATCGATTCCATACCCAGTAAATGACATAAAAAAACTGGAAGACATGGTCCGTATTGGCTTCCAGCAGCGCCGAAAAACGCTACGCAACAATTACAAAGGCGTGTTGGACAACGACGACTTCGCGGCATTAGACATTGACCCAACACTTCGCCCAGAACGTCTGGATGTTGAAGATTTTGTGCGAATTACCAATTACGTCATCAACAAGGAAGGATGAATGGAAAAGTATGATGTCGTGGTTTCCGTTCGTACCGAGTATTTGGCAAATCAATCCACACCAGCGGAATCCCGCTATGTGTTTGCTTACCATATCTCCATCACTAACTGTGGAACCGAACCGGCCAAACTTCAAACTCGCCACTGGATAATCACCAATGGCGATGAGCAAATCCAAGAAGTAAAAGGCAGCGGCGTCATTGGCGAATACCCTCACCTAGAACCCGGAGAATCGTTCCATTACACCAGCGGCACCGTAATGGATACCGTTGTCGGGAGCATGCAGGGAAACTACCAATTTATTGCTGATGATGGCACCGAGTTTCAAGCGCCTATTCGCCCCTTCACTCTGTCCGTTCCCAACCAGATTCACTGAGGTTTTCTATGTCGACCTACGTTATTGGCGACTTACAAGGCTGCCTAACCCCTCTTGTACAATTGCTAGAACAAATCCAATATCGTCCAGAACAAGACAAATTGTGGTTTGCGGGTGACTTAATAAACCGTGGCCACGAATCGCTTGAAACACTGCGCTTTATTAAGTCATTAGGGGACAATGCGACCGTCATATTGGGCAATCACGACTTACACTTACTGGCGGTATCTCATGGATTTGGCACACTAAAGCGCGGCGATACACTAACAGAAATTCTCTCGGCCAGAGATCGAGATGAATTAATGGATTGGCTACGCCAACAACCTTTGTGCCATTACGATAAAACACTGAATACTGTTATGACGCACGCCGGCATTCCGCCGTGCTGGAGCCTAGAAGATACGTTGACCTTCGCAAAAGAAGTAGAAACGAAGCTCAAGTCCGACACTGTTGATGAATTTTTTGCCACCATGTATGGTAATACGCCAAATCAATGGGACAACACACTCACGGGGTTAGACCGCCTTCGCGCCATCACCAACTATTTAACGCGAATGCGCTTTTGCGATAAAAACAGCAAGCTCGATTTGAAATCCAAAGAAGGCATCAATACTGCTTCAAAAGGCTATGCGCCTTGGTTTAACTACCCGACCAAGCTCCCTGAAGACTGTCACATTGTTTTTGGACACTGGGCTGCACTGGAAGGCAAAACCCAACAAGATCGTATCCACGCATTGGATACCGGCTGTGTTTGGGGTGGTAGCCTAACCGCATTGCGCCTTGAAGACAGACAACGCTTTAGTACACCTTGCACAATTAACCGGAAGAAATCATGACTTACACTTGTATCGATATTTCAGACGCCCTCCCCATCATAGAAAACAACGCCGCTATTGTAGATATTCGCGATTTGGTTAGCTTTCAAACCAGCCACATGAGCAAAGCGCTCAACCTCACCAATGACAACGTCCAAGACTTCATTGAGAAAACAGACAAACAACAGCCAGTGATTGTGTGCTGTTATCACGGCAATAGCAGCAAAGGCGCGGCTGAATACCTAGCCTCACAAGGGTTCAAAGAAGTGTACTCACTTAATGGCGGCTTCAGTCAGTGGAGCGCCATGTTTCCTGAGCAGTGCGAAACAGGAAATTAACCAAGCATGACAACCCCTTATCAAGTGTATCTTGTTGGTGGCGCAGTACGAGATTCTTTACTGTCACTACCCGTTGTCGACAGAGATTGGGTCGTCACGGGCGCCACACCAGAACAGCTTGAGCAACAAGGCTTTCAGCAAGTTGGCAAACAATTCCCTGTTTTTTTACACCCAAAAAGCAAAGAAGAATACGCGCTTGCCCGCAAAGAAAAAAAACAAGGCGAAGGCTACACAGGCTTCATTTGTGACTTTTCACCCGATATCAGTCTAGAAGAAGACTTAGAACGCCGCGACCTGACCATTAACGCCATTGCGCAAGACCAACATGGCAACCTGATCGACCCTTACCATGGCCAGCAAGACCTGATCAACAGAGTGTTTCGACACGTCTCGGACGCCTTTATAGAAGACCCATTAAGAGTGTTACGAGTGGCTCGTTTTGCCGCTCGTTTTCAAGGGTTCGGCTTTACTATTGCTCCTGAAACACTCGCTCTCATGCAGACCATTAGTGAATCGGGAGAGCTTGCAACACTGAGCGCCGAACGCATTTGGAAAGAATTGGAAAAAGCATTGAACACGCAGCATTCCCATGCCTTTTTCTCTGTATTAAGCGCAGCCAATGCATTGGACAAATTATTCCCTGAACTTGTTTGGAAAGACAGCCAAGCACTTGTCGATACTTTGCAGCACTCAGAATTCACGCCAGCACAACGCTGGGCCATTCTGATCCAACACACGCCACTGGAAGCGCTAACGCAATTACATCAACGTATTCGTTGCTCTAATCAGTTTAAAATTCTGGCCGAACAAACTCGCGGATTTCTAGAAAATCAACGCATTCCAATGGCCGCAGCCGAGTGGGAAAACTGGTTAACGTCAGTGAACGCCATAAAAAAACCTCAACCATTTACACTACTGATTGAGGTTTTATGCCACTTAACACATACCGATATAAAAGACTGGCAAGCGTTACGTGCCACCGCAGCGACCGTAACGGCAACAGCGCTGATAAAGCAAGGTTTGAGTGGCGCGGAACTCGGCTTAGGCCTTAAAGCATCCAGAGCTGAGGCGTTGACTCAATTGGCTCAAGAAGCGTCACCGTTAATACAGTCGCGTCACGCCTAACTAATACGTGACCGCTGATTTTCTATGTATTTTCACACCGACAGCCTGAGCAGAGGCTACCGCGCCAGGCTTACGCAATGTTAATGTCACCGCATTCAACTTGAATTTCCCAATTAACTCGCCCACTAAATGCTCTGCCAATGTCTCAATCAACTCAAACTGACGCTCGGCACAAAACGCTAGGATGTAATTCGAAATGGCCTCGTAATCTAATGTTTTCGCAAGGTCGTCTGTTTCTGCAGGCACACGGTTGTCATGTTCCATTTCCAAATCAAAGACCAAATCTTGCTGTATCTTTTTTTCCCAGTCATAAACACCAATAACGGCCTGAGCCTTTAAGCCCTCGATAAACACCACATCATTCATTATTAAGCTCCCTTCAAAGGTGGCAGTTCAGACAGCGGCCAACGAGCACGAATCGACAAGCTCAACTCGGATGATTGACCATTCAGCAAACGCTGTGCGCCTGCGTAGGCAATCATGGCTCCGTTATCAGTACAAAATTCTGGTCGCGCGTAGAAGACACTGGCTTTGATTTTTTTAAGCTGGCTTTCAAGCTGCTCACGCAAACGCTGATTCGCACTCACGCCGCCGGCGATAATTAACTGCTTCAGACCTTCCGCCTCAAGTGCACGACGACACTTAATGACCAAGGTATCCACCACAGCAGTTTCAAACGCTAACGCGGCGTCCGCTTTAAATTGCTCATCGCATGCGTCGTTGTCCAATGCATCGTGAACCGCCGTTAAAAAGGCGGTTTTCAAACCACTGAAGCTAAAGTCCAAGCCCGGACGATCTGTCATAGGACGAGGGAATTTAAGCCCCGACTTAGGATTACCTTGTTTGGCGAGCGCTGCAATTTGCGGTCCACCAGGGTACGGCAGCCCAATCATTTTGGCTGCTTTGTCAAACGCTTCACCTGCGGCATCGTCAAGTGATTGTCCTAACAGGCGATATTCGCCGATCCCATCGACTCGAACCAACTGAGTGTGGCCACCAGAAACCAGCAAAGCGATAAAAGGCATCGCTGGTTGGGATTCTTCTAACATTGGCGCTAAAAGATGCCCTTCCATGTGATGCACACCCAGCGCGGGAATGCCTAACGCATAAGCTAAAGAACGACCGATCGTAGCGCCAGCCATCAAAGCACCAACCAAACCTGGGCCACTTGTGTAGGCTATCGCATCTAATTCAGACTTTTTCATCCCTGCTTCCTGAAGCACTTCATCAATCAGCGGCAGTGTCTTACGCACATGATCACGGGAAGCAAGCTCTGGCACTACACCACCGTATTCGGCATGCTGCGCAATTTGAGAGTAAATCTTGTGAGCCAAAAGACCATTATCCGTATCGTAAATAGCGATCCCTGTCTCATCGCAAGAAGTTTCTAATCCCAATACTTTCACTTGAATAATCTCAATCAATAATTTAAGCGCATTGTACCCTATCTCCTCTTACCATTGCAGAGTGAAAAAGCATTTCCTAACGCAAGACGGGTGAAAGAAATTAGACATCGAAGATCAAAGCCATTATAATCCGCGCGTTTTAAATGTTTAAATTAAAAGGCAGGTGATTTTTTTCGTTTGGCACATAGCGTCTAATGCAAGCACTTCTTATATTTAGTGCTGCTTATGTAAATGATATGGCGATCCAAACACCCTCTTAAAAAATGAATACAGTTACAGACGCGACCACAGTCTGTTCAGGGTTAGGCTTTATTAGCCTAGAAAAATCCGATCTATACAAGATCACACTCTGTTCAACAAAAGCGCGCTTTGAAAGCCCATTAAATACGGGTATGATTCACGCTGTTTTTGTGAATACTTAAACTTTAAAAAAATATTATTGAAGGTAATAACATGCCAGCTGTAAAAGTAAAAGATAACGAACCATTTGACATCGCTCTACGTCGCTTCAAACGCTCTTGTGAAAAAGCAGGCGTTTTGGCTGAAGTTCGTCGTCGTGAATGCTACGAAAAACCAACAACTCTTCGCAAACGTGCTGCCGCTGCTGCAGTTAAACGTCACGCGAAAAAAGTTTCTCGTGAGCAAAAGAAATTCCAACGTTTGTACTAGGCCAATCTGCCGTTTGGCGATTTGATCAAAACAAATGTTTTGCCTAGACGTTACTAACGTTTAGTCATATAAAAAACGGCTAGTTATTCAACTAGCCGTTTTTTTTGCTTATTTGCCTACCAGAAAGTAAAGAGGATCCTATGTCAGATTTAAAAAAGCACATTTCAGACACACTTAAAACCGCCATGCGTGCGAAAGAGAAACAGCGTGTTACGGTTATCCGTACCATTTTGTCTGAGTGCAAAAAAATCGAAGTTGATGAGCGTATAGAGCTAGATGACGCACGCGTTCTCGCTGTACTTGATAAAATGAACAAGCAGCGTAAAGACTCAAATCAGCAATTTATTGATGGCGGCCGTGAAGATCTAGCCGTAATCGAACAAGAAGAAATGGCAATCATCAGCGAGTTCTTACCAACCCCATTGACGGACGACGAAGTCGGTGAGATTGTAAAAGCCGCAATCGCAGAAACTGGCGCCACGTCAATGCAGCAAATGGGGGCGGTGATGGCCATTGTTAAACCTCAGGTACAAGGCCGTGCCGATATGGCGCAAATCAGCAAACAAGTTAAAGCACAACTAGGCTAATACCATGGCGGGACGCATTCCTGATCAGTTTATAGACGAGCTTTTGGCTCGCACCGACTTAACCGATGTGGTTGCGTCTCGTATTAGCTTGAAAAAAACGGGGCAAAATTACAGCGCCCTCTGTCCTTTCCATAATGAAAAAAGCCCTTCCTTTAGCCTAAATCCAAACAAGCAATTCTATTATTGCTTTGGCTGTGGCGCTGGCGGTAACGCCATTTCATTTGTAATGGAACACGATCACCTCGATTTTGTTGATGCCATAGAGGTGCTAGCCAAAGACGCCGGTATGGAAGTGCCTCGCGAACAAGGTGCACCCGATAGGTACGAACAAAATGCCGAGTTATTAAAGCGTTTATCAGAAAGCTCACAATTTTATCAACAACAGTTAACCCAGCATCCAGACAAGAAAAAAGCCACCGACTATTTGTCCAAAGATCGTGGACTGTCTGGGCAAATAGCGAAAGTATTCGGCTTAGGCTACGCCCCATCTGGCTGGGACAACCTACTTAAAAAAGTAGGTACTCGTGCAGAAAGCCAAGAGCAACTTTTACTTGGCGGGATGTTAATCGAGAAAAAAGACCAACCCGGACACTATTACGACCGCTTTCGTGATCGCATTATCTTCCCCATTCGCGATTCCCGAGGTCGAGTCATAGCCTTTGGCGGGCGCGCCTTTGGAGACGAAAAGCCCAAATACCTAAACTCCCCTGAGACACCAGTTTTCCAAAAAAGCCAAGAGCTCTATGGCTTATTTGAAGCCAAACAAAATACCCCAATACTCGACCAAATCATTGTCGTCGAAGGCTATATGGATGTGATTGTTTTGGCTCAGCATGGCATCACCAATGCCGTTGCCACGCTAGGCACTTCCGTCAACAGCCAACACATACGCAAACTATTCAAACTGGTCAGTAAGGTTGTACTCTGCTTTGATGGCGACAAGGCCGGTCGCTCTGCCGCCATTCGAGGGCTAGAAGCTGCCCTTCCTGTTATGCAGGATGAAAAACAAGTACGCTTTTTATTTTTACCCGAAGGCGAAGACCCAGACTCACTAGTCCGAAAAGAAGGCAAAGAAGCCTTTAACCATCGATTAGAAGATGCCTCTTCTTTGTCACATGTGCTATTTGATCACGCACGCAATCAGGTCACTCTTGGCGATGAAGAAGGTGAAGCTCAATTTGCTCGCAATGCCATGGAAATGATCAGTCAAATCCCAAAAGAACTGACCTTTCGCTCAGTCCTACTTCGCCAACTTAGTGATCAATCAGGCATAGACAGTGAAACCCTTGGAAACACCGTTTTTAAGACCCGACGCCACCAAGTCCCCACACAAGGCCAAGAACCAACACAACAAGCCAACACCCCCTTAGCACAGCACTTTGAAGGCGACATCCCAGACCTAAGTCATTATGACTACGAGCCGCCTCATGACGCGTACGGCGATGCTCAGTACCTTGACTACGCAGCTCCAACCAGTCACACCCAAAATCAAGGCTCGCCCAAAAAACCATTCGGAAAGAAACCCTTTAGCAAAGGTAAATTCTACAATGACGAACCCGCTTTACCGCCTGCCGCACCCAGCCTGAGCAAGATTAAGCAGGCCACATTGTGTCTGCTGTTTCATCCGCACATTGCGAAAGAGATTGATTTGCCTGACCCACTGGTTAATCAAGCCAATGAAGAGCTTCAGATTTTTTGCAAAATATGGAGATATTTTGCAAAACACCCAACCAAAAACACGGGACACTTGCTTGGCGAAACGACAGATACCACCACGATGTCGGCCATTTACGCACTTTTAAACCACCAAGATGCCACAACAAAGCAAAAAATATCCAATGCACAGCAAGAAGTGCTAGACATGATTTCGGCACTTGAGAAAAATTTAGGCTTAAATAGCAGTATTGAACGGTTGAAAAGTCGAGGGAACGAATCCATAAAGGATACTAGCAGCAAGCAAGAACTACGGAATTTGATGGACTTAATTAGACAAAAAAAACGGTAAATACTGCCTACTTTTCATTCAAAAAAGAAAGGATTCGGTGGATAAAAGTGATTGATTTTGTTATAATCCGCGGCTTGCTAAACTCCCAAATGAATTTCTAACGATAGGTTGTCGAATGCCAGACACTCAACAGTCACGTCTCAAAGAGCTGATCTCCAAGGGTAAAGAACAAGGTTACCTAACTTTTTCTGAAGTTAATGACCACCTCCCTGATGACCTTTCAGACCCGGAGCAAGTAGAAGAAATCATTGCCATGATCAACGACATGGGCATCACGGTTTCTGAAGTTGCACCAGATAAAGATAACCTTCTTATGGAAGAAGGTGATGCCACAGATGAGGCCGCTGCAGAAGAAGCAGCAGCAGCATTAGCGGCTGTAGAAGGTGATATCACCCGAACAACTGACCCTGTCCGCATGTACATGCGTGAAATGGGTACGGTTGAGCTACTCACTCGCGCAGGCGAGATTGCGATTGCAAAACGCATCGAAGAAGGTACGCGCGAAGTAATGGCGGCCATTTCCTATTTCCCTGGTGCTGTGGATGTATTGCTAGACGCATACGCAAAAGTACAAGAAGAGGAAGGTCGTCTTAGCGACATTTTTAGCGGTTTCATTGATGGCGATGGCGAAGAGCCTGTTTTCGAAGAAACGGCCACAGAAGAGCCTATTATTGAAGAAGATTCGGTAGACAGTGACGACGATGATGACGACACTGAAACCACTGAAGAAGAAACAGATAATGGCCCAGATCCAGAAGAAACAGCTCTGCGCTTTAATGATATTTCGCGCATCTATGAAGAGCTGAAAGTCTTGCTTGAAAACAGCAATAGACAGGATCCTGCGGTACAGAATAAACAAGAAGAGCTAAGCATCAGTTTTGCACCAATCAAATTGGTTCCTAAGCTGTTTGACGACTTAATTGAGCGCGTACGCTCTCGCATGGAAAAAGTGCGTGAACAAGAACGCCTAATCATGCAAGTCTGTGTACGCAAATCAGGCATGCCACGCACGGAATTCTTAAAACGTTTTCCAAGCAATGAAACCAATGCCGACTGGCTAAAAGAGCAAATCGCCTCTGGTGCTGATTACGCAGCCATGCTTGAAGAAAACGAAGCCGAATTTATGCGCAGCCAGCGCAAGCTTCGTGCCGTAACAAAAGAAACTGGCCTAACGATTGCGGAACTGAAAGAAATCAATCGTCGCATTTCTATTGGTGAGACTCGCGCTCGTCGTGCGAAAAAAGAAATGGTTGAAGCTAACCTTCGTTTGGTTATCTCTATTGCGAAGAAATACACAAACCGTGGCTTACAATTCTTGGACCTTATCCAGGAAGGCAACATCGGTTTGATGAAAGCCGTAGACAAATTTGAATACCGTCGTGGTTATAAGTTCTCGACTTACGCTACGTGGTGGATTCGTCAGGCAATCACTCGTTCGATTGCCGATCAGGCTCGTACAATTCGTATTCCTGTGCACATGATCGAAACGATTAACAAACTTAATCGTATCTCTCGTCAAATGCTGCAGGAAATGGGACGCGAAGCCACGCCAGAAGAATTGGCCGCTCGCATGGACATGCCAGAAGACAAAATTCGTAAAGTATTGAAGATTGCAAAAGAACCAATCTCAATGGAAACCCCTATCGGTGATGATGAAGATTCACACTTAGGCGACTTCATTGAAGACGATGGTGCTGAATCTCCAATTGATATCGCTACGATTGAAGGTTTACGTGAGTCGACTACCATGGTTCTTGCAGGCTTAACCGCTCGTGAAGCTAAGGTATTGCGCATGCGTTTTGGTATCGATATGAACACTGACCACACTCTTGAAGAAGTGGGCAAGCAGTTCGACGTTACTCGTGAACGTATTCGTCAAATCGAAGCGAAAGCCTTGCGGAAGCTACGTCACCCAAGTCGTTCAGAACACCTAAGAAGCTTCTTAGACGAGTAAAACGACCTGTTTACAGAAAAACCGCTGCCTAAGCAGCGGTTTTTTTATGCCTAAAACAGATAAAAAAACTCAATTAGAACAAGCATAAGCAACAAAACTGTCATACACTCTATTTAGAGTATGGAAAAAGACAGTGAGGCATAGCTTGCTTAAAACCATAGTCAAAAAGAAACTCAGCTCAATATTTCCCCTTTTGGTTGGATTTGCATCCGACGAACAACCTTGCTATCACCCCTCAAAACACACAACAACACAATCACATTGCCCGTACAGATCGATTTTCTATTTTCAAAAGACAACTTCATGTTCTTTACAGGAGTAATACTCTATGGAAAAAATCTACGTTCTTGATACCAATGTTCTGTTGCACGACCCATTGGCCATTTATGCGTTTGCCGAACACAAAGTCGTGATTCCCATGACCGTTCTTGAAGAACTTGACGTTATTAAAGACAGGCGAGACAAAGACGTCAGTCGTGAAGCGCGTGTTGCGATCAATACCATTGATAAAATAGTTGGTGACGCCTCTCCCCGAGAGCTACAGGCAGGCGTCCCAATACGCGTTGTTAGTAACGATGTAGACAAAGACCAAAACAAGCGCAGCGAAGGCTCCTTGGCCATTTATCCAGATCAACAAATTACACTTACGGATAACGTGCCTTTTTTGAATGGCAACCATGACCACGCCAACGACAACCGCATCATCAATGTTGGACTTAGCCTACAAGCCATTCACCCTCGCTCTGCAGTCTGCCTAGTAACAAAAGACATCAACATGCGGATCAAAGCCAAAGGATCTGGCCTGGAGCGAGTGGAAGATTACCGCAAAGACCGCGTTCTAGACGACTTGGATTTAATGACCAAGGGCTACATTCAATTTACAGGCAGTTTCTGGTCAACCATTGATAGCGTCAAAACAGAAGCCCATGGCCGACACACGGTCCATGTCATTAACAAAACCCACTTGCCTAATATCTATCTCAATATGTTTGTCATTGATGATGAAGACTTTATTGGCTTTGTGGTCAATACAGATCAAGAGTTTGTTTATTTACTTGATGTAAACAAGCAACATCTAATGAACCAAAACTTTTGGGGCATTCACCCGCGCAACCTAGAACAAGCCATGGCGTTTTATTTATTACGCCATGACAATTCCGACTTAATGGTAATGACAGGACCTGCAGGATCAGGAAAGACCTTACTCGCTCTTGCCTACGGATTACAGGTAACCATGGAAGAGAAGCGCTTTAATAAAATCATTGTCGCTCGATCAACCCCACCAATGGCGGAAGACATTGGCTTTTTACCAGGAACTGAGGAAGAGAAAATGGCACCTTGGTTAGCCGCGTTTGATGACAACTTGGAAATCCTACACGGCGCAGATGAACACTCTTTTAGCAGTATCGATTATGTTAAACAAAAGGCCAACATCCAGTTTAAATCTCTTAACTTCATGCGCGGCCGCTCATTCAACAACGCCCTAATCATTATTGATGAGGCTCAAGGATTAACGCAATTTCAACTTAAATCTATCGTGACACGAGTGGGTAGCAACTCAAAAATTATCGTTTTAGGTAACTTGGCACAGATAGACAATAAGTACATCACCCCACTCACTTCGGGACTCACCTACTTGGTGGAAAAAACAAAATCCTTTAAATACGCCAGTATTATGCATGTTAACGGCATCGAACGAAGCCGACTTGCGGAATTTGCGGAAGAAAACCTATAAAAAACACGCCATTTTAGGCTGGGAAAAGGCAATAAAAAAGGGAAGAACCTACGTTCTTCCCATTTTTTTAACACAATAAGAAAAGGCTTAGCGAGCGACAGACTTCGCCAGCTCGGTAATGTCATCCCATTTTCCAGCACGCACTAAATCGGTTGGCACAATCCAAGAACCCCCTACACAAAGTACATTTGGCAACGCCAAGTACTCACGGAAATTGTCCGCGCCAATTCCGCCAGTCGGACAAAACTTAATCTGCGGCAATGGCCCACCAAACGCCTTCAACGCCTTCACTCCACCATTTACCTCAGCAGGAAAGAATTTAAAACGGTCATAGCCGTATTCCATTCCCAACAAAACATCCGAAATGGTCGCCACTGCTGGCAAATACGGCACATCGTATTCTTTGCCGACTGCTAATAAATCCGCTGTCATACCAGGGCTAATGATAAACTGAGATCCGGCCTCAATCGCTTGAATATATTGCGCACGTGAACACACCGTCCCCGCACCAACAATTGCATCAGGCACTTCTTTACGCAGCGCGGCAATCGCTTCTAGAGCCGCAGGCGTTCGTAATGTCACTTCCAACACAGGCACGCCACCAGCAACAAGTGCTTTGCCCAACGCAACCGCTTGCTCTACATCGTCGACAACAATAACAGGAACCACAGGCGTCGCTGTCATCACTTGTTCAGCTGTATAAGTTTGAGTCATTTCGCTTTCCTTTTATCGGCTTATTTTTCAGTCCAATTGACTTAGTAGTCGTGCCAATTGCGGCCGTCTTTAATAGGCAATGCCATCGATGCGGCCGGCCCCCATGAACCAGATGCGTATTCTTTAGGACGCTCGCTCGTTTGATTCCAAGCAGACATAATACCGTCCACCCATTTCCAAGCGGCCTCCACTTCATCGTAACGCATAAACAAGGTGGCATCGTTGCGCATCACATCCAACAGCAAGCGCTCATAGGCCTCAGGGCTACGCTTATCATTAAATGCTTCCGTTAGACTCAAGTTCAAATCTACCGGTTGCAGATTCATTCCTTCGCTCGCTCCAGGCACTTTATTCATTACCGTTAGAGAGATTTTTTCTTCTGGCTGAAGGCGAATCACCAATTGGTTCCGCTGCAACTGGCGATTACTTTCATCGCTAAAAATGCTGTGAGGAACAGCCTTATATTGAATCACGATTTCAGAATAACGCTGACCCAAACGCTTACCCGTTCTCAGATAAAACGGCACACCAGCCCAACGCCAGTTATCGATATCAGCCCGCAAAGCGACAAACGTTTCTGTTCTTGAATTAGGGTTACTCCCTTCTTCATCAAAATACCCTTTTACATCTTTCCCTTTGATCATGCCTTTTGCGTACTGTCCACGAACGGTTTTTGTGTACGCATTTGCACCAGCAATAGGACGCAATGCTTTTAAGACTTTGATTTTTTCATCTCGAACCGAGTCTGCATCCATACGACCTGGCGGCTCCATCGCTACCAAACACAGCAATTGGATCAAGTGGTTTTGCACCATGTCTCTCATGGCACCAGCGTTGTCGTAATATCCCCAACGCCCTTCAACACCAACGGTTTCTGATACCGTAATTTGCACGTTATCAATGTGTGCGCTGTCCCATAATGGCTCGAACAACGTATTACCAAAACGGATTGCCAACAGGTTTTGAACCGTCTCTTTTCCTAGGTAATGGTCAATACGAAACGCTTGTTGCTCATTAAAGTTCTTCATCACCTCATCGTTAATCGCACGAGAAGACGCCAAATCTCTGCCCAGCGGTTTTTCCAACACCACACGCATACGGTCAGCGTTCAAACCATGCGAGGCCAAAGAAGAACAAATAGAACCAAACAGATCTGGGGACGTGGCCAGATAAAACACAACGTCGCGGTCATCACCACCGACTTGGTGCTCATTTAGTCGAGCAAAGTCGGACTCTTGCTGAGCATCAACCGACACATAACTTAAACGTTGCTTAAAACGCTGCCACGTTTTGTCGTCACCAATACTGGAGGGAACGAATTCATCAAGCGCTGCTCGAATCTTTGTCTGGTACTCTTCAGTGGCAACCTCACGTCTTGAGGCTCCAATAATTCGAGTCGTCGGAGCGAGCAACCCATCCATATCTAAATGGTACAAAGCCGGCAGTAACTTACGCATTGCAAGATCACCACCACCACCAAAAATGACAACATCACAGGCTTTCAAACTGGCCTTCATTCTTTACTCTCCAACTAAATCTAGGCTTTCGACACAAGATGAGACGCATAACATGCGCACCCCATCAGGCCTGGGTATTCAGACATAACAACAAAAGTCGGAATAGGCGAAACAAAATCTTTCATGCGACCTTTGTCTTGCATCGCATCACGGAAACCACTATTTAGAATTTCTTTCAGATAACGAGGAACGATTCCACCTGCGATATAGACACCACCACGGGATTCGACAGACAAGACCAGATCCCCAATTACGCGACCTAAAAACACAAAAAATTGCTCTAACGTCGCCTTGGCAATTGGGTCGTTACCCAATGACAACGCTTCTCCAATCTCAGGAGCTGTCAGGCGCTTTTCAATGCCATTCTGCAAAGCAAGAGCTTCATAAATATTTTCAAGCCCCATACCGGATAACACACGCTCCGCCGACACGCGATGGTGACGAGTGCGAAGGAATTTAAGAATATTATCTTCGACATCATTACAGGCAGAAAGATCGACATGCCCCCCCTCTCCAGGAAGAACAATGTTCGGGCCATTGTCTTGCGGTACAACACAAGCTACCCCAAGACCCGTTCCCGCCCCAATCACCCAACAAGCCCCTTTAGGGTCAATGGTCGATTGTTCGCCGATAACCACCATATCTTGCGGCGTTAAAATTTCTAAACAATGACCGACAGCATCAAAGTCATTTAATAAAGCGACGGCTTTATTGTCTCCAAAATAGGATTCAACTTCAGCTCGTGTGAACTGCCAAGGATTGTTAGAAAAACGAATAACAGGCTGGTTCACAGGACCTGCAATAGCCAATACAACAGCGTCAATATCATCCATATTAACGCTGCAGTTTTTAATGTAATCCGCTGCAGCATCAAAAAAGCTGTCGTATTTTTCACAAGGAAGCACTCTGACTTCGAGAGGCTCATACTGATGAATAGGAACCAATGCAAAACGAGCATTTGTTCCGCCAAGATCGGCGATTAAAGCGTGGGACATAGATGAACCCTATTTAATTTTTTTGAAATTTTACAACAAAATCGAGGTGAAAAATACCGTACCATTGAAAAAACAAGCACAAAAATGTAATAAAATTACATTTTATCTAAGTCTATTTAAGAACTTAAACACCTTTGTAGGCACTAATCTTTTACGGTTATTTTTATAATCATAGAGACGCTCATCCGCCACTTTCAGCAGATGTTTGTAGTTACTTGGCATGTCAGACATAACGCTCGCACCACCGTAACTAATAGTAATAGGTACTAAGTTAGATTTATACCTTAACGGATTAGATTGTAGGTATTCTTGGATGGATTCTGCAATTAATATTGCTTGTTCATAACTTTTTCCGGGCATCACAAACACAAACTCATCACCCGCAAAACGGAATGCCAGCCCTTGCTTATGCACATATTTCAATAAGCGCTTAGCAATATATTCTAGCACCTCGTCACCACAATTGTGCCCCAAGGTGTCATTGATGGATTTAAAGGCATCGCAGTCTATAAAGACCACCGTCAAATCGCGTTCTTGCATTTTTGATCGAGCAAACTCACGGTCCAACATTAATTCTAATTGTCGACGGTTTAATAATCCCGTCAATGGATCGCGAGTAGCAAGATATTCTAGTTTTTCCCTCGCGGTCACATTGCTCAGGCAAATCGAAATTTTGATCGCTAATTGATCCAATAAAAAAGTGTCTTTTGTAGTGGCATCATATCGTGTGCTATCAGAGTCCGCCTGACAAAACAAACCAACCAATTCACCGTCAATCGTTAAGGGCGAAATCGCCACAGAGGAAATAATGTCACGATACACAGCGGGGATAATCTCCCAGCATCGACTTAAATTGGTATTCACCAGAATCGTCTTATTACTCGACTTAATGATATCTATCATGGATCTACGCCGTGTAAATAAGACACGATCACGCAGATCTGGCATTTTTTCTAGACTTTCAATCAGATGGGATAAGGGTGCTTCATTAATCAGATTCACCCACACATAAGGGACATTAAATTGTTTCTGCACCTCTTTCGTGAGCGTAGAAACAAACTGATCACAACGCCCAATCGACAGAATACAGCGCTCTATTTCAAAAAATTTGCGTGCGATTTCTTCATTGTGTCTCACATTGTCGATCAATTCATTGATATCATGCATGCACTATGCCCTACCGCAATATGGTTACGCGGCTTAATAATCTTAATAGAAGACCAGATCCTAAAAATATCATTGATCTATCTACATTATAGTACGATGCTTGAACACTTTGAGCTATAGATTGAACAAAAAATTGCTGAACATTCGTACAAGAAGCCGCTAATTCCCATAACAACGCCTCTTAATTAATTGCCTGTTTTCTTTAAGAAAAAGCACGCTATGCCGATAACTTATTGTAGATGATTCAGTAGGCATAGAAATGAACATAAGAGAAATCGTTGAAACACAGATAACCCAAAGCAGCAAAGCGGGCAGTCCGGTATCTGGCAACGCACATTTCGCCTTGCTAATGAGTCTGTTCAATCAACCCGGCCCATCCATAATGGATGCACCTGATACCTTAAGCCAACATCCCCCGCATGCGGTCACGCGACCAATGCAGTTTTCTCACCATATTGGAGAAAACCCGATAGCCAACATTGCTTTACTAAAAGCCCTCAGCGCAGAACCATTGGCAGAAGGCCCTGCCTACCAATACGATCCAGTGGAAAGCTTAGAACGTCAAATCAACATCAAAATTTAACCCGCGGCTGTCAAAGGCAATGCACATCGTTCAAACAAGGCACTCCAATATCCAGCATGCTGCTGAGACGCCCGTTGATATTCCTGCCAAACACTCTTATCAGACTCAAAATCAAGCTGCCCAAGGAAACGATCAAGTGGCTCTGTATGAGGCGAACTCAGGGAAACAAGGCGAGTCAGAAGTGGCAAAACTTGGTAAGCACTCTGATTGATACGCCCCATATACGGTTGTATCTGCTGAACATAATGGCGTTCAAACTGTTGCTTGAGGAAAACAATTGGAGCACCACATACCTCATCACCTTGGTGTGCGATCACGCCCGATACACTCTTTAGATATTCGGTCAGCTGCATGAGTGAATACAACAATCGACCCGCGTATTCACTGTCCATTAGTATTTTAAGATCCCCTTCAAAAATAACGGATTCAACCTTTGGTAGATTTGAAAGCTGCTCTCCTATTACGACCAATCGCCCTAAGGCATCCAATAATTCCTGTTGCTCCGCCGTCGAATAATTCAAGGGAACAAATCCATTAGATAAACTGAAAAAGGCCTCACTTTCCTTGCCATTGAACAGTGCATTCCCAAACGCCTTAGGCAATTCCCGACGCTTTTGTTGCGCAACACTTCTAAGTGTCGCGGATAACTCTGACTCTTTAAGGTCGCAAGACTCAATGGCTCGAATAATATCCAACTCATACAAGAATCGCTGGCTGTCAGTCATCACCTTACCTAGTATGCTATTTTTTCTTCCTGCAATAACCCCCACATCACACTGCTGAAGTGACAAAAAATCTAATAGCCCTATATCAAACTTAGTCAGAGGCTGCTGTCGAAAACGAAAGGAAGGGAGACTTTCTGGCATCACTGTTGCAAGCGCTATTAAAGAGAAATACTGAGAGCGGTTTAAATCTGCAACATATTGAGACAAAAGAGCGTCCACTTTAAAACGCGTGTCACACCCACTCACTCCAGCGAGTATAATGCTGCATAACAATAGCATTCGAAAAAGATAAGGCTTTATCAACATGAACAAATTACTCATCCAAAAACGTGAAGAAATCTCGGAAACGCGCGTGGCTAAAATGGTTTTCCCTGCCACAACGAACCATTATGACACCCTGTTTGGTGGCATCGCACTACAGTGGATGGATGAAGTGGCCTACATCGCTGCAACGCGCTTTTCGAGAAAGACCATGGTGACAATATCAACGGAACAAGTGGACTTCAAACACCCGATTCCCTCTGGGATCTTGGTTGAACTCATTGCTCGCGTTGTGCATGTTGGAAGAACATCACTTAAAGTGGAAGTGTCGATTTTTCTCGAACAGTTGGACAGCGACAAACGCACAAAAGCAGTGACTGGGCATTTCAATTTTGTGGCCGTCGATAGCAACAAAAAACCAACCCCTATTTTTGATGAAGAAACCAGCGCCTGATGAAGCAATGAGAAGGGGTTGCACCTGCACCCCCTTCTCATAAAGTCATGCTACTGAGCGCGACGTTTGGCGATTTCAGCGGCCAACTCATCAAAGCTTTTTTCAGACTCTAGTTTCTGAAATAAAGCCGCTTCGTTTCTCATAGACGTTCTTAAAATACTCTCAGCCACGCCTTCAGCTTGAGCAGGATCCAACCCCACTAATACAACCAAACCACCAGACGGTGTCGGCATCTGACGAACGACTTTAGAACCAATCAGTTTTTGTTCTGTAACCTGCTTGCTGACAACACTATTCACTCGGTCAACCGTTTCTGCATCGCCCGCCCCTGTTGTCTCAACGTATTGTTTCACCATGTTTTGCAAATCAACACTCAACACCTGAGCCAATTCAACACGCGCCGCTGTCGCAGCCATTTGTTTCATGTAATTCGGGCCAGCAGCAGATTTTTCACTGTAACCTACCGCAGACAATTCGACCCCTTCCACAGGGGCACCACATACCCAAGCTGGAGCAGCCTGATTGGAACCATCTGCAAATACGCAGTCAGGGATCGCCGCAACCGGTGTGTTAATCACATCTTTGCTGCATGCGGCCAACACCAAGCTTGCCACCACTACACTTGCTACTTTAAACATCATGTTTTTCCTTTATACAAACACAGAAGACACGTAAAAATGCACAAATCACATTATTTATAATGCTTTTATTTTAGTCCATTCATTTGTTTAAAAACAAAAAAAGGCGCTAATAATTAGCGCCTTTCCTGCAACTTTAACCGATATTACTCAGTGTAAGCCGCTTTTTCTTCTTCTGTTACGTCTTTCATAGACAGTTTAATACGACCACGCGCATCAACATCTAGTACTTTAACGATAACGTCTTGTCCTTCAGACAAGAAATCAGACACCGCACGAATACGCTCTTCAGCGATTTGTGAAATGTGAACCAAGCCATCTTTGCCAGGCAAGATATTTACGAATGCACCAAATTCAGCCAAACGAACCACTTTACCTTTGTAAAGTTTGTCCACTTCTGCTTCTGCTGTGATTTCATGAATCTTCAACAAAGCTGCATCAGAAGACGCTTTATCAGCCGCATAAATACGAACAGTACCGTCGTCATCTAGATCGATAGACGCACCCGTTTGCTCAGTGATAGAACGAATTGTCGCACCACCTTTACCGATAACGTCACGAATTTTCTCAGGATCAATTTTGATCGTTGCCATAGAAGGCGCATTTGGAGAAACTTCTGGACGAGCGTAACCGATAACTTTCGCCATTTCACGAAGGATATGAGTACGAGCTTCAAGCGCTTGGCTCAAAGCGATGTCCATAATTTCTTCGTTGATACCTTCGATCTTGATGTCCATTTGAAGCGCAGTGATACCTTCAGCCGTACCCGCCACTTTAAAGTCCATGTCGCCAAGGTGATCTTCGTCACCCAAGATATCAGTCAATACCGCAAAGCCGTCGTCTTCTTTGATAAGACCCATTGCGATACCCGCAACTGGTGCTTTAAGAGGAACACCGGCATCCATCATAGACAAAGACGCACCACATACCGACGCCATTGAGCTTGAACCGTTAGATTCAGTGATCTCAGACACGATACGGATTGTGTATGGGAATTCATCTTCAGAAGGCAATACCGCTTGAACACCACGACGAGCTAGACGACCGTGACCAATTTCACGACGACCAACACCACCCATACGTCCACACTCACCGACAGAGTAAGGAGGGAAGTTGTAATGAAGCATGAAGCTGTCTTTGCTTTCGCCAGTCAGACCATCGGTCATTTGTGAATCGCGGCTCGTGCCTAGAGTACAAGTTGCAATCGCCTGAGTTTCACCACGAGTGAACAAAGCAGAACCGTGAGTTTTGCTTAACAAACCCACCTCTACGTCAATTGGACGAACTGTTTTGTTGTCACGACCATCAATACGCGGCTTGCCATCAATAACACGACGACGAACGATGCGTTTTTCAAGTTTAGAAAACGCACCAGTAACATCCGCTTCTGAGAACTCGCCTTCTTCAGTAACCAGTGCAGCAACTGCAGCATCACGAACAACACCTAGCTGAGCGTAACGAGCCATTTTTTCACTGATTCCGTACGCTTCTTCGATTTGAGCTGCGTAACCAGACTGTAGAGCGTCCGTCAAAGAAACGTTTGCCGCTTCTGCTTCCCAATCCCAACGAGGCTTAGCGCACTCCGCTGCGAATTCAGTAATAGCAGAAATCGCTGTTTGCATTTCTTTGTGAGCGTAAAGAACAGCGCCTAGCATTTCGTCCTCTGTAAGCTCTTGCGCTTCAGATTCAACCATCAGTACTGCGTCTTTCGTGCCCGCTACCACCATGTCTAGCAAAGAGCCGTCTAGGTCAGAGTAGCTTGGGTTAAGAACGTAACCAGACTCGTCGTTAAAACCAACACGAGCCGCACCGATAGGGCCATTGAATGGGATACCAGAAATAGTCAATGCTGCAGATGTCGCCAACATAGCCGCAATGTCTGCGTCTAGGTTTGTGTTAGTAGACATTACTGTACAAACAACCTGAACTTCGTTCATGAATCCTTTAGGAAACAACGGACGAATTGGACGGTCGATCAAACGAGAAGTCAGTGTTTCTTTTTCAGAAGGGCGACCTTCACGCTTTAGGAAACCACCTGGAATTTTACCAACTGCGTATGCACGCTCTTGATAATGAACAGATAATGGGAAGAAGTCTTGACCTGCTTTAGCAGATTTAGCGCCTACAACAGTAGCAAGTACTTGTGCATCACCAATTGTACAAAGAACAGCACCCGTTGCTTGACGAGCAATGCGGCCTGTTTCTAGTGTTACGGTATCGTTACCGAACTGGAAAGTTTTTGTCGTAATACTCACACGTATTCCTTTTATTAAAAAAATTTCTTCTCCCAAAGACCTCTTTTTAAGCCAGTACTCATATGAACTCTTTTATCTTCTTTATTCCGGTGAAGAAAAGTGCATATGAAGTACAGGCTGTCCCTTGGGAGACCAATAAAAAAAGGGCCATAATTGCTTATGGCCCTTTCTCAGTCTTAGCGACGCAGACCTAGTTTTTTGATCAAACTAGTGTAACGAGCTGCATCTTTACGCTTAAGGTAATCCAACAATTTACGACGTTGGTTTACCATGCGGATTAGACCGCGACGAGAATGATGGTCGTGGATATGAGCTTTAAAGTGACCTTGTAGACCTTCGATGTTCTTAGTCAACAATGCTACTTGAACTTCAGGAGAACCTGTGTCGCCTTCCGCTACTTGAAACTCTTTAACCAACGCTGCTTTTGATTCTGCAGACAATGCCATAATCTTAATCTCCAAATTAATATGCTATTAAAAGTAAAGGATAGCCGAGCATATTTTCAGTCATCCTAGAACCACAAGTTTAACACTCTTTTTAGCAGAACTCACTGCTATTTATAAAGAGAACTCACTGGTATTAACCAATCTATAAGGCCGAATAAAAGCACCTTTAATCTGCCCAAGGCCCAAGAAGCGCTGCGAGCCACGATCGTACATTCGTATGATGGTTTCGTTCTCTAAAGAAACTGTATTTGGAATGGTTCTACCAAACATCATATTTACGGTATCGGCTTCAGGTAAATCCACTTTTTCAAAGTGCTCAATCGCCGTATCCATTGGCATTAAATAAGCATCTAGTGCGTCATAACCTTGCTCAGCAATGGCCTCAAACTCTTCAAGTGACATCATCTTTTCAGGCAAATACCCCGCCGTCGAAATACGATGCAATGAGTGAAGGTGTGCTCCGCAACCCAGTGCTTCACCAATATCTTCGCCTATGGTTCTGATATAGGTACCTTTTGAACACCGGATATCAAGCGTCAGCGTATCTTCTGTTCTTGAAACTAGAGTGAGATCAGAAATCGTAACTTGACGACGTTTCCTTTCAATGACAATCCCTTGACGAGCATATTCGTACAAAGGACGACCTTCATGTTTTAACGCCGAATACATAGGCGGAATTTGTTCAATTTCGCCACGAAATCCATCCAGAATGTCTTCAAGAGATTTATCGCTCAGGGTCGGGACTAACTCTTCAGTTAACACCTCACCTTCTCGATCTCCTGTTGTCGTGCGCTTTCCCAATTGAATGCACGTAAGGTAACGCTTATCCGCATCCAATAAATATTGAGAAAACTTTGTAGCCTCACCAAGACACAATGGCAACATTCCGGTTGCCAAAGGATCAAGCGCCCCAGTATGTCCTGCTTTTTCGGCTTGATAAAGACGACGGACACGCTGCAACGCTTGGTTCGAACTTAAACCTATCGGCTTGTTCAGTAGAACGATACCGTCTACTGAACGCCATTTTGCTTTAACCATACGAATTTATTACTCGTCTTCGTTACCGTTTTTCGTCTCATCATCACGAATTGCTTCGTCGATCAAAGCAGACATACGCGAGCCATTAACCACACTCTGGTCATAATGGAAACGCAAATGCGGCATAACACGAAGTTTTACTTCTTGTGCTAAACGACGACGCAAGAAACCTTTTGCACTGTCTAGTGCTGCTTGGTTCTCTGCCAATACTTCTGGCTGGTCATCTTTGCCTAATACGGTGTAATAAATATCCGCATAGCCTAAATCTTTTGCTACACGTACTTCGTTGACAGTAACCAACCCTAAACGAGGGTCTTTCACTTCAAACTGGATTAAGGACGCCAGCTCCTTTTGGAGCTGGTCACCAATCCGACTAGTACGACTAAATTCGCCTGCCATGATCTTGCCCTATTAAAGCGTACGCGCTACTTCGACAGTTTCAAAAACTTCGATCTTATCGCCTACTTTGACATCGTTGTAATTCTTCACACCGATACCACATTCCATACCACGGCTTACTTCATTTACCGCGTCTTTGAAACGACGTAATGATTCAAGCTCACCTTCGTAAATAACAACATCATCGCGCAATACACGAATTTGCTTACTACGGTAAACCGTGCCTTCAATAACCATACAGCCAGCAATCAAACCAAACTTAGGTGAACGGAATACATCACGTACTTCTGCAGTACCTTTAATGTCTTCACGAAGATCTGGTGACAACATACCGGACAACGCAGATTTCACGTCATCAATGATGTTGTAGATAACGCTGTAGTAGCGAAGATCAATGCTTTCTCGCTCAATAAATTGCTTAGCAGAGTTATCTGCACGCACGTTAAAGCCGAAGATAACTGCATCAGAGGCCAATGCCAACGTCGCATCCGTTTCTGTGATACCACCAACACCGCTTGATACTACGTTTACTTTCACTTCGTCTGTATTCAAATCAGTCAATGACTTGATCAAAGCTTCAAGAGAACCACGTACGTCGGCTTTAAGAACAACGTTTAGTGTGCGCACTTCGTCTTTGCCCATTTCAGAGAACAAGTTCTCCAATTTAGCGGAGTGTTGACGAGCAAAACGTACTTCACGGTATTTACCTTGACGGAAGTTAGCCACTTCACGCGCTTTACGCTCGTCAGCCACTACGATGAACTCTTCACCCGCTTCTGGCGTACCATCAAGACCAAGGATCTCAACAGGAATAGAAGGTCCAGCAGAAGCAATTGAAGCACCATTTTCATCCAACAGAGCTCGTACACGACCCATTTGCAAACCAGCCAATACGATATCGCCTTTTTTCAGCGTACCATTTTGAACCAACAAGGTAGCAACAGATCCACGTCCACGATCAAGACGAGCCTCAACAACCACACCTTTTGCCGGAGCACTTGGTACAGCGGTCAATTCAAGTACTTCAGATTGCAGAAGAACCGCTTCTAACAACTCTTCAATACCTTCACCCGATTTAGCCGATACACCAACGAACTGAACGTCACCGCCCCACTCTTCTGGTACCACTTCCTGCGCGACCAATTCGTTTTTCACACGATCAAGGTCGGCGCCTTCTTTGTCGATCTTAGTAATGGCAACAACCATAGGAACAGCAGCAGCACGAGCATGCTGAATGGCTTCAATTGTTTGCGGCATTACACCATCGTCTGCAGCACATACAAGAATAACGATGTCCGTTGCTTTCGCACCACGAGCACGCATAGAAGTAAACGCGGCGTGTCCAGGTGTGTCTAAGAAACTGACCATGCCATGTGGTGTTTCAACATGGTAAGCGCCGATATGCTGAGTGATGCCACCGGACTCGCCCGCAGCAACGCGAGTGGTACGAATGTAATCAAGCAAAGAGGTTTTACCATGGTCAACGTGCCCCATTACCGTCACAACAGGTGCGCGTTTGATCGCCTCACCTTCGTAATCGATAGCTTCGATCATGTCGTTTTCAACAGCATTTTCGTCGATAAACTTAACCGTATGACCCATTTCTTCAACGACAAGTGTCGCAGTATCACGGTCAATGGTTTGGTTAATGGTCGCCATTGCGCCCATTTTAAACATAACTTTGATCACTTCAGCGCCTTTTACTGCCATTTTCTCAGCAAGGTCTGCAACAGTAATACTTTCCGGCAAAGCCACTTCGTGAATCATTTTAGCCGTAGGCTTTTGGAAACCATGCTCTTGTTTAGATGGCTTCTTATTTTTACGACCCAATTTGCCGCGACGAGTAAACTCATCTTCGTCATTCACATTAACTCGCGTTGTACGCTTGTTATCTGGATTAACGCGACCACGCGGTTTATCTTTGTCGTTGTCGTGTCTAACTGGTCCCTTTTTGCCTTTAGGGGCAACCGTTGATTTTTTGCTGTCCATCGCTGGTTGAGACGTTTTTTTCGATGCTTTAGGCTGCTTCGGTGATTCCACGGGTTCTGCCGCTCCTATATCGGAAACATAGTGCTCCGTATCATTTACCGCGCCAGCGTCCGCTACGACAGTACTTACCGCTGCTTCTTGACGCGCTTTTTCTTCGGCTTCAGCTTTGGCTTTAGCCGCCTTCTCTTCTTCTAGCTTACGCTCAGCTTCAACGCGAGCTTTCTCTTCAGCTAAACGCTCTTGCTCTTCGGCCAGTCGCTTCGCTAACAATTCTTCCTGCTTTTGAGCTTCTTCGTCAGCATCATCACGCTTAACATAGGTGCGCTTTTTCTTTACGGCTACGTTAACGGCTTTGCCACCATCGCCACGGGACAGAGTGCTTGTCGTTTTACGCTGTAACGTAATGCGTTGACTGCTATCGCTTTCTTCACCGTGCTGACGTTTTAAATGATTCAACAACGTTTGTTTTTCAACTTCAGAGACTTCTTGGCCTTCACTTGTTTGAGGTAGACCAGCATCTTTCATCTGAGCCAGTAGCTTATCGACTGGAGTGTTTACCAGCTCGGATAGTATCTTTACGGTTTGAACTGTCATTAAGTTCCCCCTTATGTACTCAGATTTTATTCAGATTCAGCAAACCAAGGTGCACGCGCCGTCAAAATGAGGCTAGCCGCACGCTCTTCTGTCATACCTTCAACATCAAGCAATTCATCAACGGATTGTTCTGCTAAATCTTCCATAGTAATAACACCCATGGAGGCAAGAACAAGTGCCAAATGATTGTCCATGCCATCCATTGCTAACAAATCAGCAGCAGGTTTAGCATCGTCTAGTTGCTCTTCAGCTTGAAGGGCTTGATTCAATAGAGCCTCTTTTGCTCGAGAACGTAATTCGTTCACCAAATCTTCATCAAATCCGTCAATATCTAACATTTCTTCCATTGGGACATACGCCACTTCTTCTAAAGAAGTGAATCCCTCATCAACCATTTGAATCGCTAAATCGTCATCAATATCCAAACCTGAAACAAAGATATCGATTAATTTTTGTGATTCTTCTTGTTGCTTCGCTTCTGCGTCTTCGCTGGTCATCACATTCAAAGACCAACCAGTTAAAGCGGATGCCAAACGAACATTCTGGCCGTTACGACCAATCGCTTGCGCAAGGTTGTCACTTTTCACTGCAACATCCATAGAATGGGCGTCTTCATCAATAACGATAGAATCAACTTCTGCTGGTGCCATAGCATTAATCACCAACTGGGCTGGATTATCATCCCAAAGCACAATATCTACTCGCTCGCCGTTCATTTCATTTGAAACAGCTTGGACACGCGCACCGCGCATACCAACGCACGCACCGATAGGATCAATACGACGATCGTTTGTTTTAACTGCGATTTTTGCACGAAGACCTGGATCACGAGATGCGCCGCGAATCTCAATAACTTCTTCAGAGATTTCAGGCACTTCAAGACGAAACAGTTCAATCATGAAAGCAGGATCATTACGTGACAAAATCAGTTGCGCACCGCGGCTGTCATCTCGAATTTCAAGCAGTAATGCACGAATACGATCGTTCATTCTAAAGCTTTCACGAGAGATCAATTGATCTTTTGGCAATGACGCTTCTGCATTTTCACCTAGATCAATAATCAAACTATCACGAGTGACTTTCTTCACTTGACCGTGAACCAGCTTGCCTACTTTTTCTGTGTACAAGGCCACCATTTTAGCACGTTCAGCTTCACGCACTTTTTGAACAATGACTTGCTTTGCGGTCTGCGCAGCAATACGACCAAAAGCCTCAGACTCAACTTCTTCTTCGTATACTTCACCAATACCCACACCTAGGTTTTGTTCTTCAGAATCGTCTATTGTTAATTCAGATGCTGGCGCTGAGTAGTCTTCATCAGCAACAATGTTCCACTGACGGTAGGTTTTATAATCACCCGTGCGCTGATCAATGGAGACACGAATCAATGCGTCTTCTTCAAAACGGCGTTTGGCAGCACTAGCTAAAGCAATCTCAACAGCTTCGAAAATAACTTGTTTCGGAACATCTTTCTCGTTGGATACGGCTTCTACTACCAAAAGAATTTCTTTGCTCATCCTTTTAGCCTCTCTTCAAGGTTAATTTTAAAATTGTGGAACAACATTTGCCTTATCAATCAAATCGATAGGCAACAAGTATTCTTCTTGATCAACGCGAATGACAACGTCTTCACCTTCGATCCCCATTAGCTGTCCTTTAAATTTGCGGCGCCCATCAAAAGGCACACGTAGACGTAAAGAAACAATAGATCCGATATACGCTTGGTACTGAGCCAAACCAAATAAAGGACGATCTAAACCTGGGGAAGACACCTCTAAGTTGTATTCGCCCGTAATGGGATCTTCAACATCCAAAATAGAGCTGACTTGGCGACTGACTCGGGCACAGTCTTCAACATCAATGCCTTTTTCAGCATCTGTTTCTATATAAATACGAAGCACAGAATCTTTACCAAGCGATAAATACTCCATCCCCCAAAATTCAAACCCTAAACCTTCAACGACTGGTCGAATAAGTTCTTCTAAAATCGTATATTTAGCTGACAATCGTTTTCTCCGAAAACCAATTTTTTGTAAAACGCAGAAACAAAAAACGGGCTCAAGGCCCATTTTATTAAAACTTAGCGCTAGTGTGCAGATAATAAAAAACCCCATATAGGGGCTCTTAGTACTCACACCAGCTTACGCTGAGAGAGCATCCTTCATAATGAAGGCTGTCAATCCAGACAAAAACACCAAGAGCGAACTGTTGCGAACTCCAAAAAGGAAAACCCTAAGAAAACGTTACTCCTCTCAGGCAAACCAGATCACTCTGCATCAATATGAACACATCATACACAAAATATGACATCAATTCAATATTGGTGCGGATGGGGGGACTCGAACCCCCACGAGCATAGCTCACCACCCCCTCAAGGTGGCGCGTCTACCAATTCCGCCACATCCGCAAACCCTAACCAGACATCACAAGACGCCTTTTAACGCAAAACCTTACTCTGTTACAGGAAGATCGGACGTTGTTTTCTTTTTGTCACCCAATTCAGGCAAGGCTACCGTTTCTTCAACTTGAGGCGCTGAAGGAACAAAATCAAGAGCCCCTGAAACACTTTTCGCTTGTTCGCTGGCAAAAAAAGCCAAACCAAAACTAGTCAAAAAGAATATTAGTGCAAAAAGTGCCGTCATTTTTCCGAAGAAACTACCGCCACCTTGACTACCAAATACAGTTTGGGACGCACCACCACCAAAAGAGGCACCTGCATCCGCACCTTTACCTTGCTGCAACAAAACTAACGCAATAATCACTACTGCCGCCAGTACATGCAAAACCAAAATAAGTGCTTCCATCAATTAACCTGCTGTTTTTACTATCGCTATAAATTCTTTAGCATCAAGAGATGCACCACCTACAAGAGCACCATCTACATCAGGCATTTCAAACAAAGCCGAGCTGGTTGATGCTTTAACACTACCGCCATATAAGATCTGCACTTTTCTAGCAACAGACTCAGATAACGTTGACAAAAAAGATCTAATTGATTGATGAACGTCTTGTGCCTGCTCGGCACTTGCTGACAAACCTGTACCTATCGCCCAAACAGGTTCGTAAGCGATCACCATCTGTTCAAAGGAGTCAACACCAACACAATCAATCACCGCTTGAAGCTGACGCTGACACACCTCAAACGTTTTATTTGACTCACGCTCTTCTAGGGTTTCACCTATACACAACATTGGAGTCAATCCAAAATCTAAAACCGCTTTAACTTTTGTGGCAACTTGCTCGTCCGTTTCACCATACAAAGAACGTCGTTCAGAGTGACCAAGTAGTACATACTTAACCCCAAAGTCATTCAACATCGAAACAGACACTTCACCTGTATAAGCCCCTTGTTCATGGTTACTCACATTTTGAGCCGCCAGGACAAGAGCACTGTCTGAAATCATTTCAGACACTTGAGACAAATAAGGAAAAGAAGGCGCTATAACCACTTCAGAATCAGAACCACCCATCTCCAAAAGGCCGCCAATCAGTGAAACAATAGACTCTTTAGAGCCATTCATCTTCCAGTTACCAGCAACGATTTTTTGACGAATCATATCCTAACCCCTAAATTCGAGGCGCCCATTCTATGGAATGGACGCTTTGGTTTCAAGCATTTATTTTTATTAGGAACACATTAAAGACGTTTTAAGCATCTACCTTTGACGCCACAACCGCTTTAACTTCTTCCACTAAATATTCAACAAGCTCATCCACAGTTTTATCATCACGCCCTTCGACCATCACCCTAATCAAAGGCTCAGTACCAGACGCCCTTAATAAGACACGACCTAAACCATTTAGGCGCTCATTGGCAACCGCTATGGCTTTTTGCAAAGCTGGCTCTTCATTCGGCACAAAACGCTTTGCCACTCGAATGTTTTTAAGTTTCTGAGGAAATTTAACCAAACCTGCTAAAAGCTCGTCGAGCGCCTTACCCTCTTCTATCATTGCTCGAAGAACCTGAAGCGCAGCAATAATACCGTCCCCAGTGGTGGTAATAGAGCGACAGACAATATGACCCGAAGGCTCACCGCCTAACACCCAACCATGCTGCATCAGCTTTTCATTGACATAACGATCCCCAACAGCCGCCCGACTAAAACCAATACCGGTTTCAGAAAACGCCAATTCAAGACCAAAATTACTCATGAGCGTACCGACAACACCACCACTAAAACGGCCAGTGCGCATCAAATGATTAGCAATAATATACAAAATATCATCGCCGTCACGCACAACTCCATGTCGATCAACAAGAATTAGGCGATCGCCATCACCATCGAGCGCAATACCTAAATCAGCTTCCTCCGCCAACACATTCTTGCGCAACAATTCAGGCTTAGTCGCACCACTAAATTCATTAATATTAAGACCATCAGGGTTGATCCCGATAGAAATAACTTCTGCACCCAGTTCAGAAAACACACGAGGCGCAACGTGATAAGTCGCCCCATCAGCGCAGTCAACAATGATCTTCAAGCCGCTCAGCTGCAGGCCAATTGGGAAAGTCCCTTTACAGTATTCAATGTATCGTCCTGCGGCGTCATCAATACGTTTCGCACGCCCAATCATACTGGACTCAACCACTTCCATTGGCTGTTCCAAGAAATACTCAATGCGCTCCTCAATTTCGTCTGAAATCTTTCCACCTTCAGCCGAAAAAAACTTAATCCCATTATCAGTATAAGGGTTATGAGATGCACTAATCACGATGCCAGCACTGGCACGAAAAGTCCTTGTCAAATAAGCAATCGCAGGCGTTGGCATGGGACCAACAAGACGAACATCCGCACCAGCCGCCACGATGCCTGATTCGAGCGCAGACTCAAACATATAGCCCGAAATACGAGTATCTTTACCAATTAAAATTTTCTTATCATGCTCTTTAAAAACTTGACCTGCCGCCCAACCAAGCTTAAGCATAAATTCCGGCGTAATTGGCGTTGTACCTACCTTACCTCGAATACCATCCGTACCAAAATACTTACGCATTAACTTTCTCCCTCAATACGAGACATTAACGCCAGCATGTCTACATGCGGCCTAACATCATGAACTCTGAATATTCGAGCACCTTTTAAATAAGCTGACGCATTCGCTCCCATTGTGCCGTACAATCGATCCTCAACAGGTCGCCCCAACACATCACCAATCATGGTTTTTCTAGATAGGCCAATAAGCACCTCAAAACCAAGCGATTTAAACCGTTCGGTATGGCGTAGCAACGCCAAATTATGCGACAACGTCTTGCCAAACCCAATTCCAGGATCCAAAATCACACGAGCCCGATCAATTCCGGCCGCTTCACATTCGTTCACTCTCGAGATCAAATAATCAGCAACGTCATCAACTACAGACGCGTAGTCAGGTTGCTCCTGCATCGTTTGAGGCATCCCTTTCATGTGCATCAAACACACTGGAAGATTCGTTTCAGCGGCAGCCAATAATGCACCATCACGCTCAAGCGCGCGAACATCATTAATCAACCCCATACCTAGCGCAGCCGCCCCCCGAATCACTTCAGGCGTACTCGTATCGACCGACACAATGATATCAAACTGATTTTTAATTAATTCGACAATTGGCATCACCCGATCTAATTCTTGCTGAGTTGAAACAGGGGCGGCACCAGGGCGCGTAGACTCACCGCCAACATCGATGATACTTGCCCCCTCTTCGATCATTCTTTGCGTCTGACGCAAAGCAGCATCAAAAGAATTAAAGGCGCCACCATCCGAGAAAGAATCAGGGGTAATATTTAATATCCCCATAACATGAGGAAGGGATAAGTCTAACGACTTATCCCCAAAAGACATTAACGACATGAAAAAACCATATCAAAAATTAACCGTTCGAAATCACTCACCCGTTGATTTAGGCGAAGCTTGATCAGAGGACACTTCAGCATCTTCTGCTTTCACGCCATCATCAGATGAAACAACCTCATCCACTTCCGTCGCATCAGCGGCTTTTTGCGCTTTTGCACTTGGATCAGACCAACCTTCAGGTGCTGACGGCTTGTTGCCATCCATAATTTCTTTAATCTGCTTAGCATCAATCGTTTCATACTGCATTAATGCTTCAGCCATCACATCCAATTTTGAACGGTTTTCAACCAAGATAGTTGTCGCTTTCTCATAACAGCGGCTAATAATATCTTGCACTTCAGCATCGATAATTTTGCCCGTCTCTGGTGAGAAATAGTTTGCCTTACTACCCGTTGGCCCTGAAATGTAACCACCGCTATTGTCATCTTCTTCGTAGGCGAATGGACCTAATTTTTCAGACAAGCCCCACTTAGTGACCATGTTACGAGCAATGCTTGTGGCACGCTCTATGTCGTTTGATGCGCCAGTAGAAACACCATCAAAGCCGTGAATCATTTCCTCTGCAATTCGTCCGCCATACAAGCTACAAACTTGACTTTCAAGACCGCGTTTACTGATGCTGTACTTGTCCTCTTCCGGCAAATACATTGTCACACCAAGCGCACGGCCACGAGGAATGATAGACACCTTATAAACAGGATCATGTTCAGGCATCAAATAACCAATGATTGTGTGGCCAGCTTCATGGTATGCCGTATTCAATTTTTCTTTATCGCTCATCACCATGGTTTTACGCTCAGCGCCCATGAGGATTTTATCTTTCGCTAACTCCAACAGCTCCATGTTCACTAATCGACGATTAGATCGAGCCGCAAACAACGCCGCCTCATTCACTAGATTCGCTAAGTCGGCACCAGAAAAACCTGGCGTACCACGCGCAATGTTTTTTGGTTCAACATCATCATCGCAAGGAACTTTACGCAAATGCACTTTTAAAATCTGTTCACGGCCACGAATATCTGGCAAACCCACTGTTACTTGGCGGTCGAAACGACCGGGACGCAATAATGCAGGGTCTAATACATCAGGACGGTTTGTTGCCGCAATAACGATAATCCCTTCATTACCTTCAAAACCATCCATTTCTACCAATAGTTGGTTCAAGGTTTGCTCACGCTCATCATTACCGCCGCCCATACCGGAACCACGATTACGACCTACGGCGTCAATTTCATCAATAAAGATGATGCATGGTGCGTGCTTTTTAGCTTGCTCGAACATATCACGAACACGCGATGCCCCCACACCAACAAACATTTCAACAAAGTCTGAACCTGAAATGGTAAAGAACGGCACTTTTGCCTCACCAGCAATGGCTTTAGCCAATAGCGTTTTACCTGTACCTGGAGGCCCGCACATCAAAATACCGCGAGGAATTTTACCACCTAAACGCTGAAATTTACTTGGCTCTCGTAGAAAATCCACCAACTCTTCAGTGTCTTCTTTTGCCTCATCACAACCAGCCACATCTGCAAAAGTGGTTTTAATCTGGTCTTCAGGCAACAGGCGAGCTTTGGACTTACCAAAAGACATCGGCCCCCCCTTACCACCGCCACCACCTTGCATCTGGCGCATGAAAAACATGAAAATGGCAAGAATAAGCAGAATAGGAAAACTCGCTACCAACAACTGAGTCCAAATACTCTGCTGCTCAGGCATGCGGCCTTCAACGATGACGTTATTACTTAACAGGTCATCCATGATTTTAGGGTCGGCTGCCGCTGGACGCACAGTATCAAACGTATCACCACTGGTCCGGCTTCCGCTGATGGTATAACCATCCACAATTACTTTGGCTATTCGGCCATCCTGAACCTCTTTCACAAACTCTGAATAAGAAATTCGATTTGTGTCAGACGTCGTATTAAAGTTATTAAACACAGTCAGCAGTACAGCCGCTATCACCAACCACAACAGTATATTTTTCAGCATATCGTTCAAGAGCACACCTCTAAACGGTTATTTAAAATGTCTCTGGCAATCATACCAGAACATATCCCATTAACCCTTATATTGTCTTCCTAATAAGTAAACTTCACGACTTCTTGCGCGCGACGCATCTGGCTTACGCGTTACAACAGACCCAAACTGAGCCCGCATGGTTTTCAGATAATCTTCAAACCCTTCACCCTGAAACACCTTCACCAAAAAGTTACCTCCTGGTCTCAGCACTTGAGCCGCCATATCTAACGCAAGCTCCACAAGATACATAGCTTGAGGCTGATCAGAAGAACTATTACCACTCATATTGGGGGCCATATCTGAAATTACAAGATCAGCTTTCTCATCTCCAATTTCCGCCAAAATAGCCTCATACACTTCTTGTTCCGTAAAATCCCCCTGAACAAAACGAACTCCAGGCAATGGGGCCATTTCTAAAATATCAGAAGCCACAATCGTGCCATGATCTCCTACCAATTTTGCCGCCACTTGCGACCAACCACCAGGAGCCGCACCAAGATCAACAACACGCATTGCCGGCCGGAACAATTTGTCCTTATCGTTTATCTCTATCAGCTTATAACTTGCTCTAGAGCGATAACCATCTTGTTGGGATTTTTTGACATACGGATCGTCAAAATGTTCCTTCATCCAATTATTACTACTTTTTGATCTTGCCACGTTTTCATCATACCTAAATCAGTCAATATTCCGCTATAATATCGCTTAACCTCTTAAGCCTCCAATAAAGAGGGTCAACTAATATGAGAAAATTTGACTATGAGCCTTACAAACGCCCAAAAAAAGCAATATCGCCTAATCGGCCACGCGCTAAATCCAGTGGTTATGATTGCGGGCAACGGTTTAACTGAGACTGTACTAACAGAAGTAGACCGTGCACTAGAAGATCACGAACTAATCAAAGTCCGCATCAGCATTGCTGATCGCGAAGTTCGCACCGCATTGATCGAAGAAATCAGTAAAATCATGAAATGCGAAACGGTTCAAACCATTGGCAAAGTAGCGCTTTTTTACCGCGCCGCATTAGAGCCAAACCCAAAACTTTCGAACCTTCTTCGCTAAACCTCGCGATGAGATAGTCTTTTTTGAACAAAAAACAGACTATCTCTAAACTCTTCAAAATAATGGCCGATATCTTTGACAGCTAATCAAGGAGTCGTAACATGCTATTTATAGAGGCGCTAAACAGAGCCAATAACCAACCAAACGAGAAAAAAATCATTTCTCGGGTTAAATATCGCCCTATTGTCAGTAACCAAGACTCGGTCGACCTAAGCTCAGCAGCACACCAAGTAAAAGAAATCTATTTAGAAAGCCAAACCAAAGATGCGCTTACGGCCTCAACAAGCGTTTTTGCCAATCTTATTGAGCATGTTCTCAGTTATATTTTTGAAACCAAGCTCCATCTACACTCTCCAGAAGAACTCGACTTAGACAAGAAAAACTGGAAACTTTTTTTACAAGTTCCCCCTATAAATACGGAAAATGGAAGAAAATCAGCGGGCTATCTTGCTCCTGAAATACATCGGCGACCGCCCGCAAAGCAATTGATTTTTCATATTCCAGTAAAACCCTCATATGGCATTCCAGTCGACATAACACTTCTTATGTCGCCACATAACGGATCGCCAGAGACATTGGACTTTTTCCACTCATTCCCAAAGGAAAACAGCCTACCCGTGTTAAGAACTCCTTATCCTCCAGAGTTCCTAGATCAACAAGTAAAGCATCACCATATTTTACTCGATCAGGATGGCGAAGCAGACCAACTGTCCGCACTGTATGCTCATGCCAACCAAAGCCGACTCATTGAGCAAAACCCAATTCCTACGCAACTGTGCGGGTTAAGAATTTGGCGCACAAAAAACAACGCCCTAAACCCTATTGTATTGGGCGACAAACACATTGGCCTTTTATTTGTTGGTCACTACAAAGCACAAGAAGGCAATGCCATCAGCGCTGAAGAAAGAGCGCGCCAAGCCTCCAACCTCTACACAAAAGCCTAACACAGAGCAATAAAAAAGCCCCTCTCGCCAAAACGAGAAGGGCCATCAGAAAACATACCGATACTAACAAGATACTTAAATACTAAAGCTCGCACCACAACCACAGGTGGACGTAGCATTTGGGTTTTGCACGACAAAGCGAGAACCCTCTAGGTTTTCTTTATAGTCCACTTCTGAGCCAACTAGATACTGAAAGCTTAACGGATCAACCACCAAAGTCACTCCATTACGCTTTACTTCGGTATCGTCTTCCTGATGCTCTTCATCAAAGGTAAAACCATACTGAAAGCCGGAACAACCGCCCCCTGTCACATAAACACGCAACATGAGTCGATCATTTTCTTCTTCTTCAATCAGCGATTGCAGCTTCGCCGCTGCGGCGTCTGTAAATTCAATAGGATCAATCGATTCAACCATGTTCATACCACTACTAAAACCATTTCGATAATTGAATTATCCGCTTATCCGACTAATTTAGTCAAGTATTGATCAATGTTCACGTGTCGAGCGGAAACGAACCTGCGGCCATTTCTCTTCAGCCATCATTAAATTCACTCGAGTTGGCGCCAAGTAGGTCAAATGACCACCGCCATCAATGGCTAAATTGTCACGACATTTATTTTTAAACTCTTCAAATTTCTTAGCGTCATCACACTCAACCCATCGCGCGGTATTCACGTTAACAGGCTCATAAATACATTCCACTTTGTATTCGTCTTTCAAACGGTAAGCAACCACTTCATATTGCAACTGACCAACCGCCCCCACAATCAATTCATTATTACGTTGCGGCATAAACAATTGCGTCGACCCTTCTTCAGAAAGCTGCTGAAGACCTTTCTGTAACGCCTTCATTTTCATAGGATCTTTCAAACGGACACGACGGAACAACTCAGGAGCAAAGTGAGGAATACCAGTGAATTTCAAATCTTCACCTTCTGTAAAGGTATCGCCTATCTGAATCGTGCCATGGTTATGCAAACCAATAATATCGCCAGAAAACGCCTCTTCAACGCCTTCACGATCACCTGCGGTGAAAGAAACCGCGTCGGTTACCTTAATGTCTTTACCAATTCGGCAATGACGCATTTTCATGCCGCGACTGTACGTACCCGAACAGACTCGCATAAAGGCAATACGGTCACGATGCTTTGGATCCATATTGGCTTGGATTTTGAAAATAAAGCCAGAGAATTTTTCCTCAGAAGCTTCAACTTTACGGCTGTTCGTTTCACGATCAATCGGCGCAGGTGCCCACTCAACAAAGCCATCCAACATTTCACGAACACCAAAGTTAGACAATGCCGTACCAAAGAACACTGGCGTTAATTCGCCCGCCAAATACGCATCGTGATCAAACTCATGACTCGCACCACGAACAAGTTCGATCTCTTCTACATACGCTTCCCAGTCATCGCCAAGCAACGCTTTCGCTTCATCAGACTCTAACCCTTCAATACGAATATCGTCCATCAAGGTATGACCACGACCGCGAACAAACACATGAATAGTATCGGTATAAAGGTTATATACCCCTTTAAAGAAATCACTCATCCCTATCGGCCATGTGATCGGCGCGGCGGCAATTTTCAGCACCTCTTCCACTTCATCCAACAGCTCAATCGGATCACGGATGTCGCGGTCCATTTTGTTTATGAAGGTCAAAATAGGCGTGTCTCGTAAACGACACACATCCATTAACTTAATCGTACGATCCTCAACACCTTTCGCACCATCAATGATCATTAACACCGAGTCAACTGCCGTTAGGGTTCGGTAAGTATCTTCAGAGAAGTCTTCGTGCCCAGGCGTGTCCAACAAATTCACAGTGCGATCTTTATACGGAAACTGCATCACAGAAGAAGTAATCGAGATACCGCGCTGTTTCTCCATCGCCATCCAGTCAGAAGTAGCGTGCTTATCGCCTTTTCTGCCTTTTACAGAGCCTGCCGTCTGAATTAACTGCCCAAGCAACAGAAGTTTTTCTGTGATGGTGGTTTTACCGGCATCAGGGTGGGAGATGATTGCGAAGGTGCGTCGATCGTTTACTTCGTTTAGAAAATTCTGGTCAGCCATTAAAAAGTTCTTTTAAGTTGTACACAGGCGTTATGAACATGCCTGTTATGTTAATCGTGATTTCAATGCCGCCTATTTTCGCTGATCTCGGCCTTATAAACAATCAATGCCTATAGAATTAATCCGGATTCAGACATTTCCCCTCCAGCAGAGCCAGCCCTACCCAATGCGGATTAACAATAGATATATTTTTAATCGCTTGTGATGGGACATTTTTGTCCTCAATATAGGCCAAAACCTAGCGATCATAAGACATTAAAGTTGGCATCAATCTTTCATTAGGTTTCTGAATTATAAAAATAATAAGGTATGAATAAATGGCAATTCCCACGCTTTTTTGGCTTCGCAATATCGGTATTGGCGGCAGGCTATTTTTAGCCTTTGTGTTGATCTCCTCTATCACTATTGTTGCAAGTGGTTTGGCGACAAACACCTATCTACAGCTTAGCGACCGCCTTCTGCTACTGAAATACCAAGACATTCCAGGTTTGGATGCGGCGGCTAGACTAAACGACAAAAGCCGACAAATCGTCGCTACGGCACCACTGTTAGTTACCAGTGACGCGTCCATTTCGCGCGAAAAAACCATGAACGAACTGAGCGCCGCCATCAGCGAGATGGACTCTTTGATGCGGAACCTGCCGGACTACAATCGATATTTTCTTGAGCTCATTACGCAAATTCAAAACAGCCTAACGCTCCTAAATCAAAGCGTTGAACGCCGCGAAGCCATAAGACGTGAACTGACCACACAATCATTGCTAATTTTCCCTTTATTTCAGGATCTCATTTTTCAGATAGATCAATTGGAACGCTCGGCAGAATTAGAACAAGTCATTAGTCGGCTATATTATTTTTCAGGTTTAATAGAAAAAGTCAGCAATGATGCCTCATTTAATGAATTGGATTATACCTTTTTGCGACTTGAAAAATTAGGTTCAGAGATTGCCCAATACCTTACTTTGTTGCCTCAGGTGCCACTGCCATTACGTCAATCATTACTTAATTTACTCACCATGAGTTCTCGTCAAGGCGAATTATTCCAACTCAAAAACGAAGAGCTAGACCTGCTCTACCAACAAAGTTTTCTTTTAGAAAATAGCCAGCAACATATTCAACAATTAGCTGCGCAAATCAATCAATATACCAATTATACCAACACCAGCATTCGCGGCTCGCTTGAAGGCGCTATAAAGTCTATTAACAGCAGTATTCGTAACATTCTATTGCTGTCTCTTATAAGCCTAAGCGTTGCCTGCGCTATTTCTTGGTTTTATGTACGTCGCAATGTGTTGCAACGCATCATCGAACTACAAAGAAACATGCGCGCCATTGCTAGCTCTCAATTGGATACAAAAATACGCATTGTTGGCCATGACGAAGTCTCTAGCATGGCCAGAGATTTACAATACTTCCAGCAAACGGCGATAGCCGTAGAAAAAACCAATCAAGCCCTCGCCGCGGAAATAGAAGAAAGAGTTGCCGCGGAAGCGCAACTAAAAGCCACGCAAAACGAATTAGTCCAAGCAGGAAAGCTCGCAGCGCTAGGGCAGCTTGGTGTGGGCATTACTCATGAAATAAACCAACCCTTAACCGCTATTGCCAGTCATTTGCACACAGCAGGGCGGCATATGGAAAAAGGCCAAATGGACAAGGCCCAAAATAGTTTAGATAAAATCGGCCTGTTACTCACGAAGATCACCCGAATCACCAAACACCTTAAAGCATTCGCTCGCGTTGCCGGCACAGAACGGACGCCAGTTCGCCTAAACACCGTACTCCAAGATGCCATCGAGCTTATGTCCAGCCAGATTATAGACCAGCATTGCACTCTGGATTATCAAGCAAGCTCAACGTCATTTTATGTACTCGCTGAACCGATTCGCCTAGAACAAGTCATGGTCAACCTGATTAGCAATGCCGTTGATGCATTATCCAGTGCGCCAGTAAAACAGCTTTCCATTAAGGTATATGAACAAGACAACAAGATAATGATTGATGTCAGTGACACAGGAATTGGTATTGATGAGAGCCAATTAGAACAAATTTTCGACCCGTTTTTCACCCAAAAAGAAGTCGGTCAAGGACTCGGTCTAGGCTTATCAATCAGTTACAACATAGTTCAAGATTTTGGCGGCCAAATTAGAGTGTCATCAACACCAGATGCAGGCAGCCGCTTTACCTTAGAATTAAAAAAGGCAGAAAAATAAATGCTTAATACAATAAAAATAATCCTTATCGACGACGACCAAGCCATTATTGAAGCATTAACAGAAATGCTAGAACTGGAAGATTTTCAAGTAGAAAGCCATAGCAGAGCAGACAAAGCCATCGCTTTGCTTGATAGAAACAGCGCAGCAGTAGTACTCAGCGATGTCAGAATGCCTAAGATGGACGGCATGAATTTACTCGCTCGCCTTCAAAAGCTAGACAATGAGTTACCGGTTTTACTGATGAGCGGCCATGGAGACATCCCTATGGCCATCGAAGCTATGAAAGAAGGCGCCTATGACTTTCTTGAAAAACCCTTGCAGCCAGCTCAGCTGATCAACCAACTGCAACGCGCTGCTGAAAAAAGGCAACTGGTTTTAGAGAACCGAAAGCTAAAGCAAAACCTCGCTCAGCAAACAGGCTTAGAAGCCTTTATTATTGGCGAGTCAGCCGCCATCAAGAACATTCGCCAACATATATCCTCGCTCGCGCAAGCGAATATAGACACCATTATTTATGGCGAAACAGGCTGCGGTAAAGACGTGGTTGCCAGAGCATTGCATCAATTCAGCCTGCGTAATAAAGGCCGATTTATCGCGATTAACTGTGGTGGCATCAGTGAAAGCTTGATTGAAAGTGAGCTATTTGGTCATGAAGCTGGCTCCTTTACCGGCGCCAACAAACGCCATATTGGTAAGATTGAAGCAGCTAATGGTGGTACGCTTTTTTTGGATGAAATAGAAACCATGCCGCTGCCAGTACAAATAAAACTATTGCGCGTTTTACAAGAGCGCACCATTGAACGGGTCGGAAGTACCACACCCATTCCCGTTGAGCTCACGGTTATTGCAGCCAGCAAAGACAACCTTGCTCAACTTGGTGACGAAGGAAAGTTTCGCAAAGATCTGTTTTATCGACTCAATGTTGCAAGCCTGACCATTCCTCCACTCCGAGACAGACCAGAAGACATTTTGCCGCTTTTTCACCACTACGCGCAAAAAGCCGCTGAACATTTCTCTAGGGAATTGCCCAGTATCACGCCTTCGTATCTAGACCATTTAATCCAGCATCAGTGGCCCGGCAACGTTAGAGAGCTAAAAAACTCAGCAGATCGATTTGTACTTGGGATTAGCGAAAACTCCCTCGCATCAATAAAACGGAGCGATGACATAAATGGCAGCTATGAAGAACGTATGGATCAATTTGAACGCCATATTATTGAAGAAGGGCTCAGAGCCACCAACGGCTTATTAAATGAAGCGGCCGAGTTACTGGATATGTCACGCAAGACCTTGTATCGAAAAATGAAAAAACATCAATTAGACAAACAGCAATTTAAAACATCCGAAGATGATGGACAAGAATGACCCATTTCCTATTTCCATATGAGACTAACGCGCCCCAAAAAATAGAGCAGCCTCAAAAACAAGAAACTAACCATTTGTTTTTTAAGGGTTTATTAGTATTGGCATCGGCTTTGCTCTACATCAGTCAATCCTTCATCCGTGTGGGATTGACTCATCTCCGACAACGGAACCTCCCGACCGGTGATAACAATAAAAAATACATCTCGAGGAAAATAATAATGCCTATTAAATTATTAACAGGTTTAGTGCTCTCAAGTTCATTGCTATTAGGCGCCAGCTCTGCCCTAGCCGAAGATTGCAGCTACCGTGGCGTTCTAGACGATAAGTTCTGTGACGAAAACTACGACCTTGTTGCCGACCTACCAAAAGACCCAAGCCAATGGCGCGATCCAAGTACTCTAGTTTTCACCTACACACCGGTTGAAGATCCCGCGGTTTATAAAGACGCATTCAGTGATTTCCAAAAGTACCTCAGTGAAGTGACTGGCAAAAAAGTAGTGTATTACACGGTTCACTCTAATGCCGCAGAAGTCGAAGCATTGCGTTCTGGCCGATTGCACATTGCAGGCTTCTCTACCGGCCCAACAGGCTACGCTGTTAACCTCGGCGGTTTGGTTCCAATCGCCGTAAAAGGCACAGAAGAATCGTTTCAAGGCTACAACTTAATTACCATTGTTCGCAAAGACAGCAGCATTACCAAAATGGCTGACTTAAAAGGCAAAGTGGTTGCTCATACATCTGCGTCATCAAACTCAGGTAACTTAGCGCCTCGCGCCATCTTCCCAGCATTGGGTTTAACGCCCGATAAAGACTATGAAGTGAAATACTCAGGCAAGCACGATCAATCGATCATGGGGGTTTTATCTGGCGACTATGATGCCGCGCCTGTTGCCTCAGATGTTTTCAAGCGCATGGTGGACGCGAAACGCGTGAGCAAAGAGGATTTCCGTATCATTTACACAAGCCCTCGCTTCCCAACCTCCTCCTTTGGTTACGCATATGACCTTAATCCAGAGCTGGTTGAAAAAATCAAAAAAGCCTTTTTCACCTTCCGTTTCCCAGCGGAAATGCAAAAAACCTTTGGCGGCGCTGATCGCTTCTTCCCAATAACTTATAAAGAGGATTGGCAAGTTATCCGTGATATCGCTCACTCATCCGGTACGGCTTACACCAAAGCTGGACTTAAACAACTAGCGGAAGCCGATGCAGCAAAAGCGGCGGCCGCTAAACGTAAGAAAGAAGCCGCCAGTAAAAGCCAATAGCGGCTATTCCTAATCGTGTAATACATTTAAAAAAAAAGACTTATTTTAAAAAGACCAACAACCTGAGTTATCGGGTTGTTGGGCCTTTTCGCCTGTAGGAAACCATCATGTCTGTCACTCAAAACACAGCTGAACGCTCAAACTTTCTAGAAATTCGAAACTTAAAAAAAGAATACACAGCAGGAAATCCCATTTTAAAAGGGATAGATATTAACATTACAGAACCTGGCATCATCGCCATCATAGGGCCTTCTGGAACGGGTAAAAGCACATTACTGCGTTGTATCAACCGTTTAATAGATCCTACGGATGGGCAAATTTTATTTGATGACGCTGACCTTTGCTTAGCCAAAGGCGCTCAACTGCGCAAGCTACGCCGCCAAGTGGGTATGGTGTTCCAAGAATATAACCTTGTTGAACGCTTAACCGTTATTGAAAACGTCTTAACAGGCCGTCTAGGTTACATGTCTGCATGGCAAGCTTGGCGCAGAAAGTTCAGCCAAGAAGACATTAATACTGCATTTGAATTATTAGACGCTGTGGGCTTAACCGAACATGCAAAAAAACGCGCCGATAGCCTTTCTGGGGGACAACGCCAACGAGTAGGCATCGCAAGAGCGGTGATGCAAAACCCTCGTATTCTATTGGCTGACGAGCCAACGTCCTCTCTCGATCCAAAAACGGCGGTGGAAATCATGGAGCTGCTTGAACGCTTCTCCGCAGAAAAGAACATTCCAGCCTTGGTCAATATTCATGACGTAAAACTGGCCAGTCGTTTTGCTAAACGTATGATTGGCATGAGCAATGGTGTTGTTGTTTATGACGGCCCTCCTGAAGGCATTACCGATGAACACCTAAAACAAATTTATGGAGGTGAATCATGGCTGGTATAAATGCTTCGCAAAACAGAGAAAATCCATTCAAGCAAAATTGGTTTGTTACTGCTATTTGGCTGCTCGTCATCTGTTATGTGGTTTACTCCTTTAATGCGATGGGTTTAAGTTGGGAGCGCTTTAATGATGGATTAGGCCATGCCGGTAACCTGCTTGGGCGAATGATTCCCCCTAACTTCAGTCGTTGGTCTTTGCTCATGAGCGGACTGATTGAAAGCCTTGAAATTGCTGTGATTTCAAGTATTTGCGGTATTTTCATTTCATTGTTTCTAGGATTATTTGCTGCTCGTAACATGATGCCAAGCTGGATCAGCACACCAGTACGAACACTTATCGCACTTTGTCGTACCTTTCACCCTGTGATCATTGCGATCCTGTTTGTTAAGAGTGTGGGATTTGGCGCTTTGGCAGGGATTTTAACGCTAGTGGTCGCGTCGGTTGGCTTTATCGCCAAACTCTTTGCAGAAGCCATAGAAGAAATATCGCTAAAGCAAGTGGAAGCGATCCGTGCCACAGGGGCTGGTTTTACCAGCATCATCTTATTTTCCGTTATGCCTCAGGTATTTTCTCGCTTTATCGGCTTCTCTACCTATCAGCTTGACTCCAACTTGCGTAATTCCACCATGGTGGGGATTGTCGGCGCGGGCGGTTTAGGCGGTACATTATTCTCTGCGTTCCAGCGCTTTGATTACGATTTCGTCGCGGCCATTCTCATCATCATTATTGCTCTAATTATGTTTGGCGAGTTTCTCTCTAACATCGTTCGACGCATTTTTCGCTAGTCTGACCTAGGAGCCTATTTTTATGAACACAATAGATCATCACTGGCAGCGTTTTACGCTAAAGCAAAAACTGTCTCGTTACGCTGTTTATCTTGTTCTTGTTATAGCGTTTGTACAGTCTATTCAATCCGTCGAAGTCATCCCCGAATTCTTGCTGGATGCACCAGAACAAATGGCTGACATGTTCTCTCGTATGTGGCCGATTGATTTCGCGTATTATCCAGATACTGTTCATGACGCCATGGTGGAAACGCTAAATATCGCGACATTAGGTACGCTTATAACATTAATTTTTGCTATTCCGCTGGCGTTAATGAATGCCAGCAATATTGTTAACTCGGCTTGGAGTCACTGGGTATCCCGCTTCTTCCTAGTCTCTTCTCGCTCGGTAAACTCATTGGTCTGGGCATTACTTTTTGTCTCCATCTTTGGCCCAGGCGTGATCGCTGGTGTCTTAGCAATTGCCTTCCGCTCTATAGGCTTTGTCGGCAAGCTACTTGGCGAGGCAATCGAAGAAGTAAATATGGGGTCTATTGAAGCACTTAAAGCCACTGGCGCGTCTTGGATGTCTATTTTGCTGAAAGGCTATTGGCCTCAGGTACTACCCGCTTTCTTCAGTATCGTCTTATTTCGTTGGGACATTAATGTCCGAGAGTCTGCTGTATTAGGATTGGTGGGTGCTGGCGGCATCGGTGTGGTACTTGATGATTCAATGAATCTATTTCAGTGGGATCGTGTTGCCATGTCGCTATTGGCTATTTTCATCATCGTTATCTTGGCTGAAATTGTCGTGGTGAATATTCGTAAACGATTAATCTAGTTATCTTTGATTCATCCATAAAAAAGGAGCCAAATTTGGCTCCTTTTTAATACAGTCAATAACCCGTGTTATTCTGCGGTGTCATCCGTTGTTAGTCCGCTAGGTCGTTTCGGAAAAATACGACGCACAATGACAAAGAATAAAGGTACGAAGAAGATGGCCAGTACTGTTGCCGTCAATGTACCACCTACGATCCCTGAACCAATCGAAATTCGGCTGTTCGCACCCGCTCCAGAAGAAAGCGCCAGCGGCAATGTCCCGACCATAAACGCCATAGACGTCATGATAATAGGACGTAGACGTAAGCGAGCAGCTTGAGCCGCCGCATCCCAGACGTTGACACCTCGACGGTAAGCCGCTTCCGCAAATTCCACAATCAAGATAGCGTTTTTAGACGACAGACCAATGGTGGTCAGCAAGGCAACTTGAAAATACACGTCATTTTCCAGACCACGCAAATGCGCCGCTGCCGCTGCCCCAATCACCCCTAGAGGAATGACCAAGATAACCGAGAATGGAACCGTCCAGCTTTCATACAATGCTGCAAGACACAAAAACACAACCAAAATAGAGATGGCATACAGGATTTGCGTCTGTCCACTTGATAAACGCTCTTGGTAAGACAAACCACTCCAAGATCCAGTAACGCCGCCTGGCAATGCATCCGCCACACTCTGCAATTCGTCCATAGCGGCACCAGAACTTACGCCCGTTGCGCCAGAACCTTGAATTTCATAAGAAGCCAAGCCATTAAATCGAGTTAAGCTTTTTGGTCCATATGTCCATTCACTTTCCGCAAACGCAGAGAATGGCGTCATCGTATTGTCACTGCCGCGTACATACCAATGCTGCAAATCCTGAGGGGAAGAACGGTATTGTGCATCACCTTGCATGTAGACGGTTTTTACTCGACCACGATCAATAAAGTCATTCACATAACTACCAGCCCATGCCGTGCTCAGCGTTGCACTGATATCAGACAAAGACAAACCCAGTGCAGAGGCCTTTTCTTGGTCAATATCAATATGCAACTGAGGCGCTTCAGAATCGGAACCTAAACGCACTCCTGTTAGCAAGGGGCTTGTGTTTGCATTTTGCAGCAACGCATTACGCATCTCTAGCAATGTGGCGCGGTCTGTATTACCTGTCGCCTGTAATTGGAACGTAAACCCACTACTTTGCCCCAAGCCTTGGATAGAAGGCGGAATAAGAGAGAAGATTCTAGCGTCACGAATACCGGCAAAAGCACCATAAGAGCGGCCCACAATGGCACTGGCAGTATTGGCAGGGCCGATACGTTCGCTCCAATCTTTTAGCGCGATAAAGGCCATCCCTGCGTTTTGACCACTGCCCATAAAGTTGAAACCAGAAATAGTGAACGTTGCATCAACATTATTCTTCTCTGTGACCATGAAGTGGTGTTCCACTTCACGCATAACTTTATCCGTTCGAGCCATGCCAGCACCTTCTGGTAACGACACCATCACCATAACTCGACCTTGGTCTTCTGTTGGTAAAAAGCCTGATGGTAAATTCATCATCAAACCCGCTAGGCCAGCAACAATAACGCCGTAACCCAGCATCCAACGAATCGGCTTTTTAATGATCCCGCTGACACCTCCAAAATACTTATCCGTTGCTCGGTCAAAATTACGGTTAAACCAACCACCTAGCCCCTTTTTCGGCGCGTGATGATTCGGTTTTAACATCGTTGCACACAATGCTGGAGTTAGGGTCAATGCCACTACAACTGACAAGGTCATTGCTGCAACAATGGTGATGGAAAATTGACGATAAATAACACCCGTCGAACCACTAAAGAACGCCATTGGCAAAAACACGGCAGACAACACCACGGCAATACCAATCAACGCACTGGTAATCTCCTTCATGGACTTTATTGTTGCCTCTTTAGGCGACAACTTATCCTCTTCCATGACTCGCTCAACGTTCTCTACGACAACGATCGCATCGTCCACCAGCAACCCGATCGATAGAACGATACCGAACATGGTCAAGGTGTTTATCGAAAAGCCAAACAATTCTAAAACACCGAAAGTACCCAATAACACTACAGGCACTGCAATGGCAGGAATCAAGGTAGCGCGCCAATTTTGCAAGAAAACAAACATCACGATAACCACCAACAAGATGGCTTCAAAAAGTGTTTTAACCACTTCTTCAATCGAGATTTTAATGAAACTTGTGTTATCAACAGGGAAAGACAATTTATAACCATCTGGCAAACTGCCAGATAAGCCATTTAAGACACCTTTAACCGCTTCCGACGTGGATAATGCATTCGCACCAGGCGCCAACATAACCGCCATACCAGAGGCAGGGTGGCCATTTAAACGAGCAATATACGAATAGCTTTCACTGCCCAATTCCACTTTGGCGACGTCACTTAAACGCACGGTCGCACCACTGTCATCGTACGCAAGAATAATGTCTCGAAATTGCTCAGCGGTTTGTAACTTAGACTGTGCAGTCACCGTTACATTTAGCTCTTGCCCTTGAACAACGGGGTAAGCCCCTAAGCTACCGGCCGCTACTTGCGTGTTTTGCGCTGTTACTGCTGAAGACACATCAGAAGGCATCAGCTTATAAGAAGCCAATTTCAAAGGATCAAGCCAAATACGCATCGCATATTCAGCACCGAACACCTGAATACTACCAACGCCATCCACGCGAGAAACTGGATCCTGAATGCTGGATACTAGGAAGTCTGAAATGTCATTTGCCGAGTCTGAATCTGTTTCATCATACACCGCAGCAACCATTAAAAAGTCCGAATTAGACTTTTTAACCGTGACGCCATTTTGCTGAACCGAAGTGGGTAAATTAGACGTAACTTGCTGAATTTTATTTTGAATCTGTACTTGAGCGATGTCCGCATCCGTACCTTGTTCAAACGTCACATTAATACTCGTACGACCACTTGAACTACTGGAAGATGAAAAGTACAACAGTCCATCTAAACCGGTAAGCTGTTGCTCTAATATTTGTGTAACACTGTTTTCCACCGTTTCCGCAGACGCACCAGAATAAGTCGCAGAAATACTGATCGTAGGCGGTGCCACATTAGGGTATTGAGAAACAGGTAGATTCAAAATAGAAGCAAGACCGGCCAACATTATGGCGATGGAAATAACCCACGCGAATACAGGACGATTTATAAAAAATTGAGCTAACATAGATTACTTCCCTTGATTCGAAGAACCATTAACATTGGCAGCAACAATCGCACCGGTCTTACTGTCTCGAACCATTTCAACAGTAGTCACTTCGCTTCCTGCTCTTACTTTTAATGAACCTTCAACAATCACTTTGTCGCCTGCATTTACGCCATCAAGTACCAACCATTGATTATTAATAGTGCGGTCTACTTTCAACACTCGACTTTCAACAATGTTTTTCTGATTGACCACCAACGCAATTGGATTGCCTTTTACATCACGAGAAACACCTTGCTGAGGCACTAAAATAGCTGCGTTGTGTGTTAACTCATGGATCAAGCCACGTACAAACATACCCGGCAACAAAAGGTTGTCTGGATTAGGAAATTCAGCACGAAGCGTTACACTACCAGTCGATTCATCCACACTCACTTCACGTGCTTTAAGGGTTCCTTCTTCTTGGTAAGTGGTGCCATCTTCCAAAACAAGAGTCACTTTATTTGAGCCTTTCTCCACACCATCAAGCGACAAGAAAGAGCGTTGCTTAAGCTGATCCAGACTGGTTTGGGCCAAGTCAACAAAGATCGGGTCCAATGATCTCACCGTCGTCATAACCGTTGTTTGGCTACCCGTTACTAGCGCCCCTACGGTGACTTGCGAAATACCAATTCGGCCATCAATTGGCGCTCTGATTTTTGTGTAATCCAGATTAATCTTGGCGCTCTCCAAGGCCGCTTCGGAGCCTTTTTGTTTTGCTTTGGCTTCTAGAAATGCCACTTGCGCATCATCAAGATCTTGTTGTGATACATTGTTTTGTTTGCGAAGCTGAGTATAACGCTCATACTTTAGCTGAGCCGACTTCAAGCTTGCATTGGACGACTCTAAATCTGCCTGAGCTTGTTTATAAGAAGACACGTAAGTGGAATCATCCAACTCATAAAGCAAGTCACCAGTGTTGACATCTTGACCTTCTTCAAAGAAACGCTTCTTTACAATACCGCCCACTTGAGGGCGAATTTCAGCCACCAAACTTGACGTTGTACGACCAGGCAATTCCGCCATCAGATCTGTTTTTTGAGGCTGAATAACAACAACACCAACCTGTGTTTTGGGTGCGGACGGCACAGCAGCAGACTTAGGTGCCTCCTCCTGACAACCAGCCAGCAATAGGACAAGCAACGCACTTGCAACATATTTACATTTAGACAACATTGAGGAGACTTCCTTTCGAGATATTGAGAATGATCATTCACAAGCACTATAATACAAGCAATCAACCTAATATATGACAAAACGTGCAAATAAATGAGAACTATTCACCTACCCTGCCACAGCGATCAACGAAAACAATGCATTATTGATGCCACCAAACATCACGTGCTAAGCAAAGGCTTTCACAAGGCCAGCATGAGTGAAATAGCGAAAACAGCTGAGCTTAGTGTAGGTCAAATTTACCGCTACTTTGCCCATAAAGATGACATTATTTGCGCATTGGTAGAGCAGTTTACCCAAAGAAGATTACATTATATGGCGTCCTTTTTAGATAAAAAGGATTGGTTAGAAAGGCACTTTTCTGATCTCAACCCAGAAAGCAACAATGAGAGAATAATGCACGCGGAGATAAAAGCCGAGGCAGCACGAAACCCAACGATTGCTCAGATCTATAAAGAGTCACACCAACGTCTGCAAAAGCGCGCCATCAATATCATGGCCGCGCAGTATCCCAATATGGATCAAAAAGAAATAGCTGCGAGGATTGAAATGCTTGTCACCCTTAGTGAAGGATTATTGGCACGCTGGGAGTTCCAACCCCGACCATTCAGCCAAGAAATGCGTCAACTATACAGCGATACTCTCGATACTATACTGCCTGATTAAGCCTTTCTGGCGGGTTTGAAAATCGATTTGATCTGTGTCCATCGACAAACCAACATCGCCAGAAAAATCAAACAGCAGCCAAATACTTGCCCAACACCCATCACCTCGCCAAACCATAGCACCGCAAAAATAGCCGTCCAAACAGGTTCTAAATTCATGATCACCGCAGCATGGCTCACGGGGGTCAAACTCATGGCGTAAGTTTGTAATAAAAACCGTAAGCTGCTCGCGATTAAGGTGCTGGCTAGAAACCAGCCTGCCACATTAAGACCAATGCTGTGAGGAAGCGTTTCTGTGAACACAGACACAACAAGCAACACAACACCTGCCGATGAAAGCTGAATGGCCGTCAGTACCAGCGCATGCATACGCATTGAAAAACGCGACAATAGGTTCAACTGAAACGCCATGCACAAAGCCGCACCTAGAAAATACACCTGAGCAAATTCAATGTCCAAGCCTTGGTTCAAGGCAAGAAAACCCAAGCCCACCACAGCAATCGGTAACGCAATCCAAATACTCAAAGGCGGCCTTTCTTTGAACATAAACCGAGCCACCACCGGAACCAGCACCACCCCTAAACTCGTAATGAAAGCCCCTACCCCCAAATTGGACCCTTGATCCAACCCAGTGACCCAAAACATCATAGTGATTCCCATCACCACTCCGACCCAACATGCCTGTTTAATATTCCCCCAGTCCAACCCACGGAAATATTTCTGCCCAGCTAAGAACAAAACAAAACCAGCAATAATGAAGCGAACCCCCATAAAAAATAAAGGTGGTAGTCCAGCCAAGGCCTCTTTAGAAAAAATCCAGCCAAAGCCGGCCAAAATCGTCACCAAGACTAAAATCAATTCCGCCTTCACATGGGAACCCTGTTTCACGTGCTCTCCTTAATAAATCCATATTCAAAGCAATAAAAAAAGCCTGTGCATTTAGTGATCACAAAATGCACAGGCTTTTCGTTTTACAACGAAATTCTGTTCGCTTTTATTTCACGCTTTTTGGCCAAGCGATGTAAATAGACACCAATGCAGCAACCGCTAATACCCAGCTGTATTGCACATAACCGACTAAATCCAAAGGCGACACTTTCGCCAAAGAAGAAGCCAACAATATTTGAGCACCGTATGGCAAAATCCCCTGCACGACACAGGAAAAAATATCCAATAAACTGGCACTGCGGCGTGGATCAACATTGTAGCGTTCAGCAATGTTTTTTGCGACAGAGCCGTTAATTAAGATCGATACTGTGTTGTTCGCAGTACAACAGTTTGTCAAAGCGACTGCCGCACTAATGCTTAGCTCTCCAGCACGCGTGGAGCCAGCCTTGGCACCCAATGCACAACTAATACGTTCAATTGTACTTACCAGCCAATCTAGACCGCCTTGAGACTTCATCAATGCACCAAGACCACCAATCAACAAAGAAAGGATCAAAATCTCCTGCATACCGGTATAACCAGCGTAAATATCAGCGGACCAAGACGCGACAGAATATTCTGGCTGCATTGTCAAACCAATCACACCAGCCAACACAATGCCGCTAAACAACACCAACATCACATTCACACCGGCAATAGCCAGCCCCAGTACCACCACATAAGGCAACACTCGAATCAATTCGTAGTCTTTGATGTCTGAAATGTGTGCGCCACTGCTCTGGAAAAACAACCAAACCAACGTCACTAAGGCCGCTGGCAGAGCAATCTTGAAGTTCATGCGAAATTTATCACGCATGTCACATCCCTGAGTTCGAGTGGCGGCAATGGTCGTATCAGAGATAATCGACAAGTTATCACCGAACATAGCGCCACCGATCACCGTGCCAACTGTTAGCAATAAAGGCAAATCAGCCGCTTCAGCAACACCTATGACTATTGGCGCAATCGCAGCAATGGTTCCCATCGATGTACCCATCGAAGTGGCAACAAACGCCGTAATAACGAACAACCCTGGCAACAAAAGCGAAGCAGGAATAACGCTTAAACCGAAGTTAACCGTCGCATCCACACCACCCACACTTTTCGCCACACTGGCAAACGCACCAGCCAACAAATAAATCAAAATCATGGTAACAATCGTATTGTCGCCAACACCTTGAATAAACGTTTCAATGCGCTGATTAAACTGCCCTTTTCCCAACAAAACAGCCAAAGCAATCGCAGGTAAAATAGCAACAGGAGCAGAGATTTGGTAGAAGGCAAAATCAACGCCTTCAGATTGATACCAAAGGCCACTGCCGACAAAAAGAACAAGGAAAAGCAATAATGGCAACAAGGCCAAAGGAGATTTAGAAGTCATATCGTCTGAGGATTCCAGATTTAAGTTAACCCTTAAACTTATGATCCAAGGGTAAAGAGGCGGCGATGATAATCAAACTCAACCAGCGAGGCCAATAATAAATCGCAATGACGATCTCACAAAACGTTATAACCAAAAAGCTAGATTCATATAAAAAAATAGAAGTTTAATTATAAAAAGAACACTCAACAGATTCATCTATTGTGCAATACGGAATAGCCATAGACACCGTCCAATTTAGACTGAATGACATCTGGGGCAAAACGTCCAGCCGCTTGCAGGGCTTTCAACTTCATTTTTCCAAGCAAACCGCCATGCATATGATACAAGCCAGCATTGGTTTTCGACATTTTTTGAACTTTCGTCGCACGTGGTTTACGCACTTGTTCGTAATGCATAAAAGCATCTGTCAGAGAATACGCACATAAACACCTTGCCAAAACATAAGCGTCTTCAATGGCCATTGCCGCCCCTTGCGCCATAAACGGCAGCATTGGATGACAAGCATCGCCTAATAAAACCACGCGTCCCTTATGCCACGTCGGCAACTCGTCACGGCCATTCAAAGCCCATAGAAAGGTACTGGTCGCAGACGTTAATAAGTCACTCACTTCTGGATGCCAACCCGTAAAAGCACGCTTCAATTCTTCTACATCACCTTCTTCACGCCACGATTCAGATTGCCAGTCGCTGCGCTCTTCTACAGCAACGAAATTGACATAATGACCGCCTCGCAAAAAATAACTCACAAAATGACGACCCGGCCCAGCCCAAACACAAGCATCAGGTTTAATATTCACCTTCAAGTCATTCACAGGAATAACGCCACGCCAAGCGACCTGACCCATAAATGTCGGACGCTCTTTACCAAGCATTTGTTCACGGACTTTTGAATGAAGACCATCCGCACCAACCAATACATCCGCCACAAACTCGCGCCCGTCTTTAAGCAAAACAGCAACCTGATTAAGAAGCACGTTCTCTTCGTAACTGCTTACCTCCGCATTCAACATCAACTCAACACCACATCTAACACAAGCATTCACCAGCACTTGATGTAAATCAGCACGATGTAAATGCCAATACGGTGCGCCATATCTCGCTTCAGCGGCGCTCCCTAATGCAGACCTAAAATAGTACTCGCCCGTTTTGTAATCGCGAATCACAGCCTGTTGCGGCACAAAGGCAAAGGGCGTCAATTCGGACTCTAAACCAAGCTGGCGAAGCACTTTGAATGCATTCGGACTGATCTGTAACCCAGCCCCAACTTCACCCAATTGTTCGGCTTGCTCTAAAACCACCGCTTTCATACCTTGTTTTGCCAACGCTAATGCGGCGCACAAACCACCAATACCCGCTCCAGCAACCAAAACACGACTGACCTGAGACACGACTTTATCCCTTTGAAAAATGACAAAAAACACAACAATTTTGATGTTTCATAGTAGCGAATTCCCACCCAAATAAAACCGACTCACATCACTTAATTTACCAATAAAATCGGGGCATTCAGGATTAAACACTATGGCTCGATCCTTGCTTTATTTAAAAAGTAGTGCGAAAACACTATGCAAGCCCTAGTAAATCAGGGTAATGATATAAGTAAATTTGGTATTAAAAAGCATAGCCCCGTCCAATATAGGGCAGGCGCACAAAAATAGTACGCGAATGTGTGCAAATTTAAAGCACTCACCTCCGGCTTTAATAAGAGAACGAGGTATACATGGAAAAACTAACAAGCCAGTACCAGTCATCGGTTTTTTTTGACGAGTTAATTGATGACCAAGGCGCCGCAAGACCCCCAGCTCAACAACTACTGGGGTATTTAGACAGCCTATCTGAAGACGAATTAGAAAAGCGACGCCTCGCTGCTGAAGCAACAATACAAGAGATGGGCATCAGCTTTACGGTCTACACAGAAGAAGGCAACATCGACAGAGCATGGCCCTTCGACATAGTCCCCAGAACGATTGAAGCATCGGATTGGAAAATAGCAGAAGCCGGACTAAAACAACGCCTAAAAGCCCTCAACCTTTTCATCAATGACCTCTACCACGATCAAAACGTCATCAAAGACGGCATCATTCCAGAACACATCATCAAAGATTCAAAGAACTTCAGACCAGAATGCGTTGGCGTATCACCAGCCTATGGCGTATGGGCGCATATTTGCGGCACCGATTTGGTCCGCGACGAAAATGGCGACTTCTTTGTATTGGAAGACAATTTACGCGTTCCTTCTGGCGTGTCCTATATGCTTGAAAACCGTGCTATCACAAAACGCGTGCTGCCTGAACTGTTTGAAAACGAGTCCATCCTACCAGTGGATTCTTACACGTCACAGCTATTTGACACCTTGGCGGCACTGTCGCCAAGAGACATTGAAAACCCTGAAATAGTGGTACTCACTCCAGGTATTTATAACTCAGCCTATTTTGAACACGCGTTCCTAGCACAACAAATGGGTGCGGAACTCGTTGAAGGCAGCGATTTGTTTGTCGACAGCGACGACTGTGTTTACATGAAAACGATTGATGGCCCTGAACGTGTCGACGTCATTTACCGTCGCATCGATGATTTATTCATCGATCCAGAAGCGTTTGATCCTGAATCTGTCCTGGGTGTTGCCGGCTTAATGCGTGCTTGGCGTGCCGGTAATGTGGCGCTGGCCAACGCGCCGGGTGCTGGCGTTGCCGATGACAAAGTCGTTTACGCTTATGTACCAGACATTATTCGTTACTTCTTGAAAGAAGAACCCATTCTTAAAAACGTTGAAACTTTCCTGTGTGACGACCCAGAACAGCGCGCTTATGTGCTTGATAATCTAGACAAGCTCGTCGTAAAACCAGCCAATGAGTCTGGCGGGTACGGTATGTTAGTCGGCCCACATTCTACGAAAAAAGAGCAACTTTTATTTGCCGAGCTCATCACAAAAAACCCTCGTAATTACATAGCTCAACCAACATTAAAACTATCAACCGCACCAACACTTATCTCAAAAGGTGTTCTGGAACCACGCCACTTGGACCTTCGACCTTTCATTTTGCAAGCAAAAGACACCTACGTCACCACAGGTGGGTTGACTCGCGTTGCCATGAAAAAAGGCTCCTTAGTCGTTAATTCGTCACAAGGTGGTGGTAGTAAGGACACTTGGATTGTTGAAACTAAGGGGCAATAATCATGTTATCTAGAGTCGCAGAACGCCTATATTGGAGCGCCCGCTATTTAGAGCGAGTAGAAAATACGGCCCGTTTGGTCAGTGTTTATGATGAACTTTTGTTTGACCTTCCGAAAAGTATCGAAGTGTCTTGGTACAACCTAATAGAAATATTAAGTGGCGAAGAGGTATTCGAGCAGCGCTACAAAGTAAAAGACGAACGTAACGTCGTAAAATTTTTATTGGCTGACGACACCAACGCCAGCTCCATGCTGTCTTCATTGAAAATGGTGCGTGAAAACATCCGTACAACCCGTGATGCTGTGCCTAAAGAAACGTGGGAACTGATCAACGAACTGGACTTGTACGCTCAGCAAAACATCAAACAAGGCATTAACCGTTCAGAACGCCATCTATTCCTTAATACCATTATCGAAGGCTGCCAAAAAATCATTGGGCTATTTGCTGGTGCGATGAGTCGCGACTCTGGCTGGCACTTTATTATCATGGGTCGTTACTTAGAACGCGCCGACATGGGAACACGTATTCTTGATGCCGCGGTGTCGTTGATGCTGAAGTCAGAACCAGAGGCGAGAATTCAACTTGGGCAAGTCACTTGGTCAAAAGTATTAAAGTCACAAAGTGCGTATTTGGATTATCGACGCACCGTACGAACATCGATAAATGGCGCAAAAGCCGCCACTTTTTTGATGAATGACCCTTGCTTCCCGAGAACATTGGCCTATTGTTTTGGGCAAATCAGCGAAGCGGCCAACAAGCTGCCACGGGCAGGACTGATTACCTCCAAAGTCGACAAGATCCTAGACGTTGATTACCCACTGATCAGCTCGGAAGATTTAAATAATGACTTCCAGGATCACCTCAACGCGCTGCAGATTGCGATTATAGAAATAAACTACCAGATTACCGAAAACTGGTTTCATTTTCGGCAAGGAGACGCTGCATGACCATTAGAGTCGCAATACAGCACAAGACCACCTATGAGTTTGATCGATTTATCAATGTTGCCCCGCACATTTTGCGGTTGCAACCTGCGGCACACTCACGCACAAAAATTCACGCTTACTCGCTGAAAGTCTTGCCTGAAAAGCATTTTATTAACATACAACAAGACCCGTTCGGCAATTTTCAAACGCGTTTAGTGTTCCCAGAAAAAACCAACAAATTAGAGTTTTACGTTGAAGTCATTGCTGACATGACAGTGATCAACCCATTCGACTTCTTTGTGGAAAGCTACGCAGAAGAATATCCGTTTGCCTACGACAAAGCCCTCAAAAAAGAGCTCGATCCTTACTTACAAGTTACGGAATCTTGTCCGTTATTGGATAAATGGCTATCAACGGTTGATCGTAAAAACACGCCAATCAATGACTTCCTTGTTGCCATTAATAGTCGCTTAGCGGCAGATATCGGCTACGGTATTCGTTTAGAGCCCGGCGTTCAAACCTGCGAAGAAACCCTAACGCTTAAAAAAGGCTCTTGTCGTGATACTTCCTGGTTATTGGTTCAAATACTACGAAGCCTTGGTTTAGCCGCTCGTTTCGCTTCGGGTTATTTAGTCCAGCTAACCGCCGATGTGAAAGCACTTGATGGCCCTTCTGGCCCAGAAGAGGATTTCACCGACTTACATGCTTGGTGTGAAGTATATCTGCCAGGCGCGGGTTGGGTTGGACTAGACCCTACATCAGGATTGTTCGCGGGTGAAGGTCACATCCCACTTGCTTGCACACCAGAACCTGCTTCTGCTGCGCCCATTACAGGATTCATCGACGAATGTGAGTGTGAATTCAGCTACAGCAACATAGTGACTCGTATTCACGAGGATCCACGCGTCACCAAACCCTATGCTGAAGGCGAATGGGACACCATCAAAGCCTTAGGCTTTGCGGTCGATAAACAGCTTGAAGACGGCGATGTTCGTCTAACAATGGGTGGCGAGCCGACCTTTGTTTCCATTGACGACATGGATTCAGAGCAATGGAATACCGGCGCATTGGGCGCAGAAAAGCTTAAACTAGCCAAAGACTTGCTGATCAAGATGAAGCAAGAATTCGGCGCCAACGGTTTGCTCCATTATGGCCAAGGAAAATGGTACCCAGGCGAAGAAGTGCCTCGCTGGGCACTGGGCTGTTTCTGGCGCACTGACGGCGAAGCCTTGTGGAATGACCCAAAATATCTGGCTCGCGTAGACAAAGACTACAAACACACCATTAAAGACGCCCAAGCGTTTGGCGAATTGTTGTGTGAAAAACTCGCTCTGGATAAGCAATACCTGCAAAGCACGTATGAAGATACGCTGTATTATTTGTGGATGGAGCAATCACTCCCTGCGGATGCCGATCCAACCAAAGCTGATTTAAAAGATGATTTAGAACGCCGTCGTCTAGCAAAACTGCTTGGCCGTGGTTTAAGCACCACAACTGGCTTCGTTTTGCCGTTAGAATTCGATACCGTAAACAATCGTTGGAATAGCTCTCTTTGGCCAATGCGCAGTGACGTTATTACCTTGATTCCGGGCGACAGCCCAATGGGTTATCGTTTGCCACTGAATTCTTTACCAGCGCAAGCCGAAGAAGATCGTATTCCTGAGCGTGACCCGTTTGACCCTCGCCAACCTTTGGCGAACAAAAAAGACAACGCGGTATTAGAAAGCGTTGCCAAGCAGCATTTCGCTAAAAAACCAGCAGCACCCGTTTCTAGACCTGAAAAGCTAGCGCCAGAAAAAACGCTGAAAAACGTGATTCGCACTACCTTGTGTATCGAACCACGAGATGGCCGTTTACATGTTTTCATGCCGCCGATGACGCATCTTGAACACTTCGTTAGCGTACTTGGACACCTTGAAGACGTAGCAAAAACCCTTGACTTGCCCATTGTGATCGAAGGTTATGAACCACCGAAAGACCCTCGGATGCAAAAATTCTTGATTACGCCAGATCCGGGTGTCATCGAAGTCAATATTCATCCGGCCGCCAGCTGGGCAGAGTTGGTTCACAATACAGAAACACTTTATCATCAAGCGTATTTATCTCGCCTCGGCGCAGAAAAATTCATGCTGGATGGTCGCCATACTGGCACAGGTGGTGGTAATCACGTAACGCTTGGTGGTCGCACGCCAGCAGACAGTCCGCTGTTGCGTCGCCCTGAGTTACTACAAAGTTTAGTAACCTTCTGGCAGCACCATCCAGGGCTATCTTACCTTTTCTCTGGCATGTTCATTGGCCCTACCAGCCAAGCACCTCGCCCAGACGAAGGCCGAGATGAAGCCTTGTATGAAATGGAAATCGCGTTCCAAAATATGCCCGAAGGTTTCGTTGAAGAACCTTGGTTGGTTGACCGTCTGATGCGCAACTTGCTGGTTGATATTACCGGCAACACACATCGTTCTGAATTTTGTATCGATAAACTTTATGCCGCAGGCAGTGCCAGTGGGCGCCAAGGTTTATTAGAGTTCCGTGGTTTTGAAATGCCGCCTCATCCGCATATGTCATTGGTACAAATGCTGTTGCTGCGCTGTTTGGTGGCTCGTTTCTGGAAAGAACCCTACAAGAAGCCTTTAGTACGCTGGGGCACCAGTTTACACGACAAATTCATGTTGCCGCATTTTGTTTGGCAAGATGTGAAAGAAGTGGTCGAAGACCTTCAACGTCATGGTTTTCCATTTAAACTCGAATGGTTAGCGCCGTTTGAAGAATTCCGTTTCCCTCATTATGGTCGTCAGCAAATTGATGACATGGAAATTGAACTTCGTTGGGCCATTGAACCTTGGCATGTTCTTGGTGAAGAAATCACCGGATCAGGCACGGCTCGTTATGTGGATTCTTCCGTTGAACGTTTGCAGGTCAAATTATCAGGCTTAACAGACAACCGTTATGTGCTGAGCTGCAATGGCCGACGTGTGCCGATTCGCGCAACCGGCCGTAAAGGTGAATATGTGGGGGCTGTGCGCTACAAAGCGTGGGCGCCGCCATCGGCGTTGCACCCTACCCTGGGAACCGACACGCCATTGATATTTGATTTGATCGACACATGGAATGGTTTATCGGTCGGTGGCTGCACATATCATGTGTCTCACCCCGGTGGACGTACCTATGACAACGTACCGGTCAACAGCAATGAAGCAGAAGCGCGTCGCGTAAACCGTTTTTGGGATCATGGATTCACGCAGGGCACCCTGTCTCCACCGCCCGCCTTTAGTGCCTTACGTGCATTTTATCCAAATGAAAACGGTCCTCGTGCCATGTCGCCACCCGCTGAAGAGCCAATGAATGAATATCCTCATACATTAGATCTAAGGAAGCAGTATAATGTCCTCTAATAATTAATTTTTTTAGGCTCAAGCACATTATGCAATTTCAAACAGGTACTTTCGTAACGTCGATGATTGATCAAAAATCGACGTTACCGTCCGCCTATGATACCCCTGTGAATGCTTATGATGAGGCCTTCATGGAAGATCGCCAACCGCGTCCTCATTGGGAACCAATATTACGCAGTATGGAGAATCTAACGGCTGAGGAGATGCACGACAGACAACGTCGTGCTCAGCGCATTTTGCGTGAAGACGGAGCTACCTATAACCTAACCAGCGACCCGCTCACTCCGAGCGTTTGGTCGCTGGATCTTATTCCCAATATCATAGAAACAAACGAATGGCTTTCCATTGAACAAGGGTTAGCTCAACGCTCAACTTTGTTTGATCTCATATTAAAAGACCTTTATGGCCCGCAAGAACTCCTGAAAAACGGCATCATTCCTTCCGAAATTATTTTTAGCCACCCCGGTTTCTTGCGCCCCTGTCACGGTGTTACTGTTCCTGGTGAGCATCAGCTATTGCTTCATGCGGTTGACCTTGTTCGCAACCCAATGGGGCAGTTCCAAGTGATTAGCGATCGAACCCAAGTGCCCAGTGGCGCCGGTTATGCCCTAGAAAATCGAGCCGTGGTTTCGCGAGTGATTGCCAACAACTTTCGTGAGAGCCAAGTACGCCGATTAGCGGGCTTTTTCCAGTCATTCAAAAACATGCTGTCTTCGCTGTCTAGTCAATGGACCGATACGCCACGCATTGTCATGTTGTCGCCCGGTGCGTACAGCAGCACCTATTTTGAACAAGCGTATTTATCGAACTACTTGGGTTTTCCATTGGTTCAAGGCAGTGATTTGACGGTGCGTAACGGCGCTGTTTGGATGAAGTCGTTGAACGGTTTGGCTCGTGTAGATGTGATCTTGCGTCGAGTCGATGACGCTTACTGTGATCAGGCAGAGCTAAGAGCAGATTCCTTCTTGGGTGTACCTGGGTTGTTAGAAGTGGTTCGCGCGGGCAATGTAGTACTGGCCAACCCATTAGGCAGCGGGATTTTGGAAGCACCCGCGCTGTTAAAATTTTTACCAGCCATCAGTGAATTTCTCATGGGAGAACAACTCACATTACCTACCGTAACCACCTGGTGGTGTGGTGATGCCGACGACCTACACTATGTTCTGTCCAATTTGAGTCATCTCATTATAAAACCGACCATACGTCGCCATGATACCAACAGTATTTATGGGCACACATTGACGGAAAAGCAAAAGCTCAGCACCATCGAAAAAATCAAAAGAAACCCACATCTATACACTGCCCAAAGCTACATTCCAGGGTCAATGTCCCCGATTTGGTTGGATGAAAAAATACAAGCCAGACCAAGCCTAATGCGAGCGTTCACCGTTTCTAGCCCCCAAGGCTACAGCGTCATGCCGGGCGGATTATCACGCACAGGGGAATCACACAAAGAAGCCATTGTGTCGAATATTTCGGGTTCGAAAAGCAAAGACACTTGGGTATTGGCTGCAGAGCCTGAACCGCAAGCGGCCTCGATAATCGAACAAGTGCTATTGCAGGACGAAGCCTTACAGGCCAACTTACCAAGCCGGGTGGTCGAAAACCTTTTTTGGATGGGCCGTTATGCAGAACGTGCTGAAATTAGCATGCGTTTACTGCGTACCATTTTCAAACAAATGAATGGTATTGACCCTTTACCAGAGGAAAGCCGTCGCACCTTACTTGAAATGGCATCAACACAAACAGGCTGTCTACCCGGCTTTATGGAAGCCGATGAGGAATTGCTCGCTAATCCAGAAGCAGAACTGGTGTCTATTATTACCGACGGCAGCCGCGCTGGCTCCATCAAAGCCAATTTACAGGCAATGCTAAGCTGCAGCGAACAAGTCAAAGAAATGCTGTCTGCGGACACCCGAATTATCATCAATGAGCTGCGTGACCATATCCATGAACTGGATCGCGCCTATACTAATGGCCTGCCTTCCGCACCGGAAGAATCGTTAGACAGTTTGGTAACGTCATTGTTAGCGCTTTCCGGTTTGAATCATGAAAGCATGTTACGCGGACTCGATTGGACATTCCAAGAGATTGGGCGCCGTACTGAACGCACGCTACAAACTGCGACACTATTGCGTTCTTCACTGACAAAACCCTTGCCTGCCACCTCACAACAGCAAATTTTAGAATCGGTGTTATTAAGTGTTGAGGCTCTAATCTCTTTCCGCCGTCGCTATCGCAACCGTGCTCGCGTGGCCTATGGATTAGATCTCTTGATGATTGATGGTACGAACCCTCGCTCCTTACTTTACCAAGTTGAACAACTGCGTAAATACATTAAAGAGCTGCCTCGCAACGAAACAACTTCCGCGGGGCTGAGTCCAGAACATAAGATCATTATCAAATCATTAAATGATATTCAGCTCGCCGACCTTGAAGAGCTGGCCAAAATAAATGAAAAAACACAAACTCGTCATGCATTAGAACAGCTGATGACGGAACTTCTAGACCAATTAGAGCAGTTTACCGTTCTCATTAGTGATAAGTATTTTGACCATACCGCAGGCCCTCAGTCTCTTACTGAAGCCATAAGAGGAGTTGCTCTATGAGATACCGTGTTCGTCATATCACAGAATACTCGTATGGCGCACCAGTGAGCTTATGCTACAACATGGCGCATTTGCTGCCGCGAGATACTCGTAACCAGCGCTGTCTCCATCAAAAGGTTCAGATCAATCCCCCACCGGTCTACCAAAACGATGGCGAAGATTATTTTGGCAATCAAACCTTTTACTTTTCCATTCAGGAAGCGCATAAAAAGTTGGTTATTGACGTCACCACGGACTTTGAGATTACCCCACTTAATGTGCTTGAGTGGGCGTCTCAACACACGCTAAATTGTGGCCAATTACGGGCGCAGCTAAACGCCCCCAATACACCGGAACTGCGGATGGCAAAAGAGTATTTACTCGATTCGCCGCAGATACATCGCTCTGAAGATTTAAAAGACTATGCCACTAGTACGTTTGCGGATGATAAGCCTGTATTGCAAGCGGCCTTAGCATTCACACACAAAATTTTCACCGAGTTTACCTTCGACCCAGCCAGCACAACGGTTGCCACTCCATTAGAACAAGTACTTAAACAACGCAGTGGTGTGTGCCAAGACTTCGCGCACCTTGCCATTGGTTGCTTACGCTCTGTGGGCATTCCAGCCCGCTATATGAGCGGATATTTAGAAACCCTACCGCCGCCGGGACAAGAAAAGCTCGTTGGGGCAGATGCATCCCACGCTTGGTTCGCGGTGTTTATCCCCGAACTTGGCTGGGTAGAATTTGATCCTACTAATGACATCATGCCAAATGATCAGCACATTGTGACAGCATGGGGAAGAGATTATTCCGATGTAACACCGCTGCAAGGGGTGATATTTGAGGGGGGAGGATCTCAGCAACTGGCCGTTTCGGTAGACGTAAAAAGAGTCTAATTTGATAGTACATAGCATGTAAGGCGGATATAAGGTAAGCTTCGCGAAATTCTTGCATTACCTGACCATTCAGCCTTGCACCTGCCTTTGATAAAACATGAGAACATCTATGAGTTTCAACAAACTTGGGCTTTCTGCCCCCATCCTAAAAGCCATTGAAGACCAAGGCTACACTGAGCCATCCGCTATCCAAGCTCAGGCAATACCAGCCATTCTTGAAGGCCAAGATGTGATGGCCGCGGCCCAAACCGGGACAGGTAAAACCGCGGGGTTTACCTTACCTTTGCTTGAAATTCTAAGCAAAGGCGAACACGCGCAAAACAACCAAGTACGCGCATTAGTATTAACACCAACACGTGAACTGGCCGCTCAAGTTGCCGAGAGCGTTAAGAATTATGGCCAGCATTTGGGCCTGAAATCGACCGTGGTATTTGGTGGCGTAAAAATCAACCCACAAATGATGGCATTGCGTCGTGGCGCCGATATTCTGATCGCTACACCAGGTCGTATGATGGATTTGTACAACCAAAAAGCCGTACGATTCGACAAACTGGAAGTGCTCGTATTAGATGAAGCCGATCGCATGTTGGACATGGGCTTTATCCACGACATTAAGAAAATCTTAGCAATCCTTCCAAAGAAGCGTCAGAACTTGCTGTTTTCTGCGACGTTCTCTCCCGAGATTCGTCAACTTGCAAAAGGCTTGGTGAATAACCCTGTAGAAATATCGGTGACCCCACGCAATGCGACGGCAGTGTCTGTTGAGCAATGGCTACACCCTGTCGATAAAAAGCGCAAAACCGAACTGCTTATTAAATTGATCGCGGAAGGTCGTTGGGATCAAGCGTTGGTATTTTCTCGTACCAAACACGGCGCAAACAAAATCACGAAGCAACTAGAAGACGCTGGCATTCGCGCCAGTGCGATTCATGGCAACAAAAGCCAAGGTGCACGGACTCGTGCCTTGTCAGACTTTAAAGAAGGTCGTATTCGCATTTTGGTCGCGACTGATATTGCCGCGCGAGGACTGGATATCGAACAGCTTCCTCATGTGGTCAACTTTGATCTACCAGATGTCGCCGAAGACTATGTTCACCGCATTGGTCGAACTGGCCGCGCTGGCGCAACAGGCAAAGCCATTTCTTTGGTGGCTGCGGATGAGTTAGACCAATTGCGAGCGATTGAACGTTTGACGCAAAAGCTGATCGAACGTCGCTATGATGATGATTTTTTCCCATCTCATATGTTGCCTGACACCACATTGGACACGCGTCCAATCAAGCCAAACAAACCGAAAAAGCCAAAAGCATCTCGCGACCAGCACGCAGGCGCAAGACAAGGTAATGGCGTGAAACAAGGCGGAAACCCTGCGAAACAAGGCAATGCGCCTAAATCAGGAAATCGTCGTCCAAACACATCAAAAGCAGAGGTAACACAAGGGCAAGGTTTGCGTAGCAAACCTCTGGCGCCAGCGCGACGCAACCGCAAACCGGCTCAAGACTGATTGACCGTTAAGCAATTCGCATAAAAAGGCCCATTGATTCGCTTCAATGGGTCTTTTTCGTATCAGGCATCCACGCGCTGTAAAACAATCAACTCAGTTTGTAGGATGAGATTTCTTTAAGCACGCTGTCGAAGCGCTGTTTCGCTTGTTCAGAGCCCTCATCTGTTTTATTCACTAAGTCGAGGATACGCTCGGAACGCTCACTCACATTCTGAATGTTGCGGTTAATCTCTTCAGAGACTTGTGATTGCTCTTCTGACGCGGTGGCAACACGTTCGATCGTTTGAGCTAACTGCTCTATATCATCAAACAGGCCTTGCATCATTGTCACATTATCACGCACCACACCGGATGTGTCGGTTGCCATGTTGGCGCATTGGTCCATGGACTTCAATGCACTCTTACCGGATCCAACCAAGGCTTCAATCATCGAACGAATTTCTTCAGTCGAGTTCTGTGTGCGTTGTGCTAAGGTCCTCACTTCATCTGCTACGACAGCAAACCCACGCCCTTGCTCGCCCGCTCGTGCTGCTTCAATCGCCGCATTAAGCGCCAATAAGTTCGTTTGCTCTGCAATGGATTCAATGGTTTGCAAAATACTGCTAATTTGCTCTGTGTTTGTTGTTACAGATTGAACCGCTTTGTGACCGCCTTCGACCTCCGAGGAAAGGTTCGCAATGGAATGCAAAATAGACTGCATTCGCTCAGAGGCTTGAGTACTTTGCGCTCGAATACTCTCCGTTGCCTGCGCCGAAGATTGCATGTCTTGTGAAATCGTATTGCTGGTTAACGACATTTCCTCTACGGCTGACGCCATTAAATCCGTTTGGTCAAACTGATTTTTTGTTTCTTTTAGTGCACTTTGCGAAAATCCACTCAACACACTCATGCTGTCTTTTGATTCTGACGCCATGTTCACCATTAGACTAAATGAATCTCTCAAATGATCTAAATGAACATTCAAATATTGAATAATATCTCCAAGCTCATCGTTGGACAGATTTTCAATTTTTCCAGTCAAATTACGCTCTGAAGAAACATTTGATAAGGCCTGACTAATCAATTCAACACGTCGAGTGATAGAACGCGTTAATGTGAAAGCTAACCAAATAACCGGCGTGATCAGAATCACAAAACCAATGACAAGAATATTGCGATACATTTGGCTTTTGGAGGTTAAAGACGCACTTAAACCTAGAATTTCCTCACTGATTTTGTCCGCTACGCCTTTTATTAGACCGATTTTCGCCGTCGCTAACGCAAACCAATCTTCAGGCCCTTTGACTGATGAGACATCCTTTAAGGCTAAAAATGAATCGGTGGTCTTAGACACCGACAACCACTTAGGGTTTTGCATTGCAGATTGTAGTAACGCTTTGTCTTTATCAGGCGCCGTAGCGTTAAAGTGCTCTAGCCAGTAAGCTTCGTCTTCGATATAGCTAGCAATCTGAGATTGACGCTTAGGCGTCGTCGTTTGAGCGGAAAAAACACCATTTAATGCGCCCCGATATTGGCCTGCGCGCTCTTTCATCCACAATAATCCAAGACGAGCTTCAAGTGTCTTTGCGATATCGCGATCACTGATGTTCAAAATTGCTCGTTGAATGCCGCTTAACGCGCGTCGATTTACCTCAGAATAAAAATCAAAGGCGCCGTTGTCCGCAGCAAGCACATCAACGCTTTTCCGGACGTTGTCTTTATTAGTTAACATCGTTAGAACAGCCCCACGTAAGCCGTCTATTTCATCTTGTCCAAGTGCTTCAAATATATCACTAGGAATGTTTCTAAGGGCGGATTCGGCCTTATCTGCCACCAGACGTTGAGCCATTAATGCCTCTTTGCCATTCGCCCCTTTACTACCAAGATAGCCAGCGCTCAAACCACGTTCTACGGCAAAATTATGGGCGACACCGTCTAACAAGGTCGACAGCATGACCATATCTTCGGCTACGCGCCCTTCATGAACTCGTTTGTTTAAATCTTTAACTAAAATGAAAACGATGATAATGGCAAATAATGAAGGCAAAATGCCCACAATCGCCACAGAATGAGATACCTTGAGGTTAGAAAATAGTGACACGATCTTCTCCTTGTCGTTGTTACTTACCAAGCTTAGATCAATTTAAGCACTTTGCATGCCTAATGCAAAAATTCCCTACCAAGTCATGACATACCCCGTATTTTTACTCAAAACACGTTCTACAACAATAAAAAAACCACCCGAAGGTGGTTTTAAAAGGATTCTAACTCACAAGCCTTAGAAGCCTTAGCTATTCTTTAACTCAACCTCTGGCATTTCATCTTGCTCAAAGACCTCGTTATCAGAATGACCTAACCACTTAGAAGTAATGGTACCTGCCGTCATCGCACCATTAACGTTCACTGCGGTACGACCCATATCGATCAAAGGCTCGATGGAAATCAATAAGCCAGCGAGAGCAACAGGCATGTCCAAGGCAGATAACACGATGAGCGCCGCGAAGGTTGCGCCACCACCGATGCCAGCAATACCAAATGAACTAATGGTAACGATAGCAATTAACGAAATAATGAAGCTTGGATCTAATGGATTAATGCCTACCGTTGGTGCAATCATCACAGCCAACATTGCAGGATAAAGGCCTGCACACCCATTTTGCCCCATTGTCGCGCCAAAAGAAGCAGAGAAATTTGACTCACCTTCACCATTACCTAGACGCTTTACTTGAGTATCGATATTCAACGGAATCGTTCCGGCACTTGAACGAGATGTAAAAGCAAACAAAAGTACCGGTAACACTTTCTTAAAGTATTGAATTGGCGAAATACCATTAAAAGCAAGCAAACATAAATGCATAACCAAAATCAGTGCCAAACCGACATACGACGCCACCACAAAATTAAGCAAGGTCAAAATGTCATTCACATCCGATCCAGCCACCACTTTTGTCATCAAGGCCAAAATACCGTACGGCGTCAAACTCAACACCATACGAACCAGAGTTCGAACAACCGATTGAGCCACATCCACAAAGCGCTCAAAACTCGCCCCTAATTCAGGTTCGCTTCGAGCAACTTTAACCCCAGCCACACCAACAAAAGCAGCAAAAATCACCACAGCAATGGTTGAAGTAGGACGGCTGCCAGCCAAGTCTGCGAAAGGGTTTCCAGGGAAGAAAGACGTAACCATGTCAGCAAATGACACATTGGCCAAACCATCTAGACGCGTCTCTAACGCCGCACCGCGAGCCATTTCTCTGGCTCCTTGCACAATGCCGTCAGCAGACAAGCCAAATAGATTGCTCACAAAAACACCGATCAAAGCAGAAACCGCTGTCGTCGCTAACAAAATACCAATGATTGAGGCGGACATCTTGCCCAATGACCCCGTGTCTTTCACCTTAATAATAGCGCCAATAATAGACACTAAAATCAACGGCATGATGATCATCTTCAGCAAACTAACATAGCCGTAGCCAACAATATTGACATACTCTAATGTCTCGCTGATTTCAGCGCTGCCAACACCATAAACAAACTGCAATGCAGCACCCAATGCCACACCTAAGCCCAAGCCAGTGAACACTCGAGTAGATAACGTTTTTTGTGATTTTTGCTGTTTAAACAGCACAACAATCAACAAAGCAAAGATCGCTAAGTTAATAATGGGATACAACATGAAGAAAAACCTTAAAAAGAACCAATAGAGCACCGATGCCCCACTCGCCTAAATAGCAGCGAATAAGGCAAATCGATAAGTTGGCGTAATGGTAACAAGATGTTAACCAAATGGATAAGAATGAAAAATCATTAACTTATATAATAAAAACGAATAAGGAAGAAACTTGAACCTATTTTAGCGGTAATAAAAAAGCCCCTAGAAGTTAGTGTTAACTAACCCTCTAGAGGCTTATTTTATATGGTGGGCCTGCCCAGACTTGAACTGGGGACCTGCCGATTATGAGTCGGATGCTCTAACCAACTGAGCTACAGGCCCTAAAAGCGTTGCAGATTATATCGACATGCTTCCCCCTTGCCAAGAAGTGGGTGCCATTTATATGTAATAATTTTTTGAAAGTGCTTGATTATCAGACTATTTTTCAATCAATTGACTGCTAATGTGGCTGATTCCTCAGTGCAATTTCTCGTTATGGGCACAAACCAGATCCAGCCATTTTAAATACGTCGGGCATGACGGTTGATTTCTCTGGGAGTGGCTCCTATGACTTTTTTAAATGCACGACGAAAAGCCGCCTCACTTTGATAGCCCAACTCGTCACTTAGAATAGCGAGATTCTTATCTCCATTTTTAATGCGCTGGGCAGCCAAACGCATACGCCATGAGGTCAAATAAGCCATGGGAGACACGCCAACCGTACGTTTAAACAATCCGCTGAACACAGAACGTGACATCCCCGCTTTTTCAGCAAGACTGGCGACCTGCCAAGCATACTGAGGATGTTCATGAATGGATACAATAGCCCGAGCCAATCTGACATCACTCAGACCCGCCAACAAACCCAACTGAATTTTTTGGGTTTGCATGAAAAGCCTCAGCATTTGCACTAAATACGCCTCAGCCAACCGCTCCACAACAACCTGATATCCACAACGAGACTGGGAGCTTTCCATCAAAAGCAATGTGGTGAGTGGCAATAAATGCTGAGCAATATCGCTGTCTTTCTCCACTGGGATCCATTGCCACTCCATGTCCAACAGCGGGTTTAACGCTTTTGTCCCAAAATCAAATTCACACACAAACAAATGTGTTTCAATGCCTTCCACTTGGGTTGAAAGCACTTCAAGTTCGTGCCCGGAAGGAAGCCAAACACCATCGCCTTCTTTCAACATCAAACGAGAATTACTTTGCGCTGTGAGTGAAAGCTCCCCGCTAATCAGATACAACCAATAACTGGCGTCCGGAGAAAAAGATATAAACTCCCTAGCACTAGATACACAACGGCTGTTTACCGAAATGGCTCTTGGGCGAAACGTGCTTAATACTGACGATAGCCTATCCACGATAATGTAGTCTCACTATAAATACGATCTGCAACATTTAAAATACAATAGGTAACCAATCGTATCAAATTTTACCATAATCTGCCTCTATCGAAATAAACAACAAATTATGAGGTAAACATAATGGTCGCCCTAAAGCCAAGAGCAACAACGCCAGATCTCAACATCAATACCCTCAAAGGGCCTTGGTCACTCACACAACAATCCCCAGAAAATTTTACTATGGTTGTTGTATATCGTGGTTTGCATTGCCCCATTTGTAAGAATTACCTAAAAGAATTAAGCCGCTTAGCAGATGACTTTGCAGCGAAAGGTGTGAACTCGCTTGTACTTAGCTCCGACACAGAAGAAAGAGCGCTACAGGCATCAACCGAATGGGAAATTCAAAACTTGACCATGGGATATGGCTTAACGGTAGAACAATCTCAAGCCTGGGGATTGCATAGAAGCGCTGGCAGAGGGATTACGAGCATTGGTATAGAAGAACCCAATGAATTCACAGAACCAGGGTTATTTTTAATTCGTCCGGACCATACCTTATATTGGAGCAACATAAGCACAATGCCTTTTGCTCGCCCACACTTCAAAGAGGTGCTTGGCGCGATCGAATTTGCGGTCAGCAAGAACTACCCTGCACGTGGTGAACTTATTTAGGAATAAAGCTTTGTTATAGTAATGCGCAACGAAGTAGAAAGTAGAATCAATATCTCGGTTCTACTTTCTCAGTTGCAAACACATCAATCCACAATAAACAGCGTTGCACCTTCTGACGTAGAAGAACGATGCGGTTCGGCGCCATCTGCTACTTGATAGCTCATTCCAGCCGACAAAATAAAGGTACGACCATCTTCTAGCACCGTTTTCAACTCGCCACTCATGCAAAAAAGAATATGGCCTTTGGTACACCAATGATCTGCTAGATACCCCGCAGAGTAGGTCACTATCCTCACTCGAATATCGCCAAACTGCTTTGTCTGCCAATAAGCAAAGCCGCTTTCGCCTTTGTGAGTGGTTTTTTCCACGCCTTGCCAATCTGTTACGCCAAAAGGTAAATCTGTAATCTTCATAACAACGCCTTAACGTCCTTCTACCGATGTTAGAATATCGCTCTGGATGATCGATATAATATAAAGCGTAGTAAGCGTGAGCAAAAAAATAGGGTCAAGCAATATTATTTCAGATCATCAATATTTGTGAGCACCCACGCACTGTTGTGCTGAGTAAAACCAATTTTAGGGTAATAATCCACGGCCTGTGGAGCGGATAACAGAATCAAAGCGCATTTAGGCTGTAAAGCGTCTTTGGTCATTCGTATCAAAGTTTTTCCAATACCAGACGCCTGCACTGTCTCATCAACAGCTAAATCCGATAAATAACAACAAAAGGCAAAATCCGTCACCGAACGCGCCACGCCGACCAAAGCCTCGCCTTGCCATGCCGTAATCAACAAATTCGCGTTTTTCAACATAGCTTCAATTGTTTCAGGCTCACCGATAGGACGACGCGCGCCCAGTGTCGTCTTCGACAGTAGATCGACAAATTGCTCCGCGCTGATCACCTGATTCACTTTGTAAACAATAGGAGCTGATAGATCGGAGGATTGCTCAATAGACATCTGGACACCTTTTTGATGCTGTAAAAATGCAGCATAGAGTAATTTATGCTCTTATAAAATACGTAAATGCTTATCTAAAGTTAAGCTTAGACAACAGCCATTGCTCTGCTTACAAAATCCGCAGTGCCACTCCAGCAGCAGAGGTGCGATTTTCCACACCGAGCTTAGGAAAGATTTGCTCTAGGTGTTTGTTGACTGTGCGTGGACTCATTTCGAGGATTTCAGCGATTTCTCGATTGGTTTTACCGTTAGCGATCCAGTGCAAGACTTCGGACTCGCGATCGGTTAAATCCAATTCTTTTTTCAGTAAGGCCGGCCCGGTGGGCTTGTCGCCGTCTTCTAATTTTAGTAACACTTCTTTCTGTTCCGTGACGCCCATCATTTTCAGTGCCAAGGGATAATCCAATCCACTGAGTTTCAACAAATTGCCCACCACGGGTTGATGAGCCAACCAAAGGCGTATTTGCAAGGCCAGTTCCGTTCGTTGCCATTCACTGCTTGCTCGCGCCTTAGCAAGCAAGGCGTAGGTTTGTGGCGTCGCCCACGCAATGTCCCCTGCGTAGGTCGTGGTCATTAAATACTGCCCCATGCTGTCGAGCGCCGATTGCGCGTTGTTGCTCAGACGCGCATTCGACAAATGTACGCGCATGCGAGCAATCAGTTCATTGGGCTGAATCGGCTTGGTGAGATAATCCACCCCACCCGCTTCCAAACCACGCACAATGTCGTCCGTATCGCTCAAGCCCGTCATAAAAATAACCGGTATCGACGCCAAGCTCTGATCCGCTTTTAGCGCACGACAAGTGTCAAAACCATCCATGTGCGGCATGATGGCATCGAGCAAAATAATGTCAGGTCGAATCCGTCGTGCAATAGTGAGCGCTTGCTTACCTTCAAGAGCAACAAGTACTTCCATATTCGCCGCTTCCAAGGTGTCATGAATCAGGCTCAAGGCATCAGGCGAATCGTCGACCACTAAAACAATGTCACTTTTATTACTCGGGTTCATAGTTGGATTTCTCGCTAACATCAGAGATTAAACGTGAGTGTGTTTGTATGTATTGGGCAATCGCGTCGAACTGAAAACTTTGATAGAAACTTTCCAATTGCTGTAAATGGCTCACGGTAATTACCTCACTTTTTGCCAACTGATCGAGCACACCGCGTACGCCTTTTTTGTAACCCATCTCCGCAAACGCCATCAATTCACGCACACTTTCATGGTCTGGAATGGCGGCAATTTGTTGCTCTTCTAGCCGATTTTGCTCGTGCTCTTCCTTGCTGTCAGCGAACTTTTCTACAAGCCTAGGCGCAGTAACATCGACGTCGCTTTCTTGATAGACCCATTCCAATACGAGCCAATGTTTGATGGCATCCAACAAGGCACTGTTGTTCACCGGTTTGACTAAATATTGATTAAAAGCGGCTTGCTCATCTGGCTTGCGTTGGTTTTCTTTGGCGTCAGCAGACAACATGATTATCGGCACACTATAAGCACGATCACGAAGTAACTTCGCCAAGCTCAAACCATCCATTCCCGGCATAGACACATCTAATACAAACATATCTGGCGAACAGGACTCCAGCTCATCCAAACAGTTTTCGGCATCGGAAGCTTCCAAAACATGAAAGCCAAGTGGCACAAGAATATCCGACAACAAACCACGCACCACAGGATCATCGTCCACCACCATTAAAGTGCGTTGATAACCTTGATAACTCACAATACGCTTGTATTCATAAGTGGCGCTATCTCCTTGACTCACCCAAGGCAACAGCAGACTGACACGAAACTCACTGCCTTCACCGACTACAGAATGAGCCTGCAAATCACCGCCCATAATCTCCGTGAGCAACTTCACTATGGTCAGCCCCAAGCCTGTACCGGGTAAATTGCCTGTGCTGATGTCACGAACGCGTTCAAAGGGATCAAAAATTCGCTTTAAATGGCCTTCTTTAATGCCAACACCCGTGTCTCGAATCACAAACTCGGCGACTTGGTTACGATAATTCACTTCAAAGAAAACCGAACCTTTCGGCGTGTATTTCACCGCATTAGATAGCAAATTAATCAAAATTTGTCGCAAGCGTTTTTCATCTGTCACCACATGCTGAGGCAAAGGGGCCAGAATTTTCGACTGTAATTGAATGCCTTTATCACGCGCTTGCATAGCAAACATACTGTTAAGCTGGTCGATTAACTTGGGCAAATCTACCGTGTTGCGATACAGATCAAAACGTCCTGCTTCAATCTTCGAAATATCCAACAAACCTTCGATCAAATCCGCCAAATACAAACCACTGCGATGGATAATATCCAAGCCATTCTGATGTCCTGATGGCGTATTGGCTTTTTCCGACAAGAGTTGCGCATAGCCAATAATAGATTGCAGTGGCGTGCGCAATTCGTGGCTAATACCGGTTAGATAACGACTTTTCGCCTCATTTGCCCGCTCAGCTTGCTCTTTGGCATGTTGTAAGGCGCGATCGGTTTCTTGGTGAGCATCAATCTCACGTATCAGTTTGCGCGTTTGACGATTCGACTCTTTCTGCGCCACTACTCGGCTTTCGTGCGCCAACACAAACAACCAGGACAACACGCCAGATACGATTAATAAGGTAAAAAACAGCGCCAACATGGTTTCTTTCAGCAAGACAGCTTCATTCAGCGAACTCGGTGCCATCTGCCGATAAATCAACATCATCAAGGCTGCGTTAATGATGTTGATCACCAGCAACAAAGACGCAAAACGACCAAAACGAGAACTCAGCGCTTTCACCAAACTTTTGGGCAAAAATAGCTTTAAGAAATAATCACTCTGCTGACCAATACTCGCCTGTGGCTTACAACTGTCTAAACAACGCACATCCAAGGAACAACACAAAGAACAAATCGGCTGCATGTAGGCCGAGCAAAAACTCATGTCTTCCGTTTCGAATGCATTCTCACAAATCCCGCAGGTCAAAGTGACATACTTAGGGTTGCGCTGTCTTGCTAGCTCTATCATCGGAATCAGTTCTGGGCTTTGGCGCGCAAGGTAATATTTGCCCTTGGTGATCCAAGCGATCAGCGGCACAAACACGAAACAAGAACCCAACGAAATAAAGTGACACAAGCTTTTCGCCACTTCACCAAAGACACCTAAATAGCTCACTAACCCTAACGTGGTCGCGATCAACATCGAGCCTGTTCCTACAGGATTAATGTCGTATAAATGCGCGCGTTTAAACTCGACATAATTGGGACTTAATCCCAAAGGTTTGTTAATCAATAAATCCGCTGACAAACTGCCCAGCCAGCTCACCGCCGCGATGGCAAACACGCCTAAAATCGCACCCAAAGCTTGATAAATGCCCAACTCCATCAGTAATAACGCAATCGTAACGTTGAATACCAACCAGACGACGCGGCCTGGATGAGAATGAGTTAAACGCGAGAAGAAATTAGACCAAGCAATGGAACCCGCATACGCATTGGTTAAATTGATTTTCATCTGACAGATAAATACAAACACCGCCGCTAGAATCAATGCAGTGGTCGGCGAGGTAGTTAAAAAGAAAAAGATGCGCTGATACAAATAGGTTGGGTCAGTGGCTTGTATCGCGGAAGCGCCATCTGAAATAGCTAAGTAGGCCAAAAACGAGCCCAACAGCATTTTGATCGCGCCAATAAATACCCAGCCAGGGCCAGCTAAAATAAGCCAAAACCACCAGCGTCGGCGGTTTTGTTTGTTCTTGATCGGAAAAAAGCGCAAATAGTCGACCTGCTCGCCAATCTGCGCCATCAAGGCAAATAACACAGACGCCGCCGAACCAAACAATATCCAATCGAAATGCGTGCTTTGCGGTAAATCCACTGGCGCATATTGCGTCCAGCCTTCGAAGTTTTGGTATTCCTGCGTAACCACCACGCCGATTGCCGCTACTTGCAACACCAACCAAATCCATTGGGTGCCATTTTGAAAACGACTAATAGCGCGAATACCGTGTGTCACAATGGGAATAACAAAAATCGCCGAGAGCGCATAACCCAAGGCCAACGGAATCCCCAAGAGAACTTCCATCGCCGAGGCCAAAATAGCCGCTTCTATGGCAAAGAAAATAAAGGTGAACGACGCGTAAATCAGTGAAGTGATAGTCGACCCGAGATAGCCGAAACCGGCACCTCGGGTCAGTAAATCTATGTCCAAGCCATGCTTGGCAGAATAATAAGCAATGGGAAAGCCAGTAATGAAAAACACCGCCAATACCGTGAGAATGGCCGCTACGGCATTGGTAAACCCATACGCCAGTGTAATAACCGCGGCCAATCCCTCTAAAGCTAAAAACGCGGTAGCACCGAGCGCCGTATGACCGACACGCTCGATGCTCATGGTATGACCTTGCTTGGAAGTATAGCGTAACGCGTAATCTTCCATCGTTTGGTCAGCAACCCACTTGTTATAGTGGCGTCGCACTTTAAAGATCTTTTGTGCCGCGGTCATAACATCTCAGACTTAGGTATTAGAGTGCCGCTCCCTGGCTTACAAGACAAAAGTGAGTTAGGCAAAAGCAAGCACCAAACCCGTTAACGAAATAACAAAACCGCTAATCCGTGTTGCAAAAGAAGACGTGCCGATTGTCGTCATCATTTGTCCTAACCCCAATCCAACAACATGCAAGCCTGCTGTTGCTACCGCAAAACCTAGCGCATATTGCAAACCATTCGCCGTTAACGGCATTTCCATTCCATGTGCCGCACCATGAAAAAGCGCAAAAGCCCCTGCAATCGCTACACAAACTAAGATTGGCAAACGTTTAGCAAACAACACCAAAGCACCAAGAACAACCACAGACAGTAAAATACCTTGTTCAACAAATGGTACTGACATACCAGCTACAGCCAAACCACCACCAAGGATCATCGTCATAACAAACGCGACGGGGATTGCCCACAAAGCGCGACCACCAATACTCGCCGCCCAAAGACCAATCGCCACCATGGCCAAAAGATGATCCAAACCACCCATAGGGTGAGAAAAGCCCGTCATAAAACTAGACGCGTGTTCGTGCCCCGGATGAGCAAATACAGAACCTGTCGCTACTAACAAAGCCGCAGCAAACAAGCCTTTTGTTTTCAATGCCTTCATGATTTTTCTCCTAATACTTGATCAACCAAAATTTAATACTTCCCAACAACGTTATGAGCACAGATGCTGTTTAAACGACGGCTTTCGCTGCAGGTATTTCTTTTGCTTCCAACATCCCTTCCGACACAATAATCTGAATAATCTCATCCAAACCTTGGGCTTTTTTAAGATTCGAAAAAATAAACGGACGATCGCCACGCTGAACCTTGGCGTCGTGCGCCATAACGTCCAAAGACGCACCAACCAAAGGAGCCAAGTCGGTTTTATTAATAATCAACAAATCCGATTTCGTAATACCAGGACCGCCTTTACGAGGAATTTTGTCACCAGCAGAAACGTCAATAACATAAATGGTAAAGTCGGATAACTCTGGGCTGAACGTCGCACTTAAGTTATCACCACCACTTTCCACGAATACCACATCCAATGCGCCGTGGCGTTCTAATAACTGATCAATTGCCGCTAAGTTCATCGACGCGTCTTCACGAATCGCAGTGTGAGGACAACCACCGGTTTCAACACCAATAATACGATCTGCGTCCAAAGCTTCATGTTGGGTTAAGAACTTCGCATCTTCTTGGGTGTAAATATCATTGGTGACCACGGCAATGTTGTAATAGTCACGCATAGCACTACACAAAGAACGCAATAAAGCCGTTTTACCTGATCCTACTGGACCACCTACACCAATTCGTAAAGTTTGTTTTTTCATATTGGGTTCCTTTTAAAAATACATTAGAAATCTTATGGTTAGACCAATCACTTGTAGGTCGGCATTTATGCCGTCAAAAATCTGATAACACCAAACCAAAACCCTCGACGCGCTAAAGCACGACCTACAAAACCCACTCCCTCATTAAGGCTAAATTGACCACTTAGTCTAAGACCGAAACAGCCGCGAATATTGTGTTTCATGCTGAGCACTGGCAATGGCGATGGCAGGTAACCCAGCGCCAATGCGGTCTTCTTCAATGGTTAACGACATGGCAATGGCCTGTCGAATGTCTGTCTGTAATTCACCTAACAACTCTTGTGCTTGAGTTTGCCCAAGGGGAACCAATTTGGTCGCGGCGGCGATTTGATTTTCTAACCAAGACCAAGCAAAACCCAACGATGCAAGATCAGGTTTCAAACTCCAATGGCTCGCGGCAATGGCAAACAAGGTGACAAAACTCATCTCGTCTAAACGCTTAAACGGAGTGTCTATTTGCAGGCTGCCCATTAGACGAAACAAGGCTTCACCCATCGCAGTATCATTCAGTCGCAGCTCTTTGGTTTCTCGGCAGGCCAGTACTAAATCATTCAGTTCAAATAATCTTTCTGTGTCTTGCCGCTTAGCGGCGTCAATACATAACCGCAGCACAGGTAAATCCACACGCGCTAGCGATTGCTGCAACTGCAAGCCAATCCAGTCAGATACTTCGGTTTTGTTTTTCACCCAACCTTGGTCAATCGCATATTCCATGCCTTGAGAAAAAGCAAAGCCGCCCACAGGCAAACCCACGCTGCTTAATTGCAAAAGCCGCAATAAGCGAATGTCAGTGGTGACAATGTTGCTGGTGACTGTGCTAGTGGTGACTGTGCCCATGACTATAAGCTCCAGATTCTGGGACAAACACGCCCTCTTCATGGGTAACGATCAAGCCAAGCATGTGCAGCATGTCTTCTAAAACGTGGTCAGGTTTGATACGCAACCAGCGTTCGCCAATTTGGATTTTGGTGTGACGGTTGCCCAAGTGGTAACAGGCTTTGGAAAAAGCTTCCCAATCTTCACAGCTCGCATGGGCGACGTCTTCTACTGCGCCTGTCACTTGAACTATCTTGCCGCATTCGGACTTTAAAAATTCTCCTACTAGAAGCGGTTTACCGCGCTCAAGGAAAACTCGAACTTCTTCGTTATTGTCACCTATTAGTTTCAAACGCCCACGATCACGCTGTTCATGGGTTAACGTCACTGTGGTGTGGACTGGATCGTGACAATGAGTGCCTAATCTTTCATAAATATCTAGCATGCTAACTTCCTAAAAGAGAGTATACAGCTGAGCCAAGGGCAAGACTTCAGCTGGCTCGCAGGTTAATAATTCCCCATCCGCGCGTACTTCATAGGTTTGCGGATCAACGGTAATGTTCGGCAGCCAATCATTGTGAATCATGTCGAGCTTGGAAATATTGCGTGTGTTTTTACAGGCCACCAAAGTACGGTCCAAACCGAGTGATTCTTTCAAGCCATTATTCAGCGCGGCCTGAGAAACAAAGGTCACAGACGTTGCTGCTGCCGCTTTACCAAATGAACCAAACATAGGGCGATAATGCACCGGCTGTGGCGTCGGAATAGACGCATTTGGGTCGCCCATTGGCGCGCTGGCAATCATGCCGCCTTTGATGATCATCGAAGGCTTCACCGCAAAAAAAGCGGGTTTCCATAAAACTAAATCCGCCATTTTCCCTGGCTCAATCGAGCCCACTTCGTGGCTAATACCATGGGCAATCGCTGGGTTAATGGTGTATTTGGCAATGTAGCGACGAGCGCGGAAATTATCTGCGCCCAATTCTTGATCTTCTGGCAATAAGCCAAACTGCTGCTTCATCTTGTGAGCCGTTTGCCATGTACGAGTCACGACTTCACCTACTCGACCCATAGCTTGGGAATCAGACGAAATCATACTGAACGCACCACGGTCGTGAAGAATGTCTTCCGCGGCAATGGTTTCTTTGCGAATACGTGAATCGGCAAACGCCACGTCTTCTGGAATATTGCTGTCCAAATGGTGACACACCATCAGCATGTCTAAATGCTCATCGACTGTGTTGCGAGTATAAGGACGAGTGGGATTGGTTGAAGAAGGTAAAACATTTGGGTTAGAACAAGCTTGAATAATATCAGGAGCGTGACCGCCACCTGCGCCTTCGGTGTGATAAGTGTGAATGACACGATCTTTAAAAGCATCAATGGTGCTATCGACAAAGCCCGATTCATTCAAGGTGTCGGTGTGAATCGCCACTTGTACGTCGTATTTTTCCGCGACACTCAAACAACAATCAATCGACGCTGGCGTGGTTCCCCAATCTTCGTGCAATTTCAGACCACAAGCGCCCGCTTCTAGCTGCTCTTCTAGGGCTTCTGGCAGACTGGCGTTACCTTTGCCCAAAAAGCCCAAATTCATCGGCATGCTGTCGGTGGCTTGTAACATCTTGCCAAGATACCAAGGCCCAGGCGTACAAGTCGTTGCTTTGGTTCCCGTCGCTGGGCCAGTACCGCCGCCAATCATGGTGGTGACGCCAGAGGTCAAAGCTTCTTCAATTTGTTGCGGGCAAATAAAGTGAATGTGCGCATCGATGCCACCCGCGGTCAAAATAGAACCTTCACCAGCAATCACTTCCGTGCCCGGCCCAACCACAATATCGACGTTATCTTGCACGTCTGGGTTGCCGGCTTTACCGACTTTAAAAATGCGGCCTTCTTTGATACCAACGTCCGCTTTCACAATGCCCCAATGATCCAGTACCAAGGCGTTGGTAATCACCAAATCCACGGCAACATCATTGGTCACTTGGCTTTGTCCCATGCCGTCGCGGATGACCTTGCCGCCGCCAAATTTCACTTCGTCACCATACACGGTGAAATCTTTTTCCACCTGAATCCAGATATCGGTATCGCCTAAACGCACGCGGTCGCCAGTGGTTGGACCGAACATTTGAGCGTAACTGTGTCTATCCATCGTCGCCATTATTCTGCTCCTCCCAATGTGCCCATGACTTCACCACGGAAACCATAAATGGTTTTCGTGCCAGCGTATTCAACCAACTCGACTTCGCGGCCTTGGCCGGGTTCAAAGCGCACCGCGGTGCCAGAAGCAATGTTCAGACGAAAGCCTTTCGTCACAGCACGATCAAAGGACAAAGCGGGATTTACTTCATAAAAATGGTAATGGGAGCCAATTTGCACAGGACGATCACCGGTATTTTCAACACGAACTTTCACCGTCTTGCGCCCTACATTGAGTTCAATAACGCCTGCGGCTACCTGTATTTCACCTGGAATCATGGAGGTTCTCCTTCCCTAATTTATAGGATTATGAACAGTGACAAGTTTAGTCCCATCTGGGAATGTGGCTTCAACTTGTACTTCGTGGATCAACTCCACTACGCCGTCCATCACTTGTTCTGCGCCTAATAAGGTTTTGCCGTAGGCCATTAACTCCGCCACGGTTTTACCATCGCGGGCGCCCTCGATAATTTCCATGGTGATGTACGCCATGGCTTCGGGGTAATTCAATTTAAGGCCGCGATTTAAACGACGTTCGGCAAGCAAGGCGGCAGTAAATACAAGCAGCTTGTCTTTTTCTCTGGGAAGGAGTTCCATTTTTATGCTCCGTTACTTAACTTTATGTTTGTTTTTGTTGAACCAAAAAAGAGCACTCGCACCTTTTTAGGTCGACCAAATTCTCGGTTCATTAGATTCTTTGTTCATTAATGCGGGACGAATATCGCGCCAGCACTGGATAAATAACTGTTTCACTTGTTCTGAATCGTCATGAAGACTACGAACTAAGATGTATTCGCCTACCATGCTTACGCCACTTAATGACCCATGTTGGGTACAGTGCTGGCGTAGGGAATCGATCAGTTCGTCGTGATTGACTGAATCAAACGGCCCCGCAATCATCAAACCATTGATTGGCTTACCATCTAATCCCGCTTTGGCCGTAAAAACAGCACGGCTGCTATCGTCTATGACCAAACGTTCACGAACTTTAATGCGACCATTCTGGCGAATCTGAAAGCCTTGCTCTGCGTGGCCTTCACCAAAATCTTCTTTGTTGGCTGGCAAGCCAAAGCAAGTGATTTCCCAGCCGATAAACTTAGCGTTATCAGCCAAATCAATGCAGTTTTCAAGGCGTGTATGGGCATTGGGATACAGAATGGTTTCCTGTGGCAACCATTCCATTAAGCTGTTCTCAGCGACGTTCAACTGGGTAATTTGATGTTGTAGGGTTTTATCTTTACGAGCACGATAAACACGCCCGGCACCCGGTGTAGTGATTAAAACGTGTGTGTTTTCGGCTAAGTTTGCCGTAATAGTGAGACGATCACCCGATACCAAACCGCCCGGTGGATGCAATAAATACACGTGCGCCGTGTCTCGACCTTCAGGATAAAAAGGCTTCTGCACGTACAAAGGCCCTTTGTGATCACAGGTTTTCAACACGGTACCGCGAGTGGTTTTACCAAAGCCTAAGGTCAGAAACGCATGCCAGTGTGAAGCTCCCCCCGTCACTGGCATGTTTGTTTCTGGCAGCGGCTTTTGGTCGTATTGTTCTGCCAAAGCAAGATTATGTTTATTATTCATTGATGCCCTATAGCGTTTTTTGCGTATCGCCTAATCGCTCAACAATGCAAAAATCAGACCGCCAAGTATTGTTTTATCAGGGTGTCGTTGAGATTTTCCATTTTATCCGCCGCCACAATGCGTCCCTTTTCCATCAGACGAAATTCTTTCCCGACGCGACGAGCGAAGCCAAGCTTTTGTTCCACCAAGATAACGGTTAATCCTTCTTCTTCGTTCAGCTTTAAAATCACATCGCCGATTTGCTTCACAATGTTCGGCTGAATACCTTCGTTAGGTTCATCCAGAATCAAGACTTTTGGCTCCAATACCAAAGCACGGCCAATCGCCAGCTGCTGTTGCTGGCCACCTGATAAATCACCACCACGACGATGTAACATGTCTTTCAATACCGGAAAAAGCTCAAAGATTTTCTCTGGAATTTCTTTTGGAGAGTCTTTCGTACGCTTACCACGCACAGGCAAACCAATACGCAGGTTTTCTTCTACCGTGAGCATGGGAAAAATATCTCGCCCCTGAGGCACATAACCGATTCCCGAATAAGCGCGTTTTTCGGCACTTTGTTTATTCAGTATTTCGCCTTCCATGGTGATCTCGCCTTTTGTGATCGGCAACAACCCCATGATGGCTTTTAGTAAGGTGGTTTTGCCCACGCCGTTGCGTCCCATGATGCAAGTTATAGAGCCGGGAACTATGTCTAAATCCAAGCCCCAAAGAATCTGCGTGCCGCCGTAAAGTTGATCAACTTTGTTAATTGAAATCATGCCTGTTCTCCTGCCGCCGCTTCTTCACCAAGATATACTTCAATTACGTCTTTATTACTTTGAATCTGATCCATTGTGCCTTCGGCCAACACAGAGCCTTGGTGCAAAACGGTTACCGTACGAGCAATACTGCGCACAAACTCCATATCGTGCTCGACTACAATCACCGTACGCTCACCCGCTAAAGACGTTAGCAGCTCGGCCGTACGTTCGGTTTCTTGGGCTGTCATGCCCGCTACAGGTTCATCGATCAACAAGAGTCTTGGCTCAGCCACCAGCAACATGCCGATTTCTAACCATTGTTTTTGTCCGTGAGACAAAGCCCCCGCCAGCATAAAGCGCTGCTTAGCCAAACCAATGGTTTTTAACACCTCATCAATGCGATCAATTTGCGTCGGCGTTAAACGCGAGAATAAAGTCGGCAAGACACGTTTGTCGGTTTTAAGTGACAATTCCAAATTATCGAACACGGTTTGCTCTTCAAACACGGTTGGCTTTTGGAATTTACGACCGATACCAAGCTGAGCAATTTCCGCTTCGTCTTTGTTCAATAAGTTGTGATTTTGCCCAAAGAAAACCGTACCTGAATCACACTGAGTCTTACCGGTAATCACATCCATCAAGGTGGTTTTGCCCGCGCCATTGGCACCGATCAAACAACGTAATTCGCCGTCGTTGATATACAAATTCAGATTATTTAATGCTTTAAAACCGTCGAAGCTTAAATTCAAATCTTCCACGTAAAGAATCATCTGGTTATCGACGTTTACGGCGGCCTGCTCGGGTGCCAAAAACGGCCATACCTGATCTCGGCGAAAAAATTCACGAGTGCTTTCCAATGTGTTAGAAGCTAATGTACTCATGCTTGCGACTCCTTATTCATAACCGTATTTCGCTTGGCCTTTAGCTGCCCGTACAACCCCATCAAACCTTTTGGTAAATACAAGGTAACCAGAACAAACATGGCACCAAGGGCAAATAACCAAGCATCTGGCATGATGGCTGTAAAACGGGTCTTCGCGTAGTTCACCAATAAGGCACCGATCACCGCACCAATCAAGGTGCCACGACCGCCCACCGCGACCCAAATCACCATCTCGATAGAGTTAATCGGAGAAAATTCACCAGGGTTGATAATGCCCACTTGCGGCACATACAAAGCGCCTGCAATACCCGCAATGACAGCGGAATAGACAAACAACCACACCTTATATCTATCGGTGCGATAACCGATAAAGCGTGAACGAGATTCTGAATCACGAATCGCCAACACCACTTTGCCAAAGCGAGAAGATAAAATCTTCTGACTGATCACAAAGATTACTGCCAGCAAAATCGCTGTGATTAAGAACAAGGCAACACGAGTACTGTCGGCTTGCAAATTAAAGCCAAGAATTTCTTTAAAATCGGTCAGACCATTGTTGCCGCCAAAGCCCATTTCGTTACGGAAGAACGCCAACAACAAGGCATAGGTCAATGCTTGCGTCATGATGGAAAGATAAACGCCTGTAACACGAGAACGAAACGCCAACCAACCAAACACAAAGGCCAATAATCCCGGAATAAACACCGCCATCAGCATAGCGAACCAGAACTGATCCATGCCCAGCCAAAACCAAGGCAATTCTTTCCAGTCTAAGAACACCATAAAGTCAGGCAGTAAAGGATTACCATACACCCCGCGATCACCGATTTGGCGCATTAAATACATGCCCATCGCGTAACCGCCCAAGGCGAAAAACGCCCCATGTCCTAAACTCAAAATGCCACAATAACCCCAAATAATATCCACCGCTAACGCCAGCATGGCGTAGCACAAATACTTACCCAAAAGCGTGATGGTGTAAGTGCTGACATAGAAGATCGAGTCGGCGGGTAAAAACAGATTCGCTGCCGAAGCAAGAATCGTCACACTCAATAAAATCACCACAAATGGCAGAGTGTGTTTGCCCGTCGAGCGTCCTTCAGAAAACCAAGCTGTAAGACGTGTCATTCTGCCGCCCTCCCTTTTTGTGGAAAGAGTCCCTTAGGACGTTTTTGAATAAAGAGAATAATGAACACCAACACCAGAATCGCTGCGAGAACCGCACCAGTGGTTGGCTCAAGAAATTTCGTCGCGATACCCAAAGTGAAGGCCGCCACTAAAGTACCTAACAAGTTACCCACACCACCGAACACCACCACCATGAAGGAATCGATAATGTAAGATTGGCCCAAGTTAGGCCCTACGTTGGTCAACTGACTCAAGGCCACACCAGCAATACCCGCGATACCAGAACCTAAACCAAAGGTCATCGCATCCACCCAATTGGTTTTTACACCCATGGCTTTTGCCATATTGCGATTTTGCGATACCGCACGCACGTTTAGACCGAGGGACGTTTTCTTCAAGACGATCACCAAGACGATGAACACCAGCAAAGCAAAGGCAAGAATGTATAAACGGTTTAGTGTCAGAGACAACACAGGATTAATTTCCCAAGAACCGCTCATCCAGCTAGGCGTAGACACCTGACGGTTTAGAGGAGAGAAAATAGTTCGAACCAATTGCTGCAAGATCAAACTGATACCAAAAGTGGCGAGCAAGGTTTCCAATGGACGACCATGCAAGCGGCAAATGACCAAACGCTCGATCAATACGCCCATCAAGCCAGATACTAAAAAGGCAGCTGGAATCGCTACCCAAATCGAGTAATCGATGTAATTCGGCATGATCAGCTGCACCACATAGGTTGTGTAAGCACCCAACATGATCATTTCGCCGTGAGCCATGTTAATCACGCCCATCACACCAAAGGTAATCGCCAAACCGATGGAAGCAAGCAAGAGCACTGACCCGAGACTCAGGCCAAAAAACAACTGATCGACAAAAGCAAAACGATTCGCCCGTTGTGCGATTTTTTCTAAGGCGATATTCGCAGCACTCACCACCGCCGTATTGTCATCACGAGTTAAGGTAGTCAGTAGGTTTCGAACATCGTTTTCTAAACTAGAGGAAAGCTTTTCAATCGCAGCGATACGGTTAGACGCTGCCAATTCCGTTTGTGACGCAGTATTCATAGCCAACGCCAATCCCATAGCGTCTTTTACTTTTTTATTGGTCTCGTTCGTGTAAAGACCTTCTAACACCGCCACTGTGCTGCCATCTAATTTGGACAGTAATTCGCGTACGGCATTTTCACGTACGCTTGGGGATTTAGAAGTAAGTTGAATGCGCGCGATAGCGTTGCGCAAATAGCCACGTAACTTGTTATTTACACGAATTTTATCCACATCGCGTTTATCTATTCCGGCATTAATCTCGTCGGTGAAAACGTCTTTATAATAGGTTTCGCCGTTGCTTTCGAATTGACCAATGACCTTTTTTTCGGCCTCGTTATAGTACAGATTACCGTTTAATAAAGTGCGTAATAGCGGCAGAACGCTTTCATCGGACACGGCTTCTATTCGAACAAGAATAGGCTCCATATCTTTGATCTTAGCCTCGCCTAACTCGGCGAGCAAAGGATCTAAAGATGCCGATTCAGTCGCATGAGTAGTAAGGGAAAACAGCCCAAAAAGACAGCAACAAAGCGCAATACAATGTCTAAAGGTGATACGTCTCAAGGTCATACTCCAAGTGTCGTAGGTTTATTGCGATAGCATTCAAAAACACAACGCTAAAAAGAAAACAGAATATTATTCGGAGGAAAAAGTGACTCTCTGGCGAACTCGCTTATTTAGTCTGCTAGACAGAGAGTCGAGGTTACCCCTGGGAATGGGTCAAATTAGTAATTCTGACCAGAGCACGTCTTCGTTTGGGTGTTGTAGTTACCGCACTTGATCGGCGCCGTCCAATCTGAAATCAGATCTTTAGAACCTGGCAAGAAGTCAGACCAAGCATCACCCGCTACCACACCATCCGTTTCCCAAACCACTTCAAATTGACCGTCGTCTTGGATCTCGCCAATCAGTACAGGCTTGCTCAAGTGATGGTTTTTGTTCATCACTGCAATACCGCCCGTTAGGTTTGGCGTTTCTTGGCCGATCATGGCTTGCTCAACCGCATCTACATCCGTTGTGCCCGCTTTCGTTACCGCATTTGCCCACATTTTGAAACCGATGTAAGTCGCTTCCATTGGGTCATTCGTTACGCGATCAGGATTTTTTGTGTATGCATGCCAAGCCTTGATGAAGGCTTCGTTCTCAGGCGTTTCAACGCTTTGGAAATAGTTCCAAGCCGCCAAGTGACCAACCAACGGTTTCGTATCTAAACCAGAAAGCTCTTCTTCACCCACAGAGAAAGCCACCACTGGAATGTCTTCAGAGGAAATACCTTGGTTACCCAATTCTTTGTAGAAAGGCACGTTGGCATCACCATTGATAGTAGAAACCACCGCGGTTTTCTTACCTTCGCTACCGAATTTTTTGATGTCAGACACAATAGACTGCCAATCAGAATGACCGAATGGCGTGTAGTTGATCATGATGTCTTTTGCAGCAACGCCTTTGCCTTTGAGGTAGGCTTCAAGAATTTTGTTGGTGGTACGTGGATAAACGTAATCCGTTCCGGCTAGCACAAAACGCTCTACACCAAGATCGTTCATCAAATAATCCACCGCAGGAATCGCCTGCTGGTTTGGCGCAGCCCCTGTATAGAACACGTTTTTAGACGACTCTTCGCCTTCGTACTGAACTGGGTAGAACATCAAACCGTTCAACTCTTCCAATACAGGCAATACCGATTTACGAGAAACCGATGTCCAACTACCAAAAATCACATCCACTTTGTCTTTGGTTAATAACTCGCGACCTTTTTCTGCAAACAATGGCCAGTTTGATGCTGGGTCAACCACCACAGCTTCGATCTTCTTACCTAACAAACCACCCTTTTTGTTTTGCTCATCCACCATCATCAAGACAGTATCTTTTAGCGTGGTTTCAGAAATCGCCATGGTGCCAGACAAGGAATGCAACACACCGACCTTGATTGTGTCTGCTGCCAGCGAAGGAAGCGCAATAAGCGTTGCACCAGAGAGCACAATCGCAGATGTAAGCGTTTTGATTTTCATAGTTGGAGCCGTCCTATTGTGATTTATAATATTTTTGAGTCTTCAGATGAGGTTTTTAGAAAACCTCAAATCCGTAGAGCCAGTATTAAAAAATCACCGTCGGAAAGGTATGCGCGAAATGACTTAGCCCTATACGTCATTTGACGTATCCAGAATAGCCATTCGATCAGGCATTAGTTTCAGGTATTGGCTTCATTGAGCTTATTTGGATAAATTTTTGATTAACAGAAGTCTCGTAAATACTAGAATATCAAAAGCATTTAAGGCTTAGTTAGAATGCTTTGAGCTAAATTTAAAGAGAATACTGAGTTGGGCTAAGAAGTAAGAATAGAATTGCGTTTTTCCGCTGCATCCTTGCAGCACGGGGTCTTCCTAGAAAGCGACAGAGCCTCCATCCTGGAGGCATAGGCAAATCCATTTGCTCTCTGTCTGCTAAACAAAGTATTACAGTCAAATGACAGATACAAGCATTAAATAACAAATTAAGCGTTTGATTATAACCTTTTGCGCTCTAACTATTACGGGTGACCAAAACGCTTTTATTCCATTAATTAATATTATCAGTACAATACGTAAGTCTTTTAGAATTAAGATAAGGCTCTACTAAATGAATATATGGTTATTAACACATACTGAAGAGCTCAAAAAATCAACTGGCACAGGAAAAATAGTAAAAGACACTCTAGGTATGGCTTGCAAAATAGTCGAATGGTCAAGAGTCGCTCCAGACCAAAGAATATTAGATTTAGACCCTAATAACACTTTACTCGTTTATTCAAACAACGAAGCAGAAATCACATCTTGTGATAAAAGCCTATCTACTGTTCAAAATATCATCATCATTGATGGCACATGGCAACAAGCCCAAAAAATGTACAACAAATCACCATATCTAAAAAAATTTGGTCACTATGAAATCTGCGGTTTAAAATCCGTCTACAATAAGCGCAGAAACCAAAAAGCCTTTGGCCTCTGCACGGTCGAAGTAGCCATTTACCTACTTAATGAAATAAAGCACCCTTTAACATCGACATTACAATCGAAATTCGACGAGTTTAATCAGTAACATTTACTCGGATTTCTCCTAAGTGCTCCACCCATGCTGTCATTTCATCTCCCGCCATGACAGCACCAACATTTTCTGGCGTCCCCGTCATAATTAAATCTCCAGGTCTTAATTCAAATACATCAGATAGCTTACAAATCACTTCTTCGATCGACCAAGTTAGCTTAGAAATATGGCTTAACTGTTTAGTTAAACCATTTACCTGTAATCCTATTTCAGCATTTACAATCTGGTCCATAAGCGCATCGTTTTTTAGAACGATTGGACTTATTGGAGCAGACTCATCAAATGCTTTACCGACTTCCCAAGGCCGTCCCTTTTTCTTTGCTTGTGCCTGAAGATCACGTCTAGTCATATCCAAACCGACGGCATAACCTAAAATGGAGTCACCGGCTTGCTCTAGTGTTAAATTTCGACCGCCTTGAGCGATAGCAACAACAAGCTCAACTTCATATTCAAATTGATTAGATGCCATAGGATACTGAATAGAGATACAGCTTGAAAAACAAACGGGTACAACACAGGAAGCGTCTTTAGCGAAAAAAAATGGCGGGTCTCTTTCTGGGTCATCACCCATTTCTTTTGAGTGTTCTGCATAATTACGTCCAACGCAATATACACGGCCAACTGGAAATAATTTATCGCTATTTACGACAGGTAGAACTACTTTTTTTTGCTCTGGTACAATATATTCCACAAAAACCCCAACCTATAATGAAAAAAGCCTTAGAAGTGGCCTGATTTTATCCATAGAAAGCAGTCAGACTCTACGCTCCAATCATCCAATAAAAAGTTGGGGACTCGCAGCCAATCTCCCGATTTTAAAGACATATCAGCGTATTCTGCCCGCCCTGAAATAACAAATACCTCAACTGACGAGCCCAAGTCTAACTGATTTAAAACATGCTCACTATTTTGAATACGAACGAGCCATACACGTTCATCTAAATGTTCGTATAACGGCAATAATTCGGTACTTTTTGATCCCCAAATATCCGGCGTAGTTATGGAAACTTGATTTATATCGGAAATTTGGAATTGATGAAGCTTTACCAATAATAGGCACCCCTTAACACTAAAAGGTGCATGACTACTTCCAGGAGGGTTTCTAAAATAACTTCCGGCATTAAAGTCGCCTTTCTCATCGGAAAAAGTGCCGTCTAAAACCAAAATTTCCTCCCCTAAAGGGTGCGGATGTGGCCGAAAAATAGAGCCAGCTTGATAGCGAACAATGCTTGTTGCATGCCCTCGTTCCGCATCTTCTCTTGCTAAAAGTTTACGATATACTCCAGGCATTGGGCTGGCAACCCAATCTATTTTATCTGTCTCAACGAATACTCTTTGAGAAAAATCCATGTTAAGCATAAAAGCCCGCCAACCCATGTTAAATAATCAGTTTAACGGGTTGATCAAATAACAATCAAGTACTTATTAGCTTTGCATGACCCGTCGATAGGCATAAAAAAAGCACCAGATGCTGCCACCTGGTGCCAAAATGTTCCAACAATCTGCCTACAAGAGAAGAAATATGGAACCTTGAATGATCTTGCTTAACATAAGGCTCCCACCTTATTAAATAGCAGGAGCCTTAGAGTAAATAAAATCAACTATAAGAAGATCTTAGAAACCGTAGTAAACACCAACAGATGTCTTAGTATCTGTTTTATTATCATCGGCATTTTCAAACTTACCGACTTCACCGAAAACATAAACGTTTGAAGCAAGATTATAAGTTACGCCAGCAGCATATTCGTTAAACTTATCTTTACCAGCACCATCTTCATCAATATTTTCAAATGAGCCATACAGATCGCCATAGCCATAACCGTAACGAGCGGCTAAACCAAGGATATCTTGAGTATCTTCCGTTGTTTCGTATTTACCAGTAATAGACAAATTAGCCATAGGCGCTACAGTAACAGCTAAACCTGTAGTCGCTTTAGGATCTGTGGATGTGTTTTCACGGGAATCATAACCCAAAGCAACAGATACAAGATCTGTAGAGTATTTAACAACGCCCATTACAGATGTACCGTCAACTTCGTCATCGATATTATCTTCAGAAGTAGTATCACCTTTGACCTGAGCAGCAACTTGCACTTCAAAACCATTCATTGAAGGTGAGAAGTAAGCAATTGTATCGCCTTCAGATGTTTTTGATGCGCTTGTCATTCCTAGATATTCAAACTGATCAACGGAATCTTGAATCGCATTGTTGTAGATAGTGTCAAACGAACCAACCTGAACCTTACCAAAGTTACCTTTTAAACCAACAAAAGCTTGATCTAAATGCGATTGATTGTAACCACCTGTTGAACTATCGCCACCATTAGTATCCAAACGATCTTCTTTTTGATCTGCTTTAAATTCTAGTTCGTACTTGAAGAAAGCTGTTAGATCATCATTGATTTTTGTTTCACCTTTTAAACCAATGGTTGAGCCATTATCTTCAAAATCACTTCCTGCATCAGCGTCTGAGTATGCGTACTGAATGTTACCGTACACATCTACTGTAGAGCCTTCAGCAGCATGAACGGATACAGACGCAAGCGCAGCACTTGATACCGCAATAGCAATAATCGATTTTTTCATTCTCGTTTCCCTTTTAATATTTAGCTTTCTTGTAGGCGCTTGATATGTGCAAGCAACAGACAATTAATCTAAACATTTTTAAATATTTAACAATCATATGCGAGATACTTGCATAAAGTATCCGCTATGTGTGCTTTTTATTTGAAAAAAACCAGAAAATAAGAATAAATTGAAAACTCGAAATATCTCTAAGAATAAAAATAATATATATAAATCAATATGTTAATAAATAATTAAAGGCAGGCAAAAGGGATAAATGTGCATGCTTTACCTGAAGTAAGCAAGAATATGCACGCCAAATGAAAGTTTATAGTCAACTATTACTGGAATAAACGATAAAAAAAGACAATTGATGGAAAAAGTCATACCTTACGATCGGAAAACTGAGAGGGAGCTTTACCCTCTCCGTTCAAAAAAGTGTTACCACATCAAATCATCAGGAATTTGAAAATCAGCATAAGGATCGTCCTCTATGCTTTCTGTCCTGTTATTACATACAAGCACATACGAAGGGTCTCGTTCGCTTATTTTTACCGCCACAGGTTCTGGAATGAATTCATACGCTAAATCCAGTTTAGCAATTGCTAAACGGCCGTAACTTAAATCATTGTGCATAGCCTGACTGACATAGAGTTTTTTAACTTTCTTCTCATCAGTAAAGTGATAAGCAATATCCCCGTCTTCTTTCTTAACTCGGTTCTGTTCTATCATTTGCCGAATTTGCCCCCGTATCGCTTTATCCTTTAGAAGGTTTTGACGCTCTAAATTTAAGATACGGTCTTTTTCTATTTTTTCTTCTCGCTGTAACTTCAGTTGCTGTTGACGTTCGCTGTCGTCTGCTGCTGTAGCCTTACCTTTTTTTACTTTCTGCTTATGTTGAAGCGCTTCTGCCTTTAGTTTTTTCACTTTCTTTTTATCGACAAGCCCAACACCAAGTAGCTGTTCTTGCAATGACTTAGCCCCCATGAGAATCCCCCTTTTATAAAAATACTCATCAATCAACACATAGCTAACCGATAAAATCGATTTTGGACATAGATTTAGCAATATTTAAAAACAAAAAAAGCGACTATAAAAGTCGCTTTTTAGCATTCGCAATGCTGAGTAAATCCTCAGCAACGTTCTCTCTTAATTAAAGAGGAGTAACGTTTTGAGCTTCTGGGCCTTTTTTGCCTTGAGCTACTTGGAATTCAACTTTTTGGCCTTCAGCCAAAGTTTTGAAGCCAGAAGTGTTGATTGCAGAGAAATGAACGAAAACGTCAGGACCTGAATCTTGAGTGATGAAACCGAAACCTTTAGTTTCGTTGAAAAATTTTACTGTACCAGTTACTACGTCAGACATGTCTGTTTATCCTGTAGGTTAAGTTAATTTATACGTGAATGTTAATCATCCACGTTATAGTGCTAAAAAAACTCGGTATTACTTATGACTTAACAGGACCGAACATACTAACGTACTATTCGCAACTCTGGACATAAATATTGCCAACTCTTTTAAACGAACTTGATTGTAGTCTGCTTAACACCATAAGGTCAACGATAGTTTTACATAAACTTCAAAAAGAGTGACATAAAATTATCGACTACACAGCCTTAACCAGAGTAAATAACGAAACTCCATAACAAGTTTTTAGCCTCTTAAAGTGAATTCGCCATTTTCAGCCAGGCGCATTTTGATTGATCAAAAGAACAAAAAGCCCTGACAGGATAACCTATCAGGGCTTTCTTAATATAAAGCTTGATGATGATCTATTTTCACATGCTTATCCCCTTGTGGGATGCTTATCCCCTTGTGGGATGCTTATCCCCTTGTGGGATGCTTATCCCCGTAGGACTACCCTCGGCGACGGTGAGGAGGTTTCCCATAACGAAAAAAACCCCACCCTGCATAGCAGGATGGGGTTTCTCTTTGTTTAAAGCTTGACGACGACCTACTCTCACATGGGATCTCCCACACTACCATCGGCGATGGCGCTTTTCACTTCTGAGTTCGGGATGGGATCAGGTGGTTCAACGCCTCTATGACCGTCAAGCAATTCGTTTTGCGTTTGTTCTGAGCTGCACTGTGTTGTGCGCTGACCTTTTAAGGTTAGCTTGACTCAAAACACGCGAATACGTGCTTGGATCTTTAACAATTCATTTTGAAATAGTGATAACCAAGTATCAAACCGATGCTCATCATTGCTGATGTTGTATCGTATCTGTGTCTTTGTCATTTTGATGATCTTGAGCTTTCACTCTCTTCATCTAAAACCACTTTGGTGTTATATGGTCAAGCCTCACGAGCAATTAGTATTGGTTAGCTCAATGCCTCACAGCACTTACACACCCAACCTATCAACGTCCTAGTCTCGAACGGCTCTTTAGGGGACTTATGTCCCAGTGAGATCTTATCTTAAGGGAGGCTTCCCGCTTAGATGCTTTCAGCGGTTATCCCGTCCGAACATAGCTACCCGGCAATGCCACTGGCGTGACAACCGGAACACCAGAGGTTCGTCCACTCCGGTCCTCTCGTACTAGGAGCAGCTCCTCTCAAATCTCAAACGTCCACGGCAGATAGGGACCGAACTGTCTCACGACGTTCTAAACCCAGCTCGCGTACCACTTTAAATGGCGAACAGCCATACCCTTGGGACCGGCTTCAGCCCCAGGATGTGATGAGCCGACATCGAGGTGCCAAACACCGCCGTCGATGTGAACTCTTGGGCGGTATCAGCCTGTTATCCCCGGAGTACCTTTTATCCGTTGAGCGATGGCCCTTCCATACAGAACCACCGGATCACTAAGACCTACTTTCGTACCTGCTCGACGTGTCTGTCTCGCAGTTAAGCGTGCTTTTGCCTTTACACTCTATGCATGATTTCCGACCATGCTGAGCACACCTTCGTGCTCCTCCGTTACTCTTTGGGAGGAGACCGCCCCAGTCAAACTACCCACCACACAGTGTCCTCGATCCGGATTACGGACCTGAGTTAGAACCTCAAACATACCAGGGTGGTATTTCAAGAGTGGCTCCATGCAAACTGGCGTCTGCACTTCAAAGCCTCCCACCTATCCTACACAAGTAGGTTCAAAGTTCACTGTGAAGCTATAGTAAAGGTTCACGGGGTCTTTCCGTCTAGCCGCGGATACACAGCATCTTCACTGCGATTTCAATTTCACTGAGTCTCGGGTGGAGACAGTGTGGCCATCGTTACGCCATTCGTGCAGGTCGGAACTTACCCGACAAGGAATTTCGCTACCTTAGGACCGTTATAGTTACGGCCGCCGTTTACTTGGGCTTCGATCAAGAGCTTCGCTTGCGCTAACCCCATCAATTAACCTTCAAGCACCGGGCAGGCGTCACACCCTATACGTCCACTTTCGTGTTTGCAGAGTGCTGTGTTTTTAATAAACAGTCGCAGCCACCTGGTATCTTCGACCGACTAGTGCTTACGGAGCAAGTCCTTCACACCGGCCGGCGTACCTTCTCCCGAAGTTACGGTACCATTTTGCCTAGTTCCTTCACCCGAGTTCTCTCAAGCGCCTTGGTATTCTCTACCTGACCACCTGTGTCGGTTTGGGGTACGGTTCCTGCATATCTGAAGCTTAGAAGTTTTTCCTGGAAGCATGGCATCAACCACTTCGCCCAAAAGAGGGCTCGTCATCAGTTCTCGGTCTTAAAAGGGCCCGGATTTGCCTAAGCCCTAAACCTACCGCCTTAAACACAGACAACCATCGCTGTGCTGGCCTAGCCTTCTCCGTCTCTCCATCGCAATATGCACGAGTACAGGAATATTAACCTGTTTCCCATCGACTACGCATTTCTGCCTCGCCTTAGGGGCCGACTCACCCTGCCCTGATTAACATGGGACAGGAAACCTTGGTCTTCCGGCGGGGGAGTTTTTCACTCCCCTTATCGTTACTCATGTCAACATTCGCACTTCTGATACCTCCAGCCTGCCTTACAGCTTGACCTTCAACGGCTTACAGAACGCTCCTCTACCATGCCTAGTAAACTAAGCATCCGTAGCTTCGGTGGCCAGTTTGAGCCCCGTTATATCTTCCGCGCAGGCCGACTCGACTAGTGAGCTATTACGCTTTCTTTAAAGGATGGCTGCTTCTAAGCCAACCTCCTAGCTGTCTAAGCCTTCCCACATCGTTTCCCACTTAACTGGCACTTTGGGACCTTAGCTGACGGTCTGGGTTGTTTCCCTTTCCACGACGGACGTTAGCACCCGCCGTGTGTCTCCCGTAATTGCACTCATTGGTATTCGGAGTTTGCATGGGGTTGGTAAGTCGGGATGACCCCCTAGCCCAAACAGTGCTCTACCCCCAATGGTGAGATACGAGGCGCTACCTAAATAGCTTTCGAGGAGAACCAGCTATCTCCGAGCTTGATTAGCCTTTCACTCCTATCCACAAGTCATCCCCAGCCTTTTCAACGGATGTGGGTTCGGTCCTCCAGTTAGTGTTACCCAACCTTCAACCTGCTCATGGATAGATCGCCCGGTTTCGGGTCTATTCCCAGCAACTAAACGCCCTATTAAGACTCGGTTTCCCTACGGCTCCACTAAACGCTTAACCTTGCTACTGAAAATAAGTCGTTGACCCATTATACAAAAGGTACGCAGTCACGGAACAAGTCCGCTCCCACTGCTTGTACGTACACGGTTTCAGGATCTATTTCACTCCCCTCACAGGGGTTCTTTTCGCCTTTCCCTCACGGTACTGGTTCACTATCGGTCAGTCAGGAGTATTTAGCCTTGGAGGATGGTCCCCCCATATTCAGACAGGATAACACGTGTCCCGTCCTACTCGTTTTCATGATTAAGGTGTTTTCGTATACGGGGCTATCACCCTTTACAGCGGCACTTTCCAGAGCCTTCTACTAACACCAAAACCACTTAAGGGCTAATCCCCTTTCGCTCGCCGCTACTTAGGGAATCTCGGTTGATTTCTTTTCCTCCGGGTACTTAGATGTTTCAGTTCCCCGGGTTCGCCTCCTCACAGCTATGTATTCACTGTGGGATACTCTACAAGTAGAGTGGGTTTCCCCATTCGGACATGTTCGGATCAAAGTCTGTTTATCGACTCCCCGAACCTTTTCGCAGATTACCACGTCCTTCATCGCCTCTGACTGCCAAGGCATCCACCGTGCACGCTTGGTCACTTGACCATATAACCCAAAATAGTTTTCTAATTCCCGACTCTAAGAAGAGTCAGTATTAAAACAACACTCAGATCACATACCAAAGGGCTTTTGTTCCCCTCTGGATTTACGATTTAGAAAGTCACCTAGGTTAAAGGTGCTTTCCACCGGTTTGACGCTTGATTATCGTCTATTTCAAAATTTGAATTGTTAAAGAGCAAGTTTAGTGCAAAGCACTAAGTCAGATGCTTGATGGTGAGACCATTCAAACCTCTTGCTTAGAACTCTGTGTCACTGCTTTTAAGATAGATATCACTATGAAGAACTCATAGCCATCAGATAATTTGTGTGAACGCTCACCAGAGGTTTCTATCGTTTAAGGAGGTGATCCAGCCCCAGGTTCCCCTAGGGCTACCTTGTTACGACTTCACCCCAGTCATTGACCACTCCGTGGTAACCGCCATCCCCGAAGGGTTAAGCTAGCTACTTCTGGAGCAATCAACTCCCATGGTGTGACGGGCGGTGTGTACAAGGCCCGGGAACGTATTCACCGTGACATTCTGATTCACGATTACTAGCGATTCCGACTTCATGGAGTCGAGTTGCAGACTCCAATCCGGACTACGACGTACTTTCTGGGATTCGCTTACTCTCGCAAGTTCGCAGCCCTCTGTATACGCCATTGTAGCACGTGTGTAGCCCTACTCGTAAGGGCCATGATGACTTGACGTCGTCCCCACCTTCCTCCGGTTTGTCACCGGCAGTCTCCTTAAAGTTCCCACCCGAAGTGCTGGCAAATAAGGATAAGGGTTGCGCTCGTTACGGGACTTAACCCAACATTTCACAACACGAGCTGACGACAGCCATGCAGCACCTGTCTCAGTGTTCCCGAAGGCACCAAAGCATCTCTGCTAAGTTCACTGGATGTCAAGAGTAGGTAAGGTTCTTCGCGTTGCTTCGAATTAAACCACATGCTCCACCGCTTGTGCGGGCCCCCGTCAATTCATTTGAGTTTTAACCTTGCGGCCGTACTCCCCAGGCGGTCTACTTATTGCGTTAGCTGCGCCACTAAGTCATTACAACCCAACGGCTAGTAGACATCGTTTACGGCGTGGACTACCAGGGTATCTAATCCTGTTTGCTCCCCACGCTTTCGCACCTCAGTGTCAGTATCAGTCCAGGGTGTCGCCTTCGCCACTGATGTTCCTTCCTATATCTACGCATTTCACCGCTACACAGGAAATTCCACACCCCTCTACCGTACTCTAGCCTGCCAGTATCGGGTGCCATTCCAAGGTTGAGCCCTGGGATTTCACATCCGACTTAACAAACCACCTACGCGCGCTTTACGCCCAGTAATTCCGATTAACGCTTGCACCCTCTGTATTACCGCGGCTGCTGGCACAGAGTTAGCCGGTGCTTCTTCTGGGGCTAACGTCAAGATAATTGGGTATTAACCAATCACCCTTCCTCACCCCTGAAAGTGCTTTACAACCCTAAGGCCTTCTTCACACACGCGGCATGGCTGGATCAGGCTTCCGCCCATTGTCCAATATTCCCCACTGCTGCCTCCCGTAGGAGTCTGGGCCGTGTCTCAGTCCCAGTGTGACTGGTCATCCTCTCAGACCAGTTAGAGATCGTCGCCTTGGTAGGCCTTTACCCTACCAACTAGCTAATCTCACGCAGGCTCATCTAATAGCGGAAGGCTCCGAAAAGTCCCCTCCTTTCCCCCTCAGGGCGTATGCGGTATTAGCATGCGTTTCCACATGTTGTCCCCCTCTACTAGGCAGATTCCTACGCGTTACTCACCCGTCCGCCGCTCGTCAGCAGGAGCAAGCTCCCCTGTTACCGCTCGACTTGCATGTGTTAAGCCTGCCGCCAGCGTTCAATCTGAGCCATGATCAAACTCTTCAGTTAAAAAGTTTGCTTACTCAAAATCTATTACACTAACAATAACTTAATCGACTCATCATTCCTAAAAACAACAAGCCAACATAAAGCGAATTGACGTGTTAGACGTTTCGCAAGACTTCAATTTTTTTGATCGCTCATTCACTAACAAGTAGTCAATATCGATCTTCTGAAGCCTCTAGCGAGCGCCCACACAAATTATCTGATTATCTATTTTAAAGAGCGTTGCCGTTACACTTAAGCCACTTCGTTTCTCTGTGAGAGTGAAGCCCTGTCCGTGTCAGCGAGGGCGTATATTAAGGATCTACAGATTTTGTGCAACCCTTTTTTTAATTAATTTTAAAATTAATTAAAAAACACCGAATACAAAAAAAGACACCGAAGTGTCTTTTTTCTGCATAGCACTCAATAAGCAGCACTAACCACCAACATAGCTCAGCATGACACCCGCAGCAACTGCAGAACCGATAACGCCGGCCACGTTTGGACCCATCGCATGCATTAACAGAAAGTTCTGTTTATTTGCTTCAAGCCCTACTTTATTTGCAACGCGGGCAGCCATTGGAACAGCAGACACACCTGCCGCACCAATCAATGGATTAATGGCATCCTGTGAGAATCTATTCATCAACTTAGCCATCAACACTCCCGCAGCGGTACCGATTGAAAAAGCAATCAGACCTAAACTTAAAATACCCAATGTCTCTAAATTCAAAAATGCTTCAGAGCTTAATTTCGAACCAACTCCTAAACCTAAGAAAATAGTCACAATATTAATCAGAGCATTTTGCGCGGTATCACTCAATCGATCAACAACACCACACTCACGCATCAAATTACCAAAACAAAACATCCCTAATAAAGGTGCCGCAGAAGGCAAAAACATCGCAACTAATAAAGTAACCACAATAGGAAATACAATTTTCTCTTTTTTAGTAACCGGGCGGAGCTGCTCCATTTTAATAGAACGCTCTTCCTTCGTTGTCAATGCGCGCATGATTGGAGGTTGAATCAATGGCACTAGCGCCATATACGAATAAGCCGCGACCGCTATCGCCCCCAGCAAATCAGGAGCCAATCGACTTGCAACAAAAATCGCCGTCGGACCATCTGCACCACCAATAATACCTATTGCAGCAGCATCAGCTAACGAAAAATCCATAATTCCTGAAGCACTTAGCAGAACAGCACCAATGACCGTTGCAAAAATACCAAACTGCGCAGCCGCACCCAGTAATAAAGTTTTAGGGTTAGCAAGCATAGGACCGAAATCCGTCATGGCACCGACACCCATAAAAATGATCAACGGGAACAGTCCTGTCTCAATACCGCCATGATAAATGTAATATTGTAGACCACCCGGAGAAACCATGTGCCCCGTTGCATCATAAACAGGCGCCGCCATAAATCCTGCACCTGGAATGTTTACAAGAACAGCACCAATACCAATTGGTAACAGCAAAAGTGGCTCAAAACCTTTCTTAATAGCCAAAAACACTAACAACAAACCAACACAGATCATCACGAACTGGCCAAATTCCAGCTGATAAATCCCCGTATCGTGATAGAGGTTTAATAGTTTATTTTCCATCTTCAATTGATCCCTTTAACTACAAAGTAAGAAGCGACTGACCCACTTGAACCGAGTCACCTTCTTTTACGTTAATAGAACCAACGACACCGGATTTAGGTGCAGATATCTCTGTCTCCATCTTCATCGCCTCTAGAATCATTACGGTATCACCTTCTTCAACTTGCTGCCCCGGAGACACAAGGACCTTGAAGATATTCCCCGCTAACGGTGAAGGAACATCAACGCCAGACGAGGCCGGAGACTCTGACGTCTGAGCTGGAGCCTGCTGCACATTAACAACGGGCTGAATATTACTAACATCTCCACCTTCCGAGACCTGGACAACAAAACTCTGCCCTGAAACAGAAACGGTATAGACGCTCGCTTCATTAGAAGACTCACTTCCTGAGGCCTGCTTATTCCCTGAGGCACCAACATCTGCAACATCAGCCAAGGCCGGAGCGGGCTCAAAAACACTCGCGTCACCACGATTTTGCAAAAATTTAAGACCTATCTGAGGAAACAAAGCATAGGTTAAAACATCGTCAATCTGATCATCAGATAATTCAATACCCTTCTCTTTTGAAAGGCCAATTAGCTCTTCAGTCAATTTGTTCATTTCAGGTGACAGCAAGTCTGCTGGTCGGCAGGTAATCGCTTCAGCACCATCCAGCACTCGCGCCTGCAGCTCTTTATTAAATTCTGCAGGAGCCGCACCATATTCGCCTTTCAAAATCCCCGCCGTTTCTTTTGATATCGACTTATAACGTTCACCCGTTAATACGTTTAACACAGCCTGAGTCCCAACAATTTGAGACGTTGGTGTCACAAGTGGGATCAAACCGAGGTCTTCACGGACTTTTGGAATTTCCTTTAACACCTCATCAAATTTGTCTGCTGCACCCTGCTCTTTCAACTGGCTCTCCATGTTAGTTAACATGCCACCAGGAACTTGAGCAATCAAAATACGAGAATCCGTACCGCGAAGAGAGCCTTCAAATTTCGCATATTTTTTTCGCACTTCGCGAAAATAAGCCGCAATTTCTTCTAGCAGCGCTAAATCCAAACCTGTATCACGATCCGTGCCTTGCAACGCCGCCACCACAGATTCCGTCGCACTATGACCATACGTCATGGACATGGAGGAAATGGCCGTATCAACTCGATCTATACCGGCCTCAATGGCTTTTAGAATCGTCATATCCGACAAACCAGATGTAGCATGCGCATGCAATTGCACTTCTAGCTGGGTTTGAGCCTTCAATAAACTAACCAGCTCAAAAGCATCATATGGCGTCAAAATGCCAGACATATCTTTTATCGCAATAGAGTCAGCCCCCATGTCCTCAAGCGTTTTGGCATAATCCACCCAATTTTTAGTGGTATGCACCCGGCTCTTGGTATAGGAGATAGTTCCCTGAGCATGCTTACCTTGTTGCTTAACTGCTTTAATGGCTGTCTCAAGGTTACGAGGGTCATTCATCGCATCAAAGATTCGGAAAACATCAACCCCATTAAAGGCTGCACGCTCAACAAATTTATTCACAACATCATCAGCATAATGACGATAACCAAGCAAATTCTGCCCACGCAACAACATCTGCTGCGGTGTTTTTGGCATCGCTTTTTTTAGCTCACGAATTCGCTCCCAAGGATCTTCACCTATAAAACGAATGCAAGAGTCAAACGTCGCACCACCCCATGATTCAAGAGACCAAAAGCCCACTTGGTCGAGCTTTTCCGCAATTGGAAGCATATCGTCAATACGCATACGCGTCGCAAACAAGGATTGATGAGCATCTCGTAAAACGACATCAGTGATGCCAAGAGGTTGCTTTGTTGTTGTCATGTTTCAGCCTCAGAAAGTTAGGAAAGGTAATGTGTATTTAAGGTTTTTTACTGTTTCTATGCTGATGAACAGCAGCGGTAATAACCGCTGTCATTTGTGCATCCACACCAGAAGAAAGCTTTTGCGAAGTTGGCTTTGACGCTACAACAACAGGCATTTCAGGAAAGACATAATTTAGCAACCGCGACATGTAACCAGTCGCAAAAATCAACACCACTAGAAACAGGAACACAAACCCCATCCCCAGCACCATCAACCCTACACCATCTTCCAGTAATCCATTCATAGCTTAGTTACCTTTTATCTCACCTTGTTTGTACAGATCTTATGTGATCAGATGCACACCCAATAGCACTGTTTATTTTTTGATGATTAGTTTTTATCACAAACCAGAACAGTTTCATATTTTTTTTGCATAACAGTTAGACTTATTTCGTGAACAATTCCCTGCAAGCAACACAAAATCAAGAAAGAAAAGACATCCACAGCGGCATTGTATTAGCCGTCGCCCCAATGGAAGGTGTCATGGATCACACAATGAGAGCACTACTCTCAAAAATTGGCGGAATGAATTACCTCGTATCAGAGTTTATCCGAGTCACTCAATACCCAATCCCATCATCAACATTCAAGCGCCAAGTACCCGAAAACCAAAACAACGCCCATACAACTTACCATCACCCAGTACATACACAACTGCTCGGCAGTAACGCCGAACTTATGGCTCAAAGTGCGCTTAATGCCATTGAAGCCGGAGCAACTCACATAGACGTTAATTTTGGCTGTCCTGCCAAGCGCGTAAACGGGCACGGAGGTGGCTCTGTCTTATTGCAAACACCAAACATCCTTCATGAAATAATGAGCGCCATAAAAAACACATTACCCAACCACATTCCGCTTTCGGCAAAAATACGTTTGGGCTATGAAGACGAAGCTCTACTGTTTGATAATGTCGCAGCAATCGAGTCGGCTGGAACCGGTACACTAACAATACATGGCAGGACAAAAAAAGATGGCTACAAACCACCCGCTCGCTGGGAGAAAATTGGAGAAATCCAAGATAAGACAACTATGGTCGTTGTTGCGAATGGCGACATCACCGATTTCGACTCACTAACGCGCTGCCAATCCGTTTCTGGCTGCAAACATTTCATGATTGGCCGAGGCGCACTCAACAACCCTTTTGTCTTCCAAGACATAAGAGCAAAACTAGATAACCAAGAAAACTCACTAAAACAAGCGTCGCTCGTCGAGCTCTTCACCGATTACAATATCGAGCTGCAAAAACACTACGACGAAGTCGCGACACTGGGTCGATTAAAACAATGGTGTGGACACTTACGATTTGGTTTTGAAGAAATCAAAGAAAACCTTCAAACCCTAAGACGCTGCAATAGCACACAAGAGCTAACGACAGTGTTTGAAAAGATACTAAGGGAGTAAGATAGAGATTAGATTCTTGAAAATAGTAAGAATGAAGTATTGAAAAAAACAAGGGAGAGGATATTTTAAAATGGTGCACCCGAGAGGATTCGAACCTCTGACCGCTCGGTTCGTAGCCGAGTACTCTATCCAGCTGAGCTACGGGTGCGTAGCAGGTATTGCTTATGAATCTTAACGTGGATAACTTAAGATAAATCTAGAAAATGGTGCACCCGAGAGGATTCGAACCTCTGACCGCTCGGTTCGTAGCCGAGTACTCTATCCAGCTGAGCTACGGGTGCATAGCATTGTTCTATGTGCATTTCATTCTGGATGAAATTAAAATGCATTTTTTGAAATGGTGCACCCGAGAGGATTCGAACCTCTGACCGCTCGGTTCGTAGCCGAGTACTCTATCCAGCTGAGCTACGGGTGCACTACAATTTCTTTCTTTAATCTAAAAAGGATAGCTTTCAGATTAAAACTTGAAATGGCGGAGAGTGAGGGATTCGAACCCTCGATGAGTGTTAACCCATACACCCTTAGCAGGGGCGCGCCTTCGGCCACTCGGCCAACTCTCCGTAACAAGTGGGGCGCATTATATACGACACATTTGTCTTGTAAAGGCTTTTTTAGAAATTAATCTTCTAAATCTTGGTCATCTTGTTCTTTTTGAATGCGAAGATAAATTTCTTCACGATGAACAGACACATCTTTAGGCGCATTGATACCAATACGAACCTGATTCCCTTTTACTCCTAAGACAGTGACAGAAACTTCATCACCAACCATCAAAGTTTCACCAACACGACGAGTAAGAATAAGCATAAGAGTATCTCCCTGTAATAGCTTTTAAAATTTATCTAGAAGAATTGCCCCACAAACCTTGTAGGGCAATTCCTACAAAGCTATTGTAGCCTCTCAATAAAAATTAAACCATCCATTCGTACAGGCTTTATGTATTCAATTGTTACGCTTCTCTAACACCTGGTGTTGCTTCGTTCAATTTGAATGCAGAATGTAACGCACGAACCGCCAACTCCATATACTTCTCATCAATAATGACTGAGACTTTAATTTCAGAAGTAGAGATTAACTGAATATTAATGGACTCTGCAGCCAATGCCTTGAACATCGTGCTAGCAACACCAGCATGAGAACGCATACCCACACCAACAATAGAAACCTTAGCAATCTTAGCGTCAGACAACACCGCACTTGCACCAAGCTCTTGCGCAATCAGGTTTAACGTCGACAAAGCAAGGTCGTATTCATTACGGTGAACAGTAAAGGTAAAGTCTGTTGTCCCTTCAACCGATACGTTTTGAACGATCATATCCACTTCGATGTTTGCATCACTGATAGGGCCAAGAATACGAGACGCAATTCCTGGAATATCAGGAACACCTTTTAATGTTAACTTAGCTTCATCTCTGTTAAACGCAATCCCAGAAACCGCTGGCTGCTCCATACCCTTAACCCCTTCAGTTGTTATCAATGTACCTTCACCTTCAATAAAACTAGACAGCACCCTCAGTGGCACTTGATATTTCCCTGCAAACTCTACAGAACGAATTTGCAGCACTTTAGAGCCTAGACTTGCCATTTCTAGCATTTCTTCGAATGTAATTTTATCTAGGCGTCGAGCGCTGTCCACAACGCGAGGATCGGTTGTATAAACACCATCAACATCCGTATAGATCTGACATTCATCCGCCTTCAACGCAGCGGCCAATGCCACACCAGTTGTATCAGAACCACCTCGACCTAAAGTTGTAATGTTGCCAAACTCATCCGCACCTTGAAAACCCGCCGCGACAATCACTCGACCGGAATCCAAGTCTGCGCGCATCGCTTCGGTATCAATTTTTTGAATTCGAGCTTTACCATGGGCATTGTCAGTTGTAATACGGATCTGTGAACCAGTATAAGAACGAGCGTCAAGACCACGTTTCATCAACGCCATAGAAAGTAGAGCAATAGTAACCTGCTCACCCGTCGACAAAAGCACATCCATTTCGCGAGCATTTGGCGACGGATTGATACTCTTAGCAAGATCGATCAGTCTATTAGTTTCGCCACTCATAGCAGAAACCACAACTACAATGTCATCACCTTGCTGCTTATGTTTCAGCACCCGATCAGCAACCGCCTCAATACGCTCTATTGTGCCTACCGAAGTGCCGCCGTATTTTTGAACTAACAACGCCATAATAATTCCATCATTTAAATCAAAAAGCCGAACCCAAAGCTCTGAAGGAGCAAATCGAGTTATACCCTTTCAGCAACCCAATCAGGGACTAATGCCAAAGCGGCAGACAAACCATCAGGGTTATTACCACCAGCCTGAGCCATATCAGGACGACCACCGCCTTTACCGTCTACCAAAGGCGCAACCATCTTGATTAAGTCTCCCGCCTTAACATTTTTAGTCAGTTCTTTGGTAACGCCAGCAATTAAGCTTACTTTGCCATCATTGACTGCCGCCAAAAGCACAACGGCGGATTCTAACGTGCTCTTCAACTCGTCCAGCAAATCACGCAACGCTTTTGGATCCTCCACTTCCACTTGAGCAACCAACAACTTACCGCCATTGATGTCTACCGCTTGAGAAGCCAAGTCCGCGCCGGCCAACGCCGCCATTTTGCCTTTCAGCACATCCAATTCTTTTTGCAAACTACGGGCTTGCTCGTTCAACGCCACGACTTTGTCTAATGCGCTGTCTTTATTGCCTTTAACAATAGAAGCAATACCATCAAGAACAGACTCTGTTTGACGCGTTGTATCGATTGCCACTTTACCCGTCACCGCTTCAATACGACGCACACCGGCCGCGATGCCACTCTCTGTCACAATCTTAAAGAAGCCGATATCACCCGTACGACTAACATGCGTACCACCACACAACTCAATCGAGTAATCAGCACCCATCGTCAAAACGCGCACTTCGCTGTCGTATTTCTCACCAAACAACGCCATTGCGCCTTTTGCCTTAGCCGATTCAACATCCATGATGTCTGTTTCAACAGGACGATTTAAGCGAATTTGCTCGTTTACCATGTCTTCAATCTGCTCAATTTCTGTCGCTGTTACGCCTTCAAAATGAGAGAAGTCAAAACGCAAACGCTCTGGATTCACCAGAGAGCCTTTTTGCGACACATGATCCCCTAAAATACGACGCAATGCTTCGTGCATTAAGTGAGTAGCCGAGTGATTCAATGTGGTCGCCATGCGCAAAGTACGATCAACCTCACCCGTTACCAAATCACCGATCGACAAACGACCTTCTTTTAGTTCACCGTAGTGCAAATGCGCTTTGGCTTGCTTAGTTGTATTGGACACTTTGAACGCACCCGCACCACGCAACCAACCTTGGTCGCCAACTTGGCCACCAGATTCCGCGTAAAACGGTGTGGTTTTCAAAATGACAGCGGCCACTTGACCAGCTTCAATTGCATCGACAGCCTCACCATCAACAAGGATCACCTCAACTTCACATGTGCCGTTTAGATTCTCGTAACCAGTAAATTCAGTAACAGAATCCAATTTCACACTGCTCGACATATCCATAGAGAAGTTACTGGCTGAACGAGCACGAGCACGCTGTGCATCCATCGCTTCTTCAAAGCCAGCTTCGTCTATTTCAAGATCATTTTCACGGGCAACATCGTTGGTTAAATCCGCAGGAAAACCATACGTGTCGTAAAGTTTGAAAACGGTCTCGCCAGGGATAACTTTTTTGTCGCCTAGTTCAGAGATCGCCTCTTCCAGAATTTTCATCCCTTGATCAAGGGTCTTGGCAAACTGCTCTTCTTCTTTCAGCAGAATAGAAGCCACTCGCTCTTTTAATTTTGTTAGCTCTGGGTAGGCTTCACCCATTTCACCATCAAGCGCTTCCACCAATTTATGGAAGAACACACCTTTCTGCCCTAACTTGTTACCGTGACGAATCGCGCGACGGATAATACGACGCAAAACATAACCACGACCTTCATTGGATGGAATCACACCATCAACAATCATGAAGGAACAAGAACGGATATGGTCAGCAATTACACGAAGAGATTGCGCACTCAGATCGTCAGTGCCAACCACTTGAGCAGCCGCTTTAATAAGATTTTGGAACAGGTCGATTTCGTAATTACTGTGAACACCCTGCAAAATCGCTGCAATACGCTCTAACCCCATGCCGGTATCAACAGAAGGCTTAGGCAGAGGCGCCATTTCACCGTCAGCAGAACGGTTAAATTGCATGAAAACCACGTTCCAGATTTCAATAAAGCGGTCGCCGTCTTCTTCAGGAGAACCTGGAGGCCCACCCCAAATGTGCTCACCATGATCGTAAAACACTTCAGAACAAGGACCGCATGGTCCAGTGTCACCCATTGCCCAAAAATTATCAGACTGGTAACGGCCGCCTTTGTTATCGCCGATACGAATAATTTTTTCAGCAGGCAAGCCGATGTCTTTATTCCAAATATCAAACGCTTCATCGTCTTCCGCGTAAACCGTTACCAATAATTTTTCCGTTGGCAACTTCAACACAACCGTTAAAAATTCCCACGCATAATGAATGGCGTCTTTTTTGAAATAATCACCAAAACTGAAGTTACCCAACATTTCAAAAAAAGTGTGATGACGCGCTGTGTAGCCTACGTTCTCTAAGTCGTTGTGTTTACCACCGGCTCGAACGCAACGCTGAGACGTTGTAGCACGTGAATATGGGCGAAGATCCTCCCCCAAAAACACATCTTTAAACTGGACCATACCAGCATTAGTAAACAACAACGTTGGATCATTTCCAGGTATCAATGAGCTGGATTCCACGATTTGATGCTGCTTACTTTCAAAGTACGATAAAAATGACTGACGTAACTCAGAACTCTTCATAATGGGATGAGTCTCTATCTATAATTTCTGGACGAATTGGATTGCGCGGAAGGCAGTTTGACATACGCCTACCCTATGCAACGAAAAGCACAAAATAGTACACGCAAAGGATAGGTATTTTCAAAAGAAACCGCAGTAATTTGCGGCTTATTTTGTGCAAAACATAAGCAAAAGCACGATTTAAGGATATAAACCGACTTTTGCTCAGTGTTTTAAAAAGAGAATCACAAAGAATCGCTGTCTCGAATATAGCGATAATGCGGGCGGGCCGTCATTCTAGTGACAAGCTCATAACCAATGGTTCCTGCATAATCCGCAACTTCTTCAACGGGAACCTCCCCCCCCCAAAGCACCACCTCTTGACCCATTGCAGGCTTATCAGCAAAATCTTGCATACGCACCGTAATCATATCCATCGACACACGCCCAGCTAAACAAGCTGGCTTCCCATCAATTTGCAATGGCGTGTCTTTTTCAGCATGGCGAGGGTAGCCATCGCCATAACCAACAGCTACGGTGGCTAAAATATGATCTTCCGCCGCGACATAACCAAGCCCATACCCAACCCTGTCGCCTTTTTTAAGCGGACGCGTTGAAATAACCTTGGACGACAATGTCATCGCCGGACGCAAACCCAAAGCACGCCCACTGACTTCTGCAAACGGCGAAATACCATACAGCATAATGCCCGGACGAATCCAACCACCTTCAGGCACACTCCACTTCATAATAGCGGCAGAGTTCGCCACACTGGCAGGAATATCACCGATCAATTGGCGCGCTTGCTCAAAGTAAGTCAACTGCTGCATCGTTGTAAGATCGGACACATCATCTGCACAAGAAAAGTGCGTCATCAAAACCACTTCACCTACCTGATCACTGTCTTTCAATGCAGAGACAAACGATGGCGCTACTTCTTTTTCCACACCAAGCCGGTGCATACCAGAATCGAGTTTAAGAAATACTTTTTCAATCTTAGCGCGGCTCGCCACCAGTTCATCCAGCTGCTGAGCGTTTTCTAATGCAGACCAAAAGCCATATTGTTCACAAAGAGCCCACTCACTGCCTTCAAACACGCCTTCCAACAGCAAGATCGGCGACGTTACTCCCGCATCACGTAATGCCATCGCTTCTTCAATAGCGGCTACTGCAAACGCATCCACCTCTTCATCCAAATATCGAGATACCTCAACAGCACCATGTCCATAAGCATTACTTTTAACCACAGCAAACGCTTTGCATGTCGGTTGTAGTTTTTTTGCATAGCGATAGTTCTGCAGTATTGCATCTAAATCTACCGTTGCCGTGAGTGGCCTTGCCATTTTTACCCCTTAAACTTTTACCGCGATTTATTACTGATAACGTTGTACAGAAAAGTCCTGTGAATCGATCTCGGTCTTATCGCCTGACATAATATCCGCTATCACTGCCGCAGAACCGCAACTCATCGTCCAACCTAATGTTCCATGACCCGTATTCAAATACAAACCGTCAATACCTGTTCGCCCAACAATCGGCGTACCATCTGGCGTCATTGGGCGCAGCCCCGTCCAATACTCAGCCTGCGACAAGTCACACCCCTGATTAAACAAATCATGCACGACATGTGTAATGGTCTCGGTGCGAACTTTCGGCAAATCAAGATTGTAACCATTAAGTTCCGCAGTTCCTGCCGCGCGGATACGACCACCCAGTCGAGTAACAGCAACTTTATAGGTTTCATCCATTACCGTGGAAACGGGGGCAAACTGTGAATCAGTGATATCCACCGTCAGGGAATACCCTTTCACAGGGTAAATAGGCACTGAAATGTCGATCGCTTTAAGCAACTCTTTTGAGTAACTGCCCATAGACACCAAAACATTATCAAACTCAAAGTCACCTTGATCCGTTTTAATGGCACGTACTTTACCAGCTTCCACAACCAAGCGCTCGACTGAGAGGCCAAATTTAAATATCACCCCCAGCGCATCACAATGCTTTTTCAGCTCTTGGCAAAAAACAAAGCAATCCCCCGTTTCATCACCAGTAAGACGTAAACCGCCTTTAAATTTATCAATCACCGGAGCAAGACCAGGCTCAACGTCAAGAATTTGTGCTGGCGTTAGCACCTGATGAGGAACATTGAGTGCTTTAAGTACTTTTATGTCTTTTACAGAGGCCTCGACTTGTTCGTCCTTACGAAAAAGCTGAGTCAAACCACCCTGACCGTCATCGTACTTAATACCAATATCTTTTCGCATAGCAATAAACTGATCACGACTGTATTCAGCCAAAGCCACCATACGAGACTTGTTGACGTCATAAGCCAATTCCGTGCAATTCGCCAACATCTTTCCCATCCAGGCCAATTTTTTCAGTTCTGGATCGGCGCTAACCTTTAATGGCGCGTGTTTTTGCATTAGCCATTTGATGGCTTTAAACGGAATACCAGGTGCCGCCCAAGGAGCAGAATAACCAGGGGAAATCTGCCCCGCATTAGCGAAGCTTGTTTCTAATGCCACCCCTTCCTGACGGTCAACAACCGTCACATCAAAGCCCTTCTTGGCCAAATAATAAGCTGACGTTAAACCAACAACACCCGCACCTAACACGCAAACACGCATAGAAAACCCCAAAAAGTGATAAAGTCATATCGCCCATAATCACACAAGATATATAGTTTTATCATCTTATTTAAAGTTATATAAAAGAATAAAAAACCACAAAATAGCAATATTTTAGTTAATAAGAAATGAAAATGAAAAACTATCTCCCGCCTGATAAAATGTCCATTCAATTCAGCAACGAAAGACGACATGATGAATGAACAAAAAATTTCACCTTTTGATCAAGCTCTGTCTATATTGAGCCACAGAGAGCACAGCACAAAAGAACTCGTCACCAAGCTGAAAAACAAAGGACACTCAGAAGACGATATTGATGCAACCATTGAGCGTCTAGAAGAGATCAACTATTTAAACGATGAACGCTTCGCGGAAATGTTTGTAAGAAGTCGTTTGAGTAAACCTCTTGGGGCAAGCCGAATACACCAAGAACTTATACAAAAAGGAATTAATAGCGAACTCGCAAAAACAGCCATTGCTGACGCCGATGCGGATTGGTTCGAGCTAGCAAAGCAGCTAAAAGAAAGAAAATTTGGTGAAGAGTCCACCACAGACTTTAAAGAAAAAGCCAAACAGACGCGCTACCTTTTGTACCGCGGTTTTGATTTCGAACAAATAAAATACGCACTGTCTGTGCAAGATGACAACTAATCGCCCTGATTATTCTTTGTCTCCCTTAGCCATCAATGCCGTTAAGTATCGTTCTTCCATCTCTACGTATTTTTTCTGAACCGTTTCAATTTTGTTGTCGAGATCGTCTATTTTTTTCTGCAACTTAAGCGCTTCTTCAGACTGATCTCGACCATCATATATTTCCGCTTCCAAACGTTTACGCTCTTCATTAAGCTCGTCGTTTATCTCTTTGAGGTTTTCAACCTCCTCCAAATCTTGACTCGCAAGAAGATCAAGGTCTGAACCGCTTACTGCCACAACGTCATCAGGATGATTTAACTTGTATTCTAGAGTTTCATGAAGGACGTGTGCATTTTCCAAATCACGCTCTAGCATTTCCACATACAATTCAGATTCATTCACCATTTGACGCAAAGAAGCGAGTTTAGCAACTTGTTCATTAGCATACGCATCGGACGCTTCAGTAAAGGAGTCTTGGTACAATAGATCTTCTATGTTTTTCATGGTGTTACGCTCTTCTTCGATAACACCATAAATATCCATAGACGGAGAAGCCGATTGTTTTTTTTGCTCCAGTAAGGCTTTTTTCTTTTTCAGTGCTTCATCCCGTTTAATCGCATCGATATTCAGGTTGTAGCGAATGGTTTGTAAACTGAGTAACTTGGACTCCAAACGCTTCACGACTCGGCCACTTTCAAGCAGCGTTTTTTCCAGTCTCACAATCAACACATCGTATGCGCTAATATTTTTTCCTGCCCCTTCATTACCAGCCTTAGCCTCATGAACCTGTGTTTTTAATCCTTCAATAATCGTTTTTTGGTACGCCGCCAACTCTTTCAAGCTGGTCACTTTGCTGTCCAACTCAGTACGAACAGAATCCAAGAAGCCCGACTCACCGGCCTCTTCAACAAACGCCTCCAGTACGTTGACATAAGAAGCATTTTCACCGCCAGCTTTGACTTCCTCCAAATGCTGTTTCAACCGGTCTAAAAATTCACACATACTGGCCATTTCGGCTCGAAGCGATGTAAGCGATTCGTCCAGCTCGGCCTCCTTTGCCAGCGCGCTTTGCAATTCTGCCAATTCATCATTCAATTCAGACGTAATATTAACTTCATCAAATACCTTATCGCTGGCCTTCTGAATCACTTTATTCAGTTCATTTAACAGGGATTGATTGACTTTTAACGACTTCAATAAAGCATCAATTTCTTGCGCGCGATCCACACGATCCAAAAGACTCTTAAAGACACCTAGTAGCATTAAGGCCTTATCATTCGGTACGGAATGTTCAATGATGTGTGTCTCAACATCTAAAAAAGTGGCCCAACAAGACAGCGCAGATCGCCCTTGGAAATCCTGTTTTGGTAACGCTGTAAGCAAACGAGTGCATATCAGCCGCTGCTGCTTTAACAACGCTAACCACTCCTGCTTTTCACTTTCTGAAACCATCGTCAAATCATTTTTCACCCCAGAAGCATCCCCTCCCGCGCGCTCTGGTGTGGAGCCTTGAGCCTCTCTTTTTAAGGCAAAATAGCGAACAACAAAAAATACAAGCGAAACCGACAGTAACGCACTTATAACAACAAGCCCCCAGTGCCAAACTAACATATCGATGACACCTCCTTTTGAATAAGCAAAAAAAACATCTTAAAAGGTTCACGACAAAGAAACCATCAAACCTACAATATTTAACGCACACACCACAAAAACAAAAAAAGCAGACACAAGGCCTGCTTTTTTCCGTTCAAAACTAGATTCGATTTAGAAATCTAGCTGTTCGACTTCTTCTTCCGCTTCTTTGGCAGAGGCATTAGCTTTTACATCAGCCTTTTTAGGCAATAAGTCTTCACGAATTTTGGCTTCAATTTCTTGTGCTATTTCTGGATTGTCCGCAAGGAATTGCGCAGCATTCGCCTTACCTTGACCTATTTTATTTCCACCGTATGCATACCAAGCGCCAGCTTTATCGACGAAACCTTGTTTAACACCCAAATCAATGACTTCGCCCATGCGATAAATACCCGCACCGTACATAATTTGAAATTCTGTTTGTTTGAAAGGCGGCGCTATTTTGTTTTTTACCACTTTAACGCGGGTTTCGTTACCAATCACTTCATCGCCCTGTTTTACAGAACCAATTCGACGAATGTCCAAACGTACAGAAGAGTAAAATTTAAGTGCGTTACCACCCGTCGTGGTTTCTGGGCTACCAAACATCACACCAATTTTCATACGAATTTGGTTGATAAAGATAACAAGACAGTTTGCGTTCTTAATGGAACCCGTCAACTTACGCATCGCTTGCGATAATAAACGTGCCTGAACACCAACAGAAGAACTGCCCATTTCACCTTCAATCTCAGACTTAGGTACCAACGCCGCAACAGAGTCGACAATAACAACGTCAACACTGTTAGAACGCACCAGCATGTCAACGATTTCAAGCGCTTGCTCACCTGTATCCGGTTGAGAAATGAGCAGGTCTTCGATATTTACGCCCAACTTCTCAGCGTAAGAAGGGTCAAGCGCATGCTCTGCATCGATAAACGCACATGTTTTACCTTGTTTCTGAGCTTCCGCAATAACACTCAATGTAAGCGTCGTTTTGCCTGAAGACTCTGGTCCGTAGATTTCGCAAATACGGCCATAAGGAAGTCCACCTGCACCCAAAGCAATGTCCAGCCCCAAAGATCCAGTAGAGACTGTATCAATATCAAGCTTGGCACCTTCACCCATCTTCATGATGGCGCCTTTACCAAATTGACGCTCGATCTGAGACAGCGCTGCGTCTAACGCCTTTTTCTTGTTGTCTGCAATAGATGACATGATGAATTCCTTGTTGCTACTTTCGTTGTGATTAGTTGTCGTTGTGGGTAACTCTATCGTTTTTTTCAGGCAATCTCAAGAAATACTGTATATAAAAACAGTATTACTTTTCGCCCGCTTTCAACATCTCATTCACACCCTTTAACGCTGTCAAAACCGTCGCCTCTCTTACTGCCTGACGATCCCCAGAAAACTGAAAACGCACCACCCTCGACTCTTCACCTACCCGCTGCCAGCCGATGTAAACACAACCAACAGGCTTCTCTGGTGAACCACCTCCAGGGCCTGCGACACCGCTCACCGCAACAGAAACATCGCCACCCAATTGCAACGCGCCTGCGCACATCTCTTTTACTGTTTGTTCAGACACAGCACCAAATGACGACAAGGTCGCCTCTTTCACACACAAACCTTGAATTTTTGCGTCATTGGCGTAACTGATTACGCCACCAAAAAACCATGACGAGCTGCCCGCTATTTCGGTACATGCCGCACCAATTAAGCCACCAGTGCAAGACTCCGCGGTTACCAGCATCAATCCGCTTGCTTGCAAAGATTCTCCAACTTGTTGTGCCGCGAATGCTATTTCTTGCGTTTGATTCATTCTCGTTATCCCTTAAATCCTAGGAAAATATCCCGTAGAATACCCGTCTATTTTTTGGATCACAATCGAGCTTTCCCTGATGAGTAAAACACCAGCAGATAACCATACACCCATGATGCGCCAGTACTTTGGCCTAAAGTCACAGCATCCTAGTCAACTGCTATTTTATCGAATGGGTGATTTTTACGAGCTTTTTTATGACGACGCCAAACGCGCCTCACAATTACTTGATATTACCCTGACTGCGCGTGGTCACTCCGGCGGCCTGCCCATTCCAATGGCAGGCATCCCCTTCCATGCAGCAGAAAACTACATAGCTCGACTGGTTCGTATGGGAGAATCCGTTGTTGTTGCAGAACAAACCGGTGATCCTGCCACCAGCAAAGGCCCCGTTGAACGTCAAATTGCTCGCATCGTCACGCCCGGAACCATCAGCGACGAGGCTTTTTTAGAGGAAAAGCGCGAAAACCTTTTACTCTCTCTTGCTCACCAGTCTCGTAAAGGATTGGATGTGTTTGGTTTTTCTTACCTAGACATGGCCAGTGGCCGTTTTTGTCTGTTTGAGGTCGATGGCCACGAAGCACTTTCGAGTGAGCTGCAGCGTTTATCGCCAAAAGAAATCTTAATCTCCGAAGATTTCCCAGCGCGGAAGACATTGAAGCTGGAAAAAGGCATTTCAGAACTCGGCCCTTGGCATTTTGACTATGAATCCAGCTACCGCCAACTTATTCAGCAGTTCAACACCAAAGACCTATCAGGATTTGGCTGTGAAGCATTAACCGCAGCCATTGCCTCTGCTGGCGCGCTACTGCAATACGCCAAAGACACACAGCGATCAGCCTTGCCACACATTCAATCCATCATGGTGGAACATAAGGACGATTCGGTACTCATCGATGGAGCAACGCGTCGCAATCTGGAAATCGACATCAACCTAACAGGTGGGACAAGTAACACCTTGGTCGAAGTACTTGACGAGTGTGCAACACCGATGGGAAGCCGTTTGCTAAGACGCTGGTTACACACGCCCATTCGTGATTTAAGTGAAATCCAAGCTCGCCAACAAGTCATCGCAGAGCTCAAAGAGCCACGCGCTTACGATCAATTTGAAGCACCACTGAAAAAAGTCGGGGATTTGGAGCGCATACTGTCGCGAGTCGCCCTTCGCTCCGCACGCCCTAGAGACTTATTGCGCCTGAGATTTGCTCTAGACGCTGCTCCAGAAATCAATGCATTGCTAGCAAACGCAAAATCGCCGCGCCTGTCAGAACTGAGCGAGCGCATCATTGCCCAACCAAATACCACCGAAACCTTAGCAAAAGCACTGGTTGAAAACCCACCTTCCGTCGTGCGTGATGGGGGGATATTTGCGAAAGGCTACGACGAAGAGTTAGATGAACTCTTGGCTTTATCCACCAACGCCACCGACTTTCTGGCCGAAATGGAACGCAGCGAAAAAGCCCGTACTGGCATCAGCTCGTTAAAAGTCGGCTTCAATCGCGTACATGGCTATTACATTGAGATCAGCCGCCTGCATTCCGATCAAGCGCCAGTGGAATACATTCGACGCCAAACACTGAAGAATGCCGAGCGATTTATCACCCCCGAGTTAAAAGCATTCGAAGACAAGGCCCTCAGCGCAAAATCCAAATCCCTCGCCCGAGAAAAAGAACTGTATGAAGCGCTTCTTGATCAGCTGAACGCAATATTAGGTGAACTACAGACAACCAGTCAGGCGCTGGCGCAACTGGATGTGTTAAACAATTTTGCAGAACGTGCCGACACCTTAAACTTCACCTGCCCTGAACTACACAATCGCGGCGGCATTCACATTGTTGATGGCCGCCATCCTGTGGTGGAATCGGTTATATCTGAACCTTTTATCCCCAACGACCTTGATCTCAACAAAAAACGCTCGCTGCTGATGATTACTGGTCCAAATATGGGTGGTAAATCCACTTATATGCGCCAAATCGCTCTCATCACTTTGTTAGCGCATACCGGTTGTTTCGTACCAGCAGAGGCGGCGTCTATTTCCGTCGTAGACCGTATTTTTACGCGAATGGGGTCATCGGACGACCTTGCAGGCGGCCGCTCCACCTTCATGGTAGAAATGACCGAAACGGCCAACATCTTAAACAACGCCAGCAAAAACAGCTTGGTACTGATGGATGAGGTTGGACGCGGCACCAGCACATTCGACGGACTCTCGTTGGCTTGGGCTGCCGTAGACTACTTAGCCAAAAAATTACAATGTTATGTGCTTTTTGCCACTCATTATTTCGAGCTCACCACGCTTGCAGACCAATTGGAGAACGCCGCAAACGTTCATTTAACCGCCACAGAATACGATGATGAAATCGTTTTCTTACATAAGGTACATGAAGGCCCAGCAAGCCAATCATACGGACTGCAAGTCGCTCAATTGGCTGGCGTGCCAAGAGATGTCATTGGACACGCGAAGCAAAAACTTAAAGAGTTAGAAGTGGTGACTGGCATTGAGACGCACACCATTACCTCAAAGCCCTCCGCAACCTCGTCGAGTAAAACCAAAAGCAATCTTCAAGAGAAGCAAACCAGCTATCAACCTCAACAGGTCGACATGTTTGCTCAAGCCGAACAAAACACCTTGAAAAACGCTCTTGAAGAAATGGATTTAGACAACATGACACCATTCGACGCCATGACGGCACTTTATAAACTGAAGTCTCAGATGTCGCTGACATAAGCTACTGTGGATATAAGCTAATAGCAGATAAATGTAGACTATTTTCGATTGTTGCTTGCCGCGAAATAGTCTATACCACTAAAATAGTGCGCAATCATTTTTTATAGCTTGTAAGGAGAAGTCGAATGGCTTTCATCGTTACCGATAACTGCATTCGCTGCAAATACACTGACTGTGTCGAAGTATGTCCTGTTGACTGCTTCTATGAAGGTCCAAACTTTTTGGCCATCAATCCTGACGAGTGCATCGACTGCGCATTGTGCGAACCAGAGTGTCCAGCCAACGCTATCTTCTCTGAAGACGAGTTACCGGAAGACCAAGAAGTGTTTGTTGAATTGAACCGTGACCTGTCTTTGATTTGGCCAAACATTGCCGAGAAAAAAGACGCGCTTCCTGATGCGGCGCAATGGGATGGTGTTGAAGATAAATTAGAGCATTTAGAGCGCTAATGTCATCCTAAGACAAATCAAAAAAAAGCGACGTCTCAGTCGCTTTTTTTTGATTTGAATATTGGCGACAGTAAGTTTTAGGCAGAAAAAAGGGCGCCTATTGGCAACCCTACTTTTTGCTCACTTCCTGTTAAGCAACTCTTCCGATGAGTTAAACATCATTGTTCGCGCAACCCTAACGCTTCCAAACTGTCCTTCGTCACATGGTGCATTCCATCAAACCATGGTATTCCTATGGATCATCCGTTTTCCATGAACATCCCAGTTCAATCCTTAACACCATCTTTGGCATTGTATTACGCACTTCATGTGCTTTTTCATCCGTGAAATCGTTTGGATAAAATCTAATTTAGCAGTTTAAAAAATTTAATCAAATATCGATAACGATCTGAAAATTTTATTTTATCAATACAAATCAACAACTTAAAAACAATCCAGCAAGAAACGAACACTTAACCACACAACACACAGGAAAAGCCTACAGCCATGTCAGAAAAAGCCTACAGGCATCGCAACCTATACCGCCTCCAAAAACTCATCCGCCCATTTAATGGCACTGAAATAGGTTTTTTTCAGGTCTTCTAAATCCTGAGCATTCTTAATCGTGTGGCCATTACTATAATGCTCAACCAGATCAAGCGCGTTACCCACTCTTCCGGATCGATGAACAATGGCGTTGATAAACTCATTAGGAAGTGGCAGCTCACCCAGCACTTCTTCCAGCTGCATTCCGGTGCAGACATCAATCATAGACAACATACCCGCAAGGAAATATTTATCTTGGTTATTGTAACCTCGGTTTTGCGCGAACAACTCCGCGTGCTTCGCTCGAACCATAATCTGCTCAAGCAACACATGTCGATCACCCACCATTTCTGACATTAACAACAGGTTGGTTAACGCTTTCAACTTTTCCGCGCCAATCAGCATAATCGCCAAACGGACAGAGTCCACCGACGCGATCAAGCCTGTTACAGGGGAGTTCAAATAACGAAGTAACTTATGCACCAAGCCAGCATCTTGGCTTACGATCCCTTCTAAATCATCAATACTCAAAGTAGACGTATTCAAAAGAGAGGACATGAGCTGCAGCAACGTCATGCTGTTTACCTTAGACGCTTTACTCGACACCAACTCCGGTTTTTCGAAAAAGTACCCCTGGAAGTATTCCACTCCCAATAAACGACAGAATTGATAATCTTCCCACGTTTCCACTTTTTCAGCGATGACCTGCGCTTTAAACCCTTTTAACAATTCCAGCTGTTGATGGAATCCTTCATGCCCTAACGCCAAAATATCCAACTTGATATAATCGGCCAATTCAACAAAAGGCGTTAGTTTACTGTGGAAAACGAAATCGTCTAACGCGATTGAATACCCTGCGTTCACCCAGCGTCGTAAGGAAGACAGCAATATCGCGTCATAACCCGCATTTTCTAACACTTCGATAACCACATTATCTTTATCAAAAGACATGCCGCTGGGGCTTAATAAATACGCGCGAGGGAAGTTAATAAAAGCTTTGTTTGCACCTACTAAATTGTCCATACCAAGCTCAAACAAGCTGGCAGAAATCACTTGCGCCGTTGCCCCGACCTCATCGATGACATCCGCTTGAATAGCCACAGCATTTTTACGGTAGAAAAGCTCGTACCCCATAACCGCAAGGCGACTGTCGACGATGGGCTGCCTTGCCAAAGAAACTGTTGAGTGAGCTGATAAGAAATTTTCGGCCATAATATTTCCATTCCAAGAAAGTATCTGTATCGATTTTTAACAGTGTCTCAATATTGCCTAAAAATTGCCATTGGGCATAGACAATAATCTTGGTAACATGGAGTCATTCAATGTAGACAGCTATATAAAACAAAATAAAGCACAATCTGTGGGGAAAATAATGCCAATTTACCGTTCCAAGACTACCACTTCAGGCCGCAACATGGCTGGAGCTCGTGCCCTATGGCGCGCTACTGGCATGAAAGACGACGACTTTCAAAAGCCAATCATCGCGGTCGCTAACTCTTTCACGCAATTTGTACCAGGTCACGTCCATCTAAAAGACATGGGACAACTTGTTGCTCGTGAAATCGAGAAAGCCGGTGGTGTTGCGAAAGAGTTTAACACTATCGCTGTTGACGACGGTATCGCCATGGGTCATGACGGTATGCTTTATAGCCTTCCTTCTCGCGACCTTATCGCTGACTCAGTAGAGTACATGGTGAATGCGCATTGCGCCGACGCATTAGTGTGTATTTCAAACTGTGACAAAATCACACCTGGGATGCTGATGGCTGCAATGCGCCTAAACATTCCTGTTATTTTTGTCTCTGGCGGCCCAATGGAAGCGGGTAAAACCAAGCTGTCAGAAAACAAACTGGATCTGGTTGATGCGATGGTTATCGCCGCGGATCCTACAGCATCGGATGAAAAAGTTGCCGAATACGAACGCTCTGCTTGCCCAACGTGCGGATCTTGTTCTGGCATGTTCACTGCGAACTCCATGAACTGCCTAACCGAAGCACTGGGTCTCAGCTTACCTGGCAACGGCACCACATTGGCGACGCACTCTGATCGTCACCGATTATTCGTTGAAGCTGGCCATCGCATTGTCGACATCACTAAACGTTTTTACGAGAACGACGAAGCGAACTGGGCTCCTCGAGCAATCGCGAGCTTCGAAGCGTTTGAAAACGCCATGACACTAGACATTGCTATGGGTGGTTCCACCAACACCATCCTTCACTTGCTGGCCATCGCTCGTGAAGCGGGTGTTGATTTCACAATGGAAGACATCGATCGCTTGTCACGTAAAGTTCCTCAGCTTTGTAAAGTCGCGCCAAACTCACCAAAATATCACATCGAAGACGTGCACCGCGCCGGTGGTATTTTTGGCTTGTTGGGTGAATTAGACCGTGCCGGTTTGCTTCATAATCAATGTCACACTGTCCATTCAAAAACATTTGAAGAAGCGCTCGAAACATGGGACATCATGCGTTCACCAACGCCTGAGGTAATCGAGTTTTACAAAGCAGGCCCTGCGGGCATTCCAACACAAACCGCATTCAGTCAATCAACTCGCTGGCCTTCACTGGACGGTGATCGTAAAGACGGTTGTTTCCGTTCGATTGAGAACGCATTCTCTCTTGAAGGCGGTTTGGCTGTACTTTACGGCAACATTGCGGTTGATGGCTGCGTGGTGAAAAGCGCTGGCGTAGACGAGTCTTGCCTCGTGTTTGAAGGCCCTGCTCACATTACAGAGTCTCAAGACGAAGCGGTTAAAAACATCCTTGATGACAAAGTCAAAGCGGGTGAAGTGGTTATCGTACGTTACGAAGGACCAAAAGGCGGACCAGGCATGCAAGAAATGCTTTACCCAACGTCTTACATCAAATCCAAAGGTCTTGGTAAAGCCTGTGCTTTACTAACAGATGGTCGTTTCTCCGGCGGTACATCCGGTTTGTCTATCGGTCACGTTTCACCTGAAGCGGCTGCTGGCGGCGCAATTGGTTTGGTACAAAGCGGCGATATCATTCGCATCGACATTCCAAACCGTACCATTAATGTGCTTCTCAGTGATGAAGAACTGCAAGCACGCCGCGATGCGATGAACGCCCAAGGCGCTAGTGCATGGAAGCCTGCAGAAGAACGTCCTCGCAAGGTATCGCCAGCACTTAAAGTGTACGCACACTTTGCAACCAGTGCAGATAAAGGTGCAGTACGCGATATTAGTCAAATCGACTAATATCCAACAAGCAATACGCAAAAGGCCGCTTTGCCGTATGTAGGCGCTGCGGCCTTTTTCATTATCAATAGAACCCTACATTACAGGAAAGACCATGCTCAGCTATCGCCATATTTATCATGCAGGCAACCACGCTGATATTTTAAAACATTTGACCGTCAGTCAAATATGTCGTCACTTTGTCAAAAAAGAGGCGCCTTTTTTCTATTTAGATACCCATGCTGGCATTGGTCAATATTCGCTACGTTCTGAGCAGGCACAAAAAAATAAAGAGTTTCACACGGGTATCGCCAGACTGTTAACAGAAGGCAACCTACCAGAACCATTGGAAGGTCTATTGGACATTGTCCGAGAAATGAACCCAACAGACACGTTAGAGTTTTATCCAGGCAGCCCAAAAATTGTCGACTACTACGTGCGCCAAAAAGACAAACTACATTTATGCGAGCTGCACCCAAACGACTACCCAATATTAGCGGCACTGTTCCCCAATAAACGCAAAGCCAATGTGGTCAAAGACAATGGCTTTGCGGCTGTCAAAGCCATGTTACCGCCACCGCAAAAACGTGGTTTTGTTCTGATGGATCCACCGTACGAAGTCAAAAAAGATTACCAATACGTGGTTCAAGCGTTGGAGGATGGTTACAAACGCTTTCCTCAAGGCACGTATGCTATATGGTATCCTGTGTTAAATCGTAAGCAAGCAGATGACCTATTAAAGGCTGTCAAAGCAACTAAGATCAAAAACACCTTATTGCTAGAGCTTTGCATAAGAAACACTGAACAAGAGCGTGGCATGGCAGGAAGCGGTATGATCATCGTCAATCCACCATGGACACTCGAAAAAGAAGCCAAAGAATTCTTGCCAGTATTAAGCAAACTATTAGCAGAAGACAGCGAAGCCGATTTCCAAGTGACATGGATCACCCCTGAGTAATCGGTATTTTTATAAAGGAGCGAGTCATGAGTACCCCTTTCGAACAAGCGTTTAAGCACATGCCTACGCCTGCTTTTATAATAGAAAGCAATACTGGCAAATTGATATCGTACAACCGCAATTTTGAGATACTGTTCGAGCACCTGAACGCCGCTCCCGCGGCCTCTTGGGAAACCTTGTGCGATGATGCGTCCTCTCAAAGCTGGCATCTGCTCAACCAAAAAGTAAAAAGCGGCAGCATTGAGCGTTGCGAGAGCTTGATTCGAGTGGGCGATAAACTCATCAATATGCAGTTGGAATTGCAAGACCTCGGCGACTCTGTACTGGCCTGTGTCTACAACACTGATCACATGGATCTTTCCGCGGCTGAAAACACTTTACTTAAATACGCTTTAACGGAATCGTCTGCGGGACTGTGGATTTGGGAGACAGAATCTGACTTGGTTTCTTGTTCGAAATCCATTGCGACGCTTCTTAATTATCCGTTGGACAAAACACCGCGCTCAACCGCGGACTGGCACAAAATAGTTCATCCTGACGATGTTAAGAAACTCGCCACAGTGGTAAACGAGCACGTTGCGTTGAACCAAGATTACTATGAAGTCGAATACCGTATTTTGACGGGTGACCAACGCTACCTTTGGGTCAAAGAACGCGGCAGAAGTTATACAAAAGGACCTGATGGCAGCATCAAGAAAGTGATTGGCTTCATGGTAGACATAAGCCATCAAAAAGCGTTAGAAGAACACCTACGCAACCAAGCGACTTTTGATGAGTTAACAGGGCTACTAACACGAAGCGCTGCATTAACACACTTTAAAAAGCAACTTGGTTTAGCCAAACGCCAATACACACCATTGACCATGGCAAAAATAAATTTGGATGCTAATGATCGTCTAAGCCAACTTTCCATGGAGGCGCGAAATATCGCCATCCAAACGTCCGCTCGTTATATCTACAAAAAGATACGCGAAGCCGACGTATTGGCCCGAGTGGAACCCGACAAATTACTCTTATTATTGCCTAACACCAGCGTACGCGATGCTAAGACCTTGCTGAATCACATTATCAATCCAACAGAAGAGGAGAAATCCACACTGCTTGAAGGCAATTCAGAGCCTATGGATTTTTGTATTGGTATTGCCGCATTCCCTGAAGACGGTGAAACGATCGAAGAACTCGCTCTCAGCGCCAACCAAGCGGTTGAAGATGGACAAGCCAAGTGCAAACAAATCGTCGTTAACTAAAACAAGTTATCCGAAAAGTCACCATAAACAAACACGCCGCATTGCAACAATGCGGCGTGTTTGTTTTTAGCAACCATTATTGCTCAGCATTATATTATTCGCCTTGCAGGGTCAAAACCATCCGCCTCGCACCACCATGATCTCGGTGTTCACCCAAATAAATGCCTTGCCAAATCCCCAAGCATAACCGCTTATCTCGAATTGGAATCGTCAGAGATGACCCCAACATACTGGCCTTAATATGCGCAGGCATGTCGTCACTGCCTTCGTAAATATGTTCATAGTAGGGTTGATCTTCCGGCACCATGTGCGAAAAATGGCGTTCCATATCTCGGCAAACCGATGGGTCGGCGTTTTCGTTGATGGTCAACGAAGCCGAAGTATGCAGCAGTTGAATATGCAGCAGCCCTATTGAGACCGGCGACAATTTAGACAAAGCCGATTCCACTTGATCTGTGATCAAATGAAAACCTCGGCGCATCGCTGGCAATTGAATTTCAACTTGCTGCCACATAACGAATTACTCTGCACTGGTTCTTTGGTAAACAGAAAAACGATAATCGTAAGGGTTGGGGCCTTCAGCGGCAAACGCCTCTTCACCGATTAAGGTAAAAGACGGCCAGTCTACTTCTGGGAAAAACGCATCACCTTTGACGTCAGCGTCCACATGAGTAATGTACAAACGGTCTGAGCGCTCAAGCGCCAATTGATAAATCTGAGCACCGCCAATCACCATGACTTCTTCTTGACCATTAACCAAACAAATATCTTCACCAAGGGAAATCGCCTCTTCCAGCGTCGTCACCACATCAATCCCCTCTGCTTGATAGGCAGGGTCACGACTGATTACTATATTGCGACGACCCGGTAGCGGCTTGCCAATCGATTCAAACGTCTTACGCCCCATAACAATCGGCTTGCCCATAGTGGCTTGCTTGAAATATTTAAGGTCATTTGGCAAATGCCAAGGCAACGAGTTATTAATACCAATAGTGCGGTTGGTCGACATGGCAACAATAAGGGACAACATAGGCTTACCTTCATTCATTTTTCACGCTCATCCACTCTTGGGCTTCTTGAGCGTACGGGTTCTGATATAATCAATGGCATTTATTATACCCATGACAATCTAGATTGCATTTTCTAACCTGCATTTACCGTATTCGTCATGACCTAAACAGACAAGGCACACTTATGAAACAGTACTTAGATCTTTGCAACCGCATCGTCAGTGAAGGCGAATGGGTCAACAACGAACGTACAGGAAAACGCTGTCTCACTGTTATTAACGCTGACCTTACTTACGATGTAAGCAAAGGCGAGTTTCCGCTTGTCACGACACGAAAAAGCTACTGGAAATCTGCCATTGCCGAAATCATTGGGTATTTAAGAGGTTACGATAACGCCGCGGATTTTCGCGCACTCGGCACCAAAACATGGGACGCCAACGCCAACCAAAACGACGTTTGGTTAAACAATCCTTATCGTAAAGGCGAAGACGATATGGGGCTTTGCTATGGTGCCATTGGCCGCCATTTCCCAAAGCCTGACGGTGGACACATCGATCTATTAAAGCAAATTGTTGATGATCTAAGCCGTGGTGTGGATAACCGTGGGGAAATCCTCACTTTTTATAACCCTGGCGCGTTCCACATGGCGTGCCTTCGCCCGTGCATGTACAGCCATCACTTTTCATTGCTTGGTGATACGCTTTATCTAAACAGCACTCAGCGCAGCTGTGATGTGCCACTCGGTTTAAACTTCAACATGGTTCAGGTTTATGTTTTGCTGGCCATCGTTGCGCAAATCACTGGCAAAAAACCGGGCAAAGCCTTCCATAAGATAGTGAACGCTCACATCTACGAAGACCAGCTAGAGTTAATGCGTGATGTGCAACTCAAACGCGAGCCTTACCCTCTACCAACACTCAAAATCAACCCAGAAATCAAATCCCTAAAAGACATCGAGACTTGGGTCACCATGGACGACTTCGAGCTCGAAGGCTATCAGTTCCACGAGCCTATCGCTTACCCTTTCTCAGTGTAAGCGACCTAAAAGCAAAACGGCGAACCATGATGGATTCGCCGTTTTTATTGAACCAATATAAGCAAAAGACGCTAGCTTGTTGCGTTACCACTTTTCGGGAAAACCTGTCGCTTGAAACCCACCACGATTAAACCAGCACCGATTAGCACCATTGGCAACGACAATAACTGCCCTTGTGTCAGCCAACCGAAAGCAAGGTAACCAATTTGTATATCTGGCTCGCGGACAAACTCCACTAAAATGCGGAAAATACCGTAGAAAAGTAGGAACATGCCAGAGACACAATAGCGTGGTTTTGGCCTTTGTGAGAAGAACCACAATATACAAAACAGCACAACACCTTCTAAGGCAAATTGATAAAGTTGCGAAGGATGACGAGCAAGCTGCAACGGATCATTCGGAAAAATCATTGCCCAAGAAACGTCCGTCGGTTTGCCCCATAATTCGCCACCAATAAAGTTACCTAAACGTCCAGCGCCCAAACCGATTGGCACAAACGGCGCAAGAAAGTCCGTCACATCAACAAGGTGTTTATTGTAACGGCGGGCGAAGAAAAACATAGCAGCGATAACGCCCAGCAAGCCACCATGAAAAGACATACCGCCTTCCCAAATACGCACTAAAATCAGCGGATTATCAACAAAAGCAGGAAATTGATAGAACAATATATATCCAATTCGGCCGCCTAAAATAACGCCAAGCGCCCCATAAAAAATTGCATCACTTACCATGTCAGGCGTCCACACGCCATTCGAGCGTTTAGCGCGATACATGCCACACAAATAAGCGCCAGCAAAGCCAACCAGATACATAATACCGTACCAATGTACGGAAATCGGCCCTATCGAGAAGGCAATAGGATCAATGTTTGGGTATGAAATCATAATATTCAAAAAATCTCTGGTAGGTAGTAATTAGTCTACGTTGCTGGTTTTAGAGGGACGAATCAAACGCTCTATGTTCGCTTCGCGCATCAGCCGTGTCATGGTTTGTGTGACCGCTTCAGCATGAGAAAGTGTCATGACTTCATTCAACATGGCTTGCGCTTGTTGCATCGAGATATTGCGAATCACGGCTTTTACTTTAGGAAGGCTTGTAGAGCTCATGGATAACACATCGTATCCCATGGCCATTAACAAAATAGCGCCCATCGGATCACCCGCCATTTCACCACACACACTCAAACCTACGCCTTCGTCTCGAACCTGATCAACTATGCTAAGCAAAGCACGCAATACGGAAGGATGGAAGGAGTTGTATAAATCCGCCACACGCGGGTTATTTCGATCTACTGCCAATAAGTATTGCGTTAAATCGTTGCTGCCGACCGACAAGAAGTCCACCAATTCAGCCAACTCTTTTACCTGATAAACCGCCGCAGGGATTTCGATCATCACGCCGACTTGAGGCATTTTGACATCAAAGCCCTCTTCTTTCACTTCCGCATAACCACGACGGATTAGGGCTAAAGCCTCTTCAACTTCCGCAACATTTGAGATCATCGGCAACATGATTTTTAAATTATACAGACCTGAACTGGCTTTTATCATGGCTCGAATTTGCGCCATGAAAATTTCCAAATGATCCAGAGTCACTCGAATACCACGCCAGCCTAAGAAAGGGTTGGCTTCGTTTATCGGGAAATATGGCAGTGCTTTGTCACCACCTATGTCCAACGTTCGAACCGTCACAGGAGACGGTGCAAAGCCTTCCAACTGCTGGCGATAAATCACCACTTGTTCTGCTTCGGTAGGAAAACGGTCTCGCACCATAAACGGCACTTCCGTTCGATACAAACCAATGCCTTCTGCCCCCCGGTCTAATGAACGAGCAATATCGGCAGACAAGCCGGTGTTAACAAATAAAGATAAACGTTGACCATCCAATGTTTCACATGGCAAATCTTTAAGTGTTTCATACTCTTCTTCTAACAGTCGCTCTTCATCAACAATTTGCTGATAATTTTCAATCAAAGCGTCAGAAGGATGGGTGTATATTTTGCCCAAATAGCCATCGACAATAAGGTCGACTTTGTCTAATTGAGCATAGGGCAGATCCAGCGCCCCCATCACGGTTGGAATACCCATTGCGCGAGCCAATATCGCCACATGGGAGTTACCAGACCCCATGACAGAAACCAAACCTTTGATCTTATCTATTGGAATTTCACCCAACATAGACGCGGTCAGTTCCTCACCAACAATAATCGAAGGCTCGCTAAATCGCTCGGTAAGGTTAGGGGCTTTTTCCTGCAAATGGGACAAAATCCGACGACCAAGGTCCCTAAGGTCCGACGCCCGTTCACGCAAATATGGATCATCCATGCGATTAAACTGCTGAATGTGCGCTTGAATAACCTGCCTTAACGCACCTTGCGCCCAATTGCCTTCTTTGATTTTGCGGACAATTTCTCCCGCAATGGAGTTGTCATCTAATATTTTCAGATACACATCAAAGAGTGCTTTTTCATCCGCGGATAAATGCTGACTAATACGATTGCTTGCTCGACGAATATCATTACGTACCGCATCAAGCGCTTGGTAAAAGTCTTGAATCTCTTCATCAAAATCGGTTGTACGACGATCAGGAATAACGTCTAAATCGGCAGGAGGGAAAACAACCACACCACGACCAATCGCAACACCAGAACTACCAGGAACCCCTTTGTAGCGAAAGTCTGAGCCACTCGGCACGGCATTTGGGTGAAGGTTGGCAATTGCCCCTGTCGCTTCAGCGTGCGCAATTACTCCGGCTAATTGGGCTGATAAAGTAATAAGAAAGGCTTCTTCCCCTTCATCAAATCGACGCTTGTCTTCATGCTGCACCACCAGCACGCCCAAAACTTGGCGATGATGAATAATTGGCACACCCAAAAAAGAACGGTAACGCTCTTCGCCTGAACCTTTTAAATAATGAAATGATGGGTGAATATGCGCGTCTTCAAGGTTCACAGGCTCGGCTCTTCGGCCCACTAAACTGACCAGACCTTCGTCTGCTTTCAAGCTGACGTTACCTGCAACATCGGCGTTCAAACCGCGCGTCGCCATTAGGACATATTCTTTGCTATTCGAATCCACTAGGTAAATCGAACACACTTCTGCACGCATGGCTCTACGAACACGTCGAACAATAATATCGAGTGCCGCAGATAAGGACTGAGCCGCAGTCACCTCTTGGGTAATACGTCTTAACAAACTTAGCATAGTGCTCCCATCAATCTACATAGCCTCCATCATTTCGACACAGAGTTTATTTTTTTTCTAACCGGCGATGCGCGCTCGGAATAAGTTCTTTAAGGGCTCGGCGATAAACATCCTTTTTAAAGGCCACAACTTGACCAAGTGGGTACCAATAACTCACCCAACGCCAGCCATCAAATTCTGGGGTTTCTGTACCATCCACGCACACGGATGCATCGGGACAACGAATCGACAGAAGAAACCACTTCTGTTTTTGCCCAATACATAAAGGTTTACTGTTGTGTCTTAACATGCGTTTAGGTAGACGATAACGTAGCCAACCTCGAGTTTTGCCAATTACTTCCACCTGATGTGGGTCTAAGCCCACCTCTTCCTTTAATTCGCGGAATAATGCTTCTTCAGGTGTCTCGTCGGATTTGATGCCACCTTGAGGAAACTGCCAAGCATTTTGCCCAACACGTCTCGCCCAAAGAAGCTGGCCACGCTCGTTCATCAATATGATGCCCACATTCGGTCTGTATCCGTCTGCATCAATCACGAGCCATCACCTTCTAATATAAGAATAAATTAGATTCATTGTTCCATAATTCCCCCATCCGCACAATTAAGACTGCTGTTATTTATTACCTGTGAGGCTATAATTCACGCACTTTAGACAATTTGAGGACAGCTTGTGACACTTGCAATATTTGACCTAGACGGCACCTTATTAAGCGGTGACAGTGATTACACATGGGGACAATTTTTAGTGGAGAAAGGCTTAGTCGACACAAAAGTCTACCAAGAAGCTAACGACAAATTTTTCACACAATACCAATCTGGCACGTTAGACATTCATGAATACCTTGCTTTTAGCTTAGCGCCACTCACCCGCTTTTCCAGAGAGGAGCTCACTCAGCTGCACAACACATTCATGCAGGAAAAAGTACAACCCATGATGCAAGAGAAAGCGGCCGCATTATTGAAACACCATAAAGATCAAGGTCATTTTTTACTGATGATCACTGCAACCAACCAGTTTGTGACAGGCCCCATTGGCGATATTTTAGGCATGGATCACATCATTGCGCCGGTTCCAGAAATCATTGACGATCACTACACCGGAAAAATTGTAGGGGTACCAAGCTTTCAAGCAGGCAAAGTAACGCGCTTAAACGATTGGTTAGCTGAAACAGGTCACTCGATGGAAGGAAGCTACTTTTACAGCGACTCTCGCAATGACTTGCCGCTTTTAGAATTAGTCTCTCATCCTATCGCCGTGGATGCCGATGAGACGCTCACCAAGATTGCGCAAGAACGAGGCTGGCAGCATATTTCCTTGAGAGATTAACCGCCAACAATTCATGCCACATAAAAAAACGCTGCCAGACTCAGTCTGACAGCGTTTTTTTATTATCAACACGGCCTTACACTATGAACTCACAAGCCCATATTGTTGTGGATACGATAAAACAAGGCCTTTAGGTATTCTGTTTCTTCAATCGCCGGATGCACAGGATGATCCGGTGCTTGAGTACCGCGGTAAATAAGCTGAGAGAAGCGTTCTAGTTGTCGACTGTTACTGCGAATGATATCGTGCAATCGACCTGTTTCTAAATGCATAGAACAAGAACCAGACACCAAAATACCGCCTTTAGCAACCAAACGCATTGCGAGTTGGTTGGCACGGTGATAAGCACCTTCGCCTGCTTTAATGTCTTTACGACGAGCAATAAAAGCAGGTGGATCCATAACCACCACATCAAAACGCTCTTTGTCTTCAATCAAGGATTGCATGGCTTCAAAGGCATCACCGTGCATCAAATTAGAACCACCTTCATACTGATTCAGCTTTAGGTTTTCACCCACATGACTTAGCGCACTTTCTGACGCATCAATAAAAGTCACATCTGTCGCACCCGCTGAAGCGGCTTGAACCCCCCAACCACCAATGTAAGAAAAAACGTCTAATACTCGTTTACCATCACAAAAGCCTTGCATGGTTTTGCGGTTTTCACGGTGATCATAGAACCAACCCGTCTTTTGACCATCCCAAACTGGTGCTTGAAATAACACGTCGTTTTCCTGCAAGAAAACCAACTCCGGAACGGTACCGAAAGCCTCTTCCACATAGGTTTCAAGACCTTCAATCTGGCGCATCTTACCGTCGTTTTTCATCAAAATTGCAGACGGCTTAACCACATCTTGCAAAGCTTCAATGATGTCGTTTTTTACGCGCTCCATTCCGGCAGTTGAAATCTGTACCACCAAAATATCAGCAAAGCGATCCACAACAAGACCAGATAAACCATCAGAATCCCCAAATACAAGGCGATAATATGGCGCAGGATAAGTCAGCTCACGCAAAGACAAGGCAATCTTTATACGGTGAACCAATGTCGATTTATTCAAAAACGTATCGGTGCTGCGGCTCATTAAACGACCGCAAATCAAGGTGTTAGGGTTTATCGTAGCAATACCAAGCGGCTTACCTTGTGCGGTTTCGACAACTACCTGATCCCCTGGGGTAAATTGCTTTAATGGTGTCGCAGAGGTGTCTACCTCGTTGCTGTAAATCCATTGATGTCCAGCTCTTAGACGGCGATCAGCTTGGCCTTTTAGTCGAATAACACTCAAAATTTTCACCCAGTATATTTAAAAAAACGCTATTATAGAGACTCTAGATTCAATTGCTACGAATTACCGTAGTTGTACTGTTTTCCGCCTCTTAAAGAAGTGTACCAATGTCATCAACATTAAATGAAGATCAGCTTAAACGCATCTTACAGGGCATCAGCATTCCACCTCAACCGCAAATCATGGTGGATTTGCACATGGAACAAGCGATGCCTGACCCTGATATGGATCGAATTTCGAACATCATTTCTCAAGATGTTAGCCTGTCTGAGGCCGTTCTCAAACTCGTTAACTCAGCCGCCTTTAATTTACCCAAAAAAATCGCCTCGGTACAACAGGCCGTTATGCTCTTGGGAACAAACAGTGTGACTAATATTGTCAATGGTTTGGCAGTGAAAAGTGAGCTGTCGGATGACACCATTCAGTCTTTGCACAGCTTTTGGGATACCGCCACAGACGTCGCGGCGATTTGTTCCAGCTTAGCAGGCCAATTGGGATTTAAATACCAAGATGAATGCTACGCGTTAGGACTGTTCCATAATGTCGGCATTCCTTTGATGCTCAAGCGCTTCCCAGGCTACAAAGAAGTGTTGCAAAAAGGCTATCAAAACGTAGATTTTAATTTAACCGACATCGAAAACCAAAACTTCAAAACCAATCATTCAGTGGTCGGTTACTATCTAGCAAAATCCTGGGGATTACCGAAAAGCTGCTGTGCCGTGATTGCAAAGCATCATCGCATTGAATATTTATTTACTCATCGCGTGGCCGGAGATTCGATCAATCTGACGTTTGCTGCAATTTTAAAAATGGCTGAGCACATTGCGGGCACCTACAAACACATTGGCGGCGCGCAAAAAGATTACGAATGGGAGAAAATAGGTCACTATGCGCTTGACCATTTAGACCTCACCGAGTACGACTTTGATGGAATGGTGGAAGTCTGTCATGAGCAAGGGTATGGCTTGATATAAGCGTGGTCATACACTCACATAATCTACGCCTTCGTTAATTAGCCAACGAAGATCATCAGCACTTAACGAAGGCTAGGCATTTATGTCCTTAAAATAGCCCCTCGATCAGAGGCGTTATCCTAAAATTGCTATCGTGAAAACAGCACCAAATGATCTAGATGAACACTGAGGCCTATTTCCTGACCCACAGCGTGATTGTGATGGGACGAAGCAAAACAATATATCACCTTGCCAGAGGTCAATTTCACGCGGTACAAAAAGTGCGAGCCACGAAACCATTTACTCACGATCACACCCAAAAACTCGCTGTCATCATCGTGCAAGATATCATCAGGGCGAACCAATAAATCGACCTGTGCATTGTCAGCAAAACCATGATCCAACTCGCCACGAATATTCCCCAGATCAGAATGCACGCAGTTAGCGCCACACACAACCGCAGGCAAGAAATCACCGTGACCAATAAAGCTCGCCACAAAACGCGTCTCTGGACGATGATATATCTGATAAGGTGAACCCGTCTGATGAATCACTCCAGCATCCATTACAGACACTTGATCAGCCATAGCAAAGGCTTCCATCTGGTCGTGAGTTACCAACAACGCGCTCATTTTTTCATGCTGCAAAATATGACGAATATCGGGCACCAACTCTTCTCTTAATTTGGCATCAAGACCAGAAAACGGCTCATCCATTAACAATAATTTGGGTTTGGGGGCAATGGCACGAGCCAATGCCACGCGCTGCTGCTGACCACCCGACAGAGAGTGAGGATAACGGGATTCAAAGCCAGCCAAGCCAACCAAATCCAATAAATACGTCACACGCTCCTGAATCGCCACTTTTGGCCATTCGGACAAACCAAATGCAATATTCTGAGCGATTGTTAGGTGTGGAAACAAAGCAATGTCTTGGAATACCATGCCAATAAAGCGATGTTCTGGGTTCACACTATGAGACGGGCTAGAAAGCACATCACCATCAATGCGTATTTCCCCTGACATTAAGGACTCAAACCCTGCAATGGCACGCAACAGGGTCGACTTTCCGCAACCACTGGGACCAAGCAAGCACCCTATTTGCCCTTCCAATAACTGAAAAGACGCATTTTTCACAACAGCGCTGCCGTCGTACCCCACAGAGACATCGCTCAGTGTTAATTCTTTCAACGAAGCATGAAGAGATAACGAAGTCATATACAATCCTAAATCGAGTGTTCGTTCACACTAACCAAGACGAGAAGAAATCGAACGACTCAGTAAAATTACCGGCACCAATCCCACTAAAACAATCATCAATGACGCGGGCGCTGCGTCAACTAAACGCTCATCAGACGCCAGCTCAAATGCCCTAACCGCCAGCGTATTAAAATTAAATGGTCTCAGTATCAGTGTCGCTGGCAGTTCTTTTAACACGTCCACAAACACAATTAATAACGCCGTCAAAACCGAGCCTTTCAACAAAGGAATATGGATACGGGTCAATACTTTAGTAGGAGACATACCCAATGAACGCCCAGCCATGTCCATGCTGGGTTTGATTTTTCCAAGACCGTTTTGCACAGCGCCTAGCGACACCGCCATAAAACGCACGACATAAGCAAACAACAAAGCCACCAAAGTACCGGAAAATATCAATCCGACCTTTCCATCAGCATACTGCCTGACCAAATCAATAATACGATGATCAAGCCAAGCCAATGGCACAATGGTACCAATGGCAATAATCGTCCCCGGCAAAGCATACCCTAACCCTGCTATACCGACGGATGCTCTGACCGCTCGGCCATTATTCAAGCGGATCGCATAACTCAACACCAAGGCAAGACTCACCACCAACAGTGACGCCAACGCCGCAAGATAAAACGAATTCCACGCCAATTGAATAAAGTTTGCGCCCGGCATTTCAGCTTTAAACGCTGCCCAATAAGCCAAAACACCAACAGGAATAAGAAAGCCCACACAGATAGGCAATAGACAGAAGATAAAAGCCAACCAAGCTTGGCTGCCTTTTAGCGTCATTCGACGGCTGCTGGCTTTTTTAAGACCAGAAGCGTGATAACGAATTCGGCGTCGAGAATAACGCTCAAGCAGAATCAACACCGCCACAAACATCAACAACACACCGGCTAATTGAGAGGCCGCCGCGACATCACCAAAACCATAAAACGTTCTCAAAATGCCCGTCGTAAAGGTATTTACACTAAAATATTGAACGGTACCGTAATCTGCCAGCGTTTCCATTAACGCTAGCGTCAGCCCCGTGATAATAGCTGGTCGAGCAAGAGGAAGCGCCAATTTGAAAAATACAGCTCGACCTGAATACCCCAGAGTGCGACTGACTTCTAAGGTGTTTTCAGATTGCTCCAAAAAGGCCGCGCGACTCATTAAATACACGTATGGATACAGCACCAAGGTCAACATAGTGATAGCGCCGCCCAGTGAGCGAATTTCAAAAAACCAATACTCACCGTAACGCCAGCCCGTCAGCTCACGAATAAAGGTTTGCACAGGCCCTGCAAAATCCATTACCCCCGTATAGGTATAAGCAATGATGTAGGCTGGCACCGCCATAGGAAGCAGCAACGCCCAAGAAAGAGCACCACGTCCGGGGAAATCACACATACTTGTCAGCCAAGCACAAGGCACCCCGATCAACAGTACGCCAAAGCCTACGCCCAACATCAATAACAGCGAATTCGAAATGTATTCCGCCAACACAGTATGGTAAAGATGTCTCCATACCTGACTGTCTCCGATCAATACATTGACTAAAACGACCATTATCGGAATGGCCAGGATAACAGCAATCAACATCGCCGCTACCTTTAAACCATTCCACTTACGCTTACTTACTGGGTTCAAATTGCTTAAACTCGCTGTCCAATATCATGACTCTTGTAGTGCAGGTGCGTTTGCTTATACTCGCTAAACCACACAATCGCTCTACCACTATTTCCAACCCGCAATGTCCATGATTTCAACGGCTTCTCGGTTATTCTCACCAAGTTGGCTCAACGAAATAGTATCCGCTCGGAACGTGCCAAACGGCGCCAACATTTCTGGAGCACCAATACCCTCTACCACTGGATACTCGTTATTTACATGAGCATACCATTCCTGAGAAGCGCGATTGGTCAAGAATTCCAGCAGTAACGTTGCGTTTTCAATGTTGGTTGCCGCCGCGGTAATGCCCGCACCACTCACGTTCACATGCGCACCGCGCTCACCGTCAGCTTGGTTTGGCCAGAACAGTTTCACGGTATTGTAAACGTTTCTTTCTTCTGCATTGTCACTTTGACCAAGACGGCCATAATAATACGTGTTTGCCAACGTCAAATCACAGACACCTGCAGCAACCGCTTTCAACAAATCCACATCGCCACCAAAAGGCGGACGCGCTAAATTGGATACCAGCCCTTTAATCCACGCCTGAGTCTTTTCACGACCTTCCACTTCTAGCATAGAAGCCACTAAAGATTGGTTATAAATATTGGCGGAAGAACGAACGCAAATACGCCCTTTCCATTTTGGGTTTACCAAATCTTCGTAGGTAGATAAATCCTTAGGAGAGACCGTTTTAGGGTTATAAAAAATCACCCGAGCACGCTGAGATAACCCAAACCAGTAACCGTCCGAATCTCGTAAATGGCTCGGGATATTGGCACTCAGTACGTCATTTTGAATAGGTTGTAACACCCCAGCCGCTTTTGCTCGGTGCAACCGGCCAGCGTCTACGGTAATGAACATGTCCGCTGGACTGGCATCACCTTCTGCTTTAAGGCGACTTAACAAGGCATCCGCTGAGCCAGTGATGAGGTTCACCACCACATCGTTTTCTTCAGAAAAGGTATCCAATACCGGCTTAATCAACGACTCTTTGCGCGCTGAGTAAATATTAATTTCGCCTTTGGCATGGGCCCCGACAGGCAGAAGAAGTGATGTGGCCAATGCAATCAAACTAAGGCGGTTAAAAATAGACTTGCGCCCTTTCATTTCAAGCGTATTGCGTAACTTCATCGACATATTCACCTTCCAACTGTTTCAAACGACTCACCGATACGAAAGAGACTCACTCCCATACTCAGCAATAAAAGACCATAAAAAAATGACAACAGAAATTAGCACAACAGGATGCTAAACACTAGCGATTATCATTTATTAGAGGGCATCGAAAACGCGTTTTAAGAGAGAAAATTAGCCCACAACACATGAGCTAATTGTTGCAAATCACAACACAAGAAAAGAGGGCCTAAACAGGCATTAGTTTAGTAATTGGTTTAACCCATCACCAATAAGCAAGGCATCATCCAGTTCATAAACTATGCCCTCAGGTAAACCAGCGGCTTTCGCAACCGCCATCGGAAAACCTTCTCTGACTAAATCGTATTCTCGTTCGGTGCGAATACACGCATTAATGTAGCAAGCTAAGTTCAACACACAAGCAAGAGGGTTTGGCTCCTCATCGGCAAACGGGCGTTTATGATGCTGCACGGCATAACCAAGACCCACAGGAAACCGCCATAAATCCATTAACGCCCGACCTGCGTCCTGCGATGTAAACCCAAGCAAGTCCTGCTCAGCTTTGATTCGACCCGCTTTTCGATTCGCGACTAAGGCTTGGATTTCTTGCGCAATGTTGGGCTCAGTAAGGTGCAATAATAATCGACCGATATTGTGAACAATGCCCACCGTAAAGGCTTCGTCTTCTTGCACAAGTGGCGTTCGCTTTGCAAACCATTGCGCCAGTTCTGCCACCCGAAATGAATCTGCCCAGAACTCCGATAATTTTATGCCTTCAACTTTGGTGACAGAGTTAGAAAAACCGGATGCAATCACCAGCGTTTTCAATTTATCAATACCCAATAAAACAGTGGCCTCATCAATGGAGGAGATTTTTCTAGACAAACCAAAGTACGCCGAATTCACCACACGCAACACTTTCAAAGAAATAGTTTGATCATGAGAAACCCTCTCAGTTAAATCAGAATATTTAACATTAGGATCACTAAGAAGTTGAATCAATTCGCGGACAACATCTGGGACATTAGGAAGCTTATCGGTTTGTTTCAGTAGATCTTGGACTTGCATACCACTCCGCCTTATTAAGCTGTTTTTTTATGTATCTATTGAGAATATGATAGCAAGCGCAATTTGCAATAGAAATATGGGAGACACCTTTAAAACATGAGGTCAAGACAACATGTTAAGACCAGCGGCACGGGCAATTAATTTTCTTTTTAAATTGTCATCCCGATCAAATTGCTGCATTCCTATATTTCGCAGCTGTACCAGCAAAGGCTGTTGCGTAGAAAACACCCGTTTGAATGCTTCCATCCCCGCCGCCATCGCAATGTTATCCAACATACGAGCACGCTGATAACGACGCAACACCCTACTTGCACCCAGCGCCTCACCACGACGATGGGCTTTAATCAAGACAGCCACAAGCGCTTTGACATCACCAAATCCTAAGTTAGCGCCTTGACCAGCCAATGGATGGATAGTATGAGCAGCATCACCAATAAGCGCCAATCCAGCTTTTACGTATTGTTTTGCGTGACGCTGTCTTAGAGGAATCGCCTGACGGGATTGTGTCAAACCCAAAACTTGAAAACGTCGATTAATCGCATAGTGCAAACGTTGGCAAAACGCATCTTCGTCTAACGCCATGAGAGACATCGCTTCTTCTGGCGGTACAGACCACACTATTGACACATAATGTCGTTGTTCAACCGCTGGCAGTGGTAAAAAAGCCAAAATGCCCTCTTCCCCAAAACTTTGCCAAGCCGTATTGTCATGAGACTGATCAATTTCAATGGTGGTGACGATCGCGCTGTGTCCATAATCCCATTCAACGGTTTCAAACGCATTTTTTGTTCGCAGCGTTGACAGGGCACCATCAGCAGCAATAATGGCTTGAGCCTCAAGTAAATGGCCCGAAGATAACTCCGCCTTCACGCCAGACTCACTTAGTTCATGGGCGTTCACACTGTCACTTAAATAAAGATCTATGTTCTTGATGCGTTTCACTTGCTGCATTAACTGCTGATTTAATACCGCATTCTCAACCAAATGACCCAGTTCCGGCATCGATGTCGTTTTCGCATTAAAATCAATATAACCTTCACCCAGACCATCCCACACCACCATATTGTCATAGCAAGCAAGACGATCGAAAGGTATGCCTTGCCAAACATCAGTCTCTTCCAGTAAGCTTTTCGACTGACTCGACAAGGCACTGACTCTGGCGTCATAAGCGGGCGGCGTCGACAACGGGTAATGGCCATCGTGCTTATCAACCAAGGCAATTCGCAAAGACGATTTGGCCAATAATATCGCAGACAACGCACCCACCATGCCGGCGCCCACTATTATCAAATCATACGATTTAGCCATTTTATCCACTCCATATCGTCTTAAAAGGTGTTTATCGACTTTCCGCCATAAAGGCTTCGATGTCCACTATTTCTTTTGGTAAACCGTGCGTCAAAACATAAGGACCATCGTCACAAATGAGCACATCGTCTTCAATTCTAATACCGATACCACGCCATTTAGGATCAACTGATTCGTTATCAACACTGACATACAAGCCTGGTTCAATCGTCAGCACCATACCCGCTTCTAGCAACCGAGACTCGCCCGCCACTTTGTACGCGCCACAGTCATGAACGTCCAAACCTAACCAATGCCCGGTATTGTGCATGTAAAAGTCTCGATAAGCCTTGCTCTCGATCAGAAAATCCACTTCCCCCTTTAACAAGCCATGCTTAACCAAACCCGCTGTTAACGTTCGCACTGCCGCGTTGTGACATGCCTCGTAAGGTGTACCAACCGTCAGTTCTTTCATTCCGGCATGGTAGGCATCTAACACCACTTGATACAACGCCGCTTGAGGTTCACTAAAAGTACCATTCGCTGGAAACGTGCGAGTAATGTCTGCTGCGTAGCAACCCAATTCTGCACCTGCATCAATCAAGATAAGATCACCATCGTCAATCACTTCGTCGTTCTTGATGTAGTGCAACACACAAGCATTACTGCCCGATGCCACAATATTGTTGTACGCAGGCTGACGGGCGCCGGATTTCATAAAGACATAATTCAATTCGGCTTCCAACTGGTATTCATTCATCCCTGGGCGAACAGATCGCATCGCTTGTTTATGCGCTTCCACACTAATTTGCGCCGCTTTATCCATTATGGCGATCTCTTCAGAGTCTTTACGAAGACGCATTTCAGAAACGATGGGGGACAAATCCAAAAAGCATGCTGGAGCAATCGCCCCCATTCTAGCGCGTGCCGCAATGGCATCACGCCAACCTGCTATTTTTTCGCGGAGCATATCATCATGAAACAAATACACCACATTCGCCGCGCCATCCAAAGCAGAAAACGCCACATGATCAAGATCATCCAACACCGCGGCATCATAAGCGCCGAACTGACTCATCGCGCCTTCGCAGCCAAACCGAAAGCCATCCCATTGCTCTCGCTCTGGGTCTTTTGGCAAAGTCACCAGAGTCATATCACCGCGGCCATGAATCAAGGCATACGCACTGGGCTCAGGAAAGCCAGTTAAATAGAAAAAACTGCTATGAGGACGAAACTCATACTCACAATCATTGTTGCGAGTGGCCAATTCTCCTGTACGAATGATCACCACGCTGTTTTCTGGTAATGATTGCATTAAACGTTGACGGCGAGTCTGATAAGTCTGAGTGTCTATTTGCATAAAAGATCTCTCTATGTAATTTGCCATTCCACTAGGCACGAGCAGCAAGCTCAAACACGAAGGGTGTATTTGGGTCGTACATTTAGTGCAGTGAGTTTTGTTTTGTGTGATCTACGTCGGGATTAATATCATGATGCTCTGTAAACATCATCATCGCAGACAGACGCACATATTCAACCAATTCAGTGAGATCAGCTTCGTTGTCATTGTTGTCTTCTAAAGCGCGCATTTCCGCTTGCATGCCTGAGATATTGGCAAAATCCCGTAAAATTTGTTTGGTTTCGTCTGATAGATTACTCTTTTGACCCGATAAACCATAACCCGCTAAAAAGCCGTGCGCCCATTGCGATAAAGTAACACCACGTTCACACAATTCAGCGTCTTCGTCTGCAATGCTCGGCACCAGTGCAAATTCACCATTTTGAAACAAGGTTAACGTTGCCGTATACAACTCAACCATCACCGCACGGCTGGCCTCTTCTTTCCAACCTTCAATGTCGCAAAACTCCGCCACCATCGTCAGCCAGTCTTCCAGTGGCAAAGTCACGCCGGAAGCAAGATAACCACATAATTGGCCGTGCAATTCAGAGGGGGAAGCCGTAATTGATTCACTCACAAAAACATCGGCAATCAAATCGAAGTCCAATGCGTCTTTTAACATTTCTGTGGACATAAAGTGTCTACCTATTTCTGTTTAACGTCATTCTGTTTAAAAAAAGAAGCCGCACCTAATGGCGCGGCTTTCTGTCCCACTGCCCATAATAATGGGGCAGCGATATCGACCTTTCAAGCCTTATTAGGCGAGTTGTTTAAGGCCAGACTCTACCGTTTGTAGAATCAACGTATTGATTGTCATTGGACCAACACCACCGGGAACTGGCGTGTAAGCAGCGACACGGTTCACCAAAGGAGCAAGTTCAATGTCGCCCACACCACCAGGGTGATAACCTGCGTCAACCACCACGGCACCGTCTTTAATCCATTCTGCTTTAATGAATTCCGGCTTACCAACCGCACCAACAATTACGTCAGCTTGTTTGATAAACTCAGGCAGATTTTGTGTACGAGAATGACAAATCGTCACCGTCGCGTTGGCATTCAGCATCATCATTGCCATTGGCTTACCAAGAATTGGGCTACGGCCAACCACAACAACGTGTTTTCCTTCCAATGCCACATCGTATGCTTCAAGCAGACGCATAATGCCAGCCGGTGTGGCGGCACCATAAGCCGGCTCTTGCATGGCCATGCGTCCAAAGCCAAGACAAGTGACACCGTCAACGTCTTTATGAGCCGAAATAGCATCAAAACATAGACGCTCATCAATTTGCTCAGGCACTGGATGCTGCAACAAAATACCGTGCACATCTGGGTTGTCGTTCAATTCGTTGATTTTTGCCAACAACTGTTCTGTCGTAGTGGTTTCTGGCAACTCAATCGCCATAGAATCCATGCCTACACGGCGACAAGCATTGCCTTTCATCTTCACGTAAGTCGCAGACGCAGGGTCCGCACCGACTAAGATCGTAGCTAAAATTGGGGTGCATCCGGTACGCGCTTTAAGCTCGGTAACTTGAGCCTGTAGGCGGTTTTCAGTTTCTTTGGCGCAAAGTTTGCCGTCAAGAACCAGTGCAGTCATGAATGAGCTCCAGTAAAAATAGAGTGGTGTATGAGGGACGCGCATTATACCTCAAGTTTTATGACGATACGCAGTGCCAAGCTCGATTAATTGGGTAAATATCGCAAAATCGCACAATATTACTGCGTCTGCTTTATGCCCTTTTAGGCTGGCTCTAGGTAATCCACCAGCAGCTGTAAGTTTCGCTGCCCTCTGAATTCATTCACATCCAACTTGTAGACCAAGCGCGCTTGCGCGGCCTTGTCATTTGGCCACTGCTCCAAATCGACAAAAAAGCTAATCGCATCCAGCAAAAGCCCACTGCTCGGTTCTCTAACCATCAGCTTCAGATGTTTTTCACCGACAATTCGCTGCTGTAAAATATCAAACACACCATCAAAGCATGGCTCTGGGAACATTTGCCCCCAAGGACCAGACAAGCGAACTTGCTCAGCAAAGCTCAAGCTGAAATCTTCGGGAGCAAGAGGGCCATCAGTCAGCAAGGTTGCCTCCAATTGCTCTGGCGTCACCCACTCGGTAATAATGGCGTCAAATGCTAACTGAAAGGCTTCATAATGAGACTCTTTAATGGACATCCCTGCGGCCATCGCATGACCACCAAATTTACTCAACAACTGAGGGTATCGTTTCGCCAATAAATCCAACGCATCCCGTATGTGTACCCCAGGAATCGAACGCGCTGAACCTTTTAACTCATCTTCCCCCACGCGGGCAAACGCGATCACTGGACGATGACATTTGTCTTTCATCCGCGAAGCTAAAATACCAATGACACCTTGATGCCAATCCGCATCGTAAAAACACATACCATTTGGCATGTCCTGCTCATCATCAAGCAAGGTAGATAACACCCACTCGGCCTGCTCTTTCATATCAGACTCTATGGCTTTGCGCTCACGATTGAATTGATCTAATTGCTGCGCGTACTCTCTCGCTTGATGCGGGTGCACAGCCAGCAAGCACTCAATCCCTATCGACATATCATCAAGTCGACCAGCCGCGTTTAATCGAGGGCCAACGACAAAGCCCAGATCAGACGCTTTTAGCTGTGTATAATCCCGACGACCAACTTCCAATAACGCCAAAATCCCCGGACGCGCTAACCCAGCTTGAATACGCTTAATACCCTGCTGGACAAGGATCCGATTATTCGCGTCCAATGGAACAACATCCGCGACCGTCCCTAAGGCAACCAAATCCAAATAGTCTGCCATTTTAGGCTCTGGAATGTGCTGTCTATCGAACCAATTTCGTGCATTTAATTCCGCACGCAATGCAGACATCACATAAAAAATCACCCCGACGCCAGCCAAATTCTTACTTGGGAAGCCGCATTTTGGATGATTCGGATTCACGATAGCATCGGCATTAGGCAAACTGTCACCGGGTAAATGGTGATCCGTAACCACGACTTTCATACCATGTTGTTTCGCTGCCAACACCCCATCAATACTGGCAATGCCATTATCCACCGTCATCAACACATCCGGTGATCGCTCTTGTGCAACCGCCACGATTTCGGGAGTCAGTCCATAGCCAAATTCAAATCGGTTTGGCACCAAATATTCCGGAGCAATCGCCCCCATCGCTTCTAGCGCGAGAATACCAAGACTTGTACTGGTCGCTCCATCGGCATCAAAGTCGCCAACGATGAGGATTTTTTGTCCCGCTTCAACAGCATCCGCCAATATGTGTGCGGCATTCGATAAATCGAATAAAGAATCAGGCCTTAACAAATGCGGTAATCGATAGTCCAGTTCTTGACTGGTGCACACACCTCGCGCCAAAAAAATACGGCGTAAGCTCAAAGACATAGTCTCAGGCAATCCTTTATCTTCAGCCTGAAAAGACCGACGCTCTATTCGCATAACTTTACCTAAGCAACTTACAAATTAACGACAAAATAAAAGTGGAGCGTAACATAAATACAATAGGAACTTTTTTAGTATAACCTTTAAATACCATTACAAAATACATGGCATTAACCTTGCTTTGTAGTTTACTAGGTATATGTAACACAACTCTGCAACCTCTATTTAGGACGAAAAATGACTGTTTCAATCAAAACACGTTTAATTTTAATGGGTACATTACTCGCCGTGGTTCCAACCGTCATCGTTGGTCTCATTCTGAGCCAAAACGCCCTAAATAAAGGCACGCAAGCGCTCCAAGAAAGCACACAAAAACAGCTCATTCTTTCTCGTGACCTTACCGCCCAATCCATAGAAACGTATTTTTCTTTTATTGAAAAGCAAGTCATTAGCTTGTCTCAGAACAACAGCACCATTGCCGCTGCTGAAGCCTTTTCCGATGCCTTTGCGAATTACCCTACGAACAACATCGCGGCCGACGAACCAAAACTGATCGATTATTATCAAAACCAATTCGACAAGAACTACAAAGACCTAAACGCCGGAGCATCAAGTAATCCCGATACCCTACTTTCGGCATTAAGCCCGCTCGCCAAAGCGGCTCAAATCACCTATATCAGCAAAAACAAAGCACCCTTAGGTGAAAAAGACAGTTTAGACAGCGCGGGGGATGGCACAACTTATGATGGCGTCCATTCAACATTCCACCCCATGTTTCACCAGTTCCAAAAAGAATTTGGGTTTTACGATGTTTTTATTGCGGACGCTAAAACCGGTCACGTGGTTTACAGCGTTTTTAAAGAGCTCGATTTTGGGACATCATTACTATCAGGCCCATACAAAAACACAGGCTTGGGCGAAGCCTTTAAAAAAGCAGTCAATGACAAGGACACCACTAAAACTCATTTAACTGACTTTGCGCCTTATGGGCCATCTTACAAAGCATCAGCATCCTTCATCTCGTCACCTATTATGAAAAATGGTAAAACGATTGCTGTACTTATTTTCCAAATGCCAATTGATCGAATTAACGATGTCATGGTTCATCATGAAAAATGGGAGAAGAGTGGCTTAGGTGAAACAGGTCAAACCTACCTTGTTGGGCATGATGGAATCATGCACAGCAATGAACGCATGCTAATTCAAGACAAAGCTGCTTTTTTAGAAGCGGCTAAAAAGGCTGGTTTTTCAGACAACACCCTAAACGCCATAGAAAACCGTAACACCACCATTGGTACGGTGAAAGTTAACAGCAAAGCGTTAGACAGCGCCATTTCAGGCAAAGAAGGATTCCTGATAGACAATAACTACCTCAATACACCATCACTTAGCGCCTTCAAACCGCTGAAGATTCGAGATGTGAACTGGATTATTATCAGCGAAAAAAACCAGTCTGAAGCCTTTTCCCCTATCGTAACGCTAAAGGACAGTGTCTATTCAACACTGGCGGTGGTTTCACTTATCGCGCTGATTGTTGGTGCGCTTCTGGGGTTATTACTGGCAAAGGTTATCGTTCGCCCCATCGATAACATGGTTAAACTTATGCATGACATTGCAGAAGGCGAAGGCGATTTAACTCAACGACTGCCGACAAACAGCAAAGATGAGCTTGCTGATTTAGCGAAAGGCATCAACTTATTTATCAATCACATCGACAAGACATTTTCCTCAGTACTCGCTTCCGTTATTCGACTTAAACCTATTTCAGAAGACATTGCCGATGTGAACACTCAACTTTCCATAGCAACGGATCAACAAAAGTACCAAGCAGGAAAGGTCAACGAATGCCTTTCAGAAACCAACGAATCCACCAAGAAAGTGGAAGTCGAACTGGAAGAAATTCGACAAGCCTCTAGCGAAGGCAACGTTATCGTGAACACCAGTGAGAAGGTCGTTAATCAAGTAGCACAAACGATGAAAGAACTGTCTGTAGACGTTGCGCAAGCGGTTGATGCTCTGTCAAAACTCAAAGGCGATACAGACCGAATCGCAGGCATCATTGATGTTATTAATAGCATCGCAGAGCAAACCAATCTGCTGGCGTTAAACGCGGCCATTGAGGCCGCACGCGCTGGCGAAGCAGGACGCGGGTTTGCCGTTGTTGCAGATGAAGTCCGCTCTCTGGCTTCAAAAACCCGTCAGTCAACGGACGAAGTCGCCAGCATGGTAGAAGCCATTCAAAATGGCACTCAAGAAGTCGTAAAACGCATGGAAAACAGCAAGTCAAATGCCGATCAATCATCGATTCATGTGAACGATGCCATTCAGTCGCTTTCACAAGTAAAAGGCGCCATGGATACTATCTCTGGTAGAGTGTCACAAATTGCCTCGGCGATCACCAGCCAGCAAAATAACTTCTTAGAGGTAACCGCTCATTACGATGAAATGCGAAACAGCTTTGTGAAAATAAACAAACAAACTGAACATTCCAGCATGGTTGGCAAAGATGTCATCAAGCTTTCTGATAACATCATGGTCCACATCAATCGCTTCCAAGTGACTGACAAGGACTGGTCACTCAATCGCAGAAATCTGATTCGCCAAGACTCAAAAGAACAGTAAAAAACACGCCCTCTGGATTAAGTGCAAACTAGAGGGCGTTTTTACAGAATGCAAATCACACTTCAAACCGCACAACGCGCTCTCAATCCTAATAATGAAAACCTCACCAAAAATAGGTTTTGTTACATTAACCTTGATAAATAGAGACTTTATTACAATAAAGGCGCAAAAAAGGAATATTTTAGAACTATCCCCTCCTCCAAAGCCTATCATCACTCAAAACAAATTTTCGATGCTATGATGCCGCACTTTTTTGATTTGGATAGACATTCTAAAGATAAAAACTGAGCAGCACTCGTTTTAACTAATCGGAAAAAATATGAACAATCACTCATCCGTGGCAGCTAAGCCACAATCGAACCAGCGATTCGCATTAGTGGCACTTACATCATTGTTTTTTATGTGGGGTTTTATCACTTCATTAAACGACATTTTGATTCCACACTTAAAGGGGGTATTTGATCTCAATTACACCCAAGCAATGATGATCCAAATGTGCTTTTTCGGCGCTTACTTTATCGTTTCTATTCCAGCGGGAAACATCGTTAAAAAAGTAGGCTTTCAACGTGGTATTGGCATTGGACTGATGATCGCAGCCGCGGGCTGTTTGTTGTTTGTTGCCGCAGCAAAAGCTCAGCAATACAGTCTATTTCTAAGCGCTCTGTTCGTTCTTGCTGCGGGTATTACCATTCTACAAGTCGCCGCCAATCCATTAGTGACGGTAATGGGACCAACAGAAACAGCATCAAGCCGATTAACACTTTCGCAGGCTTTTAATGCATTAGGCACAACGGTTGCGCCTATTGTTGGTGGTGCCCTGTTATTTACTGTCGCAGGACAATACGCCACCAAGGCACAAGAAGCGGAAAGCGTTATCGTTCCCTATATTGGGCTGGCCATTATGCTCGTTGTGCTTGCGGCCATTTTCACTCGTATTAGTCTTCCAACACCATCAAGCATTGAAGAAGAGTCCGCTGACGCACCCAGTGCCAGCATTTTAAAGCATCGACACCTCGTTTTAGGTGCTGTTGCTATTTTCATGTATGTCGGTGCAGAAGTGGCCATCGGTAGTTTATTAGTTAACTTTTTTGGCTTAGAAAATATTGCAGGACTGGCTGAATCCGATGCGGCGCATTATGTTGCCTACTACTGGGGTGGCGCGATGGTAGGACGCTTTATTGGCGCGGCTTTAATGCAACGAATTTCCGCTGGGACATTATTAGCAGTGAATGCACTTGCGGCAATCGTACTGATCGCAAGCGCCATCGTAAACGATGGTCATGTAGCTATGTGGTCTATCCTTATTGTTGGCTTATTTAACTCCATTATGTTCCCAACTATTTTCAGTTTGGCTCTTAAAGACCTTGGCCCACAAACCAGCCGTGGTTCTGGTTTGTTATGTCTTGCCATTGTTGGCGGTGCCATTTTGCCCGTTCTTCAAGGCTATATTGCCGACTCCATTGGACTGCAAATCTCCTTTGTTATGCCAATCGCTTGCTACCTGTTCATAGCGTATTATGGCGCATCAGGTTCAAAACCTGTGGCACAGTAAGTCCACGGTAAAAGGTTATTTAAACAAGACAAATAAAAACCTCGGAGCGCATGCTTTTCGAGGTTTTTTATTCTAGAAAACAAATAGATTACGCGCGACGCGTCTGATTTCGCCCGGATCGTTTGGCTTGGTACAAACGATTGTCTGCTAAGGTGATGGCTTCGCGCAAAGTGGTCGTTGCATTCATTGTCGCCACACCAAAGCTTAGGGTTAATTTAAAGCGATGATCAAGGTAAACAAACTCAAATGCTTCTACCCGCTGACGAAGCGCCTCTGCAAACATAAAAGCTTCTGACTCCGTTTTATTGCACAAAGCAATGAGAAATTCTTCTCCCCCCCATCTGGCCGCTGAATCATTCTCAGGCAATGACACTCGAAAAATTTGCGATAACTCAGTTAAGGCATAGTCGCCGGCATCATGACCATATTCGTCATTAATCCGTTTGAAAAAATCGACATCAGCCAACAGCAAATGAAAACTTTTCTGAGAACTGGCTTCCAAACGTTGCAGCATTCCTCTGCGATTTAACAATTCAGTCAATACATCCGTGTTTGCAACCAACTTAAGTTTGTTTGTGGTCTCTTTTAATTCAAAATTAAAACGAGATATGGAATATTCATAAATACCGGAAAGAAAAACGACCACAATGAAGGAAAAAATAATCCTAGACTTTAACGCTTCATGATAGCCTAACTCTTCAAAATGACCGCCAAAAAAGTACATAACAATAATCAATGCTAATGTAAAAAAGCTTAATTCAATCAGCCCTTTGTTCATACCATGTAAAAACAACGCGACAGCAGGCACACAGTAAATCCACACATGACCCGTACCATTTACGCCGCCCGAATACACAAGATAAATCATCAAGATGTACAAAGGGTAAATAACAAAATTACCTGACAATGAATGGTTGTGCGTCCGCCTTAAATACACATGATTGAGCGCATACAGCACCGCGATAGAGAAAAGGCTGAGCCCCAACGTCAACTTACCTTGATAAAGAGACAAAAGGCTCAGTGGAAGGGTAAAAATCACCCCGACAGAAGTGAAGAGGTTTATAATAAATACTCGACGAGTATCTTCTGAGAAAACATCGTCTTTAATGCCAACATAGAAAAAAGTCAGCCATGACGATTTAAGTGTATTTTTGACTGTCGATTTTGACTTATTCAATTCCGTCATACATATTCTCCGACTCAGCACTCCTAAGCCGCACATTACTATTACGAACAATCCTACACCAAAGAACCGAACAGCTCCTTAATTAATACTAAACCGTTACAAATCACAACATTTGTTATTACAAAGATTGATAACAATCTACGCCGGATATAAACGTGATAACAATACTGGCACAACAGTTTCCACTTTTAATATTCGATCCCCTAAATGCACCGATTCCATTCCCGCTTCATGCCATTTACTTACTTCAAAATCGTTCCAGCCACCCTCTGGACCAAGCGCAAGAACACAAGGCTGCTGAATATCGATAGGGCAAGGTTTAGCCAAATAAGGGTGAGCCAGAATACCTCGTTTGTTTTTTAATAAATCAGGCAATTGATCTTCAACAAAAGGGCGAAAACGAGGAATCAAAGACCAATTCGGCATTATCGTATCTTTTGCCTGCTCTAACCCTTCTAGCAAGCATTGCTGAATCGACTCTGTTTGCAGTACAGGACTTTGCCAATAGCTTTTTTCCACTTTGGCAGAATGAATAAGATATAAGTCTTTTACCCCCATCGCGGTAATGTTGTGTAAGGTTCGCTTCAGCATATTTGGTCTTGGCAACGCCATAACCAACACCATAGGCAGAGGCTCTGGCGGCAGTGTAGGAAGATTTAACGAATGAATATAGCCAGCTCGACCTTCGCTTGGAGGCTCATAAACCCCCTCACCTATCTTTCCATTCAAAACCCCCACCCGCAGAACATCTCCAGACTGCGCTTTAATCACTTTGGAAATATGGGTTTGTTGGCGAGAATTAAGAGCAAACAAACCATCAGCAATCGTATTTTCAGGGTCGAGTAAAATAATATTCATAGGAAAGACACAAAAGAATGAAAGAAAAAGAAACGGCCAATCGCTGATTGGCCGTTACAGAAGTCTACTACGTTAGTCGAGACTAGATTTTATCCGCAACAAATGCCTGAACATCGCTCAAGCTGTTGTCTAACACTGTATAAGACTCTTCACGTTCGAATAGATCTTTCATGTGCTCTGGTAAGGTAGGCGTTTCACAACCTGCCTTTTCAACCGCTTCCGGAAATTTAACCGGATGCGCTGTTGCCAAGGTAATCATAGGAACAGACTGATCTTTCCAACAATGACGCGCTGCTTCTAGACCAATTGCCGTGTGCGGATCGAGCAAATATTGCGTTTTAGCAAACACATCTGCAATCACTTCACAGGTTTTATTATCATCGACCTTATAGCTGTCAAAGTTTTCTTTTACATAAGACCACGCCTCATCGTTCAACGAGACATCACCTTTATTAAAGCGCGCCATCAAATCATCAATAGCTACACCATCTCGGTCATGAGCATCAAACAACAAACGCTCGAAATTGCTTGAAACCATGATGTCCATACTTGGAGACAAGGTAACATTCAAAGACTGACGACTCATGTCGTTTTCTGCAATCACACGATGCAAAATATCGTTCTGGTTAGTCGCAACTACCAACTGATCAATGGGCAAGCCCATCTTCTTCGCCAAGTAACCGGCAAAGATATCGCCAAAGTTACCCGTTGGAACCGAGAATGACACCTTACGATGTGGCGCACCAACAGACAAAGCAGAAGAAAAGTAGTAAACGATCTGAGCCATGATACGAGCCCAGTTAATCGAGTTAACCGCACCTAACTTGGCACCTTTCAAGAAAGACTGATCTGCAAAGCTGGATTTGACCATACCTTGGCAATCATCAAAGTTACCTTTTACCGCGATGTTAAACACGTTGTCATCAATCACCGTGGTCATTTGACGACGTTGCACTTCAGATACGCGTTGGTATGGATGCAAAATGAAAATATTCAAATGCTCTGAATGACGGCAACCTTCTATCGCAGCAGAACCGGTATCACCAGATGTGGCACCAAGGATAACTAGCTTTTCTTTACGCTCAGACAGAACATAATCCATCAAACGACCAAGCAACTGTAAGGCAAAATCTTTAAACGCCAAAGTTGGGCCGCGGAATAATTCCAATATCCATTCGTTGTTACCAAGCTGAACCATGGGCGCAATAGAGGTATGGTTAAAGCTCGCGTATGCGTCATTAATCATCTCTTTAAAGGCATCCGCAGGAATATCGCCCTCAACAAAAGGCCACATTACTTTAAAAGCCAATTCTTGGTAACTAAGATTCGCCCATGAAGCGATCTCTTCCTTTGAATAGTGAGGCAAGGTTTCTGGCACATATAAACCGCCGTCATTAGCCAAACCCGCTAATAAAACATCACCAAAAGAAAGCGCAGGGGCTTTTCCACGAGTCGAAATGTATTTCATCTTTATTCTCTCTTAAGCCAAGTTTTCAACACGGATACGTTGCACCGTTCCCGCAACATCCGGCAAGGCTTCAATTGCCGCAATGGCAGCATTCATATTGCGTTCTTTAACATCATGAGTCATCACCACTAATGGCACCAATTCACTGCCTTCGCGCTCACGCTGGATAAGAGACTCGATACTGATGTCATTCGTAGACAAGATTTGTGTAATATTTGCCAGTACACCAGCACGATCTTTGATGGTCATGTTCAAAAAGAATCCGCACTCTATTTCTTCTACTGGCAGAATTTGCATGCTAGACAATGAGTCGGACTGGAAAGCCAAGTGAGGTACTCGATTTGTTGGATCAGCGGTCAAAGTACGCGCCACATCGATCACATCCGCAATAACAGATGATCCCGTTGGCAACGCTCCAGCACCAGCGCCATAAGTCAATGTAGGCCCAACCACATCGCCTTGCACCATGATGGCGTTCATTACACCATTTACGTTAGCCAACAACTGCTTATGAGAGATCAAGGTTGGATGAACGCGTAACTCAATCCCCGCTTTAGAACGACGAGCAATACCTAAATGTTTGATCGCATAACCTAGGTCATCTGCAAACGCCACGTCTTCAGCAGTAATTCGGCTAATGCCTTCTGTGTAGGTTTTTTCAAACTGCAAAGGAATACCAAACGCAATAGACGCAAGAATGGTTAATTTGTGTGCGGCATCGATGCCTTCGATATCAAAGGTTGGATCCGCTTCGGCGTACCCTAATTCTTGAGCTTCTGCTAACACATCCTCAAAACCACGACCCTTTTGGCTCATTTCAGTCAAAATGAAATTGCCCGTACCATTAATGATACCCGCCAACCATTCAATGCGATTGGCAGACAAACCTTCGCGGATTTGTTTGATAATAGGAATGCCGCCAGCAACGGCCGCTTCAAAAGCAACAATAACGCCTTTTTCTTGGGCTTTAGCGAAAATTTCGTTGCCATGTTCTGCAATCAGCGCTTTGTTTGCGGTCACAACATGCTTGCCATTTTCTATGGCGGTAAGAACCAGTTCTTTGGCGATAGTCGTTCCACCAATCAACTCAAGAACGATATCAATCTCTGGATTATTAACGACATCAAAAATGTCACGGGTAACATTTATACCGGAGGTGTCACATGCATCGTTATCACGACGGGCACCTACTTGCTCAATAACAATACTGCGACCCACACGTCGTGTAATCTCTTCTGCATTATTACGAAGAATGTTAAAACTACCGGACCCCACTGTCCCCAGCCCACAAATTCCGACTTTTACCGGTTTCAAAACAATACCCCACAGAGATAATTTAATTTTTATAGGACACTTAACGCTTTATAACACACAGGCTAAGTGACAATCTGACGTATTATAACGCCAGTATTATTCAAACCCAACGTAGAAAAGGCTGAAGAAGGCTCATGTTTAGTGGAATATTTCGCGATAAGTCTATAACCCGAGGTGTTTTACCAACTCATTAGCAGGCAAATACCCAGGCAGAAACTCACCATTATCCAGAACGATGCTTGGCGTACCGCGAACACCCACTTCATTGCCTAGTTTATACTGATCTGCAACGGGGTTAACACATTTGTTTTCAGGAATTTCTGCGCCCAATTTTGCCTTCGTCAACCATTCTTTAGGGTCTGCAGAACACCAGATACTCACCATTTTCGTGTACGCTTCTGAGCCAATACCGGCACGTGGGTAGGCCAAGTAACGAACCGTCACACCGGCCTCGTTCAGCTTAGGAACTTCTTTATGCAGCATCCGACAATAACCGCAATCGACATCAGTAAATACCGTAATATGAGCCCTTTCCTCTTTGGCTTTATACACAATCATTTGTGATTCGGGGAGGGTTTCTATTTTAACAAGCTTTGCTTTTTCGGTTTCGTTTTCAAGCGAGGTATTGTCCATACGATACAAATCACCCGCCACGAAATAGCGGCCGTCTTGAGTCACATGAAGCGTAGGGCCATTTTTAAGCGCAACCACATACAAACCCGCGCCCTCATGCCGTTCTGCGCTTTCAACTTCATATTGAGGCAACGCAGCTTGCACCGCCGATAACACAGCGGCTTTGTCCGCTAAAACCAGACCAGAAAAAGAAAACAGGAAAGCGCCGAGCAAAGCAGAGCGAGACATGGATAGAAAAATGCGTTTCATGATAACCCCAAAGACATCGTAAATTGTCTCTATTAGGCCATATTGAGAGGGGTTAGTTCCATAAAAAAAGGCGACTCGCGTCGCCTTTTTTTAATAAGAAAAAATTAACGTTTAGCCAATTTTTCTTTGATACGTGCAGATTTACCAGAACGCTCGCGTAGGTAGTAGATCTTAGCTTGACGCACGTCACCGCGGCGTTTAACTTCGATGCTTTCAACCAAAGGGCTGTACGTTTGGAAAGCACGCTCAACACCGATACCGCTAGAAATTTTACGAACGGTAAATGCTGAGTTAAGACCACGGTTACGCTTAGAGATTACAATGCCTTCATAGGCCTGTAGACGCTCGCGTGAACCTTCTTTAACTTTAACTTGAACAACAATAGTGTCACCAGGGCCGAAGGCTGGGACTTCTTTTGTCATCTGTTCAGCTTCTAACTGCTGAATCAGTTTAGTTTTATTACTCATGGATGTGACTCCTAATGATATGGTTTCTTATCAGCATGAAGGTTCTTCTTTCTGATAAGCTCGCAATTCCTACTCTGCCGAGGTTGAATCTTCAGTTTCGCGAATAAACTCTTCTAACAGCAACTGCTGTTCCTTGTCCAACTCAAGGTTCTGCAGAAGGTCTGGCCGGCGCTGAAAAGTTCTTCCGAGCTTTTGCTTTAAACGCCAGCGTCTAATCTCCTCGTGGTTGCCACTAAGCAGCACCGATGGCACAGGTTCACCATTTAGTACTTCTGGGCGAGTATAATGCGGGCAGTCCAACAAACCATCAGAGAATGAATCCTCATCCGCAGACGCTTGTTTTCCCAATACTCCTGGAACCATGCGAAACACAGCATCCATAAGTACCATTGCCGGCAACTCACCACCACTTAGGACAAAGTCGCCAATTGACCACTCTTCATCAATCTCAGATTGAATCAAACGCTCATCAACGCCTTCATAACGACCTGCTACCAGAATAAATTCTGCTTGTTTAGCAAGCTGTTGCACGCCTTCTTGCGTTAGCGTACGCCCTTGAGGGGATAGATAAATAACTTTTGCATTGGGCACCAATAACTTGGCTCTCGCAATAGCATCTTTGAGAGGCTGCACTTTCATCAGCATCCCTGGACCACCACCATAAGGTCGATCATCTACCGTCTTATGCTTGTCATGTGTAAAGTCGCGGGGATTAAAAAAATCCACCTCAACCAACCCAGACTTAATGGCTCTGCCTGTTACTCCATATTGGGTAATGGCCTGAAACATCTCCGGAAAGAGCGATATAACGCTAACCTTCACGTTGTGACCTCAGCTTATCTGTTTAAAATTCTGGATCCCAATCCACTACCATTTCCTGCTGTTCTAAATCGATGTTTAAAACATAAGTTCCTGGAGCATAAGGAATCAATCGCTCTTCACGATCAAAGCTACCTTCACACGCGCGGACAACAATCACATCATTCGCACCGGTTTCCATAAGTTGAGAAACCTTCCCCAAGAGGACACCCTCTTTGGTAATAACCCTCAGTCCTTCCAGTTGGCTCCAGTAATAATCACCTTCTTCCAAATCTGGTAGTTCTGCTGCATCAATATACACGTCCATACCGCAGATCTCTTTTACTTGATCTCTGTCGCTATAACCTTTAACCGATGCCACCAAACCACGTCCTTGCAGACGCCCTTGGCTTAATTCTACAGTTTTCCACCCACTAGGAGTTTTCAACCACCAATGCTTGTAATCAAAGATCCCTTGCATTGGGTCGGTGTGCGAATATAACTTCACCCACCCTTTAACACCATATACCGATGTAATGCGTCCAACCACAAGGGCTTGCTCAGGAGCGGCCGCTTGTTTTAATTCAGACATAGCATTACCTCAGTATTAAGCGTTTTTGCTAGCATCTTTTACAAGCTGCGCAGCACGGTCAGAAAGTTGAGCGCCTTGGCTAACCCAATGGTTTACGCGGTCTAAATCGACACGTAGACGTTCTTCTTGACCACGAGCAACAGGGTTAAAGAAACCCAAACGCTCGATATAACGACCATCACGTGCACAGCGGCTATCAGCCACGTTCAAATGATAGAATGGGCGCTTTTTAGAGCCACCACGAGAAAGACGAATAGTTACCATATGATTGGTTCCTTATTGCTTAACGAAACACCCCTTGCCGAGTCGAATTTTTGACTCATACTACAAGAAGGCGGCATATTCTAGTCGATAAACTAGAAAAACGAAAGGGCGATTTACTCGCCCTTTCACTTAAATTGGAAGTTTTTTTAAGCCTCCCAATAAAAACAAGCAGATAGCTTCTCTATTTAGGGAAACCACCGCCACCAGGAAAGCCACCAGGCATCATTCCGCCCAGCCCACGCATCATTTTTTGCATGCCTCCCTTAGTGCTAAATTTCTTCATCATTTTTTGCATTTGCTTGTGCTGTTTTAGCAAACGATTCAAATCCTGAATTTGCAACCCTGCGCCAGCCGAAATACGTTTCTTACGTGAACCATTAATAACATCTGGGTTACGGCGCTCAGCTTGTGTCATTGAATTAATCAAGGCTTCCATTTGAACAAACATTTTATCGTTCACTTTATCTTGGATATTACCTAACTGCCCCATACCCGGGAGCTTATCCAACATAGAAGTCATGCCGCCCATGTTTTTCATCTGCTGAAGCTGTTCTTTAAAGTCTTCTAAATCGAAGCCTTTGCCCTTTTTCAGCTTACCTGCAAGTTTTTCGGCTTTTTCTTTGTCGATCTTTTGTTCGGCTTGCTCAATAAGAGAAAGCATGTCTCCCATACCTAAAATACGAGACGCCAAACGATCTGGGTGGAAAGGCTCTAGTGCGTCTGTTTTTTCGCCCACACCTAAGAATTTAATCGGCTTACCGGTAATATGACGCACAGAAAGTGCCGCACCACCACGAGCATCACCATCGGTCTTGGTTAAGACAACACCCGTTAATGGCAACACATCACCGAATGCTTTCGCTGTATTCGCCGCATCTTGACCTGTCATGGCATCCACCACAAACAAGGTTTCAATCGGATTAACAGCAGCATGCAGCGCTTTAATCTCTGCCATCATGTCTTCGTCAATCGACAAGCGACCCGCCGTATCGACAATCAACACATCTTTATGGGCTTTTTTCGCATAATCGATGGCGTTTTTAACAATATCAATCGGCTTCTGTGACAAATCGCTAGCGATGAAATCGACACCTACCTCACCCGCTAGGGTTTCCAGCTGTTTAATCGCAGCAGGACGATAAATATCAGCACTGACGACAGAGACCGACTTTTTCTCACGCTCTTTTAGGTATTTCGCCAACTTAGCGGCCGATGTTGTTTTACCTGCACCTTGCAAACCCGCCAACAAAATAACGGCTGGTCGAGCGGCACGAAGGTTCAAACCATCGTTTGCCTGCCCCATGACATTTTCAAGTTCCTGCTTAACAATTTTCAGGAAAACTTGACCTGGACTCAGGCTTTTGGAAACTTCCGTCCCTATTGCTCGCTCTTTTACCGCCGCAATAAAATCTTTAACAACTGGCAAAGCCACATCGGCTTCAAGAAGCGCCATACGTACTTCGCGCAACACTTCCTGTATGTTGTCTTCAGTTAATTTAGCTCGACCTCGAATTCGATCAAGCGAGGAAGTTAAACGATTCGATAAATTGTCGAACATATTGCCCTCAAATTTTGACTCTAAATGGAAAAAACCTACAGTTTCAGTTTATCCAAGGTGAAATTATCTCTATTATAACGGATAAATGATTTTCACCCTATACCTTTACCCTGCGGAACCTTTAGTTTCATGACTCAATTATCGCTTTGGCTTGCTTGTATCGTTTGCTTGATTGCAGGCACAGCGTATTATCTGCGTCCAAAAAGCCCCCTAACACAATACATTGGGGCGATGGCAATCGCAGTACACACCTTTTCCCTAACGCAATTATTATTGAATCGCGACGGATTCAACTTTCTTACCATTGGTTTGCTCATTGCACTGATTGGCAACAGCTTGCTGTGGCTAAGTAACAGAGATAAAGACCTGTCCTTACTTCTAGGCACCGCTTTCCCCCTTGGCTCCATCATCATCGCGTTAAATGCCATAGAGCCATGGAACCTCACGCAATTACACAGCAACTCTTGGGGAACCAGTGCACACATTTTAATCGCATCCGTTGCGTACAGCCTATTTACTGCGGCGTGCGGTGTCGGCATATTGCTTGCCATTCAAGAGTATCAACTTAAAAATCACAAACTTAAGCAGCTACTAAGGGTGCCACCGTTACAAGTATTAGAACAACTCATGTTCGAATTCATATGGGCGGCCTTTATTCTGCTAACCATCACGATCGCGACAGGCTTTTGTTTCATTGAAGATATGTTCGCCCAACATTTGGTCCACAAAACCTTCTTCACCATTGCATCATGGTTTGTTTTTGCTGGATTGCTTTTGGGTAGATACATTGCCGGATGGCGTGGACAGCTGGCCGTCAAACTGACCTTAAGCGGTTTCTTCTTACTCATGCTGGGCTACTTTGGCAGCCAAATAGCCTTACAAATTTTACATCATTAACAGAACATGACGTAAAGTATGTTTGACAGTAAGATCTTAAGAACCAATAATCCAATTATCTACATTATTGAGGCGATCCCTTTTTGAACGAAGTACCCTTAGGTGTTCTTGGTGGAATACTTTTTTGTCTAATTTTACTTTCTGCTTTCTTTTCGAGTTCCGAAACAGGGATGTTGTCGATAAACAAATATCGTCTTAAACACCTTGTGAAAAACAAAAACAGATCCGCAATCAAAGTAAACTCTCTGTTAGAACGCCCAGATCGATTGATCGGCGTCATCTTAATCGGTAACAACTTTGTAAATATCCTCGCTTCCGCGATCGCAACCATCATTGCCGTTCGTCTATGGGGCGACGCGGGTGTGGCCATTGCAACAGCGGCACTCACCATGATAGTGCTGATTTTTGCAGAGGTAACACCCAAAACATTGGCCGCCATTCACCCAGAAAAAATCGCCTTCCCAGCGTCTTGGGTTCTCGCCATTCTACTAAAAGTGCTTTACCCACTTGTTTGGGTAGTGAATGGGTTATCGAACGGGTTATTGCGCCTAATCGGTGTACACGCTTCGCAAAAGAACCACGACACGCTTGACTCTGAAGAGCTAAGAACCGTGGTAAACGAAGCGAGTGGCTTGATCCCGCCAGCTCACCAAGAAATGCTTATTTCAATTTTAGATTTGGAAAAAGTCTCGGTTGAAGACATTATGATTCCTCGCAACGAAGTGATCGGTATTGATATCGAAGACTCCATTGAAGAAATCATCGAGCAGATTTGCCAAAGCAGACACACGCGTATGCCTGTATACAATGGTGAAATTAACAAAGTAATTGGCATCCTTCACGCACGCCATGCAGCCGTGTTTCTTCGCGACCCAACACCATCCAAAGCGGCACTGTTAAAAGCAACCGTTGAACCCTACTTCATTCCAGAAAGCACGTCCCTAAACACCGTGCTGCTGAACTTCCAAAAAGACCACCAACAAATGGGCATCGTGGTGGATGAATACGGTGATGTTCAAGGTATTGCGGCTCTAGAAGACGTACTTGAAGAAATCGTGGGTGAGTTCACTCCACCAACCCAAGACGAAGAAGAAGAAATTCAAACTCTTGATGACGGTTCTTTTAGAATTGAAGGCTCAACACACATTCGAGAAATCAATAAAACGCTTGATTGGCATTTGCCGACAGACGGTCCGAAAACACTCAATGGACTGATTATTGAAACACTGGAATTCATACCAGAACACCCCATCAGTTTATGGGTAGGACACTACTTAATCGAAATCCAAGAGATTGAAGACAAAGTCGTTAAATACGCCAAACTTCAGCTAAAAAGGTAAGGAAAAAGCATGAGATATTGCCCGCAATGCGGTCACGCCGTCAACATGACCATCCCTGCTGGGGACAATAGAGAACGTGCGGTCTGCCCAAGTTGCGAGTTTATCGATTACGACAATCCACGACTGATCACTGGCACGATTCCGCTTTATAAGGGAAAAGTCTTACTTTGCAGAAGAAACATCGAGCCACGCTTAGGTTTCTGGACGTTGCCCGCCGGTTTCATGGAAAATCAAGAAACCACCAGTGAAGGAGCGCTCAGGGAAACATTAGAAGAAAGCGGCTCAGTGGCCATCTGCAAACAAGCTTTCAGTATGATCAGCATCCCTAGGATCAATCAAATCCATCTGTTTTATATTGCAGAACTAGAAAAAGATGATTTCCATGCAACCGAAGAAAGCTCCGAAGTCGCACTCTTCGATCTAAACGACATTCCGTGGGAAGAGCTTGCCTTTAGCAGCGTAAGCAAAACGCTCGAGTTATTTATAAAAGACCATCAAAACAATCACTACGGGTTTCACGAAGCGACCATCCACTTCAACTGCGGTTCAGAATAACCGTAATCACCAAAGACTGCCCTGTTCTTGGCTCACAGGCAATATAAGCTGAGATCGATAATGCGGGCACAAAGCTTGTACTTTTTGGTCAAGCTGACTGGCCAGTGTTGGGGCTGCGATATTGTCCGACGAATGCACAAAAACAAATGGCGTTCGCCCTTCTTCAAGCCATTGCACGAGCTTCTTTGCCCACTGATCTAGCCATACGTCGTTACGCGGTAAATCCGGATGACCAATGAAACGCACGACGGGATAGCCTGCAGTCGCTACAGGATGACAAGGCACCCTCGGCTTTTTCTTCTGCGCATCAACCAGACTGTCACAATACGCTTCGGTAGAAAAAACAGGCCGAGAATCCATCACCACACGGTTCACATTACGATCGGACAAGCCAGCTAAAAAACGCTGTTCTATTTGGTTTTTATCAAAATAAGCTAGATTACGCACCTCAACAGATAAGGGCGTAGCCAGTGTCCACATATCACACAAAGCAAAAATCACTTCCAAAGTACGCTCATCGCACATTGACGGGAACTGCAACATGACAGGACCAAGCTTGCTTTGCAGTGGCTGCAAGGAGCGCATAAAAGCGAACCAATCACCTTGGACCTCATGCCAAGGACGCTCTAACAATCGATGAGTAACCGTTTGTGGCGCTTTAAAACAAAACCTGAAATCCTCGGCAACAGATTCATACCAACGTAATAACTGAGCATCGTCTACCTTGGTATAAAAAGTACTACCAACCTCCACGGTAGAAAACACTTGCGAATAACGGCCAATGCGCTCTGCCGCAGGAAGAGACGCTGGGTAAAGCCAATTTACCCAAGCCGGATGCTGCCATTGCGCCATACCATAATAAATCATCATACCGTGATTGTTCGGTACTCAATCGCGTCGACGACATAGCTTTTTTCGCCCGCGGCAAGGCGAATCATCACCTCATCCCCTTCTTGTTTTTTCAACAACGCCCGCGCCACAGGAGAATCGATGCTGATATATCGAGCATCGTGGTCTAGTTCGTCTGGCCCGACAATTCGATACTCTTTTAGCGTGCCATCCTCATCTTCTAACGTCACCCAAGCCCCGAAAAACACTTTCGTCTGATCCGCTGGATGACGATCCACCACAGTACAAACATCCAAACGCTTTTCAAGATAACGTACGCGACGATCTATCTCTCGCAACTGTTTTTTACCATATATGTATTCTGCATTCTCCGAGCGGTCGCCTTGCGCGGCCGCCTCTCGAACAGTCTCGGTGACAGCGGGACGCTTTTCTTTCCACAAAAATTTCAATTCAGCAAGCAGTGCTTGCGCACCTTCCTGTGTGATGTACGCAGATTTTGGTTCCGATGGAGCACGGTATCGACTCATTAACAGCCGCCTTCTTAAACAATCAATAAACCAGCCAGTAAAAACAAAAATGCCGCCAGCAATTACTGGCGGCATTACACTTATTGAGCAGTAAGACGCTAATTTTTAAAAAAATTACGACTCTTGCTTATGCAAATGAACATCCATTTGAGGGTATGGGATACCAACACCACGCTCATCAAAGGTGTATTTAATCTTCTCCAGTAAATCCGCTCTTACCGCCCAGTAATCGCCAGACGCCACCCAAGGGCGCAAGAAGAAGTTTACAGAACTGTCAGCCAACTCGGACACAGCGATCAAACACTTAGGGTCTTTTAAAATGCGCTCATCGGCATTTACAATCTCTTCCATAATTTGCTTCGCCAATCGAATATCAGCGTCATAACTAATACCAATCACCAAATCCAAACGACGCGTTGCTTCACGAGAAAAGTTAACAATAGAACCATTCATTACCGATGAGTTCGGCACAATAATCACACGATTATCAGGCGTTTTAAGGTAAGTATGAAACAATTCAATACGGTTAACCGTTCCCATTTGACCGCCAGCGTCAATGAAGTCACCAGAACGGAATGGGCGCAACAGAATAATCAATACACCTGAGGCAAAATTAGACAAAGAGCCTTGTAATGCCAAACCGACAGCCAAACCTGCCGCACCTAAAATGGCAATAAACGACGTTGTTTCAACACCAATTTGTCCCAGCGCCATCAACGCAATGCCTGCGAACATCAAAGCATACAAGATGCTTGACGCGAAACCCGCGACCGCTTGATCAACGGAAGCCTTCAGCAAACGCTTTTCACACCAATGAGCGACTTTGGAAGCAATAAATTTACCCACAAAGAAAATAACTAGACCAACGGCTAAATTAACGGCACTGTCAGCCAACCAAGGCATCCATTCTGAGCCTTGATCAAATAACGTTTCTAACTCGTTCATAATTCTTACGTCCTATACCATTCCATTTTAAAATACATCAGATCAAATAATGTGATTTATGCTGCCATTCATCGAGCAACTTTTCCAGCTGAGAAACACCCTTTTTATTAAAAAGCATGCAAGACCGGCCATTCACCAAATGCGTCCCTTTCACACCGTATTCATCGATCAATAAACACTGCTCCCTCAATGCATCAAGAGCATCATCATCTCTGATCGTCATTCCTATAAAAGCGTGCCACTCAGGTTCAGGCAACACGCCTTGGACCGACTTCACCAACAAGGTCACACATTGCTCTTGCGTCAGCCGATAATAGGGTACTTTCGATTGATGACGAATAAAAAACAGCACAAGAAAAATCAGCAATAAAAACAAAAAAACGGTGGATGCCAGCAACTGCGCCATCATTATGCAAAATCGTAAGCCATTAACGCCAACTTAGCACGCTGTAACCGCTCAGCGTATTCCGCTTCATAGCCATCCATTTCAAGCCGAAATTTCACCTTCGCTAACTTTGGCAAGTCGCCCCACTGTTCATGGGTTGGAATATGCTGAGTTTTCTCCGTAATTTCATAAACAGCAGAAATATCATCATGATTGGATAAATCCTCACTGAGCTGATCCAATAAATGCTTTATCCTGATGCTTGCCTCAATCCAATTAAGCTCTTCCGTGCCAACCACCTTCAACAACACATGAATACTATCGATTCGCTTCTGACGCTCTTCTTGAAAGCGGTCTTCCCCCGCACGGATTTTTTCTTCACGCACTTGATTCAGTTTAAGTTGATGACGAATAAACCAAAGCGAGACAACAATCACCCCAACAGACACTAACAATACAATCGTGAACGCAGTTAAAGACATAATAAACCCAATAAATAAAAGTAAAAATTACGCTGGCGCATTCATTAGCGCCATCACATCGTCAAACAAATCCGGTGTCGACACCAACAGCCCATCGCCGTTCACCACCTCTGGCCAAAGAGTTCCACGCGGCAAGTAATGTCCAACTCTTGCACCCGCTTCTTCCGCGATCAAAGTACCTGCAGCCATGTCCCACGGCTTAACGCTCTCAAAATAAGCGTCCAAACGCCCCGCCGCAACCCAGCACAAATCCAACGCAGCAGACCCATTACGGCGAATATCTTGGCAATGATGCAAAATACGTGAGACCCGCTCAATAATTGGCACCAACGCCGTTTTTTGATAGGGAAAGCCCGTTGCCACCACCGCATTTCTTAATGTGTTCTCCCCAGACACGGACAAAGGCTGGTCATTGCAATATGCCCCTGCACCACTCAGCGCCCAGAAACATTCATTTAAAAATGGCGCGTGCACCACGCCCAATACGCGACGCTGAGCAACGTACACCCCGATAGACACAGCAACATGATGGTGCCCATGGGCAAAATTCACCGTCCCATCGATCGGGTCAATCACCCACACAGGAACATCATCAGCAATAGAACTGAGCGACATAGTAGGGGACGATTCTTCCGACAAAATACGATGCGAAGGATAGCGTGCTTCGATGCGAGAACAAATAAACTGATCAACCGCAATATCCGTGGAGGTGACCAACTCATGATCCATCTTGTAATCCCGCACAAACGCTGACGCATCTCGCGCTTCCACCATCATTTCACCGGCTGATACGGCAAGCTGCTTTGCAAACGCCAGCCATTCTTCCTCAATATTCGCCACTCGACATCCTCAACATTAGACAAGACTTTTTTAGTAACGACTAAGCCAATCGGGCGTTTATCCAATTGGAAATATCACCCACCTGTTCAGGGCATACCGAATGCGGCATGTCATAGGTCTGATAAGCAACAGAGAACCCTTTGGCTTCCAGTGCGTCTTTTGCTTTTACCGCTAAAATAGGCGCCACAACTGGGTCCTGAGTACCATGATGAATAAGAATAGGCGTTCGTCCATTTGGACAATCAGTAGCATTAGGCATATCCTCAGCGCTGACCAAATAGGTAGACAACGCCATCACACCAGCAAGCACATGCGGTGTCCGAAGTGCCGTCTGATAAGCGACCACACCACCCTGAGAAAAGCCAGCAAGTAAAATGCGCTCAGCGGAAATCCCCTGATCCATTTGATCCTGAATTAATTGTTCAATCTGCCCGCACGATTCATCGATATTCGCCATGTCCACTTTACGATCCAGCGTCATTTCGTAAATATCATACCAAGCTCGCATTTCCATACCGCCATTCACGGTGACTGGACGTCTTGGCGCATGAGGAAAGACAAAACGCACTCTTAATGCAGGAGACAATGTAAGAGCGGGAACAAGGGATTCGAAATCATGGCCATCAGAACCAAGACCATGCAACCAGATAATCGCAGCATCTGGCTGCTCATGAGTTTCCACTAAAACCGACGGCAATAAATCAGTCATTTTCACACTCCAAAAAAATAGGCTATTGCAATGCGCCATAGCCTATCATATTGACGTAACGCCCTCGACATTCTCTTTCAACCAAAAGCCCCCTCATTTTTTATTTAAAATAGGTAAATCATCAATGCTCAACAGGGTATCTCACCCCAACAACGCCTTGTTCATTATTCAGCGTAAAAAGCACATCCGCACGATTGGGCATCACACTCAACATGTGTCGAGTTAATCGTTCGTAATACTGCATAAACTCCAGTAACGCATCAGACGACATTACTTTTAAATCAATAGTATCCAAAAGAATCCCATGAATATCGTGAAGGTGACGTTCAAGCATGCGCTCTTGTTTATTGCGCCAATGATAGACCACGTCATAATCCGGCGCTTGCATCCAAGTCATCAAATCAATTTTGGAAAACAAGGCTTTATACTCTTCGTTCAAAAATTGATTTACTCTATGACGCCACACACCCTGTGCGTCCATATTTTTTTCCAGCGCATTCATGGGCAGATCCAACCCTTCTGTCATAGGCGGCGCGCCCACACACCAACCTTCAAACAACACCACGTCTACCGGTCCGTGCACCTCCTTCCAAAGATGAACGGATTTTCTATCATCAATCGATTTATCAAAAAGAGGAAACTTCATTACCTCCCCTTCTTTTAAATTTTTCATCCGATCAAACAGATTCAACGCCAGCTTCACATCGTGCGTACCTGGTACGCCACGAACGGAAAACATGGGCGTTGTTTGCCCCGCAAATTTCATCCTATCGTGTCTTGTACTGTACAAATCGTCGAGACTAATCACGACACAATTCAAATCAAAACCTTTATTGAGAATTCGACTGATCACACTGCAGAAGGTTGTTTTCCCGCACCCTTGAGCACCACCGACCCCCACAATCAAAGGCCCCCGCCCTACGTGAGCCTTTTGACTCAACCAGTAAGAAAAAGGCAAATACAATCGATCCATTTGATCAACCAATGACGCATCTGCGTACAAACAACTCAACGTCTGCTCCACCTCAAACCGCAATCGATGGGACAAGGTGTCTGGCATACTTAATTTTGCATAGTCCACTTTACTCTGTTGCTTAAACATAACGAGCACCTCCATAAGAGCCACTGACAAAGTATAGTTAAGCATTAGAAAATTGATTGTTTTTTGTACTAAGAAGGCAATGGAAGGGTTAATTGCAAAGGCTGAGGCGGAGTAATTCGATAGCCAACCCCAATAAGCCGAACGGGGCGCAAAGAACGAGCATGCGCTTGTTGTAGCAATTCATAAAAAATATCATCCGCTAGCTTTCCTTTTATGGGGCGCTCAATGGTCGTTTGCTTAAAATCATCAAACTTCAATTTCAAATAAAATTTGCTCAGTTGCGCCTCATAGCCTCGCCCAGCCATCCGCTTTTTCAAGTCAGCCAACAACATAGGCAACACCCTTTGACACGCTTTAATATCCATCAAATCTTTTGCAAAAGTATGTTCAACTGAAATGCTTTTTCTTTCTCTAGAAACCACCACAGGACGATCGTCTCTTCCCAGTGCAAATTGAGACAATCGGAACGCCATACTGCCAAAGTGTTTTTGCAACAAAGAAAAATCGAGGTCTTGCAGATCCGCACAATAAAACACGCCCAACTCAGCCAGTTTTTTTTGGGCAACACGACCAATACCAGAAATGGATTTAACAGGAATACCACTTACAAACTCGAATTGCTGCTCGGGCGTCACCACCGTCAAACCATCCGGCTTGTTCCAGTCACTGGCGACTTTTGCAATAAATTTATTCGTGGCAACGCCGGCAGACACCGTTATTCCTACCTCACGAAAGATTTGCGCTTTTATTTTCTCTGCAATGCGTGTTGCACTGCCTTGAAAATCCGTGGTATGGGTGACATCCAGGTAAGCCTCATCTAACGACAAGGGTTCAATAATATGGGTAAAAGCGTGAAAAATAGCGTGCATTTGCTCGGATGCCAGCCGGTATTTCGCCATGTTTCCGGGCAAAACCAGTAACTGAGGGCAAAGGCGCATGGCTACTGATGTTGGCATCGCCGAACGAACACCAAATTCACGCGCCGCGTAATTTGCCGTGGATAACACGCTGCGCGTATTTGCGGGCCCACCAATGGCGATCGGACGATCACGCAAACTGGGATCATCGCGCATTTCAACCGCCGCATAAAAACAGTCCGCATCAATGTGAATTATTTTTCGAGATCCCACCACACACCAAAATACTGTATAAAAAAACAGTATAACACCAAGCATTTCTGTTACACATCCACCCTGCGCCAAAAAAAACAGGAACCATAAAAAAATAGACGCCGCACAAAATAATCCCGAAAACGCCATAAAAAAGACACAACGAAAATATTTACTATCAAAAACAAAGAAAAAGCGCATTTTTCGGCCTCCAAACATGGACGCTAGAGCGCAAAATGGTTTACATTTTGTCCATTAGATTTGCCATGTTGAAAACCAAAGACGTTTTCAACGCACTAAACATTCTTAAGACTTGTTGGAATTGACCGATTAAACTAGGTAGCGGCACCAATATGTGCTTTTTATAACGCAAAAGATTAAGAATAAAGACTTCATACAAAGGGCACCACCATGACAGCATCACTTCGAATTATTCTAATCGCCGTAGGCGCAGTAATACTTGCGGGGTGCCAAAACCTGAGCCAGCAGGGAACGGCTGGTACAACATGTACGACCGTTGCCCCATGTAACGGAAACACCGTTGGCAACAGCGCTTCGTCAACCGGCTATGTTCAAAATGGCGCTGTCAACGCCAACAACACCATCGCAGTCATCAAACAAGAACCGATTATTATTACCGCCACTGGCTACGCGGCCATGATGACAAACAAACGCCTCACCAAATCTCAGGCGCGCATCATGACACTTCGTAGCTCAATGCTTGACGCGTATCGCAACCTTTCTGAACGAGTTTATGGTTTGAAAATTGACGGTTCGAGTTCTTTGAGCAACATGGTAATGCAAAATGACGAACTGAGAACGTATGTTGATGCTTACTTGGTTGGTGCAAAAGTCGTTTCTCAAAGAGAACACGAAGACGGCACCTTTGAAACCGTAGTAGAGATGGCATTACAAGAAAATTTCCGCCAGTGCCTAAGCTCTTCAAACATTCAATCTGATCCAAACTGTAAGGTTCAACCAGGTTATCGCGCGATCAATGTAGAAAACGCCACACCAACGACTAATTTCTATAGTATTGAATAACCAATGTTGTTGTTTAAACGCACATTCATCTTTATTTTGGTCGCTTTATTGCCCGCTGTCAGCGCCGCAAAAAGCGTCGATGCGGTAGGTGAAGCGGTTATCTACAATAATGACCTTGTTGATGCTCGCTATCGCGCCACTCAACAAGCCATAAAACAAGCCGTTTTAGAATCTGGTTCTAGAGTTAACATTAAAGATGAGCTATCCAATGGCGAACTCGACTCCAATCTAGAAATTCGCAGCTCAGGCTATGTCCAAAAAGCCAGAATATTATCAGAAGAGCAAAATGGCGATTTCCTCCGAATTGTTGCTCGTGTTGACGTCACACCCGACTCACAATGCAGCACCGGCCCTACAAGCTACTACAAAAAAACCGTCGGTGTGACAGGGTTCGAATTGCAAGTTCCGCAGCAAGCAAGACTTGGTGAACTGAGCAACATTTCACGAGAATTGCCCAAAGACCTAGCCGATGAAATCAACAAACAGGGCTATTTAAGAGCACTTACCGCCACCAATATAGCCATTTATCCCGATCTAATAAACGCCCCATCCTCTACAAACTATGACGGCTCGCTAACCAATGTAACCCGCATCAGCGAACAGCTGGGGGTGCAATATATTGTCAGTGGCGTGATCCGAGATATTGGCGAAGTGTATCTACGATTCCCCAATGACAAAAATGCCAAAGACATGTTGGATGAAGAAATAGATAAAGAAAGAAACTTTGTGGTCGATATCTATATCTATGATGGCTTCAGCGGCGCACTGCTCTTTGAGCACCGTTACAACGAGATTGGAAACTGGGACATATCAGACCATGCCAAAATTGGCTTTGGCAGCGCCAAATTCTGGTCCGTCCATTACGGCAAGGTTGTTCAGCAAGCGCTAAAAGAGAGCGCTCTCGACACCAGCGAGCAATTGCGCTGCCAACCTTTTATTGCCAACATTTTTCGCACGGAGGGCAATCGGATACATATTTCCGCTGGATCTTTGTCTGGAATCAAACCAGGTGATAAATTCAACGTTTATCGTCGTTATGAGGTATTCAATCAGCTGCAATCCGCTCAAACTCAGCTGAATAATGCAAACATCAGTGTTACAATCAAGCAAGTTCAGCCTAACTTTTCTGTTGGCGAACTCGTTGTTGACTCTCACATACTAAATGTTCAACAACAAGATGTCGTGATTGCTTGGTAACGCTATACAACACAGCCTATACACCAAAGGCGATTTTTATTTTTTAGGACAGACACAATGAATAACGAACTATTACACCACCTAGAACAACGCATCAACGAAGCAGTAGAAGAAATAGGCTCTCTTCGTAAACGCATTTCAGAGCTAGAAATGCAAAACTACGAGCTGAGTGAAGAAAAGAGCGAAATGCAAAGCGCACTAAACCAAACCAAAGAACAACAATCAAACTGGGAATCGTCACTTTCTCAAATGTTGAATCGTTTAAATCAGATGGACGCAAAATAATGAAATCATTTTTACTTGCCGCTTTAGTTCTAGTGAGTGTAAACGCATCAGCTGACCAAATTGCGAGTTTAGTAAATTTTGAATCTACCGCAGCTCGACCTGACACCCCTGACGGACAAGACAACATCACCTCCATCCTTAATACCAACATGGAATTCACTCTCCCCGAAAACATTTCGTTTTACGGGGGGTTTTCCTTTGTATTAGGAGAAACATTCGAGAGCTCTGTCACACTCGGCTCTCGTTTTTATAGCGCAACACCTGCGTTCCAAATATTCCCAGGGATTCCTATGTGGTCATTCATCGGCGGCGGAGTCTCTTTCCTAGATGACACAGTGTATTATCCTGAAGCAGGGTTTCGTATTGCGACATCCGATGCATCACGCCTAGATGTGTATATCAAAATACTGAACAGCAGCAACGAAACGTATGATAAACACATTATGGTTGGTGCAGGACTTACTTTCTAAGTCTGATGAAACTACTACCTTTTTTTATCGCTAGCGCCTTAATCACAACGACTTACGTTTGGTGGCAAAGTGGAAAACACATCCCCATCACACTACCAAACGAGGATCAGCGAAAAGAAATGATTGGCACAAGCAATACACCCAGTATTCCGCTGACCCCAATAAAATATTGAGCCTTGTGTTTTTATGGAACAACTAATTGCAGAACTCGAAGCAAAAATTAACTGGCTAACACAGCAATTAAAAGCAGCGAACGAGGAAATACAAAAGCGACAAGAAACAAACACACCGTCCATTGAATACAGTGCTTCAATGGATCTATTGCAACATATGGCAGATCGCTCAACAGAAGAACAATTGCAGCTTTATATTGAAGACTCTCTTGATCTTTTAAGTAACGAATCAGCCCCTGAGCAAGCAAAAAAGACAGACAGAGTGGAATACCAACTCAATTTTGACTTATTGCACGAGCATGCTGATAACAGCAATACCCCAACCACGACAACAGAACAGATTGATTACATGACCACACAACAAACAGAGCTTAACGGCTTGCAAGAAGACGACAAACTAGTCGATAACGACACTAGCGTACAACAAGCAAGTGACAGCACTACAGAAGCAGCGACACTGACGCCCGAACAGAAAAAGCGTCAGAAAAATCAAAAAAACAATCGCCGCCTAATCAAAATGCTGGAAGACCGTTATCCAAAAGCGTTTGACTGGAATCAACCTAAACCACTTAAAGTCGGCATAGACAAAGACATGGTGCTGGATGAAGACTTTAACACCAGCAAGCAAAAACGCGCTCTAGCGGCTTACACGCGCTCAGACCGATACAAAAAATGCTTACTGTCCGGACAGCCGCGCATAGACCTTGAAGGTGTTGCTGTAAACAATGAACCTGCACTGCCTGAGTCCATGATCCCGACGAAAGCGAAAACAGCAACAACCAGCAGACCAGCAAAAGAGAGACCTTCTCAACCCGCTCGCCAAAAACCAAAGGCGCAGGCAAAACATAAAGCCCAGCCTAAATCCAAGCCCGCTCAGAACGCGCCAAAGCAAGACGACATTTATGACAACCTGTCTCCTGAAGAGCGAATGAAAGCGAAACTTGAAAAACTACTAAATAAATCCTAAAAAACTATTTACATAGTGAAACGCGATGTATATTATACGTCGCGCTGCTGTGGAGGGGTTCCCGAGTGGCCAAAGGGAGCAGATTGTAAATCTGCCACGAAAGTTTCGGTGGTTCGAATCCACCTCCCTCCACCATTAGCAGCACTAGCTTTCTAAAAAGACCATCTTCGCACTATCTGCTCAAAAACACTCACGAAAATCAAACACATTTATACACAGCTCAATCTTTTCTTTCTGAACAAAAAACCTCATTAATCACACACTTATTCACACCTCAGCACTCCCCATCTAATCACTCACTAATCACACCCAAAGAACATTCAACCAAGCTAATAGCGCAACCACCCCTAAGCTTTCACATACACACCACCAAACCTAACGCAAACGATAGACGATAGACGATAGACGATAGACGATAGACGATAGACGATAGACGATAGACGATAGACGATAGACGATAGACGATAGACGATAGACGATAGACGATAGACGATAGACGATAGACGATAGACGATTTTGAATCCATCTAAAGAAAGATCAATAACAAAACGGAAGATTTTTTAGATAAGGATGATTATGAGAAGAATGGTGGGTCGTACTGGATTCGAACCAGTGACCAATTGATTAAAAGTCAACTGCTCTACCAACTGAGCTAACGACCCGCTCATAATTTTTTAAACTTGAATAACTAATGGTCGGAGTAGAGAGATTCGAACTCCCGACATCCTGCTCCCAAAGCAGGCGCGCTACCAGACTGCGCTATACTCCGATTGGCTCCTCGAACTGGACTCGAACCAGTGACCCAATGATTAACAGTCATTTGCTCTACCAACTGAGCTATCGAGGAATTAATCAGATTTGAATTCTGTATAGGGATAGTTGGTGGGTCGTACTGGATTCGAACCAGTGACCAATTGATTAAAAGTCAACTGCTCTACCAACTGAGCTAACGACCCAACTATCAAGTAATGGGGTGGACGATGGGGCTTGAACCCACGACCGCCGGAATCACAATCCGGAGCTCTACCAACTGAGCTACGCCCACCATTACTAATGGTGATGATAAAATAAATGGTCGGAGTAGAGGGATTCGAACCCCCGACATCCTGCTCCCAAAGCAGGCGCGCTACCAGACTGCGCTATACTCCGAATGGCTCCTCGAACTGGACTCGAACCAGTGACCCAATGATTAACAGTCATTTGCTCTACCAACTGAGCTATCGAGGAACTAATATTTTATCTTGTCACAACAACCATCTTTAGAAGATGGCGGAGGAGGAGAGATTCGAACTCTCGGTAGGCTATTAACCTACGCCAGTTTTCAAGACTGGTGCATTAAACCGCTCTGCCACCCCTCCGTTGCGAGCGAGGTGTATAATACTGATTTGAAATTTCAGTGCAACCTCTTTTTTAAAAAAATTTAACTTTTTTCACTCACATACCCCTGATCAGCCGAAGAACGGATCCAAACATTAGAATACCAGTAATAATGTTTGCCCGAATTGTCCGGCATAGTGCAGTTAATACGCCCACGCCCCACACCAAACGGCTTATTCGCGGTAGCGACCACTTCTGTCTTAGATACCCAATTCAACGATGCCTTACCTTGCCCTGCTACATAACAGGCCATGTCTTTAAGGCGATACTTACCTTCTTTAAACGTTAATCGAATAGACACAGGCTGATCGGTCGCGAAATCTCCCCCAGTTTCTTCTGACAACAATGGCATCGGCTTAGCATTAAGCTTAGTCTTTAGTGTCGATAATGTTGCATAGGCTCCCGATGCTGGAAAACGTGGCAAGTTTTCAAAATCAGATTCGGCGCTCACCACACCAGACTGCTGGCCAAATGCCATGATGCCTCGATCTTTCATCATATCTCGAATCTGGCGGTTAGATTCACCATAAGGATACGCCAACATTTTAGGAGAGTGTCCTAAATGCTTATTCAGTAACTGCTCAACCGTATCCACCTCATGGGTCATCCGAGCTAGCCAGTCTTGATCGGTTTCGCCTTTTTCTTTGCGCAACATATAAGGGTGTCGAATTGTGTGATTCGCAAACACGCCTCCAGATGCTTCCATTTCCTTCATCTGCTCCCATGTTAAAAAGCTACGGCTATGACGTTCCACTGGTTCGGTATTAATGAAAACAGTAAATGGAAAGTTTCTTTCCTTCATGATCGGGAAGCCCGCTTGATAAATACTGCGGTAAGCGTCATCAAACGAAATAGCAACCGATTTTTCTGGCAGCGGCTTATGGGCTTTCAAATCATCCAACGCAGATCGCAAGTCTACCACTTGAAAACCTGCGTTTTTTAGGTAGTCCATATGTTCCGTAAACTGCTCTGGCGTTACCGATGTAGACTTAGGAGAGCTGGCGCTAACGTGATGGTACTGAAGAACAGGCAAATAATCCTGAGCCTGACCCGCCATACTTACGCCAAGTGCACCGAGTACGATGCCGCAATACCGCTTTGACAACATGTCTTTTCCTTTTTGCTTAATATTTGCGCTCATTCTACGGACGAACTGAGCCCATGACCAGCGCAGCACGAAAGTGGCCCATAACTGTTATGGCCATTTTGCTATGCCACTGCATCTACTCATATTGACAACGCCCTCCTACACTCAAGGCATACAAGACAGACCGCACCATTGGCATGTCACACTCCACAAGAGGAAACAAACATGAGTAAATCCGCTTTTTACCAAAACTTGGATAACCAACTCCAGACACTAAAAGAAGAAGGCCTCTATAAAGAAGAGCGCCCGCTTATCACACCGCAGGCCAGCCAAATAACCACCGCCGACAAAACCCCGCTCATCAATCTGTGCGCAAACAACTACCTAGGCCTTGCCAATGACAAGAATGTCACCCTGGCGGCTCACCAAGCGTTAGACGACTACGGTTATGGCATGGCGTCTGTGCGCTTTATTTGTGGCACACAAAGCATCCACACCCAATTAGAGAAAAGCCTCAGTGACTTCCTGCAAATGGAAGACACCATCTTGTACTCTTCCTGCTTTGATGCAAATGGAGGCTTGTTTGAAACCTTGTTAAACAGCGACGACGCCATCATCAGCGACGCACTCAACCACGCCAGCATTATCGACGGTATTCGTTTATGTAAAGCGAAGCGCTATCGTTACGCGAACAACGACATGACGGAATTAGAGGCAAACCTCCAACAAGCCGATAAAGACGGTGCCAAAACCAAGCTAATAGTCACTGACGGCGTTTTCTCTATGGATGGCATCATTGCCGACCTACAATCCATCTGTGATCTTGCAGACAAATACGATGCCTTAGTCATGGTTGACGATTCTCACGCAGTGGGCTTTCTAGGAGAAAATGGCCGTGGCAGCCATGAATACTGCGATGTCTTAGGTCGTATCGATATCATTACAGGCACATTAGGCAAAGCCCTTGGCGGTGCGTCTGGCGGCTACACAAGCGCGTCAAAAAACATCGTCGATTGGTTACGCCAACGCTCACGCCCTTACTTGTTTTCCAATTCATTGGCACCGGTCATTACTGCCACCAGCCTAAGCATTCTAGAATCGATAAAAACAGGCGCTGAGGCTCGCCAAAAACTCAAAGCCAACAGCCAATATTTTCGCACTCAAATGAACGCATTGGGTTTTCACCTTGTTCCTGGCGACCACCCTATCATTCCCGTTATTTTAGGTGATGCAAAACTCGCACAAGAAATGGCAAATGCGCTATATAAAGAAGGCATCTTTGTCACAGGATTTGCTTATCCCGTTGTCCCAATGGGCAAAGCCAGAATTCGCACACAAATGTCTGCCGCACTCACAATGGAACAACTCGACCAAGCCATCGTTGCTTTTGCGAAAATAGGTCGAGAAATGGGAATTATTGAAGGAAACCAACCATGAAAACACTGGCAAAGCTTCACGCCGAAAAAGGCATTTGGATGACCGACGTTCCACCACCAGAATGTGGACATAACGACGTTGTCATTAAGATCCGCAAAACCGCCATTTGCGGTACCGACATGCACATCTACCAATGGGACGATTGGGCACAGAACACCATTCCCGTGCCCATGACAATTGGCCATGAGTTCGTAGGTGAAATCACCGAAATCGGCCCAGAAGTCTCTGGATTCAAGATTGGTGATCGTGTTTCTGGGGAAGGCCATATTACTTGTGGCCACTGTCGAAACTGCCGTGCTGGCCGCCGCCACCTATGTCGCAAGACACTGGGCGTCGGCGTCAACCGCACGGGCGCTTTTGCAGAATATCTGGTCATTCCCGCCAGCAACGCGTTTAAAATCCCAAACAACATCAGCGATGACATGGCTGCCATCTTCGACCCATTTGGCAACGCCACTCATACCGCGCTGTCTTTCGACTTAATCGGTGAAGATGTTCTCATCACTGGCGCTGGCCCTATTGGTGCCATGGCCGCCGCCATTGCGAAACACGTCGGTGCTCGCAATGTGGTGATTACCGATGTTAATGAATTCCGCCTAGATCTGGCAAAGAAAATGGGCGCAACTCGTACCGTCAACGTGGCAAAAGAATCATTAAAAGACGTGATGAAAGAACTCGGTATGACCGAAGGCTTTGACGTGGGATTAGAAATGTCAGGCAATGACATGGCGTTTCGCTCCATGCTGGATTGCATGAACCACGGTGGCAAAATTGCCATGCTCGGCATTCCTGGCAAAGACACCCTAATTGACTGGAACCAAGTCATTTTCAAAGGCCTAATAATCAAAGGCATTTATGGGCGAGAGATGTACGAAACCTGGTACAAGATGGTCGCTATGCTGCAATCGGGCTTAGACATCAGCCCCATCATTACCCATCGTTTCAACATAGACGATTTCCAACAAGGCTTCGACACCATGGGCTCTGGCCAATCGGGCAAAGTCATACTCGACTGGAACTAAATAAATCGACCTAAGTTATTGCGTCTAGAAGATGATCGCGTTAGCGTAATTCTTTTAGACGCAAACCGAGTAACGACATGTTAGACATTGGCACTCAAACACACCCCCTCCCCCATCAGGATGCGCTCTATATTCTGCTCCACCGCAATCAAGTCTTAATAGAGTCAGACAACCAGTTTCTCATTCCCTTTACCCATTTTCAGCCTAACGCCAAAATGAGCGCGATTTATTGTGGTCAATGGCATGGGCAAGATATTTTCGTCTGTCGCTTTGAATCTATTCCAAAAGGCTTTACAGAAATTGGCCTAAGAGATCTATTGTTCCTACAAGATGAAAGCCACTACCTGCTTTTAAGCCGTGCTCATCAGTTATCAACCTGGGACAGAGACCATCAATTCTGCGGGCGCTGCGGCACCGCTATGCCAGACAAACACGCCAAAGAACACGCCAAAATGTGCGTCTCGTGTAACCTAAGACATTACCCTCGCATTTCCCCCTGCATCATAGTGTCAATTCGAAAAGGCGACCAAATCCTGCTTGCTCGTGGGCCTCAAGCGCCAAAAGACCGCTTTAGTAACATCGCAGGGTTTGTTGAAGCTGGCGAAACATTAGAACAAGCCGTGGCTCGTGAAGTGAAAGAAGAGGTTGGCCTAGACGTCACCAATATTCGCTATGTCGACAGCCAACCTTGGTCTTTTCCTCATCAACTCATGGTCGGATTTTATGCAGACTACCAAAGCGGAGAGATCACACCTGCGCCTGGGGAAATAGAAGAAGCCCATTGGTATCACATAGACGACCTACCCAATATACCGAATAACGCAACCATTTCGGGCCAACTGATCTTGCGCCATATCGCGCACATTAAAAGCCTCGCCGTTTAATCTTGGTGGCAAATACAAGTAAGTAACCCCTTATTGGTATTTGCCATTTTCTTGTCATATTCCAACGTTACTGTAAACGCTCATATTTAACACGTTGTGGTTACCAATGAAGGTGAACCACGCGATGCCTACACCATTGACCCAGATGGCAGTGTGAGCATTATTTCCACTCCAAGCGACCTTTCAACGTTGAGCCAGAATACATCACGGCTTCTAAAGACAATCGTATTGCGTCTTACATGGTCTCAGGCAAAACCTACATCGTCACGGCTAACGAAGGCGACTCCAGAGATTACAAAGGGTTTAGCGAAGAACTCCGTGTGAAAGATCTTGTCGAATCGAACAGCCGTCTTACGCTGACGAGTCCACTCAACCACAGCATTGAAGGTCAATTAGAAGACGACAACAACCTAGGCCGCATGAAAATCACCAGCACGTTAGGTGCCAACAATTGCTACCATCAGCCCCCTCTTTTGGGGGCTTTTTTATGCCTGATCATGGGCAAGATTACTCTGGGGTTTCCCAATGACTTTCTCTATACTAGCCGCCCCCTTTAACACTGTTTAATGAGAGTGATGTGGACGATTTACTGCATTCAATAGAACAAAAAGTAAAACCATTAATCGGTTTAGGCAAAGTCGCAGACTACATACCCGCGTTGGCCAATGTCGACCCCAATCAATTTGGCATTGCCATTTACAGCAATGATGGCCAGCTCTATCACGCAGGCCAAGCGCATACTGACTTCTCTATCCAGAGTATTTCCAAGGTATTCAGTCTCACTTTAGCCATCAAACATTATGGCGAGGACATGTGGAAACGCGTTGGACGCGAACCTTCTGGCAACCCATTCAATTCACTCGTGCAGCTTGAATACGAATCAGGTGTGCCTCGCAACCCCTTCATCAATGCGGGCGCTCTGGTAATCAGTGATATGAATCAATCACGTTTTGCCTCGCCCCATTACGCCATGCGCGAGTTTATCCGTCGTTTAGCCGACAACCCTCTTTTGAACTCAGACAAAATCGTTGCCCACTCAGAATACGAGTTCCGCGCTCGCAATGCCTCCATGGCGTATCTGATGAAAGCCTTTGGTAATTTTGAAAACGACGTAGAACAAGTGCTACACAGTTACTTCGACAATTGTGCCATGCGCATGAATTGCGTGGACCTCGCCAAAGCGTTCAGCTTTTTGGCCAACAAGGGGTATTCGCAGCTCAGCGGTGAACAAGTGCTTAGCCCACGCGAAACCACGCAAGTGAATGGATTGCTTGCCACCAGCGGCCTTTACGACGAAGCTGGCAACTTTGCTTACCGTGTCGGCTTACCGGGAAAAAGCGGCGTTGGCGGCGGCATTCTTGCCATCGTCCCCAATCGCTTTTCTGTTTGCGTCTGGTCACCAGAACTCAACAAATCTGGCAACTCATTAGCGGGCATGGCTGCCCTTGAGGCACTGTCCGAAAGCATCGGCTGGTCCGTGTTTGGCTAGGCTTTCTTAAACCAGAAGCAAAAAGACAACAACCAAAAAACAGAAAAGGGCTTCACGAGAAGCCCTTTTTTAGTATCAATATATGAGCGAAGTCAAGACGAGTAGCGCAGTAACCATACTACTAGTCTGTGATCACCTTATAACAGGGCACATAAGCACTGCCCGGCAACTTCATCCGTTGCTGACGAACAAACGCCTGCAACAACGCATCTAGTTTCGCCAATAAGGCTTTGTCCCCATGAATTTCAAACGGCCCGAATTCCTGAATATACGCCACACCTTGGGCTTTTACATTACCAGCCACGATAGACGAGAAGGCACGACGCAAATCCGCCGCCAACAAATGGGTCTCTTGATTAAAGTGCAAATTTAATTCGCGCACTTTCTCATGGGTTGGTTCGAATGGGTGCTGAAATTCTTCTGGAATGTGCAACTTCCAATTGTAGTAAAACGCATCTTGATGGGCTTTACGGTACGCACGAACGTCTTCCATGCCTTGCTTCATCACACGCGCTACTTCCACTTCATCTTCGATGATGATTTGGTATTTGCGTTGTGCTTCTTCACCCAATACATCGCCGATAAAGGCGTTAATTTGCTCGAAATATTCCGCGCTTTCTTTTGGCCCTGTAAACACCAAAGGAAACGGCACATCGGCATTTTTAGGGTGTAACAATATACCCAAGATATACAAAATTTCTTCTGCGGTACCGGCACCACCTGGGAAGACAACAATGCCGTGCCCAGCACGAACAAAGGCTTCAAGACGCTTTTCTATATCCGGCATGATAACCAACTGGTTCACAATCGGGTTTGGCGATTCAGCCGCAATAATGCCCGGCTCCGTTAAGCCAAGATACACACCGTTTTTAATGCGCTGTTTAGCGTGGGCGATGGCAGCGCCTTTCATTGGCCCTTTCATCGCCCCCGGCCCACAGCCGGTGCAAATGTTCAACTCACGCAAGCCCAACTCATGGCCTACCCGTTTGGTGTAATCGTACTCATGACGCGCAATCGAATGCCCGCCCCAGCAAACCACTATGTCTGGCGTTTGAATTCGGCGGAATACATTGGCGTTACGCAATAACTCAAATACCACATTGGTTAACTTGTCAGAGCTGGCATTTTCTAAACCACGCCCTAGGTTGTATTCATGCTGGGTAAAAATAATATCTCGCAATACACTGAACAGCATTTCACGCACACTGCTGATCATCTTGCCGTCCACAAAGGCACTGCCCGGCGCATTTTTAAGCTGTAATTTCACTCCACGTTCTTGCTGAACGATGTTAATTTCAAAATCTTTAAATTCTTCCATGACAGCCTGAGGGTCATCGGAATCACTGCCACAGTTTAGGATAGCCAAAGCACAGCGGTGAAATAGGTCATGAAGTGGACCAGACTCTTCAGACAAACGAGAAATCTCATCCTGAGATAGCATTTCTAATGAACCTTTCGGTGCGACTAACGCATCAACGCGATCTTCATACTGCATGATCGCCCTCCTTCTTCTCATTTTATTAGTGTCTATAAATTCAGTTATCTTTAAATATACTGGTCTTGGATTGTGGTTTTATCAAGCATTAAGCTCAAACTTGCTAAAAATAGTCATTTTTAAATCAACTATTTAGAGTGAGTGATCGACCGCATACTGGTGAATCGCCATCTTGATCAAATCCAACACGGGCTGTGAAGTAAACTTGCGCGGCATGGTAATGGCGTAGAAGTTTTCAAATGCTTGTGGAATGCTTTCGTAATCCTGCAACACAGCCGATTGAATCTCATCTTTTACCACCACTGGCGGCAGCACAGACAAATAGCCACTGTCTCTGGCCAACAATCGCAACATTGCCATGTCGTCCACTTCCGCTTTGATGTCTGGCTGATATTGATGCGTGGCGCAAAAAGATTCAAAGGACGAACGAATATCGGTGTTGCGCCCCGGCACCACCCATTTTTTGTTTTCATAACCTTGGGGAAACGGCGTATCCGGCTTCTCCCCATAAGGCCCAACAATCGCCACCGCTTGCCTTGCCACCAATTGATTACGCCAGGTGGTGTCGTGGCCTTCGCTTAAAATCGCCCGATTGGTCAACGCCAAATCCAATTCATGATTCACAAGGCCATTGAGCAAATCGGTCATGCCTCTAGAAGACAACGAAAAATCCACGTGTTCGCTTCTTAGCAATGGCGCAATAAAGCTCTCGATAAAGTTTCGCGACAAATTACTCTGCACACCAATGGTGATGTGCTGCACCTGCGTTACGCTGTCTTTCTGGATAAATTTCTCTAACTCTTCACCGGTATTAAAAATGTCTTGCGCGTACGCCAACACGCGACGGCCCACATCCGTCAGGACTAGCTTACGTCCTTGGCGGATAAATAATGCCATGTCCAAACTTTGCTCTAGCTGTTTTATCTGCGCAGACAGCGCCGACTGTGAGATGAACAAAGCTTCCGCCGCTTCCGTCAAACTTGGGCTCTTGGCCACTCGCCAAAAATAATACAAATGGTGGTAATTCAATCGCGCCATGAACAACAGCCTTTGATACATAATATAAAGTGAACGTTTTTTAACAATATATGTATTTTTATTAACAAAATAAAGTCCTCATAATCGCCGCCACTTGTTCAACCCAAAAGATGTAGGTAGTTATGTCGCTTATCGCGTTAAGTTTTTTGCCGATTTTCATTCCCTTCATGCTGTTTCTTGGCGGCTACTCTCTCGGCCGAGAAAACAGCCAATCCATTGCGCTAAAAGCCTCTCGATTAAGCCTTGTATTACTGATTATTTTTCTCACTACTTTTCCGGTGAGCTACTTTTTCACTGACGCTTGGCAATCGTCTGCACTCATCCGTCATACGGCTCTCAACCAAATCATGCTTGGGCTGGTGACGGTCATGGGTTGGGTCTTGATTAGCTTTTCGCGCCACTACATGGCAGGGCAAGCCAACCTTAATCGCTACTATCGCTGGCTCATGTTTACTTTAGCGTCTGTCGCCATCACGGTGACGACCAACCATTTGGTGGTTTTTTGGCTCGGTTGGTTAGGGAACATACGAACAAGTAAGACAATTTTTAGCTGACATTCAGCTTGTGACAGTATTTCCTCAGAAGCGACATTTAATCACCACTTAACCCACTTGTAAGGTACTTCAAGCACCTTACAACCGTTATTTGGACGGATTAACCCCGTGCAGAACGTATCATCTGATCTACTCGTAACAAATTTCCAAGTGCAAACAGCACGGCGAGTTTGTTGTCATTTTTAGACAGGCCTTTGTAGACGACTTTGCGGAACCCAAACTGGCATTTCAGTATTCTAAACGGGTGCTCGACTTTCGCTCGGATACTCGCCTTTAAGTATTCCGTTCGGATCAGCTGCTTGTTGAGGCGGGGGTGCTTTTTCCAAGCACGTATCTTGCTGGGCATCTCAGCTACTAACCAATCGACATTCTTATCTTTTGTTTCTGTGCGCTTTTCTACGCCACGGTAGCCAGAGTCCGCCGATACAAATGACTCATTGCCATGAAGAAGTTCCGTCAACTGGTTTAAATCGTGATCATTGGCAGGCGTCGTGGTGAAGCTGTGAACTAACCCACGCTTTGCATCAACACCGATGTGAGCTTTCATGCCAAAGAACCATTGTTTTCCCTTTTGCGTTTGGTGCATTTCGGGATCGCGTGCATTAGATTTATTTTTGGTGGAACTTGCTGCCTCAATAATCGTCGCATCAACGATTGTCCCTTCTTTAAAGTAGGTGCCAGAATCAGACAGCCATTTGTTTACTTCTTTGAAGAGTTTACGACCCAGCTTATGCTTCTCAAGCAGGTGACGGAAATTCATGATGGTCGTGTGGTCTGGGATCGCACCTTCTAATGATAGGCCAGCAAACAGCCGCATAGAGGTGATCTCGTAAAGGGCATCTTCCATCGCTGGATCACTCATGTTGTACCAGTTCTGCATAAAGTGAATGCGCAGCATGGTAGCGAGAGGGTATGGACGCCGACCATTGCCAGCTTTTGGGTAAAACGGCTCAATCTGAGCTTCGAGCTGTAGCCATGGAATCAGCTCATTCATCCGACCAAGGAAGAGCTCTTTGCGAGTCTTGCGGCGTTTGCTGGTAAATTCGGTATCGGCGAAGGAAAGCTGATTCATGTCATTCGGTCTTGAGGTAATGGTCAGATCGGCATTGTCTCATATTGGGGACTTAATCGCAGTTTCCTTAGGCATCAGTTTATCGCTCAACAACTTATTAACGTTTTATGCGGATCGCCCACGCGCCATTCTTGCGGCTCATAAAAAGTTCATGCTGGCGCGCGTTGCTGAGCTGTCTTTGCTTGCGGCCTTTGCTTTGCTTTATCAGCAATACGACAGTTTATACATCAACACCATTATCGATACCGCAGCGGCTCAATTCGATGCAGGGGTTCCCTTGCACTGGCAAGCACAGGTAGCGGCCTGTCTGATCGCATTGGCCGCGTTAATCAAATGCGCTCAACTGCCATTCCATGGCTGGTTAATTCAAGTGGTCGAGTCGCCTACCCCCGTCAGTTCATTGTTGCATGCCGGAGTGATTAATCTGGGGGGGTATTTGCTGCTGTTGTTCACTCCTGTGGTGGCGCAAAGTTCCATCGCAATCTGGCTTTTGTTATTGGTGGCGGGCTTGTCGACTCTCGCCAGCGCCCTGATTATGACCACCCGTATCAGCGTCAAGGTGCGCCTTGCGTGGTCGACGTGCGCGCAAATGGGCTTGATGTTGTTGGAATTCGCTTTGGGGTTATACGAGCTGGTCTTGCTGCACTTGCTCGCCCATTCGTTTTACAAAGCTTATTCATTCCTCAACTCTGGCAACGCGGTGAATGACGCCATCCGGTTGCGACTTTCCAGCGCCGCGAAAACCAGTTTTCAACAAGCTCAGACCAGCAACACGGTCGTACCCAATGCCCAAACATGGCTGATGGCATTTTCTATCAGCCTCGCTGTGGTGATCGCCATTCGAAGCCTATTTGGATTTGACGGTGCATTTAGCGCTTGGTGGTTATTTGCGCTCGCACTCACGGTTCTGATTGTGCAATGGCGTACGTGCGAGCATTCTCCGTCGATCATTTACACCATCATCATGGGGGGATTTTTGTGTGTCATTTACGCCGCACTCAAACAGGCCATGCATTATGTCTTACCAAGCTATTCCACCCTAACAGTACAGGCTTTCTCCCTTGCGGACATCTGGGCGATGATTTTATTCAGCCTGCTCTTTGTGCTGAGTGCGTTTTTGCATTATCAAGTTCGCTGGCGCGCAGTGCGTCGCTTATCCATTGCGTTGTTTGCAGGGCTTTATCTGGACGAATGGCTGACACGTTTGGTGCTGAAATTTTGGCCTGTCACCTTACCCGCCAGAACCAAGCAACAACACCACGCCAAATCCACTCATCAACCGTCGCTAAAACCTTAGGAGCATTGCATGGACATCAAGACAACATCGACATTAAACATGCAACAAAAAGACCTATTGCTTGATGCGGCCAACACGATCGCGCCCCATTGGCCATTGGATAAACTGATCGCGGTGAACCCGCTGTGGTCATGGGTGCATAGATCCTTTGATGAAGCCGCCAACACGCTGTCCGCCTTGGCGGGCATCAAAACGTACTTGCCGATTGATACCTATCGCAGTTGGTTCAATGAAGGCCGAATTTCGCAGGATTGCCTTGTGAAAGCCGCCCAACATTATGATCTCAACGTCGCGCCAGAAGCCTTATTAGAAGCTCTATCGCAAACCAATAGCCAACCCCACGACCAACCCATACCGTGGCGCAACCTTGCCGATCTTGCCGACCAACAACGCCCTGCCAATAAAATGTCTTGGCATGATGAAATCACCCATCAGGTTAGCCAGTTTTGCGCGGCACATTATCAACAACAAAGCCCAACTCTGCGACAACAGAACCTCGACAGCGAACTCGATCTTTACAGTCATTGGCTAGAAGTCACCAATGAAGATAAAGGTTTGAGCATCATCATGGGCGAATCCAAGCTAACCGATTTCTTCCATCTCTTACCCAGTGACAAAGACGCTTTATTTGCTCTCGTCATCGAAGAATTGGCCTTGGACGATCAAGCGCTGCATTTTTACGCACAAGCATTGTTGCAAGACATCAATGGTTGGAGCAGCTACTTGGCTTACTTAAATTGGTCGAAAGACGATAACAACGACAGCCTTGCTCATGAAAATCATGTAGCGTCTTTGCTCGCCATCAAAATGGCGTGGGAATGGGTTATTTGGCGTTACCTAAAACACACATCGCCTGAATTACACACCGCCATAGAGTCAAATTGGTCAGCGCAAAAAGTCGCCATTCCAGAGTTAATTCAAGCCCATCACAAGGCGTTATTACCCCCCAAAATTTGGGCGTTGGCATTAGAATACAGCGAACAATCCGCATTGAATCGAACGCTGAAAGCGAAGAAGCCTTCGTTAGAAAACTCATCCAGACCGGAGCTACAGGCCATCTTTTGTATCGACGTTCGTTCCGAAGTCTTTCGTCGTGTATTGGAAAAACAATCCGATCACATTCAGACGTTGGGCTTTGCTGGATTCTTTGGCTTGCCCATCGAATACCAGGCGAAGGACAGTCATTACGCCCGCCCGCAACTTCCCGGTTTGCTGTCTGCCTCCATCACCGTCACGGAATGCACCAGCGACCAAGACCACGTTCACCACCAACAAAAAGAAGCCCGTTGGCACCGCTGGGGACACGCCGCGCCCGCCTCCTTTTCCATGGTGGAATCCATGGGCTGGTGGTACGCCTTTAAAATGTTCAAACAAACCATCTTTTCCAAGCGACAAGAACACCCAGCTAACCGCCTCGCACCAAACACAGGCTGGGAATTGACTCAGCAAGGTGTTGCTTTAACCGACCAAGACAAAGCCAATTTGGCAAAAGGCATTTTAGACGCCCTAAAACTGACACACTACGCGCCCATCGTTATGTTAGTCGGTCACGGCAGTCACACCAGTAACAATCTCCATGCGGCAGGATTAGAGTGCGGCGCCTGCGGTGGTCAAAGCGGCGAGGTCAACGTTAGGGTATTGGCGTCATTATTGAACGACAGTAAGGTACGCGCCTTACTCAACGACATGGACATCCATATTCCGAGTGACACCCGTTTTGTTCCCGCGCTGCACAACACCACCACAGATCAAATAACCTGCTTTGACCAAATAAAAGGCTCGAAAGGCAGCGACAGCAAAATAGCAATCGGGTTGAAAGAAACAGGCTGGTTTGACAAAGCCAAAAGCGCAGCGCAACAAGAACGAGCAGCAAAGTTAGACACGTCCTTGCTGAATGCTTCCGACAAACAACGTTCGAAAGCGTTTACCAAACGCGCGAACGACTGGTCACAAGTGAACCCTGAATGGGGGCTCGCCAATAACCAAGCGTTTATTATCGCGCCGCGCCAACAGACTCGTCATCTTGACTTACAAGGCCGCAGCTTTCTGCACGATTATGACCAACACAATGACCCTGACTTCAGCATTTTAGAACGCATTCTTACCGCGCCCATGCTGGTCACTCACTGGATCAACATGCAATACAATTTATCCGTGACGGATAACTTCAAATTCGGCTGCGGTAATAAAGTGCTGCATAACGCCGTTGGCGGCAACATTGGTGTGTTTGAAGGCAACGGCGGGGATTTGCGCATCGGGTTGTCCATGCAATCGTTACACAATGGTCAACAATGGATGCACACGCCGGTTAGGTTAGCGGTTTATGTGGCAGCGCCTAAAACCGCCATCGAACAGATCGCCGCCAAGCATGACATTGTTAGACAACTGATCGATAACGGCTGGCTGTATTTGTTTCATTGGGAAGGCGACAATATCCAGCGCTTTTACCAACAGCAATGGCAAGCACCTGAATAAAAAACCCTCAAGCCACAGCGGCACGCAAGCGTGCCACCGGACGCTCATCAATCACAATATGGATCAGGGCGGTAATCAGCGCGATCACACACGCCGCCCACCAAACCACGTCATAGGATCCGGTTTTATCGTACAAATAACCGCCTAGCCATACACCGCAGAAAGAGCCTAATTGATGGCCTAAAAACACAATCCCATACAACAATCCCATGTAACGCAGACCAAACATTTGCGCAACCAATCCCGATGTCGGTGGCACGGTCGCCAGCCACAACAATCCCGTCACAATGGAAAAGATGTACACGGACACGCTCGTCATCGGTAAAGTCATAAACAAGGCAATCGACACGGCTCTTAACGCATAAATAATGGTCAGCAGTTTTTTCTTCGAATACTTCCCAGCCCAGCTACCTGACAACAAGCAACCAAAAATATTGAACAACCCGATGAGCGCCAAGCTCGCAACGGCGATATCCGACGAAAACCCCTGATCCGATAAAAAAGCAGGCATGTGAACCGTAATAAACGCCAACTGAAAACCGCACACGAAAAAGCCAACCACCAGCAACCAATAATGAGAATACGCGCTGGCTTCATTCAACGCCTCTCTCATGGTTTGTGCGGCTTCTGGCATGGAATTGCTGTTGGCCGAGTTTTTTTCTTGGCGAAATGGGCTAGACAACAGCACCATCATCAAAGCACAAACGGCCATCAGCACCAGCGCATTGCTCCAGCCATACGCAGCAATAAACTCTTGTGCGACTGGGATCACCAACAATTGCCCAGCAGAACCCGCTGCACTGCCCAAGCCCAAAGCAAAAGAACGTTTTTCTGGCGACACCATTCGCGCCATCGCAGGCAAAACCACCCCAAAACCCGTCGCCGCGATGCCCATTCCCATCAGTACGCCAGCGCCCATATTAAGCCCCAACACACCGTCAGCACCTGACGTCACATACAATCCCAGCGCGTACAAAGCAGCGCCAATGAATAAGGTTTTTAAGGTGCCGTAACGATCGGCAAATGCCCCCGCAATCGGCTGAAATAAGCCCCAACACAGGTTTTGCAAGGCCAAAGCAAAAGCAAAGACTTCACGCCCATAACCGAACTCTAGAGAAATCGGCGCCATAAAAAAGCCCATCGATGAGCGTAGGCCAAAGTTAAGCGCTAACAGCAAACAAATAAGCGCTATGGAGACACTGAGTAACTTCACGGGACGCGACATGAACATGTTCCTAATAAGTGGGATAAATCCTATTAATCGTTCCACATCATATTCATGCCTCCGCGATAAGTCGAGCGAGAGTCATTACTCTTTGGGACGGAAGAAGCCAATGACCCGGTCATTAAATGACAAGTGCTCCACAAAAGCGTTTAGCTTGGCTTCGCTCAATGCCAGTGACAGTTCATCCATGTCATTTAAATATTGGGCATTGCCATAAAATCGCTCACTCAATTCCAAACGATGGGATAACGTGCCGTCAAAATCATTGGCCAAGCGGTTCTGTTCCACATCGGCAAACGCTTCTTGTATTTCACTTGCCCATTCCGCCGTCACCATAGACGGCCATTGCGCCAATACGTCTGTTGTCATTGTTGCTAAATCATCCAGTCGTGCTGGCGCACTGGAATATTGAATCGATAATTCGGCACGGTTGGTTTCTTTATTTAATTCAAGGCCGACACGTACGCTGTATACGCCTTGCACTTCGCTGCGCAAGCGTTGCTTTAACATGGTTTCTAAGCGCTCGCCCAAATACGTCAGTTGCAGCGCCGCCGAAGGCGACCAAGGAACGGCCTGATAAGCGTAAAATCGATATTCTGCTTTTGGTTCCGTGTTCAGCGACAGATCAACAACACGATTGCCCGCCAACTGTAAAACTGGTGTGGTTTCGTCGTTTACTAACGCAGACTGGGACAACTTCGATGCTGATAAATCACGAGGCACCGTGGCCAGATATTGCTCGACTAAGGCTGTAATATCACTTTCTGGTAATCGCGACACAATAAAATATTGCACAGGCAACGCCACCTGTTTTTGGCGAGTTTGCTCTAGTTTCTCTAAGGATAGCGGCGCTAAATCAGCGACCGTCAAGGTCACATTGTTTGACTCAAAACGCGCCTTGGCGATACGACGAGAAAACGCTTCAATGGGTCGAACCACGTCAACACTGGCATTTCGTTTCAAACTGGCCATTACCGTGTCGTAGACATCATGATCAATGTGAGGGGTCACTTGATTGACATGATAAAGTCCCAGTAACGATTCAATTTTTTCATCGTCAATCGAAGCTCGATACACCAAATTTTGTGCCTTTTGTTTCGAAGACAATGACACCTTGTTGTCTTTGCGCCACTGTTGAAACTCGTCATCACTCCAACCGTACACGCCGGTGGCCTCCGACATTTGTACCGCTATTTGTTCAGCCCAAGTGGAACCTTGCTTGACATGATAACCAGCGGCGGACACCGCCGTGAAATAGCTTTTGGTTCCCTCACCTGATGCTTCTATCTGATAACGTTCAGCCAGAACAGTGGGATCAAGTAAGGTAAGAAAGTCGCCATTGGATAACGACCAACGTGACACGCCCAATTCCACATTTCTCGACGTAAGCGTCACCGTTCCCTTTTGGGTTACCTCGGGCAAGGTCTTTGCTGCCACAACGTGTTCTGTTTGTAACGCCGCAAGCGGACGTGATTCCATCTCTTGAAAAATGTCATCAATGGACTCAACGCTTCCAATATTCACCGCTTTTCCGCCCACCGCTTGCGTGTATAAAATACGATCTGGCGAAGACAACCACTGTCTCAGTCGTGCATTCACATCGGCTAACGAGATGCTGTCGACCAAACGTAAGATACGATCATTACTTTGCTGAGGATCTGGCAGCACCTTATCCGACGTCACGGCTTCCACCATTTTGATCGACCAAATAGTGCCCCTGTTTTTCGCGGCGTCTTTGTTTCGCTTTGCAATATCCGTGACCTTTTGACGAATCTGATCAAAATCTTCTGGCCAAAATCCGTACAGCATGGACACGCCAACGTCCAAATTTTGGCTGGCTTTGTAATCAAACCTGGCCATGGCATTATCGACCGTATCATCGTACTCCACGCCTTGTTTGCCATAGACAGTATTACCGATGTTTTTCACATAACTCTGATCAAAAGCCGACGTTGCCCTTGATGCGGTAAATGTCATCCCCAGTTTATCGGTAATGCCCTGAGCACCTGTTAATGTAAGGCGCTGCTTTAAATATTCTGGCGTATACTCGCCTTCGATCGAATCACCATCCGCTAAGTCTTCCTCTAAATCTTCATCTGCGTGCATTTCATCCCATTCATCCTTTGAGATCGCATACTTAACAGACAAATAATCTTCGCCATCGTACCGTTTAAGAGTGGAAGAAATGACACCACCAAGAAAACCACCAAACTCAACTGGCACGTTAGAGTCGTAAACAGTGACAGACTCAAGTGCATCGGGATCCACATAATAACTTTGAGAAGAACTGCCCGACAGCATACTCAAATTTGTCGGAGAAATGGGATTAGAATAAGTGTCTTCAGAATCCCCTGGGTTCAAATCATTATTGGCAGACATGCCGTCGATCACGTAGGAATTTTGATAATGAGATTGACCGTGAATGGACACTTCATCTGGACGCATACTGGCGCTGCTCGCAGACGTACTGGAAGATCGGCTGAATCGAACAGCCCCATTGCCTTTCAATAAATCCGTCAGATTGGACGTGTCGCCCGCCATACTTTCTATTTCACTTGAGCTAAGCACATTTTTACCCAGCGTCGTCGTGCTTCGGCCACTCTCCACCAACAAAGGCGACATCGTAATGCCGTTTTCATCTGTGCTCACCGCATTGGGATCAATCAGAACAACGCTGTTTCCCTTGCCCTGAACATAAGATAACCCCGTTCCCAAAAGCAACAAATCCAATGCTTGCGTCGTTGAATATTCCCCTTTGAAGCCCAGTGTACGCTTGCCCGACAGCAGCTCTGCGCTGCCTCCCAAATACACACCAGACATGGCAGCAAAGGTATTTAACGCTTGCGCTAAGGCTCCCGCCGGCACATCGTAATAACGCACACTGACCGAACTGACTTCGGCATACACAAAAGAGGGAACCGCAACGCCACTGGCAAACGCGATGCTTGCTGATAACAGCGTCAAGGCACTACGGCGTTTCAAAACATGCACTGAAGGAGTAAATCTCATAAAAATCCCGTAATAATAATGCTTATTACTACTATTACCGAATGAGAGAATAAAAAGGGGACATAAAAAAAGGCATGAATGAACGTTTTTTTCAAACAACGCTAAGCGACCGTGATACTCGTCCACCAAGGAAGAAGTCGTTTGACCTGAATATCAAAGGTGTTTTCCAGCATATCAAAAACCAAGTTGGCATCTTGAGTTGGAAATGTACCAACCACTCTAAGTGACGCCACTGCAGGATCTAGATTAATAAAACCATGACGATAGCGCCCTATTTCCGCCACAAATTCCGCCAATGGCATGTCATCAACAATCAACAACCCATTTCGCCACGACTCATACATGGCCAATACAGGCTGCCGGTCTCCGACCATATCCTTCGTAAAAATGGCCTGCTCTCCGGCGCGAATCACCGTCTGATCGTTGCGCCCCAGCGGAGAAAGCGAAACACGGCCTTCATATACCGCCAACACCGCCCCTTGATTGGGAAGGTGACGCAAACAAAAGCGAGCGTTCTCTGCGGTCGAAGTCATAAGCGCGTGTTTGCATGTCACACTGAACGGTCGACTATCAGACCCATTGGTAACATGAAACAAAGCCTCACCGTCTAACAAAGCAAAATTCCGATTGCTCGAAGCAACACGATTCAGTGCGCTGTTGGTGTTCAGCCAAATTTTATTGCCAGCGTCTAAATCGTAAGCCGCCACTTGCCCAACTTGGGTATGAAAATCCGCCATCCAGGCAGACGCTATTCTGGGCAACGGTGTTTCGTTCCACCCCATCCAACCCAATGCCGCAACGCCCGTTACGCCTAACACGCCTTTCATCAACTGACGACGGTTCATGAAACCACCACTCTCCAACACATAGCCCGCAGACTGACGCATGGCATCATTTTGGAAAGAAGAAAACATCGCTCCAACTGACTCCACCTGAGACCACGCTTTGCGGTGTTCTTCACTGTCATTAAGCCATTGCTGCCACGCGACTCGATCCGCCTCAGAAACGGGCGGATCCGACAGTACGGCAAACCATTCTGAAGCGGCTTCTAATTGAGCAAAGTTGGAAGGTTGAGAAGACGTCATAACACCTACAGAGACAAATCGGATTTAAACAAGAGACATTGCAACATAGCCTGCGCCATATAACGCTTTACCATACGTTCTGACACCGACAAACGTTCGGCTATTTCTCGATAAGTGAGGCCATGCAGCTGAGATAAAATCAGCGTATTAGCTACTTTTTTGGGGAGTTTTGCGATCATCGCATCCAGCTCGCACAGCAGTTCAATCATCGCTGCCGAATGCTCCGCCGAAGGTTCAAATTCCTCTTCGCGATGCGCCAACGACTCAAGCCAAGCCTGTTCGACTTGCTTGCGTCGCCAGTGATCAATAAATAAGCCCTTGGCAACCGTGCTTAGAAAAGCTCTCGCTTCTGAGATTGTTGAAAAATTTTTGGGCTTTTTCAACAATCGAACAAACGTGTCTTGGGCGATATCGGCCGCCAAATCATGGCTGCCTAATCGGTGTCGGATCCATCCTGTTAACCACGAACTGTGTTCCACATAAAGCTTCCCTACATCTTGAGAAGCCGGGTGATCAGGATTCATAGACCCATTCAACCTCATTCATATCTAACAAACTAAGAAGCCGGCAAGATACAATAAATGAGAATGAATATCAATAAATAGAACAAACTGTAAGCAGTTTGCTACAGCGTAGTAAAAGCACCGCCTTTTGCTAATGCTCTTTGATAAGAAGGCACAGCTTCAATTTGTTTAATAAAACGCGCAATGTTCGGAAAGTCTTCCAAGCTCATACGCGTACTAGAAGCTTGCAATGGAAAGCTCATTTGAATATCGGCAGCGGTCAATTCCTCGCCCACAAACCAAGTATGCTCACCGAGCGTCTTTTCGATAAACAGCATTTGCGGCTGAATGCGCGGCATAATGAACTTTTCTTGAACCTTATCCGTCAACGCCTTAGCAACGGGTTTCACAAAGAAAGGCATAGGGTTCTTCGGCACCTTCATCATCACCAGTTTCATCACCAGCAAAGGCATCAACGAACCTTCGGCAAAATGCAGCCAATATCGATAATCCAACAAAGCCTGCCCATCGGTTGGTTTCAAACGATTCACCGGATCATATCGATCCAGTAAATACTCAATAATAGCGCCTGACTCCGCGACCGTTAAATCACCGTCTGTAATCACCGGAGACTTACCCAACGGGTGTATTTTTTTCAATGACTCAGGGCCTGCTGCGGTGTCCGGATCACGCTTGTATTCCACAATCTCGTAATCCAATCCAAGCTCCTCCAGCAACCATAAAATACGCTGTGAACGGGAGTTCTCTAGATGGTGAACCGTGATCATATCCTCTCCTTATAGCCCAAACGGGCAGCAATACCATGACTGTTTACATGACAACTTGTACGGCCTAAAACCGAAAACAGTTTACCCAGACGCACAAACAACCAAAAGAATATTACTCAACAACCAATGATTATAGACTCGACAACAAAATACTGGTTTCGCTGTTTAAAATACCATCCACTTCACGCACATGACGCAACACGCCATCAAACTCGCTTAGACTGCTGGTTTGCAATTCAGCAATCAAATCCCACGCCCCGTTCGTAGTGTGCAATTTCACCAGCTCAGGAATGCCTCTCAACTTTTTAATGACTTGTGAGGTCGACTGACCCGCCACCTCAATCATCATAATGGCTCGAACCGCTTCTTTTTCAATTTCTTGGTGTACGCGAATCGTAAAACCCAAAATCGCCCCACTAGAAATCAGTCGATCAAGACGATTTTGCACCGTCGCACGCGATACTTTTAACGTGTCGGCCAAATAGGAGATCGACGCACGGCCATCTTTGCGCAATTCAGCAATAAGCGCGCTGTCCAACGAATCATAAATATAGGGTTTCATGCATACCTCATCAAACATTTTGCTAACAAGATACTAGCAAAGCGCCAAAAATACAGTCTTTTTATATAAATTTCTGACATATTAACTGGCTCACAAAGCCCCTATCCTATTTTCATTCGCTAACCAGCCCAATTTAAATAGGTAAAATCATGTTGCTTCAATCCCACTCTCAAGCCCCTAACACAGTGGTGCTTATTCGTCCTCATCACTTTGTTTCAAACCCGCAAACCATGGAAGACAATGCGTTTCAAAAAGCGACCTCGCATCCAACGCCGTCGACACAGGCCTACCAAGAAGTCACAAACTTGCATCAAGCTTTACAGCAACAAGGCGTCAGCGTTCACCTTTTTGAAGACGAAACAGCGCACACGCCCGACTCGGTTTTTCCCAACAACTGGTTCTCGACACACAAAGGCAACACCCTCGTCGCGTACCCAATGTATGCACACAACCGACAAATGGAATACCGCCAAGACATCATCGATTTTTTGAGCAACGCCTACGCATTTCACAACCACATAGATTTACGACATCACGTCGACCAACGCCTTGCTTTAGAAGGAACCGGATCAATTGTGTTTGATCACATTCATCGACTAGCCTATGCCGCACAGTCAAAACGCACCGATGAACAACTGCTCAACCAACTCTGCCAACAGATCGGTTACGCTCCCATCATGTTTGATGCCAGAGACAAAAACGGCAAACCGATTTATCACACCAACGTGCTCATGTGTGTTGCGACGCACTTTGTGATGATCGGAATGGACATGGTCAATGCCGCAGACAAAGCAAAGCTCTACCGGCACTTTAGTCAGACAGGAAAGAAAGTCATTGAATTAAGCCATGACCAGATCGGCCAATTTTGCGGTAACGCCATAGAACTGCAAGGCACAAATCAGCGATTCTTAGCGCTCTCACAAACCGCCTACGCGGCACTCAACAGCGACCAAAAAACCACCATAGAATCCTTCGTGACACTGGTACCCTGCGCGATTCCAACCATAGAATCCGCCGGCGGTTCAGTACGCTGCATGATCGCAGGCATTCATAGAGAGTGAGAAATGAGTGGTAAATAAAAAAAAACAGCCAATGCATTAACAAAGTCACAGATCCATGTAACGCTTGGCTGTCACATCAAGTTTCTTAACCTTAGAGTACAATGTGATGATGTCTTTACCCGTAATATCTCGTTTCTTATGCTCAAGTATGTCTTGATAAGCGTGAAACATACTTCGAACAGAAGCCTCAAAAGCATGATGCCCATTCAATAATATTTTTACACCTCCCGCTTTAAAACTACGGTAATCCTTACGACTCGCTGAGTACGAAATAAGCATTAAAGGCTTACTGCTAATTTCGTTCAAGATACGCAAATCTGAAATTTGTACATCACCAAAAATACATATCCCATCAACCTCAGTTTGAGCGTATGCTTCAATTCGCTTCAAAAGACTGGGAAAGCCTTCAGACGAATTCATTTTAGTTCTGGCTATTATCGAGAATTTACTACTTTTTCTGGCCTCTAGCGCCGCCAATAATTTATCCCTGTGCTCATCGAGCGCAGCAAGGCTGTGACGGTTTTGATATTGAAAAGGCAATATAGAGTCCTCCAGTGTTACTGCGGAGGCACCTGCAAACTCAAGTTCCTGAATAAGTCGTTGTGTATTGAGCGCATTACCGTACCCTGAATCTCCATCAACAATAATTGGTAGTTCAGACTGAATGCATATACGCCTAACCGTATCCACTAATTCAGACATAGTAATCAAACCATAGTCTGGTGAAAGGTTCACATTGGCGGCAACAACAGAACCACCTACAACACCACACTTAAAACCAACATCATGCGCAATCGCAGCACTCAAAGGGTTAAAAACGGACGCCGCTGGGTAAAAGTTACTGCCCGTCAATATATCAATAATATGTTCCATAAAATTACCCCCGAAGTAACTGCGGGGGTCTCCCAACTACTTAATGAACTTCACTTTTTCATGAATACGGTCAAGAATTGCACCTTTTCGTTCGTTGAATGTCTTTTTATTCTGTTCAAAAAGATTGTTACCTTTAGTATCGATAGAAATAATGAGGGGGCCAAATTCTTTTACTCTATTAACCCAAAGTGTTTCAGGCATTCCCAAATCACGCCACTCAGCGGCTTCAATGGCTTCTACCTTGGTGGCTGCTACTACTGCACAGCCACCCGGAAATACTGCATGAACAGCCTTGTTTTCAAAGCAACCAGCAGCGGTTTCCTCTCCCATGCCACCCTTACCAATGATCATTTTCACACCGGTTTCAGCGATAAACTGACGCTCAAATTTCTCCATTCTCATACTGGTCGTTGGACCAATTGATACCATTTCGTAAGAGCCATCATCCTTTTCCCGCACAATGGGACCAGCATGGAATATTGCTCCGCCACGCACATCTACTGGTAATTGTTGTTTTAACTCTATCAAGCGACGATGAGCCACATCACGGCATGTCACCAGACGACCAGTCAAATATACAATATCCCCTACGTTTAATTCCGCTAGTGCTTCATCCGTAATCGGAGTTGTTAGAATTTTTTTCATAGTGTCACATCCTCATGCGAAATGATTTCGTAGCTAAGATCGGATTGGAACTTAATCGTTCCGCGGCGATGTGCCCAACATCCCGTTGATACAGCGACACCGATGGTAGATGGATGACGGGCGGAGGACTCAATGTTTACCCCCATGACCGTATTGTCGCCGGTTAATCCTTGAGGCCCAATACCCACTTCATTTAGACCATCCTCTAATAACTGCTCCATCAACGCTGCATTTTCATTTGGATTACTCGTATCTATTGGACGTAGGATTGCTTTTTTTGATAAACGTGCTGCGGTTTCTACCGATGTGGAGACGCCGACTCCCACTAACAATGGTGGACACGCGTTAATACCGCGAGAGGTGATAACATCAAAGACAAAGTCTGCAATCCCTTCGTAGCCCTGCCCTGGCATAAGCACTTTTGCGTGGCCGGGTAAAGTACAGCCGCCACCCGCCATGTATACTTCAATGGTGGCTGTATCATCGTTAGGAACAATATCCCAGTCCAACCAAGGGATCTTTGAACCTGTATTGGTACCCGTATTTTTTTCGTCGAATGTTTCCACCGCATTATGACGTAAAGGTCCTTTTTTAGTGGCCTCTAGCGTTGCAGTGCGCAAGATGTCTTCTAACTCACCAATTAATGGGAACTTAGCACCTATCGTTAAAAAATATTGAATCACGCCCGTATCTTGACAGCTGGGACGATCTAATTTATCCGCAGCTTCTTGGTTCTCAGCCATGGTGTCGTAGATTTCAATGGCCATTGGATTCTTTTCTTTTTTTCTTAATTCTGCCTGCTTCTTCTTTACATCTTTTGGTAGACGTTTACCGATGTAACTGGTGAACTTAGCCATGACATCAGACATGTACTCTACAGAGTTTTCGCTGCTCATATTTTCTCCTTAATGGTTATTATGATAAGGCTGGTGATATGATTGTATGGATATGACAACGAATTAGTTAAAAATAAAAGACAGATACTTTTTCCTGAGGGGAAATTATGGACCCAAGTTCTGAGTTCGACTTTTTCATCACATTAGCCAAAAATGGCTCAATGTCTGCTACGGCTAGAGAGCTCAATTTAACGCCTTCAGCTGTCACTAAGCGACTGAATAACCTTGAGTCCAGACTTGGTGTGAGAATGGTTAATCGTACAACTAGACGCATCAGCTTAACCAATGATGGTGAGGTGTACTTAAAATATGTAAAAGATATCAAGGCAAAAATAGAGGAGATGGAGGCAGCGGTGACAAACCGTCGTCTAACTCCAAGAGGATTATTGCGGGTGAATGCGCCTTTGGGGTTTGGCAGGAATTACATTGCGCCGATTTTGTCGGAGTTTTTAATGGAAAACCCTGAAGTCGAAATTCAACTGATGTTGACTGACCGACCTATCGTCTTACCAGATGAGTCTGTCGATGTATGTATCCGTTTTGGACAACCGCCAGATTCAAGAGTCATAGCACGTAAAATTGCACCAAATCGTCGTTTAGTGTGCGCCTCACCGACTTACTTTAATCGTTTCGGTAAACCTGGCACCCCTGCAGATTTGATGTCTCACAACTGTATTATCATCAAACAAAATCAGCAAGTGGCTAGTGCTTGGCGTTTTTATAAAGATAATCATGAAGAGGTGGTCAAAGTGACGGCCAATATGATCACCAACGATGGTGAGATTGCGTTACGTTGGGCATTAGATGGACATGGTATTGTTATGCGCGCAGAATGGGATTTGGCGAAATATATTCGTCAAGGAAAATTGGATGAGATTCTTACTAACTATGAAACTCCAGAAGCAGACATTTACGCTGTTTATATGGAGCGCTTAAACCAGTCCGCTAAAGTCACTCGTTTTTTAGATTATTTACAGGACTCGTTTTTAAACAATGAAAACAAAGAAAGGTCCTTTTGGTAGGACCTTTCTTAGATTAGCGACTTAGCTAGGTTGCTATTTTATTATGTTAGAACAATATGCCAGTAGGCATACGGAGCAACAACACTTCTTTCATCAACAAGTAAAACGCCGCCACAATTACCACGGATAACGAGACATTGCGCAACATGGGCACTAACCTAGGTTTATCAAAGTTGGCGATGAACATGATGCTGATAAATGCCAACAATGAAGAGAATACAAAGCCTAATGTTGACATGAACAGTGTCCATAAACCTATGACGACCACGACCGATATTTGCCGACGTGTCGGCATAACCCCCAACTCTGCTAACGGTACTGAATGTGCATTTCTTAATACACGTAACAGCAACATCGTGGACAAGCCCAACACAGCGTACAATATATAACTTGGAAACACCGCACCTAAAGTAGACATGCCATCAATTTGATACAGCAGTACGCCACTGCATACCATCATCGCCAGTGTCAAAATGAGGGTAGCAGATTTGTTCTCAGCAACCACGTCCTGTAACTCATCTTGAACCTTGGCTTTCTTACGGTGAGCCATCCAAAGAGGATAAATCAACGCAAACACAGCACAGACAATGATCCCAATCGAAATCGGCCGACCAAAGAACATTTCCATCACTCGTCCTTGTGCTGAGCCAATCAAATAGGTCTGCACAAAGCCCTGCTCAGCGATTTTGCCTAGTACCAACCCCAATACAATCGGTGACGCACTGAAGCCAAATTTAGCCATGACCCAAGCCAACACACCTAGAGAAAACATGACAAATGTATCATGCGGATTGCTATGAATAGCGTAGCTACCGATGACCGTTAAAAAAGCGACGGTTGGCACCAATAACTGCTTTGGTGTTTTAGCAATCGATTTGTAGGCGTATTTACCTAGTATGAGACCGACAGGTAGCATTAGTAACGTTGCAATCAGCAAGCCATAGATAAAGGTATATACGATGCTTCCCTGCTCAGTAAACAAAGTTGGGCCCGTTTTAATCCCTTGAACCAACAAAGCTCCTAAAATAATGGCATCCGGTGGTGTTCCAGGTATACCCAAAACCAAAGTTGGAATAAACCCACCGCCAACAGTCGCATTATTAGCCGATTCGGTGGCAATAATGCCATCCGGTGCGCCGTTGCCAAATTGATCTGACTCTTTAGAACTGCGACGAGCTTCCGTATACGCCACCAAACCTGCAATAGAACCGCCAGCACCCGGTAAAATGCCCACGACGGTTCCAATGATCGAACTGCGTAGCAAGTTAAACTTCCGCTTAGACACCAAACCAAACGCCGCCTTCAGAGAGGATTGCTCCTCAGCCTTGGCAAAATTCAAATGCGGGGTGTTTGATGCCACCAGGTCAATAATCACTGGCATACAATACAAACCAATGATAGCCGAAGTGATATCGATACCACCTAACAAGGACACCTGATCAAACGTAAAGCGAACATCACCGCCAACGACAGCCACCCCTACCGTTGAAAGGATCAAACCGATGCAGGCACCGATCAAACCTTTTATGGTATTGCCAATTGATAAGGCTGAAATCAGTGTTAAACCAAATACCGCCATCCAGAAGTATTCTGCCGGACCAAAAGCTAATGCCACTTCGGCTAACGGTGGTGCCAATAGCAATAGCGAGATGGCACCGACCACCCCTCCCCCTACTGAGGCAAGTGTGGCCAATGAAATGGCAAGTGCCCCTTTTCCTTGTTTTGCCATCGGATAACCATCAAATGTGGTTGCAATGGCAGAAGGTGTTCCAGGTGTATTTACCAAGATAGCGGCAAAGGACCCGCCATAGATGGCTCCGGTGTAAATTGCCCCCAACACGATGAGGCCAGAAGCTGGCCCCATCACATAGGTAAATGGCACTAATACAGCGACAGCCATAGTCGCAGACAGACCAGGCATAGCGCCGATAACTGTCCCTGCGATCACGCCCACCAATGCAAGCATCAGATTCAATGGTGTGAGAGCTTCAACTAAATAGCTAAGTAGTTCCATTTCTATTACCTACTTCTATTTTGTTAAACCGAGTAACTGTGCAATACCTTCGTATTCCTCTTGATTGGCATCCATAAACGAATCTATTTGTTCGTATGGTATATCCATTAGCACAAAACCATTGTCTTCCATTTTTTTAATAAACTCTGGGTCGCTATTAATATCACCGATGATATTTGACAATTTTTGACGGATATCTTCTGGGGTCGATTTCGGCACAGCGAGACCTCGATACGCACCGCCCACTAAGTCAATACCCAGCTCTTTAAAAGTCGGCACATCAGGAAAGGCTTTCATACGTTGTTCCGCTGACACTGCCAACATGCGCAACTTATCTCCAGCGCTGGTACCAGAAGTGGCATAGTTAAAACCCGCGGTTAATTGGTTACCCATCAGAGCCGTCATGGCAGGACCTATGCCACTAAAGGGGACGTAAGTAGTCGTTACCCCAGCCATTTTATCAAATAGGGCTTGACCAATATGGTTCGCAGAGTTTGAACCAGAACCTGCGAACGTCACCATGCCCGGATTCTTTTTGGCATAATCGACTAAGTCAGATAGCTGTTTCAATTGACTGTTAGCCGGAACAAAAATGGCATTAGGCGTGTAATGAAAATAGTAAATTGGTGTCAGTTCCTCGGTTTTATAACCCGAATCTTTGACTATAGGCTGCATGATAGTGTGAGGAATATTAATACCCATCATAGTGTAACCATCACCTTCCATACCATTTAATTGAGACCATGCAACCGCACCACCCGCACCTGGCATGTACTGGATCACTGTTTTAACATCTGCATGTTTCTCAAACACTGTTTGCTGGAAACGAGCAGAAAGATCCGATTCACCTCCGGCATTGAATGGCAAAATGTAATTAATGGGCTTGGATGGAAAATTTTCTGCAGCAACAGACGCCATTGGAAACGATAATGCACCTAAAATAGCGGTTGCAAGAATAGGTATAGTAAAACGAGCGATTTTATTTTTATTCATTATGTGACCCTTATTTGTGATTAACTAGCCAAATCACTATAACCAGAAACGTATTCCCTTACACGATCTAAGGGTTAAATCTTTATTCACTTTTTTTCAACAATAGATGCTGCCTTTCGGACAAGATACATATTTCCATACCGCAGTTGCAGGCTAAGGAAACTGCGATTAAGTCCCCATTATGAGACAATACCCATCTGACCATTACCTCAAGACCGAATGACATGAATCAGCTCTCTTTCGCCGACACCGAATTTACCAGCAAACGCCGTACAACCCGTAAAGAACTTTTTTTAGGGCGTATGAATGAACTGATTCCTTGGCAACAGCTTGAAGCTCTAATAGAGCCTTTCTATCCAAAAGCCGGTAATGGCCGACGTCCGTATCCGCTTGCTACCATGTTGCGTATTCATTTTATGCAGAACTGGTACAACATGGGAGACCCTGCAATGGAAGACGCTCTTTATGAGATTACCTCTATGCGGCTTTTTGCTGGGTTATCCTTAGAAGGTGCGATACCTGATCACACAACTATTATGAATTTCAGGCACTTACTGGAACAGCATAAGCTTGGACGAAAACTATTTAAAGAAGTCCATAAATGGCTATCAGACTCAGGTATTTACTTCAAAGAAGGCACCATCGTTGACGCGACTATTATTGAAGCCGCTAGCTCGACCAAAAATAAAGCCAAGTCACGAGACCCAGAAATGCATCAGACTAAGAAAGGCAATTAATGGTTCTTCGGACTCAAAGCGCATATTGGTGTGGATGCGAAACGTGGTCTGGTTCATAGCTTTACGACCACATCAGCCAATGAGCATGACCTTAACCAGCTCCCCGAGCTCATGCATGGAGAAGAGTCATTTGTATCGGCAGACTCAGGTTACCGTGGCGTAGAAAAGCGTGAGGAAAACAAAGATAAAAAGTTGGATTGGTTGATTGCAGAAATGCCAAGCAAGGTGCGGGAGTTGAAGAAGCACCCTCGTATTAACAAACTCCCCATTAAGACTGAGTACATAAAGGCCAGTATCAGAGCGAAAGTAGAGCATCCGTTTCGGATATTGAAATGTCAGTTCGGATTCCGAAAAGCGGTTTATAAAGGGCTATCAAAGAATGACAATAAGCTCGCCGTGCTGTTTGCACTTGGAAATTTGGCTCGAATAGAACAGATGATACGCTCTGAACGGGGTTAATCCGTCTAGTTGACGGGAAATAAGTATAGAAATGCTTAATTGAACACCAAATATGCTCAAAATCTGTGATGTTAAGTCGCTAATCTAAAACTAAAGAGTTTATTGAGAAACTGACAAGCTTGTTCGCAGTTTCCCTAGAGGAAAGCAATAAACTAGGATAAATCAATACATTGTAAGGATTTGAATGGTACGCCCGAGAGGATTTGAACCTCCGACCTTCGCCTCCGGAGGGCGACGCTCTATCCAGCTGAGCTACGGGCGCATTAGGGTTGTTCGGCGTGGATTGGATTGCAAGACGCAAAGTGTGCCAGAACAAATTTGTGTGCGTATTCTAATGGAAATTCCTCAGGATTCCAGTGCTTAATGACACAAAGCCTGAGTTTCGTGTTTTTTATACACGTATCCTTCATTTACCTGATGGAAAAAGTCGAGGATAATCGCTCAATCTTTTTTACTCTGTGATGTCCATAAGGAATGCCTGTGTCGATGCCATTTCCGCTGTTCAAGCTCGCTCACGTTATCCGAATCGTCTCGGTTGTGCTACTTTTCTGCGTCGCAAACGCCAATGCCGCACGCTCTGGCGATGCGTTATACAACAGCTATTGCATTGCCTGCCATATGAATGGTGTGGCGGGAGCGCCTAAATTGGGTAATAAAGCAGATTGGCAACCAAGAATAGACAAGGGCATGGACGTTTTACTAAAAGACGCGATGAGCGGATTCAGAGCCATGCCACCAAAAGGATTGTGTTTTGATTGCACTGAAGACGAGCTTCGCAGTGCGATTCAATACATGATCGACAACAGTCAAAAATAACCCTTTTGACTGTTGTCTCAATCAGCCATTCAACATGGCTTTTAATGCCGACAACGAGGCTTGTCCGCGCTCTTTTTTAGCGCCTTCCCCTTCGTCTAAACGCCCTTCCCACACCAAGTCTTCTTCCGGCAATTCGTCTAAGAATCGACTGGGCAAGCAATCGATTTCTTCGCCGTATTGGCGACGCTTTGCCGCCAGTGTGATACAGAGTGTCTTTTTGGCACGCGTTATCCCGACGTAAGCCAGACGACGCTCTTCTTCGATGTCGTCACTTTCGATGCTGTTTCTATGAGGTAAAAGCTCTTCTTCGCAACCGATCAAAAACACATGAGGGTATTCCAAACCTTTCGAGGCATGAAGTGTCAGCAGCTGAACTTTGTCCTCGTCTTCCTCTTCTTCTTGGCGTTCCAACATGTCGATCAATAACAGCTTGCTGATTGCCTGATCCAACCCCGCTGTCTCGTCTTCTTCCCACGCAGACTCCATCATGCGCTGAATGGAATCCAACAAGAAACGTACGTTTTCAATGCGTCGATCGCCAGCTTTAGACGAAGAGGTTTGCTCTTGAATCCAACCGTAATAATCCATGTCATGGATCATTTGCTCGATCACAGGCACGGGCGACGCGCCTTCTAAACGCTGGCGTAAATGGGACATCCATCGTTCAAAATCTTGTAGGCTTTTTAACGAGCGCCCTGTCACCGTCTCTTCCAGCTCTTTGTAGCCGGAGGCTTCGAACAAGCTCACGCCACGCTCGGTCGCCAAGTTACCGACCTTTTCTAGCGTCGCAGGGCCAATCTCACGACGTGGCAAATTCACGATGCGCAAAAAGGCGTTGTCGTCTGACGGGTTCACCAACAGACGCAAATAACTCATCAAATCTTTGATTTCGGCACGTGAGAAAAACGACGTACCGCCGTTCATCTTGTATGGAATTCGATACGCCTGAAGCTTGATTTCCAAGAGTCGCGCTTGATGATTACCACGGTACAAAATGGCAAAATCACGATAGGGAATCTCGTGGCGCAAGTGTCGAGATTGAATTTCAGCAGCCACCCGCTCGGACTCTGAATCTTCATTGCGTGTTACCATCACTCGAATCGGATCACCCTCTTCGTGGTCACTCCATAACGCTTTGTCGTACACGTGCGGGTTATTGGCAATCAGGGTGTTGGCCGCTTTAAGAATGGTTTTGGTCGAGCGGTAATTTTGCTCCAGCTTCACCAATTTAAGATTAGGGTAATCCACCGACAAGCGTTCAAGGTTTTCTGGTCGCGCCCCGCGCCACGCATAAATCGACTGATCATCGTCTCCTACCAAGGTGAAGCAACGACGAAATCCGGCCAACAAGCGGATCAATTCGTACTGACTGGCGTTGGTGTCTTGGCACTCATCCACCAGCAAATAGCGCACTTTTTTCTGCCACCGATCTCGCAACTCTTCGTCAGCCATCAGCAAGCTGACAGGTAACAAGATCAAATCGTCAAAATCCACCGCGTTGTACGCTCGTAAATAGCGCTGATACTGACCGTACACCTGTGCAGCTAACAAAAATTCTTCCGTATCCGCATTGGTCATGGCTTCGCTTGGTGTCGTCAGGTCATTTTTCCAATTGGAAATCGTGTTCTGACAAAATGCGGCGGCGTCCAACTGGCCATTAAATTCCTTATCCAGAATCTCTTTGACTAAGCTGAGCGAATCTTGAGCATCAAATAAGGTAAAGCCATCTTTTAAACCCGCGCGTCGAAATTCTTTACGCAGGATACGCAACCCCAAGTTATGGAAAGTCGAAATGCTCAAGCCCCGACTTTCCGGTTTGGATAACATTCCCACCACCCGTTCTTTCATCTCACGGGCGGCTTTATTAGTAAAGGTAACCGCAATAATGCTGCTCGCCTTGAATCCACACGTTTGAATCAAATAGGCGATTTTCGTGGTGATTACACTGGTTTTTCCCGAGCCTGCGCCCGCCAATACCAATAAAGGTCCGTCGATTTGTTTCACAGCATCTAACTGTCTTTCGTTCAAACTGCGAAGGCGCTGGGCGATGGAAGGCAATGACTCACTCATGAAAAGCTCTGGCTCGTAAGGCGATTAAAATCAGCCCCAAGTGTACCCGACATTCACTTTTCCCGCACGAACATAGCGAATGGAAAAGCATAAAAAAAGGATGCTTAAACGGCATCCCTTTTTAACATCACCAACACAAGGTTTTACTTTGCAGTGTCTTCGTCCACTGGACGACGGCTCCAATAGCTCGCCAATAAAGACCCTGAAATGTTGTGCCAAACACTGAAAATGGTGCCCGGTAAAGCCGCCATAGGAGTGAAAAATTTCACCGCTAAAGCCGCGGCAAGACCTGAGTTTTGAAGACCCACTTCGAAGGCAATTGTACGACATACACGCGCATCAAAGCCCAATAAATAGGTTACCCAGTAACCCAATAACAAGCCAATTGCGTTATGCAGAATCACCGCTGCCGCCACAACCAGACCAACTTGGACAATCTTAGACGCACTCAATGCCACAACAATGGCAATAATTAGCACAATTGCAAACATTGAAATATATGGAAAAATCGGTTCTGCCTTGCGAACAAACTTAGAAAAGAAGGTATTAATCAAGACACCCGCCGCAACCGGCAGCAACACAATTTTAAACAGGCTCATTAACATACCAGCTACCGGTACATCGACACTTTGGCCAATCATCAACGACACCAAGAATGGCGTTAAAATAACACCCAACAAGGTTGAAATAGCCGTCATAGAAATCGACAGCGCCGTATCGCCTTTTGCCAAATAACACATCACGTTCGAGGATGTGCCACCAGCCACACTGCCGACCAACAGCATACCTACCGTCAGCTCTGTATCAAAGCCAAACGCAAACGCCACGCCGAATGCCGCAATGGGCATCACCAAGAATTGCAATAAAACACCAACGCCCACCGCTTTGCCATTCTTCAACACTTGTTTGAAGTCAGCGGGGCTTAGCGTCAATCCCATTGCCAACATAATAATGGTCAACAAAGGAACGATTTGAGTTTTTAAACCGACAAATAAGTCAGGTTGAAAAAAGGCAATTGCCGAAAGCAACAACGCCCAAAGGGGGAACAGCTGGATAACCATAGAACAAGACTCCACATAGGCACCCGGCTTTGTCGCCAATAAATCGACAAAAACGAGCACACAACCACAATTTAGTTATTATTAGCCCCAAAATGGGGAGGAGAATTGTAACGAAATGAAAAGCGTTTAAACAGTATCAAAAAGACAACAGTAAAGACGCTCCCCATTGGTTAGAAGAATGGTTTCCCACGCGGCTGGACACACTGCGGCTGTTATTGCCCGATACCGACCAATACTTGTAAAAAGGCTCAATCACGATTCCGCTGCCGTTTTCGTTCAAGAAGTGTTGGAAACGCAAAGAAATGTGGTATCCCCGCCCATTACGTTGGCTTAAGGTGACGGATCGATAACCATCAGCCGCCCCCAAACGTGTTTCGTTTCTAGCCGATAAAATACCATCGTATTCAAAACGACCGCCGACAGCCCATGTCGATTGATCGCTCATCAGTTCCTGAATTTCGATGCCAATCGGGTTATAAACATACGATTGCTGACTTTTATACCCCGCCACGGACGTGCTGGATGTTTTTCCTCTGGAGTCCATCGTCGAGCGGCGATAGCCCAACCCTAAATAGGGCGTCACGCGATACGCGCCATTTAGAAAAAAAGCGCGTCCAATCATGCCTCGCACGTCGTAGATTTCATTTCTGACGCTGCTTATTTTCCCTTCGCCTTTATAATCTATGTCACTGTTAACATAGGAAACATCCAACAAAGATACTGAAAAAGGGTAATACGCCGAATAGCGTGCAGTAAATCCAGATACGGTTCCGCTCTGAGATACATCGTTGTATTCGTTGTATTCGTTGTAATCAACATAGGATAACGACGGACCAAGCTCTAAGTCATAGCCTCGCGATTCAGCCAATACCGTGGCGCTAAAAAACACCATCCCCAGTATCAATGGCAGCTTATTCATACAGTGCATCTCAATGATTGTCTGTCGCTATTTTTATCATAAGTCGATAAAACAACCTACTCTTTAGGTTATTGTTCTTTTGGATAAAAACATGGCGCCTTGACAGACTAAGACGACACCGCCATCGACAAGGTTTTTTCCATCTTGCGATAACTCAAGGATTCCATTAAATGCGCTCTGGTAACAGGAGAGTCATTTAGATCGGCTAAGGTAAGCGCAACTTTCAACACCCGATGATAAGCACGCGCAGACAATTTCAATTTTTCCAGCGCCTGTTGCATAAACTGTTTATCTTCCTGGCTTAACGCGCAAATGGCTTCCAACTGACGGCCACTTAGCTGCGCATTTTGCACGCCCTGTCGAGCACGCTGCCTGGCCACTGCCACCTCAACACGCTGACGCACACTGGCACTGCACTCCCCTTCTTCATCCGCGTTAACCAACACATTGGACGGCAACGGCGGCACTTCAACGTGCAAATCAATACGGTCTAAAAAAGGCGCGGACAGTTTTTTGAGGTATTTTTGGCTGGCGCTGGATTGATAATAATCTTGCCCTCCATTGTACGCTTCGTTACTGGCATTCATTGCTGCGACTAGCTGAAAACGGGCGGGGAAAGTGACTTGGCCACGAGCACGCGAGATGTGTACTTCGCCATTCTCTAAAGGTTCACGCAACACTTCGAGCACTTTTCGGTCGAACTCTGGCAGCTCATCTAAGAACAAAACACCACAATGCGCCAACGACGCTTCTCCCGGTTTTGGTATCGATCCGCCTCCCACCAACGCCGCAGCCGAACAAGAATGGTGCGGCGATCGAAAAGGTCGTTCAGACCAATGCCAATCCAACCCCATTTTTCGTCCTGCGACCGATTGCACTGACGCCACCGCCAACGCTTCGGCTTCTGTCATCGCAGGCATGATACTGGGTAAACGTGACGCCAACATGGTTTTTCCCGTTCCAGCAGGCCCAATAAACAATAGATTATGCCCGCCCGCAGCGGCCACTTCTAAGGCTCGACGAGCTTGGTATTGGCCTTTTACATCGCGCATGTCTTTGTGGTCTAACGGCAAAGGTTCAATTGGCTTAGACACACACGCAGGCAGCGCGGCTTGCTTTAATAAATGCGCCGTTACTTGCGTCAAATGCTTAGCAAACACCGCATTGCCTTCCACTAATGCCGCTTCTTGTTGATTGTCTTCTGGAAGGATCAATTGCCTGTTCGCCTGTTGGCATGCAATGGCGGATGGCAGCAAACCCGGCACACCACGAATATCGCCCGACAACGCCAACTCGCCAATAAACTCAGTGTCGCGAAGGTGTAGATCACCCAGTTGTCCCGAGGCCACTAAGACACTAATGGCAATGGCCAAATCATAACGGCCACCCTCTTTGGGTAAATCGGCGGGTGCTAAATTGATAGTGACGCGCCGGGTAGGAAATTCGAAATGACTGTTGATGATCGCGCTGCGCACACGATCTTTTGATTCTCGTACAGCGGCTTCTGGAAGTCCCACTATATTTAAAGAAGGCAGTCCGTTTGAAATGTGGGTTTCGACCGTCACTAACGGGGAAGACACACCCACACGGGCACGACTATAGATGGTAGCTAAACTCATGATCACTCCTTGACCTGATAATTTTTAGAGTGAAAAGCAATCCGACTCCTCACTTTTTTCGTAACTGTATTTCATTCCGTTGATAAGGTTACAAAAGACCCTAATGCATCAAATAAACCCAAACAAGCTTCTACTTTCGAAGTGGACATCCACATCGCCACAACAAAAAGAGAAGCATTTTATCGTCACCAAATTGATTCGAGACGAAGAAAACATCGTTATCGAATGCATTCTTGAAGCTGTCATTAACAAACATCAATACCAGTTGCCTTGGCAAGCACTAACATCGACCGAAAACTGGCTTCAAGGCTGGAAATAACCCCACGTATGGCAGGCTTAAATCAGTCGTTTTTTTCTAGCTCATTCAAGCGCGCTTCTAGAACTGCCAGCTTTTCACGGTATTTCGCCAACATCGCCGCTTGCACTTCAAACTCTTCACGGGTGACCAAATCCATTTTACTCAGGGTGTTGCGCGCGACATCGTGCAGTTGCGCTTGGATTTCTTCTTTGGGAAGCTTTCCTAGTGTTTCTGCGGCTTGACCCAATCCGGTGCCCAGCTGCTTTATAAATTGATCAATCATGTCGTTCTCATTATTTGTGTTCACGTTGCTTAATAGTATAGAGACCTACAGAAGGGATAGACAAGTCATCTATGGACGATGCACCAAGATTCTAAGTCAGGCAAAATACAAAATGCCTCTTTTTTGTGCGCCTATTTGCTCGCTTGCTCACACAATGAAAACAATTCCTCGAGATAACGCACCTTTTAGAGTCTCATGCTTCTGCTCATATTGTGATCAGAAGCAATAAGATAGGGATTTGACCCATAAGCAAGCGTTATCAATTGACCTCTTTTGCACCAAGTTAATGCAACCGTTTCGCGGGGCAGCCCAATATGCCGCACAATCCAAAGCCTTTCCCAACCCTTTTTAATTTCTAAAAGTCGACATATTCCTTACAAAGCCTTTGTTCTATGGGCATTTTCATATATGGCACGCATATTGAATAAAGCTTATTACCTGCGATACGACAATAAAACTGACTTTTAAAGGAGACAGTGGGTATGAAGCTTATTACTGCCATCATCAAGCCATTTAAACTCGATGATGTTCGAGAAGCACTTTCTGAAATCGGTGTTCAAGGTATCACCGTAACAGAAGTGAAAGGTTTCGGACGTCAAAAGGGCCACACAGAACTATACCGCGGCGCGGAATATGTCGTCGATTTTCTACCAAAAGTAAAAATCGAACTTGCCATTGCGGACGACATGACTGACCAAGTAGTGGAAGCCATTACAAGCGCAGCGAACACTGGCAAAATCGGCGACGGTAAGATCTTTATCGTTAACCTTGAACAAGCGGTTCGTATTCGTACCGGCGAGACTGGTGTAGAAGCAGTTTAATCTGCTCGAATCATACAAGCCTTTAGGGGGGCGAAACATGCAAGATCAAATTTTTCACTTACAATATGCGATGGACACCTTTTACTTTTTGGTGTGTGGCGCGCTGGTTATGTGGATGGCAGCGGGATTTGCCATGTTGGAAGCAGGTCTAGTACGTGCGAAAAACACCACGGAAATTCTCACTAAGAACGTGGCCTTGTTTGCCATTTCTTGCATCATGTATTTGGTATGCGGCTACTCCATCATGTACGGTGGCGAGTGGTTCCTTACTGGTATCCAAGACGTTGATGTTGCTTCTACTCTAACCGACTTCTCTGGTCGTGACGGTGGCTTCGAAGGCGGCTCTATTTACTCTGGCGCGTCTGACTTCTTCTTCCAAGTGGTGTTCGTTGCAACAGCAATGTCTATCGTATCTGGTGCGGTTGCTGAGCGTATGAAACTTTGGTCTTTCCTTATCTTTGCGGTTGTGATGACAGCGTTCATCTACCCAATGGAAGGTAACTGGACTTGGGGCGGCGGTTCTGTATTCGGTATGTTTAGCCTTGGCGACCTTGGCTTCACTGACTTCGCAGGTTCCGGTATCGTTCACATGGCAGGTGCGTCTGCTGCACTAGCGGGTGTCTTGGTACTTGGCGCTCGTAAAGGCAAATACGGTCCTAACGGCGAAGTTCGCGCTATTCCTGGTGCAAACCTACCTCTAGCTACGCTAGGTACATTCATACTTTGGATGGGTTGGTTCGGTTTCAACGGTGGTTCTGTTCTTAAACTTGGCGATATCGCCAGCGCAAACTCTGTTGCTATGGTGTTTTTGAACACAAACGCAGCAGCAGCAGGTGGTGCAATTGGTGCGCTTATCCTAGCTCGTATCCTATTCGGTAAAGCCGATCTAACCATGCTTCTAAACGGCGCATTGGCTGGTTTGGTTGCTATCACAGCAGGTCCAGACACACCGTCTGCTCTAGGCGCGACTCTGATTGGTCTTGTTGGTGGTTTGATTGTTGTTGTGTCTATCCTGACACTAGACAAGCTTAAAATCGATGATCCAGTGGGTGCGATCTCTGTTCACGGTGTGGTGGGTCTTTGGGGCTTGCTAGCCGTGCCACTAACGAACGACGGCACTACGTTCGGCGGTCAAATCGCCGGCGCATTGACTATCTTTGTTTGGGTATTCGTAACGAGCTTGGTTGTTTGGTTAATCATCAAAGCCATCATGGGTGTACGCGTATCTGAAGAAGAAGAATACGAAGGTGTTGACCTTTCTGAATGTGGTATGGAAGCGTACCCAGAGTTCAGCAAGAAGTAATACCTCCTCGTAATAGATCATTATTCTTACGATCAAAACCCTCGCCTCGGCGGGGGTTTTCTTTTTTAGAAACGCCACTAAATAAAGATTTAACCGTTCAATCTTCCTCCCATCACCTACTTCCTCATGGCGATACGCGTTATCATGAGCAATACATAAGACCGATTTACAGAGGCCAACATGCAGCACGAAGATTTACATTTAACCATTCGTAATCTCACCAACAATGATTATGAACAAGTCAAAATTCTGATGGATAAGGTGTATCACGATATTGGTGGTGCTTGGCCAGAACACACGATTCATCAATTAATTCGAGATTTTCCAGAAGGACAAATTTGTTTAGAAGACCACGGAAAAATCGTCGGCCTTGCCCTGTCCGTGCAAGTGAGTTACCAGCGTTTCAGTAACCCGCACACTTACGATGACTTGGTGGATCAAAAAGAAAACATTTTGAACGACGCTATGGGCGATGCAATGTACGGTTTGGATGCCTTAATTGCGCCAGAGTACCGCGGTTACCGCCTAGGCCGTCGTTTGTATGAAGCCCGCAAAGACCTATGCCGCCAGCACAACTTGCGCGCCATTTTAGCAGGTGGTCGTATTCCAAATTACCACGAGCACGCCCATGAAATGAGTGCGGCTGAATACCTAGAAGCGGTTCGTGAGCGTAAAATTTACGACCCTATTTTGACTTTCCAGCTGTCCAATGATTTCCAAGTTACGCGTTTATTAAAACGCTACATGCCAGAAGACGAAAAGTCCCAAGGCTACGCAACGCTCTTGGAATGGAAAAACATCTTCTTCGAACCAGACACCAACGTAATCCGCTCGCGCAAGACGCAAGTACGCATTGGCGCGATCCAATGGCAAATGCGTGAAGTGGAAAGCGTCGATGAGCTATTAAAGCAAGTGGAATACTTCATTGATGCGGTATCCGACTATAAAAGTGACTTTGTCCTCTTCCCTGAGTTTTTCAATGCACCATTAATTGGACTGAGCCCAGATCAAGGCAACCAAACCGAAGCCATCCGTTTTTTGGCCAGCTTCACAGAACGCTTTATCAATGAAATGTCACAGTTCGCCGTCAGTTACAACATCAACGTGATTACTGGATCCATGCCTGTCATTGAAGACGAAATCGTTTATAACGTCAGTTACTTGTGTCGCCGCGATGGCACCGTGGAAGAACAAAAGAAAATCCACATCACGCCTCACGAACGTCGTGACTGGGTTATCCAAGGCGGCAACGACCTGCGCGTCTTCAACACCGATGCCGGTCGCGTGGGCATATTGATTTGTTACGATGTGGAATTCCCAGAGTTGGGACGTCTGCTTGCCGAGCAAGACATGGACATACTGTTTGTACCATTCTGGACAGACACCAAAAACGGTTACCTACGTGTGCGTCGTTGTGCCCAAGCCCGCGCCATTGAAAACGAATGTTATGTGGTTATTTGCGGCAGCTGTGGCAACCTGCCTCAGGTAGAAAACCTCGACATTCAATACGCGCAAAGCTCCGTTTTCTCCCCATCTGATTTTTCTTATCCACACGATGCCGTGATGGCAGAAACCACCCCAAACACCGAAATGATTATGTTCTCTGATTTGGATTTGGATAAGCTCAAACTAACGCGCAGTGAAGGCTCGGTAAACAACCTAAAAGACCGTCGTACCGACCTGTACTCAGTCAATTGGAAGAAACAGAACTAAGAGAAAGAGACCCTCATGGCCAAAGCTAAAACCGCGTTTGTATGCAATGAATGTGGCGCCGACTATGCCAAATGGCAAGGTCAATGCCAAGCCTGTAGCGCGTGGAACTCACTATCAGAAATACGCCTGACAGCAGGTAAAACGTCGGCTCGGGTGGCCGCAAGCCAAGACCCGCGTTACCAAGGTTACGCAGGCGCGGTCACAGGCATTCAGGATTTGTCTGATGTGGATTTGGGCGATGTGCCGCGTTTTAGCTCCGGTGCCAATGAGTTCGACCGGGTATTAGGCGGCGGCCTAGTACCTGGTGGTGTGGTACTCATCGGCGGACATCCGGGGGCAGGGAAAAGTACCTTGTTGCTGCAAACCATGTGTTGGTTAGCTCAGCAACAAAGCGCACTGTATGTGACAGGCGAAGAATCCCTTCAACAGGTCGCCATGCGGGCGCAACGTCTTGGCCTACCAACGCAAAACCTGAAAATGCTCTCAGAGACCAACGTCGAAGCGATTCTAACCATTGCCCAACAGGTCAAACCCAAAGTGATGGTCATCGACTCCATTCAAGTTATGCATTTGGATGGCGTAGAATCCGCGCCCGGCAGCGTGTCACAAGTTCGAGAAAGTGCCGCCGTTTTGACACGCTTTGCCAAACAAACCCAAACTGCCGTTCTGCTGGTCGGTCATGTCACCAAAGACGGCTCTTTGGCAGGGCCTAAAGTACTGGAACACATGGTGGACTGTTCGGTATTACTCGAAGGATCGGAAGACTCGCGCTTTCGCACCCTTCGCGGCATGAAAAACCGGTTTGGTGCAGTGAATGAATTAGGCGTTTTCGCCATGCTCGAAAACGGCCTAAAGGAAGTTAAAAACCCAAGCTCTATTTTCTTGAACCGCAGCAATCACCCTGCTGCTGGCAGCCTTGTGATGGTGGTTTGGGAAGGGACGCGTCCATTGTTAGTGGAACTACAAGCACTGGTGGATGATTCCGCGTTAGGCAACCCACGACGCGTGACGGTCGGATTCGACCACAACCGACTTGCCATGTTGTTGGCCGTTTTACACAAACACGGCGGGTTGTTGACGTCTGACCAAGATGTGTATTTGAACGTGGTGGGCGGTGTTAAAGTCCTGGAAACCAGCGCTGACCTAGCGGCGATTGCAGCGGTAGTGTCGAGCTTTCGCGATAGAGTGCTTCCGCATGATCTGGTCGTACTGGGCGAAGTCGGCTTGTCTGGAGAAATTCGACCTGTGCCATCTGGACAGGAACGTATTAGCGAAGCCGCTAAACATGGCTTTACCAGAGCCGTCGTACCCAAAGCCAATTGTCCGAAAAAACCGATTGAAGGCATGAAAGTGATTGGCGTAGATCGTCTGTCGGAAGCGCTCGACGCGATTTTTGAAAACTAATCGAGACCTTTTGGCACGAAGTATTGGTAAGCACAGTAGTCGTGCAAAAGTCTCTAGTCGTTTGTTAGTTCAAAAAGATCTGCCAGCGGCTCGGATTCATCTTCCATACCGTAAGGCAACGCCTTGGCAGAATCGGCTTCCAACCTGTCTTGGCGAGCTTTTAACAAGCGGGCGCGGCGTTGCTGACAAAGATCCAAAACATGATGACGCGCTTCATTGGACAGTGAAAACCAATGAAAGCGCTCCTCTCTACTGCGCAAGCAGCCTTTGCAAAACCCTTTTACGCTGTTTTCGCACACACCTCGACAAGGGCTTTCTATGGCGAACAGTTCTATTTGCTCCATATTTCCCCTTTGTCTTGGTGCTTCATTATTCTGTCGCTAGTTGGAAATCGTACACTTCTTCTGGCGATAAAAAGTACACTCTGTCCGCGGGTGCCGCGTCCAATGAAAACCAGTAAAAACGTTCTGGCACGCCCATTTCGAGATAAAAATTCACATACGTGGCATGGATAGGATCCGCCACATTCACATTGGTGGCCTTAAATCTGGTTCCGTCTGACCAAGCATGCACACCAACACCGGCGCCAGCACCAATACTGCGCTGCACCCCACCTAAGAATAGGTCAACCCCACCAGAAAGCACGTAACCTGTGGTCGCAATGTGCGTATTCAACCCCAAGCGACGAATCAAACGAGCGCCTTCCATCGTGGCTTGTTGATCGATCGATCCCGGAATGTCCACCAAGACTAAGTCGGTGACATTGGGGTTTTTGCGTACCATATCGCTTAATTGTTGAACCAGATTGCTGTCTAAAACACCAGACAAATAAGCAGAATTGCCTTCTACATCAACAACTAATCCTTCCGTTGCTTCGGCTTCGGCTTTTTTGGTCTCTCCCATTCCTGAACAAGCGGTTAAAAATAACGCTATGATTAAACATGAGAATCTTGATAATGAAGCAAGGTTATATTTTTTCTTCATAAACAGCCCGAAAAAGTAGAAAAGTGTTAAACCGTTATAAACGTAAGTCAATTGTATTTGGTAACCATAACAGTGCAATGACTTAGTGAAGTAAACCGTTTTCAAGAACACCAAATAACTGAACCAAGGATTGAAGCAACCGTGGTAAATACTAGTCAATTAAAGCATCCGCATTCTTTTACTTCAAACCACGTTTTCAATAGTCTCAGGCAAACGTCTCAGATTTTAAGTATAGCGTCGGCAATAGGCTGCATTGCTCATTTTTTGTTCCTTTTATTATTTATTTATCTCGATCAAACCACGCTTGCTTGGTTCAATGTCCTCAGCGTCGCTTTATGGATAACAACCTTTTGGTTTAATCGTGTTAGCCGGCACGACATTTCCATTCTAATCATGAGCGTAGAAGTGTTAAGCCATGCGGTTTTCGCCACCAGCGTGCTTGGTGCGGATGCTGGCTTTCAGTATTACCTGTGGCCAATGGCGTTACTCTTGATGGCGATACCTTGTCTTAGCATCGCTTGGTCTTCATTCATCGCTTTCGTCCACATGGCAGCATTTACATTGCTGAGCGTGTTTTTCCAAACCAAACTCGACAGTATCATCGCATATTATCCGCTGCTTTTTGTCCTGAATATCGTAGGCGCAAGCCTTCCCTTTATCGCCACGGCCGCCCTTTCTCGATCCATGTATGCCAGTCAATATTTTTTGTTGGTTAACCTCGCGGAAAAAGACGAACTAACACAACTATTTAACCGTCGGTTTGGGCTTGATGCGCTCAACTATTACGTTAGCCGTAAAGCTAAAAACACTGCCCCTTTCTGTATCAGCCTCGTGGATGTCGATCATTTTAAACGGGTAAACGATCAATTAGGCCACCACAAAGGCGACGAAGTACTGATTAAGATCTCAGATTATCTGTCCAAATCCATGCGCGAAACCGACATTTCAAGCCGTTGGGGTGGCGAAGAATTTCTCTTCATTTTCCCGAATGTCGAGCTGTCTCAGATTCAACAACGCATAGAGACCATCTGTGCAGACATGCCTAAACACATTGCCATAGAGGGCTGGGATAAGACCATCACTTGCAGCTTTGGCCTGATTCAAGTGGACAAAAACGAAACCGCAGAAAGCGCACTAAAACGCGTTGATGACTCCCTATATCAAGCGAAAAAAAATGGTCGCTACCAAGTGGTAAGCGACCATTAAAAAACATTCCTACTGACTGTTGTGGCCTAATAAAATCGGACTCCAAGGACAGAAAGAAACGTCTGGGACTCTTTCGTTTCCGTTGCGCTTATGAAGGGAATGAAAAACTCTTTCCTTCGCGTACACCTGCAGACGGCCAGCGTTGCGTGATGGTTTTACGCTTCGTGTAAAAGCGCACAGCATCTGGACCGTAAGCGTGCAGATCACCAAACAAAGAACGCTTCCAGCCACCAAAGCTGTGATACGCCACAGGAACCGGTAATGGCACATTAATACCCACCATACCGACCTCAATGTAATCAGAGAAATAACGCGCGGCTTCACCATCACGAGTAAAAATACACGTGCCGTTGCCGTACTCATGGTCATTGATCAAAGTCATAGCCTCTTCCATGGTATCGACTCGAACCACCTGCAAAACAGGGCCAAAAATTTCTTGCTGATAGCTGTCCATCTCTTTGGTAACACCATCAATCAATGTGGCACCAACAAAAAAGCCATTTTCGTAGCCAGAGACTTTCGGATTGCGCCCATCCACAACCACGGTCGCCCCCTGAGATTCAGCACTATCAATAAAACCAACGACTTTGTCTTTGTGCTCTTTGGTGATAACAGGGCCAAAATCATTGGATTTATCCGAAAACTCACCCACTTTTAAGGGTTTCATGGCGTCTGCCATCTTGTTTACCAAGGCATCACCAGCCGCTTTACCCACCGCCACAGCCACAGATAACGCCATACAACGCTCACCAGACGAACCAAATGCCGCCCCCAATAATTGGCTGACCACGTTATCCATATCCGCGTCTGGCATCACAATCGCGTGGTTTTTCGCGCCGCCCAATGCTTGGCAACGTTTGCCATTCGCACTGGCTTTGCTGTAAATGTATTCTGCGATAGGCGTAGACCCAACAAAGCTTACCGCTTTAACGCGCTTATCTTCTAACAAGGTATCCACAGCGACTTTGTCACCATTCACCACGTTAAAGACACCGGCAGGCAAACCGGCTTCATACAGCAATTCAGCAATAAACAACGACGTACTAGGGTCGCGCTCTGACGGCTTCAACACAAAGGTGTTGCCGCATACGATCGCCATTGGGAACATCCATAAAGGCACCATCGCAGGGAAGTTAAACGGTGTAATACCAGCAACAACACCCAATGGCTGGAACTCGCTCCAAGAATCAATATTTGGGCCGACGTTTTTGCTGTATTCGCCCTTTAATAATTCTGGTGCACCACAGGCGTATTCCACGTTTTCAATACCGCGCTGCAATTCACCCGCGGCGTCATGGCAAATTTTACCGTGTTCAGCACCGATCAATTCGCAAATTTTGTCCGCGTGCTTTTCCAATAACGTCTTGTAATTAAACATTACCCGAGCACGCTTTAGTGGCGGCGTGTCACGCCATGCGGGGTAAGCCGCTTGCGCAGCCGCAATGGCCTCTTCAACCGTAGCGCGAGAAGCAATCGCCACTTTTTTCGCCACCTCGCCTGTCGCCGGATTAAACACATCCTGCGTGCGTTCTGCGTCTAGCGAATGATTGCCGTTGATCAAATGTCCAATGATGTCCATGTGCGCTCCGTAAAAGGGATTAGTCAGCCTGTCAATTAACTGCTGCGTCTCAAATATTAAGAGGCAACAGCCTTGTATTGACACTACTATGCCAAGAGGAATAGATTATGAAAACTACAATCTATTAACGCTTAGTTAAATTTTTACTTAACTAAGTAAAGCGATGAACAACCCGCTTTTGTATTGACTACAAACGGCTTTTTGATCAGGAAGGCACATGAAACAATTTCAGAGTCAGGTAAGCGATGCCGATTTACGCATCTTGCGAATCTATCGCACCGTGGTCGAATGTGGCGGATTTTCCGCGGCCGAAGTCGAACTAAACATCAGTCGTGCCGCCATCAGCATTGCGATATCCGATCTTGAAACACGGCTCGGCTTTCGTCTGTGTCAACGAGGTCGCTCTGGATTCGCCTTAACCAATGAAGGCAGTCAAGTGTACGACTTCACCTTGCAACTGTTGTCGTCTATTGAAGACTTTAGAACCAACATTAATGCGCTCCACCAGCATCTAAAAGGCGAACTCAACATTGGCATCACAGACAATTTGGTCACCCTGCCACACACGCGTATTACGCAAGCTTTGGGTGGCCTAAAAGACAAAGGCCCTCACGTAGCCATTAACATTCGGATGATCCCACCCACTGACGTGGAACGCGGCGTACTGGATGGACGATTGCACGTCGGCATTGTGCCGGACTTAAAAATCCTCAACGGTCTGGATTATCACCACCTGTACGAAGAAGAATCCAAGCTGTACTGCAGCAACACACACCCTCTGTTCACCCTATCTGACGACGCTTTGTCCAAAGCCAAGTTAAAAGAGTACGATGCGGTGCTGCCCGCCTACGCGCAAACACCGGACATCAAAGCGCAACATCAGCCACTGACGCCCAGCGCCACGGCGACCGACCGCGAAGGCATTGCCTTTTTGATTCTCACAGGACGTTATATAGGCTTCTTACCCGACCACGTTGCAGAACACTGGATTCGAGACGGTCGCATGCGCGCCATTTTGCCAAACGACTGCCACTACATTACCCAATTTTCCGCCATAACGCGCAAAGGGGCTCGGGCCAATTTGATTCTAGAGACTTTTTTAGCGGAGTTGGAAAAAACGCAGTAGTGCGAATATACCCCGTTTCAGCAAGATATTCGCAACTAGGCATATCTTTCATATATATTTAAATGTTCATATCCTCACACGAGAGATATAAAATACATTCATCTAACTATTTCCTAAATATTTACGGAGCAATGAATGAATTCCCAAAAACGTTTAAATACGCTTGTTGGTATGACGCTGGCCGCTTCTCTGCTGCTGGTTGGTTGTTCATCAAGCGAAGAAGAAACCGTGGTCGAAAAAGAGATTATCCGTCCAGTCAAACTGATCTCTATTGCCGCAACCGACGCGGTGAACATTCGACGTTTTCCTGCTGAGCTCAAAGCCAGTGAAGAAGCCGACATTGCGTTTCGCGTTGGCGGTCAGTTAGTGGCGCTGAACGTGGTTGCAGGTCAACGCGTTAAAAAAGGCGAATTGCTTGCTGTATTAGATCCAACCGACTTCAAATTACAGGTAGAACTTGCTCAAGCCAACCAACGCCTTGCAGAAGCTCAGTTCAAACGTATTCAGAACTTGTTGCGCCAAGACGCGACAACCCAATCGCAATACGATTCAACCAAAGCGACATTAGATCAAGCCAATAACGCCCTTCAAACGGCAAAAAATCAGCTGCAATACACCAAAGTGTACGCGCCTTTCAGTGGCGTCATTGCTTCTGTCGCAACGGAAAACTTCCAATACATCAGCGCCACAGCGCCATTGATGCACATTCAAAACATCGATGCTTTGGATGTGGAGTTCCAAGTGCCTGAAAGTCTCGTCGTCAGCATCAAAGCCACCAATTCAAACTACCAGCCAAAAGTCGTGGTTGACGTAGCACCAGATGAACCACTTGCAGGTGAGTACAAAGAGCACAACACCACTCCCGATCAAACCACTATGGCGTACGATGTGACTTTACGTCTGATCCGTAACGATTCAGCACAACATACGCTATTGCCGGGTATGACCGCGAACGTCGACATCGATTTAAGCCGCCTGCTGGGTAAGAAAAAACACTTCACCATTCCCGTTGAAGCCGTGCTTCGTCATGAAGACACCGGCACAGGCCAGTCCAACAGCACAGTGTGGGTATTCAACAAAAACACCAACCAAGTGAGCGCGCGTGTGGTGACTTTGGGTGCTTTACAAAATGACCAAATCGAGATTTTGTCTGGCCTAGAAGCAGGCGATCAAGTGGTTGCCGCTGGGGTAAATAGCCTAACCGACAGCATGCACGTTCGTCCTTGGACACGTGAGCGAGGTCTATAATGGATATCGCAGCGTATTTTATAAACCGCAAAGTCACGAGCTGGATGATCACACTGATCTTATTGGTCGGTGGTGTGATCGCGTTTTCGAACTTAGGACAACTGGAAGACCCTGAATTTACCATCAAGGATTCCTTGGTAATCACCTACTACCCTGGCGCGTCACCAGAACAAGTAGAAGAAGAAGTGACCTACCCGATTGAACGCGAACTGCAAAACTTGCCGTATGTGGACAAAATCACGTCGACGTCTAAAGCAGGCTATTCGAAAGTTCAATTAACCATCAAAGACACCTATCGTGCCAAAGAGCTGAAACAGATCTGGGACGAAGTTCGCAAGAAAATTCGCGACATTACAGGATCCTTTCCAAGCGGTGTTGCCACGCCTATCGTGTTGGATGACTTTGGTGATGTGTACGGCGTTATGCTGGCGATCAATGGGGATGGCTACCCATACAAAGACCTGAAAAATTACGTGGATTACGTAAAACGGGAATTGGTATTGGTCGATGGCGTTGCGAAAGTGACGGTGGCCGGTGAGCAAGACGAACAAGTCACAATCGAGATTTCTCGTTCCAAACTGACCAATATGGGCATTGCGCCAAGCCAGCTAGAAACTCTGCTGTCCAATCAAAACAGTGTGTCTAATGCGGGCCGCGTCAAGGTCGGCAGCGAATACATTCGCATCAGCCCAACGGGCGAATTTAACGACATTTCCGAATTGGAAAACTTGATTGTTGGCACCCCAACCGATGGTAAGCTCATTCGTTTACGCGACATCGCGACCATTAAACGCGAGTACGTCGAGCCGAAAACACACCTAGTGGATTTCAATGGCGCCAAATCGTTATTACTTGGCATCTCGTTTTCCTCTGGCGTAAACGTCGTAAAAATCGGTGAGGCTCTTGAGAACCGCATCGAAGAATTGCAATACCAACAACCCGTTGGCCTAAACATGGACCCGATCTACTTCCAATCCAAAGAAGTGGAACGCTCTGTGTCTAACTTCCTACTTAACCTAGTGGAAGCGGTTGGTATCGTTATTTTAGTGCTCTTGGTGTTCATGGGCATTCGCTCTGGTATTTTGATCGGCATCATCTTGTTGTTGACCATTTTGGGCACCTTCATCGTGATGGATTATTTCCATATCAACTTACAGCGTATTTCCTTGGGCGGTCTGATCATTGCGCTCGGTATGCTGGTGGACAACGCCATCGTCGTTACCGAAGGCGTGCTCATCGGTATGCAACGGGGCATGACCAAACTGCAAGCCGCCAGTTCGGTGGTAAAACAAACCAAATGGCCGCTGTTAGGCGCGACCGTTATTGCCGTCACGGCCTTCGCTCCTATCGGCTTGTCCCCTGATGCCGTTGGTGAATTTGTTGGCTCACTGTTTTACGTGTTACTAATCTCGCTGTTATTAAGCTGGATTACCGCCATCACCTTGACGCCATTCTTCTGTGATTTGTTCTTCAAAGACAGCATTGCGAAAGCAAACAGCGAAGAAGGTGACGCACCAGAAGCGGTTGACCCATACAATGGTTTTATCTTTTCTGGGTACAAATGGCTCTTGGATAAAGCCATGCATTATCGCTGGGTGACGGTGATTCTGTTGGTCGGCAGCTTGTTTACTGCGGGCTGGGCGTTCCAGTTTGTGAAGCAGTCTTTCTTTCCGCCCTCCACGACACCTATGTTCTATATGGACATTCAGATGCCGGAAGGGACGCACATTGAAGACACGCACAATACCGTTAAGAAGATCGAAGCCGACCTACTAAAAGACGAACGTATTAACTACGTTACGTCTACAACGGGTCAAGGCGCGTTGCGATTCATGCTGACGTACACGGCAGAGCAAGCGAATTCAAGCTACGCTCAGTTCATCGTTCGTACCCATGACACAGAAGTGATTCCTGGTTTGCTAAAAGACCTGTATTACAAAATGCAGGAAGAATACCCGGAACTGGAAGTGAAATTGCAACGTCTACAGTTAGGCCCCTCCTCTGGTGCCAAATTGGAAGCACGCATCAGCGGGCCAGATCCTAAACTGTTGCGTCAGTTCAGTGCGCAAATTCAGGAAATTTACCGCGTCGATGGCGGTCTGGAAAACATCAAAGACAATTGGCGTCAGCCGGTTAAAGTACTACGTCCTATTTTCAATGACGCCCAAGCACGACGCTTAGGCATCAGCAAAACCGAATTGGACGACGTACTGCTAACCAACTTTACTGGCTCACAAATTGGTTTGTACCGTGAAGGGACGGACTTATTACCGATTGTTCGCACCGCACCAGAAAGCGAACGCGTTTCCATCGATCAGATTCGAGATCTACAGATTTACAGTCCCGCAACAGGATCGTATGTCACCTTATCGACCTTAGTGTCTGGATTCGAAACCGTATGGGAAGACCCCATCATTGAACGTCGTGACCGTAAACGCACGATTACCGTGATGGCAGACCCTAAAATATTGGGCGATGAAACCGCAATGGCCATCTTTGGTCGTACTCGTGGTGCCATTGAAGCCATTCAATTGCCACCAGGCTACGTTCTAGATTGGGGCGGTGAATACGAAAGCAGTACCGATGCGCAAGCCAATATCTTCAAGGCATTGCCAATGGGTTACTTGTTCATGTTCATCATTACTATTCTGCTGTTCAACTCAATCCGCGTGCCGCTGACCATCTGGTTTTGTGTGCCGCTGGCATTGATTGGGGTATCGACAGGCTTGCTTGCGATGAACTCAGCGTTCAGCTTCATGGCGCTGCTTGGTTTCTTGAGTTTGTCTGGTATGACGGTTAAAAATGGTATCGTATTGGCAGATCAAATAAACTACGAACTCGAACAGGGCACAGAAAAGTATGAAGCCATCTTCATGTCTGCTGTTAGCCGTGTGCGCCCAGTTTGTATGGCCGCCATCACCACTATTTTGGGTATGGTGCCATTATTGTATGACGCGTTCTTTGAAGGCATGGCCGTGGTAATTTCGTTCGGTCTTGGTTTTGCCACGATTCTGACGCTGATCGCTGTACCGGTGTTTTACACCATATTGTTCCGTGTTAAATATCGTCATCACGACGAATTTGAATCCTAACGGTTCAGCCTGTTTCAAAACTAAGCCTTATTGCCAAGTGCAATAAGGCTTTGCTTTTCGAGCAGCCGTTTTATCGAGAAAGTATATGCATCTAGACGACATCTTAAAATTAGACATTAAGTTACTCGTCGCCTTCGTTACCATTATGGAAGAAGGCAGCGTTTCGCGCGCCGCAGAAAGATTAGGGGTTACTCAACCCGCTTTAAGTAAAAGCCTGCAAAGGTTAAGGGAATTATTTAAAGACTCGCTTTTCACTCGCCAAGCGTATGGACTGAGTCCAACCGCACGAGCGTCTGAGCTTCACGACCTTATTCAACCGATCTTAAGCTCACTGTCCGAGTTAATGAGCCCGAACTCATTAGATCTAAAAAGCCTAGACAGACGCTTCAAGTTACGTGTAGATGAAGGCGACTTAGAAAACTTCATTGAACCATTATTGGCATCCTTACAATACCAAGCGCCTAAGCTCAGATTGTCTATCAGCTCTTGGGGTGACACTCAATTGGATGAGCTGATTTCTGGCAATGTTGACCTTGGGATTATGCGGATTAATGACACTCCCGGAAACATTCGTAGCAAGCTGATAGGCTACATGGAAGCCTGCATCATCATCAGTGAAGCGCATCCGCTTTTTCATCAAGACGAAGTATCGGTTGCCGATTTGTTAGCGCACAAAGTGGTGACACATCATTTGCGTAGCCATCGTAACAGTTCTTTTTCAAAGACCGAACAAAAGCTAAAACAGCAGGGGCATGTCATTCAGGCTAGCCTAGAAACCGACAGTCTAATGGTCGCCATGCAAGCCATAAAACGCGGTATGGCATTGGTAACATCGCGATCCATCGGTGACCTTTTCCTGAACGTCATGTGTGAAAAAGCCAATTTTTATCCCGTGAAATTACTGCCGATTCCACAAGAAGTGCTGGATCTTGATGAATACAATGGCCGACATCCCATCCATATTTTTTGGCATGAACGCTTTAATAATGACCTTGCTCACCGCTGGCTGAGAGAGCAAATCATTTCCTTTATGCGTGAATCACCTTGGATGCACCCGCCAATTTGATCTCAAAGTAGCGAATAGCCAAGTCCAAAGAATGCTTTATCCCGCGTCACGCTCTGCTCGTATCCAATCAAAACGCGGGATACTTTCTCCATTAATCTCCACCGTCTCAATAAACATGGACAAGGGTCTGGCCCACCAACCAAAGTCACCATACAACGCCTGATAAATTACCAAGTCTTCTTCCGTTTCGCTGTGTTTGGCCACACGTTCAACCCAATACAACGCCCCTTTATAATGCTGATACACACCCTTTTTCATTCAGAACCCTCTCATACTTATTAAAAATCGACCAATTTCAGCCAACATCCACAAAAATGCGTCGCCAATACGAAAGTTGGACTCTTACCAGCCGAACACAACTTGGTGATAATAACCAACATATTATCGTCTATGACTCATTTTCAGGAATCTTCTATGTATCTAGTACGCCCAGTAGATTTTGCCGATCTTCCTGCGCTGGAACGACTTGCCCAGCAAGCTGGCATTGGTATCACCAATTTCCCAGCCAATAGAGAACGCCTAAATGACAAAATAGCCTCCTCTCGTCGTTCTTTTCAAACCGACGTCGTACAGCCGGGCGATGAATCCTACTTGTTTGTTTTAGTGGATACCAGCAACGATCAAATCATTGGTTGTTGTGGCATCGACGCCATGGTCGGTGTAGACACGCCATTTTACAGTTACCGCATTGACGAAGTGGTTCACGCATCGCCTCAGCTGCAAATTCATAACCGTGTGCCGGCTTTGTTCCTGTGCCACGACTACAGTGGCACCAGCCGATTGATTGCCTTGGTTGTCGACAAAGCGCATCAAAATACCGTCGCGATGTCGTTACTATCCAGAGCCAGATTGTTGTTTATTGCACGTTACCCAGAGCGCTTCACCGCACGACTTTTTGCCGAATTGCGTGGCGAAAGCGACAAACACGGCTACTCTTCTTTTTGGGACGCGTTGGGCAAGCACTTTTTTTCCATGGACTTTAAAAAAGCCGACTACCTTTCCGGTGTCAGCAACAAAAACTTCATCGCGGAATTAATGCCGCGTTACCCGATTTATGTGCCGACCTTGCCAGAAGCCGCACAAGATGCGATTGGCGTGATCCACGAAGATTCCGACCAAAGTGCCGACATTTTGCTGAACGAAGGGTTTGAATTTCGAGGATATGTCGACATTTTTGATGCTGGCCCCAGCATCGAAGCCAGAACCGAAAGTCTACGCACCATCGCACAACAAAAAATGGACAAAGCCCTTAGCCTAACCGACAAAGCCAAAGGGCCAATGCACCTAATATCCGCCGGACATTTAGAACATTTTCGCGTTACTGCAGCGCATGCCGAGCCTCAAGTGGCTGGGCTAGCGATAGAAAAAGCAACCCAAGAACGACTCGGCATCTCTTCGGGACACCGCATCCAATGGGTCGCACTGTAAATTACATAATAAGAGGAAAATCATCATGATGGTCATACGCCCTATTTGTCAAAATGACCTGAAGTCACTGTACCGACTTGCAGAAAAAACAGGGGTTGGTTTTACCTCCTTGGTGTCTGACGAGGCCATTCTTCAGAAAAAAATCGATGGTGCGGTACGTTCTTTTAACAAAGAAAATGTCACCGCGCCTCACAATGAAGACTATTTGATGGTGCTAGAAGACACGACAACAGGTGACATTGTTGGCACCTGCGGCATCTTGGCCACCGTTGGTTTAGACGAGCCATTCTACAGCTACCACTTAGGCACCATTACTCACGCTTCCCGTGAGCTTGGCGTACACAATGCGGTTCCAACGCTGATTCTAAACAACGACTTCACTGGATTCAGCGAGATTTGTACCCTGTTTTTAGAAGAAGACTACCGTCATTCCAAAAATGGCCAGCTGCTGTCCAAAGCTCGCTTTATGTTCATGGCACAATTTCCAGAACGCTTCACCGAAAAAGTCTTTGCTGAAATGCGTGGTGTCAGTAACGAAGACGGTGTTTCGCCACTTTGGGAAAGCCTGGGTCGCCATTTTTTCTCTATCGACTTCAAAGAAGCCGACGAACTGACTTCCCAAGGCAACAAGCAGTTTATTGCGGAACTCATGCCGAACAACCCTGTGTACGTAAACTTGCTACCAAAAGAAGCAAGAGATGTTCTGGGACAAGTGCATAAAAACACCGTGCCAGCGCGCCGTCTTTTAGAACAAGAAGGCTTCCGCTACGAAAACTACGTCGATATTTTTGACGGTGGCCCAAGCCTAGAAGCGCGCGTACAAGACATTCGCGCGGTTCGCGACAGCCGCTTGTGCTTAGCCAATATTGGCCAGCCAAAAGGCGTGAGCGCCAACCTGAACGAAGGCAATTACTACCTCGTATCCAATGCGAAAGTGGCTGACTTCCGCTGCATACTGATCCAGCGTTCTATTCCGCCAGGCAGCGCCATGACATTAACGCAAGAAGAAGCCGACAGTCTTTGCATCACCAATAAAGAACCGGTGCGCATTGTCGAACTGTCACCTTACTCAAGACATTAATTTAGGCGTCACAAAAGAGGAACCAGCATGAAACAAGCACATTATATCAATGGACAATGGTTACAAGGTGAAGGCTCAGCGTTCAGCTCGATCGATCCTGCGGACGCCACGTTGGTTTGGCAGGCTAATGCCGCCAGTGCGGCGCAAGTTGACCTTGCAATTAATGCGGCTCGAAACGCATTCCCAAGCTGGGCCAATCGCCCGTTGGAAGAGCGCATCGCCATCATTGAACAGTTTGCAGCTTTGCTAAAAGAACACAGCGAAGACATTGCAACGACCATCAGCCGCGAAACAGGCAAACCGATTTGGGAAACCCGAACCGAAGCCGCGGCCATGATTGGCAAAGTCACTATTTCACAGCAGGCTTACCACGAAAGAACCGGTGAAAAAACCACCCCTATGCCAGGCGCAACAGCGCGTTTGCGTCATCGTCCACATGGTGTCGTTGCGGTATTTGGGCCATACAACTTCCCAGGGCATTTACCCAATGGCCACATTGTGCCCGCCCTAATTGCAGGCAATACCGTGGTGTTCAAACCCAGTGAACAAGCTCCTGCTACCTCCGATCTTATTCTTCAACTGTGGGAAAAAGCAGGCTTGCCAGCGGGCGTACTCAACATGATTCAGGGCGAGCGCGACACTGGCGTTGCATTGGCAAATCATCCAGGTATTGATGGCTTGTTCTTCACCGGTAGCCCTCAAGTCGGTCACATATTACACAAAGACTTCGCCGGTCATCCGGGCAAAATTTTGGCCTTAGAAATGGGCGGCAACAACCCATTGTTGGTATCAGAAAAAGTGGCTGATCAACGCGCTGCGGTTCATGAGATCATCCAGTCAGCGTTTGTCTCAGCAGGACAACGTTGCACTTGCGCACGTCGCTTATTAGTACCAAAAGGCGCGATGGGCGATGCCATATTGCACACACTGATTAACGCAACAAAAGCCCTTAAAATCGACCGTTACGACGCCAGCGAACAGCCGTTTATGGGGCCAATCGTTTCAGCACAGGCGGCAGACGGTTTAATGCAAGCGTACCAAAAACTCATCGCCCTAGGCGCAGAGCCGTTATTGGAAATGACGCGCGGTGACAGCAAAACAGGCTTTGTCACGCCAGGCATTATCGACGCCACCAGCATGCTAGATACACTGCCAGACCAAGAATATTTTGGCCCTTTGTTGACCGTGATTCGCTACGACTCACTCGAACAAGCCATGGCCATCGCAAACCACACCCAATTTGGTTTATCTGCAGGCATATTGTCCGACGATGCCGCCGAGTACGAATGGTTTTTGCAACACAGCCGAGCAGGCATTATTAACTGGAACCGCCAAACAACCGGCGCCTCCAGCAACGCGCCGTTTGGTGGCACTGGCGCCAGTGGCAACCACAGAGCGAGCGCTTACTACGCCGCCGACTATTGCGCGTACCCAGTGGCCAGCATCGAGGCAGATAGCCTAACCATGCCAGAAAAATTAGGACCAGGATTGACGCTGTAAAGCAGCGTCTTCTGCACACTTCCCCCCTTGCAACAATGAAATAGACATCGAGGACATCATGAACAAAGCGACAGAAGCCAATTTTGATGGCTTAGTGGGCCCAACCCACAACTACAGCGGCCTATCTTTTGGTAACGTCGCGTCATTGAATAACTCAGCCCGTCCATCCAACCCCAAAGCCGCCGCAAAACAGGGCTTGGTAAAAATGAAGGCCTTGGCTGATATGGGGTTCGTACAAGGCGTTCTTGCGCCCCATGAACGTCCACATATCCCGACATTACGAAAACTGGGCTTTACAGGCAGCGATGCAGACATCCTAGCAAGCGCAGCGAAACACGCACCAAAGTTATTGGCGGCGGTAAGCTCTGCGTCTTGCATGTGGACGGCCAACGCCGCCACCGTCTCACCCAGCGGAGATACGCATGACCAACGCGTGCATTTTTCACCCGCCAACTTGGTCAACAAATTTCACCGCTCCATCGAACACGAAACCACTGGAGCGATACTACAAGCGACCTTCAACGACGAAAAACATTTCGCTCATCACCCTGCGCTACCTAGCGTTGACCATTTTGGCGATGAAGGCGCCGCCAACCATACTCGCTTCTGCGACCAATATGGCGAGCAAGGCATCGAATTTTTCGTATATGGAATGGAAGCTTTCAACAGCAACGCTCCTCGCCCTGCGAAATTTCCGGCTCGCCACACGCTAGAAGCCTCGCAAGCGGTTGCCCGTCGCCACGGCTTAACTGCAAACCAAGTGGTTTACGCCCAACAAAACCCCGACGTGATCGACGCCGGCGTTTTCCATAACGACGTCATCGCCGTAGGAAATCGCAACGCACACTTTTATCACCAAGAAGCCTTCTTAGACACCACTAAAATGAAGCAAGACCTGCTTACCGCGTGGGGAGACAGAGCGTCTCAATTCCACCTAATTGAAGTGCCAAGCAATGCAGTATCCGTACAAGACTGCATTCAGTCTTACCTGTTTAACAGCCAATTGCTCAGCCGTGGTGATAACGACATGGTGCTTGTTGTGCCGGGTGAATGTGAAAACAACCCAGCCGTGTGGGCGTACTTGAACAGCCTAGTGTCGGGACAATCACCGATCAACGAAGTCAAAGTCTTCGACCTAAAACAAAGCATGAGCAACGGCGGCGGCCCTGCTTGCCTTCGTCTTCGCGTCGCCTTAACCGAAGCAGAACAACACGCCATCAACCCATCAACACTCATGAATGACGTGCTTTTTGAACGCTTAAACCACTGGGTCGACAAACACTACCGCGACGAACTGCATGAAAAAGACCTTGCCGACCCACAGTTACTCATCGAAAGCCGCAACGCATTAGATGAACTAACGCACATACTAAACCTAGGCAACGTCTACGAATTTCAGCGTTAAAACGACACCCCCTCCCTAGCCCTCCCCTTGAAGATAAGGGGAGGGAACAGTAACTCGGTATCCTAGCCCCTCCCTTGTGTCTTGAAGGGGTGGGAATGGCAACTCGGTATCCTAGCCCCTCCCTTGTGTCTTGAAGGGGTGGGAATGGCAACTCGGTATCCTAGCCCCTCCCCCTTGTGTCTTGAAGGAGTGGGAATGGCAACTCGGTGTACTAGCCCCTCCCCCTTGTGTCTTGAAGGAGTGGGAATGGCAACTCGGTGTACTAGCCCCTCCCCCTTGTGTCTTGAAGGGGTGGGAATGGCAACTCGGTGTACTAGCCCCTCCCCCTTGTGTCTTGAAGGGGGAGGCTGGGAGGGGGTTATTTTGTTGGTTGGGTACTCTGTAGAACCACCTCTAATACAGAGCCTAGATTTTCAAGGATGTCTTGATTGGTGAAGCGCATTACTTGAAGTCCCAGAGATCTCATAAAATCATCACGCTTTCGGTCGTAAACCTGAGTGTCTAGGTTGTAATGACTATCACCATCAATCTCGATGACTAGACGCTTTTCAGGGCAATAAAAATCTACTATGTAAGGACCAATTCCATGCTGTCTTCGAAATTTCATTCCAAGTTGACGCCCCCTGATATGGCGCCATAATCGCCGTTCGGGTTCTGGCATAGTTTCTCGTAAGTTCACTCTAAAATAATGGTTTTTTTTCAGATTAAATATTCGTTCGCTCATTCCGTAAGCCTTTGAAAATAAAGTAACAACCCCTCCCTAACCCTCCCCTTGAAGATAAGGGGAGGGAACAGTAACTCGGTATCCTAGCCCATCCCTTGTGTCTTGAAGAAGAGACAACAACCCCTCCCTAACCCTCCTCCTTGAAGATAAGGGGAGGGAACAGTTACTCGGTATCCTAGCCCTTACTTTATATCACGACGAGGTGGGATGGTAACTCGGTGTCCTAGCCCCTCCCCCTTGTGTCTTGAAGGGGGAGGCTGGGAGGGGGTTATTTTGTTGGTTGGGTACATTCACGCCCGCTCACTCCGTAAGCCTTTGACAATAAATTAACAACCCCTCCCTAACCCTCCCCTTGAAGATAAGGGGAGGGAACAGTTACTCCGCGCTCTAGTGCTTTCCCCTTCTTTCAAGCATGAGCTTGGAGGGTTTCCGATTAAAAATGCTCGCCATTCTCATAGTAATCCTTGCCTTGCAAGTCTCTAAACAACACGGTGATGTCTTGTCCGCTGTCGACTAAAGGTCTAACCAGTTCTTCGATCAATAACGCGACTTTGCGTTTGACGTCGTCGCCTCGGTCAAACCATAAAATTTCAATGAAGGGATACGCAGGAGAAGCCCCACCCACGGCAAGGTAGGTGGTGGCTTGGAATTCCAAGGTGAAATGTGAGTTTGGCGTGTCCGTAATTTCCGCCAAGTTTTCAATGAGAGTATCAGCGATCGACTCTAGTTCGTCAAACGCCAACCCTCGTACACGTAAATGAGGCATAAAAAATCCTTACTCAAGTCAGAAAAATAAACCACGAGAGCATGCCTGATTTTCTAACCTTCATCTACATAATCAAATGAATAGGTGGCAACAACATTGCCATCTTGCACTACGTCAACGCTCCATTTTCCGTCAAAGCCAGGCATGAGGCGTTTGCTAGACCATACTCGCCAGCGGTCGCCGCCGATATCAAAATCCACATTCGCTTGTTCTTCGCCATCCAGTTTCCAACGATGAACGACTTGGCTGCCAGACATGTCTCGCAAATCGGTGAAGAAATACACGCGCTGAATTTCCCCGTATTCCACTTTCACCATGCTACCAATGTTGTCGATGGGTTCACGGTCAATGACGTCGGTGGTGAATTGCGCGCGTGCTACAGTGCCTTCAGCAAAAGCCGGCAGTATGGTCGCGAACGACAAAAAACCAGCCAAAGCAACTCGGGTTAGCGTTTGCCACATATTGAAATCCTATTATGATGATTGAGTCTTTTGCTCACAACTCAGAGCAAATCGGTAAAAGCATTAGCGTTTAAAAAGGTCTAGCCATAACGTTAGCTGATAAAGGTGTAAAAGAAACGAGAGTTTTGTGAAATTTTGCAATATCTCTCGTTTCTTTTGTTTAGAACCATAGCGTTAATGTGAGCGTAGAAAAGACAAAAACGGGGATTACTTGCCTTGACGATCTGCCAATGGCGTGGAAAAGGTGTATTCCATATCCCATGGAAAACGAATCCATGTGTCTTGGCTGACTTCGGTAATAAACGTATCCACCAATGGTTTTCCGGCGGGTTTTGCATAAATCGTCGCGAAGTGTGCTTTTGGCAACATTTCACGAACTTTGGCTGCTGTTCGCCCCGTATCCACCAGGTCGTCTACCAAAATAAAGCCTTCACCGTCGCCTTCCACGCCTTTTAACACGTTTAAGTCGCCTTGTTTCATGGCGCCCTCACCTGTTTCACCTTCGCTGTAACTGACGATACAAATCGTATCGATCAAACGAATGTCCATTTCACGGCACAAAATAGCGGCGGGCACCAAACCACCTCGAGTAATGGCAATAATGCCTTTCCAAGGGCCTTGTTCCAGCAAGCGCCAAGACAAAGCGCGGGCATTTCGGTGCAGCTCTTCCCAAGAAACAGGGAAATCTTTTGAATAAGGGGTCATCAACGCTCCTACGCTTTTCGCGAATAGAAATACAATATTAGGATTTTAGCGGTAGAGGCAGCCCTGCCGCAACAAAAGTTACCCGATCGGTCAATTTAGCTAACGCCTGATTCATCATGCCCAATTCATCGCCAAATCGACGCGCCAAGGCATTCATCGGCATAATCCCTAAACCCACTTCACTCGACACCAATACCAAGTCACCCTGGAAGCTCGCGACAGCATCAAGCAAAGCCTGCTTTTCTTGCGCGAACCGTTCTTCGTCTTCCAAACACAATAGGTTCGTCATCCACAAGCTAAAACATTCAACAATCACCGCTTGCTGAGGATAATTCAGCAAATCCAATACGTCAGCGAGCGCCAAGGGCTCCTCGATCAATCGCCACGACGAAGGTCGGCGCGCCTGATGCAGCTGCACCCGCGTGGCCATTTCGTCATCCCATATCTGAGACGTAGCCACGTAGCACACCGCTTTATGACTGTCTGCGATTTGCGCTTCCGCAAAGGCACTTTTGCCGCTACGAACCCCCCCTAAAACCAGATGCTTCATGCTAGCTGCCCTCTTGAAAAGCCCTGCGTTTGGCTTCCTGCCGTTTTTAACAAACGAATCAACGCACTGTTTAAGGCATCCATTTCATCCAACGCTGGCAACGCAACGCGAATCCAACCTTCCCCTAACCGTGTGTGAATGCCGACATGGTGCAGCATCTCAAATACGCGCCCAGCGTCGTCCTCACTGTCGAGATACCAGGTAATAAACAAGGGATTCAACACACTGTCTTGGGAATCAAAAATAGTATTGAACTTGGGCATAATGCGTTCAACAAACGCTGTTTGGCGCACCTGTAACGCCAGTAACGCCTGCGCCTGCCAGGATACATCGGCCAATGCCAAACGCACCAAATGCAAGCTCGCAGTCGACACTGGCCACGGCCCCATTAGGTTACTTAAAGCAAGCTGCCAACGTGGCGCACAGAACGCAAAACCCACACGCGCACCGGCTAAGCCAAAAAACTTCCCGACCGAGCGCAATACAAATACCGCCTCGCTCCATGGTGCCGCTTGATAATGAAACAACACACTGCGTTCTGGGCAAGGGTCAATAAACGCCTCATCCACCACCAAACAACCGCCGGTTTCTTCCGCATGAGCAATCAGTGTTGACAATATCTCGGATGCAACCCATTCACCCGTTGGATTATTGGGATGTATCACCACAGCGGCTGCCCAATCTTGCACCAGCAAATCCGTTAAATCATCGTAATAGACAACCTCATAGCCCCATTTTTTCCAAGAAAAAGCGTGTTCCTGATAACCGATTCTTGGCACACAAACGGTGGTACTGTCTGTCTCTTGGTACTCGCGCAACAACGGCGGCAAAGACTCAATAATATGCTGTGACCCAGCGCCAACGACACTTGGGCGGCGCGAAAAATAGCGCTCGGCTTCATCCAACAACGCCGCTTGGTCTGGCAAGTTCATCCACAATTCCGGCGCGATGCTGGGAACAGGCCAAGGCTCGCGGTTACAGGCAGACGACAAATCCAGCCAATTCAATGCATCATTGCCCACCTTACGCTGCCAATAGGCCAAATCACCGCCATGCTTCGGCGCTGTAAGCGCCAAGTTCACCGCTGTTTTACCTGAATGCATCACACCAGCAGACATATCACCGCTCCCCATAAACACACACTTTTATCCACCAGCAAAATCGCTTCCTTTAAATGCTTTACCTGCGGCTTGTCGCCTTCGCCCAAAATCGGGCGGCTTTCTGTCTTACCGAAGTACACCGCCTCGCCGCCTAACTGAACGCCTAACGCGCCAGCACCAGCCGCCATAACTGGCCCCGCATTAGGGCTTTTCCAACGCGCCGAAGGTTGGCGAGCACTGCGCAAAGCACGATGCCACTGACCGCACGCAGCATAGCTATACACCACCAATCGTGCCGGAACATAATTCAGCACATCATCAAAACGCGCCGCAAACCAGCCAAAATACAACAGCGATGGCGTTTTGTAGCCCCACATGGCGTCTAACGTATTGGCAAGTCGGTACAAAAGTACGCCCGGCGCTCCCAAGAGCAAGAACCAAAAAATCGGCGCAAATATCGCATCACTGCCATTTTCCAACACCGACTCAATGCCCGCTTTTGCCACCGCCGATTCATCTAAGTTCTGCGTGTCACGGCTGACGATATAACTCACCGCAAGACGGGCTTCATCCAGCTTTTCATTCGTCAACGGCCTAGAAGACAAAGGCTGATAAATCGCCAAGGCATGCTCGCGCAAACTTTGCCATCCAATCGCAAAATACAGCACCAACACCGTCAGTATGTTGTCCAAAAACGTGGGCAATACCCAAAGCAGCACCCATAAAATCAACCCCCAAGGCATCACAGCCAGACACCATGCGAGCACGCCCGTCGAACGTTGTCGACTCGCACTCGCCTCTAAAGGCCGCTGACAATATTGTCGACACAGATCCACCCAACGGCCAAACCAAACCAAAGGGTGCCAACTTTTGGGCTCACCCAGCAGCCGATCCAGCACCAATGCTGCCACCAGCATCCAACCCGTTGCCGATATCCAACTCACAAGGCCAACAAGAAAGCCACCCAAAACACTGTCTAAATTAAAAGGGATCATAAATAAAGGTCGTTTTTTCACTTAACAAGGTGAACAGGTAAGGTAGAATTCTACCATCGAATTGATTTAAAGCGTGATGAACCTGAATGACAGCGTTTAGTTTAATGATACAAGGCACCACTTCCGATGCGGGAAAAAGCACATTGGTCACCGCACTTTGCCGTTTACTGGCGCGACGCGGGATTCAAGTGGCACCTTTCAAGCCGCAAAACATGGCATTAAACAGCGCCGTCACCCACGATGGCAACGAAATTGGCCGTGCGCAAGCCGTACAAGCCTACGCAGCAGGGCTCGCCCCCCATGTGGACATGAACCCCATTCTGCTCAAACCCAACACAGACACAGGTGCGCAAGTCATCATCCAAGGCAAAGCCGTGGGCAACATGAACGCCGTTGGCTATCACGAATACAAAAACATCGCCAAAGTCGCCGCATTGGATTCTTACCATCGTTTGGCCGAACAGTATCAAGCCGTCATCATTGAAGGCGCAGGCAGCCCAGCGGAAATCAATTTACGCGCGCGCGACATCGCCAACATGGGCTTTGCTGAAAGCATCGATTGTCCGGTGATTATCATCGCCGACATCGACAAAGGCGGCGTGTTTGCCCATCTTGTTGGCACATTAGATTTACTCAGCCAAAGTGAGCAAGACCGTGTGATTGGCTTTGTCATCAACCGCTTTCGTGGCGACATCAGCCTATTACAATCTGGCTTAGATTGGCTGGAAGAACGCACTGGCAAACCCGTTTTAGGCGTACTGCCCTTTTTAAAAGGCTTTCATCTAGAATCCGAAGACGCCGTAACCAAAAGCCCAATAAAAACCGACACCAACGCCACGCTAAACATCGTCATCCCCATCATGCCACGCACCAGCAACCACACCGACTGGGACGCGTTACGCCTTCACCCTGATGTCCAAGTGACTCTTGTTGGCGCCAACGAAACCATTCCGCCCGCCGACCTAGTAATCTTACCCGGCAGCAAAAGCGTGCAAAGCGACCTCGCCTTCTTACGCCAAGAAGGCTGGCAAGACTATTTGAAAAAACACCTAAGATACGGCGGAAAAGTCATCGGGATTTGTGGCGGCTACCAAATGCTTGGCGAACAACTGCGAGACCCATTAGGACTGGAAAACCAACACGCCAACACGAACGCGCCTGGCTTCGGCTTGATCCCAATGGAAACCGTGCTAGAAAAAGACAAACAGCTAAAACAACGCCAAGGAACCCTCGCCTTCACCACCAAATCAACCGACGTAACAGGCTATGAGATTCACTCTGGCGTATCGCGCTTTTCCCAAAACGTGATGCACTTCTCCGCACTAGAAAATGGTGAAAAAGAAGGCTATGTTTCCGACGACAACCAAATCATCGGCACTTACCTACACGGCGTCTTTGACCACCCAGACGCCCTACACGCCCTACTCAACTGGGCCGGCGTTGACCACGCCGCCACCTTCGACTACGACCAATACCGCAACAGCGAAATCGACCGCCTCGCCGACAGCGCCGAACAACACATCAACATCGATGCGTTAATCAAAACATGCCGAGCATTTCAGAAGAGTAACTAGCCCCTCCACCTACTAAGGGGGAGGTTGGGAGGGGGTCAAAATCTTAGCCCCTCCCCCTGCTAAGGGGGAGGTTGGGAGGGGGTCAACAAAGCTAACAAACCCCATCCTAACCTTCCCCTTGAAGATAAGGGGAAGGAACAAAAAACGTACTGGCTCCTCCCCCTGCCAAGGGGGAGGCTGGGAGGGGGTCAAAAAAGCTAACAACCCCATCCAAACCTTCCCCTTGAAGATAAGGGGAAGGGACAAAAATTACATAACTACGCCACTTCCCTTGGGGAAGCAATACGCTTGCCTTCATAACGCGCCACCACAATCCGAAAACGCAGAATCAGTATTGTCGCTAATAGCGTAAGCCCAGCACCTAAGCCGATATAAAAGCCTCGCAGTGACAAGGTTTCTGCCCAAGGGCTGTAATGAGACAACCAAAAGCCAAACGGAATACTCAGACCAAATAAAGACACCGCAAAGGCGATCATGCTGGAACGCGTATCACGAAAGCCCCGCAACGCTCCTGTAAAAACTGTTTGCAGCATATCAGGAAATTGATAACAGGAAGAAATCAATAAGATGCTCGCCGCCAATGCGACCACTTCCGCATTGTTGCTGTAAATATACGGAATCTGGTTATGGAAGACCTGCGTGATAATAAAGCACATACTGACATAAGAAAGGCCCAACAATACAATCACACGAATGCGTTTTCTCACGCCATCAACACCCTCTTTGGACATGGCTTTCGCAACAACAATGGCCGTGACCGCACTCATCGCCATCATAGGAGTAAACAAGAAGGACGTATAAGACATAACGATCTGACCACCGCCCAATGCGAGATCACCAAAAGACGAAATCAGCCACGTCATTGAAGAAAACAAGCCCACTTCAAACGCAAAAGCAAAGCCGGCTGGCGCACCGACATTCAGCAAGATGGAAAATTTACGGGTATAACGCCACACCAAACGCGTAAACAAAGGCGATTTATTGAAGAATCGGTCATACACAAAAAACAGCGACACGGCCAAATACAAAGACAACGCCGACGCCAACGCCGCGCCTTTTGCGCCCAATTCCGGAAAGCCAAACTTGCCGAAAATCAGCACATAGTTGAATAAAATATTCAGCACCAAACCAAAGCTCGCCACAAACAAAGGAAAGCCCGGACGGCCAGCGGCTTCAAACAAATTTTTGTACGCCGTCATTAACGCCAACATAGGCAGCGCCGGCGCAAAGATATACAAATACGACACAGAGACTTGTCTCGTTTCTTCTTCCGTGGCCATCAATGCTGCGAAGTGAGGCAATAAAAGAACAACGATCAAACTGGCCAACACACCAAGCCCAACCGACAACCCAACAGCCTGCGACATATACAAGTTCACCAGCTTTGGTTGTCTACCGTGTAAATGACGCGTCACCAAGGGCGTAATACCAAACGTCACCCCAATCAAGAAACACCCTACAGGCAACCACAGACTAGACGCCAAGCCAACGGCCGCCAGATGCAAGGCACTGTAATGCCCCAACATAATGGTATCGACCACGCTGATCGACAGCTCCAAGGTCATCGTCAACACCATAGGAAACAACAAATGCAGAATCTCTCTTAACACAGGAAAACGCTTAACCACACTTCACCGCCAACTATCCATAGAAAACACCAAAAAACAGCCGAGCAATCTAACACCCTTCACCCAACATTGCACCGTTAGTCAGCCTTATTTTGCTTCCTATACGGCAGCACCAAAGCCCTAGCCCCTCCCCCTGCTAAGGGGGAGGCTGGGAGGGGGGCAAAATGCTAACAACCCCATCCTAACCTTCCCCTTGAAGATAAGGGGAAGGAACAAAAATGCTTAGCTCCTCCCCCTGCTAAGGGGGAGGCTGGGAGGGGGTCAAAAGCCACTTCTCTTGGGACCGTGATCCGACATTTACCTGAAACACAAAAACCAAACTTGTATTTACAACCTAATACCGAGAAAATGCCGCTCCACTCTTTATTAGACAAAACAGGGAAGAAAGCTTTTACATGACCATTCTCACCACACTTGGCCCTTTATTAATCGCCCTACTCTTTGGTTACTGGGTCAACATCCGCGTCTTTACACCCACTCGCGTAGCAAAAGGCTTAGAGCAGCTGGTATACCTAATATTAGGACTAATAGGCTTCAGCCTTGGCGCATTGGACAATCTTGCCGAAAAACTGTTTATTGCCGGTTACCAAGCCATTGTGTTCTTTGTGCTGATCAGTGCTTTAAGCTTAGCGGGGTTATATGTAAGCGGCCTGCGCTTTGGGGGCACACACGCCGACAGCTTGGCGCAAGGCCCATCAGACAGCAAAAGTCATGCATTAATAGACGCCGCTAAAACCCTTGCTTGGGTGATTGGGGGCGTCATCGTCGGCTTACTTGCCAAAGACTGGCTAACCGGTGTTGATGAAATGGTCACGGGGTTGTTATATGTCTTATTGTTTTTAATTGGTTGCCAACTTCGCCAAGGCAATCACCGCCTGCGCAAACTCTTCTTGAACACTCAAGGCGTCATTATCGCCCTAGTGACTATCTTCACTACGTTACTGGCAGGTTGGATTGGCAGCTTTGTATTAGGTCTAAGTTGGAACCAAGGGCTTGCGGTCGTCTCAGGCTTCGGCTGGTACAGCTTGTCTGGCATTTTAATTACCGGCCTAGGCGACCCTGTACTCGGCACCACCGCCTTCTTGCTCGACCTAGGACGCGAGATCTTGGCACTCATGCTGATCCCATTTTTAGCACGTCTAAACAGCCATATGTCCGTCGGCTATTCCGGCGCCACCGCCATGGATTTCACCTTACCCATGTTAGGCAAGTTTCATGGCGCGCAAATCGTCCCTGTTTGCATCGCCAGCGGCTTCATCATGAGCATCCTAGTGCCCATACTCATTCCGTTGTTTATGGGAATAAGTTAAAAAACACGTCCTTTTCGCGTTTGTAGGTCGGCCTTTAGGCCGTCAAAAAGTCGATGACACCAAACCAAAAACCTTGACGCGCTAAACCACGACCTACACCAAACAAATGACCTGTAGGTCGGCCTTCATCAGTCGACAGTCAACAAACCGTAAAGACCGCAATACAAACAAACCTGCTTTCGCAAACACCGTCATGCTTTTGTAAAAGCGATTGTCAGGCAAAAGAACAGAGGATTACTCTCATTATACGTCTTGTGCTTTGTGGAAACGTTCTTAGGAATTGACGTTTCTGGGAACAAAAAAGATCTTTTGGAACTCAAACAAAGTGTGCAGGTGAAGGGGTCGCTTTGGTAACGTACGAACATAAGATTGGCATAAACCGCCTCGCTTGTGTTAGAACAGTTATGTTACAAAGAAACGACGGATCTGATTTTGCAAAGCACAAGGCGTATATCATGGTTACTGCTTTGTTTTCGCCTCAACATGTGCGGTTCTATAAGCGTATGCGAATCGAGCTCCGTCTTAATGCTTTACATCACAAAATGATAAACCCACAAATAATGGAACATTTTTCCTTATGAAAAAAATAGTTATGAAAAAGACTCTTATTGCGGCGCTGGTTATGTCCTCCGTTTCTTTTGCGTACGCAGCAGATGACAGTGCAATCAAATTAGACACAAAAGAACAACGTCTAGGCTACAGTATCGGAACCATGTTTGGTTCACGCATGTCACAAGATTTCTCTGAACTAGATATGAAAACCTTTATGGCAGGCTTCCAAGATTCCTTTGCAGGAAAAGAAGGCAAAATGACCATGGATGAAGTCACCAAGACCATCCAATCCTACCAGCAAGAGCAAATGGAAAAAGTCCAAGCAGAGCAAGAAAAAGCCGCTGAAGAAGCCAAAGCTACTTCTGCTGCATGGTTGAAAGAGAAAGAAGCCGAAGACGGCGTGAAGAAGACCGAATCAGGTTTGCTGTATAAAGTCATCACAGAAGGCAAAGGCGACAAGCCAAGCGCCACAGACACCGTTAAAGTCGACTACGAAGGCAGCCTAACAGACGGCACCGTATTCGACAGCTCGTACAAACGCGGCGAAGCCATCACCTTCCCACTAAACGGCGTTATTCCTGGCTGGACAGAAGGTCTACAACTTATGTCGGTTGGCTCTAAATACGAACTGTACATCCCATCAGACCTAGCCTACGGCCCTGGTGGCACAGGTCCTATCCCACCGCATGCCGCACTGAAGTTTGTTGTGGAACTGCATGGTATTGAAGAGAAAGAAGACGCGAAATAAGTCCATATTTTCTTCAAAAAAACCGCTTCATTTTTCATGAAGCGGTTTTTTTGTTTAGAAGCATTTGACTACTATATAAAGCTATTGATGTGAGATATCCCTTGATAGACAATACCCCATCATAAAAAAACTCAGAACTTGAATCGAAAAGGAAAAAGCGTTGAAGCTTAAAGAGTATATCCCCGCTATGAAAGCCGCCTACAGGCTGAAAAGAGTACCTCTGCAAACGCTTAAAGCGAACACAGACAAGCTTCTACCTTTAATAGTCACACTCACTTCGATTCCATCACGATTAAACATTATCGATTTAACGATTCGCAGTTTATTAAACCAAACCACCAAACCCCAGAAAATACTACTCTGGTTAAACGAAGATTTACGCCATCAAATACCCAAAAAACTCACCGAACTTGAAGGCGACATTTTCGAGATCCGCTATCAAAAAGAACTCACCTGCTCCCACAGAAAACTCATTTATTCACTGCTCGAATTTCCAGAAACCACGTTAGTAACCTGTGATGATGACCTTATTTATACAAGCACTTGGTTAGAATCGCTTTATAAAGAACACCAACAACACCCTAACAGCGTTATTGCTAATGAATGCCGCATGATTTGTTATGATGCCGATGGCGAATTGCTTCCTTATAAACAGTGGAAAATGCAAAAAGACGCCAACATTGCAGACCCAAAGTTGCTGCCAATAGGGTATGGCGGAGTATTGTATCCTGCTCACGCTTTGCATCCAGATGCAACGAATCAGGAACTCTTTCTAAAACTCACGCCAAAAGCAGACGATCTGTGGTTTAAAATGATGTCCTTTTTACAAGGGACAGAAGTTAGAAGATCATCGATGCCATCGCCCAAACCCACCCCCATCGCAGGGTCACAAAAAATTTCCCTGAAAAAAACCAACGTCAGACAAGACGGTAATAGAGAACAATGGCAAGCGTTGAGCGATCACTACAACGTAAAACTATAACGCCATACTCAAACCCCAACGTGCCTTATTAACAAAGAGAAAATAGATGCTGTCCTCAGCCATAAAAAACTTTTTTAAGCGTGAAACGCCAGATGAACAACCAACGTGGTTAATCATGCTCGGTATTGTCTCTATCGTTATCTATGCATTTTCACGAACAGGGTTTATGGAGCTTGCAAGTATTGCATCAACAATAGCAACACTGACGGGCCTCTGGGGTCTATATAAATATGGCAAAATAGTAAACAGTCACATTCTCTTTCGGTTTCTATGGATTGCTATCATAATTCAGTTAATTTCATGGGCCTTATCTCAATTAATCACTCCTGAATGGGCTGAAGACATTCCTAAGCTCGATAAGATAACACGCTGGTTTGTCTTTATCCCATTAGCATGGTGGATTGCTCAATACAAAAATGCTATTTGGTTTGTTTGGGGTAGTGCGGCACTGGGGGTTCTTGTATCGCCTTGGGTCACTGGTGATGGTCTAAATGAAATTATTCAAGGCATTAATGGACAAAGGATCGATTTCGGAATCCGTAATGCTCAACATACTGCGTTATATTTTGGGTCAATTCTCGTCGGACTATGTTGCTTTGCAAAACCACTCTATAAGAAATATAAATTATCCATCATCCCTATCACCTTTCTAATTATTTATTGTTTATTAGTAATCTATGTCAATGAGTCACGACAAGCTTGGCTAGCCCTTATTGTCACTTTACTTGCCATGTCTACCTATTTAGTCATTAAACAATTAAAAAAATCATCAAAAAAACAACAATTAGCGGTGATAAGTATATTCTTCATTGGACTAGCCTCGTTAACTAGCATGCTTATAAACAATGAAAAAATAGTCGATAGAGTAATGGCTGAGAAGGAAGCTATATCAGCGGTTATTGCATTAGATTTTAACAATGTTCCTTACTCTAGTTTTGGCGTTCGACTTCACTCCTGGATGGCTGCTACGGACTTTATTAAAGAAAAGCCTTTTTTTGGCTGGGGTAGCAATGGCAAGTCATTAGTCATGTCACATTCCGAGTCACTCCCTGAATGGGTTAGAAACGGCTTTGGACACTTACATAATACCTACCTCGAAATATTAGTAAATTACGGTATTATAGGGTTACTTTTTTACTTTTCTATATGGATAGTAATAGGAAAAACATTGTTAACTGAAATAAAATCAGAAAGAATAGAAAAAGAATTTGGCTATATATTCGCTTCAATGTTTTTTTTCTGGACGGTGATGAACTGCTTTGAATCCTATCAAAATTTTTGGACAGGTGTGTTTTATTACAATATATTTATGGCCGGTATAGTAGCCACAGTTTGGCAAAGTGAACTAGCAACTATCAGTAAAGAAAACTAATACAGTTACCAATTAGAAAGCAGTAACTACGTTGTGGTTTCGTTATCTATAATCTAGTAGAAGAAATAATTTCAGAAAGCCAAAAGAAAGCACAATCAATAATGCCTTTAGCAAAACTGTCATTTCTACTCTCCACATAACACCTCAATTCAGGTGCATTACCAGACGGCCGTAAGTGAACAATATCTCCACTATTGAGTGTCATACGAAGCCCATCTGTTTCATCAATGGCAACCACGTCAAGAACTTCCCCTTCAGGCTGAATCACTGACAACAGCTCAGTTTGTTTAGCCTTGCTGGCTTTGATATCGGCTATAAGCTGTTTACTGACGTCTGTTGGAATGTCTTTAATACGATCACTGGCAGTGAATCGCGCGGGAAACTCGGCGGTCAATTGGCTGATTGGGCGAGCCTGTTCAAACGACATGGCCAATACAATCAAGGCTGGCAAGACAGAGTCTCGTGTTGGTAAAGCGTGTAATACTTGATTATTAACAACAAAGTCGGCACCGACCAAAAAGCCACCATTGGCTTCATAGCCAACAACTCTGGCATCTGGGGATTGTTGCAACAGATCCTCCATACCAGCAATGACATAAGGCGAGCCAATTCTCGTTCTCATCGAGATTCGTTCTGGGCTTTGCAGTGTCCCTCTCAACTCAAGCACCGTATTTACATTGACAGGCGCCGCCACATGAGTGGCGTGTAAATAATCCGCACACAGCACGCCCAGAATATCCCCACGTAGCCACTCGCCTTTTTCATTGGCAATCAGCGGGCGATCGCCGTCACCATCGGTCGAGATAATGGCATCCAACGTGTGTTCTTTAGACCAAGCCAAGCCTTTCTGCACATCGTCTTCTGATACCGCTTCCGTATCGATCGGCACAAACGCCTCTGTGCGTTCAAGTGATATAACGTCGGCACCAAAATGCGCTAATAATTCTTTAACCACATCTCGCGCCACACTAGAGTGTTCATACACACCAATACGCTTGCCTTGCAACATAGTCGACGGAAAAAGCGCGGTGTAACGTTGTTTAAAAAGCTCAATAGCAGCAGCATCAACACTCGGCAAAACATATTGAGCAACGTGCTCTGACACCGTCTCAGGGATGTCAACACAGCCCTCTAAGATAGACGCTTCATCGGCTTTACTGATCTCACCGTCCGGGCGGTAGAACTTAATACCATTACGATCAAACGGAATATGACTGCCCGTAATCATCACAGCGGGCATGTTATTTTGCATGGCATAAAACGCCAACGCCGGCGTTGGCAACGCACCACAAAACACAATGTCTGTACCGAATGACTCACTCGCAAGCAAACAGGCTTTGGCAATCTCAGGACTACTTGGGCGTAAATCAATCCCTATCGCTACACGTTTAGCGGATGGGCAAACGGATTGCAAAAACGACCGAACAAAAGCGAAACACAACGCCGGCGTTAAATCCTTGACCAAACCACGCACACCGCTGGTACCAAAAGCGACACCTAACTCATCACTCAGTTGCTTTACCTGTCTCTTACTCGTCATCATCCTATTTATTCTTCCTTAACGGCCGTAGCGATCACTAAAACGTACAATATCGTCTTCACCCAAATAGCTGCCTGACTGCACTTCCACCAGTTCTAAAGGAATCTTGCCTGGGTTTTCCAAAGCATGAACCACACCAACAGGTATATAAGTAGATTCGTTCTCGGTCAGCAGTATTTCACGATCACCGTTCTGCACCTTCGCCGTACCCGATACCACCACCCAATGCTCAGCACGATGATGATGCATCTGCACGCTTAACTTCTCGCCGGGCTTCACCATAATGCGCTTCACTTGATGGCGACCGCCAAGATCCACCGTCTGATACGTACCCCAAGGGCGATGCACCGTCGTGTGATACATGTGTTCTTCACGGCCTTCGGCTTGAATACGCTTGACGATCTTCTTCACATCTTGGGCGTTGTTTTTGTCCATTACCAACACCGCGTCCGCCGTTTCAACCACCACCAAGTCTTGCACACCGACAGCGGCAACCAAGCGCGACTCAGAACGAATCAAACAATTCGTCGAACCTTCCGCCATCACATCGCCAAGCAAAACATTGTTATCAGCGTCTTTGTCGGCGTAATCGTACAGCGCATCCCACGCACCAATGTCACTCCAGTCGCCTACATAAGGCACCACCTTCGCTTTTTTCGTTGGCTCCATGACCGCATAATCAATCGACTCTTCTGGACACGCAGAAAACAATTCCGCGTCAATACGCACGAAGTCCAAATCCTCAGAACGATTTTCATAGGCGTTTGACACCGCACTGTAAATATCGTCACGGTGTGCCTTCAGTTCGGACAGAAAAGCCGATGCTTTAAACAAAAACATCCCACTGTTCCACAAATAGTCACCCGACGCCAGATACGCCTGGGCGGTTGTCAAATTGGGTTTTTCAACAAACTCAGCAACCGCAAAATCCTCACCCGCACGAATATAACCATAGCCCGTTTCAGGGCGAGTCGGCTGCACACCAAACGTCACCAAGGCATCCTGTTTGGCCAACTCTGCCGCTTGCGAAATCGCCTTTTCAAACGCCGCAACATCACGAATCACATGATCCGCAGGCAACACCAACATCAACGCATCATCCGATTCACTGCGCAACGCTTCCAACGCCGCCAAAGCAATCGCAGGCGCCGTGTTTCGCCCTTTAGGCTCTAAAACAATACGGGATTTTGTCACACCGATAGACAGCAACTGCTGCGCAATCAAAAAGCGATGGTCTTCATTACACACCACAATAGGATCCGCCACGTCCAACGACGCGGTTCTTAGCAAGGTTTGTTGTAAAAGACTGAGTTCCTTATCCACCAAAGGCAAACATTGCTTAGCGAAAAATTCGCGTGATAATGGCCATAAACGACTGCCTACACCACCTGACAAAATAACGGGAATAATATCCACAACAAACCAACGCCAACAACGAAATAATTCGCCGAGTCTATCAAAACTCAAGAATAAGAAATATAAAAACGCGGAAATGAAGGAAAAATAAAGGAGCTAAACCAAATCACCTGTAGGTCAGATGAGCCGAGGCACGAGGCGTGATCTGACAATTCCCTCCCCTTATCTTCAAGGGTTAAGGAGGGGTTAAAACTACCAAACCTGTAGGTCGGCCTTCAGGCCGTCAAAAACCTCATCACACAAAACCAAGCCCTTGACGCGCTAAAGCACGACCTACGTTTTGGTTGATGCGGGATGGCGAACATCAATGAAAAATGTCTTCTATTTTCTCGGCGAAGAGGAGTCGTTCAGACCATTCCAGTAGGGTGTCAGCATCGGCTTTTTCAATCCGCTCACGGTAAGCCGCCACCACGTCAACACCGTATTTGCGTGCCATCAATCGCAGCATTATGGCCGCTTCACCCTGCTGCATTCCCTGCTGCATTCCTTGTTGCATTCCTTTTTCAATTCCAAAACGCTCTGCACTGGTGACGTAAGGCATTTTTTTAGACTCCTCTAGTTGATATACCGATTCTAAGAACTGACGTTCTAAAACGTCTGGTAAACGTATCATCCAATCAATAACCCGGAACAGTTCTAATATAACATCACGTTCATAACCCCGCTCGTACATTAATTGCACAAGCTGAAACTTCCACGCTTGTCGCTCTTCGGCTCTTTTACTGCTTTTGGCACGAAGTTGCGCCATCACCACCAAGGCAAACACATTGTCACTGCGTTCTAACTGCGCTCAGTGATCTTGCCAATCCAGGAGCTTGACTCGGGGGAAATGAAAATCTAGCTCGCAACCCCAGCGTCCCCAATGATAGCTTTTGGGTCGAAAGTTCCGATTGGTATCGGCGAGGACGCCTAAACTGACCACATCCATCTGATAACGGTCGAATAAGCGGTAATGTTTCCGAGCCATCCCGTGCAAACACCTTAACCAGCTTATCGGCATAGCGTCGGCCAAGCTCGGCATCTTGAACAACCTGCTGGAGCTCTTTATCCAAAAACTCCCGCCCTTGGCTCCAATCCACCTGCTCGTAAACATCGGGGAACAACAAGGCTAAAAACTCTGGAAAACGCTGTTCTAATGCCTCTTTCCACGGGCTATCATGATCATCCACTGATCTTGCATTCATTTAAAATCCCTCTTTTATTCATGCCAACCTCATCCTGAGATTGCCGTGTATTACCGCTTTAATACTACACCAACCCACCCAATCACCTGTAGGTCAGATGAGCCGAGGCACGAGGCGTGATCTGACAATTCCCTCCCCTTATCTTCAAGGGCTAGGGAGGGGTTAAAACCACCAACCCAAACACATCACCTGTAGGTTAGATGAGCCGAGGCACGAAGATGTAATCCGGCACAAAACCACTGATACCAACCAAACACCAACTATTTTCTACTAAAATAGGCTTCTTTCAGGCCCAAATAAACCGATTCAAGCAATGTCTTTGAGTCAAAAATTGCATTCAACGCCTGCGCCGCCAACTCAGGCGCATCATCATACTGATGGGCAATTTCATTACGCACTTCCCGCAGCATTTGCCACTGAGCGGATGACTCGATCAAATGTAGCTTCTCAAGCTTTGATAAAATATCCACAAAGGGCACGCCTTCCACATCCTCCTGTAAAAAGAGCAAAATGGATTTAAACAAACGCTGCCCAATCGCATCTTGCAACTTGGCAAAACGAAATAAAAACTGATCAATATGCTCGATCTCATCTTCCGTCAACGCACTGTAACCAACCGAGGTTAATGGCAACACCGCCGCTAACTTGGCTTTTGCCGAATTCATGCGTAAGACATGTTTATCACATTCAGAAAATAAGCGTTCAAGCCGCTCTCGCATCATCTCTTGCATAACAACAACCCCGAACGTATCACCTCTTGTCGAAAACTATCCGGCACTCTAGGCTCAATCAAAACATCAACCTTTTGCTCACCGATAACCTGTTTCAACGTCACTAAAAAATCAATTTTCTTTGCAAAGACATCCTCGAACAACTGAGAAGGCCGTATATACAAATCAATATCCCCACCTTTTTTCGCATCATCAACACGACTACCGAAAAGAAACACTTCCCCAGTATCAAAAACAGATGCAAACGCCGTCTCAATCGCACCAACCTCTTGCCGAGTCAATCGCATACACCCTCCTAGGATAAACCAAACCAAAAAACCAATCACACCAAACCAAACACATCACTGACAATTCCCTCCCCTTATCTTCAAGGGGGCTAGGGAGGGGTTAACCACCAAACCAAAAACCTAACAACACCAAACCTACGCATCAAACCCATTAGGATTATTCGATTGCCAACGCCAAGAATCTTCGCACATACGCGCCAGATCAAACTCCGCCTGCCATCCCAAAAACGTTTTGGCAAATTCCGGATCCGCATAACACGTTGCGATATCACCAGGACGACGATCCACAATCTTATAGCTAATAGATTTATTAGACACCGCCTCAAAGGCTTTGACCATTTCCAACACAGAATAGCCGTTGCCCGTACCCAGATTCACCACAAAATGACCGGACTGACCAAGCACTTTTTCCAAAGCGCAAACATGACCACGAGCCAAATCCACCACATGAATGTAATCACGCACCCCCGTACCATCCGGCGTATCGTAGTCATCACCAAACACACTCAAACAAGCCAATTTACCCACCGCAACTTGGCTAATAAACGGCAACAAATTGTTCGGAATGCCTTTAGGATCTTCCCCAATCAAACCCGACTCATGGGCACCAATCGGATTAAAGTAACGCAAGGTTGCAATATTCCACTCACCATTGGCCTTCGCCAAATCGGTCAACATACCCTCCACCATCAACTTACTCGCCCCATAAGGGTTTTGCGTAGAAGTAGGAAAATCTTCACGAATCGGCACAGACTCAGGCATACCATAAACCGTCGCAGACGAACTAAAAATCAAATTCCGCAGCCCAGCCAGCTCCATCGCCTTGATAAGGTTCAAGGTTCCAGCAACATTGTTTTCATAATACAAAAAAGGCTTTTGAACCGACTCACCCACCGCCTTCAGACCCGCAAAATGAATCACCGCCGCAAAAGAATACTGCGCAAATACACCATCCAAAAAAGCGGAATCACGAATATCGCCTTCCATAAACACCGGGCGCTTACCCGCAATCATCTCAATACGGTCTAACACCACCTCTTTACTGTTCGACAAATTATCAACAATAACCGGCTCAAAACCCGCCTTAATCAACTCAACACACGTATGCGAACCAATGTAACCCGCACCACCCGTCACCAAAACAAACATCCTTCCCCCTAAAAATCAAAAAACCAAAAAACCAAAAAACCTAACAACACCAACCCAAACCAATCCCCTGTAGGTCATTGGCCTTTAGGCCGTCAAAGCCTAGCAACATCAACTCAAGCCCTTGACGCGCTAAAGCACGACCTACAAAAAAACACTAACGCCGGATGGGGTTTGCCTCTTCATTCGGCCTACAACCCCAACGCTTTCTCTGCTAAACCAGCAAAGTGATCCAACAAACGACCTCTAGAATCCTTACCCGTTGTCTGCTTCTGTAATAATTTAACCTCATCTTGCAACCAAACCATGCCAGCTAAACACTCTGCTACAGCACTTCGAGCTTGTTTCAGCGTTAATCCACAATGTGCAACGGCAAATCGTTCCAAATGTGCCACGCTACGCCAACGCTTACTCCCCAAAAGCGTTAACGCCTGGATATCTTGTGAAATATACACCGTTGTTGACACCACATCATAAATTGGCGCCAAACGGACATCTTCAATAGAGGAGTACAACACACCAAAATTCTTCAGATGCGCATCACCATTTTGCAACCATTGATTCAACACCATGGTCTTAAAGTAATCTAACAACGCCTTATTGCGATATCTTGGGCTAACAAAAGTTGCAATACTCTTCGCCAACTGCTCGTAACTCCCCGCATATTTATCGTCACGAGACCTGGCCTGCAAAACACAAAAATCCTCAAACCCTAAATAACCACTCTCCGTCACATCAAAGCGCTTCATCACAAAACAACGCTCATCGTCCGACAGATAAAACTCAGGCACATCAAGACCCGCCTTACTCAGTACCGTCATACAAAGCCATTCATTCAACGCCAAATCAGGGTAATCATCCCCCCAAGACTTCACAATATAATGACCCATCCGCAAAGTGGCTGTATCTTTTAAACGCGCCAACACTTTAGGCTGCACACCACTGACAGGCGAAGACAAAGCAAAACGCCCCACCAACTGAGCGAACAAATCCGGCTGGGAAGATTGCAACACCTCATCCAGCGAAAGAAACTCGCCATCACCTAAATTTGAAGTGACCCCATAAGACAAACGGCCCTGCACCTTCCTCGCCAGCAAAGCCAACAAACCAAAATCATCCGTCGCCGTCAGTTTTGAAAAATGCTTTTTTATCACCGACAGCAAATAGCCCTCTGGCAAATGCATTTCAAAAATCGGGAAGAGCCGGTTAGAGACATAACTTTTAGCGCGGACAGGCATAGTTAAAGAAACAAAAGAGGGGGAATCGTCACAGACGTAGTTCAGTAAAAACTCATCAGACTCTTTCGACAAGCAAGCAACAGATTGAGTGCCAACACAAACGTCTAGCTCAGACATCATCACGCTCGGCTAACAAAGACTCAAAAGTGGGCAATCGACTTACCGCGTGAGGTGTCACCTCATAATGCAGATATTCTAACATTTTCAACACTTTACGAAGACCAATATCGGCCACACGACCACTTTCGAACCCACTTAACGTCGCACGCGCCAACCCCAAATCATCCGCCATCTGCTGCTGACGAATACCTCGCGCCTTACGCGCGTTTTTAACGAATTGCCCCAGCGCCTGAAAATCCATAATGTTTAAAATACCCTACATAAAACATATAAATCCAATAATAGTACAATATATTAAACAAAAATCAACCCGCCCAATCACCTGTAGGTCAGATGAGACGAGGCACGAGGCGTTATCTGACGCATGAGGCGCTTGCTTACCTACAAAAAACCGTGACGATTAAAACCAGCAAGCACAACAAAACTTACTCATTGATACTTAGCCGCAAAACGAACCACGTGATCTAGACATCGTAACAACTGACCAGCCATACCGAACGCTTTATTCAATAACGCCGATTGTATTTCAGGATCATCGGGGTAATCATGGGCAAATATCAACGATCCCCTTAAATACATCCTTATTCATAAGCGAATACCACTCTCTTTTGCGATTTTATAGATAGGCAAAAATCTTCCAGACTTACGATTAATCACCAAATCAATTTTCTGATCACCAAGCAGCAAATGAAGTTCAACCAAAGCATTTAGTTTAGCCTCAACTATGTCATCAGCCGAATGTAAGTCAGGCTCTATATACAAATCAATATCCCCGCCACGCGCATTATCATCAGCTCTTGAGCCAAAAAGCCGTAACTCCGAACCTTCGCCAAAATGCTTAAATAACACTTGTTTAATGACATCTACTTGCTGCTTAGTTAGACGCACGCTCGCCCTCCAAATAAAAAAACATCCCTATCATAGTAAAAAAAACATCAAATCCGCATGAACCAACAACGTAGGCCGGATGAGACGAGGCACGAGGCGTTATCCGGCGAATCAAAAAAACACACTCCCTACAAAACAATAAAACCATGTTATGCTCAATTCGGTCATCAGGAAGATGGTATTCAACACAACAAGGAGGACGCCCCCATGTCGACGTTATTTTTTCATTTCGATGGCACAGACAATAGCCCAAGTGACGCCTACGCACCAGAACACAGCGTTTCGAGCATCACCAATGTATTAAAATCTCACAGGCTACTGGGTGGTCGCGTAAAAAACCATCGCAGCTTTTACTACGCTGGCATCGGCACCTACGGCAGCTGGCTAGAACAAAAAATCAACGCCGCCTTTGCCATCGAATCCGGCCACGTAGCCAACATTCTAAACCGCGCTTTACACGACTTCAAAAACCACTACAACCAATCAGTTCGCCACATCGTCTTAATCGGTTTTAGCCGAGGTGCCGCCTTAGCAAGGCGTTTTGCCGCGCTCATCACCCCGCTCATTGATCGCCCTATCATCATAGAAGCCGTCATCGACACCGTCGCCTCCATCGGCTGGCCAAACTTAGATATAACAAAACGCCCCAGCACAGAAGTGGTCTTTGAGCATGGCAACACATTACCAGAAGGAGTCCATCGCGCGCTGCATTTAGTCGCATTAGATGAACAACGCCTCGCCTTTCGGCCAACATTAATCAACCACGATGGACGCGCACTGGAAATCTGGCTAGCAGGAGTGCATTCGGATATTGGCGGTGGATACCGCAGAGATGGAATAGGAGACATCGCCTTGCGAATCCTAATAAACTGGATAGAACAACAAACTAAACAACCCTGCTATCAAACAACACGCCTAGCCAAAACACAGCCGCCCCATTGGCAGCCACTGCTCACCATAGAGCCCAAACACCTAGGCAAAATACACTACCAACAGCGCAACCTAAACGCCTGGCGAAAACTCACCCTCGCCCCACGACACTGCTGCGTGCTGGAAAACGACCAACCCAACCACACACGCTCGCCCCACTGGCACCAAAGCGTAGCGCAACGCATCCGCAGCAACATCGGCTACTTCCCCATCGCCCACTGCCCAACCCCCGCCATACTCTGGCAACCAACACGCCCTTCCCCTTATCTCCTCCAAGGCTAGGATGGGGTTCAGGTCTTGATCTTCGGCCTATCTACAAGCCTTTTCGTCCCAACACTACCAACACAGTACGAATCAGAGTCTCGATTTCCAGCCAAATACTCCAATGCTTAATATAATACAAATCGTACATGAGCTTTTGACGGGCATCTTCGGTATTAGCGCCATAGGGGTACAAAACTTGTGCCCAGCCAGTTATTCCCGGGCTAACGAGATGGCGCTCATTATAATAAGGAATATCCTCTTCTAATTTTTCGGTGAAAACCTTACGCTCTGGCCTTGGTCCCACAAAATGCAAATCACCTTTAAGAACATTCCAAAGCTGCGGTAACTCATCAATACGGGTTTTACGCATGAAAGCACCAAATTCGTAGGCTCTAGGGTCATCTTCTTGAGCAAATTGCGCACCATTTTTTTCAGCATCGACATGCATTGAACGGAATTTATAAATAACAAGCTCTTTACCTGAACGCGCCACCCTAGCTTGTGAAAAAATAATAGGGCCAGGTGACTCTCGGCGTATTTTTAAGGCCGCATAGAGCATAATAGGAAGAGTTATTAAGCCCAAAGATAATGCAGCACTAACATCAAGCACTCTTTTCACTAGGAAATTAATACGATCGTAAGAACGTATCCGCTCTAAATAACTTAACTCACTCGATTCATATGGGATGTAGCATTTGCGCAAAAAGTTTTCCATAAAGTGGTGCAGCGCGAGAAGTTGTACGCCTTTCAGGTCTAAATGGGTTAATTGTTTAACCAGTTTATGCTCAGCAGATTTATCCAGATTAATCACCAAGAAGTCTGGCGATAAAGCCTCAACCTTTTCATGCAATACATCTTCATCGTATTCATCAATGGGGTGTAGACGAATATTATGTCGTTTTAGCTGAGCCAGTTCGAATTCATTAAAGTGATAACCATCTCCCAGTACCAAAACTTCAGTACGACCTTGTTGTGTAGAACGGCTTTTGTAGTTGATCAGCACTTTAGTGAACAAAATAATAAAGGGCGTCAGCACAACCCATACCAATATAACGGAACGAGCAAGGCCAAGCACGGCGAGGTTTAGGTAGGCAATAAACATCAACAGCAAAACATTGAAAGCCCATGTTTTAAAGACGATTTCGATTTTTTTTGCAACAGAACGCTCTACAAAACGGCTGTACCCGCCCAAGAGCTGAGTAAACACCATGAAGAGTAAACCAGCCATGCCGCCTAGCCATGTGTAAGGCTCGTGCCAAGTTTGGGAGCTAAGCAAGAAATGGACAATCGCCAAAATGAAAAATGGCACACACAAGTCCACAAGGCGGTAGGCCAACAACACACGAATTGACTGATAACGGGGAATGTCTTTTTCTGTCACAAGGAACCTACTTTAAATCCATTAAATTAAGCGACAATGCTGTAGATGCGATCTTAGCATCAAAGTAGATGTACGGGTATTTCAAACTCTATTTTCCAATAACAATATCAGCAAGAATTGGATTTATTCTATGCACATCGAAGCGTTCTTTTGCGATACGATGGCTCTCATCGCCCATACGCTGTATTTCTTCAGGGTGCTCTATCAAATAAATCATTTTTTCTGCCAAAATAGCAGAATCGAATGGTGGAACAATAAAACCGTTTACGCCATCGATTACCGTTTCACGGCAACCAGGTACATCTGTCGTGATCACAGCCCGCCCAATTGCCATAGCCTCCTGGGTAGAGCGGGGAAAGCCTTCACGGTACGACGGTAGTACAAAAACATGGGATTCCTCTATCCATTGAGACACATTGGTAACATGACCAGGATAAGTGATAATGCCTTCCTCGATCACCTCATCCATCTGAAATGAAGACAGTGCTGCAGGATTATTAAAGTCAAAACCACCCAACACAATAAACTCAGCACTTGGATAGGTCTGTTTTACTATTCTGGCAGCTTCCAAGTATTCAAAAATACCTTTGTCAGCAAGTAGACGCGCGATAAAAATAAAACGTATAGGTTCAAAAGTAGCTATCTGTTTATAAGGATAAGAATCTAAATCTAGACCAATCGGTCCTAATACCTGTAACTTTTCACGATTTAGTAGTGATTTTTTCGCCAAATCATTAGGGTCGTCAAGATTAAGAAACAGCACCTTGTCTGCAAAAGCATAACCTATGGTGCACAAGCCCCCATGGACTAATTGCAACAACCGCTTTTTAAGCGAGAATCCAGACTTACTAGGTGTATGGATATATCCCAAGCCTTCAAGCATGGCGATACGACATGGCACACCTGCTAATTTTGCAGCTAACGTCCCATAAATGGATGGTTTAACGAAAAAGCTAAAAACTACATCAGGCTGAACTGCTTTAAGCTTTTTAGAAAGTGCCAGAGTATCTTTTAAATCACGAAAAGGGTTTATACCTGTCTTACTTAGCGAATAATCAATGGGGGTTGCACCCAGTTCAACAACAGCGGCTTTTGTTTCAGCCGTATAATCAAGCGCGAAGGCAAAAACAGTATGGCCTTGCGCTACAAGATACTTAATAAAATCTTTTCTAAAGATCAAAAAACCTGGCGAGACATTTTGAGAAACAAGTGCGATATTCATCAATTAAACCAAACCTTCTGGTAACCTTCTACCATCTTCTCAATACTAAAATTATTAACAATTCGCTCCCGACAAGCGTGTTTTCTAGCTTGCCAAGCTTGTGAGTTATTTTGTTTTTCTTCAATGGCCTCTAACATCGCGTTCGCTAAAGCTTGTGGATTTCTTGGTGGCACTACCCATCCTGTATCACCAACAATCACAGCAGCATCACCAACATCAGTAGTGACACAAGGTGTACCACAGGCCATAGCCTCATTTAATACATTAGGAAAAGCTTCACTAACAGAAGAAAGTACGAAAAGATCAAACCCATTCATCACCGCTGTTATATCATTTCTTCTGCCGAGTAACGTGATACGTTCAGTACATATATTATCTTTTATCAACTGATTAAGTTGAGTGTTATCAGTGGTTAAATCCCCTCCGACCATTACCACTTTTAAGGCACTCTTTTCTTTAGTTAACAAACTAACAGCGTTCACCAGTGTTGGATAATCTTTAAATGGGTGATACCGTCCGACATGACCAATTAAAAATTTCTCTTCCGCTAGCCCAACTTCTTGGCGAAAAGCCATTCCCGCATCAAGGTCGGGCTTAAAATCATCAATATTGTAACCATTCGGTACAACGTGCCCAATCTTTGGACTGAAACCAATCGACTCTTGCACTTGACGTGATTTTTCGGCGCAATAAATAATTTTACGAGGGATAAAAGACGAAATTAAGGCATTTAGTTTTGCAATTAGAATCGTAGAACGCTTAGATTCACCTTTTACCAAAGTGGTATGATGCACCCCCCATACAATGTTTTTTACCCCCGCAAACCTTGCGATCATGCCACCAATCAAGTCAGCATGATACATCCATGTTTGCACCACATCAGGCTTAAGCTGACGAATGAGCTTGTATAGCTTAATTAATGCTGCAAACTGTATTTTCCCTGCTGGCATATCTAAACAATAAACCTTAACACCAATATTTTCTAATAATGGGCCATATTTACCTTTCCCCATCATAGAAATAACAATATGTTCATCATATTTATCAAAATCGCATAAGCGATATAACACCGCTTCCGCACCTCCGTCATTTAAGCCAGTTATTATGTGTATTACTTTCATTTAAAAACCTGTTCCCCAACCCAACCAGGGTTGATTTATTCTAAGTAGCCAAGACAAAAAAACAAAAAAAACACAAGCTAAAATAAATAGCTTTTTACGCCAGTTTGTGAGTTCTAAGCTCGATAACAAAACAATAATAACTACACTTTCAAAAATTCGACCTGTTACTTCGATAAAGAAGTAAGTCGTTAAATAAAACACCAAAACGGTCATTGAAAACGCGTGTCTTTTAGTAAATTCACGACCTTGCAACCAATACAGTACTAGAACGCCCAACCAAAATATAAAGCCTAGACCACTGACCTCTGCTGCACTAAAATCGTATTCATTGGACTGCCTTGCACCTAATAATGTCGCGACAAAACCAAGCCCAAAACTAACGATTAAACCAAATATAAATATAACAAACGACCTTAGATCTATGGCAAAATTCAGCTTGCGAGTAATAACACTTAAAATATATAAAGCTATAATAAAGAAGAAACTAGCATGTATTAGTGAAGCAGAAATAAATAAGAGCCATCGCAACTTCATAGATAGACAAAACCAACCCAACAAAAAAACACTTATGGCTAAACCCTGCCTTAAATGAACTACATATTTACCAATCACCTGTGGGAATATAAGAAAAAAAAGCAAAAATAAAAAAAACCTTGGGTTATCCTGTAATATTAAATAAGCAGTTACAGAGGCAGAAAAGAAAATAACAAATGAAACAACTTGCTCTGGTGCAAAAAAAAGACTTAAAAATATATTTATACTTAACCAGATCGGCTCGTTAAAAACAAAACTTAAAACACCACCGGAAATATACCTCAGTATGATTAGATCTGAACCGCCTGCGTAAACTAAATAATTGGCACGATCTTTAATCGCATCATCCATAGGCAAAAAATAAGATAGTAAAAAGGCATATAAAAACGACAACAATAAAGCAGTAAATTTATAAAATGCCCCTCCCTCTCCTTTATAATTTTTTCTATCGCCAGTTAAAATCACCATATAAATCTCTGTTATAAAAAATTGCAGTTGGGAAATTGAAATTCAGAGACACTTTACTATATAAAAAATGCATCACATACTAAAAAAACAATAAACACCGGATTGGACGCTACAAAAAATATTGCCATCAATAATTACCAATCATATGTTCATAATTTGAAAGAATAGTTCGTATGCTGTTAGCTTGAGCTGTCGCTAATAACGTTTCTGTATCAAATTTATTGCATTGCATTTTATTAAGCGCCATAACAATACTATCTTTACACTGGTGCTTTACTAAATACCCATTCACGCCTTCTTGAATAATCTCTCTCGGACCACTTGGGCAGTCAAATGCAACCACCGGAGTACCTAAGGTAATTGATTCTATTAGCACATTTGGGAAACCTTCATAAAGTGAAGTGAGTAATGTGGCTTTAGCATGAAGATAATAAGGGATCATATCGGCTTGAAAACCTTCAAAATCAACCCTATTAGCAACACCAAAATCTCGTGCACACTGCTTTAGCGATTGCTCTAAACTGCCTTGACCAACAATTTTTAAGCGTAAGTTTGGGAAATCACTCGCAATACCAGAAAAACCCTCAATAGCATAATGAAATGCTTTTTGCTTTTCTAACCGCCCAACACAAAGCAGGTAGTCTTGCTTTACTACTTGAGTTAAATCATGCGCTCTTGCGTAATCTTCAACATGTTTTGCAACTGGGTTATAAATCACGCTGGTTTTATCGGCCAAGTGTGGGAATACCGAAACTAGGTCATCGCGCATCGCTTGGCACTGATTAATTATATGATCACATTTACCATAAAAATGGTTAATCAAAGGCTTAACAATATAGCCTCGCCAGATCCCTTGTGGCTTTGTCGTGTTTTTTGAAAAAGTGTTGATGTTTCTAGCTATAATTTTCGTTTTAAGGCGAAATAGACTTCGGAGCATGACCAAAATAACTGCCAGCTCATAATTAAACACCAGCAGTTTTGCGGGCTTGTGCTTACGGATATAGCGTAATAGAGGTAAAGGCGCATTACGGGCATGGTTAACACCCAGCACCACTAAATTCACTTTTTGGCTAACACGCTCAAGGTAAGCGGCATTATTAGTATGCAATACCACTAAATCAACCTGCCAGCCACTCTCCGCCAAACCGTTAGCAACGTTAACGCATACACCTTCTGCACCGCCGCCAGAGAGGGAGCTAATGAGCAGGGTTATTTTTTTAAATTCAGACATTTATATACCTATTTTTATTATGCCAAGCAGATATAAGATAAATTCTATATATAAGCTTACCCGACAAATCGGCATATTTATGATTACTCTGCATTTTATTTTTTAAACGCTCGCAAACAAAAAAAATATTTTTATCATTCCATAATTTGCATGAGCCTATTTCACCCATCATCCAATCCCAATTTTTTAGCACTACACTTGAAGAGTCATAAGTCCACCCCATTTTTCCAATCTTATCTGAATCTAAATCCAATCGCTCTTTAAGCACTTTCCTCAAAATTAGCTTATTCTTTAAACTATCCCGATCAAATAAATATTTTTCCGGTATATTAGAAAAATAATTTGCTACTTTTTCATCTGCGAAAGGCAATATTAAAGATGAATGATTTACATCAACAAAGTTATGTAGCTTTCTAATCATTCTTTCAGTAATGGCTCTAGTCGAGTAAATATCTGACTTATGATCAAAAATATCCCAACTGCTCCTTACTTGAGACTCTTGAGACCAGTATGAATAAACTGAAATAGATGGGGTAAATATTTTCTTACTATCTTTAAACGATAAACCTGACATACCAAACCATTCTGATGGTGTTCGAATAACAGCATTTAACATATTTTCAGAATTAATTATTGACCTCAAAAAATAGGCTTTCGAAGTCCATTGTGAAAAAGGCAAAGCAGATTGCTGTCTTTTATCAGGTGGGGATATCATGTGACTATCATTCCCATCACCAAAAATAATATTAGCATGCTTTAACGATGGGACTTGATAAGTATATAATGGATAAGCTAACGTAACAGTATCAGTACATGGAAAAGGGGCATTAATAAAGTATTCATCAATCAAGCTTTTATGTTCGCTTTCCAACAAATCAATTTCATATATGATTTGATGTTTAAAACCTAATTTTTGTGCAATTTTTTTACTTATGTAACTCTCATCAGCCTTACCCTTCGATTGTTGAGTGATTAATGTCACCCTATTCTGCCAACCAGCCTCAGCCAATGCTAACGCAATGCTGTTACTATCTTTACCCGCGCTATGAAATAAAAAGCTGGGCTTAGATTCATCAATACGGCTAATGGTCGCTTCGGCCAACATTTTCAGGATTAAATCTTCATCGGCTTGCAAGCGGTTGGCGTTTAAAAACGGAAATTCGTGGCTAAACTGAATGTCGATTTTGCCATTAACCGTTGACACCTTGGCCTTGTCACCAATACCGAGAATGTAAATATCCTGACAAGCAGTTTTCGGCGGTGGCACAACCCCGCTTTGCAATAAAAACGGCGCCGCTGATTTGAGTTTATCTTTTACAAACTGCAACCAAGCATTCCAAGCAAAGGTTTTGCCCACACCCCAATCCTCCTTGATCGTAATCACCTTTGGTGAGAGCGATTGTTGAAAAGTTTGGATTTCGGTGCGGATAAGCGTAATGGACATTTAATTCAAAAACCGTATAAATTCTTCAGGACTTTTTGAGTATATGTTTTCTGTAAAGCTGTTTGAAATTAAAAGACTGGCTTCACGATACAATAACGAAGGTGAGTTATTAACAACATAGTAATAAACACCATCCTCAACATAAATTGGATTTTCAATTGTTGTATATTTCGTACCTTGAATTGCACCATCACCATCAGCAGCTGCATCAATTACAAGCGCACCTTTTTTTATTCTCATTTTATCATTATTATTAATAATATGACCGGTATCAATTTCAACGCCGTTTACAATAATATCATACTGATTGATCTTTTTTATAAAGTCATTCATATTTGAGCGAGTAAAAATATCCAACTGCGGTGAAAATTTAAGCAAAAAGTCAAGTGCCCCTTGGGCAACATTTCCAACAGACAGAAGTGCGACTTTTTGTGAACAATCTAAAACCAGCCCATGAGACATAAGTGCATGTTGTACAGATGAAAAACCTGCCAATCGACTATTAGCATTAATAAAACCTTTAGGAATTATGGGTAAATCCTTAACTTGTTCAAGATAGTAAATTCGAGGAAACTGGCTATCTACATCGACAATTCTTATCTTTCTTTGTTGGCAAATTGTATTAAAAAAATCACTGCCCGAACCAGTAGGATGTGACCAACCAATGATTACTTGCTCATCTCTAAGTAAATCATAGTCACAAGGCTGTAAAAGTTTAAGACTATATATAAAATCACACCTTTCAAATATTTCTTGCCTTTTTAGAACTATTGCTCCACTATTTTCATATTCCGCATCAGATATACCTAAAGATACACCAAAATCTTTTTCTACAATTACCTGACCAAAACAATTTTTGATATTTTCTGGTAAGAGCGCGACTCTATTTTCATTTGGATAACTTGGTTTAACAAATCCCATTTCCATAAATTAGTTCCTCTTATAGTTCAAAATATCAACTAGCCTAAGACTAACACTTCCGTTATGATTGAATAAACCCTCTTCAAAGCGATATTCATTATCTTTATATACTAAACGACCAGGTACGCCGTCAATATACATTTGAGAAGGATTGTAACTGCCAAACCAGGTTTGCAGTTCGTTGACATAAAAATTCCCATGTTTATCTTCGAATATATCAAAACACATAGTTGTGAAATTGTGCTTTTCCGCTATCTCGCGGCAAAAATCCAAAATTTCATTTGTTGGGCATGTCCAAAGGTTAATGCCACTACCGCTCATAAATTCAGAAGTGCCGTTTAAGGCTTTTTCATGGCCAATCCAAGACTCGCCAATTTTAATGATTCGGTGTTCCCTTGCACCTTCAATAAACTCTTGGAATAAAACATAGCCATAATCAATATCGCGGAAGTCGGTAATGGCTTTGTTTAAATAATAGGAATCAAAACTTGTTTTTATTAATGCCATTGCTTGTTTTTTGGTTTTAACAATCTCTACTCCGCTTGCGCCTGCGCCGTTATGGGTTTTAAAAACAATAGGCAAAGGAGCATTTTCAACAAAATTCATTGCTTGTTCTTTATTGTAAAAAACCCAAGTTTTAGGATGTGGAATATTATTTGTTTGAAGAAAATAGGCCAGCGAACGCTTTGCTTCGTATATTTTTTGTTCCTTGAACGTTGGGTATATTTCTTTACCTAGTTCATTAGCGACCATGTCTATTTTTTCTAAAAACATTTGTCGAAAAAGCTGTGTTTTATGTGATGGTCTAACTAAAAAACTTTGGATATCTGAGCTCTTTATTTTCTCAATAAACGCTTCATCGACTGGATCAAAAATTTCATAATCAAGCTTAAGTTCTCGACAAGATTTTTTAAAGTAAACATTTGCTTCATCATCTTGAAGTGCAATCAATCCTACCTTTTGCTTATCGCTTTTAATTAAACTTTCAAAGTTGACTGAGTATTTAGCGTAGAGCTCTTTATATTGATCCTCAGCCTTATTCACCGCCCAAACATCACCACCAATTATTCCAAGTTTTTTTAGTTTAATTTTAATGCTTTTATTACTTCTAATACACGTAATCAGTCTAGAAGAGAGTTTTCGCAACAAAAGACTGTTTTCCAAAATTTTAATCATATATTTCCTTTAAGTATAAACTAGGCCTGATGGATTAGTATTATCAAATAGACTGGAGTTGTGCTTTGAATTTAAAATAGAACAATACTATGGCAAGCATCATCGTCAATCTCGCACCAACCAAGGTAGCGATTGCACCCCAGATTCCCCAAAGTGGAATAATGAAAAATGCAATTCCAAAAAAGAATAACGATGTATAGAGTGCAATATTTTTAACAACTCTGTCTTTACCGATGAGCATTAAAAAGTTAGTGCCGTAGGTCATGGTAACGAATAGCAGTAAAATACAAATGGCAAGAAATTGTATGTATGTTGCAATCTCTATATTGTCCACACTAAATAAAAATCTAGCAATCCAATCAGCCATTGCATAAGTAGCTATGGTTAGTACCGTACCTGATGCTAACATAATATCTTGAAATATTTTATGACTTTGTAAATTTCGCGAAAGATATGGTAAAAACGTGTTAGATAGAATATAGGCAAGGGAGATAACAGCATCTATAACTTTTGTTGCTGCGGTATAAAGGCCAACTAAAGTGTTGTTGGCAAACAGCCCTAACAAAAACACAGCTGAATTATTATACAAGTTTGGTGCAAGCTGACTAACAAATGCATGATAACCATTTTGATAGGTTAATTTAATATCTTCGATCTTGGGACGTATAAAATTGACCTTGAACTGTTTTTTTATTATAGCAATAGCCATAGTAAATGTAATAAATGCAGCTATAGCATTGAGCAAAGGAACTAAAAAAAAGTCTGCTTCCTGCCTTACAAAGACAAACAAGCTAATTAGAAACATGACACTAGTGCCGAGGCTTAGAAAGGTGATGTATTTCATTTTTTCCACCCCTTGAAAAAACCAGATGGGAAATAAACTCTGAAAAATAACAAATAGCATAGTAAATAAATACAGGTACAAATACTGATTAAACCTATCAAAAACCATCACTATTAACCCAAACGTAATCGCACTAATAAGTGCCAACAAGAATGATGCTGTTAAAGTGACAGAGTATATTTTGCTTAATTTGACCTTGTCATCTCTATTACGTGCTATTTCTCTAGTTGCTGTAACACCAAAGCCAAACTGGATGACAGCACCAAAATATAAAGCGAGTGACAAAGCAAAATTAACCAACCCAAAATTATCCAAACCAATAGTTCGAACTAAATAGGGCAATGTGATCAACGGGATCAGAAATTGAAAACCACGCAACACTATCAGGGAAAAGAAGTTCCCAACTAATCTGCGTTTATCTTCTGTATTAATTAATTTACGAATCACCTAATCACTTCCAAACAAATCACGGGTATAGACTTTATCCGCCACATCACTCAGCACTTTGTCTTGTCTGTTGGCGATGATCACGTCCGCTAGCTTTTTAAATTCTGCTAGATCTTTTATGACTTTCGAGTGGAAAAATTCACTTTCCTCTAACACTGGCTCGTAGATCACCACTTCAATGCCTTTGGCCTTGATGCGTTTCATGATGCCCTGAATGGCCGAGGCTCTAAAGTTATCACTGCCGGTTTTCATCACCAGTCGGTAAATCCCTACTACTTTGGGATTGCGCTTGATAACCGAATCGGCAATGAAATCTTTACGCGTGGTATTAGAATCCACAATCGCACGAATCAGGTTGTTAGGTACATCTTGGTAGTTGGCTAATAACTGTTTGGTGTCTTTTGGCAAGCAGTAACCACCGTAACCAAAGCTTGGGTTGTTGTAGTGGTTGCCAATACGTGAATCTAATGAAACACCATCGATGATTTGCTTAGTGTCTAATCCATGAGATTCACAGTAAGTATCTAGCTCATTAAAATAAGCAACACGAAGGGCTAAGTAGGTATTGGAAAATAGCTTAACGGCTTCGGCTTCTGTGCTGTCGGTAAAGAGTATCTCTATATTTTGTTTTATCGCACCTTGTGCGAGTAAGTTTGCGAACACCTCTGCACGCTCACTGCGTTCACCCACGATGATGCGTGATGGGTATAAGTTGTCATGCAAGGCTTTGCCTTCGCGTAAGAATTCAGGCGAAAAGAAAATATTCGACGTGTTGAATTTTTCATTCACGCTTTTGGTGTAACCCACTGGTACGGTGGATTTGATTACCATGACGGCTTGTGGGTTGATCGCCAGTACGTCTTGAATCACACTTTCAACCGATTTGGTGTTGAAGTAGTTCGTCGTTGGGTCATAGTCGGTTGGCGTAGCAATGATCACAAAGTCAGCCTGTTGATAAGCGGCTTGCTTGTCTAATGTCGCGGTGAAGCTGAGGGCTTTGTTTTGTAAAAAATCTTCGATTTCAACGTCAACAATGGGTGACTGCTTGTTGTTTAGCATGGCCACTTTTTCAGTAACGATATCCACCGCGATGACGTCGTTGTGTTGTGCCAATAACATGGCATTGGATAGGCCAACGTAACCGGTTCCGGCAATAGCAATTTTCATTTTAGCGTTCCATCTTTATTAGCTAATTCGTTTTGAAAGGCTTTATACCATTCGACAAATTTGACCATGCCTTCTTGTATCGTGGTGGCAGGCTTGTAGCCAACGGCGTTTTCAAGTTGTGCCGTGTCTGCATAGGTTTTTGGTACATCACCTGGTTGCATGTCCATGTAGATTTTCTCGGCGGTTTTACCGCAGGCGGTTTCAATCGCTTCGATGAATTCAGACAGTTGAATCGGTTGGTTATTGCCAATATTGTAAATCGCGTAAGGTGCTGTGGTGCCTTGGCTCTGTTGCGCTTGTGGCAGCACATCTTGAATGCGAATGACACCTTCCACAATATCGTCGATGTAGGTAAAGTCGCGCATCATTTTGCCATGGTTGAACACCTTAATCGGTTTGTCGTTCAAAATGGCTTCCGTGAACAACCAAGGTGCCATATCAGGACGACCGCCGGGGCCATATACGGTGAAGAAACGTAAGCCAGTAGTGGGGATGTTATACAAATGCGAGTAGGAATGCGCCATCAGTTCGTTGGCTTTTTTGGTTGCAGCATACAGTGACACGGGGTGATCGACCGTATCGGATTCACTGAATGGGATTTTGGCGTTCATGCCGTAAACGGAACTGGAAGAGGCATAAACAAGATGCTCTACTTTATTTCGGCGACAACCCTCTAAAATGGTCATCATGCCAACTAGGTTGCTGTCTACATATTCAAAAGGGGCTTCTAAAGAATAACGCACGCCCGCTTGCGCTGCGAGGTGAATTACTCGCTGGAATTGCTCTTCTGCAAATAATTGCGCCATACCGTCACGGTCAGCGAGATCGATTTTCACAAAACGAAAATTCGCGTAAGGCAAAAGCTGGTCTAAACGGTGCTGCTTAAGCTCGGCCATGTAGTAGGTGTTTAGATTGTCTAGACCGACCACATCATGGCCTGCTTCTAGCAAACGTTTACACACGTTCATACCAATGAAGCCCGCGGCTCCGGTGACTAAAAACTTCATTTAATTGTTTCCATATCCTTTGAAATCTTGTTTATTGCCAATTTATTATCAATTAAAACAGTGCGTTAGTTAGTTCAACTGCAACTGTCAGATCACGCCTCGTACCTCGTCTCATCTGACCTACGGTTTTGTAGTTTATGTTTTTACTTCTTGGCGCAGTTGTTCTATTTCTTGTTCTAGGGCTTCGTATTCGGCGATTTTTCGCTGTAAGAAGCGCTGTGTTAGGGTGACTTTTTCTTCTATGCCTTTTGGTGTCAGTAGGTATAAGTAGCCGGTTTTGTTGGCGCTGTTTTTAAAGTTGTCTGCTTTTATTGAACCTTTTTCTATTAGGGCCTTTAGGGAAAAGTTGGCTTTTCCTAGGCTTATGCCCAGTCGTTTGGCGAGCTCGCGCTGGCTTAGGTCTGGGTCTTGTTGCAGTTCTTTTAGAATTTTGTAGCGGTATTCGTCGGTTAACATTTAGGCACCTTGGTGATGCGTAGTAACGAGGAAAAATGGGGATGGAAAGGTGTTGTGTGTGACGGTGTGAGTAAGCTTTCCATGCGTTTACCTCGTTTGTTTTTAATTAAGCTATTAACCCCACCCTAGCCCTCCCCTTCAAAAGGGGAGGGAACAGGGCAAGAGCAGAACCCCATCCTAGCCTTCCCCTTGAAGAAAAGTTCAAGAGCTAAACCCCTCCCTAACCCTCTCCTTTTCAAGGGGAGGGAACAGGGCAAGGGACAGGGCAAGTGCAAAACCCCATCCTAGCCTTCCCCTTATAAATGGGAAGGAACAGAGCAAGTGCAGAACCCCATCCTAGCCTTCCCCTTGAAGAAAGGGGAAGGAACAGGGCAAAGCTGTGTTCAGTCGATGAACAATAATAAGTCAGGATAGTCAATTATGCAAAGAATGTGTTTGAAAAATGTTTGTAAAGCGGATGTTTTTAATACGTTTGAGAGTAGTAAGGATATGTTGGCTATAATCATTCGTCAGATCACGCCTCGTGCCTCGGTTCATCTGACCTACAAATGAATGGGTGGATAGATGGCGGGTTGATGCTGGTTAGGGTTGTGGTTTAATCTTGACCCTTCTTTAAAACGATACAGAGGGATTTGTATGTTGGATATTAAGCACCACGGTGCGGTTCAGGGTGTGACTGGGTCTTGTCATGAGTTGTTTGTGGGTTCTGGTCAGTCTGTGTTGGTGGATATTGGGTTGTTTCAGGGGGCGGAGACGTCGGGGTCTGGGGCGGGGTCGAATAGTTTAGAGATAGACTTTGATCTGTCGGCTGTGCAGGCGTTGGTGATTACTCATGTTCATATCGATCACGTGGGGCGTTTGCCGTATTTGTTGGCGGCGGGGTTTACGGGGCCGATTTATTGTTCTAAGCCGAGTGCGGCGTTGTTGCCGTTGGTGATTGAGGATGCGCTTAAGGTGGGTGTGACGCGCAATGCGAGCATTATTAAGGCGTGTTTGGATCGTTTGGCATCGCAGTTGGTGCCGTTGGATTATAAAGAATGGATGAGTATTCCGCTGGTCGGCGAAGGTTCTCGTGTTCAGTTACGTTTGTGCCGTGCGGGGCATATTTTGGGGTCGGCGTATGTGACGTTTCGGGTGAAAAATGCCGAGGTAAAATCCAAAGGCAAGGCCTATCACGATGTGGTGTTTTCTGGGGATTTGGGCGCGCCCCACTCGCCTTTGTTACCGTCGCCGCAGTCGCCTTATCGGGCGGATCAGTTGGTGATAGAAAGTACCTACGGTGATCGCAATCACGAGAACCGATCCACTCGCCGTCAGCGTTTGCAGCGCAGTTTAGAACACGCGCTGAGGGATTCGGGGACGGTGTTGATCCCGGCGTTTAGTATTGGCCGTACCCAAGAGTTATTGTACGAGCTGGAACACATTATTCATCAGAATAAGCAGAAAGCCGTTAGTCAGACTCGTTCTGGTGTGTCTTTAAATTGGGAAGACATTGATATTATTATCGACTCCCCTCTCGCCAGTCGGTTTACGACTGTGTATCGGTCTTTGGCGGGGTTTTGGGATGCTGAAGCCAAGCGCCGCGTGAGTTCGGGTCGCCATCCGTTAAGTTTTGAACAAGTCATCACGATTGATGATCATGCCACTCATTTGCAGACTGTGTCTTACCTGCAACGCCAAACTCGCCCTGCTATTGTTATCGCGGCTTCTGGCATGTGCGCTGGCGGCCGTATTGTGAATTATTTAAAAGCCTTATTGGGTGATGCGCGTAACGATGTGTTGTTTGTGGGTTATCAGGCAGCGGGTACGCCAGGACGGGATATTTTGCGTTACCACGATAAACCCAATGGTTATGTCATGTTTGATGGGGAGCGTTTTGACATTCATGCCAAGGTGCAGCAGATCAGCGGGTATTCCGCCCATGCGGGGCAACGGGATTTGTTGAATTTTATCAAGCGCATGCGGGTAAGGCCGAAGAAGGTGCACTTGGTGCATGGGGATGATGGCGCCAAGCGGACGTTGAAGGGGTTGATTGAACAAGAAAACCCAACATGCCACGTCATCGTGCCGTAGGCAGCGTGATATCCCGTTTGATGATGTTGTATTTTCGTAGGGCATCATGAGCGGAGCGTAATGTGCCGTTTGATGATGTTGTATTTTCGTAGGGCATCATGAGCGGAGCGTAATGTGCCGTTTGATGATGTTGGGTTTTCGTAGGGCATCATAAGCGGAGCGTAATGTGCCGATTGATGATGTTGGGTTTTCGTAGGGCATCTTAAGCGGAGCGTAATGTGCCGTTTGATGATGTGGGTTGGGGATGTCAGATTACGCCTCGTGCCTCGTCTCATCTGACCTACGGGGTGGTGGTTTCATGCGGGATTTTTCTTCGTAGGGCATCATGAGCGGAGCGTAATGTGCCGTTTTTTCATCGTCAGATTACGCCTCGTACCTCGTCTCATCTGGCCTACGGGGTTTGATCTAGAGCGGTCAGTCCTTGAGAACAAAAATCAAAAATAACACCATATAATTGCTCTCGGATGATGCTATCAAGTAGCTGCTCATCAACATTCAAATAATCGTGTACTAACACATTGCGCATGCCGATTATTTGGCGCCAAGGTGCATTACCTTTCAGTAAGCCGGCATTATTTAAAATATCAAAGGCTTGATAAGCTTCTAATATTGGACGTTGACTCACTTGCTGCGCCCAATGCTTGGCAATACCAATCGCCGATTCAATACTCACTTGCATTAAGCGCTGCAAAGCCAAACGCTGATATTTATCAAGTGGCGCTTGTAAAAAATGGTTACGTAGCTCTTCTAGATCACTTTGGCATTGCCATACATGGGCACGCATTGCCTTTAAATAGCCATCATGTTTCATTTTATCGTCCATATCCCTCTGCGGCTGTGATTTTTTCTTGCTGTAGATAGTCAATTTCATATCGCGACATTATTTTACCTACGCCTTGCAGCATTAGACCTCGCTCGCGGCAATACCAAAGCGTGTTGGCTTGTATGACTTCGATACCGAGCAAGATAGGTGCCTGCATTAGATCAATCACTGACAACTGACCATCGCCTAGCTGTAAACTTTGTTGCCAATCGATCAGAAGCATCTCTGGGCGCATGCGTCTAGTGAAAATATCCGTCTCGTGGCGGGTAAATTGTACCGCCAAATCCAAATCACTGTACTCATGAGCTAGCCCCTTGGCGTGCGATCCATATAGCCACAAGGCATTAATTTGCGAATCCGCTTCGGCCAATTTCAGCAACTGCCTCTTACAACGGATAAAGTCTTGCTCAATCATAGAGTCTCACTGCAAAGGGTTGTTTGACGTTTTGATGATTCTATTACCTCTCATTACCCCGATTTTACACTTTTTGCACGTCTTTGTTCAGTTTGTTTTTTGTCTGCCTAGAGGCACGACCGTTATCCGGCGTTGGATGGTTGTTATTGGGTTATGGCGACAAGGGAGCTGGGGCGTTTAAAAACTTTATGGCTTTATCACTAAATGTGTCTAGCTGAGTGTAGTGCGATTCTTTGATAATTCGCTCTAAAATGGAGAGGTCAATTTTTAAGTAGTCGTGCACTAGTCCGTTGCGAAGGCCGATGATTTTTTTCCATTCTTGCAGTTCGTCACTGTTTAGGAAGCCTTGCTCCCGAAGTTGACTGAAGGTTTGATAGGCATCTGTAGCGGAGTGACCTTGTAAGTTTTTTAGGCAGTGTTTGGCTAAGCCAATACAAAGCTCTGTGTATACTTGCAGTAGCCTTTCTACCGCTAGGTAATCTCTGCTACGAAAGTTATCTGCGATTAGGTCTTGTCGTAACTCATCCAGTTCATGGCGGTATGTTTGCTTGTGCTTTTTGATTTCTGTTAAGTAGTGCTGTAGCCCTACTCTATCTGTCGATTCTGTCATGGCGCTGGTTCTCTATTCGCTGATGCTCAAACTGGCTGTAGATTCTGTCATGTTCTCGCCATATTCTTGATGTGCCTTGATTATACAAGAGTTTGCCCGTTTCTATTATGTTGTAAGCAAGATAAATCGGTGTGAGGTTTATATCGACTATGCTGAGTTTGTCGCTCGGTAAATTGAGCAGTGCACTCCAGTCGATGGCCAGTTCATTGGGCCTTAAATATTTTTCTAGGCTATCCAATTGGAAGTTGTTAAATGCGATAGCAAGGTCATAGTCACTATGCGGTTGGGCTTTTCCTTTGCTTCTGGAACCGTAGAGCCAAACCGCAGCAATGTCGTTGTTGCAGGCAGCAAGTTTCTTGACGGTGTCTATCACTTCTGTTGGTTGCTGCAAGGAGACGGCCTTTTTCATTTTGGTATTTTCCATTGAAATATACGGTTTATTTTGAGGGAGTCAATGTTACACAACCGTTTGGGGAATTGTAGGTCGTGTTTTAGCGCGTCATGGGGTTGGGTTGGTGTGATTGGGTTTTTGACGGCCTGAAGGCCGACCTACAGGTGATTTGTTTGGGTTGGTGTGATTGGTTTTTTGACGGCCTAAAGGCCGACCTACAGGTGATTTGTTTGGGTTGGTGTGATTGGTTTTTTGACGGCCTAAAGGCCGACCTACAGGTGATTTGTTTGGGTTGGTGTGATTGGGTTTTTGACGGCCTGAAGGCCGACCTACAGGTGATTTGTTTGGGTTGGTGTGATTGGTTTTTTGACGGCCTAAAGGCCGACCTACAGGTGATTTGTTTGGTTTGATGTGATTGGTTTTTTGACCCCTCCCTAGCCCCTTGAAGATAAGGGGAGGGAATTGTAGGTCGTGCTTTAGCGCGTCAAGGGTTTGGGTTGTGGGTTAGTCTTTTTTGGCGAAGGCGTAGCGGATAAGAACGATGCCGGTACCTAGCATGCCGCCGAGCAGTACACCCAATATAGCGATAAGAGGACGTTTAGGTGAGGTGCGGCTAGTGGGTTTTTCTGGTGCTTCAATAAACTGAAAGGTATTGAACGCAAGATTTGGGTCTATGGTTAGGGTGTTTAACAAATCAAACTTGGCGTTTAACTGGTGCAACTTTGGCTCTATGATGCTGAGCTCAGTTAAATTATCTAAGACTTTTACTTTGGCAGCGAGGGCGTTGGCACCGATATTAATGGCAAATAGATCTTGGCTATTCAGGTTTTGCTGTGGCGAATCTAACCCCGCGGCGGTGGCGATTTCTAACGCGTATTGAGCCTGTGCACGTTCATTCAATAAGCGCCCTCTGGCCTGATCAGTAAACAAAGCTTGTTGCTTCATGATTTCACTGCGCTTACTGGCTACCACGGAAGAGACATTTGCAACGGCTACAACGCGCGCTTTTTCCGCCACATAATTAATGTAGCCGTTTAAAAAATCGTAGCTGTCGTTACCTGTACTGAGTTGACCTTGTAACGTGTATTGATCAACGTTTCGATTAGAGGACTTCACTGGTGTAGCTGCTAATTTTGCATACCAAGCGCCGTATAACGCAGACTCTATGTCTCTCATTTCTTCTTCTGTGCTGTCTTGGATGTTGGCTTTTACTTCGCTCAATTCACGCTGAAACTCACTATTTTGAGCAATATAGGCTTTTTTATTCGCACGAGATTCAAACTGCTGAATGTAAATAGAGAACAAGGTTTCTGGCAATATAATATCGTTTAACCTTCCGCTAACTAGTACGGTGCCATCATCTTGGTAAACATCAAACACAGGCTGAAAGTCACTGACCATGCGCTGGTAGTTAGCAAAATCACTGACTTGGGGAGTAGTAATCAGAGCTTCCGTTGTCCACACCTGCTTGGCGTTTAGAGCGTATACCACAGCGATGACGGCAAACACCACAGTGCACGCTATGATGGTCAGTTTTCCCTTCCATAGGGCAATAAAAAGTTCTTTAAGGTCGATTTCATCGTCATGGGGTAGATTGACGGCGTTGACTCTGTTCGACAGTTCTGAATTGGACATTGCTTCCTCTGGGTGGTGTCTATTTTTACAGCGGAACAGTTTACCTGAACCGCTTCGTTTCGCAAAACAAACCTTTGGGGGTTTTCTTTAGAAAACCTTGTCATGAAGGTCACGTAGATTAGCCACAAACCCATATCAACAAAAAACCATGTTATGCTAATCCCAACTATCAGGAAGATGGGTTCACGACAACAAGGAGGACGCACCCATGTCGACATTATTTTTTCATTTCGATGGCACAGACAATAGCCCAGAGGACACCTACGCACCAGAACACAGCGTTTCCAGCATCACCAATGTATTGAAATCCCACAGGCTACTGGGTAGTGGCGTAAAAAACCATCGCAGCTTTTACTACGCTGGCATAGGCACCTACGGCCATTGGCTGGAACAAAAGATCAACGCGGCGTTTGCCATTGAATCCGGCCACGTAGCCAATACTTTAAATCGCGCCTTAAACGACTTCAAAAAACATTATAGCCGCTCTACGCACCACATTGTCTTAATAGGCTTTAGCCGAGGCGCGGCCTTAGCAAGACGCTTTGCCGCGCTCATCACCCCACTCATTGACCGCCCCATCATCATAGAAGCCATTATAGACACAGTCGCTTCCATCGGCTGGCCAAATTTAGACACCCGCCCCATTGGCAACCACTGCTTACCATAGAGCCCAAACACCTAGGCAAAATACACTACCAAGAACGCAACCTCAGCCTCTGGCGAGACCTCACCCTCGCCCCACGGCACTGCTGCGTCTTAGAAAACGACCGTCCCAACCACGAACTCTCCCCCAACTGGCACCACAGCGTCAGCCAACGCATCCGCAGCGACATCGGCTACTTCCCCATCGCCCACTGCCCAACCCCCGCCACACTCTGGCAACCAATACCCCCCTGACGGTTGTAGTTGGATGTTGTTGTGGGGTAAGGTTATTTTTTTGATTATTACAGAGGGATTTGTATGTTGGATATTAAGCACCACGGTGCGGTAGAGGGTGTGACTGGGTCTTGTCATGAGTTGTTTGTGGATGACGAGAATTCAGTGTTGGTGGACATTGGTTTGTTTCAGGGAGCGGAGACGTCGGGGACTGGGGCGGATTCGAACCGTTTAGAGATAGAATTTGACGTGTCGGCGGTGCGGGCTTTAGTGGTGACCCATGTGCACATTGATCATGTGGGCCGCTTGCCGTATTTGTTGGCGGCAGGGTTTGATGGGCCGATTTATTGCTCGAAACCCAGTGCAGAGCTGTTACCCCTGGTGATTGAAGATGCGCTTAAGGTGGGTGTGACGCGCAATGCGAGCATTATTAAGGCGTGTTTAGATAGGTTGGCATCGCAGTTGGTGCCGTTGGATTATAAAGAATGGATGAGTATTCCACTGGTCGGCAAAGGTTCTCGTGTTCAGTTACGTTTGTGCCGTGCGGGGCATATTTTGGGGTCGGCGTATGTGATTTTTCGGGTGAAAAATGCCGAGGTAAAATCCAAAGGCAAGGCCTATCACGATGTGGTGTTTTCTGGGGATTTGGGCGCGCCCCACTCGCCTTTGTTACCATCGCCGCAGTCGCCTTATCGGGCGGATCAATTGGTGATAGAAAGTACCTACGGTGATCGCAATCACGAGAACCGATCCACTCGCCGCCAGCGTTTGCAGCGCAGTTTAGAACAAGCGCTGAGGGATTCGGGGACGGTGTTGATCCCGGCGTTTAGTATTGGCCGTACCCAAGAGTTATTGTACGAGCTGGAACACATTATTCATCAGAATAAGCAGAAAGCCGTTAGTCAGACTCGTTCTGGTGTGTCTTTAAATTGGGAAGACATTGATATTATTATCGACTCCCCTCTCGCCAGTCGGTTTACGACTGTGTATCGGTCTTTGGCGGGGTTTTGGGATGCTGAAGCCAAGCGCCGCGTGAGTTCGGGTCGCCATCCGTTAAGTTTTGAACAAGTCATCACGATTGATGATCATGCCACTCATTTGCAGACTGTGTCTTACCTGCAACGCCAAACTCGCCCTGCTATTGTTATCGCGGCTTCTGGCATGTGCGCTGGCGGCCGCATTGTGAATTATTTAAAGGCATTATTAGGTGACGAACGTAACGATGTGTTGTTTGTGGGCTATCAGGCAGCAGGCACACCAGGGCGGGATATTTTGCGTTACCACGATAAACCCAATGGCTATGTCATGTTTGATGGGGTGCGTTTTGACATTCATGCCAAGGTTCAGCAAATCAGCGGGTATTCCGCCCATGCGGGGCAACGGGATTTGTTGAATTTTATCAAGCGCATGCGGGTAAGGCCGAAGAAGGTACACTTGGTGCATGGGGATGATGGCGCCAAACGGACGTTGAAGGGGTTGATTGAAATGGAGCACCCAGAGTGTGAGGTAGTGGTGCCATGATAAACCTCCAGCTGTCGCCCGAAGAACAACAGCCAGAAGTTTATTACAGCGTTATTCTACAGTAACCGATTTCGCTAGGTTCCTTGGCTGGTCTACGTCTGTACCTTTCACAACGGCAACGTGGTAAGACAAAAGTTGCAGCGGAATGGTATGAACAATCGGCTCTAAAATGCTGTCGACCTTTGGCACTTCGGTGAAGATAATATTGTCTTCATTATGAAGGTCGGTGTCTTTGTCCGCAAAAACGTATAACTCACCACCACGAGCGGCGACTTCTTGCAGGTTTGATTTCAGCTTATCGAGCATGTCATTGTGTGGAACCAAGGCGATGATCGGCATGTCTTCATCCACCAACGCCAATGGGCCGTGCTTCAATTCCCCTGCTGGGTAGGCTTCGGCGTGAATATAAGAGATTTCTTTTAGTTTCAAAGAACCTTCTAGCGCAATAGGGAACATGGTGCCGCGCCCTAAGAACAAGGCGTTGGTTTTATTGGCAAAGCGGTCCGCGACTTTTTTGATATGACCGTCAGCCAATAACGCATCGTTAACGTACGCAGGCAAAGATTTCATGGCTTGCACTAGCTCTTTTTCTTTGTCGGCTGATAAGCCGTTTTCGACAGCAATCGCTACGCTGGTAATCAATAACGCGGTTAGCTGAGTGGTAAAGGCTTTGGTGGAGGCCACGCCGATTTCAGGCCCCGCGTTGGTTAGCAGAGTAAGCGCTGACTCACGCACTAGCGTACTAGATGGCACGTTACAGATAGCCAGAGTCGTCAAATAACCGAGTTCTTTTGCCATGCGCAATGCCGCTAACGTATCGGCGGTTTCGCCCGATTGCGATAGGGTCAAAAACAAGGTGTTTTTTGGCACAGCCACTTTTCGGTAACGGTATTCGCTGGCGACTTCGACCGTACAAGGTAATCCAGCTAGATCCTCAATCCAATATTTCGCAACCATGCCCGCATGGTAGCTGGTGCCACACGCCACAATGTGAACATTTTCCACCTCTTTTAAGAATCCAGAATCGGCACCGAAGCAACTTGTCAGCACTTTGCTCTCGCTGATCCGACCTTCTAAACAGGCGCTGATCACCTTTGGCTGTTCATAGATCTCTTTCATCATGTAATGACGAAATTCGCCTTTGTCTGTGGCATCCACATTGTGATTAAACACGCTGATTGGGCGGTCTTGAAGTTCGCCTTTTTCATCATAGATAACCACACTGTTTCGGCTTACTTCGACAACGTCTCCTTCTTCCAAAAAGATAAACTGGTCGGTAACGTGTAACAAGGCAAGCTGGTCAGACGCAACAAAGTTTTCTTCAATGCCCACACCAACAACCAGCGGGCTGCCTTTGCGCGCCGCGATAAAGCGTTCGTTGTCGTCTTTTTGCACCACGCCAATCGCAAACGCCCCATGCAGTTTTGTTAACGCAGCTTGAACGGCTTTGAGCAAGTCTGGCTGTGTTTTCATGGCATCGTGAATAAGGTGAACGATAACTTCGGTGTCTGTCTCGGATTTGAACTCATAGCCTTTGGCTTTTAATTCACGACGTAATGGTTCGTGATTTTCGATAATGCCGTTATGAACCAATGCAAGGTCATCACCAGAAAAGTGCGGATGCGCATTGGCTTCCGTTGGTTTGCCATGGGTTGCCCAACGCGTATGTGCGATGCCCATTTTTCCATCCAATGGCACAGCGTCAAATTTGTCTTTGAGTGCTTGAACCTTGCCTACGGCACGGTGCGAATAGACACCTTCTTCGTTGTTAATGGCCACACCAGAAGAGTCATAACCACGGTATTCAAGGCGGCTCAGTCCTTCGATTAATATTTTTGATACGTTACGACGTGCAATGGCACCCACTATTCCGCACATGAGATCATCCTTTTTTGGTCTTTATCTTTAAAGGTAAAACGTTACTTTTTGATTGGCCTAGGCCAATTATCTTTGTTTGTTTGACGCGCTCTGGCAAAAGCCAATTGCTTCTCACCAACCCGTTTGGTGATGGTCGAGCCTGCGGCAATCGTTGCGCCTTCTGCCACTTGAACAGGGGCAACTAATGAGGTGTTAGAGCCGATAAACACATTATCGGCTACTTGTGTAAGATGTTTATTGACGCCGTCGTAGTTGCAGGTAATGGTACCCGCCCCAACATTCACATTAGCGCCCATTTCGGTGTCTCCAATGTAACTCAGGTGATTCACTTTACTGCCTTCTCCAATGAGCGCTTTTTTGGTCTCTACAAAGTTACCAATTTTGGCATTATTCGCTAAAACCGTGCCAGGACGCAGACGCGCAAAAGGGCCGATATCACAGGCATCACCGACTTCACTTTCGTCAATCATGGTGTTGCTTTTAATGATGGTATTGTCGCCGATAAGACAGTTTCTAAGATGACAGTTCGGTCCGATTTCAACCCCATTGCCCAACACCACATTGCCTTCAAACACGCAGTTGACGTCAATGATCACGTCTTGCCCCGTGGTCAATTCGCCACGGATATCAATGCGAGCAGGGTCGAACAGTGTCGCGCCGTTTTGCATCAAGGTGATGGATTGTTGATGCTGTAACTCACGCTCCAGCGCCGCCAATTGAATACGGTCGTTCACACCAGCCACTTCGGCTTCGTTTTCAGGATGAACCGTGACAATGTCCACACCATCTCGTGCTGCCATGGCAATCACATCGGTAAGGTAATATTCGCCTTGGGCATTGTTGTTTGTTAATGCTGCTAACCAGCCTTGCAGGTGAGAGTTGGGTGCTAACAGAATGCCGGTATTGACTTCTTTAATTGCCAGCTGACTGTCGGTCGCATCTTTTTGCTCCACAATGGCCACGACTTTGTTTTGTTCATCACGCACAATGCGGCCGTAACCCGTTGGGTTATCGAGAGAAATGGTCAATAGCACTAGAGTATTCGGTGTGGATAAAGCCGTCATTTTTTCAAGCGTGCTGGCACGAATGAGTGGTACGTCGCCATACAAGGTCAAGGTCGCGCCGTTGTCCTGCAAATAAGGCGCGACTCGACGCAGCGCGTCTCCCGTGCCTTGTGGGTCATTTTGCCAAACAACATTGGCCATAAAATCCTGACAACTGGCTTCCACCTGATCACCCTGATGGCCCACGACCAGATGTAATTTTGCGTTCGGTAGCGCGCTGGCGGTAGTCAGTACACGTCGAACCATGGCGCTGCCGCCGACCTTGTGCAAAACCTTAGAAAAAGCAGATTTCATTCGGCTGCCCTTTCCGGCAGCAAGAATTACAATATCCTGAGTCATGAAGCGTCCTTGTATTGGCGTCTTTAAATAATAGATACATTAAGAATGGAGCCATTAGACCTTTTTGCCAAAAACGCCACAACCCAAATTGTCAAAAATAAAATGACAATTTTTAAAAAATAAAGCCGAATCTGTTTTTTCATGGCGTCTACGCGCCTTACGCTTAAAGATTGTCAGAAAGAATCGGCACAATATTAGACATTACGGACACCTAACATGGTGCAACAATCTCCCGACTAAATACGTTGTTCTAACCCTATTTTTGAACATCAGACAATGGCAAGCTGCCCCTTCGCGGGCAGGCGTTGCACTCGGCCTGAAGCAGTTCCACTAATAAGCGAGTAGCAGGGCCGGTTCGCTCCCCTTTGCCAAAAATAGCGTACATATGGAAGTTACGCTCGCTGCCTGAAATCAGTTTCAATTTTTTCAGTTTGCCACTTTGTAAGGCGTATTCTAAATCGGCTTTTGGCAGCCACGCGAAGCCGATACCACTGGTCACGATTTCAAGCGCGGACTGCACGCTCGATACCGTCCAGCGACGATCTGTTCCCAACCAACCCGCATCTACTGAGGTTTCTGACGCCGAATCGCGAATCACGATCTGCAGTTCTCGACTCAAGCGTTCATTATTAATGGGGGCCGTCTCGCTGTGCAACACATGGCTGCTTGCCGCCACGGCGATCATTTCCACTTCCACAATGGGGTCCGCAAGGTAACCTTTTGGTACCATGCCACTGAGCACCAAATCGGGACTGCCTTTTCGCAAGGCCTCTTCGCCACCACTTAATACCGCTTCTTTTAGCTGCACCTGTGTGCCTTGGCTTTGTGGTTCAAATGCCTGCAACGCTCGCAGCAAAGCAGGCGTAGGAAAGGCCTGATCGACGACTAATTCCAACTCTGGCTCCCAGCCTTGGCCTAGCGTATGAGCTAACTCTTCAAGGTCTACCGCTTCTTTTATCAAATGACGTGATCGGCGTAACAGTACTTCGCCACGTTCGGTCAATTTGGCTTTTCGTCCCTCAATGATTAATAAAGGATAGCCAAGCTGTTCTTGCAGTTTCGCAACGGTATAACTCACCGAAGACTGACTTTTATGAAGGGCTTCCGCCGCTTGGGCAAAACCGCCCTTGTCGACAACCGATTGCAGTACTCGCCATTGTTCTAACGTTACTCTTGGGGCTTTCACAGTTCTTCTCTTAGGTTGGGGGTATGAAAATAATTTATCGTATTTTTCGATATATATCTCCAAAAAATGTCACTTTTTTATCGAATATATAGGTTATATGATGGCTTCATTAATCAAGAAACGGGGTCGACCTGATCCTAAATACCTTATTACGGAGAATGTAAACATGGCAACTTTATTGCGTATCGACTCTAGTGCTTCTGGCGAAAACTCAAAATCACGTCAATTGGCAAACGAATTTATTCAACAATGGTTAGCAAAAAACCCAGACGGCAAGGTTGTTGTTCGTGATGTAGATGCAAACCCATTGCCTCACTTTACCAGCGAAACATTGGGTGCATTGTTCACTCCTGAAGAAAACCGTACTGCTGAGCAAAATGCCATTGTGGCGATTGGTGATGAATTGATTAGCGAAATCGAGGCCGCTGATGTCGTTACTATTTCTGCGCCAATGTACAACTTCGGTATTCCATCTACTTTGAAGTCTTACTTTGATTACATTGCGCGTGCTGGCCGTACTTTTAAATACACAGAAACGGGCCCTGTTGGCTTGCTAAACAAAGACGCTTACGTGTTTGTTGCAAGCGGTAGCTTCTTGGCAGAAACACCAATGGATCACCAAGTACCTTACCTAAATACGTTCCTAGGTTTTGTTGGTGTGACAGTGAAAGAGACCTTCATTGCAGGCGGCCAAGCATTGGGCGAGCCAGGTGAAGAATCTTTCAACCAAGCTAAAGCGAAAATCGCTTCTGCAGCGTAATGTAATAGCCCAACGCGCTATCTAAAAAAACCGATTAGCCGGCTGGTTAATCGGTTTTTTTGTTTGCGCGCCTAACAAAACACTCAATGAATGTTATAAGCCATTGGCTTTCAACGCGATTCGTTTGCGCTGTACATCGACTTCCAACACAGTGACATTCACCACTTGTCCCACTCGCACCAAATCTCTAGGGTCTTTCACGAATCGATTGGCTAGCTGAGAAATATGAATCAGCCCATCTTGATGAACACCAATGTCAACAAACGCGCCAAACGCCGCCACGTTAGTAACAACACCTTCTAAGGTCATCCCCTCGTGGACATCATCGAGTGTTTGTACCGTCTGATCAAAAACTGCATAGCGAAATTCAGGACGAGGATCTCGACCCGGCTTTGCTAATTCCGTCAAAATATCTGAATAGGTAAAACCATCCACCTGAGCCATGCTCGGCGCCATGTTTTTAAGCTGTTGTAAAGCGTGGCTGTTGTTTAAAAGCTGATGCGCTTCAAGCGACAGGCGCTCTGCCATTTGCTGCACCAAGAGATACGACTCAGGATGCACGCCAGACTGATCCAGTGCCTCTTTACCGTTTAGAATTCTTAGAAAACCGGCGCATTGTTCAAAACATTTCTCTCCAATACCTTTTATCTTCAACAACTCTGCCCGAGATTCAATACGACCTTTTTGTTGACGATATTCAACGATATTTTGTGCAAGACGCTGTGTTAAACCAGACACATAGGACAACAAAGACACCGACGCCAAGTTGATATCAACACCAACACGGTTCACACAGTCTTCCACCACATTCCCCAGCGACTTGGAAAGCAGAGACACTTTCACATCGTGCTGATATTGGCCCACGCCAATCGCCTGTGGGTCGATTTTTACCAACTCCGCAAGTGGGTCTTGAAAGCGTCGAGCAATAGACACCGCACCACGAATGGTGACATCCAAATCGGGGAACTCTTGTATCGCAATCGGTGAGGCAGAATAAACAGACGCCCCCGCTTCACTGACCACCACCGCACGACAATTAAGCTGCTGTTGTGTTATTAATGCATTAATAAGCGCTTCGGTTTCCCGTGAGGCCGTGCCATTACCAACGGCCAACCAAGCAATGCGATGCCGATTAATAAGGGACAGCAAAGTAGCTTCGGCTTCTTGTGTGCGATTTTGAGGTCCATGAGGGTAAATAACCCCGTGATCTAATACACTACCTTGTTCATCAATCACAGCCAGTTTTACGCCATTGCGAAAACCTGGATCAACGCCTAATACACGAAACGCCCCCGCTGGCGCCGACATTAATAAGTCGTGTAAATTATCCGCAAAAACCTGTATCGCCCCTTCTTCGGCTCGGTCTTTCAGCTGAGTTAAAACATCGGTTTCTAATTTAGGCAGCAGTTTCTTATCCCAAGCAAGGTTTAAATAACGTCGCTGTACAGACGTTACACGATTCGATTCCGGTTGTGTCCCATCAAACAGTTGATTCAAATGAGGAAAGAGTAAAGTGTCCGGGTAAGAAGCCGAGTATTTCAATGCAACACTCAGCTTTAATATGGATTCTTTTTTTCCTCTAAATAACGCCAGCAATCTATGCGCTGGCACTTTATTTATATCTTCTTGGTAATCAAAGTAATCTCGAAATTTCTCGCCTAATTCTTTTTTGCCTCTTAATACGCGACTGATAATACGTCCATTTTTCAGCAATTCTGCTCGACCTTGCTTTAGTACGTCACTGTCATTAGCAATGGTTTCGCTTACTATCTCCAACACCCCTTCTAGAGCCTGTTCAGGCGTGACTTTGCTGTTCGTTTGCTTGCACCATGCGGAAACAGCCGACACGCTGTCCGAACGATCGCCAGACCAGATTAGCGCGGCCAGCGGTTGCAGACCTTGCTCTCTTGCTTCATCGGCTTTTGTTTTACGCGCTTTTTTAAAAGGGGCGTATAGATCTTCTAATTCATTTTTAGAGGTGGCGTTCTGTATTTTCTTTCGAATAATATCGGTCACCGCAGAATCGTCAGCTAATAATGAGAGGATGCTTTCTTTGCGTTTACCTAATTCCACTAGGTATTGCCATCTATCATAAAATGAACGCAGATCCATGTCGCTCATACCGCCCGTACTCTCTTTTCTATATCGAGCAATGAAAGGCACCGTGGCACCTTCTTCAAATAATTGAATGATGTTGTTACTGTGTTTTTTTAATATAGAAAACTCTACGCTTAAGTTATCTGGTATAGAATTCATTTATTACCCTATTGTTTACACTTTTCTAACAGTCCAAAAACGTTATTTTATTAGCATGTTAGGATGTTTTTTATTAAAATCCGCTTACAAACTTGAAATAGTATAAAATCACACCACAATGTATTGATAGCAATTCAATTTTAAGCAGAAAAAGCAAAGTATATTGATTTGATCAAATACATAACAAGCTCACTTCTCGACTGTTATTCATTAACAATCAGAGAAGTCTGAAAACCTTTTCTAATGAAATCGTTTTTAATGGCTTATTTTAACACCACTGAGTGTAAAAGATGGATCTCTTTTCAGTGCAGGACCATACCAACCAGTTCTTAACAGATTAATAGGGGACACCAATGAGTTTATTAGTTGAATTAGCAGGCAATAAAGCAAAAGCACGTGCAGCAGGTAAAGAGCTAAGCGTTGCACAGCTTGAAAACCTAATTGCTGGCTTCACCAATGCACTTGAAAAAGCGAAGGAAGAAGAAGCGGCGCGCGAAGAAGAACAAGCGCTTAAATCGGCTCGTGCAGAAGAAATCGCCAACCTAATTGCGAAAAGCGGACTAACAATGGAAGAAATTGCGCTGTTAACCACACCAAAGGCTGGCGCGACAAAAGGCAAAACCGTAGAACCTAAATACCGTCTAGTGGTAGATGGTGAAACTCATGAGTGGACTGGCCGTGGCCGCACACCAAAAGTATTCAAAGAATACTTTGATGCTGGCAACAGCCGTGACAGCGTTGAAATCAAATAAGACTTTGATGACAATGTCGAACACATAATAAAAAAGCGACTCATGAGTCGCTTTTTTATTATCTTAACATCCGCACTTGTCGCTAGATTTTGTGCGTATAAATCAGATCCCAGACACCGTGCCCCAAACGCTCGCCACGTTGTTCAAATTTGGTCAGCGGTCGCCATTCAGGTCGAGGATGATACAACCCTTTACCCGCGGCATTTTCATACCCTGCTTGAACTTCCATTACTTCCATCATGTGCTCTGCGTATGGCTGCCAATCTGTCGCCATATGGAAATGTCCGCCGTCTTTTAAAACATTAGCCACTTGTTGAGCAAACAAAGGCTGAACGATACGGCGTTTGTTGTGCTTTTTCTTGTGCCAAGGATCAGGGAAAAATAATTGAAATGCACTGGCGGCTTTTTGCGGTAAGCAATTTGCCATGACTTCAATCGCGTCATCACAATAAACACGCAAATTGGTTACGCCCTGTTCGGTCGCCAACATCATCAATTTAGCCACGCCAGGGGGATGAACTTCGATTCCAATAAAGTCTTTCTCTGGGGCATTTTTCGCCATTTCAACCAGTGATGCGCCCATACCAAACCCAACTTCCAGCACAACGTCCGCTTCACGGCCAAATACCGTGGCGTAGTCGATACGTCCATCGGCCAGATCTAAACCGTAGATTTCCCAGTTTGCGTCGTAGTTTTTTTGTTGGCCTTCGGTCATGCGACCTCCTCGTACCACAAAACTGCGAATGGTACGTTTTTTAATAGGCTCTTGTGTTTCTGTTTTTTGATCTTGCATGATTGTGTGTCGCTTAGCGTAAATATGTTCTATTTGTGTGTGCTTACCATCCCATATTAGAAAGATAAAACACGCATTATCAATTTGGTCGCCATACTACCCGAAAAAGCCAATTATGTCCTGTTTAGTCTGATCAGAATTTAGACTTGATGCAGGGTGAGCGCCATAAGCTTACGGCCAAAAGACACCAAGCCAACAAATAGCAAAAACCACCTATTGGAGTTACAGCCCCTAAATAAGTAAGGCCAGTCAATGCCATGATATATAAGCTTCCTGCAAAAAATACATTCCCTAAAAAGAATAATACCAGCACACGCTTACAGGATGACAAAAACGAAAACAACGCAACCACCAATAATCCAGCCAATGCGTGATACATTAAGTACTGACTCGCCGTATGCCACCAGCCGAGGGCTTTAGCGTCAAGAATAGCTGTTAAGGCATGAGCGCCAAATGCACCTGCCGCCACAGAAAGAGCGGCCTGAAGAGCAAATAAGGCAGCCCATTTTAATAAGGGTGAAGTTGCTGTCATAAAAACCAGATTGAATTCAGTTGATGTGTTTATGGAAAGCTATCTGAACAGATAGCTTATTCTAGGACGTTAAAGTACCCATTACTGCCAATGGCGTAATAGCGATTGCCTGGCCCGTACGCTAAAGCAAGAACGGCAGACCCCGTTAGACGACTTTTCTGCTGCATAATGTCCCACTCTTTTTGAACGATGCCAGTGCTTACCTGAGCCAAGGTCACACGACCGGTGACTTCCCCCATCAAAATGGTTCGATCATCCTTCGCAAAAACAGCCTGACTGATGGTTACATTGCGATATTGCAATGCTCCGGTATCTATCTTTGTCAGTTCTTTGCCCGTTCTTGTTGACCAAATTTTGGCATTTCCTAATTGCGCGGCGCCAAACGCGTATTTACCGTCTGCCGATAACGCCACACTGGCGATGGCATTATTTAAGAGCCATTCGTATTTTTTCTCGCCCGTTTGCATGTCCCATAGAATCACCTTAGACAAATCGTCGCCTGTGATTCCCAGCATGCCATCCGGTGTGACATCAACGGCTCGTACAGTCGACCCCGTTCTTAGGGTCTGCTTTATGCCGCCACGTTTGATATCAAAATAACGTGCGGTTTGATCATTCAGACCAATTAACGCGTAATCGCCATTTTGCGTTAATTTAAGCGATTGAATATCGCCTGGTGTATTCCAAAAACCGTCCGGCTTTCCGGTGACGGTATTCCACAACACCAATGTGCGTGCACCGCCCGTTGCGGCAAACTGACCACTCGGGTCAATGTCTACGCCCAACAAAGAGGAATACTCCCCTTGGGCATGGTTCCAATTATAACGGCGCTCATTTACCGCGTTTACCCAGTAACTGCCACCGTGCTCAATAGAGCCAATTAACGCGGCCGAGCCATCATCACTCAATACCGCCGAATACAAACCTTGCACAGCGTATTTCGCCGTTCGAACTGGCGCCTCTGCCGAGCAAGACAATAATGCCGCGCAGCAGAAAGCCATAAAACCCAATTCAAGCGTCTTTTTCGCTGTGCGCTTCATGTAATTCCTTAATTAATTGGTCTTCGAATTGAAACCGTTCAGCCATCACGAGTGTTAAGGCCTGCAAAGAAAATGGCAAAGCCTCTAATTGCGCATTGCAATGCTCTTTAGTGTCGTATTTGTCGTTAAACTCAATCGCCACTTCCGTCGAACTGTCTATCTGCGGCAAAAGTTCACGTAACAGTACCAAGGCACCGTCATCATGAAATTCTTTGGCTTCCAACGCCAATTGTTCGTAAACCGTAAAATGCCCCGCAGACACATAATCCACCAGCATTTCGCATACTGCTTGTATTTTAGGTGTGTCCGTCGGTGTAAATTCACCGCGCTCACGCAAATACATCCAGTTTTCGATCAATTGTCGACGCTGCTCTAACCAACGATCAATAATGATGTGCACTCCGCCCCATCGCTCTTGGGCTGTTTTACAACCTTCTAACATATGCAGACTCCATCAGGCGTTCATTATTATTACTGTCTTACCTCAAGCATATTCCGATACGTTACCCCCTGCAAGACGATAGTCAGGGGGTATTTGTAACCTTTTATTAGCGAAAGGTGTTTTTACCCGCTCGCACAGCAATCACGATATTAATGATGGCCATGCCGACAAAGGCCACCAAAGTCCAGCCAGGAATGCTGATACCAAAGAGTGTCCACACCACATCTCCGCATTCTCCGGTACCCATCACCATCGCCTGCATAATTTCTTGCCACGGGAAGACTTCAAACATGTAGCTTAGTCCCGGCAAACACGCTGGTAGCTGCTCCGCTGGCAAATTTTGTAAATACAGATGGCGAATAGCCAGCGCCGCACCCGCAAAAGACAACACCACGACCAGCCAAGAACAGCTTTTTCGAACGGTGGCATTGGCCGTCAATGCAGAGCCCAATGACACCACCCCCACGCAAAAGAAAACAATGCGCTGCAACATACACAATGGGCAAGGCTCTAGCCCCATTTGGTATTCCATATAAAAAGCCACGGCTAAAAGAGCAAACGCGGCAAACGCAACCAAACCATGAAAACGACGAGCAGACAAAAACGCAAACATAAACGAAGGTTCCTAAGCTGACTAAAGTGATAATTTAAAAATATGAGTTTATGACAATAAGAAGACCAGAAAGTGCGAAATTCCTACTGACAGAACGCTTTAATGGCAGTTAGTATACTGTCTATTGGAACGAATACGAGAATCTACCATGTCATTGATGATGTCCTTGAGCAATAAAATACGAATCCTTGCTCTGAGCTGTGCTTTTTGCGCAACCAGCCTGAATGTCTACGCGGCAGAAGAAGGCGAAGCGCCCGTTCCGACCTATATCGAGTTAAAACCCAACTTTGTCGTAAACCATGTGGGGGATGAAACACGACTTAAATACATAAAGACCAGCATTAGCATCCGCACCGACATGAGCAAAAAAGAACTGATCGAAGCCAATATGCCCTTGGTCAGAGACGCACTCGTCATGTTTCTCAGCTCACGCACCACAGAACAAGTCACAGGCGCCATCGCCAGAGAGAAAACTCGCGAAGAAGCGGCTGTTGCCGTCAATACCGCATTAAAAGAAGAAACCGGCGCAGAACCGGTGAAAGACATTTTATTTGCCAGCTTTGTGACTCAATAAACACTCATTTACATACTCATTTGCTCAAACACAAAAAAAGCCCCTTGACCACCAAGAGGCTTTTTTATGAAAAATGACTCGCCCTAAAATCAACTTACAACTCTTTGATGTCATCAGGATCGACGTACCCAGACAATTTGTCTGTGGCTTCGTTATTGAAAAACTTATCCATTTGCTCCATGACATATTTACGAGAGTCAGGCTGCATCAGGTTCAATTGCTTTTCGTTGATCATCATTGTTTGCAGTAACTGCCATTCTTGCCAAGCTTGTTTAGACACTGACTGTAGAATTTCTTGGCCTTTTGCTCCCGGTAACGGCGCGCGGTCTAACGCCTCCATGTCTTTCTGAAACTTTTTGCAAAATACTGTATTCGCCATAGGAATCTCTCGTCATCATAAAGTAATAGAGTGGATAATGGCGTTAACATGTCAGAATTCAAGGCATTATAGAAATAAGATAAGAAACGCGATCCACTTAGCTCCTTCCCCCCCTGCTAGTAGGAAGGAACAAAAAACGTACTTAGCTCCTCCCCCTGCCAAGGGGGAGGCTGGGAGGGGGTTAACAAAGCTAACAACCCCATCCTAACCTTCCCCTTGAAGATAAGGGGAAGGAACAAAAATGCTTAGCCCTTCCCCCTGCTAAGGGGGAGGCTGGGAGGGGGTTAATAAAGCTAACAACCCCATCCTAACCTTCCCCTTGAAGATAAGGGGAAGGAACAAAAATGCTTAGCCCCTCCCCCTGCTAAGAGGGAGGCTGGGAAGGGGTCAACAAAGCTAACAACCCCATCCTAACCTTCCCCTTGAAGATAAGGGGAAGGAACAAAAATGCTTAGCTCCTCCCCCTGCTAAGGGGGAGGCTGGGAGGGGGTCAGTTTTTAAGCACTTCCAACCAATCCAATCAGCACAAATACCGCAATAAAAACAAAAATCGACGGCCGTTTGTAACGCAAAACAACAAAACCTACCCCGACAATCATCAGATCCCAAATCGTCAGTAAACTGGACGTGGCTATTGGAGAATACAGTGCCGCCAGCAAAATCCCTACGACGGCCGCATTAAGACACGCCACAGCAGAACGACAACGTGCCCGCTGGAACACACTCTGCCAAACACCCTGCGCGCTCAACATCAACAACAAACCAGACGAGAAAACCGCTAAGGTCGCCACACCTGCCCACCACCAAATTTGTTGACCATCGGGGGCGGCAATGGCTCCCAAAAAGCTCGCCATGGTAAACATCGGTCCAGGTACCGCTTGAGCCGCCGCATAACCTATTAAAACCGTCGATTCAGACACCATACCCGAGGCCGACGGCAAGACAAACGAAGACAGCATTGGCAACACCACATGACCGCCCCCAAACACCAAAGCACCCGCCTGATAAAAGCGGCCAAATAAGCCACTCAAACCATCATTTAGGGCAAAACTGACGATAAAAACGCCCACTACGATGGCCAATAACACGCCAGAAAAACGTATCGGTGGCAACGACTCTTGCGGAGACATCGCCTTAGCCGGAACAAAAAGGCTGACCAATACCGCCAACAACAGCGCCCACAACGTGGCCAATCCAAATGGGAATAACACAATAAACAGCCCACACAACACCGCCAACGCGGCAAGCAATGTCGTCTGGCAAAACGATCGCCACATACTGACACAAGCGTCGGCCACCACGACCACAGCCAACAGTTTTAAGCCATGCACTATGCCGTCAAAATAGCGGTTCTCCTGCCACGTTTGGCCAAACTGCGCCAGCAACACCATGATGACAAAAGACGGCAAAGTAAAACCGATAAACGCTGCCAACGCCCCCATTATGCCCGCGCGGTGATAGCCTAAAGCAAAGCCTACTTGGCTAGACCCTGGGCCAGGAACAATTTGACTTAGCGCCACCCACTGAGCATATTGGGATTCGCTCGCCCATTGTTTTCGCTTGATGAAAGTTTGGTTGAAATAACCAAGGTGTGCGGCGGGCCCACCGAAACTGGTAAAACCCAACAATAAAAACGAAACAAAAACCTCGACCACACGTTTATAAAAAGAGAGGTTTTTATCAGTCATCGGACACTCATTCCCAATTCATTCAGTTGCTCTAAAATACGTCTTACTGGCGCAGGTAACCCCTGCGCTAACGCTTCATCTGGATTAAACCATTGATATTTATCACCCTCTCCCACTAATTGAATGTCAGACACCACTATCTGGCTGGGCGAAATATCTAAATGGTAATGACTAAAAGTATGTCGAAACAATGACAACGGCGTGACAGCCGACACCTGCGTCGCAAATCGTTGCTCTGTATGCAAGACAACCGACTCCTCTACCGCCAATTCAGGCAAGCTCCATAGCCCCCCCCAAATCCCAACCGAAGGCCGTTTTTCCAATAACCACTGACCTTTCGGGTTGGTCAATACCAATAATTGAATGCTTTTCTCTGGCTTGGCGGCTTTTTTCGGTTTACGAATGGGAAATTGTGTTGGGTCTTGCGTCAGTCGACCTTGGCAGTCTTCTTCCAATGGACACAGCAGACATTGTGGCTTCGAACGAGTACACAGCGTCGCCCCTAGATCCATCATAGCTTGCGTGTAATCACCACAGCGTTCACTTGGCATATAATGCTCGGCTAAGTCCCACATGGCATTTTCCGTCTTTTTCTCACCTGGCCAAGTCGGTACCGCATGAAAACGAGCCAATACACGCTTCACATTGCCATCCAAAATCGCGGCCTGAACACCACGAGAAATCGACAATATCGCCGCTGCAGTGGAGCGCCCAATGCCAGGTAACTCACACACCCCTTCCACACTGTGTGGAAGCTCACTGTCCAACTCATCCACCAGCATTTTTGCCGCTTTGTGCATGTTGCGTGCTCGCGCGTAATAGCCAAGGCCGCTCCAATGCGCCAACACCTCGTCTTGTTCCGCGTCAGCAAGCGCCTCTACAGTGGGAAAGGAGGCCATGAATTTTTGGTAATACGGAATCACCGTTGTCACTTGCGTTTGTTGCAACATGATTTCAGAAATCCACACACGGTAAGGCGTTCTGTGCTCTTGCCATGGCAAGTTTTTACGCCCGTGCTCATCAAACCACGCTAATACACGAGGCGCGAAATTATCAACTGGTTGCATGTATTTCTCACATTTACGCCGTTTTATCCGTATGGGTTAAAACAAGCTCTTTAGTTTTTCTTTTAATTTCTCTTTTAACTTTTCTTCTTCCGCTTTCCGCTTTGCTTCAAGCTCGGCCTTTAATCGGGCGGTTTCCGCTTGTTTTTTCGCGTCTAATTCCGCTTTAATCTCCGCTTCCTTGGCTTTTAGTCGGGCTTTTTCTGCGTCCAATTTTTGCGTCAACTCGACTTTAGCAAGGTCCGCAAACAACTTCCCAAAGCCTTTTAGATCAGGGCGACATAAGCCCGCTGGGTCATCACTAAACTGACCTTTACACACAATAGGAAACGCCAATTTGGTTACCTTTTCATTCACACGGCACGCGTTGTCTAATTCACTGCCAGCGAGGCCAACATTGGCCTGATAATTCAACGAAGATTCAGGCAATGACACCACGCCATCACCGGTTACTTGAATGCCCGCGGAACTGATTTTCAAACCGGGCGTAGACACTTGGCCGTTTACAATATGGGCAGGAAAACGCATGGTTTCAAACGGTGTATCTGGCCCAAATTGTTGTTCATCAATGCGCTCTTTGCGTGTGGCTGCGATGCCTTCACACACGGTTTTGGTTAAATTCGTTCCGACCAATGCACCATTCTTGATTTCAATAAGCACATCGCCCTGTAAAGACGCCATCAGGTCATTGACGCTGTTGCCGCTCGTTTTTAGATCACCGTTTAAATACGTGGCTCCGGCGATTTTATTTAGATCCATGAAGTCCACTAACAATGGCTGAATTTGCACGCCCTCAATGGCAGGAGACACATCGATTACCGGTTGTTTGCCTCTCACATCCAGACGCGCTTTGGAAGACACGGTTCCCTTATACAAGGCCACTTGCAATGGTGCGACGGTGACTACCCCATGAGATTGGGTCGAATCCAACGACACTTTGTCAATTTTTACTTTTTTGACAATGATGTTTTCAAACACCAAACCAACATGACCATTTAACCCGCGAATCAGCTCGACAGGGATCAAAGCATCGGCTTCTTGTGCGGTTTGGGCTTCCATTTGTACGGCGGTTATGGCCTCTTTTGAGCCATTTTTATTAGGGGTAATCGGCGTTGGCAAATAGCGGTCTAGGTCTAGGTTTTTACCTGCAACTTTAATGTCCCAGCGCAAAGGCGACAGATCCACCACCGCATTGGCTTCCATGTTGGTGTCATCCATGGCAATTGAAATGGGCTGTGCGGTGATCGATTCTAGATTGCCTTCTAGGGTGATATTGGCACGCGCTTTCGTAAACGCACTGTCATCGGACATGTCCGGTACAGGTAAGTTAAGGCGTGTCATTAAATAGCGGGGATTCACGTCCCCCACCGACAATACGGCTGAAAACTGTGGCTCACTCAATACTTGATACGCCTGAACTTTGGCGTCTAGGTTCACACCCAGCACACTTAACGCCGCGCCTTCTATTAAGACATTCTCTTGCGGCAAATCCACATCCACATTCGCCACTTTGAGTTTTGCGCTGATTGGGCTAACAGGCAAAAGCGCGCTGTCTACCTCGGCTGACAACACTAACGAATCCAACGCTAACGCTTCTCTTTCTGGAAAAACGGCAAGATTGGCGTTCAACGATACGTTGGCTTTAATGGGCGACTGCCCCTGTAAATCACTTTGCGTTACGGCAATGTCCATCACCATTGGCCACGCTTTGTCCCATTCCACGTCGTTTAATTGAATATTAAAGACGGCGCTCAACAACTGATTGGTTTGTTCATCACGGTACTGAACTTGCGCGTTTTCAATGCGCAACTCGTCCAACTGTATAGCGGGAAGTGCTCGACTTGGTGTGCTGTCGGTAGTGGTCGAAGAAGAGGGATTCACGGTTGCCGCTGTCGTTTCTGTTTGGTTCAGTGATTTCTCGCTCGGGCTTGCCGATGGGTTTAACTGCCAATTCCCTTGCCCTTTGGCGTTTTTGATTAAACTGGCTTTCACATTGACTAGGTTGACCTTATTCACCTGAATCTTCTGTTCCAGCAAGGGTAAAATAGCCAATCCAAACTCTGCGCGGTCGAATTGCACTATTTCAGGGTCAGAACCCAAAGCCACGCCAATATCTTCTAAGTTCAAACCTAACCAAGGAAAAAACGACCAACTGATGTCGCCATCCAAACGCAGACTGACATTGGCTTTTTCTAACGCAACGCTTTTGAGCTCGTCTTTAAAATCATTGGGATTCACAAACAACATCACGTACGCCAACAGCAAAGCAATGACGGCGAACAAACCCACCACTAACATACCAATTCGCTTTAACCACACCATGAAAAACCCCTAAATGAATTGTCCTTACCAGCCTCCCCCTTAGCAGGGGGAGGAGCTAAATTCGTTTTTTTTGTTCCTTCCCCTTATCTTCAAGGGGAAGGTTAGGATGGGGGTGTTAGTTTTTTAACCCCCTCCCAGCCTCCCCCTTAGCAGGGGGGAGGTGCTAAATTCGTTTTTTCGTTCCTTCTTCTTATCTTCCAAAGGCAGGAATAAAAATATCGCCGTATCATAGCATTCGATGTTGGCGTTTATCGATGCAATAGCGATAACTCATCGAAAAACACACGGACAAAGCATAGAAGCAAACGTGTCCACGTTCTATAATGATCATCTTATGTCATCCTCTTAATACACAAAACGTGGCGGCCATTCGTCACAATCACGGTGGAGAAACCAATCAATGTCCGATCGCATTGCCAGTGTCGAGCGCAATACGCTTGAAACTCAGATCAAGGTGTCGATTAACTTAGACGGTACCGGTAAATTCAACTGCTTCACAGGCGTTCCTTTCCTTGACCACATGCTTGAACAAGTCGCGCGTCATGGCCTGATTGATTTAGATATTCATGCCGTGGGCGACCTTCACATTGACGCTCACCACACTGTTGAAGATTTGGGTATCACATTAGGGCAAGCATTTGATATTGCTGTTGGCGACAAAAAAGGCATCAAACGCTACGGCCACGCTTATGTGCCATTAGACGAAGCCTTATCTCGTGTGGTGATCGATTTCTCTGGCCGTCCAGGTCTAGAAATGCACGTGCCATTTACTCGTGGCTCTGTTGGTGGCTTTGATGTGGATTTATTCTCTGAGTTTTTCCACGGTTTTATTAATCACGCAAAAGTGACCCTACACCTAGATAACCTGCGCGGTAAAAACACTCACCACCAAGCGGAAACCATCTTCAAAGCATTTGGTCGTGCATTGCGCATGGCACTAGAAGCGGACGAACGTATGGCGGGGCAAATGCCTTCCACCAAAGGTTCTTTGTAGGACTCTCTTAGTTTGAGCGATAAGAGTATGAGCAATAAGAGTATGAGTGAAACGAAAAGATCCACCGTCGCGGTAATCGACTATGGCATGGGTAACCTTCACTCGGTTGCCAAAGCCCTTGAGCACGCGGCGGATGAAAACACCGACGTAATCGTCACCAGTGACCCTGCGGCGATCGATGCGGCAGACCGAGTTTTACTGCCGGGCGTTGGTGCCATTCGTGATTGTATCGGCGAAATGCACAATGCTGGGCTGGTTCCGAGTATTCGCAAAGCCATGGCAGAAAAACCTTTTCTTGCCATTTGTGTCGGTATTCAGTCGTTGATGTCACACAGTGAGGAAAACGGCGGCGTTGATTGCCTAAATCATTTTCAAGGCAACGCGCTGTTCTTTGGCGAACACCACAAAGACCATGACGGCAGCAAACTCAAAGTGCCGCACATGGGCTGGAATCAGGTTAAACACACCATAAACCACCCGCTTTGGGCGGGGATTCCAGACAACGCGCGCTTTTACTTTGTGCACAGCTTTTATGTGGTGCCAGAAAACAAAAATGAAGTCGCAGGCACCTGTGACTATGGTTTGGAGTTCTGTGTTGCGATTGCGCGTGACAATGTATTTGCGGTGCAATTCCACCCAGAGAAAAGCCACAAAGACGGCCTTCAACTGTATAAAAACTTCCTTAACTGGGATGGCAAGCCATAACAGCAATCGATATTAGGAGCCGTAAATGGGCTTAGCAAAACGCATTATTCCTTGCCTTGATGTGGACAATGGCCGCGTTGTAAAAGGCGTTCAGTTCGTTGATATTCGTGACGCTGGCGACCCAGTTGAAGTCGCAAAACGCTACAACGAACAAGGTGCAGATGAGATTACCTTTCTCGACATCACCGCCAGTTCAGACGATCGCGCAACGACAGTTCACATGGTTGAAGCCATTGCCAGCCAAGTGTTTATCCCGCTTACCGTAGGTGGCGGCATTCGTACCTGCGAAGACATTCGTCGCATGCTTAACGCAGGCGCAGACAAAGTTGGCATTAATACCGCAGCGGTCTTTAACCCTGAGTTTGTGCGCGAAGCCGCACAACGCTTTGGTTCTCAGTGTATCGTTGTCGCCATTGATGCGAAAAAAGTCAGCGCCGAAGGCGAACCAGACAAATGGGAAATTTTCACCCATGGTGGCCGTAAACCGACTGGTTTAGACGCCGTTGAGTGGGCGAAGAAAATGGTCGAATACGGCGCAGGAGAAATCTTGCTGACCAGTATGGACCGCGACGGCACCAAAAATGGTTTCGACCTTGGCGTTACTCGCGCCATTAGTGAAGCCGTGCATGTGCCTGTTATCGCCTCTGGTGGCGTTGGTAACCTCGATCATCTTGTCGATGGCGTCATCGAAGGCAAAGCCGATGCCGTGTTGGCGGCCAGTATTTTCCATTTCGGTGAATACAGCATTCAAGAAGCCAAGCAACGCATGACCGACGCCGGCATTGAAATGCGTCTTTAGCGCATTCGGAAATGGCATCAAAAAATTAAAAACGCGGTGTATCAACATCGCGTTTTTATTTTCGTATCCTCATCGGGAAGTCAGCATTTTTTGTGCATGGGATATCTGTTGCTTGCTGCGAATAAGCTCTGCCGAGTACAATCCTTGAAATTTCATTTTGCCTTATTCAATAGAAGGACGACTTCTTGACTACCTTAACCGATGCTTTGCAAGCGTTGGCAGACCATTGCCAACAAGCCGCGACAACTTCTGCCTTAACATTTCATCGTGGCGTAGAACGAGAAGCCTTACGCGTTGACCGTACCGAAGGCCGCATTTCGCACAAGCCTCACCCGAAAGCATTGGGCTCCGCTTTGACTCACAGCTCTATTACAACGGATTATTCTGAGTCACTAATGGAGTTCATCACTGGCGTTCACCCAAGTGTGGAAGGCGTCATAAAGGAACTGGAAGACATTCATAATTTGGTCAACCACGAACTTTACAAGCAAGACGAATGTTTGTGGCCAGCCAGTATGCCTTGTTATTTGGCCGGTAATGAGGACGTTCCTATTGCCTATTATGGAGAATCAAACACCGGCAAGCTAAAGCGCGTTTACCGTGAAGGTTTGTCTAATCGCTATGGTCGCATCATGCAATGCATCGCGGGCATGCATTACAACTTCTCTTTCGACAAGGATTTCTGGTCTTTCTTGGAAAACCATAAAGGTCGTGCCAATCTTTCGGCGACTGAAAAGCAAGCTTTCCAATCAGACAGTTATTTTGCCCTAATCCGTAACTTCCGTCGCAGTTCTTGGATGTTATCACTGTTGTTTGGCGCGTCTCCTGCCATCGATGACAGCTTTCTTCCGAAAAAACCAGACAGTTTAAACACGCTTGAGAAAAACACTTGGTTTGGCCCAAAAGCCACGTCATTACGAATGAGCGACCTTGGCTACCAAAACAAGGCGCAAGCCGATCTTTATGTGTGCTACAACGAAGTTGACACCTACATCAGCACGGTCAAAAAAGCCTTGCAGACGCCTTATCAGCGTTACCAAGACATTGGCGTAAAAGTAGACGGCCAATATCGACAGCTGAACAGTAATTTGCTGCAAATAGAAAACGAGTACTACAGCGACATTCGACCCAAGCGTGTCACCCAACAGGGCGAGCATCCGAGCGCAGCGCTTCATGCACGAGGGGTTGAATACATTGAAGTTCGTATTATGGATCTTGATCCAAGCTCTTCGATTGGCATGCAATCTTCGACGCTGTACTTCATCGATGTATTCTTGCTTTACTGCATGCTGCGTGGTGATGAGCGTCTAGGCAGTGCAGAATGCAGCCAACTGCGTCAAATGCAACAAGAGATTGCTTCCCACGGTCGTGATTTGGATATGGATTTTGACTTTGGCCAAGGCCCAACCAAGCTTCGCTCAAAAGCAGAATCGATGTTGAACTCACTGGCGGAAGTGGCGGATTTTCTGTCCAATAAAACAGGCAATCCCGCTTACCGTGATGCGGTTGAAATGCAGCGAGAAAAGCTCAACAACGAGACACTGCTTCCTTCGTCTCAGCTGTTAGAACGCAGTAAAGCACAACAAGGTTACCAAAACGCCATGTTGGCACTCTCTAAAGAGCAGCAGACACAGTGGATGTCTCGCCCTTTATCTGACGAGCTGATTCGTGAATTTACGCTAAAAGCAGAGCGGTCTTTACAAGACCAAGAGGCAATGGAAGCGACAGACGACGTCGATTTCGACACCTTTCTTACGGCGTATTTAACTCCACAATAAAACGTCTTTTACACCTATAGACCTAAAAAAGCCTCGATGAGGCTTTTTTAGGTCTGGTTCAGATCGGGCGTTCTATTTAACACATGCTATTATGCATTTGGTGAAACAGGAATCTCTTCCAGATTATCAAGTACCAACCATTCAGCCAGTTTGATGCGCAAGTTGTCGACACCGTCACCATTGAGTGAAGAAAACGTTTGCACTGTGCCGTCAACGCCTTGCGCTTTTAGGGCTTTTTGTACCGTAAACATGGAAGCTTGAGCTGGACCGCGCTTTAACTTATCCGACTTGGTCAGTAGCACGTGCACTTTCATACGATTGGACTTCGCCCAATCCAACATCATTTCGTCAAATTCTTTTAATGGGTGGCGAATGTCCATAACCAAAACCACCCCCGCCAACGAGCGACGGTTCATCAGGTAATCTTGCATGTGAGCTTGCCAGACTTTTTTCATTTCAATCGGCACTTTTGCAAACCCGTATCCAGGCAAGTCAATCAAACGACGATCGTCCACGTTTAACCCAAAACAGTTAATCAGCTGAGTACGTCCAGGTGTTTTGGAAGTACGCGCTAATTTCTTTTGGTTGGTCAGCGTGTTCAACGCCGTTGATTTGCCCGCATTCGAGCGACCTGCAAATGCGACTTCGACGCCTTGGTCTAAAGGGCATTGAGAGAGTTTCTCGGCACTTTTAATAAAGTGTGCAGATTGAAAAGTGGAGTCAAAAGGGGTCATAAGTTGATATTCGTCAGTAGATTCGGATTTGCATTCAGATTTATTTCATTTGCTGTATATAATGCCAGCAATCGTAAAAATATGCCATGTTAAACTCGGCTAGACACGGGAATCACAGGAAATGAGCAAAGCCACCATTGATCCGATGTTTCATTTCATTAAAAACATTGAGAAAGACTCCACCAATCTGCTTTTTTGTTGTAAGTTTTATGTAAACTTACTGGAAATGCAGAACCTTCCTCAATTCAAATAATCGTATTCTATGTCATTCTGTGCATGATATGCAGATACTATTAAAGACAAACATAACCATTTAATACGATCAGGAGTAACCCATGATAAAGCTGTTTTCAGCATTGATACTTTCTTTCTTTATTTCACTAACGGCGACGGCGGCAGAATACAGTGACGGCAATGGCTACACGACGATTAAAACGCCCGTTCGTACCAGCGACCCAAGCAAGATCGAAGTCACTGAAATTTTTTGGTACGGATGCCCACATTGCTACAAGCTAGAACCTATTACCGCCGCATGGAAAAAGAACGCACCAAGCGATGTTGATTTTAAATTCCTTCCAGCGGTGTTTGGCCGTAACTGGTTGGCGCACGCTAAAGCCTTCTACGTTGCCGATCTGCTTGGCATTGAAGATAAAATTCGCGCAGACCTTTTTAATGCTATCCATGTTGAACGTCGTAATCTAAACTCAGAAGACGCGTTGGCGAGCTTCTTTGCAAATTACGGTGTTAGCGAAGACGAGTTCCATAAACAATACAACTCTTTCGCAGTGAACAGCCGTTTGAGCCAAGCCGATGCAAAAATTCGTGCTTATGGTGCTCGCGGTGTTCCTGGATTGATTGTAAATGGTAAATACTTGGTCAGTGCTGAAACAGCGAATGGAAACGAAAATATTTATAAAGTCGTTGATTTTCTTATCGAGAAAGAACGTCAAAAATAATATAAATGAGGCGATATGACGGAATCATCAAGTGACAAACTGATCGAAGCTTTACGCAAAGCGGTTTCCCGAACGAGCATGCTCGCAGAAGGAAATGACCCTAAACTGGATTCCGTTGTTCGCCAAATTCGCCAAGCCATAACAAAAGGGGCGGACGCGAACGAGATACAAGACGTACTCAATGCAGCTGAGCCATTGCTTATTCAAAGCGATGAAGCTCAGCTAAGTCGAGCAAAGCAAGTTCGAAATTGCTTGCAAGATCTGATTGAACTACTTGAAAAGCAAAATACTAGCAGCGTTCCTCAAAACGAAAAGAAACAGCTAGAAGCACAAATACGTATAAACTGGCAAGTATCGTCACAATGGCCACACTTGCTAAAAGGCTTTTTGTCTTTGGCCGAAAAAACCCTAGTACAAACCGAACATAATCCGTCAAAAAGCTCTTTTCTCAAGCGTTTTTTTAACCGTGAGACTCAGGTCATTACGCCGAAAAACGACCAAGAAATCATGGTACAGATCAGTCATACGCTCGCGGGCTTGACGAATAACCTAATGCTTCCCAGCCATTATGATGATGATATCTCTGATCTTAATAAAGCCCTATTAGGCAATAACAACTTACAACAGTTACCCGCGCTGCTTGATGAAGTCATTAACTTAATCATGGTGGCCATTGGCAAGACTCAAGAAAACCTCACCAACTACTTAAATCAATTAAACAAGCAACTTGCCAGTATTAATGAGTCCATTACCAGCAGTTATCACTCGCAAAAGTCGTTATCTGAAAGTCGAGAAGGATTTAACACCAAGCTTCAACAACAGGTAACGAACACGTCTCAGGCCGTCAAAGGGGCCAGCGATTTAGACAGTTTAAAGGCATTGATCGATGACCGGTTGTCGACGATATCGACCACCATGAGCGAATACCGAACCCAGATGCTGAGGCAAGAAAAACACGCGACACAATCGATTACACAGCTAAAAAACAAAGTCACTCGCATGGAAAAAGACACCGCATCACTGCGCTCTTTGCTGCAAGAAAAATTGGCGCAAGCGATGACAGATTCCCTCACCGATTTACCCAATCGCACCGCCTACCAAGACGCTATTCTCCCACTCTGCAAAATCATGCAAAAAACACAGAAGCCTATTTGTTTGGCAGTTTGCGACATTGATCATTTTAAAAAAGTAAATGACACATGGGGGCATCTTGCCGGCGATAAGGTATTACGTCTGGTTCCAAAACAAATTCGCAGTATTTTGTCGAAAGAAGATTTGATGTTCCGTTACGGTGGAGAAGAATTTGTTATTGTTTTCCCCGAGTTGACTCTTACACAAGCCACCGAACGCGCGGAAGCCATTCGTCTAGCGGTGGCAAAAACCCCGTTTAATATGCAAGGCGAGCCCGTTTCTATCTCTGTTTCAATAGGGATTGCCGAGCTGATCCCACAAGAAGAGCCTGAATCTTTGTTCGCTCGTGCAGATAAACAGCTGTATCTCGCAAAAGAATCTGGCCGAAATAAAGTCATGGTCAACAAATAGAAAGGACAAAGCAGTACCAGAGCCTTGTCGTCGCGGTTACAATAACCGCCATACGCTCGCTACAATACAGCGACTAACACAATTGCTAGAAAAGAAGACAGGCGTGCGATGCCGCCATTAGGATGAAGTAGTTTATGCAAGACGATCAGAAAAAAACCACCGACTTTGGTTTTAAAGAAATTCCCACAGACGAAAAGGTACAAGCTGTCGCGCAAGTTTTCCACTCCGTCGCTGCAAAATACGACATTATGAATGACCTAATGTCTGGCGGCATTCATCGCCTATGGAAACGTCATACCATCAGCCAATCTGGTGTTCGTGCTGGCAACTGCGTACTCGATATTGCCGGCGGTACAGGGGATTTAACCCTAAAGTTTTCACGTTTAGTTGGCAGCCAAGGCCAAGTCATTTTGGCGGACATTAACGATTCCATGCTAAAAGTAGGTCGTGACAAATTGGCCAATCAAGGTGTCGTCGGAAACGTCAAATTTGTACAAGCCAATGCCGAAGCCTTGCCCTTCCCTGATGACACGTTTGACTGCATTACCATTGCATTTGGTTTGCGCAATGTGACGGACAAATCCAAAGCACTTGCTTCCATGTACCGTGTATTGAAGCCCGGCGGACGTTTGCTGGTTCTTGAGTTCTCTAAACCCGAGTCAGAATTATTGTCGCAAGTGTATGACCAGTACTCATTCCGACTTCTTCCAGCCATGGGCAAACTGATCGCCAATGACGCCGACAGCTACCGCTACTTGGCTGAGTCTATACGCATGCATCCTGATCAAGAAACACTAAAAGGCATGATGGACGACGTGGGGTTTGAACGCACAAGCTACCAAAACTTAACCGGCGGTATTGTTGCGCTACACAAAGGATTTAAATTCTAGTCATGCTAACCAGTACTTTTCGATTACTGCGCATACTGTTTACGGTTGTGCGCTTTCGCCTTGATGTGTTTATCCCATTTGCTCTTTTGCCTTGGTACATACGTTACACAGTCGGTGCCGTATGCTCTATCGGACGTCATAGAGCCAGCAAAAATAAAGGCGAACGTTTACGTCTAGCCTTAGAGTCACTTGGCCCTATTTTCGTAAAGTTTGGACAGATTTTATCGACAAGACGCGATCTTCTGGACGACGACATCGCCGATGAACTTGCCAAATTACAAGACAAAGTGCCTGCGTTTTCAGGGCAGGTAGCGCAAGCGATTATTGAGCGAGATTTGAAAGCACCGGTGGCGGAGTTATTTGCAAAATTTGACTCAACACCATTGGCATCGGCTTCTATTGCTCAGGTTCACACCGCAACCTTGCACACTGGAGAAGAGATTGTCGTCAAAGTCATTCGACCGAATATTCAAAAAACCATCAGCAAAGACATTAGCCTGCTGTACACATTAGCGCATCTGGTCGCCAATATGAGTGCCGATGGTCGACGACTTCGCCCTGTAGAAGTGGTGACAGATTATGAATACACCATTTTAGACGAACTCGACCTAGCAAAAGAAGCCGCTAACACCGGCTTACTGCAACGTAACTTTACTGACTCTGAGTTGCTGTATGTTCCGCAAGTTTATTGGGATTTCAGCCATCGCAATGTCATGGTAATGGAACGCATTTCAGGCATTCCTGTCGCCGACATTGCCGCGCTAAACAAAGCCAATGTGGACATGAAGTGCCTGGCCGAGCGCGGTGTTGAAATCTTTTTTACCCAAGTGTTTTCCCATAGCTTTTTCCATGCTGACATGCACCCAGGGAATATTTTTGTTGATGTAAGCAACCCTCAAAAACCAAAATACATTGCGATCGATTGCGCCATTATGGGCAGCTTGGATGATGCAGATAAAAGCTATTTGGCGCGTAATTTGTTGGCGTTTTTCCAGCGTGATTATCGTCTGGTTGCTGAGTTGCACGTGGAAAGTGGTTGGGTACCCAAAGGCACGCCCGTTCACGCATTTGAATCTGCAATCCGCAGTGTTTGTGAGCCCATGTTTGCCAAACCTTTGAAAGACATTTCTTTTGGACAAGTACTGATTGGGCTGTTCCAAACCGCTCGCCGTTTTAATATGGAAGTGCAGCCGCAACTGGTTTTGCTCGAAAAAACCTTGCTGAATATTGAGGGACTGGGGCGTCAGCTCTACCCAGATTTGGATCTTTGGGTAACAGCAAAACCTTTCCTAGAACGTTGGATGCGGGAACAAATGGGGCCTAAACGCGTCATGGAAGAAGTCCGTAAACAAGCACCACAATGGGCCGGACAACTCCCCCAGATACCAAACTTGATCTTCACGGCCTTATCGCAAATGTCGCATCAAGAAGAGCGCATACAGGCACAGACCGAAGCGATAACGCAACTTGGTAAAGAGCTGAAAAGCAGCCGACAAAATTTGCCATTTAGATTACTTGGCGCATTAAGCATTGGCGCAGCTTGGGTCATCACCGATCCCGTATCTTTACAACATTTAAAGGTTGCCGACATGACCAGTTTAGGCTTATTTTTAGTTGGCCTATATTTACTTGTCTTAAAACCGTAACATTTGAGAGACTATAATGAATTCCGATGTATTGGCTGAATTAGCAGCGACTCTAGAACAACGTAAAACAGCAGCGGCAGACTCTTCATACGTAGCCAGTCTACATGCGAAAGGATTAAACAAAATCCTAGAAAAGGTAGGCGAAGAAAGCATTGAAACCATTATCGCAGCCAAAGATGCCGTGATTTCAGGTGACAAATCTGATCTGATTTATGAAACCGCCGACCTTTGGTTCCATACGCTTGTCATGTTATCTCACTTAGATATTGGCCCAGATGCTATCCTTGATGAACTGGCTCGTCGCTTTAACCTGTCTGGTCTTGATGAAAAAGCCAACAGAACCAAATAAACCGTAGGAGTAAAGTTATGTTAGGTGGAATCAGTATTTGGCAATTACTTATTGTCTTAGCCATTTTGGTGTTGATTTTCGGCACGAAAAAGCTCAAAAACTTAGGCTCTGATTTAGGTGGCGCGGTCAAAGGTTTCAAAGAAGCCGTGGACAAAGACAGCGACACAGAAGCCGACAAAACCGCTCAGCATAAAGTCATTGATGCCGAAGCGAAAAAAGACGATAAGAGCGCTTAAGCTGTGTTCGACATTGGCTTTTCAGAACTTCTTGTCGTCTTCGTCGTTGGCTTACTTATTTTAGGCCCTGAACGTTTGCCACATGCGGCAAAAACGGCAGGGCTTTGGGTTCGTAAAATTCGTCGCAGTATTAACTCAGTTCAACGAGAAATCAACGCTCAGTTGGATCAAGAAGAACTGCAACAAAAAATCAATGAAACCAACCAGCGACTGCTTAAAGAAGGCCAAGCCATTCAAAATACGATTACGCCTTATCCTGAAACGTTCGGCACGCCAGCAGATCAGGCACCTGAGCCACAAGCAGATATCCTAGACACTGACACAGCTAAAGCCACAGCCACAGCCACAGCCACAGCCACAGCCACAGCCACAAATGAAAACAAAACCGTGCCAGAGGCCAGCAAGCCCACTGAATCAAAGACAGTAACGGATACGACAAGCACTCAACCTTAGTGGCTATATTTTCTACATGACAGCGGACACATAACGCATTATGAGCACAGATTCTTCTAACCAAGCCCCATTGGTTGCTCACCTGATTGAGCTGAGAAACCGTTTATTAAAATGCGTTCTTGCGATACTCATTTTATTTATTGGCTTATATTCGTTCGCAAATGATCTGTATTTGATCGTGTCGGAACCTCTGAGATTGTTGCTGCCTGCTGGCAGCTCTTTGATTGCAACCGAGGTGGCGTCGCCTTTTCTTGCCCCGTTAAAACTGACATTTGCAGTGGCTGTTCTCATCTCGGTGCCATACACGCTATTTCAGGCTTGGTCCTTTATCGCCCCAGCGTTGTACAAAAACGAGAAACAAATCGCGATTCCTTTGCTGATTTCGAGCATTTTTCTTTTTTATGCCGGCGTGGTTTTTGCCTATTACGTCGTTCTACCGCTTATTTTTGGTTTCTTCACCACTGTCGGACCAGGTGAAGTGACCGTAATGACAGACATCAACAACTACTTAAACTTTGTCTTAAAACTGTTTTTTGCGTTTGGTGTGACCTTTGAAATTCCAGTAGCAACGTATTTACTGATCAAGGCCGGCGTGACAACGGTTGCCACTCTATCGAAAAAGCGCCCGTATATTTTCCTAGGATGTTTTGTGGTGGGCATGCTCATCACGCCACCCGATATATTTTCACAAACCCTGCTCGCCATACCTATGTGGCTTTTGTTCGAGCTTGGTTTGATTGCCGGTCGCACCGTCAAAGTCGTGGTCGATGGTTCACAAACGGAAGAAGACAGCGAAGCCTCTCACACTACATCTTAATCGAGCATAAAAGTAACAGGCCCATCGTTGGTAAAGGACACTTTCATGTCGGCACCAAAACGGCCTGTTTCAACTCGCTGATATTGTGCTCTCACCTTCTCCACAAAATCGTTAAACAAACGCTCTGCTTCAGACGGGACAGCCGCTGTGGAAAAGCCAGGGCGCAGGCCTTTTTTGGTCTCTGCCGCCAAGGTAAATTGAGAGACCAATAACACGCCACCACCGACTTGCTGAACATTGAGGTTCATCTTTCCCTCTTCATCACTAAACATGCGGTATTTCAAAAGTTTATCTGCCAATCTTTGAGCATCCGCTTCGGTATCGCCTTTTTCAATGCCAACCAACACCAGCTGCCCATGATCAATGGCTCCTACCGTGTCACCCTCTACAACAACGCTCGCGTTCAATGCTCGCTGCACCAATACTTTCATTGCACTCGCCCTCTTTCTTTTGGCTCTTCTTACGTTACGACCTTAACAACCCCCAGATAAAACAAAAGCGCCCGAAGGCGCTTCTGTCGCTCACGGATTCATTTGCATGAACCCATTTGCTGCTGCTCTATAAAAACAACGTATTTAAAGTATTACGCTAAGCAAAAGCTTACTTACGACCAGCGCGTTTACGCTCGTTTTCAGTCAATAGCTTCTTACGAATACGAATGCTTTCTGGTGTTACTTCTACCAATTCATCGTCTTCAATAAACTCAAGCGCTTGCTCAAGTGTATGGCGAATTGGTGGCGTCAAAGTCAACGCTTCATCTGTACCAGAAGCACGCATGTTCGTTAACTGCTTACCTTTAACAGGGTTAACCGTTAGGTCGTTATCGCGTGAATGGATACCGATTACTTGACCTTCGTACACTTCAACCGCATGACCTAGGAACAAACGACCACGGCTTTGTAGGTTGAACAATGCAAATGCTGCTGTCTTACCCGTCACCATGCTGATCAATACACCGTTTTGGCGTCCACCTACATCACCGTCTTTTACTGGACCGTAATGGTCAAATACGCTGGTCATGATACCAGAGCCAGAAGTCAATGTTAGGAACAAGCCACGGAAGCCGATCAATCCACGAGAAGGCGTCATGAACTCAAGACGAACACGACCTTTACCATCTGGTTCCATGTTAGTTAACTCAGCTTTACGTAAGCCAAGCTCTTCCATGATAGAACCTTGATGCTGTTCTTCAACGTCGATAACAACCAACTCAAATGGTTCTTGAATTTTGCCGTCGATTTCTTTTTGAACTACTTCAGGACGAGAAACACCCATCTCGAAGCCTTCACGACGCATGCTTTCAATCAAAACAGAAAGGTGAAGCTCACCACGACCAGAAACAATGAATTTATCCGGTGCATCACCTTGGCTTACGCGCAACGCTACGTTGTGGATAAGCTCTTGATCCAAACGGTCTTTGATATTACGAGAAGTAACAAATTTACCTTCTTTACCAGCAAACGGAGAATCGTTCACCATGAAGGTCATGCTTACTGTTGGCTCATCTACAGACAATGCAGGAAGCGCTTCTACGCACTCTGGGTTACATAGCGTGTCAGAAATACTTAGGCCATCGATACCATTAATACAAACGATATCACCCGCAGACGCTTTTGTTGTATCTACACGAGCTAGACCGTGGTAACCCTTAACGTTTAGAACTTTACCTTTACGCTCTTTACCGTCAGCAGATTTGATTACTACTTGCTGGTTTGGAGACAAGCTACCACGAGTGATACGGCCGATACCGATAACGCCAACGTACGCATCGTAGTCCAATGCAGACACCTGCATTTGGAACATACCTTCTGGATCAACATCAGGAACAGGCACGCTGTCTACGATCATTTGGTAAAGTGGCACCATGTCTTCGGCCATGTTTTCTGGGTCATTACCAGAAATACCGTTGATTGCAGAGGCATAAATAACAGGGAAGTCTAATTGCTCTTCTGTTGCACCAAGGCTATCGAACAAGTCAAATACTTGATCCATAACCCAATCTGGACGAGCGCCAGGGCGGTCAATTTTGTTAATAACAACGATTGGACGAAGACCACGCTCAAATGCTTTTGATGTTACGAAACGAGTTTGTGGCATTGGGCCATCAACTGCGTCAACCAACAACAATACAGAGTCAACCATGGACAATACACGTTCTACTTCACCGCCGAAGTCAGCGTGTCCAGGTGTGTCTACGATATTGATACGGTAATCGTTCCACATGATGGACGTGTTTTTCGCCAAAATGGTGATACCGCGCTCTTTTTCTTGGTCGTTAGAGTCCATGATTCGCTCTGAACCAAGGTCTTTACGATCTAGCGTACCAGATTGTGTTAATAACTGATCAACCAAGGTAGTTTTACCATGGTCAACGTGGGCAATAATAGCTACGTTACGTAACTTATTGATATCATTAGACATTTATAGTTCTCTGCATTTAGCGTGAGCAAAAAGATAAACTGCCGCTTGATACGGGCAGATATGCTCTTCAAGCGTCTCGGATCTTGGTGCGGGATAAAATTCGCGCAATTGTACCCTTATATTTGTGAAGATCCCATTAAAGTGGCCAAAAAAGTCTATAAAAATACTTCAATTGGATAAAAAGCGCATTTGAATAAAAACGATAGCATTTAAACACTACAAAAATACTACCGTTTTTTTAACACTGATTTAAGGCAAATATACTCCGACATTTTCATGCCCTTTGCCCAATAAGTAAGACGCGTGCATTCGACTCATGACGCCCTTGCCACAGTACAGTAAATGCATTGTGTCTTTATCAAGATCAGACCAATTAGAATCCAATGCAAAAAATGGAATCACTTTGACAGGACGACCGCTGACTTTCAATGGGCGGTTACTGGCTTCATCTGGGTGACGGATATCGATGATCACTTCGTCTCCCACGGGCATACGCACCACAGGCACTTCACCTTGATATTGCTTAGAAACATCGTCCATTACATTTTGAATCGACATAACTTGAGCGTTCTCAATGGCACTTTCCAACACGGCAAAGTCAAAGTTCGACTCTTGTTTTTCCACGCGATGCATTTTTGCTCGCGTTGTTGGCTTAACCGAAATCACACCACAAAACTCAGGCATACTGGCCGCAAATGGCGCAGTGCCGATTTCGATGGCCTTATCAATGATGACTTGCTTATTCGTCGTAATCAAAGGACGCAGTACCAGCTCTTCTGTCACCTGATCGATCACTTTTAAATTCATCAAGGTTTGACTAGAAACTTGCGCCACACTTTCACCCGTTACCAACGCTTTCGCCCCGACTTCGCCCATCAACTGAGAAGCCGCACGCAACATCATGCGTTTTAAGATAACGCCCATCTCGGCGTTGTCCACTTTGGTTAAAATCTCACCGACCACAGCCTCAAAAGGCACAGTAATGAATTTTACATTCAGTGCGGAACCGTATTTTTCCCAGATAAAATTGGACACTTGCTTAACGCCAATTTCATGAGCATCTCCGCCCAAATTAAAGAAGCAAAAATGCGTTTTCAAGCCTCGACTCATGGTTAAGTAGGAGCTTACTGTTGAGTCGTAACCACCTGACATTAAAGACAACACAGAATCTTGGGACCCTAACGGATAACCGCCAAGGCCTTCAACTCGTTGTTCAATCATCCACACTCGATCATCACGAATATCAATAGGTACCAATACTTCAGGATTTTTCAAGCGCACCGCTAAGGCGCCGCAGCGTGCTTTTAAACAACCGCCAATATGACGTTCAGCATCCACAGAAGTAAAGTCATGCTGGCCGACACGTTTTACTCGTACTGCGAAAACAGCGTCTTTTAACGCATCGCCATAAGAAACCACCGCTTGCTCTACAATGTCATCAAGGTCGACCAAAGGGAATTCACGAACATACTGGAAATGAGCAATACCGGCGATACAAGACAATGCCTCTGTGAACTCTTGTCGCAATGTGTCTTTATCGGAAAAAATTTCAATAAAGTCCCAATTACCTGAAACAATGACATCGGCATCGTGCTTCTTTAATACCAGTTTCACATTATGGCGGAGTTGTTTAATAAACGCCTTTCTTACTGGACGACTTTTGATGGTGATTTCTGCAAAGAATTTAACAATGAATTTCATAAGGTTTGAGGTTTTTACCGGATAGTGTAATTTAGGCGCATAGTATAAAGAAAAGCCAATCGATACGAAAACGCTAAATTTGCACCAAAAGAAAACAATCAGCCTTATTTTTGCACCAACAAGGTGCATTTAAGCAATTTCAAAGCGCTATTTTGGCCAAAGTGAATAACAACAAGGATCAAAAAAAACCTATCTTATTGTTATTTATGAACTTATTGTCTCGCACAAAATTCTGGCACAAGTTGTGCTTACCTTATAATCGATGAATAACTAGACAAACGGCGCTTTACATTGAAGCCCCCTTAAATCAAAAGTAATTTTGCTTTTACTATGACTGGAGAACAACTATGTCAAACAAGACCCTTGCCTTGATTGCTGAGCATGACGCGAAGTGGGTTGACCTTCGCTTTACCGATTTTAAAGGTAAAGAACAACACGTATCTATTCCAGCTATTACGGTAGATGAAGAATTTTTTGAAAACGGTCAGATGTTTGATGGCTCTTCCATCGCTGGCTGGAAAGGCATCAACGAATCCGACATGATCATGATGCCTCAGGACGATACGGCGATTATCGACCCTTTCACTGAAGAGCCAACGGTTATTGTTCGTTGTAACGTTATCGAGCCTTCTACTATGCAAGGTTACGACCGTGACCCACGCTCTGTTGCTCTACGTGCAGAAGAATTCCTAAAATCAACAGGTCTTGGCGACACTGCGTTCTTTGGCCCAGAGCCAGAGTTCTTCATCTTTGATGATGTTAAATGGAAAACAGACATGTCAGGTTGTTCTGTAGAGATCAACTCTGAAGAAGCGGCTTGGTCTTCTAACAAGAAATTCGAAGGCGGCAACATGGGCCACCGTCCTTTCGTTAAAGGCGGTTACTTCCCAGTTCCACCAGTAGACTCTCATCACGACCTACGTGCTGCAATGTGTGGCGCGATGGAGACTATGGGTCTTGTGATCGAAGTTCATCACCACGAAGTAGCAACAGCGGGTCAGAACGAAATCGGCGTTAAATTTAACACTCTAGTTAAAAAAGCCGACGAAGTTCAAATCCTTAAGTACTGCGTACACAACGTAGCGCACGCTTACGGAAAAACAGCGACCTTCATGCCTAAACCAATCGTTGGTGACAACGGTTCTGGTATGCACGTTCACCAGTCTTTCTGGAAAAACGGCGAAAACCAATTCGCAGGTGACCAATATGCCGGTCTATCTGAAATGGCGCTTTACTACATCGGCGGTATCATCAAGCACGCTAAAGCATTGAACGCGTTCACTAACGCTTCAACTAACTCTTACAAGCGTCTTGTACCTCACTTCGAAGCACCTGTTATGCTTGCATATTCTGCACGTAACCGTTCTGCTTCTATCCGTATCCCATACGTTGCAAGCCCTAAAGGCAAGCGTATTGAAGCTCGTTTCCCTGATCCAACCGCTAACCCATACTTGGCATTCGCAGCTATGTTGATGGCAGGTATTGACGGTATCAAAAACAAGATTCACCCTGGCGATGCAGCGGATAAAGATCTATACGACCTACCAGCTGAAGAAGCGTTGGCCATTCCTCAGGTTGCTGGCAGCCTAGAAGAAGCGCTTAAGTGCCTAGATGAAGACCGCGCATTCTTAACTCAAGGTGGCGTTTTCTCTGACGACATGATCGATGCTTACATCGACCTTAAGACTGGTGAAGCTCGTCGCGTATCTATGACAACTCACCCACTTGAGTTCGAACTTTACTACAGCGTGTAATAGCAATATTCGCTAAGTAATTCACAAAAAGCCCCGACACAGATCGGGGCTTTTTTTTGCACTAAAAAAAACATCAACACCATAGCGCACAAAAACAGTGCATAATGTTTTCCTGACAAACGCAAAAACCTTAATAAACAAGCCATTCTAGGCTGCCCAATGTTGGTTCGCTTTTTGCAGTTGTTATAAAAGGAAACCATAAAAGCAGGAGTCAATAGAGAGGCACTGTCTGTGTATAGTTTATTAATCGACCATTTATCTACGGCTATTGTTCAACTGAATGACCAGCTTGAGATCGAATATCTGAATCCTGCAGCCGAAATGTTGCTGGCGGTCAGCCGCCGTCGAATTTATGGCAGTGACATTAACGCCGCCTTTCGTGAAGACGAAGACAGCATTCAAGCCTTGCATGCCGCTATCGAGTCTGGCCACCCTTTTACTAAGCGCGAAGCGGAAATAGAGTGCAGTAACAACAAAAAGCTCTTTTGCGACTACACGGTCACACCAGTCATGGGCACGTCCAATGATACGGAAAGCTTAATCATTGAGCTGTATCCACGCGATCGCATGAAGCGTATCTCACAAGAAGATGAAATCATCGCGAACCACGAAAGCAGCAAAGAACTGGTGCGCGGCTTGGCTCATGAAATCAAAAACCCACTTGGCGGTATTCGCGGCGCCGCGCAACTTATCAGCCGAGCGTTTACCGATGAAGCACTAAACGATTACACACAGGTGATCATTGAAGAGTCCGATCGGTTACGTGATCTTGTTGACCGTTTGTTAGGGCCGAGACAACTACCGAAGAACAAACCTCTCAACATACACAAGGTCATAGAACGCGTTAGACAACTGATCTCAGTTGAGACAGACAATCAAATCCAACTCATTCGAGATTATGACCCAAGTATTCCAGACCTCATTGGCGACGAGTCGCAATTGATCCAAGCGCTGTTGAATGTGACACGCAACGCCATGCAAGCACTCATGGAAGACACCGGCAATCACCACAAAACCATTCACATGGTGACGCGGGCTTTGCGTCAATTCACCATTGGCTCAAAACGCCATCGTTTAGTGTGCAAAATCAGCATTGTCGATAACGGCCCGGGCATTCCAGAAGCCATTCTAAAAACCCTCTTTTACCCAATGGTCAGCGGCAGAGCCGATGGCACAGGCTTAGGCTTATCCATCGCACAGTCTGTTATTCATCAGCACCATGGGATTATTGAATGCAACAGTTACCCGAAGAAAACCGAATTTAATATATTGATTCCCATAGAGACAACAGTCCACGAACAGGAGAAACACACATGACACCAGAAGAAACCGTATGGATTGTTGACGACGATCGCTCTATTCGTTGGGTTTTAGAAAAAACACTGGAACAAGAAGGCATTCAATGTCGTCTGTTCGACTCTGCTGAAAACCTCGTCAACATGATTGATAAAGAGCAACCCAGCGCGATCATCAGCGACATACGTATGCCAGGTATGGATGGCCTTAAACTGCTTGAGAAGCTGCAAAAAGATCACCCCTATTTGCCCGTAATCATCATGACCGCCCACTCCGATTTGGAAAGCGCGGTGGCATCTTATCAGGGTGGTGCGTTCGAATACTTACCAAAACCTTTCGACGTCGAAGAAGCGGTCAGCTTGGTGAAACGCGCCATGCTCCACCATCGCAACGCAAGACCCAGCACCGACGACATGGAAGTGGCAGAAGAGCCTCAAGTAGACAAAGAAATTATCGGCGAAGCGCCTGCCATGCAGGAAGTTTTCCGCGCCATTGGTCGTCTTGCCAATTCCAACATTACGGTGTTGATTAATGGCGAATCGGGCACAGGCAAAGAGTTGGTTGCACAGGCGTTACACACTCATAGCCCACGAGCATCCAACCCATTTATCGCCTTAAACATGGCGGCCATTCCACACGACCTCATTGAGTCTGAATTATTCGGCCATGAAAAAGGCGCATTCACTGGTGCCAACACACAACGTCGTGGACGCTTTGAACAAGCCAATGGCGGCACCTTATTTTTAGATGAAATCGGCGACATGCCAGCTGAAACCCAAACCCGCTTATTGCGCGTCCTAGCAGATGGTGAGTTTTATCGCGTTGGCGGCCATACGCCCGTTAAAGTGGACGTTCGTATCATTGCCGCGACACACCAAAATTTAGAAAACTTGGTACAAAAAGGCTCATTCCGAGAGGATTTGTTCCACCGACTAAACGTGATTCGCATTCACTTGCCAAAACTGGCAGAACGCCGAGAAGACATTCCAAAATTGGCTCGTCATTTCTTGAGTCGTGCCGCGGATGAACTGTCTGTGGAACCAAAGCAACTCACCAAAGAAACCGAAAATTACCTTACCCAACTCGACTGGCCAGGCAACGTTCGTCAATTAGAGAACACCTGTCGATGGTTGATTGTGATGGCATCAGGCCGAGAAGTGCTTGTCGAAGATTTACCACCGGAATTGCTCGCAGCGGTTCCACACGAGCAACCTTTCGCATCTTGGGAGGAAGCGCTTAAAAATTGGGTCGACAGTACATTAGCCACTGGACAAAAAGGCATACTTGAACAAGCGGTGCCAAAATTTGAGCGAATCATGATTGAAACTGCATTGGCACATACTGGTGGTCGTCGTCGTGATGCTTCTTTGTTACTGGGCTGGGGACGCAACACTCTGACCCGTAAAATCAAAGAGCTCAACATCGATCACGCCGAACAGGATGAAGATTAATAAGGCCTGAGAAACAATCGAGTAATGCAAGCAAGTCTTTTATTATTTGCTTGCATTATCTCAGTTTTCTATTCTTTTAGACTTGCTTTTACTGGCACAATCCCCTACTAATTAAAGATTATTAAATAACGATTAATAAACGGGAAAATAGTTATGTATCCAACACTTCAGTCCATGGGTATCACCAGCATACAGGACATTGAAAAATTCACGTTACGCTACGAAGGCGGTCACGACGTCTTAAAAATTTATTACCGCCGTGAGAAAGGCTCTTTGCTTCCAAAGAGTAAAAAATTCAAATTTGGTCGCTCAACAAAAACCGTATTGGCTGATGGTGGTCAACAAACTTACCGACAAGTACAAGAACCATCATTGATCGTTTTACGAGCGATGGAAGAGCTGGAACAAATCGTCGGTAAGCAGCACGAAACCAAGGCATCAAAAGAAGATTTGATTAAAGAGCTGGAACACCTAGAAAAAGTGGTCAACAGTAAAATCAGTGAGATAAAAGAAAAAATCGAATCGATGCAATAAACCTGTACTGGGTATTTAGCAGAACTTCCCTTTGACCAAGCGATTGCCGTTATCGCTTGGTCAAACAACAATATCAACTGGCTCCCCTCTTTTTTTCTCGCTACAATCTTTCGCATTCTTATCTTCTGTGTACATTTTATAAGCCAATCAATATGAACCTCATTACCTCTGTAGAAGTACTTGCCGACATTATTAGACAAGGCGGCGTTATCGCCTATCCAACTGAAGCTGTTTGGGGGCTGGGTTGTGACCCTTTTAATGAAGCGTCGGTAAGACGTATTTTGACATTGAAAGACCGTCCAGAATCCAAAGGATTAATCTTGGTCGCCGGGGCAAAACAACAACTGACGCCTTGGCTTCAGGCTCTCGACGCTACTTCTGCAGCGCGCCTTGTCAGCCACAATGACATCCCAACATCATGGGTGGTACCCGACAGGACCATTACACCAAGCTGGGTAAGAGGTGAACACCAAAGCGTTGCAATACGTTTATCTCAACACCAGCCGGTTCAACGCCTGTGCGCTGCCTATGACGGCGTTATTGTCTCTACCTCCGCTAACCCTGCAGGATTATCACCCGCAATGAGTGCAGAAGAAGTGCATGCGTATTTCGGTGATAAGATTGACGCTATTTTTCAAGCACCATTGGGCATGGCTTCACAACCTTCGCAAGTACGGGACATTTTAACCGATACGCTTTTTAGAGCGTAACGCCCCACTTCCAACCAGTGTGATTTTTCCTGAAAAATACGACATGAATGCCGAGCAGCCTGTGTAAAACACACTGTTTTATCCACAATAAAAAAGCCACGTTTCATTCCTGATATAAATGAAACGTGGCTTTGATTGAAACGACCAAATATTCGTTTAAGTTTAGTGGCCGCCTAGGTAGGCTTCTCGTACTTCTGGGTTAACCAATAGCTCAGCCCCAGTACCTGTCATACGAATCTCACCGTTGACCATAACGTAACCGCGGTTTGCCAATTTCAAGGCGTGGTTAGCGTTCTGCTCCACCAAAAAGATGGTCATCCCTGTGCTCGCAACGTCTTTCAAAATTTGAAAAATCTGCTTCACGATAATGGGCGCCAAACCTAAACTCGGCTCATCCAACAACAGCAGTTTTGGACGGCTCATCAAGGCACGAGCGATCGCCAACATTTGTTGCTCACCACCAGACATAGTAGAGGCTCGCTGATTGCGGCGCTCCAGTAATCGAGGAAACAGTTCAAACATTTTCTGCATGTCTTCCTCAGCATGATCCATACCGATTGGAATCGTCCCCATCAATAGGTTCTCTTCCACCGACATACTAGGGAAAATCCGGCGACCTTCTGGTGATTGAGCCAAACCATGCGACGCCACATAATGCGCAGATTTTTGCGAAATATCTTCACCGCGATAAATGATTTCACCTGAAGAAATGCGTGGCTGCCCAAAAATAGACATCAATAACGTTGACTTACCCGCACCGTTGGCACCGATTAACGTCACAATCTCACCTTCATTTACGGTAAGAGAGACTTTTTTCAGCGCTTGAATTGGACCGTAATGAACATCTACGTCTTTAAATTCCATCAATGTAGTCATAGTGTTACCTCCTCACCTTCTTCTGCACCAAGGTAAGCAGCAATAACCTTTGGATTACTCTTAATGTCATCAGGGCCGCCTTTCGCAATGACTTCACCATGATCCAGCACTACGATGTAGTCCGAAATATCCATGACCATCCCCATATCGTGCTCGATCAACAACACTGTCGTATTATGCTCATCACGCAATACGCGAATCATTTTGGTCAATGCTTCGGTTTCAGATGGGTTCAAACCAGCCGCAGGCTCATCCAAACACACAATCTCTGGATTCGTACACATAGCACGAGCAATTTCTAAACGACGTTGCTGGCCATATGAAAGTTCACCCGCCAATCGGTTAGCAGAATCCACCAAATCAACCACACCCAACCAATAAAAAGCACGTTCTAACGCGTCTTCTTCGGCTTTTTTATAAGACTTAGTGTTTAAAATACCGGCCAATAAGCTGCGATTTGCTAGCATATGTTGTGCCACCAGCAAATTCTCCACCACCGACATTTCTTTGAACAATCGAATATTCTGAAACGTACGGGCAAGGCCCGCACGGTTCACCAAATGCGAGCCACCAAACATTTTGTATTTAAGGCGAGCAAAGAACGCAAAAGGTGAAAAGAAATCCGTCGTTTTAAACGGTTCGCCTAACACTTTAATGATACTGGTCTCTTTACCGCCAGCAGACAAAATAATCTTACCGCCAGTCGCTTTGTAAAACCCTGTCAAACAGTTAAATACCGTCGTTTTACCCGCTCCGTTCGGACCAATAAGAGCAGAAACAGAGCCTCGTTTAATATCAAAGGTCACGTCATTTAGCGCTTTAATGCCACCAAAATGCATCACCAAGTTTTCAACAGCTAAAACATTTTCTTGGCTCATTTCGTTACCCCTTTTCTCGCAGCAAAACCAGTTCGAGTAACACGAACAATACCTCGAGGTTTCCAGATCATCATAACAACCATCAAAATACCAAACATCAATACTCGGTATTCAGCAAATTCCCTCAATATTTCAGGCAAAACAGTTAAACAGAAGGCAGCAAGTACAACGCCTAAAGTCGAGCCCATTCCACCCAAGACAACGATCGCAAGAATCAATGCAGATTCAAAGAACGTAAATGACGATGGGTTGACGAAACCTTGGTAAGAGGCAAAAAACACACCCGCCAAACCAGCCGTAGAGGCACCTAGCATGAAGGCGGACAGTTTTACCAATACATGGTTTAACCCCAAAGATCGACAAGCAATCTCATCTTCACGTAATGCTTCCCACGCACGACCAATTGGCATTTTTACCAAACGATGCTTAATGAACAATACCGCCCAAACGACGATAAATAGAACCAAATACACAAACATGTACTTGTAAGCGGAATCATAAGGAATATTAAAAAACTCATGGAAAGTTTCACCACTACTAGAACGGCGCTTAAATTCCAAACCAAAGAAAGTAGGAAGTGGTGCAGACACACCGTTTGGCCCATGAGTAAAAGACGCCCAGTTCGTTAAAACAAGTCGAATAATTTCACCAAAACCCAGCGTGACAATGGCCAAATAATCCCCATGCATACGCAAAACAGGGAAACCCAGAATCGCCCCAGCAATGGCCGCCATAACGGCCGCTATCGGCAACATAGACCAAAAGCCCAAGCCTAGGTTTTCATAGCCTAGCGCCAAACCATAAGCACCAATCGCGTAGAAGCCAACAAAACCAAGATCCAGCAACCCCGCCAAACCCACAACGATGTTAAGTCCCAACCCTAGCAAAACGTATATTAGGCCAAGGATAACAACCGTTAAAACGTATTTGGATGCAATAAACGGAATGATTAAGCCTATCACCATGACCAAGGGGATAATCCAGATCATTTTAGATTTATGGCCCGGAGCTAATACCTCCACCCCTTCATTGTTATTCGCGTAACGAAACGCCATCGCCACGCCTTTTTCAGTCTGAAAAAAGCATGACATAACGAAGCGGCCTGCGGCGACAATAGCCACCATCCAAGCGACTTTTCCGAACTCAGCATTAAACTCATATCCATCTAACACGACACCAACAATGGGCCCGAATAAGACCAACGCCATAAAACCGGCAATTAAGGCATCAATGCTACTTTTTTTAAAGTTAATTCCAACTGCTTGGCTCATTTATACTTTCTCCACTTCAGGTTTGCCTAGAAGGCCACTTGGGCGAACAATCAAAATGAGTACTAACAAAGAGAATGAGAAAACATCTTTATAATCAGAACTAATCAACCCAGCAAACAGTGCTTCAGACAATCCAAGAATCAATCCACCTAACATCGCACCTGGTAAGGATCCAATGCCGCCTAATACAGCAGCAGTAAAGGCTTTGATACCAATAATAAAGCCAACATAGAAATCAAATGCACCGTAATCAAGCGTAACCAATACACCCGCCAACGCAGCCATAACGGCACCAATAACGAAAACAGTCGAGATAACCTTGTCCGTATCTATACCCAAAATAGAAGCCATTTTACGGTCTTGTTGGGTCGCTCGACACATACGACCTAGTTTTGTTTTTTGGATAACGTAAGTCAGTACACCCATACCCAAAATAGAAATAAACAAAATGAGCAATTTCATGTACGTGATTTGCACAAAACCATCACCAACATGGAAACGCAAGGCACCGGTTAACAGTGTTGGCACGCCCTGCTGATTTGCACCTTGGCTAAGTTGCACATAGTTTTGCAAAATCAACGACATACCGATCGCAGAAATCAATACAGACAAACGACTGGAGCTTCTTAATGGACGATAGGCAATACGTTCAATTACCCAGCCATAAGCGCCAGTGACAGCAACCGTTAGGAATAAGGTGCCGACAAGAATGATAGGAAAAGATTCGATACCGAAAAATGTTAAAAGTGCTAATGCAATAGCGGTGATATACGCAGAGACCATGTAAACGTCACCATGCGCAAAGTTAATCATGCCGATAATGCCATACACCATGGTGTAGCCGATCGCAATGAGTCCATAAACAGAACCAAGGGTAAGACCGTTTACCAACTGCTGGAGAACGATATCCATCGTAAGACCTCGTGGGAATTTTAATAGAGAAATCAGGAGTGCTCACCTAATCCGTGGCGAGCAACCCTGTGTCAGATATGACAGGAACAGAAAACTAATTGGAAATTAATCTACTTGACTATATTTACCTTGAGCATCCCACTCGTACATAACGTAATCAGAAACCGTTAAGTCACCTTTGCTGTCAAAGTCTTTTTTACCCATTACCGTATTAACAGAATGAGACTTCAACCATTTAGCGCCTTTGATTGGGTCTAAGTTATTGTTTGCCAATGCAGCAACAGCCACTTGCATCGCTGTGTAAGAGTACAAGGTATAACCTTCTGGCTCGTAACCGCTATCACGGAATTCTTTGATCACTTTTTTACCCGCTGGGTAAGAGGTTGGATCCGCACCAAATGTCATCAACACGCCATCAACGTATTTTGGAGAGCCCGCTACAGAAACGAATTCGTCAGATACGATACCGTCGCCAGAAATAAAGATGGCTTTGGAACCTTGCTCACGCAACTGACGAACCAATGGACCCGCTTCAGAGTGAAGACCACCGAAGTACACAACATCAGCGTCTACAGAACGAATTTTAGTAATCAAGGCGTTAAAGTCTTTCTCGCCACGAGTCAAACCTTCGTACATCACTTCTTTTACGCCATAAGCGTTAAGAGTGGATTTCATTGCGTCTGCAAGGCCTTTACCGTACGTGTCTTTATCATGAATAACGGCAACGCGTTTCGCGTTTAGTTTGTCCACAATATAGCTTGCTGCTACGTCGCCCTGCTGATCATCACGACCACACACACGGAAAACGTTTGGCAAACCTTGGTCAGTCAACGTTGGGTTTGTGGAAGCAGGCGTTACCATAATAACACCGGCTTCTTCATAAATTTTTGACGCAGGGATAGAAGAAGAAGAACAGAAGTGACCCACAACAGCAACAGCGCCATCGGAATCCACTAGACGGTTAGCAACCGATACGGCTTGTTTTGGCTCGCACGCATCGTCTGCTTTTACCAGAGAGATCATTTCGCCATTAATACCACCCGCGGCGTTAATGTCAGCCGCCGCTTTTTCAGCTCCTTTCCACAATTGTTCACCGAATGCAGCATAAGCCCCTGTATGAGGACCTGCAACACCGATGACCACATCTGCTTGTGCTAATGTAGCCACACCCGCAACAGCAAGAGAAATTAATGTTTTTCTAACAACCGCATTTGACATAAGAAAAGCCTCTACTCGTTTTGTGTTTTATCGTTATTATTCAAAAGCAAGAATCGTTCCAACATTTCAACCTATTAAAAAGTATTAAATATGGAACGTTTACAGCAATTATTCAAAAAATGTGCACTGTAATGAAGCTACACATTAATATTAGTCTATTGTTTGGTCAATAGTAGTGCGAACAAATAATGCAAATAGAAGTGATAAATCGCTGGCGATTAAAATATAAGCAAAATTAATCACTGTGTTTTTTTATTTACAAAGAATTTTATACTGACGAGCGTGATTTTCTGCACTAAGCAGGAGCAAACTTTTTGGAGGGATATTTAAGAGGGCGAACTTCAAGACCCCGTGCTGCGTGCAAAACACACAACACAGATTTAATTTATTACAAAAAGCCAAAAAATAAATTAGCAAAAACTCCGATTTTTTATCAAAAAACTCCGAGTTTTATAACATAATCATTTAGGGGACCGGTTGTGTGGCCACCGTTAACAGCTCGGACACAGACACAAGGTGTACGCCATCTTGTCCTAAGTTATGCAAGCGCTTTTTGAGGTAAGACATCGTCTCTGGGTAAGGATGACCAATTGCCAATGCACTACCGTGCTTTTTTGCCAACTTTATTAACCGTGTGAATTGTTTGTCTATCGCGGCTTCGGTTCGGATATTGTCCAAAAACACATCTCTACTCACTGTTTCTAGACCGAATTCTTGAGCCGTTTGCTTCGCCACACTTTTCGGGCTAGTCAGGCTATCAATAAAAAACAACGAACGACCTTTTAGGGTTTCCATTACCCACTTCATCGAATCGGCTTTGGTAGTGAGTAAACTCCCCATGTGATTGTTCACCCCTTTTATGCCCGGCAAGCCATCCAGATCATTAGACAACGTAGACTTCAATTCTTGCTCAGACATCTTGGCGTACAATCCACCCGGTCCTAATTTCAGCTCTCGTTCATTTTCCATAGGAGCGTGCAACAAGGTAATTCGATTTTGCTTTTGAGCACCCAGAGCCGTTTGATGTGCAAAAGGAGTACTAGGCAGAATCGCCAACGCCACTTCGGTCGGCAACAACAACGACGATTCCATACCGTGACGGTTATACCCTAAGTCATCAATCAGGATCGCAATTTTGGGCATTTTAGGGTGAACGTCGACCGCCAGAATCTTGGCAGGGACACCCTCTTGCTTAGGCGATCCCACTTTGGGTTCATGCAATGGCTTTGAGGCTGTTTTACCATCTTTAGCACCCTCTTTAGCCGCTGTGTTTTCAGGCTGAGTATTGTCGAGAAATGGCACTATTGATGGAACCCAAGGCGCTGGCGCGTCCAATAATGGCGATTCTGGGAAGGAAACCGATGTTTCGTCGGTATTTTTGGCGGAAATAGGATGAATAACAGGGCCCAAATGCTCAGGCAACACCAACGGCTCCTCAAAATACGTCACACCACCGTCTGAATCATCCTCAACGACAGCGTCATCTGCCACCAATTCATACACATCAACACCATCACGGTGACGGCTCTCTTGTTGCTCTTTAGAGGTCTCAAAAGTTGGCTCTGACTCCTCCGCCCATGATGACAAAGTAAACAGACAAATGACGATAAAACCCATTACCTTAAAATTAACCAAGTGAACTATTACCCAAAAAATACGTTGATAAAACAAAAACTTAATTCTTACTCGTGAACTTTGGCAGCGTTTTTAAAATGGTTAATGCTTGAAACAATTGAAAATCGCTTTTCGCTAACTCACCAATATCCGATTTTACATCCGCACTCGTACGCTCTTCGCCGCCAGTTCCATTTCCCAAATGCCCTTTTAATTCGGCCTCTTTGACAAAAAACTGTCCTTTATCAAACGTCAAGGTTGCCTGCGGCACCACCAAATCAGGAGTAATGCCTTGTGCCTGAATAGAACGCCCGTTAGGCGTATAATATAAAGCCGTTGTTAACTTTACCGCATCGCCATTAGAAAGAGGGACAACCGTTTGCACTGAACCTTTACCGAAGGTTTCTGTCCCCATAATCAACGCTCGACGATGGTCTTGTAATGCGCCAGCGACAATCTCTGACGCAGAGGCAGAACCTTCATTGACCAGCACAACCACAGGCACCGTCGCTAACTTGGTATTTTTTTCCGTTGCCATAAATTGGCTTTTTGACATGTCATGTCGACCATTGGTGTACACAATCATGCCCTTATTAATAAAAGCATCGACCACGCCAACGGCACTTTGTAATACGCCACCGGGATTATTTCGCAAGTCCAAAACAATCCCTTGAATACTATGCTCGGCTTTCAGCTTATCAATAGCCTGGGAAAACTCCGTACTGCTGTCACCCTGAAATTGGCTAATACGAAAATACGCAATACCATCGTCCAACCATTTGTCCGTCACACTGGCGTCTTCTACCAAACGACGAGTCAGCTCGTAATGCTTTACTTCACCATCACGTTCAATATCCAAAGTAACAGTGGAGCCAATTTCCCCGCGCATCATGGTCACAATGTCTTGCATCCCAAGATCGGTAATCAAGGTATTGTCTATTTTAATGATCACATCCCCCGCCAACACACCGGCTTCCTTGGCGGCCGAGCCATCGACTGGCGTAATAATCGTCAAACGCTTGTCTTTCATTTCAACTTCAACGCCAATACCAGCGTAGTTTCCAGACGTGAGTTCATTGAAATCCACCAGTTCACTTTTGGTAAAGTATTCCGAATGAGGGTCAAGTCCTGACACCATGCCTTTTAAGGCTTTATGCAAAATGTCTTCATCAGACATCACTTCGACGTACCCTTCACGAATGGTTTCGAACGTCTCAACAAACGATTGAATCTCCGCAGTGGGCAACTTGGAAGGCTCTTGAACAGTGACAGGAAGCGGCGCAGAAAAGCTGGGCTGAACCAACAGCACAAGAAAAAATAATGGAAGTCGTCGACGTAAAGAATGAATCATGTTTTATCCTATAACATTGTCACGGGTGTGGGATGCAGTGTGCCATGAATATTACCCAGCATTTACCCAAGAAAGTGGTTTTAATGGTGTTCCGTTATGTCGAATGGCAAAAAACAAAGCGGTATCAGGGCGACCACCCGTGCTACCAGCCATCGCAACCGTATCATTTGCACCGACCCATTCCCCCACTTCTTTCAGCAGGCTTTGGTTGTATCCGTATAATGACATATAGCCATCACCATGATCTAAAATAAGTAAAAAGCCAAACCCTCTCATCCAATCTGAAAACACCACCCGCCCTGAAAAAATAGCATGAACTGGCTCGCCTTCTTTCGCACGTAATGTCACGCCACCTAGGTTAATACTGCCATTGGTTGACAATTCATTAATGGATTTTAAAGGTCGAACTAACTTGCCACGTTGTGATGAAAAAGGCACGTCTTGATCGGGTATTTGAATGTCAGCCAGCGCTTCTTCTAGACGCTTCAACATGTCCTGTAAGTCTTTTTGATCTTGCTGTAACTGTTTGGAGCGCTGATCGCCCTTGGCCAAATCACGGTCCAATTTCGCCAATAATTCTCGGCGGCTTGCTTGTTGCGCCGTTAAGCGACGACGCTCTTCTTTGAGAGAGACTTCTTCTTTGGCTTGCTGTGCTCGATGGCTTCGGATGCTTTTTTCAACCAAGTTCAGATCGCTGACTTCGTTGACGAATCCGTTTACCAAGGATTGTCTCGCATTGGAAAAATAACGATTGTATTGCACCAAGCGTTGGGCGTCTTCCGAGTTGTCCCCGTTCAGCAGCAGCTTAATACTTTCTTCATTGCCTGAACGATAAACCGCCCTTAATTGGGCGGCTATTTGGTCATTTTGTTGCTGGATACTCAGTTGCAATGAGCGCTGCTGGACTCTCAATTCACCCAGCTGCTTTTCACCTTGTTGAAGACTTTGCTGAATGGTCAGAATCTTTTTTAACAACTCTTGGATATCTTTCTCTTTTCCTTCAAGCTGTTTTTCCACATCCGACCGCTCAGACTTCAGATCTTTAAGCCAGGTATTGAGCTTTTTAAGGTCTTTTTGCAATGCTTGAATCTGCTGCTTAGCTTCTTCTGGAGTTTGTGGTTCGCCTGCTGACCAGCTCGCGCTGGACAGCAGTAACAAACTCAAAAGAAGGCAACGTGATAATAACATCATCACTATTTTAAGCCCGCGTGAGCAAGCTCACACCCGTCATTTCCGCCGGCTTGTCCATGCCCATCATGTCCAACAGAGTGGGAGCAAGGTCACACAAAGCGCCTTCTTTCAACCCTAAACCCTGAGAAGGAGAAAACAACACCAATGGTACAGGTCCAATCGTATGAGATGTTAAAGGCTGCGCACCGTCATCACTCAACATTTGCTCCACGTTGCCATGGTCTGCGGTAATCAAACATTGGCCACCATTCACTTTCAACGCATCAATAATGCGACCTAAGCAGGCATCAACCGCTTCAACCGCTTTCACTGCCGCTTCGAAAATACCGCTGTGACCAACCATGTCACCGTTGGCAAAGTTACAGATAATAGTGTCGTATTTACCCGCTTCGATCACTTCAACAAGCTTGTCAGTCACTTCTGGCGCGCTCATTTCTGGTTTCAAATCGTAAGTGGCCACATTCGGTGAAGGAATCAACTCGCGCTCTTCGCCATCAAACAACGCTTCTTCCCCACCGTTAAAGAAAAAGGTTACGTGAGCGTATTTTTCAGTTTCAGCAATACGTAATTGTTTCTTACCATGCTTGGCTAGCACTTCACCCAATGTATTCGTCAAAGCAATAGGAGGAAACGCCACATCGGCTTTAATATCGGAAGCAAATTCAGTGAAGGTAACAAAAGACGCAAGTTTTGGATAAACAGCGCGTTTAAAACCATCAAAGTCAGCATCGGTGAAAGCACGAGTTAATTGACGCGCACGATCAGGACGGAAGTTAGCAAAAATAATCGCATCGCCATCTTGAACTGGTGCAGACTCACCAACGATAGTGGCTTTTACAAATTCGTCATTTTCGTCACGATCATAAGCGGCCTGAATCGCGCCCTCAGCTGTATCAGCTTGGAACTCGCCCTTGCCTAGAACAATGGCATCATAAGCTGTTTGCACACGATCCCAACGATTATCACGGTCCATCGCATAATAACGCCCCGTCAAGGTAGCTATTTTACCAACACCGAGTTCAGCAAGCTTAGCTTCCAATTCAGCTGTTGGTGTTTTAGCAGAACGAGGCGGCGTGTCACGACCATCCGTAAAGCCATGCACATAAACCGCTTTCGCACCACGTTTTGCCGCTAACTCACACATTGCCATTATCTGCTCGTGGTGACTGTGAACGCCGCCATCAGACAGCAAACCTAAAATATGCACAGCCTTGCCAGCCTTCACCGCTTTATCGACCGCATTGACCAGCGCGTCGTTCTCAAAGAACGAACCATCTTCAATGGCTTTGCCGATACGAGTAAAGTTTTGATACACCACGCGGCCAGCGCCTAAGTTCATGTGACCGACTTCAGAATTACCCATTTGACCTTCAGGCAAACCAACGGCAAGACCGGATGTTTTGATTAAAGTATGCGGCTGATTGCTCCATAACGCGTCCCAGTTAGGCGTGTTCGCAGCAGCAATCGCGTTAGAAGTAGAGGTTTCGCTGTATCCCCATCCATCAAGGATAAAGAGGGCTGTGGTCTTTTTGTTCATGTTAATCTATCCCGTAAATTGATCATGATTATGACTCGATACTATCACAGGCTTGTAATTTAGTTACAGACTCGAGTCTCTATTCGGACTATTAATTTCATTAATAAGAAGCAGGCAGTTCACTTCGTTTTGCCAACAGCCAGTCTCTAAAGATGACCACTTGCTCCAAATCCGCCTTATCCGCAGGGTACGACAAAAGGTACTCATGGGGGGTAATCACCGCACTACCAAAAGGGGCCACCAGCTCGCCATTTTGTATGCTACGTTGCGCAAGAATCGTCGGCATGATCGCAATGCCCATGCTGTTTTTCGCCGCTTCCAACAACATATGAAAATGCGCGAACGACGCCCCCGCAAAAGAACCACTTTCGAGGCCCTGCGCGACCATCCAATCGGGCCAAGCGTTAATACGCGATGACAGATGCAAAAAAGGAAACGCGGTCACGTCTTCCACTCGCCATGCATCTGTCATTTTATCTAGCGCACGATCCGCTCCAATACGCTCCAACAAGGCAGGAGAACACACCGCTATCACCTTTTCTTTCATCAACTGATGAGAAATAGCGCGTGGCCAATGATCGCCACCATAATGCAAAATAATATCGATGCTTTCTGGATCTATCTTTGCAGCATCATCCAATGAACGTACTTTGATTTGAAACTGAGGGTGAGCCAGTTGAAACTCAGCCAGAAGAGGCATGAGCCAATACGATGCCAGCGTCGGAAGCGCGGAAATCGTCAATGTGGTTTTCTCGTCCTCGCGATGCAACATCCGTAAACAGGCGTTTTCCATTCCGTCCAACAGAGGCACCACTTCTTTGTAATACGCCGCCCCCGTTCCCGTTAATACCAATCGCTTGTTTAAACGAATAAACAGGTCACGCGAAAGAAATTCTTCTAGATTACGAATTTGTCGGCTAACCGCACTTTGGGTAAGGTGTAATTCTTCTGCCGCCTTTGTAAAACTTAAATGTCTAACAGAAGCTTCAAAGCATTTTAAAGCGGTTGACGATGGGATATAACGGCGCATCTAGACGTTACTCATAAACAGGACCAAGAAGGGAATAACTGTATCCTATATCTCTCTTATTCCCAAACAGTAAAATAAAAAACGCACCATAAAGATGCGTTTTCATACCATTACTTATCGCTTCTAGCTTAACGCGTGGGACTGCTGACCAAGATGGTAAGTGTGAGCACCCACTTCGTAAAATAAGCGCTTCAATTCTCGAAACGAAATATCTCTAAGGATGGTGGTTGGAATCGACAAACTGTCTCGACGACCTGACAGCCATTCCGCCAACTCGGCACCCACTACCGTTCCAGGGCCAATACCGCGACCACTGTAACCGGCCACACTGAACAAGCCTTTTTGCAGTTGTTGGCAATGCGGCAAATGGTCTTCACTGTAGGCAATTTTACCTGTCCAACAATAATCCCATTCCACCTTGCTCAGAATCGGAAACAATTCTGTGACGCGCTGCGTCGCCCAATTCGACAACACACTGCCCTCGCCGCCCATTCCACCAAACACCAAGCGGCCTTGATTGTCTAAACGAAAAGAGCTCATCACTGTACAGGTGTCCCAAACGCCTTCTTTATTCGGCAACACGCTAGCCAATTGAGCGTCACTTAATGGCTTAGTCGCCAACTGGGAATAAAAGATTGGCACAAACTTACGCGCCTGCTCTTTCACACCAAATTCCGAATACGCATTGGTCGCAAGAATCACTTTTTCAGCGTGAACCTCGCCTTTTTCCGTGTGTAGAACCCAGCCGTTTTCAGCGGGCTCAATTTTACTCACAGGCGATTGATCAAACAGTTTCGCGCCTTCTTTCAACGCCGCATGCGCTAGCCCTCTGGCGTACGCCAATGGCTGAATCGTCCCCGCTCTTGGGTCAAACAATGCAGAATTGAACTTGCTAGAACCAATGCGCGCTTGCGCTTCGGCGGCATCCAGTAACTCAACGGGCGCACCGCGCTTTTTCATTTGCTCATAGCGACGCTGCAATTGCGCTAAACCAGCTTTACCAACCCCCGCATGCAAGGTGCCATTACGCACGGGTTCGCATTGAATATCGTATTCTTTTATCAGGCCATACACACAGTCGGGAGCCGCCGCTAACGCCTTGTACATAATATTACCAGCGTCCACGCCAATGGCTTGATCCAGCTGATCGGGCTCCAACCAAACACCAGCGTTCGCCAAACCCACATTTCGTCCTGAGCCACCAAAGCCAACTTCTTGGGCTTCAACCACCGCCACAGATACGCCAAACTTGGCCAAATGCAACGCCGCTGAAAGCCCTGTAAAACCCGCGCCGACAATAACGACTTCCACATCCATACGCCCTTCCAACGGCGTTAAAACAGGCGCATCAGGAGAGCTTGCACGCCATAACGAATTACAGATTTTTTCAGACATAAGACGACCCTAAAAAGGAAATTGGCCAAAACCTACAGCAAAACTGAAACAGGCGAGAAAATCTCGCCTGTTGTGTTTGAGAGAAAACAATTATTCGAAAACAATACCCTGAGCCAATGGCAAGTCACCGCCGTAGTTCACGGTATTCGTTGTACGGCGCATGTAGTTTCTCCACGCATCAGAGCCCGATTCACGACCGCCACCGGTTTCTTTCTCACCGCCGAACGCACCACCGATTTCCGCACCGGATGTACCGATGTTCACGTTGGCAATACCGCAGTCAGAACCCGCTGGAGACATAAACAACTCGGCTTCACGCATGCTTTCTGTAAACACAGCAGAAGACAGACCTTGAGGCACTTCGTTTTGGATTTCAATCGCTTCGTCAAACGAGCTGAACGTCAATACATACATAATTGGCGCAAAGGTTTCTTCGTGTACGATCGGCGCATCGTGGGCAATGCGAACAATCGCAGGCTTCACATAGAAACCACCCGCTGGCACGCCTTCTGTCACACGATCGCCACCACAAATAATTTCGCCACCTTGCTGTTTCGCTGTTTCCAACGCCGCTTGCATACGATTAAAGCTGCCTTCATCAATCAGAGGCCCCACAAGACTGCCTTCCGTCAATGGGTTGCCTATGCGAAGAGAACCGTAAGATTTCGCCAAACGATCCACCAAACCATCCACCACAGACTCATGCGTGATTAAACGACGCAATGTTGTGCAACGCTGACCAGCAGTACCGGCGGCAGAGAATACTATAGCGCGCAAAGCAAGATCCAAATCCGCTGTGCTAGACACGATCATGGCGTTGTTGCCACCCAGCTCCAACAAAGAACGACCTAAACGACCCGCCACAGTTTTCGCAACCGCACGACCCATTGCTGTAGAGCCGGTCGCCGACACGAGAGGGAACGTTTCACTTGCTGAAATCGCTTCACCCAAATCACGGTCACCAATCATCACAGACACCGCCGCTTTAGGGATATCAGGCATGTCCGCAATCACGTTTTGCGCGATTTGGTACATTGCTAAAGCACACAGCGGCGCTTTTTCAGAGGGTTTCAATAGAATAGGGTCGCCACAAACAAGACCCAACATTGCATTCCACGCCCAAACGGCCATCGGGAAGTTAAACGCGGTAATCACTGCAACCGGACCCAGTGGTTGCCACTGCTCCATCATACGGTGGCCTGGACGTTCAGACACAATAGACAAACCGTGCAACATACGAGATTGACCCACGGCGAAATCACATACGTCAATCCATTCTTGTACTTCACCCAACGCTTCAGGAACGATTTTGCCCGCTTCCAACGAAATCACTTGAGCCAATTCATTTTTGTATTTACGCGCTTCATCACCAATACGACGAACCAATTCGCCGCGACGTGGTGCAGGAATGGTACGCAATACTTTGAATGCGTCTTTTAATTCTGCGTTTACGGCCTCTAACTGAGCTGGCGTCGCATTATTAAAAGTAGACAATTTTGCACCGTCAATCGGGCTGTGCGCAGAAAAAGCGCTGCCTTCACCCAAAGTAAGTGTATTGCCTGTTAATACGCTGAAAAAAATATCGCCTTGTTTCAGTGTGTTGATACCCAGTGTGTCTAAGCAAGTCAGTGACATATAAACCTCTGTAATGTGTGTATTTATCAATAATAGTGAACTTCCTCCACCTTAACGGCCTCCGTAAAAAATGAGAAATACCGTTTTTCTGTTGGTGGTCTAGCTTTTTCCTATAGCAAGACAATAAACCTATAGGTATATTGAAAAGAATCAGGGGATCAATCGTTACTACGGTCGATGGGCAAAAGAATAAACACAAAAAGAGCACACAGATGGACATTCGATCACTACGTTACTTTATTGCGGTCTATGAAGAACGCAGTCTAAGCGCCGCCGCCAAGCGTTGCTTTGTGGCGCAACCTTCCATATCGACGACGGTGTCGCAGCTCGAAGACGATCTGGGCACCAAACTCTTTGTCCGTCACTCAAAAGGCGTATCGCCCACCGACAGCGGATCTCAACTTTACCCCCATGCCTGCAAGATGGTCAGTGACCTTAGCGCTATGCGCAGCTTATTCAGTGACACGCCAACGCCGCTTGCGCTATCGATTTCCTTAACGCCGTTTTTATCTGGTGCACTTATTAGCCAAGTGATTAAAACCATGCTCGACGAAGTACATGGGCTCACCCTAAAACTGGTCGACGAGTCAGAAAGTGCCGACCTGCGCTTCACTTGTAATCGCTACACCACAGAAGAAGACGTTTTTTATCCACTTTGGGAAGACGACTATGTGATTGCCATGCCGTTAGATCATTGGCTGGCCGATTTCCCTTCTGTTTCGATCAAACAAATAGACAAGCAACCCTTTATTTCCAGAACGCCATGCGACATTTTGGAATCGTGGAACTACCTCTTACAAAAACAGGAACTCACCACTGATATTCGAGCACAGGTAAAAACCGAAGAGTACGCACTGGATTTAGTGGCAGCGGGCTTGGGCATTTCCTTAATCCCCGAACATTCGTCACGAGGCCGTAACGATCTCTGTTTGCGCCCGTTGAACGACGTCAAACTTAAACGTGCGGTTGGCTTAGCGCACAAAAAAACACGCAGCTTCCCAGCGCATCTGATCAACACCATTTTGACCGCGAAGCAGCAACTGTTCCTCCCTAAAAACGCAACAGACAATCGGCTCGCATAACTTTTACGCATCACAACGTGCGTTTTTACCTTTTGCATCGACGACAAAGTGTGAACTAGAGTAATGGTCATTCGTTAGAGACTGTCTCTACTTCGATCCGCCCACTTAGGAGAATTTCATGAAACCAGCCGATTTTTTTGCGTCCTTATGGGATCAATACACGGTTATCACCCCACAGGCACAGCGCATTCAAGACTTGTTTAAAAGCCACGGTGAAACCGTACTGAACGACCACGTGGCGTTTCGTACGTTTAACCATTCGCCTGTTTCATTGGAAAAACTAGAGCCGCAACTAGAAGCCATTGGCTATAAAGCCTACGGTGCGTTTAACTTCGAAAGCAAACACCTGAAAGCACGTTGTTACAAACACCAAACAGATGTTGATTCCCCGAAAGTCTTTCTTTCTGAATTATTAGTGGAAGAGTTGCCCGCTCACTGCCAAGAGATCATTAGCAAACTGGTTGCACAGATCCCAGCGGACGCCGTACAAACACCTGCCATTTTTTGGGCCGGTAAACTATGGGAAACGCCAACGGAAGCAGAATACCTTGCTTTGGCTGAACACAGTGAGTACGCAGCATGGTTGTCCACAATGGGCTTACAAGCCAACCACTTCACCGTCAGCATCAACCATTTGAAGCGGTTCCCTACCATTGAAGACGTGAACGCCTTGTTGCTGAACGAAGGTTATGCCCTTAACCAAGTAGGTGGATTGGTAAAAGGCTCTCCAGAGTCCTTTTTAGAACAATCTTCTACCATGGCCGACAAGGTCGACTACACCTTTTCCGATGGCGTACAAAAAACCATCCCTAGCTGTTTCTATGAATTCGCCCGTCGTCACACTATGCCAAACGGTGAGTTGTTCGACAGCTTCATTGAAGGCAACGCGGATAAAATCTTTGATTCCACCAGCGCAAAATAACCAAGCAATCGAATAACACGAAGAACGAGCCCCATGTGGCTCGTTTTTTTGCCTCACGTCACACTCCGACCGCCGCCACCTAACCAGATAAATTAACATGCAAAGCCATCGCACAAAGGTTTCTCAGAGTATGTACCGATTCTATTGGCCGTGTATAATGCTCGCAGTTTAAATATGGGCCTTACGATTATGATGAACCAACTTATTGAATTTTCTATTAACCACTGGGAAATGGTCGCTGTCTTTTTCGCGATTCTAGCAACCTTACTTTTTGTCGAAAGCAAAGGTGGCGCGCAAGGGCTTTCTCCTTCCTCAGCAACCAATCTAATGAACGCTGAAGACGCGGTTGTTGTCGACATTCGTCCAGAAAAAGAATTCAGCGCTGGCCACATCACAGGGGCAATGAACATTCCTGCGGCGAAAATGAAAGACAACATGAAACGTCTTGAGAAACACAAAGATGCCCCAATCATCATAGTATGCAAATCTGGCGTGACCGCTGGAGCAAGCGCTAAAGACCTTAAAAAATCGGGTTTTAGCAAGGTGTATAAACTTCAAGGCGGCATTGCTGAATGGCAATCATCCAACCTGCCACTGGTTAAAGGGTAACAGAAAATATTATGGCCACTGTCACTATCTATTCGAGCGATTACTGCCCGTTTTGCGTTAGAGCTAAACAATTATTAACAGCAAAAAACATTGCTTTTAATGAGATCCGTGTCGACGGAGAGCGTGAATTAAGACAAGAAATGATGGAGAAAAGCGGCCGTCACACCGTTCCACAAATTTGGATTGGTGCACAACACATTGGTGGATGCGACGATCTTTATGCGCTGGAACGTGAACAAAAACTGGACGCCATGCTTGCCTAAAAGCCAGCGTTCCAATGATGCATTCACGCATAACTTACGTGGCACGTATTACCAAACAACAACATAAAAAACGATAGAAAAGGAACCAAGATGTCCGATACTGCAGAAACTCAAGAAGCACAAACACAAGAAGCGCAAGCACCTCAACTTTCTATGCAGCGCGTCTTTTTAAAAGACATTTCTTTTGAGTCTCCACGCTCACCAATGATTTTCCAAGAAGAATGGAAACCAGAAGTTGGCTTAGAACTGAACACTAAAAGCCGCCAAGTGGGCGAAAGCGTATACGAAGTGGTACTAGAAATTACGGTTACCGTGAAAAATAGCGGACAAACTGGTTACTTGGTACAAATTCAACAAGGCGGTCTGTTTGTGATTTCTGGTCTTGATGATCAGCAATTGCATCACGCATTGGGCGCATTCTGCCCTGCGACCTTATTCCCATACGCGCGTGAAAACATCGACGCCATCGTTGTGAAAGGCAGCTTCCCTGCGATTATGCTTGCTCCTATTAATTTTGATGCGCTATACCTAGAAAGCCTACAGAAACAACAAGCTGAAACAACTCAATAAATAACCATTGAGTGATCAAAAAAAGGAGGCCACGTGCCTCCTTTTTTATTGCATAATAGTGCGCTCTCCACCCTTGGAAAGTTGTCATGAAAAAGAAAAAGAAACCGTGTCCAAACTGCATAAAAGCCCGCTGGCTCATTCTCTACTTGGGCTGTTTTGCGTTATTCGGCGTTTTGATTGCCAATCAATTTTTAGAAAAAGGAATGTAATGTGAGATCGCTCCTTCTATGGATTAGTGTGAGTGTATTAAGTGGCTGCGCAACCTATCAGCAAGACATTGAGGCAGGATTGAGTTTAGCCAAAGCAGGCGAATGGAAAGAAGCCGAAGGCAAACTAGAAGAAGTTCTAGACAGCAAACAAGACAAGTTACTGTATTACATGGAAATTGGGGCACTAGCCCAAAACCAAGGTGACTATGCGCGCAGTAACACCCTATTGGAACAAGCCGAGAAACTCAGCGACACCTTCTTCCCAGAGAATTTTTCCAATCGATCTTGGGCCTTACTCAGCAACCCCAGACAAAGTGATTATCGAGGTAGTGGTTTAGAGCGGGTATACATCAGTTACCTGAAATCCATGAACTACCTTGCTCTTGCGAAACAAGAAAAAGACACCATCAAAAAACGCCAACTCAGCGACGCTGCGCTGGTTGAGGTGCGACGTATTGACATCAAGCTAAATGAAATCCGCGCACAAAACCCCAGCTACCAAGATTTGAACGCCAGAGAAAACCAAGCATTTTATAAAGACGCACTCAGTTGGCTGGGCGATTTTTACACTGGCGGACGCGATACTGATAAATTTTTGTACCGTGATGATGCATGGGCACGATACATGGAAGGCCTCCAATATGAAATCGATGGCGAATACGACGACGCTCGTATCAGCTATCAAAAAGCCGCCAACCTTTACCAAGATGGGTATGCCAAACAATACGCGTTATCGGCGACGACCTCGGAACGCGCATGGCTAGACGCCATTCGTATGATGCAAAAAGGCGGTTTTAGCCAAAGTGAGATCGACGCACAAATCCAAGCCAAATTGTCTCCTGCTATGCAAGACATCCTCAAACAGTACCACCCAGACGATGCAGAATTAGTGGTGCTGGAACATCAGGGCTTTATTCCAGACAAAAGCGAAATGAGCTTGCTGCTGTATGCCGACCCGCGTGCGTACTCCTTAGTGCTTGAGCCTCTTCACGGAGGCGGCACCATAGAGGAAAACGACGCGTTTCGTTGGTTCACCATGGTGTACGCCGACATAAATCCACTCAATCTGATCGCCAACTACAAAGCCGGCGGCGCATGGGGAACCTTTTCGGGCATATTTACCAAACGCGTGATTCTAGGACGACCAGTCTGGCAGCAACTGCAATCTATGGACGTTGATAAGCTACTGACGGAACAAACAATTCGCGTTACCGTGCCATATTATCGTCGTTTCACCCTGGACCAACAGCAACCCACATTGCACATTAGCGATACCATCACCTCATCCAACCAAGGCATGAGAATGTCATCATTGGCTGATATCGCCTTTCAAGAGCAGCTGGCACAAGCCCAACGAGACATTTACGAAGGTTTAATCAGAGAGTTGCTCAGAAGCTGGTTGGCGTACCAAGTTACCAGCAATGTGAAAGACGACAGCGCCAGCCTGATTTTAAACCTGATTGGCCAAGTGGCCGTGTTTGCGTCCTCCGCCGCTGACACTCGCAATTGGCTGATGCTTCCAGCGCAAATCAGGCTGACCCGTGAGCCTTTGGCCGCCGGCAGCTATACGCCAGAATACCGTGTCAATCGACACACGTTTTCGCTTGGCAAAACACAATTAGACGCCAAGAAAATTACACTTTGGAATCTACGCAACCCTTATTAAATTGATTACACTAACGGCTTGACCTCAGGCTAATACGGACGCAAGGAAAATCTTATGCACATGAGTACGCAAACACAGTCTAAATGGGCTTTCCTATCATGGAAGGGAATGTTCACCTTGGCGATGGCCATGCTATTAACCGCGTGTTCTGGCAGCGTAAAACGCCTAGACACCAACGAAGAAGTCGCGCTTTCAGACCGCTGGAATGACACCGACTCTCGTCTAGTGGCAGAAGAAATGATGGGCGACATGCTCACATTCCCGTGGTTCCGTGACTTTAATTTTAGTCAAAAAGGCAACCCAACTGTCATTGTCCAAAACATCCGTAACAAGACCTCGGAACACATTCCCGTCGACACCTTTATCAATGACATCAAGCGCAGCCTATTACGCGCAGGCAAAGTGGACTTTGTGGTGTCTGGCGCCGAACGTGACGACATTCGCAACGAACGTGAAGAACAAGAACTCAACGCGGCCCCAGAAACCGTCGCCAAATTTGGTCTTGAGCAAGGTGCAGGTTTTGCTTTATCTGGCACAATCAACTCCATCATCGATTCTAATGGCGACCAGCGTGTTAGCTTCTATCAAGTCGACCTAAAATTGATTGATATGACGACAAACCGTGAAGTCTGGAACGGCCAGAAGAAAATCAAAAAATTGGCAGATAAAGGCTTCTTCTAACCATGACCGCTTCTGCCCTGCCGACACCGTATCGCTGGACGCTATTAACAAGCATTCTACTTAGCTTAACAGGCTGCCTAGGCTCCGCCAACAAATCGAGCCAAGAAGACACCTTGCCAAGCTGGGTATCTTCTCCACCTCAAGACAGCCGCCATCTATACGGCGTCGGCAGCGCACCGCGCATTGAAAATCTGGCGTTGGCATTTACCCAAGCCGAGCAAAGCGGCAACGTCCACATTGCTCAGCAACTGCGGACAAAAGTCAGTCAGATTAATACCCAAGACACCCAAGTTCGCTCTGGGCAAGGCAACGAGCAGGTTTCCAAAATTGAGACCGCTTACACACAAGTCACCACCTCGCCAATCGAACTGGAACAAGCCATAAACGAACAGCGTTTTGCTGGAAGAAACTACGTCTATGCACTGCAATCTATCGATCGTAGTCGCATGGTCAGTAAACTAAAAAGCGCCATTCAAGACACCGACGACAAAATACGTTCGTTGGCATCGTCACTGTCAACTCAACAGAACCAACGTCCTGCAGACCAAGATTGGCAGACCTACATGCAATTGATCCCGTATTTTGCACAACGCCAATCGTATCAAGAAGAGCTCAGCCTCTATTCCACTCAGCGAACCATGGCGGGCGAAGCCGACGCCGACATTCAAAACACCGAGCAACAATTAAGCTTGGCATTGAGTACTTATGGATTTGATGCATCAGGCACAGATCAGGCCGATACGATTGCCAGCGCCCTATCGCATTTTGGTTTGACGCCAAAACGTGGCTCCCTGTTTACCCTCAATAGCCGAACGTCACAGCACCATGAAACACAAGGTGGGCGTTTTTATGTGTTTGAAGACGGCACCTTAGAATTATTCGGACCTACGGGTACTCGCCTTGCTTCTTGGACAGCCAGCGCCAGAGGCATTGCAAAAAATCTGACCAGTGCGCAAGAAAAAGCCACACAAAATTGGTCCAAGCAGGCGGTTGAAGCCATGTTTACTTGGTTGACCCGATTAGATTAAAACATCTTTGCACACCAACACAGGCACAACAACACAAGCACGCCCACAAAACAAAGCGACCTGAGCCACAAAGAACAACCAACACTCCCATGAAAAACAAAAAAAAACGGCTCACTTCATCATACTGAAGTGAGCCGCTTTTTTATTCTGCATGCCATTTAGTACAGCATGTTAAACCATTACAGCAGACCAACCGCCAAGACAGGGAAAGCCACGATCAAGGCCAAACGCAATAGATCCGAAATAACAAACGGCATAACCCCTTTATACATATCACCAATGGAGATATGCGGGGCCACCGACTTGATAACGAATACGTTCATCCCCACAGGCGGGGTAATTAACCCCAGCTCTACCGTAATCACCGCAACAATACCAAACCAAATAGGATCAAAACCTGCCGCTTCAATCAGCGGATACACCACAGGTACGGTTAACAGCAGCATCGCAATACTGTCCATCACGCACCCCAACAACATAAACAGGATCAGTACACACAACAGCACCATATAAGGGCCTAAGTGCAAGCTGTCTACGTATTCCACCAATGAAAATGAAATGCGTGATACCGATAAGAAATAACCGAAAATTTCAGCACCAATGATCATAAAAAAGATCATCGCAGACATAATCAATGTCTCGCCTACGGCTTCTTTGAACTGAGCAAAGCGCATGCCTCGCAATACAGCGATCAGCAACGTCGCCCCTGCGCCTACGGCAGACGCTTCTGTTGGCGTGAACCAGCCCGTGTAAATACCGCCGATGATAAACAAGAACACGCCAGTAAAAGGCACCAGCCCTTTCAACCCTAGGAACTTCTCTTTTAACGTAGTGGCTTTACCCGGTTGAGCAATATGAGGAAATACAGTCACCAACACCGCCACCGTCAAACCGTACATCACCAAACCAAGCAAACCAGGAACTACCCCCGCAATAAACATTGCGCCAACCGATTGTTCGGTAATCAAAGCGTACAACAACAGGGCGATGGAAGGAGGAATCATGATACCCAACGTACCGCCCGCAGCCAGCACGCCCGTCGCCAGCGTCGGTGCGTAGCCGTTTTTCTCCATTTCTGGCAGAGCCACTCGCGACATACTGGCCGCTGTCGCCATAGAAGAACCTGAAATGGCAGAGAAAATACCACAAGACGTCACTGCCGCTAGCGCCATACCGCCACGCCAGCTACCAAACATGGCTCTCGCCCCTTGGAACAATTCTTGGGACATACCTGCTTTTGACGCAAACACCCCCATCAAGATGAACATAGGAACAGGGCTGAAGCTGTAATTTGACAAGGTTTCAAATGGGCCGCTTGCTAAAATGGAAACAGCCGGATCAAACGCTACGATCCAACCAAAGCCAACAAATCCGACCAACGCCATGGTTAAAGCAATCGGTGCGCGCAGCACAATTAGCAACAACATGGCGGCTATACAAATAAGACCGATTAATGAAGTACTCATGATTTAGCCTTCCCGCAAAATAATAGTTGAAACGTGTGCATCACTGCGGAAACAGCCAGCATCGCGGTTGCAAAACACGCAATCACATAAAAATACGTCAATGGAATTAACAAATCCTGAGTGGTTTCGTACGTCATCGCGGCTTCTTCAACCAGATGATAGAAGCTGTAACTCATCCCCCCCCCCATCAAACCAAAGCAAAAGATATACATTGCTTCCAACGCTTGTTTGGTTCTTGGTTGTAGCCGCTCAGTAAACAGGTCAACGATGACCTGTGAGCGGCTCACTGAATGCGGCAGAATGAAGAGCACGGTAAACAACAAACTGTATTTCACCAACTCAATGCCACCTAGAATGGTCCAATCGATTGCACCATTCGTTACCGTGAACAAACCTCGGGTGAAAACGTCCAACAGAGTAACCACCATCATAGCGATCAAAAACACTCCGCCCAATAAGTGCATTCCATGCGTGATACGCTCTATGATTCGAGCTATTACCTTCATTAACACTCTCCAACTACCGCGATGTCATCATTTCTTAGCTATTATTATTTACAAGCTGATTGAGATAGTTCAACTGCACGAGCATACACTTTGTAAGAAGGTAACCCTTTCTTCTGCAACTCATCCAAATACTCTTCTGTCGCTTGGTAAAGCACAGGTTTCCACAAAGGATTCTCTGCGCCGCCTTCGATCACATTGATCTTTTGACCCATTTCAATGGCTTGAGCGCGACCTTTCGCATCCAAATCATCAAATACAGCCGCGGCTTTTTCAGACCATTCGATACCGGAGTTATGATCAATCACTTTCTTCAAGTCCGCTGGTAGGCGGTTATAGAAAGATTTGTTGATTGTCATAATAAACGTCAGAGCGTAAAGACCGCCCACTTCAGTGTGGTACTGCGTCAATTCGTTTAGACGGAAGGTATATTGACCTTCCCATGGCAAAGCCACCCCATCAATAACGCCACGTTGCGCAGACTGATAAGAATCTGGCGCTGGCATGCCTACAGGTTGAGCACCAAGACCTTCAAGAAGCTTCGCCACTACGGCCGTTGGACGACGAATGCGAAGGCCTTCTAGATCTTGAGGCACTTTGATTTCTTTATTCGTGGTGTGGATACCGCCTGGTCCATGTGTAAATAGGAACAAAGGTTTGGTTTGGCTGTATTCTTTAGAGATAAGGCCTTCATCGTACAAGGATTGAACAATACAAGAACCTTGCGCGGCGTTTTGAGACACGCCTGGTAATTCAACAATCTGTGTTAATGGGAAACGATTAGCTGTGTAGCCTTGAACCGCAACCGCCACATCAGCAATGCTGTTTTTTACCGCATCGTATTGAGCCGGTGGCTTTGCCAAGGTACTAGAAGGGTAAATCTGAACATCGATGCGACCGTTTGATTCACGCTCAACCGCTTCTTCCCATTTTTGAAACAATTCCTTACTAGGACCGGAAACTTCTGGGAAAAAGTGACTAAAGCGCAACGTATATTCTGCGGATGCGTTTGCTTGAACACTGACAATTGCGGAAGCAGCGACTGCCGTGATGGCAGCATGCTTTATTATTTTTATCATGATCGACTCCAAAGTAGTCATGTTGTTTTTATTAACCAAACTTTTAGAACTTTCTGCGTTTTTGTAGACTAGCAAGCCACTCTTCAAAAAGGTAATTGATTATAAATGTAAGATATTGAAAAATTGGATAGCCACATTGTTTTTTTTGAGAAACGAAGCGTTTTCAGTCAATTCAAAAACAAAACACCGTGACATAAGCTATTGATATAAATTAATAAAAAATAAAAAAACGTTATTTAAAAAGAGACAAACACCTTTCATTTTTTCGCAAATTTAAATCAAAAAATGCCATTTAGCCCCCATTTTTATCGACAAAAATGACTCGTCCAAACAACAAAAACGCCGCTATCCTAGTCGGAATCGCTGTTGCGCCTTGCTAAATGCACCTGAAAAACGGCCCTATCAACGCCAAAATCTGCGCTTTCAAGACACGCGCTAAACACGGCAAATTCTGCTAAACTCCGCGCCATTAAACCGCTCGCCGTGAGTGGTTTTACACATCATTAGGAACAGCAGTGTCTAAATTCTTCTATCGTGGTCGACCCGATATCATGGGTAAACATAATCTAGGCAACTACCAGCCTAAACCCAACGTAAAATCTGGCAGTGAAGAAAACCCGCTGATCTTACACGTCCAAAGCACCGAGCGTGAAAGTGAAATCAACGCCCTATTATTAGCGAACGACTTAGTCGCAATTATTCATATTGACAGTGAAAAAGCGGAAGATATTACCGCGCTGGATATCGTACTGAATAAACCCACGACCAAAATAGTCGAAAAAACACCCCAGCGTAACGATCCCTGTTCCTGTGGAAGCAATAAAAAATACAAAAAGTGCTGCGGCTAAACACGCCAGCCAAACAACGGTTTCATTAACAACCTAACAAGAGACTGCCGCCGACGGTATAACATTTCCGGTGCAATCTCTTGTTATGGCTATTTAGGACAAATCCTCGTAAGGCAAGCCAACGTATTGCATCGCAATCACGCGACGACCTTCTTCGTTGTCGGTGTAAAAATTCAGCTCCGAACTCATGAATTTTTCATGCGTAGCGGCATCCGTATCGTGCACATCGCCCTGACCAAAATCGTGCAGCATACTGGTCATCCACCATGAGAAACGCTCACCGTGCCAAACACGACGTAAACAAATGTCGGAATATTGAGAGATACACTCTTTGTCGCCTTCTTTGTAAACGCGAGTCATCACTTTATACAAGGTCGCCACATCGGACGCGGCCAAGTTCAACCCTTTTGCCCCGGTTGGCGGTACGATATGCGCCGCGTCACCCACTAAGAACAAATTTCCGTATTGCATCGGTTCACACACAAACGAACGCAATGGCGCGATGCTTTTTTCGATACTTGGCCCGGTGACCAATTTTGCCGCCACATCATCCGGTAGACGACGCTTTAGCTCTGTCCAGAAGTCATCATCGCTCCAGTTTTCGACTTTGTCCGTTAACGGAACCTGAAGGTAGTAACGAGAACGTGTGGCAGACCGCATGCTGGTCATGGCAAAACCGCGATCCGTTTTGCAATAAATCAACTCATCATTCACCGGTGGTGTGTCAGACAGCACACCCAACCAGCCGAACGGATACACGCGTTCGTACTCCTTACGGGACGATTCCGGAATCGTTTGGCGAGACACACCATGGAAGCCATCACAACCGGCAATATAGTCACAATCAAGACGATGCTCGACGCCATTTTGCTCAAACGTCACATAAGGTGCATCGCTTTTCACATCGTGCAGCACCACATTACTGGATTCGTAATAAGTGGTTAGCCCCGCACTGTCACGCGCGTCCATTAAATCGCGGGTCACTTCGGTTTGGCCGTACACCATTACCGTGCTACCACCGGTTAATTTTTCTAGCTCAATTTTGACGCGCTTATTATTGAACGCCAGCTCGACACCATGATGCACTTGGCCTTCACGATCCATGCGTTCACCAACACCCGCTTCGCGCAATAAGTCCGTCATGCCTTGTTCTAATACACCGGCACGGATACGCCCAAGAATGTATTCACCGGACACACGTTCAATAATGATGTTGTCAATACCCTGTTTTGCTAACAATTGCCCCAACAACAAACCTGATGGGCCAGCACCAATAATGGCAACTTGTGTTTTCATATCTCTTCTCCAATTTATTGTTATTTTTCTATGCCCAAAGCCAGCAGCACAGGAATGAGGCCAATAATGAAAGATAAAAAACCAAGACGTTAGGTGATTTATGATCAAAAAATTGTACTTTTTGATCATTGGAGTGCTTTAATAAATTCATCTAATCTGTTTAAAAATGTTATTTTTCGATGTTTTTAGCCGATAAAACCCGCTTAAAAGGCGTATTTTCATCCAATCAATAAGATTGAATCATTAAAATAATAAAGTGCACATACTGTACATTGAGAGAGACAGCGACGAAAAATATGAAGCAATCAACGATCCCTCATTTCGGTCTGTACGGTGAATCCAGCTGGATCAACGACCCAGAGTTTTTTCATATCGAAGACATCGAATACCGCAGCAGTGACCTTGGTTGGAAAATAACCCCGCACCGCCATGCTCAGTTGTTTCAAATTCTGATATTGAAATCGGGCGAAGTAAAAGTACAACTCGATGAAAAACAGCACAAATTACAAGGCGCCTGGGCCATCATAGTACCGGCAGGCGTGGTGCATGGTTTTCGGTTTGCACCAGACACGGATGGCCGAGTGATCAGCATTGCCGAACCCCTTTTAGAAGAAACCCATCAAGAAAAAGCCACCAGCTTCATCAAACCTTTGCTTAGCCAGCCTTGCTACATAGACTTTAACGGACATCGCAACCTGTTTTCTGAACTCTGGCCGCTGATCCAGCAGTTAGAAAGTGAATCGACACGGATTCGTGAAGGTCGGGCCTTAATGAGTGAATATCTAATAAAAGCCATTCTGATTTTGCTGTACCGGCAGTTCCGTCATGACAGCAACAACACGACCAACAAAACCGAAACCAGCCATGCGCATCAGTTGAAAGAATTGATCGAAGCGCACTATCGCGAACACTGGACAAGCCACCAATACGCGGACGCACTGAGCATCTCTACCAGCCGCTTAAACCGCCTAAGCAAAACCACCTTTAACCAAAGTGTGCTCGACTTAATTCACGACCGAGTATTGTTAGAAGCGAAACGCAGCCTGATATACACAGCACGTTCGGTGGAAGAAATAAGTTACGATTTAGGCTTTAAAGACCCAGGGTATTTTTCGCGGTTTTTCAAGCGCTCCGCAGGGGTACCGCCCGGTAAATTTAGAGTACTGAGCAACCAACCTTCGATATGATGAATTTTTCTAACCTATCAACTGAAAATTGATCGTTTGCTGAATGATTGGTCAGATCCTATCATTAGCAACATCGAATACAACTTCACTTTTTAGGAGATTTACTATGAAAAACGATCTTAAATACGACGCATTCGGCAACCTTGATGCAGACTACTACGTAGAAAAAGCCTACGAATTACGCCGTGAATATTACGCTGAAATTGCTAAAAAAATGACCGCGAGCGTCAAAGCATTTTTTGCTAACCTAAGCGCTTCACGTTCTTTGAAATCTGCGTCTCAGCACTAAGTTAAATAGTATTTTGTCGTCTTTATTTGAACTGACTGTTACCGTTATCTCACGTTAAACAAAAAACCAAAATAGCCGTTTCAGCCGCAAACAAAGCAGCGACACAAAGAACCCAATGTTCCCGATGATCGAAAGGCAATAATAAAAAATCGATCCGGTAACGGGGCTTCCTCTTACTAGATCTCTTGTTTTCCCCTGTTTACTTTACCTATATTACTTATTACTTCGTCGTTTTCCTCTTAAAACCCGTCATCAAAATGTCACAAATATGACATAAAATCACTCTATACCCCTTGTTCAATTAAGAAGTATTAGAGAAATAATGAGCCCAACAAACAACATTACCTTGCTTGAAAAAATCCTTTCTAATGGGTTAATCACGCCATATTTCCAACCTATCTACGATTTGAACAACGGTGAAATCTACGGCCACGAAGCACTCTCACGCGGTCCAATGAACTCAGCTTTATTTTCTCCTGACCCTTTATTTACCCTGGCTCAGCAAGAAGGCAAGTTGCATAAATTAGAATTATTATGTCGAGAAAAAGCCTTATCAAAATTCGCGAAGCTAGCCTTAAAAGGGCGACTATTTCTCAACGTCAGTGCGTCCCTTTTGGGTTCCCCAGAACACCAATCTGGCATGACCCTCGCGATATTGAATGAGCTGGGGTTAGACCAAAAAGACATCGTCATTGAGCTGTCCGAACAACACCCATACGACCACAACGGGCTGCCACGAAGCAGTGTCGAACATTATCGGGAAATGGGCTTTCAAGTCGCCATCGACGACCTAGGTGTGGGGTATTCTGGGTTACAACTCTGGTCTGAATTGCAGCCCGACATTGTAAAAGTCGACAAGCATTTCATACAAGGCATCGACAAAGACGAAATAAAACGCGAGTTCGTGCGCTCTATTTTAACCATCGCCCAACGACTCAACTGCATCCTGATTGCTGAAGGCATAGAAACGCAACAAGAACTGGATCAATTGATCGAAATAGGCGTCACCTTAGGCCAAGGTTACTTCCTTGGTCGCCCAGTGGAAAACCCCGCTTTTTCCACGCACCCGTATTTGCAAAAGCAGGCTCAGAGGCGTTCACAATTTCAGGTGGATCACTCCGAGACTGTGCAGACATTGTGTCGCCCAACACCGTACTTACAAGAAAAGAACCTACTAGAAGACGCATCACAGCTCTTTAAGAAGCAGCCTGATTTAGTGGCTATTCCAGTGTTAAATAACAGCCAGCAGCCTCTTGGCGTAGTACGTCGTCACCAGCTGCACGAGTTGTTCTCTACACCGTATGGCCGAGCATTATACGAACACAAACCCGTGACTAATTTGCTCAGCACCGATGTATTGATTGTTGAAAGCAACGTGAGCTTATCCAGCGTGTCCACCCAAATGACCGACCAAGAAGCCGACACGCTAAATAATGAAATCATTGTCGTCAGAGAAGGGAAATTCATTGGCACAGGGCATTTAAAAGACCTGCTCAAGCGCATCACCGAATTAAAAATTCAAAACGCCACCTACTCCAACCCGCTTACCTTGCTACCGGGCAATGTGCCAATTCATCGAGAGGTCAGCCGCCGCTTGTCAGCGAATGAAGACTTCTATGTCGCGTATTTTGACCTTAACGACTTTAAACCCTTTAACGACTTTTTTGGCTATTCGATCGGGGACGAAGTTATACAGTTGGTTGGCGCCTTGATAAAAGAAGTGGTCTTACCCGACAATAACTTTATCGGACACATTGGCGGTGACGATTTTGTGGTGATCTTTGGTGATGACAATTGGCACCAACAATGCGAAGACATCCTAACGAAGTTTTCCCAACAAATACGCGCTTTCTACACAGAAGACACCTTACAAGAAGGGGGAGTGTGGACCAAAAACCGTCAAGGCGAAGTGCTATTTCACCCACTTCTGAGCCTCGCAATTGGCGTGGTTCACCCCAACCCAAGACAATGCAACAACCATCACCAAGTGGCGGAAATGGCGGCGCAGTCGAAAAAATCCGCCAAACAAAAAGGCGGCAATCACATCTTTTTGCAGCCTTACCAACAGGCCCAATCTCAAGAGCTAGCCTGCTAATATCTCCTTGTGACCGAACTGTCACAAAGCCCTCACAAGTCTGTCATAAAGTCACTTTACTCTGACTTTAGACAGTCTAGGAGGCGCTTATGCAGACGACATTTCGATCGGTTTTCATTTCTGATGTACACCTCGGCACAAAATCTTGCCAAGCCATACACTTACTCGATTTTTTGCAAACCATCAAAACCGATACCTTGTATCTGGTCGGTGACATTATCGACCTGCAAGAAATGCGTCATAAAGCTTACTTTGTCGATGCTCACCATCGCATCGTTGAACACATACTCGAAATGGCGAAATGCGGCACCAAAGTCATTTACATTCCGGGCAATCACGACGCCTTCTTTCGTCAGTTCGCGGGTCAAACCTTGTCGGGCATAGAGATCAAACTCAACGCGCGTCACAAAACCGCCAACGGGCGCACCTTTCACGTAAGCCACGGTGATGAATTTGATCAGATGGTAAAAATCAGCCCTCTGATGCTAGCCATCGGGGACAAAGCCCACGGGCTTATGTTGTCACTGAACCAATGGATAAACGGCGTGAGACGCTTTATCGGCTTACCGTATTGGTCACTGGCGGGTTACTTAAAAAGTCACATCAGCAAAGCAAAAGAATTCATCGATCGTTTTGAAACCGCTGCCATCAAATCCGCCAAAAACCAAAAAGTCGACGGCTACATTTGCGGCCACATCCACTTCGCCTCGTTCCAACAAAAGGACAACATCCTCTACTGCAACGACGGCGACTGGGTTGAACACTGCACCGCCCTAACCGAATCCGCCAGAGGCGAAATGAGCCTAATACATTGGTCGGAAAACCCAAGAGTCTTAGCCACCGAGCCAAAAGAAGAGAACTGGGGGCTGTCACCGCAACCAGCTCGGAGTTAGGAGTTAGGAGTTAGGAGTTAGGAGTTAGGAGTTAGGAGTTAGGAGTTAGGAGTTAGGAGTTAGGAGTTAGGAGTTAGTGGCTCAGGGTTACTAACACAAGGATCAGTTTCCCTTAGCGCGTCGCGAACCTGACCCTTCCCCCGCCAAGTTGTTTTAAATCTTGTAACCGGCAGTCGCGGCCTTGGTAAGCAATTTGAGCAAGCAGTAACTCTGCGGTGGCCAAGGCGTCGGTTAACGCGTCATGGCCTTGGTACTCGGGTAAACCGTAGCGCTCTCGGCAGGCGCCAAGGCGAAAGCCGCCATCTTGAATGGGTTGTTGAGATCGGTTGGCTTTGGTGCGCTCAATAGCGAGGGTGTCTAACCAACTGGCGGAAAACGCGGGCAAGGTTTCGTTTTGCCACGCCTGCTTTAAAAAGCTCAATTCCAATGGCGCATGATGCATCACCAAAACACGTTCCCGTAAGAGCTGCCTCAGGTATCGCAGTACGCTTTCTTGTTTTTTGCCCTGCTGACGCACATCGGCATCGGTGATCATGTGAATGCCGACATTGTCGCCAATTTCAGCACTGTCCAACACAATATGACGCGCGCTATCTAGGTCGATCACCCCGTTATGGATGCACACCCAACCAAAGCTGACGATGTGATCTTGCTTGGAATCTAATCCCGAGGTTTCGATGTCCAAGACGAGATAATCCCATTGCGACCACACTCGCTTGGCCGCTTGGCGAGACACATTCCACGCGGTGAGTGCCTGTAGGACATTAAACGCCATTTAGCTGTAACCTCTTAAAAATCGCTGCTGGGCGACGTCTTGCACATCACTGATGATGCCAAAGGTGGTCTTTAAATGTTTGCGCTCTAATGGGCTCAAGTCTTTCGGATCCAGATACGCGCTGGCTTTACCCGTAGCTTGCCAGTGGCGACTTTGCGCTTCAAGCCGCAAGCCGTTTAATTTGTCCCAAGCATCGATTAGGTTACGCGCGGTGTCAACGCTGATGAGTTTTTCTCGAATCGCTTGCTCGATTCGATCCAAGGTGCCTGCTCGGTAAGTTTTGCAGGATAAGCCATACAGGCGCGCGACGTCGTTGATGAGCGCCAAGCCTTGGTGTTTCAGGTCTAGCTGGTTTTTATGTTCACCTGACGATTCCAGTAAAAAATGACGAAAGAAACCCAATGGCGGTTTGGTCACCAGCGCGCTACGCGTCAAGGTCGCTAAAAACACGCTGTTTTGGGCAACGTATTGCTGCATGCTCTTAATTAAGCTTTTTACGGCCTCGCTGTCTCCTTTGTCTGTTAGCTGACGGCTGTCATACACACAACGGATGTCGAAGAAGATACTCGCATTCAGTAATGCGCTTGGCGCACTGCTTTTGATCCATTTTTCGAACGCTTTTCGCCAGCCTTCCTGAGTGCGTCGCCATTCTGGATTGCTCGCCATGATATTGCCAGGACACAAACGAATACCGCACAGCGCCAACCCTTGGCAGATGACGTCCGACAACGTCGCAAAATAGTGGTTTTCTTCTGCGGTCGGTTCGCGCTCTAACATCACACCATTGTCTTGATCACTGCCCAACGATTGATCGCGCCTTGCTTGTGATCCAAACACCAAAAACTGAAAGGCCATTGGCGCAGGACCGCATTGGTCCATGGCCAGTTCAATCACTCGTCGCGTCAGGTTGTCGCTCACGGTTGCCAACACTTTTCCGATATCGGCGGGTTTCATGTCGGTGACGATCAGATTGATGATCAAGGTCGGCCATTGTTTGCAGACTCGGGCGAGGCTTTCAATGGATTGTTGACGATGAATTTGATTGATCAAAAGTAAGGGACTGAGCTCTTGATGTCGCAGCAAGTCCGCCGCGGTTAACATGCCGACGGCGCGCTGCTCTTCGTCCACGATGGGTAAATGGTGGATGTTGCTTTCACTCATGATGGTTTGCGCTTGCATCACCAACGCATCAGGGCGCACATTGACTGGATCCACTGTCATGGTGTCTTTCACCAAAGAATCGGCTGAGCCGCCTAGCGCCAAAATGCGCGAACGTAAATCTCGATCCGTCACAATGCCAAGCAATCGCTCGTTTTCCACCACCAAAATAGAACTCACCCGCGCCGCGGTCATGCGCATGGCAATGGTTTGTATGGTTTCGTCCGGCGTCGCCAACACCAGCTGGCGCGTCATGATATTCGACACAGGGGTAGAAAGTTGTAACGCCGGCGACGCCAGTTCGTTGCTTTGACTACGAGACAATTTGCGCAGGCGATTGTGTTGTGTGTGCTCGAAGAACAGACCCAGCGCTTCGCTCTTTTCCAACAGTGCCATAAAATGCGCTTTGTCAAAGCGATACACCAAGCTGTCTTCCATCGCGACGACCTGCAAACCGTCTGGATTTTGCGCCATCACGCTGGACACACCAAAGCATTCCCCATCGGCAATTTGATCCACCAGCCCACCTTTTGGGGTGCGGATTTCACACGCTCCCCGACGAATCAGATGCAAAGTGGCCGCTTCGTCTTTTAACGCCAAGGTTTGGCCTTGCCTTACATACAGCATAGATACGCCAGTGAGTAACTGCTTACGTTCGAGCAAGTTTAAGCTCGAAAAAGGCGGCGTGGCTTCAATAAATTTATGAACTTCAGGAATGTCGATGGCGGCCATTTTATTATTCTCATTAAGGCGAGTTCAGCGACCCAAACTCATTTACCGATTGTCCAGAGTGTGCGCTTTTATCATAGACAACAAAACGCTTCTTAGACCAATGTCTAAAGCAAGGCTGCCGCATCGCGATGTTGCTCCTGTCGATTCGCCCCAAAAAAAGATCCCTTTAAATATCAATCATCTATCATTAACCGACGTTATTGCATGAATAAGGGGCTTGACTCAGGCAAAATGTTATCGGTAACATTACACCTTAGTTACCGGTAACATTTTCCGTAACTGATAAGCTATCGTTTAAAAACCGTTCTAACTAATGGCTTTTTCAAAAAATAATAATGGGAAGCAATACCATGAATAAATTCAGCACCACGCTATTGACCGCCACTATGGCCGGCATTCTATCTACGTCTGCAATCGCAGCGGATTACAACTTCAAGTTTCAATCCTCTGATCCTGCGGGCGACAAAAACTTCCAAGTACAAAAAGAATGGACGAAACGCGTCGAAACAATGACTGGCGGCCGTGTTCATATCGACTTGCTTCCTGTTGGCAGTATTTTCAAACACACTGAAACCCTAGATGGCATAAAAATGGGCATCCTAGATGGCCAGATCACAGCGACCGAATTTTTCTCGGGCAAAGATCCCGCTTTTGGCCTAATTGGTAACACAGTTGGTGCGTGGTCAAACACTCAGCAATTATTGCAATACGTTAACTACGGTGGCGGTTACGAGCTAATGAACGAACTTTACGCTCCTTATGGCGTGAAATTCATTGGCGGTTCTACGACCGGTGTGGAATCGTTTGTGTCTCGCGTGCCGCTTGATGGCGTTGAAGACCTAAAAGGTTTGAAGCTTCGCGCTCCTGAAGGTTTGGTTCAGCGCGTGTTCGCAGCAGCCGGTGCCGCACCCGTTAACCTACCAGGTTCTGAAGTGTTCACAGGGCTAAGCAAAGGCGTTATTGACGCGGCTGACTACACGGTTTTCTCTACTAACCAAAAAGCCGGTATGAACGACATTGCTCGTCACCCAGTTCAGCCTGGTTTCCACTCTTTGCCATTGATCGATATTTCAATGAACAAGAAAAAATGGGACAAGCTGCCAGCCGACATTCAAGCCATCTTAACCGTGTCTGTTCGTGACTTCGCAGAAGACATGACAACACAGTTACGCATTGCTGACCAAGCCGCGGTTAAAGCTGCGAAAGCCGATCCAAACATCACGATCCACGACTGGTCTGCGGATGAACGTAAGAAATTCCGTGCGATTGCTCGTACTCAGTGGGAAGAGTTCGCAAAAGGTTCTGCCAACGCTCAAAAAGTCTACGATTCTATTACGACGTACTTAGAAGCGAACGGCCTTCTTTAATTTTTCCTAGAAGCCTTTTTAACCCTGCAAAACAGGCGCGATGCATTGTCAGATGTTATCTGCGCCTGCTTTTCATTGGATCATGATCATGAAAAACGACACTCATCCAGACATTCTTGATAACGCAGAACAAATAGACCATTCGGAACAGCCCAGAAACGCGTTAGACCGTGTTATTTTCAATATTGGGAATTTCATCAGTTTGCTGTTTGTTTTTACGGTGGGCATTTCCTTTTACGAAGTCCTCATGCGTTATGTGTTTAACGCCCCGACTATTTGGGTACACGAAACCGCCTCATTTCTTGGTGGTTGTTTGTTCGTTTACGGCGGCATTTATGCGTTGTCGATTAACAAGCACGTTCGCGTGGTATTGATTTACGACATCGTGTCTGACCAAACCCGTCGTTGGTTAAATGTTTTTCATCACATCATGGGGCTGCTGTTTTCTGGCTTATTAAGCTGGGCAGCGTATCAAATGGTGCAAGACTCATGGTTTACGCCATTTGGTGATGTTCGTTTAGAGACCTCTGGTTCCGCTTGGAATCCTGTTTTCCCTGCCTTGGTAAAAGGCATGATATTCATGACGCTATGTATCATGTTTGTGCAGTTTTTCTTGCACCTAGTACAAGAATTAAATGGTTTAAGGAAACGCAAAGATGTTTGATTTATCCGCAATGGGCATCGGCTACGGCAGCCTGTTAATGCTCGGCTCTATGATTGTGTTGCTGTTAACCGGCATGCAATTGGCTTTCGTTACCGCTTTGGTGGCCTTGGTGTTTGCCATCGGTTGGTTCGGTGTGGGCGCATTGCCTTTGATCACCAGCCGTTTATACAGCTTTGTCGGGGGGTATGTTTTCCTTGCGGTGCCGATGTTTGTGCTGATGGCCGCCTTGTTGGATCGCTCCGGTATCGCCCGAGACCTGTTCGACGCGATGAAGGTATTTGGCCGTAAATTGCGCGGTGGCGTGGCGGTTCAAACGCTATTGGTTGCTATCGTTCTAGCGTCTATGTCTGGCGTTATCGGTGGTGAGACCGTGTTGCTAGGCATCTTAGCCTTACCGCAAATGCTGCGTCTTGGTTACAACCGCAAATTGGCTATTGGTGTGACCTGTGCTGGTGGCGCATTAGGCACCATGCTACCGCCTAGTATCGTGTTGATCATTTATGGCTTAACCGCCAGCGTGTCCATTGGCGACTTATTCAAAGCGGCGTTCTTGCCTGCGTTTATTCTGGCCTTCGCTTACATGGCGTATGTATTGGTCATTTGTCGACTTAATCCAGACTACGCGCCACTGCCAAGCGAAGAAGAATTGGCCTCTGAACGCGACGTCAATTATTTCAAAGCGCTGCTGTTTCCATTGCTGACGGTAATGATGGTGCTAGGCAGTATTTATACCGGTGTGGCCTCGGTGACAGAAGCGTCTGCGCTTGGTGTAGTCGGCATTATGATCAGTGCGGCGATTCGTGGCGAGCTGAATATAGCCATGCTAAAAGACAGCGCCAAAGCCACCATGAGCACCTGCGGGATGATCATTTGGATCGGTATTGGCGCCACGGCCTTGGTTGGCGTTTATAACTTAATGGGCGGCATCGACTTTGTTGAAGAAACCATTCTCGCCCTAAGCGGCGGCAGCGTGATGGGCACCATCATGATCATGATGCTGATTCTACTCGTCTTAGGCATGTTCTTAGATTGGGTCGGTGTGGCGTTATTAACCATGCCCATTTTCGTACCAATTATTACAGGCCTTGGCTTAGACCCTATTTGGTTTGGTGTGGTGTTCTGCTTAAACATGCAGGTGTCATTCTTGTCTCCTCCGTTTGGCCCAGCGGCGTTTTATTTGAAATCAGTGGCGCCAAAAGACATCAGTCTTGGCGAGATATTCAGCTCGTTGCTGCCTTTTATTGGTCTGCAAGTATTCGTGCTCGCGTTGGTCATATTCTTCCCTGAGCTGGCCCTTTGGTGGAAATAACCCATTGCGACCATGCCGTTCAATACGGCTTTTTGAACGACACAGCCTTGCTGGCTTCAGCAAGGCATGAGGACTAAAGAAGATGACAAAAAGAATTGTAGTATTAGGCGTATCAGGCTCTGGTAAATCCCTTATTGGTAAGAGCATCGCCGACACATTGGGCTATCCCTTTTTTGATGGCGATGACTTTCACAGCCAAGCCAATGTCGACAAAATGCGCCAAGGCACACCACTGAACGACGATGACAGAAAAGGTTGGTTAGCAACACTGAACGCTATATTGACCGACAACCCAAGCGCGGTAATTGCCTGTTCAGGGCTGAAACCAGAGTATCGTGCCATGCTTCGAAATGGCTTAGATGATGTCACCATGATCTACCTAAAAGGCAGCATCGACACCATTTGGCAACGCCACCAAAAGCGCGATGGCCATTATTTTAATGGTCGAGAAATGCTCGAAAGCCAGTTCGCGACCCTAGTTGAGCCAACAGAAGACGAAGCTTTAGTCATCGACATTTCTCAAAATGCCGATGCCGTATTGAAGGAAGCGCTCACGCTGTTAGCGAACTCGCCCACGCACTAAATCGCACAAAAGAGACACAACCTAGCGGTTCGTGTCTCTTTTATTTAAGACCAAATTCGATCCGCTTTTGCAGCTAACAAAGGCAAGATAGTAAACACTTACTTTCCCATTAATCTCTGTTTTTATTGCTTTTTCGCAAAGATATACGCACTTTTTTGTTTCTAGCCAAGAACGGCTTATGATAATGTTACTCGTAACAAAACATGGATATGTCCCTTTAATATGAAAAGCTCAGATATGAAAAAGAAGCGCCCTACCCTACAAGATGTTGCCGACTTAGTTGGTGTCACGAAAATGACGGTGAGCCGTTTTCTTCGTAATCCAGACCAAGTCTCTGTGCCCTTGCAGAGTAAAATCGCTGACGCTTTAGAAGATCTGGGCTACATTCCAAACCGAGCCCCCGACATCCTCTCCAAATCCAAAAGCCATGCGATTGGCGTCTTGCTGCCGTCATTAACCAACCAAGTCTTCGCTGAAGTCATTCGCGGGATTGAAACCGTTCTCGAACCAGCGGGTTACCAAACCATGTTGGCGCACTATGGTTACAGCAAAGAAGCCGAAGAAGCGCGCATCGCCACTCTGCTTTCCTACAGTGTCGATGGTTTGATTATTTCCGAGAGTTATCACACTGAGCGAGTGAGAAAAATGCTCGCCGTAGCAGGCATTCCGGTTATCGAAATCATGGACTCCGTGTCGCCGCCCATTGAACAAGCCATTGGTATCGACAACGAAGCCGCGGCCTACGCCATGACCGATTTTATGATCAAACGCGGGCGCCAAAAAATCGTTTATTTCGCCGCCCGAATGGACCAACGAACCCTCTTCAAAATCAAAGGTTACGAAAGCGCCATGCACGACAACGGCTTAACGCCTTTGTGCTTGAAAACCAATAGCGCGTCCTCTTTCACACTCGGCGCGACCTTCTTAAAAGACGCCCTGCAACAACAACCTGATACCGACGGCATCTTCTGCACCAACGATGACTTGGCCATCGGTGCGCTGTACGCGTGCCAGAAATCGGGAATTAAAGTGCCTGACGACATTAGCATCGCGGGGTTTCATGGCCACGACATTTCCCGTGCCATGGTGCCTTTGCTCGCCACGGTTATTACCCCTCGCGAAGAAATGGGACGTCTCGCGGCGGAGCACCTTTTGTCGCGCTTGCAAGGTCATCCTGTCTCCGAAAAAATCATCGATTTACCGTTTCAAATCGAGGCGGGCGAAAGTATTTAATCGCACCCCGTGATAAAAAGCTTCAAAACGCGTTTCGGCTAAGAAAACACTTAACACAGAAATGAGAAGTGTTACTATTATCGAAACTTTTAATAATGAAGACCTTGTCTATGAAACGTCTGCTGTCCCTTGCTGTTACCGCGCTCACGCTCTGTTTGTGTTCATTAGCTCATGCCGTCACCGTAGAAGACAGCAAAGGCCGTTTTTCGCTCGACTACACCCCAAAGCGTATTGTGGTTTTAGAGTTTTCTTTCGCTGACGCATTGGCAGCAGTGGGCGTCAGTCCTATTGGTATTGCCGACGACAAAGACCCTCAACGTGTGCTGAAACAAGTGCGAGACATCATTGGCGATTTTCAATCCGTAGGCACCCGCTCACAACCCAGCCTTGAAGTCATTGCGTCGCTAAAACCCGATTTGATCATTGCCGACATTGGCCGCCACGAAGGCGTGTATGACGATTTGAAAAAAATCGCCCCAACATTGATTTTACCATCACGCCGCGAAACCTATGAAGACAACTTAATAGCCGCAGCCACCATTGGCAAAGTCATCGGCAAGGACCAAGAAATGCAAGCGCGTTTAGCCAAACACAAAACTCTTATGCAAGGCTATGCAAAGCAACTGCCTAATAACGCGGAAGTGCAATTTACTGTGGCACGAAAAGATGATTTGTTCATTCACACTGCCGATTCTTACGCCGGTGGCGTTATCCATGCACTCGGGCTGAAAAACCCCGAGTTAAACCGCAGTGACAAACAGGCCAGCCGCCAAATTGGCTTGGAACAATTATTAGCCATTGACCCTGACTATTTAGTAGTGGGCGAATATGTCACACCAAACATCATCAATAAGTGGCAAAACGAACCTTTATGGTCGGTTTTACAAGTCGCTCGTAATCATCGCGTTTATAGGGTTGATGGCAATGTTTGGGCGCGCTGTCGTGGCATTATGGCGGCAGAAAGCATGGCCGAGGACTTGGTCAAGGTGTTTAATTAACCCACCTCCATGAAATCATTTTTGCAAAAACTGCCCTTTTTAGGACAATGCATCGCATTGTCCTTTCTGCTTTGTGTATTCGCTTGGCTGTCTCTTTTTACCTGGTCCATTATCCCCATCAGCGGGACACAAGCCTTATCAGCTCTCACGTCACCTAACCCTAACAACATCGCCCATCGCATCATTTTAGATTTACGTTTACCCAGAGTTCTGATTGCTGGCACGGTGGGAGCTTGCTTAGCGGTAGCGGGTGCCATCATGCAAGGACTCACTCGAAACCCATTGGCTTCGCCTTCTGTACTTGGTGTGAACGCTGGCGCCGCGTTGGGCATGGCAACCGTGTCGACTGTCGCGCCGTGGTTAGGGGTATTCGGCACCTCTGTCGCGGCCATCATCGGTGGGGCAATAACGTGGAGTCTGGTCATGATTCTGGGAACCGCATGGCGTGGTGGCAATGAACATGGTCGCCTTGTGTTAGCTGGAGTGGCTATTTCCGCCCTTTGTGCGGCCTTAACCAAAGCCATGATCATGCTGTACGAAGATCAAGCCGTTGGCGTAATGACATGGTTAGCAGGCAGCGTGGCTGACGCACGCTGGAATGATTGGCAACCACTGTGGCCTATGGCTCTGTTTGGATTAAGCGCGGCTTTTTTGGTCGGTCCAACCTTAAACTTACTGAATTTAGGCGAAGACAGTGCGCGCAGCCTGGGCGTAAAACTGGGTCTGGTTCGGATGATTTGCAGTGTTTTAGTATTAATACTTGTGGGGGCAGCGCTCAGCGCGGCAGGGGCCATTGCGTTCGTTGGCTTACTGGTTCCGCATATCGCCAGAGCCTTAACTGGGCAAGACTACCGCAAGATATTGCCATTGACCGCTATCATGGGCGCCACGTTAGTGGTGCTTGCTGACATAGTGAGTCGCGCCATTATTTTTCCGATGGAAACCCCAGCTGGAGCCATTATTGCGTTAATTGGCGCGCCTTTTTTCATCTATATGGTCAGGTCGAAAACGTCATGAAAACGCTGTCGCTCTCTGCTCTTTTGTTGTGTGTAATGTGTGTTTTGGTCATGATGAACCTGTCTTTTGGCGCGGTCAGCTTGACTTTCAATGACCTGCTATCAGGCTTTCAGCCAACATCAGAATTCTATTTCACCATTCATGAATACCGTTTACCTAGAACCCTGTTGGCCATGTTAGTCGGCGGTATGATGGCGCTGTCTGGCACCTTGGTACAAGGCGTCATTCGCAACCCGCTGGCCTCTCCCGATGTATTAGGTGTCAGTCATGGCGCTGGTTTGGCAGCGGTATTGCTCATGACCTTATACCCTGATGTGTCTGTGTATTGGCTACCTTGGACTGCCCTGTGCGGCGGATTGCTCGCGGCCTTGGTGTTGTGGCTGTTATGCGGTTCACACAGCAGTGCGATCAAATTAGCCATTACTGGTATTGCCTTAGCCACTTTGTACGGTAGTTTGGTCGACTTTCTCATGCTGACGCGCCCCTTAGAAATCAACAACGCGTTGTTGTGGTTAACGGGCAGTTTATGGGGGCGCGGATGGGATCAGGTCACCATGATCTTACCTTGGCTGATCTTAGTTCCCGTTGCTTTTTGGCTGGCAAAACGCATCAACCTTGTACAACTAGGCGATGATGTCGCCACCAGCTTGGGAGTTTCAATTCCCGTCACGCGTTTAGCGGTATTGGCGATTGCGGTGGGCATGACGGCGGCGTGCGTGTCTATTTGTGGGCCTATTGGATTTTTAGGTTTGGTCGCACCGCATCTGGCACGACGTTTGGTTGGTGGTCGTCATCAAATTCTTTTACCTTGCGCCATTCTAGTTGGCATGACCTTGTTGTTGTTAGCCGATCTGGTGGCACGCACGATTGATCCACCCATTGAATTGCCCGCAGGCATCATGACCGCCATTCTCGGCGCGCCGTATTTTCTTTGGCTACTGTTTAGGACGAAATGAATCATGTCTCTTAGCACGCATAATTTGTCTGTCGGTTATCACGATCACGTCATTGTGAAGCAGGTCAATCTCAACATTCCGGAAGGAAAAATCATTGCTCTGCTTGGACCCAACGGATGCGGTAAGTCGACTTTACTTAAATCATTGGCTCGCATTCTAAAGCCCATGTCAGGGGAAGTACGCTGGCAAGACAATAACTTGCATACACTTCCTGCCAATTTTCTCGCCAAAAACTTAGCATTGTTACCACAAACGCAACCGATTCCAGAAGGAATCAGCGTCCGGGATTTGGTGGCTTATGGTCGAAGTCCGTATACAGGGTTTTGGGGACGCCTTAACGCCGAAGACAAACGTATTATTCAGCAAGTTATGCAAGAAACAGAGATCATCAAGCTGGCAGACCAATGGGTCAGCGAGCTGTCTGGCGGGCAGCGCCAACGTGTCTGGCTCGCCATGACGCTGGCACAAGACACACCGTATTTATTGCTCGACGAACCCACTACCTACATGGACTTGAGCCATCAAGTTGAGCTTATGCACCTGTTGCGCAAGTTAAATTTGCAAGGCAAAACCATCATCACCGTGCTCCATGACATCAACCAAGCCGCACGATATTGCGACCACCTTATCGTAATGAAGCAGGGTCAAATCATCACCCAAGGTTCACCAGAGTCAGTACTCACTAAGGCCATGTTGAAAGACATATTTGCCTTGGATGCGCAGATTCACCAAGATCCCATTGCGAAGACGCCAATGTGTGTCGTAGAGTAAATCTCCAAAAAAGCAACGAGATACTGCTCACAGGACACATTCCCCTAAACCAAAATCTCACATCAATTTTTGAAATGATTACGTGAGAAATCCTCGCATTGAATGTCCAAAAGCTTTGTTTTATATGGGGTAACATATTCTCATTCGTTACGTTCACCCTTTATAAAGACGAGCAAAATAATGACAGCATTCTTTACAAATACAACAACACCGATTGATTTTGATAAGGTAACCCATGTGCTAAAAGAGGCTAACATCCCCTCTTTGGCACGAGCCTCCATACGAGAGCTCGTCGCGCTGGTCAATCGCATTGAAACGGCAACGGACCAATCGTTCATTCGTATGGAAATGGGCGTTCCTGGCTTGCCTGCGCCCTCTATTGGTATCGATGCCGAAATCGCGGCACTGAAAAGCGGCGTTGCTTCTAAATACCCTATGCTAGAAGGTATCCCATCGTTAAAAAATGAAATCAGCCGCTTCTGCTCCCTGTTTATGAACGTCAACGTCAGCCCAACAGGCTGCTTCCCTACGGTGGGTTCTGCTCAAGGCGCGTTGGCTTCATTTTTAGTCGGTAATCGCACCAAAGAAAACGGCGCCACCTTGTTTATTGATCCAGGATTCCCCAACCAGAAACGTCAACTGGATATGATTGGCCAACCGTGGGGCAGTTTTGATGTTTACCGTCACCGCGGCGCAGCGTTACGACCAGAGTTAGAAAAGCATTTATCCTCTGGAAAATACGCCACCTTGCTGTATTCCAATCCGAATAATCCTGCGTGGATTTGTTTTAATGAAGAAGAGTTACAGATCATTGCGGACGTCGCTGGCCGTTACAATGTTATCGTGATTGAGGACTTGGCTTACTTTGGTATGGACTACAGAGAAGACTATACCCTTCCCGGACAAGCACCTTATCAGCCAAGCATTGCGCATTATACGGACCAATATATTTTGCTGATTTCCAGCTCAAAAGTATTCAGTTACGCAGGACAACGCGTCGCCAGCTTGGTGATTTCTGATGCATTATTCCAGCAAGATTTCCCAACATTGAAAACCAACTTTGGGCAAACACAATTTGGTAAAGCTTTTACCTTCGGTGCCATGGGAGGCCTTTCGGCGGGCGTTACCCATTCTACCCAATACGGTTTAGCCGCCATGCTAAAAGCCGCCAATGATGGCGAATTGCCTTTTTTAGATTTGACCAAAGTCTATGGAAAACGCGCCGCGATAATGAAGACGCTGTTTGTCGAGCATGGTTTTGACATCGTGTACGCAGAAGACAATGGCAAAGCGCTGAGCGATGGATTCTATTTTACCTTTTCTTACCCAGGAATGGACGGTGACACATTGCTAGAAGCCTTGCTGTATCATGGAATCAGTGCAATTTCATTGACCAATACTGGATCAGAAAGAAGAGAAGGCGCTCGCGCGTGCGTATCGCAAGTCAGAGACGAGCAGCTGGCTGACCTAGCAACACGCTTAGCGGCGTTTCAACATCGATTCAGCCAAGCGTAAACAAGCACTCCCATTGATCGCGATGTGTTCTGTGTAGACAAAACGTTTTCTCTACACAGAAACATCGTGTTTTTTTGAAACCTATTAAGCGCAATAAATTAAAAACCTAAGACGCTAAGACACCAAACCAAAAGCGTCATCTTGACCAATGACCGTGGCGTATTCACCATGCAAGTTGGCCAGCGACATTGCATGAACCTCTTCAGCGCTGCGCGCTTGTCCAAAGAAATCTTCCTTCTCAAAAGCAAAGCACGCACTGCCAACCACATACGTCGTGAAGCCGAGATTACCCGCACTGCGAACGGTGGATTCCACCGAATTATTTGTGCTGCCCCCCACAATCACTAACGTTTGAAAATGTTGGTCGCGCAACCAATCGGCTAAGTCGGAATGGGTAAACGCATCGGGAACAGATTTTTCAATGACCTTTTCATCTAGCAAAGGCTGAAACGCGTCTTGAAAAAGCACCCCTTCTTGGTCTGGCCAAAACAATGAATCCGGCTCAGTCGAGAGGTGGCGAACATGAACAATTGGCGCATGGTTGGCTCGCCAATGTGCAATCAGCTCGGCCATTTCACGTTCCGCATTGGGGTTGTTGCGCACGCCAGCTTGTGGCCAAGACATACCTTGTTGCATATCAATGATGATTAATACCGCTGGTTTTTCTGTCATTGTCCGCTCCCTTGTCATGGTTTTAAGTTAATCGTCTTTATTCACAGCGCCAATCTCTTGGCGGTCTAAACGGCTTTCCAGCGCCGCTAAGCGTTTCTGTTGATGACGTAACCTGAAGAAGAAAACCACCAAAGACATACACAATAAAAAGGTCAAATTGCCTAAAAAATTCACACGGTATTCCAATGATTTAACGTGTGCCATTTTGGTAGACAGCGACTGATAATCGCCTAAAGACGCCGTAGATAATTGCAAAATGGCCACGCTGCGTTCAAGTTCAAACACCGTCTGTGCCAATTTTTTCTGATCCGCCGTGACGTCTTTTGCGGCCATAGAAGAAGACATAAAACCTGCTAAACACAGGCACAACACTATTTTATGTAACATGAGTCAGTCCTAACATCGCATCCAGTGATGTTCGCATCATAACGGTATCGTGACGCTAATAGCTAGAGTGGAACGTGAGTAGATAACTCACGTTCCAAGCAACGTAGACTAAGCCCTGTTCCATTCTGGCGTCGCAGATGCGTCAGACCCTGAAAATAGAAATGCTGCGATTCAAGGATTCTGCTTGGTTGGCAATGGCTTGACTCGCTTTGGAGTTCAAAGCCACCGATTCGGTGGTGTCTTCGGTAATTTCTCGAATGGTGTCGACGTTTTTGCTGATTTCATTGGCGGCAATCGTTTGCTGTTCGATCGCCGTCGATACTGACCCCGCCATGTCAGAAATCTCAACCACGTCCGTGATGATTTGCTCTAGAACACTGCCCGTTATGACGGCTTCGTCTCGGCTCAACGCACCATCCTGACGACACGCTTCCATCAAGGTGACAATCCCTTTGGTGCGTTCTTGCAAGGTTACTATGATGTCAGAAATTTCTTCCGTGGCGGAGTGCGTCCGGCTTGCCAGTGCTCGCACTTCATCGGCCACCACCGCAAAGCCTCGCCCTTGCTCACCAGCCCGAGCGGCTTCAATGGCTGCGTTGAGTGCCAGCAAATTGGTTTGTTCGGCAATGCCTTGTATCACGCTCAATACCGTGCCGATGCTCTCGCTTTCTTTGGCTAAAGCGCCGACGGTTTCCACCGAGCCCTCTAATCGATCTGACAATTGACGAATACGATCGATCGCAGAGTTCACTTTGGCTTGACCTTCACGAGCACTGCCTTGAGTAGAAAGCGCTTTTGACGCTGCCATTTCCATGCTACGAGAAATGTCTTCCACAGTACCAACCATTTCGGTCACGGAAACCGCTACCATATCGGTTTCTGCTCGTTGTTTGTGGGCGTCATCTGATGTTCTAGCGGCGTTTTTAGACAATTCAAGCGTGGTCGAATTCATCTCTTTTACGGTCTGATTGGCATTGGCGATCACTTGACTAAAATCCACCAACATATCGTTGATGCTCGCCGCGACAAATCCGATTTCATCATTAGGAGGCAGGTCAACACGCAAGCCAATGTTGTGCGTTGTTTGGATGTCTCGCATGGTGCTTTGGATCGTCTCAAGCGCGGCATTGATGGTTCGGTTAATTACCCAAGCAACCATGACGCCAATGATGATGATAACGCCACATAAAATTGTCGTGAGTAGCATGGCAAAAGAAGATTTATCGTCAATCACTTTGCTCAGCTGTGCTTCCAACGCATCCAATGCCGTTTCTGTTTTGTGAATCGATTCACGCATGACCAGCAGTTTTCCTTCTTTGCTGGTTAACCCCAGCGCTTTTTTGCCGTCAGCATACTGCGTGAAACCTTGACGATATTGATCCGCTAACGACAGCAAAAGCTGTGTTTTGTCTGCAGGCAAAGACGCACTGCGCAATGCGCTTTCCAGTTGGTCTAAGGTCTTGTTAAAAGATGCAATGTATTTTGGGTTGCTGCGCAACATAAAGTCTTTTTCATGGCGGCGAAGTTGCAGCATCATTACCAATAGAGCGTCTTGATTGAGGGCTGATAATTCGCTTTCAATGTTGTGAACCGCACCACGCAGCACTCCTTGCAACCCCGTTTCTGGCGTTAAACCTAATTCTGTCGAGGCATTGACCACAGCGTTAAAGTCGGTTTGATATTCTTTAAAGTCTTGAGTCAATTCAGACAAGATATTGGTGTCGATGGAAAACTCGGCCATGACGTCTGCGAGCTGATCCTGATCGGCAAACAAAGCGCTGATGGTCTCGTTAAATTGCTTTTCGTAGGACAAATCCAGACGCGCTAAAAAGTCTTTTTCATGTCGTCGTAAGGTAAGCATATTAACTTGCTGGTGAACAACCAAGTTCTTAGCGGAGTTGAGTTTTTCTAAGTTGCTCTCTGTGTTGTAAAACAATCCCAACATAGCGACTAAGGCCACTACAAGCAACGCGGTATTCAAAATCAGTTTGTGTTTAATGAGCACATGTGGCTCCTTTGCTTGAAAAAAGAAAACGATTCCTTACCTTTGTAAAAACCAATTCCTTCTTAACTCTAATGGTAGCTTAGAATAGGCTAAAGGTATTCGATAAATACCCTGCCAAAAAAACTTTCTACAAAACCACAACAATAAAAGCAAAGTGTGACAAAAATATTACAGGCTATTGTTTATCTCGTTCATTACACACCATCAACCCCAATCAAACACCATCAACCCCAATCAAACACCATCAACCCCAATCAAACACCATCAACCCCAATCAAACAAAATCATGCCATCTAAAATTGCCTCTATTTGCGCTTTTAACACCTCATATTTTGGGTGAGGTAACAAACCTTAAAAGGTCAATTTAACCCTAAATCAGTCAATCAAATGTTGTGCCAACGCATATTTTATCAAGCCTGCCGAGGTATGAATATCTAACTTGTTTTTTATATTCTGTCGGTGCGTTTCCACCGTTCTCACGCTGATATTCAATGCCTGCGCAATCTCTTTATTGGATAAACCAATGGCCAGCTCTTTCAGAACGGCGGTTTCTCGCTTGGTTAATTCTTCACACGGTGTGGAGGAAGATGCGAGCGAGAAGAGCGAGTCGGATGCGCCTGAGCTAAAATACGTTCCGCCTTGATACACGGTATTAATCGCTTGCACCAACTCTTCAGAAGACACATCTTTTAGCACGTATCCGTTTGCACCTGATTGCACTAAGGACAAAATATACTCTTTATCATTGTGCATACTGAGCATCAGTATTTTGACGTTTGGCTGCTCTACTTTAAAACGTTTGGTTGCTTCTAGACCATTTAACACTGGCATAGAAACGTCCATTAATATCAAATCAGGCTGCGTTTGCTTGGCTTTTTCCAGCGCTTCCAAGCCATTTGAAGCCGTTGCGATAATGTCGATATTGCCTTCCAGTTCCAAGCGAGCTTGCAGCCCGTCCAGCACCAAAATATGATCATCGACCAAAAGAACTCGAATATTTTTTGTCATTATTGTCTCGTTTCGCTCATGGGTTATGCGCGTTGTTCTAGTGGCAACAGTGCGTGTATTTTTGTACCTTTGCCCCGTTGTGATTCCAGCATGAAATCACCACCAATCAATTCTAGCCGTTCTCGCATGTTGATCAGACCAATCCCTGCTGTCAGCTCCGATTTGTGTGAAAAGCCTTTGCCATCGTCCAAGCATTCAAACACAACGTGTCGATAAGACTGGGTGACTTGCAGCGAAATGTGTTTGGCTTGTGCGTGCTTTTCAATATTGGTCAATGACTCTTGCGTCAAGCGGTATACCGTCATTTCAATTTCATCCGGTAAGGTAGAGGAAACCTCAAAACGATACGTAACTTGCACACCCGTTCTTTCCATAAACTGGTCAATTAAGGCTTTTAATGCGGTATCTAATCCTAAGTCGTCCAACAGCGTTGGTCTTAAATTGTGTGAAATTTGCCGCACTTCACTGATTGTTTGATTCATCAATTCACCGGCTTTAATCAGCTCTTGATGGATGACATCTTTGTCATGATCGCGCTTCAATTTGTTGCCCGCCAGCTCAATGCGAAACTTACAGCTCACCAACAATTGATTGATGCCGTCGTGAAGCTCTCGCGAAAAGCCCCGTCGTTCATTGACCTGAAAACGCATAAAGCGCTGAGCAAGCTCTTTTAATCTTGAGTCAGCCAGCTTGTGCTCATGCAAGTTTATCGCCAATCCCAATAAGATAACCAACACCACGGTCACCACAACAACAACGATCACCGTAAAAAAGCTGCGCTCTATATTGTCGTTCATGATGGCTTTGGTTTTTGCCAGCTCCGCGTAAATATCGTCCAGATACAGACCCGTCCCCATGATCCAGTTCCAACGATCAATCGCCTCCACGTAGCCCAGTTTGTCCTCTTGCTTCATCTGCGGCGGTTTTTCCCAAATATAGCGATGGTAGCCCCCACCTGCCTGTGCAGCACGAATCAGCCCCTGAATTAAGTAGTTACCAGTGCGATCCTGAAAATCCCAAAGGTTTTTTCCGACAAAATCAGGCTGAGTAGGATGAACCAAATTCACCCCTGTCATTTCATAGGCAAAGAAATAGCCATCGTCTTCATAGCTGAGTCCCGCCAGAATTTTTTTAACTTGCGTCTGTGCTTCGACATCGCTCAGTGCCGTGTCTTCTAAAATGGGACGAATCGCTGACATGGCGATATTGACGTGGTTTTTTAGTGCCAGTTTTTTTGCATTGACCAAATTAAACTCGTAAATGGACAGCTCTTGCGAGGCTAGGTCACGAGCAGACTGAAAACCCAAATAGGTGATGATGACGGTCGCGACAATCAATGGCGCCACAGCCAGTAAGATAATTTTGCTTTTTAACCCCACAAAGAAAGACCTTTTTTATTATTTTTGAGCCCGAGCTTCCCGGCAACATAGAGTAATCAGCGGCATAGAAAGGCCAACAAAAAAGCGGGAAATCATCCCCGCTTCTTTTTCGACTGCTTAGGCTCTTATAGATTAGTTCATTCCATACCATTCAGGAAAGACCATAATGCTGATCAAAACGAGGATCTGGATCAATATAAATGGCATTACGCCCTTATAAATATCCACAGTACGTATTGAACTCGGTGCTACCCCTTTTAAGTAGAATAAACTAAAGCCAAAAGGCGGGGTTAAGAACGACGTCTGTAAATTCATCGCAATCAAGATCGCAAACCACACCATGTTAATGCCTAACGCTTCAGCCACAGGCGCCAATATAGGAACGATGATAAAAGCAATCTCAACAAAATCGATGAAGAAGCCCAGTATTAAAATGGCAATCATCGCTAGAATAATAAAGCCCCATTTCTCACCTGGAAGATTCAGTAAGACTTCTTCCACGATGGCATCGCCACCCGTGTAGCTAAACGCCATTGAGAACGCGGTTGCCCCCATCAATATCGCAAACACCATCGCCGTAACTTTGACGGTTTCTAATCCGCTGTCATAAAGCATTTTCCAGCTGAATTGACGATACAGCAGAGCCAATACAATAGCGCCCATGCCACCCAATGCGGAAGATTCCGTTGGCGTTGCAATACCGGTAAAAATAGACCCAAGTACAATAAGCACCAACGCTAATGGTGGAATAATGGCTTTCAGAGCACTAATAACCTGTTGCGCACGTGTTTCATCCCCCAAGTCTTGAGGCATCGCTGGCGCCATATCGGGCTTCAAAAAGGTCAGGATCAAGATATAAACAATGTAGCAGCCAATCAAAATCATGCCTGGGAAAAGCGCAGCATGAAACAAATCGCCAACAGGAATGCCTAAAACATCCCCCAAAATGATCAAAATAATAGACGGCGGGATAATTTGTCCCAAGGTACCAGACGCACAAATAGTGCCGCACGCTAACGATTTGTTGTATTTGTATTTCAGCATAACCGGCAAGGAAATTAGCCCCATTGCCACCACACTCGCGCCAACCACGCCAGTCGATGCGGCTAAGAGCGCCCCCACTAAAATAGTCGAAATCGCTAAACCGCCACGAACACCACCAAACAGTTTGCCCATGGCCTCTAATAACTGCTCTGCTAGCCTCGTCTTTTGTAACACAATACCCATGAATACAAACAATGGCACAGCCATCATCACCGTATTTTCCATGTAGCTTTGAATGCGGAACGGCATAAAAGCGAACATGTCAAAACCTTCGGCAAACACACCAAAGATAAGCGCTATACCACCAAAGGTAAAAGCCACAGGAAACCCTAGTAACAACATCACCAGAGCAACAAAGAACATGATTATTCCAATCATAAAAAACCTATAAACTTAAAATGGAAACAGAATCAATGTTGAATAGGCGGATGTGAAAAACCGTCTTTACTGACGCCCCGCAATGCATTGATACAGCGAATCATCATTCCTAAACCACTGATGGTCATAGAGAAAAAGGCAAAAGGAATAACCGCTTTTATAATCCAGCGATAAGGCAAACCACCCGGATCACCACTGGTTTCACCAAGCGTAAAAGCCTCGTAAGAAAATCCAATGCCGTAATAACCAACCAACAAAGTAAAAGGCAAAAGAAAAAACACGCAACCACATAAGTCAATCCATGCTTTACCACGGATGGATAGGTTCTCGTAAATCAAATCAACACGCACATGACCGCCATGTTGAATACCATATGGTATGCCTAACAGAAAAATCGCCGCATACAAATGCCACTCTAATTCTTGCATGCCAATCGACACGTCATTAAAGGCGTAACGCATCAACACATCGTAAAAAACATTACACAGCAAGATAAGAAACAATACGGTAGAGACGACACCGAGTAGATTTGAAAAACGAGCAATGCCTCGTTCTAGGTGGATTAAAAACATTTCGAACTCCTAGAAAAAATCGGACAGATGCCAATCATCTGTCCGATTTAGAGGTTTTATTCCGCTAAGCTATCGACACTATCAAGGTAGGCACGATCAGAAATATTGGTCCAGACACGTACTTTTTTCATGTACGCGGCTTGGGATTCCAAAATTTCTTTCGCTAAAGGATCTTCGGCCGCTTTTTCGTCCAGCAGCTCTTGATTGGCTTTTTTCATTGCCACCAATACTTCTTTAGGGAAGGTTTTCACTTGGACATTTGGGTATTCCGTTTTCATTGTCGCCCAGTTTTCAGCGCTTTCATGATAAGACTGGATATACATGTCGTAGGAAGCCAATTTCATCGAAGTACGAAGAATTTCACGAAGATCGTCAGGTAGCTTTTTCCAAGTACGTTCGTTCACTAGGAATTGCAACTCGGTTGCTGGCTCATGCCATCCCGTGTAGTAGTACGGTGCGATTTTATGGAAGCCCATTCGTAAATCAAGAGAAGGTCCAACCCATTCCAACGCATCAATTGTACGACGCTCAAGCGCCGTGTATAGCTCACCTGCGGCAATGTTAGTCGGCTTAGCACCTAACTTCGCTAGAACTTCACCAGCAAAGCCAGGAATACGCATCTTCAGACCTTGAAGGTCATCAAGCGAGTTGATCTCTTTTTGGAACCAACCGCCCATTTGGTTACCTGTGTTACCGCCAGGGAAGGACAACAGGCCAAACGGCTGATATACCTTCTGCATCAGTTCCATACCACCACCGTAATAGAACCAACCGTATTGTTCCGGTGTGATCATGCCAAATGGCATTGTTGTAAAGTACAGAGTATTAGGGACTTTGCCTTTCCAATAATAGGATGCCGAGTGACCCATATCATATTGACCAGAACGAACCATATCAAACACACCCAAAGGCGCTTTGTGTTTGTTGGCGGAGTCGATAGTGATTTTCAAACGTCCATTAGACATTTCATCGGCGATACGCGCCATATTTCGTGGGGCATCACCAAAGATAGGAAAATTAGATGCCCAAGTTTCAGCCATCTTCAACTTATAAACTTTTTCTGCAGCAAGAGCAGGCAAAGAAAAAGCACTTAAAGCAACTGCGGTTGCAGCGACGAGCGTTGTGAGTTTTAAGGATTTCATTGTTTTTATCATCCTGTGGTCTTATTTTTTGTTATTTAAGATCGAGCAGGGGTGATAATCGCGCGGATAGAAAGTGCAAACAATTCGTACGAATACCGAATTGTAAGGTGGAAACTACGCATTGAAAGTAAGTATTTTTACGTAGATGTAAATCAGCTTTCTGACATAAGCCTAGCAATAGTCGGCTCAATCGCCTCAGCAAAAATTTGATACTGATTACGATTAGGGTGCAGAAAGTCGTTCATAATATCACTGGTCAAGCGCCCTTCTTCATCGAGAAAGCAGTGATTGATATTAAGAAAAGATACCTGATCATTGTCGCCAAACGAGCAAATGCGTTGGTTCACCTCTTCATTCAAAACTCTTAGTTTTTGGGTTGGTTTAGCGCTACGCGGAAATATTGCCAACAGTAGGATATTAGTCGTGGGAAGCTTTTCCACCAATAAAGATAAAATCCGCTTAATCCCTTCTGCAGTGTCTTCCGCACTGTCCATTCGGTGGCCAGTGTTATTGGTGCCAATCAATAAAATCAATAGCTTAGGTTGAATGTTATCGATTTCTCCATGCAAGAGTCGCCATAAAACATTCTCTGTTCTATCGCCATTGAAGCCAAGGTTCAATGCTTGCCTTGATTTATAAAAAGCATCCCACACAAGCGCCCCTTCTGTTTCCCATGCTTGCATAATAGAGTCTCCAAGAAACACCAAATCTACCTGCTCCATGGACACGCTTTCGGCAAGCTTACGTTCATGTCGAGGTAGCCACCAAATGGCATCCTGTTGAGCTGGCAGCACAGCCAATGCGTCTTGTTTAATCATACTGAGAGTTACTCTTTCTAAATAATGTGATTCGTCTTTTAATAGACAAACCTATCATAGAATCTTCTGATAAAACAAAATGAAGTCAGAGTAAGTAAAGCGAAGGAAAAATGAATATTCGCCCATAACGAAAAAACCCCACCCTGCATAGCAGGATGGGGTTTCTCTTTGTTTAAAGCTTGACGACGACCTACTCTCACATGGGATCTCCCACACTACCATCGGCGATGGCGCTTTTCACTTCTGAGTTCGGGATGGGATCAGGTGGTTCAACGCCTCTATGACCGTCAAGCAATTCGTTTTGCGTTTGTTCTGAGCTGCACTGTGTTGTGCGCTGACCTTTTAAGGTTAGCTTGACTCAAAACACGCGAATACGTGCTTGGATCTTTAACAATTCATTTTGAAATAGTGATAACCAAGTATCAAACCGATGCTCATCATTGCTGATGTTGTATCGTATCTGTGTCTTTGTCATTTTGATGATCTTGAGCTTTCACTCTCTTCATCTAAAACCACTTTGGTGTTATATGGTCAAGCCTCACGAGCAATTAGTATTGGTTAGCTCAATGCCTCACAGCACTTACACACCCAACCTATCAACGTCCTAGTCTCGAACGGCTCTTTAGGGGACTTATGTCCCAGTGAGATCTTATCTTAAGGGAGGCTTCCCGCTTAGATGCTTTCAGCGGTTATCCCGTCCGAACATAGCTACCCGGCAATGCCACTGGCGTGACAACCGGAACACCAGAGGTTCGTCCACTCCGGTCCTCTCGTACTAGGAGCAGCTCCTCTCAAATCTCAAACGTCCACGGCAGATAGGGACCGAACTGTCTCACGACGTTCTAAACCCAGCTCGCGTACCACTTTAAATGGCGAACAGCCATACCCTTGGGACCGGCTTCAGCCCCAGGATGTGATGAGCCGACATCGAGGTGCCAAACACCGCCGTCGATGTGAACTCTTGGGCGGTATCAGCCTGTTATCCCCGGAGTACCTTTTATCCGTTGAGCGATGGCCCTTCCATACAGAACCACCGGATCACTAAGACCTACTTTCGTACCTGCTCGACGTGTCTGTCTCGCAGTTAAGCGTGCTTTTGCCTTTACACTCTATGCATGATTTCCGACCATGCTGAGCACACCTTCGTGCTCCTCCGTTACTCTTTGGGAGGAGACCGCCCCAGTCAAACTACCCACCACACAGTGTCCTCGATCCGGATTACGGACCTGAGTTAGAACCTCAAACATACCAGGGTGGTATTTCAAGAGTGGCTCCATGCAAACTGGCGTCTGCACTTCAAAGCCTCCCACCTATCCTACACAAGTAGGTTCAAAGTTCACTGTGAAGCTATAGTAAAGGTTCACGGGGTCTTTCCGTCTAGCCGCGGATACACAGCATCTTCACTGCGATTTCAATTTCACTGAGTCTCGGGTGGAGACAGTGTGGCCATCGTTACGCCATTCGTGCAGGTCGGAACTTACCCGACAAGGAATTTCGCTACCTTAGGACCGTTATAGTTACGGCCGCCGTTTACTTGGGCTTCGATCAAGAGCTTCGCTTGCGCTAACCCCATCAATTAACCTTCAAGCACCGGGCAGGCGTCACACCCTATACGTCCACTTTCGTGTTTGCAGAGTGCTGTGTTTTTAATAAACAGTCGCAGCCACCTGGTATCTTCGACCGACTAGTGCTTACGGAGCAAGTCCTTCACACCGGCCGGCGTACCTTCTCCCGAAGTTACGGTACCATTTTGCCTAGTTCCTTCACCCGAGTTCTCTCAAGCGCCTTGGTATTCTCTACCTGACCACCTGTGTCGGTTTGGGGTACGGTTCCTGCATATCTGAAGCTTAGAAGTTTTTCCTGGAAGCATGGCATCAACCACTTCGCCCAAAAGAGGGCTCGTCATCAGTTCTCGGTCTTAAAAGGGCCCGGATTTGCCTAAGCCCTAAACCTACCGCCTTAAACACAGACAACCATCGCTGTGCTGGCCTAGCCTTCTCCGTCTCTCCATCGCAATATGCACGAGTACAGGAATATTAACCTGTTTCCCATCGACTACGCATTTCTGCCTCGCCTTAGGGGCCGACTCACCCTGCCCTGATTAACATGGGACAGGAAACCTTGGTCTTCCGGCGGGGGAGTTTTTCACTCCCCTTATCGTTACTCATGTCAACATTCGCACTTCTGATACCTCCAGCCTGCCTTACAGCTTGACCTTCAACGGCTTACAGAACGCTCCTCTACCATGCCTAGTAAACTAAGCATCCGTAGCTTCGGTGGCCAGTTTGAGCCCCGTTATATCTTCCGCGCAGGCCGACTCGACTAGTGAGCTATTACGCTTTCTTTAAAGGATGGCTGCTTCTAAGCCAACCTCCTAGCTGTCTAAGCCTTCCCACATCGTTTCCCACTTAACTGGCACTTTGGGACCTTAGCTGACGGTCTGGGTTGTTTCCCTTTCCACGACGGACGTTAGCACCCGCCGTGTGTCTCCCGTAATTGCACTCATTGGTATTCGGAGTTTGCATGGGGTTGGTAAGTCGGGATGACCCCCTAGCCCAAACAGTGCTCTACCCCCAATGGTGAGATACGAGGCGCTACCTAAATAGCTTTCGAGGAGAACCAGCTATCTCCGAGCTTGATTAGCCTTTCACTCCTATCCACAAGTCATCCCCAGCCTTTTCAACGGATGTGGGTTCGGTCCTCCAGTTAGTGTTACCCAACCTTCAACCTGCTCATGGATAGATCGCCCGGTTTCGGGTCTATTCCCAGCAACTAAACGCCCTATTAAGACTCGGTTTCCCTACGGCTCCACTAAACGCTTAACCTTGCTACTGAAAATAAGTCGTTGACCCATTATACAAAAGGTACGCAGTCACGGAACAAGTCCGCTCCCACTGCTTGTACGTACACGGTTTCAGGATCTATTTCACTCCCCTCACAGGGGTTCTTTTCGCCTTTCCCTCACGGTACTGGTTCACTATCGGTCAGTCAGGAGTATTTAGCCTTGGAGGATGGTCCCCCCATATTCAGACAGGATAACACGTGTCCCGTCCTACTCGTTTTCATGATTAAGGTGTTTTCGTATACGGGGCTATCACCCTTTACAGCGGCACTTTCCAGAGCCTTCTACTAACACCAAAACCACTTAAGGGCTAATCCCCTTTCGCTCGCCGCTACTTAGGGAATCTCGGTTGATTTCTTTTCCTCCGGGTACTTAGATGTTTCAGTTCCCCGGGTTCGCCTCCTCACAGCTATGTATTCACTGTGGGATACTCTACAAGTAGAGTGGGTTTCCCCATTCGGACATGTTCGGATCAAAGTCTGTTTATCGACTCCCCGAACCTTTTCGCAGATTACCACGTCCTTCATCGCCTCTGACTGCCAAGGCATCCACCGTGCACGCTTGGTCACTTGACCATATAACCCAAAATAGTTTTCACTCCGAGGAGTGTCATACTCAGATCACATACCAAAGGGCTTTTGTACCCCTCTGGATTTACGATTTAGAAAGTCACCTAGGTTAAAGGTGCTTTCCACCGGTTTGACGCTTGATTATCGTCTATTTCAAAATTTGAATTGTTAAAGAGCAAGTTTAGTGCAAAGCACTAAGTCAGATGCTTGATGGTGAGACCATTCAAACCTCTTGCTTAGAACTCTGTGCCACTGCTTTTAAGATAGATATCACTATGAAGAACTCATAGTCATCAGATAATTTGTGTGAACGCTCACCAGAGGTTTCTATCGTTTAAGGAGGTGATCCAGCCCCAGGTTCCCCTAGGGCTACCTTGTTACGACTTCACCCCAGTCATTGACCACTCCGTGGTAACCGCCATCCCCGAAGGGTTAAGCTAGCTACTTCTGGAGCAATCAACTCCCATGGTGTGACGGGCGGTGTGTACAAGGCCCGGGAACGTATTCACCGTGACATTCTGATTCACGATTACTAGCGATTCCGACTTCATGGAGTCGAGTTGCAGACTCCAATCCGGACTACGACGTACTTTCTGGGATTCGCTTACTCTCGCAAGTTCGCAGCCCTCTGTATACGCCATTGTAGCACGTGTGTAGCCCTACTCGTAAGGGCCATGATGACTTGACGTCGTCCCCACCTTCCTCCGGTTTGTCACCGGCAGTCTCCTTAAAGTTCCCACCCGAAGTGCTGGCAAATAAGGATAAGGGTTGCGCTCGTTACGGGACTTAACCCAACATTTCACAACACGAGCTGACGACAGCCATGCAGCACCTGTCTCAGTGTTCCCGAAGGCACCAAAGCATCTCTGCTAAGTTCACTGGATGTCAAGAGTAGGTAAGGTTCTTCGCGTTGCTTCGAATTAAACCACATGCTCCACCGCTTGTGCGGGCCCCCGTCAATTCATTTGAGTTTTAACCTTGCGGCCGTACTCCCCAGGCGGTCTACTTATTGCGTTAGCTGCGCCACTAAGTCATTACAACCCAACGGCTAGTAGACATCGTTTACGGCGTGGACTACCAGGGTATCTAATCCTGTTTGCTCCCCACGCTTTCGCACCTCAGTGTCAGTATCAGTCCAGGGTGTCGCCTTCGCCACTGATGTTCCTTCCTATATCTACGCATTTCACCGCTACACAGGAAATTCCACACCCCTCTACCGTACTCTAGCCTGCCAGTATCGGGTGCCATTCCAAGGTTGAGCCCTGGGATTTCACATCCGACTTAACAAACCACCTACGCGCGCTTTACGCCCAGTAATTCCGATTAACGCTTGCACCCTCTGTATTACCGCGGCTGCTGGCACAGAGTTAGCCGGTGCTTCTTCTGGGGCTAACGTCAAGATAATTGGGTATTAACCAATCACCCTTCCTCACCCCTGAAAGTGCTTTACAACCCTAAGGCCTTCTTCACACACGCGGCATGGCTGGATCAGGCTTCCGCCCATTGTCCAATATTCCCCACTGCTGCCTCCCGTAGGAGTCTGGGCCGTGTCTCAGTCCCAGTGTGACTGGTCATCCTCTCAGACCAGTTAGAGATCGTCGCCTTGGTAGGCCTTTACCCTACCAACTAGCTAATCTCACGCAGGCTCATCTAATAGCGGAAGGCTCCGAAAAGTCCCCTCCTTTCCCCCTCAGGGCGTATGCGGTATTAGCATGCGTTTCCACATGTTGTCCCCCTCTACTAGGCAGATTCCTACGCGTTACTCACCCGTCCGCCGCTCGTCAGCAGGAGCAAGCTCCCCTGTTACCGCTCGACTTGCATGTGTTAAGCCTGCCGCCAGCGTTCAATCTGAGCCATGATCAAACTCTTCAGTTAAAAAGTTTGCTTACTCAAAATCTATTACACTAACAATAACTTAATCATTTCATCGTCCCGAAGAACAACAAAACAACATAAAGCGAATTGACGTGTTAGACGTTTCGCAAGACTTCAATTTTTTTGATCGCTCACCCGCTAACAAGTTAGCCAATGTCGATCTTCTGAAGCCTCTAGCGAGCGCCCACACAAATTATCTGATTATCTATTTTAAAGAGCGTTGCCGTTACACTTAAGCCGCTTCGTTTCTCTGTGAGAGTGAAGCCCTGTCCGTGTCAGCGAGGGCGTATATTAAGGATCTACAGATTTTGTGCAACCCTTTTTCGAATATTTTTTAAAAATAATAGAAAAACCACCACACCTGATCGAATTTCAAACAACTCGATGTCATTTTGCTCATTTAACAAACAAAACGAGGCTCACAAGCCTCGTTTGACGCTCTCCCAATCTGTTGCAGGCGTCTGTAAACCATGACGCCCTTTATAGTCAGGACTTTTTGGCGATTGCCATTGCACCAAAGCAGCAGACTCTAATTTGTAGATATCCACTTCAAGCGGATGACAGGTAGAAAGAGGATCCACCCCATCCCGACCAAGAAAATCGACCGACAAGTCACCCCCAGGACAACAAGACATCGCGCACAACAAATCTATCTCCGCAAAAAATTCGAGATAATCACCTTTTTGAGCAGGGCATGGCTTCATAAAGTACTGATCGTCATTATTTAGACCTGTACACTGAAAAACATTCAAAACGTCATGCACATCAAACTCCGTTAAACCATGAGGAAGAATGGCTCTAACCAAGTTTGAATGACAATGGAAGTCAAAATCCTCCCCTGTAAGTAGGTAATTTATATATGGATCACAACGAGTACCTAATAAATCATGTACTCGTCCGCCGTCTTCATCCTTTCCATAATCTTCCAAAGTATCTTCAATAATGGTGGCCATAGGGCGCAAGAAAGGCAATGTCGACCACAATCTGTCATAGGTACTTACATGGGCACGCTGCAATTGACGAGTGCGCGACGCCCACATTCTTTCTCTTGGGTCATGCAAGTTCCACATATTGAAATCCCCTACTTGCGGCCCTTCCGAAACACGGATGCGAAACACATGCCCTGCGGGTACCTTCCACGCCAATCCTGAACGCATAGGAACCTTAACCGTTTCAACTAAAGTACGTTTGGCACCGCCTTCTTTTAACGAATCATAAAATGCGTTATTGACAGCAAGTGCTGACCCTTCACCCGACCTGTACGCCGCTTCTATATTGGCCATATTTTTCTCCAGATTGTATTTCCGTTTGACTTAGAGTAAAAAAAGCAAACACTGAAAAAAATAGACTTTTATCTTCAATACATGACAAAAATTTAAGAGTGACGTTATGAGTCTTCCCTACACTGCATTACACACCTTTCACCTCGCCGTCCGGTTCGGCAATCTAAAGCAAACCGCAGACCATTTAAACTTAACCGAATCCGCAGTTAGCCATCAGATAAAACGTCTAGAAGCGCAATTGGGCTACGCTCTTTTTTATAAATCAGGCCGACAACTTAAAACCACACCAGAGGGAACTCATCTTGCACAGGAGCTCGCCCACCCGTTTGATCATATTGACCAAACGCTTTCAAACACTAAAAGGCAAGCACACAACACCATTACCATTTATTGTCTACCTTCTTTAATAGAGCTCTGGTTACTCCCTAAATTACTGACGTTCAAGCAACACTATCCAGAATACAATTTGATTATTCGCTATCACTCCTCTTCCCCAGACTATCTGGATGAGCATTGCCTAAGAATCGGCAGCCATGAAAAAGAGAGCCATTCACCTTATCTCACACACACTCTCTTTTCGGCCGAAACCATCCCTGTCTGCAGCCCCATTTATTTAAGCCAACACGCAGAACTGTCCGATGAACGCCACTTACGAAAAGCCGACCTATTACACGACCATTCAGAAGCAAGTTGGTTCGACTGGTTTTTAAAGCAAGGCCTCAGCGCACCACCTTCCTCAAAAATCTTATATGAAGACTTTCATTTGTTAAAAATGGCCACCCTTGCCGCACAAGGCGTTGCACTTTGCCCAGAAATATTGATTCAACAAGACCTAAAAAGCGGCGCACTCATCGCACTATCCTCGCAAAAAGGCAACATAGGTCGCTACTATGCAATAGAGCAAAACCGTTACGCCCATTCCAATGTACGCTTGCTGATCGACCATATTGGTCTTGACCAAGCATAAAAAAAGCCCCCTAACTTACGTTAGAGGGCTTTCATCAAAAAGAGGCATTAATCTAATCGATTAACCCAACCACTTTCTCGCATTTTGGAACAAACGTAGCCAAGGTGCTTGCTCTTGCCATTCGCTTGGGTGCCAACTGTGCTGAACCGTACGATAAACACGCTCTGGGTGAGGCATCATAATCGTCACTCGACCATCTTCTGACGTCAATCCAGTCACGCCTTGAGCAGAACCATTCGGGTTAAATGGGTAACGCTCTGTCGCTTGGCCGTAGTTATCCACATAGCGCAAAGCGATTTGATTCGCCGCTGCCAACGCAGACATATCCTGGTCATCACGGTATTCCGTTTGACCTTCACCGTGAGCCACAGCAATGGGCATACGTGAACCTTCCATACCAGCAAGCAAGATAGAGTTCGATTTTTGAACTTCTACTTGCACAAGACGTGCTTCAAACTGAGAAGATTGGTTACGAACAAACTTCGGCCAATGCCCTGCACCAGGAATCAATTCATATAAATTCGACAACATCTGACAACCGTTGCACACACCAAGTGTGAAGGTATCAGGACGATTGAAGAATGTTTCGAATTGCTCACGAGCAATAGGGTTGAAAAGAATAGACTTCGCCCAACCTTCACCCGCCCCCAATACGTCACCGTATGAGAAACCACCACAGGCGACCAAACCGCTGAATTGATCTAGCGTAGTACGACCAGACAAGATATCACTCATGTGAACATCCACTGGCGTGAAGCCCGCTTTATGGAAAGCGGCTGCCATTTCCACTTGACCGTTAACGCCTTGCTCACGTAGAACAGCAATCTTAGGCTTAATACTAGAAGCAATAAATGCCGCAACAATGTCTTCATTCTGATCAAAGCTTACCTTAGCGGATAAGCCTGGGTCTTTCGCGTCTAGCAAATTATCAAATTCTTGCTGTGCAGAATCAGGGTTATCTCGTAGTGCCTGAATACGGTAGCTAGTTTCAGACCATACTCGCTGCCAGTTAATACGCGATTCTTCCAATACCGTTTCACCTGAGAAACGCACTCGAATGCTATCATCACCAGACAAGGTCGCAATAGAGGTCACTGTCACACCCGCTTTTGCATAAGCAGCAACAATAGCGGCTACATCGGATTCATTAACCTGAATCACTGCACCCAATTCTTCGTTAAACAAAGCAGGGGCTACATCGGAACGATTTGCTACTGTTGCATCAAGATCGATATTCAATCCCAGATGACTGGCGAAAGACATTTCCGTTAATGTGGCAAACGCACCACCATCAGATCGGTCATGGTAAGCCAACAATTTTCCTTCCGCGTTCAATGCTTGCGTGGTGTCAAAGAAGCCAGCCAATGCCGCAGCATCATCCACATCAGGAGCCTGCTGACCCAGCTTGTTGTAAACCTGAGCAATAACAGAACCACCAAGACGATTTTTACCCGCACCCAAATCAATCAATAACAAACGCGTATCCGCTTTGTTTTGCAATTCTGGCGTCAATGTCTTACGAACATCAGCGACAGGAGCAAAGGCCGAGATAACCAAAGAAAGCGGAGACGTCACGGCTTTTTCTTGACCGTCTTCTTTCCATACAGTTTTCATCGACATGGAGTCTTTACCCACTGGAATGGCGATATCCAATGCTGGACACAACTCCATACCAACAGCCTTAACCGTTTGATAGAGTTTTTCGTCTTCACCTTCGTGACCCGCCGCCGCCATCCAATTCGCAGACAACTTAATGTTGCTACGCTTAGTAATCAACGCGGCAGCCAAGTTCGTTAACGCTTCACCGACAGCCATACGGCCAGAGGCTGGCGCGTCCAACAAAGCAACGGGCGTACGTTCGCCCATTGTCATGGCTTCACCCGTGTAGCTTTCTAGGGAAGACGTTGTTACCGCCACATCCGCGACTGGCACTTGCCAAGGCCCCACCATTTGATCACGAGCAACCATGCCTGTGATTGAGCGATCACCAATAGTGATTAGGAAATTTTTGCTAGCCACCGTTGGTAGGCTAAGAACACGGTTTGCCGCATCCGCAAGATCCACGTCAACCGCAGTAAAATCATCACCCGCAATCACCGCTTTGGTTGCTTCGCGATGCATTTTAGGTGGCTTGCCAAACAACACAGACATCGGCAAATCAACAGGATTGTTACCAAAATGCTCATCCGCCACTTGCAAATGCAGCTCTTCTTTGGCATCACCAACGATAGCGAAAGGGCAACGCTCGCGTTCACAGATCGCAGTAAACTCTTCAATACGATCAGGAGAAACAGCCATCACATAACGCTCTTGCGATTCGTTACACCAGATTTCTAATGGCGACATGCCAGGCTCATCATTAAGAACCTTACGCAAATCAAAGTTACCGCCGCGCTCGCCGTCTTTTACCAACTCAGGCAAAGCGTTAGACAAACCACCAGCACCCACATCATGAATAAAACTGATTGGGTTCTTATCGCCAAGCTGCCAACAACGGTCGATCACTTCCTGACAACGACGCTCCATTTCTGGATTACCACGCTGTACAGAGGCAAAATCAAGATCTTCATTACCGTCAGCAGACGCCATGGAAGACGCCGCGCCGCCACCTAGACCGATCAACATGGCAGGGCCACCAAGCACAATTAACTTAGCACCCACTTTGATCTCTTGTTTTTCCACGTGCTCACGGCGAATGTTACCAATACCACCCGCTAACATGATTGGCTTGTGGTAACCGCGCACTTCTTCTTGCGAAGCGCCTTGGATTTTTTGCTCGTAAGTACGGAAATAGCCCAATAAATTAGGGCGGCCAAATTCGTTGTTAAACGCAGCGCCACCGATAGGCCCTTCGATCATAATATCCAAAGGCGTCACGATACGAGAAGGCTTACCGTAGTAACTTTCCCATGGCTGTTCAAAACCAGGAATTTTAAGGTCGGATACTGTGTAACCACTCAACCCCGCTTTTGGTTTAGCGCCAATACCCGTCGCGCCTTCATCACGAATCTCACCACCAGAACCGGTTGCCGCCCCAGAAAACGGTGCAATCGCCGTTGGGTGGTTATGGGTTTCTACCTTCATCAATATATCGATGTTTTCATGACTGAAATCGTATTCGCGAGTTTCAGCCGATGGGAAGAAACGTCCACCAAAGTGACCTTCCATCACAGCGGCGTTGTCTTTGTATGCTGACAAGGTGCCATGTGGATTATGCTCGTGGGTATTCTTGATCATCTTAAACAAAGAGCGCTCTTGCTCTTCGCCGTCAATGGTCCAAGACGCATTAAAAATTTTGTGACGACAATGCTCTGAGTTTGCCTGTGCAAACATCATTAGCTCAACATCGATTGGATTGCGACCCAACTCAATGAAAGACTCAACAAGGTAATCAATTTCGTCGTCAGCAAGAGCAAGACCTAGCGTTTGGTTTGCCTCAACCAACGCCGCTCGTCCACCTCCTAATACGTCAACACTGGCCATCGGCGCAGGTTCCGCATGAGAAAACATGTCAGTCGCGTCGCTTAATGCCGGAAGCACGCTTTCTGTCATGCGGTCATGCAACATAGCCGACAGCAGATCTAGCTCTTCAAGCGCCAGTGGCGCAGAGCTATGAATAAAATACTCAACGCCACGTTCGACGCGAGAAACGGCGGCAAGACCGCAGTTATGAAGAATATCGGTTGCTTTCGATGACCAAGGTGAAATTGTTCCTAAACGAGGAACCACAAGAACACTTTGATCAGATGAACTGACTTGGGAGGATTTAGGACCGTAGGCCAAAGCACGTTGAAGAACAGTTTCCTGTTCTGCGGTCAGCGTTTGATTATCAGCCAACTCCACGAAATGGAGAAATTGAGCGTCAACATCCGTAACAGACGGAATAGATGCTTGCATATTGGCTAATAACTTTGCCTTGCGAAACGCTGAAAGCGCTGCGGAACCATGCAGGGTTAGCATGTTGAGTATTGCCTCACTTGGTAGTTTTGGGGAAATGGTGCGGGTATTTTAAATCAATGAGGCAAATAGAGGCTAGCAGAGTATGAAATTTCTACACAAAATGACGGAATAATTCGTCTAAATCGCCTTTTTTGCCTGTTCTTTGAGCTTCTTTTTTTGCTCTCGACGGTATTGGAAGAACTGGGTGAGCTGCATAGACGCTGTTTCAGCCAAAACGCCAGACTCAGTAAACACTTTGTGATTCAGAAAGGGCAAATCGAAAAACGCCGACTGACTTTCGACTACGCCACTTTTAGGTTCAGTTGCCGCATACACAACTCGATCAATACGCGAATGCACAATTGCACCAGCGCACATGGAACAGGGCTCCAAGGTGACGTATAACGTTGCACCAGGCAATCGATAATTATTCATCGTTTTACACGCCATACGGATGGCTTGGATTTCAGCGTGGGCGGTTGGGTCACACAAGGATATGGGCGAGTTATAGCCTTCGCCTATGATGTTATCGTTCAAAACCACAATAGCACCAACCGGAATTTCGTTTTCCGAAGCGGCTACGCTGGCCAATTCAATCGCCCGCGCCATCCATTCTTGGTCTGTCATTCTTGATCTACCTCAAGGCGGCTAAATTGCCTCAATTACACGATTGCCTTCGATGGGCAATCCGCTCTACACTCAATAATAGTGTCAAATATCACGCTAGAATAACAACGCAGAGAAACAAAAGGAGATTCATTCATGCGCACAGTGGCCGACCTGATGATCACCAACTTGGTGACCTTGAAAGAAAACGACTCTTTAGCAAAAGCCAAAGCGTTAATGCAGGAAAAAAACATTCGTAACATTCCCATCGTAAACGACGACAATGAATGCGTCGGCATGCTAACGCAACGAGAATACTTGCGTCATGCCTTTCATCTGGTTAGTCAGTTCGGCACACAACAAATATCCAAAAAAGAACAACAGACGCCCATCGCCAATGCCATGAACAAAGACATTCTAACCGTCAGCCCAGACACCGATTTAGACATGGCCGCTGAGTTCTTTATTGAAAACAAATACGGCAGCCTTCCCGTTACCGAGAACAACAAACTCGTTGGCATTATCACACCCGTCGATTTTGTGAAGCTGGCTCACAAGATGCTACAAGAATCCAAATAATGCCCGAGTTAAGCATCAACTAACTGCTTATTAGAGTGAGAGGCCAGTGATGACGCCTCTTTCTCTAATTGCACATCCATTGCTTGCAAGCCGAAATCCGTAGTGGACAAAAAGAAACTCACCGACTGCCCTTTTCTTAGGCTTTTATGACCATCACAAGCAATCGACTTGTAATGCACGAACACATCACTGTCTTCTTCTCTCTTGATAAAACCCACGCCTTTTGCGTCGTTAAACCACTTCACTTTTCCAGTTAATCGTTCCATTACAGAATCGCCTCTTTTTTATTTTTATTAAGTAAGCGAGAGATCAGAAGTCGAGTGACTTCTGATCTCTGGGTAACAGCACTGTCTATTTATAAAGACTCAATGCTGCTTTTTTGTTCTTCCAACTTAGTCACCGCAAGCTGCAAATCGTCACACTTAGCACGCTCTTTCTCAACCACTTCAACTGGCGCTTTCGCCACAAAGCTGTCATTCGAAAGCTTGCCTTGAATGCGCTGCAATTCTTTGGATGCTTTGTCGATTTCTTTCTGCAAACGTGCCAGTTCTGCTTCTTTATCAATCAAACCGGCCATTGGCACCAACACTTCCATATCACCCACCAACGCCGTTGCCGACATTGGCGCTTCATCGCCCGCATTCAACCAAGTCACAGACTCTAATTTCGCCAAAGTTTGCAAGAAGGTTAAATTCGCTTCCAAACGCGCTTTATCTTGCTCAGAACCATTTCGGAACAAAATAGTCAGAGGCTTAGAAGGAGAAATATTCATTTCACCACGGATATTACGAATCCCTTCAATCACCCCTTTCAGCCACTCAACATCGGCTTCTGCTTGCGAATCCACTTTGGCGTCATTGGCAACAGGATACTCACCCAACATGATGGTGTCACCTTCGATACCAGCCAGCGGTGCAACACGCTGCCAAATTTCTTCGGTCAAGAATGGCATCATTGGGTGAGCAAGGCGAAGGAAGGCTTCCAACACACGAACCAAAGTACGACGCGTGCCCGTCAATTGCGCAGCCGTTGCGTTTTCGTCCCACAGTACCGGCTTAGATAACTCCAAGTACCAATCACAGTATTCGTGCCACATAAATTCATAAAGCGCTTGAGCCGCCAAATCAAAGCGGTGCGTATCGAATGCGCGGTTTACCGCTTCTTCTGCGTGCTGTAAGCGAGAAATAATCCATTTATCAGCAAGAGACAATGCTACTTCTGCGCCATTTTGACCACAATCCTGATCCTCTGTGTTCATCAAGACATAACGCGTCGCGTTCCAAATCTTGTTACAGAAGTTGCGATAACCTTCCAAGCGATTCAAATCAAATTTGATATCACGACCACCGGACGCCAATGAACAAAGCGTAAAACGCAAAGCATCCGTACCGTAGGCCTGAATGCCTTCTGGGTAAGTTTCACGAGTATTCTTTTCGACTTTTTCAGCCAATCGTGGCTGCATCATGCCGTAAGTTCGCTTCGCCACCAAAGACTCGATATCAATACCATTGATCAAATCTAATGGATCAATAACATTCCCTTTGGACTTCGACATTTTATCGCCGCGCTCATCACGAATAAGCCCTGTGATGTAAACGGTTTTGAAAGGAACTTTATTGGTAAACTTCAGCGTCATCATGATCATTCTGGCCACCCAGAAGAAAATAATATCAAACCCTGTTACCAACACATCCGACTCACTGAATTCAGCAAAATCTTGTGTTTCTTCTGGCCAGCCTTGTGTAGCAAAGGTCCAAAGTGCAGAAGAAAACCACGTATCCAATACGTCTTCGTCTTGCGTCAATTCAACGTCGGCGCCTAGGCTGTATTTGGCACGAACCTCTTCTTCGTTCTTACCAACGTAATGTTTGCCTTCCGCATCGTACCAAGCAGGGATTTGATGCCCCCACCAAAGTTGACGAGAGATACACCAATCCTGAAGATCGCGCATCCAAGCAAAGTAGGTGTTTTCCCATTGCTTAGGGACAAATTGAATGTCGCCATTTTCAACGGCTTCGATCGCAGGCTTAGCCAAAGACTCGACCGCCACATACCACTGTTGTGTCAGGTAAGGTTCAATAACGGTATTACCTCGTTCACCGCGAGGCACTTTCAACTTATGGTCGGCCACTTTTTCAAGCAAACCAAGTGCATCAAAATCGGCAACAACCGCTTTACGCGCATCAAAGCGATCCATACCACGGTATTTTTCGGGCGCCGTATCATTGATTGCTGCATCGTCAGTGAAAATATTAATCAATGGCATATCGTGGCGCTTGCCCACTTCATAGTCATTGAAATCGTGAGCAGGCGTGATTTTCACACAACCCGTACCGAATTCTTTGTCTACGTATTCGTCAGCCACAATCGGAATACGACGACCAACTAGTGGCAACTCTACAAACTTACCTACCAAATCCGTGAAACGCTCATCGTCTAGAGCCACCGCAACCGCCGCGTCACCAAACATCGTTTCTGGGCGCGTAGTGGCCACAACAATGTAATCTTTGCCATCGGCTGTTTTTACGCCATCCGCTAATGGATAACGGAAGTACCACATGAAGCCGTTTTCTTCTTCAGAAACCACTTCAAGATCAGAAATTGCCGTGTGCAAAACTGGATCCCAGTTTACCAAGCGCTGACCTCGGTAAATGATGCCTTCATCAAACAAGCGAACAAACACTTCCTGAACGGCCGCAGACATACCAGGGTCCATCGTGAAGCGCTCTTTATCCCACGCAACCGAGTCGCCCAAAACACGCATTTGGTCTGAAATAGTACCGCCAGATTGCGCTTTCCATTCCCACACTTTTTCAAGGAATTTTTCACGGCCAAGGTCATGACGAGTCACATTTTGTGCTGCCAATTGACGTTCAACCACCATTTGCGTAGCAATACCCGCGTGGTCACAGCCCGGCTGCCACAATGTACGGCTGCCTTTCATACGCTCACGACGAATCATTGCGTCCATCAAGGAATGCTGGAAAGCATGCCCCATGTGCAAACTTCCTGTGACATTTGGTGGTGGAATCATGATGGAGAAAGGCGTTCCGTTGCCTTGAGGTGTGAAATATCCACTCTCTTCCCAACGTTGATAAATAGGTTGTTCAATACTCTGAGGTTGGTAGGTCTTTTCCATTATGGTGTCTTAAGGCTCTTATGTAGCGGTCAATTGTAATGTGAAGAATTATAACGTGTCATAACAAGATAAAGAATAACACGCACATAATTAAGACGTTCGTCTGGCAATTGATTGCCTGATCGCGCGGTCTACTCTTCGCTGTGTGGTTCTTGTTTACTTGGCGTAGTTGTCATGGACGATGTTTGCAGCACCTGCATCACCTCTTGAACGATCTCAGGCAGACGTTTGGCCAGTACTTCAGAAATAGCGGCGGCTATACACTCTAGTGATGCTACTTCGTGAATCTGTGCTTGTTGTGAAGACGCCTTCGCTTCAGAGCAGGAAGTCACTAAAGAATCAGCCTGCGTATCTTGCTCAGGCGCATCGCTCAAAGACTGGGCAAAATGCGCTTCTTGGCTTGTGGAAATGGACACTTGCTCTTCAACAACATCCATTAAAATCGGAATATCGTCCTGATTTCGTAAAGCTGACATCAATGTTTCTTCATCTGGTTCGAAAACACCATCATCATGCTGCGTAGCGAGATTTGACATAGGAAAAACCAACGTTAAGAACACACAATACAACACGCAAAATACCGCAGACGGTTTTGCACATTGCTCTTAATAGCCCTCAACTTTCGCACTGACAAACACAAAAGTCCACCCTCTAACCACATAGGCTGCGCTCTATTCGAATCAGAGTAAAAATAACACCTTGATCAGGCTAATGTTTCCTTGGATATTTCCTATAAAAAAAGCAGTGATGAAACCTCATCACTGCTTTAGAAAACAACGAATACCCTTGTCAACACCCGTATTGCTGTTAAAAAATTACGCCTCTTTGCTAAGCAAATAACGCGTCAACAAGGCAACAGGGCGACCACTTGCGCCTTTCGTTGCGCCGCCAGCCCATGCCGTCCCAGCAATATCCAAATGCGCCCAAGGGTAAGAACCCGTAAAGCGAGAGAGGAAACACGCCGCCGTCACCGAGCCCGCTTCAGGACCGCCAATGTTGGCAATGTCTGCAAAGTTGCTGTCCAACTGCTGCTGGTATTCTTCATCTAAAGGCATTTGCCAAAGCTTATCGGCAGACACTTGGCTCGCTGTTTTCAATTCTGACGCCAAATCATCGTTGTTTGCGTACATGCCGGAGTTAACACTTCCCAACGCAACCACGCAAGCGCCCGTTAGAGTCGCGATATCAACCACCGACTTAGGCTTGAAGCGCTCGATGTAAGTCAAAGCATCGCAAAGCACCAAACGACCTTCTGCGTCGGTATTCAATATTTCTACCGTCTGGCCAGACATGGTTTTCACAATATCGCCTGGCTTCGTCGCGCGACCGCTTGGCATATTTTCAGCGGCGGCAATAACCGCCGTGAAGTTTAGCTTTGGTTTTAGCTCGCAAATCGCTTTCATCGTGCCAAAGACACTGGCCGCACCACACATGTCGTACTTCATCTCATCCATTTTTGGGCCAGGTTTCAAAGAAATACCGCCCGTGTCGAACGTAATACCTTTACCAAGCAACACATGAGGCGCATCGCCCTCTTCGCCACCACGGTAATTCATCACGATCAAGTAACTTGGTTGATCGCTACCATGCCCCACAGACAACAGACAGTGCATGCCCAGTTCGTCCATTTTACTTTCATCCAATAACTCAACACCGATACTGTATTCTTCGCCCAGCTGTTGTGCTTTGGACGCAAGATAGCTTGGCGTACACACGTTACCAGGAAGATTCCCCAGTTGACGCGCAAAGGCCGACCCTTTCGCTGTCGCCGTACCAATAGCCAATGCGGCTTCATCTGTGCCTTCTAGCAACAAAGACGTCACTTTGGTGGTTTTCTCGGCATCGTCTTTTTTGAAGCCAAGAAAGTTGTAAAAACCTTCATTTAGCCATTGCGCCACTAGCGCCAACGTGTCAGATTCTGAACGCCGCTTAATCGCAAGACCCGCGTTTGCTACGGCAACGGACGCAAACGGTAAACCTTTAATTTGAGCGGCAATCGCGGCCACCACTTTGCGTGCCTGCATATCACTCAGCGTCGCATCTTTACCAATACCAACCAACAACACCGCTTGTGCAAACTCTTGCGACACGCCTGGCAACAATAACGTTTGCGCCACGCCGCCTTTAAAAACACCACTTTCACGTAACTGAGCAATCTGCCCATTGGCATTTGCGTCAAGCCACGCGGTGGACTCAGAAAAATCCCCTTCACTCGGCACAAAGGCAACGAGCAAATCAGCTTGTACTGTCGACAAGCGATCAAATAACGCCATATTCATGAAAAAACCCTCAAACAATAACTTTTTAAAAAAAACTGGATAATGTCCTTCTTACCACGAGATAATGGGGGCTTTAGATGTGTAATCAACTCTACGCTTAGAAAGCAAGATTCATCCAGAGGTGACTTTGAGACTATTCAAATACTTAGCGAAAGAAGTGCTGGTGTCAACAGCAGGCGTGACGCTAATTTTACTGCTCGTCATTCTAAGTGGCCGTTTTTCGTTTTACTTGAGTCAAATTGCCGACGGCAACATGACGTTCGAATTTTTGTTCATCATACTTGGCTATCACATCCCCAGCTTCATTCAGATGATTTTACCGCTGGCCTTCTTTCTGTCGTTATTACTCGCTTTTGGTCGGCTTTACATTGAAAACGAAATGTCCGTGTTATTTTCCAGCGGCATCAGCAAGATCAAATTAGCAGGCTACACGCTCGGCATCGCTTGTTTGATTAGCCTTGCCAGCGCCACGATTAACCTTTGGCTTGCACCCTATAGTGAATACAAAGCCGCCGAAGCGTACCAAGCAAAGAACCAACTGTCTGCCTTTGACTTTTTAAAGCCCGGCCGCTTCGAAGGCAGCGGACAACGCACTACCTATATAGACAGTTTTACCCCGAAAGAAGGCTGGATGAATCAGGTGTTTTTATCTGACATTGTGCGCAAAAAAGAAGGTAACATTCCCATCCAGACATTAGCCGCCTACGCGGAACAGCTGGAAGTCAGCTCAGAAGACAATCAGAAATACCTCGTTTTTAAAAATGGCACACGCTATGAAGGCAAGCCTGGCTCGGCGAACTACCGTATTACCCAATTCGACACGTATGCTGTTCGCATGGAAAATAAAGACGCCAGTGTCATTGATGAACCTTACACCAAAAGCACACTTAGCCTTATTCAAAGCGACAATCGATTGGAAAAAATAGAACTACAGTGGCGCATTTCTCTGGTGGTTATCATTCCTATTTTAGCCATCATTGGCTTGTCACTGAGTCAAGTAAACCCAAGACAAGGTCGATTCTTTAAAATGCTTCCGGCCATTCTGTTGATGATTTTTTATATTGCCATGCTAATTTGGGGGCGAACGGCACTTGAAAAAGAAAAGCTCCCAATGACGCTGGGACTATGGTGGATTCATGGCATTTTCATCGTCATTGCCGCACTGTTGTTTGCTCAGTTCAACCAGTTATTTGAAAGACGTAAAGCCCGACTTCCCAAGATTGACGATAAAAGCGAGCAACCCCTATGACTAAAATAGACCGATACATTGGCAACAGTGTTTTGTGGGCTTTCTTGATCGTCGCCGTTGTGCTGCTTGGGCTCGATTTTGCACTGACCTTTATCGAACAAATCAAAAAGGTCAACGACCACTATACCCTTCAGTCTCTACTGCAAGTGATTCTGTACCGTCTGCCGGGAAAACTGGCTGAATACATACCAATCGCCTCCCTTATCGGCACATTAATGGGGCTAGGCACTCTGGCTGCCACCTCCGAGCTAACGGTGATGCGTGCCGCTGGCATGCCCATTTGGCGAATCGGTTTTGCGGCTTGCCAGCCGATCTTGCTTGTGTCTTTGTTGGGCATGGGCATTTCTGAATATATCGCCCCAGCAGCCGCGCAAAAAGCCAACCTGATCGAAAAATTTAAAAACCAAGAAAGCGGCACATTTTCACTAACTGGTGGCGTTTGGCTAAAAGCAGACAATAACTTCGTCTATATCGATGCCGTGGATGGCAACGGCAAACTCTATAACATTCAGATTTTCTCTCCCGAAGGGCAAACACTTCAAAACATCAAAACCGCCAGCAGCGCAGAACACATCGAAGGCACTCAATGGCAATTAAACAACGTCACCGAAACCCTCTTTGCGGCCGATCATGTCGAGAAAAAGACCATGGCAAAAGCAAATTGGGACGTCAGTATAACGCCAGAACACCTGTTTCTGGCGGCTCAAGATCCTGACACACTGTCTTTGAGCCAACTGAAAAACTATCAACACTATTTAAGGGAGCAAAAGCTCGACAGCTCACAATACGAACTGGAGTTTTGGATAACGGCATTACGCCCGATCGCCTCATTGGCTCTGGTATTGGTGGCGCTGTCCAGTGTGTTCGGCCCACTTAGATCGTCGACTATGGGCAGCCGTATTTTCTCAGGGGTTATTATCGGGCTGGCGTTTCAAAACGCCCTCAACTTGTTTGGCCGTATGAGTGTCGCCATTAGCTTTCCACCTGTGATTGGTGTCAGCATTCCGATCATTATTTGTTTGCTGGCTGGCATCGTACTAATAAGACGCAGAGGCTAACTCTGCGCCTTTAATTAGTACGTAAAGACTGTTCCTATTTACACTCGATAAAGCGTTCAATTCTTGCCAACGCCTGCTTTAACCTTTCCTCATCGCAAGTATAAGCAAAGCGAACGTATTTATGAGCGTCCTTAACCCCAAAATCCGCGCCCGGAGTTAGCGCTACTTTTTCTTGTTCAAGCAAGGCCAAGCACCAGGTCATGGCATCTTGAGTAATACCGGAAACATCCACATACACATAAAATGCGCCATGCGCGGGTGCAACCACAGGCAAACCTAACTCACGCAAACCATCAAGCAATACCCGTCGACGCGCGTTTAGTGTCTGCCTGCGCGCTTCACACTCCGCCAACACATCGGCATTAAATGCGCGAACTGCAGCGTATTGCGACACACTGGGCGCCGAAATGAATAAATTTTGCGCCAGCTTGGTTGCGCCTTCAATCGCCCACTCTGGGACAACAATCCAACCGAGTCGCCAGCCAGTCATCGCAAAATATTTTGAAAAACTGTTAATCACAAAAATATCGTCTGCTACAGACAAGGCCGAGAAATCCTCACCCTCGTAAACCAAGCCTTGGTAAATTTCATCCACCAATAAATGCCCGCCTAACGACCGTACTTTTTGCCACGCTTCTTCTATATAAGCCCTGCTCAACACCGCACCGGTCGGATTCGAAGGGGATGCCAACCAAAGCCCAGACGTTTTCTCAGACCAATACCCAGCCAGCTTTTGCAATGACAACTCAAAGCCATTTTTAGCGTCTGTGTCCACCAACGTAGCCATTGCGCCAACCTGCGTTAAGAAATGTCGATTACAGGGATAGCATGGATCTGGCATCAGCACTTCATCACCGGCGTTAACCATCAAGGACGCCATCAGCAACAGCGCACCAGAAGCGCCAGGCGTAATAATAATCCTCTCTGGAGAAACATCGACTTGATAGCGACGCAGATAATCTTCGCTAATCGCCTTCTTTAACTCAGGCAGCCCTGTGGCGGAGGTATAACCCGTTTTTCCCTCTTGAATGGCCGACACACCGGCATCACCTACCGCGTCCACAGCCACAAAATCGGGCTCACCAATTTCAAGATGGATGACATCGTCACCCTGAGCTTCCAGCTGTTTCGCACGCGCCAGAACCGCCATGACTTGAAAGGGCGCAATTTGCCCTACTCGTGTCGCCAACTTCTGCTTTTCCATTCCACTTTCTCTACTTAATTCAAAAATATCGCGACATTTTGCGCAAAAAATGTGGTTAAGCGCCACATTATCTGGTAAGTTTCCGCCCGAAAATAAATCACCTAATTTTATTGGTTACAGGCTACCACAATGGAAACCTGCGAAGTGAGGCAATGCGTATGCCAAAAATGAACCCTGAGTCATTAATGAAAGACTTCACTCCTTATGTTGCTAAGGATGGCGAAGAATACATGAACGAGAACCAGTTGGCGCACTTTAAAAGCATCCTACTCAACTGGAAGCAAAACCTTATGGAAGAGGTTGACCGTACTGTTCACCACCTAAAAGAAGAAGCGGTGAACTACGCGGATCCAAATGATCGTGCTAGCCAAGAAGAAGAATTTAGCCTAGAACTTCGCGCTCGTGATCGCGAACGCAAGCTGGTTAAGAAAATCTCTCAGACGATTGAGCTTATCGACGCTGATGATTATGGCTATTGCGAAGAGTGCGGCATTGAAATCGGCATTCGCCGACTAGAAGCGCGCCCAACAGCCACTATGTGTATCGATTGCAAAACATTGGCTGAAATCAAAGAGAAGCAAATCGGCGGCTAACTCTGGTGTCTCACCATGTTACCCCCACACCGACTCTCTATCGTGGCCGATTTGCACCATCGCCAACCGGCCCACTCCATTTCGGCTCGCTAGTCAGCGCATTAGCGAGCTATCTGGATGCAAAAAAACACCAAGGCTGCTGGATCATTCGCATCGAAGATGTTGATGGAACACGTTGCAAACCTGTGTTCGCAGAACAAATCCTAGAGACATTAAACAGCTACCAGCTTTTTTCTGACGAACCCGTTCGCACCCAAAGCCACCACACAGACACCTACGAACAACACCTGCAACATCTAAAAGACCAACATCAAGCTTTCCCCTGCAATTGCACTCGTCAGTCTCTTGCTCAATCTGCTGGCAATCATCCACTCGAATGCGATAGCACCACCGCAGAGCCCCACTCATGGCGTCTCAAACCCAGCGATCTGGTGTACCAATATAAGGATGAAATACAAGGCACGTTAGTCTTCACTGACGACCTAAAAAACAATAGCCCCGTTCTAAAAAGAAAAGACGGTTACTTCTCTTACCAAATCGCCGTGGTTGTCGACGACCACTTACAGAACATCAACCATCTAGTAAGAGGCGCCGATCTAATAGAAACAACAGCTCAACAGCTTCATCTCTATCACCTTTTTGGCTGGACGCCGCCCAGCATTTGCCACATTCCACTCATAACCAATGATGTTGGCGACAAAATCAGCAAGCAAAATCACGCCAAAGCCATACCAAATGGCGACCTACCCACATTACTGCGCGCATTGCATTACCTAAAGATCGACCTAAACCAGCCAAAAAACATTCATGAAGCCCTTACCTTAGCGATCAAGGCGTGGAATCCAAGCCAATTGACCGGTATTCAATCTTCCCCACTAGAAGAACAAGACCTACCTCTTATCTAACGTTGAAAAACAGTCTCTCGCTATCCCGTCATCCACCTCGACCAAACAGACCGTTTGTGTATAATCGTTACACTAGTTACAAGAGGTGACAACACCATGCACAGCATCATGATCATTTGCCCAGACAACTCACCACTAAAAGAATCCGAAAAGTGGCTGTCTCGCTATGGTTTTCAGGTCAATACAAGCCACTCATTAGAACAAGCCAACCGATATTACGAGCTTACTGAGTTTCACCTTTTACTGATCGATAACGACACCATCAAAGATCAAAAAACAGACATTCAATCGACGCCTCCAAGAATCATTCTGGACGCAAAGCCCAGCCTTAGCACTGGCGTCAACAGCATGTCAAAAGGAGCCCTTTACTACCTTCCGCTTCCAACCGACTCAGAAACGCTACTGAATCATGTCGTCAACGCACTAGAGCAGCAAGATCATCCCGCAACAGCCCTAGCCGAAGCGACCCCAACCACCACGTCCCGCACACCAAAAGAAGAAACGCTCACATTAGGAACGGAAGGCAGCGGCATCATTGGCCAATGTCAGCCGATGCAAGAGCTCTTTAGTGACATGCGCAAGATTGCTGGCACCGATGTAACCGTATTGATTCGAGGGGAATCGGGCACAGGTAAAGAACTGGTTGCCAAAGCGCTTCATAATTTAAGCCTTAGACACAATCACCCAATCATCAGTGTTAACTGTGCTGCCATTCCAGAAAACCTCATCGAATCCGAGCTATTCGGCCACGAAAAAGGCGCTTTCACTGGTGCTAGCGCGGCACACGACGGTCTTATCTTCGCGGCAGACAAAGGCACGCTATTTCTAGATGAGATAGGCGAATTACCACTGGAAGCCCAAGCAAGACTATTGCGCGTTTTGCAAGAAGGCGAGATACGCAGAGTGGGTGCCACTCAATCAACAAAAGTAAACATCAGACTCATTACCGCCACCCATAGAAACCTCATGGCCATGGTAAAACAAGGGCTGTTTCGTGAGGATTTATACTACCGACTTTACGTCATGGAACTCTTACTTCCACCACTAAGAGCAAGGGGAGACGACATTTCCATACTCGCCAAAAGTTTGCTGGAGAAGACCTGCCAAAAACACAACAAGCCCATTTACCAGTACAACAAAGCCTTCGACAAAGCCATACGTTCGCATGACTGGCCAGGCAATGTTCGAGAGCTTGAAAACGCCATAGAACGAGCCGTCATTCTAAGCCCTCAAGAGCGCGTAGACGCGTCAAACCTAAAACTGGCAAGCAAACAGAACACAAACACTTCAGAAGGACAGACAAGCGCTCACAACAGCGACACATTAGTAGGGACAACCCTTGATGACTACTTCAAGCACTTTGTTCTTACGCACCAACACAAGATGACAGAAACACAACTTGCACATTCTTTGGGCATATCCAGAAAAAGCCTCTGGGAAAGACGACAGAAGCTCGCCATACCCAAAAAAGTAACACCAGAAAAGTAACACTTGATACCAAAATACCCAAAAAATAAGCAAGAGTTTGTAAAGAAAACGAACAAAAATACACCTAAAGGCAATAAAATCAGTAGTTTATGTTTTTTGGCACAACAAATGCCTTATACATGGCACAACGATAAGAAGATTGACCAAGAATAAAAATAAGTTAATCGTCGTATGTGAGTTCTTAAGAATAAAAACAACAAATAGGAACACCGTGACCTCTTCAAACAAAAATAAAAATTTGAGGTCATGGATGGAAAATCGCTTTGGATAATTGATTTTTTTAGATATATAAGCCTTCGGGCAATGAAAACAATGCAATAATAAAAATAAAACCTGAGTAGAACTGCAGAAGCAGCACCCACTTTGTTTTCGGAACTAGTATCTTCATGTATCCAAAGCGATTATTTTATTTACTCTCTTGTAAATCCCAATCGCTTCCGTCATCTCTTCACAACAGCAACAAACCAATTTCAAACAAACAACCCCTTTATTCGTGTAATTTTAGTACCATCACGTGTAGAATGCCCTTTTCGTTAACTTTAAAATTTGTTGTCTAATGCTCACAGGATTAAAATCTCTGGTACGTAAAGCTACCTCTCTGTTCGCCTCCCCAAAGGCACAGACTTACCCTATTATCATACCTCGCAGCGAGCACAGCTTATCTCGACAAGACTTAAGCCCCAATGCTGTCAAAGTATTGTATCGCCTTAATAAAGCAGGCTATGACGCCTACCTAGTCGGTGGCTGTATCCGAGATCACCTAATTGGCATTGAACCAAAAGATTTCGACGTTGTAACCAACGCGACACCAGAACAAGTTCACAGTATTTTTTCGAACTCCAGACTCATTGGTCGTCGTTTCAAACTGGTTCACGTTACCTTCGGACGTGAGATCATCGAAGTATCTACTTTCAGAGCCAATACAGCTCAAGATGACAACGACGATGAAACTGAAAACACCTCACAAAAATCGTTGAAGGGACTCGACTCCGCGCGCTCTGCTCATGGCATCGTACTGCGTGACAATGTCTATGGCAGCATTGAAGAAGACGCCGAACGTCGCGACTTCACTTTCAACGCACTGTACTACAATGTTCAAGACTTCAGCATCCACGACTATTGTGGCGGCCTAAAAGACATTGAAAACAAACAAATTCGCATCATTGGTGACGCTCGCCAGCGCTACCAAGAAGACCCCGTTCGAATGCTCCGCGCCATCCGTTTTGCCGGCAAACTTGGGTTTCAAATCGAAGCCGAAACCGCGGCGCCTATCAAAGAAATGGCTCACCTGCTGGATCACATTCCGCCGGCACGTTTATTCGAAGAAGTATTAAAACTGTTAGGCAGCGGTAATGGCATCGAAACGTTTGCCCTACTTCGCCAGTACGGCTTATTCCGTTATTTATTCCCAGACACAGACGCCCTTTTGCAAAGTGGCTGGAAGCGCAATGACATCGACCCTGAAGCGTTCATTTTGCAAGGTCTAAAAAATACCGACGACCGAATCCAAAGTGGAAAAACGACAGCGCCTTACTTCCTATACGCCGTTTTGCTATGGCCAAGCGTTGCGCTTCGCCACGAAGAGTTTCAAGCGCAAGGTATGCCAGCCACACCCGCATTGCACCAGGCGGCCAACATGGTATTGGACAACCAAGTCGCCTCCACGGCCATTCCACGTCGATTCTCTACACCAATGCGTGAAATCTGGGACATGCAATACCGCTTACCAAAACGCTATGGAAAACGTGCATTTCTGCTATTAGAACACCCTCGTTTTCGTGCTGCTTTTGACTTCTTATTGATTCGTGAGTTAAGCGGCACTGAATTGGATGGACTGGGCGATTGGTGGGAAAAATTCCAGCACGGCACAGAAAACCAGCAAAGGGACCTTATTAAAAGTATCGACTCATTTGCAAAAGAAAAAGATGGCCCCAAAAAACGCCGTCCACGTCGTCGCAGAAAGAGCAACAGCAATACCACATCGCCACAAAGAGAAACCTTTGACGAATAAGAGGATGCGTCTTGATACACGCTTATATTGGTCTTGGCAGCAATCTTGAAAACCCAATGGCGCAACTCGATTGCGCCATTAGCACATTAAAGAATCACGACGACCTGCACAATGTTCGCATCTCTTCTATATACGGAAGCAAGCCGGTTGGCCCTCAAGACCAACCAGACTACATTAACGCCGTCGCCACATTCGACACACACCTTTCCCCTATCGACCTACTTGACCTACTGCAAAGCATTGAACAGTCGCAGCGCAGAGTCAGAGAACGCCATTGGGGACCACGCACCCTAGACTTAGATCTGCTATTGTATGGCCAAGAAACAATAGCGCTACCTAGGTTAACCGTCCCACATCCATTTATGTTGGAGCGCGGTTTTGTTATAAAACCCCTTAGCGATCTGGCACCAGATATGCTCTTAACAAATGGCAACACCGTTACCGAGCAGTTACAGCAACTTGATACCAGTGATTTGGTCTTTATCAAAGAAGAATAAACTATGTATTCAGATAACTCTCAACGAAAACTCACCAAACCAGTAACCCTCTCTACGCTGAAAAAAATGAAAGCGGAGAAAGAGAAAATCACCTGCCTAACAAGCTATGACGCCTCGTTTACGAATGTCATGAACGTGGCCGGTGTGGAAACTATTTTGGTCGGGGATTCTTTAGGCATGGTCGTACAAGGCCAAGACAGCACGTTACCCGTTACCATCGAAGACATGTGCTATCACACCGCCGCCGTAAAACGAGGCAACACCAACGCCTTCATTCTCGCGGATATGTCTTTTATGAGTTACAGCAAGCCAGAGCAAGCGCTTGATAACGCCGCAAAACTCATGCAAGCCGGCGCCAACATGGTCAAACTGGAAGGCGGCAGCTGGCTCGCAGACACAGTAAAACTGTTAAGCCAACGCGGCATTCCAGTGTGTGCGCACCTAGGCCTTACACCTCAATCTGTGCATAAATTTGGTGGCTACAAAGTCCAAGGCAAAAGCCAAGACGCCGCCGATTTGCTTCTGCAAGAGTCTCTGGATCTTGTCGCCGCTGGCGCAGACATCCTACTGTACGAATGCATTCCAACAGAGCTCGGTAAAACATTAACCGAAGCGGTTCCTGTCCCTACTATCGGCATTGGCGCGGGACATCATACAGACGGACAAGTCTTGGTCATGCACGACATGCTCGGCATCAACCTAGGCCACACACCCAAATTCGTTAAAAATTTCTTAACCGATGGTCGCAATGTCACCGAAGCCTTTGAAGCCTACGTCAAAGAAGTAAAAGACATGACATTCCCAGGACTTGAGCACGGATTCAAATAATGCACACTTTTCACACGGTTGCTGAGCTGCGCGCTGCGCTAAAAAAAGAACGCCTACAAGACAAGCACATTGCCTTTGTTCCAACGATGGGCAATTTGCACGACGGCCACATGTCATTGATCCGTAGAGCAAAAGAAGAAGGCGACGTTGTTGTATCGTCAATCTTTGTTAATCCGATGCAATTCTCGGCCAACGAAGATTTAGAGCGCTACCCCAAGACACTAGAAGAAGACAAAAAAGTTCTAGAAGCCAATGGTTGTGATTACCTATTCGCACCAGATGCCTTGGAAATGTACCCAGACGGCAAACGCAGCCAGACTCAAATCGAAGTCATGGGCTTATCCGACATTTTGTGTGGCGCGTCACGCCCAGGCCATTTTGTCGGTGTTTCTACCGTCGTGACAAAATTGTTTAATATTGTTCAGCCAGACTGTGCCATATTCGGAAACAAAGACTTTCAACAACTGAAAGTCATCGAAGACATGGTCAGAGACCTCAGCTCCAATGTCAAAGTGATCGGCGTTGACACCGCTCGAAATGACGATGGCCTAGCAATGAGCTCACGAAATGGCTACTTAACAGAAGAAGAAAGACGCATTGCACCGACAATGTATCAAACCCTGCTATGGGCGAAAGAGGCGCTTCTAGCAAACCGTGCGAGTCACGAGGACATACGCGAACAAGCTCAACAGAAGCTTGAAGCGGCTGGTTTCCGTCGTGATTATTTCGAAATCCGCGCACAAGACAATTTACAAACACCGTCAGAGGAAGAGAAACGCCTAGTCATTTTGGCTGCGGCACAACTTGGCAGCGCACGCTTAATCGATAACTTGCGTGTTGAACTTGCTTAATTCACTTTGAGATCTAGGGAGATTGTAATGAGCTCACCCACAGAATTGGCTGCTTGGCAGGCGCTAACAGCACACCAACAAGAAATGGCGTCTGTTAGCATGACATCCTTGTTTGAAAACGACGCTCACCGCGCAGAGAAATACTGCGCTCACGCTGCTGGCTGGACATTGGATTACGCAAAAAACCGCGCCAACGACAAAACCCTCTCGCTACTGACCGAATTGGCAAAAGAAGCGGGGCTTGAAAGCGCCATCAAAGGCATGTTCAGCGGTGCGCACATCAACAACACCGAAGATCGTTCCGTATTGCACATTGCGTTGCGAGCAAGCCAAGCACAAGAAACACTCATGGTCGACGGCGTTAACGTCTTGGCCGAAGTGCGTGCGACACTAAAGCAAATGGAACAGTTTGTTGCGCAACTACACAGTGGTGAATGGAAAGGCTACAGTGGTAAAACTATCACAGACGTTGTCTCCATCGGCATCGGCGGCTCGTACCTTGGCCCCAAAGTAGTTGCCGAAGCCCTTACGCCGTACAAAAAAGACGGCATCAAGGTTCACTTCGTAGCCAACATCGATGGCTCAGACATCACCGGCAAACTGAAGCAACTGAACCCAGAAACCACGGTTTTTGTGATTTCGTCTAAAACCTTCGGCACGTTAGAAACCTTATCAAACGCCAACGCGGCGCGTGATTGGTTCCTAAGCAACGGAGGCTCACAAGACAACGTCAGCAAACACTTTGCTGCGGTTAGTTCCAACGTGAAAAAAGCCGTTGATTTTGGCATGGCAGAAGAAAACATTTTCCCAATGTGGGACTGGGTTGGCGGACGCTACTCCCTTTGGTCTGCGATTGGCTTGCCAGTTGCTATTGCCGTTGGCATGGACAACTTCTATGCCTTGTTAGATGGCGCTCACCAAATGGACGAGCACTTCCGTACCGCTCCATTTGAAGAAAACCTACCCGTCATCATGGGCGCGCTTGGCGTGTGGTATATCAACTTCCACAATGCGCAAACGCACGCCTTGATTCCTTACGACCATTACCTACGCGCCATGCCTGCTCACATCCAGCAGCTTGATATGGAAAGTAACGGTAAGGCAAATCTTTTGAATGGCGACGGCGTAGCAACCGACACAGGCCCAATCATCTGGGGCGGTGCTGGCACCAACGGCCAACACGCTTACCACCAGCTATTGCATCAGGGTACCCGCCTTGTGCCAGTGGACTTCATTGCACCACTGACCAGCCACAATCCAATTGGTGAACATCACGTTCATTTAATTGCTAACTGCCTAAGCCAATCGCAAGCCTTAATGGTCGGCAAAACCTTAGAGCAAGCCAAGCAAGAATTGCGTGATGCAGGTGCCAGCGAAGATCAAGTGGAAGCGGTTGCGCCACACAAAGTAATTCAAGGTAACCGTCCTAGTAACACTCTGTTTACGGATAAAATGACACCAGCCACCGTTGGTGCCTTGATCGCCCTCTACGAGCACCGTACTTTTGTACAAGGCACCATCTGGGGTATCAACTCATTCGACCAATGGGGCGTAGAACTAGGAAAAGTATTGGGCACAGACATCTACAACCGCCTTGTTAGCAACAGCGACAACAGCGCACTGGATGCTTCTACCCAAGCACTGATCAAAGCGTTCAAAAAAGCTCAACCTTAACCGTTTAGCTTTTTATACAGCGCTAACAAAAACACCAGCCTCGGCTGGTGTTTTTGTTTTTATACCCTCCCCTTCTCTTCAAGGGTTAGGGAGGGGTTCTGAAAGCGAAGCTTTCATGCAAGTCGCGCCTTCAGGCCGACACAGACGTTTGTACATGACACCAAGCCAAGCGGCGTTTCTCTCTCGAAACTAGCGCCTACCTCATCGAAACGCCGCTTGGCTTAATGAAAATAATTATCAGCAACGAGCTAAAATAAAAACCTAATAGTGATATCTTAACTGAGCGATCAAAATCGCATCATCTTGATATTTATAAACAATTCGGTGCTCATCATTGATGCGACGAGACCAATAACCAGCAAGGCCATGCTTTAAAGGTTCTGGTTTGCCAATCCCTTCATAAGGCTCTCGTTGAATATCTTTGATTAGTAAGTTTATCCGCTCTAATACTTTCTTATCTGTGCTCTGCCAGTAAAGATACTGATCCCACGCAGCGGTTGAAAAAGTGAGTCTCACTCGACTAACTCTCTTTCAACACCCTTACCCGCTTCCAATTCAGCAATAGACTCCAACAAAATTCTGGCGTTCGCTGGTGAACGTAGCAAGTAGGTAGTTTCTTGCATGGCCTCATAATCTTCTAACGACATCATCACAACTGGGCTCTCACTTTTGCGCGTGATAATCACTGGCGAGTGATCATCACAAACCTTAGCCATTGTCTTAGCCAAGTTAGCCCGAGCAGTGGTATAACTGATCGCATCCATCATTCATTTCCTGTACTTAATTCTGTACCACTGAGTATAAAGTAAACACCCAAAGCAAATCAACAACTCACCCGTAGGTAGTTATCAGTAAAACCAGCCTAATCAGGTAGCGCTCCTGCTACCACCTTCTAGGCGACATAAACAACTTTTTAAACCAAGTCTCCAAATTCATGGGGCTTTAGCTACAGTCAATAACATGATCTTTTTCATTGAGTAGTGATGCGCATCACGCTACACTTTATACATGATTAAATCATTTAAACACAAAAAGCATAAAGGTAAGTTACGTATGCAACTTACTGCGGTTGATACCGCCCAAGAAATTGATGATATCGATTTACCCGGTTTTAAGTTACATCCCTTAAAAGGTGATCGTGATGGGATTTGGTCTATTACTGTAAACGGTAATTGGCGCATTACTTTCGAGTTTATTGATGGCAATGCTTATATTCTCAACTATGAGGACTACCACTGATGAGTATGCATAACCCTCCGCACCCAGGTGAGTTCATATATGAGGTCTATCTTGAGCCAGCAGGCTTAAGTTGTCGGTATTTAGCCAAACAACTGGACGTAGCCTCTTCGACGTTGAATCGAGTTTTAAAAGGTCAAAGTGCTGTATCACCAGAAATGGCCTTGCGTTTATCAAAAGCATTAGGTCGAACACCCGAAAGCTGGTTAGCTATGCAAGACAATTATGATCTCTGGCATGCAAAGCAGCATCTAAATTTAGCCAATGTACATGAAGTCAATTTTACAATGACTTGAACCTTAGAAAGCTAGGCTATTAGCTCATTCAAATAGCCAATCCATGCCTCGCGTTTCTGCCACCACCTTCTAGGCGATATAAACAATCTTTCTCGACTGAGTCGCTGAGGTCTAGGGTGGCAGTGGCTTTGGAGCTACTGGTGATGCTGATGTATTTTTTGGCGCTGAGTCCGCCTTCAAAGCCATCCGGTCCTGCGTTGTCGACGAACCATGTCACCCAGTCGGTAATATCTAGATTAAATTGGCTGGCTTTGTTTAGTCCATCGTAATAGGCGTTTTTGTCTTTCTCGATTATCGTCGACAAGCTGAGCAATAGCGGTCGGTTGAGGTCTTGAGCCAATGCCATTTCGGCAATGGCTCGCCCTACTCGGCCGTTGCCATCTTCAAATGGGTGGATGGTTTCAAACCATAAATGCGCGATGGCTGCGCGAACCGGTACAGCAAGAGCAATGTCTCGCTCTGCGTTTAATGGGTTAGAAGGATTAAGCGAATCATTCGACTCATATTGATGTATGTATGCCACAAAATTCAGGCATAAAAAAACCACGATACTTTCGTACCGTGGTTTTTAAAAGCTCGTATTACATTCATTAAATGTATTCGACGCTTTCGATTTCGTATGTTGCTTCACCACTTGGAATTTTAACGATGACTTCGTCACCTTCTTGTTTCCCAATAATGGCTTTTGCAATCGGTGATGCGTAAGAGATTTTCTTGTCTTTTACATCCGCTTCGTCATCGCCTACGATGCGGTACGTTACCGTTGCTTCAGTATCCACGTTAAACAAGGTTACCGTGGTACCAAAAACCACTTTGCCAGTCGCTGGCATGGTTTTCACATCAATCACTTGTGAGTCAGCAAGTTTGCCTTCGATCTCTTTAATTCGACCTTCAGCAAAGCCCTGCTCTTCACGAGCTGCATGATATTCTGCGTTTTCTTTTAAGTCGCCGTGCTCACGTGCCGTTGCGATGTCAGCAATTACGCGAGGACGAACGACGGTTTTTAGGTGGTTTAGCTCTTCACGAAGACGAGCCTCACCTTCAACCGTCATTGGTACTTTTTTCATTATTTCCCCAAGTGCAAATCTTGCAGTCTTCTGACTTTGGTTTCCCCTTTCAAGCTGATTGCCATACTAGCAGCTTCAGCTCCGGCCAATGTCGTAGTGTAACAAACCTTGCGCTGCAATGCTGTACGACGAATCACAGAAGAGTCTGCAATCGCTTGCGTACCAGACGTGGTGTTAATAATGTAGTCGATTTCGCCGTTTTTCATCATATCAACGATGTGCGGACGACCTTCGTTTACTTTGTTCACTTTGCGAACATCAACACCATGGTCAGTTAGGTATTTCGCCGTGCCTTCTGTACCAACAAGGTCAAACCCTAGCTCAGCCAAGCGACGCGCAACGTCTACCGCCCCTTCTTTGTCCATATCGCGAACACTGATGAAAGCACAACCAGACGTTGGCAATTCAGTACCACCACCAAGCACCGCTTTACCGAACGCTTCAGCGAAAGTATCGCCTACACCCATTACTTCGCCCGTAGACTTCATTTCAGGCCCAAGAATCGGGTCAACGCCTTGGAACTTGTTGAATGGGAAAACGGCTTCTTTCACGCTGTAGTAAGAAGGGATGATTTCTTCTGTGAAACCAAGCTCTTCCAGTGTCTTACCCGCCATAACCAAGGCCGCCACTTGCGCCAAAGAGCGACCAATACACTTAGACACGAAAGGCACAGTACGTGATGCACGAGGGTTCACCTCGATCACATAAATTTCGCCATCTTGAACCGCAAGCTGAGTGTTCATCAAGCCCACAACGCCAAGCTCTAGCGCCATGTTCTTAATCATCTCACGAATGTCGTCCTGTACTTCTTTTGACAAAGAGTAAGGTGGCAAAGAACACGCCGAGTCACCAGAGTGAACACCCGCTTGTTCAATGTGCTGCATAATGCCGCCGATAACCACTTGATTACCATCGCTGATACAGTCGATATCGATCTCAATCGCCGCATTCAAGAAGTGATCTAGCAACACAGGGCTGTCGTTAGACACTTTCACAGCGCTGGTCATGTAACGCATCAATTCTTTTTCGTTGTACACGATTTCCATCGCGCGGCCGCCCAATACGTAAGATGGACGAACCACAAGTGGGTAGCCGATAACAGCCGCTTTCGCTGCCGCTTGCTCAACGCTGCGCACAGTCGCGTTATGAGGCTGTTTGTAACCCAAACGCTGGATCATGCTTTGGAAACGTTCACGGTCTTCTGCACGGTCGATAGACTCAGGCGTTGTACCAATGATTGGCACGCCTTCGTTTTGCAATGCACGAGCGATTTTCAGTGGCGTTTGACCACCGAACTGAACGATAACGCCTTTTGGTTTTTCTTTGCGAACGATTTCTAACACGTCTTCTAGCGTTACTGGCTCGAAGTACAAACGGTCAGAAGTGTCGTAGTCAGTCGATACGGTTTCAGGGTTACAGTTCACCATGATGGTCTCGTAACCGTCTTCACGTAGACCTAGTGCCGCGTGCACACAGCAATAGTCAAATTCGATACCTTGACCGATACGGTTTGGGCCACCGCCAAGAATGATCACTTTCTCGCGATCCGTTGGCGCCGCTTCACACTCGTCTTCGTACGTTGAGTACATGTACGCGGTGTTAGTGGCAAATTCTGCCGCACACGTATCCACGCGCTTATACACTGGGTGAACGTTCATCAAGTAACGGCGTTCACGCATGGACTTTTCAGTCACACTTAAAAGGCTAGCAAGACGCGCGTCAGAGAAACCTTTACGCTTCAAACGACGAATCACGTCGTAGGTCATATCGACAAGGCCTTTATCAGCCAACGCTGCTTCTTCTTTGATCAAGTCTTCGATCTGTACCAAGAACCAGTGATCAACACCGGTTGCGTCATACACTTCGTCAACGGTCATGCCAGAACGGAAGGCATCGCCAATGTACCAAATACGGTCAGAACCCGGAGATTGAAGCTCGTAAGCCAATTTCTCTTTGCTGTTTTCTTCCGCGAAATCCAACTGAGGATTGAAACCATCTGAACCCACTTCCAAACCGCGTAAGGCTTTTTGCAAAGACTCTTGGAAAGTACGGCCAATCGCCATGACTTCACCAACGGATTTCATTTGCGTCGTTAAACGATCATTAGCGGTTGGGAATTTCTCGAAGGTGAAACGAGGAATCTTAGTGACAACGTAGTCGATTGCTGGCTCGAAGCTCGCTGGAGTTTGGCCACCTGTGATGTCGTTTTGCAACTCATCAAGCGTGTAACCAATCGCCAATTTCGCCGCGATTTTTGCAATTGGGAAACCGGTTGCTTTCGATGCCAACGCAGACGAACGCGATACACGAGGGTTCATCTCGATAACCACAAGACGACCTGTTTTTGGGTCCATACCGAACTGTACGTTAGAACCACCCGTTTCTACGCCGATCTCACGCAATACCGCCAAAGAAGCGTTACGCATGATTTGATATTCTTTATCTGTCAAAGTTTGTGCTGGCGCAACCGTGATGGAGTCACCCGTGTGAACCCCCATTGCGTCGAAGTTTTCAATCGCACAAACGATGATGCAGTTGTCTTTTTTGTCACGGACAACTTCCATTTCGTACTCTTTCCAACCGATCAAAGATTCATCGATTAGCAATTCGTTGGTTGGAGACAAATCCAAACCACGAGTACAAATTTCGTCAAACTCTTCCATGTTGTACGCGATACCGCCACCAGTACCACCCATGGTGAAGGAAGGGCGAATGATACAAGGGAAGCCTACTTCCGCTTGAACTTTAAGCGCTTCTTCCATGTTGTGAGCAATGCCCGCACGTGGACACTCAAGGCCAATGGACTTCATGGCTTTATCGAAACGATTACGGTCTTCCGCTTTGTCGATCGCGTCAGCCGTCGCACCAATCATCTCAACATTGTATTTTTCGAGCACGCCGTGACGTTCAAGATCCAACGCACAGTTCAATGCAGTCTGGCCACCCATAGTCGGTAGAACCGCATCTGGACGCTCTTTTTCAATGATTTTCTCTACGGTTTTCCACTCGATTGGTTCGATGTAAGTGGCATCCGCCATCACTGGATCTGTCATGATGGTCGCTGGGTTTGAATTCACCAGAATAACGCGAAAGCCTTCTTCACGAAGTGCTTTACATGCTTGCGCACCAGAATAGTCAAACTCACAAGCCTGACCGATAACAATAGGACCTGCACCTAAAATTAAGACGCTTTTTATGTCAGTACGTTTTGGCATAATATTTCGCTCCGCTCCTACTTTTAGGCTTTAGTGACTTTGATGTTTTCAATGAACTGATCGAACAAAGGTGCAACATCGTGTGGACCTGGGCTCGCTTCAGGGTGACCTTGGAAGCTGAAGGCGCTCTTATCTGTACGTGCGATGCCTTGCAAAGAACCATCGAACAACGACTTGTGCGTCATCACAAGGTTCGCAGGCAATGTTGTTTCATCAACCGCAAAACCGTGGTTTTGGCTGGTGATCATCACTGTGCCTTTTTCGATCGCTTGTACTGGGTGGTTGGCACCGTGGTGACCAAACTTCATTTTCTTCGTCTTCGCACCAGACGCCAATGCCAATAGCTGATGACCAAGACAGATACCAAAGACAGGAATGTCAGTCTCTAAAATCTCTTTAATGGCTTGAATAGCATAGTCACAAGGCTCTGGATCACCTGGTCCGTTGGACAGGAATACGCCATCTGGTTTCAGCGCCAACACATCACTTGCTGGTGTTTTCGCAGGCACAACCGTCAAGCGGCAACCGCGCTCAACCATCATACGAAGGATGTTACGTTTCACACCGAAATCATAAGCAACAACATGGAACTCAGAAGAGTCTGGCGTTGTGTGTCCGTCAACAAGATCCCACGTTGATTCTGTCCACTCATAGGCTTTCTCAACGGTGACTTCTTTGGCTAGATCCATGCCTTTCAAACCAGGAAACGCTTTCGCTGCAGCAACCGCCGCCGCCTCATCTAGGTTTTCACCCGCCATGATGCAACCTGCTTGCGCGCCTTTTTCACGTAGAATACGAGTCAGCTTACGAGTATCGATATCGGCAATGCCAACCACGCCTTTGCGCTTCAAGTAAGAATCTAAAGACTCTTCTGAACGCCAGCTGCTAGCAACCAAAGGAAGATCACGAATGATCAGACCTTCACACCACACTTTATCGGATTCTTCATCTTCAGAGTTAACGCCAGTATTCCCGATGTGGGGATAGGTCAAGGTGACCATTTGTCGAGCATAGGAAGGATCAGTAAGAATTTCTTGATAACCGGTCATCGAGGTGTTAAATACTACCTCGGCCGTTGAGGAGCCATCTGCTCCGATCGACACCCCTTTAAAAATAGTGCCGTCTTCCAGAGCCAGAATCGCTGATGTTGCCAAAGGAACCTCCCATTTAGAGACTATCAGGTTGCAAAAAAGCGAGACAAACCGGCGGCTCATCTCGCTTTTAAGAAATTGCGTTTTTGCCGTTCTTTCATCGATGGATAATCAATGAAACTCGCGTTCAAAAAATCTGCCTAATTCTACTCTGATACAGCTTTTGCGTCCACCGAATTGCCGAGAAAACAGGCAAAAACACACAATTTGACCACATTTTTTCTTGACTTATTAGTCAGGAATAATATCAACCTAATCGAACCCGATTAACACAACAAACCATCAGCCACACTTTGTGCTGTTTCATAGCCTTTTAGATTGCCTAACACCGTCAATGCGAAAATCATCGCGGTCGCTGGCCCTTTGGCTGTCAGGACATTACCATCCATCACCACAGGTTCGTTAGGCATATATTCAGCGCCTGTTAAACCACTCTCAAAACCGGGATAGCACGTGGCTTGTTTGTCGACCACAAAACCATGAGTCCCGAACACCACCGCTGGCGACGCACAAATCGCCGCGAGCAGCGAATCTTGAATGTCATGCTTTTCCAACATATCAATCAAGAGATCGCAATCTCGCAAATGCTCCGCTCCCGGCATGCCACCTGCCAACACAACCGCATCAAAAATTTGATCCGCAACGTCTGTCAGCAACACGTCGGCTTCAACTTTATTACCATGCGCCATTTCGACCTGTTTCGATTCATGAATGCTGGCAACCGTGACCGCCACACCACCACGACGCAATACGTCAATGATAGTAATCGCTTCGATGTCTTCGTTGCCATTGGCAATAGGGACCAGTACTGTGCTCATAGTTCGCCTCTTTCACAGGAGATTGTTAACGTAAACAGGCACGCCGCTTCGCGACCTGGCTCTGTTTGTCCTTTTTTGTCTATTTGATAGTAATTTTTACGACGACCCACTTGCTCAAATCCCAACGATTCATACAAGGCGATCGCCGCTTCATTCGATTCTCGGACTTCCAACAAGCATTCGCAAACGGCTTGCTGCGCGCTGGACTCCAACCAAGACATCATCAACTTTCTGGCCAGCCCTTGTCTACGGACAGAGCAATCAACCACAATTAATTCTAATTCGGATTGATCCAGTACCACCGATGCCGTTAACCAACCAACCAGCGATTTTTGCGTCGCATCACCCAGCTCAACCACCCAATTTTTACGTGTTTGTAGAGCATCGGCAATCAAGCCGCGCCCCCAAGGATAAGGGTTAGATAAAGCATCCAGTTGGGTAATAGCAGGCAAATCTGACTCAGTAGCCAGACGCATAACAATAGAAGGAATCATAAAATTGAACGCCTCATTACAGGCAAATACATTAACGGAAAAAGCGCGACTGCATTTCTTGCCACGCTTCTTTACGCAATTCTGGAATGCGATACAATTCAGGCAAACTCACAATACGCGCGGTGGGATAACGCTTTAATGGACTTTCGGGGGGTAAATCGGCCACCAGCTGAGTTACGTTCGCCCCCGCTAGCACCAACATTGGGGCATCTGAAAAGCCTTTCACTAAACGCCCCACATAACTTTCCAGCGCGCCAAACAACCAATCCGTGCGCGTCAGAAAATGTGGATTTTTTAAGGCTCCCGGCCAAGAAAACGCACTGCCCTGCCATTCATCTATAGGGTGTTTTAACAAAGCTTGCGCCATTTTTAACGCCAAACGCTCAACCTCTTCCGCTTGCGTAAACACATGCGGAACATCGCTTAAAATCAGCAATTTATTCGACAAAGCATAAGCACGTATATCGAGGCGAGTAATCTGAGTATTGACCGCCAGATCTGGTTCAATATCAATATCCACAGCCAATTCTTCGATTGGCTGCAAATCTTCCACAACGATTTCTGGCCCCGCGTTTAACTGCTCACGAAGATGGTGAACCAGCGGTTCTGCTTCCTCAGCAGGACGACTTTTAGACGGCGCTGGCTCCGTATCCTTAAAGCCGGTCGAACGCGACGAAGGGGCTTGACTTGTGGCAGACAAAGACTCCGTTTGCACCACATTCATCGGCCAAGGCTGCACAGGCATAAAAACCGTACCAGACACAGTGTCCGTGGACGACAACCAAGACACCACCCCCATTTGCGCTAAGCAATGGGTCTGAAAAGCGTGTTGAGAAGATAATTCACGAGACATAAAAACCTTAATCGCCACCTATAAGCAGAGGACTGCAACAGATGCATTCATCGATTTGAACAAGAAGCTGCAAATATACTCGTTTACGTCTCGACTTGCCACTTGATGGCCTAAAGCTTGCTAGAGATCTTTGCTTAACGGCTGTGTATAATCGCTGGCCAAATTGCATACAAGCATCGTCTTTTATCGAACACATTATAAAAGGTAAAAACTCATGGTTTCTCTTCTCTCTCGTTTGGTCGCTATTGCCGTTATTGCAATGAGCAGCCACAGTTTCGCAGACAGCTTGCCCGATCTAAAAGGTCGTACTATTTTAGCCGTCACCGAAAATGCCTACACGCCACTTAACTTTGTCGACCCAGCAACAGGCGAAGGCATAGGTTGGGAATACGACGCCATGAACGAAATTGGCAAACGCTTAAACGCCAACATCGAATGGCACCTAAGCAGCTGGGACACCATGATCCAAGCCGTCAAACAAGGCCAATATGATGTCGGTATGGACGGAATTACCATTAATGAAGAACGTGCCGAACAAATCGACTTCACTATTCCTTATATGACGTCCCAGCAGTTCATGTTGGTTCGCGCTGATGAAGACCGTTTTAATGATGCAACATCCTTTGCCGCCAACCCAGACCTGCATTTTGGCGCACAAGCAGGAACCACCAACTTTTATGTGGCCGTTTACGATGTACTGGATGGTGACGAAGGCAACCCTCGCATCACCTTGTTAGACACTTTCGGTGCGTCCGTTCAAGCGCTTAAATCGGGCGACGTCGACAGCGTACTAATGGACGCCGCATCGGCTCGTGGTTACATCGGTGCCAACCCGGGTTCGTTTAAAATCGTTGGTGGCCCGCTGGGTTCGGAAGACTTTGGCTTTATCCTAACGCCGGGATCAGACCTTTTAGCCCCAATCAACGCTGCTATCGAAAGTATGAAACAAGACGGCACCTTAGAAGCACTGAACAAAAAATGGTTCTTCGACTATAACCAGTAAGAAGCACAGCCCTAAAAGAGTGATATAACACACAGTAACGGATCGTCTATTTATTAGACTGTCCGTTTTTTACTTAAAGACGACCAAGGAATGGTCTAGCTATGAATTGATTATGCCCTTTAAAAAAACCGTAGAACGCACGCCTTGGTGGCTCGTCACCATCCTTATTATCGCTCTGATTCTGTTATGGAATATGGTGGCGGACGAAAGCTACCAACGCATCGCGGGCGCACTAAGTGAAGGCTTGCTGACCACAATTGGCGTCACCTTCACCGCTTTTATATTAGCAAGCTTACTTGGGTTATTAATTGCACTGGCAGGATTTTCTCGTCATCGTATTCTGCGTGAATTCGCCCGTTTTTATGTCGAAATCTTCCGCGGCGTACCCGTTCTCGTACTGCTGTTCTACATCGCCTTTGTTGGCGCACCCGAAATGGTCAAACTCTACAACTGGGCGTTACAAATACCGATTGAAGCGGGCTGGATAGAAAAAGCTCGCACACGAGATTTCACCCTACTGTGGCGCGCCATCATTGCCCTAGCCATCAGCTACAGCGCCTTCATTGCCGAAGTCTTCCGCGCAGGCATTCAAGAAGTTGGCAAAGGCCAAATCGAAGCCGCCAAAGCCCTCGGCTTATCCAACTGGCACCGCTTCCGCCTTATCACCCTGCCCCAAGCCATGCGCAAAATCTTACCGCCCCTTGGCAACGACCTCGTCGCCATGATCAAAGACTCCGCACTCGTCTCGGTATTAGGCGTACAAGACATCACCCAGCTTGGCAAAGTCTTCAGCTCCTCCACCTTCCAATTCTTCGAAACCTACAACGTCGTCGCCTTCATGTACCTTGTACTCACACTCAGCTTATCGCTAATGATCCGCGCCTTTGAAGCACATCTAAGACGTAATGATCATCATTGAGTAAAGACATATCCGCTGATGGCCTAAACATCATGAGCGAATAACATTTCGGCGAGGGAGGCGGTAGTTTCGAGAAGGAATGTTATTCGGTCGGTGGAAGCCAAAGCAGTTCAAGTAACAAGAGCAACCCCATCCTAACCTTCCCCTTGGAAGAAAAAAGGGGAAGGAACAGAGACGTATTCGCAGACAACCTAAACATCATGGGCGAATAACATTCCGACGAGGGAGGCGGTAGTTTCGAGGAGGAATGTTATTCGGTCGGTGGAAGCCAAAGCAGTTCAAGTAACAAGAGCAACCCCATCCTAACCTTCCCCTTGGAAGACAAAAGCGGAAGGGACAGTGACAGCAGCTTAGCCATTAAACACGGGGATGATCTCTCTGCCGTATTTGGCGATGATTTCTTCTTCATCACCGCTGTCTAGGTAGATGTTAAATTGCGTAGTGCCTGCTGTTTCTAGGTCTTTGATCTTGGCAATATGGTCTTCAACGGTTCCCAATACACAGAAGCTTTTCACTATGTCTTCGGTGATGAAGTCCAAGAATGGGTTGTCGCTTTGACCATGTTTCGAGTAATCGTAACCACGACGTTTTTCGATGTAATCCGTTAAGCTTTTCGGCACTAAACCAGAATCACTGCCGTATTTTTCAACGATGTCTGCTACGTGATTGCCGACCATGGCAGGGAACCATTTGGTATGTTCAATACAATAATCCATGTCACCAAAATACGCAGGTGCCGCGGCTTGGACTTTGAAGTTAGACATATCACGTCCAGCCGCTTCACCTGCAGCAAGAGATTGATCTTTAAACCATTTAACCAAATCTGGGTCGCCAATTTGCAAAATCAAACCATCACCCACTTCACCAGCAGTAGCCAAGGCTTTCGGGCCATAAGCGCCAATCCAAACAGGTAATTCATAGCCTGTCGCCCAAGGCAGTTTAACGGGTTCAGGACATTCGCCATATTCCACTTCTTCACCGCGCACCATGGCTTTTACCTTTGTGGTAAATTCCGCAAGACGCGCGAGTGTCGCTGGTTTTTTTCCCATTACTCGCATGGAAGAATCGCCACGACCAAGACCAATGTCGAAACGACCGTTACTTTGATGCGCCAAACTCGCGTATAAGCTGGCTGACAAAGACCAATCACGAATATTCGGGTTGGTTACACAAGGGCCAAAACGCATGGTTTTAGTGTGCTCCATGCACATTGCCATAGCGACAAACGACTCACGCCAAAGAATGTGAGAATCGTAAAACCAGCAATAAGTGAAGCCAGCCGCTTCCGCCTGACGAACCAGATTTCGCGCGCGATCTGGGCTGACGAAGCCTTTAAACGTAATGCCAAATTCCATAATGTGTTCCTCTTGTGATTATGTTTTTAATAAATTAATGCGCAACGTTTGGAGGGGAAATTCGTATTCCCGCGTGCGAAAACGGCACCTCTTTCGAAATATTCAATCGAATCAAAATTGGCGTGAGTGCTTCTACACAGCGAGCACTTTCTGCCAAGCCTGCGTTGTAGGCTTTGGTGCCCATTTTTTCGATCAAGTCCATAACGCGTTTTTTCGCGTCAAGGTCATTGCCACACACCAAGATGTCGCAGTTGATGCCACGTGATAAATCATTCAAGGTCACCGCGGAGACATTATGTAAGGCTCCGACAACTGGGATGTCATCACCCAATAACAACTGAGCCGATTCTGTCACCGAGCCGGCTTCTGGCATTAGCACGGCTTTCGGATTGCCTGGTGCCAATGGCACGACGATATCGACCAAGGTTTTACCAACCAGCAATGGTGCCAACATCATTAGGGTGTCGTCATGCCCACTGTAAGGCACAGACAAAATGACTAAATCGTCTGCGGCTTTGGTGGCGTCTTTCATCGACAGGCCCGTAATGTCTGCCTGACAATCCTGTTCCGCCAATATCGCAATAAGTTGCTGTGCGGTTTCTTCTGCCTTGGCAGGATCACGAGAACCTAATACCACGCTGACACCAGCCAGCGCCAAACGCAGGGCCAGTCCTTTCCCTTGCGGGCCAGTTCCGCCAATAATGGCGACTTTATTACTTACGTCGTTTTTCATCTAAAAAGATCCTCGTTATGAGCACGAATCAGGTCACGGCTCGAACTGTCGGTTTTTGACCAAGATAGGCCACGAAAAATAATCACTGGCGATTTCGCACTTTTCTCCATTAACAACCCAGACGCCGCCGCAACCTCATCGGCAAAGGCGGGCGCGGTAACACTCAAAGGTCGTCCATACGCATCTAACTCACCCAACATGTGCATCACGCCCGGCACATTCGCCAAGCCAATCGCCACGTTGGTTTGCCCTAATCGCCAAGGTCGACCAAAGGTATCACTGATAATCACACCCAAATCACAGCCAAAATGGGCTTCTAATTTGTGACACAACAAACGCGCACTTTTGTCAGGATCGTCGGGTAATAAAATCAGCTGACCAGGATGGTCGGCATTGGATTCATCCACCGCTGCGTTGGCGCAGATGTAACCATTTTTGTGTTCGGCGATCAGTACGCCTTCTTCTTGATCTGGCCGTTTCATTGCTCGCACAATTCGGTTTGATTGAGAGAGAATCACCTCGACTTTTCGTGGGTCTTTATTAACGGTTTTTGCCAGTTCTATGGCTTCTTCGCTGGGGGTAATGTCGTCCAAATAGGCAAAAGCACCTTCGCTTTTTGACACTACTTTTTGAGCAATCACCAAGATGTCGCCAGCTACCAGCGTTTGATTTTGTGCCGTTAAGGTATCAATAATTTTTTGCGCTAAATCATCACCCGCCTGAAAATTGGGCAAGCCCATTAGGCGGAACATACTCATAGAATCAGGCATAGTGGCGCTCCTTAATGAGCGATTTTTTTATGAATGGCGACACACTGTCGCGCCATGCTTTGAAGCGTTCGGGCTGGCGAGTCACAGCGACATTAAGGTCGTCGCCTCGATCAATATCCAAGGCAAGATTGCGAAGGTGAAGACTGCGACAAGCCAGTCGGTTATTCAGTGCGTTGGCTTGGTGAGCCGATGCGGAATCACAACCGTATTCAAATTGAATGGCATCCGGTGGCGATGTCAGCAAGGCATTGGTGCCGCCATCTTTGGCGACTGCTATAACGACGCTGGCGTCATTTGCAGCCGACATCAGCGCGACAAACTCCGCAGGATCGAGCATGGCAATATCGCTCGGTACAATCAACATGCTGTCGTAACCCGTCTGTTTTACCCAATCACAAGCAAAATCCAACGCGCCGTTTAAGCCATTTTCCCCATCATCAAATAAGGTATTGGCTTCATAAGTCTGAGCAATCGCCAACACATCAAGAGACTCGCTGACCACCAGCACATCTAACATGGGAAAGTGACGTTGGAAAAACACCAAGGTGTTTTCAAAAAGCGTTAGAGACAAACTTTCACGGGCTGTATCAGACAAGCTACCAACCAGTCTTTGCTTGGAGCGCATTGGCGATTTCATCGGAATCACCACGCAGAGCTTGTCTATAAAAAAAGGCGCCATTAAAGAAGGTGTTTTTAAAAAAGAAGTCATTAGGCTGCCCTCTGCTTTTTATGAGACAAAGCAAACTCAACCACCTTGGTAAGTAACGCCGTTTTGTCTTCAGGGTTTGTCATTAGGGTTGGCGTTACCAACACATCCAGACTTTGCCCTTGCAACCACGCGGCATCTTGCTGATCAATATCGTCAATCACCATGGCCTGCAAGAAGGTGTTGTAACAGTCGTAAATACCTTTCGAATCGATACTTTTCCCAGCGCTTTCGAGCATTTTATCCGCTGGGCCTTTTACTGTTTTTCCGCCAATTAAAGGCGAAATAGCAATAATATAAGCGCCGCTTTTTTCCACCGCTTGCTGAATTTCCGGCACAGCGAGAATGGCGCCAATACTGACAATAGGATTGCTCGGCGCGATGATAATCAGGTCACTATTGGCAATTTGCTCTAAAGCTTGGGGGGTTGGTTTGGCATCGGCAATGCCGTGATATTCGATATCCAGCACGTCAGACTGACAATGCTCGCGCACAAAAAATTCTTGGAAAGACAGCCAGCCTTGTGGTGTCTTCACTCGAGTTTGCACTACATCGTCCGTTGGCAACAAAATCGGTACGCTAACTCCATGACGTTTTGCCAATTGTTCGGTTATGTCACTAGCGCTGACGCCTTGGTGTTTTAAATTCGTTCGGTAAATATGCGTGGCGAGATCCAAATCGCCCAAGGTCATCCAAGTGTCTTGCCCTAAGGATTTTAGCTCAGTCAGCACTTGGTGAGTTTCGTTTTTACGTCCCCAGCCTTGCTGGCGGTCGATCTGATCGCCCAAGGAATAAATCAGCGTATCGATATCTGGCGAGACCCAAAGACCGTGAAATTCATCGTCGTCAGCAATGTTGCCAATGATCTTGGTCGCGCTGGCGTATTGGCTTTTTGCCAAACCTTCGGCAGCTTTTGCGCCACCAACACCGCCCGCTAGCAATGTGATATTTAAACCACTCATTACGCCACTCCTTGAATCGCAATGCGGTTCGTCAATGGCGCTTTGATAGTATTGGCGACGATTGGATAGTCTTTTACGACGTCATATTTGGTGCTGCGCTGTACCGCATGCAAACCCGCCGCTTGGATATTGGCGACCATGTCTTCTGGAAACACTTCTTGCCCATGAGTGGCTCCTGCTGCGCGGGAAATACTTTCATTCATCAAGGTGCCGCCCAAATCATTGGCTCCTGAACGCAGCATCCTAGCGGCTACATCGGGGCCCATTTTTACCCATGACGCTTGAATATTATCGATATGACCTTGCAGCATCAGGCGAGCAATGGCGTGCATTTTAAAATGCTCGTCTTGCGTTGGGCCAGGACGAACCTTGTCTGGGTTGTCCTTGTATAAACGGGTTTCGTAATGGATAAAGCCCAACGGTACGAACTCCGTAAAACCGCCAGTTTCCTTTTGAATATCGCGCAATAATTTGAGGTGATTCGCCCAATGAATCGGCTGATCCACATGGCCGTACATGATGGTAGAAGTCGTCGGCACGCCAACAGAATGGGCAGCTTTGATAATGCGCACCCACTCTTCTGTGGTGAGTTTATTCTTGGTCAATTGCTTGCGCACTTCAGTGTCTAGAATCTCTGCCGCCGTGCCCGGCATAGAACCCAAACCAAGATTTTTTAACTCGGTCAAAAAGGCTTCTGGCTCAAGGCGGCCTTTTTTACAACCGTACCAAATTTCAAATGGAGAAAAGGCGTGAATGTGAATCTCTGGCACTCGTTTTTTCACTGCGATGATTAACTCACGGTAATAATCTGCACCAATGTCTGGGTGCAATCCGCCTTGAATACACACTTCTGTCGCACCGCGATGCCAAGCCTCTTCCGCTCGATCAGCCACTTGTTCGACCGTTAGGAATTCCGCTTCTTTGTCGCCTTTTTCTTTGGCGAAATTACAAAATCGGCAGCCCATGTAACATACGTTAGTGAAATTGATATTGCGCGTAATAACAAAGGTTCCGACATTGCCGACGCGTTTTTCACGTACTTTATCAGCGGTGTCTAACACGGCTTGGGCTTCTGCACCTTGCGTAGCAAACAGAACACAAGCGTCTTCGATACTCAGCTCTTCGCCCAATAAAGACTTATCCAAAATTGTTCGAACGGATTCGCTCACTTGGGCATTGTTTGGTGTTAAAGGAAATAGGTTCATGCGATGACTCCTCCACTTACTTGAGCAGCACGGTTAACCAGCGACGCGACTCGTTGCGTTAAATTAGGGGTTAGATATTTGCTGTCCTGATGCTGGAAACGGTCATAAATGGTCAATCGTTCAGCCAGCGAATAACCCAGTCCTTTACAAGCTTGCGCGACACTGCTGATCTGCGGCCAGGCTCTTTCTGGATTGATAAAGTCTTTGGTCAAAGGCGAGATGCCGCCCCAATCGTTGATGCCCGCATTGATGTAACTGCCGTACTCCACTTCCAAATTAGGCGGGGCCTGTATGCTGATGTCGTCAGGTAAAATCAAACGAGCAATAGCGATGGTGCGTTTCATGTCGTCTAAATTCGGCTCTTGATAATCGGCCATGGCGGTGCCTGCTTTGGCACGAAAATTCTGAATGATGACTTCTTGAATGTGACCATAAGCAAGATGACGGTCACGTATGGCGATAAGACTCTTCACTCGATCTGTCCAGCTTTCACCGATGCCAATCAAAATTCCTGTGGTAAAAGCGATATCAAGGCGACCTGCTTGCTCTATGGTGTCGAGTCGACGTTTTGGGGTTTTGTCTGGGCAAGCATGATGGGCTTGGCCTTTTTTGAGTAAATCATTGGAGACGTTTTCCAACATCATGCCCATGCTAGCGGCAACCGGCTTTAGGCGTTTCAGCTCATCGAAAGACAAAGCACCTGCATTGATGTGAGGTAATAAACTGGTGTGCGTTAAAACACTTTCACATTGGTCATGCAGATAATCCAAGGTGCTGACGTAGCCAAGATTGGCCAACTTATCGCGCGCTTTCTGATGACGTTCTTCTGGTCGCTCGCCCAAACTAAACAAGGCTTCTTTGCAATCTAACGCGGCGCCTTCGTGCGCGGTTTTTAGCACTTGCTCTGGCGTCATGTAATTGGCGTGAGGGGAATCTGGCGACTGTACAAAGGTGCAATAACCGCAGGTGTCGCGACACATATTCGTCAGCGGAATAAACACTTTTTTTGAATAAGTCAGCTGTTTACCCCACGCATTGTCACGCGCTGTCGCGGCTTCTTGGCAGAGTGAATATAAGTCTGGCCCAGTCGCAAACTCATAAGATATGGCTTCAGAATCAGAGATCATAGTCACTCCACGCTTTAATAATTAGATGAGATAAATTAACTTTTTTACCATTTGGTATAAAAATTAATAGCAATCATTTTGCGTAGAGTAAATTGTTTTTATTAGTGCAAAACACGCACCGATAAAGGGCTAGCGCCCTAACGTTCAGTTAAGTAAAAAGTTAACCAAGAGGTTAAGATGATGAAAAGTGGCGTTTTTTTGCACATTTAAACCGTACAAAAAACACACACCAAACCATATGGCAAAGAAGAAAATCAGCCTGAAATTATTTTTAACTATTTTTTTTGGCACCAAGAGCGCGCACAACAAAGTCGGTCACCGCTAATTCCGCTCGCTCAAAGTCTTCTTCATCCAAACGATGTTTGCCTAATAGCACTTCCATTTGTACCGAAAAATCCGCATAGGTTTGTGTCGCCGCCCAAATAGTAAAAAACAAATGCTCTGGGTCTATATCATCGACTAATCCCTTATTTATCCATGACTTAACCAATTCCACGTCACGATCAAACTGAGGTTTTAAATGGCTAATGAGGTACTCTTTTAAGACCGGCGCGCCGCTGATAATTTCATGGGCGAAGACTTTGGATCCGTTCGGATAGAGTCGTGAAAGCTGCATTTTTTCACGCACATAACGACGTATCACCGCTTCGGGTGTGTCGCCTTGAGTTTCTAGGAAGGAAAGCTTTTCTATCCAGATATCGAGCATTTCTTTCAACACTCGTTGGTAGAGTAACTCTTTGTTTGCAAAGTAATAAATCAGGTTTTGTTTGGAAATACTGGCGGCAGCCGCAATGGCTTCCATCGACGAACCGTTATAGCCTTTTTCGGCAAACACCACCTCGGCACAACGCAATATCCGCGACTCTAATTCTTCTCGATTAATCGACTGCTTGGTACGTTTTGTTTTCTTCTCGAGCAAAATTCGATCCGCCTATTATAAAAACATTCACATTACTAATGAGTATTATAAGACCCTGTTTTTATTGCACATTATCTTATTTTTAAATTTTAAAATAGCACACTCGGATGACTCAACGAAGTTTTTATCAGCAAACTTGATTAAAACTTGGCCTGCTTATTGCTGACCAGAAAGACAAGTTGTTTATATTTTTTTATCGACATTTTTTACCTTTTGGTAAAGGTATTGAAAAGCAGTAGGAGCAAGCTATGCAAGACCTTCGTATCAACGAGCAGCGCCTTTGGGACACCTTAATGGAAATGGGCGACATTGGCGGTACAGAAAAAGGCGGTTGTAACCGTCTTGCAGGAACAGACTTAGACAAGCAAGCCCGCGACCTTTTTGTCTCTTGGTGCAAAGCCTGCGGTTGTACAATTGACGTTGATAAAATCGGCAATATCTTCGCCCGTCGCGCGGGAACAAACAATGATTTACCTGCTGTCGGCACTGGCAGTCACCTTGATACTCAACCAACAGGCGGCAAGTTCGACGGTGTCTTCGGCGTTCTTTCTGGCGTTGAAGTCTTACGCACACTTCATGAAAACAACATTGAAACGCCCACCGCAATGGAATTCTCCGTTTGGACCAACGAAGAAGGGTCACGTTTCCAACCCGCTATGCAGGGCTCAGGAACCTATGTCGGTCGCTTCGATCTGGAAACCGAATTAAACAAAACCGACGTCAATGGCATTCGCCTTGGCGACGAACTGGAACGCATTGGTTACTTGGGGGAAATGGAACTGGGTAGCCGACACATGGGCGCATTTTTCGAAGCGCACATCGAACAAGGACCAATTTTAGAAGACGAAGAAAAAGCCATTGGCATAGTGCGACTAGGCCAAGGCATTCGCTGGTACAACATCGAAGTAGTCGGTCGCCCTTCTCACTCTGGCACCACGCCTATGCATCTTCGCAAAGATGCCATGTTAGTGGCCTCAGCCATTGTGACCGAAATGAATGCCATCGCACTTCGCCATGAAAACGGCTTAGGCACGGTAGGCTTTATGCAAGTTTGGCCAAACTCACGCAACACCATTCCAGGCAATGTGAAATTCAGCGCAGACCTGCGCAACCCTAAACCGGATGTCTTGCTCACCATGCACGAAGAACTCGTGACGTTTTGCAAGGAAATCGCCCTCAATCATGGCGTTGAAGTGAACGTCGATCCTTTCTGGTATTTCGCACCTGTTGAGTTTAACGCTTCCGACGACGTAAAAGCCGCCACAGAAAAGCTTGGTTATAGCCATATGGACATCTACGCTGGAGCAGGACACGACGCCTGCTACATGGCGGATCTCGTTCCCACAGGAATGATTTTTACACCTTGTTTGAATGGCATCAGTCATAACGAAGCAGAATACAGTTCGCCAGAAGAATGTGCCGCTGGCGCCAACGTGCTACTGCACGCCATGCTCGAAGCCAGTGAGCGCATCGCTAAAGAACATCAAAAATAAGCAATGCTAAGAGAAGAAAACAAAGAACCATTGAATGAACACAACCCCATAATCAAAAAGTAGAAGAGGTGGAAATCATGACCAGCAAGTCGGTTAAACAAGGTGAGTTTTATGAGCTGGAGATCGACAGCGATCTCCAGCAAAGTTCAGCGTATAACGACGATTTAGCACCAACCAAAGTAAAAGATCGCACATGGAGCAAATGGAATATCGCCGCGTTATGGGTCGGTATGTCGATTTGTGTGCCGACTTATACCTTGGGCGGAGTGTTGACCGCCTACTTCGGATTGTCGGTAATGGAGGCCTTATTTACCATTCTTATCGCTAACATTATCTTGCTGGTGCCACTGACACTAAACGCTTACCCAGGCACAAAGTTCGGTATCCCCTTCCCTGTGTTATTACGTTCATCCTTTGGCATGATTGGTTCTAACATTCCTTGTTTGATCCGAGCCTTGGTAGCCTGTGGTTGGTTCGGTATTCAAACCATGTTCGGTGGTTTGGCGATTCATTTATTCTTGTCTGCCGTGTCTGATGGCTGGGCAAGTTTGGGTGGTGTCGGCGAGGTCATTGGCTTCTTCATTTTCTGGGCGCTGAACATGTACGTAGTGATCCGTGGTGCAGAGTCGATTAAATGGATGGAAACCTTATCCGCGCCACTACTATTGCTCGTTGCCATTGGCCTAATGTTTTGGGCAAGCGACAAGGTATCTTTTACTGAACTACTGGCCACACCAGCAAGCCGTCCTGAAGACGCTGGTTTTATGGGGTATTTTCTAGGCGGCCTAACGGCCATGGTTGGCTTCTGGGCGACCTTGTCGCTGAACATTCCAGACTTTAGCCGCTATGCAAAATCACAAAAAGATCAGGTCATTGGGCAGATCGTTGGCTTGCCTATCACCATGTTCCTCTTCGCCGCTTTAGGCGTGGTACTCACCGCAGCATCGACAACGTTGGTGGGTGAAACCATTTCAGATCCGATATCGTTGATTGGTAAAATCGATAGCCCATTTTGGGTGGCTGTTGCGATGATCTTGATCGTCATTGCGACACTGTCTACCAACACCGCTGCTAACGTGGTTTCCCCTACTAATGACTTCCAAAACATTGCACCAAAGCTGATTAATCATACTCGTGGCGCTTTGCTCACAGGCTTGATTGGCATTTTGCTGATGGGTTGGGAATTACTCAAAAAGTTAGGTCTATTGGAATCTGATGTCAGTGTTGAAGGCATGTATTCCAACTGGCTGCTGGGCTATTCAAGCTTACTTGGCCCTATCGCTGGTATCATGATTGTCGATTACTTTTTGATAAAACGTCAGCATTTGGATTTGGTTGCACTGTATACCAAAGACAGCCTTTACCCTGCCTTCAATAGCGCAGGTCTGATTGCTTTTGCGGTTCCGGTATTGATTACGCTCGTAGCACTGAATATGCCTGCGCTTGGCTGGTTCTACAACTACGGCTGGTTCACTGGCGCATTTACGGGTGCGATTGTGTACTTCGTACTGGCCAACATGCAAACCGCTTCTGCCACTCAAACTGACGCATTGCAGTCATAACCCTCACTCCCTCAGCGGCATCGCTTGATGCCGCTTGTATTTTTCAACTGGAAAAGGACGACACATGAGTAGTCTATTAATAAAAGGTGGGACGATCGTCACCCACGAAGAAAGCTTCAAAGCGGACATTCTTTGCAAAGACAGCAAAATCGTCGAGATTGGCGACATCAGTGTACTGCCAAAAGACGTTGAAACCATTGATGCCACGGGCAAACTCATTATGCCCGGCGGGATTGATCCACATACTCACATGCAATTGCCTTTTATGGGCACAGTCGCAAAAGACGACTTTGCTTCGGGCACCGTCGCTGCGTTGGCAGGCGGTACCACGACGATAATCGACTTCGTGATTCCCAATCCTCAACAGTCATTATTAGATGCCTACCATCAATGGCGTGATTGGGCGAAAAAAGCCCATTCAAACTACACCTTTCATGTGGCGATTACATGGTGGGATGATACCGTTGCAGAAGAAATGAATATTCTGGTACGCGATCATGGCGTAAACAGCTTCAAACATTTTATGGCTTACAAAAATGCCATCATGGCAACCGACGACATTCTAGTGTCGAGCTTCACCAAATGCTTGGAACTTGGCGCTATTCCTACTGTTCACGCCGAAAATGGTGAGCTAGTTTATCACTTACAAAACAAACTCATGGCCGAAGGCCTGACGGGGCCGGAAGCGCATCCTCTGTCTCGCCCTTCTTCAGTAGAAGGGGAAGCCGCGAACAGAGCCATTAGCATCGCCAACACACTCGGCGCGCCTATTTATCTTGTCCATGTTTCCACCGAAGAAGCGGTCGACGCCATTCGCTATGCAAAAGATCACGGTCAAACCGTATTCGGCGAAGTGCTGGCGGGACACCTTACGGTAGACGAAAGCGTTTATCAGAACCCCGATTGGGCAACGGCCGCAGCGCATGTGATGAGTCCTCCGTTTAGACCCAAACACCACCAAGACGCGCTTTGGAAGGGTGTACAAGCGGGAACATTGCAAACCACCGCCACCGACCACTGCGCCTTTTGTGCCGAACAAAAAGCCATGGGCAAAGACAACTTCGCGCAAATCCCTAACGGCACAGCGGGGGTAGAAGAACGCATGATGGTATTATGGGAGAAAGGCGTCAACGAAGGCAAAATCACCATGAATGAGTTTGTTGCCTTAACCTCGACCAACACCGCCAAAATCTTCAACATGTATCCAAACAAAGGCTGCATTCGTGTCGGCGCTGATGCCGATTTGGTGATTTGGAACCCTGACGCAAGCAAAACGATTTCAGCAAAAACCCACCACTCGAAAATCGAACACAGTATTTTTGAAGGCATGGAAATCCACGGTGTGCCTGAAACGACTATTTGTAACGGCAAACTTGCGTGGCATGACAATGTGCTACTCGCGCAATCTGGCGATGGAAAATACATAGATCGTCCAGCTTACGCGCCTTACTACGAAGCTCTAAGAAAACGTAAAGAATTGAATAAACCTAGAGCGGTTGTGCGTTAAAGATAAGCAAAAACAACCCCATCCTAGCCTTCCCCTTGGAAGTAATAAGGGGAAGGAACAGTTCAGGTCTGCTCCTCCCCCTTGTGTCTTTAAGGGGGAAGAACTAAGAACTAAAAAACGAAGGTAACCAAAGCTTGCAGTACGATAAAAGACATAATGCCGGCCAAGATATCATCCAGCATGATGCCGAAGCCGCCGTGGACGTTTTTATCCACCCATGAGATAGGCCAAGGTTTCAAAATATCGAATAAGCGAAACAACACAAAGCCGAGCACGATATAGAACCAACCCGCTGGCGCTAGCCACATGGTAATCCAAAAGCCAACGAATTCGTCCCAGACGATGCCAGCATGATCATGAACACCCATGTCTTTTGAGGTTTTGCCGCATAGGTAGATTCCTACCAACGACGTTACCACCAGCACAGCAAGATACGCCATTGCACTTAAGTCTTGTAATAACCAAATAAAAATTGGCACGGCTGCCAGCGTACCAAAAGTACCTGGGGCTTTTGGCGCGGCACCAGAACCAAGACCAAATGCCAAAAAGTGAATTGGGTTACGCCATACCGACGCTGGGGCAGAGTTTGCCATTTATTGTCACCTATCAGTAAAATTAAAATTTAGAAGTGTTGCCAACCGGTTACCTCACCATCATAACGCTGAATGTTAAAACCGTCTGAGGTGATTTCCCCTATTTTGCTGCATGACAAGCTTAGAGTCTGCGTAATTAACGCGATCTCAGCGGCTTGTTCTTTGGGCGCCGTAAAACACAATTCGTAGTCATCTCCCCCCGTCAAAGCCAGTGTCAGCGCAGATTCAGGTTGCCACTGGCTTAATTCCGCTGAGATGGGCAAACGGCTCGCGTCTATGTTCGCACCTACGCCGGAGGCTTTGAGTATATGTTGGATATCTTGAGCCAGACCATCGGAAATATCCATCATCGAATGCACCACACGTTTTAAGGCCATCCCAACGAATAAGCGAGGTTTTGGGCGCCAGAAGCGCTCATAAAAATAATCAAAGCGTTCACTTGATACTTGTAATTCACCCGTCACAATCGGCACCGCAGCCGCAGCATCGCCGAGCAATCCCGTAACATAAATATCGTCACCCACTTTTGCGCCACTGCGTTTTACCGCCATGTCCGGTTCTACATAGCCATGCACTTGCAGCGTAATGGTTAACGGTCCTTTGGTGGTATCACCGCCCACCAAGGCCAATCCGATTGGCTCCGCCAGTTCGGCCATACCTTGCGCCAACCCCGCTAACCACTGTGGGTCAGAATGTGGAATCGTCAATCCCAAGGTAAAAAATGCCGGCTTCGCCCCCATGGCCGCCAAATCACTGACACAAGTCGCTATCGCACGATAACCAATATCTACGGGGTCGGCATCAAAAGGAAAGTGTCGCCCCTCGACCAAGGTATCCATAGAAAACACCAAGCTCTGACCTTGTGGTACTTGCACCTGGGCACAATCATCACCAATACCCAATAAAAGATCTCCACGCCCCTGTGTGCTTGCCATCACAGACGCTTGGAAGATGTTTTGTATCAACTCAAATTCTTTCAAAAAACGGTCCTTTTATTGATCCTTTTATGGCAACAGCACGGCACATAGAACACCGAAAAGACAACCAAGAGGATACCGTATTACAGACGGGATGTCAGAAGCAAAACAGGGCAGATTACACATCGTAATCTGCCCTGTTTTAATTGTACTTTTTAACGCCAAGTACGCGCTTAATCTTCTGAGCGTTTGGCTCGAGTCTTTGGTGTTGGAATCACTTCTAAATAAAAAGACTTCCAATGCTGACTTTGCGCAGAGCTAATATTGGTATTGATGTCGCCCTCATGAATGGATCTTGCTTTGTCAGCCGTTTGACCAAACTTACAGTTGAATCCCCAAAAATCCGCGCCTTCTGGCAATGCCTTAGTGCGTTCTTGCTTGATGTATTTTTTCACCTCATTTTTCGCTTCTTCGACAATGCGCTGATACGGTTTTTTTGGGTGAGACAAAACAAAGTTCTTTTTCATTATGATCCTAAAAATATTGAGTAAGGCAGCGTAACAACCACCTTGATACCCTTCTATGATAGCGGGTTAAGAATAAACCAGCCATTCATATGAAGAATATTCCCAACTTTTCTTTGCGCTTTGCTCTGACTTGGTGAAACCCAAAGAAACAGTAACGCGCAGCGTATTTTCAAAGAGGGAAAATCACCTTAATTAGAGCGGTTTTCCTCATTTTGCCGTTCTTCCACATCCGCTTGATGCTCAGCATGATCAATGGCCCATTCATTGGCCGCCTCTACCGCAACCACAGAAGTCGTCGGTAACACGCCAAGATAACTGTCCGTATCTTCAACGGCAATTTGTTCGCCCTGCTGAGCCATGCTAAACATGGCAAAACTTGCAATACCTAAGAACGTTATTCCAAGCACAATCCAAAATGCGTCAGGCCCAAGTACCTGCATACACCAACCGCTTAGCAAAGGGCCTGCAATAGCGCCTAAACCAAAGGTAAACACCAATCCGCCAGACGCTGCAGGCATATCACTGGGGGAAAGAGAGTCGTTGGTATACGCCAGAAATAACGCATACAGTGGCGTTGTTACACCCCCCGCAAAAAATGCGGACGCCATCAAAGGCCAAAAAGCCCCATGACTCATCCAACCAAACGCACACGAAGCACCACCAAGACAAGAAGCCCAAAAGATCAATTTGCTGCGGCTTACTCGGTCAGACAACCACCCAATTGGGTACTGCATCACCAGAGCGCCAGCAAACAACATGGCAACAAACAGAGCGATGCTGTTTGCAGAAAGCCCTACTTGGCTGCCGAAAACAGCCCCCATGCCTGATTGCGTGGCATAAACACACCCCAATAAAAATATGCCGACGGTTCCCAGCGGCGAGATTTTGAGTAACGCCCAAAGTGACATGGGTTTTGACACCTCGACCGCTGGAACAACGGCGGCAGACAACAAAATGGGAGCAAAAGACACCGAGACCAAAATAGAAGCGCCAATAAATAATACCGAGGTGCCCGCGTCTCCTAGCATCAGCAGACCTTGAGCGCCGATAATGCCCAGTGTCTGCGCCATCATGTAAGCAGAAAGCACCTTGCCTCGGGTGTCATTTGTGGCGGCATCATTCAACCAACTTTCGGCCGCAACATAAATGCCTGACATACAAAAGCCCAATAACACACGAATCAGCGTCCACGCCCAAGGGTCAGTCATCAATGGGAAAGAAATAAGCCCTGCAGACATAAAACTGCCCAGCGCGGCAAAGACACGAACATGGCCTACTCGACGAATCAATAAAGGCGTAAACCGAGCACCGGACAAAAAACCAACATAGTAACCCGAGGTAATGATCGCCAGTTCCGCGGACGAGAACCCCTCAATCCCACCTCTTAGGCCGATCAAGGTGAAATGCATACCATTGCCCAACATAATGAGCACGATTCCAAGCAACAAAGCCCAAACCTTTGTCAGTACCTGAACCATTTTTCCAACCCCGCCGTTTATACAGACCGCCCACTATCAGGCTTCACCCATTCGTCATTCAGGTGGCATCTCGTATTACGACACTATTCCTATTTCTCCCCGCATTACCGCCCAACAACGCCATAATATTGTTCACAAACGCCAAAACCTTCCACGCCATCGCAAAATAAAAGCATAAAAAAACCCCGTTATTAGCTATGTTGAAGTGACCCCATAAAGTTGGACTCATTTCTAAGCAGCTAGCAAGGCCTGATTTCGATATTCAATCGGACTCAGGCCTTTTAGTTTCTGTTTAATTCGCTCGTTGTTATAGTAATCGATGTATTCTTTGATTTTCTCAATAAGATCATCGGCATTTCTAAACACGTTATTGTGGAACATTTCTGTCTTCAGTATGCCGAAAAAGCTCTCTGCAACGGCATTATCCAAACAGTTTCCTTTGCGTGACATACTTTGTATTAATCCCTTTTCTCTAAGCTGGTTTTGATACTGTCGATTCTGATATTGCCAACCTTGATCTGAGTGAACAATGGGCTTCTCATGCGATTTTAATTTATCTGTCGCGCTCTTCAACATATCTGTGACTAAGGAGAGCTTCACCGATTGACGTACTTCATAGCTCACTACTTCTCGGTTAAAAAGATCAATAATAGGAGACAGGTAAACCTTCTTGTCTCCCACTTTAAATTCAGTGACATCCGTTACCCATTTCTGGTTAGGCCTATTTGCCACAAATTCTCTATTAACGAGATTTGGAGCTATTCTTCCTACATGCCCTTTATAAGATCTATATCGCTTCGGTCGAACTTTTGATTTGAGCCCTAGTTCATTCATAAGGCGTTGAACTCGCTTATGGTTAATAAGAGTACCTGCTGAACGTAATGCCAGTGTGATTCTACGGTATCCATATCGACCTTTGTGTTGATGGTAAATATCTTGTATTTGCGCCTTTAGCCCTGCATCAGACCCAACAACAGCTAGCATCTTACGATGATAGTAGTAAACGCTTCTAGGTAACCCTGTCGCTTTAAGCAAACAAGATAAGTTAAATTCTGCCTTGAGCTCATTGACCACTAGAGTCTTTTCTTTGCTTTTTTCTTTTTGGCTTGAGCCAAGGCTTCTAACTTTTTTAAAACGGCATTCTCAGCACGTAAATACTCTAATTCTTCTCTCAGTTCTTTTTCGGTCATTTGTTCTGAGGGAGTTGGAGTAGTCGAAGAATGATTCATGTTAGATTTGCCTTTTTTTCGTGAAGTAAGTCGTAGAGTACCTTCACGAGAATAAAGGGATCGCCATTGAAATAAAATACCTGGAGAAGATAAATCAAAGTACGCACAGCAGTAAGCAAGAGACCATTTATTTGCTTGCATGGACTTCACTGCGTTTAACTTGAAGTGAGATGAATAAGGATGGCCTTCATGACGAAAACTTTCAACGCCATGTATTTGAAAAACTAATGACCAGTAACGGATTTGTCCTGATGACACTCCGAATTTACGACCGAGTTCTCTTGAACTTTCATGTTGAGCAAGTTTGGCTAATTTTAACTTAAACGCTCTGTGGTATTTAGACATAAAAAGACCCCCAGTAATTGGATAGTCCAACTATTGGGGGTCACTTCATGTAATAACGGGGTTTTTAGTGATCTTATTTGCTTATTTGTTGGCTTCACGACGAGCGGCGATTTCTTCGCGGCGCACGCGCTGTGCAAGCTTATCTAGAATGCCATTCACGTATTTGTGGCTCTCTGTCGCACCGAAACCTTTTGCAAGCTCAACACTTTCGTTGATCGCAACTCGGTATGGTACATCCAAACGTTGAGACAACTCATATGAACCAATACGCATTACCGCCAATTCGATTGGGTCCAGTTCGCTCAACGGGCGATCTAGTAGCTCTTCAAATAAAGCGTCCAATTTTTTGGCGCTGGCTGTTACACCTTGTAGTAATTCGCGGAAGTAGACTTTGTCACAAGAATCCATTTCTTGATCTTGATTCATCACGAATTGAGTTTCGATCTCGCTCACCGCAGATTGGTTCATCTGCCATTGGTAGACCGCTTGTAATGCCAAACGACGAGAAGCACTGCGCAATTGCGAACGTGAAGGTTTTTTGTCCTTACGTTTTGGTGCTGGAGTTTGGTCGTTGGTTGTTTCCACTTCGCTCATTTTTTGCCTCAATTGTCCAGACTACGCCGCCTTATGGGCTGACGCTTTGGCCTGTTTGGCTTTTGTCTGTTTGGCTTTTGTTTATTTAGAAAATACCCTTGGTTGTTAAAGAGCTACCAAATACGGCTTTTAGACAGCATCTGAGTCATATCGACCAAAGGTACGAATATATGGGTTATCTTGGTCGGCGATTATAGCAACATTTATTCTAGGATTCTCGGCAAAATTGGCGAAATATAAGTAAGAAAAACCTATTTTCAGGCTTTTCTTAAAAAAAGCCTGAAAAAGCAATCACTCAGCTTTTGGCTATTCCTCAAAATCGTCTTCAAAATCTTCGTCTAGGTATTTGGGTACATACACCAAACGCACATCTTGCCCAACTTGGCGAACGGATTTAAGCGTTAGCTCAACCGCTTCATCCATTTCTTCTAAGGGCAATTTAAACAAAGGTCGCGCGCTGGAACCCAGTAATTTCGGAGCCATGTACACGACGATTTCGTCTATTAAACCGGCTTCTAAAAAACCACCAGCCAACTCAGCGCCCGCTTCCAACAAGACTTCATTAATGCCTGCGTCAGCAAGTTGTTCCATGGCATCCAACAAGTCCAACCTACCATCCAGCCCGCGAGGGGCAAATCGAACCGTCACGCCTTTTTTCGTCAGCAGAGCAAGGTGCTCTTCTTCCACCTCTTCTTCCACAGAAAACACCCATGCTTGATTCGTTGGGTAAAGAATTTTTGCTTCTGGAAGAACAGACAAAGCCGTGTCCATTACCACACGAATCGGCTGACGCACGCTTTTCGGGTCGGCTTCTTGATCGTTATTATCAATGCGAACCGTCATGCTTGGATTGTCAGCCAACACCGAACCAATGCCCGTCACGATCGCGTCACTTTGCGCACGCAAACGCTGAACATCCAAACGCGCCGCTGTGTCGGTAATCCATTGGCTTTCGCCAGATTCCATTGCTGTGCGGCCGTCCATACTCATGGCAAGCTTAACGCGAACATAAGGAAGCCCCTCGCGCATGCGTTTGATAAAGCCAGGGTTAAGCGCTTCGCATTCCGCTTCCAAAACAGGACCTATAATCTCGATGCCGGCTTTTTTGATTTTCGCTAAGCCGTTGCCAGACACTTCTGGATTCGGATCTTGCATACCGTAGACCACGCGCGCGACGCCCGCTTTGATCAAGGCATCGGCACAAGGCGGCGTTTTGCCTTGGTGACTGCACGGCTCCAAGGTGACATACGCGGTCGCACCAACAGCGTCTTGGTTGGCGTCCGCCAAAGCATTGACCTCGGCATGACCTTCGCCGGCTTTCACATGAAAGCCTTGACCGATGATTTGTTGGTCTTTTACCAACACGCACCCAACGCGAGGATTAGGGTGAGTGGTGTAGCGACCTTTTTTCGCCAGTTGAATGGCTTTGGCCATCCAGTATTCGTGATTATAAACGGTCATGCTTTGTCTTCTTGTTCCGATTCTGGGGCGTTTTGTTTTGCATCTGGAGCAATAACGCAGTGGTTTTCTAGGCGGTCTATCGCTTCGCGGAATTCGCTGATGTCTTTGAAGCTTCTGTACACAGAGGCAAAACGCACATAAGCCACTTGATCGAGGCGTTGTAACTCTTCCATTACGGCTTCGCCTGTCCAACGAGACGGCAACTCGCGCTCGCCCGTAGCTTGCATTTTTTCTTTGATTCGAGTGATGGCGGTTTCGACTGCTTCAATGCTGACAGGGCGTTTCTCGATGGCTTTGATAATGCCATTGCGCAGTTTGTCTTCGTCAAAGGCTTCTCGGCTGCCATCGCTTTTGATCAATTTAGGCATTTGCAATTCAGCCACTTCAAAGGTGGTGAAGCGCTCTTGGCAATGTATACAGGTTCTGCGACGGCGAACTTGTGCGCCTTCAGACACCAGTCGAGAGTCCACTACTTTAGTATCTTGAGTTCCACAAAAAGGGCATCGCATGGCGCTTCCAATATGACTAATTTGGTGTAAGAATGCCTCGAATAAGGCCTTCACTTTCTGGCTCAAATAATAACAACCCCGCCATAATTTAGCTACCAAGCTACCGTGTGCGCTTGAATCATTCCTAAGTATTGTGGAATGAGTAAGTTTATAAGGATTTATATGCCGTTCGCAGAATTATCAGGCTTGGTTGCCGCCCTGTGTTGGACCGTTTCAAGCCTGATGGCGCCAGGGCTTATTCAACGCTTTGGCACCATGCGCTTTAATACTTTTCGTATCGTTATCGCCAGCTCCATATTGGTATTAATTTGCCTTGTCACACAACGTTTCAATGCGACACTGTGGCTGCACGCCGAGGTCGTCATGCTGTCTGGGCTATTGGGCATTTTCATTGGCGACACCATGCTGTTTACCGCCGTGCACCGCCTTGGCCCTCGCCGTACAGGGGTGCTGTTTGCCACCAATGCGCCGATGTCGATTCTATTGAGTTGGTTGTTTTTAGGAGAAAACCTTTCTTTCGGTCAGCTCTTTGCCTGTGGCTTAGTTTTGATCGGCGTGGTGATTGCCATTTTGTTTGGTCGCAAAAATAACCTTCATGCGTGGGAGCAAACCAAGGGCAAATTAAGCAGTGGCATTCTTCTGGCTCTTGGTGCGGCGTTAGGGCAAGCCAGTGGTGCGTTGTTAAGCAAACCGGCTTTGCTTGATGGCGCTGATCCTATTGCCGTTTCAGCCTTGAGGGTGGGCACCGGAGCCTTAGCACTTGTTTTGGCTTATGGCTTGTTCTATCGACACAAACAACCTGCTGACGCCGTTCCTTTTACACAGCTGACACGCTTTGACTTTATGGGCATCGCGACCCTTGCCACCATTGGTATGGTCATCGGCATGAGTGTCTTGGTGTGGGGCGTCGGCAACGCCAACGTCGGCATTGTCACGACATTGTCCGCCGTTGTTCCCGTATTGATTTTACCGGGGTTGTGGATCACCACAGGACAACGCCCTGCTGTTGGCGCGTGGATTGGGGCTATTTTCGTTGTCGCTGGCGCCGCGTTGATTATTCTGAAATAGCCACGATTGTGCTATTCTTAACGCACTCAATTTTCAATCGGCTCTCCATTGATTCACCCGTTTTGTATTTGGCGAATCATGGAGCGTTTTTTAATCTAGGATAAGTGGCATTTCTATGGCTCAGTTCGTATACAGCATGAACCGCGTTGGGAAAGTTGTTCCCCCAAAACGCGAAATTCTTAAAGACATTTCCCTTTCATTCTTCCCGGGCGCTAAGATCGGTGTATTGGGTCTTAACGGTTCTGGTAAATCGACGCTACTTCGCATCATGGCGGGTGTGGATACCGAGCATAACGGTGAAGCACGCCCAATGCCTGGCATCAAAATCGGCTACTTGGAACAAGAACCTCACCTTGATCCAGAAAAAAACGTGCGCGGCATTGTGGAAGAAGCGTTCGCTGACGTGATTGAAGCCATGGCACGTTTGGATGCGGTTTACGCAGAATACGCAGAGCCAGACGCAGACTTTGATGCCCTAGCAAAAGAACAAGGCCAACTTGAAGCTTTGATCGAAGCGAAAGAAGGTCACAACCTAGAACGCGCCCTTGAAGTAGCTGCTGATGCGCTACGCCTTCCTCATTGGGATGCAAAAGTAGAACATCTTTCTGGTGGTGAGCGTCGTCGTGTTGCGCTTTGTCGTTTGCTATTAAACAAGCCTGATATGATTCTTCTAGACGAGCCAACCAACCATTTGGATGCTGAATCCGTCGCTTGGCTAGAGCGCTTCTTAAAAGATTACCCAGGCACCGTTGTGGCGATTACCCACGACCGTTACTTCCTAGATAACGCCGCTGGCTGGATCCTAGAACTTGACCGTGGCCACGGTATTCCATACGAAGGTAACTACTCTTCTTGGTTGGAACAAAAAGACGCGCGTCTACAAACCGAAGCGAAGCAACAAGCCTCTCACCAGAAAGCCATTAAATCGGAACTTGAGTGGGTTCGCCAAAACGCCAAAGGCCGTCAGTCTAAATCCAAAGCCCGTTTGGCTCGATTCGAAGAAATGAACTCGCAAGAGTTCCAAGATCGTAACGAAACCAACGAATTGTACATTCCACCAGGACCACGTCTGGGTAACAAAGTCATCGAAATCGAAGGCGTTAGCAAAAGCTTCGAACACAAGATGCTACTAGAAGACTTCAACATGGTGGTGCCACAAGGCGCGATCGTTGGTGTTGTGGGTGGTAACGGTGCGGGTAAATCAACCCTATTCAAAATGATCGCTGGCATCGAGCAACCAGACACAGGCACTGTCACCATAGGTGAAACCGTACAGCTTGCTTACGTTGATCAAATGCGCGAACTCGACGGCGACAAAACGGTCTTTGAAGAAATCGCTGATGGCCAAGACATGATCACGGTTCACAACTACAAAGTGCCGTCTCGTGCTTACATTGGTCGCTTTAACTTCAAAGGGTCGGATCAACAAAAATTGGTTAAGCATTTGTCAGGTGGTGAGCGTAACCGTTTACACCTTGCAAAACTGCTTAAAGAAGGCGGCAACGTATTGCTACTGGATGAGCCGACCAACGACCTTGACGTAGAAACCTTACGTGCACTGGAAGACGCGCTACTGGCCTTCCCAGGCGCCGCGATTGTTATTTCCCATGACCGTTGGTTCCTAGACCGTATCGCGACACACATCCTAGCGTACGAAGGCGATTCTAAAGCCGTCTTCTTCGAAGGTAACTACGCAGAATACGAAGCCGACTACAAAGCTCGTACTGGTAACGAAGCGACACCAACTCGTATCAAATACAAACGTATTGATGCGTAATTATATTTACTAGGATTGGTTGGCTTAAATGGAAAGCCGCTTATCGGAAGGTAAGCGGTTTTTTTATTGCAGAGCATTAAGATCAAGACCAAATAGGATCATCATACCAATCTACTGGAAAACCAGCAGAATGAGCTCTAGCTTTGGACTCAGGGTACTTGTCAAATAAACTCAAAAGATAGTGCTTCACCTGAAACCGCATTGATAAATGGTCATCCATTCTCTTAAGTAAAATACAAAACAAATAGATTTTATTCGGGTTCGTTGGCGGGTAACTAGAATGTAACCTATTTAATACTCCACTAGCCTGCCTATGATTAGCGTTCCAAACCCTAGAATGGTGTGCACATCTATTACGGACGTCTCGTATGGCTATAATCCAATTATTAAGTTCTTTTAAATTTCTTGCCCCAAATTCATTAGCTAAAGCATCTAACTTATTCGAATTCTTAACACCTTGAAACTGAGCCTTATCTAAAGAATTGTAAATAATGGGAATTTGCCCAAAAGTCGCTAATTCACTAATCACCCAGAAAGGTGGTAATTGCTTAAAGTCACTATTTGTGTCGTTATAATAGTTGTTTTTAAAGTGGTTAGAGAAATCGTCTTTTGACCGAAGAAAGTTAGCGGACAGATTTGTCCTAACGCCATCAATGGTACGATGGGTGTTTTTAAGGAATAACGTATTATCTAGATACCAAAACGGATTATTAGTATGAGAAGCAACAACCTGATCTAGCTTAGAGCGCAGCTTAATCTCGATTCGACAAATTATAGAAAAGATATAATTACGTAGCTCCTCATCGAAACGATAAAGCTCGACACCTTGTTCAAAGCTTGATGGCGATAAGTAAAACGCCAAATTTTCATCGAGAAAAGGCCAAAGGTAGGCTTTAAAACGATAGTAATTAACATTTTCAATAAATCGCTTTGCTTCATATTCACTCGCTACAGACAATCCCTTTGTTTGCATATATAGCACGAGCTCTTCAGGGGATTTATACTCTTTATTGTAATAACGATATGGCATGATATTTCCCTTATCATAGACATAAAAAAGCCCACTGACTTCTTAAGAATAAGAGTAGCGGGCGTTGTTATTACTCATAATATACTCGGTCTAATAGACTGTCAAACTGAGCAAACATACAATAACGACTTACCTTATAAGTTCAGTCGTTGACTTCTTAACTTGCTCAGGTGTGAAACCAACAAAACTACCGCTTCCTCAAGATCCCGCTAGCAATAACAACACCGATGCTGACTAGAATGAGTCCGGCGATGGAGTAGCCTTCTAGCTGTTCGCCAAGTACAGGGATGGCGATGAGAGCAGCAAGCACTGGGGTGAAGGCGCCGATGGCGGCCATGTTTTCAGCGCCGAGTTTTTGGATGGCGTAGCCGTAGGAAAATCCTGTCATTAAGCCAACCAGTAGGCTTTGTACTAATACTTGTCCGGCGATCATTTCCCATGAGGCTTGCGCTAGACCGCTGGATACCAGCCCCGTTGCCCCAAGAACTATCAGTGCAAGCAGCGAGACCAACCCCATTAGAGCGGTTGATACCAGCGGCGGCAATCCTGCGATTCGTAAACTGACGGTGTAAACAGCCCAAAAGAAGCTAGCAGCCAATAACAACAGATCGCCTTTCCATGTGCCTTCAGGTGCGGTTAATAGCGACAAACTGAGCAATACCACAACGCCAAAACACACCAAACTCAAGCCAATTTTTCGTTCCCGACTGACTTTCTCTTGATAGAAAAGAACGGCTAACAACGTCACAAAAAAAGGAAACGCGCCCAAAATTAACAGACCAGCATGAGATGCTGGAGCGTATTTCAAACCGGTCGCGCTCAAATAGAAAAACGGCAGTCCAGCACCACACACAATACCCAACAGCAAAATCGGCGACACCGCTCGAACTGTCGCGCGCGCGCGCCACAAGAAAGGAAACAACAGCAATGCCGGTGGCGAATAACGCAGCACACCCAGATCAAAAGCCGTCAAGGTGTTCGTTACGCCAGCGCGCATACTCACCAACCACGAAGCCCAAATAAGGATACTGACAAACGCAGCCAGCAAGCCCAAACGAAAACCCCAACCAGTGGCGTATTGTTTGTATTGTGGTGGCGTTTGCGTCAACGTGGATTGAGAGTCGTGTGAATAAACTTGGGACATAGCTACCTCGAAGGAAATCATCAAGCTAATTATCAACCCTGAAGCGCGAGCATGTCCTTGCTATTTACCCTTAAAAAAGGCGAGTATTTAGCACATAACGCCCCTAAAAATTAAATATGATACCAAGTGTGCCAATATGGATAAAATCGACTTAGACATTCTTTCTCATCTGCAATCTGATGGCCGCCTTACCAATGTGGCATTGGCAGAAGAAATTCACTTATCGCCCTCACCTTGTTTGCGCCGTGTTAAACAACTAGAGGACTCTGGGGTGATCGAGGGTTATCACGCTCGCATTGACCGTCAAAAAGCCGGTTTTTCCATGACGGTGTTTGTGGAAGTACGCTTAAAAAGCCACGCTGGGGACAAACATATTGTGTTTGAAAATGCGATTCTGGAGATGGAAGACATCATCAGCGCACACCTTGTTTCTGGCATCGCCGATTACCGTCTGGAAGTGGTCGCGGTGGATTTACAAGACTACGAACGTATTCTCAAAGCCTTGCAATCTTTGCCCCATGTGAAAGACATTCAGAGCCATTTTGCCATTCGTTCAGTAAAGACGTCCGCACCGCTGCCGCTGAAAAAGCCACGAGCATGATGCAAAAAAGCCGCTTATCTTGCGATAAGCGGCTGAGCATTACAGGCTTTGGTCTGAGCGAATTAGACTTTAAAGCTGCCTACTTGCTGATCAAGCGATTTGTACAGTTTAGTAATGTCTTGCGCTTGTTGCTGGATCAAGTCGGACACAGACTGCACCGAATCACTTTGTTCTTTTAGTGACACCATGTTTTGGTTGATGTCGTTGGCCACAATGGATTGTTCCTGTGTGGCTTGCGCCGTGTGAGCCGCCATTTCTTGAACCTTACCAAAGGAAGTCTGCAAGCTGGTAAAGATGGTCGTTACTTCGCCAAAGTTATTGACGGTAAACTCAGCATTGTCACGGCTGTTTTGAATCGCTTTAGACGACTCTGCAACGTTGACTTTTAGCTTTTCAATCATCGATTCAATTTCATTTGTACTGTCTTGGGTACGTGTTGCCAATGTACGAACTTCGTCGGCGACAACCGCAAAACCTCGACCTTGTTCACCCGCACGGGCCGCTTCGATGGCTGCGTTCAAGGCCAACAGGTTGGTTTGCTCGGCAATGTTACGAATCACTTCCAATACAGACGCAATACTTTCAGAGCTTTTTTGCAGTTCATCAGAACGACTTAAGGCGAGTTCAATATCAGATACCAATTCCGTCACCGCGTGCTGAGATTTATTCACCGCAGCCATACCGCTTTGCGTTAACGTGTTGGAGTTTTTGGCTTCATCCGCCGTGTCTCGCGCCACTGTCGCCATTTGTTGGTTAGACATGTCCATTTCATGGCCCGCACTGACAATAGAGGCCGATGCGTTTGCTAACCCTGTAGTGATACCAGATGTTTGTGTTGCTGCGTTGTTAAGCTGAACCGTCATTTTGCCCAACGCATCCGATTGCTTGTGTATGCTGCCGATAATGCCACGTAGACGGTTGACGAATTCGTTAAATTCATTCGCAAGATCGCCCAGTTCATCTTTTGTTGAGAATTCAATTTTTTGCGTTAGGTCACCATCGCCTTCGGAAATTTCACGAATACGCTGCCCTAAATAACGCACCTGATGAGACAATGTTTTCGGTGTTTTGTAACTGAACCAAACGGCGATCAATAACCCCACAACCACAATAATAAATGCAAATTGTTTGAAATTTGCGACCTTTTCTTCAATCACTGTTTTTGTTGATGCCGCGTGCTTATTCACTGCCTCACCGGCTTTGTCCAAAATGCCTCTCAACGCAGAAAAATCGGCATTGGATTTTTGCTCAGCCGTGGCAAAATTTGGGGCATTTTTATCCAGCGCCACAAACGCATTCGATGCGTTCAGCCACGTCGTAAAGGCTTTATCAAAATCGCCCAATGACTGGTACACCTTAGGCTCTTTCGATAAATACTGTCTGAACAAATTAAAACGGTCTTTAACTTGTTGAGCATTTTCAAGGCGATCAGCGTCTTCGGATTTAGGATCACCAAAGCCATCCACAATACGTTGTTCAGCCAATTTTGCTTGATACAAGTCACGGTCAGCATTCAGTATGACGGATGTTGCCTTAGCATAAGAATCTGCCTGCACATTCAGTGCGGCGGTCAACTGATTAATAATGTGTCCCATCGAGAGCAAAGCAACGATAAACGTGACGCTCATGACTAAAACGGGCAAAGAACTTTTTACCCTAATGGAATTTAAACGCATGGCTTTGTCTCCTACTACGAACGACCCAATTTATGATTGATTTGGGTATATTAGAGTTAGTTGTGGTAAGTAATCAATTGGGTTTAACAATTACCTACATATATGCAAAGTTTGATAACCTATTAAAACCTTTGCATTGTTACAAATCATAAAGATCTATCGTTTTTCTGCTAACTTATTGTCTTAACATGATTAAAAATTATAGCGCTTTGTAACAGCACCCATTCGCTCATCAAAGCCCATTCACTAAAAGAGTAACGTAATACCATGACCTTCCCGACACAAGGTGCCAAACTTACTCTGGCAGCATGGCTAGAAACACATTCCGATTTTCGGCTGCCTGCCCATGCCAGTGATGTAAAAACCGCGTTAATGACGCTTGATACATCGCCCAGCCCTGTCAGTTATTCGGCACAGTTTGCAACGCTAAAACGCTACTTCAATCGCGCTGTCTTGGTGTTGATGGTGTGCTGTGCATTATTAGGCTTCATGGCCGTGCCTTCGGCCTTCGCCATGAACCAAGCCAATCAGGTCAATATTTTTTGGTTGTTTCTTGTCTTGTTGGGGTTTCATGGGTTGAATGTCATCGTGTGGTTGATCACCATGGTGGCAACGTCAAAACGTCCCTCTGATAGCAAAGGCGTTTTGCTGACACTTTTGATTTTCCTAAACAAAAAGATAAGTAAGTATTCACATTTCAATGACGCCGTTAGCGCGGCTTATCTTCATTGGCAATGCCCTCCCCATTCGAATAAATGGCTCATCAGCAGTTTGTCTCATGGCGCGTGGGGCTGTTATCTGCTGGCAGGATGGGTGATGACATTGCTCTTGCTACTCACCAATCAGGTCAATTTTGCGTGGGAAACTACACTATTGAGTGATGCGGCATTTATTCAGCTTACACAGACCTTGAGTGTCATTCCGCAGTGGTTTGGCATCGCGCTACCAAATCAATTGGATATTTTAGCCAGCCGTGTCGACCTTATTCAACAATCAGCGTCCACCAGACAGCATTGGGCGAATTTTTTACTCGCCAGCATATTGATCTACGGTGTTTTACCTCGACTGATATTCACCCTAATCTGCGTGGCGCTGTATCAAATAACACGCAAAACGCACCCGTTAAGCACGCAAGAACAGATTATCCAGAATCGTTATCGTCAACCAGAACAACAAAGTCGACTTGTGCTTGACGCTGATGCTTATCCTAAAACGCTAGGAACACATAACACCAACGCAAAAAATGATGTTTTATCCGATCAGGCTTTTTCACAACAATGGGCATTGTTTGAGTGGAGCGGAGAAAAGCCGAGTCAATTACAGCCTGTTGGTTCTGCGGTAATGCTCAATAGCAGAGAAGAACAGGCCCGCTTTTTGGCCTCACCCAGTCACGAGGCGATGTTTTTGTTGGTCGATGCCAACCAAAGCCCTGACCGCGGTACTAGGCGATTTTTGAACCAAGCTCGTGCGGTGCATTCCGCACTCACCTTGGTCATTTACCAAGATACTAACAGCCAATTTCACGACGACTGGTATCGCCTTGCGCGAGAGACAAACATACCATCTAACACACTGCCCAAAGAGGAGTAAGCCGTGTCTATTGCCCTTTTAGTCGTTGGTCATGCGAATACAGGAAAAACCTCATTGGTTCGAACCTTGTTGCGCAAACATGACTTCGGACAAGTCAGCAACCAAGCGGGCACAACTCGTCATGTGGAAAGTGTGAAGATAAAAATCGGCCAACATTCGATCATCACCCTCACGGACACCCCAGGCTTTGAAGACTCAGTAGGACTGTGGCAAGCCAGACATTCGGCTCCGTTTAGCGATCATCAAGGCGCAGATTGGCTGCTGCCTTTTTGTGACAGCCCACTGGCACAAAGCGACTTCGAACAAGAAGCTAAAATCCTCAAACAGCTGACCCACACAGACATTATTTTGTATGTCATCGACTTGCGGCAAGCCCCTTTGGGGAAATACTTAGACGAACTCGATCTCTTAGCAAGTGCCAACAAGCCGATCGTCCCAATCCTCAATTTTAGCGCAACCGCAAGCCCACATGCAGACGCATGGCGTAAAGTCTTAGCCGAGCGCCACCTCCACGCGGTCATAAAATACGACACTGTGGCATTTTATTTTGAAGACGAAAAACGCTTATATCAGAGCATTCAAAGCCTCATGCCGGACAAATACGACGCCATCAAACAATTGATTCAATCACGTGAAGACGCCGCTAAACTGCGCCGCAGCATGGCCTGTAACCTGTTGGCCGAATTGATCATCAAAGCCGCCAGCACGCGCCTTGAATGCTCCCATTATCCGCCAGAAGCCGAAGACTCAAATCGTTTTGAAAACAGCATACGCACGCTGGAAAATCACTTCATGGAGCAACTGTTACGTCTTTACGAATTTCGGCAAGAAGACCTGATCGCCACCCCATTAGCCATAAAAAATGACCGCTGGCAGCAGGACATCTTTGCCACAGACACATTAAAAGAATGGGGAATAGACACGGGCACTAGCGCGCTAACAGGTGCAGCCATCGGCGCAGGAATAGATGTGATGTCCGCGGGACTGACGCTGGGAACCGCTACCACTATTGGAGCGTTTCTGGGTGCCACGTGGAAAACCGGACAGCATTACAAAGACACGCTAAAAAGCAAAATTACCAAGCGCCATCATCTGTGTTTGGATAGCGCCACACTCACGCTTTTGAGCGTGCGAGGATTGAGTGCAATCCAGCACTTTCATCAACGAGGTCACGCGGCTCAAGACGCGTTTCAGCTGTCGAATTTGCCTTCTGACTCGGGGCTAGTCGACCGTATTAAACCTTATTGGAAACAAGCACAACAACACCCCGAATGGTCAACGCACGCTTTGCCCGATGAACATCCAAGCAAACTCGGAATAAAGCGCCAGTTCGAAGACGTATTGGATTTGGCCACGACCTAAACTAGCCACACCAGAGCCCCGTCTTTAAGCCCTTGCTAGTTCTTGATCTAAGCGCTGCTTTGTTTGATGCATCAGCGCTTCGCATGATTCGAGCAGTTCAACCACATCGGTTTCCTGCAGCCCCGTTGTGTCGATGGGTGGCAGCATTTCAACAATCACCTTGCCATTGCGCCAACGGTTTAATCCGACTTGATTGTGAGTATTACTACAGACCACAGGAATGATGGGGACGCCCGCTTGCACCGCCGCATGAAAAGCCCCCCGTTTAAAGGGCAACCAACCACGCCCACGGCTGCGAGTCCCTTCAGGAAACATCCAAATAGACAGGCCGGTTTTTTTCATTTTCGTCACAATCTGCTCTATCGTCGCAATTGCTTGCTTACGATTTTCTCGATCAATCAAAAAATTACCACTGAGCCAATACAACACACCAAAAAACGGAATCCAGCGCAGGCTCTTCTTACCAACGGTCACAACGCCTGCTGGCACAACCGATGCTAACGTGAACAAATCGAAATTATTTTGATGGTTGGCGACATACACAGCCTGAGGTACCTGTTTTGCCGCTTCAGAGACTCGACCTTCTACCGACAATCCGAAAAGCGACGCAACGTGTGCGAACACTCGCCCCAAATGGTAGACGCGATTTTTAGATCGTAAGGTAAACAAACAAAATACGATACCAAACACAGTGACACTGATAATTAATAAAGCAAGCAGCGCCATGCGCAGCAAAAACAACATATAGAAAAACCTCACATAGATAGCGTGTAAGATTCGTGGTGACGCATTCGTTTATCGGTTATGAAATGTTTCACGCCATTGAAAAAACTCTTCTGCCACCAAGGGCTTAGAGAAGAAATATCCCTGTATCTTATCACAATGATATTGCCTTAAAAGCGCCACCCCTTCGGCATTCTCGGCACCTTCAGCCGTGACTTGAAAACCAAGACTGTGAGACAAGCCAATCGTTGCGTTGGTGATAAATTCATCGCCTTTGTTGGTATCAATATACTGAATAAACGCACGGTCGATTTTGACTTCATTAACCGGCAATTCACGCAAATAAGAGAGTGACGATTGTCCCGTACCAAAATCATCAATCGCCAAATGCACGCCCATTTCTTGGAGTGCGTTTAGCACCTTGATAACCTTGCTTCTGTCCTTCATCACCGCGCTTTCGGTCACTTCTAACGCCAACGCTCGTACCGGTAGGCCATTTACTTTTAGCGCTTTGGCCACAATGGAAGGCAATCTTTCATCCAACAAATCGAGCGCAGACAAATTCACGGCCACTCGTATCTCATGACCTTTCTTCCACCATTGGCTAAGTTGCGACAACACGGTATTGAGCACCCATTTGGTCAACTGCTGAATGCTGCCCGCGTGCTCTAAAATGGCAATAAACTCGTCCGGTGGCAAAAAGCCCAATTCCGGGTGAATCCACCGAATCAGCGCTTCGGCCTCATGACAGTCATCCGACGCAACACCTACTTTTGGCTGATACACCACGAACAGTTGATTCTTTTCCAGAGCCGATGGCAAATCACGAATGATGGTCAGCTGACGACGATGGCTTTCATCTTGGCCGACTTCATAAAACACACACACATTGCTTTCTTCACGAGCCTTATCGGCCACAATCTCTAAACGACGCATAGCACTGTTTGCGCTCGCGGTAGCGTGCTCGAAAGGAAGTATGCCGATACTGATATCAAGGCGAATATTGGAGCCTTTTTCTACTTCAAATTCGATACTGAATAACTGCTTTAAATCTCGGCAATCCTGCCCCGTGATTTGGCGATCAAATATCACCAAAAATTTATCACCCGACAATCTCGCCAACATGTGTGCATCGTGTCCCCATAATTGAAGACGTTCGGCCACTTTCGATAACATGGCGTTCCCCACGTCAAAGCCGAGCATATTGTTGATGCGTTTGAAATGTCTAACATTGACACTCACCAGCGCACCTTGCTCTTTGGGCAACACGTCATTCAAATACAGCTCGACCGAGCTGTTATTAAACAGCCCCGTTAATTGATCGTGCGATGCCCTGTACGTCAGTTCCTCTTCACGATTAATAATGGAGTCTTGCATGGTTTGCATGGTATTCGATAACACACCAAATTCACCGTCAATCTCTGGCGCTTTGACTTTTTCTTTGTTCACACCCAAACCAATCTGAGTTGCGTAGTCCACCAATCGACCAATCGGACGCGTCATGTTTCGAGCCAAAGCAATACCAAACAACAGCGCCAACGCCAACGCACCAGTAAAAATTAAGATCAACTGATTGCGCGTATAGTTGTAGCTCATCAACCAAGGCCCATAAGGCAGGTGAATTATCCCCCACTGATCTTTCATGCCTAGATCAACGCCTAAAGACAGGTACTTTTCATCGTTCGAAAACACTGGGGATTTTAAGATATTTTGGATGCTGAGGATGTCTTTGAATAACACGTCTTTTTCAGCCGTAGGTAAAGTTGATGCGCCCGATAACATATGAGTGTCACTGGTTTCAAAAACAAAACTGATGTCCAGCCCGGTTACGTTCTTAATTTGCTCTGCTAACGCCTGATCCAGCAAGAAAGCCATGCCGACCCAAGCCACCACATTCGGTGCTTTAATCGGCACCAACACCAACTGATACGCACGGTTGTCCAAGGCTATCATCGTGCTGATCGACGAGCCACCCGAACGACGAGCGGCAAACACTAACTCAGAGACCGTCTCGCTGATATTCAATGGTTGCGTCGCGGTAATCAACTCGCCACGCGGTGACACTAACAGAGAAACGTCGGCGTTAATCCGAGCGCCATGATTCTGCAGAACCGATTGAATCGTCCCTGTTTCCCGGGTCGCCACGGCTTGTTTGAAACCAAAATCTGAGGTCAAAATTTCAACCCCTTTGGTTAATTGCTCAGCACGCGCTTCAAGAAACAAATCAAAGACATTGCGAGATACGTCGATGGAATGCACGCCTTGTTTATAATTGTCTTCTTTTAGTGACGTCAACACGGCCAACGCCGTTCCTAACTGAACCAGCGCAAGCAACACCAAAACAAACATAATCAATCGTGCTTGAAAGCTTTTTAACACCTTAAAACCTCTTAAATGCTAATAACATAGGCGACGCAGCATAAATCCCAAAAACGCAAATAATGTTTAAGAATAATAGGGCTTATAACACTTTTATGCCATCGAACCTAATGTACTTCTTGTTCTATTAAAATTTAGCACGACAATATGCCAATAATTTTGTTTCCAATAGAAGGCGAACAAAACGGATGGCAAAAAGCCATCCTTGGTGAATTTGGTCTGTTTTACTGGGGTGAAATGGGAAAGGGAGTCGTGATCTGAGCTATAAATGGGTATTCAATGCGAACAGGGTGCGCGGCTAACTTTGCCAATAATTGTCTTTCCAGTAATCAATTTGATCGTCACCAAGAAAGCTCCACGCAATAAAGCGACTGATTTTCTGACCTTGCGCCATTTCAATGGTCTTTACTTGGCGTACACCAACTTCTTTTAAGGTGCGATAGATGGCGTCTACATTGCCCTGACGCGCTACCAATGAGGTAAACCAGAAACAACGATCAGCGTATTGCACGCTTTCTTTGACCATACGAGACACAAAACCCGCTTCGCCGCCATCACACCACAACTCTGCCGCGGTGCCACCAAAATTTAATACGGGCTTAGCCGTTTGCGCTGATTTACCTTTCACACCACGCCATTTTCGCTGAGATTCGTCGATCATTGCGGATTCACTGGTATGGAACGGAGGGTTACACAGCGTCAAGTCAAAGCGGTCTTTTTCTTTCCATACGCCGTCAAACAGCTTCGCTGCTTGTGTTTGCAGGCGCACACTGATGGCACCTTTTAAGCAAGCGTTGGATTTCACTATGGTATCGCACGTTGCTACCGCCACCGGATTCACGTCCGAGCCAACAAACTGCCAGCCATATTCTTGATGCCCAATAATCGGGTAGACGCAGTTCGCACCCACACCCACATCCAACACCTTTACCCCTTTTCCACGAGGAATGATGCCTTGGTTACTGTCGGCTAATAAATCAGCAAGATAATGAATGTAATCCGCTCTACCGGGAATCGGCGGACAAAGATAGCCCGGTGGAATATCCCAAAAAGCAACGCCATAGAAGTGACTTAATAAAGCTCGGTTTAACGTTTTCACAGCCTCGGGATTCGCAAAATCGACCGATTCGTTACCGTATTGATTCAGTTGAATAAAACCTGAGAGTTCAGGGCAAGAATCCGCCAACAGAGCAAAGTCATAACGCGCACGATGCGGGTTACGAGGGTGAAGCTCTAGTTTGTTCGGACGTTTGCTTTTCGTATTCTTGCTTTTTAAGACCACTGCCATGCCATTGTTTCAAACCAAAAGACGAGTATAACCGAATAAATGAATTTGGACTAAAGCCTGTACCGCTCTCAATACTCAGGATAAGGAATTAATCGTCGAATCACTTGTTCGCAAATCCCTCTAAACCAAATCACACCAGGATCGTTGCCAATCGACTTCGGCCAGCAGGAATAATACTGAATAAAAGGAAAATCCATCGGTAAATCTTTGATAACCAAACCGAACTGTTGACGAAAGCGTTCTGGTAACAGACCACTGTTGCTCATCAATAACGAGGTGCGCCCGACCGTTTCAAGTGCCGCCAACATATAAGGCGTGCGAAACGCAAAATGTCGTTCGCGGGCACGCTCTCCTAATAAAGCGTCACTGATCACCGGGTTGGAGCCGCCTAAATTCACTAGCACATGTGAATAAGCCAAATAGTCATCCAACGTCAGGCAGTCCTTACTGGCGAGCTCATGATTGGCCGACATCACACAGCGAAATTTTTCACGGCCCAATAGGTTCTTTTCAAAGCGGTTTGGCAACTGAATGTAATCGCTGCATAACGCCAAATCCAGAGAGTGCTCTTCTTGGCTGAGCAAACTGGTTTCGGTCAGCGTGCTGGTTTCAAGCGAGGCAAACGGCGCTTCTCGATAGAAGTGTTCGGCGATCGCAGGCATATAGGCTTGTGCTTGATAATGCGTCGTTTGCACACGAAATGTGCGGTAACTGCTCTGTGGTTGGAACTCAGATTCCGTCCACAATCCCGCCATTTGCTCCAGCATCAGCTTTAATGGCGCTTCTAGCGCTAACGCTTTTGAGGTGGGCACCATGCCTTTTGAGGTGCGAATAAACAAAGGATCATCAAACGCATCCCGCAACCTATTAAGCAGCCGACTCATGGCGGATTGACTCAAGTACAAGCGATCCGCCGCACGCCCAACATTTCGCTCTTCTAGTAAATACAACAGTCCCGTTAGAGATTTCAGGTCTAAATGTTGGAGCGAAGATGGGATCATGACTAAATTCCGCTTTATGCATAATGATTAGACCTATTATGCATTGGCTTTCGCTCACAATGAAAGCCATTATGAAAAATCTCATTATCCTCCTCTTTATGAAAGGGAACCGCCATGCCAACCGCCAGACAGACTTTTTTATACGGCCTATTTTTCAGCTCTATTACCGTCTTATTTTGGGGCATGTTGCCGATTGCGCTCAAATTATCTGGCGGATTTTCTGACCCCATTACGTTAACTTGGCTGAGATTTTCAGTCGCCGCCGTCATTTTAGGCTTATGGCAATGGCAGCGAGGTGTATTGGGTGAATTCAAAGCACTGGCGCGCAAAGACTGGCTACGCTTGTTTGCTGCCGGTACCTTTTTGATCGTCAATTACACCAGTTTTGCTTGGAGTTTAAACTTTTTACTGCCCGGTTCCGCTCAGCTAAGCTTCCAAGTCGCACCTTTGTTTCTTGCATTAGGTGGTATGTTTTTTCTTAAAGAGGTTATCAACTGGCAGCAGTGGTTGTGCTTTGTGGGTATCGGCGTGGGCATGCTGGTGTTCTTCCACCCTATTTTTGCGCAAGGTGGTCAGGGTTCTATTTGGTTTGGCTTTGGTATCGTACAATTGTCTGCGGCCGCATGGTCTATGTACGCGTTACTGCAAAAATCGTTATTTAAGCGTTTAGCACCTTCCAATATTTTATTGGCCATCTATGTTTATGCTTTGGTGGTAATGCTGCCATTTTCAACACCCAGCGCGTTGCTGTCGATGTCAGCGGACGATATATGGATTGCCGCATTCTGTTGTATTAACACTGTGATTGCGTACGGGGCATTTGCTCAAGCTATGCGCTATTGGCAAACCGTGCAAGTCAGTGCTTCGGTCGCTTTGACGCCAGTCATGGCCTTCATTCTTACCGAGCTTTGCGTGGTTTTCGGGTGGTGGACGGACAGCATCAGTTCATCCCATGCGGATATCTTGAGTTTGTTTGGTATGTTAATCGTGGTCGCAAGCGCCATTAACGTGCAATTGATCAGCGCCCGCGTTCAACGCAAAGCCGCTCTGCTGGCTAAGCCCTTAACCGAAGCTGTGTAACCAACCCGTAATGCATCACACCCAAAGGGCGAAAGGTAAGATAGAGATACCCAAGATGAGCAACACGGCTATCAGGGTAAAGAGGGCTTCGGCTGGGTTCTGACGGGCGTGCTGCAGATAACCCAGCACCCACTGCCCAGCACTGATTGGTCGCATGGCTTGTGCTCGGGCGATTTGGTCTTCTCGAATAAGGGCCTGCGCTTTGACGGCCTGCTCCTTGTCTCTGACCCACAGTCCTGCCATGGAGATTTGCCAACGCCCTGCGCTCGTTTCATAAAAGGCAATATCATGATCCGTGAGTAATTGACGGATCTCATCCGCTTCTTCATCTGGAACATACTTAAGCCGAAAAACCAGAGTCGCCATGCGCACACAACCTTTAACCGAAAAATTAAGCGCCCAAGAGTAAGAGAAGCCATCTAAGAATACAATCGTGGATTGCTCTATCGCCTAGATTAAGCCGGGCTCACGTTTCGACAATGTCGTTCCACCCACGCAATCACTTGGTCCTTGGGAAGCGGTTGACTAAAGTAATAGCCTTGAACTTTGTCTACACCTAACGCTTTGACCGCATCCAATTGGTCTTGACGCTCCACGCCTTCGGCAACCAAATCCATCCCTAATTCTTTGGCAAGTTGAGTCACCGAAGTAAGCACTTGTCGTGTAAATGGGTCGTCTATATTGGCAATAAAAATTTGGTCCAGTTTTAACGTGTCGTAAGGGAAACGCCTTAAGAAATCCAATCCTGAATACCCTGTACCAAAGTCATCCACAGATAAACCAACGCCAAGTGCTTTAAGATGTTCAAAACGACTGACCATCAGAGGCAACTCCTGAGCATTTAGTGCGCTGTTCTCAGTCACCTCAAGACCCAACTTGCCCTTCAGTTCTGGATACTCTTCTAAAATCCCAGCCAACGTAGGCGCAAAGTTTTCCTTCAATAGACTAAAGCGATCCACGTTTACCGCGGTGTTTATTCCACTGAGCACTTCTGGATATTCACGATAAAACGCCCCCACTTTGCGTATTACCAGCCACGTAAGTTCGTCCATCATGCCCAGTTGCTCTGCGATGTTCACAATCACCAAGGGCGACACTTGTCCATGATGTGCCGAACGCCAGCGCAACAGAGCTTCCATTTCAGGGGCTTTGCTGGTGCTTAATGACACAATCGGTTGAAAATACACGTCCAGTGTTCCGCTCTTTATGGCTCGTCGGACACAATGGCGCAATGAGCGGCGATAGTACACACTGACCAAATGCCCTGCGTAAAATACAAAGAACAAAACCGCCCACGCGATGACCATAAACGGCACTAAGGTTGGTAAGCGTTGCCAATATAAATTCGAAGGAAAAAATACATCCAATGTCATCGCCCAATCGTCTAATGACACGGTGGTTCTTTTCCATACATCAGAGTCAATGCCGTCTCGATTCGATGACAGTACCTGCCTACCGATGGTGAGCTCATAAAAGTATTCAGGTAACAGCACCGAATCCACCAGCCTAGAAAAACGTTCTGGCGGCGCCAAGCCATTCACCCCGATGCCATTTTCACCTTGATAAAAGGCAAAAAAAGTAGAATCACCCAATGTATTAGAACGCATAAGCGAAACAGTTTTTCGATCGTTGCTACTTTCTATACGAGCCACAATCGTTGAATAAATTGGGATATTCACCATCCCAAAGTTAGAACAGTACACTCTAAAATTATCACCAAATAAACCAAGTTCTTTGAACGTTGGTGAGTTAAACGTCGCACGTCTTAACTGCGTTATATCGTCGTTGTAACAGGCTCCACTGGCGTCATCCGTAATGTGTTTGAGCTCTTCAAAAATGTCGGCCATTTGATCGGTAAGTAATGTTTTTGCTAAGCGTGTTTTACGCTCTAAATCAGTGGACAAATAAACATAAAGGCCCACAACAAACAGCGCTATACTCAAAGCTAAAGACAGGCACGCGTACCAAAGCACAACCTTGTTTTTAGCAGGTAGTAATGCCGTAATACTGTTTAACATGTCGTGGCTTTCCTCCGTACTGATTCATGTAAGCAAACGGCAACCGATGCCATTTCCCCTACTTGCTTCGCGGCGGTCAGTACGTCTAGACCAACACTTAAAACGCGCATAAAAAAAGACCGCCAAGCAGCAGTCTTTCATATATAACATAAACTATATGGTGTTTTCTCGACCTATTGAGAATGACTCACGATAATTTTTACGTGCTATTAGTCAAAATTATAGTAGTGACGAAATTGAGCATTAATACAAAAATAATTCATCACTACTTCTATATTTATTAATAATCTTCAACTAGTTTTTTTGTATCACAATCGATAAATAACCAACCTCGACACCAAACTTAGTCATCACCGACTCATTAATCACCACACCCTCTTTTACCATATACATGCGGTCATCCACATTCACCTCTAACAGATCGCCATCGTAAGGCACTTTCAAAACATACTTCATAAACAAGGCATTTCCCGCCATGTTAATCGCACCAGATCCGACAACATCGTTCGCAGTGGCCGAGTATTCACCACGCTCATTGGGAGTCATAATCCACGTTCTCTCTTGGACTTCACCGTCATCAAAAACAAACCGCTCCGCCAGTACTCCCACACCGCCTTTCCAGCTGCCTTCTAACGTGGCGTTAAAGTAACGAATCACTTCGCCACTGCGGTTTTTCAAAATGCCGTGCGCCGTCAATGACCCGGAAAAAAACTCTTGCAGCTCAAATTTAGGATCGTTCTTCGCATACAAAGACACGTCTGGGGTGGAACAGGCCGTAAGTAATACAGCACACAGTAATAAGGTTAACTTGGTTTTAAAAGCTCGGTATATGCGATTCATAGTCATGATCCTAAGTGCCTAAATAAAAGAATTACAGGTACTGATATTGAATGTCGACTTGTTCGTATTTGCCTTTCGTATCGCAAATATTGGCTCGTCCCGTAAAACGCAGTAACCGTTTATCTTGTGAGTCGTACGCCACGACAATCGGATCGACAGCCATTTTCACCAACCAAGACGTCGGCGTCAGAGAAAAACACAGCGCTCCGTTTTGTGTGCCATCCAAACATGTGGCTTTGCTAACACGAAAACCAAACGTCGTTTGTTTGCTGGGTACCAGATAGTCCACATCCAATTCTTTTCCCGTTACCAACGCTTGCCAATATTGCTTCACAAACTCGTCAAAACCCGCGTCAACGATCATCCCGCCTTCTAACGCGACCGATTCGGTTTCTTCTTTTGCGTCTCGGTTTTCTAGGTAATTGACGGTCAACTGACGGCCCAGTTGTTTAACATCAATGCGTTCACCATTACGTTCATTCAGCTGCAAAAAACTCGGCGTGATTTTTGACTGAGAAAAATCCAGGGTTTTGTGCGCAAATACCTCGCCATTGGGTTCGGAATATTCGACGCTGTATGCGCTGTCATTGATTTGCTGATGTGTTTCTCGATACAACAACTCACCCGTTTTCACACTGTAAGCACTGCCAATAATTTGCGCCATGGCAGTGTTAGCAAAGCCAAGCAGTACGGTCACAGTCAACAAGCCGATTCGCAACAAACACACTCGAAAACACGCCATTTCAACTCTCTCCCGAAGTAGAAAATAAAGTCCATTGTTCACTCAACCAAATGCCCAGGGGCAAGATCAACGACCATATTAAGGCCACCACCAAGGCGCTCAGTAAGGTTGGCTCAGCAAGGGTAATACCGGATAAATTTGCCCCCGCAAGATAACTGAATGTAGGGCCTATGGCGCCCAAAAGTGCGCTCAAAGCATATCGAGAACGCAACATCGCCAAACTGTGAGCAAACAAACTGCCCACACTTATCCAAAGGCACAACAACCAAATCGGGGGCAAGTTGGCCGTCAGAGAAGGTTGAGCAAGCGTCGATGCATGGTTTATTGAAAACAAACCTATCTGAAACAATGCGCCATCGACCAGCAAACCTAACCCTAAAAATACCGCCAACAACCGCCACTCTCGGCGACTGTTCATAAAATAGCGGTCATGCACAAACAGATACACTGCGGTTGCGACCACAGCCCAAATGTTGCCGGCCAACACGCACACAAACCAAATGATTTGAAACAAGATGGCATTCGCCAAACGTTTCATACCATCCGCTCCCATTAGCGTTGCTCGATCGTCAAACGATGGTCTGGCTTGGCGAAAACAAACTGCCCTGTGCTGATTGCGCGTTCTTTAAAACCACCTTCGCAATACGCTAGGTAGAAATCCCACATACGACAAAAAACATCGTCAAAGCCCATGTCGGTGACTTCACGACGGGCGGCATGAAAGCGCGTTCGCCAATCAGCCAGGGTTTTTGCGTAATGCTCGGTAATGTCTTCTAACCCCACGATTTGCATGTCAGTTTTAGAAGCAATCTTATGTGCGATCACTTGATTGGAAGGCAAACAGCCACCAGGAAAAATGTAACGCTGAATAAAATCGACAGAGCGGCGGGCGTAATCATAGCGTTGATCCGCAATCGTTATGGCTTGAATCACCATGACACCATGCGGTTTGAGTAACTGACTGCATTTAGAAAAATAACTGTCGTAGTATTCATGACCTACCGCTTCGATCATTTCGATCGACACCAGTTTGTCGTATTGCCCTTGTAAATCACGGTAATCCTCAAGCAACAAGGTAATTTTGTCTTGTAACCCTTCGGCTTCTACCCGTGCTTTCGCAAACTCATACTGTTCTTTAGAAATCGTCGTTGTCGTCACTTGGCAGCCATAATGCTTCGCCGCATGAATCGCCATACCGCCCCAACCTGTTCCAATTTCCAATAAATGGTCGTTTTCTTTGAGTTGTAGTTTTTGGCAAATACGATCTAATTTATGCACAGACGCTTCTTCTAACGACGCATTGTGTTGTGGGTATACTGCCGCGGAATACATCATGGTGGGATCTAAAAACAAAGAGAAAAAGTCGTTACCTAAGTCGTAATGAGCTGAAATATTTTCCTTTGAACCTTGCTTCGTATTGGCGTTCAGCTTGTGCATGATCTTGGCACCGATACGACTCCATATCGGCCTTTTGGCGTCCATCTTATTGATCAAGTTCAGATTGGCCACCATCAAACGTATCACAGCCACCACATCAGACGACGACCACCAACCTTTCATATAGGCTTCACCCGCCCCAATGCTACTGTTCAAAAACACATCTCGGTAAGTATGAATGTCGTGAACTTGGATATGAGCGATGTACTGGGTATCGTCTTTTGGCTCACCGAAGGAATGGATTTCGCCGTTTTCCTCTACCGTAAGATGACCAACTTCCAATCGGCCCAACATAGTAAACACCATCTTACGGGCTAGATTATCAAACCAAGTTGCTGTGCGATTTTTCACTTTTTGATTACTCATACTGACGGAGTTCATAAAGGTTGGTCTCCTAATGTGTTATATGACTGATTTACAAAGTCGTCTTATTTTGTGGTCGCGCTTGATGAATTCGGGTGAGAATAAAAAGGCACCTTCTTCATCCAAAGCTTAAGAGCTTGCCAATAAATTCCGAACGCCACTTTCATTGTCATTACTGGATAACGAAACAACACGCTCGCCATCGAACGCGACGTTAATGGCATTCGAGTCAGTGACAAGGTGGCGTCGAACACGCATTGCTCACCCTCAATTTCTCTATTCTGCATGTGCACTGCCAGTTTTTGATCCGGAGCATTACTCCGCCAATCATAAAAGTGCGTCATAGGATGAAACGGCGACACATGCATGTCCTTATTAAATTGGATACGTTGCATTGCTTGGCTTGGATCACACTTTAAAACATAGGCCACTTTTTCTTTCCAAGGTGTGTTCGTGACTTCCAAAAGCATGGCCTGCAATTGCTCGTTGTCATCAAAGCAGTAATAAATCGTGATGGGATTAATGATAAAACCGAAATAACGACAATTGGTCAGCATGCGCACCGATCCAGACAGCGTTAATCCCAAGCGATCATTCACCTCGGACAATACAGCCTGCTTGATCGGCAAAGCGTCATCACCGAAGTAATCCTGACGGGAAAATCGCGCAAGCGACCAAGTCTTCATTGACCACCAAGGGCTCATTGCCAACACGTCGTCCAACTCATCCAAATCAAAATACATCATGAAAACACGATATCGAAAGGCATGAGACCGCGGTGAAAACCTACGATGACGTACCATGCCATGATAAACAGCGCTGTGTTTGGGCTCGAAACCTACCATGAGACACCAAGTCCATTTGCCACACGTACGCCACTCCAACAACCATCTTCATGAAAACCATTGCGCCAGTACGCACCACAAAACCAAGTTTTGTTGACGCCATTGATCTCTGCCCAACGGTCCTGAGCCTTTATGCCATCTAAGGTAAAAGTAGGATGAGCATACTGAAAGCGCCCAACTATTTTGTCTTCCGCAATCATGTCTGTTTGATTCAACGTCACAACGTAAGTGGTCTCACTGTCGAAGTGTTGCAGAATATTCATGTTGTAGCTCAACGTTGCCGGCTTTGTTCGGTCTTCACCAAGGTGATAATTCCAGCTCGACCACGCCAACTGTTTCTTTGGTAAAAGTCGAGTATCGGTGTGCAACACCACGTCGTTATTACGATACGGAATGGCGGACAAAATTGCGTGTTCTTCAGCAGAAGGGTTCGCTAACAAAGCCAACGCCTCGTCGCTATGACAAGCAAAGACCACCTGATCAAATGTTTGCTGTGAACCGTCCGCAAAATCAATCAACACTTCACTGTCCAAACGATGCACTTTGGCTATGTCCGCACCAAGCTGAATTCTGTCATTAAACTTCGCCACCAAAGGGGATAAATAAGCCGATGAACCGCCCTCGATGACTCGCCATTGTGGGCGATCATTCACACTCAATAATCCATGATTTTTAAAGAATCGGACAAAAAACACCAAGGGAAATTCCATCATTTCATCCAGTGTCGACGACCAAATCGCGCTGCCCATCGGGATCAAATAATGGCTGGCGAAACGGCTTCCATAGCCCTTTTCTTTTAGGTATTCGCCCAATGTGACGCCTTCTTTTAACTCTCCGCTTTCTAGGTCTTGGATGGCTTCTTTATTGAAACGTAGAATGTCTTTTAACATTCCTATGAATGAGACATTTAACAAATTACGACGTTGTGCAAACAAGGTGTTTAGGTTATTTCCACCGTATTCCAACCCTGTGCGCTGACAACTCACACTAAAGCTCATTTCTGTCGCTTTGGATTTCACGCCCAATTCGTCCATCAGACGAATGAAGTTCGGGTAAGTCCAGTCATTAAAAACAATAAAGCCAGTGTCGATCGCTCTCACACTGCCCGCTTCAGGAACCTCCACCGTCGCCGTATGACCGCCGATTCGTTTAGCCGACTCAAACACGGTCACATCATGTTCTTTCTGCAATAAATACGCACTGGTCAAACCAGAAATCCCAGACCCTATGATGGCTATCTTCACTTACTGACTCCTTAAAAAATAATTATTGGCCGTTTGGCTTAGGGGCAAGTTTGGCAAGCCACCATTTAGGAAAATGTCGTCCAGCCCACAAAATGGCGGACAAGCGTTTTGGAAAAGCGTACTCAAATGGTCGAGAATCTAAGGCCGAAAACATCCGCTTTGCGGCCTCATCAGCAGACATAAGAAACGGCATATCAAAGGTGTTTTTCTGAGTAAGAGGCGTATCCACAAAACCCGGCATTAAGCAGGTCACATCAATATTGAAAGGTTTTAAATCCATCCTTAAGGACGATAAGAAATACCGCACGGCCGCTTTGCTGGCGCCATAGGCTTCCGCCTGAGGAAACGCCGCTTGCACCGCCTGCGAGCTGACACCGACCAAATGCGGACGCGCCGCTTTTTTCAACAAAGGCAAACACGTTTCCACGCTGTTTACCAAACCAATAAAATTCACCGACATGATGCGATCCATCATTTTCCAATCTGGGTCCGTGTCCGACATGTCTAAATATTCACACGTTCCAGCGTTAAGCAACGCACAATCCAGCACATCAGTATGCGCCATCAGCGCCGCTTGCACCTCGCTGACTTGGCTTGCATCGGCAATATCAAAAGGAATGAAATGAAGTTGTTCATGTTGACTGAGCAAAGGCGTCAGACCACCTTGCCCTCTTGCGCTGGCTAATACCTTCCAACCGGCATCCAAAAACTGCTTGGTGAGTGCCAAGCCAATGCCTGAGCTGGCTCCCGTAATCCACACCACGCCTTGATTCTTTGTACGATTCATCAGAGTCTCCTTACGTTACTTCGCTAGACGCTTTTTTAATCCCTTTACGAAGAACCCCAACAAAGGAACATGTTCGTATATTAGCTGCCCTAAATCATACACATCCTCGTGGAAGTAGATACGCTCGTTGAATTGCACCTGGCTAATCCCACGCACTGTGATGGTTTCATTGCCTAATTTAGGGTGTTTAAAGTGCATGTTCCATTTAATGTACGCCGTGTTTTCGGACACAGTCTGATCTAAATATTCAAAACGACCGCTGTGAACGTTTACGCACATTTCTGATAAATACGCATGCAGCGCTTCACTGCCACGCAGCTCATGGACGGGATCTCTAAACAAAACATCCTCCGTGTACACATCGTCAATTTTGTCCAGCTGAGGATGCTTCACATCGAGATAGAATGCTTTAAAGCGCTCTATTAACAAAGAACTGGGATCCATCGTAGCGTCCACCATATTCATCACTTACCTTGGCTGTTACCTTTTCAGGCGATTCGTTATGTGAATTAAACGCACACAAAAGTATTTCGGATCATTCTTTTTTAATCCTTTAAAGTGATCCACACTAACATTGCCTGCGTAAATAAAGTATTACGCCAATACAGCGTCGACACAGCCGTCAGTTCTGGAGCCTTAAATGGAACGCGCAACCCCATTAGATTATGACGAAACACGAGTAGCAGACATGTTCGCTGTCGCTCAAGCGAGAGACCAAGCGGCTCTTGCTCGCCTATTTGACTATTACGTCCCCAAGGTAAGGTCATTTTGCTTAGCGGCTCAGCCGGGTGCCAACTTAATGGCCGACGACATTGCCCAAGAAGTGATGATCCGCATTTGGAACAAAGCACACACATACAAGCCAGAGTCAGCGTCACTCAATACGTGGGTGTTCACTTTAGCTCGAAATGCTCGTATTGATTATTTGCGCAAAAACAGCCGACATCAATCGGATATCGATCCGGAATTCCTATGGCAAAACGTGGTCGACGAAAACGCGGATCCATTTAAAGACGCTCAACAAAAGCGCGATCAAGAGCGGATTCAACAAGGTTTAGACAAACTGCCCGCGGACCAAAAGCAGGTGTTGGCAAAAGTCTATTTGGAAGGCAAAACGCACAAGGAAGCGGCGGAAGAGCTCTCTCTTCCTCTTGGCACAATAAAGTCAAGAGTCCGCTTAGCTTTGCACAAACTCACTATTTACGTTAAGAGGTAGTATCGATGATTCACTACCATCCATCGATTGAAACACTAACCGACTACGCGGCCGGTTCCTTACCACTGACCCATGCCTTGTGCGTGTCCACGCACATCGAGCATTGTCACGAATGCCAACAACAAATCCGCAAGCTAGAAATGCTCGGATCGCATCTGTTTGACCAAACCAAACTCGAAAGCCGCCGCCTTAACAGTTTAAAGGACAGTTTTTTTGAAAAATTGGCCGAACAGCCCACTCAAGAAAGTGACGAAACAAGGTCACCGAAAGAATCAAAAAACACCAGTTGGGAAGCGCAATACGCCGTACCAAACAGCCTACGTCAGTTTATTAAACAAGGCTATGACGAACTGAATTGGATGCGTTTGTCACCGTCGTTTAAAATTGCCACGCTTTACAATGAAGAGGGCGGAGCACAAGTCGCGCTGACCCGAGTTAAAGCGGGAGCACACATGCCCACGCACACTCATACCGGTGACGAAATCACCTTGGTACTTGAAGGTGCGTTCTCTGACGAATCGGGAGTGTATCGACAAGGCGATTTTATTAACCGTGATGCGAGTCACAAACATAAGCCCATTGTCACCAAAGACGCCGAATGCATTTGCTTAACCGTACTAGACGCTCCGATTGAGTTTACCGGCTGGTTAGCACGATTGCTCAACCCAATCATTCGTCGATATCACCCTCATTCACACTGAGAAAAAGCCCATGGCCACCGTCTGCAGCGTAAACGATAGACACACGATTGCAGACGTTAGCCAATAACAAGCAAATTTTATGAAATTCTGGTATAGTCCTTGCTCAATCTAAAAACAAGGACTATTTATCATGGCAACTAAGAAGAAACAGCCGGCAGCTTCGGAAACTTCGGAATCCATAGAAAAGCAAATGCAAGAGTTTCTTGCTCGCGGTGGACAGATAGATAAAATCGATTCAGGGGTTAGCGGTCAATCACAGCTAACAGGATCACGTCATATTTCCCTAGGAAATAGCAAAACGAAAGCACAATAAGCCTTCGTTTTTTATCGGACCAAGTTCGGTAGGTACACAAAAGATAACGCAGACTTGGCTTCTGAAACTAAGCCCGGAGCCAGTCTAAGCGTTCTTCCTTTCTAATTCATAAGCCAATCCAATCGACAGCGCCTGCGCCAAACACAACGACGAAGACAAAGAACGGAACGAATCGATTTCGGCTTCTTTCACCACAAAACACACAGACGCAATGGATGCTAACGGGCTGATTTGATTATCTGTAATGACAATTAAAGGTACATTTTTCTCTGCTGCGGCTTTGGCGACACTTTGCGTTTCTTCTGCGTATGGATAAAAACTGACAGCGATCAGCACATCATTCTGATCCAAAGAACTGCCTTGTTCTTTGAACATGCCACCCACGCCATCCACCAAATACGCTTTTTGATTAATATGACGTAACGCATAAGCAAAATAACTCGCCACAACAAAAGCGCGCCTTACGCCCACAATATGAGCAGCATGAGCTTGCGATAAAATCTGGATGGCCTTGTCCAGATCCTCTGGAGCGGTTGTCTCCCCCAAATGTCCTAACGCAATCGCATTAGCGTGAGAAAAACGACTCAACAATTGCGCTGGTGACTGATCACTTCCTTCATCACCAAACACTTCTCGTGCCATACGAATTCGATCTTGGTAATTCGGCGCCTCTTCCATCAATTTCTGTTGAAACAGTTTTTGCATTTCACTAAAGCCACTAAAGCCAAACGCGTTCGCAAAACGTACCCATGTGGACGGATGAACGCCTGCGTCTTTAGATAGCACGGCCACCGTACCAAACGCCACATCACTCGGAGCATCAAGAACAAACTCAGCCACTTGACGCAAGCGCTTGCTTAATTTGGGGTAATGCAATTTTATGGTTTCTTTCAAATCGGAGAGGGATTCTGGTGCCGTATCAATCATGACATATTCTCTGTATCAAAGTTCTCTCTAAAACAGCGAATATCAACCATACCGAAAGGTCTGTAGGTTTATCGTGAGAGAAGAAATTATTGCAATTTTGGAATAAAAATTCTAACTTAGTGATTACTAACATGTCTAGTAATCCGACGCTTTAAGAACACAACTTTATACAAAAAATTATCAAATAGGACATTTCCCTTGAACGAAACAGACCGCAAGTTTTTTCAACCTAAATGGCGTCGTGTCGCCGCTACTCTCTTTTGTTTTGCTTGGACATTAGTAGAATGGCTATCTGGTGAACCCTTCTGGGGAATCATTGCTGCAGGCATCAGTTTCTACTGTTTATGGAATTTTTTCTATCAATTTGACGAGAAGAATGACTCAGCAGAATAAAGTGCCATCGTAAACAACCGGCTCAAATAACAATAATATACCCCAGAGTATCAGGCTATTTTCTATGTCAAAAAGACCCACTATTCATGATTTAGCAGAAGCGGCGGGCGTCAGTATCGCCACTGTGGATAGAGTATTGAATAAGCGCTCCAAAGTTCGTGAATCCACCTCACAACGAGTGCTTATCGCGGCGGAAGACATTGGCTACCATGCCACAGGATTACTGAAAAAGCGTGTACGGGAATCTAAGCCATTCAAACGCTTATCTATTTTATTGCAACGCAGCAACGATGAGTTTTACGAAGGGTTAGGTGCCGCTATTCGCTCTGCTTGCTCTCAAGAGACTCAATTTCAATTTGAAGTGAATGTGGTTTTCATGGACGAAGTGACGCCAGAATACATCACAGAGCAAATAATCAAAGAGAGCAAACACGCCGACGGTATTGCCTTGGTCGCGCTTGATGATCATATACTTAATCGACATATTGAACAGCTCACCGCAAACAACACACCTGTTTTTACCATTTTATCCCCCCTGTCGACGAATACCTGTACTGGCCACATTGGCGTGGACAACAGAAAAGCTGGACGAACGGCAGCTTGGGCCATTTCCAGGTTGACAAAAAAGGCAGGGAAAGTGGGCATACTGTTAGGCAGCCACCGCTACCTGAATCAAGACATTGCAGAAATTAGCTTCATCTCTTATTTTCGAGAAATTAAACACTCGTATGAGCTACTTTCTCCACTAACGAATCTGGATGATGATACATTGGCTTATCAAGCAACGAAGACATTGCTGAATAACCACCCTGATGATTTAACCGCCATTTATAGCGCTGGCGGCGGTGTGAAAGGCATTATTAAAGCCCTAAAAGAGGCTGGGAAAAGCAAGCAAACCACGCTAATTTGCAATGAATTAACCTCCTATACTCGCCTTGCCTTAAGCGATGGCACGATCGACATGATCATCGCCACCCCCGTACAAAAACTCGCCTCCCGTTTAGCTGAATTATTTTCAGAGTCCTTTAGCAGTAAAAAATGCCACCCTCTTGCTCCTGTTCAATTAAGCGTCGACCTCCATGTAGCAGAAAACCTATAAATTCAACAATAGGGCTTTATAGGTTATCTATTCAATACTTTATTCAATCCACTTGAACATTCAGCGCGCTCAACGCATTCACTTAAGCAAAACACTTAAAAACTCATTAACACCACGCATAAAAAAGCAGCTCAATGTTAAAAAAACAAAGAGCTGCAACTGGGCGTTCAGATACCCGACAGAGACGATAAATACCTTAAGTGGTTTTCTTACGCTTATTCTGACGCTGCTGATCAATCACTACCGCCACGACAATAATCGCGCCTTTAATGATGTCTTGATAATAAGCATCAATTCGCAAGAAGGTAAAACCAGATAACATCACACCTAAAATAAGTGCACCGATCACCGTACCAGCAATACGACCACGACCACCAGACAAGGACACACCGCCAATAACCGCTGCAGCAATCGCATCCAACTCATACATTAGACCCATGCCCGCTTGCGCTGTTTTAATACGGGCAATCGCAACCATAGCCGCTAAACCAACCAGCAAACCGGCAATGGTGTAGACCTTAATAAGGTGGCGATCAATGTTAATACCAGAAACACGTGCCGCCTGAGGGTTAGCACCAATGGCATAAGTAAATTTACCAAAGCGAGTGTAACGCATCACTACATGAAAAATGATCGCCACGACAATGAAGATAACCACTGGCATCCAACGATCCAACGCATTACCCAACATAGCAAATTCTTTTGTGAAACCAGACACAGGGCTACCATCGGTATACCAGCGTGCCACACCACGTGCTGACACCATCATCCCTAAAGTGGCAATAAACGGTGGAATCTTAGTTTTAGTAATCAACCAGCCATTCACAAAACCCGCCAATGCACCAACGGCCAAACCAACAATTAATGGCACCACAAATGGCAAATCTGTCAAAGTCGGAAACAATACTTTTGGCCAGCTACTTGATTGAGCAAACGTCGCTGCAATCATGGCTGACATGGCCACAACGGAACCGGACGATAAATCGATGCCTCCCGTTATAATGACCATGGTGACCCCGATGGCAATAATGCCAATAACAGAGACCTGCAAAACGATAATTTGGAGGCGACTCATGTTCATCAAAAAGCTTTGACCAACAAAAATCCAACCCAGTATTTCGAACATGATAGAAATACCAATCAAGACCAGTAATATACTGATCTCAGAAGGAATCTTTCTTTTTTTCTTAATACCCTGACTTTCTTTTTCCAAGTTCATGGTGTCATTTAACGTAGTCATAAAAACCTCTTATTTTTTTCTAATTCTTATTCTATTGAGCGGCCAAATTCATTACCGATACTTGGTCAGCTTCGGAACGATCCAATATTCCTGTTACATGCCCTTCATGCATCACCAACACCCTGTCACTCATGCCTAACACTTCTGGCAATTCGGACGAAATCATAATCACCGCCACTCCTTTATGAGCGAGCTGCGTGACCAAAGAATGGATCTCGGATTTAGCGCCAACATCAATTCCTCGAGTGGGTTCATCCAAGATCAAAATACGAGGGTGAGTCAACAACCAACGAGCTATCAGCACTTTTTGCTGATTGCCCCCAGAAAGATTTTCAATCGCCTCTTCCATATTCGGCGTCTTAACACGAAGCTTTTGACACAGTGCTTCGGATTCTTCATTCAGCTTAACTTGGTCAACAAAGCCACCACCATTGACGAAGTTTTCATGCAATACCGCCGACTGAATATTTTCTTGAATATCCAAAGACAGAAAGCAGCCAGTCTCTTTGCGGTCTTCCGTTAAAAATGCCATGCCTTGCATGATCGCGTCATTTGGGGTCTTGATATGAACTTCTTCCCCCTCAATCCAAACGCTGCCAGAATCCGCCGGCGTAACGCCAAAAATGGCTTCAGCCACATTTGAACGACCAGAGCCAACCAATCCGGCAAACCCCAAAATTTCACCCGCTCTCACGTCAAACGATACATCTTGAAAAACACCTTCTAGAGTCAGATTTTTTACAGAGAGCAACACGTCACCCAATTCGACGTCTTCTTTAGGAAACATTTGGTCAACACTTCGACCAACCATCATTTGAATAATGTCATCACGAGTGACATCACTGGACGCGTGCGTTCCAATGTACTTCCCATCACGAAAAACAGAAAATTCATCCGCGATTTCAAACAATTCATTCATTTTATGGGTGATATAAACGATACCGATGCCTTGTTTACGGAGGCTGCGGATAATATCAAAAAGGTGAGCCACCTCCGTCTCGGTAATCGCGGAGGTCGGTTCGTCCATGATCAGAACATCGGAGTTAAAAGAAACCGCCTTTGCAATTTCCACCATCTGCCTATTTGCAACGGACAATGTGCTGATTTCAGCGTCTGGATCAAGATGAATATTTAGACGATCAAACAGATCCTCTGTCATCTTATGCATTTCAGAGTGATCGATTAAACCAAAGGTATTTTTAGGCTCACGGCGAATCCAAATATTCTCAGCCACTGTCATTTGATTCATCAACAGTAACTCTTGATGGATCATGGCAATACCAGATTCTTGAGCTTTAAGAGGATTTTCTAAGGTAATGGTTTCGCCTCTCAGCTTAACCTCACCACTATCGGGCTGGTAAATCCCCGCAATCACTTTCATTAGCGTTGATTTACCCGCTCCATTCTCCCCCATCAGTGCATGCACCGTGCCGGGGCGAATTTTTAACTCCACATTGTCCAATGCCAACACGCCAGGAAACTCCTTACGAACATTGACAACTTCCAATACATATTCAAACGATTGATCTCGGGGAATTGCGCCATTTACAGGCACTGCTTCCTCAACTGCTGCGCTATTCATAACGCAATCCCTCCAATTTTTATTTTAATTTAACGGGGTTAATTTTTTGCTTTGGCACACTTACTTCATATAATTATGAAGATTTTTAGGGGTCACCAATTCAAATGGCACCCACACTTTACGATCGACACTCTGACCATTAATCAGTTTGACTGCCGTATTAACAGCACCACGACCTTGGCCATCAGCGCTTTGGAATACCGTAACATCAAGCTCACCCGCTTTCATGGCAGCCAACGCATCTGTCGTCGCATCAATCCCAGCGATCACGACATCATCCATTGAACGACCGGACGCTTTAAGCGCTTGAACCGCACCTATCGCCATTTCGTCATTGTTGGCAATAACCGCGTCAAACTGAATACCAGCAGCGATCCAGTTAGTCATCAAGTCACTGCCTTTCGTACGAGACCATTCAGCTGTTTGCTGCTGAACAATTTTCAGCCCTGAACACTCAGGCGTTGCAATCACATCATGAATATCTTGAGTACGTTGCAATGCGGCCTGATTCGTTAGTTCGCCCATCATCACAACAACGCTACCTTTGCCATTTAGTAAGCGACAAACTTCTTGTGTTTGAAGCGTACCTGACACTTTCTCATCAGACGCCACAAAAGCCTGATCATCAGGGAGCAAATCCACATTAATTGGTTGGCGATTAACATAAATGAGTGGGATGCCAGCGGCTTGGGCATCATCAGAAATAGAGACCGTTGCATCAGTATCAACAGGGTTAACGATGATGGCGTCCACCCCAGAAGCAATAAAGTTCTGCACTTGATTCAACTGATTACCAACGCCATTTTTGGCATCTTCGATTTGGACATCAACGCCCTGCTCTTTAGCAGCCGATTGAATACCATTACGCAAAGTGGTTAGAAAGTTGTCATCAAAAAGAGCCATAGACACGCCAATTTTTAAATCAGCGGCAGAAACAGACGTTGCAATAACTGAAGAAGCTATAGCGGTAAGCAGTAATTTTTTCATTGTGCGATTTCCTCGAAAATAAGCGTTTATACGCTCTAGTTGTTTTTATTTTTTCCGGTAAAGCGTGTCTAGAAGCAAGGGGCTCGACAGACTCAACAAAGCTCTTTCCCTCTAAACTATCGGATCAATCATCGCATTCCGTTCGCATAATCAATTCGAATATATATATTCCATAAAACTTAAATATGGAATATACGTTCCAATTTGATCCATATGGCTTATTTTGTCAAGTCCAAAGTTTTAATTTCATTAGGATTTACGATTATCCCTATAAATGATGTTTTTTGATAGTTAATGAGTGATTTATAACAATCTTGATTGACGATTTTTTTTTCTCAGCGCTACTATGCAAGCACTAAAAATAACTCTAAAAATCACGTTCTCATTCTGCTCTTTGAATTACTAAAGAGAAAGTACGAGACTCTACAGAAAGGTATAAAAGCATGTCTATGTTACCGAAATTCGGTTTGAACCATATGGTCTGTCCTTCTTATTCTATCAAAGAATTTCTCACTCTCTCGTCACAACTCGGCGCGCAAACCGTTGAATTTCGTAATGATGTTGGCGATAACAGCCTAACCGATTTGGCTTCTGCTCAAATGGCAGGTCAACTCGCAAACGAATTAAACATCAAAGTATTGTCTATAAATGCCCTATATCCTTTCAACGTATGGAATGAAGAACGTGCCCAACAAGCTCGTGAAATGGCGACACTAGCGAAAGCCGCAAAGGCGGAAGGCTTGGTTGTTTGCCCTTTAAATGATGGCAATGAGGTAAGTTTCGAAGACCTCAAATTCGCGCTTTCTGAACTGGCAAAAATACTCGAAGAGTTCGATTTAAAAGGTTTTGTAGAACCATTAGGTTTTCCGATTTCTTCACTTCGCTCCAAACGTGTCGCTTTAGACGCCATAGATGCGGTTGGCCAGCAAGATAGATTCTCTCTTGTTCACGACACCTTCCACCATAAGGGCGCTGGCGAAGATGAATTCTTCCCCGAACGCACAGGACTCATACATATCTCAGGTCTAGAAGACGACATTACCTTTAATGACATGCTAGATGGTGATCGCGTCCTCGTAGGCCCTGAAGACCGCTTGGACAATGTGGAGCAGCTTCGTACTTTATTGGCGGCAGGATATTCGGGGCCCGTGTCATTCGAACCTTTCTCTAAAAAAGTGTGGGATCTTTCAAACCCAAAGCAAGCGGTTCAAGACAGTATTGATTTTGTTAACCAATCTTTAGCTCAGTAATTGCTGACCGAATTCATTTTTTAAAAATACATAAAATAGGTTTTTATTATTATGAAAATTGCACTCGATCCTTACATGCACCGCCACCTTTCTTTGGAAGCGCTGTGCCGAGCCACGAAAGACATGGGCTACGACCACATTGAACTGTCCCCTCGGGCTGATTTTTTGCAATGGTGGACTCGTCCTCGCGTTTACCCAGAGCGCTTGCAAAGCTTTAAAAAAGCCATGAAAGATCACGACGTTTCACTGTCCACTCTCCAGCCTATGTATCGTTGGTCAAGCCCATACGAAGACGAATGGAAAATGGCCATGGACAATTGGAAACGTACCATTGAAATCGCCGTTGAGTTGGATAACCCATTGCTGATTTCTGAGTTTGGTCGAGGCGGTTCTCCTGAACGTTCCAATGCAGACCGTCAGGGCATTCACACACCAGAAGCTTGTGAAAATGCCTTTTGGCGTTCAATGGATGTGCTTGTCCCTCTGCTAGAAAAAGAAGGCTTAACCTTGTGTGTGGAGCCTCATCCGGAAGATTGGATAGAAGAGATGGCTCCTGCGGTCGACATCATCAAAACCATCAATTCTCCTGCGGTTCAATGCTCTTATATCGCTCCGCATTCTTTCTACTATGGGGAGGATTTAGCCGAGACGATTCGATCAACAAAAGGCATCTTGCAACATGCGCGAGTGGCCGACACCTACAACCATAAAGGGTCTTCACAGCTACGTTATATCGTCAACCCACCTGGCTCTAATGCTCGCGTCCACCAGCATCTAGACCTAGGCGAAGGCGAAGTCGATTGGGATACCTTCTTTAAGACTCTGCATGACATTGGTTTTGATGGTGTGCTGTCAAGCTGTGTCTTTGCATGGGATGAAAGAGCGGAGCAATCGTCACGCTTTATGCGCGATGAAATCCAGCGTTATGTCGACAAGTATTGGAAATAATCAACCGTTATAAACAACCAGCGCGATTAAAATAATGATAAAGGAAAACAGCATGACACTTAAAATTGGCGTAATTGGCACGGGCGCCATCGGCGCAGACCACACTCGACGCATCACTAATGCACTAACCGGTGCAGAAGTCATTGCTCTGACAGACGTAAACCAAGAGCAAGCAGAAAAAGTAAAACAGTCTCTAGGACTAAATGCGACCATATATAAAGACGGTCATGAACTTATCGAAAAAGGCCGCGTAGATGCCGTGTTGGTTACATCATGGGGCGGCACTCATGAAGAATATGTTCTAGCAGCCATCAAAGCCGGCAAATACGTCTTCTGCGAAAAACCACTAGCAACCACAGCCCAAGGCTGTCAGAACATCGTAGACGCCGAAATGGCCGCAGGAAAACGTCTTGTGCAAGTTGGCTTCATGCGCCCGTACGACTCTGGTTACAAAATGCTAAAACAAGCCATTGACTCTGGAGCTATCGGCGAACCATTAATGATTCACGCAGCACACCGCAACCCAAGCGTGCCAGAAATGTACATCACACCAATGGCTATTCATGACACGCTTATCCACGAATTGGATGTATTCCGCTGGCTACTAGATGACGAATATGTATCTGCCCAAGTCGTTTTCCCTCGTAAATCAAAATACGCTCACAGTAAAGTTGCTGACCCACAAATCGTCATGCTGGAAACGAAGAAAGGCACTCGCATAGACGTAGAAGTATTCGTAAACTGCCAATACGGCTACGACATCCAATGTTCAGTAGTGGGTGAAGAAGGTGTCGCGAATTTGCCTGAGCCTCAAGCTCTTAGCATGCGTAAAAACGCCAACTTAGGACAATCCATCCTAACCGACTGGAAAGACCGCTTTATTGAGTCCTATGATGTGGAACTGCAAGACTTCATTAATGGTGTTCAAGCAGGCAAATTAACCGGTCCTTCGTCTTGGAATGGCCTAGCGGCTGCGGTATCTGGCGATGCCTGTGTGAAAGCACAAGAAAGTGGCTTGATTGAGCCAATCAACTTACCAGATCGTCCAGCGTTTTATGACTAAACGTAAAACACAAATCCCGCCTTAACTTAGATTAAGGCGGGATTTTTTCATTATTTCCCAATGAATAGATGATCAGCAGCGTTCATTTGGTCGTTATACATATTATTAGAAGCAACCGAGCTCACACACCTAACAAGTTATAGATTTTCCGCTTAAAACATAAAAAAAACGTTTTTTGAAAAATTAAAATATTTGTTTCATTTTTCTGGCATGAAAACGCGAGAAAAACACCAAAGAAAACACCCAAGCATTTGTTTTTAAATAATTTTTATACTTACAAATCTATATGGAATATTTTATTCCAAAGTATTGAAAATGTAGAACATATATTCTAATATCGTTTTAGATATATTTAACAATAAAAAAAACAGCCATCTCATTTTCGACAAAGTACGGATTCACCTTGTTGTCATATCGGCTGATACGGGAGATGTAGAACCATGCACAAAGATAAAACGTTAGATCTCATTTGTCTTGGACGCGCCGCTGTCGATATGTATTCAGAACAAATAGGTAGTCGCTTAGAAGACGTTAGCAGTTTTGCTAAATACCTTGGCGGCTCTTCTGGCAACATGGCATTTGGCACTGCACGACTTGGTCTAAAAAGCGCCATGTTGACGCGTGTTGGTAATGAGCACATGGGGCGTTTCGTCAAAGAAGAATTAGCCCGTGCTGGTGTCGATACCAGCCATGTCATCACAGACCCAGAACGTCTAACCGCTTTAGTCGTTCTCGGCATCAAAGACCAAGACACTTTTCCACTGATTTTCTACCGCAACGATTGCGCCGACATGGCGGTAAGTAAAGACGATTTTGACGCTGAGTTTATTGGTTCAGCAAAAGCGCTTGTTATTACTGGCACTCACTTCTCTACAGAAAGCACTTACGAAACCAGTAAACAAGCTATTGCCTACGCTAAACAAGCAGGCACAAAATGCGCTTTGGACATCGACTACCGCCCTGTTCTTTGGGGTTTAACAAACCCTGGTGACGGTGAAACACGTTTTATTTCCAATGAAAAAGTATCGGCACACATGCAAAGTATTTTGGCTGATTTTGATCTTATCGTTGGGACAGAAGAAGAAGTGCATATTGCCGGTGGCAGCACAGACACGATTACCGCCCTGAAAAAAATCCGTGAACTCAGTAACGCCACTATCGTTCTGAAACTTGGCTCTCAGGGCTGTACGGTGCTTGAAGGCGCGATCCCTGACTCTATGGATGCGTTTGAGCTACATGTTGGCGTTCGTGTAGATGTACTCAACGTTCTTGGTGCTGGCGATGCTTTCATGAGTGGTTTCTTGCGCGGCTGGATTCGAGGCGAGTCAGCAGAACAATCTTGCACTTATGCCAATGCATGTGGCGCGTTGGTTGTCTCTCGACATGGTTGTGCTCCAGCGATTCCAAGTGCCGAAGAATTAGATAATTACATTGCTCGTGCTGAACAAATTAAGCGTCCAGACTTAGATCGTGAACTGAATCATTTACATCGAGTCACCACAGAAAGATTGCCGTACGACTGGCAAGACCTATGTATTTTTGCTTTTGATCATCGTAAACAACTCTTTGATATGGCTCGTGAAGAAGGCGCAGACCCTTCACGCATTAAAAGACTAAAACGCTTGTTGGTTGATGCATTAGATGTCGGTGCTCGCGAATTAAACGGCAGCCAATACGGTGTATTGATCGACGACACATATGGTCAAGATGCACTAAACGCTGTTACCGGACGCGGCCTTTGGATTGGCCGCCCTGTCGAGTTACCAAGCTCTCGTCCTATTGAACTAGAAGGTGGGCGCAGCATCGGTTCACGCCTAAAAAATTGGCCAAAAGAACACATCGTGAAATGCCTTGTTTTCTATCACTCTAAAGACGAAATAGAAATGCGAGCAGCACAAGAACGTCAGGTGATCGAGCTTTATAAAGCATGTTGCGCCTCAGGGCATGAGCTTCTTCTAGAAATCATTCCACCACGCGACAAGGACTTTGATGACAGCCTATTCACAGACTCAATCAAACGCTTCTATCATCTAGATGTGCGCCCAGATTGGTGGAAGTTACCGCCTCAGTCCAAAGCCAACTGGCAGGCCATTACCGACATAGTAGAGCACCACGATAAGCACTGCCGCGGTGTCGTGATGCTCGGGTTGGATGCGCCGATGAATGAACTAAAAGAAGGTTTTGCCAATAGTGCAGGATTCGATATTTGTAAAGGTTTTGCCGTTGGTCGCTCCATTTTCAGCGAGCCAAGCCGCGCGTGGTTAGGAAATCGTTTTAATGACCAGCAGCTGATCGACGCCATCGTATCGAACTACTTGGAATTAGTATCCTACTGGAAAGAACGCCACAACCATCAGCCACAGCAGAAGCAGGCTTAAAGGAAACCAAGATGAAAACAATAAAACTCACTATGGCGCAAGCCGTCGTCCGATTCATGATGGCGCAGAAAATAGAAACAGATAATGGCGTTCAACCTATGTTTGCCGGTGTCTGGGGGATTTTTGGGCACGGTAACGTGGCCGGTCTTGGCGAAGCGCTTTACCACGTAAAAGACAAACTTCCGACTTATCGTGCACACAATGAACAAGGCATGGCACACGCTGCTATTGCCTACGCAAAAACCAAAAACCGCCAACAGATGATGGCCTGCACTGCGTCTGCAGGTCCAGGTGCGGTGAATATGGTAACCGCAGCGGCCGTCGCACATGTTAACCGAATCCCTGTTTTGTTTCTTCCTGGTGATACCTTTGCGACTCGTATGCCCGACCCGGTATTGCAGCAAGTAGAAAACTTTCAAGATATGACCATCACCTCAAATGATTGTTTTCGCCCTGTCAGTCGATTCTTCGACCGTATTACGCGTCCAGAACAACTGCTCACAGCATTGCCTCAAGCCATGCGTATTTTGACCGACCCCATCGAATGTGGACCTGCCACCTTAGCCTTACCGCAAGACGTGCAAACCATGGCATTTGATTATCCAGTGAGCTTTTTCGATGAAAAAATTCACCGCCTACGTCGTCAAACGCCGGACTTTTATGAGCTTAATGATGCACTTAAACTTATCAGGCAAGCGAAAAAGCCTGTCGTCATTGCTGGCGGTGGTCTTCATTATTCTGGCGCATTAAAAGAATTTGACGCCTTTGTCAGTCAATTTCAATTACCTGTGGGCGAAACGCAAGCTGGCAAAGGCGCACTCCCTTGGGATCATCAACAAAATATGGGCACTATTGGGGTGACAGGCGCAGCATCAACAAACACCTTATGCGCTGAATCAGACCTTATTATTGCTGTTGGCACACGTCTTGGCGACTTCGCCTCTGGCTCTCGTTCTCTGATAAACCCTGACGCAAAAATCGTCAGTCTAAACGTGGCGTCCTTTGACGCAATCAAGCACAAGAGCCAAGCATTAGTCGGCGACGCGAAACTCACTCTGCCACTGCTAAGCAAAGCTCTACAAGGCTGGAAAATAGAACCTTCTTGGATCAAAAAAGCCGAAACAGAACGCGTCAAGTGGCAACAAGTTGTCGACAAAGTGACCACGGATCGAGGTACAGATTTGCCCAGTGATGCGGAAGTCGTGGGCGCTGTAAACCGCGCTGCTGGCGAAAAAGACATGGTGGTTTGTGCTGCTGGCGGGTTACCAGGTGAGCTCCAAAAACTGTGGCGTACTCGTTATCACCGTGGTTATCACATGGAGTACGGCTATTCCTGCATGGGCTATGAATTAGCGGGCGGTTTGGGTGCCAAAATGGCCAGCCCAGAGTCCGAGGTCTTTGTCATGGTCGGTGACGGTTCTTACTTAATGCTGAACTCTGAAATTGCCACGTCGGTCATGCTCGGCCAAAAAATTATTATGGTCGTACTGGATAACCGAGGTTTTGGTTGCATCCATCGCTTGCAGCAATTCTGCGGTGGCCCTGGTTTTAACAATATGCTGGACGACTGCCTCACTACACCAGAAGGCGCACCAAAAACCAACTTTGCTGCTCACGCTAAAGCGCTCGGAGCAAACTCTGAAAAAGTTAGCAACATTACCGAATTAGAAGCCGCATTGGAGCGCGCAAAAGCGTCACCAATCAGCTACTTAATTACACTCGACACAGACCCTGCCATTGTCACTGAAGGTGGCGGTCATTGGTGGGATGTGGCGGTGCCAGAAGTATCTGAGCGCGAACAAGTTCGCCAAGCAAGAAAAAACTACGACGCTCATAAAGAACGCCAGTTTAAAAATTTATAACTATCCATTTTTTACCATTTACTGATCGGAGAATAATAATATGAGCGTCAGAATCGGCATTAACCCATTAACATGGACAAACGACGACCTACCAACACTGGGAGCAGAAACCTCGCTTGAAACTTGCTTAACAGAAGGTAAGCAGGCTGGATTTAGTGGCTTTGAATTGGGTCAAAAATTTCCACGTACACCTGAAGTACTCGGTCCAATTTTAGAAAACCATGGTCTTAATTTGGTGTCTGGATGGTTCAGTGGCGAATTATTGACTCGTAGTGTAGAAGAAGAAATAGAAGCCATTAAACCTCATCTTCACTTGTTAAAATCCCTTGGCGCAAAAGCCATGGTGTATTGCGAAGTCACTGGCTGCATCCATGGACAAATCGAGACACCATTGTCGCACCGCCCTATTATCAGCGAAGAAAAGATCGCTGAAATGAGTAAGAAGCTGACTCAAGTCGCAGACTACTGCTTATCTGAAGGTGTTCAAATTGCTTACCACCATCACATGGGAACCGTCATTGAAAGCCAACACGAAGTTGACTTACTAATGAAACACACAGGACCTTCTGTCGGACTATTGCTAGACACAGGTCATATGACGTTTGCAGGCGGAAATCCATTAGAAGTTCAAGCAAAACACGCGGACCGTATCATTCACGTTCACTGTAAAGATCTTCGCCCTGAGATTTTAAAAGACGCCAAGAACCGCGACATCAGCTTTTTAAATGCGATGTTAAACGGTGTGTTTACCGTGCCTGGTGACGGTTTTATCGATTACAGCAGTTTATTCAAACAACTGAAAGCCAGTAACTATTCAGGCTGGTTAGTGGTAGAAGCAGAACAAGATCCTGCCGTTGCGCACCCGTTAACCTACGCAACTCTTGGGGCCAACAACTTAAAGGCGCTCTGCGCTGAATCAGGGTTAGACATCGTCCAATAAGCGCTCTTTTTCTATGAGGCCAACGCTAGACACTAGATAAACAGTGTTCGCCTCAACAAACACATACAAACGCTAGGTACTCTCATGAAAACTTTAGGTAACTACATTAACGGTCAGCAAATTGCCAGCCAAAGCGGTCGCACAGGTCCAGTCTATAACCCAGCCACTGGCGCACAAAGTCTTAGTGTTGCGCTTTCGAGCGCAGACGAAACTCGCACTGCGATTGAATCAGCACAAGAAGCGTTCAAAACATGGAGCAAGGTCACGCCACTTAACCGCGCTCGTGTCATGTTTAAATTTAAAGCCCTACTAGAACAACACGCCGACGAAATCGCAGAAATGATCACCAGCGAGCATGGCAAAGTATTTTCCGACGCAAAAGGTGAATTAACTCGCGGCATCGAAGTGGTTGAGTTTGCTTGCGGCATCCCACACCTTCAAAAAGGCGAACACAGCCTAAATGTCGGTCGCGGCGTAGACAGCATGTCTTTGATGCAACCTCTTGGTGTGTGCGCGGGTATTTCGCCGTTCAACTTCCCAGCTATGGTTCCTATGTGGATGTTCCCTGTTGCCATTGCCAGCGGTAACACTTTTGTGATGAAACCATCAGAAAAAGACCCTTCTGTGCCGCTTCGCTTGGCTGAGTTGCTTACGGAGGCCGGCTTGCCAGATGGCGTATTTAACATCGTTAATGGTGATAAAGAAGCCGTCGACGTATTGCTAGCGGATGAACGAGTTCAAGCGGTTAGTTTTGTCGGTTCCACACCGATTGCTGAATACATTTATGCAACGGCCTCTGCTCACGGTAAACGCGTTCAAGCACTTGGCGGGGCCAAAAATCACATGATCGTCATGCCAGATGCGGATCCAAGCCAAGTGGTTGGTTCTCTAATGGGAGCAGCATACGGTTCAGCGGGCGAGCGTTGCATGGCGATTTCTGTTGCGGTCTGTGTGGGCGATGACGTTGCTGATAACCTCATCGACAGCTTAAGTATCGAAATCGACGGAATGCGCGTCGGCCCAGGTGTTGGACTACCAGAAGAGGCTCATATGGGCCCAGTTATTTCCAAAGAACATTGCGCAAAAATCAAAGACTACATCAGCATTGGTGTGGAAGAAGGCGCAACCTTGGTGCGTGATGGGCGTGATTTTGTCTATCCAGGCAACGAAAATGGTTACTTCGTCGGACCCACTTTGTTCGACAATGTGAAACAAGGCATGCGTGTTTACAACGAAGAAATTTTCGGCCCTGTATTATGTGTTGTGCGCGCAAATAGCTATCAAGAAGCGCTGCAAATGATCAACGAACATGAATACGGCAACGGCACTTCAATTTTCACTCGTGATGGTGATACCGCTCGTCAATTCTGTGAAGACGTGCAAGTGGGCATGGTGGGTGTAAACGTGCCTATCCCTGTACCAATGGCATTTCACAGCTTTGGTGGCTGGAAACGCTCTTTGTTCGGTCCATTGCACATGCACGGTCCAGACGGCGTACGTTTCTACACTCGGATGAAAACCATCACTGCACGCTGGCCAACAGGACTTCGCGCTGGCGCAGAGTTTTCAATGCCAACGATGAAGTAACAGATTCTTTCCCTATATACCGTCTAGTAATGGGAAAACCCTAGCTCAGTCGCAGATTGTTTATTGTCTAACTCTCTAGTCAGCGGCTTTTTGGCCCACCGTTTGGTGGGCTTTTTTTTGTGTCGTATTTTGACTATTGGAATGATCATATCTCCGCCACATAAACGTCACATCTTTGTCATATTGACACTCTACTCTGATTAATAAGACATCTAAAAAATTATTAAAGCGGAGCACCACTGTGATACAAGTCGAGCAAATGATTGCCAGTAAATCTCCTCAGTTTTTCGACAAAAGCCCTCTTATCACTCGCCCGACGTTAAGCGTGTTAAAGCGCTTATTCCACGAAAGTGAAGTAAACCAATTCCTGGAAAAAAACCACGGCTGTGTCGGCTTCGAATTTATTGATCGAGTGCTTGATCACTTCAATTTCAGCTATCAAGTCAGCCAAGTTGATCGTCGCAATATTCCCGCAAGCGGACGTGTAATGATCATCGCCAACCACCCTCTTGGCGCCTTGGATGGTCTCGCTTTGCTGCGACTAATCGGTGAAATTCGCCCTGACGTTAAGATAGTAGCAAACGACTTGTTGATGGGCTTTGATGGATTAAAACAGCTGGTTCTTCCCGTTGATAATCTTGGTGGAAAAACCGGACGCCAACAACTCAAAGCCATCATGAGCTGCTTACACAATGAAGAAGCGATTATCATTTTCCCAGCGGGGGAAGTGTCTCGTATGTCACCTAGTGGCGTAAAAGACCAGCAGTGGAATCAGAACTATCTGAAGCTGGCACAAAAGACCAACAGTCCGTTATTGCCGGTTCACATTGGTGGCCGTAACTCTATGTTGTTTTACACAAGCTCCATTTTATACCGTCCGTTGTCGACGATTCAGCTTGCAAATGAAATGTTTCGCCAACGCAATCGCAAGATCCCCATGCAGGTTGGTCAAGCGATTCCAATTCAAGAATTAGCCAAACTGCCATTGAGCGACAAAGAAAAAAACAAATTAGTAAAACGTCATTTGTACCGGATCGCTAAGGGCAAAAAACCGCTTCTTAAAACCGAGAAAACGGTAGAACACCCGCAAAACAGACAGATGATCAAACAAGAGCTGAAAGTCTCAGAGCACCTTGGCAGCACCAAAGACAACAAGCAAATTTACCTATTTGACTACGACCCAATGTCCGTGACCATGAAAGAGATCGGGCGTTTGCGTGAGATTGCCTTCCGCAAAGTCGGCGAAGGCACTGGCGAGCGTTCGGACTTAGATAAGTTCGACCAATATTACCGCCATTTGATTTTATGGGATGAAGAAGAACTGGAAATTGTGGGCGCTTATCGCATCGGCGAAGTCGCTCGCTACATGAAAGAAGACAAACCAAACCGCATTTACAGCGCCGAACTGTTCAAATACTCCTGCGACATGGAACCGTATTTTGAACAAGGCATCGAGCTAGGCCGCAGCTTCATCCAACCAAAATACTGGGGCAAACGCAGCTTAGATTATTTGTGGTACGGCATTGGGGCTTACTTAGATAAGCACCCTGACATTCGTTACATGTTTGGCCCTGTCAGCCTAAGCAACAGCTACCCTCAAGTGGCCAAAGACTTCATTGTGTCTTTTTACACGCTTTACTTTGCCGACAAAGAACACCTAGCGCGCTCTTTCACGCCGTATCAGGTAAACGCCGAACACAATGACATTATTGCAAACATGTTCAGCGGTGACGATTACGAAGAAGATTTTAGAGTGCTAAAAGAACAACTCAGCCATTTTGGAGCGAGTGTGCCTACGTTGTTCAAGCAATACAGTGAATTGTGTGAGCCGGGCGGGGTTCGCTTCTTAGACTTTGGTGTCGATGCCGACTTTGGCTACTGTGTGGACGGATTAGTCCTAGTAGACCTAAATACAGTCAAAGAAGCGAAAAACAAACGCTACCGTGGTCACAACCAATAACACGACGCCTGACAACTATGAGTCGTGATGGTGATTTGAATGATGCGCATGGTGATGGTCTTGTTGTTCTGGTCGTTTAAAAAACGCCAAATAGATGATCTTAATAACAAGCATCACACTTAACACAATGAGAACGCCCATTTGAATGTCCATACAAACACCTCATTATTTTTGTTGTCATTTGAGTGTAGGACATTTAGAGCAAGCGAATTGTGAATTTACGTCTTTAAATTGTACCCTTTGGTAAGCCCAAAAATGGCGCACCCGTACACGGTTTTAAGGCAAATTTGGCTCATAAATTCGACAGCACACGCTCTCACATTGTTTTTCTGATTGAAAATTAAGCGGTTAGAAAGTTTGGCGTAAGCCTTGCTTATGCTCTACCAAGAAGCTATTTCATCGTCCCTCAGGCTTTTGCAGTAGCCTAACTATTATTTGTCTATCGCTAGACCATGGAGCTGGAAATGATTGAAAAAACCTATTTGAAAACCAAGCCAGAATGCAAAGTAAAGTTCGCGATTCCTGTAGAGGCAGTAGGTGACGCGAAAAACGTTGCCTTGGTGGGCGACTTCAATAATTGGGATTGCACCGCTAATCTGATGAAGAAACAGAAGTCCGGTGTTTATGCTTCAACGCTTAATCTGGATATCGATACGGCTTATCAGTTCAGATACGTCATTGACGGCACAGAATGGCTAAACGACGAAATGGCAGACGATTACGTGCCAAGCCCGATCAGTTACGACACCAACGGTGTCATTAGCCTTTAATTTTCTGTTTTAAAGTGTCTTATTTCGCCTCTGCTTTCCTGTAGAGGCGGCTCATTCTTATTGCCATTTTTTCACCCATCTTAGCCACCCATAAGCCCTCATTTTATCGGCTCTATAACGTCATCTTTTTGCCCCAAAATCACTAATTCTTGGATTCGAGCTGCAATTTAAAGTCAAAATCTGTACAATTGTTTTTATTAAACGCGCGTTTAATAAAAAATCTACCTATCTCAATGTCCTCAAACGGCTCATTGAAACAGACTTAAAGAGGCACATCATGGCACATCAGCAGCAATACATTCATGGCCGCTACCATGCATCCACCAGCGGTGAACATTTTGAAACAATCAACCCAGCGACAGGCGAAGTGATTGCAACAATAGAGCACGCAGGACAAGCTGAACTCGATGCTGCTATTGAATCCGCAAAGCAAGGTCAAAAAGTATGGGCGGCAATGAGCGCCGTTGAACGCGGGCGCATTCTTAAAAAAGCCGCCGATTTATTACGTGAAAATAACGAAGAGCTTGCTCGTCTCGAAGTACTGGACACTGGCAAGCCACTTCAAGAGGCCATTTGCGTAGACATTCAAACGGGCGCTGACGTAATCGAATATTACGCAGGTCTAACCGATAAAATCCAAGGCGATTACCAAGACCTTGGCAATGGCAACTTCTTCTACACTCGTCGTGAGCCGCTAGGCATTTGCGCAGGCATCGGCGCATGGAACTACCCTATTCAAATCGCCATGTGGAAATCTGGCCCAGCCCTAGCCGCTGGTAACGCAATGATCTTCAAGCCTTCGGAAGAAACACCGCTTACCGCCCTTAAACTGGCCGAAATCTTTACCCAAGCAGGCTTGCCAGATGGCGTATTCAACGTCATCCAAGGCGATGCCAGAACAGGCCAAATGATCACCGCACACCCAGAGATCGCCAAAGTCTCGTTCACTGGCGAAGTGGGCACAGGCAAAAAAGTCATGGCCGCTTCGGCGCAATCTTTGAAACAGGTAACCATGGAACTGGGTGGTAAATCGCCCATGATCATCTTCCCTGATATGCCAGTGGATCAAGCCGTTTCGGCCGCCATGCTCGCCAATTTCTACACCCAAGGTGAAGTGTGCACCAACGGCACTCGTGTATTCGTGCACGCTGACATGCTGGACGCCTTCACTAAAGAATTGAAAGAACGCACTGAAGCCATGATCATTGGCGATCCAATGGACATGAGCACTCAAGTTGGCGCTCTGATTTCAAAAGACCATATGAAAAAAGTCTTGGGCTACATTCAAGCGGCCAAAGACGCTGGCGCAACCTTATTGTGTGGCGGTTACCAAGTCACTGAAAACGGCTTAGACAAAGGCGCATTCGTTGCTCCGACTGTCTTCACTGATTGCACCGACGACATGCCTCAAGTGCGTGATGAAATCTTCGGCCCTGTGATGTCTGTGCTTAGCTTCACCGACGAAGACGAAGTCATTGCGCGCGCTAATGACACCAAGCTTGGTTTAGCCGCGGGCGTATTTACCAAAGACTTCGCCCGCGCACACCGCGTTATTGGTCAAATGCAGGCAGGGATTTGCTGGATCAACGCATGGGGGTCTTCTCCTGCTGAAATGCCAGTGGGCGGTTACAAAGAATCTGGCATTGGTCGTGAAAACGGCATCGAAACCTTATACCACTACACACAAACCAAGAGTGTTTTTGTCGACCTAAACGACATTCAAAGCCCTTACTAAGCGGGACGCTTAACTCTTAATAGATGAGAACAGTCATGGCAAACGAAACGTACGATTACATCATCGTCGGTGCTGGCTCCGCAGGGTGTGTGCTGGCAGACCGACTGACAGAAAGCGGCGAACACAAGGTATTGTTACTGGAAATGGGCGGCTCGGATAAGAGCGTCTTTATCCAAATGCCAACCGCTTTGTCTTATCCAATGAACACTGAAAAATACGCGTGGCAATTTCACACGGACAAAGAGCCTGGTCTTGATGGCCGTGAAATGCATTGTCCACGTGGCAAAGTATTAGGCGGTTCATCGTCTATCAACGGCATGGTTTATGTGCGTGGTCACGCCTGTGATTTCGACCAGTGGGAAGAAAACGGCGCCAAAGGTTGGAACTACCAAACTTGCCTGCCCTACTTCAAAAAAGCCGAAACATGGAAAGGTGGTGCGGATTTATACCGTGGTGGCGATGGCCCATTGTCGACCAATAACGGCAACGACATGACCTACAACCCGCTTTACCAAGCCTTTATTGATGCGGGTGAAGAAGCCGGCTACAGCAAAACCGACGATTATAACGGTCATCGCCAAGAAGGCTTTGGCGCAATGCACATGACGGTAAAAAATGGCGTGCGTGCTTCTACGTCTAACGCCTATTTACGTCGTGCCATGCAACGCCCTAACCTAACGCTTAAAACTGGCGTGTTAAGCCATAAAGTCCTCTTTGAAAATGGAAAGACCGATGGCAAAACCGCCACAGGCATTGAGTTCAGCAAAAACGGTCAAACTCAGCAAGCTACCGCCAGCAAAGAAGTTATCTTGTCAGCGGGTTCGGTGGGGTCGCCACAGTTATTACAACTGTCTGGAGTCGGTCCAAAAGACGTCTTGGAAAAAGCGGACGTTCCTCTAGTTCACGAACTACCTGGGGTGGGTGAAAACCTGCAAGACCATTTGGAAGTCTACTTCCAGTACTACTGTAAACAGCCTGTGACGCTAAACAGCAAACTTGGCTTGATCAGCAAAGGCCTAATCGGTACGCGTTGGATGCTGTTTAAAACAGGCCTTGGCGCGACGAACCACTTTGAATCTTGCGGTTTTATTCGCTCTCGTGCGGGTCTTAAATGGCCAAACATCCAATACCACTTCTTACCAGCAGCGATGCGTTACGATGGTCAAGCCGCGGTGGAAGGCCATGGTTTTCAAGTGCACGTTGGCCCTAATAAACCAGAAAGTCGCGGTAAGTTATGGATCGAGTCTGCTGACCCAGCGGCCAAACCGCGTATCTTGTTCAACTACATTTCGACCGAGCAAGACAAGCAAGACTGGCGCGATACGATTCGCCTAACTCGTGAAGTACTGCAACAGTCGGCACTGGACGATTACCGTGGCGATGAAATTCAGCCAGGCATGAACATCCAAAGCGATGAAGAAATCGACCAATGGGTAAAAGAAAACGTGGAAAGTGCTTACCACCCTTCTTGTACCTGTAAGATGGGCGACGACAACGACCCAATGGCCGTGCTGAACGAGCAATGCCAAGTGCGCGGCATCGAAAGCCTACGCGTGGTGGATTCGTCTATCTTCCCGACCATCACCAACGGCAACTTGAATGCACCAACTATCATGGTAGCGGAAAAAGCCGCCGACATGATTCTTGGCAAAGCAGCGTTACCAAGCCTAGATGCACCCGTTTGGATTCACCCAGAGTTTGAAACGAAACAGCGTTAATAACAAAGCAAAAAAGCCCATAAAAAAACGCCTGCTAGATATTAGCAGGCGTTTTTCATTTAGGCGCTTCGTTCTATTTCAATAGCCGTTATTGCAACTCAGCTATTTCATCTGATCTATTTGATCTGAAACACCGCAAAGCCATTGTCGTCTAAAGACTGGTACGTCATATTTTTGCCCGCCGCGCCTTTGGCTTTTGGTGAGGTGGTAAAGGACACATTTGCCTTACCGAAACTTGCAAACGCCCAATTACCATCAGCTTCTGGATTGATGGTTTTTTGGCTCAATAAGTAATTTGCGACCACGTCACGGTTTTTGTCTGGTGCATCAATCACGATGGTTTCACCATTCAAATTTGGGAAATGGCCGCCACCGCCCGCGCGATAATTGTTGGTCGCCACCAAGAATTCGTCTTTCATTCTTAATGGTTCGCCGTTAAACATCGCCTTAGTAATACGGTGAGCGTCTTTGTTTACCACTTCCCCATCACCATTATAACGAGCGGGTTGGGTGACATCGATTCGGTAAGAAATGCCGTCGATCACATCGAAGTTATAAGTCGGGAAAGACGCATTCACCAATTCTTGTGGCTTAGTGGAAGTCCCATCGATCTGATTAAACTGCCCAGCCGCGGCTTCTAACCATTCAACCACTTGCGCGCCCGTTAACTTCACGACTTTTAAATCGTTTGGATAAATGTACAAATCGCTGACGTTTTTCAGCGCGATATCGCCTTTTGGCACATCCGTGTAATAGTCTGGACCACCGCGACCACCAGCCTTAAACGGCGCTGCCGCAGATAAAATAGGCAAGCCTTCATAGGACGTACCGCGAACAATATTTTCCACATACCAAATCTGCGCATTGTTGACGATCTGAATAGATGGATCATCTTGCACCAACGCAAAGAAACTATTGATATCAGCTGTCGATTCACCGACTTTGCGACGCATGTACGCCAACGTACCTTCGTGCTCAGTTTCTACCGCTTTATTAATATTCGTATCCGCTTCCACCAAAGGTATCGTGGTTCGGCCTTCACGACGAGAAATAGCACGCACTTCAGCTTTGCCATCCGCCACTTTCCAACCATTGCCAGCTGGCTCAAGTTTTAAATCAATCACCCCAAGGTGAGAACCCCAAAAGCCGGGCATGGTCGCAGGCTTACCAAGTACCGTACCTTTTTCGCCATCCACACCGTCAAAGACGTCTAAGGCTTTATCGCCTGGAAATATTCGATGCGAGTGACCAAACAAAATCGCATCAATGCCATCGACTTTCGCAAGATGATAAGAGGCGTTTTCTTCGCCTTTCATATAAGGCGAATTCATCATGCCACTGTGCGGAATCGCGATAATCACATCCGCGCCTTTGGCTTTCATTTCAGGAATGTATTTGTTGGCGGTTTCGATAATGTCTTTGGCGATGACTTTATGGGTTAAATTGTCTTTATCCCACGTCATAATTTGTGGTGGCACAAAGCCAATGTAACCTACTTTGACCGTTTGTTCTTTGCCGTCAGAATCAACGAAGGTTTTGTCTTTAATAATATAAGGCTGGAAATAAGGCTGATCGTTAGACGCATCGTTGTCGCCATCGTCCACATAGACATTCGAGTTAATGTATGGGAAATTCGCGCCGCTTAAGCTTTTCATCAAAAAGTCTAAGCCATAGTTAAATTCGTGGTTACCGATATTACCCACATCGTAATCCAACAAGTTCATCGCTTTAAACGCAGGATGCGTCTCACCAAAGCGCAACACGCGACCTTTCGCTACATAATCGCCCAACGGCGTGCCCTGTAATAAATCACCGTTATCCACCAAGACAGAGTTCGTCACCTCGGCACGGGCCGCTTTAATCAAGGTTGCCACACGAGACAAACCCACCGCATCGCTTTGTTTATCGCCGTAGTAATCGTAATCCACCAGATTCATGTGAATATCCGTGGTTTCCATGACTCGCAAGTCAATGGTAGAAGCCTGCGCCATCGCCGCAAACAGCAAAGAAGAGGCGAACATCGTCGCGCCCTTAGGAACAAAAAACGTCATTTTCTTTTACTCCGCTCAATTGGATCATCTTGTTATATTAAAATACTAACCAAAAAGTCAGCTTTTGATAGTAAGACGATTTTATGCGAAGTTCATGCCTTTTTTGTGACAAATTTAGAGAAGGCTTTGTGTATGCGAGTCATGTGGAAAGACAAAGCGCTACCGCTTAAACCAACGCCACACGAGGAGTACTTTGATTAACGCGGCGGCGACGTAAGTCATGGCGCAGGCGGTGAGGATTTTCTTCACTTTAGGTAGGTCTTCCTGTGGGATATAGTGGCCTTCTCTCAAAAGGGGGAGCGCTTTGTTAAAACTGGCGTCCCACTCTTCGGGCAAGATAACCACTTGTACCAACACAGCGAGTAAACCCGATAAGCCAACCACGAGCGCATGCAAAGGTACGGCGTAAGGCAAGTGCAACATCACCGAGATCAGTGGCCACCCCAATAATAAGCCTGCCGTCACGCGGCGAAGCCCATGTGCCAAAGGCAAATAACGTGTGCTAAGTCGCGCAATTTTTTCTTTTTTTTCATGGGCTATGGCGTGCCCAACTTCATGCGCTGCAACCGCAACCGCGGTTAAAGATCGTCCATTCAGCACACTTGGGCTAAGCCGCACAACATGTTGGCCATAATCAAAGTGGTCACGGCCTTCTTGTGTCGCTTCGATTTTTACCTCGCTCAATTCGAAACGCTTTACTAAATGTGTTGCCAGTTCGCCACCCGTTCCGGGTAAATCTGGACGATCGGCCGCATAGCGCTTCAAGGTGAATTTTACCCACGCACTGGGTCCAACGATCAACAAAACAACCAACACAATTCCAATGATCCACAACATAACTTTGTCTTTGACACTATCCCGTTATTAAAAAATACCCGTCGCAACTTTGACCCTTTTCAGGTTCGTAACATACACTGTAATCAATAAATGCCTAAGCAGACGAGACAGATATGAAAAATCCTTTAGTCGGCCCGATTCTCGCGATTCTGAAAAACAATCCAAATGGCATCAGTGAATTCGATATTCTCAAAGCGCTAAAAGACCAATTGCCCGAGTTCAGTCAGCTGGCCGACGACGTCAATCTACAACTTTTTCGCCAACACTTTCTGATCATGAATGCGTTATACCAATTACAGCGCAGTCTTTGGCAAGAAGAAAGCCTAATGCTAGACATCAGCGCGCTGCGGATCAATCTTCTCAGCGCAGCGCAAATTCAGACCGCATCCGGAACCCATGTCAGCGACAGTGTCGACGCAAAACTGGCGGCTTATTATCTCGACTGGGAAGAATACGAAAAAACCGATGCAGACGAAGTCTCTCGCTTGCTCGACAGTTTTTACAAAGGTATCAGCCTGCCGGGCAACCGTGACTCGGCGCTCAAGACCCTACAAATAGACAGCCGTAATCCCACAAAGTTAGTGATCAAACAACAATATCGAAAACTCGCCCAGCAGCATCACCCAGACCGTGGCGGCGACCAAGATGTGTTTATTGGGTTACGACAAGCCTATGAATTTCTCATGTTTTAAATGGCATAAAACAACGAGCTGAAGAGTGTAAAGCTCCATTCCAAGCATTGCTTTCACCACTATAAAAACTCAAGATGAACCTCGCTCTGCGCTTGTGGTCAAAATACCGCAATGCCTACTTTATCGATTCATTTTATAGAACTGGGGCTTATGACTTTTTCTTCTTTTTTAACGTATTTTTCACCCTCAAAAACACCCGCCCGTTACTTGCTGCGCCCTCTCTGTCTGGTGTCTTTTGCCTTGTTGACCAGTTGCAGCTTAACGGAAATAGACAGCTCGAACGATTTTGCCAACAACGGTCGAGACACCACGGCACTCAAACGCGATACCTTATATTTAAAAGAAAGCCTGCCGCCTGGGCTGCCTTTACCGGATGCCAGCTTTCAAGCTGGATTAGAGCAGCAAATCGCCTATCTAAACCGCCTGCAAGACAAACCCTACCTGCTGGAAAACACCCAAACCAGCGTCGCGGATCTGAAACGGGTCGCCTCCGAAATCAACGATTGGCTACACAATCCAGCCCAACAACCACAGTTAATCGCACATCAATTGGCAGGACAAGACCAACGCGGCAACGTACAAATAACGGGCTACTACGTGCCTATTCTGCCTGTTCGCCATACCCCCGATGACGTCTATCGCTACCCTCTTTACCGCAAGCCAACCCAGCGCAATGCCGAAGGAAAATTTCCCTCACGAGAGGAAATTGATTTTGAAAGCGCCTTAGCTGGACAAGGCTTGGAAATTGCTTACACATCCAGTTTGGTCGACAACTTTTTCTTGCATGTGCAAGGTTCTGGCGTGGTGGAATACGAGAATGGCGAACGCAAGCTGTTATCGTGGGGTGGCGTCAATGGTCATGCTTATCGCAGCTTAGGGAAAGAGTTGATTGAGCGAGGCGAGATCGACCGCGCCCATATTTCCGCGCAAAGCATCCGCCAATGGCTAAGCGATCATCCAGATCGAAACCGTGAAATCCTATCCACCAACCCCAGCTATTTGTTCTTTAGTGAAGGGCCAGAAAACCCTGTAGGTGCAGCGAACGTTTCATTAACACCGTTATATTCGGCGGCGGTTGATCCTAGCGTGATTCCGCTTGGCTCTATTTTATTGGCTCAGGTACCCAAGCTCGACCCCTATGGGAATTTGATTGGTCATGAATTTCGCCTGTTGTTGGCGCAAGACAAAGGCGGCGCAATAAAAGGCCCTGGACACATAGATTGGTATCAAGGCATTGGGGAAGAAGCGCACTTCCATGCAGGGCAATTAAAACACTTTGGTAAAGTGTGGTTGTTACTGCCAAAGACCCCCGCCCCACAGATCTTAATTGCCCAATAACAAAAAAGCGCCATGTCTACGATGAGATATGGCGCCGATTTTTTGCGTTATCGTGTGGACTAGCGGTAATCGCTTAACTTAAACGATACGGGCAGATTTATCCTCAACTCGCTTTCTACCATGCCTTTGGTAAAGACTGGCAAGGGTACCGAGCGTTTGATCATGTCTAACACCGCGTTATCCAGACGTTTGTAGCCAGAACTCTTAGTGATGCTCACATCAGACACTGAACCATCCGCATGCGCCACAAACGACAGAGAGACAACACCTTCTTCGTTACGGCGGCGCGACGCTCTTGGGTAACGTTTATTGTGCGCCAATACCGATTTAAGTTGCGTAAAGTAGTTTGCTTTAGCGCCTGGGTTGCCACCACTTGTTGCGGCATTTGAGCTACCGGTTGTGGCTTTTTGGTTCGCAGCTGATGGCGGCGCAACCTGTTTTGGCGTTGTTTTTGCGACGACAGCCTCAACTTTTTTCGGTTTTGGCTTCGGCTCGGGCTTTGGTTTTGGCTTCGGCTCGGGCTTCGGCTCAGGCTTTGGTTTCGGCTCAGGCTTTGGTTCTGGTTTTGGCTCAGGTTTCTTTACCTCTATCGGAGAAACTTGCTTTACCTCGACGGGCTCTGGCTCCTTCACGATTTCCGGTTCCATCACGGGCTCAGGTTCAACAATAGGTTCAGGCTCTGGCTCTGGCTCCGGTTCGACAATAGGCTCTTCTACCACGTCGGGCTCAACGACCTCTTGAACGTCTTCTACGGGGTCTTCTATGGCTTCTTCAACTTCTTTGACCTCTTCCTGGGCAACCGTTGTTTGTACGGATGCACCGAGATCGCCCACCATTCCCAAATCAAACTCAATGCCTTGAGAGCCTGCAGATTGACTGCCTGCCGTTGGCGCATAAAATGCCGCGTAGAAAGCACCAACGTGTACCGATACCGCCAAACCACCCGCGATAATCCAATGACGCGTGGAAATCATTCGTTCCCTCGCTCTAACTGTGTTGCCAAACTCACTTTCGTCAGTCCTGCCAGGCGCACTTGATTAAACACTGGACGTAGCTTTTCCAAAGAAATCGCACCGTCGGCTTTAATTTGTACCCAAAAAGTGTCTTTATCGACTGTTGCAGCAAACTGTTTTTCTAAATAGGCCTGAACGTCATCCATTACGAACAAGACATCGTCGACATAAAGGCTGTTATCCGCGCCTAACACGATTTCAATATTCGGGTCTGTTTCGGCTCGATTGCCATTCACAGACTGAGGTGGAATCACCGCAATAGGGTCGGCTTTTTGAATCTGTCCTGCGACCATAAAAAACACCAACATCAAAAATACCACGTTGATCAGTGGCACCATGTTGTCATCACTGCTGGTGTTTCTCGCGGCGTATTTTGCGCCTATTTTCATTTCGTCTCCGGCATAGCAAACGCATTCGCAATAGATACTGTTTTGGCGCCATTTAGCTTCAAACGATCCGCCAGGTGCATCAAGGTTTGCAGCGTTACCCCTGCGTCGGCCTGAATGATAAATACACCTTCGTTATGTTCTTCGATCAAGGCGTGAAAGCGGCTTTGATCGGAAAAACGAATGACTTGATCATTGGCCCAAACCTGATCGTCGTTGTGTTTTAGCGTCAGAATAAGATTGGCTTTTTCTTCAAGCGGCTTCTGCTGATCCGCTGCAACTGACAAAGGCGTGTCCACAAGGCGCCACGGCACAAAGGTCGACGTCAGCATGAAGAACAGCAACAAGATAAACACCACATCAATCAATGGCGTTAAGCTGATCGCGTTTTTACGCTTTGGCTGGGATAGGTTAAGCGGCATGCAACATCTCTTTTGCGGCCTGCTCAACCAAATGCTTTGCTTCTTTGCTGGTGAACACTTGCGTAACCGCATCGTTCATATTGTGTGCGATGCGCTCCACTTTGCGCTCCAACCAGCTTTGTAATGTCACCACTGGGATCGCCACGGCCAAACCGACTGCGGTGGTAAGCAACGCTTGCCAAATCCCGCCCGATAATACGGATGGATCCACTTGGTTGCCCGCGCCTTCCATTTGTTGAAACGCTGTGATCATGCCCAATACCGTACCGAGCAAACCCAGTAAAGGGCTCAACGTGGCAATGATTTCTAACGGGCGAAGATAAGAGCGAAGTTGGTTTAATTGATTCATCGCACGGCGTTCTACTTCTTCACGGATCAAATCCGCTCTCGTATTGGTCGCCAACAAAGCTCGCATGGTATAGCCCACAAGCGCATCAATGGGACGTTTTTCATTAAGCGGCTCAAGGGCACGTTCCCCGCCGTTTTTGCGCCACTCTTCTAAAGCCAAGTTGGCTGTCTTTAGGCTTTCCGCACGCAACGAAGACAGCTGCCATAGCTTTAATAGAACGATGGTGAGTGCGACGACAGAAAACACCATCAATATCCACACGACAGGCCCACCGACCTGCAAAAAGTCGACTATTTTCTGCTGTACTGAATTTTCCACGACACACTCCAATGATTTTAGAAAAACAATATATAAATGGTAGTCATTCTCAACACTATTTACAATAATTAATTGGAGCGCAGTAAGGAGTAAAATAAGCGAAAAACCATGAAAAAAGGATAAAAACTATAATTAACAATAAGATAGGACGATCACAATGAATTCATTGTGATCGTTGGTAGAAATAAGGAAATGAATAAGAGGCGTTATAGCCAACCGCGGTGTTTGAAATACCAGTAAGGCGCAAACGCAGAAAACACCATAAGCCCTAACGCGGCAGGATAACCAAAGTCAAAACCCAACTCTGGCATGAGTTTGAAATTCATCCCGTAAATACTGGCAACCAAAGTAGGCGGTAAAAATACCACAGACGCGATGGAGAAAATCTTGATGATTTTGTTCTGTTCAATGTTGATAAATCCCTGTGTCGAGTCCATCAAAAAGTTGATTTTATCGAACAAGAATGTCGTATGTGACATCAGAGTTTCCACATCACGCATTACTTCGCGTAACGTTTCCGAGTAATCTTGTCGGTTAGGCAAGTGACGTAACAAGAAGGAAATATTGCGTTGCGTGTCCATCAAACACAGACGAATTTTGCCGTTACTGTCTTCTAGACGCGCCAACTTTTCAATGATCGTGTCCAGCTCTGTTTCATCATCCTCTAGCACCAAATGACTGACGTCTTCCAACTGGCGATGAGAATCTTCCAGTGTGTCCGCGTGGTTCTCTACTTTGTTCTCCAGCAAGGTCACCAACAAATGCGCAGGGGAATCAACAAGGATGTGACCTCGGCGAGCGCGCATTCGCAACAACCTAAAATCCGCCAGCTCTGTTTCTCTAATGGTAATTAGTCGATCTTGCTGCAAGATACAAGCAACCGTTGACGTCTTGTGTCGGCCTTCCGTTTGGTTCAAGAACAAAGAGTGAACATGAATACCAGCTTGGTCGACAAAACAGCGAGCCGATGCTTCAATCTCTTCTACGTCGTCAGACTCAGGAAGGTCAGTGCGTAATAACGCCTTTAGTTGCAAGCGCTCTTCGTCATCCGGTTCAGCCGCATCAATCCAATTCGCTTCTTTTTGAAGCGTGGCAAAATTCTCGTCCTCTTTTTTAATCTCTTTAATCAATCCATTTGTGATTTTGAAAAATCTTAACATGCTACACCCTCGATATAATCAGCATCTTGTGGCCATTATACCTAGGTTATGTCTCACGTCTGTGACAAATCAAATCCATTAAACACGTCTGGTCTTAAAGCCATACTAGAAAACAATAAACCGATATGCCACATAGAATAACAACAACGCCATGACTCGATTCACCCACACCATGACGACCGGATTCATCGCGGCTTTTTTCAATCGAGAACCGGCCAACAAATACACGCTTGGCGCGCCACACGCCATCATCGACAGCACCAACGACCAGACTGCGATTTGCGTGCCTTCTACCGGTATTCGAGGAAATTGCACCGTCACAATGGGCACAATCGCCACCAAGGATTTTGGATTACAAAGCTGCAGAATCAGCCCGGTTCTGAAACTCACCGTGGTGTTTTGGGCATGAATTGAGGTCTGCTGGAAACTGGCTTGAAAGATTTTCACCCCCAAATACGCAATATAAAGCCCACCGATCAAGGCAATCGCAGACTGATATTCTTCGGGAATAATGTCCCCGCCCACATACCCGATCAGTAAAAACAAGATCAACATGGCCACGCCAACCCCCGTGCAATACAAAAAAGCGCGCCAGCCTTGCCCGTTTACACCCGCCAATAACGCCAGCATGTTTGCCGGCCCAGGGCTGTACATGACACCAAAGGCGTAAATGAATATTTCAAGCATAGAGAACCCTCAAAAGACAATTTGATCATGTTTAAAAACAGAAGAATGGGAATAATTAGTGACTAAGTACGCTGTAAATGGCGTCTAAACTGGTAAGGCGTCAGCCCAAACATCGGTTTAAAGCGACGATTAAAATAGCTTAAATCGGTAAAGCCGAAGGTGAATGCGGCATCCGCGGGCGTCATGCCCAGCTCAAGCGCTTCCTTGGCACGGTTCATTCGATAGTTTTGCCAATATTGATGAGGGGTCATCCCGAAATAATCACGAAAACAACGCAATAAGTGGTATTTCGACAGATGCGCCACTTGGCTGAGCGCATCGAGCGACACCTCTTCACTGACATGAGCATGCAAATAGTCACGCACACGCTCAAAGACAGGGTCTTTCTTACGGACATTGGATTCAATGTGAACCCCTTTTTGGCCAGCAAGGTATTCGGCAAATTCAAACAACGCCGACGAATATTCCAACGCCGATGTGCTGTTACTTTCGATCAACGCCGCAAGCCGTAAAATATGCGTCTGCAATACGGCGTCTTGCTGTACGACTTGATCAACACGAAAGTGATCCGCGTGGCGAATACCCGCACTTTGCAGCATTGGCGTCAGTTGATCTGGGTGCACATAAAGCATTTTGTAGTGCAACGGATCGGCCACACCGGAATGACCGTCGTGCGCGTCTTCAGGGTTGAACACAATGACATGATTCGCGTGGCTTTTATGATGCTCGCCCAAGGCAAAAAAGTCTTGTCGACCCGACAATGTCACACCAAAAGAAAACTCCTCATGCGCATGAGTGCCGTAGGAAAAGTCGTTCATCGACGCTTCCAGCAGCATCACCTCATCCAGGATCGCACTCTTGGCAAATTGAAAACGGTTTTCTGTCGACATCATACCCTTCTACCTCTAACCCAATAACAATAGGTTAGCGGATGATCAATCAAAAAGATTGGACGATATTGCGGAAGTATCCTCTTTACTAGGTTTATAGATTGGCTTCCACCTTGGCCAATGCGCGTAAATACATGCGCCAAGCACACCAACCAGCCAGCACATTGCCAACAAAAACACCCATAAAAATGCCCGTTAATCCAGCCAGTTCAGAACCAATCCACAAACAAGGCAGAAAGAAAGCAAACAGGCGTAATGCTGAAATCGTCAGCGCGGTGTAAGACTTACCCAAAGCATTGGACACAGACACCATCAGCATGCAAATTCCCAACGCCCCGAGGCTCACTGGCACCAACAACAAATGCCACTGCAAGATGTCAGACGCCTCCATTTCGCTGGTCATAAGGCGAGAAAGTGGGCCGGATGCCAGCAAAGTAGCGATCGCCACCAACAGCTGAAAAGCCAAAATAAAGCGACACGCAATGGACACAACCTGACGAATATCATCGGTTTTTTTCGCGCCTAACAAACGCCCCACCATAGGCGGCATAGACATCGTCAGCGCCAACACCGCCACAATTGAGAAAAACTCAAAACGCGAACCCAGCGCCCAAGACGCCACCGCCGCCGTTCCAAAACCCGCAATCAATTTTGTTGCCAAGACAGAAGACACAGGCGGCAACAACTGACTGATCATCGCGGGTCCCATAATATGACCAATCGATGCCAAACTTTTACCAATATGCAGGTCTTGCCAATCGAACGTCACCCAGTGTTTGCGAGCCACTTGCGGCGCAACAATCAACACACCCAAACCAAACGCCACGGTCGTCGCCATGGCGGCACCGTTCAACCCCAAATCAAACGTAAAAATAAAAATAGGATCCAACACCAAGTTCAGCACACTGGTCACTATCATCATAATGCCGGGCAGCATAGTGTTGCCATTGGAACGGCAAATGCTGTAATAAAAATAGATCAGCGCGCCAACCCAAGCGCTGAGCAACCAATGAGGCCAATAAGCATCGATAACAGGGTAAACCGACTCTGGCGCGCTTAATAACGCTAAGATGGGATGACGGCAAAACCAAATGACGAGACTAAAAAAGGCAATACCAACACTGCCCATAACCAAAATCAGTCCACCTAATTGCTTGGCGTAACGTCTATTTTCAGCGCCCAAGGCTCGGGAAATAATCGCCGTTGTGGCAATTCCTAAGCCGACTTGCAGACCAATCACAATCATCTGAATCGGCAAGGTAAACCCCTGCGCCGCCAAGGGCAAAATACCCAACTGACCAATAAACGCACTGTCCACCAGCTGAAAACTCATCAACGACAAAATGCCAAACATCATTGGCCATGTCATGGAAAAAAGCTGTTTTGCTAACGAATCAGACTGAGATATTTGAGAGGGCATACAGACGCTCATGCTAAAAAACTGAACGCCCATTCTACCCTATTTTGTTGAAGGCTGGATGACACTCACTACCGCCAAATACAGGATGCGATAAAAAGCCTTATTCGTCGGTCTGACGCAGACTGTATTGATGTCCATATTTCAGCATCAGCAAAGCCACGATAGAAAAAATCACAAAACCACTCGCCAATGGTGTAACCGTAAAATGATAAAACTGCCCTACCAAAGTCGACAAAATAATCGCCAAAAAACTCGACAACGAAGAGATCAAAGACGCACCCAAGCCCGCCATGTTACCTAACGGCTCCATCGCCATGGCGTTAACGTTACCAAACACCATACCGAAGCAAGAAAACATCACCATGCCCAGGCCCATAAACAGCACAAAAGGCGGCACACCGTCAAAATACCACGTGGCTAACAACAGTAAAAAAGACGAGCTTAACAATACCGCCAATGCGCCAATCACACAGCGCAACATACCCACCCGCAGGACAATTTTTCCATTGGAGAAGTTAATAATCGAAGAGCCAATAGCGAGCATGGCAAAGAACAACGGGAAGCGATCACCCGTTTGATACACATCCTGAAAAAGCGATTGCGCAGTACTGATGTGCAGCATCAAGCCAGCAAAAATACACCCCAACAGCACCGTAAACGCCATGACATCACGACGCGCTAAAATGATTCGCACATCGGCCATTAAGCGCTTTCGGTTCAACGGAATACGGTTTTCTTTGGCCAGCGTTTCAGGCTGACGCAACAACAACCAAACGCCAGCAATGGTGGCTTGCATCATCAACAAGCCAAAAATCCAGCGCCAATCAGCCACTTGCAACACCAGCTGCCCCACCGATGGGGCCAACAAAGGCACCAAGATAAACACCATCATCACAAACGACATGATCCTCGCCATCGCCGCGCCTTTGTACATATCACGAATCAAGGCACGGGACGCAATTTTCGGCCCTGCCACACCAAACCCTTGGATCATACGCCCCAGCAAAAACGTCTCGATCGACGACGCCATCAACGCCACCACAGAACCGACTATGTAAACGACAATACCAAACAAAATACTTTTCTTGCGACCGATGGCATCCGACAAAGGGCCAAAGAAAATCTCACCAAACACCATCCCCAGAATCATCGCAGACACAATCCACTGGGTTTTCTGGTAATCCACAATGGCCAACGACTCAGCAATAAATGGAAACGCTGGCAACATGGCGTCCATACTCAACGCCGTCAGCGACATCATCAAAGCAAACAACGCCACCAGTTCCCTTTCAGGCAATGGTTTTACAGAAGTATGGGAAGGTGATCGAGTGTCTGACAGAGACATCCTTTTCCTTAACATTGAGTCAAATGGATCAATAGTCTACTCGCCTTTTTCAGTATCAGGCAATCAATTAAAAGCTACTGCGAAGAGCGCATAAATTTCGTATGATGATTCTTCCCCTTGTTACCTTACCCAGCCAAACAGAAGGATTATATGGAATTTATTTGGATACTGTTCGCATTTGCCTGCGGACTGGTCGTGAAGCTTATTAACTTGCCGCCGCTGATCGGATTTTTATTAGCGGGCTTTTTATTAAATTACGCTGGCTTAGAGCCAAGCAGTACGCTGGATTCACTGGCCAATATTGGTATCACCCTGATGCTGTTCAGCATCGGTTTGAAACTGCATGTAAAAGACTTACTGAAACGTGAAGTCTGGGCGTCAACGTTAAGCCACATGGGAATAAGCACGCTCGTTTTTGCGGGTATTGCCCTTGTTCTAGGCACATTAAGCCTGCCTTATTTTGGTGTGTTGGATTTCAAAACCGCGGCCTTACTTGGCTTCGCGCTGAGTTTTTCCAGCACGGTTTGTGTGATGAAATTGCTCGAAGAAAGCAGTGAACTTAAAACACGCCACGGCCAACTATCGCTCGGCATACTGGTCATGCAAGATATCGTCGCGGTGATTTTCCTTGTTGCGGCAACGGGTAAAGTGCCATCTATTTGGGCACTCGGATTGTTTGGTTTATTGCTCATTCGCCCCATCATCAATAAAGTCGTGGACAAAGCCGGACACGGTGAAATGCTGCCATTAACAGGTCTTTTCCTTGCGCTTGGCGGTTATGAGCTGTTTTATCTTGTCGGCGTAAAGGGGGATTTAGGCGCACTGATCTTTGGTATTTTATTGGCGTCCCACTCTAAAGCCGCCGAAATGAATAAGTCGTTGATGAACTTTAAAGACTTGTTCTTAATCGGCTTTTTCTTATCCATCGGTTTCACTGCATTGCCCACGCTCAGCATGATCGGCATCAGTTTGATCGTCACCCTTGTGATTTTGGCCAAATTCGCACTGTTCTTCGTGCTGTTAACCAAAATGAAACTTCGTGGACGAACGTCGTTTTTATCCTCTATGATTCTGTCCAACTACAGTGAATTCGGTCTTATCGTCGTGGCGCTGAGCGTGGCTAATGGCTGGTTAGAAAAAGAATGGCTGGTTGTTTTGGCTCTCGCCGTGTCGTTCTCTTTTGTTATTACCAGCGTGCTGTATCGCAATGTGCATCGCATGTACCGTAAAAACAAAGATTTCATTCGTCGTTTTGAAAGCACAGACTGTTTACCTGAAGACCGCTTCGTACAGCCGGTTAATAGCGACATTCTGGTGGTCGGATTGGGTCGAGTTGGACGCGGGGCGTTTGAGTCATTGAAAGGTTTCGTGGGCGACACGGTGGCGGGTATGGACGCAGATCGAAACCGTATTAACCAAATGCAAGCCGACCAAGAAAACGTCTTTTACGGCGACGGTGAAGATGCCGACCTATGGGAACGCTTAGACACCTCCAGAATCGAACTGGTTTTGTTGGCTTTGCCAGCGGCAGAAGATACTACTAATGTCGCCATACAGCTGCGTAAAGCCAATTACACAGGTCAAATCGCTGCCATTGCGCGTTATCAAGATGAAAGGGAAATCCTCATCAATAGCGGCATAGACAACGTCTTCAACTTCTATACAGAAGCAGGTACAGGCTTCGCTGAAGAGAGTTTAGGGTTGATTCGGCCAATGGAAAACGCTATGCCGTCTTAGTCATTAAAAACGCGGTGCCGTGTTCCTAGCGCCGCGTTTTTGAACCAACTTATGCCGACCGAGCTTCGTCTATTTTGGCTTTCACCGCTTCCGCTTTTTCCGTCAATTCTGAATACAAGCGAATATCACCGCCACGTTGGGCTTGCATGGCTTTTTCCAATAATTCGCCATATTCTTTGTCGAGTTTTTTGATCGGGTCGGATTTAAGAAAAGAAAACATAATTAGCCTGTTATTGTGAGTGGATAGAGTTGATACGGCCGGGACTGAGATTTAGATCGTTTTCCATACCCAGTCACCAAAACAAAAGCGCCAATCAGATTGCTCTGATTGGCGCTTTGACTTAAAACTCAACAAGGTCGCGAGCGAAGCCGTCGCGTTTACACGTCTAGGAAATCCATAATCCCTTCCGCTGCCTTACGACCTTCATCAATAGCTGTTACCACTAAGTCAGAACCACGCACCATGTCGCCACCAGCAAAGATCTTCTCGTTGGTAGTCTGGAACATGAATTTTCCGTTCTTCGGTGCGACCACTCGACCACGAGCGTCGGTCTCGATGCCGAATTTCTCGAACCAAGGCGCAGGGCTTGCTTGGAAACCAAAGGCGATCAATACGGTATCAGCAGGAATGATTTGCTCACTGCCTTCCACAATCTCCGCTGTGCGGCGACCGTTTTCGTCTGGCTCACCCATTTGTGTTTCGACCACCTTGATTCCTTCTACTTTACCATCACCAATGATTTCCACTGGTTGACGATTGAAAAGGAACTGTACGCCCTCTTCTTTGGCATTCTGCACTTCTTTACGAGAGCCTGGCATGTTTTCTTGGTCTCGACGGTATGCACACGTTACGCTTTTCGCGCCTTGACGAATCGCTGTACGGTTACAGTCCATCGCCGTATCACCACCACCCAAGACAACGACTTGCTTGCCTTTTAGGTTCACGTAGTCCGCTTCGTCTTCTTCGAAGTCTAGGCAATGATTAACGTTAGAAATCAGGTAATCCAAAGCATCGTGAACACCTGGTAAATCTTCACCTGGGAAACCGCCTTTCATGTATTTGTAAGTACCCATGCCAAGGAACACGGCATCGTACTCTTCCAATACATGCTCAAATGGCACATCGTCACCAACAGACGTTCCAAGTACAAACTCAACGCCCATTTCTTCAAAAATTTCACGACGGCGTGTCATAACGCTTTTTTCCAGTTTGAATTCTGGAATACCAAACGTCAGCAAGCCGCCGATTTCTGGGTACTTATCAAATACGACTGGTTTGATGCCGTTACGCACCAAGATGTCGGCACAAGCAAGACCGGCAGGGCCTGCACCAACGATCGCCACGGTTTTATTAACCGGTACAACGTTGGACATATCTGGACGCCAGCCCAAAGCAAACGCGGTGTCTGTGATGTATTTTTCAACAGAACCGATTGTCACCGCACCAAAACCACCTTCGCCAAGTGTACAAGCGCCTTCACAAAGACGATCTTGTGGACAAACTCGACCACAGACTTCTGGCAAGGAGTTGGTTTGATGGCTCAACTCGGCCGCTTCTAAAATGCTGCCTTCACTGACCAGCTTCAGCCAATTTGGAATGTAGTTATGTACAGGACACTTCCATTCACAGTATGGGTTGCCGCACTCTAAGCAACGGTGAGACTGATCTTTCGCGTTGGCTTCTTCAAAAGGTTTATAAATTTCGACGAATTGCGCCTTACGTGTAATTAAAGGCTTTTTCTTCGGATCTTTACGATCTACTTCGACGAATTGAAATACGTTGTTCAAGCGCTCAGACATAAGCTGCTATCTCCTTGGCTGCTTGCGAACAAGCAGCGCTTCTCTCAAATGGGTCAGACTGATTCGTGTACCGCGCTTGGTAAGGTGCATTCTTGAGGCCACCTGACCAAGCGCCATAACAGCGTGTTTTATTCCGGACGTTGACGAGTGTTTGCCAATAGCGCGCCTAAGCTGGCGGCTTTTGGTTTGACTAGCCAGAACTTGCCAATGTAGTCATAGAAGTTTTCTAAGATCTCTTGGCCCCATTCGCTGTCAGTTTCTCGGACGTATTCTTCGATCACAGAGCGAAGGTGTGAACGATATTCTTCCGTCAATTCCGTACCGATACGGTGAATTTCCACCAATTCGTGGTTGTACTTATCCACGAAAGTACGGTCCAAATCGAGTACGTAAGCGAAACCGCCTGTCATACCCGCACCAAAGTTGTAACCTGTATTACCAAGCACAGTAACCATACCACCCGTCATGTATTCACAGCAGTGATCGCCTGCGCCTTCGATAACGGTGTGCGTACCGGAGTTACGCACGGCAAAACGCTCACCCGCTGTACCTGCCGCAAACAATTTACCGCCCGTTGCACCGTACAAACAGGTGTTACCAATAATGGCAGAGTTCTGTGACTTGAAGATCGAGCCTTTTGGTGGGCGAATCACCAGCTTACCGCCGGTCATGCCTTTGCCCACGTAATCGTTGGCATCGCCTTCTAGGTACATGTTCAAACCACCCGCGTTCCAGACACCGAAACTCTGACCCGCTGTACCGGTCAGTTTCAATGTAAGCGGCGTATCAGACATGCCTTGGTTGCCATAACGCTTCGCAATCTCACCTGACAAACGCGCACCGATAGAACGGTCACAGTTGGTGACGTCAAAAGCAAACTCGCCGCCTTCTTTTTCTTCCACAACGTCTTTTACCGTGTCCCACATTTTAATCGCCAATAGGCCTTTATCGTGTGGTGGGTTAAACGGTGTTTCACAGTATTGCGCTTTGTCTGCTGGGATCGCATCGTTTTTCAGGATCGGAGACAAATCCAAATTGCGCTGTTTGTCCGTTTCACCGGCCAAAATAGTCAATAAGTCGGTACGACCGATCAAGTCTTGTAAACGAGCCACGCCCAATTTCGCTAGCCACTGGCGCGTGTCTTCAGCCATAAAGCGGAAGAAATTTTTGATCATTTCAACCGTACCGATGAAATGCTCATCGCGCAGCATTTGATCCTGAGTAGCAACCCCCGTTGCACAGTTGTTCAAATGACAAATACGCAAGAACTTACACCCCATGGCGACCATTGGTGTGGTACCAAAACCGAAACTTTCCGCACCCAAAATCGCCGCTTTCACTACATCTAGACCGGTTTTTAAACCGCCATCTGTTTGTAGGCGAATTTTGCCACGAAGGTCGTTAGAACGAAGCGCTTGTTGCGCTTCAGCCAAGCCTAATTCCCAAGGTGAACCCGCATGGCGAATAGAGGTGATTGGCGACGCCGCTGTACCACCGTCATAACCAGAAATGGTGATCAAATCCGCGTACGCTTTCGCGACACCAGCGGCAATCGTGCCAACACCCGGTTCAGAAACCAGTTTCACCGACACCAAGGCGTCTGGGTTCACTTGTTTCAAATCGAAAATCAACTGCGCCAAATCTTCGATCGAATAAATATCGTGATGCGGTGGCGGTGAAATCAAGGTCACACCCGGAACCGCATAACGTAGACGAGCAATTAAACCGTTTACCTTACCGCCAGGTAACTGACCACCTTCACCGGGTTTCGCACCTTGTGCCACTTTAATTTGTAGCACTTCTGCGTTGACCAAATATTCTGGCGTCACACCAAAGCGGCCAGACGCGATTTGCTTAATCTTAGAACGACGCTCTGTACCGTGACGAGCTGGATCCTCACCACCCTCACCAGAGTTAGAACGACAACCTAGTTCATTCATCGCTTGCGCTAGCGCTTCGTGAGCTTCTGGAGACAAAGCCCCCAAAGACATGCCTGCAGAGTCGAAACGAGGCAAAATTTCCTCGACCGATTCCACTTTGTCCAATGCAATCGCTTTGGCTTTATCAGACAAAGTAAACAAATCACGCAACATAGACGCTGGGCGGTTATTCACAAGCTCGGTGTATTTGGTGAAATCCTCAAAGCGCCCGCTGCCCACTGCCGTCTGCAAATTACGAACCACATCTGGGTTAAACGCGTGGTACTCCGCTTCGTGAACGTATTTTAAATAGCCGCCTTGCTGGATTGGTTTACGCAATTTCCACGCGTTGTTCGCAATACTTTGCTGATCCTGTTGGAAATCTTCAAAACGTGCGCCTTTAATGCGACTTGGCACGCCTTTGAAACACAGATCAACCACTTTCGTATCCAAACCAACGGCTTCAAACAATTGCGCACCACGGTAAGACGCGATGGTTGAAATCCCCATTTTGGAAATGATCTTCATCAAGCCCTTGTTAATGCCTTTACGGTATTTCACGTGGCACGAAATTGGGTCGCCCAACACTTCGCCTCGATCGATCATGTCGTTGATTAAACGATAAGAAAGATATGGGTACACCGCCGTCGCACCAAAGCCTAACAACACGGCAAATTGATGAGGATCACGAGCAAAGCCCGTGTCTGCAATGATGTTGGAATCACAACGTAAGCCTTGTTTAGACAAATGATGGTGTACCGCACCAACGGCCATTGGGGCAGGAATCGGCAAATGGCCCTTTTCAATGTCTCGGTCCGTTAGAACCACAATCACCGCACCATTACGAACTACTTCTTCTGCTTTTAACTGCAGGTCTTTAATCGCTTGCTCAAGCGATACATCAGCAGGGTTGTAGTTCGTATTCAATCGGATCAAACGGAAACGGTGGTCATCCAGAGCCAACAAACGGCTGTATTTACGTGCCGATAACACAGGAGACGACAAGATAATACGGTTTGCATGCTTTGGCGTTTCTTCAAATAAGTTACGCTCAACACCAATGCAGGTTTCCAACGACATCACCACAGATTCGCGCAGCGGATCGATAGGTGGGTTGGTAACCTGTGCAAATTTCTGACGGAAATAATCTGTCACTGGGCGAGTCTGACTAGACATAACGGCCATCGGTGTATCATCACCCATAGAGCCAACCGCCTCATGACCACTTTCTGCCAATGGACGGAAAATTTGCTCACGTTCTTCAAAAGACACTTGGAACATCTTCTGATAAGTCAGCATTTCTTCTTTGGTGAACGGTTCGAACTCCAGAGACGATTCTTCTAACAAAGACTCGATACGAATCGCTTCCTGCTTCAGCCATTTTTTGTATGGGTGCATGGATTTAAGACGGTTATCGATGTCATCCGTGTGCAACACTTGGCCGTTTTGTGTGTCGATCACCAGCATTTGACCAGGACCTACACGGCCTTTGGATACAACGTCTTCTGACTTGTAGCCGTAAGTACCCACTTCCGACGCCAACGTAATAAAGCCGTTTTTAGTAATTACCCAACGCGCAGGGCGCAAGCCGTTACGGTCAAGCATACAGATAGCATGACGACCATCGGTCATTACCAAGCCTGCTGGGCCGTCCCAAGGGTCCATGTGCATCGAGTTGTACTGGTAGAAAGCACGCAACTCTGGGTCCATGTTTTCAACGTTTTGCCACGCCGGTGGAATGATCAAACGCGCAGCACGGAAAATATCCACACCTCCGGTTACCAAGACTTCCAACATGTTATCCATGGAAGAAGAGTCGGAACCCGTCAGGTTAACAATTGGCTGGAGATCTTGCAGTTCAGGAATAAGCGGCGTGCGTAGTTTACTGCTGCGCGCCAATGCCCAATTACGGTTACCTTCAATGGTATTGATCTCACCGTTGTGCGCCAACATGCGGAAAGGTTGTGCCAAAGGCCACTTAGGCAGTGTATTGGTAGAGAAACGTTGGTGGAAAACACAAATCGCGGTTTGCATTTTTTCGTTGCCCAAATCTTTATAAAAGAATGGCAAATCCACTGGCATCATCAAGCCTTTGTAGGCCAACACTTTATCGGACAAAGAACAGATGTAGAAATTTTCGTATTGCGCTAACGCGATTTCAGTTTGGCGACGGGCAACAAACAAACGCGTAGCGAAGGTACGAGCATCCATACGGTTGCTATCAACAAAGACTTGCTCGATGCGAGGCAAGCAATCCATCGCAATCATACCCAAGCAAGACGCGTCGATCGGCACTTCACGCCAACCCACTACGTTCAACCCTTCTGCGGTAAGTTTTTCTGTTAAGACCTTGCGCTGTTCGCTCGCTAATGCTTCGTCTTGATCCAGAAACACCATGCCGATACCGTAAAGGTCAGACAAGGTGTGATTAAATAAAGCGTGTGCTTCGCCACGTAAAAATAGATCTGGCTTTTGGATCAGAAGACCACAGCCGTCACCTGTTTTGCCATCAGCGGCGATGCCGCCACGGTGTGTCATACATGTCAAAGATTCAATGGCGGTTTTCAATAATTCGTGGCTAGTATTGCCTTCCATATGCGCAATTAAGCCAAAGCCACAGTTGTCTTTGAACTCGCCAGGACGATAAAGGCCTGCATTCATACACCAACTCCCACAGTTGAAACGTAATAATAAAAATCAGATATAAATTCGACTATTAGATGGCAGGGTTAAAAAGCGAAGTGTTTCAGATACAGCTTCGAGAATGACTATCATCTACCCTAAATACCATCGAAATGGACGATCATACTACCCTGCCGATGCAGACTACTCAAACTGGCCTAAGCCTGTTTTATGTTATTTTGGCGTTTTTTAAAGGGGTTTTAGCGGCAATTAACGAGGACTTAGAGAATTATCTATGGCTGGGGTTTTTTCAAACAGAAAATTCCACTGTTCATTCATGTTTTTCAGGGAATTACAGTGATTTTTACTAAATTTAGAGATTTCCCATACAAAAGGCTCATGAAAAGCGCTTTTAGTGAGATTTTATACACCGCTTGTAAGAGAAAAATGCTTCTAATAGAAAATACAGCAAAGAAAAGCGCAGTGAATTCTACTGCGCTTTTCTAATATCGTCTTGAATGCCACGGGCGCTTCTTGCCCAAGGGTTCAAATCGCGAATGTCTCTTGGAAGCGTTTCAGCGGCGGCAATGGCTTCGCTGCGATTTCGATACGTTCCGTACACCACCACGAACCAGTCTTTACCATTATGCTTCGACTTAAAGTAACCAAACGCCTCCACACCACCTTGGTCACGAATAAAGTCCTGCACCGTCCCGCGATTATGCGTGCCCAAAAGCTGCAAGGTATAACGGTTAGGGTTTTGAGAAAGCCACCACTCTGTTTTATCAAATGGGTCTTGGGTGACTTTTAAGTTGGCTTGCTCCGTTTTAGGCGCTTCGACTTCTGGCGTCTCCACTATGGGAGCCGGCTCAGCGATAGGCGCTTCCGAGCGAATCGGTGCCGTCGATATGGCGGGTGCCGTCATGGATGGCGTATTGACTGGCAACGCCCTCGAAGTACTGATAGCGGGTAAAGAAGTGCCAGCAGGAATTGGCGGTAATATAATGTCACCTTCTTGGCCAATTTTACGCTGCATTGCATCAATTCGAGCGATGGTTTCCGCTGAAGACTGCCCCTGCCTTGGGCTTAATGGAATCACATTGCTAGTTCTGTCTGTCGTTGCGTTAGGGGGTTCAGGCTTATCTGAAAACAACACCGCCACCAAAATCCCCAGCATCACCACAGACAGCAGCGCCATGTGCGCCAATGGAAACCCCATCGCGAGGTTAAAACGCATTCCCGATTTCGCAGGCTTAGTGCCATTGCCCATCATCGTTTGTGCTGATTGATTGATTCGCCCAGGATAGCCACCAGACTCTTGATGGATTTGTTTCACTTGTTTGTCATTAAATGGCAAATTGATTCCGCCACCCACCGCACGCACTCGATGCAATAAATACGCTTTGGTTTGCTCCAAAGAATAAGGTGCTAACGTAAACGAGTGGCTAAGTTGTTCATAGCGAGAGCGCTGATACGCATCGAGATTTCTCGACAAGGAATATTCACTAAATAACACCACATGAGGCACGGTTTGGCTTTCTGTGGCTAATGACATCATATCCAGCAACATACTGACGGCATCGGTATTCAGTTCTTGGGCGTTATCAATAAGCACCAACGCGGCTTGGCCTTTTTCCTCTAAGTCATGGGAAAACTTAAGCAAAGGCCCAAACGTAGTTTCATTAGGAGGTTGGGTAAAATGACTGGAAAAGCCCGCATAAATGGCTTGAAGCAATTGACCTGCTGTCATCAGCATAGTGCCTTTGACGTGACTGACGACGGTGGTGTCATCTTGGTGGCGGGCAAACTCCATTAAGAAACGACTTTTGCCACTGCCCTGTGGCCCTTGTACGACAGACAACAAATTGCTGTAGCGACTCAAATGCTCCAGCAAAGCCAATTGTTGATTGCCCTCTTCAGAGGCAAAATAAACGGATGCGTCCTTCGAGCCAAAAGGGTCCCTCAGCGTTGCTTTTGGCGGCTGATTAAGCGCGTCCTCTAAATCAAACTGAAAGTCTGGCTTTGCCATAAGGATCCTTTTAACAATAAGTGGCTATCAAGAAACAGCAAGGCTCGCTTGTTTGCTCGCTTCCAGTGCGTCCAAAAGGCAAGCATTGAAGTCTTCCATGGGAAAATCGGATGTGACGATCGCCTCACCCAATGCCCCCAATAATACCAAGCGCAAACTGCCATCCAACACTTTTTTGTCCAATGTCATGCGCTGTGTAAAGTGGTCAAGTGTCATTTCGGCAGGCGGCAATACGGGTAAGTTCGCCGCCTGAAACAAGGCCACGGAACGACTAAAGTCGCCATCTGTAACATTACCCATGCGCCAAGAAAGGTCCATTGCTAACACACTACCAGCGGCAACCGCTTCACCGTGTAACCAATTACCGTACCCCATTTGCGTTTCGATAGCGTGACCGAAAGTATGACCCAGATTGAGAATAGCGCGGATACCGCCTTCTCTTTCATCTTGAGCAACCACGGTCGCTTTTGCCAAACAAGAGCGGTAAATCGCATCACTGATTTTGTCATTATCCAATGCCATTAACACAGGCATTTCTTGCTCTAACCAATCAAAGAACGGCACATCGCAAATCAAACCGTATTTAATGACTTCCGCCATGCCCGCTGACAGCTCGCGCTGCGGTAAGCTCGACAAGGTATCCGTATCAATAATCACCGCTTGCGGTTGATAAAACGCACCGATCATATTCTTACCAAGCGGATGGTTAACGCCCGTTTTTCCACCGACAGAAGAATCCACTTGTGACAATAAGGTTGTTGGCACCTGAATGAATGGCACTCCACGCTGGTACGTGGCCGCCGCAAAACCTGCCATATCGCCTACCACACCACCACCTAAAGCAATCACCGTCGTGGTGCGGTTATGTTTTGCTTCCAGCAATGACGTCATGATCATGCTGTAGGTCTCTAAAGTTTTGTACACTTCGCCATCTGGCAGAATACAGGTATCGACTTTATAGTCTGCTGACAGCATGGTCACCATGGCATCTAGATACAAAGGCGCAATGGTTTCATTGGTGACAATCATGACCTGTTTGCCGCGAATGGCATCGTCAAACAGAGCTTTCTGCTGGCGAATACCATTGCCAATATAAATCGGGTAGCTGCGATCACCTAGATCAACGGTTAATGTACGCATTAGGATACAGTGGTCTCCTCTTTCAAATGACGTTTAATGGCATCAAGCACTTTATTCGCGACGGAGCGTGGATGGCGAGCGTCTGTCTCTATGATCAAAGTCGCCACATCTCGATAAAGAGGATCGCGGACTTCAAACAGCTTCTTGAGCGTTGCTTTAGGATCGCCAGTTTGTAACAGTGGGCGATGGGTACTTTTAGACGTGCGATACAATTGCTGAGCAATGGAAGCGTACAAATACACCACCAACGCATTATCGCGAAGAATCTCTCGATTCTCTTCACGCATCACAATGCCTCCGCCCGTTGCCAAGACGCTATCGCCCGTATCGGACTGAGCAATGGACGCTAACGCTTGGGTTTCGCGTTTACGAAACCCATCTTCGCCTTCCCGTTCAAAAATCCAAGGAATATCGGCGCCAGCATTGTCTTCTATGACTTTATCAAGATCATAAAAGTCTTTGCCCAGCGATTGTGAAATCAAACGGCCTATTGTCGTTTTTCCTGCGCCCATCGGGCCTACTAAAATAATATTGGGGGCTTTTATCATTGTATTCAATTACATCGGAATTATGCAGATTTAGACTGCGGCCTAGTTAACTGACATTTGTAGCAGCTTTGGCGTAATAAATACAAGTAATTCAACCTTTTCTTGCTGTTCTGATCGCCTTTTAAACAGCTCCCCCAGCCATGGTATCGCACTCAAGAAGGGCACCCTGCTCTCATATTCAAAGCGCTCTTCACGAAAAATCCCCCCTAAAACAAGCGTTTCTTGGTTTTTCACCACCACCTGAGTTTTTAAGCGGTTGGTTTTTAAACTTGGTACGCCGTTAATCAAGTCTCCCACAGAGTCTTGATGGATCGTTAACGACAATAAAATATGCTCGCCGTCTTTTACAAAGGGGGTCACCTCTAACATCAGCGCAGCTTGACGAAACTCTATACTCACCTTGTCATCATTGACCGTTTGATAAGGAAACTCCGTTCCAGACTCAATGCGTGCAGGCTGCCCTTCCGACGTGACAATTTTTGGTTTCGACACCACGTTTGCGTAGCCTTCACTTTCCATCATATCCAACGTGAGCGCCAGCAACCCAGAACCGCCCGAATTTGAAAAGCTCACACTGGTCGACGGCGTTAATGCGCCCAAGTCCACCGCACCACCAAGGGACGAACGCACACCATCGGACAATGAGGTTTGCCAGTTCACGCCGAATTGAGATTGTGCGGTGCGACTCACTTGAGCGATTTGTGCACTGATTTCCACCTGCCTAAGGGGGGCGTCCAACCACGCCAAGGTGTCGAGAATCCCATCGAGCGAATCGCACGTCGAGGCGACGATGGAGTTTGTTCGTTTATCAACAATAAGAGAAAGCGATGGGTATAAGGTTTGCAAGTGCTCACCCACAATGTCCGCTTTCGCATGTTTTAGCAGCCAATACGCACGCTGGCACAACGCTTCTTGAGCGTCTGCGCTCACCTCATCGGTTATTCGATTCGGCATCAGTACCGCCACCGAACCTTGCCACTCGAGCCGCAAATGCGGTTGCTGGGCAATGGCCTCCATCACGTCTTTCCAACTCGCGTTTTTGATCGATAACGTCAACACATCCTGTATGTCGGGGCTGATAATCACGCTTTCGTTCATTTGTGACGCCAACCATGGCAGCACTTCTTGCAACGAGCGCGACTCAAAATACACATCCATAGCACTCACAGAACGCCCGATCATCAGCATCAAAAGTAATAGGCTCGCTTTGATAAATTTACTCACCAACACCTCCGAAATCGCGAATCAACAGCGTTTGCAACGCACCGCCTTTTTCCACCAATGTCACCTGACCCAGCGCCACAGAACGAACCGACAAACCAGCATCCGGTAGCCAACTGCCGGCTTGTACCCAGTGCCGCCGATGTTTGTATTCAATCAATGCGGAAGTGCTTTTCGCTGTTCGCATGGTCGACAGCAGCAGCCAATCCGCTGGAATAAAACGCGTATCGTCCAATCGTGTAGGCAGCCAGTTGTGGAAACTTCGGTTCGCCTTTGGGGCTTGTATAGCGAACCGCAACACGCCATGCCACTGCGCGTTTTTCTCTCGTTCCCAAGAAACCGTTAACACACTTAACGAAAACCGACGCTGCACCTCCTCCAATAAAGATCGCCATTGCACCAAAGTCTGTGACCCTTCGATTCTCCATTGCGTCGCCACATTCGCTTTACGTGCAACAATTCGGTGTTCTAGCCAGGCGTACTCGCCAAAGCGAACATTTTCCAACGCAATGGCTTGCCTTTGTATCGCTTGCCATTCGCTGACCGCCTGATTTTTCAACCTCGTCTGACGACGAATGTCATCATGCGCTTGAGATAACCACGGGTACCAAAGTGATATCTGCAACAGCGATAACAAGGCCACTGTAGAGTAGCGTAGAGCCGGAAGAGGACGCCTTTTAAGGCTCAAAAACATGGATTGAAACATCGACCACCTCCGTTCGATTCGAAGCAGAAACAACGGTTGATTCTATACGCCATTGCCATGTGGGCGTTTGGCTTTGCCACTGATTCAATAGGTCCGTTAACACCTGCTGCGGTAACGTCATCAGGAGTGTTGCATTGGCATCAACGTGGGTCATAGACACGATCCGAACTGAGCGCGGCAGAGATTGAACCATGGCCAACAATGTTTCAATAAATGGGTGGTCGACACGCGACGAAGACCAAGTCGTTTGCTGGTTTAAGATTTGCTGACGTTCAATCAACGTCTGTGCTGATTGTTGCTGTAGCGCCAGAAAATACGCAGAGGCACTTCCGTTAATCAGCACGCTCGCCATCAATAGACTCCACCACAATAAACGATTCACTCGACGCTGCGGTTTATCCGGCTGATAAGTGGCCAGGGCTTTTTTTTGGCATTGAGACCAAGAACGCGACCTCTCGGACATAGAATTCCACTGACTGAAGGGTATGAGAAGGCACTGATGTGAGGGCCGTTTAAAGGGTTCGCAAAGCTGTTTACGCCATTCATTGGAGCAGGCAAAGATCGCCAATTCCGCGAATTTATTAGGCAGAGAGTGTTGCTGAAAGCTAAAACTCAAGGTTTCTGGTGGCAAGAAAGTGGTTTCTACTGCGTAGCTTAGCGCCGCCAGTGGCAACAACGAAACGGGCACCAAATGATCGATCTGGCATTGCGATGTCGACAGCCATGCATCCGGAACCAATACGATGAGACGAGTCGGCTTGTTTTTACGTCTAGTGACGATAGTGGATTGAATTAACGCCAATTGATGGGAGTCAGGGCGTATGTCCTGCGAGAAGAATGGGTCTAATCTCGCCAGAGCTGGCGCTGTAGACGATTCATAAAACGTACAATATTCTGCGTGGTACACAGCCACAGAATAGGCAGAAGTGAGCCTCATTATTCATCCTTGAATGGGTAAGCTTTTTTGATTTGACGTCCATGCCAAATTTTTCTCAAGATAACACGATTTGATGCAAAGTTAAGCGCCTATTCTCTGATCATCTTAGGTATAATGGCTTTTTTTCACTCAGTACTTATTAGATTCATATGGCCAAGACACTCAAAATTCTCTTCTTTCTCGGTCTTTTTGGGGCGCTGAGCGCTGCAGGAATAACCTACGCGATTTACTACAGCGTAAAAGACCGCATTCCAACCGTAGAAGAACTAAAAGACATTGAGCTGAAAATACCGTTACGCATTTACACCGCCGACAACCAACTCATCGGCGAATTTGGCGATCAGCGCCGTACCCCCATCAATTATGCTGAGATTCCACAAAATCTAGAACACGCTATTCTAGCCGCCGAAGACACCAACTTTTATCACCACCCAGGCGTCGACATTTTGGGCTTAGGTCGTGCTGTCGTGCAACTGATTACCACCGGACAAAAACAAGGTGGTGGCAGTACCATCACCATGCAGGTCGCTCGAAACTACTTTTTGTCTTTCGAACAAACCTTCACGCGTAAATTCACAGAAATCTTCATCTCTTTAAAGATGGAAAGAGAACTCAGTAAACATGAGATTCTTGAGCTTTACGTCAATAAAATTTATTTAGGAAACCGCGCCTACGGCTTTGAAGCCGCCGCCCAAGTCTACTATGGCAAAACACTGAGCGAATTAGACCTTGCTCAACTCGCGATGATTGCCGGCTTACCCAAGGCGCCCTCTCGGTTTAACCCTGTTGTGAACCCATCACGCGCGCTCATTCGCCGCAATTGGATCCTACAACGCATGCTGTCTTTGGGCATGATCGATAAAGACGCGTATCAAACCGCCGTAGAAGCCCCGATCACCGCAAAAAACCACGGCGTTATGCCTGATATTGAAGCGGGCTATATTGCTGAAATGGTGCGTTCAGAGCTCTACAACACCTTCGGCGACGACTTGTACAGCACCGGAATGACCGTCTACACCACCATCGACGCCTCCCGCCAAAAGGCGGCTAACGCAGCGGTTTTTAATGGTGTATTGAGCTACGACATGCGACACGGCTACCGCGGTTCGATTGAAACCCGTACCGACTTGGTTGATGCGCCATTGGAAGAACAAGAAAAAGCCCTACAAGATATTGAGCGTTTCTCCGATTGGCAAACCGCATTGGTCATCACCACCAGCGATGTCAGTGCAGACGTTCGGCTTGCTAACGGCAAGCGCGCCACCCTTGCATGGGATGCTATCAAGTGGGCTCGCCCTTACATCGACGAAGATTCGCAAGGCCCCGTGCCGTCGAACGTTGCCGATGTGTTGGTACCGGGCGACATTGTACGTTTACGCCCTGACACGCAGCTTGGCTGGATCTTGGCGCAAAAGCCTACAGTACAGAGCGCGTTAATTTCATTGAACAGCAAAGACGGTGCGATCCAAGCATTAGTCGGTGGCTTCAACTTCTATGAAAATAAATTCAACCGTATCACGCAGTCCAAGCGCCAACCGGGTTCCAACTTCAAACCCTTTATTTACGCCAGCGCGTTAGACCGCGGTTATACCGCCGCCAGCATTATCAATGACGCCCCTGTGGTATTTAACGATACCAACCTTGCTTCTGCATGGCGCCCTACTAATGACGGTGGCAAGTTCTACGGCCCGACTCGTTTGCGTCAGGCATTGTATCGCTCTCAGAATATTGTCTCGGTTCGCTTGCTTGATGAGCTGGGCATTCGTCCCACACTCAACTTTTTGAGACGTTTTGGTTTTGATCCAAACGAGCTGCCGAATAACTTGTCCTTGTCTTTAGGCAGCGCCAACTTGTCTCCATTGCAAATCGCAACAGGCTATGCGGTCTTCTCTAATGGCGGCTACCAAGTTCAGCCATATCTGATTGATAGAGTCGTCGATAGAAACAACGAAACATTGTTTCAGGCCAATCCGATTACCGTTTGTGTCACCTGCACCTTATTGGAAAAGACACAAGACAACGAGCCTCAGATGGGGTTATTCAACACCCAAGAAGGCATTCGAAGCTTACCAGTTGCACCACAAGTATTGGACCCAGAAGTGAATTACATCACTTACGATATGATGAGAGACGTCATCAAATACGGTACGGGTCGACGAGCTCGCGTTCTACAACGTGATGATATTGCAGGCAAAACAGGCACCACAAACGATGGCCGCGATGCGTGGTTCTCGGGCTTTAATGGCGAGATTGTGACCTCCGTCTGGAGTGGCTTTGACAACTCATCATCATTGGGTCGCGGTGAATGGGGTGGGTCTGTGTCGCTACCGGCTTGGATAGATTACATGCGCGAAGCGCTAAGAGGCACAGAGCCTTCGTATGTGTATAAACCGTCCTCTTTGGTCACCGTCAGAATCGATCCCAATACAGGAGAGCGCGCGTTGCCGGGACAGTCCAATGCCATTTTTGAAATATTCAGAAAGAACCATGTGCCACCACAACGCGACCTAAACCTACCGGCTTCCAACAACAATTCGAGCAACGATGCACAAGTTGAGAAGCAAGAAAATAACGTATTAGAAAACTTGTTCTAAGCACTCTCACAGCAACAAATGAACATAAAAAAAGGCGACTCCCGAACAAGGAGTCGCCTTTTTATTGGAACTTAATTCGATTAAGCACCGAAGTGGTCAAGATTCTCTAGTGGGTAGAAATCTGGGTATGGAAGCATTGCCACACCAGAATCAACCGCTGCACGAGCAACCGCTGCAGACACTACGTTCAGCAAACGAGAGTCCATTGGTTTTGGCAAAATGTACTCTTTGCCGAAGCTCAATGGTGCGCCGCCGTAGGCCGCGACAACGTCTGCTGGCGCGTCTTCTTTCGCAAGATCTTTAAGCGCATGAACCGCTGCCACTTTCATTTCTTCGTTGATCTTAGTCGCGCGAACGTCTAATGCACCACGGAAGATGAATGGGAAGCCAAGAACGTTGTTTACTTGGTTAGGGTAATCAGAACGGCCTGTTGCCATGATCAAGTCATCACGAGTGGCACGAGCAAGCTCTGGATTGATTTCTGGATCTGGGTTTGAACAAGCAAACACGATTGGGTTCGCCGCCATTTTAGCCAACTGGTCAGCAGACAATAGATCTGGACCAGATACACCGATGAATACATCAGCGCCATCAATGGCATCGTCCAAGTTGCGCTTATCTGTATCGATCGCAAACATGGCTTTAAATTGGTTCAAGTCTGTACGACCAGAATGAATCACACCGTTACGGTCAAGAACGAAAATGTTTTCGCGTTGTGCACCACATGCAATGATTAGCTTCATGCACGCTGTCGCCGCTGCACCAGCACCTAGACAAACGATTTTCGCATCAGCAATGTTTTTGCCTTGCAGCTCAAGGGCATTCAAAAGACCCGCTGCGGTTACGATTGCAGTACCGTGCTGGTCATCGTGGAACACAGGAATAGAACAACGCTCGATCAATTGACGTTCGATTTCGAAACACTCAGGAGCCTTGATGTCTTCTAGGTTGATGCCGCCATATGTGTTGGCAATACGGGCAACCGTGTCGATGAACGCTTGTGGGCTTTCAGATTCTACTTCCACATCAACAGAGTTAATGCCGGCGAAGCGCTTAAACAACAAGCCTTTACCTTCCATAACGGGCTTACTGGCCAATGGACCTAAATTGCCCAAACCAAGGATCGCAGAGCCGTCAGAGATAACCGCTACTAGGTTACCTTTACCAGTATAACGGTAAGCATTTTCTGGGTCTTTTGCGATTTCACGGCAAGGCTCAGCCACACCAGGGCTATAAGCAAGAGAAAGGTCACGAGCGGTTGCTGTCGGTTTTGTGATCGTTACGCTCAATTTTCCTGGAACTGGATATTCATGGTAATCCAACGCCGCTTGTTTTATATCTTCAGCCATTATTATGTTTCCGTCTATTTGGTGTAAGTAATTAGTTTTATCATAGCCAAACTGGGCCTTGTTCCCAAGCCTACAAAAGCTTCGAAAGTGGCACCTTATAATTTTGAGTCGCCAGAATAATCGATCTACCCCGTACTTTAAAGCGTAAAACCATAGGAATATTCTATCAATCAACTATTGAAAGAGTCTTTGATTTCAAGCAAATCATTCGGATGCTTTACAGAAAGAACCCAAGATTTAAAGTCAGAGTGACGACTTTTCCTTTGATGCTGCCAACCTCGCACTTCTATTGTTTTGCCCTCAAGTGAAAACACTTTTTGAGCAGGCCAATAGTCGACCGCGCTGGATGGCAAGTTGATTACTAGATCCTGATCGGTTTCTAGCCACCAACCACCTCTGTTTTGAGTAATGGAAGTGATGTTAACACGAGAGATTGCAAAGCCAGCTTTTGGCTGCCAGTGCAAAGGTTGCTGCCATAATTTCTTATGGGCACTGCGAGCTGAGTTCTCAGCCGCCTCAAAACAAGCTTGATACGCAAGATTTGGAGGGATGGCAATTCGATAACCAAGCCCTTCGGATAGTAACTGACTTGTCAGTGAAAGACGATCTTTATCGAAGAGATAGTATAATTTTCGACCGTATCTATCTTGATCGTTTTTTGCTCTTTGTAGGTAAACAAATGACCCAAGGCGTGCACGTAAGAAACGGGTCGCTTCTACCGCATAGCCTTCATGGTTGCCTTTTTCATGATCAAGCTCTGGTGTATTGATACCCACCAGCCGAACTTTTCGGCCATCGGCAAGGTGAATGGTATCACCATCGACCACTCTTTTTATCTGAGCTTTTTCCAATGCGCCAGTCGCTTTACACAGTTCGCTGGCTTGAATGGCACAGGACAAAAACAAAAAAAGCGCCAAGAAAACTTGGCGCTTTTTTAATCCGATCACAGTCATGCCACCAATTACTTAGTAGTACGACGCGCTCCGAAACGCTTGTTGAAGCGATCAACACGACCACCTGTGTCCAACATTTTTTGTTGGCCAGTGTAGAATGGGTGACAGTTGCTACATACGTCGATGTGCATGTCTTTACCGTGTGTTGAGTTTAGGTTCAGAGTGTTACCACAAGTACAAGTTGCAGTAAGTGCAGAGTAAGTTGGGTGGATATCTTTTTTCATCGTAGTTACCTTAAAGTTTGGTGTGCCGCCACTTGATCAATATTAATGGGCTATTGCCTTGCCAAGCACCGCACGTTTCGTTGTACAGACATTGTACAGTGGATCCAAGAGTGGCGTATTTTAGGGATCTATGACCTAATCAGCAACCTTTTTATCGCGCTTTGCCTATAAAATTGTGGCTCGCGCCAACCCATCACTCTGACGTACACTTAGTCATTATCTAAGATCTCTACTTTTTGCTTTACTAAACAAGGTTTAACCTAACGCATGTCTGAAGCGCTGCTCACACTTCACCCATACATCAAAGTCGCTCTACCTGTGCCGATGCGGACATTATTTGACTACAAAGTTCCGAAAGCCATTGCGTTAAGGCACGAACTCAAACCGGGTATGCGAGTCAAAGTACTGTTTGGAAAAAGCAGCCGATTGGGCGTCATTGTCGCACTGAGTGACACCAGCGATTGGGACCCAGAGCAGGTAAAGCCACTGACATCGCTACAAGATGAAAGACCCGTTATCACCCAAGAGTTGATGGCATTGTGCGAATGGGCTGCCCGCTATTACCACCACCCAATTGGCGATGTGATTTTTCACGCTCTACCCGTTTTGCTGCGCAAAGGCGAAAACGCCGAATTTCGAACCGAAAATTGGTGGTTCACGACGCCACAAGGACAACAACTGCCGCTTGAACAGCTCAGCCGTGCGCCTCGCCAGCAAGATTTTTTAAAAGCCGTACAACAACACCCTCATGGCTTGAGCCAACACGCGGCATCGGTACTGGATCTTGCGCCAGCAGCAGGCAAGACACTAGAAGAAAAGGGCTTGTTGCGCAGAGAACCTCGTTCCTTCAACAAAGGCGGTGAAAAACACGCACATCAAACACAAGTACCGCCCACACTGAACCCAGAGCAAATGCACGCCACCGAGCATTTACTCGATCATCGCCATGAATTCAATGTGGCCTTGTTAGACGGCGTGACGGGCAGCGGCAAAACCGAAGTTTTTTTACGCGTCATGGCGCGTTTGATCGAAGAAGGCAAGCAAGTGCTGGTCATGGTACCGGAAATCGGCCTAACGCCCCAAACGCTAAAGCGCTTTGAAATTCGTTTCAATACCGACATCGTCCTCATGCACTCCAACATGAGTGACCGCGAGCGTCTGGACGCTTGGTTATTGGCCGCAAGCGGTCACGCCAAAATCATCATAGGCACTCGCTCCGCGGCGTTCATTCCGGCACCAAACCTGGGCATGATCGTCATTGATGAAGAACACGACACCTCTTATAAACAGCATGAAGGTTTCCGCTATCACGCTCGTGATTTGGCGATTAAACGGGCGCAAGCTTTGAACATTCCGGTTCTGCTTGCCTCAGCAACACCGTCCTATGAAAGCTTAACCAATGGACTACAAAAGCGTTTTGCTTGGCTCAAACTGCGTCAACGAGCAGGCAATGCGCACATCCCAGAAATGGAAAGAGTTGACCTTCGCGGAAAAACGCTCGTGCATGGTTTCAGTGAACAGGCACTTGCGAACATGACGTTGTGTTTAGAACGCAAAGAACAAGTGCTGATTTTTTTAAACCGCCGCGGCTACGCCCCCACCTTGATGTGCCATCAATGTGGCTGGATTGCTGCGTGCGACCACTGTGACGTCAACCTCACCGTACACAAACGCGCTAATAAGCTGCATTGCCATCATTGTGACACCCAAAAAGCACTGATCCATACTTGCCCTGAATGCCAGTCAGAAGAGCTGTTTACGGTCGGAGAAGGAACGGAGCAAATAGAAACGCAGCTCAGTACTTTGTTCAAAGATGTGCCTATTTTACGCATCGATCGAGACAGCACACAGCGTAAATCCGCCATGGCAAAACTCACGCAAAAGATCCACGAACATGATCAAGCGATTCTCATTGGCACGCAAATGCTGGCAAAAGGTCACCATTTCCCCAATGTCACCTTGGTCATCATCATGGACGCCGACGCTGGGTTGTTCTCATCCGATTTTCGCGGAATGGAGCGCACTGCCCAGCTAATCACACAAGTTGCGGGGCGAGCGGGGCGCGCCAAAAAGCCGGGGCACGTACTGCTGCAAACCTACCATCCAGACCATGCGGCTATCGAATGTTTATGCAACCTCGGTTACGAGCATTTTGCGATTGATGGCTTAGCAGAACGGAAATCCCTATCACTGCCGCCGTTTTATCATCAAGTGATCGTGCGTGCCGAATCGGGAAATGAGCATGAAGCCATGCAACTTTTGGCGGCCATGAGAAACGACCTTGAGCCATTGTTCTCAAAAGACGTGTATCTGGTTGGCCCCTATGCGGCCATCATCGTTCGCAAAGCAGGACAACACAGGGCGCTCATTTCCATCAAATCGGCTCACCGTGTGCCCCTACATCAAGCCACGCAAATGATGAGCGACTGGCTGGAGCAATCAACACGTCAACATCGGATTCGATTCGCTATCGACGTCGATCCACTGGAAACTTACTGATCTTGCACGCATAATGTGCACACTCATTCAGCGCCCTATTTATACGATACCCAAAAGCCCAAATTATGTTTAACCCGATCCAGATTGCAGCAAAAGGAAGTCGCCCAAGAAAAGGGGCGACACGAAGAACACCCCCACCACAAAAACGCAAAACAGCATGGTGGTTGTGGCTGCTGGTTCCCGCGATTTTGATTGCATTTATTTACGCACTCACACAGCTCAATCAAGTGGCCCCCAAAGCGGCACCCGCACCGGTAGAAAAACCCAAAGTCGCACAAAAGCCCAAACCAGCAGCGCCAAAAAAAGTCGAAGAAACCACAAAGGGCGTCCCTAAGAAAGACACCTTTGAGTTCTACCAAATACTGCAAAACAGTGAAGTGGATACCAGTCATGTCGATGCTTATCAATCCACACCTCGTGGCGAACAAGACTTCTACTACATGCTACAAGCTGCTTCATTCAGAAACCCAGAAGACGCCGATCGCATGCGCGCCAAACTGATTCTGTCTGGCATGGTTGAGACCAATATTCGCAAAACCATTGGCCAAGGTGATCAACCTTGGTATCGCGTCGTGCTTGGCCCTTATGAATCTCGTTCGAAAATGAACCGCGCGGAAGACAAACTCGTGTCCATGGACATCTCGTCTTACTCCTATAAAGTCAAAAAAGACCAATAACCACTTTCAGATAATCGTCCAGATTGCATACAGAAAATGAAAGCCTTCTCTGTGTGCAATCCTCGCTTGAAATCCGACCGCTCGCCCCCATTTCGTTAGTATCGAAACGGGAGTAGACCATGACAACGATTCTTACTGTACGCAAAGGCAACCAAGTCGTCGTAGGCGGCGATGGGCAAGTATCTTTAGGCAACACTGTGATGAAAGGCAATGCACGTAAAGTGCGTCGTTTGTATCGAGGTGAAGTCATTGCTGGCTTTGCTGGCGGTACAGCCGACGCATTTACACTGTTCGAACGCTTTGAAGGCCAGCTTGAAAAGCACCAAGGGCATCTTGTGCGCGCCGCGGTAGATCTCGCTAAAGATTGGCGATCCGACCGCGCGTTACGCAAATTAGAAGCCATGCTGATCGTTGCTAACAAAGAAAGCACGCTGATCATCACGGGCACTGGCGATGTGGTTGAGCCACAACACGGCGCATTGGCCATTGGCTCTGGTGGTAACTTTGCCGAAGCGGCCGCTCGCGCCTTGATTGATAACACAGAGTTATCGGCCAAAGAGATCGTTGAGAAAAGCCTCAACATCGCCGCGGACATTTGTGTGTTCACCAACCACAGTTTGACCATAGAAGACATCACCATCGACCCGCAGCTTGAAGACCAGTCTAAATAAGGTTTTCCAAAAAGCGACGCAACCATCATTCAAGAACGTAGCATTCAAGAACATAGAAGAGAATTCATCAATGAGTAGCATGACCCCAAGAGAGACGGTTAACGCCTTAGACAATCACATCATTGGCCAACAAAAAGCAAAACGTGCCGTGGCGATTGCGCTGCGCAACCGTTGGCGTCGCATGCAGCTGCCTGAAGACATGCGCGCAGAAGTGACACCAAAAAATATTTTGATGATTGGCCCCACGGGCGTAGGTAAAACCGAAATCGCTCGCCGCTTAGCAAAATTGTCTAATGCGCCTTTTATCAAAATCGAAGCCACCAAGTTTACCGAAGTCGGTTACGTCGGCCGCGATGTGGAATCCATTATTCGTGACCTGGTCGAAATGGCGATCAAAATGCTGCGCGAACAAGAAACAGCCAAGCTGCGTCACAAAGCCGAAGACGCTGCTGAAGACCGCATTCTTGATGTGCTATTGCCACCCGCTCGTGGCGGTGACCCTGAATTAGCAGACAACAGCACACGTCAGACATTCCGTAAAAAGTTACGCGAAGGCCAACTGGACGACAAAGAAATCGACATTGATGTCGCCGACTCGCCAATGGGTGTCGAAATCATGACGCCACCTGGTATGGAAGAAATGACCAGCCAGTTGCAAAACATGTTTTCTAGCTTCGGTTCTCAAAAGACGAAAAAACGCAAGCTGAAAGTCAAAGAAGCCTTGCGCCAAGTTCGTGACGAAGAAGCGGCAAAGCTGGTTAATGAAGAAGAGTTAAAAGCCCGTGCTGTAGAAGCGGTTGAGCAAAACGGCATCGTGTTCTTAGATGAAATCGATAAAGTGGCAAAAAGCTCAGAACGTTCTGGCGGCGAAGTGTCCCGTGAAGGTGTACAGCGCGACCTATTACCATTAGTCGAAGGTTGTACGGTGAGCACCAAATACGGCATGATCAAAACCGACCACATTTTGTTCATCGCATCGGGTGCGTTTCATCTGTCTAAGCCATCGGATTTGATTCCTGAACTGCAAGGTCGCTTACCTATTCGCGTTGAGCTAGACGCACTCACCGTCGACGACTTCAAACGTATTCTGGTCGAGCCAAGCGCGTCTCTCACGAAGCAATACGTGGCGCTCGCGAAAACAGAAAACATCAATTTGAACTTCACCGAGGAAGGCATTCATCGCATTGCTGAGATCGCTTTCCAAGTAAACGAGCGCACAGAGAACATCGGTGCTCGTCGCCTGCACACGGTACTTGAACGCTTGCTTGAAGAAGTGTCCTATTCCGCCAGTGATATGCCTGACGATCAAACCGTCGACATTACGGCCGCCTATGTCGATGAGCAACTTGGGGAAATCGCCGAAAACGAAGACCTAAGCCAATACATCCTATAATTGATTTCATCGTATAACACGCCCCTTCAATGAAGGGGCTTCATAGGACAAAACAATGGCAACGCCTGCGCCCACGTCGATCAACTACCACAAACAATCCCGAGAATTAGCCATCGCTTTTGCGGATGGACAATGCTTTCGCCTGAGCGCGGAATACCTTCGGGTTCACTCACCCTCTGCGGAAGTCCGAGGGCACGGTTTGCAAATGCCGATATTACAATACGGTAAAAAAAACGTGGCTATCCATAATATCGAAGGCGCTGGAAATTATGCGCTCAAAATATCCTTTGACGATGGTCATGACACAGGACTTTACACGTGGGAATACCTCTACAATATTGGTAAAAACCATGATGAACTCTGGCAGATGTACCTAGATCGTCTTGAAAAAGAAGGGCAAACACGGGACACTTCTGTTATTCAAATCCACCAGCTTTAGTGACAACACTTAAGCCGCCATGATCGAGACGTTTTTATGGGTTCACTGACATTATCGGCACTTAGCGCGATTGAAAACGCCATTAACCTCGCCCTGAAACAAGACACACCTTCCCAAAATCGCCTAAGCAAATTGGCAGGACAACAAGTCTTTCTTTACGTGGAGGACTTCGACTTTATTCTGCAGATTCACATTCTTGAACAAGGCGTCATGCTCAACAGACCCGAAAGTATAGAAGAGATAGAGCTTGATCCGCGATTAGATACCCTAGTGCAAGGACCGAGCGCCGCGTACCGGAAACTGCTCGAAGGCGATGGTTTCTTTGACGGTGACTTACGCATTCAGGGCAACGCTCAAGCCTTGATGACATTGCATAAAGTGATGGAAAACTTTGAATTGGATTGGGAAGGATTGCTTGCTGATCACATTGGCGATTTATCCGCCGCCGCTTTGGCTCGTCTGCTACGCGCTCAGTGGTCTTGGAGCAAAGAATTCGCCACCAGCACCAGAATGCAACTGGTTCAACATCTACAAACCGACAGCCAACTTCTGCCAAGCAAAATTGAATTCGACCACTTCGTCGATGAAATGGAACGCTTCGGCACCTTAATAGATCGCGCTGAAGCTAGGTTGAGGTTGTTAGCGAAATAACGAAGATGGACTCAAGAACAGAATCGAAAATGAGTCCATCGTTACCGACTATCCTTGATCCGCAGCCTGATACTGAGCCAACGCTGTTGTGACCTTTTTTAAATACACTCTAGTTTCATTGTAAGGCAACTGGGTGACAAGACGCTGATACACTTCTTCTGATGATAAGCTGTTTATCACGTCTATCGCGGGGTTCATGACCTTGCGACGCTGAGGGTGAAACACGCTCGCCACATTTCCAGCACCCGTATTATAAGCCGCAATCATACAATACAGCCGGCTTCTTTCATCTTTGATATCTTTTAGGTATCGAGTATCAAGCAAATGTAAATAGCCCGTTCCGAAGCCGATGTTGTCTTTCGGCTGAAAGAGCAAAGACGCTTCAGGGCTGTCACTTTTGCTATTAAGCATTTGGTTCACATCCAGTCCTGCAGAGTCTGGCACTATTTGCATAAGACCAAAGGCAGGAATAGGAGACTGAGCTAACGGGTTAAAACTCGATTCTGTTTGCGCTATAGCAAGAATCAGGTTTTTATCTACATCGTATTTCTCACCCATCGCCACCGCTGTAGGCATAAATGGCGACGCTCTTTTTAAGAACACATTCTCTGGTAAGTTGATACGAACCCTGCTTATACGTTTGCTTATGGCACTTTGCGGCACATCTGACGCCCCCTGCCCCATTTTTTGTAGAAGAGGAGGCACAACAGCCGTATCCGTTTCTGTTGTGTTATTTTTTGCAAGATCAGCCAGTGTGCTGTCATCGCTTATGCTTTTTAACAAAGAATCAGACGCGTGTTTAATCGCCACTTTGGATAATACAGGATCATTGGCTAACGCCTGATTAACCGAGGTATTTTGCAATGCCAATAGCGCTTGCTCTACATCAGGCGCCTCATCTGAAAGCGACTCAACAATAATTTCATTGTTTTCATAATCGAGCACCGTTCGCTGTTCGAGATCATCACTGTAAACAACGTATTGGTGTTGCCCTGAAAGAGCGGTTTTATCGCCCCACTTGCCCGTTACTTTATTCTTAAACGCCATATAACGAGCTTGGTATTGCGTTTTAAACTCTTTATAACTTGTCTGACGGCTCGCTTTCCATTCGGCATAACTGCTAGCACCAACAGAAAAGGAGCCAAAACATATAAAAAGCAGTACGAATTGAGAAACTTTTTTCATTTTATAGGCACCAAAAAAAGGGGCTACGAATAGCCCCCTTATCATTTTATTTACCGCCGAGCTCCTGACGGACTTGATCCAGTGACTTGTCACTTTCTTCCATCAAGAATTGACGATACAGCTCAGGAGAATCATCATTCAAAGCCGTGTTCACTAAGGCTTCCATGTTTTCCGCATAAGCCGCCTTATTGAGACCGACTAGGACATACATGTTGCCCTTGGGGCTCGTTTGAGTGCGATAAATGCGAGACTTTGTCAGCGTCATCGTCGCCAAGGTTTTCTGAATCCGTTCAGAAACATCTGCGTTTGTCGTGCCTTCTTCTGTTTGGCTGTCGGTCGTTAGTCTAGACAAGCGCGTCTTCACTTCCGAAGCAAAATACCCAGTTAAACGAGCTCTGGCTTCAGTTGTTGCAACATCCGTCATCATGCCAGGGCCTGATGCTAGCTTCCTAGAATAGCCAACAGCCTGAATTTCTAGGTCATCGACTGGATGATTACAAACCCAATTTGGGGCCACTACATCCAAGTTATCTGGATATTTACACCCATCATTTACGAGGTCTTTAGTAAGTACAGATGAACAACCTGCCAGTGCAAAAACCGATAACGTCACAACCCCAGCTTTCAGTAAACGCATCATAATATCCCTATATTAAAAGCTTGGTAATTTGACACAAGAACCAAATACTTCAGACTCGCCTACGTCACACTTTCCATGATCCAATCGTGCGATGTCTCCGATCTTTAGTTCGTTGATCAATTCTTCGTCGCCCACATACACATAAGCGCCTTGACCGTCGATGCCTTCAGCGATCATTTCACCTTCGCCCAATAAGGACTTTTCAATACGAACCTCATTGGTGATTGGAGTGATATGGCTTTTCTTACGGTAAAACTTCACAGTAGCCCCTTCCATAGCGCCCGATTTTTTGCCAATCGTGACACGGAAAAGCGCTTTTGAAGCGTCTTCGTTGTCTCTACGCTCGATAACGTAAGCCGCTGGCGCTAAATCATTTAATGTTTCACCTGAGCCTGACTTGATCGCATCATTTAATGCTTTAGTCATAAGCCCTCTTGCTGCTGCTTCTGAGATTGGGCAATTAGAACGTGTTGTATCAGTCGAAAAACTGGATGAGCCTTCATACTCATAGGTATTGATTAGTTCCATGGATGGTACTTTATAGGCACGGACATACAGCTGACCTTGGCTGGAAAAACGACAGTAAGCATCCGACTTGTGGTACTTACCTTTCTTATCCTGCCAAGTGTTGGCTTCATGGAATGTTGAGCCGTATTTTACGCTCGCAATTTTGGTCATGATGGCAATATCAGCAACCGCAGGACCGGAGGTGCGAAATTTACCTGATGCCTCAGCCGCCAAAAGCTCACTTTTCAATTTAGTGGCCAACGTACGATCTACAACGATGTTCCCAGACTTCAATAGTCGCTGTGAAATATCATCGTATACATCATTTGCGAATACCTTGTCGTAATCATCGCTGTATTCAACAGGAGAAAGGATAATCTTGTAGCCGTGACCACTCATTTGAGCTTTTAACTCTTCTTGAGTCGGTGCCATTTCAGCATGAGGCACAACAACAGGCGTTGTATCCTTAGGCTTTAAATTTCCGCCCATACAACCAGTCAGTAAAGTGGCACCCATCATTGTTGCACCAAGGAGAACGTTTTTCTTGAACATATATAAGACTCTATCTATTTAGTTTCCATACCGAAGACCTTCCAAAGACCTTCACCCTTTATTTTCTGAACAGCCATTGACTGGGTGGCATTTTTGCCTACATCCAATCCAGAAACTGAAGCGGCACTGACCTTCCAATGGCTTGAAGACACAACTCCTGAGCCATCGGTTAACGTGCCAACGAAATCCATTTTTACTATGTTCTCACCAAACAAAACGCTTGAACTAAACTGGGTATCGTAATCAATAATAAGGTCGCATTTTTTACAGTCGTCTACTCTTAAACCTTGCGAGAGTAAGTCGGCGATAAGTGCACGATTGATCAGCGTCCGATCACCTTTAATCTTTACCGAGAGGGGGTGTTGTGACGTAGCATGACGAAGCTTCTGAGCAAGATAAGGAGTAATATCTTTGCTCGTAAGACCAGATATTAACGAGGCCAATTTATCGCCTTCCTCAGCTCGCGATACAAAATGGCGGGTCGCAACCCACCACTGAAAACGGCTGATTTGTTGATTCGCTAAAAGCTTAGCCAATTCATTCTCGATCGTATTTAGCTGACGAGACCAATTATTAACCAAAGCGTCTTTATCAACGCGAACCAGAACCATAACGCGGTCAGAAATTGTGTCTGTTTTAACGATTTCAAAATGGCTTAAGGAGACTTTTTCTATTTCAGATGAAAGCTGACGATCAATGTAATCGGATGTGGAGATGGTTGTTTCTTGAGTGCGCCGGGACAAAGAAGCACTGATAGTCGTCTGAAGCTTTCCAGCTATGTTTGATAATGCTTGCTGATTTGCAGCGTTGAGATGAGCGCCTTCACCTAAACCATATAGCCATTTAGAGTTATCCTCCGGTGGAGATACCCACCAGTCTGGCATGCTAGGCTCAAATCCTGGGAAGCTTTGACAGGCAGACAACATCAAGGCGATAAGACTGCAAATAAGATAGCGTGTCATCACTCGTCCTTGAAGTACGCTGCGTATTCATATCGAGTCACTAACATGTCTGCAGCAGTGGATGCGTCTATATCACCTACGGAGAAAACATTCGGTTTAATCGCGCCCCGCAGTGAGTTAAGAACATCAGACGATTGATCCTGCCCATTTTTGAGAAGACTGTCATTCAATTCCGCAATTTGATTTCCACTCATTGTCGACTCACTGTATGCCGCACCGTACCCAACATAAGCGACAAACTGATTAAAAAACAGACCAGCACGCCCTAACGAGTGGCTTTCTAAATAATAGGTTAAGTTGGCATCATCCGAACGGATTTCATCAAAATAAGGTGAGTATTCAGCATAAACAAAACGACCAAGTTCCTTCCCTGAAAATGGCAATACAGGGTAAAAAGAACGATCTAAACTGATGATTTGATAACCCTTAATATAATTATTCTGCGTCGCAACCGTGAGAATATATTTTGAATTAGGGTAATAGCGATATTCTAATTCTTTATTCGTTTGTGATTCTTTTATAACAGTGGCAATGCCAAAGGTTTGCTCTATGAAGTGGATATTACCGCCCACTTTCACTTTAGAAAGCTGCTCTAATTCAATTTTATCGGTGAATTTGGCAATAAAGCCTTCGTACATTTCAATTGACATTTGCTTAGTATCCGACCATTGGCCAATAGAAAGCATAATTGCAGCAATTGTGAAAATGACACTTTGAACACGCTTAATAAAGCGTGGTTTTTCAGTAGGCACATATTCCATGTGTTTAAATTAAATCCATTTACATTGTAAAGAAATCGCATTAAACACCACAAATTCCTTATAGATCAAGCAAAAAAAGACACTATCCTGACATTTCTAGTCTTTTTTGACGTTTTTTTTCGAAACGTCCAAGTTTTGTTTATTTCACAACCAGAATAAAACTCAACGTAGTGTCTGCAATGAGACCTTAAATATCACATCCATTTTGGGAGGGTGGTTACTATATTTAGATTATGTAAAACGCCTTTTTATTTAAATAGCCAATGTTTTATCGACTAGTCCCAGTTCTACTAAAATACACACCAACAATCGTAATCACAAAACCAATAATTTGAATCATCGTCATAGATTCGCTGAACAGAAAGTAACTTTCTACCGCAGCTAACGGCGGAGCCAGTAACAACATAGTAGAAACTTGTGATGCTCGGACTTTTCTTAATAACCACACCATTAAAAAAACACCGCCGCCAGATAAAACCAGTACACCCCAAATGACGAGCAAGAAAGATTCCAACTGCACGGCAAATAAGGTTTCACCAAGTAACAACATAAAGCCAATCGAGACAACACTCGCGGCGAGGTTTTGAATCGCCATGGAACTGAAAATATCAGACGATGATATCGACATTTTTTGATAAGTCACACCAAGAGACAAAGCCAATATCGCAACGCAAGCCAAGGTAAACGTCAGTAACGTAATGCCCCCATGACTCATATCTAGGGAACGTGCGATTAAGTCAGATTATTAGCACTAAGTCGCAGCTGGCCTGATTCGCTCTTTAATTTACTAAAAACCTCGGTTTTTAGTGTGTCTTATTCCCTAGTTGGAGGCTTAAAAGCTCCAACTACCACCATCAAGACGGATTAACCCCGTGCAGACCTTATCATCTGATCCACTCGCAGTATGTTTCCCAGTGCAAACAACACCGCGAGCTTGTTGTCATTTTTTGATAGACCTTTATAGACCACTTTGCGGAAGCCAAACTGGCACTTCAGTATCCGAAACGGGTGCTCTACTTTTGCTCTGATGCTCGCTTTTATGTACTCAGTATTGATGGGGATTTTATTAATACGGGGATGCTTTTTCCATTCCCGAACCTTGCTTGGCATCTCCGCAATCAACCACTCCAACGTCTTATCTTTTGTTTCCTCACGTTTTTCCACGCCACGGTAGCCCGAGTCAGCAGAGACAAACGTCTCATCGCCATGCATGAGCTCAGTGATTTGGTTTAGGTCGTGTTCATTGGCAGAAGTGGTGGTGAAACTATGCACCAAGCCACGTTTAGCATCGACTCCAATATGTGCTTTTAATCCGAAGAACCATTGGTTTCCCTTCTTAGTTTGGTGCATTTCTGGATCACGTGATTTGGCTTTATTTTTGGTCGAGCTAGCGGCTTCAATAATAGTCGCGTCAACGATGGTGCCTTCTTTGAAGTAAATACCTGAGTCTGATAGCCATTTATGGACTTCTTTAAATAGTTTTCGTCCAAGCTTATGCTTTTCCAGTAAGTGCCTGAAATTCATAATAGTTGTGTGATCAGGTATCGCACCTTCTAAGGATAACCCAGCAAAAAGCCGCATAGAGGTAATCTCATAAAGAGCGTCTTCCATTGCAGGGTCTCCCATGTTGTACCAGTTCTGCATAAAGTGAATGCGCAACATGGTAGACAAAGGATATGGGCGACGTCCATTACCTGCTTTTGGATAGAAGGGTTCAATTTGGGCTTCAAGCTGCTGCCAAGGAATCAATTCATCCATTCGACCAAGAAAGAGTTCTTTGCGAGTCTTGCGGCGTTTGCTGGTAAATTCGGTGTCGGCGAAGGAAAGCTGGTTCATGATCGGTAGGCGTCGTAGTTGTCTTAAGTCGGCGAGATTATCTCATGTTACCGACTTAATCGCATGTTCCCTAGCTCTAGCGCTGGACTGATAACCAAAACTAACCCAACTATGCCAACCAACATGCCGATGACACCTTTCAAGGACGTTTTTTCTTTGATCAACAAGAAGGCAAGCAAGGTCACTAACGCTGGTTGCAATGCGCCAATTAAAGCCATAACGCCAGCGGGCAACCCTTTTGCTATGGCAACATAGGCAAAGCCCAAGTAAAAGCCATTCATCAACATACCGGCAATAATGTGCTTTGGTAATTCATTCCACGCAGGAAAGCGTCGACGCTGCCACAAGGCAATGGCAAGAAACAGCAAGCCTGCTAAAACAAAACGAACACTCAAAAAAACATTAGGATCGATCAAACCGACGATAAGTTTGCCGGTGATAAAGCCTGTTGACCAAATCAGCACCAAGAGCACATATAAAAATGCCATACAAAATCCCTTTTAACTTCTCGTTATGAGAAGCAATTTTTAATTTCTTCGCTCGAAGAACCTAAACCTATCAAAAAGCTCAACTTCACAAACGCGGCTTCGTAAGTCATGTCTTTGCCTGAAATCACGCCCGCTTTAACCAAAGCAGAACCCGCAGCATAAGCACCAGCGGCTACGCTTCCAGCACCGCACTGGCTCACATTAACAATAACAACACCGCGGTCTGTTGCGGCTTTTAGAAGCGCTAAAAGAGCGGGATCCTTATCGGGCGCATTGCCAGCACCATAACTTAATAACACCGCCCCTTTTACATTTTCACTTAATAAGCCTAACCAATGCGAAGCTTGAACGCCGGGAAACACAGGCAAAATGGTCACAGCGCCCTCCTCCATCTCTGGGATACGAACGTTCATCGATTTTTGTGTACTGTCGGTCACAGCCCAGCGCCAATCGATGCCTAGCACCCCTCGCTCTGGGCAGTTCGGAGAACTGAACGCTTGCCAGTCACTGGTGTGCGCCTTATGTGCGCGGTCGCCTTCGATGAGTCGACCAGCGAAAAATAAAAACACACCATTGTGATGCTTTACACAATTAAGCGCTTCACAAGCAGAGATGGCGCCCATTACATTGATCATGGCATCCGTGCGAACTTTATACATAGGCACTTGTGAGCCAGTGACAATAATCGGCTTATCACCGTTCTCAAACATACAAGACAACGCCGACGCGGTGTACGCCATGGTGTCTGTACCATGTAAGACAATAAACGCATCAAAGTCCTGCCACCTGCTTTCAATGTCTCGGGCAATGGTTTGCCAGTCTTTTGGCGTGGCATTGGAAGAATCAATTAAGCTTAGGTAACTTGCTATCACAAAGTCATGAGTAAGTTCATCGGATGCATTTAAGTGTTGGGCAAGATGGTCAGCAAACGCGGCATCAGGTGTTAGCCCTTGCTCGGAAGGCACCATGCCAATCGTGCCGCCCGTATAAGCAATATAAATCTTCATTTGCTGCTTGTTCCTCTTTGTTTGTTTCATTTGGCCATGAATTATGTCACTTAACGCTGAAAACACAAAAGGCGCTCTTCGACTAGAAAAGCGCCTTTTAATTTACACATGAAAGCGTAGAAAAATCACATACGCTCTAGCGTTTCGATACCTAACAAAGACAAGCCAAGCTTCAGCGTTGAAGCCGTATTTAACGCCAATTGCAGACGGCTATGTTTCACGTCATCTTCGGCGTTCAGGATAGGACAGGCTTCGTAGAAAGTCATAAAGGTACCTGCTAAATCGTACAGGTAAGAACACAAGAAGTGCGGCATACCGTCATTAGCGACCTGCTGAATCGCTTCTTCAAACTGACACAACTTCACTGCTAGAGCACGCTCTTGTGGTTCCTCAAGTGCAATGTCACCCGTCAAGCTCGCCACGTCCATCTCTGAACGTTTTACGATACTTGCTACGCGAGAATAAGCGTACAACAAATAAGGCGCCGTGTTGCCTTCAAAGCTCAGCATGGTGTCCCAGTTGAACACGTAATCACTGGTGCGGTTTTTCGATAAGTCAGCGTATTTGACCGACGCAATACCAACCACACGGCCGATGTTACGCAGCTCTTCTTCGCTCATTTCTGGGTTCTTCGACGCCACCAATTGGTATGCACGCTCTTGTGCCTCTTCCAATAAAGAAGACAATTTTGCTACGCCGCCAGAACGAGTTTTGAATGGTTTTCCATCGCTGCCCATTACCGTACCAAACGGCATGTGCTCCAATTGTGTTTCTGGTTTCACAAAGCCGGCTTTACGAGACAAGGTAAAAATTTGTTGGAAATGCAAAGACTGACGTGCATCCACAAAATACAACACGCGATTGGCATTCAAGGTATGTTGACGGAAACGCACCGCCGCTAAATCCGTTGTCGCATACAAAAAACCACCGCCGGTTTTCTGCACGATGATTGGCGTAATCTCGTCTTCTTTGTTAGCAAACTCTTCCATAAACACACACTGTGCGCCATTGGATTCTTGCAACAAACCTTGCTCTTTAAGCTCGCTGACCACATTGGCCAAATCATCGTTATAGGCACTTTCAGGCATGACGTGCTGACGCTCTAAAGACACACCAAGCATTTTGTAGGTTTCTTCACAGTGCGCCATAGAGATTTCGATAAACTCGTCCCAAAGCGCCAAGCACCCTTCGTCACCGGACTGCAACTCAACCACCAACTCACGAGCACGAGTAGCAAAAGCCTCATCATCGTCAAAGCAGGTTTTAGCGGCACGATAGAAGCTTTCAAGATCAGAAAGCGCCATGCTAATTTTGGCGTTTTCGGCACGTAAGCGTTCCATGTACGCCAGCAACATACCGAATTGTGTTCCCCAGTCACCAACATGATTTTGACGAACCACATGATGGCCAAAAAACTCCAGAGTGCGAACCACCGCGTCACCAATTACCGTCGAGCGCAAATGGCCGACGTGCATTTCTTTGGCTAGGTTTGGCGCTGAATAATCCACGACCACCGTTTCAGGTTCTAACACTTCACTAACATCCAAACGCTCACTACCGCGTAACGTCGCTAACTCTTTGCTGAGCCAAACATTTTTCAAGAAAATATTGATAAAACCTGGGCCCGCGATTTCAACTTTATCGGCGACATCTGACAAGTCCAATTTCTCTAATGTGGCTTGAGCAAAATCACGAGGATTCATTTTTAAGGCTTTCGCCGCGCCCATGATGCCGTTAGCTTGGTAATCACCAAATTGAACTTTTGCCGATTGACGAACTAACGCGGCGGCCGTATCCGACGCACCAGCGGCAACCATGGCGGCTTGAATGCGCTGATTTAAAAGAGTTTGAATATTCACAAGGGAGACCTTTAAACAGTAAATATGTCACTAAAAATAGCGACATATTAGAATCACACAGCCCTCTCACTGTCACCAATGAGAGGGCTGAATTCAAAAAATAATGGCACTAATGATAACCGATTTTCGCGCTTTTAGCGAAAGAACAGCTTGCAAGCGTCGTTGTTATTTTCGTCTTGATAAGGATAACCAAGCTCATCCAAGAAATGTGTCACGTCCGTTTCTTCGCCGACCGCTTGCAAGCCCACCAAAACGCGACCATAAGCATCACCATGATTGCGGTAATGGAACATGGAAATATTCCATTGGCCACCAAGCGTGTTTAAGAATTTTAGCAACGCGCCTGGACGTTCTGGGAATTCAAAGCTATAAAGCAACTCGCCTTTATCGCTGCGCAAATGCCCACCAATCATATGGCGAACATGTACTTTAGCGGTTTCATCATCAGTCAAATCCACGATTTCATAGTCTTTCAAATCGTCTAAAAGCTCTTTACGGCTATGGGGGCTGCCACCTAAGGCAACGCCAACAAAGATTACCGCCTCTTGGTCATCGCCATAACGATAGTTGAATTCTGTAATATTACGACCAACCAAGGCTTGGCAGAAGTCTTTAAAACTACCAGGGTGCTCAGGAATTTTCACCGCAATAATGGCTTCGCGTTTTTCACCTAATTCTGCGCGTTCTGATACATGGCGCAAGCGATCAAAGTTGACGTTCGCGCCACTGTTGATGGCAATGAGCGTTTGGCCTTTTGCGTCTTCGCGCTCAATGTACTTTTTCAAGCCAGCCAAGGCGCAGGCACCTGCAGGTTCGGTAATCGCACGCGTGTCGTCGTAGATGTCTTTAATCGCTGCACACATTTCGTCTGTGGTTACAGTGATTACTTCATCAACGGTGTCTTTGGCAATCGCAAAGGTATTTTGACCAATTTCAGCCACCGCAACACCTTCAGCAAAAATGCCCACCGTCGATAATCGAGTAGGCTGGCCTTTTTCTAAGGCAATTTTCAAACACGCCGCATCTTGTGGCTCAACACCGATAATCTTGATGTCTGGACGCAGGTATTTTATGTAAGCTGCGACACCGGCAATTAAACCACCGCCACCAACAGGGATAAAAATCGCATCAATATTGCCTTCATGTTGATGAAGGATTTCCATGCCGATGGTTCCTTGACCTGCGATTGTGTCTAAGTCATCGAAAGGATGCACATAAACTTGGCCGGTTTTTTCCATAATTTCACGAGATTTTGCCGACGCTTCATCAAAAGCATCACCAAACAACACCACTTCCGCACCATGATTTCGCACCGCGCTGACTTTCACTTCCGGTGTGGTTGCTGGCATCACAATCGTGGCTTGAATACCCAGCTTTTTCGCCGCCAAAGCCAAACCTTGTGCATGATTTCCTGCCGATGCGGCAATCACGCCACGGGCGCGTTCTTCCGGTGTTAACTGACAAATTTTGTTGTATGCCCCACGAATTTTGAAGGAGAAAACAGGCTGTAAGTCTTCTCGCTTCAAAATAATCTCGTTGCCCAATCGATTCGACAATTGATTGGCACGAGACAGTGGTGTTTCTACGGCGACGTCATAAACGCGTGCCTGTAGAATCTTTTTGATCATGGTATGGGGCATAATATTTCCTAAACGAATATAGATCGACAACGCGGTATTCTTAACGGCACCTACGCTGACTGCTAGTCAAAAAAAACCGAGTAGGAAATATACTCTTTCACCCCTCGAGGCGCAAAGACCGAAGCCCTCTATATACACATCAAAATCGCATAAAATCCGTAAATGGCGGAGTAAGTCAGGGTAACAATCAATAGATGAAGCGATTATAATGTGATCTCAAACACCATTTCCCCCTAGCAAAAACTACAATAGAAGATGAACATCACCATGACTCAAGATGAATTAAAACAAGCGGTTGCAGAAGCGGCGGTTGCCTACATTCTTCCTATGCTAGAAACCGATACCATTGTCGGCGTTGGCACAGGTTCAACGGCCAACCTCTTCATTGACGAATTGGCTAAGCACAAAGGGCTATTTGACGGCACAGTTGCCAGCTCAGAAGCTTCTGCGGAGCGTCTAAAAAAACATGGCATTCCTGTCTTTGACCTGAACAGCGTTGACAGCATACGTGTGTATGTCGATGGTGCTGATGAATCGAATGACAACCTTCATTTGATCAAAGGCGGCGGTGCGGCGTTAACTCGTGAGAAAATCGTCGCGGCTTGCAGTGATGAATTTGTCTGTATTGCCGATGAATCGAAGCTTGTTAATGTGCTTGGTGACTTCCCGCTTCCTGTAGAAATTATTCCAATGGCACGCGGCCATGTAGCACGTGAACTGGTAAAATTAGGCGGTGATCCGGTTTATCGTGAAGGCGTTGTTACCGACAATGGCAACCATATTTTGGATGTCTACAATCTAGAAATTCTAGACCCAGTCGCCTTAGAGAAAAGCATCGACGGTATTGTTGGTGTGGTAACAAATGGCTTGTTCGCCAAACGTTCCGCGGATGTGCTTTTGCTTGCAACCAAAGACGGTATCAAGACGCTAAAGAAATAGTACAGCCGATTCAACTCCTCGACACAGCGAGGAGTTGAATCAAGCTAAATCATTTAAAATATGTCCTTAAAACCAGCGACTTTTTCGCATTAACACGAACTGACCACCGCCTAAGACCACCAAAACTACGCAAAACAGCCAGAAGGCCATGCTGCTTTCCGTACCGGGCATTCCACCAATGTTGATACCAAACAAGCCCGTTAAAAAACCTAGCGGCATAAAAATACCAGATAGGATGGACAAGACATACATTCGTGCGTTCATCTTTTCTGACTGTAAGTTGGCAAACTCTTCTTGCATCAGCAAACAACGTTCACGCAAGGATTCCAGCCCTTCCACATAGCGAGTGATATCGTTGGCAGCTTCTTGCACCTGTGCTGTTTGCTCTGGTGTCATCCACGCAATAGATTCCTGCGCCAATTTATTGATGGCTTCTTTCTGAGGCACCAAAAATCGTCTCAGTCGAATGGTTTCCAATCGACGCTGCACCAATGAGTCTCGCTGCCCAGCTTCAATTCCTTCTCCAATGCTTTCTTCTAAATCCGCCAACTCATCTTCTAAGCCAGTAATGACTTTTGCCATTCGGCCTGTTAGCGTTTCCGTCAAGGTCGCTACAATATCAGCGGTATTAACTGGCCCCTCATTATTGGATAGATCTTTTACGACATCTTGAACGGACAATAGTTTTCGACGTCGGCTTGATACAATGAAATGAGGCGTCACCCAAAGGCGCAGTGAGACCATATCGGACGGATTAGACTCAGGGTTTAAGTTCACTCCACGTAAGGTTAATAATAAACCTTTGCCCATTTTCACCGTGCGTGGACGAGTTTCTTCGGCAAACAACGCTTCAACGGCCGTTTCTGGTATATCATTCAAACTAGATAGCCACACTCGACCTTCTTCTTCACTGCAATCTAAATGCACCCACCGACAGCCCTGGCTCGGCAAAGTGGTCGGAAGCTCGGCTGAGGTGAGTTGAGTTGCACCACCTAAACCATCAAGCTCTAAGTTATGTATAACAAATGACGACATATCCTTTCCTCTCATTTTTTGCGTAGATTATCCGAAAACAGTCGATTTCCCTATTTATTTTGCTCTCATCTCACCCGCTTGGCTGACACTTAATAACGAGAATGGCATAATTTCAACAACCTCAAATAACAAGGACCAGTCAAACCATGCCAAACCTAACCGATGTTTTAGCATCCAGCGCGACACCTCAATCTCTACAAACAGTATTAACGGTCACGACCAATACTTGTATCGACATTTCTGATGCGCTGAAACAAGGCTCTCTTGCTGGTATTTTAGGCATGGCTGGCAATGAAAACGTTCAAGGTGAAGAGCAAAAAAAATTAGACGTTATTTCAAATGATATGTTAAAAGACGCCTTGCTTGCTTGCCCTGCTGTAAGAGCAATTGCATCCGAGGAAGAAGACTACATCGTTCCTGCTAATACAGATGGGGAATACTTCATTGCCTTTGACCCATTAGACGGCTCTTCTAACATCGACATCAACGCTATGGTTGGCACTATTTTTTCGATCTATCGACAAACAGGTGACAAACCAGCAACTGAAGCTGATTTCTTAATTCCAGGCAAAGAGCAAGTCGCTGCGGGTTATGTTCTGTATGGCCCATCAACCATGCTGGTTCTAACAACAGGCAATGGCGTTAACATGTTCACTTATGACACAACGAACCATGTTTTCACATTAACGACTGAAAACGTTAAAGTAGCGAATGAAACACAAGAGTTTGCCATCAATATGTCCAATCAAAGGTTCTGGTCAGCAAATATCCAAAACTATGTAAATGATCTTGTACAAGGTCGAGATGGATCTCGTGACAAAAACTTCAACATGCGATGGGTAGCCGCTATGGTCGGCGATGTTCACCGTATTCTTTGTCGTGGTGGTATTTTCATCTACCCTTGGGACAGCAAGGACCCGTCTAAAGCTGGCAAATTACGCTTAATGTACGAAGCCAACCCAATGGCCATGCTTCTTGAGCAAGCTGGCGGCAAAGCGCATACACATACTCAACGTATCCTAGATATTCAACCAGAAGCCATTCATCAACGTGTAGCGGTTATTTTAGGTGCAGCAAACGAAGTGGATAAGTGTTTAACTTATTAACATACAAAAGGGTGTATTTTTTATTTTGAGTGCATAACTTAACGAGTTAATAACAAAAGGTCGCCTACGCGGCCTTTTTTATTGTCTAATAACTCTATCCCCACACGATAGAAGCAAATACGCCATTTACTTATCATCGGACTCAAGTGAAGAACGGTATGAATCGCCACTAGTTCAGTAGGCATGCTAACAATGGCATGTGTGTCCCAGCATGAGCTTCATATAGTGCCTCACGCGTGGTGAAAGTGATGTTGATGACTGCCCATAACGAAAAAACCCCACCCTGCATAGCAGGATGGGGTTTCTCTTTGTTTAAAGCTTGACGACGACCTACTCTCACATGGGATCTCCCACACTACCATCGGCGATGGCGCTTTTCACTTCTGAGTTCGGGATGGGATCAGGTGGTTCAACGCCTCTATGACCGTCAAGCAATTCGTTTTGCGTTTGTTCTGAGCTGCACTGTGTTGTGCGCTGACCTTTTAAGGTTAGCTTGACTCAAAACACGCGAATACGTGCTTGGATCTTTAACAATTCTTTTTTGAAATAGCGATAACCAAGTATCAAACCGATGCTCATCATTGCTGATGCTGTATCGTAATCTGTGTCTGCGATTTTTTAAAAAACCACTTTGGTGTTATATGGTCAAGCCTCACGAGCAATTAGTATTGGTTAGCTCAATGCCTCACAGCACTTACACACCCAACCTATCAACGTCCTAGTCTCGAACGGCTCTTTAGGGGACTTATGTCCCAGTGAGATCTTATCTTAAGGGAGGCTTCCCGCTTAGATGCTTTCAGCGGTTATCCCGTCCGAACATAGCTACCCGGCAATGCCACTGGCGTGACAACCGGAACACCAGAGGTTCGTCCACTCCGGTCCTCTCGTACTAGGAGCAGCTCCTCTCAAATCTCAAACGTCCACGGCAGATAGGGACCGAACTGTCTCACGACGTTCTAAACCCAGCTCGCGTACCACTTTAAATGGCGAACAGCCATACCCTTGGGACCGGCTTCAGCCCCAGGATGTGATGAGCCGACATCGAGGTGCCAAACACCGCCGTCGATGTGAACTCTTGGGCGGTATCAGCCTGTTATCCCCGGAGTACCTTTTATCCGTTGAGCGATGGCCCTTCCATACAGAACCACCGGATCACTAAGACCTACTTTCGTACCTGCTCGACGTGTCTGTCTCGCAGTTAAGCGTGCTTTTGCCTTTACACTCTATGCATGATTTCCGACCATGCTGAGCACACCTTCGTGCTCCTCCGTTACTCTTTGGGAGGAGACCGCCCCAGTCAAACTACCCACCACACAGTGTCCTCGATCCGGATTACGGACCTGAGTTAGAACCTCAAACATACCAGGGTGGTATTTCAAGAGTGGCTCCATGCAAACTGGCGTCTGCACTTCAAAGCCTCCCACCTATCCTACACAAGTAGGTTCAAAGTTCACTGTGAAGCTATAGTAAAGGTTCACGGGGTCTTTCCGTCTAGCCGCGGATACACAGCATCTTCACTGCGATTTCAATTTCACTGAGTCTCGGGTGGAGACAGTGTGGCCATCGTTACGCCATTCGTGCAGGTCGGAACTTACCCGACAAGGAATTTCGCTACCTTAGGACCGTTATAGTTACGGCCGCCGTTTACTTGGGCTTCGATCAAGAGCTTCGCTTGCGCTAACCCCATCAATTAACCTTCAAGCACCGGGCAGGCGTCACACCCTATACGTCCACTTTCGTGTTTGCAGAGTGCTGTGTTTTTAATAAACAGTCGCAGCCACCTGGTATCTTCGACCGACTAGTGCTTACGGAGCAAGTCCTTCACACCGGCCGGCGTACCTTCTCCCGAAGTTACGGTACCATTTTGCCTAGTTCCTTCACCCGAGTTCTCTCAAGCGCCTTGGTATTCTCTACCTGACCACCTGTGTCGGTTTGGGGTACGGTTCCTGCATATCTGAAGCTTAGAAGTTTTTCCTGGAAGCATGGCATCAACCACTTCGCCCAAAAGAGGGCTCGTCATCAGTTCTCGGTCTTAAAAGGGCCCGGATTTGCCTAAGCCCTAAACCTACCGCCTTAAACACAGACAACCATCGCTGTGCTGGCCTAGCCTTCTCCGTCTCTCCATCGCAATATGCACGAGTACAGGAATATTAACCTGTTTCCCATCGACTACGCATTTCTGCCTCGCCTTAGGGGCCGACTCACCCTGCCCTGATTAACATGGGACAGGAAACCTTGGTCTTCCGGCGGGGGAGTTTTTCACTCCCCTTATCGTTACTCATGTCAACATTCGCACTTCTGATACCTCCAGCCTGCCTTACAGCTTGACCTTCAACGGCTTACAGAACGCTCCTCTACCATGCCTAGTAAACTAAGCATCCGTAGCTTCGGTGGCCAGTTTGAGCCCCGTTATATCTTCCGCGCAGGCCGACTCGACTAGTGAGCTATTACGCTTTCTTTAAAGGATGGCTGCTTCTAAGCCAACCTCCTAGCTGTCTAAGCCTTCCCACATCGTTTCCCACTTAACTGGCACTTTGGGACCTTAGCTGACGGTCTGGGTTGTTTCCCTTTCCACGACGGACGTTAGCACCCGCCGTGTGTCTCCCGTAATTGCACTCATTGGTATTCGGAGTTTGCATGGGGTTGGTAAGTCGGGATGACCCCCTAGCCCAAACAGTGCTCTACCCCCAATGGTGAGATACGAGGCGCTACCTAAATAGCTTTCGAGGAGAACCAGCTATCTCCGAGCTTGATTAGCCTTTCACTCCTATCCACAAGTCATCCCCAGCCTTTTCAACGGATGTGGGTTCGGTCCTCCAGTTAGTGTTACCCAACCTTCAACCTGCTCATGGATAGATCGCCCGGTTTCGGGTCTATTCCCAGCAACTAAACGCCCTATTAAGACTCGGTTTCCCTACGGCTCCACTAAACGCTTAACCTTGCTACTGAAAATAAGTCGTTGACCCATTATACAAAAGGTACGCAGTCACGGAACAAGTCCGCTCCCACTGCTTGTACGTACACGGTTTCAGGATCTATTTCACTCCCCTCACAGGGGTTCTTTTCGCCTTTCCCTCACGGTACTGGTTCACTATCGGTCAGTCAGGAGTATTTAGCCTTGGAGGATGGTCCCCCCATATTCAGACAGGATAACACGTGTCCCGTCCTACTCGTTTTCATGATTAAGGTGTTTTCGTATACGGGGCTATCACCCTTTACAGCGGCACTTTCCAGAGCCTTCTACTAACACCAAAACCACTTAAGGGCTAATCCCCTTTCGCTCGCCGCTACTTAGGGAATCTCGGTTGATTTCTTTTCCTCCGGGTACTTAGATGTTTCAGTTCCCCGGGTTCGCCTCCTCACAGCTATGTATTCACTGTGGGATACTCTACAAGTAGAGTGGGTTTCCCCATTCGGACATGTTCGGATCAAAGTCTGTTTATCGACTCCCCGAACCTTTTCGCAGATTACCACGTCCTTCATCGCCTCTGACTGCCAAGGCATCCACCGTGCACGCTTGGTCACTTGACCATATAACCCAAAATAGTTTTCTAATTCCCGACTCTAAGAAGAGTCAGTATTAAAACAACACTCAGATCACATACCAAAGGGCTTTTGTTCCCCTCTGGATTTACGATTTAGAAAGTCACCTAGGTTAAAGGTGCTTTCCACCGGTTTGACGCTTGATTATCGTCTATTTCAAAATTTGAATTGTTAAAGAGCAAGTTTAGTGCAAAGCACTAAGTCAGAGACTAAAAACCAGAAACACATTAAGAACGTTAGAATCTTAATTTGGTTTCTTTTTTTTTAGCGTCTTGCTTAGGACTCTAGCTAAAGCTTTTACACAGAATGATCATGAACCGTAAATGGTGGAGCTATGCGGGATCGAACCGCAGACCTCCTGCGTGCAAAGCAGGCGCTCTCCCAGCTGAGCTATAGCCCCATTACTTACTTGATCGTATTTGGTGGGTCTGGGCCGATTTGAACGGCCGACCTCACCCTTATCAGGGGTGCGCTCTAACCAACTGAGCTACAGACCCAAATACTTTCTGTGCTTCTTATAAAGTAGATATCACTATGAAGAACTCATAGTCATCAGATAATTTGTGTGAACGCTCACCAGAGGTTTCTATCGTTTAAGGAGGTGATCCAGCCCCAGGTTCCCCTAGGGCTACCTTGTTACGACTTCACCCCAGTCATTGACCACTCCGTGGTAACCGCCATCCCCGAAGGGTTAAGCTAGCTACTTCTGGAGCAATCAACTCCCATGGTGTGACGGGCGGTGTGTACAAGGCCCGGGAACGTATTCACCGTGACATTCTGATTCACGATTACTAGCGATTCCGACTTCATGGAGTCGAGTTGCAGACTCCAATCCGGACTACGACGTACTTTCTGGGATTCGCTTACTCTCGCAAGTTCGCAGCCCTCTGTATACGCCATTGTAGCACGTGTGTAGCCCTACTCGTAAGGGCCATGATGACTTGACGTCGTCCCCACCTTCCTCCGGTTTGTCACCGGCAGTCTCCTTAAAGTTCCCACCCGAAGTGCTGGCAAATAAGGATAAGGGTTGCGCTCGTTACGGGACTTAACCCAACATTTCACAACACGAGCTGACGACAGCCATGCAGCACCTGTCTCAGTGTTCCCGAAGGCACCAAAGCATCTCTGCTAAGTTCACTGGATGTCAAGAGTAGGTAAGGTTCTTCGCGTTGCTTCGAATTAAACCACATGCTCCACCGCTTGTGCGGGCCCCCGTCAATTCATTTGAGTTTTAACCTTGCGGCCGTACTCCCCAGGCGGTCTACTTATTGCGTTAGCTGCGCCACTAAGTCATTACAACCCAACGGCTAGTAGACATCGTTTACGGCGTGGACTACCAGGGTATCTAATCCTGTTTGCTCCCCACGCTTTCGCACCTCAGTGTCAGTATCAGTCCAGGGTGTCGCCTTCGCCACTGATGTTCCTTCCTATATCTACGCATTTCACCGCTACACAGGAAATTCCACACCCCTCTACCGTACTCTAGCCTGCCAGTATCGGGTGCCATTCCAAGGTTGAGCCCTGGGATTTCACATCCGACTTAACAAACCACCTACGCGCGCTTTACGCCCAGTAATTCCGATTAACGCTTGCACCCTCTGTATTACCGCGGCTGCTGGCACAGAGTTAGCCGGTGCTTCTTCTGGGGCTAACGTCAAGATAATTGGGTATTAACCAATCACCCTTCCTCACCCCTGAAAGTGCTTTACAACCCTAAGGCCTTCTTCACACACGCGGCATGGCTGGATCAGGCTTCCGCCCATTGTCCAATATTCCCCACTGCTGCCTCCCGTAGGAGTCTGGGCCGTGTCTCAGTCCCAGTGTGACTGGTCATCCTCTCAGACCAGTTAGAGATCGTCGCCTTGGTAGGCCTTTACCCTACCAACTAGCTAATCTCACGCAGGCTCATCTAATAGCGGAAGGCTCCGAAAAGTCCCCTCCTTTCCCCCTCAGGGCGTATGCGGTATTAGCATGCGTTTCCACATGTTGTCCCCCTCTACTAGGCAGATTCCTACGCGTTACTCACCCGTCCGCCGCTCGTCAGCAGGAGCAAGCTCCCCTGTTACCGCTCGACTTGCATGTGTTAAGCCTGCCGCCAGCGTTCAATCTGAGCCATGATCAAACTCTTCAGTTAAAAAGTTTGCTTACTCAAAATCTATTACACTAACAATAACTTAATCGACTCATCATTCCTAAAAACAACAAGCCAACATAAAGCGAATTGACGTGTTAGACGTTTCGCAAGACTTCAATTTTTTTGATCGCTCATTCACTAACAAGTAGTCAATGTCAATCTTCTGAAGCCTCCAGCGAGCGCCCACACAAATTATCTGATTATCTATTTTAAAGAGCGTGCTAACCTGAATTGCTAACTATATTTCTAGTTAGTTGAACTTGGTCTTCGTTGCTCTGAAGCCTTGTCCGTGTCAGCGAGGGCGTATATTAAGGATCTACAGATTTTGTGCAACCCTTTTTTAAATTAATTTTGAAATTAATTAAAAATCTATCGAACCTCAACAATACGAAGTTCTTTCGGCATTGAGAAAGACACGTTCTCTTCTCTACCTTGTAATTCTTGTGGAGCATCACCACCCTCTTTAATAAGGCGCTCAATCACTTCGTTAATCAAGACTTCTGGTGCAGACGCTCCAGCCGTAACCCCAACACTATCCACATCCTGCAACCAAGCGGAGTCAATCTCGCTGGCATTATCAATTAAATAAGCTTTTGCACCCATTCTCTGTGCTAATTCGCGAAGACGATTGGAGTTAGAGCTATTAACAGAACCAACAACCAACACTAGCTTGGACTCTTCCGCCAAGGTTTTCACTGCGTCTTGACGATTTTGAGTGGCATAGCAAATATCATCCTTTTTAGGACCACTGATTTTCGGAAAGTACTGGCGCAGCGCATCAATAACAATCGATGTATCATCCATAGACAATGTCGTCTGTGTAACAAAAGCAAGACGCTCAGGATTTTTCACTTTAAGAGTCTCGACATCTTCAGGACTTTCCACTAAATAAATAGCGCCACCCTGTCGATTATCGTACTGCCCCATCGTTCCTTCCACTTCGGGATGCCCGTCGTGACCGATTAAAATGCACTCCATACCATCTCGAGAGTAGCGCAAGACTTCTAAGTGAACCTTTGTCACCAAAGGACAAGTCGCATCAAAAACCTTCAACCCACGATTGGCTGCTTCATCTCGAACCGCTTTTGATACACCATGCGCACTAAAAATAACAATATTGTCGTCTGGTACTTGATCCAATTCATCAACAAACACAGCCCCGCGAGCTTTTAGTGACTCCACAACAAATTTATTGTGAACCACTTCATGACGAACATAAATTGGTGACTCAAACAGATCCAAGCAACGATTGACGATATCAATTGCTCTATCTACGCCAGCACAAAAGCCGCGTGGGTTCGCTAATTGAATAGCAAAGCTCATGCAACCTCCTCTACATCAACAATCTGAGCTCGAAATGTTAGCGAGCGCCCAGCAAGAGGATGATTAAAATCAACGATCACTTCCTGCTCACCAATTTCAGCGATAACACCTGGCAGCTCGTTTTTGCTCATATCGGCAAAAGACACAACCATGCCTTCTTCTAGGTCCATTGAAAACTGAGACCGAGGCATACGCTGGATATTGCTTTCGTTATGCGCACCGAAAGCTTTTTCTGGGTGCATAACAAAAGAGGCCTCTTGTCCTGCAGACATACCTAATAAAGCCGCTTCAAAGTCCGGCAACAAACTCCCATCACCGAAAACAAAAGTCGCAGGCGCCTGAGAAAAGTTAGAATCAACAATTTGTCCATCTTCGAGAGACAGCTCAAAGTGCAAAGTGACTCGACTTGCGGATGTAATTACATTCATTATTTTGCACCTTCCTGCTTTTTCGTCACAACACTTTCAAGCAGCATTAAAATCACACCAAGGGTAATTGCACTGTCCGCTAAGTTGAAGGCAGGAAAATACCAAGATTGCTGCCAATGAAACTGCAGAAAATCCACTACATGCCCATAAACCAAACGGTCATAAAGATTACCAACCGCACCACCCAAAATAAAAGTAAGAGCAAAGGACTCTAAGCGATTTGAATCGGCAATTTTAACCAAACGCCAGCTAATACCAACAACCACAGCGAATGCGATAAAAGAGAAGAACCAACGCTGCCATCCACCCGCTTGCGCAAGAAAACTAAAAGCAGCGCCCGTGTTGTATCTCAATGTCAGATCAAAGAATGGAAAAACAGCAATTTCTTGTCCATAGAATAAATTGGACTCAATAGCTTGTTTTGTTAACCAATCCAAAACAAAAAGAATCAGAGCCAGCGCCCACCAGCGCTGAACTCGTTTCCATATAATCAAAGCCGTCATTAAGCGTAAAGGCGCTGTTCACCTTCCCCGTCAGGCAAGTTAGCAATGCAACGATCGCACAATTCTGGATGCGCAGCTCGTTTACCCACTTCTTCACGATGATGCCAGCAACGTACACATTTAGTGAACTTACTTAGCTCGACAGTCACTTTAAGGCCATCAAGATCTGTTGCTACAGCATCGTCACCTGCTTGAGACAATGGCAACACCTTCACATCAGAAGCAATCAAAACAAAGCGCAGTTCTTGATCAAGGCGATTCAATGTTGCTTGCAAAGCATCATCACAATAAAGTGTGATTTCAGCACTTAAGCTCGCTTTCATTTTACCTTCGCTTCGTGCCGCTTCTAATACTTTATTCGTCGCCACTTTAGCTTCAAGAACTTGCTTCCAAAATTCACGCCCCATTGGCTCATCACCAGATAGTTCTTCTAGGCCTTCGTACCATGTTTCCAAGAAAACAGACTCGCCACGCTCACCTGGTAATGTTTGCCAGATCTCATCGGCCGTAAAGCTCAAGATAGGTGCAACCCAACGAGAGAAGGCTTCCATCACATGATACAGAGCCGTCTGCGCAGAACGACGCGCCAAGCTGTCTTCTTGCGTTGTGTACTGACGGTCTTTGATGACATCCAGATAGAAACCACCCAAATCCACTGAACAGAAGTTTTGAATTTTCTGATTCACCGTATGGAATTGATATTCGTTGTACGCCGTGTTCAATTCTTTTTGCAACAAAGCAGCACGATCCACAATCCAACGATCCAATGCAATCATGTCTTTAGAAGACACCATATCCGTCGCTGGATTAAAGCCGTTCAAGTTCGCCATCATGAAGCGCGCCGTATTACGAATACGACGATAAGAATCCGCCACACGTTTAAGGATCTCATCAGACACCGTCATTTCAGTGGTGTAATCGGTTGCTGCAACCCACAGACGAATGATATCCGCACCCAACGTGTCCATCACTTTCTGAGGCGACAATACGTTGCCCAAAGACTTCGACATTTTGCGACCATCACCATCGACAGTAAAACCGTGTGTCAGCACTTGTTTATACGGTGGCACCCCACGAATCGCGATAGACGTTTTTAACGAAGACTGGAACCAGCCACGATGCTGATCTGAACCTTCTAGGTACAAATCGGCAGGGAAGTTCAATTCGTCACGCTGATCGATAACAGAATAATGCGTCACACCAGAGTCAAACCAAACATCCAGCGTATCCGTAACCTTGCTGTATTTTTCAGCATCGGCTCCTAACAACTCTTCTGCTTCCATCTCAAACCAAGCGTCGATGCCTTCCACTTCGATTCGCTTGGCGACTTCTTCGATCAAACGCGGTGTTTCAGGATGAAGCTCTTGCGTTTCTTTATTGATAAACAGCGCAATCGGCACACCCCAAGTACGCTGACGAGACACACACCAGTCAGGGCTGTTATTCAACATCCCTTCCATACGGTTTTGCCCCCAACTTGGTACCCACTTCACACCTTCAACAGCATGCTTGGCAGCATCCAACAAACCTTCTTTGGTCATACTGATAAACCACTGCGGCGTCGCGCGAAAGATCAGTGGCGTTTTAGTGCGCCAGCAATGTGGGTAACTATGAAAGATCTTAGACTCAAACACCAAAGCGTTATTATGATTTAGCGCTTCGAGTACCGCACCATCTACCTTGTAGACGTGTAAACCAGCAAACTCACCAGCCGCATCGGAATAAACACCGTTATCTTGAACAAGATTGATTGTACCTATGCCATTTTCACGACCCACATTAAAGTCGTCTACGCCATGGTCTGGTGCCGTATGAACGCAGCCAGTACCCGCTTCCGTTGTTACGTGCTCACCCAAAATAACGGGAATATCGCGTTCTAGGAACGGGTGATTCAATACCGTACCCGCTAATTCAGCACCCACTGCACGACCAACAATACGGAAATCTGCCACACCATAGCGAGACATCACACCTTCAACCATGTCTTCAGCAACAATCAAGCGCTCTTTGCCCAAGCCCATATCGACTTCAACTAACGCATAGTTAAATTCAGGGTGTACAGAGACCGCTTGACTCGCAGGAAGCGTCCAAGGCGTGGTTGTCCAAATAACAACAGAAACCTTACCTTCACCTTCCACATCAGAAAACTTCGACAATAAAGCCGCTTCGTCTTGAGGCGCATAACGCACATCCAAAGACAAAGACGTTTTATCTTGGTATTCCACTTCCGCTTCCGCCAAAGCAGAACCGCCAACCACGCTCCAGTAAACTGGCTTAAAGCCTTTCACCAAATGACCGTTTTCAGCGATTTTGCCTAAAGCACGAACAATGTTCGCTTCCGTTTGGAAGTTCATGGTCAGATAAGGATTTTCCCAATCCCCCATCACACCCAAACGGATAAAGTCTTTTTTCTGCTCTTCGATTTGCGAATAAGCGTATTCACGGCATTTCGCGCGAAACTCTTTAAACGAAACCTTATCGCCCGCTTTACCGATCAGCTGCTCAACTTTGTGTTCGATTGGCAAGCCATGACAATCCCAACCCGGAATATAAGGCGCATCAAAACCACTAACAGTTTTGGACTTAACAATAATATCTTTGAGGATTTTGTTAACCGCGTGACCAATGTGAATACTACCATTTGCGTATGGAGGACCATCATGAAGAACAAAAGACTTACGCCCTTTGCTCACTTCGCGCACCTTGTTGTACAGATCCATATCCTGCCAACGCTTCAGCATTGCAGGTTCACGTTTTGCCAAATCTCCACGCATAGGGAAATCAGTATCAGGCAAATTCAGTGTCGGTTTATAATCACTCATGGTTTTTCGATTTATCCTCAAAGATCATCTTTTCACTGATTAGCAAAGAAGCGTAACGCTTCTTCTTTATCACATTGAATTTGTGTTTCCAGCTCACTTAAGCCAGCCATTTTTCGCTCTGCCCTAATAAACTGACAGAAAGTCACCTGCACATACTTATCGTACAAATCACCATTAAAATCTAACAAGTGCACTTCCAAAACAGGAGTTTTCCCCTGAACGGTTGGTCGCACACCGATATTCGCAACCCCATCGTGTGACACACCGTCCACCAAAAAGGTAACCGCATACACCCCAGACAAGGCCGACTTAACGCCTTTAAGGTGGACATTCGCAGTCGGAAAACCCAGTTTTCGTCCCAACTGCTGCCCATGAACCACTCGACCACTCAATGTGACCGAATGCCCCATATTCATTTGCGCGGCCGCAATATCGCCGTTTTCTAGCGCCTGCCTAACCACCGTACTGCTAATTCGCTCACCCACCGCATTCAGCACCGAGGGAGTATTCTCCACATCAAAGCCCTGCTGGTTGCCAAACTCTTGTAGGTAATAAAAGTCGCCCTGTCGATCACAGCCAAAGCGAAAATCATCGCCTACCACCAAATGCTTTACTGACAAACCGTCCAATAAAATCTGCTGACAAAATGCCTGTGCATTCAATTGCTGCAACTTGGGGTTAAAAGGCATACAAAGAACATAGTCAATGCCTTGCCCTTCCAGCAACTTCACTTTATCTCGCAAACGACCAATACGACCGGGCGCAGATTCAGGAGAAAAAAACTCTCGTGGCTGAGGCTCAAAAATCATAATACCAGCCGGCGAATGATACTGCTTAGCCAAGGCTTTTACGCGAGCCAATATAGCACTGTGTCCTAAATGAACACCGTCAAAATTCCCTATCGTCAGCACACACTCTTTATGCTTTGAACGGATATTATGAATACCGCGAATTAACTCCATAGAACCCCGTACAAAACAATTAAACCCAGCGTCGAAAAAATATCATGGATTATATAGCAGTTAACCTAATGACGGTAGGCCAGAACTTGCACAAGCAGTGCAAACCACAAATCAACCCAAGATCACAATCAATGCTTCAAAATAGAAGGACGCAACCCCGCAACAGCCGCCACCGCCAAATACACAAACACGCCAGAGACCACAACAAACAAGGTATACCCCACCCTAGTTAAATCGGCCATCTGAGTCCATTGCCACCCTTGAATTAGAAACAGATACAAACACACACCCAACGCAAAAGTCGCACTGATCAATATGCGCAATAAGCGCCCCCATTGAACAGAAAACACATGATGCTGCTGTTTATACAAACCACGCCACAACAAAAAAGCATTCAAACCGGCTGAAAGACTGGTCGCCAACGCCAAACCCACATGCCCCAACGGCCACACCAAAATCAAGTTCAGCACCATATTCGACACCATGGCAATAATACCGATACGCACAGGCGTCTTCGTGTCTTGCCTTGCATAATAGCCAGGAGCCAACACCTTAATCAGCATCATAAACACCAAGCCCAACGAATACGCCTGCAAACTCTGCGCCGCCATGTGCACATCATTCACCGTCAGCTCGCCGCGATAAAAAATCGTCGCAATCAAAGGCTCCGCCAACATAAACAAAGCAAGAGAAGACGGAACAGCGATCAATAATAAAATGCGTAACGCCCAATCCAACGTCTCAGAAAATCTAGATGACTCACCACCAGAAAAGCTACGAGACAACGAGGGCAAAATCACCGTGCTGATCGCAATCGCAAAAACACCCAACGGCAGCTCATACAATCGATCAGACAAATACAGCCAAGTAATACTGCCTGTTTGAAGAAAAGAGGCCAAAACCGTATCCAACAGCAAATTAATCTGACTGACCGACACCCCAAACAATGCCGGCCCCATCAAAAGCAAAATCCGCTTCACTCCCGGATGACGAAAACCCAACGTCGGCAAAGGCAGAAGACGCAGTCGAGCCAGAAACGGCACCTGAAACATCAATTGAATCAACCCTGCGAAAAACACCCCCCACGCCACAGCAGTTTCAGCCTGTGCCGCCGTACGCGCAAAAAACACCGTCGCCACGATAAGCGAGATATTTAAAAAAATAGGGGTTATGGCCGGCACCGCGTATTCGCCGTGGGCATTTAATATCCCTCCAGCCAACGCCGTTAAAGAAATAAACATCAAATAGGGGAAAGTAATCACCAACAAATTTGATGCCAACGCAGTCTGACCATCGTCTCCCGCAAAACCCGGAGCAAAAACGTACACAACCCACGGTGCGCACACCATAAACAAGACAGTAATGCACAACAAAACCAACGCAAGAGAACCCGACACCGCCGAAATAAGCGCGCGCACCTCTTCCTTACTCTCTTTGACACGATATTCACTCAACACAGGAACAAAGGCTTGTGCAAACGCGCCCTCTGCAAATAAGCGTCGAAAAAAATTAGGGATTTTAAAAGCAACGTAAAACGCATCCGCACTGCCGCTTGCCCCTAAGACATACGCTAACGCCGCGTCTCTCACCAACCCAAGAATACGAGAAAGAAAGGTACAAATAGAAACCAGGACACCAGAACGCAATAAAGACAAAGACTTAGGCTCTTTATTAGCGGCGATCTTTTTTTCAGACATAAGAAATTACGACTTAGACAATAGACATATGCGCCAAGAATAACACCTGCCGCTACTACAGCGCAGCCAAATATATACGCTCATTTGATTAATTTTTGTATAATAGGGTTGTGACTGCGCTAAAAACTGGTAAAATCCGCCGCGAGATTTCAAAGTTAAAACTTGACATTAATTTCATGACACAGCACAGTGCTGGGTCATTACTTATTCCAAATTAAAGGAGCCAGACCGTGGCAAATTCCGCCGGTTCAAAAAAACGCGCGCGCCAAGCAATCAAAAGCCGCGCTCACAATGGTAGCCTTCGTTCAATGGTTCGCACATACTTGAAAAAAGTAGATGCAGCTATCGAAGCAGGCAATCAAGCTGACGCACAAGCAGCTTACGTTCTAGCAACTTCTAAGCTAGACAAAGCCGCTGACAAAGGCCTATATCACAAAAACAAAGCTGCTCGTCATAAGAGCCGCTTGAGTGCTAAAATCAAAGCACTGGCCTAATACCTATAAAAAAACCGGCAAACGCCGGTTTTTTTATGTCTTGCAAAACTCCGACTGCGCCATTCTACCCCAGTAACACCACCAGCCAAACAACAGCAGCCAACGCCAAAGCCAACATCACCGCCGCAGAACCCAAGTCCTTAGCGCGACCAGACAATTCATGATGCTCATGACTGATTCTATCAACCACAGCTTCAACGCTGGAGTTTAGCGTCTCAACGATCAACACCATACCCACTGAAAAAATCAGCACCGCACGCTCTAGCCCCGTATCACCAAGCCAAATCGCAAAAGGCAAAGCAATCAAAAATAAGAAAAACTCTTGGCGAAAAGCCGCTTCATGCTTCCATTGAGCCCGCAAACCTTGATATGAATATTTTGACGCACTCAACACGCGCTCTAGACCTGCTTTACCCGGCTTCGCCATAACAACCCCTTTTAAATAATAACCAAATCATCGCGATGAATAAGCTCAGGCTCACCTTTGTAACCCAAAATATCACCAATATTGGACGACGCCTGACCAAGCAACTTAAGCGTCTCTGCCACACTGTAGTTCACTAATCCGCGAGCAACCAAACCACCTTGCAGATCAACACAAAGCACCATATCACCACGAGAGAAAGTCCCTTGTGCATCCCTTACACCGACCGGCAAGAGGCTCGTACCTTCTTTGCGCAGCGCCTTTACCGCACCGTCATCCAAAATCAACGCGCCACGACTCTTCAAATGCCCAGCCAACCACTGCTTGCGAGCCGCCACCCGACCATGCTCCGGCTGCAACCACGTTCCCAGCAATTCACCTGATGCCACTCGAGTAATCACACTCTCCTCACGGCCAGAAGCAATTAAAGTATCCGCCCCGGATCGCGCCGCCAAACGCGCTGCACGTACTTTCGTTAGCATTCCACCGCTACCCAATACGCCAGCACCGCCGCTTGCCATGGATTCCAAACGCTCATCCGATGCTGAAATATGCGATATTAATGTTGCATCTTGATGATCACGTGGATTTTTATCAAACAAACCGTGCTGATCCGTCAAAATAATCAGCACATCCGCTTCCACTAAGTTCGCAACCAACGCCCCTAGCGTGTCGTTATCACCAAAACGAATCTCATCGGTTACAACCGTATCGTTTTCATTAACAATGGGTACAACTCCAAAACCAAGCAGCGTACGCAACGAAGATCGTGCGTTTAAGTAGCGGCGTCGGTTAGATAAGTCATCATGGGTCAGCAAAATTTGCGCAGTACATAAACCATGTTTCTCAAAATGAGATTCATACACTCCCACCAGCTCCATTTGACCAACGGCTGCGGCCGCCTGAAGCTCATTAACCTGAGTGGGGCGAGCAGAAAAACCAAGACGCTTCATGCCAGCCGCAATAGAACCAGAAGACACCAATACGACTTCCTTGCCTTGCGCTCGCAATTCAGCAATTTGAGCAACCCAAAGACCAATACGAGCAACATCCAACCCTTGCCCATCATTCGTCAATAATGCACTGCCGATTTTAACAACAACACGTTGCGCCTTCGCTATTTTCTCTCGCATTTCCATGATACTGCTTTTTCCTACCAATCAGATTAACTTACGTATTCCACTTCAACATCGTAATCATCTTCATCGAAATCATCATCGTCGACCATTTTGCCAGCCAAACGACGCTTTTCACGCAATGACATAATACGATTTCGACCTTCTTCGTCGATCAACGCACGAACGGCTTTCTCTTTTTCGCGCGCCTCTGGGCTCTCCATCAACAACTCACGCTGCTCATCAAGCGCCGTCATCAAGTCCAAGCACAACACCTCTGTACCCTCGCCCGAAATAGCCGAAATACGGTACGCTTTGCCTTCCCATCCAAGCGCATCGATCACACTTTGACAACGCTCTTCTAATTCGTCTTCTGGTACCATGTCGGTTTTATTCAAAACCAACCAACGATCACGCTCTGCTAAAGCAGGGCTAAACTGATGCAATTCGTTTACCGCAATAACTGCCGCTTCTGCTGGGGTGATTTCATCCCAAGGTGCCAAATCAACAATGTGCAACAAAATTCGGTTACGCACCAAGTGCTTCAAGAAACGAATACCAAGACCCGCACCTTCAGATGCGCCTTCGATAATTCCAGGAATGTCGGCAATAACAAAGCTCTGATGCTTCTTAACCTTTACCACGCCCAAATTTGGCACCAAGGTCGTGAACGGATAATCCGCCACTTTTGGCTTAGCAGAAGACACCGCACGAATAAACGTCGATTTACCGGCATTAGGCAAACCAAGCAAGCCAACATCGGCCAAGACTTTCATCTCTAACTTCAACGTACGTTCTTCGCCCACCGTGCCTTTTGTTGTCTGTCGCGGAGCACGGTTGGTACTGGATTTAAATCGAGTATTCCCCAATCCATGATGACCACCTTGAGCGACTTTTAACTTTTGGCCATCACGAACAAGATCGCCCAGCGTCTCGCCAGTGTCATCATCAATAACTGTCGTCCCTACTGGCACCTTGATCTCAAGATCCGCACCTTTAGAACCCGTCATATCTCGCCCTTGGCCAGACTCTCCGCTTTCAGCGATGTATTTTTTCGTAAAACGAAAATCGATCAGCGTGTTCAACGCCTCATCAGCCACCAGCAACACACTGCCGCCGTTGCCGCCGTCACCGCCATCAGGGCCACCTTTGGCCACAAACTTTTCACGCCAAAAACTCAACGCACCATTACCGCCTTTACCCGCTCTTACGTAGATACTGGCTTCATCAACAAATTTCACAGATACACCTCATAGGTGGATTATCAGAATCAACAGACTCTGATTATAGAATTCTTCCAAAAAAAAAGCCCCGCGTCGCGGAGCTTTTTTTAAGTTTTTAGTAAGCGATTAAGCAGCTACGACAGAAACTGTACGACGCTTCAACTTACCTTTCACTTCAAACTTCACTTGGCCTTCAACAACAGCGAACAAAGTGTGATCTTTACCAATTTGAACACCTGCACCAGGGTGGAACTGAGTACCACGCTGACGAACAAGGATGTTACCTGGGATCACAACTTGACCACCAAAACGTTTGACACCTAATCGTTTCGACTCGGAATCGCGACCGTTACGAGTACTACCACCCGCCTTTTTATGAGCCATGACTTACTCCTTAAATTTGAATAGTTAGCGCTTAGTTAATACCAGTAATTTTCACTTCCGTGAACCACTGACGATGACCCATACGCTTCATAGAGTGCTTACGACGACGGAATTTCAAGATTTTAACTTTATCTCCGCGACCATGTGCAACAACTTCCGCTGTTACTTTAGCGCCTTCTACAACTGGTGCACCAACTTTAACGTCGTCGCCGTTGCAAACAAGAAGAACGTCGTCGAATTGAATCGCGCCACCTTCTTCAACAGCTAATTTCTCAACCTTAAGGGTTTGGCCTTCTTCTACACGGTATTGCTTACCGCCAGTTTTGATCACTGCAAACATGTTCTTCTCCAATTAGATTTACCCGGCTACTGAAATTGAATTTGACCTACTTCTAGTGGCAATAACGTTCTGACCGAATCGGACAAAAATCACTAACCATATGATAGGGAGCAAAATGTGGGTAAATCGGACGCGAGATTGTACAAAATCACACCAACCAATACAAGCGAAAAGCAATAGCTTTATACATTTTTCGTATTTTAGGTTGACCCTGACACAAGCCTTACCTAGCATGAGGCACACTTGCTGATCAGCTTGAGACTACTTAGCTTCGGAAATTGCATGCAACCTATACAAATACACGATGTTGTGGCCAATGAATTTGGCCAAGTGAACGACTATATTATGTCACAACTTAGCAGTGACATTCCTCTCATTGAACAAATTGGCTACTACATCATTAGCAACGGAGGAAAGCGCTTAAGACCACTACTGGTTTTACTTGCTGCCAGAGCCAGCTCAGAGTTAGACAAGCAAAAACTCGATCACACCATTCAAATGGCCACCATCATTGAGTTTATTCATACCTCCACACTACTCCATGACGATGTTGTTGATGAGTCGGACATGCGTCGCGGCAAAAAAACCGCCAACGAAGAATGGGGAAATGCCCCCAGCGTACTGGTCGGTGACTTTCTTTATTCTCGCGCCTTCCAAATCATGGTCGATGTTGGCAGCATGCAATGCATGAGCATTCTTGCTAAAACGACCAATATTATTGCCGAAGGTGAAGTGCAACAACTTATTAACTGTGGCGATCCAGACACTACCGAAGAAAGCTATTTAAAAGTCATTCAATACAAAACTGCCAAACTGTTTGAAGGTGCCGCACTCTGTGGCGCCGTCATAGCCAATGCCAGCACAGAACATCAGGAAGCACTAAGACAGTTCGGCATGTACGTAGGAACGGCGTTCCAACTGATTGATGACGTAATGGATTACACCAGCACCGCAGAAGAAATGGGGAAAAGCGTCGGCGATGACCTTGCTGAAGGCAAACCCACTTTACCGCTTATCTTCACCATGAAGCATGGCCCTCAAGACGCAATAGAACGCGTAAGACAAGCCATTCTCACTGGCGGCCTTGAGCAGCTAGAAGCCATAGTGAATGATGTGCAACATTGCGGAGCGATTGAATACACCCAGCAAAAAGCACAAGAGCAAGCTGACCTTGCCATTAAAGCCATTATGCCGCTACCAGAATCCGACTACAAAGCCGCACTAATTGCCTTGGCTGAGGCTTCGGTGAAGCGTCGTCATTAATCGCTCTTGAGCAAACCAAACAAGACAACCTCTTTGTTTGGTTTGCGATCTACGGCGCGAATTTACTCTTTTTTCAATATATCCATGACAACCTGCGCTGTCGCACTCGAATTCTGCTGCATAAAACAATGACCACCCTCAACATCGATCAGCTGAATATTGGGGTTAAGTTTCGCCGCTAACCGGTACGCCTCTTTAAAATAATCAAAGGTATCCTTTCCTTGCACGATGTAAGTAGGAACCGAAATATTCGCAATAGCACGCCACAATCGTTTCGGGTAACTCGAAAAAATGGCCGCTTCCATCCAAGGTGGGCAACCTAATTGATAGTGCCCCTTTTCATCCTGCTTGATGGAGGCGTCGATGTAATCATCTAAACATGCAGGCTCCCAACCTTTAAAAGTCCCTCTTTCAAAAAAGCTATTTTTTACTTGGGCCAAACTTTCCCACTGCGTGCGTCGGCGGCGAGCCTGTCTCGCTAATGGAATCTGGCTTTTTAAACCAGACAGTTTCACGCCACGCATCATCCAAATCAGTCGGGGCGGGAAAAGAGCAGGATCCAACAACACCAAACGATCAAACAACGCAGGCGTTTGCTCACTCATTAAAGCCGTCATGCAACCGCCAAAACTGTGCCCCATTCCAATCAATCTCGTGTTAGGCAAAGAAGACTGTCGCGACTGCAAAGCCGCCACAAAACGCGAAGCCGTTCTGTTCCAGCCGATAAAGGACTCTCCTGCTGAGGATTCACCATGGCCGGCGGCGTCTTGCATAATCAAATTGTACCCTTCCAGTTTCGACAAAAAATGCGAATACGTCTTCACTGAAAAGCCATTACCATGAAGGAAATGAATGGTTGGTTGATGCGGCTCTAACGCGCTCGCATAACCTTGCAGATGCCCGCCTTCGACTGGGTACTGCCACGCGGTTACATTTAGCTCTTTTTGTGACTTCATAAAAACACTCGAAGCGAATAAAACAAGACGAAAGCACACATACTACCAGAAAAAACATCAGCAAATGACGCCACCTAGCATCATTAAAAGTCTGTTTGCGCCTTGCTACAAACGGCTAACCTGCTGAAATATCATAAAAATGATCAATTTTCAGGCAGGTAATTTGCTTTTTTTCCGTTCAAACATTCATATTAGAGTTCCAAACCGATATAATCAGCTGGATTTTCTACTGCAAACTGGACCACAACAATCCACCAGACTATTTTGAGTCACCGGCTGGATGTGGATATAGGACTATAATGACTACAGCTTCATCTTTTGAAAAAGACGAACTATTAAAATGCGGCCACGGTGAAATGTTTGGTGCAGGCAATGCCCAACTTCCTGTCGGCAATATGCTAATGATGGATCGCATTACTCACATCTCGACTGAAGGCGGTGAGCACGGCAAAGGCGAAATTATCGCTGAGCTAGACATCCACCCAGACCTATGGTTTTTTGCTTGTCACTTTCCTGGTGATCCAGTTATGCCTGGTTGCCTAGGCTTAGATGCGATGTGGCAGCTAGTAGGGTTCTTCCTTGGCTGGAAGGGCAATAAAGGGCGCGGACGCGCACTGGGTTCAGGCGAAGTAAAATTCACCGGACAAATCCTTCCAACCGCGAAAAAAGTAACTTTCCACATTCACCTGAAGCGCGTTATCGAACGCAAACTTGTGATGGGAATTGCAGACGGAAGCGTTAAAGTTGATGGTCGTGAGATTTATACTGCAAAAGATTTGCGTGTAGGTTTGTTTACGTCAACAGATAACTTCTAAAGATTAAGAATGAAAGAGGCACATTTATGCGTCGTGTAGTAGTAACAGGTCTTGGCATTGTCAGCTGCCTAGGTAATGACAAAGATAGCGTTCTAAACTCGTTACGCGAGGGTCAGTCTGGTATCCGTTTCGCCGAAGATTACAAAGAACATGGCTTTCGTAGCCACGTTTGTGGTCGTATTGATCTAGATGCAGAAAGCATTGACCGCAAAGTTCGCCGTTTCATGGGCGATGCGGCCACTTACGCTTATGTTTCCATGCAGCAAGCTATTGTGGACGCTGGATTAACAGAAGACCAAGTATCTAATATCCGTACCGGCCTAGTAGCAGGCTCTGGCGGTGCATCTGCCCAAAACCTAGTTGATGCAGCAGACACGCTACGCGAAAAAGGCGTTAAGCGCGTTGGACCATACCGAGTTACTCAAACTATGGGCAGCACGGTTTCTGCTTGTTTGGCAACGCCATTCAAAATCAAAGGCGTAAACTACTCAATCACATCCGCTTGTTCTACTAGTGCGCATTGTATTGGTAACGCAATGGAGCTGATTCAGCTAGGCAAACAAGACATCGTTTTTGCTGGCGGTGGCGAAGAAGAAAGCTGGACTCAAACATGCATGTTTGATGCGATGGGCGCTCTGTCTTCTAAGTACAACGAAACGCCAGAAAAAGCGTCTCGTGCATACGACGCAAACCGTGACGGCTTTGTTATTGCTGGCGGTGGCGGTATGTTGGTCATCGAGGAGCTTGAACACGCTAAAGCTCGCGGCGCTAAAATCTACGCAGAATTAGTAGGTTACGGTGCAACATCCGATGGCTACGACATGGTGGCTCCTTCTGGTGAAGGCGCAGTACGCTGCATGCAGATGGCAATGAGCACAATCGATGGTGACATTGACTACATCAATACGCACGGTACAAGTACACCTGCAGGCGACATGAAAGAGCTTCAAGCGGTTAATGAAACATTTGGTGACAATATCCCATTGATCAGCTCAACTAAATCCTTGTCTGGCCACTCTTTAGGCGCGGCGGGTGTTCATGAAGCAATCTACTGCTTGCTAATGATGGAGAATAACTTCATCGCCGCATCAGCAAACGTAGACGATCTTGATCCTGCAGCGGGCAATATCCCAGTAGTGACAACTCGTAAAGACAATGCTGATCTGAACATGATCATGTCTAATAGCTTTGGATTCGGCGGAACAAACGCCAGCCTAGTATTCAAAAAATACTCTGCATAAACCCTATTCCAAGCCACAAAAAAAGCCGCATCACATGATGCGGCTTTTTTATGCGTAGTTGGCCGTAAAAATACTTACTGAAAAAGAACGTCATTTCCTTTAGGAAGCTTCGCCATTTCGGCACGCATCCACACGTCCATTTCATCGTGCAATGCGGATGTCTTTTTACCTTCAGATTCAATAATAGGGCCAATCACTACTCGTATTGAGCCTGGGTATTTACGCCATTTCTTACCTGGCCAAGTGTAACCTGCATTATGCACAACAGGCAGAATTGGCACGCCTGCCGACGTTGCGAGCATAGCTGCCCCTTTATTGAACGCTTGCTCTTGATTGGGTGCTATACGCGTGCCTTCGGGAAAAATAAGCACAGAGCGACCATCGTCCAAACGCTCTTTACCTTGACTGATAATTTGCTTCAGTGCGTTCGTACGCTGTGAACGATCAATCGCAATCGGCTGAACCATGCGCAACCCCCAACCGAAGAAAGGCACCGACAACAGCTCTTTCTTTAATACCGTTGAAACAGGCGCCATCAGCACCTGTAGCACATAGGTTTCCCATTCGCTTTGGTGGTTGGCAACCAAAACAACAGGGCGATCTTTGTTGATATTCTCGCGACCTAATATTTCGACCTTCACGCCACACATAACACGAAAGACAAACAACAAACCTTTATTGTGTAAATTTAGGACTGGCTGTCGGAAGTTCTTCGGTAACAACACCGTGGCAAAAGGCGCTAACACACCAAAGACGATGGTAGATACCATATAGTAAACGGCAAATACGGATGAGCCGATCCACGACCGCAATGACCCCAATATGCTCATTAACACCCTACTCCCTATGCTATTTGTTCAAGTATGTTTGCTGCTGTTTCAATGGATTCGCATACATTGCCAGCACGGTTTCTTTTAGGTTATCAGGACAGCGCTCCAAGTAACTTGCAAAAGCACTATCCGTTGTTGGCAATCCTTGCTGCAGAGCCAAAGCCGCTTCATTCGTCGATTGGATGGCGTAATTTGTAATGATTTGACGATCGACTTCCGCAACGAACTCTTCCGGTGTGTCAAAGCCGTCTTTGATAACGTCACCAAATGTCACAACAACCTTGCCTTTTTGACCGACAATGCCATTTTTGATGCTGTCTATGTCTTCAAATTCGGCTTTTTCATAATTCCCTGTCGTCGATTTTTGATGAAGCTCGCGCGCCTTGTCAAAAGCACAAGGGTCGTATTCATACGAAATGGACACAGGCACGATCTTTAAGTTTGCCATCGCATCAGTGAAAGGCACTTTTTCTTTCTTCTGGCTCATGTAAAACATCTTAATAATCGCCGGATCAGTTTGATCTAAGCCATCTTTGGCACGCCCTTCTTTTTGCGCGATCCAAATATTCGCTTGATCCGTCATGAGAGAGGACGAGATGTACGCCGATAGCTGACCAAAAGCGGCCATCATTTCACGAATACCGTTCGCTGAACGCTTCACAATAAAACTTTTATTCAGACGCATCAGATCCGACACGAAAGGGCGACGCAACAAGTTATCACCAATCGCGATACGCACAGTGTCTAACCCTGCCAAATACAAACCATAATTCACAAACGCAGGGTCCATCGCAATATCTCGATGGTTTGATAAAAACAAATACCCTACGCCTTTCTCTAATTTTTCAATGCCTCTGTATTCCACGTTGGTGGTCGTGGTTTTTATCATGCGCTCCATATAACTGGCGACACGCATTTGGAACTCATGAACATTAGAGATATTGGCGATTTGGCGCTTCAAGGCAAACTTAACCGCAAAGGCTAATGGCGCTTTTAGAAACGCAGGCCATTTCGCAAAACGAAAACCAATAATGGTATTAATGAAATCTGGAGTATCTACCAGATTGTTCAGCACCTCGGCGACTTCATCGTCGTTGTAGGGGCGTATATCGTGAAACTGATCCATTTAATTTTCCATCAGTAAAAACTGTTTTTGTATTTTTGTTATTCGCTATTGTTAAAGGGTCTGAATATCAAACCCTAAGCTTTCCAATTCCGCACGTTTTGATGTCGCAGTAACGACCGCTACGTTCTCATTCGCTTTCGTTAAATACGTCTTCGTCACACGCTGCAGCTGCTCAATCGTGACCGCCAGCACTTTGGCACGAAACGCTTCTCTGTACGCCAAACTGCGTCCGTGTAGTTGCACGTAGAAATCACTCTGCGCCTCTCCCGCTGGGGAACTTGGCTTATCCATAGAACCGATAACACCCAAGATCGCTTCTTCCAATGCATCTTCACCGTGAGTTTCATTCAACATCCACTCAATAGACGCATCAAAATCGGCCAAAGTCTCCGTCAAACGAGGATCTCGGTAAGAGTAAAAACGGAACGAGCCAATGCTACCATCAAATGTAGCACCACCACCGTAAGCGCCACCTTGCTCTCGAATCACTCGGTGCAAGAAACCATTGCGTAGGAAACCACCCAATACAGTCAATGCCGCCACATCAGGATGATCGCCATAGGCCGTACGAAATGCCTTACTGCAGAAGCTCACTTGGGTTGACGTCAACCACGCCACTTTCACTTGCGCGTCCACTGGCGCCATGACAAACGCCGTCTTTGCACCGCCTACCGGCAAATCCGCAAACACAGATTGCGCTTCACTCAATACCGCCGCTTCATGCTGAGGTTCAGCAACCAGCAATAGCTGCTTATTAGCTTGTAGCAATTTACTGTGTAGGCGTTTAAAAATAGCCAACACCTTCTCGGCAGCCTTGCTGTCGGCCTTCATTGCATCATCTAGAGCAATAGCAGTACGAATGCCTGACATACCACTCCATTTTTCTTGCTGTGCAGCCAAACCTGACAATGCGCTGGAAGCGGCCGTCATGGCAAGAGAATGACCTTGCCCTGTAATAGATTGTTCACGACGAGCTCGACGTTGCGCCACCAGCTCTTTGACTCGGCTTACTTCATCAAAGCGCACGTTAAGCATCGTGTCTTTTAACAACTCACTCATGGCTTTCACGTTTGGCACCAAAGCTTTCGATGACAAAATAAAATACCCATTGAGTTCTTGGCGATCAGCAATCGTAGCGCGAATCGAATTCGACGCTCCCAAGCCACCACACACCTGAGCTTGGCGCTCTTGAACCGCAAGATAGTCATCTTCCCCAATGCCCAATTCGGTCATCATTGAAGAGAATAACGGCAAGTACTCGATTTCTTCTTCATCAAGCGCTGGCAAGTCCATCACCAACTGCTGATATACCAAACCGTTGGTGCCTTGAGGGTAAAAAGTAACAGGCAATGCGCCCGCAACTTTTTGATTGTCATATTCTGGCAGACGCGCCGGCACATCTTCTAAGCCCACTTTCGGCAGAATACTCATGTCGTCCACTTGCGATTGACGTGTTTTTAATGCCGCACTGCGCTCAATGATTTGCTGTTTATCTGCATCAGACAAGGCCGCTTTGATCTTACTCAAACGGTCTTTCTCTGCCTGATTACGGCGTGCTTCAAGTGCATCATCAGGGCTTAATGTTAATGTCACTCGATGGGCATTAGACAACAACAAGCTGTTGATCAAATTCGGAATGTACGCGGGATCCTGTATTTTTTCACGCATTGCGTTAATAACCGGATCCAGATCAAGCTGAGCAATCACATCACCCGCATGAACCGCCGTCGACAAACCCGCTAAAATAAGCTGCAATCCATAAGGATAGCTGCCGCCGCCGATTTCACGTTGGCTCAATTCTAATTGGTGCAACATGGCCTCCACCATGTCTTGTGGCACGCCTTTTTCAGCAATGCTTTCTAATGTCGACAACACCAATGCTTCTACTTTTGGGGCGTCTTCGCGTTTTACCCCTTCCAGCCCGCACATAAAGCTCATTTCTTTATTGCTGTCTTCAAGACCACACATTGGCGAAGGTGCACGACCTAGATCGCTGTTTTCCAACACTCTCATCAGCGGTGAGGCACTGTTGTCTAGCAACACACTAGACAACAATTGCGCTTCGAACTGCTGATTCAAATCCGTACTCTCACCCAACAACCAACCCACTACAACATGACTGCCATCTTCTTTTACTTCTTCCGCAGCGTAACCTTCCTCTACTCGCACTGGAGAGAAATACCGCTTCGCGTTCGGCACACTGACCTGTTCTTCCAATCGCTCAAAACGACTCAGTACTTTGTCTTCGAATTCGGCCTGCAGTGTTTCCGCAGGAATATCACCAAACGTCATAAAAACAGCATTAGAGGGGTGATAATGAGTACGATAAAACGCCAATAAATCTTGGTAAGACAAATCCGGAATGTCCGTTGGCTCGCCACCAGAATTAAAATGGTAAGTGTTGTTTGGGAACAAATACTTGGTCAGAGTTTGCCACAGTACCGACGTCGTTGAACTCATCGCACCTTTCATCTCGTTAAAGACAACGCCTTTGAACGTCAATTCTGACTCAGCATTGTCAGGCTCGGCGAATTCTAAGCGATGGCCTTCTTGGGAAAAATCCAACTCGTCTAAACGAGAAAAGAACACGGCGTCTAAATACACACCCAACAAGTTGTTGAAATCTTTTTTGTTCTTGCTGGCGAATGGATACGCGGTCCAATCAGACGACGTGAACGCATTCATAAAAGTATTCAGCGAACGACGGATCATCATGAAAAAAGGATCGCGGACAGGAAAACGCTCAGATCCACACAACACGGTATGCTCTAGAATATGAGCAACGCCACAAGAATCGGTTGGAACCGTCTTCAAGCCAACGAGAAAAACATTCTCGTCATTTTCAGAAGCGATATGAAAATGTTTAGCACCTGTAACGGTGTGTTCAAACTCTTGAACGGTCACATTCAGAGCATCGATAAACTCACTGCGAAGAAACGTAAACGCAGGATGGTGTGCGGTGCTATTTGCCATTCTCGACCTCGATAAAATTAGAATACGATAATTACAATATTTTGGGGCCGCTTGGACACTCTCAAGACAACATAAGTCCAAGACAGCAAAGTGGCGGAATTATAGCAAAAACATGGCTTTTACTGCACGAACTAACGTGAACCCTTTCGTTTTGATGAGCCTCAAAAACTAACGTTTTTGGTGCTTTTCCCAGTTTTCCAAGCGGGCTTTCTCGCTTTTTTTGAACAAGACGTACACGGCTCCCAAACCACCATGATGGCGCTGTGCGCTATGAAACGCCATGACATTATCCAAATCTCTTAACCACTTATTTATATAACTCTTGATCATCGCCTGACTATCGGGATCTGGTGTACGATCCCCTTTACCATGGACAATAATCGCCACTCGAATATCATTACGCACACAATCTTCAGCAAACTGATACACCTGCTCTCGAGCCTGAGCCACCGTACGTCGGTGTAAATCCAACCGAGCCTCAATGCCATATTTTCCTTGTCGAAGTCGCTTAAACACCCCTTCCTGCACGCCTGCGTTCTTGTACTCGAGCATGTCATTGGGTTCTACCTTCTCCACATAATCATGAGATAAGTGGTTATTGTCTGCTTCATTAGCGATCAAAGCGGCACGCTGACGAACCGAAAAATCGACCTCTGGCCCTTTTTTGCCGAGATACACTTCGCTTTTTTTCAGTGGTCGAATCCCCGCCACTTCTTGAGCAAACAAAGACGTTTCATCTTCGTCATTCACAACCAATACCTCATCAAACCAATCGCATTCGCTAAGCGCTAACATAGAACAATAAAGGCCCCAATAGGAGCCTTTATTTCTTCAACCTTAGACAGGCCTATTCTAATTTATGTAGGAATCAGAACGGGATGTCATCGTCGAAATCATCAAAGTTTGGTGCTTGCTGAGGCTTTGGCTCAGGTGCGCGCTGCGGCGCAGGTTGTTGTGGCGCGCGTTGTTGCGGGGCGGCTTGAGCTGGTGCTTGTTGTGGCGCATTTCCCCAGCTACCGAAAGACTGTGGCGCAGCTTGTTGTGGTGCCGCTTGCTGAGGGGCAGCTTGATGCGCTGGCGCTTGTCCATAACCACTTTGTGGTTGGTTAAAACCTTGTGGCGCAGCCTGCTGAGGCGCTTGGCCGTAGCCACCTTGTTGTGGTGCAGATTGTTGCGGTGCTTGACCGTAGCCACCACCTTGCATTGAATCGTAACCACCACCTTGTTGGCCAGCATTATCACCACGACCGTCTAATAATTGCATTTCATTCGCAATGATTTCGGTTGTATAACGCTTAATACCGTCTTTTTCCCATTCGCGTGTACGCAATGAACCTTCTACGTAGACTTTTGACCCTTTTTTAATAAAGTCTCCAGCAATCTGGCCCAAGCGGAAGTTACCGCGGTCCATGAAAGAGACACGGTGCCACTCTGTACGTTCTTGCATTTGACCTGTTTGCTTGTCACGCCAGCTTTCTGTTGTTGCCAAGTTAACGTTTGCAACCGCACCGCCAGAAGGCATGAAACGCACTTCTGCGTCGTTGCCCGCGTTACCAATCAAGATTACTTTGTTTATTCCACGTGCCATGACGCTTTTCTCCAGCTAAAAATAGAATCGTGTTTTTCTAAATACGCGCTTGTGGCGCTAAACGCAGTAATGCGTCTTTATCCAATAATTTCTTGTCCACTTTAAGATAAGCGGTTTGCTCATCTTTAAAAATCTGCATATCTTCCACTCCTTGGATAGTTAAAAGTTCGTCCGCCATCTTAGATACTTCATCATGGGTCATGCTGGACACGCTGAATGCCAAACTGCTCAATTGGCGCGGCGCAGGTTGAGCCAAGCACACAAGAGACCAAGCCAAAAACACGATCCCTACAACCCAAAAAACACCACCATGTGAGTGATGTTGCAGTAACCAACCACCGCTAATGCCACCGAAAAACGACCCCATAAACTGATGCGTTGAAAACACACCCATCGCGGTACCACGATAGCCAACAGGAGCCAGTTTACTCACCAGTGACGGCAGCACTGCTTCCAGCGAATTAAAACCAACAAAATAGACCCATAGTAGGACACCAAAAGCCCACAGATAAGGTGCCCATTGCAGCCCAATGGCGCTTATCCCCAGCAACAACATAATGGCAATTAGGACGCCCTTCATCTTGCCTTTGGCTTCCGCAATAATCACTAATGGTAACATACCTGCAAAGGCAAAACCCATGATCGCCAAGTATAACCAACTGTGTTGAGCCAATGGCAAATCATACCGCTCGATGAGTAAATTCGGCACCGTAACAAACAACGCGGTCAAGCTTGCGTGCAACAACAAAACACTGACATTTAAGAAGCGTAATTTTGAGTCTTTCAACACCAAACCCAACGCCAAAAGACTCGGTGTTGTGTCTCGCTTAAAGGTATGTTGCACAATATTTGGCACAGCAAATAGGATCAAGACGATCCCAAGTAAAGATAGCGCAAATGACAAATAAAACAGCCCAGACAATCCAACCAAAGCAAAAATCCAAGGTCCAAGCACCAACGACAACATAAAAGACGCGCCAATACTAATACCCACGATCGCCATCGCTTTCGTACGATTTTGCTCTCGCGTCACATCACTCAATAACGCCATCAAAGTACTGGCAATCGCCCCAGCCCCTTGCACAGCTCGCCCAACAATTAAAACCATAATACTTTCTGCATTTGCGCAAATCAGGCTACCAACGGCAAACAACAATAAGCCAATCACGATCACACGCTTACGGCCAATTTTGTCAGACCACATGCCCATCGGAATTTGTAAGCTCGCTTGAGTCAGACCATAAATACCAATGGCGGTACCGATCAACGCGGCATCAGCACCGGTTAAACCATCCGCCGCAACGCTGATAACAGGCATAATTAGGAATAAACCTAACATTCTAAAAAGATAAATCAGCGCTAACGCAAGAACTGAACGACGTTCGAGTAGATCCATAAGGAGGTTTCAACCGTTTAACTTGGATGGTTAAGAAAAAGATTGTCAATTTTACAAAAAATACCGTTGAAGCTCCATTTCAACTACTGTAAAAATAGACAGTTATTTAATTTACTGGCAGATTTCTTTCTGTTGATCAACTTCACACTGGAGACTCATGGATACCATTACCATACGCGGGGCCCGAACTCACAATCTAAAAAATGTGGACCTAGACATCCCAAGAGACAAACTTGTGGTGATAACTGGCCTATCCGGCTCAGGTAAATCCTCTCTTGCTTTTGATACATTATACGCAGAAGGCCAACGTCGTTACGTAGAATCTCTTTCAACTTACGCTAGACAATTTTTGTCTATGATGGAAAAACCCGACATCGATCACATCGAAGGTCTCTCTCCAGCCATCTCCATCGAACAGAAATCTACCTCTCACAACCCGAGATCAACCGTTGGTACAATAACAGAAATATACGATTATCTACGATTGTTATTTGCTCGTGCAGGACAACCTCGTTGCCCAGATCATGGCGAGCCATTAGAGGCGCAAACCATATCACAAATGGTTGATAAAGTGATCTCGCTCCCAGAAGAAACCAAAATGATGCTGCTTGCTCCCATCGTTAAAGACCGTAAAGGTGAGCATTTACACACGATTAGCGACTTACTTTCTAAAGGTTTTATTCGCGCACGGATTGATGGCATTGTTGTGGATTTAGATGATGCGCCGACACTGGAAAAAAACAAAAAGCACACCATTGAAGTGGTCATCGATCGCTTCAAAGTACGTCCTGATTTACAGCTACGCTTAGCTGAGTCCTTTGAAACCTGCCTTGGACTATCAGATGGTATTGCTAAAGCCATCAATATGGATGACGAGAATGAAGAGTATATCTTCTCTAGTAAGTTTGCCTGCCCTGTGTGCGGCTACAGCTTAACTGAGCTAGAACCTCGACTCTTCTCATTCAACAACCCCAATGGCGCTTGCCAGACGTGCGACGGGCTGGGTACGCATCAAATGTTTGACCCAGAGCGCATTATCCAAGATGAAACACTGACCCTTGCGGAAGGCGCTATTCGTGGCTGGGGGCGACGCAGTATTTTTTATTACCAACAGCTAAGCGCTCTCGCCAAGCATTATGAATTTGACATCGACTCAAAGTACAAAGACATTCCAAGTGAATTCAAAAAACGCATTTTACAAGGCTCTGGCAAAGACAAAATAGATTTCGTTTATATCAACGAACGTGGCGATAAAATGACCCGATCACATGCGTTCGAGGGGGTCATTCCTAATTTACAACGTCGTTATCATGAAACCGAATCCGACAGCGTGCGGGATGATTTGTCACAATACATTAGCATACAGCCATGCCCTGACTGCAAAGGCTCACGACTGAATCGATCAGCCCGAAATGTCTTCATTGCCGATCAAACGCTACCTGAAGTTGTTACCTACCCAATCGTAGAGTGCTTAAACTATTTTGAGGCCCTTGAATTACCCGGAGCCCGCGGTGAAATCGCGTCAAAAATATTAAAAGAGATACGTGATCGATTAACTTTCCTAGTGAACGTGGGTCTTGAATACCTCACACTGGATCGTAAGGCCGACTCCCTATCGGGCGGTGAGGCACAACGAATAAGACTTGCCAGCCAAATTGGTGCAGGGCTCGTTGGAGTGATGTACATCCTTGATGAACCCTCAATTGGTCTACACCAACGTGACAATGAAAGGCTCATCGCCACACTGACAAGACTCAGAGACTTAGGCAACACTGTTATTGTGGTAGAACATGATGAAGATGCCATTCGCATCGCAGACTTTGTGGTTGATATTGGGCCCGGAGCAGGTGTTCACGGCGGTCAAATCATTGCGAGCGGCACCCCACAGGACATAATGGCGTGCCCTGAATCCGTTACAGGACAGTATTTAACCGGCAAACGTAAAATTGACATACCTACCATTCGCCATCCCGCTAAAGATGAAAAATACCTAAACCTTATAGGCGCAACAGGTAATAACCTAAACACCGTAGACCTGAAGATTCCTGTTGGTGTAATGACCTGCATAACCGGTGTTTCTGGCTCAGGAAAATCGACGTTAATTAACGGCACATTATACCCACTTGCGGCGACAGCGCTTAATGGTGCAACCACTCTAAAAGCGGCGCCCCATGAGCGAATTGAGGGTTTGGATTTATTCGATAAATGTGTCGACATTGACCAGAGCCCTATCGGGCGCACACCCAGATCCAACCCTGCCACCTACACCGGTATTTTCACCCCCATGAGGGAATTATTTTCGGCCACACAAGAATCACGCTCACGCGGCTATAAGCCAGGACGATTCAGTTTTAACGTCAAAGGTGGTCGCTGTGAAGCCTGCCAAGGCGATGGCGTGATCAAAGTTGAAATGCACTTTTTACCTGATGTGTATGTGCCATGTGATACTTGTAAAGGCAAACGATACAATCGTGAGACCTTAGAAATTCATTACAAAGGCAAAAATATTCACGAGTGTTTGGAAATGACCATTGAGGATGCTCGCGAGTTCTTTGACCCGGTTCCTTCTATCGCCAGAAAACTGCAAACACTTATCGATGTGGGACTAGGCTACATTCGTCTAGGGCAGGCAGCAACAACACTGTCGGGCGGCGAAGCACAACGCGTTAAACTCGCAAAAGAGCTGTCAAAACGCGACACCGGAACCACACTCTACATCTTAGACGAACCGACGACAGGCTTGCACTTTGCTGATATCGAGCAGCTATTAAAAGTACTGCATAGACTGCGTGATCACGGCAACACCGTGGTGGTGATTGAACACAATCTTGATGTCATCAAAACCGCAGACTGGATCGTAGACCTAGGACCCGAAGGTGGAAGTGGTGGTGGGTACATCATTGCAGAAGGCACACCTGAAACGATTGCTCAAGCAGATGTATCTCACACAGGTAGATTCTTGAAACAAATGCTAAAGTAACGGATCGATGAATTAACTGATCAATGAAAATACAAATGCCGAATTAGTCAGAACTGATTCGGCATTTTTGCTTAAACATCCATATAAATTATTAGGCAAAAAAAAGCCGAGCTAATAGCTCGGCTTTTTTATTACAAACTGATGTTACTCAGCGGCTTCTGCAACTGGACGATCGACCAATTCAACATAAGCCATAGGCGCATTGTCACCCGCACGGAAGCCACATTTTAAAATGCGAACATAACCGCCAGGACGAGCTTGGTAACGAGGACCAAGTTCAGAGAACAATTTACCTACTGCATCTTTGCTACGAGTACGAGCAAAGGCAAGGCGACGATTCGCAACAGAATCAACTTTCGCCAATGTGATTAACGGCTCAGCAACACGACGTAGTTCTTTAGCTTTCGGCAACGTAGTTTTAATAACTTCGTGTTCGAACAAAGAAGCAGCCATATTTTTAAACATCGCTTTACGATGTGAGCTAGTACGGTTTAAGTGACGTCCACTCTTACGATGACGCATTATACATTCCTTACCAAACTACGGTGGTCAGGGAACAATGACCTAGCGAGCTAGAACTTTGCTATCGTCTTTCAAACTAGCTGGTGGCCAGTTCTCTAAACGCATTCCCAAAGACAAACCACGCTGTGCTAAAACATCTTTGATTTCAGTTAACGACTTCTTACCTAGGTTAGGCGTCTTAAGAAGCTCAACCTCAGTACGTTGAATCAAATCACCGATGTAATAAATGTTCTCTGCTTTCAAACAGTTAGCACTGCGAACGGTCAATTCAAGATCATCAACCGGGCGTAGCAAAATTGGATCAATCTCATCCTCTTCTTCTACAACAGGCGCTTCGCTCTCGCTTTCAAGGGCAACGAACACAGCAATTTGTTGTTGTAGAATAGTCGCTGCGCGACGTATTGCTTCTTCAGGATCGATCGTACCATTGGATTCGATGTCTAAGACTAACTTATCCAAATCTGTACGTTGCTCTACACGAGCATTATCGACGCTGTAAGCCACACGACGAACAGGGCTGAATGAGGCATCCAGCTGCAAGCGACCAATTGGACGAGTCTCATCGTCGCCAGCAACACGAGCATCAGCAGGCTCATAACCACGACCACGTGCGACTTTGATCTGCATAGTTAACTCTGCAGTGTCATCTAAGTGCGCAATGATATGATCAGGGTTAGCGATCTCTGCATCAGCAACCAACTGGATATCTCCAGCTGTTACGATACCAGGACCTTTTTTACTTAGAGTAAGAGTTGCCTCATCTTGCCCGTGTAGAGCGATCGCAACTCCTTTCAGGTTAAGAAGAATTTCAATTACATCTTCTTTAACCCCTTCGATTGCGCTGTATTCGTGTAATACACCGTCGATTTCGACTTCAACAATCGCACAACCTGGCATTGAAGACAAAAGAATACGACGCAACGCGTTACCCAAAGTATGACCAAAACCACGTTCTAGCGGTTGCAGTGTAACTTTAGCGCGAGTATTGCCTAATTCCTGAACTTCAATGTTGCGTGGGGTTAACAATTCGCTCACTGAACGCTGCATAGATCCACCTATTTCTTAATCCTAATCACCGACTTACTTAGAGTAAAGTTCGACAATTAGGTTCTCATTAATTTCAGCTGATAAATCGGCACGCTCTGGAGCAGCTTTGTAAGTTGCTTCCAATTTAGTTGAATCAACTTCGATCCAGTGGATCGGTGCACGATTTTTAGATAGCTCTAGTGCGCTTTGTACACGCAATTGCTTCTTAGCTTTTTCACGGATTGACACTACGTCACCAGCTTTAACTTGGTAAGACGGGATGTTAACCGTAGCGCCATTTACTAGAATACCTTTATGGCCAACTAGTTGACGAGCTTCCGCACGTGTAGAACCAAAACCTGCGCGGTATACAACGTTATCTAAACGTGATTCTAAAAGTTGAAGAAGGTTTTCACCTGTAGCACCTTTTAGACGAGCAGCAGATTTGTAGTAATTACGAAATTGCTTTTCAAGAACGCCGTACATACGACGTACTTTTTGTTTCTCACGTAACTGCAAGCCGTAATCAGATAGACGTCCGCGACGTGCGCCATGCACACCAGGAACGGTTTCTACTTTACATTTCGACTCAAGAGCGCGTGAACCGCTCTTCAATTGCAAGTCGGTACCTTCACGACGAGACAACTTACAAGTTGGACCTATATAACGAGCCATGTATCTGTCTCCTCAATTAAACGCGACGTTTCTTAGGTGGACGGCAACCGTTGTGCGGGATTGGCGTCACATCTGTGATGTTATTGATACGCAAGCCCAATGCATTCAATGCACGAACTGCGGACTCACGACCAGGACCAGGGCCCTTGATCATTACGTCAACGTTTTTAAGGCCGAACTCTTGTGCGACAGCACCGGCACGTTCCGCGGCTACCTGAGCTGCGAAAGGAGTACTTTTACGAGATCCGCGAAAACCAGAACCACCGGCAGTAGCCCAAGACAAAGCGTTGCCTTGACGGTCAGTGATAGTCACGATCGTATTGTTAAATGACGCGTGTACATGAGCAACACCGTCGACAACCGTCTTTTTGACTTTTTTCTTGGTGTTGCGCGTAGCTGGCTTAGCCATATTGCACTTTCCTATTTAATGCTCAGCTCTAGCAAACTTGTGGCTAGAGCGAAACGCGTTTAAATTACTTACGAATTGGCTTACGAGGGCCTTTTCGTGTACGGGCGTTCGTTTTGGTACGTTGACCACGAACTGGTAGGCTGCGGCGATGACGAATCCCGCGGTTGCAACCCAAGTCCATCAAACGTTTGATAGACATACTGACTTCACGACGTAAGTCACCCTCTACAGTATACTTAGCAACTTCGCCACGAAGTTCATCAAGGATTTCATCACTTAATGAACCGATTTTCGCAGTTTCTGCAACACCTGTAGCAGCGCAAATAGCGCGTGAACGAGTGCGACCAATTCCGAAGATGTAAGTCAGAGAAATGACCGCATGTTTATTGTCAGGAATATTGACACCGGCTATACGAGCCATTCACTTTACTCCGTTGTTATTGATGATTAAATGTTAATTCATCACTTTACTTTCATGAGGGCGGCTGATTATGCCTATCTTTAGGACATAAATCAACCACCCTTACCTATCATCGAGCAAACTCGCAATTAACCTTGACGCTGTTTGTGACGAGGCTCAATGCAAATCACTCGAACTGAACCGTTACGACGAACGATTTTACAGTTACGACAGATTTTCTTTACAGATGCACGTACTTTCATGTTCAACTCCAACCTACGCTTAACGCATTAGGCCATTTGGACCATAACCAGTCAGATTAGATTTCTTCATTAACGACTCGTATTGCTGACTCATCAAATGACTTTGCACTTGCGACATAAAGTCCATGACAACTACCACTACGATCAACATAGAAGTACCGCCAAAGTAGAATGGAACATTCCACGCAACAACAAAGAACTGAGGCATCAGAGACACTAGAGTGATGTACAAAGCACCAAACAATGTCAAACGAGTCATTACACCATCAATATATCGAGCTGTATGATCGCCTGGACGAATACCCGGCAAAAAAGCACCGGATTTTTTCAAGTTATCTGCCACATCTTTAGGGTTGAACACTAGCGCCGTATAGAAGAAGCAAAAGAAAACGATTGCTATCGCAAACAACAGCACATAGAGCGGTTGCCCAGGAGCTAGAGCCAAAGAGATATTCTGCAACCATTCCATCCCCTCACCTTGACCAAACCACTGTCCGATCGAAGCAGGAAACAAAAGGATACTTGAAGCAAATATAGGTGGAATTACACCAGCCATATTCACTTTAAGTGGCAAATGACTCTTTTGTGCAGCAAATACTTTTTTACCTTGTTGACGCTTGGCGTAGTTAACCGTTATACGACGTTGACCACGTTCGATGAAAACAACAAACGCAATCGTCGCAATGGCCAATATACCAATCAACAACAAAGCTAAAATATTGATATCGCCTTGACGAGCCGACTCAAACGAACGACCTAAAGCAGAAGGCAGACCAGCAACGATACCAGCAAAGATAAGAATGGAAATACCATTACCAATACCTTTCTCCGTTACCTGCTCACCTAACCACATCAAGAAAACAGTACCAGCAACAAGAGTAACAACAGCAACGGCATAAAATTCAATACCACTACTAAATGAAATCCCTTGACTTGCCAAGCCAACAGCCATACTGGCTGACTGAACAAGCGCAAGCAAAACAGTACCGTAACGGGTGTACTGAGTAATCTTGCGACGACCAGCCTCACCCTCTTTCTTTAACTGCTCTAGCTGCGGACTCACAACCGTCAATAACTGCATAATGATAGAGGCAGAAATATAGGGCAAAATCCCAAGCGCAAAAATACTCATGCGCTCAAGCGCGCCCCCTGAGAATACATTAAATAAACTCAGAATAGTGCCTTCATTTTGATCAAACAGGGCAGACAATCTATCCGGGTTAATACCCGGAACAGGAATGTGTGCACCAATTCGATATACAATAATCGCTATAAACACGAAACGGATACGAGACCAAAGCTCGCTTAGTCCGTTTTGCATTCCAGCAGGTAGTGAGCCACGCTTTGCCATTTATTCCTCGACTTTTCCGCCAGCAGCTTCGATAGCAGCACGAGCACCTTTAGTCACTTTAAGACCACGAACGGTAACAGCTTTGTCGATAGAACCTGACAAAATTACGCGTGCAGTTTTAATTTGATGACCAAGAATGTCGGCGCCTTTCAAAGCAGCCAAATCTACAACTTCAGCATTTACAGCAGCAAGTTCGTTTAAACGAACTTCAGCAACATACTTTGCCTGACGTGAAGTAAAACCGAATTTTGGCAGACGACGCTGCAAAGGCATTTGACCACCTTCAAAACCAGGTTTTACTGAGCCACCGGAACGAGACTTAAGACCTTTATGGCCACGTCCGCCAGTTTTACCCAAGCCGCTACCAATGCCGCGACCAACACGTTTAGGAGCATGCTTGCTACCTTCGCCAGGACGAAGTGTATTTAAGAACATGTTATTCTCCTACCACTTTAACCATATAATAAACTTTATTAACCATGCCGCGTACAGAAGGAGTATCTTCCAACTGACGTGTTTGGCCAACTTTACGCAAACCCAAGCCTTTAACAGTTTCACGGTGCTTTGGAAGACGACCGATCGGGCTGCGGGTTAGTTGAACTGTGATGGTATTATTCGCCATGACACATTACCCCAAAATTTGATCGACTGACTTACCGCGTTTTGCCGCGATTTGTTCAGGTGCTTTCATATCCTGCAAACCTTTGATCGTAGCGCGAACTACGTTTACTGGGTTTGTAGAACCGTAACATTTAGCCAATACGTTGTGAACGCCAGCGATTTCTAGAACCGCACGCATCGCACCACCGGCAATGATACCTGTACCTTGAGAAGCAGGCTGCATGTAAACATTAGATGCACCGTGGTTTGCTTTAACAGGATACTGAAGAGTATCGCCATCAAGCTTCACAGTAACCATGTTACGACGCGCTTGTTCCATCGCTTTTTGAATAGCTTGAGGAACTTCACGTGCTTTACCACGGCCGAAGCCTACTTTTCCGTTTCCATCACCAACGACCGTCAAAGCTGTGAAAGAGAAGATACGACCACCCTTTACAACTTTAGCAACGCGGTTTACTTGAACTAGCTTCTCTTGGAGGTCGCTAGTTTGTTGATCATTAACTGCCATTTGCTACCCCTTAGAACTCTAGACCGGCTTCACGTGCTGCGTCAGCAAGAACCTGAACGCGGCCATGGTATTTGAAACCAGAACGGTCAAAAGCGACCGTAGTGACACCTGCTTCTTTAGCGCGTGCAGCAATCAAAGTACCCACTTCTTTAGCGGCTGCTTTGTTACCTGTCGCTGTGCCACGAAGAGCTTCTTCAAGTGTAGAAGCGCTAGCTAGCACTTTACTTCCACAAGGAGAAATCACTTGAGCATACATATGGCGTGGTGTGCGATGTACAGTAAGACGATTCGCACCTAAGTCACGAATATGCAAACGAGCACGACGTGCACGACGAATCCGAGATTGTTTTTTAGTGTTCATGAATGCCTACCTACTTCTTCTTAGCTTCTTTACGACGAATTACTTCGTCTGAATAGCGAACACCCTTGCCTTTGTACGGCTCTGGTGGACGGAAACCGCGAACTTCTGCAGCAACCTGACCAACGGCTTGTTTATCAATACCACGGATCACGATTTCTGTTTGAGAAGCACATTCAGCTGTTACGCCTTCAGGTAATTCGTAATCTACTGGGTGAGAGAAACCCAGAGACAGGTTAAGTACATTGCCTTTAAGCGCAGCACGGTAACCAACACCTTGAAGAAACAATCTTTTCTCAAAACCCTGACTAACACCAACAACCATGTTGTTAATCAAAGCACGAGTTGTACCAGCTAAGGCACGGCTTTGTTTTGCACCATCGCGCGCAGCGAAGGTAATAACATTTTCTTCTTTAGACACTTGTACGCTTGCGTGAACATTAAACTCTAAAGAACCTTTACCGCCTTTAACAACTACGGCCTGTCCATTTAGAGTCAAATCTACACCACTAGGAAGCGTCACGGGACTATTAGCAACTCGAGACATACTAACTCCTAGAATACTGTGCAGATTACTTCGCCACCGATACCAGCAGCACGAGCTGCACGGTCTGTCATCACACCTTTAGAGGTTGAGATGATTGCAACACCAAGACCTGCTTCTACTTTAGGTAGAGATGCAGTGCCTTTGTATTGACGCAAACTTGGGCGAGATGCGCGTTTGATTTGTTCGATAACAGGCTTACCTTCGTAGTATTTCAACTCGATAGTAAGTGTTGGTTTTACTGCTTCATCTACAGAAAAGTCACCTACGTAACCTTCTTCGCGTAGTACAGCAGCAATCGATGCTTTCATTTTTGATGAAGGCATACTCACAGATGTCTTAGCAGCCATCTGTGCATTACGAATACGTGTAAACATATCCGCAAGGGTATCTTGCATACTCATTTAAGAGCTCCTAATTTAAAAAACCATTGTGCAGCAAATAGAGCTCGCGCATAGTACACAGCAGCGAGCAGAATGTCCAGTATTTAGACACCCCACTCACTGCCATGTATTATGATCGCGCTCTACTTGCTTACCAACTAGCTTTCTTCAAGCCTGGTACGTCACCGCGCATTGCTGCTTCACGCAACTTAATACGTGACAAACCGAAGCGACGGTAAACACCGTGCGGACGGCCTGTAACTTGGCAACGGTTACGCTGGCGTGAAGAAGATGAATCGCGTGGAAGCGCTTGCAATTTAAGCGTTGCTTCCCACTTTTCATCGTCCGATGCATTAACGTCGCTAATGATCGCCTTTAGAGCAGCACGCTTTTCAGCGAACTTTGCTACTAATTTGGTACGTTTTGCTTCGCGTTGAATCATTGATATTTTAGCCATGATTCCTACCTCTTATTTCTTGAAAGGGAAATTAAAGGCGGCTAACAAAGCACGACCTTCTTCATCGGTACGAGCAGTCGTTGTGATAGTAATGTCCATACCACGTACACGATCCACTTTATCGTAATCGATTTCAGGGAAGATAATCTGCTCTTTAACACCCATGCTGTAGTTACCACGACCGTCGAAAGACTTAGGATTAAGCCCTCGGAAGTCACGGATACGTGGAATAGCAACATCAACCAAACGGTCAAAGAAATCCCACATACGCTCACCACGTAGCGTTACTTTACAACCGATCGGGTAACCGTCACGGATTTTAAAGCCTGCTACAGATTTACGCGCCTTAGTCACTACAACTTTTTGGCCGCTAAGTGCTTCAAGATCGTTTACCGCATGCTCAAGAAGTTTCTTGTCTGCGATAGCTTCACCAACACCCATATTTAGTGTGATTTTAGTGATTTTCGGCACTTCCATCACGTTCTGGTAGCTAAACTCTTCTGTAAGTTTTGCTACCACTTGATCTTTATAAACTTGCTTAAGTCTCGCCATGGCTATAATTCTCGCTCTTAGGCGTCGATCGCTTCACTATTTGATTTAAAGATACGCACTTTAGTGCCGTCTTCGTTCAATTTAAAGCCGACGCGATCCGCTTTACCAGTAGCATTGTTAAAAATGGCTACATTAGAAACCTGGATAGGTGCTTCTTGTTCAACGATACCACCAGTTGAACCCTTCATAGGGTTTGGCTTTTCGTGTTTCTTAACAGTATTAATACCAGAAACAAGAACTCGGTTTTCGTCTACTACCTTAACAACTTTACCGCGTTTGCCTTTGTCTTTCCCAGCAATCACGATAACTTCGTCGTTACGTTTGATTTTGCGCATAATGTCCCCTCTCCCTCTTACAGCACTTCAGGTGCAAGAGAAACAATTTTCATGAACTGCTCAGTACGCAATTCACGTGTTACAGGGCCAAAGATACGAGTACCAATAGGCTGTCCTGAAGCATTCAATAGAACCGCTGAGTTTACATCAAAACGGATTACTGAGCCATCAGAACGACGAACACCTTTCTTAGTTCTAACAACAACTGCGTTTAGAACCTGCCCTTTTTTAACACGACCACGTGGGATCGCTTCTTTCACTGTGACCTTAATGATGTCACCGATAGCAGCATAACGACGATGTGAGCCACCCAGTACTTTAATACACTGAACACGCTTTGCGCCGCTGTTATCTGCTACATCAAGCATCGATTCTGTTTGAATCATTACTGCTCTCCAATCAAATTAGATAACAAGTCTCACGAAGGAAGGAGCAGCTTATACAGCTGCTGCTTTCTCGACAACTTGAACCAGATTCCAAGTCTTAGACTTAGAGTAAGGACGTGTTTCAACGACCTTAACGGTATCACCGATCTGACACTCATTGTTTTCATCGTGAGCGTGTAGTTTAGTAGAACGACGGATGAACTTACCGTATAAAGGGTGTTTCTCTGTACGCTCAACTAGTACCGTGATGGTTTTATCCATCTTATCGCTAACTACTTTACCAGTAGCTGTACGCGCTTTTGTTTCTGCCATCTTAGTTACCTGCCTTATCATTTAGCACGGTTTTAACACGTGCGATATTGCGGCGAACTTGCGAGAGCAAATGAGTTTGCGCTAACTGACCAGTGGCTTTCTGCATGCGCAGAGTAAATTGCTCACGTAGTAGTTCAATCAAGGTCGCTTGTAGCTCAGCTACAGACTTTTCTTGCAGTTCTTTTGCTTTCATCTACATCACCGTACGCGTTACGAAAGTTGTGGACAGAGGAAGCTTAGCAGCAGCCAACGCGAATGCTTCGCGAGCTAACTGTTCTGATACACCCTCAACTTCATAAAGCATTTTTCCAGGTTGAATCTGTGCAACCCAGTATTCTACGCTACCCTTACCTTTACCCTGACGAACCTCAAGAGGCTTTTGGGTAATCGGCTTATCAGGGAACACACGAATCCAGATTTTACCGCCACGTTTGATGTGACGAGTCATTGCACGACGCGCCGCTTCAATTTGACGAGCAGTAAGACGACCACGTTCAGTGGACTTCAATCCGAATTCACCAAAGCTAACTTGGTTTCCGCGAAGAGCAAGACCGCGGTTACGGCCTTTCTGCATCTTGCGGAACTTAGTACGTTTCGGTTGTAACATGACTTACCCCCTACTTAGACTTCTTCTTTTGTGCGCCTTTATCAGCACGCACTTGTTCAATACCGCCCAAGATTTCGCCTTTGAAGATCCACACTTTTACGCCAATGATGCCGTAAGTTGTAGCTGCTTCATAAGTAGCGTAGTCAATGTCAGCGCGTAGAGTGTGTAGAGGTACACGACCTTCACGGTACCACTCAGCACGTGCAATTTCTGCACCGCCCAAACGACCACTTACCTGAACCTTGATACCTTTCGCGCCTGCACGCATAGCATTTTGTACTGCGCGCTTCATAGCACGACGGAACATAACACGACGCTCAAGTTGGCTAGCAATGTTTTGCGCAACCAATTTCGCATCCATTTCAGGCTTACGAATTTCTTCGATGTTGATGTGGACAGGTACGCCCATCATTTCAGAAACTGCATTACGTAGTTTCTCAACATCTTCGCCTTTCTTACCAATCACAATACCTGGACGGGCAGTGTGAATAGTAATGCGAGCTGTTTGAGCAGGACGCTGAATCTCGATACGAGAAACAGAAGCCTGAACCAATTTTTTCTCCAAGTACTCACGAACCTGAAGATCATTTAATAACAGCTTAGAGTAGTTTTGATTATTCGCATACCAAGTAGAAGTATGATCTTTAACTATCCCTAGGCGTATACCAGTTGGATGAACCTTCTGACCCATTGGGTTTCTCCTAATTAGTCAGCGACTTTAACTGTGATATGGCAACCGCGTTTTAGAATACGGTCAGCACGGCCTTTGGCACGTGGCATAATACGTTTCAGAGTCATAGCCTCATCAACGTAAGCCGTAGACACACGCAAGTCATCTACATCAGCACCTTCGTTATGCTCAGCGTTAGCAATAGCAGACTCTAGTACTTTCTTGACAATTACTGCCGCCTTTTTAGGACTGAACGTTAAAATGTTCAGTGCTTCGCTAACAGATTTGCCGCGGATTTGATCTACAACCAAACGGGCCTTCTGCGCTGAGAGGCGAGCACCCTTCAATGAAGCGCTTACTTCACTCATGTTAATACCCCTTATTACCGTTTGGCTTTCTTGTCCGCAGCATGACCACGATATGTACGGGTCGGAGCGAACTCACCCAATTTATGACCGACCATATCTTCAGTTACTAGAACTGGAACATGCTGGCGACCATTATGGACAGCGATAGTCAACCCTACAAAATCAGGGAAGATAGTTGAACGGCGTGACCAAGTCTTAATTGGACGACGATCATTTTTCTCTACCGCAGCCTCTACCTTTTTCAACAAATGAAGGTCGATAAAAGGACCTTTTTTTAGTGAACGTGGCACAGTCGTTTCCTCTTATTACTTAGTACGGCGACGTACAATAAGTTTATCAGTACGCTTGTTGCTGCGCGTTTTGTAACCTTTAGTAGGCACACCCCATGGTGTAACTGGGTGACGACCACCTTTGCTACGACCTTCACCACCACCATGTGGGTGATCCACTGGGTTCATCGCCGCACCGCGAACGGTAGGACGAACACCACGCCAACGCGTAGCACCAGCTTTACCAAGAACTCGCAAGCTGTGCTCGGAGTTTGATACTTCACCTAAAGTAGCGCGACATTCTGTCAATACTTTACGCATTTCACCTGAACGTAGGCGAAGCGTTACGTAACGACCTTCACGAGCAACTAGCTGAGCAGAAGCACCAGCAGAACGTGCAACTTGTGCACCTTTACCTGGCTTTAGCTCGACACAGTGTACGGTACTACCAACTGGAATATTTTGCAGAGGCAAAGTATTACCCGCTTTGATAGGCGCATCTGCACCACTTAAAACAACATTGCCTGCAACCATACCTTTGGAAGCGATAATGTAACGACGCTCACCATCAGCAAATTTAATCAATGCAATATTTGCAGAACGGTTTGGATCATATTCCAAACGCTCAACTACCGCAGGAATCCCATCTTTATTGCGACGGAAATCTACCATACGATAATGCTGCTTATGACCACCACCTACGTGACGCGTAGTGATGCGTCCGTTATTGTTACGTCCACCTGATTTGCTTTTCTTATCAAGCAAAGGTGCATATGGTGCGCCTTTGTGCAAATCGTTGTTAGTAACTTTAACAACGTGACGACGGCCTGCAGACGTTGGCTTACTTTTTACAACAGCCATTGACCTATCTCCCCTTATTCAGCGACCATGAAATCAATGTCTTGGCCTTCTGCCAAACGTACGTACGCTTTTTTAACGTCTTTACGCTTGCCTAGACCACGAACTGTACGCTTTGTTTTACCTTTTTGGTTCAACGTACGAACAGACTCAACTTTGACTTCAAAAAGCGCTTCGATAGCTTGTTTGATTTCAGGTTTCGTTGCATCACCAGTCACACGAAAAACATACTGACCATTGCCTTCAGCTACGATCGTTGCTTTTTCGGAGATATGTGGACCCAACAGAACTTTATATATACGTTCGCCGATCATGCTAGTGCCTCCTCAACTTGTTTCAGAGCACCAACTGTCACCAACACTTTGTCGTAAGCAATCAAGCTAACAGGGTCGATAGACGCTGCATCACGCACATCTACGTTAGGAATGTTGCGAGCCGCTAAAAACAGATTGTCATCCAAATCATGGGAAACAATCAAAGCGTTCTCAATATTCAATTCTGTCATTTTTGCTATGAAGAGCTTAGTTTTTGGAGCTTCCAATTTAAGATCTTCAACCACAACAAGACGGTCTTGACGTACAAGCTCAGACCAGATGGTGCGCATTGCTGCACGATACATCTTCTTGTTCACTTTCTGAGAGTGATCCTGTGGTTTCGCAGCGAAAGTAACACCACCAGAGCGCCATAGAGGGCTACGGATAGTACCTGCGCGTGCACGACCAGAACCCTTTTGTTTCCAAGGTTTGCGTCCACCACCTGCTACTTCAGAGCGAGTTTTTTGTGCACGTGAGCCTTGACGAGCGCCAGCCAAGTAAGATGTAACTACTTGGTGAACCAACGCTTCGTTATATTCACGAGCAAAGGCTACGTCAGAAACTTCAACAGTCCCTTCTGCGCCTGTTAGATTCAAGTTCATTGTCTACCCCTCTTAGCGAGCTTTAACAGCTGATTGAAGAATAACATCACCATTTACTGCACCAGGTACGGCACCTTTCACAAGGATAAGGTTACGTTCTGTGTCTACACGAACCACTTCTAGTGATTGAGTAGTTACTTGTGCAGCACCCATATGGCCAGCCATCTTCTTGCCTTTCCAAACACGACCAGGTGTTTGACATTGGCCGATGGAACCAGGTGCACGGTGAGACAATGAGTTACCATGTGTAGCATCTTGCGTACGGAAATTATGACGCTTAATGGCACCTTGAAACCCTTTACCCTTTGATTGACCAGTTACATCAACCATTTGGATAGATTCGAAATCAGCAACAGTTAGCTCATCACCAACATTGATTTCTTTTTCATCACCAGAAAGGCGGAACTCCCACAAACCACGACCTGCTTCAACGTTCGCTTTTGCGTAATGACCTGCAGCAGCTTTGTTAACGCGGCTCGAACGACGAGAACCCACAGTAACCTGAACAGCTTGGTAGCCATCAGTTTCTGCTGTTTTCACCTGAGTAACGCGGTTCGGTTCAACCTCGATGACGGTTACTGGCACGGATACACCTTCTTCAGTGAAGATACGTGTCATTCCGGCTTTGCGTCCGACTAATTGAATAGCCATTTTTTACCTCATTTGCCAGTTGTGTATGGGGCTATCACCCGCTACGGCTGATCATTCCAGATCATTCCACTATTGTGCATATAGCCGACTGATTCCAGCCGGTTGTCGCACCCCAAACTTTGAGCTATTAACCCAAAGAAATTTGTACTTCCACGCCTGCCGCAAGGTCTAGCTTCATTAGAGCATCAACAGTTTTTTCTGTTGGCTCAACGATGTCTAGAACGCGTTTGTGTGTACGGATTTCATACTGATCACGCGCATCTTTATTTACGTGTGGAGAAATCAATACTGTATAACGCTCTTTGCGAGTAGGAAGTGGAATCGGTCCACGTACTTGCGCACCTGTACGTTTCGCTGTGTCCACAATTTCTTGTGTTGAAGCATCAATCAAACGATGATCAAATGCTTTCAGACGAATACGGATTTTTTGGCTTTGCATTTCCAACTCCAAATACAATGTTTTAATGACTTAACTGTACATTTATTAAGCCACAATCCTTTTTTAAGGACGGCGAATATTAGCCATTCAAAAACTGGTTGTCAAGTAACCAATTTCGAACAGACACAATAAACCACAAAATAAAAAGGCCACCCGATATGGGGTGGCCTTTTTGTTAAATCAAAACTAACAGATATATTTATCTATTACTTGATGATTTTAGCAACAACACCAGCACCAACTGTACGGCCACCTTCACGGATCGCGAAACGTAGACCTTCGTCCATCGCGATTGGGTGAATTAGAGCAACAGTCATTTGAATGTTATCACCAGGCATAACCATTTCTACGCCTTCTGGAAGAGAACAAGCACCAGTTACGTCAGTTGTACGGAAGTAGAACTGTGGACGGTAGCCTTTGAAGAATGGAGTGTGACGACCACCTTCATCTTTACCTAGAACGTACACTTCTGCTTCAAACTCAGTGTGAGGAGTGATTGAACCAGGCTTAGCCAATACTTGACCACGCTGAACGTCTTCACGTTTAGTACCACGTAGAAGAATACCACAGTTCTCACCTGCACGACCTTCGTCAAGCAACTTACGGAACATCTCAACACCAGTACAAGTTGTTTTAGTAGTATCAACGATACCAACAATCTCAACTTCTTCTTGGATTTTGATGATGCCGCGCTCAACACGACCAGTAACTACAGTACCACGACCTTGGATAGAGAATACGTCCTCGATAGGCATCAAGAAAGCACCGTCAATCGCACGCTCTGGCTCTGGAATGTACTCGTCTAGAGTTTCAACAAGCTTCTTAACAGCAGTTGTACCCATTTCGTTGTCGTCTTCGCCGTTCAATGCCATCAAAGCAGAACCTGGGATGATTGGAGTATCATCACCTGGGAAGTCGTATTCAGAAAGAAGGTCACGCAATTCCATCTCAACCAACTCTAGCATTTCAGCGTATTCTTCAGAATCCGCACCGCCACAGTCTTCAGCCAACAAGTCAGCTTTGTTTAGGAAAACTACGATGTAAGGTACACCTACTTGACGAGAAAGAAGGATGTGCTCACGAGTCTGAGGCATTGGGCCGTCAGTTGCACCACAAACTAGGATAGCGCCGTCCATTTGAGCAGCACCAGTGATCATGTTTTTAACATAATCGGCGTGTCCAGGACAGTCTACGTGTGCGTAGTGACGAGTTGGAGAATCGTACTCTACGTGTGAAGTAGAGATTGTGATACCACGCTCACGCTCTTCAGGAGCATTATCGATACCGTCAAAAGCAACAGCCGTTCCGCCGAATACTTCTGCACAAACACGAGTCAATGCTGCAGTTAGAGTTGTTTTACCGTGGTCAACGTGACCGATAGTACCAACGTTAACGTGTGGTTTATTACGTTCGAATTTACTCTTTGCCATGATACATACACCTTAAGAATTAGTAAGTATGATGATTAATCTTCATTTTTGATGATCGCGTCTGCCACACTAGCCGGTGCTTCAGCGTATTTCTCAAACTCCATTGCATAACTCGCACGCCCTTGCGACAAGCTACGCACGTCAGTCGCATACCCGAACATCTCCCCTAAAGGAACTTCAGCTCGAATTATTTTGCCTGACGGGGAATCGTCCATCCCCTGAACAAGACCACGACGACGATTCAGGTCTCCCATCACGTCACCCATGTATTCTTCAGGAGTCACAACTTCCACTTTCATTACAGGTTCAAGAATACAAGGATCAGCGTCAACCGCTCCTTTTCTTAATCCCTGAGAAGCTGCAATTTTAAAGGCCATTTCATTAGAGTCAACATCATGGAATGATCCATCGAATAACACAACCTTCAGCCCCAACAATGGAAAGCCTCCAATTACACCATTCTTCATTTGCTCCGAAACACCCTTTTCTACCGCAGGGATGTATTCTTTAGGAATAGCACCACCAACAATCTCGTTAACAAACTCAAGCCCATCTTTATCCGTTGGGATCAACTTCATTACGACGTGACCGTATTGACCACGACCACCGGATTGACGCACAAATTTGTGATTAACCACCACTTCTTTGCGAATTTTTTCCCGATAGGAAACTTGAGGCTTACCAATGTTCGCCTCCACCTTAAACTCGCGACGCATACGGTCGACAAGAATATCAAGATGCAGCTCACCCATACCGGATATAATTGTTTGACCCGTCTCCTCGTGCGTTTCCACACGAAACGACGGATCTTCTTGCGCAAGTTTACCCAGCGCAACACCCATTTTATCCTGATCTGCTTGAGACTTTGGCTCAACAGCAACAGATATAACAGGCTCAGGAAACTCCATTCGCTCAAGTACAACCACATCATCCATATCGCAAAGCGTATCGCCTGTGGTTACGTATTTCATACCCACAGCAGCAGCAATATCACCTGCTAATACTTCTTTGATTTCTTCGCGATTATTCGCATGCATCTGGACCATTCGACCAATGCGCTCACGCTTCTGCTTAACAGAATTGTAAACCGCATCACCAGAACGCAACATTCCAGAATAAACACGAATAAAGGTTAATGTGCCGACAAATGGATCCGTTGCTATCTTAAATGCCAATGCCGAGAACGGAGCCTCATCATCAGCAACTCGAGTAACAACAGTTTCACCATCCTCAAGCGTTCCTTCGATCGCTTTAACTTCAAGCGGCGAAGGTAAATATTCAACAACAGCATCCAGAACAGCTTGCACACCTTTATTTTTAAAGGCGGAACCACACGTCACCAAAACAATCTCGTTTGCCAACGTACGAGCACGCAAACCGCTCTTAATATCATCAACAGACAACTCACCTTCTTCAAGGTACTTATCCATTAACTCTTCATTCGCTTCCGCTGCGGCCTCAACCATCTGCTCACGCCATTCTAATGCTTCAGAAAGCATGTCAGCAGGAATATCCTCTAAAGAGAATGTCATCCCCTGATCGTCTTCATTCCACATCACAACTTTCATCAGCACCAAATCAATCACGCCTTTGAAGTCTTCTTCAGCGCCAATGTTGATTTGAATCGGAACAGCATTTGCGCCAAGTCGAGTTTTCAGCTGCTGTACAACTGAAAAGAAATCCGCCCCCGTACGGTCCATCTTATTGACGAACACCATACGTGGCACTTCATACTTATTCGCTTGACGCCAAACTGTTTCTGTTTGAGGCTGCACACCCGAAGATCCACAAAGCACAACAACAGCACCATCAAGAACACGCAATGAACGCTCTACTTCAATCGTAAAGTCTACGTGCCCAGGCGTATCAATAATATTAATACGATGCTCTTCAAACTGCTTATTCATCCCACTCCAGAAGCATGTTGTAGCCGCTGAAGTAATAGTAATACCACGCTCTTGTTCTTGCTCCATCCAATCCATTGTTGCGGCACCATCGTGCACTTCACCAATTTTATGAGACAAACCTGTGTAGAAAAGAACGCGTTCAGTTGTCGTCGTTTTACCTGCATCAACGTGCGCACAAATACCGATATTACGGTAGCGGTTGATAGGTGTTTTACGTGCCACTGTGTATCTTTCTCCGGATGATTAGAAACGGTAGTGAGAGAATGCTTTGTTAGCTTCTGCCATGCGATGAACGTCTTCACGTTTCTTAACAGCAGAACCTTTGTTTTCAGCAGCATCTAGAATTTCGCCAGCAAGACGCAAAGCCATGGATTTTTCACCACGCTTACGAGATGCATCAACCAACCAACGCATAGACAATGCTGCGCGGCGAGCCGGACGCACTTCAACAGGAACTTGGTAAGTTGCACCACCAACACGGCGAGATTTAACCTCAACCATTGGCTGGATAGATTCTAGTGCTTTTTCGAAGATAGCCATTGGCTCTTCAGTTTTTGCGCGAGTTGCAACAGTATTAAGCGCATTATAAACAATGCTTTCTGCTACAGATTTCTTGCCACTAACCATTACATGGTTGATGAATTTAGCAAGAAGTTGGCTTCCGTGTTTAGGATCCGGAAGGATCTCACGCTTAGCGACGACGCGTCTTCTAGGCATATCTATATCCTCTTCAGGTTCGCCCGAGACAATTAAAATATTGCTCGGCCTTACTGTATTAAAAAATTATGTCTAAACGATGACTCAAGAAGCTTACGCTTACTTAGGACGTTTAGTACCGTATTTAGAACGACCTTGCTTACGATTTTGTACGCCAGAAGTATCCAAGCTACCACGAACTGTGTGGTAACGAACACCTGGAAGGTCTTTTACACGACCGCCGCGAATCAGCACTACGCTGTGTTCTTGCAGGTTGTGACCTTCACCACCGATGTAGGAAGTTACTTCGAAGCCGTTAGTCAAGCGAACACGACATACTTTACGCAAAGCCGAGTTAGGCTTTTTAGGTGTAGTAGTATATACGCGAGTGCAGACACCGCGGCGTTGCGGACAAGCTTGTAACGCAGGAACGTCACTCTTTGCCACTTTACGTTTACGTGGTTTACGAACCAACTGGTTAACGGTTGCCATTAGACAAGCTCCACAAATCCAATTCTTATGGCGGAAATCGCCAAAATTAAGGAGGCGCAAGTTTAATTTGCGCCTATAAAACAGTCAATAGGGAGGCGACTAAAAAATCACCTCCCTCGCGATTTAACAGCAAATAACTAGTCTTTCAGCGCAGCACTCAATGCTTCTTCTACATCAGAGGCACTTACTGTTGAAATTCCGTCTTTTGCCGCTAACGCAAGCTCTTTCTTACGCTTGCGCTCATTGTGGTATGCCAAACCGGTACCCGCTGGGATCAGTCGACCTACTACAACGTTTTCTTTCAAGCCACGTAAGTGATCTTTCTTACCAGTTACCGCACCTTCCGTTAGAACTCGAGTTGTTTCTTGGAAAGACGCTGCTGATATAAAGGACTCAGTCGCCAAAGAAGCTTTTGTGATACCCAGAAGCACGCGCTCAAACTTAGCAGGGAACTTGCCTTCTGCTTCCGCTTTCTCGTTTGCATCCAGTAGTTGAGTGTACTCAACCTGATCACCTTGGATAAGATCCGTATCGCCAGACTCACCAACTTCCACTTTACGCAACATTTGGTTAACGATAACTTCAATGTGCTTATCGTTAATTACTACGCCTTGTAAACGGTAAACTTCTTGCACTTCATTCGTAATGTAGTCAGCTAACGCCTCTACACCCTGAAGACGCAAAATATCATGAGGGCTCAAAGGACCGTCGGCGATAATTTCACCTTTTGCCACTTCTTCACCATCAAAGATGTTGATTTGACGCCATTTCGGGATCAATGTCTCAACTGGGTCATCCCCATTTTGAGGCGTGATCACCAAACGGATCTTACCTTTTGTCTCTTTACCGAAGCTAACCACACCGCTGGTTTCCGCCATGACAGCTGGATCTTTAGGGCGACGCGCTTCGAATAGGTCTGCCACTCGTGGCAAACCACCGGTAATATCTTTGTTACCAATAGATTCTTGAGGAATACGCGCAAGAACCTCACCAGATTTCACCGTTGCACCATGATCTAGGCTCAACAATGCTTTTTCAGGCAACATATATTGCACTGGTGAATCTGTTCCCGGAATCAATACAGGATTACCCTCTGCATCTACTACCGCAATCATCGGACGAAGATCTTTACCTGCTGCTGGACGGTCACGTATTTCCATAACTTCAATCGTTGTCAAGCCCGTCATTTCGTCAGATTGACGACGAATAGTAACGTTCTCTTCCATACCACTGAACTCAAGGCGACCTTCCATTTCAGATACGATTGGGTGTGTATGTGGATCCCAGTTTGCTACGATTTGACCCGCAGTAACTTGATCACCTTCACGCACGCTCAAGACCGCACCGTAAGGAAGCTTATAACGCTCTTTCTCACGACCCGCTTCATCGGCAATAGCCAATTCAGAAGAACGAGATGCAACGACTAGATGACCTGTGTGGCGCTCGATACTCTTCATTTTATTGAAACGTACCGTACCTGCACTCTTCACCTGAACACTATCAATCGCAGACGCTCGAGATGCCGCACCACCGATGTGGAATGTACGCATCGTTAACTGTGTACCTGGCTCACCGATAGACTGTGCTGCAACAACACCAATGGCTTCACCAATGTTAACTTGATGACCACGAGCAAGGTCACGACCGTAACACTTAGCACATACACCATGACGTGTATTACAAGTGATTACAGAGCGAATGATCATCTCATCCACACCCGCCGCTTCGATCGTACGAACATCATGCTCATCAATCAAAGTGCCAGCCGCTAGAACCTGATTGCCTTTTGCATCAATCACATCTTGAGCCACTACACGACCCAACACACGATGACCTAAAGGAACAACCACGTCACCGCCTTCAATCATGGCCGCAACGGAAATACCGTTTGTGGAACCACAATCTACCTCAGTGATAACCAAATCCTGCGCTACGTCTACAAGACGACGAGTCAAGTAACCAGAGTTTGCTGTCTTCAATGCGGTATCGGCTAGACCCTTACGAGCACCGTGAGTAGAGGTAAAGTACTGAAGTACTGATAGACCTTCACGGAAGTTCGCTGTGATCGGTGTTTCGATGATGGAACCATCTGGTTTCGCCATCAGACCACGCATACCACCCAACTGACGCATCTGGGCAACACTACCACGGGCACCAGAGTCAGCCATCATGTAAACCGAGTTAAAAGATTGTTGCTCAACCGTTTCACCCGCTTTATTGACAGTCATCTCTTTTGCCAAGTTTTTCATCATGGCTTCAGTTACAGTTTCGTTCGTACGAGACCATAAATCGATTACCTTGTTGTACTTCTCGCCTTGCGTTACAAGACCATCAGCGTATTGGTATTCGATTTCTTTAACTTCCGCTTCTGCTTTGGCAATGATCGCCGCTTTTTCTGGTGGAATAACAAAGTCATCAACACCAACAGAAGAACCAGACGCTGTCGCGTAGGCAAAACCTGTGTACATCAATTGGTCAGCAAAAATACAGCTCTCTTTCAAGCCGACTTTACGGTAACACTCGTTGATCAAGTTAGAGATCGCCTTCTTCTTCATGGTTTGGTTAACCACAGAGAACGGTAGGCCATCAGGAACAATATCAAACAACAAGGCACGACCAACGGTAGTATCTGCAATGAAAGTAGACGGCACTTTGTCGCCATCAAGCGTGGTATCAACTTGGCTGATACGTACTTTTACTTTCGCGTGCAATTCAACTTGTTTAGCGCCGTACGCACGGTGTACTTCTTTGATGTCAGAAAATGCCATGCCTTCGCCTTTGGCATTGATTTTCTCACGAGTCATGTAGTACAGACCCAATACAACGTCCTGAGAAGGCACGATGATCGGTTCGCCGTTTGCAGGCGATAGGATGTTGTTCGTAGACATCATCAAGGCACGAGCTTCTAGCTGCGCTTCGATTGTCAACGGAACGTGAACCGCCATTTGGTCACCATCGAAGTCGGCGTTGTAGGCCGCACACACTAATGGGTGCAACTGAATCGCTTTACCTTCGATCAACATTGGTTCAAACGCCTGGATACCCAAACGGTGAAGTGTTGGCGCACGGTTCAACATCACTGGATGTTCGCGGATAACCTCATCAAGGATATCCCACACTTCAGGCGTTTCACGCTCAACCATTTTCTTCGCTGCTTTGATCGTCGTCGCCATGCCACGAAGTTCAAGCTTAGAGAAAATGAATGGCTTAAATAGCTCAAGTGCCATTTTCTTAGGTAGACCACACTGATGTAGACGCAGTGACGGACCTACTGTAATTACAGAACGACCAGAATAGTCAACACGCTTACCTAGCAAGTTCTGACGGAAACGACCTTGCTTACCTTTGATCATATCAGCCAAAGATTTCAAAGGACGCTTGTTAGAACCAGTAATAGCGCGACCACGACGACCGTTATCAAGCAAAGCATCAACAGATTCTTGCAACATACGCTTTTCGTTGCGTACGATGATATCTGGAGCAGAAAGCTCTAACAGGCGTTTTAGACGGTTGTTACGGTTAATCACACGACGGTAAAGATCGTTCAAATCAGACGTCGCAAAACGGCCACCTTCAAGTGGTACCAATGGACGTAGATCTGGCGGAAGAACTGGCAATACATCCAGCACCATCCACTCTGGATTGTTACCAGAATGATAGAACGCTTCAACTAGCTTAAGACGCTTAGAAAGCTTCTTAATGCGAGTTTCAGAATTCGTGCTGTTTAGTTCTTCACGCATGCTGTTAATTTCTACAGGCATATCCAAATCGCGAAGCAACATTTGAACCGCTTCCGCACCCATACGGGCATCAAATTCGTCACCGAATTCTTCTAGCGCTTCAAAGTACTGCTCGTCATTTAGCAACTGACCCTTTTCAAGCGTTGTCATACCTGGATCGATCACGATGAAAGATTCAAAATACAAAACACGCTCAATATCACGCAACGTCATATCCATGATAAGACCGATACGTGATGGTAGAGATTTCAAGAACCAAATATGTGCAACAGGCGATGCAAGCTCAATGTGACCCATGCGTTCACGACGCACTTTAGACAGAGCCACTTCAACGCCACACTTCTCACAGATAACACCGCGGTGTTTCAAACGCTTGTACTTACCACACAAGCATTCGTAGTCCTTAATAGGACCAAAGATTTTTGCACAGAACAAACCGTCACGTTCTGGTTTGAACGTACGGTAGTTGATGGTCTCTGGCTTTTTAACTTCACCGTAAGACCATGAACGAATCATATCTGGTGATGCCAAGCCAATGCGGATCGCATCAAACTCGTCAGATTGTCCCTGTGATTTTAGAAGACCTAATAAGTCTTTCATGGATATTCGCCCCACTCGTAAGGCCGGGGAGTCTTGCTCCCCAGCAGGTCAAATGTGATTCGTGCTTATTCGTTTTCCAGCTCGATATCGATACCAAGAGAACGAATCTCTTTCACCAACACGTTGAAGGACTCAGGCATGCCAGGTTCCATACGGTGGTCACCGTCTACGATGTTCTTATACATCTTAGTACGGCCATTCACGTCATCGGATTTAACAGTCAACATTTCTTGAAGCGTGTAAGCAGCACCGTATGCTTCTAGTGCCCATACCTCCATCTCCCCGAAACGCTGACCACCGAACTGCGCTTTACCACCCAACGGCTGTTGAGTGACCAAGCTGTAAGAACCAGTAGAACGTGCGTGCATCTTGTCATCAACCAAGTGGTTCAACTTCAGCATGTACATGTAACCAACGGTTACTGGACGCTCGAAAGCATCGCCTGTACGGCCGTTAAACAACTTAACCTGACCACTTTCGTTGATGCCAGCCAAGCGCAACATACGCTTGATCTCAGACTCTTTCGCACCATCAAAGGCACCAGACGCCATTGGAACACCACCCGTTAGGTTGGATGCCAAAGTCAAAATTTCTTCGTCTGTAAAGCTGTCTAGATCTTCTGTACGAGCGCAACGCAAATCGCCTTCGTAGCCATTGTAGATTTCATCAAGGAAACTACGTAGCTCAGCAACCGCTTCTGCTTTTTCACGTTCAACGGCCAACATTTCGTTGATCTTACGACCCAAGCCTTTAGAAGCCGCACCTAAGTGAGTCTCCAAAACCTGACCAACGTTCATACGCGAAGGAACACCTAGCGGGTTCAATACGATATCAACTGGATCACCGTTCTCATCGTACGGCATGTCTTCAACTGGCATAATTTTAGAAATTACACCCTTGTTACCATGACGACCGGCCATTTTATCACCTGGCTGGATACGACGTTTGATGGCAACATACACTTTAACGATTTTAAGAACGCCAGGTGCTAAATCATCACCTGTTTGTAACTTACGTTTCTTATCTTCGAATTTTGCGTCAAGTTCTTTACGGCGCTCAATCAAAGCGGCTTGAGCTTTTTCAAGCTGCTCACTCGCTTCTTCATTAGCGACACGAATTTTAAACCACTCAGGGTGATCAAGATTCGCCAAGTATTCTTCCGTAATAATCGCATTACGAGCCAAGCTAGGGCCGCCTTCCGCTTGCTGACCAACTAGGGCCTCAGCAAGACGTTCGAACGTCGCTTTCTCAACAATACGGAACTCTTCGTTCAAGTCTTTACGAACTTGATCAAGCTGCGATTTTTCAATGAACTTAGCGCGGTCATCTTTTTCGATGCCATCACGAGTAAACACTTGCACATCGATAACAGTACCGCGTGTGCCAGTCTTAACACGTTGCGACGTATCTTTTACGTCAGACGCTTTTTCACCGAAGATAGCGCGCAAAAGTTTTTCTTCAGGCGTTAGTTGCGTTTCACCTTTTGGCGTTACTTTACCAACTAGAATGTCACCTGGCTCAACTTCTGCACCGATGTAAACGATACCGGATTGATCCAACTTAGAAAGCGCACCTTCACCCACGTTAGGGATGTCGGCCGTGATCTCTTCAGGCCCAAGCTTAGTATCACGTGCAACACACGTTAACTCTTGGATGTGAATAGAAGTGAATCGATCTTCTTCTACAACACGCTCAGACACCAAAATCGAGTCTTCGAAGTTGAAACCATTCCAAGGCATAAAAGCAATACGCATGTTTTGACCAAGAGCCAAATCACCCATATCAACAGAAGGGCCATCGGCCATAATGTCACCAGAAGCAACCTTCTCACCTTTCATTACCAAAGTACGCTGGTTGATACATGTATTCTGGTTAGAACGCACGTATTTAGTCAGGTTATAGATATCTACACCCGCTTCACCAGCAATGGTTTCTTCTGAATTCACACGTACAACGATACGGCTCGCATCAACAGACTCAATCACACCACCGCGATTCGCAACGATACATACACCAGAGTCTTTTGCTACGTTTTTCTCCATACCAGTACCGACGACAGGTTTATCTGCCTTAAGTGTTGGTACGGCTTGACGTTGCATGTTCGAACCCATCAATGCACGGTTCGCGTCATCGTGCTCTAGGAACGGAATCAAAGAAGCCGCAACAGAAACAACCTGACGAGGAGAAACGTCCATTAGGTTTACTTTTTCTTTTGGAATCAAAGTGGTTTCGTGCATATGACGCACCTGAACCAACTCATCCACCAAACGGCCTTCCGCATCCACATTCGCAGACGCTTGGGCGATAACGTATTTCGCTTCATCAATTGCAGAGATGTAGACAGTTTCATCCGTCATCTTGCCATCAATAATCTTACGGTATGGCGTTTCTAAGAAGCCGTAGCTATTAGTACGCGCATAAGTAGAAAGCGAGTTGATCAAACCGATGTTTGGACCTTCAGGCGTTTCGATAGGACAAACACGGCCGTAGTGAGTCGCGTGTACGTCACGTACTTCAAAGCCTGCGCGTTCACGAGTCAAACCGCCGGGGCCTAACGCTGAAACACGACGCTTATGCGTTACTTCAGACAACGGGTTGTTTTGGTCCATGAACTGAGACAACTGGCTTGAACCGAAGAACTCTTTAATAGCGGCAGCAACAGGCTTCGCATTCAAAAGATCTTGCGGCATAAGGCCGTCAGCTTCCGCCATTGACAAGCGTTCTTTCACGGCACGCTCAACACGCACAAGACCAACACGGAATTGGTTCTCGGCCATTTCACCAACAGAACGAACTCGACGGTTACCCAAGTGGTCGATGTCATCCACCATGCCATTACCGTTACGGATATCAAGCAAGGTTTTCAAAACAGCAACGATGTCATCGTTATCAAGGATGCCGGCACCAGTGTCTTCTTCACGACCTAAACGACGGTTGAATTTCATTCGACCAACGCCAGACAAATCGTAGCGATCTTCAGAGAAGAACAAGCCTTGGAACAAACCTTCAGCAGACTCTTTGGTTGGCGGCTCGCCAGGACGCATCATGCGATAAATTTCAACCAATGCTTCCAACTGATTGCTTGTTGGGTCAATACGAAGTGTGTCAGAAATGAACGGACCGTTATCCAAATCATTTGTGTACAGAGTATCAACTTCTGTGATGCCCGAAGCGACTAACGCTTCTAGCAAATCAACAGATAATTCAGTATTCGCTTCAGCGATCAATTCACCCGTTGAAGGATGAACTAAGTTTTTCGCCGTCACTTTGCCCAGCATGTATTCAAGTGGCACAGCAAGACGTTCAAGGCCTGCTTTTTCCATCACTCGAATATGCTTAGCCGTAATACGACGACCTTCTTCAACGATCAGTTCGCCGTTCGCATCAGCAATATTAAATAACGCGGTATCACCACGCAGGCGATTAGCCACTAGATCCATTTCAAAGCCATCACGCTTCAAATAGAAACGCGTTGATTCAAAGAAAGTATCTAGAATTTGTTCTGTACCGTAACCCAAAGCGCGCAACAAAATCGTTGCTGGCAACTTACGACGGCGGTCGATACGAACAAACACGCAATCCTTTGGATCAAACTCGAAATCCAACCAAGAACCGCGATAAGGAATAATACGAGCAGAATGCAGTAATTTGCCTGAAGAGTGAGTTTTGCCACGGTCGTGATCAAAAAACACACCAGGAGAACGGTGTAATTGAGAGACGATAACACGCTCTGTCCCGTTGATTACAAAGGTACCATTGTCTGTCATAAGCGGAATTTCGCCCATGTAGACTTCTTGCTCGCGAATGTCTTTGATTGCTTTGTTGGACGACTCTTTATCATAAATGATCAGTCGAACACGAACACGCAAAGGTGCCGCGTAAGTAACACCACGCAACTGACACTCTTTAACATCAAAGACTGGCTTGCCTAAACGGTAATCGACGTATTCTAGCGCCGCATTGCCGGAAAAGCTGACCATTGGAAAGACAGATTTAAAGGCCCCATGCAGACCTAATTCCCCACGCTCTGCAAGACCTTTACCTTCCTGCAGAAAATTACGGTAGGATTCAAGCTGAATTGCCAGCAAGTATGGCACATCCAAAACGGGCGGCAGTTTACCGAAATCCTTACGGATACGTTTTTTCTCAGTGTATGAGTAAGCCATCAGCATTCCCCAGCTTGTGCACATTGACGCAAAAGGCCCAAATCAGGCCTTACCATATATGGGAGCATTATCTCCCACTTGAAAATTCTTCTAAGTTTTATTTGAGTTTCAGAAACCCAAAAAGGCCGGTGACAATAATGTCACCAGCCATTTCGACTATTGGTCGAAATCTGGAAATACAAGTATCATTACTTGATTTCGACAGATGCACCAGCTTCTTCAAGAGCCGCTTTAAGAGCAGCAGCATCTTCTTTAGAAGCAGCTTCTTTAACAGTCATTGGAGCGCCGTCAACGATAGCTTTAGCTTCTTTCAAGCCTAGGCCAGTCGCTGCACGAACAGCTTTGATTACGTTTACTTTCTTGTCGCCAGCAGCAGTAAGAACAACGTCAAATTCAGTTTGTTCTTCAGCAGCAGCGCCAGCGTCAGCAGCAGGACCTGCCGCTACAGCAGCCGCTGCAGATACGCCGAATTTTTCTTCCATTGCAGAAATTAGTTCAACAACGTCCATCACAGACATTTCTGCTACTGCATTGATGATATCTTCTTTAGTTAGAGCCATGACTCAGATTCCTAGCATTCTTTATAATCACCCAAGGGTGATAAAACAAATATTTATCAAGAAGGGATACGGCAAGCCGTATTAAGCCGCTTCTTGCTCTTTTTGATCGCGAACCGCTGCAAGAGTACGTACAAACTTGCTTGTTGCGCCCTGAATAACACTCATCAGTTTCGCAATTGCTTCGTCGTATGTAGGCAGTGTTGCCAAACGATCAATGTCGCCAGCTGGGATCAACTCACCGTTGAACGCCAACGCCTTTACTTCAAACTTGCTGTTCGTCTTTGCAAACGCTTTCAACAAACGAGCAGCCGCACCTGGGTGTTCATTTGAAAAAGCAATTAGCGTAGGACCAACAAAGCTCTCAGTTAGACATTCGAAGTCAGTGCCTTCAACTGCACGGCGAGCCAAAGTGTTACGTACTACACGTACATAAACACCCGCTTCACGCGCTTCTTTACGTAGTGCTGTCATATTGCTCACGGTAACACCGCGAGAATCAGCAACTACTGCAGACAATGCAGTTTTAGCAACTTCGCTAACTTCGGCGACAATGGCTTTTTTGTCTTCTAGACCTAATGCCACTGGTTTTCTCCTGGATTAGCAGGGAATAAATTCCCCTATTTTTACCAACTCTCCGATTACTCGAAGTACTTGCTGGTGAGTTAGATCCAGTTAATCTGAATCGGGCCACACCATCTGCGCAGGACAAACATTTTTCAACGTTGTGATTAAGCTATTAGGCTCCTGCGGTCTTTGACGGCCTGCTCAACAAATACATGAAGGCAGACCCCAAAGCTCATGAACTACACGTGCTTACTTCGTAGAGTTAAGCGCGCCTAGATCAATTTGTAGACCAGGCCCCATTGTAGAGGACAAAGTCACTTTTTTCAGGTAAACACCTTTAGAAGACGCAGGCTTAGCACGACGCAAGTCGGTCAAAAGCGCTTCCAAGTTACCTTTGATAGCATCCGCAGCGAACTCAATAGAGCCTACCGCAGCGTGGATGATACCATTTTTGTCTGTACGGTAACGTGCTTGACCTGCTTTAGCATTCTTAACTGCTGTTGCAACATCAGGCGTTACTGTGCCAACTTTAGGGTTAGGCATTAGACCACGTGGACCTAGAACCTGACCTAGTTGACCAACGATACGCATCGCATCTGGAGATGCAATAACCACGTCAAAATCAAGGTTGCCAGCTTTAACTTGTTCAGCCAAATCTTCGAAACCAACAACATCTGCACCAGCTTCTTTCGCAGCTTCAGCATTTGCACCTTGTGCAAATACAGCAACGCGAACATCTTTACCAGCACCATGAGGCAATACAGTAGAACCACGAACAACCTGATCAGATTTACGTGGATCAACGCCTAGGTTAACAGATACGTCAACAGATTCTTTGAACTTAACAGTAGAAAGCTCAGACAAAAGAGCAACTGCCTCTTCAACAGAGTACAACTTAGCCGCTTCTACTTTTTCTGCGATCAAACGAGCGCGTTTCGTTAATTTAGCCATTAGTTAACACCCTCAACTTCTAGACCCATAGCGCGTGCGCTACCAGCAATAGTACGAACTGCTGCATCCATGTTAGAAGCAGTCAAATCAGCCTGCTTAGCAACAACAATCTCTTCAAGCTGAGCACGAGTAACCGTACCAACTTTCTGAGTGTTTGGACGTGGAGAACCACTCTTCAAGCCAGCTGCTTTCTTAAGCAAAACGGCTGCAGGAGTAGATTTAGTTTCGAATGTAAAACTACGATCACTGTATACAGTGATGATTACAGGCGTTGGAAGACCTGGTTCAAGGCTTTGAGTTTTCGCATTGAACGCTTTACAGAATTCCATGATGTTCACACCGTGCTGACCCAATGCTGGACCAACTGGTGGACTTGGGTTCGCTTGACCCGCTTTAACCTGTAGCTTGATATAAGCTTGGACTTTCTTAGCCATTTTTCAACTCCAATTGGGTCACTGCCCGAAGGCTACCCGTTCAACAAAATCAGGCTTTCTCAACCTGACTAAATTCCAAATCAACTGGCGTAGAGCGCCCAAAAATAAGCACCGCCACTTTGATTCGACTTTTATCGTAATCCACTTCTTCCACAACACCGTTGAAGTCAGCAAATGGCCCTTCGTTAACACGAACCACCTCACCCACTTCAAACAAAGTTTTAGGACGCGGCTTATCAACCCCATCACTAACACGCTGTAGAATCGCATCCGCTTCGCGGCTTGTAATTGGCGATGGCTTATCCGCCGTACCACCAATAAAACCAAGCACACGAGACGTACCTTTAACCAAATGCCAAGAGGCGTCATTCATATCCATCTGAACCAATACATAACCTGGATAGAACTTTCTTTCACTCTTGCGCTTTTTGCCATCTCGAATTTCGACCACTTCTTCGGTCGGAACCAAGATATCACCAAAATTCTCTTCCTGCCCCATAACCTGCACTCGCTCTATTAGCGAACGCATTACGTGCTTTTCGTACCCTGAGTACGCCTGTACTACATACCATCGTTTGGTCACGAGCAACTCCTAACTAATTACTGAGGAAACGATCCAACCAAGGAACGAATCCACTCCCCATAGCACGAGAGACATAAAAACAACAACCGCTAATACTATCAACGTTGTTTGCATGGTTTCTTGTCTTGTTGGCCAAACCACTCTGCGAATTTCGGTCTTAGCTTCTTTTGCCAAAGTAAAAAAAGCTTTTCCTTTCACAGTTTGCAATGCAACAAAACCAGCGACACCAGCCAACACCAATATAGCGATTAAACGATACAATAGTGACTCAGCAGAATAATAGTTATTACCAATCACGCCTACCGCAACTAGCAGAACAACAATCGCCCACTTAAACACATCTCCGCGAGACGCTTGAGCTTCAGTACTCGAACTCATACTTTAGGTGATCCCTAACTAAGAAATAGGATACGAAAGATGGCAGGCCAAGAGGGACTCGAACCCCCAACAGCCGGTTTTGGAAACCGGTGCTCTACCAATTGAACTATTGGCCTACATTCGTATGGGCGGAGGATGATACCTAAACATGCTAAGTTTAGCAAGGGTATCTGCCCAAAAAACAGACAATAAAAAAGGCGGTTAAACCACCTATCTTTTGCATTGGAAATGCTGGAGCTCATGAGCAGATTTGAACTGCCGACCTCACCCTTACCAAGGGTGTGCTCTACCAACTGAGCTACATGAGCATGGAGCGGGTAGCGGGAATCGAACCCGCCTCTTCAGCTTGGAAGGCTGAGGTAATAGCCACTATACCATACCCGCAAATGGTGGAGGGAGGTGGATTCGAACCACCGAAACTTTCGTGGCAGATTTACAATCTGCTCCCTTTGGCCACTCGGGAACCCCTCCACGTACTCAGCGCTACAACGCAACACCCCAAAAGGTGGGAGCCATTATATGAATCGCTTTATCAATTGCAAGCACTAGCAGGGATTTTTTTCCAATTTTATCATCATCTTGCTCAGATCGAATCGAGAAACGAACGACTCCCAATCTTTTTCGTCCACTGGCTGCTCTATATCGACCTGCTGAAGCGGCACACTGCGCATATGCTCATAGACATCAACCGTAAAGCCAGACTTATCCTGAATGCGTTTTTTTGCCTGATCGGCTCGCTCCATCGATGAATACAAACCCAAAGAAATACGGTTTTTCATTTCAGCTCGGGTGATCACAAAACTATCAATGGATTTGGAGGCCAACTCTTTGACAATTTTTTCTGCCATCGCTGGCGTTTCAGGGGCGGCAATGTAGAGCCAGAACTTCGGTCGTTTGCCGGTGACTTCTCTATCCTGATAGGCCCACCCAAACTCTTTCAAGACCTGAGTAATTTGTCTTTTATCCTCCGCTCTCTCCGTCTCAACTCGAGGACAAAATAATTCAGGCGCGTCAGCAACCGCTTGTTCAACCACTCTATTCAAAGCGTCTTCAATACTCTCGCTAGTCATCAAGCCGCTTTTGCCATCTAACTCCTCCTGCGGCGCTTCTGATAACAAATGAATTTTCTCACTGACAGGCGGGCCATACACAGACTCGGCAGACCTTGTCGGCTTATCTTGCACAAAACTGTGCCAACTTAAGAAAGCGGCATTCAGCAATACGACAAACAAAAACAACCACTTCATTTATTGCCTCTTCTTAGTTCATCACCCACCCTTTTCGCTCCTATCGCCACCAAGTTTGGCTGGCATACAAAAGAAGCATTTAACCGGCGTAACAGCGCTTCTGCATCACCACCAGTCACAATCCAAGTAAAATCGGGGTAACGGCGGTGCACTCTTTCTAAAAAACCAAGCGCCATATCATGACACCCTTCCGTCACAGCTCGAGCGGTTGAATTAGGCAAGCCATCCCCAGCTACCACTTCCTGCGCATCATAGCGAATACGCGCTGTCTTTGAGAGCAAAGCGTCCTCCATCATAGCCAATCCAGGCGTAATATAACCACCAAGATGAACACCATCACCTTGAATGACATCCACCTTAATGGCTGTGCCCGCATCCACCACGACGACATCGCCTTTGACGATATGATGAGCGGCCACCACACCAAGCCAGCGGTCGATTCCCAATCGCTCTGGCTCAATATAAGCGTTCTTAACGCCACACGCCGTCGCCTGACTCGTCAAAGTAAACCATTCACTGCTTGGGTAATTCGCTTGTATGTCAGCGTGCAACAATGCACTTTGTTCTTTTGAACGGACACTGGCAAAATAAATCACATCAGGCACAAAAGACACGCCCTCAACACACACATCTCCACGATGTACCCACAATACTTTCGGGCCATCAAACGCTGTAAATTTGATGCTCGTATTACCGGCATCCACCACCAATACTCTAGCCGCGTCGGACACTAATCTCTCCTCCATGAAGCGCCACCAGCTCGCCATTTTCTTCAAGCAATAATGCGCCTTTCTGATCGATACCTCTGGCAACTCCTTGACGTTGTTGAGATACACTGGATACCGTTACTGGTTGATTGAACAGCACATCATGGGCTTGCCATTGATACTGAAAATGCTTCATACCATGGCCGTCTTCAAACAACTGACACACTTCGATCAGCTCTTTGGTTAATTCCGCTAATATAAAGTTTCGGCTTGGGCGCGACTTGAGACGAGAAACCAGATCCGTCCACGGCTGATCGACCTGCGTCATAAAGGCTTCGTCCATTTCAACATTCAAACCAACCCCAATAATCACATGGCAAACGTCCTGATCCGCGACCATCTCCAAGAGAATACCACACACCTTTTGCCCGTCGATCTGAACATCATTCGGCCATTTCAACCCCGGATTAGGTATGCCAACTTTCTTCAACACTCGGGCAACAGCCACCCCTACCGCCAAGCTCAAACCTTCTACCACAGCGGGCCCGTTCTCAAAACGCCAAGCAAAAGAAAACGTCAAATTTTTCGCCACGCCAGATTCCCATTGACGACCGCGACGGCCTTTCCCTTGCGTTTGTCGCTCCACCGAAATCATCACAGGCAAAGGAAGACCTTGCGAAATGTATTGCTTCGCATCGCCATTGGTTGATTCCGTTTCAAACGCCAATTGCAAACTCACCGAATCGGGCAAACCGTGGGCTTCCAACGCGTCCGCCGACAAGAGCTCCACAGGAGAAGGAAGACGATAGCCACGCCCTTTCACAGAATGAACAACCAACCCAATGGATTCTAGCTTTTTCAATTTTTTCCAGACGGCCGCTCGTGTGACACCTAAAGCGGCACCAAGCTCTTCACCAGAGTGGAATTCATTATCACTAAGCAAGGCCAAAACAGCTCGCATCAACACACTCCACGCTTCATTATCATCTAATTATTCACATCAAATACCGGAAATGCTTTTCCGGCTCAATCTGCAACCCACCCTTCGTTGCGGGCAGTGCAGCCTTCCATTCTTGGCTCCCTGCATTATTTCCTACTGTTCGCATTCGTATTAATAAAGAATGCAACTTCCTGCATTAAGGGTTGAAAGTCAGGATTCCACGATATTCGCGCTGCGTGAGGACTTTTTTCAGATAGCGCATCGGAACGCTCACCGAACCAATTGTTAGCGTCCGCGCGACAGGCATCATAAGTAGGCTTATCCGATAGATACCAGCCACAAACACGGTACTCGCCTTGCTCACCATAATAAGGGTTAGCAGGGTCACCATGTATCGCCATGTGCGACAATCCCAAAATCCTAGATTCAGGCCAATTCGTGTTATGCACTTTTATACGATCCGTATTTGCGCTCATTTGGTCTCGACTGTACAACACCATTTGACTCATAGCGCCCACCATACCTCGGTGAAAGACCTCTTCTGAGACGGCAGAATCAACCGTTTGATCGTCCTCAGACAACGCAATAAACACAGGCAGAGACTTGGGGTTATCCACAATCCTCTGTCGCACTTCTTTCGATAACTTATACACTTCCGCAATCGCAGGCAGAGGAATGGACGCGTACTTCGCAAAGTCATCCGTTGGCTCATGATCCAACCAATCTTTCACCAATGCCAACCATGGAGCCAGCCAATCAATGCGGCTGTTTACTTTAAACACGGGGGAAAACAAGATGGCGCCGGCAACGCGGTCCGAATGCTGCCACGCGTATTCTGCGGCCAATGCACCGCCCGTAGAAAAACCGCCAACATACAACACATCAACGTCTTTGCTGAATTGGTCTGCCGCATTTCGGAACGCCGCACGCCAATCATCGCGAGAAACATTAAGCAAATCTTCCGCTTTGGTGCCATGACCCGGCAGCAAGATAACACGCACCTGATAACAGGCTTGCTGCAACGCCTTCGCAGGGTCTCGCATTGAAAAAGGCGAATCAGACAAACCATGCGATAACAACACACCAATTTTCGCGCGCCCCTCGCACAGCACTGGGTCCGGCATGAGTTCAAAAGGCTGGACTGCCGCCAACTCTCTCGCTCTGCCCTCTGTGTTTACCCAAACCTTATTGTCGTTGATATACGCTTCTGCACGATGAATATACTCTGAGAATGGCTCATCTTGTTCGAAGACAAACGCCGCAGGTTGCGCAGCGTAGCCAACGCCTGAAAACGGCAACACCAACAAACACAGGCAACAAAATATACGTTTATGTCGCATGACATTTCCTCTCATCCTGATTGATTCAAACCGATCAACAGGCTTACTTTTGCGCGATGTGCTATCATCGCGCTCCCAGTCAACACACTATCTGATCATGAAGCCATCCTACCCTAATGCCGAGCAGGTTCCCTCACTTTGGTTTCCGCTCGTCAAAAAATTCTATCAAGAACATTATCCCAGCGGAAAACCCAATAAAGCCGATCCTATATGGGTGATAAAAGACCAAGGCCGAATTCTCTGCGCGGTCAGGCTCAAGCAAATCAACACCATTCAGCTATTGACCGCCATGGTGACCAAACCATCCCATAGAAACATGGGCTTAGGAAGCCACCTAATCAACGACATCCATGCTGCCTTGAGCAAGACGCCATGTTATTGCTTTGCGTTTACCCACCTTGTACCGTTCTATACCGCCAATCATTTTACGGCGATTCCTGTCGAAATATTACCAGAAGAAGTGCGAACGCGCTTTCTGGCTTACACAGCTCAAGGAAGAGAGTTAACGCCAATGCACTATATACGCAGGTAAAACTCTCTTAAATCACACTTAACATCGCTTAAATTACTAAAAGCCACTGGCGGTTATTGACGCTTTTCGCCCGACTCCATTACCTTTGAACCTAAGACTTTCCTATCGGAATAATGATAAATATCGAGGGCTTCATGTCTATTACCTTACCAACACAGTCAACCATGCTCACGTCGGACTTTATCTTTGGCGTCGCCACCGCTTCCTTTCAAATAGAAGGCGCCACCCAAATCGACAATCGACTGCCTTCTATCTGGGATACTTTTTGCGCCACACCAGGCAAGGTCAAGGGCGCCGATAACGGAGACATCGCCTGCGACCATTACCACTTATGGGAGCAAGACATCCAGTTGATTAAAGACCTCGGTGTCGACGCCTATCGACTATCGATTGCTTGGCCTCGCGTTATGGACAAAAACGGTGAAGCCAATCAAGCGGGGTTGAATTTTTATCGCCAACTACTGAAAAAACTCAAGGCGGAAGGGCTGACCGTCTTTGTGACGCTTTACCACTGGGATCTCCCACAGCACTTAGAAGACAAAGGCGGCTGGCTTAACCGCGAAACAGCCTACCGATTCAAAGACTACGCAGACCTTGTTACCCAAGAATTGGCCGAGTGGGTAGACAGCTGGGCCACTTTTAACGAACCTTTCTGTGCAGCCATTCTAGGCTACGAACTGGGCATTCACGCACCGGGGTTGAGCAAACCTGAATACGGACGACAAGCGGCTCATCACATTTTGCTGGCACACGGTTTGGCATTGCCTGTCATTCGAAAAAACGCGCCAGCGTCCCAAGTTGGCATCGTACTTAATATGAACCGCTCCTACGCTGCCAGCGAAAAAGCCGAAGACCAATTTGCTTGTTTGATGCGCGACACCTTGGACAACCAATTTTTTATCGAGCCTCTGATGACGGGCCAGTATCCGCAGATTCTAAAAACCGTCGCACCGCACTATTTTCCCATGATTTTGCCAGGTGATATGGACATTATTTCCCAGCCAATTGATTTCTTAGGCATGAACTTTTACACCTGCAACCATAATGCCTATGATGCCGATCAGCTATTTAAAAACGTGCCCAACGCAGCCCCTGTTGAATATACCGACATCGGCTGGGAAATTGCTCCTCATGCGTTCACCGAGCTACTGGTTACCTTGAACAAGCAATATTCGCTGCCGCCAATGTACATCACCGAAAATGGTGCGGCTTGTGCTGACCACATTATTGATGGCGAAATCAACGACGATCAGCGGGTTCGTTATCTAGAGGGCCATCTCAATGCCGTCCATCAAGCCATAGAAGAAGGCGTGGATATTCGTGGGTATTTCGCTTGGAGCTTAATGGATAACTTTGAATGGGCTGAAGGCTACAGCAAACGCTTTGGCCTCACTTACGTCGATTACCAGACACAAGAAAGAACCATCAAACGCAGTGGTCACGCTTATCGCGCGCTATTGAATAGTCGCAAGCCTTAGCAAAGCTCGAACAGCAGCACAGAAAAACGCCCGATACTCTCACATCGGGCGTTTTTTCCGTTACTTCAAATGACCGGCATTATGAAGCTCCCTGTCTTTTTCTGCTGGAGGAACCCATTGGTATTGCCACGTTTCCGTGAGTGGCTGCCCATTCGCCTCTAAATACACACGCAAGTTAATCGGCTTCGATTCCCCGTTCGGTGGCACCAAATCAAACATAGCGCGGTAGCCATTAATGGAATGCAATGGACGGGCCGATTCAATTTCAACTCGCCCTTCGGACGATGTAATTACCGCTTTCACCTCTGTGTCTCGACCCAGCATAGACAAAGAACCACCGGCAAAATCGATCACAAAACGTTTGCTGTAATACTGGCGCTTTTTACCAATTACCCCACCAATACCAGTAAAAGTATCCACTACACGAGCACGGTTCGATTGCACCGGAGGGTGGCTCCCCCAATACATATTGTAGCTGTAGAGCAGTTCTTGGCCAGCTTCGACCGGTGCCGCGGGGTTCCAAAATGCGACAATGTTATCGAAAGTCTCATCCAGTGTCGGAATTTCCACCAACTGCACTGACCCCTTACCCCAGTCTCCTAGCGGTTCAATCCACAAGCTTGGGCGTTTCTCGTAGAAGACACCATCATCTTGGTAATGATCGAAGTGGCGATCACGCTGTAACAAACCAAAGCCTTTTGGATTGCTATCACTGTACGCATTAAATTGTAGGTTGGCCGGATTACCGAGCGGTCGCCAGATCCATTCGCCATTGCCTGTTTGCATTGCAAGACCGTCGGAGTCATGAATCTCAGCCCGCCAATCATAATTCGTTCGACGATCATTTTCGCCAATCATAAACATACTGGTCATGGGAGCAACGCCCAAACGCTCAACCGATTTACGGGGATAAATAGCAGAGTCGACTCTCATTTTAAACGGTTCGCCCGGCGTCATATCAAAGCGATACGCCCCCGTCACACTGGGAGAGTCCATCAATGCGTATACGGTCACCACATCAGAACCTGTGGCTGGCTTTTCTAACCAAAAGTGAGTGAATACTGGAAACTCTTCAGGACGAGGCAACGCAGTATCGATCGCCAAGCCTCGTGCAGAAAGCCCATACTGCATTTCACTGCCGACAGCACGGAAATAGCTCGCCCCTAAAAACGCGACAACATCACGCTGCCAATCCGTCGCAAATTGCATTCTAAACCCCGCAAAACCTAGGTCTTCGGGAAGCTTACTCGCATCAACGTTGGATTTACCGTAACGAAACTCTGAAGGCATATACGGGATCGGTGTCGACTTGCCTTTTTCAAGTTCATACATATGAATAGGGGTATCAAAGCCCAAACCTAGGTGAAACAGCTCGGTACGAAATTTCGAGTGTTGATCTCGCCACAATGCCGCGTCTTTATTGAACTGTATTTCTTGGTAGTCATCCCAATCCAAACGCTGCAAACTGTCAGGTAACTCACCTTGCTGGCTCTGATAAGGCGACGTCGCCAATTGACGCGCATACCCTTTTAACCAAGCATAACTGAACGCCTCACCGTCTTTGGGTTGAACCGGGTCAACGGTGGCGCAAGCGGTGACACTAAACAACACACTTAGCGCTAATAATGACCGGCTCGCACAATGACGAAAACGCGTTAGCACATGTGTTTTTCGGGGTTCTTGTTGTTCCTTTAACCCGTCAAAATTGTTGTCCTTCATGGACGCTGAAAAACAATGAGAAAGCATACAAATAAACTCTGTCTGATAATGATTTGACGCCTATATTAGCGAATTTAAGCGTCAGCAAGTGTTGAGATAGAGTAAACATTTAATACTTTTAAGCAGAGAATTCGGGCTGAAACCTGACATAGTTTATTTCAAGAAAGACAACGACACACTCGGTCATAATATAGGCGACCAACTTCTATTAACGCTGGCGGACAGAATGCGGGCGCTAGTTGGCGATCTTGGCTACGTTGCGCGACAAGGGGGGGATGAATTCATGATTCTATTACCCACTGATCATGAAGCCGACTTAATCGAAAAAACGAATACCATTAAAGACGCGTTATGTTCACGCTACAACATCGATCAGCATGAGTTTTTTATCACGCCTTCTATCGGTGTGAGTTTGTACCCAAGAGATGGAACAGACTTCGACACGCTATACCAACAAGCAGACACGGCTATGTATCATGCAAAACACGCGGGTAGAAATAGGTTCGCCTTCTTTACTGAGAAAATGCAAGCCACATCGACACGAGCACTTACCTTAAGCAATGCATTGCATGACGCGCTAGAACAAAATGAATTTTCATTACACTATCAACCACAAGTGTCTCTTATTTCTGGCAAAGTCATTGGAGCGGAAGCGCTCATTCGATGGCATAGCAAAAAACTCGGTCACGTAAGCCCAGGGGAGTTTATCCCCTTAGCCGAAGAAAGTGGACAAATCTTAGCCATTGGTGAATGGGTAGTACGTACCGCTGTGCGCCAAATACAGCAGTGGATAGAAGCGGGAATTACACCAGTCAGAATTGCCGTTAATTTGTCCTCTGCCCAGTTTCAAGTCGGTGATCTTCCAAAAACGACCATCAAAATACTAAACGAATATCGGATTCCAGTCGAATATTTAGAGCTCGAGCTTACCGAACGCATTGTAGCGAAAGACCCTGAACATACGGTGATTATTCTAGAATCTCTACAAGAGCTCGGCATACGCACCTCCATTGATGACTTTGGGACGGGGTACTCTTCTCTGAGCTACCTCCAACGTTTTTCCGTTTATAAACTCAAAATAGACCAATCTTTTGTCCGTAACATGACAACCAACACCAACGATCAAGTCATCATCGGCACCATCATTCTGCTTGCCCAACAACTTGGTATGACCACCATTGCTGAAGGCGTGGAAACAAAAGCACAATTAGACATGCTCAATAACATTGGTTGCGATGATATTCAGGGCTATTACATCAGCCGTCCAATTCCAGCGGAAGCGTTTAAAAAAGCCTATTTAGAAAATAAACAGCGCATCATCGCCGTTGATGACTAAACCCATACAGGCTGAGCGAATCGACTTAATCGCGCTTTAGACTTTCTGGCACTTGGACCAACTTGCCTATAAAATCCTTCGCAATAAAACCTCAAAGAGAATCGACTATGAAAAATGCTATTTTAGGCGTTCAGATGCTGTTTGTTGCATTTGGCGCTCTGGTACTTGTGCCACTGCTAACTGGGCTAGATCCCAACGTTGCACTTTTTGGTGCTGGCGTCGGAACGCTATTGTTCCAAATCACCACTCGTCGTACCGTGCCAATTTTCCTTGCCTCGTCATTTGCTTTTATCGCCCCCATTATGTACGGCGTTCAAACATGGGGTATTCCTGCAACCATGGGTGGTTTAATCGCAGCAGGTTTTGTCTATGTCATTCTAGGTGGGGTCATTCGCCTGAAAGGCGCAGGCTTTATTCACACCATATTACCACCCGTTGTTATTGGCCCAATCATTATGGTAATTGGCCTTGGGCTAGCACCCGTGGCTGTCAATATGGCGCTAGGCAAAGCGGGAGACACTCAAGTTATCGATGCCAATATTGCTATATGGATTGCCCTTGCCTCATTACTAACCACAATTTTAATTAGCGTCTTTGCCAAAGGCTTATTTAAACTCTTACCTGTTTTTGGGGGGATTATCGTTGGTTATGTTCTGAGTTTATTCTTCGGCATAGTCAATTTTGATCCTATCTACAATGCAGCATGGTTTGCTATGCCAAACTTTAGCGCGCCTGAATTTAACATTAATGCGATCTTGTTCATGCTGCCAGTTGCTATTGCCCCTGCGGTTGAACATGTTGGCGATATCCTATCTATCTCAAACGTAACAGGAAAAGACTACCTTAAAAAGCCAGGTTTGCATCGCACTATCACAGGCGACGGTGTGGCAACCATGGCTGCTGCAATGGTTGGCGCGCCACCAAATACAACCTACAGCGAAGTAACAGGCGCCGTCATGCTCACCAAAGCATTTAACCCCGTCATCATGACATGGGCAGCAGTTGCAGCCATTGTCCTAGCGTGGGTTGGTAAATTAGGGGCGGCTCTACAGACCATTCCACTACCAGTTATGGGTGGCATCATGATTCTTTTATTTGGGTCTATTGCCGCAGTGGGACTTAACACCTTGATTAAGAATCAAGTAGACCTTCATAAGTCTCGAAACTTAATCATCGTAGGCGTCACCTTGGTATTTGGTATTGGTGGTATGGCCTTCGGCATTGGTGAGTTTAGCCTTCAAGGCATCAGCCTATGCGGCATTGTGGCAATTACACTGAACTTAATCTTACCCAAAGACATCGGCGACAATCACATTGTTGATAACGCCCAAATAGAAGACTAGTATTTCTAATGAAACGTCCTAAATGAAAACGGCCCTATTTGGGTCGTTTTCATTGACTAAGCTAGCATAGGATAAGTGAAGAAAAGGAAATGCAGTCCATTCAAGATAAAATGACACAAGATCGCGTATTCAATTCTTTTAGTTAGATAATAAACGCCACCGTAGCCTAGACCAGCGACACTCGCCACAATCGCATACTCCACTCCGCCACCCATGTGAGCGATACCAAAAAGCATTGCCGACACAATAGGAGCCACCCAAATACAGGTCTTTCCCGCTAACCAGATTGATAGCTCTCTTTGCAAAAAACCTCGAAAGAAGGCCTCTTCAGCAACACACGTAAATAACAAATTAATACCAAGGAAAGCCAGCCAGAAATTCGGCAACTTAACGTCAAACTGAATCAGCCCTAACACCAGAGCCAAACCCAAGGCCAAACATGGTGTCATAATCAGCACCATTACTGCCCTTCTAGGTTGTTGCAAAGCCTGAAAGTATCCGATTGTAACCTGTCCTTTAAAAAAGTAGCCCAATAAGAACAAGCCAACCAACCCTTTATCAAAATTCGCATACAAACTAAAAGGTCTTCCATCAACACTCACAACATGATCCTGCACCATAACCTGATTTGTAAAGCCAGGTAACAAATGCATTGCCAAAGTGAGGGATAGGATAGCAAATGCACAGACTGCTGCTCTTCGAAGCCATACTGAATGCGTTTTTAACGAAGCAAATAACAAACTCGTATAAACCAAGACAACAAGTACCCCTTGGACACTCAAAACGTCATCCATAAAGCCAGAAAAAACCGCCAGTAAACAACAAACACACCACAGTGGCGCTTTTATAGCAGGAAGCTTATAAGGCACAAAAACCAATAAAATAGACAAACCAAGTAAGTAAAAGGGCACAACAACCTCAATAGGAATAGAGAAAAGGTGCCGAATAGTACATTTCGACCTATCTAGAAGAAAGCTCTATTTTTGTAGCGGTCATTAGAAGAGGAGTAGGCTAGGTTGAAGTAACATTGATGACCGCCCATAATGAAAAAACCCCACCCTGCATAGCAGGATGGGGTTTCTCTTTGTTTAAAGCTTGACGACGACCTACTCTCACATGGGATCTCCCACACTACCATCGGCGATGGCGCTTTTCACTTCTGAGTTCGGGATGGGATCAGGTGGTTCAACGCCTCTATGACCGTCAAGCAATTCGTTTTGCGTTTGTTCTGAGCTGCACTGTGTTGTGCGCTGACCTTTTAAGGTTAGCTTGACTCAAAACACGCGAATACGTGCTTGGATCTTTAACAATTCATTTTGAAATAGTGATAACCAAGTATCAAACCGATGCTCATCATTGCTGATGTTGTATCGTATCTGTGTCTTTGTCATTTTGATGATCTTGAGCTTTCACTCTCTTCATCTAAAACCACTTTGGTGTTATATGGTCAAGCCTCACGAGCAATTAGTATTGGTTAGCTCAATGCCTCACAGCACTTACACACCCAACCTATCAACGTCCTAGTCTCGAACGGCTCTTTAGGGGACTTATGTCCCAGTGAGATCTTATCTTAAGGGAGGCTTCCCGCTTAGATGCTTTCAGCGGTTATCCCGTCCGAACATAGCTACCCGGCAATGCCACTGGCGTGACAACCGGAACACCAGAGGTTCGTCCACTCCGGTCCTCTCGTACTAGGAGCAGCTCCTCTCAAATCTCAAACGTCCACGGCAGATAGGGACCGAACTGTCTCACGACGTTCTAAACCCAGCTCGCGTACCACTTTAAATGGCGAACAGCCATACCCTTGGGACCGGCTTCAGCCCCAGGATGTGATGAGCCGACATCGAGGTGCCAAACACCGCCGTCGATGTGAACTCTTGGGCGGTATCAGCCTGTTATCCCCGGAGTACCTTTTATCCGTTGAGCGATGGCCCTTCCATACAGAACCACCGGATCACTAAGACCTACTTTCGTACCTGCTCGACGTGTCTGTCTCGCAGTTAAGCGTGCTTTTGCCTTTACACTCTATGCATGATTTCCGACCATGCTGAGCACACCTTCGTGCTCCTCCGTTACTCTTTGGGAGGAGACCGCCCCAGTCAAACTACCCACCACACAGTGTCCTCGATCCGGATTACGGACCTGAGTTAGAACCTCAAACATACCAGGGTGGTATTTCAAGAGTGGCTCCATGCAAACTGGCGTCTGCACTTCAAAGCCTCCCACCTATCCTACACAAGTAGGTTCAAAGTTCACTGTGAAGCTATAGTAAAGGTTCACGGGGTCTTTCCGTCTAGCCGCGGATACACAGCATCTTCACTGCGATTTCAATTTCACTGAGTCTCGGGTGGAGACAGTGTGGCCATCGTTACGCCATTCGTGCAGGTCGGAACTTACCCGACAAGGAATTTCGCTACCTTAGGACCGTTATAGTTACGGCCGCCGTTTACTTGGGCTTCGATCAAGAGCTTCGCTTGCGCTAACCCCATCAATTAACCTTCAAGCACCGGGCAGGCGTCACACCCTATACGTCCACTTTCGTGTTTGCAGAGTGCTGTGTTTTTAATAAACAGTCGCAGCCACCTGGTATCTTCGACCGACTAGTGCTTACGGAGCAAGTCCTTCACACCGGCCGGCGTACCTTCTCCCGAAGTTACGGTACCATTTTGCCTAGTTCCTTCACCCGAGTTCTCTCAAGCGCCTTGGTATTCTCTACCTGACCACCTGTGTCGGTTTGGGGTACGGTTCCTGCATATCTGAAGCTTAGAAGTTTTTCCTGGAAGCATGGCATCAACCACTTCGCCCAAAAGAGGGCTCGTCATCAGTTCTCGGTCTTAAAAGGGCCCGGATTTGCCTAAGCCCTAAACCTACCGCCTTAAACACAGACAACCATCGCTGTGCTGGCCTAGCCTTCTCCGTCTCTCCATCGCAATATGCACGAGTACAGGAATATTAACCTGTTTCCCATCGACTACGCATTTCTGCCTCGCCTTAGGGGCCGACTCACCCTGCCCTGATTAACATGGGACAGGAAACCTTGGTCTTCCGGCGGGGGAGTTTTTCACTCCCCTTATCGTTACTCATGTCAACATTCGCACTTCTGATACCTCCAGCCTGCCTTACAGCTTGACCTTCAACGGCTTACAGAACGCTCCTCTACCATGCCTAGTAAACTAAGCATCCGTAGCTTCGGTGGCCAGTTTGAGCCCCGTTATATCTTCCGCGCAGGCCGACTCGACTAGTGAGCTATTACGCTTTCTTTAAAGGATGGCTGCTTCTAAGCCAACCTCCTAGCTGTCTAAGCCTTCCCACATCGTTTCCCACTTAACTGGCACTTTGGGACCTTAGCTGACGGTCTGGGTTGTTTCCCTTTCCACGACGGACGTTAGCACCCGCCGTGTGTCTCCCGTAATTGCACTCATTGGTATTCGGAGTTTGCATGGGGTTGGTAAGTCGGGATGACCCCCTAGCCCAAACAGTGCTCTACCCCCAATGGTGAGATACGAGGCGCTACCTAAATAGCTTTCGAGGAGAACCAGCTATCTCCGAGCTTGATTAGCCTTTCACTCCTATCCACAAGTCATCCCCAGCCTTTTCAACGGATGTGGGTTCGGTCCTCCAGTTAGTGTTACCCAACCTTCAACCTGCTCATGGATAGATCGCCCGGTTTCGGGTCTATTCCCAGCAACTAAACGCCCTATTAAGACTCGGTTTCCCTACGGCTCCACTAAACGCTTAACCTTGCTACTGAAAATAAGTCGTTGACCCATTATACAAAAGGTACGCAGTCACGGAACAAGTCCGCTCCCACTGCTTGTACGTACACGGTTTCAGGATCTATTTCACTCCCCTCACAGGGGTTCTTTTCGCCTTTCCCTCACGGTACTGGTTCACTATCGGTCAGTCAGGAGTATTTAGCCTTGGAGG
>NZ_AP027271.1:3340000-3542454 GCF_036322735.1 Marinomonas pontica
CTATTTTAAAGAGCGTTGCCGTTACACTTAAGCCACTTCGTTTCTCTGTGAGAGTGAAGCCCTGTCCGTGTCAGCGAGGGCGTATATTAAGGATCTACAGATTTTGTGCAACCCTTTTTTAAGGTTTTTTATTATTTTGTCATATTTATTTGTTCCGCCCCCCAAAACTGATCAACAAACCATCAAAAGACACTAAAAAGGCCATTATTTATACAAATAATGGCCTTTTCCATTTCAAATTCATCGGTCGTATCCACTAAGAACTGACAGAAAGTTCTCGTCGTCGCTTCACTTCATAGACAATTGCAAGAATGATAGTGATAGAAATCATCACTAATCCCAGTGCATTTACGGCAGGCGTCAAACCCGTTCTCACTTTAGAAGCGATATAAACCGTTAAAGTTGTGTCGTAACCTTTAACAAATAAGGTTGTGTTGTAGTTTTCAAATGATTGTAGAAAGGCAATGGCTGCAGCGGAGATAATAGCAGGCTTTAAATAAGGCAAGAGAATGCGTCTAAACGCTTGCCATTGAGTGGCCCCCAAACTCAGCGCCGCATTTTCCAGCGTCCGATCAAAGCGCTGCAACCTAGCCAATACCATTAACATGACATAAGCTGCAATAAAGGTCGTTTGGGCAACGACGGTTAAGAAGACACCACCACTCACCGACAACCCCTTCCAAAAGATAAGTGTCGAGATCCCCACAATCACACCCGGTGTTAATAGGGGCGACATCATCAGCGAATAAAGAAAAGTTTTCCCTCTCCCCTGTACTGTCGATAAAAACAAAGCGCAGCAAATACCAATAGGCACCGCAACCACCAACACACCGGCCGCTACCAAGACACTGGTCCATAGTGCCGTCCACATGGCTCCATCTTGAGCCAGTGCTTCAAACCATTTAAGCGTTGCCCCCTTCCAGGGCGAAACCGTAGGGAATCGACTATCATTAAACGTAGCCAGCCCCATAATAATAAGCGGTGTGAATAAGTAGATAAAAAAAACGCCGATATAAAAACGTACAGCGAAGCGCATAATAGTTTCAGACTTCATTTTGCAATGTCCCCCAAACCCACTTTAAAGACACGCATGACCAAAGCGATAAAACCGATACAGATAATAAGCAGTAAGAACGCATAAGCAGCACCTTGGTTCCAATCGCCGCCTTCAAAAAACCAGTTGTAAATGATTTGAGTGAACCAACGACTACCCGGAGAGCCTAGTAATGCTGGAACAGCGTAACTTCCCGCTGCCAACATGAAGGTCATGATACACCCCGTCGCAATACCCGGTTTAGCATGAGGAATCACCACACGCCAGTGAGTACGAATCCAGCCAGCCCCCAAATTACGCGCCGCTTTAATCTGATTGGTATCCAAGCTCTCTATGGCGTTATAAATAGGAAAAATCATAAACAATATGTAGGCGTAAACCATACCGATCAACACCCCACCATCACCTGACAAAAAGCGAACTGGTCGATCGACAACTCCTAAGCCTAACAGCAGCGCGTTCAGCGGTCCTTTATAAGCAAGAATAATGTACCAAGAAAAGGTTCGTAAAATTTCATTAATCCAAAATGGAATAATCAGTAACAATAAACACAACGCCGCCTTTTGAGGCGTCGCAACCTTGGCAAGATAAAACGCAATTGGATAACTCACCATGAGCGTTAAAGACGTCACTAACACGCTAGACCAAATCGTTTTGAAAAAGATGGCTAAATGTATTTTATTACTAAATAAGGTTTCGTAATTTGTCAGGGAGTAAGCGTCTTTTGGCCCACCAATATCGGCAGGCAATAAATTCGGTCGGAACGAGTAATCCACCATTAAGAGCTGAGGCAAAATCACCAAACCAATTAACCAAACAGCGATCATACCAATAATGCCAACCGCCAATCCGCTGCCAAAACGCGACTTTAGCTGACTAAACATGACCCTCTCCCGCAATCACAATGGCATCTTGCTCATGATAAGAAAGACTAACAGGCGCACCTTTCTTTAAAGACTCAGAGAACTGATGCGTGCCTAACTGAATTGACAAAGCCTGATGAGTGGCGGTATTCGCATTCAACGTCAAATACGCGCCTTCGAAATTCACCTCATCAATGGTGGCCTGCAACGAGTGCATACCTGATTCAGCTTGTAACCTAAAATGCTCAGGGCGAATAAACAACGTCGCATCCGCCCCCACATTAACGCTACCCTGAGATCGCCCTGCCAATTTACCCAGCGGCCCACAATCCAACACAACAAGATCCGAATTGGACTCAATCACCCTACCTTTAACGCCATTATTTTCACCCACAAATGACGCAACAAAAGACGTTTGGGGGTCACGATACAAGGTGATAGGATCAGCAACCTGCTGAATACGACCCGCTGACATCACCGCAACACGATCCGACATCGTCAATGCCTCACCTTGATCGTGGGTAATATAGATGAAGGTGATGCCCGTTTTTCGCTGAATGGCTTTAAGTTCCGTGCGCATATGCTGACGTAGCTTTAAATCCAATGCCGACAAGGGTTCATCTAATAACAATACTTGAGGCTCAACCGCTAAGGCACGAGCAATGGCGATCCGCTGCTTTTGACCTCCTGATAACTCAGATACTTTTTTGGTGCCACTTCCTTCCAGCGCCACCAATTCAAGTAAGCGGTCAGAAGCTTTTTTGCGCTCACTTTTCGAAACACCGCGAACCTCTAAGCCGAACTCAATGTTCTCGGCCACCGTCATAAGAGGAAACAAGGCGAGGTTTTGAAAAATCATCGACGTTGGACGCTTATTTGCTGGCACACCACGCATGCTCTTACCGCCAATTTTTACATCGCCTTGGGTGGGATCAATAAAACCACTGATCATATTTAAAATAGTGGTTTTGCCACAGCCAGAAGGGCCTAAGAAACTAAAAAATTCGCCGGATTGAATCGTTAAATCGGTTTTTTGAATGGCGGTAAAGTCCCCAAATTGCATGACGGTATTATCTAAATGAACACTACTATCCATATTTCTCTCGCTGGTTGATTTTCTTGACACAATCGTCTCGATACAAAAAAGCCCTTTGCGACGTAAAGTCACAAAGGGCCTTCGAGGTGTTATGCAGACAAATAACGGTCTTGATATTCGTTACGTAATGCGACATACCATGGTTCTTGAATTGGCCACCACCACAAGTTGGCAAGATCCTGTTTGCTGTAAGAATCTTGGAAGAACTGCTTCGTTTCAGCAGGCAATAATGCATCCGCGCCTTTCGCTGTGGAGTTATAGCCTGTTGCTTTCACAAACATAGCGCCTGCTTCTGGCGTGTAATACCAATTAATAAACTCATAAACCGAATCCACATTGTTGGCATTTTTAGGAATAACAAAACCTTCCATCCAAGCCAACGCCCCTTCTTTTGGTGCGCCGTAAGCAATAGGCTCACCTTCTGATTGCAGCTTGAATGCAGTGCTGTCCCAGGTTTGGCCAATCGTTGCACCATTGGTACGAAATGCACCTTGCGCTTCGTTTTCTGTTGACCAGAACTGAGCAATCGACGCTTTATGCTCTGTCGCCACTTTTAGAATGACATCAAAGTTCGCGCGCATGGCTTTTTCGTTTTTATACGAATCCAACAAAGGGAAAGGCAGTTTGCCCGCATTTTCTAACCACAAACCGATACCAACTAACGCAGAATGGCCACGAACCGTTACGCCACCAGAATTCTCTGGTAACCAAAGATCGCCGTAGCTTAGTTCTTTGCTGATTTTTGCATCGTTCTTATTGTAAGCAATCGCCTCTGTTCCCCAATCCGAAGGCGCAAAGTAGCGCTTCCCTTTGACAATACCACCCACATCGGAGCCAGCCAGCGCGCTCTCTAGACAGCCACTCCAATTAATACGTTTCACATCCAGAGGCTGAACAAGATCGTAATCAACATAGCCAGGAACACGGTCAACCGTTGGCATGATAATATCGAAGCCAGTTCCATCGGTTGCGCGTAGCGAATTCATCAATTCATCGTTTGTTCCATACGGCGTAAACGTCGCATTAATTCCGGTTTTCGCCTTAAAGTCCGCTAGCATTTCATCGGTAATGTAGCCAGCCCATGCGTAAATACGCAGTTCTTTATTCGCGGCGATGGCGTTATTAATCGAAAATGGCGTAGCGGCAACAGCACCTGCAATGGAGGCGCCTTTCACGAATTGTCGACGGGAAAGGGTCATTCTAGAGCTCCTTTATTATTGGATTATTAGCTAGTTCATTAGGAAAGACACATCCGTGCCCAAACACTTTTTATTAAACAAACGTTCAATATACTTTCTAATCTAATACAAAATAATGACGAAAAAGTGACCAGGAAAGCTTTTTTTCCATTTGGACAGGATTAACACAAGTCATGGCGCAAAAAGCCAACAAAATGTCGCTGCTGGATAAAAAAGCACCACCCCAATCAAGCCGACCAACAGTTCGCTGTCACATTTTTGCAATATAACTGTATTAATGTAGGCGCACGGTCAGATTTTTATAAGTGAAATGGGGAAAGAATTGAAAATATCTCATGTAACACGTACCACTACGGTAAGTTACTTCATTATTGCCGCCATGCTTGTTGCCCTGCTGCTGTGGAGCTTAATGCAATTCCGCAACGCCTTTGAGCAAAGTGACAGCTACACCCAAGTCTGGGAATACTCTGCTATCGATTTGAAACAACAGATCGAAGGGTATTTGTCATCGGGTGAAGCGTCTGCATTGCAAAGTGCGCAGGACTTTATTGAGACCAAAATTCGTCCGGCCCTTAATTCACTGCCTGACACGATAAAAGACCCCATTAACGAACAGCTAATAGAAATAGAAAACAGCCTTCAATCGGATGTTCGTGCCGCAGGAAAACTGTCCGGCAATCCTTTTGCCTTGATCGAAAACAATGAACACCAAACACTGCTGTCTTTGGATACGCTGGCCGACAAAGTCCTCTCTTATCAAGCCAAAAACGGCCTACAAGAAGCTGCCCCTTATCTGGCGAGCCAAGCTCTGTTGTATGCCGACCTTGCACACGTCAGCAGCGCCAAAGACGATTACCTAGCCAATAAAACTCCAGATAATTATCAGCGGCTGGTCGACTCCATTACTTTGTTTCAATCGCATATTGAAGATTTCAGCAAACTGCCGATATTGAGTCTTGGCGAAAACCAAGAAGAATCGGCGGGGGACGACCTATCATCCCTTATGGGCTGGGCAAGTGAGTCAGAAGACGCTCAAGACGAAGTCGATCCATTGGAAGAAACCAAGAGCGAACTTCACACTTGGTCTGGGCGATATTTAAAAGATGTCGACTCAAGTCTGATTAATATCCAACAAGCCATTACCGCACAAAACAAAATACGCGCCTTGATTAGCCAACTGGAGACCATCTTAAAAGCTGGCACAGAAGACATTCAAGAAAGTGCTCAAGACACTCAGAAACAAACACTATTGGCTTTTTCTGTGTTTGTTATTTTGATGATTCTGACCACTATTTCTGTCCATATTTTCCAGAACAAGGTCGTCGTCAAAAGCGCCAGAGACCTCTACAACGCTGTAAAAGAGTTGGTTGAACATCAAAACATCAGCACACTTAAAGTTGGGAAAAACAAAAACGAGTTGTCCGACGTTGCGCATTATTTGAATCGTTATCTCGAACAAATTGCCGTACAGCGCCAACAAAGAGACACAGAGCTCAACAACATTTCATTATCACTAAATGACATGTTGGATTCCTTTGCTCAGGTACATCAAATCAGCATGGCATCAAAGCAAGAACTGGACGACACCCTTAGCATGTCAAACCAAGTCGAAACTCTTGCCAGTAAAGCCGAAGTTCGCGCGCAAGAAGTGGCAAATTACGCCACTGAAACCAATGTCGCCATGACCCACAGTGTCGACCAAGCCGCGTCGTTGGCGATCGCCAATCAGACCACCGTAGAGCGCCTAAACAGCAGCAAAAACGCTCTGGATAATTTAGAGAGCTCGGTGTCGAACGCGTCTTCTATAGTCGGTGGCATCAAAGACATCTCAGAGCAAACAAACTTGCTAGCACTGAACGCTGCGATTGAAGCGGCGCGAGCCGGCGAGCATGGTCGAGGCTTTGCTGTGGTTGCATCAGAAGTACGCACGCTGTCGAGCAGAACCCAGCAGTCACTGGAAGAAATTACCGGCATTTTCTCTCAGCTGACGTCAGCCACCAGCCAACTTAAAAGCAACTTAGACCTGATTGAGTCAGCCTCAGCAGAGCAAATAAGCCTGACTCAAGCGCTCGGTCAATCCGCCCAGGACATTCTCGAGAAGTCTGAACAATCAAGCCATTTGGCTAAAAAAGCAACGGGGTATGCCGCTGAACAAAAGCTTGGCATGAATCGCCTCAATACATCCGTTGTCAAAGTCAGAGAACAAGCCAACGAAACAGAAGAGTTTATGTCTGGTGTAACCGACAATATCAAACAAAAAATCCAAGACATCACAACAACGCTAGGGATCAGCTAGCGCGCAAGATTGACTTGAATGAACAAAACACAGACACAAAAAATCCAGCCGTAGCTGGATTTTTTAGCTCTAACATTGAGCACTAGCAACGAGGGAAAAGCTTAAAACAAAACGCGCGCTTTAACCGTTCCTTCCACTTCTCTCACTTTCTCAAGTGCCAATTCGCCCTCTTCTGCATCCACATCCATTACCATGTAGCCAAGCTTCTCCGTTGTACGAAGGTACTGACCGGTAATGTTGATGTTATTTTCAGAGAAGATCGCATTGATCTTAGAAAGCACACCCGGACGGTTTTCATGAATGTGAAGAATACGGTGGTTATCAGACTGAGCAGGCAACGCCACCTCAGGGAAGTTAACCGCTGCCGTAGTTGTCCCCACGTCAGAGTACTTAATAAGCTTATCTGCCACTTCGATACCAATGTTTTCTTGCGCTTCCATGGTGCTACCACCGATGTGAGGCGTCAAAATAACATTGTCTAAGCCACGCAGCGGCGAGACGAATTCTTCGTCATTGCCTTTTGGCTCCACGGGGAAAACGTCAACCGCGGCTCCGCCTAAGTTACCAGACTTAATCGCTTCCGCCACCGCGTCAAGATCGGCAACAGTGCCGCGTGATGCGTTAATGAAGATAGAACCTTTCTTCATTTGAGACACTTCTTTCGCACTAATCATCATCTTAGTCGAATTGGTTTCAGGCACGTGCAAGCTGATGATGTCGCTGGTTGACAACAGCTCTTTCAGACTCTTAATTTGTCGAGCATTACCCAGTGGCAATTTGGTGACGATGTCATAAAAACACACCTCCATCCCCAAAGATTCTGCCAAAACACTCAATTGAGTGCCGATGCTGCCGTAACCGATAATACCCAAACGCTTACCACGAGTTTCAAACGAACCTACTGCGGACTTAATCCAGCCACCACGATGACAAGCTGCGTTTTTCGCAGGAATGCCGCGCAGTAATAGAATTAATTGGCCCAACACTAACTCAGCAACACTGCGCGTATTCGAGTACGGCGCGTTAAAGACAACAATGCCTTTTTCGCTTGCTGCGTCTAAATCAACTTGGTTTGTTCCAATACAGAAACAGCCAATAGCAACCAGTTTGTTAGCATGCTCTAACACGTTTGCAGTTAACTGTGTACGAGAACGAATACCGATAAAGTGTGCTTCAGAGATTTTTTCAATCAACTCATCTTCCGCAAGTGCCGTTTTATGGTATTCAATGTTGGTGTAGCCTGCGTCATGCAATGCATCTAATGCAGATTGATGAACGCCTTCTAATAACAAGATTTTGATTTTGCCTTTGTCTAGTGAGGTGTTGCTCATGGCTCGTTCGACTTCTCTATTATGGTGGGGGAAAATTCACGTCAATATGTTAACACAGAACATTCTCTGTCGTATTCAAGATACAAGAATGTCTTTCATTATGATAAGAACAAAACTCATACACATTGGACACGTTCCATGCGGACACCGCTCAATAAAAAAAAGAGGCCTAATCGCCTCTTTTTTGATGGTTAACCTTTCTTACGCTCCAAATAAACACCGGTTTCCACATGATGTGTATAAGGAAACTGGTCGAACATGGCATAACGAACCACATCGTGCGTACTGGATAACGCCTCTAAATTTGATTTGAGCGTTTCAGGGTTGCAGGAGATATACAAAATAGAGTCTATTTTGCGAATTAATTCGACCGTGGCGTCATCCAACCCTGCACGAGGGGGATCAACCAACACCACAGAAGGAGACAGCTCACTGACACCGGCTTGCACAAGACTCTTAGGCAGCTCAGCATCGCCATTCAATGCCGCGGACACATCTTCACTGGCCATCTTCACTACTTGCACATTGCTCATACCATTCATCGCAATATTTAGCTGCGCCGAATTCACAGACACTTTGGAGATTTCAGTGGCAACGACTCGCTCAAAATGTCGTGCCAATGGAATAGAAAAATTCCCATTACCACAATACATTTCAAGCAAATCACCCGCAGCGTGCTTGGTGACATCCAACGCCCACTCCAGCATTTTTTCGTTAATACCCGCGTTCGGTTGAGTAAAGCTGTTTTCTACCTGTTGATAATGAAACTTCTGCCCGCCAACGTGCAAGGTTTCCATCACAAAATCGCGCGTCAAGATTTGCTTTTTCTTGCGGCTACGGCCAATAAAGTGACAAGCAGGAAACGCTGTATTTAATTGCTGCGCGGCCGCATTCCATTCATCGTCGATCGGCTTATGATAAAGCAAGCTAATGAGCGCTTCACCCGTGGTTGTCGTTAAAAAATCCACTTGAAAAAGTTTATATCGCAGCACCGGAACATGCCGTACCGCATCCAACAACTGTGGCATTAACTCATTAATAAGGGCGGACGCGGCCAAAAACTGATCCGTTCGAATGGGGGTTCTAGGATCAGCAGAATCAAACATCGCATAGAATAAATCATCGCCTTCATGCCAAATACGGAACTCTGCTCTCATTCGATAATGGGATGGTTCGCTTGCATAGACCTCCATTTCAGGCAATGACAGCGACGCCATTAACGTGGCTAATGCAGACTGCTTTTCTAACAGCTGTTCTTGGTACATTTCAGGTTGGATCTGATCCGGTCTCATGACTCATTCTCTTGGAAGCGGTAGGTACTAATTGTCTTAGAGCGCGGCATTATACGAGTTACCGGAAAGCAAATCTAATCACACGCAAGAAAATTCAATATTTGTGTGGCCGTTAATGTAAGTACTCAGGCCCGAGCAATATCGCGAGCGATAGCGTCAACGAAAAGACGCCATCGTAGTTGTCTTCTGCATTATAGGTCATTTGAGGTTTAACCTGGCCAATCAGCCAATCTTTATAAATGAGCCGTTCATATTGCACATTGTATAAAAAACTGTCCGACGCAATCGCATTTTCTCCAGATTGAAGAAAACTCAGTTGATAGCCCAAGCGATTTTTTTCGTTCAAACGATGCTGTACAGAGAAGTTCTCTCGCACATAAAAAAGCCCTTCTTTATCCAGCCATGTCACGCCAAAATCAGAGCCCATACCCAAGGTCGGACTTACTGCGTAGCCTAAACCTACACCATAACGCGCGCCCACTCCTTTTGAATAATACGCAAACGCTTCTTGTTTTTGCCACCAATTCCAAGCTCCGCTAGTATCGCCTTGCCTTAAACGAAGGCGCAAAAACGGATCCAAAGGGAAGTCCACGCGTACACCCGCATCAATATCCAGACCAATATCTTGTTTAATATAGCGAACCGCAGCGGTAATGCTCGACTTCAATGCCGAATTAACCACGCTGTCTTGCTGAGAAGATTCACCTTGTATGCTCTCAGGAGCCAAAGAATCGGCCTCAGATTCAACCACAAGGCGCAAACGGTCCTGTGTATTCGGCAACTGCAGCTGAACATGAAAGTCAAAAAATCCGGAACGTTCGCTATTGCCCAAGACACTACCAAAACGTATTTCCAAATTACTGTCTGTGGCCTGCTGACTCTGCTTACCTGATAAAAAAGAGTCTATATTGCTCGACCAGCTACCGATGGTTTTGGACACCGAGGCATGCGAACTCAGCCACCATGATGCGTCTGATTCTTCTGACGAAACCGAATCAACAGATGACTCTTCATCAACTGTCGAAACGTCTTCTGCATTACAAGCAGCAAAGGGCCAGCACGTCGCCAGACACATCACAACCATGTGACCCTTGCCAAAACCCATACGTTAGAATCCTTTCAACATCTGCTGGATCATCAGAGAAGAGTTCTCTGCTGCCACTTTCAGGTATTCCTCGAAGCTCTTAGGTGATTCTTTCCCTGCAATGTCAGATAAGGATCGAACAACCACAAAAGGCGTTCCAAACTTGAAGCAAACTTGCGCTACCGCTGCCGCTTCCATCTCGACGGCCACAAGATCAGGAAATATCGTGCGCACAGCGTCAACACGAACTGGATCATTCATAAAGCTATCGCCCGTCCCAATCAGACCTACTTTGGCTTGCACTTGTGTTACCGACAACAGCGCATGTTTGGCTTGCTCAACCAGCTGGGGATCCGCAGAAAATGTCGCAGGCATATTTGGCACCTGACCCATGGCATAACCAAACGCGGTGACATCCACATCGTGATGAACCACTTGATCGGATATCACCACATCGCCAACCTGTAAATCAGGGTCAAACCCACCAGCAGAACCAATATTAATCACATACTCGGGGGTAAACTCAGACAACAATAACGTGGTCGACACCGCGGCATTGACTTTGCCGATTCCCGATTTAAGCAACACCACATCTTTGCCTTCGAACTGCCCAACAAAAAAATCACAGCCCGCTATCGACTGCTCACGAACATCGGTCATCCACGCCTTGATCACCGCGACTTCTTCGTCCATCGCACCGATTAGTCCAATTACGCTCATTCATTGCTCCTAGAATTTGTATTTTGTTTCATAACGTCTTGGGTAAAAAAACGTATTTGCTCACTAGAGTTAGGTGAAACCATGTCGAAAAAAACCACATTATCCGGCATTTCTGGCCACCTTTGTACAGAATAAAAAGCCACATTTGGAAACGCAGACTGAGCCGCCTCTATTTCCGCTGCAGGTTGCGCTTCCAACAAGACAACCACCGCCTTCGGCTGATACGACAACACCACATGATGGCTGTGCAAATCCGCTAACCACTGAGTGGCGATATTGTACTGCTCTAATTCCGTATACCAAATGGCTTTTGTTACTCGACTACCGCCCACCATGACCCAACACATGTCTTGCTCATTAGCGTGCACAGTGCAGATTCCTTCCACAGAGCAGGCTTTTAGTAGCACTTGATATAAATTGTAGTCAAAAAAGCCCCCTTGTAATGTGTAGACATGTTCTGCAACGTCGACGGGAAGCGTGCTGTTAAGCCACACTATTGGGAGATGATCTCGCTTGTGTTTCAGTTTTAGACTCAAAGTGATATTGGCTTGGGCCTCAGTCTCTTTGTCACAACCAATTAATACCGCATCAAACTGGCTTAATGCACTGGACTGTGTAAAAAAGCTGTCTACAGACACATACGACTTAACAATCAAACCAAATCGCTCCAGCGCCTCAGAAACAGCATCGGCATTTGGGTAATCATTGGCCACCCAAGCCACCACACGATTTGGGGCCAAAGAAGGCTGAGGGGCATCGCTTTCTTGCTCTTGCATCGCCATGTTTAATTGTAGAGCGCCATTTTGAAGCGTTTTTTGTTGGCCATTGACGTCCGCTAACAATCTTTTGATCATCCAAAAAAACAGCGGCCGCAAAGCCATGTCATTCATGGCGACCATTTCAAGCTCAGTCTTATTGAAGCGGACACTCAAACGACGCTCCGCCATGTCGTTCGACATCACCATCATCAGTAACACACGAATCAATCCACGAAAATGCGCGTCCACCGCAACCACTTTTGCGCCAGTCTCCACAGAGCAATCGATTTTGGCTCGATTCGCCTCGACCCCCATGGCCAGCATCACTCGCTCACTTTCTTGACAAAATACGGTGCCAAGAGGCATAAGGTCCACATCACTTTCAACCAACGCTATGTCATCTAACACGGACAACAACAACGAAAGCCATCCCTTTAGCGAATCCGAACCAACCGAGTTAGGTAATTTGGCCAGATACGCCAACTCACTTAATACGGCATCCGAATCAACGGTTTTCTGATAAGAAGAAGACAATGGCTGCAACTGATCAAGCTGCCAAGTCAACCGAGTTTCTTGCGTAATATTTTTTCCGACCAGTAAAAGCCCACGATAGCCACTTTCATTTTTAAAAGAATGCGCTTGCCAATGGTATATCTGACCTAACTCATTGAAAGTCAGATCAAATGTCACCCCAACATTCCCTTTCAAAGCTTCCTGAATGGGCTGATGGCAAGCAATTGGCATGAAATCAAACACAGTTCGCGCCTTATCAGACCCAGGAAAAATACGCTGCGCTTCCGGGTTTAACAACTCAATTTCAGCAATCTCATTACAAAACACAATCGCGCTGTGAATGGATTCCGCCAGCAGCATAAAACGCTGCTCTTTGGCTTTAATCGACGCCACCAACTGGCGACTTTGGTGCTGAATAGGCTGTAACTCCACATAAGGCAACACAGCCTCTTCATGGTCATACACCATGGCCTCGATCGGCTGAAAAATGGCGGTTTTAATTTGACGAGACAAGACGAAATAAAACCCAAATAACACCAAGAATACCGCTGAAATCAAAGGTAAGGCGTTAGAAAAAAGCACAGAAGAAAAAGTATGCGTTTCTATAACATCCAATAACAAATCAGCTTGCACCGGCGAGGTCAACGGCAATCGCGCACGCAACATGGCATCTGACTGGTCAACACCAGTTCTATGTTCTTCCAACAACACTCTATTGTGCGATACATCATAGATACGAACCGCACTCACCCCAGCGCTTTCCAATAACTCGTTCACCAAGGTCAAATTATCGTTCAGGGAAATAAAGCCATATAAAAAACCCGTATTGTCCTGCTCATCTGACAACAGCGTCGTTTTCAACATCAACAGGGTGGCATTGTCTTTTGTCTCAACGGAAGTCCAGCGATTGATTAAGCCATCGTCTAATACCGAACGAAGATCTACCTTAGTAAACAACCGTGCACGAGGGTCCATTGAGTAACGCCCATCGGTCCACTCAATATAAAAAAAGTCTAGCCCACCGAAAAACAACACCTCATGATGACTAAACAACAAATCCAATTCGCGACCGACCACATAATTGCTCAAGGAAAGGTCTTGACCGATGAACTTCATCTCATCTTCTGCACGCGCCAAATAGCCATTAAACGCTTGCTCAACAATCCGATGCTTCAGTGCCAAATTTTTCTCTTGAGCAGACTGAGTCAATACCTCGATAAAATAGACACTCAATGCCGCGATCACAAAAAAGATCGCACACATCAACAACAAGGCTTTTTGTTTAAGTCGGTTCTGTAAACTGTCCGTTACTGTTGCCATAATTCCACCGAATACTGATACGCCTGCTGAACCATTAAACGTAAACTGTCAGAATCCAACTCCGCGGGCATAAGCGTCGAATGAGCTACATAAAGGTTCGGCATGTTCTTCCCTTCAAGGTCTAACTTAATGGCCTCAGCCACGGCGATCGATAAATTATCCTGCATAAACAAAACATTGACGCGCACTTTATGGTTCAACAAGTCCGCAATGCCATTGGAAGACAGCCCCCACGCATTCGTCTGAGTATCTTTGATAGACCGCTCTTCCAAAGCAGCCACAACCCCTTCGGAAATATTCTGGGAACAACTGAATATAAAGTCCGTCGGCGACTCATTCAAAAACACCCTAGCAGCCTCATAAGCGTGCTTCTTGTCATCCGCGACCACTCTGACTCGACTGATGCGTCGTTTGTATTTGAGCATTTCATCCAAAAACAAATCACAGCGCGTATAACTCAAATACCCCTGAGGTAGAACCAACGCTGAAATCGTCGTATCTGAAGGAAGCTGTCGATCGAGATAACTTGCCAACATTTTTGCCGCCTTCTTCTGATCAAACCCGATATACATTAATGGTGGATGGTTCATCCAATGTCTTAGTGGCGTCGCAAAGTCATAAAGAATCACCTTGGCTTTACTCGTACGTAAAAAATGCTCTAGAAATCGACGCTGAACAAAGCCCAGCTTTGTCATCACAATGTAATCAGGTGGCGTAGAGGCTATTTTTAAATATGCGGATAAATCACTGTTGTCGTTTGCATCATCAAGGTAAATATCTAAGCGATAGTCAATACCCAGTTCTCGCATTCGCTTTCTAAGCGCCATCTGAAGAGACTTGTTTTCTATGGTGTTTTCATCACCAAACAGCATTAAGGCAATACGAACCGCACGCTTTTGCGCTACTCGAATGGGATTCGGTGGAGAATTGATGATGGTCGTGAACTGTTCCGACAATGGGCCCTGTCGAGGAATCGCCTGATAATAATCATGACTGTCCATCAGATCCAAGGCCATATTTGCGGCGCGAGCGGTCAACGCCGTGCAACCGAGCAGCATCAATACGACAAAAATACACAGCCTTCCCATTACCAAGCTCAATTCACCATCAGCAGAAACATCATTCTAACCAACTTAACGAACTTTCGTGATAACAGGAACAAGAAAATATCAACAAGTGCAAAAAAGACAAAGAGACCACATGACAAACCGTCATTGGCATAAATTTCAGACATAAAAAAAGCCGACATAAAGTCAGCTTTTTTTAAATTTGGTGCGGAAGGAGAGACTCGAACTCTCACGCCGTGAAGCACTGGAACCTAAATCCAGCGTGTCTACCAATTCCACCACTCCCGCAAGGAATGGCGAGCATTATAGGCAATTGATTTTTTCGGTCAATAGTTTTTTTGCTTTTTTATGAAAAACTTAACAATATTTTCCTTTGCCTAACCGCTCAGCCATTCATTCAGCGTCGTTTACGTCAAAACAACGCTTAAAAAACACGACCGCCTGAATATTCGCCGCGCTCGTAACGTACCGCCATTTCTTCCAAATCCATAGTGTGGATACGAGAAGCTTGACCTGCAGAACCAAACGCTTCGTAACGATCAATACAAACCGCTTTCATTGCCTTGATGCTTTCGGTCAGATACTTACGAGGGTCAAAGTTGCCTTTGTGTTCCGCTAAGCTACGACGAATCGCACCCGTTGCCGCCAAACGCAAGTCAGTATCAATGTTTACCTTACGCACACCGTAACGGATCGCCTTAACAATTTCTTCCACCGGAACACCGTAGGTTTCAGGAATATCACCACCAAATTCGTTAATGATTTCCAACCAGTCTTGCGGCACAGAAGAAGAACCATGCAACACAATGTGAGTGTTTGGCAACAACTCAACAATCTTTGCGATACGTTCAATATCCAAAATATCGCCTGTCGGTGGACGAGTAAACTTGTACGCACCATGACTGGTACCAATCGCTACCGCCAACGCATCAATCCCCGTTGCGTTTACGAAGTCTACGGCTTCTTGAGGATCCGTCAACATCTGGTCGTGCGACAAAATACCTTCTGCGCCGACACCGTCTTCTTCACCGGCTTGACCTGTTTCTAATGAACCAAGTACACCCAGCTCACCTTCTACAGACACACCACAAGCGTGCGCAAATTCAACCGTACGACGAGTGACATCCACGTTGTACTCATAACTTGCTGGCGTTTTGCCATCTGCCATCAAAGAACCATCCATCATGACAGAAGAAAAACCAAGCTGAATAGAACGCTGGCAAATCGCTGGAGAGGTACCGTGATCCTGATGCATGACAACAGGAATATGCGGGTAATCTTCAATGGCTGCCGCAATCAAGTGACGAAGGAAGTGTGATCCCGCGTACTGACGTGCGCCCGCTGATGCCTGCATGATAACAGGAGAGTTCACTTCATGAGCCGCTTCCATAATGGCTTTCACTTGTTCCATGTTATTCACATTGAACGCTGGCAAGCCGTAGCTGTGTTCCGCTGCATGATCAAGCAGTTGACGCATACTAATTAAAGGCATAAAAGGTTTCCTCTGACAATTTGTCTGGTTTTGTATTTATAACGTTTGGAGTTACGGTGTTAGATAACTCTCTGTATTTGTAATCATGACAGCGTTATCACGCATCATGTGGCTTACGCCTTATCGTTATTGTCATACTCAGCTTACGCCAAGTAGGTCACTCTCTAGTTTTGTTTTTCGCCAACACCACTTCAACACAACTCACGTTCTGCATGTGATGGTGTTAGCGAAATAGGCTTTTCGCCTTTTTATTAGTTATAAATTATTTTAGAACGATCTTTGTCATTCTTTGATACTAATTTTGCGCGCGTGATTCCAACATCGCAACCGCTGGTAGCACTTTTCCTTCAACAAATTCTAAAAAAGCGCCGCCGCCAGTCGAAATATAAGACACTTGATCCGCAATATCGTACTTGTCGACCGCCGCTAAGGTATCGCCACCGCCCGCAATGGAAAAACCGTTGCTGTTGGCAATCGCCATCGCCAGCGCTTTGGTTCCACCGCCAAACTGATCAAATTCAAACACGCCCACAGGACCGTTCCAAATAATCGTTTGAGACTCTTCGAGCAGTGCAGCAAACGCCGCCGCCGCTTTTGGCCCGATGTCCAAAATCATATCATCAGCGCCCACATCCGCGGCGTCTTTCACTGTCGCAACCGCATCTGGCGCAAACGCCGTTGCAACCACAACGTCCTCAGGTAATGGAATGCTGGTCTTCGCCATCAAGGCTTTTGCCTGAGGAATCAAATCTTCTTCGTACAAAGACTTGCCCACAGGAAAGCCTGCCGCAGCCAAGAAAGTGTTGGCAATACCGCCACCCACAATCAACTGATCCACTTTGTCAGACAAAGATTCCAACACCGTCAACTTAGTCGATACTTTTGAACCACCAACAATCGCCGCCATTGGACGAGCCGGTTTTGCCAACGCTTTTTCTAACGCTTCAAGTTCTGCCGCCAACAATGGGCCAGCACAAGCAATCGGAGCAAACTTCGCCACGCCGTGAGTAGAAGCTTGTGCACGGTGAGCCGTGCCAAACGCATCCATCACATACACGTCACACAAAGCCGCCATTTTTTTAGACAATGCTTCGTCGTCTTTTTTCTCGCCAAGGTTAAAACGTACGTTTTCAACCAAAACAAGCTGACCTGACTCCACGTCAACGCCATCTAACCAATCTTTGACTAATGGCACGTCTTGGCCCAGCAAACCAGCAAGGTGTGTTGCGACAGGCTGAAGCGAGTATTCGTCTTCGTACTGACCTTCTGTTGGGCGACCAAGGTGAGACATCACCATGACTTTCGCGCCCGCCGCTAACGCTAACTTAATCGTTGGCAATGCCGCACGAATACGCGCATCGCTGGTTACTTTACCGTTTTTCACAGGCACGTTAAGGTCTTCACGAATCAATACTCGCTTGTTCGCCAGATCCACGTCTTTCATATTAATTACAGTCATGTACGATGTCCTCGTCGTTTAAACTTCAGATGTCTCAATTCAATTTTGATTGTTCAATCACACCGGCCCAATATTTAGCCACATCCAGCATTCGGTTCGCGTAGCCCCATTCATTATCAAACCAACAAAGCAACTTCACCATGCGCTGATCAATGACTTGCGTTTGCGTACTATCGATAATCACCGAACGCGGATCATGATTAAAGTCCACTGACGCATGCGCTTCTTTGGTAAAGCCCATTAGCCCTGCATACTTTGAGTTTGCCGCTTGTTCTAATTGCGCATTGATTTGCTCAACCGTGACGTCTTGCTCTGTACGCAATACTAAATCAATCACCGAGACGTTCAAGGTGGGAACGCGTACCGCATTACACCCCATTTTTCCGTCAAGTTCAGGCATCATTCGCGTGATGCCGCGCGCCAAACCAGTATCAACGGGAATTATCGAGCTCAACGCCGCACGAGTTAAGCGCAAATCTTTGGTATGATAGCCATCAATCACTGGCTGATCGTTCATCGCAGAATGGATAGTTTGCGTCATACCATGCACCACTCCAGCAAACTGTTTAACAACATCCAAAACCGGAATAAGGCAGTTTGTGGTACAAGACGCCGCCGACACGATACTTTGCTCCGCTCGAATATCCTGATGGTTGAAACCATACACAATCGTCGCGTCAACATCCGCCGCCGCTGGCTGAGACAGCAACATTTTGGGTACGCCTGCGTTCAAATAAGCTTGGGCGCCTTCTCGTCCAGAAAAGCTCCCCGAACACTCCAATACCATATCCAGTTCAAGAGCAGACCAGTCCAATTCCTCTGGCGTGGCACAGGAAAAGCACAAGATCGCATCATCACCAATAAGCAATGCGTTATCGCGAGTAGAAACAGGTTGAGGAAAGCGGCCATGCGTTGTGTCATAGCGAGTAAGATAGCTGATTGTCTCAATGTCAGACAATTCATTAATGGCAACCACTTGAATGTGATCGCGGTAGCCGTTTTCATAAAGCGCCCGTAAAACCGAACGTCCGATACGACCATAACCATTGATAGCGACTCGCAACATATTCCCACTACTTCATCGCAAATTTAGCAGCGGAAACGCCCACCACCATAATAAAAAAGAAAAAGAGGTACGCAACAAGTGGCGCACCTCTTTTCATCATCAACAAAGGATTACACAGCTAAGATTTTTTCTGCCGTTGCCACCACATTGTCTACCGTAAAGCCAAAGTGTTTCAAAAGATCGCCACCAGGAGCCGACTCACCAAACGTCGTCATGCCAACCATTGCGCCTTCGAAACCAACGTACTTGTACCAGTAATCAGTATGCGCCGCTTCAATAGCAACACGCTTCGTCACACTGCTTGGCAACACAGACTCTTTGTAAGCGGCGTCTTGTGCATCAAACGTATTCGTAGACGGCATAGAAACCACACGCACGTTCTTACCTTTTGCCGTTAATGCTTCAGCCGAAGACATGGCTAGGCCTACTTCAGAACCCGTAGCAATCAAAATCAGATCTGGCGTACCAGCGCAATCTTGAAGCACGTAAGCCCCTTTCGCGACATTCGCAAGTTGTTCAGCACTGCGAGTTTGCGCAGGCAGACCTTGACGAGAAAAAACCAAAGACGTTGGGCCATCACGACGCTCGATAGACGCTTTCCAAGCCACCGCGGTTTCTGCCGCATCACATGGACGCCATACAGACATGTTTGGCGTCATACGCAAGTTAGCCAATTGCTCAATCGGTTGGTGAGTTGGACCATCTTCACCTTGGCCGATAGAGTCATGCGTATAAACAAAAATGTTTTGAATACCCATCAAAGCAGACATACGCACTGCGTTGCGCGCGTATTCCATAAACATCATAAAGGTCGCACCGTAGTTAATAAAACCACCATGCAAAGAAGCACCGTTCATGATGCCGCTCATACCAAATTCGCGAACACCGTAGAAAACATAGTTGCCCGCTGGATCTTCTTGGATGCCTTTAGAGCCAGACCATAGCGTCAAGTTAGAACCCGCAAGATCCGCAGAGCCGCCTAGCAACTCGGGCAACATGGCACCGAAGAAACCAATCGCATTTTGAGACGCTTTGCGGCTCGCGATGTTTTCGCCTTTATCTTGGCTTTCTTGAATGAACGCTTGAGCTTTTGCTTCAAAGTCCGCAGGCAATTCGCCTTTAATAACGCGACGCTCAAACTCTGCAGCCAACTCAGGGAAAGCGGCCTTGTATGCGTCAAACTGAGCATTCCACTGCGCTTCACGAGCAGAACCCGCTTCTTTCGCATCCCAACCAGTGTAAACATCTGCAGGAATCTCGAACGGTGCGTGTGGCCAGCCAAGGAATTCACGAGCCGCTGCGATTTCAGCATCACCCAATGGTGCGCCGTGACAGTCATGGCTACCCGATTTGTTTGGAGAACCAAAACCGATGATGGTTTTGCAACAAATCAACGTTGGTTTTGTGGTCTCTGCTTTCGCCGCTTCAATCGCCGCTTTAATGGCTTCCGGATCATGCCCATCCACATCCGCAATAACATGCCAACCGTACGCTTCAAAACGTTGTGGTGTATTGTCCGTAAACCAACCTTCAACATGACCATCGATAGAAATACCGTTGTCATCCCAGAACGCAACCAATTTACCTAGACCTAACGTTCCAGCCAAAGAAGCCGCTTCATGAGAAATACCTTCCATCAAACAACCGTCGCCCAAAAAGCAATAGGTGTTGTGGTCAACCACATTATGACCTTCACGGTTGAATTGCGCCGCTAGTGTTTTCTCAGCAATCGCCATACCTACCGCGTTACTGATGCCAGCACCCAATGGGCCCGTTGTTGTTTCAACGCCATCGGTATAACCGTATTCAGGGTGACCTGGTGTTTTAGAGTGAAGCTGACGGAATTGTTTTAAGTCTTCAATAGACAGTTTGTAACCAGACAAATGCAAGAGTGAATAAATCAACATAGAGCCATGGCCGTTTGACAACACAAAACGGTCGCGATCAACCCATTTTGAATTGTTTGGGTTGTGCTTTAAAAAATCATTCCATAGCACTTCAGCGATGTCTGCCATCCCCATTGGTGCACCTGGGTGACCTGAGTTAGCTTTTTGTACGGCATCCATACTTAATGCACGTATGGCGTTAGCAAGTTGTTTCCGAGACGGCATGGTTATTCCACTCCTGATAGCTTAACGAACAATAGAAGGAACATTCTCTACGGGATAGAGCCACCATGCAATGCTGGCACCATCGCTGCGCCCAAACATTGGGCAAAGAAAATGAAATCACTTAGAAATCTGCACCATCCTAACAAAAAAACCGCCTTTTGCCTCGTTTAAATCCATAAACTGGGTTGATATTTAAACAGCGCTGGTTCATCATTCGCACTATGAATACAGCGTCGATTTGTCTCGGCTTGCGGGCGCTATATAAACTCAGCTAAACAGATACGCAAGAACCTGTTTAGCACTTTTCTGCCAAACAGGTTTTTTTATGCCTGTTTAGCGACAAACTCAGCTAAAGAGGAACACTCAACATGTCCGAATATTCTTTATTTACCTCTGAATCCGTTTCAGAAGGCCACCCAGATAAAATCGCTGACCAAGTATCCGATGCGATTCTTGATGCCATCCTAGCGGAAGACTCCGAAGCGCGCGTTGCCTGCGAAACACTCGTAAAAACCGGTATGGTTTTAGTGGCAGGTGAAGTACGTACCAATGCGTGGGTCGACATTGAAGAAATCGCTCGAGGCGTCATTCGTGAAATTGGCTACAACAGCTCCGACATGGGGTTCGATTGGGAATCTTGTGCCGTCATGAACGCCATCGGCAAACAATCTGCCGACATCGCGGTTGGTGTGGATGAAGCCAGTGAAAAAGAGCTGGGTGCTGGCGATCAAGGTCTGATGTTTGGTTTTGCGACAAACGAAACAGACGTATTAATGCCTGCTCCTATTACTTACGCACACCGCTTAGTTCAACGCCAAGCCGAAGTTCGTAAGAACGGCACACTGGATTTCCTTCGTCCAGACGCCAAAAGCCAAGTCACTTTCCGTTACGACGAAAATGGCAAGCCATGCGCTATCGATGCCGTTGTACTGTCGACACAACACAGCGCATCCATTAAGCAAGCCGACCTTCGCGAAGCGGTGATGGAAGAAATCATCAAGCCCGTTCTTCCTGCTGAATGGTTATCAAAAGAAACCAAATACTTCATCAACCCAACAGGTCAGTTCATCATTGGCGGCCCAGTGGGCGATTGTGGTCTAACTGGCCGTAAGATTATCGTTGATACCTACGGCGGCATGGCTCGTCACGGTGGTGGTGCTTTCTCTGGTAAAGATCCATCCAAAGTTGACCGCTCTGCGGCCTACGCAGGTCGTTATGTCGCGAAAAACATCGTTGCGGCCGGCCTTGCTGACAAATGTGAGATTCAAATTTCTTACGCCATCGGTGTGGCTGAGCCAACGTCAATCAGTATCAACACGTTTGGTACAGGCAAAGTCAGCGACGCAGTGATTTCACAATTGGTTCGTGAGCACTTTGAATTGCGCCCAGCGGGTCTGATTAAAATGTTGGATCTGAAACGTCCAATTTACTTACCAACCGCCGCTTACGGTCACTTTGGCCGTGAAGGTGACAACTTCACATGGGAAAAAACCGACAAAGCCGACGCATTGCGTAAAGCCGCTGGTTTATAATTTTCTAATTTTCCGTTATAAAGCCTTCTTCTGACTTTGTTTTACCGCAAAGAGCAGACGAAGGCTTTTTTATTTCTATCGATTTTTCATCCAGTTAGGACACTCAAAACAAGTATGCGTATTCCACGAATTTTTATCGACACAGAACTCAATGAGAATAGCGTTCTTGCTTTACCAGACTCGGCCTTTCAACATCTTTGTAAAGTCCTGCGATTAAAAGTCGACCATCCTATTCGAGTGTTTAATGGTCAACTCTTTGATGGCAAAAACGGCCAATTTAATGCTACGTTGTGTGATGTTGAAAAACGCTCCGCCAACATTCGTGTTACCAGTTTTGAAGCATTAGACAACGAATCCCCTGTTCAAGTGACCATTGGGCAAACCTTGTCTCGCGGTGAACGAATGGACTACGCGATTCAGAAATCGGTAGAAGCAGGTGTTCATGCCATTCAGCCATTATTTAGCGAACGCTGCGAAGTAAAACTTCAGGATAATCGTGCCGAAAAGCGTCAGCAACATTGGCAACAAGTCGCGATTAGCGCGGCCGAACAATGCGGCCGAGGTGTGGTTCCAATTGTGCATCCACCCATAGAATTAACCGAATGGATAGAGAAATGTAACGAAATGTTAAAACTTACGTTACATCATCACAGCGCCAAACCTATTCGAGAGTTTGGGCAACCAGCCAATAACCGTGTGGCTCTTTTAATAGGACCAGAAGGTGGCTTGAGTGAAAAAGAAGTCCAACTGTCTGAAAAAGCAGGGTTTAATGCCATTTCACTTGGCCCAAGAGTGCTCCGCACGGAAACCGCACCCATTGTCGCACTCAGCGTTATTAATGCATTATGGGGTGATATCTAAATCGCCCCCTCATAACAGAATCGCAACATATTCAGAGGGTAAATGGTTTTACCATCTCAGTCGAAACAATTAAAGGACAGATAAACTCATGTTTTACCGAATAGTGTTAACTTGCACGGTGTTTTTAGGGACAGCATTTCTACCTGCAATTGCGCACGCCATTTCTCTTGAAGAAGCGACCTATACCGCGATAGAAAATAGCCCGACCGTAAGGCAAGCTATCGCTAAATATCGAGAATCAAAAGAAAGCGCCGACATTGCACGACGTTCGGGTTATTACCCTAGTGTTGACCTTGCCGCTGGCATAGGACATGAGACAACCTACGCTGATAACAGCAACTCAAGCGACATAGATCTTGCTCGCCGCGAATTGAAACTGTCTTTGAATCAGCCGCTTTTTAATGGTTTCTCAACAGAAAACGACGTTGAACGCTTGAACAGTGAAGCCGAAGCCAACCGCTGGAGCGCCCTTATCTCTGTGGAAAATACCGCACTGGAAGTGGCCGAAGTCTACGCTAACATTTTACGCTATCGCGAGTTGGTTAGTTTAGCGGAACTTAATCTAGAAACTCACGAACGCATTTATGGTCAGATTAAATTAAAAAGCGACTCTGGAATTGGCCGACAATCCGACCTGAGCCAAATCACAGCTCGCCTTGCGAAGGCTCACGCTAATTACTTCGCCGCCATCAATAACTTAAGAGACTCAGAGAGCAATTACCTTAATGTTGTCGGTGAGCTACCACCCAAAGACCTGATCTACCCGGTACCAGACAGAGACTTATTGCCCAAAAATTTAGACTCTGCAATCGCAGAATCTCTAAAGAAAAACCCAGCGATTGAAGGCGCCCGTTGGGACGTCGCTGCGACGGAAAGTCTTCGAAAAATCACCGATGCAGACAAATACCCAACGATCAATTTCGTATTGGAAAGAACCTGGAATAACAACCTAGATGGTGATGAAGGACCAAGTGAAGACCTGTTGGCAATGGTACGTTTAAACTACAACATTTACGGTGGCGGCACACTTAAACGCCAACAAGAAGTCGCTACCCAACAATACATTCAAGCTCAGGAAATTAGACGCAATACGATTAGAGATACGGAATTGACGGTACGTCTAGCATGGGCTGCTTTTGAAGCCACAACAGGACAAAAAGAGCACATTCAACAATACGTCATTGCGACCAAAGAATCTCAAATTGCCTATGAAAAACAGTTCCGCCTAGGCCGACGCACCTTATTGGACGTTTTGGACAGCGAAAACGAACTCTTCCAAGCGCGCCAAGACTACGTCAACGCAGATTATGACGAATTATTTTCCGAGTTTCGCTTGTTTAATGCAAAAGGCGAACTGATGCGTGCCTTCCGTATTTACCGCCCTCAATTACTCGGTTTCGACGATGAATTCGACAAAGCAGAAAGACCCACTCCGACAGCAAGCGCAACCGATGAATTAAAAGCCATGGAAACCAAAGCGGAAGACAATGCGCTTGAGGCCTCTAAAATCGAGGAAGCCTCCCCTGTCGATAACACAGAAAAAACGAAAGAGAGTGAATTATTTCTGGATGCAGGAAGCAACTCAGGGAGCTGGTAGCCACTCAATACGCACTCTTCAATTGCGCTGAGCCAAGACTCATCATGCTTGCATCGATGTTGGTTCAGCGCGCTTTCTGGCAAAAAAAGCGCATACGTTATGGCAAATCCTCTTCGTGCCATCCCAACGCTGTTTTTAATTTTGAGCAGGCGAATCAACTATCTGAAAATCATGGGTGTTTTTTCTTCTCAGCGTCCCCATATTTCTATAGCATCAACATCTATTAATCGCTTTATCAAAGCCTTAAAACGTCACTTTCGCTTTAGGAACCACCCCTATGACTATTAAACTCGGCATTGTTATGGATCCAATTGCATCCATTAACTACAAAAAAGACACTTCACTCGCCATGTTATGGGCAGCGGCAGACAAGGGCTGGCAACTGATTTACATGGAACAAAAAGACCTGTTTTTGGACAATGGCAAAGCCTATGCCATGACGCGCCCTTTGAACGTTTACAAAGACCCAGCTCACTTTTATGAACTTGGCGAAGAAAGCAAAATGGCGCTGGGGGAATTGGATGTGATCCTAATGCGCAAAGATCCTCCTTTCGACAGCGAGTTTGTTTACAGCACTATGATCTTAGAACAAGCCGAGTGCGATGGCGCGATGGTTGTGAACGACCCCAAAAGCCTGCGCGATTGCAATGAAAAGCTCTTTGCCACTCAGTTCCCTCAATGCTGTCCAGCGGTTTTGGTAACACGTCGAGCGGATCTACTGAAGCAATTCCACAAAGAACATGGCGATGTGATTTTCAAACCTTTAGATGGCATGGGTGGCACATCCATTTTTCGCTTAAAGCCAGACGATTCAAACGTGAGCGTTATCATTGAAACGCTCACTAATATGGGCACCGAACAGATAATGGCGCAAAAATTCATCCCGGAAATAAAACAAGGGGACAAACGCATCTTAGTCGTTGACGGCGTCCCTGTTCCTTATGCGTTAGCGCGTATTCCGGCTTCGGGAGAGACACGCGGCAACTTAGCCGCTGGCGGTCGTGGCGAAGGTCGCCCTCTCAGCGACAGAGATCGCTGGATTTGTGAACAAGTAATTCCCTCTTTGAAAGAAAAGAATTTAATGTTTGTTGGTTTAGACGTGATCGGCGATTATCTCACTGAAATCAATGTCACTAGCCCAACATGCGTTCGTGAGCTCGATACACAATTCGACCTCAACATCGCTATGACGTTAATCGAAGCCATAGAGAAGCGTCTTTCGTAACATCGCATGCGAATAACCGATAAGTTTTCCATTGCACTTTTCATTGCCATTAGCGCCCATGCGCTGATGGTGATGATTATTGGTTTCGATTTCTCCCTGCCTTCACCCAAACCTAAAACACTGGAAGTCACGCTCGTTCAGCACACAACCAAAGCGCCCCAAGAAGCAGACTTCATTGCGCAAGCAAACCAACAAGCAAGTGGCACCGAGCTTCGCAAACAAAAGCTCACCACCACAGAAAATGCCCGTTTTTTATCCGATACAATTCAAGAAATCTCCCCACCAGTTCAACCTCAACTCGCGTCCAAAAAGCCCATCGATGAGCCCAGCTTACTGGCAACAAAAGATCAAGAAGCGGTCTTTGAAATCGTCAACGAGTCCGAAAAAGAAGCCAAAACCTTGGAAGAGCAATTTCGCGGGGAAACTCAGATTCCTAGCCATTTATCCAATGACATTGCCACCTTGGAAGCCTTATTGGATCAGCAACGACAGTCCTATGCAAAACGCCCTAGGATTCGCCGCCTTACGTCCGTGTCAGCAAAAGCCGCCGTGGATGCTCAATACTTAGATGACTGGCGACGCAGAATTGAACGTATTGGTAACATTCACTATCCAGAAGAAGCAAAACGCAATCACCTTTATGGTGAGCTACGCCTAGCCGTCATACTATTGCCGAACGGTTATGTTGATGATATTGAAGTACTGCATTCCTCAGGCATTCGCGTACTGGATGACGCCGCAATGCGCATAGTTCGTTTGGCTGAGCCGTTTCAAGTGTTTCCAAGTGAACTCAAAAAAGACGTCGACAAGCTAGAAATCATTCGCACATGGCGCTTTGTGCCAGGTAATCAACTACAAAGCCAGTAAACAGCAAAAACGCAGACATAAAAAAACCCTCACATAGAGGGTTTTAGTATCTTAGCTGTATTCGGGTCAGCTCACACAAGGGTTAGTCGAACTGACCATCACCCATAGCAAGACGAATTTTCTTCATTGCGTTCTTTTCCAACTGGCGAATACGCTCAGCAGAAACGCCATATTCATCGGCCAATTCATGCAATGTGGATTTCGCGTCTGACAACCAACGCTGCACAAGAATATTACGGCTACGCTCATCAAGATCGGCCATCGCCACTTCAAGACGCTGGTTAGAGTCTTCTTCCCAATTACCGTTTTCAAGTAAGGTCGCAGGGTCAGCGCGATGATCTTCTAGGTATTGAGACGGCGCTTGGAAAGCACTGTCATCATCGTCATCAGCAGAAGCGTCAAAGGCCATATCAGAAGCACTTAAACGCCCTTCCATTTGGCGAACGACTTCTGGCGTCACACCTAAATCACTCGCTACCGATTCCACTTCTGAATTACTAAACCAAGACAAGGTCTTTTTCGCGCTACGAAGATTAAAGAACATCTTACGCTGTGCTTTTGTGGTCGCCACTTTCACGATGCGCCAGTTTTTCAAAATAAACTCGTGGATCTCGGCTTTAATCCAATGCACCGCGAACGACACAAGACGGACACCCACTTCTGGGTTAAAACGTTTCACTGCCTTCATGAGACCAACGTTGCCTTCTTGGATCAAATCGCCTTGTGCAAGACCATAGCCAGAATAACTTTTCGCAATATGCACAACAAATCGCAAATGCGACATAACCAAAGTACGCGCCGCTTCAAGGTCTTCTTGATAATAAAGACGTTCCGCTAAGGCTTTTTCTTCTTCGGCTGTCAAAATCGGAATACGTCCGACAGCTTGCATATAAGATTCAAGGTTTTGACCTGGAATCATCATGTCTGTAGGTTGGAGAGCTTTACCCATCTCTATTTCCACCTCGTTGTTCATACTGTGTATGACAAAATATTACCAAGTAAATTCTGCTTGTGTGTGACATAAATGTGAATAAACCATGGCTATTATCTTAATACTGATTTTAGCCTTTCATTGTCACTGCAGTTCAATGTTCGCGATGTGTCGATTAACCGCAATCCATGCGCCAAAAACACCAACAAACGCACTAATAGTTAAACATAAAACAGTCTCATCTGCATTAAAAGTCTGCAATTGAAAACCGCTTTGATAAAGGTCGATTAATCGCTCCGCTGGCGCACTCACCCACCAGCTAAGCAAGAGAATACAAAGGCTGGCGAAAAAACCACCTAATACACCAAACCAAAAACCCATGTACAAAAAGGGTCTGCGGATGTAAGCGTCGGTTGCCCCAACTAACTTCATAACCAGAACTTCGTCTCGACGGCTTTCAACCGCCATGCGAATGGTATTGCCCACAATCAATAACACAGCAACCACCAACAATACCGACAAAGCGTACACAAAACGCTGCCCAAAACTCAGTATATTCGCAAGGCGCTGTAACCATTGTGCATCTAATTCGGCGTGATCTACTTCTTTGAGTGACGCCAATTGGTCACGTAACGCTTGCAGCCTAGACAAGGTGGTAATATCGACGATTTGTTTTGGGATCACTCGCAAAACAATCGGCAACGGGTTTTCTGGCAACGCAGACAAGATTTGCTCATAACCACTGGATTGCTCGAAGTACCTTAACCCTTCTTCTTTGGATATATATTCCACAGACGCAATGTCATCTTGTGCAGACAAACGATGAGACAAAGCCAAGGCTTGAGTATCTTCCATGTTAGGAAAAAGATACAAAGTAATGACAGATTGCTGCTCCCATTGATCGGTCACAGACTGCACGTTTTTCAACAGCACGTACAAGCCACCCGGCAAAGACAACGCAATCGCGATAACCATCACCGTCATGATACTCGCCAAGGGATAGCTCACCAGACGCATGAAACTTTCTGTTAACGTAGCTTGATGCTGACGAAAGTACTTGCTTGGGCTAAAGGTCGTTCGCGTCGGCCAGTTATGTGTCGTCGCTTTAATCGACTCGCGGGTAGCACCGCGCTGATTCGGCTTTTGTGCCATTTAGCCAAACCCTCCATCATTCACCATGCGCCCTTGGTTTAGGGTCAAAACACGATGACGCATACGCGCAACCAACGCCAGATCATGACTAGCCACAAGCACCGTCACACCAACGCGATTGAATTCTTGGAATAAATTCATAATCTCTGCCGACAATTTAGGGTCCAAGTTACCCGTCGGTTCGTCCGCCAGTAACAGTTGAGGCTTATTCACCACCGCTCTGGCTATACCTACCCGTTGCTGTTCACCACCAGACAAGGCCATTGGGTTGTATTTTTCTTTGTCCAACAAGCCAACTTTGTCTAGCGCCGCACGCACACGTTTCGCAATCTGTTGAGGGTCAGCACCACTCACTTGCAACGGCAGCGCCACATTGTGAAAAACACTGCGATCTAATAACAGCTGATGGTTTTGGAACACCACCCCGACACGACGACGATGTTGAGGAACAGCACGACGGCTCAGCGTACGTAAATCCACACCATCGACCAATATCTGGCCTGATGTTTGGCGCTCTATCATCATCATGAGTTTCATTAAGGTACTTTTACCGGCACCAGAATGCCCAGTGAGAAACGCCATTTCACCTTGTTGCAAATGAAAACTCACTTGCGACAACGCTTCCTGGCCACTCTCGTACTTCTTACCCACCCGCTGAAATTCGATTTCCACGTTAATTCGTTATCCTTAAATAAAACCTTACAAAAAAGGTTAATGCGTTTTTACTCGCTATCGAACAAGGCATCCACAAATTCTTGAGCAACAAAAGGACGCAAGTCATCGGCTTGTTCACCCACGCCAATATAACGAATTGGCAACCCAAACTGTTTGGATATCGCAAAGATGATACCGCCTTTTGCCGTGCCATCGAGCTTTGTCAATGTAATACCGCTCACGCCAACCGCTTCAGAAAACAGTTTGGCTTGGCTGATCGCGTTTTGTCCTGTGCCTGCGTCCAGCACCAACATCACTTCATGTGGGGCATGCACATCAAGCTTTTTCATCACGCGAACCACTTTGGACAATTCGTTCATCAAATTCGCTTTATTCTGCAAACGCCCTGCCGTATCGGCAATCACAATATCGACACCTTTCGCCTTAGCCGATTCAATCGCATCGTAAATCACCGACGCCGAATCCGCCCCCGTGTGTTGCGCTACCACAGGCACGTTGTTGCGCTCGCCCCACACTTGCAATTGCTCCACCGCCGCGGCACGGAACGTATCGCCTGCGGCCAACATAACACTTTTGCCTTCGGCCTGATATTTTTTCGCCAGCTTGCCAATCGTTGTTGTTTTGCCCACCCCGTTTACGCCAACCATCAAAATGACAAACGGGGCTTCTTGGTTTATAGGTTCCAGAACCTGCTCGGATGTTTTTAAAATCCCCTGCATATCGGCTTTCAACTGAGCCAACAAGGTATCAGCGTCTTTCAGCTCTTTGCGGTTTAACTTTTCCGTCAAGCCATTCATTAATGTTTGGGTAGCATCAATGCCCACATCGGCCATTAATAACTGTGTTTCCAACTCTTCCAGTAAATCGCCATCGACTTTTTTATTGCCACTGATCACAGACGACAAGCCATTCCCCAAGCCGCTTCGAGTTCGGGATAAACCGGATTTAATGCGCTGAGACCAAGACAGAGTTGGTTCCTTGATTTCCGCTATCGGCTCAACAGATTGCGCAGTGACAACCGCCGCATCATCCGCCAACGCTGCTGGCGCCTGCACAGTTTCCGCTGCATCGGCTTCAGGTTCAGCAACCTTTAAGGAATCTATATCCTTTTTCTTAGCCGCTTTGATATCTGCATTCATTTTATTCACAAAGCGTCGACGCACAACAAACGCCATGATCGCTAACAGTGTGCCTATCACGATAGGAACATAACGAGCATATTCACCAAGATACGGTGTAAAAAAAGCAATAATTTGATTAACAACTTCCATTAAATCGGTCTCTTTATTTTGACTGATGCAGTTAACATCAGTGAAATGCTATGATTGGACACGGCGCCCTATAGATAGACGCTTAAAAACGATTATTTTATCATCATTCTAGCGCGCAAACAGGCCTAGTTTCACGCTAACTCTTACCATTTCAGGGTTCATTATGTTTAACAGTGACAAACCTCTCTTTAGCCGTCCGGTTTTAGCGGCGATTATGTTGCTCTGCACCCTAAGCATCTGGCTGCTTAATCTAATCGCCACCAACAACACACTTCCCACCCCGATGGTCGAACGCTGGACGACGACCTCTGGTATCCCTGTCATTTGGTTAAAGCAGGAAGAATGGGAAAACACCGACAAGGTCGAACTTCGCTTCTCATTCCATTCCGCCACCACCAACACAGCCCTGATACAAACCACTCTGGCGATGCTAATGAGCGATTCTCTACCGTTAAGCACAGCGTCCATCAATCAAAGATTAGCGCCTTTAGCCGCCAGCGCAAACAGCTATTATGATCACGAAAGTCAAACCATTTGTTTAACGTTAAGCAACGAAACACGCTATTTGCTCCCCACCTTGTCATTAGTAACCAACTGGCTGAGCAACCCAGATTTCAAACGCCGCACCTTCGACAATTGGCAAAGCCAGCGCACACAAAATCCCCCTATTCAACACGAACTCGAAAACGTCCTATTCTTCGACAAAAACAATAAACAAATCAGTTCCAATAGCGTGCCTGTATCATTAGAGCAAGTGATTGATTATTACCAACGCTTAAAATCGTCCGCGACCGCGATTTACATCATTGGCGAACTGCCCACTGAAGCAAAAAACACCTTACAGGCCGCTTTAAACAAAATCAGCCAAGAGTACCAAATCGCCACCTCACCTAACGAAAGCATTTACAGCGAGCCGCTAAGCACCATCATCAAACAGAATGAAGGCACGCTTTGGCAAACACGCAGCGCCATTGCACTGATGCCAGTCACCGACATAAAAGAATGGATTAGCTTACAAATTTGGGGGGCTGACTTAGTGGCTACGCTAAACAAGCAGACTCATATCGACTTTGTACAACTCGCATTGACGCTCTCTCCGCAACACCCTTGGGCTTGGTGGAGCATTCAATATGGCAACAGTGTAGCCTCGCCCGACGCCACAACGAATCGGCCAGCCGACCAGATGATTTACCCTAAAAGTTTGGCTTTTTCGGAACAAGTTCCTTCTGCCAATAACAAAAAAATGTTTCAGACCTTGCTGGACTCTTTTAAAAGCCAACTAGAACAGCAAACATTGTCGCCAACGTGGTGGAGTCAAATTGCCACGCAAGTCACTCACGAAAATGGCGCGCTGAATTTAGAAAAATTTGCCAATGGCTATCAAGAAGCGGTCGACAGCTTCACCGTCGAAGAGTATCAAGCGGCCCTAACGCGTTTATTACGGCCATCGTCTTACCAAGAAATTCAGGTTTATCAATGAAAAAAAACGCCCTAAATAACGCGTCGAACAAAAGCAAAGCGAAAGCCTCCAAGCTGCGCATCATCGCCGGCGAATGGCGCTCGCGCCAACTGCCCATTCCAGATATTGAAGGGCTGCGTCCGACACCGGACCGAGTAAGAGAAACCCTATTCAATTGGATCAATCACCAGATCCCCGGCGCCGTATGTGGCGATCTATTTTGCGGCTCAGGCGCATTGGGGTTAGAGGCACTGTCTCGCGGCGCAAAACACCTCACGTTTGTGGACAATTCGCGTGTTGTGTCACAACAAATGACAGCGAACCTATCCACGCTGGGCGCAACCAATGCCAACGTCATCGCTCAAAATGCGGCGGTTTTCCTAGACACGGTAACGCCGCACGCCATGGACATTGTCTTCTTGGATCCGCCATTTAGAAAAGGTTGGTTGGGGCAAATCATCCCTTTATTGGAAAAAGGTTGGCTGGCGGATCGTGCCTTGGTGTACATAGAAATGGAAAAAGAAGCGCCTCTTCCAGAGTTACCAATGCATTGGTCATTAATAAAAGAAAAAAACGCAGGCCAACTTGTCTATCGTTTATTTGAAGTATCGAAATAAGCGCAACCAAAAGCCCTAGCCAAAATAGGGCTTTTGGTGACAACCAACACCACCTCGCGCACCAACAATGCGCAAGCCAGAATCCCCCCTTCCTCATACTCGGCTCAAACCTCGTTATCCTAACGGTTGTATTTTGTTAGCACGATGCTTGCATAGCTTAACAACCCATGTGCTATTTATGTGCACATTGTTTAAACATACTGCCGAGCAGGAAGGTCATTATGCTGGTTAACCTATCCTTTAAAACGAAACTATTAATATTATTGATTACCGCCATTTTAGGGCTCGTTATCGTCACCTTTGTCGCCATTGGTGGATTGGCATCCCAAAAAGAAGCCAATAACGAACTCAGAAATTTGTCTAAAATTCAGGCATCGAATGACCATTTAAGTATTCAAATGCTCGAAATCGCCGATGGCCTTCGCTCCATCTCCGAAGAGAACTTCCAAGAATACCTTGCCACAGCCAACCAACAAATCGAGCAAAACGCCACGACCATTACAGCCAACATTGAACAGGCAAATAGCCAAGATCTAAAAGAAGCACTATGAGATAACCTTGTTGAAATCACCAACTACAGCCAAGCACTGGTCGCCCTGATCAATAAACGTAACGTCATCGGTTTTGATTCGTCATCTGGCTTACGTGGCAGTATTGACAAAATGGGTTCGGATATCACGGTCGACATTCAAAAATTAAGCTTGTTAAAACGAGAATTCACTAATGTTCGCAAGGCTGAAGCAGGTTACTTATCAGACCCAACCGACAGCAACCTTGAGGAGTTCACCACCAGCTACGACCGCTACTACAACCGTATCGATAACTTTGGCTTCCATGATACACACGGTGTAAAAGCTCAAGCCTATCGCGATGCGATTTTGCAATATGGAAAAGAATACGCCAACCTCAATGAGATACAGCAGACTTTTGCCACTCAGAAAAATCAATTTACTGAAAGCCAGCTCAACGCCAACGCGTTGATTGAAGCCAAAGTACTCGATGCCGAAAATGATGCCGAAAACAGCTCTGCTCAAGCCAATGCCACATTGCTTGCGGTGAGTATCGCCATCATTTTATTGGCAGCGTTACTTATGATAGTAATTTTACGCAGCGTGAATAAAACTCTACAAAATGTCATTACCGATCTAAACAAAGTCAAGCAAGGCGACATGTCTTCCAAAGCCATGGTGAACACCAAGCGTAACGATGAATTTGACCAACTGAGTCAATCTCTTAACGAAATGACGGGAGGATTAGGCAATGTACTAAAAGACGTGGTGTCGACCACCGACAACGTCAGCACCATGTCGACAGATCTGAACAACACCATCAGTAGCATTGCCAGCAGTAACCATTTAGTAAACCAGCGAACCCATTCGCTCGCCACCGCAACCGATGATATTTCCAATCGTTTGACTGAGCTGTCCAACACCACGAACGAATTGAAAGGGCATTCAAGCGAAACTTACCAGTCAGCTAAATCTGGGGCCGACACCATCAAAATGGTGTTACACAGCATCAGTGACACGGTCGGCATTGTGAACATGACCAGTCAACAGCTCAACGAGCTAGGACGTTTATCAAAAGACATCGACAGCGTCATTGCCATGATCAACGATCTGGCCAGCCAAACCAACTTGCTGGCATTAAACGCGGCCATCGAAGCCGCTCGCGCAGGCGAAGCGGGTCGCGGCTTCTCTGTGGTCGCTGACGAAGTAAGAGCCTTGGCTGAAAAAACCGTCGACGCCACGTCAAAAATCACCGACATCGTCAGCACCATTCAGCAGTCTACTCAAACCGCGATCACCACCATGGAAAGCGGCCAAGACAACCTGAAAACCATCAGTGAAAACGGTACTAAGGCCGAAGAAGCCATGCGTGATATCGAAAGCAATGCCATGACCGGGTCGAAATCGACCGACTCCATGGCGAACGCCATACACGACGTGGCCAGTACCGCGATTCAAATGAGCACGGAAATGGAGCAAATTGCCCAACAGCTCAACCAAGACACGCGTTCTATTGATATGATGGCCGACAAGACCAAACAGATTCAGCAGCTCTCTGAACAACTGGCCAACAAAACGCAGGTGTTCACACTCGCGTAACGCTCTAATGACCTCCCTACCCAATGCTTCTACCCACACCCGCACACACGGTAGAAGCATTGAGTCGTCTAGTGTGTTTTCCATCCCACCTCTTGATGACACTAGGCGCAAACGCTAGACTGTACGGCATCACTCATCGATGAATCTTCCCACTCGTCTTCACGGGAACTCGAGCACTTTCTTTAGGACTTTAGTTTAGGATACAAACACACCTATGCCGGACGTCATTTCAGCCGACTCTGTTGGTATTGTCACGCCACAGACGGCGCATTTCGACACGCCTTTGCCGCTTGCGTGCGGACAAACACTGGCTTCTTATGATCTGGTCTATGAGACCTATGGAACGCTTAACAGCGATGCGTCTAACGCCGTTTTAATTTGCCATGCGCTCAGTGGTGATCATCACGCAGCGGGCTATCACGCCATGTCTGACAGCAAACCTGGCTGGTGGGATTCGGCAATTGGACCTGGCAAAGCCATCGATACCAACACGTTTTTTGTCATTGCACTTAATAACTTAGGCGGCTGTTGCGGTTCTACCGGTCCCACCAGCATCAACCCAGAAACAGGACAACGTTGGGAAGCCAGTTTTCCCATTGTGACGGTCGAAGATTGGGTAGAAAGCCAAGCACGTTTGGCGGATTTATTAGGCATTCAAACCTTTGCCGCGATAGTCGGTGGCAGCCTAGGTGGCATGCAAGTATTGGAGTGGAGCATCCGCTTTCCAACCCGCCTGAAGTCGGCCGTCATCGTCGCTTCCGCGCCCAAACTGTCCACGCAGAACATCGCCTTTAACGAAGTCGCACGTCAATCCATTCGTCGCGACCCAGATTTTTTCGAAGGCAATTATCTCGACAACGATTCGGTGCCCACCAACGGGCTTGGATTGGCGCGCATGTTAGGCCACATTACCTATTTATCAGACGATGCCATGGGCGCCAAATTTGGTCGTCAAATGCGTCACGATAGCTATCAGTACAACTACGGTATTGAGTTTGAAGTAGAAAGCTACCTGCGCTATCAAGGGGAAGCCTTCACCAAACGCTTTGATGCCAACACTTACATGTTGATGACCAAAGCATTGGATTATTTTGATCCCGCGTCACAAACCAATGGCGACCTTTCGGCTGTGTTGAGTCGCGCGCAATGCGAATTCCTTCTGGTTTCCTTCACCACCGACTGGCGGTTCTCCCCTGAGCGCAGTGAGGAAATCGTCAATGCTTTGGTCAAAGCAGGCAAGCAGGTCTCGTATGCAAAAATCGAAGCCGCCGAAGGTCACGATGCCTTTTTGTTCCCGATTCCACGCTATATGTCTGTGTTAAACACGTTTTTAACCCGGGTCGCCAATCGCTTAACCACGGAGGTCAAATAATGCGCTCTGATTTAGAAATCATCGATGAATGGGTTCAGCCCAATATTCGAGTGCTGGACTTGGCTTGTGGTCCCGGCGAATTGCTCCACCATCTGATTAAAAATAAACAGGTAAACGGCTATGGTTTGGAAATAGGCCATGACGACTTAAACACCTGTATCGAAAAAGGCATTCCAGTCTTAGAGCAAAACATCGACGAAGGCTTACAGAACTTTGATGACCAAAGCTTTGACCTTGTATTGATGACGCACGCCTTGCAACAATTCCGTCGCCCCGACTTATTGATCGACGAAATGCTGCGCATCGGCAAAGAATGCATCATTACCTTCCCAAACTTCGGACACTGGCGCAGCCGTCTGCATTTGGCGCTAAAAGGCCGCATGCCCGTTTCTGATTTCTTGCCCTACAATTGGTATGACACCCCCAATATTCACTTCTTTACCTTCCAAGACTTTGAACGTCTGTGTAAAGAGAAAAACATCAAAGTGCTGCGTTGGGCGGCTGTCGATGGTCAGCTAAAAGACCACTGGTGGATTCGTTCCATGCCGAACCTATTCAGTGAAACGGCGATATTCCACATCAGTCGTTAATACGCGAAAAACGGCAACCATCGAATCAAAAGAACACAACAAGGCGGCGTATCAGCCGCCTTTGTTTTAAAGAATGAAAAGGAAAAACCGATGCAAAAAACCATCGTGCTAGCCAGCAACAACGCAGGAAAGATCAAAGAATTCAATACGTTACTTGGCGACATGGGCATTTATGTAAAACCCCAAAGCGAATTTAATGTCGAAGAAGCCGAAGAAACAGGGCTAAGTTTTATTGAAAACGCCATTCTCAAAGCGCGCAACGCCTGTGCTCAAACAGGTTTACCCGCGTTGGCGGATGATTCCGGTATCGAAGTCGACTATCTCGACGGCGCACCGGGTATTTATTCAGCACGTTTTGCGGGCGAACATGGCAATAATGACGCGAACAACCAACTTCTGTTAGAAAAGCTAGACGGTGTGCCTGAACTAGAACGCACCGCTCGCTTTCACTGCGTATTGGCCTACATGCGCCACAAAGATGACCCAACGCCGCAGGTTTTTCATGGCGTCTGGGAAGGTCGCATTTTGACCGCCATAGAAGGCCAAGAGGGCTTTGGTTATGATCCGATATTTTATGTGCCTGAATGTGGCTGCAGTGCCGCCAGCCTACCAAAAGAAGTGAAGAATCAAATTAGTCACCGCGGCAAAGCATTAAAGCACATGTTCGCTGCGTTCCAACAACACACCACAACAGGAAAGGCACTTTGAGCGCTCTATTGCCGCCGTTAAGTTTGTACATTCATTTGCCTTGGTGCGTTCGAAAATGCCCCTACTGCGATTTTAATTCGCACCAAGCAGATCGCTTTGAAGCCGATGGAAAGCTGCCTGAAAATGCCTATCTCGCCCAGCTGCTAGCGGATTTAGACGCAGATATGCCGTATGTCGCTGGACGCCCTATTCAAACCGCGTTCATCGGCGGTGGCACGCCCAGCTTAATGAGCGAAGACTTCTATTATCGTCTAATGGACGCCCTGCGCGACAAACTGACGTGGGTGGACAACGCCGAAATCACCATGGAAGCCAATCCGGGCACGTTTGAACAAGAAAAGTTCCGGCACTTTCGTCAAGCCGGCATCAATCGTTTGTCGATTGGCATTCAAAGTTTCCAGCCAAACCTGTTGAAAACCCTAGGAAGAATCCACAACCGTGAGGAGGCCATCCACGCTGTGGATAAGTCCAGAGCCGCAGGCTTCGATAATATCAACCTCGATTTGATGCACGGTTTACCCGACCAAAGCCTAGACATGGCATTGGAAGATTTGTCGTTGGCCATCGAGTTGAACCCCGAGCATTTGTCTTGGTATCAATTGACCATCGAGCCCAACACGGAGTTTTATCGTCGTCCGCCCACACTGCCAGAAGACAACACCTTGTGGGGCATTCAAGACGCTGGGCAAGCCTTACTCACTCAGCATGGTTACGCGCAGTATGAAGTATCCGCGAATTCAAAACCAAATCATCGCGCTGCGCACAATCTGAACTATTGGCGATTCGGCGACTACATCGGCATTGGCGCTGGTGCTCACGGTAAGATCACGTTAGTTAATGGTCAAATATTTCGTACACGAAAGACTCGCCATCCAAACCATTACCTAAACAACTTACCAGAAGCCTTGGTGATCAAAGAAGCCATCGAGCAAGAAGACCTTCCTCTGGAGTTTATGATGAACCGCTTGCGTTTGTTCGAAACTTTTGATCTACAGGATTACGAACGATTTGCTTATCAAAAACCCCCAAAATCGTTGATTTCAGCCTGTGAACAGGCAATCAAACAAGACTTATTGGATGCCAATGAATGGAAAAAACAGCGAGTAAAAACGACAGAAAAAGGCAAATTGTTCCTTAACGAATTGCTTGAATTATTCCTTCCTTAATCAACTGCTTTGCTTACTATAATTTGACATCTAAGCATTTTGATGTAACTCTTACCCTGTTAAGAATAAAAAAGGCCATCTCAGATGGCCTTTTTTATTCTAGTTAACATCGCGAAAAGTCATGGAGACTCTGGCTTAACCGCTCATCCTAGCTGAAAAACAGCGAAGGTTTACCACCCTAAAATCGACCTATTTCAATACAAAATCAGCGGCCTTTACCAAGCAACCTGTTTGTTCGAGCCATCTGACAACGCCCTGATTATGTAAGCATTGTGAAAAAAGTTCTGAATACGTCGTATTCAGAACAATGCGATAGAGAAAATTCTCTTACGGTGGAGTGGTAGAATTGTATAAAAATCACTCAGGCTAATTTTTGGTAAATGGCAGAGACCTTTTAAACATTGGCGGTTAAGCAGACGTCGCGAGAACAATTTCACTAATTCAGGAGTAAATTTATGAGTAATAAAGTACCTGACAGTGGTCGGGCAGAATACAACACGTCGTACAAAGTAGGACAAGATAACGTTCAGTTTCTTGGCCTTGATGTACTGAACCCTGTATTCAGCACCAGCGCACTGATCATCTTTGCATTCATCATCGGCAGTATCTTATTCCCTGCCGACGCCAGTGCTATTTTATCAGGCGCCAAAAATTGGTCGATCAATAACTTCGACTGGTTTTTCATGGTATCCGGCAACATCTTTGTGCTTTTTTGCCTGCTTCTCATTGTTCTTCCTCTTGGTAAGATTCGCTTAGGCGGTACCGAAGCAAAAGCGGAACACTCAACCATTACTTGGTTCTCTATGTTGTTCGCGGCCGGTATGGGCATTGGTTTGATGTTCTGGAGTGTGGCAGAACCTGTCGCCTATTACACAGGCTGGTACGGCACACCGTTTGACGTTGCCGCGAATACGGCTGAAGCGAAAAACGCAGCGATGGGCGCAACCATGTTCCACTGGGGTCTTCACCCTTGGGCTATTTACGCGGTAGTGGGTTTGTCGTTGGCTTTCTTCGCCTACAACAAAGGCTTGCCACTGACCATTCGTTCTGCTTTTTACCCGCTGTTTGGTGAAAAAGTATGGGGCGTCATTGGTCATGTAATTGATGTCATTTCTGTTATCGCGACGATTTTTGGTTTGGCGACGTCATTGGGCTTCGGTGCATTGCAAGCCACCAGTGGTCTGAACTTCCTATTCGATATTCCGAACACGCTAACCACTCAAATCTTGGTTATTTGCGGTGTTACCGCTGTGGCCATTGTCTCGGTTGCTCGCGGTTTAGAAGGCGGTGTCAAACTGTTGTCTAACGTGAACATGATCATCGCGGCTGTATTGGCCATCTTTATTGTGATCGTTGGTAACACTGGCGCGATTTTCTCGTCTGTGATCGCCTTCCTGTTTAGCTACGTTGAAAACATCATTCCATTAAGTAATTGGATTGGTCGTGAAGACACGACTTTCTACCATGGCTGGACTGTATTCTACTGGGCTTGGTGGATTTCCTGGTCACCATTTGTTGGTATGTTTATCGCGCGCGTTTCTCGCGGTCGTTCTGTTCGTGAGTTCATTGTGGCGGTTCTATTGGTTCCGACTGTGGTTTCTCTAGTATGGATGTCTATCTTCGGTGGATCGGCTCTTGATCAATCGGAAAACGGCATTGGTGCGCTAGCAAACGGTATCTCCGATTCTTCTTTGGCGATGTTCCAAATGTTCGCTAACTTGCCATTAACGTCTGTGATCTCCTTTATCGGTATCGTGTTGGTCTTGGTGTTCTTTGTTACCTCTTCTGACTCTGGCTCTTTGGTTATCGACGGTATCACCGCAGGCGGTAAAACAGACGCACCTATGATTCAACGTGTTTTCTGGGCGGTACTGGAAGGTGTAATTGCGATCGCGCTATTGATTGGTGGCGGCTCTGAAGCACTGGGTGCCATCCAAGCGGCGGCGATTACCATCGGCCTACCGTTTACTTTGCTCATGCTGATCATGTGTATCAGCTTGTGGAAAGGGTTACACAGTGACATGCATCTCTATAAATAAAGTGTCGGTACATTAGACCTTTATCAACAACCCGAACAGCAGTGTCTGTTCGGGTTTGTTTTTTAACGGTAAATATTATATTCTCTGCGTCCTCTTAGGGGAGTAATCTTCTTTGCACATATTCGTATGCTGCAGAGATTCTTTGTCAACATAATTGAGCCTCAAGTTCATGGCAAAGAAGTCCTGAATCGATGCAAATCGTTGGGATTGATGAGACTTAAGACAATGACTTGGCTCTGGTGGGCACAGGTTTGTTGTCTTTTGTTTTATAGCCCACCTAGGACCTGTCAAATGGAAGCTTTGCTTACTTCTATCTCTACTGTTGCTCTTGCCGAAATGGGCGATAAAACCCAATTATTGGCGTTATTTCTTGCGACGCGCTTCGCGTCTAAATCTTCTATTGTGCTTGGTATTCTTGCCGCTACATTGCTGAATCATGCCTTGTCTGCTTGGCTCGGAGTGGAAGTCGCTCAATGGATTCCAGACAGTGCCATCAGTTGGATTGTTGGTCTAAGCTTTATTGCGGTAGGTTTATGGCTACTGATCCCAGATAAAGACGACAGCGAAGAAAATCAAATGCTGAAATATGGCGCGTTTGGTGCCACCTTTATACTTTTCTTTCTTGCTGAAATTGGCGATAAAACGCAAATTGCAACGGTGTTACTAGGCGCTCATTACGGCAGTGTGTGGATGGTCTTGCTAGGTTCTACCGTTGGTATGATGCTGGCCAACGTACCGGTTGTTTTCGCAGGTAACTGGATCATGGACAAAATAAACGCTGACAGAACTCGCCAATTGGCTTGTTTATTGTTTCTCGTTTTAGGTGCCGTAACCATAATCTCGCCCTATCTACACTAAGTTAGCGCGATCAAACAGGAATGTACGATGGACGTCGAATTAACCGAAATACTCGAAGCACTGTGTCAGCACGCTCCATTCAATGAGATTGCAGACGATCCGCAACTCAATGACATGGCGAAAGAAATCGAAATACAGTATGTCCGTGCGGGGGAATGGGTCATTGCGCCCAGCGCCTTAAACAATACGCTGTTTTTCATTCGTAGCGGAGCCATTGAAGTGCTGAGCAAAGAAGAAAAGTTAATTCGACGCATGAACGAAGGTGAGATATTCGGCTACGCGTCGTTGTTACGCGGTGGTAAATCGTCCCAGTCGATGCGAACCATCGAAGACAGTTTGTTGTATCGCATTCCTGCGCGTTGGTTTCTCAAACTTCATGCTGAAAACGACAACTTTTCGGACTTTTTCCAGCTGGCTCGCGAAGCGCGTCTGCGAGCCGCGATGGACGCTCAAAACTCCGACGTGTCGTTAATGACCTGCCCTGTGGTGAGCTTATTAAGACGTCCACCGATAAGCACACAAATGGATTCCAGCATTCGCATCGCCGCGCAAATCATGGCTGAGCATCGCGTTTCTAGCCTTTTAATCACGGACAATGACGAACTGATTGGCATTGTTACAGACCGAGATTTACGGACTCGCGCGGTGGCGGAAGGTCTAGCTTACGACACGCCAGTGTCAGACATCATGACCCGTGACCCGGTCGTAATGGACAGTGGCGACTACGCATCAGAAGCCGTTCTAAAAATGATGGAACGCAATGTTCACCATATCCCCATTGTAAAGAATGGGCTCCCGATTGGCGTGGTGAGCACAGGCGACCTTATCCAAAAAGAAAGCCACGGCAGCGTCTACTTAATCAGCGATATTTATAAACAAACCAGCATTGAAGGGCTGAAAAGCATCAGTCGTAAAATGACGCACACCTTCACCCAACTGGTGCTCGCTGATGCCAATACCCAAATGATAGGCAACGCCATGTCACACATAGGAACCGCCTTTGTGAAGCGTTTATTGCAGTTGGCCGAAGAAAAATACGGGCCGCCGCCAGTGCCTTATTGCTTTATTGCGCTTGGCTCGCAAGCACGAGAAGAACAAACCATTAAAACCGATCAAGACAATGCCTTGATCTTGAGCGATCAATACGACAAAACACTGCACGGCGAGTATTTTGAAAACCTAGCCGATTGGGTATGCAAGCATCTAGACGACTGCGGCTACGATTTGTGCTCTGGTGATATCATGGCGTCGAATCCGCGCTGGCGTCAGCCTCTTAAGGTCTGGAAACAACACTTCAGCGAGTGGATTCAACAACCCAAAGCCGAAGCCCTATTGCGTCTGTCTATCTTCTTTGATTTGCGCGGCGTGTATGGCGACAAAACCCTGGCCAAACAATTAAATCAGCACATACGCGCCGAAGCCCAACAGCACGCGGGGTTCTTGACCTTTATGGCCAGAAACGCCAACCAACGCAAACCACCTTTGGGGTTCTTTCGACAGTTTGTATTGGACGGTGAAGGCAAACAATCACGCACGTTTAACCTAAAAGAAAGGGGCATCGCACCCATTATTGATATTGTCCGAGTGCATGCGTTAGCGTGTGGCAGTGACAAACTCAACACACTGGAACGTATTGAAGACATTGAAGCCGCAGGATTGTTACCCGACGGGCGCGCGAAAGACCTCGCCTTGGCCTTAGAAATGATCGGCATGGTGCGTATCCGCAACCAAAAAGACCAAATTGAAGCCGGCGAAGAGCCCAATAATCACGTCAACCCTGAACATTTGTCCTCATTTGAAAAGCGTCACTTAAGAGACGCGTTTCACATTGTGTCACGCCAACAGGAATTTATTAAGTTCCGCTTCGCAGGGAAGCGCAACTAAATGACAAAACGTGTAATAAAAAACAGCCAAAAAAAAGACATCCAAGACTGGCAAGCGATGTTTGCAGAATGGGCCAAAGAAGCGCCAGAAGGCCCATTAAAACGCTTTTATCAAGCCGGAATGATAGCGCCCAATACCGCGTTAAAAGACGCGCCATTGCTCGCATTGGATCTCGAGACCACCGGATTAGACCCCAGTAAAGACGAGATCATCAGCCTTGGGCTAATCCCACTCGACCACAAAATCATTCGTTGCCAAGGTGCGAAATATTGGATGGCCAAACCTGAACGTTCATTGCATGCCGAATCCGTCACCATCCATGAAATCACCCACGCCGAACTAGAAGAAGCGCCAAGGCTTCATGCTATTTTGGAGGAAATTTTGACGGCACTTAGCCACCAAGTCATCGTCGTGCATTGTGTGGCCATCGAGCGCCAATTCCTTCTGGAAGCCGCCATGAAAGTATACGGCTATCCGCTGTATTTCCCCGTCCTAGATACCATGGACATTGAACGCCAAGCCACATTCAAACCGTGGTGGAAACGCTTTGGTAGACAACCTTCGTTGCGCTTAGACGCTTGCCGTCAACGCTACAAACTTCCACGCTACAAGGCCCATCATGCGTTGACTGACGCGCTGTCTTCTGCGGAATTATTGCAGGCACAAATCTCCTACCACATGGACCCAGAAGCAGATATTTCGCACTATTGGGTCTAGGTCTACGATACAGCGGAGTCAGCAAGTGAAGGGCAACTTTCGCGAATCACCAGCTCCGTTTCCAACACCACGTCTTTGGCTTCTCGAAGGCCTAAAAAGACTTCCGCGGCGACACGCCCTTTTTCCACCGTATGTTGATGGATGGTGGTGATGGATGGGTGAATATTGGCGCTTTCGGCAATGCCATCAAACCCTACCACCTGCACGTCTTCAGGCACTCGCAACCCCATATGCAACGCCGCTTGTACCGCAGCAATCGCAATACAATCACTCATACACAATAGCAACTGCGGGCGGTTCGCCATGGTCAATGCTTCACGAGCCGCTTGGTAAGCCAACTTATGATTGTTTTCTGGAATGTTCCAAATATGCTCGGAGGCAACGGACAATTGGTGCTCTTCTAACGCTTCAAAATACCCGTACAAACGCTGAATCGAAATCGATGCAGCGCGGTCAAACAGTTCGTCTTCCCGAATCCGACACACTCGGTCAGTGTCTAACAGGCTCAAACCTAAAATCGCCACCGCTTCCGGTTTATGCTGCAACGCATGACACGCAATGCGATACGCGCCACTGTGGTTTTCAATGTTGACCGACGTCGTCCCCGGAATAAAGCTATCGACCGTAATGATGTTCTTATTCGGCATCAACCAAGGCGCATTAATACACTGCTGAGGTTTGTGACCGTACACAATAAAGCCATCGACCATGGAAGATTGCATGCGGCTTTGCGCGTCTTGTTCCACATGATCAGAAGACAACAGCAACATGTTGTATTCATTCGCCTCGAACACTTCCGCCATACCTTTCAAAAACTGATTGGCGACAGGGTCAGTCAAGCTGTAACTCAGGTCATCCGACAACACAATGCCAACAATGCCCGTGCGACCCGTTCGCAAACTGCGCGCCGCGGCATTGGGGCCAAAGTAGCCCATTTTTTCGCACTCGCTCAAAATGTTTTCACGCAAATTGGCCGACAATTGATCGGGGCGATTAAACGCATTGGAAATGGTCGCGGTAGACACTTTTAGGCGTTCGGCGACGTCTTTTAAGGTCAGCTTTTTTATGTTTTTTGTCATACCCACGGTCCGTAATCTAAAAAAATAGCCATGACAAACAAGCCGATTTACGTCCTCCGCAAATCGGCTTGTTTGTTACAAAGTCTTAGTATTTATCCCAAGACCGATTGCCATCAAGGCTAAGACAATCTGGCATAAAACGCGTGATACGCAGGGACTGTCGCCACCGCGCCAGACAAGGTCGACGAAAAGCCATGCCCTTGTAGCACTTCTGCAATATCATCACCCACATTCGCCTGCTGAGATGTCCCCGTCATGTTCAGAACCACCAGCACTTTCTCGCCTTGATACTCACGCACCAAAGCCACCAAGTCGGCATTGTCCACGTCGCGCTGAGAAAGTTCACCGTTGACCAACGCCGGTTGTTGTTGGCGCCAATGAATTAACTGACGAACCTTGTGCAATAACGCCTCTGGATTCGCTTCTTGTTCCGCCACACTCAAAGGCAACTGCTCTTTGGATACGGGCAACCAAGGCTCAATATTAGAAAAACCACCTTTAGTTGAATTCTCCCACACCATCGGCGTACGACAGCCATCACGGCCTTTGAACACAGGCCACAATGGAATGCCATAAGGGTCCTGAATGCGCTCAAACGGCACATCGGCTTCTGGCAAGCCAAGTTCTTCACCTTGATACAGACACACACTGCCGCGCAAAGACAAAATCAGCGCCAAGGCCACCAAAGGATACGCTTCGCCATCCTCGTCTGCGCCCCAACGTGTACGAGAACGCACCACATCGTGATTGGATAATGCCCAGCAAGGCCAGCCATCCCCGACAATCTCTTGCATGTTTTTCAATACATCCCGAATGTAATCAGGTGAATGCGGCTTATTCAAAAAATCAAAGGTATACGCCATGTGAAGCTTGTCGCCACCAGACGTGTATTCGGCCATGCGTTTCAACGGAAAATCATCGCCAATCTCACCCACAGTAGTACTGCCTGGAAACTCGTCCATCATGGCACGCAACTCTTTGAGGAAATCCAGATTTTCTGGGCGGCTCAAATCGTACACATGACGCTGATAGGTGTAAGGGTTATCGTGTGGCGCACCCATGGTTTTTGGCTCACCAGCAGGCACTGGTGGGTTGTCTTCCAAGCCTTCACTGTGGAAATAGAAATTCACCGTGTCCAAACGGAAACCGTCTACCCCCATCTCCAACCAAAACCGCATATTGTCCAAATGCGCCTTGCGAACATCTGGGTTGTGGAAGTTGAAATCTGGCTGAGACTCCAAGAAGTTATGCAAATAATATTGCAAACGACGGCTGTCCCATTTCCACGCACTGCCACCGAAAATAGACAGCCAGTTATTAGGCGGAGAACCGTCTGGTTTTGGGTCAGACCACACATACCAATCGGCTTTTGGGTTGGTTTTATCCTGACGACTTTCTTCAAACCAAGGGTGTGCATCAGCAGAATGGCTAATCACCTGATCGATCATTACCTTTAAGCCCAATTCATGAGAACGATCAATTAAGGCTTTAAAATCCGCTAACGTGCCAAACATTGGATCAATATCACAATAATCCGACACATCGTAGCCAAAGTCTTTCATGGGCGATGTGAAGATCGGCGACAGCCAAATGGCATCCACTCCGAGAGACGCTACATAGTCGAGTTTGCTGGTAATTCCGGCCAAATCACCAATCCCATCGCCATTCGCATCCATAAAACTACGTGGGTATATTTGGTAAATAACTCCACCTTTCCACCAATTCAAATTGGTCGTCATAACGGCTCTCCAAAAACAAATAAAACAAGGAGCAACGCCTTGCTCCCATCAAAATAATCCAAACAATTAACGACGATAAGACACTTCTTTGTCGTCAAATAAATGCATTTTTTCTGGCAATGCCGACAAATGCACGGTCTCGCCTCGCTGTGTTTTTAGGGTGCCTGCTTGCTTCGCAATCACCATTTCGTCACAACCAGGCACAGTAACGTACAGCAAGGTCGCTTCCCCCAAAGATTCAACAAAAGACACACTTCCCGACAAGAAACCCTGTTCCTGCGATTCAACCACCAACAAATCTTCAGGACGAATACCAAAAAACGCCGCTTTGGATTGCTCACTGGCTTCGGTTGTAATCGGCGTTTCCACGGTCACAGATGAAGACAGCGACACCTGGGTTTGCTCGCCGGCCTTTTCAATTCGACACGGCACCACATTCATCGCGGGCGAGCCAATAAACTTCGCCACGAACACGTTCGCAGGGTGCTCATAAAGCTCCAAAGGCGAGCCTACTTGCTCGATATTACCCGCCGATAACAACACAATACGATCCGCCAATGTCATGGCTTCGACCTGATCGTGAGTCACATAAATCATCGTCGAATCGGGCATGCTGTCTTTCAGATTAGCAATTTCCATTCGCGTCGCCACACGCAACGCCGCATCCAAATTCGACAAAGGCTCATCAAACAAAAACACTTTCGGACGGCGCACAATCGCGCGACCAATCGCCACACGCTGACGCTGACCACCCGACAAGGCTTTTGGCAAGCGATCCAAATACGGCGTAAGTTGCAGCATATCCGCTGCTTTACGCACTTGCTGATCGATGTCTTCTTTGCTCACTTTCGCGATTTGCAAACTAAAGGCCATGTTGTCGTACACCGTCATATGCGGGTACAAGGCGTAGCTTTGAAACACCATCGCGATGCCGCGTAATGCAGGTGGAATATCATTCACCACTTGGCCATCGATCTCCAAAGTGCCGCCAGAAATCTCTTCTAAACCAGAAATCATGCGAAGCAAGGTAGACTTGCCGCAACCAGACGGCCCAACAAAGACGATAAACTCACCTTGTTTGATGTCCAAATTAATGTCTTTTAACACTTCAACTTTGTTCGAATAAACCTTTTTAACATGGGTTAGCTTTACATCTGCCATGATTCAATTGCCTCAATCTAAATACGTACATTAAGTGAGGAGCCGCGCTCAACTCACTCGCGTAACGGGGTTATTTCACAGAACCTGCCAACAAGCCGCGCACCAAATAACGCTGCAAACTAAAGAACACACACAAAGGAACAATAATGGTAATAAACGCCGATGCCGTCAGAATCTCCCAGTTCCCGCCACGAGACCCCAACAATTCACGCAATTGACCCGTTAGCACCAAATGCTCTTCGTTGTTTCCTAAAAAGACCATGGCAATCAACAAATCATTCCACACCCAAAGGAACTGGAAAATGGCAAACGACGCCAAGGCAGGAAACGACAAGGGCAGCACAATTTTGCGGAAAATATCAAAGTCCGATGCCCCATCAACACGCGCCGACTCAATGATTTCCCCCGGTAAACCTGCGATGTAATTACGCAATAAATAAATGGCCAACGGCAAACCAAACCCCGTGTGAGCGAGCCATATCCCAACATAGGTTTTTGAACCAACGCCAAAGAATTCGCCAATCAAGTTGTAGCTTTTCAACAACGGAATCAGAGACATCTGCAAAGGGACAACCAATAATCCCACCACAGCCGCAACCAACAAAGCTCGACCTGGAAAACGCATCCACGCTAAGGCATAGGCCGCAAACGCCGCCACCAAAATTGGAATAATGGTCGCAGGAATCGTCACTGTTAAGGAATTTAAGAAAGACTGACCCAAACCTTCTGCGCTCAGCACCTCACGATAGTTATCCAAGGTGAACCGAGGAGGCACTTCCGCCGTGTAAAAAATACGTTGCCCACGGGATCCCTTCCATGGTGTCGGCGAGGACAAGACGTAATCACCATTGGCGGTCACTTCTAGCGTTTGGCCTTTTCTCATTTCGGCCACCGTACCAACAGCAAACGCCTCAGGCTCCAGAGAACTAAAACCGAATTGAGTGATGCTTCCAGCCGACTCACCCAGCAAATTGCCACGAATAACAAAGCGACCGCCTTCTTGCACTTGCGCTTTCGGTTCTTGTGCACGGTCAACAATACGCTGCTCAGACGTAGCTAACGCCGTCCACCAGCCAGACACTGACAACTGATCTTTGTCGCGAATGGAAGACACAAATAAACCCGCTGTCGGAATGGTCCAAATCACCACCAAAAACAACACAGTGGCATGAACCAAATACGTCAACGGAGAACGTTTAGAGGATGCAATCATATTAACGCCCCTCCATTTCTGCGTTCGCACGCTTTATATTCCAAATCATAATCGGGATAACCAACACCATAATCACAATCGCCACCACCGCGCCACGACCAAAGTCGCCGCCGCCGCGGAACATCCAATCAAACATCTGATTTGCCAGCACTTGCGTGTCCCATTGGCCATTGGTCATCGCCAACACAATATCAAACACCTTCAGCACCAGAATGGTGATCGTTGTCCAAACAACCGCAATGGTTCCCCAAATTTGCGGCACCATGATTTTGAAGAAAATCTGCACGCCATTGGCGCCATCTAGCACAGCGGCCTCGATGGTTTCATCTGGAATACCACGCAACGCCGCTGACAAAATCACCATCGCAAAACCGGTTTGAATCCAGATCAAAATAATCATCAAAAAGAAATTGTTCCAAAAAGGAATGGTGATCCAGTTCTGTGGTTCTCCACCAAAAAAGACGACAACGGCATTCAACAAACCAATTTGTGCATCGCCGCCGCTGCGAAAATCGTAAATGAATTTCCAGATAACCGACGCACCAATAAAGGAAATGGCCATCGGCATAAAAATCAGACTTTTGGCAATATTGCCCCACCAAATGCGGTCGGTCATGGTCGCGATTACCAGACCAAAAAACGTCGCCGCCGTCGGCACCACAATCAGCCACAACATATTGTTGCGGAAGGATTCAAAGAACTCATCGCTGCCAAACAACCACACGTAGTTAGAAACGCCCACAAACTCATCGCCACTGCGGTCAAAGAAAGACAAACGAATAGAATCGATCACCGGATAAAAAAGATAAAACGTCAGCAACAACACCGCAGGCCCTAAAAACAACCAAGGACGAATGGTATTGGTGATTCTTAGGTTTCGAGCGATTTGTTGGGCGGGTCCATTCTTGGTGGGAAAGATTTTATCCAACAAGATGTTTGAACCATAGAAATACACAGCACACCCTAGTACACCCAAAATCATGGTCACTAACGCGGAAGCGAGCTGAGCCATAAGCACTCCAAAATACATCGAATAGACAGATCAACCACAGGGTCATCGGTTGTGGTTGAACGACAAAGAAGAAAGCCCCTAAGCGAGCGTCCGCATTAGAGGCTTATTGAACAAAGTTACTTCAACGCATCCCATGTTTTCTGGATGTCATGAGCAACTTCTTTTGCGTCTTTACCGCCGGTGTAATCCACCATGCCAGTCCAGAAAGAACCCGCGCCGATCTTGCCTGGCATCAAGTCCGATCCATCAAAACGGAACGTCGTCGCATAGCGTAAGATTTCACCTTGCTTCTTCGCAGCCTCGCTGGAATACACTTCAGGATTGGCTTTCAAATGAGCCGAAATAAAGCCCGTTTGCGCCATCCACAATTCATGAGCGATCGGCGAGCGAATAAAATCGATAAACGCACGGGCGCCTTTTGAATCATTGGTGATGCTGACCAAGGTGCCCGCACCCAATACCGGATTACCCAATTTTTTCGATTCGTACGATGGGAAATAGAAGAAATCCGCATCTAAGCCCAATTTCGTGCCTTCTGGAAAAAACGCAGGAATGAACGACGCTTGGCGATGCAAATAACACTTAGGTGGTGATTGGAACAAGCCTTTTGGACTGTCACGGAAATCCGTTGACGCCACCGCGCCCGCACCACCGTCAACGTATTCGTCATTGCGGGCGAACCAGCCAAACTCCTCAATCGCATTCACAATGCGTGGGTCATCAAACTTGATCTCGTTGCTCACCCATTTGTCGTACACCGACGCTGGCTGAGTACGCAACAATAGATCTTCTACCCAATCCGTTGCCGGCCAACCCGTCGCTGCGCCGGAGCCCAAACCGATACACCAAGGCGTGCCACCGTCAGCGACGATCTGTTCCGTCAATGCTTTTAAGTCTTCCATGGTTTCAGGCACGTCATAACCCGCATCCGCAAAGTTATCTGGTGAATACCACACCAAGGATTTCAAATCGGCACGATAGAACACACCGTAAAACTCTTTTTGGCCTTTTTGGTTTTTAAACGTTGCAAGATCAACCCACGATTGACCCGCGGCATAATCGCTCACCACGGCTTTCTTCACAGTATCGTTAAGCGGTGTAATGAAACCTTTTGCCGCCAAATCCGCCGCTAAACCCGGTTGTGGAAAAACCGAAATGTTGGGGGCGCTGCCAGCTTGAGCATCAATTACGATTTGCTGTTCAAAGGAATCCGACCCTGCGTAATTGACTTTTGCGCCAGTGGCTTTTTCGAAATAAGCAACCACACGCTCAAAGTTGCCTTTTTCATCGCCCATCCAAGGACCAAAAACAGAAATGGTTTCGCCAGAGAGGTTAGTGGATTTTAAGGCGTCATAGCTGCTCCAACTAAAACGAGCATCTTCACCGGGTTTGAACATGAGGTCAGCTGCATGAACAGCACTTGCGGACAGAGTCAGGGCTACCGCCACAGACAATAGAGACTTTTTCATCATAGCTCCTTACAGGCTGGCTCGGGACTCCCCTAGCATGCCTTTGTTGTTATTATCGAAGGTCGAAACTCACTAAATATGTCTTCTATAAGGATTAAGAAGGAATTTGATTATTAACAAACAAAACCCGTGCTTCAAGCACTTAGCGTCCTTAATATTGACTTAATTATTTGCTAAATTTAGTTGGTTTCTGAGAAAACGCGAATTTAATCCATTCTCAATACGCTGTATAAAAAACGAACGATATCGGTTTTTTTATGAGATTTCAGCAGGTTAATGATCAAAATGCGGTGACTCTGTGCTGTTTTTATCCTCGTTTTTTGCTTATTTACTCACCTAATTACGGACATAAAAAAAGCGTGGCCATGCCACGCTTCATCACGAGAGAGTTCTTTTTTAACCGTCTCTTAACCGTTTAACCAATCGGCCATTAACGCGATATAGAATTTAAAACCGACCCAATTGCGCTTCTGCCTCAGCCAGCGAAGGCAAAGAAGGGTAAGCGCCTAATTTGGTTACAGAATCTGCACCACAAGCCGCGGCAAATCGCACCACGTCCACCAGCTGAGACTGAGACAGTGTCGTTAACGCAGCACGATCTCCCCCCTGCTCCGCCAGCTTATAAAGCAAACCACCCACAAACGCATCGCCCGCGGCAGTCGTGTCTTTTACCTCAACTTTTGGCGTCACAACCTGGTTTTCACCATGGGCCTGTGTGTAAAAGCGAATCGGGTTGCCACCGTCCGTTAAAACGAACAAGGTTACGCCCGCAGCCAGTGATTCTTGGATCAAGACGAATGGGTCTTCCGCCAACACGGCCAATTCTTCTAAGCTGGCTTTCACCACATCACCACTTTGCATCCAATCAATCACGCGTTTGGTGTCCACTTGACCATTAGGCCAAAGGTTCATGCGCAAATTCACATCAATACTCACAATCCAGTTCGCTGCACGCGCCATGCTCACACCCGCCAACGTCGCTTTCGTGATGTCTGCGTCGGTCAGTGTATTGGAACACGTGTGAAACACACCTTGGCTGCCAGCGAACCAGGTCGCATCAAAATCACTTTCACGGAACAAAATATCCGCGGAAGGGCTGCGATAAAACTCAAAACTACGCTCGCCAGTGTGATCTAAGCTCACAAACGCCAATGCGGTTTTGGCTTCTTTGGTCATCAACATAGCACCCGTGTTCACACCGTAGCTGTCTAGTGAATCCTTCAAAAAGTGGCCGAATGCGTCCTCACCGACTTGCCCAACAAAGTGACTGTTTCCGCCTAAGCGAGCAACCGCAACCGCGACATTCGCCGGCGCGCCACCAGGAAATTTTGTAAAGGATTCAAGCTCTCCTGCTTTGGTTGCTCCATTGGAAAGAAAATCGATTAAGGCTTCACCGAACGCCATCACTTTTGTTGTCATTATTGTGTTCTCTTTTGAATACTCGAAAAAAATAAGGGTAGATGAAAAATTATGCAGGGGGAAAAACTTTAAATCAATTTAATTTATTTAATTGACGATGCGCCGCAAGCACCTATCAACGTTGGTTCGATCTGACTTTCTTGCTAGACTCAAGGCTTGTAGACCCTCGTTTTAACCGAAATCAGACATTAACCTGCCACTGAGTAAGAGAATGACCCACGCAAAATGTATCTATGTTGTAGACGATGACGACGAGATTCGCACCCTGCTCAAAACTTACTTAGAAAAGCATCAATTCACCGTGCTGACGGCCGATTCTGGCGAAGCCTTCTTAGCCGATGTAAAAAATCACTCAGACATTGATTTGGTCATTTTAGACATCATGCTGCCCGGCCAAGACGGCTTCTCAGTATGTCGTTCCTTGCGCGCCCATTCTCAAGTTCCAGTGATTATGCTCACGGCGAACTCCGATGAAATGGACCGCATTATTGGCTTAGAAATTGGCGCCGATGATTACCTTGCGAAGCCTTTTAATCCACGAGAATTGCTAGCTCGAATCAAGGCGATTTTACGACGTATGGAACACAGCGAGGTTGTCGAAATGTCGCCAGTTACGCATCGTTTTTACCGCTTCGCACAATTTACTCTCGATACCTTGTCCAGAGAGTTGCACTTCGGTGACGACAAAGAGTCCTTATCAGGGGCCGATTACAATTTGCTCATGTTGTTTTTAACGCACCCTGGTGCCGTACTCTCGCGGGAACTCATCGCAGAAAACACGCGGGGGCGCGACAGCGCTCCGCTTGACCGTTTTATTGACGTGCATGTCAGCCGCTTGCGCCAACGCTTGCATGAAGACGCCCGTCAACCGCAATTAATCAAAACCATTCGCGGCCAAGGTTACATCCTAACCGCCAATGTCGAAGTCATTAGCGATGTCCAGTAACACGGCTCAGAGCAAAAGCTCGCGCATCAAGCGCTGGTCTCAGTCTCTGACCGGGCAAATTCTGATCATCATGGCGCTGGGTGTGGCCAGCGCGCAATTCGTCAGTTCAACCATTTGGCTGCGCCAATTGGAATCGGACACCGAAGAAAACGTTCGTGAAGTGTCAAAACACATGGCGTTTCGAATCGCGGCAACGGTCAGTTATTTCACCTCCCTCCCAACCAATTATCGACACATCGTCATTGATCAATTACAAGACATGGGGGGCACACGCTTCTTTGTGACGCTAAACAAAGAAGAAATTAACATCAACAACATCCCAGATTCGCCTCTCAAAGACATCGTTAAAAACGAAGTGCAATCCACGCTGATCAAACAACTGGGTATTCATAACGCCAATATTGCGTTTTCCAACCCAGACGACCTGCATGTCATCAACAACCACACTCGGCTAGTAGACTTACCGGAGCGTTGGGGGCATCACAGCTTATTAGTCAAACCGTTAACGCCGCCCATCATCGTGATCCAGATTCCCATCAACGACAAAGATTGGTTGTATTTAGCAAGCCTTATGCCAGACCCTTATTTTCTGGACGGCAATTCTGCGCTTACCGGTGATCGCCTCTTTTCCATGGCAATGTCGGTCATTACCGTGTTGTTGCTGAGCATAGTGATTTTGCGCCGTGTTACCCGGCCTTTAGCCACCTTGGCACGCGCCGCAGAACGTTTTGGTCAGGGTGATTGGAAACCCATCAAAGAAGTCGGCAGCGTAGAAGTACGTAATACCGCCAAAGCATTCAATGACATGCAACGCCGCATTCAACGCTATCTCAATGACCGAGAGCGACTGTTCGCGTCAATTTCACACGACCTCAAAACCCCGATAACCCGTTTGCGATTGCGTGCCGAAATGCTCGATGAAGACGACATCCGCGACGCGATGATTCGGGATTTAGAAGACCTAGACATGTTGGTAAAAGGCGCACTGCAAAGCGTAAAAGAAACCGATATTCACGAAAATCGTATCGAAGTGAACATATCTAGAATGTTGCGGGATATGCAAACAACCGCCAATTTACACGACGTTAAACTCACCGTGGTTGGGGAGTTAAACCACCCTTTCATCGGCAAACCGCTGGCGATTAAACGCTGTCTTGGCAACTTAGTCGACAACGCCTTGTACTATGGAAAAACGGCCACCGTGTACATTGAAGATGACGAAGACGACGTCTGTATTCGCATCTGTGACCAAGGTCCAGGCATCCCCATCGATAAAATGGACAAGGTATTTCAACCCTACACTCGTCTTACCCCAGACCATTCCGGCCACCCTGGAGGTATGGGGTTGGGGCTTAGTATCGCGCGCAATATTGCGCGAGCACATGGTGGCGAGGTGACATTAAGTAACCATATGCAGCAAGGTATACAACAAGGTCTCGAAGCCAAACTTTGGCTACCAAGACACTGATTTATTTACATTTTTGTGCAAATTTCATGGAAGAACAGAGCAATAAATTCGACTCAGAACGGCAACCTTGCAAGACTTTGTTACATTAGGTTGCTCTATTTTACCCTCCCTTGTCAGATCCTTTGCTAAATTCAGTAACTCGAACGTGCGTTTTGGCTGACATCAGACAGTCAGCGCCGTCGATACAAAAACGCCATATCAAAACATGTTTGTATTTGATTAGACGACATAACAATAACAAAGGTTACTATCATGAAAAAAATTGCTTTCGGTTTAACCACAGTTGCACTTTCTCTAGCCGCTGCTACCGCCCAGGCTGGTGAAGTAGAAGTTTTGCATTGGTGGACATCAGGTGGCGAAGCCGCTGCGATCAATGTACTTAAAGAAGAAATGGTAGACGCTGGCCACACTTGGAAAGACTTCGCAGTCGCTGGTGGCGGTGGTGAATCTGCTATGACCGTTCTGAAATCTCGCGCCATTGCTGGCAATCCTCCTTCCGCTGCTCAAATCAAAGGCCCAACTATTCAAGAATGGGGCGATCTTGGTTTCCTAACAAATCTTGATGATGTGGCAAAAGCAGGCGATTGGGATGTCATTCTTCCTCAAGTCGTTAGCAATGTTATGAAATACGATGGCCATTACGTGGCGGCTCCAGTGAACGTTCACCGTGTAAACTGGATGTGGGCAAACCCAGAAGTATTCCGTAAGTCTGGCGCGTCTATCCCAACAACATGGGATCAGTTCATCGTTGAAGCGAAAAAAATCAAAGCCGCTGGCTTCACACCACTTGCACACGGTGGTCAAGCTTGGCAAGACGCTACGTTATTCGAAGCCATTGCGTTGTCTAAAGGCTCTAAGTTCTACAACAGCGCGTTCATCGGTTTGTCTGACAAAACATTGCGTAGCCAAGACATGATCGACGTGTTCGATACATTCAAGCAAATGCGTGAATTCGTTGACCCAGGTTTCTCTGGCCGTGATTGGAACATCGCAACGTCTATGGTTATCAATGGTGATGCAGCAATGCAAATCATGGGTGACTGGGCGAAAGGCGAGTTTACTGCAGCGGGCAAAAAAGCAGGCGTAGATTACGTTTGTTACCCAGCACCAGGCACAAGCGGTTCTTTCACGTTCAACATCGACTCTCTAGCGATGTTTAAAGTAGACGGCAAAGAAAAACAAGCAGCTCAAAAAGACCTTGCTCGTTTGATTCTTGAACCTAAGTTCCAAGAAACATTTAACTTGAACAAAGGTTCTATCCCGACTCGTCTAAACATGTCTCGTGACAAGTTTGACGCTTGTGCACAGTCTTCTATGGACGCGTTCCTAGCAAGCTCAACGACGGGCAATCTAGTGCCAAGTATGGCTCACGGCATGGCTGTGAACTCTATGGTTCAGGGCGCTATTTATGACGTAGTCACGAACTTCTTCAACGATGACAAAATGACATCTAAAGAAGCCGTAGACAAGCTAGCTCGTGCAGTAAAAGCAAGCATGTAAGATCACGTTTGCAAACCCAGTTTGCTAACAAGCATACGAGGCTGGTCTTCTGGCCAGCCTCCTCTTAAAATTTCTCAGAGACTGCCAATAAACGTCACAAGCACCGCCGTTTTGTCGCACTCTCTTCTATAGTGAAGCATCAAATATGAACACTAACGCCGCCAATTCTGGGTCAGGACAGACTCAGTCAGGACGTCCTGCACGCCTAAGCTTGGCCGATTGGATGCCGAAAATCGTTATGGCGCCAACGGTCATTGTGACCTTGGTGTGTATTTACGGCTACATGATTTGGACTGCCGTATTGTCTTTCACCAATTCTCGTATGTTGCCGTCTTACAACTTTGTCGGCTTTGAACAGTACGAGCGTCTATTTAACAACGATCGCTGGATCGTTGCCCTGACCAACCTTGGTATTTTTGGTGGTCTGTTTATTATTATCTGTTTGTTCCTTGGCGTTGTATTAGCCATTTTCTTGGATCAAAAGATTCGCGCAGAAGGCGCCATTCGTACTATTTATCTTTACCCAATGGCGATCTCTTTCATCGTAACGGGTACCGCTTGGAAATGGTTGCTTAACCCAACAAACGGCCTTGAAAAAATGATGGTCGACTTTGGTTTTGTTAATTTCAAATTCGATTGGCTGATCAACCCTGACATGGTGGTTTACTGTTTGGTCATCGCTGCGGTATGGCAGGCGTCAGGTTTCGTTATGGCCTTGTTCTTGGCCGGTCTACGCGGTGTCGATGGCGACTTGATCAAAGCAGCGCATTTGGATGGTGCCAGCACCTTTACAACGTACCGTCGCATCATTTTGCCATCACTGAAACCTGTTTTCTTCAGCGCCTTGGTGATTTTGTCTCACATCGCGATTAAGAGTTTTGACCTTGTGGCGGCGTTGACAAACGGTGGCCCTGGCTACTCTTCTGATTTACCAGCCAACTTCATGTATGCCCACACCTTTACTCGTAGCCAAATTGGCTTAGGTTCTGCGTCTGCCATGGTGATGTTGGGTTGCGTACTAGCGATTTTGGTTCCTTATTTGTACTCAGAATTACGAGGTGAACGCCATGAGTAATAACACTGTGGGTCGTAAAACCTCTGGTTTGGATAAAGTATTACGCATTGCTTTGTATACGGTTTTGATCGTGGCGGCGGCGTTTTACTTAATGCCCTTTATCGTTATGTTGTTGACGTCTTTAAAAGACGTAGAAGAAATTCGCACAGGCACCTTGTTGTCTTTGCCTTCTGCATTGCAATTCGACTCTTGGATAAAAGCATGGTCGGACGCGTGTACAGGCAGCAGCTGTGGCGGTATTTCACCTTACTTTATGAACTCGTTTCAAATCGTATTGCCTGCCGTTGCAATTTCTACATTACTTGGTGCCATCAACGGCTATGTTATTTCCCTATGGAAATTCCGTGGTAGCGATTTGTTCTTTGCTGCTTTGTTGGTCGGCTGTTTCATTCCTTTCCAAGTGATCTTGTTGCCAATGGCGCGCACTTTGGGCTGGTTGGGCATTGCCAATACCACAACAGGCTTAGTGTTCGTTCACGTGGTCTACGGTGTGGCTTTTACGACCTTGTTCTTCCGTAACTTTTACCAGTCGATTCCAGGTGAATTGGTGAAAGCGGCACGTCTAGACGGTGCAGGCTTCTTCACTATTTTCTACCGCATTATTTTGCCTGTATCGACGCCGATTATCGTCGTAACGATCATTTGGCAATTTACGCAAATTTGGAATGACTTCTTATTTGGTGTGGCTTTTTCTGGTTTTGATACACAGCCAGTCACGGTTGCCTTGAACAACTTGGTTAACACCAGCTTTGGTGGTAAGGAATACAACGTCGATATGGCCGCTGCCATTATCGCTGCCCTACCTACTTTGGCGGTTTATGTGTTCGCCGGAAAATACTTCGTCCGTGGCTTAACCGCTGGTGCTGTAAAAGGCTAAAAGCGCGTTTAAACAACCGTTTCGGCGGTCTAAAGAACAATAGCACTCGTGCCTTTACACAACACCGCACGGGTGATTAGACAAAATTTGGAGTAATAACATGGCAAACCTAGTCATTGATAATGTTAAAAAACGCTACGGCAACACAGAAATTTTAAAAGGCATTAATATTTCCATCAAAGCGGGTGAATTCCTGATTTTGGTGGGTCCGTCTGGCTGTGGTAAATCCACACTGATGAACTCGATTGCGGGTCTTGAAGACGTGACCGAAGGTCGCATTTTGATCGCGGACAATGACGTAACTTACACCAGTCCAAAAGACCGCGATATCGCGATGGTGTTCCAGTCTTATGCCTTGTACCCAAACATGAGCGTAGCGCAAAACATTTCGTTTGGTTTGGAAATGCGCAAAGTGCCGAAAGAAGAACGTGATGTAGAAGTACAACGCGTTGCAGAATTGCTGCAAATCAACCATTTGTTAGATCGCAAGCCAGCACAATTATCTGGTGGTCAGCGTCAACGTGTTGCCATGGGTCGAGCATTAGCGCGTCGCCCTCAGCTTTACTTGTTTGATGAGCCGCTGTCTAACCTAGACGCTAAATTGCGTGTAGAGATGCGTACAGAGATTAAAAAGCTGCACAAAAAATTAGGCACGACCATCGTTTATGTAACCCATGATCAGATCGAAGCCATGACACTCGCAGACCGCATTGCGGTCATGAAAGATGGCCAAGTTCAGCAGCTTGGAACACCACAAGAAATTTACGACAACCCAGCAAACTTGTTCGTGGCGGGCTTCATGGGCTCTCCAGCGATGAACTTCATTCCTGCGAAAGTGGTTGAGCAAGATGGCGCGCCAATGTTGGAACTGGCCACCAGCACCACCGTTGCTTTGCCATTCCCTAAACCAGAGTCGCTAAAAAACTACGTAGGCAAAACCGTTCTACTGGGCTTGCGTCCAGAAATGATCACCGAGCCTCAACCGCACAAAGAAGGGCAACCTTTTGTGACCACAACGGATGTAGAAGTAGAAGTAACAGAACCCATGGGTGCCGATACCATGATTTTGACGCGTGTTAACGACGCCGAAATCAACTGTCGTTCTAACCCAATGTACCCAGCCGAGCCAGGGTCTATCATCAAAATGATGTTTGATACTTCTAAGGCTGTTGTTTTTGATCAGGAATCGGGCAAACGCCTTGATGTCTAAACCGTTTTTTTCATAACGTTTTGGCTTTTGTAAGCAAGCCTGTGACGGAGACTTTCTCCATCACAGGCTTTTTTTTATCTCAAAATCGCATGATTTTGCACAAATGGTCAAAATTGTTACACCGTCTCTCGAACTTGTCATAAATATAAGATACATTTTGAGAACCGTAATCAAACAAATCACTCCATAGTGAGATTTGGTTATCCATAATCAAAGAACTGCTGACTAATATCATGTAAGGAAAGGAACCATGAAATTTACAACGCGTTTAATCACCAATCTTGCCGTAACGGGCGTCGCTCTTTCAGTGACGGCTTGTTCCATGATGGGGCCACAAAAGCCCGATTGGCAAGAAGACAAAGAATACCGAGTCACTATTTTGCACACCAATGACCACCACGGTCGTTTCTGGCAAAACAACAATGGCGAATACGGCATGGCCGCGCGTAAAACTCTGATCGATAACATTCGTGAAGAAGTCGCATTGGACAACGGTAATTCACTACTGCTGTCTGGCGGCGACATCAACACGGGCGTGCCAGAGTCGGACCTGCAAGACGCAGAGCCTGATTTTCGCGGTATGAACATGCTGAAATACGATGCGATGGCATTGGGTAACCATGAGTTCGACAACCCGCTTGATGTATTGCAAAAACAACAAGATTGGGCAGGTTTTCCATTCCTTTCTGCGAACATCTTGGATGCGAAAACCGGCAAGCCATTGTTTGACGCGTACAAAATATTCCAAGTGGATGACCTTAAAATCGCAGTGGTTGGCTTCACCACAGACGACACAGCGAAACTGGGTAATCCAGAGTTCCTAGAAGGCATCAAAATTGAGTCGCCCATTACGGTGGCGAAAACCTTGATTCCTGAATTACGCAAGAAAGCCGACCTTGTTGTGGCCGTGACGCACATGGGCCATTATCAAGATGGCAATTACGGTGGGAACGCGCCGGGCGATGTGACACTAGCACGCACCGTTCCGGGTATTGATGTGATTGTCGGTGGCCACTCGCAAAACCCTCTTTTCCAACCGGATGAGCAAAACGGCACATTGATTCTTCAAGCGCATGAATGGGGCAAATACGTTGGCCGTCTAGACTTTGTGTACAAAAACGGCGCGATTGTTTGGTCTGAGTACAAACTGATTCCAGTGAACTTGAAGAAAAAAATCACCAATGCAGACGGCAAATCTGAACGCGTCTTCATTGAAGAAGAAATTGCTCAAGACCCCACCATGCTTGCAATGCTAACGCCATTCCAAGAAAAAGGTCAGACTGAACTGAACGTAGAAATCGGTTTTTCAAACACGGACTTTATTGGCGATCGCAGCGTTGTTCGTAATCAAGAAACCAACCTAGGTAACCTGATTTCATTGGCAATGAAAAACAAAGTCAATGCAGACATCGGTGTAATGAACTCCGGTGGTATCCGTGACAATCTAGAAAAAGGCGTCGTGACGTATAAGAGCGTCTTGAAAGTACAGCCATTCGGTAACATGGTGTCTTACGTGGACTTCACTGCCGCTGAGCTAACGGACTACCTTTCTGTGGCGGCGGCAAAACAAGCCGGTACTGGCGCATTTGCTCAGTTCAGTGGTGTGTCTCTGACGCTGAAAGACGATAAAGCCACGAACATCATGGTGAATGGCAAGGCATTAGAAGCGGGTAAAACCTACCGCATTGCGATGAATAACTACACAGCGTCCGGCGGTGATGGCTACCCTAAAATTGTCGATCATCCAAACTACGTCAACTCAGGCTATGTGGATGCCGATGTGTTAGTGGAATACATCCAAAACAACTACCCGTTAGATGGCGCTAAATTCGCACCAACGGGTGCGGTAAAACGTTAATCGCTGTTTCCTAATCAGCAAATAAAAAAAGCCCCAGTAGATTTCTACTGGGGCTTTTTTGACTACAAACCAAATGGAAGGCTTACGGCTTTTTATAGGTTAGCGACCAGGTTAACGGCGTTGGTAGTTTTTCGGACTCTAACTTCACGGTGAACTGCAATTCGTTTTCACTAATTTGCTTCCATGTATTGGTCCGCTTACCTCGTTCTGAGGTGAGCACCACAACCACACCATCGCTCATAGACTGATACGTGCCAGAAATCTCAATCCCTTCATCGTCTTTTTTAATCACCTCTCCGTTGGCACTGGTTGGAATAACATCGGCTATGGCATCATCGCATTGCCATTGAAACTGCTCCGCTTGCCACCCTAATGACCATTGCTGACAAATCTGCGTTTGTTTTTTCAACACAGGTCGCGCCAAGGCACGGATAAAAAAATTCATCTCTTGCGCCACATTCTCGACGGCTTCATCTAACGTAGCTTGTGTGCTGCTCGCATCTTGCAACCGCCACTTTCCAGCCAACGTATTGCTGGATGCATTCGCCCCCGTACTCAGTGTCATCGACAACATAATGCCAGCACAAACACCCGCCCCAATCAGTCTATTCACCTTGCTTCTCCTTATTGTTATTGTGAATAAATAATCGCAGAGTCAAACAGGCTTGTAAGGCGCAAAAACGCGCACAATGACTGACATTTAGCGCCAAACGATGGTACTAGACCTTGTGAGGCGCCATAGGGAAAAGTGTGCTGTGGCTTAAATATTGTGTCGCGAGGTCGCTTTTTACCGGTTTCGAAAAGTAATATCCCTGAAAGCGCGCGCAGCCAATGGCTTCCAAAATGCCTTTTTCTGCATAACTTTCAACCCCTTCCGCCAATACCGACAAATTCATGTGGGCTGCCATGGAAACAATGGTGTTAATAATGACATGGCTGTTGGGATCGCTTGATAGATCACGCACAAAGGACTGGTCTATTTTGAGCTGATCAATGGGAAAATGTTGAAGATAGCGTAACGATGAATACCCCGTTCCAAAATCATCGATCGAAAAACGCACTTGTTGTTCTTTTAACAACCACATTTTTTCAGCCACTGAAGCGATGTTCTCCACCAGCATGCCTTCGGTGATTTCAAAGTCCAACAAGCTCGGGTCAACGTGCGTGTTATCAATCACCTCTTTCACCGTATCGACAAAGCTGTCTTTGGCGAATTGATACGGGCTGATGTTGATCGCAATGCCTCTAAAAGACAACGGCAAACCTTTTTCTTGCCAAACGGTTAACTGCCGACATGCCGTGTCCATGACCCAATACCCTATTTCCTCGATCATGCCCATTTCCTCAGCAATCGGGATAAAGCGATCGGGCGGAACCAAACCCAGCTCGTCATTGCTCCAACGCAACAAGACTTCAAAGCCAATCAGCAAGCCATTTTCATTCACCTGAGGCTGATACACCAAATACAGCTCATCGTTACTCACTGCGCTGTGGAGTGCTTTTTCCAGCAAGGCGCGTTCTGTGACTTGTTGCTGCATTTCTTGTCGGTAGAAACGATACCCGTTGCGGCCACTTTCTTTCGCTTCATACATCGCCGTGTCCGCTTGGCGCAAGACTTGAACGTCGTTCACACCATCCAAAGGAAACAAGCTAATGCCAATACTGGCCGAGATAAACAGATCGGTTTTTTCTAAATGATAGACCTGACAAAGCTGCGCCAGTAATGTTTCTACCAGCGTTGTTGCTCGCCCCCGAGCTTCCTCAGACGTGTTTCCAAAAGAAGGAATCAGCAAAACAAATTCATCGCCACCAATACGCACCGCCACGTCAGAAGCCGACAAGCAAGCGACAATGCGTTTCGCGGCTTCAATCAACAAGGCATCACCAACATGGTGTCCCATGGAATCATTTACATTTTTAAACCGATCCAAATCAATAAACAACAAACCACCAATATGACCATTATTGCGTGCCTCTTTGATGACTTGCCCCATATTCTGGTTGAGGTAGCGTCGATTCGGCAGTCCTGTCAGCGCATCGTAATACGCCAACACACGCACCTGTTCTTGGTCTTTTTTACGCTGCGTAATATCACGAAAAGACGCCAAGAAAAACAGCTCATGATCCAATCGAATGATGTTGCCGCACACTTCAACGGGAAAAGCCTCGCCATTGCTGCGGTGGTATTGTGCTTCAAAGACTTTTGCCTCACCCTGAGAATAATCCGCCCACTCTTTCAACAAACTGGGGGTTTGCTCGGGGTCGATGGCTTGAATGGATAACGTCAACAAGGTGCGATTGTCGTAGCCCAACAGGCGACATGTTTCACTGTTGCTGTCCAAGATTTGGCCTTTGAGATTGGTCAGTAACATACACTCGCTGGATTGATGCAACACCGCTTTAAAATACGCCTCGCTTTTAGCCAGCTCGGTTTCTACTTTTCTGCGTTTGTGCCAAAGCGCCGTAATGGTGCGAGCCAAAATACCCAATTCATCGTCGCGCGAAGTCAGGTTCAGCTGCACTTGCGTTGGGGCTTTATCGACATTTTCCAAAATACTCAATTGCTCAATCAAACGAGAAAGTGGCCGAGACGTCTGCACATAAAACAGCATCAACATAGCCGCCCCCAGCAACAATGCCGAAAATAGCGAGGTCAGGAGTAAGCGAATATTACGACGAAGAAAGCCATTTGCCAGCGCTACCCTGTCGATGGTGACCGTTAACATGCCTACTTGAAAATGAGCGTCGCGATACAGCGGCAAGGTAAAATTCGACGGCAGGTCACTAAAAAGCTGACTGGATAACCCTCGCAAGAAAACCGCGGGCAACGGCTGAAACGCGCTTGCTAACTCGTTCCCTAAGTCATCGTCCAATCTGGCCGTATGAAAATTGTTCGACTTCATGAGTCCTGTTAGAACTTTTTTAGCCAGATCTTCGTCCAACGAATACGCGGCTTCAGTGGCAGAGTCTTTGACAATCTGCAGTGTCGACAACACCTGCTTTTGAATGGTTTGCTTTTCTTCATGCCAATCCGCTACGATCTGAAAAACACTCATCAACAGACTGAGCAACAGCAATAACAACAAAGCCCATTTGGCCTGTTTATAAGAAAGTCGCTTGCGCAGTGCTAACATAATCCCTCACTTGTTTAGGTCTCAATGTCCCGATGAAAATCCATATCGCTGAAAAATGGCGTCTCGTTGTCCGCTCTTATCCAACACATCGAGCCCTTTGTTTAAAATATCGCGCCACTTTTCTGCATCAGGAAAAGCCTTGCTAAAACACACGTCATAATGATCTCGCCCTACGCCTTCAACATCGTAGAAGCTAAGCTGATCAAACACGCCCATGCGCTTCGACGCAAAAATGGCGCTGTCACGTTCCGTCATGAAAATATCTTGATTGCGCCGCAACACCACATTGATACCCTGATCCAACCCAGACACCAAAGAATATGGCAGCTTAGCCCCATTCAAAATATCCGACTGTGCCCAGCCATTCACCGCGGCGACATTGTATTTATGCAATAAAGCCAGTGTTGGGCTTTGGCCATCCAAATGCCCTCGACGCGTCACGAAGGCATTCGCAGAATCACTCAGATGATCAGAAAACAGCGCAAACTTGTCACGAACTGGTAATTGCCGACAAGACACCGCCCCCAGCACCAAACCGGCCTCAACATCACGCATAATGCGCTTCCAGGGCGTGAGTTCAATGCGCACTGTCACACCCTGCGTTGCGTAAGCGGCCCGTAAGACATCCACGTCAAAGCCGTACACATCACCCACGTCCCCAAAGCTCGCTGGGGCAGGCAGTACATTGGAATCAATAATGTGAGGTGGCAAATGTATCGTATGCAACACAATTTCTTCTGCGTGCGCCATCGTCCCAGACGCACACACAGGCAGCAAAACACCAGCAAACAACGCACGACGCACAGTTATCATTAAACCCTATCCGTAATTAAACACTTCGAGTAAACAGCACGCCCAAACACACTGGAGTCATCTGCAATAAACTGACCAAATTTTAACCACAAACCAAAAAAAATCCAGCCGTAGCCAGATTTTTATACAACATAGATTCGTATTGGATTGTTTATTTATTAAACAATGCAGCGCGCTGCGCTTCAATAATTTCCGCAATGCCTTTACGCGCCACAGCCAACATCCCCATCATGTGCTCATCGCTAAACGCCTCGCCTTCGGCCGTGCCTTGAATTTCGATGAAACCACCTTTGTCATTCATAATGACATTCATGTCCGTTTCGGCATTGGAATCTTCAGGGTAATCCAAATCCAATACTGGAACGCCTTTGTAAACGCCCACCGAAATCGCAGCAATTTGCGACACGATTGGATTCTCTTTGACTTTTTTGTTCTCAACCAAGACACGCATCGCGTCTGCCAAGGCAACAAAGCCGCCCGTAATCGACGCGGTACGCGTACCGCCATCAGCTTGAATCACATCACAGTCAATGGTGATGGTATTTTCGCCTAGCTTTTTAAGATCCACTGCCGCACGCAACGAACGACCAATCAAACGCTGAATCTCAACCGTACGGCCGCCTTGTTTACCACGAGCCGCTTCACGATCCATTCGATTGCCCGTAGAACGAGGCAACATACCGTATTCCGCTGTGATCCAACCTTGGCCCTTACCTTTTAAGAAACGAGGCACGCCAGAAACAACAGTCGCAGTACAAATAACCTTAGTATCGCCACACTCAATTAAAACGGAACCTTCCGCGTGCTTAGTAAAATTACGAGTGATTTTAAGGGGACGTAATTGATCTACTGCTCTACCGCTTGGACGCATACTTGCTCTCTCTATCGATTAACCATAAAGCCGCAATTATAACCAACCCGCACAAAATTGCGCCCCCAGCGATAGGAAAACATGACATTTAGCAAACCTGTCGAACCCCGCCTCGTTAGGCTACAATGTCGCCTTTGTTCTTCTCTGAGACCTTTTTTAACAAAGTATTGGCAAGCACAGTAATCGTGCACGGGTCTCTCTATTTATTTTTTATGTAGGTACTTAACATGACAGCAAGCATGACCGCCTTCTCACGCCAAGAAGCCGTATACGATTGGGGCACCATCAGCTGGGAAGTTCGCTCAGTGAATCAACGCTACCTAGAACCCAGCTTCCGTCTACCAGAAAACTTCCGCGAGCTAGAGTTTGCGTTTCGTGATGTGCTGCGTAAAAAATTGAATCGCGGCAAATTGGAGTGCCAACTGCGCTTCCAAGGCGTCGACAAAGCCGCCACCAACTTAACCATTAACCCAAGCAACGCCCAAGCCTTGGCAAACGCCATCGACACCCTCGGCACGTGGTTTAAAGACCTTGATCCAGCCAACCCGCTTGATCTCCTGAAATGGCCAGGCATCCTCAGCGACGAAGGTAGTGACTTTGACCTGATGAAAAAAGCCGTAGTGGAACTCTTTAACAAATCGGTCGACGAACTGATCCAAGTTCGCCTACGCGAAGGGGCACAGCTCAAAGACATCATCGAACAGCGCTTAGACGCCATCGATGCCATCGTCGTAGAAGTACAAGCCAAACTGCCAGAAATCATCGCCGCACAAAAACAAAACCTACTCGACAAACTCGACGCCGCTAAAGTCGACCTAGACCCAATGCGCGTCGAAGCCGAAATCGTCCTACTGGCACAAAAAGCCGACGTCGCCGAAGAACTGGATCGCCTCGCCACCCACACCAAAGAAGTCCGCCGTCAGCTACAACAAAAAGGCCCCATCGGCCGCCGTTTAGACTTTTTAATGCAAGAGCTTAACCGCGAAGCCAACACCCTATCGTCTAAGTCTATTGTGGTAGAAACAACGCAAAGCGCCGTGGAATTGAAAGTCTTGATTGAGCAAATGCGAGAACAGATCCAAAACATCGAATAGTTTTTTAACCCGTCCAAGAATGTCTTAAAAGCCCTGTTATTTGCTTGTAAATACAGGGCTTTTTTATTTCCACCGTCCAAATCGGTTTGCAGATGTCCGTTACCAACTACCTGTTTAGTGGTGGGCAGAATGGTGGGCAGCCCCCTCATTTTGGCTCAATAAGCGTTTTGCGGTGAGCAAATTGGTGAGCAGTAAGTTGCCCAATTTTCGCATTTAACTCGCCACCACAACAGGTTAGCTGCTGATTCAATAAGCAAATCGGTGGTGGGCAGCCATTATTGCCCCCTCCATTATTTCAGCAACTATGGAGTAAACATGGGAAAACTCACAGCAAAACAGGTTATTGCTTACAGCAAAGCCGACCCCAAAAAATATTCAGACGGTGAAGGCCTCTACTTTTGCGTCCGCAAACAGGGCTCGCCTTATTGGATGATCCGCTACACCACAGCCAAAGGAAGACGAGAAGCAACCTTGGGGCAATTTCCTTTAATGTCGTTGGCAGACGCTCGAATTGCCGCCGCTTATTTTCGAAAGGAAGTACGTGACGGCATAGATCCTCTTCTGGAAAAACAGAAAATCGAGTTACCTGACATTGAAACCGTGGATCAACTGTTCCATGACTGGTATCGAACCGATCTGAGTCGACGACTAAAGCATCCCAAGATCCCGTATCGGGTTTACACCAAAGACATAAGCCCTGTCATTGGCATTAAGTGTATTGCTGAGGTGACTGCACGTGACGTGCGCGAAGTATTAGAGCGCATTCGAGAAAGTAACCGCCCTACCATCGCCAACGATACCTTGATGTACATGAAGCAGCTGTTTCGACATGCGATAAAGCTCGACTTAACCCTGAACAACCCAGCCGCAGCATTTACCGTGGACGATGCCGGTGGCGTAGAGTCCAGTAAAGACAGGATGCTCAGCAAAGAGGAAATTCACTACGCTTTTAGCGTGTTTCATACCCATATCAATAGCTTTGGCCGCGACAACTACCTCGCTTGCTGCCTGTTTTTGGTGTTGGGCGTGCGCAAAAGCGAATTGTGTGAAGCCATGTGGCGTGAAATGGATTTAACCACGGGCGTGTGGGATCTACCCAAAGAACGCAGCAAAACCGGCGTGCCGATCAGCATCCCCTTACCGCGCCAAGCCATTGCTTGGTTTAACGAGTTGCAAATCCGCGCTTGTGGCTCGCCTTATGTTTTCCCAGCCAGACGAGCAAGCCATCGTCCGCATATGGGACCAGATACACTGAACCGTGCCATTTCTAAGCTGTTTGGTCGCGAGCCTGGGCGCAAAAAACAGCCACCCAATAAAATGGGCAAACTTGAACACTTCACCGTACACGATTTGCGCCGCACCTTTCGCAGCCTTGCTGCGTCTTTAGGCATTGCAGGCAACGTGGCCGAACGCTGTCTTAATCATAAGCTAAAAGGCGTTGAGGGCATCTACGACCGACACGATTACTTTGAAGAGCGCCGTATTGCCCATCAAACCGTGGCTGATGTGGTTGAACCACTGGTGAACTTTGAGCCCGCTTCACAGCACAACACAGGAGGACGTTAACATGCAACTGATGATGCGACTCGCCCCCATTACCTTTCCAATAGCCATGCTGGCAGGCCTTGGTTGGTGTATTGGCATTGCCCTACTCGAACAGCCTCATGGCATAGGCTACGCACTTACCCGGCATTGCCTGATGGTATTCGTGGTACTCGCTCCTTGGCTGACGTTAAAACTCACGTTCTACGTGATTGTCAGCCTAGGACGTAAACTGGGGATTATCCCGCCTGCACGCCCAACGTACAGTCTAAGTTATGAAGAATCGCTCTATTGGTTCAGAGTATTGGCGTTCTTCGATGGCAAACGCAGCCGTATGCCAAAAAAGCCAATCAGGCGAAATTAGCAAGCCCCCATTTGCTCACTTACTGTGGGCAGTTGGGACAATGGGGCAACACTTGATACCGCAAGCTTTAGAAGGTGAATAAGAGGAATTTAAACCGCCCCAAGGAATGGGGCAATCGGGGCTTGGATTAACAAAATAAGCCACCAAACAGACTTCTCAAACACAGCTTTCAAGCCACTATGGCCGACGCCTCTGCATTTTTGTACACGTCGGTTCTCATGTTAGCGTAACGGTATGCTTCGCAAGTGCGTATCTATGGCTTCAATCATCGACTTGGTAAGCGGTAAATGCGCTTTTTCTTTCGCCCAGATTTCATGAAAGCCTGCCACGGTTTGCTTGGCGGTATCTAACACCAATTTTTCTGGCAACATGGCTTTAGCGGCTAAGTGTGATAACTCATCCAGCGTGAAATCACTGAATTTCTTGCTACGGCTAACCTTTAACGACGCACTATCATCGGGGATATAGGGAATGGTCGAAACAAAGTCATAAGCGGGTGCTATCGATGCGGTGCGCTTGTCTTTGTAAATCACAGACCAGTTCTTCAAATGCATATCGGCATTGCCAATTAGGGTATTGAACACCAATCGACGGGTAAATTCTGCGATGTCCTCGTCTTGCCCTTCGATGCCGATAACCTGAGCAATATTGCGCATACTGGCTTTTTTGTACTTATCTTGAGGATAGACGCCAAACACTTGCGCAAAATCTTCAATATGTACGGCTTGCTCACCTGCACGATCAAAGCGCTTGATCACAAACGCCTGAGCATTTTTAAAAGCATCACCAAATTTACCAATACCATCTGGGATATTAGCAATCTGGTTAATCGGGAGTAACTGCGTTTCTGGCACGTCCATTCCCAGCATTCGAGCCAGTTCCATCATCGAATATTCATTTTCTGGCACAGCTTCAAAGCGAGACGACGGCAATTTCACAATCCAAGAGCCACCTTGACCGGTTGCTGGAATGGTCAAACCACCGTTTGCCTGTTGTACGGCTGAAAACTTCAACTGTACACCCGCTAATGAAAAACGCATTGGAACATCTATTTTCGTTTCTTCGTCAATGTCTTGATGCACATTAGGCGGTAGCGCTTCGCCATCAGCAGGTTCAACCGTGATCGCACCTGCTAAATCTTGTCCTAACACCCACAATAGAAAAAACTCCCGCGCTGGATTCACTCCGGCACGCTCTGCCAGGTAATGACGCATGGTTTCTTCTGGCAAAAGGTTAGAGAAAAACGGAGTTAACTTGGTTTGGGTCGGTTTAAAATTAGTCAGTAAGCCACCCAGTGCATCTTTAAAACCCAGCCCTAACACGGGCCGTGATTCATCATGAATGTACGAATCCATAAAGGCAAAAAGCGTTCTGTCATTGCCCACGTTGGTGATCGTTGCGATGGGTTCGCCATAGAGCAACACGTTGAGCGTAGAAACATGATTAGTCATCGTCGTCTTCCCCTAACTGATATGCCGGTGACATCTGCTCAGCTTCATCGCTGATACCGTTAATACCTTGGCTGCTTCGAATGATCGACTTGATGGCAGGAACTGACTTTTTAGGCGCAACCAATAGCTCTAGGTCGAGTACACGGGCAAGTGCAATTAAACTGGATATTCTTAAATCAACGCCGCCAGACTCGATTTTCGAAATATGACTTTGCGGCACCCCCGAACGCGCGCTTAGCTCTCTCTGGCTAAACCCCTTGCGTACCCGAGCTTCTCGAAGACTTTCTAGTATCTGCTCTGTTACATAGCTCATTTTGATACGCCTTAATGAATCAATTATGAATAATTATATACAAAAACATATCACCGCAATCCCACGAACACAAGAATGATTAGCTATTATGTATCACTAATCACTTCTTGATATACAATTATAGATAAACCGTAACGCGCGCGCTCACTTACTGTGAGCAGATGGGACAATGGGGCAACACCAGATATGCCAAGCTTTATAGGGTGAATAAGAGGAATTTGAACCGCCCCAAGGAATGGGGCAATTGGGGCTATCCAAAGTTTATAATTGGGTTAAACGCTGTTTTGCAAGCGCCCAAGGTAAGCGACGACCTGCTTTTGCCATTTTATCGTAGGCAGCTTGAGCTTCTTCAACTGATAATACACCATGGGTGACGAGCTGCTCGACAACCCATAGCGTACCTTGAACTAATATCGCTTCTTTTTCCGCTGCTTTTCTAAGTGCCATATCCCCAGTTAGCAATGGACACTGTTCTTGTTTCGCCAGTGCAAGCGCAAAGCAATCGTTCATGCTAGGGCCAGCATACTTTTGCCTCAGTTCAAATGAGTACATCATAGACTCAGGGCTTAACTCACCCAACAACAAGCCTAACTTGAGTAAATAGCCATGTTGATCGCTTAACTCTTCGTGGAATAACACATCTGGCACTTTGAACTGGTAAGGCAAATTGAAAAAGACTTCTAATAATTGGCCTTCTTCGAGATCAATGAGAATATTGGCATCACTGACCAACAAATACATTTACACCGCCTCAGCCAACATTTGACGCTGCTTATGCAATGCCATCACTGACATCTGTAACAGCTCAGCGGCTTTCGATTCACTAACAATTCCCTCTGCCAATGCACGATAAACCAACTGCTCAAACAATAATGTCTGTTCTTGTGGATAAGGATTCCCAGGCTCTTGCTTGCGCCAACCGTTTTTTGAGAACTGTATAAATATTTGGCGTTTTTTCTCTTCGGTGATCACACCAAGGTCGGCACTGCGATACAAACAAGCTGCCATGCTTAAGCCATATTCGTGTTTCAGGAAATATAGCTCTTTGGGGTCTACGTTCGAACGTCGCTCTCCTAGATGCTGAAAAAGGCCCACTTCGGGCAATAAAAACGCAGAAGCAAAGCGGTTGCAGGCCATCTCTTCGTCAATGGATTCATCTAGTATGCCATGTAAAACAAGGTGGCCAAGTTCATGCGCCAATGTGAACCGCTGGCGGCAACCAGGCCAATGAGAAGACACAACAACAATTGGCTGCCCTGATATTTTGGCTTGTAACCCATCAAATTTATCGGCTTGGGGTACGTTACTGACAATCACCAGAATACCTTTAGACTCAAGCAAGTCGATTAAGTCTGGTAATGGATTCATACCCAACTGCCAATCAGTACGGACTTTGGTGGCAACCTGTTCTACTGCGTCTAAAGTGCTTACAACAGGAACATCGGGGTGGTAGTTAAAACTCGCTATCGGGAAGTTTGGCCATACATTTTTAAGTGCTAACCAGCGCTCAGCCTGGTCAACCACATCGGACTCAATCTTCTTTAGCAACTTAGCTGAAGCTGAGGCTTTTTTACGATACTCCACCTCACCCAAAGTCACCTGTGCTGGGCGAAAGAAGTATTCAGTACGAACCGACAACGCCGTCGCCAATTTAAGTAAAACTCCCGACGAAGGCATACTCTGGTCGTGCTCGTATTTTTTAACCATGTTGGCACTAATACCAACTTGCTTACCTAAGGCCTGCATCGACAGGCCAGCGGCTGCACGGGCTCGTTTTATGCGCTCTCCAATCATACAGACCTCTGGTTTATAAAAACTAAAATAATTTTAAAAATATAAACCAAGATGGCGTTTTTGTCGATTGGTTTTGCAGGGCAATCATTCGCGTGTTCGCAAACACACTTCCCCATGCCTTTACCCCCATACGCCAAAACCACTATCCGTTTGGCTTTTGGATCGAAACGCCAAACAGGGAAATTAACCCATTTACTGTTTGGCTTCTCGATTGAAATCCAACGCTGCTAAGCCTTGCCGGTACTGGCGAAAAGTAAGGTTTGGCATTTTTAGCACCCTAAACCAACCTCGAACCCAAAGTGCAAACCGTTTGATTTTTTAAACCCAGAATGCAAACGATCGTTTGGCGTCTCGATTTTTTTGCACTAGCCAAATGCCGCCAAACAGCGCCGTATTGGACTATGTATATCAAACAGTTAGCCGCACACAGGCCATCAGGAAAAACCGTTTTGACTGGTTAGTTTGATGGCCATTTCTTTCATCTAATTCACCACCGCGTCTGCACCCGACGACTGAAAATAGACGGCATGACGAACCAACAAGGTGATAAGTGACGTGTTATGGGCAAGTGGTAACGATTGGGATAGAGAATGGATACAGCAGGTAGTCGATTTACTGGTTGGGCATGGCGCGTTTACCCTCTACCCTGCATTAAGCCAGTGCGATAATGCAGCCGAACGCTTAACCCGCTGGCTGACCTTTCAGTTACCACGCGTTAAACAAGCGCATCCTGGCTGCCCCATTCACCAATGGCTAAACAGCATTGGTGCAAAAACGATCTTAGAAAAATGGCAGTACCCCGAGCAATGGCCAAACCTGTATTGGCTACCTTTACCTGAGGTTGATGGGCATGCGCAAGGCGGGTTAGTTCTGTTACCGGCACATTTGTTACCGGTATATGGGGATGACACGATTCAACCAAGAACATTACCAGCAAACACACTGGCCAACGCCTGTATTTTTTGGTGCATCACGCCTTTATCTAAAACAGGAAAGCGCGCTACCTTGCACCCCAAACAGCAAAATCGCGCCTTTTGCCTGCCCAGTTCGCCGGAGCAAATAGGGAAATCATGCACGGGGTTATTACTGCGAGGCTTGAAAAAAGAGCGCCAAAAACGAAACGCCAACATGATCAGCCACCAAATCAACCTAGCGCTGCTGCACCACCTTTGTGGACCGGAGAATGATGTGTGGTTGAAAGCGAGTTTTGGTGCCCTCAATAATGAGGGTACCAACAGCAAAATACTTGGCGAATGCTATTGTCTAAGCAAAGCGCCAAGCCTTAGCGGCACGAAAAGTTGTTAACCTTACTCAGCTTTAGCAAACTGCTGGGTGAAGTAAGCTAATGAATTAGCTTCTTTCACTGAATCATGCGGAATGAGTAAGTACTTCCAAGGCTTGCCACCGTGTTGCGCAAGGTATTCACTGGCATGACTGCACCATTTCACTCCGCTACGTGCTTTTTCGGTGACTTCCTCATTCCAACTGCCATCTTGGTTTTGATGTTGGGTACTTTTAGTTTCAATCATCAATACATAGTCAGCGGTTTCAGCAACGAAATCCGGCACGTATTCAGGGTGCTCACTACCGCGTTTGTAATACATCTTGAATTGGCCTTTGGCGGGCTTAAACCACTTCTCGCAGTCACGCTCCAAGATCACAGCAAAGCGGCGCTCAGTGTCTGAATCAAACTTTTGCAGCGGGTATAAACACCGGCTAAAGCCACCAAAGAGCATTTGCTTGATGCGACTGACATCACGCACGGTATCACGGTAGCTTTGCACCGGCTGGTCTTGCGCTATGGTGTAAGCGCAGTCACGTAAGGTGCTAAAGCCACTGCGTACATCTACGACGTACTCAGTTGCTTCTTCAAAGAAGTGGTTGTTCAGTTGCGCATGGATTAACTTTGCAATAGCATCACTTTGGTTTTGTAGAATGTTCTCAACCACCTCTTCCTCGTTTTCAGCCGCCAGTGTGTTAACTGCTTGAGTAGCTAAATCAAACAACAGTTCAGCTTGCTCGTCGTAAGGAATATCGTCGTAATCGAACAATTTCTTCAAAATATAGTTTTGTTTCACCGGCTCGTAGTTACCCGAATCGCCTTCGCCACGAATGGTTTGGTGATTGTCTTGCAGGCTTTGTTGAATAAGCGTTCTATCAATTGGTTTTAAACCTTTAATGGCAGCAATGTCCAAATCAAACGGGTGATAGCCGGTACGCACTTCACCTGATGGTGAAACAATAATACGCGGAATATCTATGGTGTTATCCACCGTGAGCTTGGTGACTTGCTCAACAATCGCCGCAATATCTACCGATTCTTCAGTAAATAGCTCCCGTTGCTCTTGGGTTAACTGAGCTTTTACTTGTTCGGTGATCTGTGCTTTTACCTCAGTCGTTAACAGCGCTTTGCTGGTTGGCGCATCGGTAGGGCGTGTTTGATATTGCTTAATCACATCCAATGCGGCGCGGGCAACGGTTTGTTGGTTTGGCGTGGTATAAGTAGCTTTAGCTTCTTGCACCTCACGGTTACCGTCTGCACCGGTTGCGGTTACGCCGGAACCAGTAAGTTGCTGCTCTAGGTTCGATTTCACCTGCACACTTTGTTTGGTTACATCGTCTTCTGGGCGATCTAATACGCGTGTTTTCAGGCGCAGTGGGTTATTCGGGTCGTTAGCCTCATCAACAATCTCTTGGAACTTGTCGTGCGCAACAATACTCAGCGTATCAACGGCTTCAACACCAGTGCGTTTGCCATAAGGTAAACGTAAACCACGGCCAATTGATTGTTCAATTAGGGTTCTAGCGTTGGCGGCACGTAGCGGTACGATAGTGTACAGGTTAGTCACGTCCCAGCCTTCTTTAAGCATATTAACGTGAATAACAATTTCAGTGGGTTCATCCACATGCTCAACATTAAGCAGTGCTTGAATGGTTTCTTCTTCTTTTTTGCTGCTATCAACCTGAATTACTTTACCGCGATAGCGCCCTTCAAATACGCTTTCAAGCTTAGTTAGCAGCTCTGCGGCATGGGTGGTATCACGGGCAATCACTAACATAAACGGCTTAACTAACTTGGCATCGTTTTCATGTGCATAAGTGGTTAAATCCACCTTGGTTTGCTCATGCAGGCGAATACCGTCCATTAACTTAATGGTTTCTAGTTCGTCTTTATCATATTGGCTGGCATCAAAGTTACGCTGCGTAACGACAGCAGGCTCTTTTACAAAACCATCATCCATGGCACAGGCTAGTGGGTAGTCAATTACCACATTTTTAAAGTGCACTGGGCCGCGGCTTGATTCTGTAAATGGTGTTGCTGTAAGTTCTAATGCGAATAACGGATTAAGCTCGTTAAGCGCACGCATACCGGCATCGGCACGATAACGGTGCGATTCGTCCATTAACAGTACTAAGTCAGGTAAGTTCGATAAGTACTCAAAGTAGCTCTCGCCTAGGGTTTCGGCCAAGCGTTTAATACGCGGTGCCTTGCCGCCGCGCACCTCGGTATTAATTTTAGCAATGTTAAACACATTAATTCGTACCGAACCAAATAGGTCATTTTGTACCTGAGCGCCACGGCTTTCATAGTTGTCACCGGTGATCACTTCTGGTGGTGCCAGCACAAAATCGGTAATGCCTTTAAATACGTATTTAGGCGAAGCGGGCGAAAAATCGCTGATCAGCTTTTCATAAATGGTCAGGTTAGGGGCCAACACAAAATAATTGCGAATGCCATGTACCTGATACAAATAGGTAATAAACGCCCCCATCAAACGGGTTTTACCTACACCCGTTGCCAAGGCAAAACACAGTGAGGGAAAGTCGCGTTCAAAATCACTGAGTTTAGGAAACTGCGCTTTTAATGTTTCTAATAATTCTGGCACATCGCGTTTTGGGTTCAGTAATTTGTGTTCAGAAGTACTAATCGCCACCGCCAACGCACGTAGCGAGTCTTGCTGCGGCTGGCGTAAACTTAAACGGCCAATAACATTGTTGATGGCGCGTAATTGGTCAGGTTTTAAGCTTGATAAATCCATGGTCATTATAATTATCCTTGTTAACCGTTAATTTTGCACTGCATCGTCATCGACAGACACATCGTCTGTTAAATTAGCCACGTTTAACGAATAATCGTCCTGACCAAATTGGCACTTATCTAAAATGGCTTTTGGCAGTTTTTTCAAGGTTAAATTGGCAAAGCGGCCTGCTTCGCAGCGAAATGCGCCACACATCACCAATAAAGTTCGGTCACTGCCCACTTCCTCAGAAAGTGCTTCTAATTTATCTACCGATAAGCTTTGTGTGGTGACATAAATATGATCGGTCTCGGTTGAGTAACCATGATCCCACCAATCCACTTCTGAAGGCGCATAGGTAAATCCTTCCAGCTTGCAAACCGCTTCGGCGAGCATTTCCGGGTTGTACTCTTTATTGATCACTTCTAAACCAAATTTGTCTTTCACAATTAAAGACGGCGCAAGTTTGTAATAACGGAAACCGCCACCACCTTGCCAGTTTACAGCTTTAGAAATACCACCTTGATCGTCACCATCAATCACTTTTTGTAAGCGCGGGATAATATGGGTATGGCAATGATCACCTAACTCAACCATAATCCAACGGCGACCCATTTTATGGGCAACGGCACCAGTTGTGCCTGAACCAGCGAAGGAGTCCAGTACAATATCCCCTGGCTTTGTTGTCATCTCAATACAGCGCTTAATAAGCTTCTCTGGCTTTTTTCCATTTTTAAACGTTACGTCACCTTCTCTCGCAATACCATTCCATGGAATATCTAGCCATAAATTTGTTAGAGGCTTCGCAGGGACAAGCTCACCTTCAACTTCCTTCATTTTGTTTGAGTAAAAATAGATCTGGCGTCCGTTCAGAATATAAACATCATCGTAGTCATCTCGGGGAAATTTATATACAACTCCAGGATTAGACTTAGACTCATCCCGCATTTCAACTATTGCTCTTCCCGCAGCATTACTTATAGCAGTTGCTTGGTAGACTGAATCCGAGTTTTTGTTTGCAAATTCAGCGACCAATACTTCAAAATCCAGCTTACCTATGGCCTTTCTTGCTGCTCTGGCATCCTCATATCCATGATTTTGGGCAACTATCTCGACTAGAGAGCAGCTTTCCCAATCAGAATAATTCTCTTCAATATTTTTGATATATTTACCATAAGATGCGTCGTATTCAGCTTTTATATATTGTTGCTCGTATTGATAACTCTGCCTATCTCGGCAGTACATAAGAATATATTCGGTTTGAGAATATGGAGAAGGGTTAACAGTTTTGTGGCCAGATGGGTCTGATGTTTTAACTACCATCATATTAAGGAAGTTTCTTCTTTCAAATACTTCGTCCATTAAAATACGAAGATAAGCCATTTCTTTATCATCTATTTGAACGAAAATAACTCCCTCTTTATGCAAAAGAGATCTTAGTATTAGCATCCTGTCTTTCATCAAAGACAACCACGTTGAGTGCTCTAATCCATCATCATAATGCTCGAACGCTGCGCCAGTATTATACGGAGGGTCTATATAAATACACTTTACCTGACCAGCATACTCTTGCTCTAACGCTTTTAACGCCAAGAGGTTGTCGCCAAAAATCAGCTTGTTATCAAAAATATCGTTGCCGGTGACTTTTTGGCTGGCGTGATAAGACTTGCTTGGGTCTTCTAATAAAATGCGCGGCTCTAACTTTTTGCGCTCGTTTTTGCCTATCCAGGTCAGTTCTAATTTGGTTTTGCTCATGTGTTCTATGCTCTTATTTTGTGTTCGTTACTTAGCGTTTTTATTCCAGCGCAATCGCTACGCTGGCTGTACTTGGCGATTACTCGCTTGAGCGTTTTGCCTTTGCTGGCGCTGCGCTTGCTCGGCTAAGTAACTGAATAAATTCTGGTTGTGTGGGTCATTCGCTTGAAGGCGTTCTTGTTTTGCTAACACTGCCGGGCTTTCTGCCAAGTTTAAATAGCTGATCCACACCGTTTGCATTAAACGTGCGGTATCGCCTAAGCGTTTGAAGTACGCGTGTGGTGCACTGCCTAATGCTAATGTCGTAAAACTATCAAAAAATTGCTGTCGAAGCTCATCAAAGGTACGGCTGATTAAGCGTTCAAATTCAGCTGGCTCGGTAATTTCTGGGGCAGTAATAGCGCTTTTAAACTGCGCCATTACTAGCGTAGTTATGCAGTAGGTAAAATGGCGATAGACCAATTTTTCTGGGCTTGGGTTACTGCGCTCCGCGGCAGTGCATAAGCCTTGTATCGCCAAGTAGCAATTCACCGCGTTAATGGCGACAGCGCCTTGCAAATCTGCACTAAAAATGGCTTGGTACTCGGCACTTTCTTGGTTAGTAAATCTGCTTGGCTCTGCCTTTAACTGATAAGGCACACGTACATCACCTTGCATACAAGCCAATGCTTTTGCCAAGGTGTCGATAGTGATGCTGCGAATACCCACTGCTGCGCTTTGTTGTGGGCGATAGAGGTATTCGACACCGAACATTTTCATCTCTTGGCGTAAACGTTCTTGGGTATCGTCCAGCGCTGCAAAGTTGGCTAAATCAACCGGGTTTTGTAGGTTACGCGCTTTGGTTACTTGTTTGTGAAATGCATCGTTACCCGTGTTAATAATGGTTACCATCACTTGGGCTTGGCTAATATCAGCCTCTGGATTTTCACGCATAAACTGCGCAGCACTGGCGATGGTTTGTGCTCCGTTAACGACAGATAGGCCTAGTATCTGAATGTTTCGTGGGCCACCTTTGTTCTGCAGGCGCTTGGGTTCTACATGGTTTCCCACCATTGTGATGCCATTGTTTAAAAAGAAAAAATCTTGTGGGTTAGCCAGTAGTGTTTGCTTGATAGCGCTGTTGACCCCACGACGCCCAGCACCAATGAAATAGCGAATATTTTTCTCGTAAAGTGCTTTGCCATGCTTATTGTGTAAACTGACTAGATCATTCACTTTGGCTACACCAAACACAGCATTTCGAGGCTCGTTGGTCGTTGTGCATTTATAAACAGCTACTTTTTCATTTACTGCAGAGATAGCTTGCTCTGCACGCAAAGCTTCTTCAACATCCTGTGCGGAAAACTCATCAACCTGCACTTGTAATTGCGCTTCACCGCGCTCAACTAATGCAGCAAGCTTGCGTTGCATTTCATTGTTTGCTGTGCCCGCTATACCACTCCCAGTGTATGCAATCAGCACTTGTATGCTATCGCACTCATCTAGCGCGTTTTCTATATAGTCACGGCGATTATTGAAGTTTTGGTTAAAGGCTTGAAAGTTCTTATCTAATAATAACTCAACCCCTGTCGTCAGGGACTGCGCTTCAGGCAGGAGAAATTGCTCACGTGATTTAAACTTTGATTGCACGATAAATAAAGTTCGTGAGCCTTCTTCAAAGTAAATCGCGTCTATGCCTTGATCGTTGTAGTCGTCTAACACGGATTGCGCAGCTAACTTTGCATCAATGCCAAAACGTGTTTGCAGTACATAAGCGCTGAACGCACGTGCAATTTGTTTTTCAGGTAAGTCTTCTCGTCCGCCTTGCCCAAGCAATGGCGGTAAATGCGGAACAAAACGCTGCTGAAGCAGTTCTTTTAGGGGTGCAAGAAATTGTGGTTGTAATGCTGCCAAGTGAGTTGTCCTTATTTTTATTGCCAAATTTGCCGCGCTCGCCAGTCGGCTGGAAAGCCCATGCGGTCAATGTCTATTTGGTGATGGTTAATCAATTGGATGAGTCGTTGCTTCCAGTGGTGTTCACCACTGATCACATCCATGAGGTAACCCAACATTACCAAGGTGTTATAAATTTTTCGCAAACGCCGGTCGCTATCGGGCAGGTTTTGCAAGCTTTGAATCAGTGCCAGTTCACCATGGCGTGGCAGTACCGTGGTTTTAATAAAATCACGATTCCACAGCCTAGAATGGTGGGCACTTAAATTACGCACTAGCGACAAATGTTCACAGAATGAGGTAAGGGTTTTTTCATCTAGGCCGTAGCTTTTACTTATTACTTGGCGGTCAGCACGCAGCTTGATATTGCTGTACCAACGGGAAAGTTGCCCCATGGTTAACAGCTCAACACAGGCCCAAATAGGCGGTAGTGGCTCTTGGTATTTTTGCGTAAGGTGTTTAATAAACTCTTCGCGACTGCGCTTTACCTCACCCGTGAGTTTGCCAAGGCTGCTGGCGTATTCTAATAAGTCACCAAAAAGCTCTGGTTTTAAATGAGGGTGCGCCGTTTGGTATTTTTGGCTCAACTGATACGCAATTTGTGTGCGCAATGACACCTCAAAACGTTCTATGGCATCTAGCACCAACAAACGTAGCTCACGGTCGAACACATATAGGTTTAGGATTTGTTCAAACTGGGTGCCTGCGATAAACGTATGGTTGGCGTGATCTTGCTCATAAGGCAAACAATAAGCCGCAAACCGATAGTAATTGAGCTGTGCCAGATAAAACTCGGCTTTGGGGACATCACTGATCACTAGGCCACGTTGTTGCAACAAGCGTACTTGATCGCTAAAGCTTGTAGGGGGCTTGGTAAAAGCGACTTTAGGGACTGGTTTGCGGCTCATTTGACCTCCCATGCAACAGAAGATCGAATTTTGCGGGCCCCAGAAACGAGTAACCCCTCACAGGGCGCTGATCTGACGGGTAGCGGGAGGGGTGTTGTTGCAGTGATCATAGCCCCAAACTGAAAAAAGTCAATGCTGGCGTTGAAATTGATTGTCATCATTGAACCGTCCACCCAATGGTAAATAGGGTCTCTTGGTTGGTTTTTTTATTCAGTTTTCCTTCTAGGCTTTCGATTAACTGTTCGCGCTTTTCGTCCACTTCATCTTGTTTATCAAACAGTTCTCGGCGGCTTTTATTGCGCTGACTTTCTAACTGGCGCTGCTGTTTTTGCAGAGCAAGTTTCTCTTCTAGGGTTGGGGCTATTTTGGCTTCGCGACGTACTTGCTTGATTTGCTTATCAAGCTCTTTTATAGATTGTTCAAGCCCTTCTTTTAAATCGTCTGCCCATGAGTCTAACTTGTTCACCTCTTGTTCGAAGAAGCTGAGATTGCGATCGTTAACTTGCTTTTCGATGCTAAGTCTCGACTGCTGTAACGCTTGCTGCAGCGCATTTTGATGGCCAGGATATAAGGCGGCAAGTTCTTGTTCACTGACTTCACTTTGCACACAGGCACTGAGCTGCATCAGTTTTTGCACGACTTCGCTTGGTAGCAAGTTGCCATGTTCGTCTTGCGCGGCGAACAGTAAATGGTCCTCGCTACGCTCTAATGATTCGACACTGAATTTTTGCAGGCTTAGTACACCTGACGAACCCACTAAGGGTTCTAGCATACTGATTTTTGTTTGGTGGTTGCTGTAATCAAAAATTACGCTGGCAATAGGTAATTCACGTTGAAGCGCATTGCCGATCACCCATTCACCCAGCGGGTGGGTGATACGATATACATGGGCATTGGCTAGTTTACCAGTTTCAATACTGCCGCTTTGCTGTCCTCGGCGTACAAGTTGGTAGATACCCGCAGGAGCCTGATTGATGCTCTGATTAAGCGTAAAACTATGATTGCCTGGGTCGATATCTGCGATAGCAGCAAGCTCATGCGTACTGAGTTGCCAGAACCAACGGCCTACTTTATCGAGGCGTTGCTGCGCGGCATCAAGCTGAATTTTGAGTAAATCGTGAATATCTTCATCGAAGTTTTCCAACAGGAGCTGCTGGGTCTCACGCATTTTTTGGTTAATGTCGGCTTCTAGTTCTTTTTGCAGTTGATCAAACGCTGCTTCTATTTCTGCCGGTTGTCGACAAGTCTCGTATATATTTTGGATGCGTTTTTCAAAATCAATACCAGATTCGATACTGCCTAGCACATCGTCCGATGCACCAAACACGCCATCGAACAGATGGAATTTTTCGGTCAGTAACTCTAAAACGCGCTGATCGGCTTTGTTGGCTTCGTTGAGGAAGTTAATCACCACAACATCAAATTGCTGTCCATAGCGGTGACAACGGCCAATACGTTGCTCTACCCGTTGTGGGTTCCATGGTAAGTCATAGTTAATCAGTAACGAACAGAACTGTAAGTTAACCCCTTCTGCAGCCGCTTCGGTTGCGATCATAACTTCGGCATGATGGCGGAAGTAATCAATTAGGGCGGTACGGCGGTCAATTTGCGGTGAACCACTGACTTTATCGCTACCTTGGTTTTCAGCTAACCACTGCTGATAAACTTTGGTTGCTTCTGGATGGTTATTGCTGCCACTAAAGGTGACTAATTTATCAGCAAAGCCATTCGCTTCGAGGAAGCGAGCTAGGTATTCTTGCGTGCGTTTCGATTCAGTAAAAATAATGACTTTGCGTGGCGCACCCATCTCCTCCATTTTGGAAAAACCCTGATTAAGCGCTGTTAGCAAGGCTTGGGTTTTACTGTCGGTGGTAATGGATTTAGCTTGCTCGATATAATGCCCAAGCTCGGCTATTTCAGCATTGAGTAACTCAAAGTCAATATCACTCTCAGGGGTATTGCTTTGTGTTTCTTCAACATACTCGCTGTACTCTTCTCCTAAATCATCACTTTCAACAAGCTCACTGATAATATCGAGATCCGATTTAGCCTGTACTTTCAAGTCAACCAATCGGCGCTTTATGGTTTCGAGTGTGTTAAGCACTGCGTGCGAACTAGATGCTAATAGCTTTCTTAGTATAAGGCCGGTTAAATGACGTTGGCTCTTTGGTAGAGCATAGCTCTCGTCCTTTTCTAATAAGGCACTAATACCTTCGTAAAGCGCCATTTCAGCACTAGAGGGTGTAAAAGGTACGGTGAGTGTTTGACGTTGGGTATAGGGGACATATTCGAGTACATCTTTTCGCAAGGTACGCTGAATAAACCCGGTAAGTCGTTTCTTTAAATGCCCTAGTGCATTTTCGTTATTGACAAAGTGTTGTTTGAAGCTTCGCTCATCGCCGAAGATTTGATCGTCGATGATGGTTGAAAGCCCATACAATTCCATGAGCGAGTTTTGTAAAGGTGTGGCGGTAAGTAATAGCTTTTTACTGCCATCTAATGCTCGGCGTAGCGTTTGCCCCATTTTATTGCTGCTACGATGCGCATTGCGTAGTTTGTGCGCTTCGTCGATGACTACAATATCCCACGGTTCTAGCATTAGCTGCGTTTCCATTCGGGCAGCATAGTGATAAGACATAATAGAAACGCAGTGATTAGCTAGCGGGTTAGTTTGACCATTGTTAACACTATTGCGCCACGTTTTTGCATCAAGCACTTGCGTTGGCAAGTTAAACTTATCGCCCAATTCCTGCGCCCACTGGCGTCTCAATGACGCTGGGCAGACAATTAATATGCGACGTTTACGCTCTGCCCAATATTGTGACAGCACTAAGCCTGCTTCAATGGTTTTCCCTAAGCCCACTTCATCGGCTAGAACAACACCTTTACTAAGAGGATTATTCAAAGCAAAAAGTGCCGCATGAATTTGGTGCGGATTAAGATCAACACTGGCATCAAAAAGGGATTGAGACAGTTTATCGACGCCATTTTCAGCATGACGAATGGTTAATTCCTGCGCAAAGTATTTTGCTTGATAATCAGTTATTACCATCCAACACCCCTTTTCCTTGAGCTGCTTGCGTACTGATCCATTCTTCGAGGTCGGATTGTTTAAAGCGCCAGGCATTTCCAACTTTAAAAGCAGGAATTTTATGTGCTGCTGCTAGCCGGTAAACAGTTCTCTCGTTTACCTTTAAATACTCAGCTACTTCTTTAATTGTCAGAACGGTATCAGTCATTTTCACTCGGTCACTTTGAAAAGTGCGTCAATTATCTAATGCGAGTGTCAAAATAGTACAAATAAGTACATGAATCAATCTTATTCGGCACTTACCGGAGCTCCTTGGCTTTAATCCTCATCAATTTTAGGTACACAACCAGTACACTAGCGGTATTGTCCGCCTCAGACTTTATACCTCGCCCAGCTCTTGGGTTGACTGGCGGTGCACGGCAAGGCGACAAGCCCTCACAGGATTCATCGCCTTTTTAGTCATCCAAGATGCTGCCTTTCACGCAGTACATACGTGGGCGGGTGTTGTCGGGCAGGCTGACTTTGCGCTGTGGGCGGTTGCCATCGGGGATTAGGTAGCCTGAGGCCATCAGTGCTTTAGCGGCGCGATCTGGGCTGAGGCCTTCGGTGGCTTCACGCCAGCCAGTTGGGTAAAACAGGTAGAGGGTTTGTGGGCCAGTAGTATCAAGCCAACCTGCACGCTGGCGTACTTGACTGCTGTAACCGATTTGTTTAGGTGTAAAGCGGCTTTCGCCATGCTGCTCAATAAAGCTGCGCACCTGGCGAATGGCTTGTTGGTCTTCATTAGCAGCCACACCACCGCGGGCGAGTATCCATTGGTTAAGCTGGCTTAAACAGGCTGCTTCGACACTTTGAGCTGGCCAATCGAGTACTTTGGCTTGAATGGCTAACAGGCTTGCGCTGGCCAGTAAGGCAAATTTTTCGGCAACTCGGCGCACTTGGCCGTCTGCTTCAGGTGGCAAGCTGGTTAAAAAGCGTTGGCGTACGTTTTGGAAAACGGGTCGCACCTGCGCACTGTGCTGCGTTAAATACCGTAACCAGTCCAAGGCCAAACTGCCGTAATGTTGGCGACTTTGCTGTTTTAGGTGATCGGCTAAATCGGCGGCGTTCATACCATGACTATGGTTAAACACGCCCATTTGCGCTCCAGCATCGGCACTGAGATCAATCACGCGCACTTGCTGCCCTGCTTTTACACGCTTGCCGATACTGGCAAGATGGCTTTCGAGCGTCACTTCACCAGTAGATAAAAACACCAAACGCCAACGCGCGGGTAAGCGCATTTCACCGTATTTGCCTGCACGGGTTTTACCTTGGCCATTGGCAAGCATATAAGCGACATCGCCTGCCTCTTTTGGGTCAACTTCGCCCATTTCATCGAGCGCCAGCAAAGCATCGTTATGCGCTAACGCTGTGCCTTCTAAACCGTTGGCCGTGGCGCGCCAACTGTGGCGCAGCTGATTAGGCTCGCCCCACACCGATAATGCCGGATACAACGCTGCGGTTTTACCAGTACTGCTGGCACCATAGAGGTGTAAACCAAAACCATCCACCCCACACAAGTGCAACAAAGGTGCAGCCAGTGCAGCACAAACGCCAACAATTAATAGCGGGTTATCCAGACAATAACAGCCAACGTGCTGCCGCCAACTGTCGCTACTGCCTTGTTGAATAAAGCCTTCTATCGGGTGCATGGTTTGCAGCACCATGCGCGGGTTATTGCTGTGTTCGCTTGGGTAAAAGGTGAGGCGCGGATGCACATAAGCGTGATGATGCCAGCCAATGCAGTTCACGCTAATGGCCTTTTGCGTGGCCAGTTCGCCCATTTGTTGAATAAACAGCGAGAGCAACTGCCGCGCTTTGACGCTGTTGCTTAGGCGCATGCCTCGGCTGAGTAATATCCGGCGGTACTCGCTGCCGTCTCCGGCTAAGAGTTCTGCGGGCATGGCCCAATAGCGATGGCGATTGTCATCGTCTAACCAGTGCAATAAATAGCCGTAGTTCTCCCCTTGCGGATCGCGGGTGCGGGCGGCCACTTGCAGCCAAGAGCAGATTTTAACTGGGCTATCTTGCCCTGCTGGTTGCATCACCAGCCAGTTTTGCGCGTTATAGGCAAAACCAGCCGGTAATGTTGGCATGTTGTTATTCATCTCACTTGCAGGTAACGGGGTTGATGCTGATGGTTTATCCGCGGCCATAAGCAGCACCGATACGGCGGGTTTCAATCCACTGGTCGATATCGCTTTCTAACCAGCCCACCGCACGCGCGCCAATACGAATGGAACGGGGAAATTCACCGTTGGCCATCAAGGCATAAATGGTGCTGCGGCCAAAGCCTGTTTTGGCCTTTACCTCGGGCAAGCGCAAAATCCGCTGCTGACGCGCTGGGTGTGTTGATGTGGTGGATGATTGTGTAGTTGGGTTCATCGTTTGCTTCCTCACTGATCTGTTAAGTTCAGTTAGGAGTTTGCCAGTACTAAACGGACGCAGTAGGCAGATAAATGCCCAGATCGTGCAGCTTTCTGAGGGTACAAGTAGCTACTTGCCCCAGTTTGTAGATAGTGCCCAAAACAATAAATGCTCTGTGGGCAGAGTTAGTGCGTGGCTAAGTGGCGTGAACTAAGGCTTTGCCCAAACTGCCCCAAAAGCCCAAGGGATGGCGTACTGCTTTGAAGTTTCCTACTCAAAACTCGGTTTTGGTGAGTCGTATGGATGGAGTGTTTATATGTCGAGTGTATCGACACACAAGAAAGACATGTCGAAAAAACAGTAAAAAATCGACATGACCAGTTCAGATCTTGGCTCACTTTACTTCGAGAGATTGGCAATTTATTGCTTTACAACTTGAAGATAAAAGTGAAACTATAATTTCACTAAATTAATATTTAAGAAAATATAGTTTCACTATGGATACTGTCGAGCCAAAATCAAAACGCACTGCGGTCATATTCCCTAGACAAAGGAAGATGTTAAACATCTTGGGAGAAAACTTAACATTGGCGATGAAGAGACGCGGCATTACTCAAGAAATGATGCATAGTAGGACAGGGGTTTCTAAGCCAACACTACGTAAAATATCAAAAGGTGATCCTTCCGTTTCACTTGGTCACTACGTTAAGGTTTTGGCAGTCCTAGGCTTGTTAGACGACCTAACCAAGGTTGCCCGTGATGACGAGCTGGGAAGAAAGCTGCAAGACATCCAATTGCTGAATAAAAAATAAGTGCAGCAGTAGCCCATATCCACATGACTAAAACTTGGCCAGCAAGGTCAGCTTCAGAGAAGAAAGATAGCTATTAAAGGGCTGTTTTATACTCAATAAGAACCAAATTACACTTTTATGCGCATAAAAATGTATAATTCCACACTTTTCTGCGCGTTAAAGTGTAGACTGAGTTATACTACAGGCAGTTAACAGTCTTAATTGGCGGGAAATGACAATGCAGCGCAACTTACTAAACGCCCTAATAGCATGGAAAAATCAACCGGTGCGCAAGCCATTATTGATCGATGGTGCAAGACAAACAGGTAAAACCTATCTGCTACAAGAGATATTTGGGAACACCTTTGCCAACATCCTTCGTATCGACTTCCTTGAAAACCCTGCCTACAAAGAAGCGTTCGATGGCTCTCTGTCACCTGACGAGCTAGTAATGAACATTGAGTTGTTAACCAACCAAGCGTTCAACCCAGAAACCGATCTGCTGATATTAGATGAAATTGGCGAATGTGAACGTGCCGTTACCTCACTAAAGTACTTTGCTGAAAAAGCACCGTCCTATTTTGTCGCTGCCAGCGGCTCGAATATTGGTTTGCTCAACACCTTCCCTGTGGGCAAGGTAGAACAATACAATTTACGACCACTGACCTTCCAAGAATTTATTTACGCATCCAACGAGCAAGCGCTGATCAAAGCGTTTGATAGTCAAGCAAGCACACCGGCAGTACACACCAAATTGATGGACAAACTCACTGACTACTTTTTTACTGGTGGTATGCCGGAAGCCGTTTCTGCTTGGTATCAGTATAAGGATTCAAGCATTCTAGAGCGTGTTGAAAAAGTCACAAAAATTCATGCCGATTTAGTGGAAGGTTATCGCCGCGATTTTGGTAAGTACGCGGGCAAGGTCGACGCCACACTGATTGAATCGGTATTTAATAGCATTCCAGCCCAGCTATCACTTGTCAGCGATGAGTCGGTTAAACGCTTTAAATTTAAGCATGTGCATGAGCGTAAATCTCGTTATAGCGATTTTGAAACCGCGATCCATTGGCTTAACTGCTGCCGCTTAGCTTTGCCAAACTACCCTATTGAAGGATTGCCGAAATCTCCGTTAGCGGCCTATAAAAAAGAAAATATGGTGAAACTGTTTCTGTTTGATGTGGGCCTGCTTAATCATATGCTCGGCAGCAGTTATAAAGAAATTAAGCAACAAAACTATGAATACAAAGGTTATGTGGCTGAAAACTTTGTGCAACAAGAGCTCACTGCCATTGGCGTTGACCCAAGCTATTCATGGAATGACGCCCGCGCCGAAATCGAATTTATTTTGGCGACCGATGAAGGCGATATCGTCCCTGTAGAGGTCAAAAGTGGTAAACGTACAAGAGCAAAATCGTTGGCATCCTACGTTGAAAAATGTACTCCAAGTAAAACCTTTAAGTTAACGGGTACACAAGGCTCATCCGCATTAGAGCAAACCAATATCGTGATGCCTTTGTATTTCACGCAGTATTTACCACAGAGATGGTAAAAGCGCGTTGCTTAGACCCCGAGGTCTACACAAAGTGACTTCATAGGTAACAATTTGTAGACCTTTGGTGGGCTTACAACCTTTCAACCAACCCTCAATCGGTTTTTTGCTAACGTCATTTGGCCAGCCTATCGCCTCATCGTTTAAAGCAAATCACTCAAGCGATTTAACAGTGCTTTACGGCTATTATTCGCCACAACAAAGCGCTTAAAACGTTGTTCGAACACCGCTTCATCCGCTTTGAACTGATAGGCCTCACAAAGCTGATGCAAATAGCGTGATGCCGCATCATAACCACTGGCGCAAGTTCGATCCGCTTGCTCTTGTGCTTGCTGCCAGTAGTGCTCACGCCGATTGTAAACATCCGTCAACGCTTTTTCTTTTTCTGCTTTTTCGATGGCTAATTTTTTTGCGAGTGCTGCGGCTTGCTCTTGCTGTAATTGACTTTGCGCTTGCTCAATGAAAGGAGAAATGACGGCGGAGGTTAACCAGTATTGATAGATCTCGTCTGTGTTGACAGGTTCTTTTCGCGTCAGCGCTAAGGCTTGGTGACGGGTTAGCTGGCCTTGCTCAAACAACGTGCGTAATAGCGTGTCTTTCTCTGCTTGCGAGAGATTATGGATCCACGCATCAAGCGTAAGCTGAGTTTGTTTGGCTTGGTGACTGGGTTGTTCGCTCAGCACCATGGCGAGCGCCTTAACCAATGCTAAGGGAATATCATACAGCGCAGCAAACGCCTGCTCCTCTTCACTGAGGTGCTCAAAATCGAATTGAATTAACGGCACTCGCTCAACACCATCATTAAAATCAAACGCTTTGAGCCACATAAAGTACACAAGGCGCCAATCCCCTTGCATTAACCCGCCGCGTAAAGCGGCTAAATGCTGGAAAAAGTCGTCAGCATGCTCATCGTCAAAATACTCATCATACTCCTCAAGGGAAAAAATCAGCAACTGCCACTCATCGTTTTCGTGAACATGAAGTCCATCACTTGAAAAGCCAAGTAACGCATCTGGAAGCGTTCCTGCTGGTAGCTTGATGTAGGCATCGATTGAGCCCCAATCGGCATAGTAAAAACCGATATCAAAGTATTTTAACATCAGCTCAAAAGGCTCTGCCTTTAAGTCACTGTAGGTGTAATACACCTGAAAGGACGTAGCGCTGATCTCGGCACGGCTTGAAATGGCCCTGAGTGCTTGACGTGCTTTAGCATCTAAATACCCATCCAGACGCTCAAATTTATAGTATTGATATTCGCTCACGATGACCTTGCTATTTATTTATGGTGAATTGAAAAGTTTGTTTCAATAAAGGCAGTACCTGTACCGTCCTACCAACAGATTCCGTGTTTAAAAAACTTCTTGGATCAAGGGTCACAAATCCCCAAAACTGTAAAAATCGCTCAATAAACCGTGATTCGATGAGTATGCTTAAGTTTCTTTCCGGCGAGAAGTAATCATCTGCTGGGAAACCCTGTAGTAAATCTGGGAAAGCCACTTTCACCTCTTCAACCAGCAGATCTACACTACTGTGGCTTTGAATACGCCACAGCATAAACAGCCAAAAGGTTCGCAAGTCGGCATCAAACTCAAAACCGTCCAAATAGCCCCAGTTATATTTGCTGATGGCGGCTGCTAACATAGGTTTAAAAAATGCTTGTATACCTAACACCTGATACTGCTTTTGCACTGATTTTTTCACATGGTAGCGGCCGCTACGTCGATAAATAATACCGCTAATTTCGGCAAGCACTCGGGTGTAGTGCAAAGCATTAAACTTGTCTTCGTTGCTGCCCGCAAACTCGCTGATACTAATGTTACGTTCGAATTGAGCAACGGCAAATTCGGGCAATAACTCACTGGCCTGTTTGACTAATTTAGTCGGTAAGTTGCCTTTAGTTGTGGCTTTGAAGGAGCCTTCTTGCGCCATGGCATCATCAAGAATGAGCGCTAGATAACGCATCACAGGGCTGGCAGAAAGAGAGTCGGGAGTGCTGATTGTCACCCACTGTAATTGATCAAAAGGCGCATAAAGCCAATTGGCCATTTGCGTTGGCGTTACGCCACAAAAATCGGGATGAGGTTGATTATTTCGATCCTGCACTTTGTGTTGCAAAGCTGCGTTGAGTTCATCAAGGCTCAAATTTGGGTTCATGGCCAGCATAGCTTCAACATCATCGAAAACTTGGGCATGTTGCTTGGAAACGCTGCTCATACAACAATGTTTAAATTTTTTACCACTACCACAATGGCAAGGATCGTTTCGGCCGAGCTTCATTGTTATCCCTTCTTATTGTTATAGAAAAAGCGCTGCGTTTTCTAGTTTGCGCTGATCCAGTGTTTTAGTAATCCCAGCTACTGTTGTTTTACTGATCCCTTGTTGCTGTGCAAGATAAGTAAATTGGCTGATGGCTTCTGCGACTTCTTCAATAACTTGCTTTGCATCATTCCAATTCGCAAAGCCAGCACTAGTAGCAAGTTTTTGCATCACCTTAAGCGATGGCGCTTTGCCATAACCGCCGAACGCAGTGGCGTGTTCGTTGAATGGATGCGGGCTGTAGGTAACATCGTAAAAAGGGGCAGGGTTCCATTGACCGTCATCCGCTTGCAAAAACGCCCAGTTTTTACTGTGGTCGTCTTGATTAGACGACAGCAGGTTAAAAACGGCACGGCGAAATTGCAGTTGTCCAGCCGCTGGCGATTTACACAACTGACGGCTGGCTTTAATTAAATCAATGTAATCTAAACTTGGCGTTCGAAAGTCTGCATCCAGTAGCCCGCAAGCGCTGTGCATATGCAATCGACCTGCACTGCGCTTTCTGCCTAAGTCGGCCTGTTCAGTGACATAATCAAAACGCTTAAGCGCTAACCAGGCAGGCGCACCGCTGGTAGGTGGTGCTTCAATGAGTTGCCATAGCGGTGGTTGACACTTAGCAAGTTCTGCCATTTGTAAATAAACCGCCTCACACAAACCTTCTTCATGCCCGAGCGCGAGATTTTTCGAGGTAAACTTAATCAGCCAAGCCTCATCTCTAGGCTGAGCAAAGGTTCGACAATGCTGAGTTTCCCCTGCAGGCATATAAATCTGCGCCTTGGGCCTTGCTCCACCCGAACTACCACCGGCGACTAATGCGGCCAACACCTGTTGCGTATGCCCATCTAACTCATCGTGATTTTCATCCATATAATCTGACATTGAAGCATCGAACAGCGTTTGTGCTTCTAAGCCCAAGGTTGCTAAATCAATGTCCGCGTATGTCGTGGCTGAAAACTCAGACACCGGTGAAAAAGACAATGCTCCCATGCCTTTATCACCGACAAAGGCCAGTCTATCCATCGCCGTTAATTGATTAGGCAGGATGCCCTTTTGCCGGAAAATACGATCTTGTAACAGCATGCCCCAGCCATCGGGTAAACAATCTCCAAATACGCCATGTACACCTTGGTGCGGCGCTTTAGGAGCGACTTGAACTTGCGCGTTCGCATGCAAGGTAAAAGGTGATAAGTTGCCAAACTGCTGCAAATAGCTGTCTGCATACTGGAAAAAAACGCCTTGCCGATTCTGCGCCAAGACCCCTACTGCAACCTGCTCACCTGAACTTAAGGTGCGAGTCACGGCGAGTTTTTGAATGGGTTTAAAACTCATCTTTTAGCACCTCATCAATACTAGAGGGCATAGTGACCCGTTCTTTGCTAGGTTGTGTGAGTTGATAGAGCCTCTCTAGCGAATCAAGGGTCTGCCATAGCAACAGCAATTGGCGAAATGAAATTTGCCCGGTCAGCTCAAATTTCTTAATGGTGGCCGCAGGTACGCAGCTTCGCTCAGCAAGCGCCGCTCGTGACAGCTTTGCCTGCTTTCGTAACTCACGTAAATAAGCCGCATAGGCGTGGCTTACATCGGTATCATCAAGTAAGGTAAATTTCATCCGCAAAGGCCAAATGGATACAGTCATATCCATTATAGCGAAATAAAACAGAAAGTGGATATTATTGTATCCATTATTAAATAAAGTGTTGAAAAAATTACTCGATAAAGCCCTTCAAAACTGCTATGTTTTAGCTCTAACAGCAGCATAAAAACGACACTGTTTTTCCATTGCTAACCACTAAGATTTAGTAAAAGCCATAGGCAAGTGGTGGGCAGTTTGGTGGGCAAACAGGCATTTTTGAACGGTTTCTTTTCGGTAACTTATTGATTTTTTGAGGGTCTAGACCGCTACTCAATGAGCAGATCCAGAATATTGAGTAACCCAAAAAACTAGAGATGACGCCATGCTAGATAAAGCGAACCTAACCCAAGCGGTAAAGCAGCTGATGCCTGATGTCAGGCTGATTTACTTGTTCGGTTCACAAGCCGATGGCAGCGCTACACCCTCTAGTGATATCGACATCGCCGTGCTACTGGATAAAAAATGGATTCAGTGGCACGCTTCGATCTAGAACAAACGTTAGCAATCGAGTTCAATCAAGATGTAGATTTAGTTGATCTGCTAATGGCTTCGACACAGACTACACCAGCCAAGATTCCATTATTCTAAATCTACAGCGCGCCTGCGAAGCCAGCATTGATGCTGCCAATATAATCAACAAACAACACCAAACCGGCATTCCACAGAGTTGCCGCGACAGCTTTGAGCTACTAAAAAAAGCAGGCTTGATCTCTGCGCCACTGGCCTTAAACCTCCAGAAAATGGTCGATCTTCGCAATGTCGCGGTTCACGACTATCAAACGCTTAATATAGACATCGTCAAACATATCGTGGAACACAGATTAGGAAACTTTGAAGACTCTATTGCAGAAATATAAATGCTTTAATCTAATCCTCCTTTTATTCCTGCGGTTTATTAATGTCTCGACGTAATGCCTTTAATTCGTGTTGGAGCTGCTGCATTTGCTCTAGTAACTGTTGCTGGGTAGCCTTTTCCGCATCTATCTCGTCTTTGTGTTCATCATCATGCATGGTTTGTACAGCATTAACGATGACGGCGATGAATAGGTTCAGCATGGTGAAGGTGGCGATCAGGATAAAAGGCACAAAGAACGCCCAAGCATAAGGAAAAGCTTCCATGACAGGCCGCGCAATCCCCATTGACCAGCTTTCTAGGGTCATCACTTGGAACAAGGTATACAGCGAAGCACCTAGGCTACCAAACCATTCAGGAAACGCCTCACCAAACAGCTTAGTCACCATGACCGCAGCCACGTAATACACCAGCCCCAACACCATGGCGATAGACAACATACCGTTCAGGGATTTGATCAAGGCACCGACTATTTTTCGCATCGATGGCACAAAGGTCAGTACACGTAATACTCGCAATACTCTGAGCGCACGCAGCACAGCAAACGGGCCACTGGCTGGAACTAAGGCGATCCCCACGACAATAAAGTCGAAGACATTCCAACCGTCTTTGAAAAAGGCAAAGCGATGCACAAACAAGCGGATACTCAACTCAGCCACAAATACGGCGAGAATGGCTTTGTCCAAGGCGATTAAAAACGGACCAACAGCAGCCATGATATCTGACGAGGTTTCTAACCCTAGAATCACCGCATTAACTAAAATCAATGCCAGCAAGATACGCTGTACCGTGATGTTTTCAATAAACGCTTTTGAACGCTGACGAATTGAATTCGCAGGCACAAACAGTGTACTGGACATGCGCCACCTCAATGCTAGATTATCCCAAGAGTGGGTTAAATTGACGCCATTCTATGCCAGAGCTAGGATAGGTCAATCTCTTTTGGTGTAAATACATGGGCCTGTTTAAGGATTTTTCCATAAGATTTTTCGTCAGAAAGAAAGAACAAAAATGGGTAAACCCCTTTATCCTAAGTTAAATCAAAATAGTGAGTCATTTCTTACAAAATTTTTTGGTAGTGTGTAAAAACTCCAAACAAAAAGAGGTTTGAACATGAAGTTTCCATTATTAGTCATTGCCGTAACACTGGCCTTATCTGGCTGCGCAAATACTTGGGAAGGCGTGAAAGAAGACTCCTCAAAAGCGTACAACAGCACGAAAGAAACGATTCATGAAGCGACTGAATAAGTCGATTTTATAAGTCATGACCGTATTTTAAAGCCCACTTTTACGCTATGTAAAAGTGGGCTTTTTCATAATCTACAGAACAAGCATGGTTTCATAAAGCAGCTGTTCAATACTTTGTCGACTGTCCATCACAGCAATCAGTACAACCTTGCTCGCCTCTTCATCGAATAAGATTTAATTGTCGTTTTAAACACTGGCGTAGCGACAACTTGGAAAGACTTAGACATCAAATGCTTCGTCCAAGGACAACTCGCCCTTTTGGTTCAAACTACGCTCAGAAAGGTTGATCAGCTTAAGCAAAGCAATGGTTTTTTGCTGCTCATAGTAAGCCTGCGAGGCCTGCACAACATACACCTCTTTACCGTTCTGAGTGACGTGCAAAGGATCATCTAAAGAGAGATTATTCGCGTTTGCTTTTAGGTATGACACAGTTTGAATATTCATAAAAAGCTCCATAAGACTAATATATAGATCATTTATAGACCGATAATTTGCTTAAGCCTACACCACGTTTTCTCTAGCACTCTGGCAAAAATAGATTAATTCGCCTTGATATAGTCTAAGATTATAAATTTTATAAAATTAATAGCTTATATCGAATTCAAAGTTACCAAAATGATCACTATTATAAGACTTACAACTCAGCCTTGTACGCAGCGATTCAGTTACGCTGGCCGTTAAGGCGAAAAAACCGACTTCTGAAGTGACCCCCAATAGTTGGACTATCCAATTACTGGGGGTCTTTTTATGTCTAAATACAACAGAGCGTTTAAGTTAAAATTAGCCACACTTGCTCAATATGAAAGTTCAAGAGAACTCGGTCGTAAATTCGGAGTGTCATCAGGACAAATCCGTTACTGGTCATTAGTTTTTCAAATACATGGCGTTGAAAGTTTTCGTCATGAAGGCCATCCTTATTCATCTCACTTCAAGTTAAACGCAGTGAAGTCCATGCAAGCAAATAAATGGTCTCTTGCTTACTGCTGTGCGTACTTTGATTTATCTTCTCCAGGTATTTTATTTCAATGGCGATCCCTTTATTCTCGTGAAGGTACTCTACGACTTACTTCACGAAAAAAAGGCATGCCCAACATGAACAATACTTCGACGACGCCAACTCCCTCAGAACAAATGACCGAAAAAGAACTGAGAGAAGAATTAGAGTATTTGCGTGCTGAGAATGCCGTTTTAAAAAAGTTAGAAGCCTTGGCTCAAGCCAAAAAGAAAAAAGCAAAGAAAAGACTCTAGTAGTCAATGAGCTCAAGGCAGAATTTAACTTATCTTGTTTGCTTAAAGTGACAGGGTTACCTAGAAGCGTTTATTACTATCATCGTAAAATGCTAGCTGTTGTTGGGCCTGAGGCTGGGCTAAAGGCGCAAATACAAGCTATTTACCATCAACACAAAGGTCGATATGGATACCGTAGAATCACACTGGCATTACGTTCAGCAGGTACTCTTATTAACCATAAGCGAGTTCAACGCCTTATGAATGAACTAGGGCTCAAATCAAAAGTTCGACCGAAGCGATATAGATCTTATAAAGGGCATGTAGGAAGAATAGCTCCAAATCTCGTTAATAGAGAATTTGTGGCAAATAGGCCTAACCAGAAATGGGTAACGGATGTCACTGAATTTAAAGTGGGAGACAAGAAGGTTTACCTGTCTCCTATTATTGATCTTTTTAACCGAGAAGTAGTGAGCTATGAAGTACGTCAATCGGTGAAGCTCTCCTTAGTCACAGATATGTTGAAGAGCGCGACAGATAAATTAAAATCGCATGAGAAGCCCATTGTTCACTCAGATCAAGGTTGGCAATATCAGAATCGACAGTATCAAAACCAGCTTAGAGAAAAGGGATTAATACAAAGTATGTCACGCAAAGGAAACTGTTTGGATAATGCCGTTGCAGAGAGCTTTTTCGGCATACTGAAGACAGAAATGTTCCACAATAACGTGTTTAGAAATGCCGATGATCTTATTGAGAAAATCAAAGAATACATCGATTACTATAACAACGAGCGAATTAAACAGAAACTAAAAGGCCTGAGTCCGATTGAATATCGAAATCAGGCCTTGCTAGCTGCTTAGAAATGAGTCCAACTTTATGGGGTCACTTCACTTTCTGGTCGGTTTTTTCATATCTAGGCTTAGGTGTCATTTTTTACTTATCCCCCGATCCTTCACTCTCAACCTTTTTGACCATTTTATCGAAGTCACTTTCAAATAACCGATCCTGTACGACTCGATACTTCTCAAATTCTGATTCTGCAAAGTCTTTGGCGATTTTTGCGCTGATTGATCCGGCATTAGTCAAAATATCTCTATCGTCAAACTCTAAGAACATATCCAACCGCTTCGACCAATCTTCCATCGTCATGGGGATATTACGCCTTGCACGACTTTCCGCTAAATCAAGATACGCGTTGACGATTAACCCTAACGACTGAAGCTCATCCTGACTGAGATAATTTTTAGCTACGCCCACATCGGTTTTTAACACCTTTCCTTCTGGCCCTTTCGCCCAATGAGTCAGTCCCATATTTGGCTTATTGCTATCGGCTCTCGCTTTGATCAACTCGGCGGCAGTCTGTCCATGAATCGCAAAATACAGTTTGTTTTGCACTGTCGCAAAAAAGGATTGAGTCGTTGGCGCATTTTTATTGTAATCAACACTGGTTGCGTAAATATCGGTGATCTTCTGATAAAAACGTCGTTCAGAAAGGCGAATTTCACGAATTTCTTCCAGCAAGCGCTCAAAGTAATCTTCACCCAGAAAGCTTCCGTTCTCCATGCGCTCTTTATCGATCACATAACCCTTGATAGAAAACTCTCGCAACACCTGAGTCGCCCACTGACGAAACTGAGTCGCTCGCACAGAATTCACGCGATAACCGACAGAGATAATGGCGTCTAGATTGTAAAAATCTATATTTCGATTTACCTCACGGCTGCCCTCAACTTGAACTATCCGGAATTTCCGGATGGTTGCCTCTTGATCAAGCTCTCTTAGTGAGTAGATATTTTTTAAGTGTTCACTGACCGTTCGCACATCAACGTCGAACAACTCAGCGATCAGCTTTTGAGAAAGCCAAATAGTGTCTTCTTCATAACGGGCCTCGATGCTCTTCTCACCAGATTGTCCAGTAAAAATCAAAAACTCAGCCGTGCTATTACGGATTAACTTGGTAGTCATTGGCCTTTCACTCTCTTACATTGCGTTTCAAAAACACTTTCTACCCCACCGCCAGTTTAGCCGCTTGCTTCCACATAAAGTTTGGCATGGCTTGTTGTAATCGCCATGTGATACTCATTGGTTGGCTGCCAGTATGAGAAATATAATCCACTTCGCCAAAATTCACGAAACTCATTGTACGACCATTTTCATCTTTGCTTTGTTCACGTACAAATAGGAAAACACGCTTACCATTTTCATTCTGTTCGACATAGCTAAGCCCTTTTCCTCTATCTGGTCGCGCGCTATTTTGCGACTGCCAGTGAAATAAGTGCTCGTTAATTGCATAGTCGTGATACATGGTAGTAGGAGAAAATTGCTTTTCATTTTTATTCAGTGTGACAAACAAAATCTCTACATTGTCTTCTTTGATTTCTAACACACCTTCACGAGCAGGCGAGCGCTTTTCAAATGTTGACGCGCCAAAGCCGACCAAAATTTGCTCTCGAGTATAGCGAGCGTGTGACGTTAGCGGATTAGATATCATGTCTAACATAGGCAATTCTTGATGCTGAATACGGTTGATCAAAATCGTCAACACATCAACAAGCTCAGCTCGTAAATGCACATTTTCAAGCGCTTTCAGACTCACTTGCAGCGAAGAAAAACCCAGCTCAACACCACTTTTTTGCCAAAAATCATAATGGCACATGAGCGCCATCCGTTGATCCATGTCGTCGCTCAATACAAACTTGTTCTGACATAAGTCACGTAGAAAACTCAAATAGCGATAAGAGTCACAGACAAGAAATCGAGTATCAATTGCCCGTTTATAAATCGTGTGTAGCTCTATGCTCTTCAATTCTTGGACCTGATTAACGTTTGCTTCGTTTACTAAAGTGGCCCAGCTGTCTTTCTTATAAATATCTTCCAGGTCGATTTGAGGGTGCATTTTGAGAAAATTGGCTAATGATAAATCCAATGTGAAATCTTGCTCAAATTGGCGAATCATGCCCAATAATCGTGAACGACTCACGCTGGCTTGACGAATATTTTGCAGCACCATTTCTTGGGTGCGTTTCGTCAGCTCAATTCGACAACCTAACGGCGCTTGTGGGAAGCCCTGTTTAATCTCTTCACTAATCGCTCGATTACTTTTACCAACTAACGCTCTGAACTTACTGGCAAAATCGTACTCTGGACGAGAGTTACCGACAAAATCCAAAACGGTGCAACATTCTTTACCATTAGCCAAGCGTAAACCACGACCTAACTGCTGTAAGAAAATGGTGAGACTTTCCGTCGGTCGTAAAAACAACAAGGTATCGACTTCTGGAATATCGACCCCTTCATTGAAAATATCGACGACACACAACACATTAATTTCACCGGACCGAATTGCCTGTTGCTTCTGCTGACGCTCATTACTGTTATCACTGGTCAGTACGTCCGCCTTAACGCCTTTTAACAGTAATTGTCGCACCATGTAATTCGCATGATCGCGACTCACACAAAAGGCCAATGCCTTCATTTGATGGAGATCTGTGACGATTTCCTGCAAACTCAGCAATATTTTATCAAAACGTGCTTGGTTATGTGTGTATAGGTTTGTCAGCTGAGCAATATCATAACGACCACGGCTCCACGAGATATTGCGCAGATCAGTCTCGTCATCTATCCCAAAGTATTGAAAAGGAGAAAGGTGACGTTGATTTATCGCTTCAGGCAAACGCAATTCAGCAGCAATAACCCCACCAAAATCGCCTAAAATATCACCACCATCATGACGCTCCGGTGTCGCTGTCAGTCCTAGCAAAATATTCGGTTGAAAGTAGTGTAATACTTTACGATAACTCGTTGCCGCGATGTGATGAACTTCATCAATCACGATGTAGTCGTAAAAGTCTGCGGTTAAGCTTAGCGACTCTAATTGGTTATTAAGGGTCTGAATAGAAACAAACAGTTGACGATAATGTTCTGGTGTATGACCGCTAACCCATAGTTCACCAAACGACCCATTTCGCAAAACACCTCTGTAAGCCGAACGTGCTTGTTTTAGAATTTCTTCACGATGCGCAATAAATAAAAAGTTAGCTGTTGGTTTCGTTTTTAAAAACTGCGCAAAATCAAACGCTGAAATCAGCGTTTTCCCTGTTCCCGTAGCGGCTACAACAAGGTTTCTAAAACGTTGATGAACACTGCGCTCAACGGCTAACTGCTCTAAAATTTCGAGTTGATGTGGAAATGGTGTGATGTCGAAAAAATGCGACTGACTAGCATCACTATCGCCTCGCTGCTGCTTCAAAGCCCGTTTCAATTTCGCAGAGCTGGTAGCGTCACCACTAAACGCTTCAAACTCATTAGATGCCCAATAGGTCTCAAAGGTACTCAATGATTTATTAATGATGTGCGGGATTTCTTGGGACGTGATTTTTAAATTCCATTCAAGACCACTGGTGAGCGCGGAATGGGACAAATTTGAAGACCCAATATAGCCCGTATGAAAGCCAGTATCACGCAAGAACAGATAACTCTTCGCATGAAGCCGCTCTCGCTCAGTGTTGTAACTTAGCTTCACTTTGGTATTAGGCAGACTGGCTAAATACTCAACCGCTTTAGCGTCAGTAGCACCCATATAGGACGTCGTAATGATTTTTAACTCGCGACCGCTTCGGGTAAATTCTTCAAGCTCTCTTCGAAAAATGCGAATCCCAGCCCATTTAATAAAAGATACTAACCAGTAGATTTTATCGGCAGAAAGGATTTCTCGTTTCAACTCAGATTCAAGAGATAAGCCAGCGTTGCTGCCACAAAAAAGTTCACTTTGAGTCAACCCTGTCAGAGGAAAAATATCTTTTACATATTGCTTCAAGTTAGCAGCAACAGGGTTTTCTAACTCATATAAAGCAGTAAGTATTCTACCTTGGCAATCCAGTAGATTTTCATCAATAAAATCATCATCTTGCAGTCGCTCTTTGAGCCACAGCATTAGCTGATTCGCAAAGTAGATTTGTTCCTGTAGCTGATCATCACCAGACGGAATAGAGTTCACGGCAAACTCTAAAATACGGCTCAAAAATCGGGAAAGCCAAACACCCGCTTCGCTGGCTTCAAGCTGACGTTCGCCAATGTAAAAAGTTTGCTTATCTAATCGCGAAGAGATCAGCTGAGTAATTAACTGCTCATAAATGCCAACTTGCTGCATGAGTAATTCAGAATCCTTTGATTAAGATGTATATGTCTAAAACGATTAGATCAAACAGATTTACAAAAGGAAGCCATGCTTCCTTAAACGATCATACGTATTAAAAACCACGGAGTTAATAGCAATCCCTCGCCATAGTTAAGCAAAGTCTGTTTTATATCAAACCTCCGTCACGCACGCTTTTGGCCTAGCACCGCCTAACGATGAGCCAGGAGAAATCAACATTTTTAGCCAGCGATAATATTCATCGCTCTCAATATTGTCGTCTTTTTCTATTTGGAGAGCGACATATTCCAACTCGCGTAGAGAGGCCATAGGCGGTGCAGCAAACTCGCTGTTGTTATCTAAAAAGTCTGTCGAACCAGTGAGTCGACTCGTTGTCCGTAAGCCTTTGTTAAATTCAATGGCGGCTCGTCGCTGCATGAGAATGCGACCCCAACGATCCGGCGATGAATCCAAAAATGCGCGGAAGTTTTTATCAGGTGAATCGTTATGCAGTTCACCATCATGAAGCGTTAGCAGTGGATCTATCTGTAAGCGGTAATCCGATGCTAGAAAGGCTTTATCGTAAGCAAAGCTAAACACACCACCTCGGCTGCTTTCTGCGAACGTCAGCTGCCCCTCTAACAAAGGCGGGTCGATAGGCATCCAATGGGCATAAACATCCACCACTCGACGGCTCATTTCCTGCCCTCCAGTAGCTTAATGTTTTGCAGCTTAACGCCTACTTCGTCATGGGCAGCCAGTGTCGAGAAATTGTCCTCCATACCAAGCACGGCCATGACTTTAATATAAGTACCAATCGCCACGCCCGGATCACCCGCAAAGACTTTGTTCACTGTTTTGTTATCAAACCCTGTACGGTCACAAATCAATTGCTTGGTAAAGCCTCGTCGCTTAGCCGCCAACAACAAATCTTCACCGAACACACGCAAGACCTTGAGTTGCTTGGGAAATAACACTCGGTGCATGTCTCTCTTAGGCATTTTATTTATCCCTATTTAAAAGCAGGACTGTATTCCTATATTTTAAACCATTATAGGAATACAGTCCTATCTTGATGAGCCTGCCCGCACATCCAAAATGTTGTATCAGTTCATTCCCCCAACAAGCCTTTATTGTCTTGCCAACAAGCCTCCAGTTGTTTTTCTATCAGACGCACGGTATCTGGTTTCACACTTAAAGATAAAACAACCAAAAAACTCTTTTCACCCTGCCTACCGCTCAGCAGAAAAGGCGTTTTTCAACGCATCAAAAAGCCACTGAGAGGCAATACCGCGTCGCGCCCCTTTCATGAATACCAAATCCACAGGCACAGACCATGGTTTGTAGTCGAAGGCGACGTCGATCTTGTGTATGTCACCTTGTTTGATCAGTGGGTCGACTAAGGCGACGGGCAAATACGCCCAACCGATTTGCTGTTGAACCAGTTCGAGCACAGCGTGGTAGCTTGTACACCACCACGCATTAGGCGTCATACTAATAAGCACTTGTGACTCTCGCTTTTGCTTACCCCTAACAGCCACCTGACGAAAAGGAGCAAGGTCGGATTCAGACAGAACTTTTTGTGTCGCTAGGGGAAAAAGAGGATGGCACACCGCCACAAAGTCCACGCCGCCGACGTAACAAAAGTCCACTTTTTTGTTCACCTCCACTTCAGAAAACATTACGCCAATGTCCATGTCGCCGTTAACAACGGCATCGATAATATCCGTTGATGCGATCGACATAACATCCAGCTGTACCAGCGGGAATTCGCGAGCAAACTGCGCCAAAACAGCCGAGACGTGAGGCGCAAACAATGCATCATCTACCGCTACGGTCAGGTGGCTTTCTTCATGGCGAAGTATGGATTCGGCAATCTTTTCAAACTCATGCGACTGCGCTAATAAGGCTTTCGCGCTGCGCAGTAAGCGCTCCCCTTCTGGCGTTAGGGTTGGGCTGCGCGAGGTTCTGTCAAACAGCTCTACCCCCAAATCCAGCTCTAGGTTGCTAATGCCATGACTCACGGCCGATTGAACTTTGCCCAAACGTCTGGCGCACGCGGAAAACGACCCGAGCTCGGCAGACAACACCAGCATATTAATTTGCTCTAGACTCAACATATGAATAATTTCGATAGTTATTAACTTTTATACATCATATTTATTGATAGTCTAGCGCGCAAATACATTGTCTTCGAAAATAAGGAGAAAGGCATGAGTTGGGTATATTTGTTGTTGGCTGGGTTGACGGAAATCGGTTGGCCAGTTGGCCTAAAAATGGCGCAATCAGGTTGCTCAAAAATATTAGGCATAGCCATGGCGATTGGTTTTATGGCTGTCAGTGGTACCTTGCTGTGGTTAGCGCAAAAAGAAATCCCTATGGGAACCGCGTACGCTGTATGGACAGGCATTGGAGCGTCCGGAACCTTTTTACTAGGTATTTGGTTTTATGGCGATCCGACATCCTTGCTTCGCTACATGGGCGTGTTACTGATTATCCTTGGCGTGGTGGTGTTAAAGTTTGCCCACTAACGTCCCCAACGCTCTATCCGATACTGCCTTGGGGATTTGCCCAGCGCTTTTTTAAAAAAGGTAATAAAGGCACTGACTGAGTCGTAGCCCAGTTCTTCGGATATGGTTTGAATGGGCAGGTTGATGGCAAGTTTTTGTAACGCGAGCACAATGTGCAGTTGGCTGCGCCATTGACCGAACGTCAGCTGCACATGACGCTTTATCATACGGGCTAACGTTCGCTCGCTCATGGCGAAATCGTTGGCCCACTCCCCTAGTGTGCGTTTCTCGTGTGGTTTTGCAATCAATGCAAGCGCAAGGCGATGCAGCGTTGGCTCATCTGGAATAGGGAAATCAAACTCTTCTCGTTCTTGCTTCACAAGCTGATCAAGCAGCACAGTCACCAGCCTGTCTGTCGCTGAATCCGGCGAATAGTTGGGAGCTTGTGTAGCAAGGTAGGTAGTGAGTTCTCGTAACAATGGCGTGACTGTGATGGTGCACGCTGACTCAGGCATCGCCAAGTTAGCCGAATCTGCAAACAACATACACACATCCGCGCGGGGCGAAATCTGATTACGGTGCATAACCATGCTGGGAATCCATACCGCGCAACGAGGTGGAACCAACCACATTTTGTCATTAATAAAGCTGGTCACAACGCCAGTTAAGGGCATCACAAGCTGGCCTTTTTGATGATTATGCCAAGGTGTCTCTTCGATGTGTGGTGCGGATTCTGAACGCAACACCAGAACTCGCTGCGGATAGGAATCGGCAAAGTGTAAATCTGTCACAAGACGAGATGACAATTTGTCTGGATTTAGCAATTTACTGTCCAAATGACCAAATTAAGTTAGAAGATTAGCACCTATAATACGCGCTCAACAACCCACCTTGATGTCGACTGTTAGTGGAATATTCATGAAATCATTACAACGCTTAGCGCAACATGACGCTGCGTATTTATTATTATTTATTTTTTTAGTCGCACTGAGTTTGCGTGGTCCGGTTACTGGGCTACCGCCATTATTAGAACGAATTAGTTTGGATTTGTCATTGAGCAGCTCCCAATTGGGGTTGCTCACTAGCTTGCCTTTATTGGCGTTTGCGGTGTTTGCCCCAGTGGCGTCTTGGCTAACGCGGCACTTTCGCATTGAACGCATTTTGGCGTCAGGCGTGGGTCTCATTGCCCTGGGTATGATGATCCGAACGTTTGGTTCAATCAGCACTTTGTACCTTGGTGCCGTGTTGATTGGTGCAGGGATCGCGATTGGCAATGTGCTGCTGCCCAGTTTGCTGAAACGTGAATTCCCCCAGTATGTGGTTCAGCTGACGGCGATATACGTGTTGATGATGAGCATTGGTGGTTTTTTGATGTCGAGTTTTGCGGTCCCTTTGAGCGTGTACGCAGAACAGTCGCCTTTCGATTTGCCCATATCAGGCTGGTCATTTGCATTAGCGTGCCAAAGTGCGCTGATTATATTGCCTTTGGTGGTGTGGTTTAGCTGCAAAATAACCCAGCACCAAGCGCCACAAGACAGTCAAATTGATACCGCGTCCAGTGTCTGGCGCTCGCTGACAGCGTGGCAAGTGGCTGGTTTCTTAGCGGTGAATTCGTTGTTGAATTACATTGTGGTGGCGTGGGTGCCAGCCATTTTGATGAGCCACAATTACAGCGATTCTACTGCGGGCTTGTATCAAGGTTATTTGCAATTAGCGGGGGCGCTGCCGTCGCTTATTTTGGCGCCATTTATCAATAAGTTAGGCAGTCACCGACGACTTTGTTTGTTCTCGACGGGCTTGACCTTGGTGAGTCTATCCGGTTTTTTGTTTGTGCCAAGTTGGTCGGCCCTATGGTGTGTATCGTTTGGTTTTGGCATCAGCATGGGGTTTATTTTGGGCTTGTCATTTGTGAGTTTACGAACCCACAGCCCAAAACAAGCAGCGGCTCTGTCGGGTATGGCGCAGTTGATTGGGTATACATTGGCCGCAATTGGGCCGGTGATGATAGGCGCACTGTTCGACTGGCATCAATCTTGGACATTGCCCTTGTTTGTGATGTTAGCGATTTGTTTCGTGTGGTTAGTGTTAGGCTGGATCGCAAGCCCTAAGCCAAAACAATAAGCCGCCACTTATCCCATTTGGTTTGGCAAAAAATCCCAGATCAGTTCTCTTCTTCTGTGATTTTTTGCTCCAATGGAACAGTCAACGTGAACGTTGTGCCAACACCCACCTCGGACTCAACGTCAATGTGACCTTTCATCAGCACGCTCACCCATTGGCTAACCAGGTGAAGGCCCAACCCTGTGTGTTTATTCGTACGCCCTGTTGTGGCAAATGGATCAAAAATACGTTTTTTCATTTCAGGGGAAATACCACGACCGTTGTCTTTGAGCATAAGCACCAAATTGTCGGCGTCCTGTTTCGCAGTGAGCGTGATCAACCCTTTGTCCAATCGCTGAAATCCGTGGTCTAGCGCATTGTCGATCAAGTTCTGCAGTATTTGCGACATGATTCCCGGAAAACCCAACATTTTGATATTTTGCGGTACATCGATGTGTACTTTAATCTCTGGACGTTTTTTTAGCACAGGCTTGTAAGTGAACATAATGTCACTCACAACATTGTGAAAAAAGAAGGTTTGGGTTTCCTGCGCCATTCTATCTGACACAATACGTTTGAAGCTTGATACCACCTCCAGTGCTCGAAGAAGGTTTTTTTCGGCAATAGAAAGCGAATTGTTCATGCCTTCCGCTGCTTTTTTAGAGAGTAAATCCGACTCTTTATCCAGCCAAATTTTGCACGACGACAACGCCATTCTGACGCCGCCCAACGGTGTGTGCATTTCATGAGCCAGCCCTGCGACCATTAGCCCTAACGACGATAGCTTGCTGGTCTCGACCAATTCATCCTGCAAATCCACGAGTCGTGAATTGGTCAAACGCAGCTGCTGGTTTGCCAGCTCGGCTTGCTCTTTTTCTTGCTGAACCAATTTCAACAATCGATAGGTTTCGAATTGCGCTACGATTTGACGCCACACCAGCCAAGCAATCATCAAAAAACTGATACTCGCAATGACCACAATGGTCGCAAGCATCGTCCTTTGCCATAGAGCGAATACTTCAGCGTGAGACTGGGCGACAAAATACAGTAACGGTACTTTTGTCCCCTCTTTCACCACTTCTTCTTCGTCTATATGTAGTTTTAGCAACCCCCATAATCGGTTGTCGTCGAAGATTCTTTCCAATCCATCGATGGCGTTTATTTCTTGCCAAATCTCAGGAAAGTGAGTCGCTATGTTAAATCGCGCATCTTGCGGGTAAAGAATGCCGCCCCATTCAAGGCTTTTGTTGGACGACAGCATCCAGAATCCATTCGCATCCAATATTTCCAAATTCACGCCATCTCCGCTGAACGAACGCATCAGCTCAAATAGCTTTGTCAGGTCATAATTGACCACCAGAATGCCGGGCATATTCCCGTCTATACGAACCACCCCACGAACCGTTGGTTGAAAGGGTCGCACAATTTCTTGATTTTCTATGTTGAGGTCAAGTGACGAGATGTAAACGGTGTTGTCTCCAACACGAGGGGCGTTTTTCACATAGCCTCGATCCGATTTGTCTTGCAGCTGAGACTCTGAAACACGGGTGATCACACCATCTTGGGCATTAATACGAACTAACTCCTGACCATTTGGCGCGATCCAGCGCACTTGTGAAATCAAGCGAGACGTCTGCGCAAAGCGACTAAATTCATCCGCAACTCGCACCTTCCAATCGTCACCCGATTCAATCGGATCGGACGCTGGAGCCTGTTGAGATATCAGGCGGGCATTCACACTGTTGCGTAGTAGTAAGGTCACACGCTTAATATGGCCAATTTCTCGACTAAAAGCGCTCGCGCTACGTGACAACACCTCCGATTCAGTCCAAGCAAGCTGACTGATTTTATTGTCTAAAAAGTAACGGTAGCTGCCAAAACTCAGTACAGAGATGAACACAGCAATGGCAGACATGCATATAAATATTTGCGTTTTCTTGCGTCCGAAATACTTTTTTAGTGTCATCGAATTATTGGCCAGATTGAACCCAGTGAATGGTATTTTCCAAAGACATTGGCTTAGCAAACAAATAGCCTTGGCCGTTCTCACAACCTAGGCTTAGCAAATGCGCTTTTTGTTGTTCGGTCTCAATGCCTTCTGCAATAACACTCAAGCCCAATATATTGCCCAATTCAATAATCATTTTCAGGATTTCAAAATCTTTTTCTGATTCTTCCATTTGCCACACAAAACTGTGGTCCACTTTTAACGTCGATACTGACAAAGTAGACAAATACGCTAGGGAAGAATACCCCGTGCCAAAGTCGTCAATATTCGTGTGCACGCCCAATGCTTTTAGCGCCGATAAATGCCTGTTTATGGTGGCTTTTTCATTAATCAATTGCGATTCCGTAATCTCTAATTCGATCAATTCAGCAGGTGCCTGCTCTTCTTCAAGAATCGTTTTAAAATTAGAAAAATAGTCTGGGCGGATAATTTCATTGCCCGCCACGTTCACCGAAATGGGCACATTGATACCAATCCCTTTAAGCGCCTTAATTGCTCGGCACGACTGACGCAACATTTGCCGATCTAACTTATCAATCAATCCACTGCTTTCGGCCAAAGAAATAAACAGCTCTGGTGAGATAAAGCCGCGCGTCTTGTGTTCCCATCGCGCTAACGCTTCGAAGCCAATTAAGGCATTGTCTTTCAGGCTCACTTTGGGCTGGAAATACGGCACTATTTCATTGTTTAGAATCGCCTCTCGTAAATCTTGCAGTAACTCATAACGGCCAAACATGGCAGAGGCCAATTCATTGCAAAAGGCCAAATACGCCACACCATCGTATTTCGCCCTTGCCAACGTACTTTTTCCTACGCTGATCAGTTGCTCTGGATTATAAGAGGAGAATTCGGAAAACTTCACTGAACTGATGGTCAAATCAAGCGAATGTGTGGCCTTTTCGACCTTAATATTGGTATGTATGATGCGCTCTAAGGAGGACTCGTTATAGTCTTGGTTGTCGTAGACAACCAACATCAGGGTATCCCGTTCCAACAAAGCAATATCAGCGGTTTTATCAAAAAATTCATTTAGGTGATCATAAAGCGACAAAATAAGCTGGTCGCAATATTTGGCTCCAAGCACTGATTCGGTGTACGCCAAATCATCCACGTACACCATTAACAACGTGGCTTTTTCTCGCTCCCAAGACAGCATGTTACGAATCTCACGTAACAGCCAGTTTTTGTTGTAAAGCCCTAAAATAGGGTCAACGTAAGCTAGCTCAGTAAGCTTGTTATGCAACGCCACATTCCGAAACCCTGCACCGATATTTTCACAAAAAATTTGCAACAGGTTAATTTCATTTGCAGCCAGTGCTCGATTCAACTTCACAACGACCATGTATTCTCGTTCATCCAATTCTTTATTCGAGAAATACAACACCGAAAAGCCTTCTAGGAAAACATGACCCTTCTGCTTGCTCGCTTGTTCAACGACCCCTTTAAGAATCTCTTCTTTGCTGGCAACCGACAACAAATCTCGGTGCACATACGATGAAAACTCCCCACTGGCTGCCACAATTCGAGCGTGCTCAATCAGATCGTCTTCGGTGTGAAGAAAACAGACAATGCCGCCACTGTTTATATTTAGAAGTTGCCCTACCTCTTCTAGAATGGAGTGCGTGTATTCAACGATGTCGCTTTTTGAGGCGATTCTTTGACTGGAAGCCAATAGCAGTTGCATACCATGGCGTGCTTCCTTCATGTCGGAAAGGTGTTCCCACGTACGCAAATTACTCAGTACGATGGTTTGTAAATGCGACTGAGTCAGGTCTGCTTTGCACCAATAATCGTCAATATCATACTGATCAATTAAATCATCTACTGGCGCCATACCTGGCTGACCAGTAAGCAATACAATTCGCACCAGATCGTTCCCAATGACTTCTCTGATAGTGCGAATTAAACGCAAACCCGCCACATCGGTCTCCATCACCACATCTAAAAACATGACCGATATATCTGGATTTGCCGCGATGACAGTGGCGGCATCCGCCGCAGAAGAGGCGGTCAAAAACTCAACCTCTTTATTGTCGTAGTTCAACGCGCTTAAACCGTTAAGCAAGGCTTCTTGATAGTCTTGATCGTCTTCTACAGACAAGATTTTGCAATAGTGTCTGGACGTAGGCGTCAGCAGTGTTGGATTGTCATTAGAGGGTAAATCCATCTTAGTTTCCCTTCCATTTTTAACTTGCGGTGTAAATTAGAACGATGATTACATTCCGTTAAGAGTAGTGATATTTTTGCAAATATCTTCAATATTTAAGAAAGTTTTTGTAACCACGCATTCTCTTCAATTTGTATGACGTTATAAAGAATACACGCTATTGTCTTTACCAAGAACACACATTTGCTTCGTAGGTTTGTGATATAGTAAAACGTTGAAAAAGACATCGACAGGCGGATTAAAAAAACCCCATGGACAAACATAAAGGCAATTTATTCATTTTATCTGCGCCTTCTGGTGCCGGTAAATCGACCTTATACAAGGCGCTATTGAGTCAAGACAGCCAGGTGCGAATTTCTATTTCTCATACCACTCGCGCAGCAAGAACCGGCGAAGAACACGGTCGAGAATACTATTTCACAGACGTTGAAGACTTTTTAGATATGATTGCGGAAGATGCCTTCTTCGAACACGCCCAAGTGTTTGATAACTATTACGGCACATCAAAGGCATCGATTTTCACCATGCTTGAAGACGGCTTGGATGTTATTTTAGAAATTGATTGGCAAGGGGCGCGTCAAGTTCGACAACTTTACCCTGACGCCATGGGGATTTTCATTCTGCCACCGTCGCTGGCCTCTCTTGAAGAGCGTTTACGTGGTCGAGGAACCGACGCAGATGACGTCATCCAAAGACGCATGAGCAAAGCCGTTAATGAAATGTCGCATTACGATGAATACGATTTTGTGATCGTCAATGACGACTTCGATACCGCCTTGTCACAATTACAGTCCATTTTCACCGCAATGCGCTCGAAAACCACTGTAATGAAAGAAAAAAATACCATTCTTATAAATGATCTCTTGTCATTGTAAGAAGCCGTTAAGTAGAATTACCCTTGGAAAAATAGATAACCGAACACAGAGGTCAAAATGGCTCGAGTTACCGTAGAAGATTGTTTAGAAAATGTTGATAACCGCTTTGAACTAGTGATGGTCGCGTCAAAACGCGCTCGTCAACTTGCCACTGGCGGCGAAGACGCAAAAGTGCCTTTAGAAGGCGACAAAGTTACTGTTGTTGCACTACGTGAAATCGCAGATAACCTGATCAACGCCAAGAATGTTGATCAGCAAAAGCGCCCATTGCACGAGTTTTAATCTCTATGGTGTCGCTCAGATCACAACAGTCGCACTTCCTTTTTGCCCTAGTGAGGTGAGCGATGTATACCATTGAAGAGTTAGCACTGACCTTGAGTCAGTATTTGCCTTACGAGCAAGTCTCGAAGGTAAAACGTGCCTACTATTACGCCGAACAAGCCCACGATGGCCAACGACGTAAAAGTGGCGAGCCCTATGTCACCCATCCTCTCGCTGTCGCCGAAATTCTATCGGAACTTCGAATGGATTGTGATGGACTGACTGCGGCGCTTCTGCACGACGTTATTGAAGACACTGGCATCAGCCGCGAAGCACTCACCGAGCAATTTGGAGAAGGTGTAGCAGGCTTGGTCGATGGTGTGAGCAAACTGACTCACTTAGAATTCAATAGCCAAATTGAGAAACAAGCCCATAACTTCCAAAAAATGGCCATGGCCATGGCCGATGACATTCGCGTCATTTTGGTTAAGTTAGCGGACAGATTGCACAACATGCGCACACTTGATGCCATGCCTGCCCACAAAAAACGCCGTATTGCCCGTGAAACATTAGACATTTATGCGCCTATTGCAAACCGCCTGGGTATGTACAACGTTCGGGTAGATTTAGAATCCCTTGCCTTTCAAGCTTACTACCCAATGCGCGCACGCATGCTTCAACGTGCCATCCACAAAAAATATGGCCAGCAGCGCATTAAAGACACCCAAAAGCTGGAAGACACCATTCGATCGGAACTCGCGGCAGACTACATAGAAGCCAGTATCAGCGTTCGTGAAAAACACATTTACAGCATTTATCAAAAGATGGACAAGAAGCGTCGGTCTTTAGATGAAATCATGGATGTGATGGGCGTGCGCATCGTCACCGATCGACACGACAGCTGTTATCGAATCCTCGGCGTGATTCATGCGCTGTTCAAACCGATTGAAGGTCGATTCAAAGATTACATTGCGGTTCCAAAATCCAATGGTTACCAATCTCTTCATACGACGGTACTAGGCACCAACGGCATTCCAATGGAAGTCCAGATACGCACAGAAGAAATGGATTTGGTGGCCAATAACGGCATTGCGGCCCATTGGGCATACAAGGTCGGCGGCACATCTAGCATGCCTAGCAACCATGACCGCGCGACAAAATGGGTAAAAAGCTTGCTGGAAATCCAGCAAAAAGCACGCAACCCCGTCGAATTTGTCGACAACGTGAAAAGCGATTTATTCCCAGACGAAGTGTATGTTTTCACACCGAATGGGCAAATTATTGAATTGCCTTCTGGTGCAACCCCCGTTGATTTTGCCTATGGCGTGCACACCGAGATCGGCAACACCTGTATCTCTTGCCGAATTAACCGCCGTCTTGCACCACTAAGTACACAGCTAGAAAGTGGCCAAACGGTTGAAATCATTACCGCGAAAAACGCTCAGCCAAATGTCGCTTGGTTAAGTTTTGCAATTACCGGCAAAGCGCGTACAAATATTCGTCATTATCTAAAAGACAAACAACGCGAGAATGCCATATCGATTGGTCATCGCTTGCTCACTCGTTCGTTAAATGCGTTTAAAACCAACATTGAAGAGCTGACTACCGAGCAAATTTCACAAGTATTGGCCACGCACCAACTGAGCTCGCTGGATGATCTATTAGAGTCCATCGGCAAGGGTCGTCATGTGGGCTATCTTGTGGCGCGTGAGCTGTTCCCGAACATAGATGAAGACACCTTAATCACGCCAAAATCGTTTAAGGTTAATGGCTCTGAAGGCATGCTCATTTCCTATGCGAAATGTTGTGCACCCATTCCTGGCGACCCCATTGTGGGCTATGTTCAGGTCGATAAAGGCATTATTATTCATCATCTCAACTGCCCTAACGTTCAGGATCATCTTTCTAATCCAGAGCGTTTTATTCATATGTCATGGGGCAAAGAGATCGAAGAAGAGCTGCACATCAGCTTGATCGTGACTTACATTAATGAACGCGGTGCGGTTGCTAAGATTGCCAGCTCGATCAGTGATACGGATTTCCAAGTGTCCAATTTGGACATTATTGAACGTGGTCGAGTCAGTCGCTTACGATTGAACATTACCATTTCCAGCCGCGTTGGCCTCGCCGATGTTATGCGCCGCATCAAAGCGGTTCGATGTGTGGAAAAGGTCAGCCGAGAAACCATTGTTGGGCGCTAAGTTCATCTACCTTTACTGTTAAATGATCTTCTAAAATAGGATACGTATTTATGTCAAAGCAAGTCATTCACACTGAAAACGCACCAGCGGCAATTGGACCATATTCTCAAGCGGTTCGCGCAGGCAACACAGTGTATCTGTCTGGCCAAATCCCTTTGGTGCCAGAAACCATGGAAGTCATCAGCGAAGACATCGTGGAGCAAACCACTCAGGTTTTCAAAAACCTACAAGCCGTGTGTGAAGCCGCTGGTGGCTCTCTAGAAAACGTAGTGAAGTTCAACATTTTTATGACGGACTTGGGTAACTTCGCAACGGTTAACGAAGTCATGACTCAGTTCGTTAAGCAACCTTACCCAGCTCGTGCAGCAATGGGTGTTCGCGCGTTGCCAAAAGGCGTACAAGTGGAAATCGAAGGTATCATGGTGTTAGAAGACTAAACGCTTCGCTCTGATACTGACCACAAAAAAAGAGGCCGAGGCCTCTTTTTTTGTGGCTGACATTCCTCGCAATGGCTATTTTTTCAGTGCGCGAAACGCATCGAGCAAGCCATGATAACCCGCGACATAACTTGGATACCGCAAGCGCCACCCTTGTGAGAAAAGGTATTGGCCTTGAATGCGCTTTCCTGACGTGGGCACAAAGCCTTCGCCATTGCTCACCGCCACATTCGCACCAAGACACGTCGCTAACCACAGCTTCACTTCCCACATAGACACAGGTGTTTGATCGGTCACAATCACATGAGCTGGCAGTGTTTTTTTACTCAGCGCGCAATGTGCCAATAGCACCAGAGCAGAAACCACATCATCACGATGGATACGATTCGTCCAGCTGTTCGCTTCCCATGCCTTTCCGCTTAATACCGTTTCGAGCAGCCGAAAGCGACCCGCTCCATAAATGCCAGAGCAGCGAACGGCCACACTGGCAAAAGCCGACGCCAACAGTCGCTCTGTGTCGAGCAATACCTCAGCGGTTACCGATGATGGCTGAGCTGGCGTTGATTCGTCGATCCACTCCCCTTGGCTTTGACCATAGACACTGGTGCTGGAGACAAAAAACACAGTGGGTGGCTGATCGGTATTTTTGTATCGACGGACTAATACTTGCGCCGTGTCAAAGTACGCGGCACGGTAAGCCACTTCATTGCGCCCATTTGGCGTCATGATTAAGAACACCACATCCGCCTCAGGAAGCATGCTGTCATCCATCTCAAGCAAATCCCCTGTGATGCCTTCCACACCATGGGGAAACACAGACTGCGTGCGACGTATGCCCGTTACATGATGACCTTGTGACACCAACTCACTGGCCAAGTCCGACCCTAAATCACCACACCCTGCGATAAGAATGTTTGCCATGCGCGTTCTCCCGACAACCTAGTACAGAAATATTCGTAACGAGTATACTTTATCAAAATATGTATTATCATAGTTATTAACAATGAATCGACCACGTCAGAGGGTGTGCTATGACATTAACGGAATTGAAATACATTGTAATGCTAGCAGAAGAAAAGCATTTCGGTCGCGCTGCCGATCGCTGTTATGTGTCACAACCAACGCTTAGCGTTGCCGTTAAAAAGCTTGAAGAAGAGCTTGGTGCAGCGATTTTTGAACGCAGCAAAAGCTCCGTTTACATCACCCCACTAGGCGAGCAAATCATCACCCAAGCCAAGCGAGTGTTGGATCAGGCCAACATGATCAAAGAACTGGCCAGCTCTGGAAAAAACCAACTAAAAGGCCCGCTTCGTGTCGGAGCCATTTATACCATTGCGCCGTATTTGTTCCCGTTTATGATTCCTGCGCTGCACAATGCCACATCAGAGATGCCCTTAGTCATCGAAGAAGACCTCACTGAAAACTTGCGTCCTAAGCTGCGTAACGGCGAGTTAGACGCCATTATCGTCGCCTTGCCATTTCGTGAGCCTGACGTCGTCACACAGCCGATTTATGAAGAAGAATTTGTGGTTTTGATGCCCAAAAAACACCCTTGGACAGCATTAAAAAGCATAGAGACCGATCAACTTTCTACCGACAATCTGTTGCTACTTGGCAAAGGTCACTGCTTTAGTGAACAAGTATTAGAAGCGTGCCCGATTGTCAGCGACAGCGAGTTCAATGAAGGACGCACCATTGTTAACGGCAGTTCATTGGAAACCATTCGCTACATGGTGGCGTCAGGGTTGGGAGTGACGGTGTTACCAAAATCCGCCGTGACCAATATCAATCATGATCTTTTGGAAGTTCGCCCATTCACTGCACCTGCTCCTAAACGCACCGTGGCATTGGCGTGGCGCGCCAGCTTCCCTCGACCAAAAGCAATCGAAGTGGTCAGCCAATCCATTCGTGAAGCTTGCAAGCATCTGGATTTATAAGCCAACAGCATGATGGATGGATTAGATACTCAGGATGTGCGCGAGCTAAAAGGCGTCGGCGATGCCATGGCAGAGAAGCTCGCCAAGCTGCATCTCCACACCGTACAAGACTTGCTGTTTCATTTGCCGATCCGGTACCAAGACAGAACGCGCGTGGTGCCGATCGGCTTGCTGCGGTTTGGTGACGAGGCTGTTATTGAAGGCCAGATTACAGGCAGCGAAATAAAAATGGGCAAACGCCGCAGTTTGCTGTGTCGGATTAAGGATCATACCGGCACCCTGTGCTTACGCTTCTTTCATTTTTCCGCCGCGCAAAAGAAACAGCTGGAAGCCGGCAAACGCGTGCGCTGCTTTGGTGAGATTCGCCGCGGCAGCACAGGGTTCGAAATCTATCACCCAGAATACAAAGTCATTGGCGAGGACGAAACACAGGAGGAGACAGCACAACTCACGCCCATCTATCCCCTGACCGAAGGTTTAACGCAAACCAAGATTCGCCAACTGTGTGAACAAGCGCTAGCGCGTTTAACGCCTTACAATTTACAAGAATGGCTACCCGATGAAATCCGCACGCAATTCAGCCTGCCGCCACTGAGTGATGCCATCCATTTTCTGCATCACCCGTCGAGAGAAGCCAACCTCGAATTGCTGCGATCAGGCAGCCATCCTGCGCAATACCGGTTGTCTTTCGAAGAACTGATGGCGCATCAGCTTTCCTTAATAGGCAAACGCATGAAAGCCAAACAAGATGCCGCAATTAAGGTTCAAACCGCAGGTGAATTAAGCCAACGACTGTTGCAACAATTGCCCTTCTCGCCCACCAATGCGCAAAGCCGAGTGTTTCAAGAGATTCTCACAGACCTAGGCGCAGGTCATCCGATGTTGCGCTTAGTACAAGGAGATGTTGGCTCAGGGAAAACCTTGGTTGCCGCTTTAGCTGCTGCGTCCGTCGTACAGGCAGGCTATCAAGTGGCTATCATGGCTCCCACCGAAATACTGGCAGAGCAGCATTACAATAACTTTCGTCAGTGGTTCAAACCCTTGGGGCTTAACGTCGCGTGGATGATTGGAAAACTCAAAGGCAAAGTGCGAGAAAAAGAGCTCGCCGACATCGCTTCAGGTGCCGCGCACATTGTGGTCGGCACTCACGCACTGTTTCAGGATACGGTTGAATTTGACCGTTTGGCGCTGGCGATTATTGATGAACAACATCGCTTTGGCGTACACCAACGCATGGCCTTACGAGAAAAAGGCATGAAACATGGCTTTCAGCCTCATCAGCTCATCATGACCGCCACTCCCATTCCTCGTACCCTAGCCATGTCAGCGTATGCGGATTTAGATTGTTCCATCATTGATGAGCTTCCACCTGGACGAACGCCAGTCAACACCATCGTGGTATCGGATCAGCGTCGCCAAGAGGTCATTGATCGAGTAAAGAGCGCCTGTGAAGAAGGCAAACAAGCCTATTGGGTTTGTACCTTGATTGAAGAATCCGAAGCCCTGCAATGCCAAGCCGCTGAAGACACGGCGATTTTGCTACAAGAACAATTGGGCAATTTGTCCATTGGCTTGGTACACGGTCGACTCAAAGCACAAGAAAAAGCCGACATCATGGCCAAATTCAAAGCAGGCGAGATTCAATTGCTGGTCGCGACCACTGTGATTGAAGTGGGTGTCGACGTGCCTAATTCCAGCTTAATGGTCATCGAAAACCCAGAACGACTCGGGCTGGCGCAACTCCATCAGCTGCGTGGACGCGTTGGGCGAGGTCAAGCCGCCAGCCATTGTGTGTTGCTTTATAAAGCGCCACTGGGACAACAAGGTAAAGAGCGACTGTCTACCATGAGAGAAACCAGTGACGGCTTTAAAATCGCAGAAAAAGACCTCGAATTACGCGGGCCAGGGGAATTACTCGGTACACGACAAACCGGCCTATGGGAATTCAAAGTAGCGGATTTACAACGTGATAAGAACTTGCTGGATGATGTTCAAAAGGCCGCTAGCCTGCTACACAGCCGATACCCTGACAGAGTATCGCCGTTATTGTCGAGGTGGCTTCCCAACCACGACCAATACCTTAATGTGTAACCGCTCGCTAAAAAAATGGGGGAACTAGGGAATATTGACCACGGTGGTGCTTTTCACTTCTTCCATTGCGACATAAGTACGAGATTCACGAACGTGCGGCAATGTTAACAACGTCTCACCAAGCAAAAGACGATACGAATCCATATTCGATACGCGCGCTTTTAACAGATATTCAAAGTCCCCAGCAATGAGATGGCACTCTAGTATTTCTGGAATTTCAGTCACAGCGGCTTTGAATTCATTGAAGCCTTCAGGGGATGTTGTTTTAAGGCGAATCTCAACAAACACAAGCAATCCAGCGTCTACTTTTTTGGGATTAACGAGCGCGCAATAACCGGTAATGTAACCGTTACGCTCCAAACGACGCACACGCTCTAAACAAGGCGTGGCACTCAGTCCAACGCGACTCGCCAACTCCACATTTGATAAGCGACCATTGATTTGCAGCTCACGAAGAATTTTTTTGTCTAAGCGATCAAGGGGTTTTGCTGAGTTATCCATCTGGTATGGATCTCCTTACATGCCTTCAAGTAATGTCCAAGTCTACCATGCAGATTGCAAATTATGGAAAGTGCTTTATTCAATATATTGCGTAAGGTTATTCAAATAAAGCACAACAAAATTCATCGGCGCACCAAAAGAATGCATAAATTTAACTTTTAGCAATAAATACTTACAAAAAAGTTAAAAGCGCCCTGTTTGCGTGCATCGATAGAATTTCAGATGCTTTGAAACCCTCATGAACTCTGACATTCAGAAGAAATGCATTCCGTTTTTTTTAATGAGCTCATTGTGCTTTTTCAACAAAAAAAGTGTAATAAATGCGCATTTCCTATCATAGAGATGAGATTTTATCCTTGACTACACTTCAAAAGAGTAATTCTATAGGGGGATGTGGCGATCTTTTAGAGGAATCGTCTGCATATACCCTACAACAAGAATAATTACATGTTGGCATCAAATTTGCTTAGACAATAAATACTGAGATTACAATTCTGAACTGTAAAATTCAGCAAGATAACAACATATATAAAACGCCTGGGAGGCTCAATACAATGAAATCGAATGTTACTAAATTACTTTCGACTGCCGCGATCGCTGCAACTATCAGTGCTGGCGCAGCTGCTGCAACGTTAGATGACGTGAAAGCTAAAGGTTTTGTTCAATGTGGTGTTAGTACTGGTGTTCCAGGCTTCTCAAATGCAGACGATAAAGGTAACTGGTCAGGCATCGACGTTGACGCATGTCGTGCTACTGCTGCCGCTATCTTTGGCGACGGCCAAAAAGTAAAATTCACCCCTCTTTCAGCGAAAGAACGTTTCACAGCACTACAGTCTGGTGAAATCGATGTTCTTGCTCGTAACACAACGTGGACTTACACGCGTGATGCGTCTCTAGGTCTAGACTTCACCGCGGTTAACTTCTACGACGGTCAAGGCTTCATGGTTCGTAAAGATTTGGGTGTTAACTCAGCATTAGAACTTGCTGGTGCAACAGTGTGTACTGAGCAGGGTACTACGACTGAATTGAACATGGCGGACTTCTTCCGTAAGAACAAAATGTCTTACGTTCCTGTTGTCGTACAAAAAGCTGACGAAGCGTTAGCGGCTTATGACTCTGGTCGTTGTGATGTATACACTACAGATAAATCTGGTCTAGCGGCTCACCGTACAAAACTAGCCGATCCATCTGCACACGTGATCTTGCCAGAAACTATTTCTAAAGAACCATTAGGTCCTGTCGTTCGTCACGGCGACAACCAGTGGAAAGACATCGTAACTTGGGCCATGTTCGTTCAAGTTAACGCGGAAGAAATGAACATCACGTCTAAAAACGTGGCTAAGATCAAGAGCGAAACAACAGACCCAGGCATCAAACGTCTACTAGGTGTTGAAGGCGATATGGGTGCTCAGCTAGGTCTACCAGCAGATTGGGCTTATAACGTTATCGCTCAAGTAGGTAACTACGGTGAAGTGTTCGAACGTAACGTTGGTCCATCTACTCCTGTAGATCTTCCACGTGGTCTGAATGCACTATGGACTGAAGCGGGCGGCATCATGTATGCGCCACCAGTTCGTTAATACCTAAAGCGACCTACCTGCTTGGGTATTTGCTCAGCGGCTACATAACAGCCGCTGAGTTTCTCCCCCCTTTCTTACACATCTGACGAGCATTTAATTGCCTGAACCAAGATGAGCGAAAATACTAATCCTAGTAATAACAGCCTTTTGAATGATGCTGGCACTCGTGCCATGATCTTTCAAATTGTGCTGCTGGCTATGGTGGTTTTTGCGGGTTACTACCTATTTAGCAACCTACAAGCCAACTTAGACAACCGAGGAATTTCTACAGGTTTTGCCTTTTTCAATGAACCTGCTGGCTTTCCAATCCTTATTCACCTTATTGAATACACTGAAGCCAATACTTACGGACGCGCGTTTGTTGTTGCCCTCATCAATACGTTTGTTATTTCCTTATTGGGGATAATTTTGTCCACCGTGATTGGCATCGTCATGGGCTTGGCACGATTATCAAAAAACTGGTTAGTGGCACGTTTGGCTACGGTTTATATTGAAACCTTGCGTAACATTCCATTGCTGCTGCAAATGTTCTTTTGGTATTTTGCGGTTCTTGCGGCACTGCCAGCGCCACGTGACAGTTACGAATTTGCTGACTTTTTACTGAACAAACGTGGTATTTACTCTCCGAATCCAATCACTCAAGATGGATTTGGTTTGGTTATTTTTGGCTTTTTCCTTTCAATCGCCGCCGCGGTTGGCCTTATTATTTGGGCTAAAAAGCGTCAAACTAGAACCGGTTTGTGGTTCCCAGCGTATTGGTCTTCTCTTGGCTTGATTGTAGGGATCACATTCCTATTCTTGGCCATCGCAGGATTTCCAATTGAGTTTGATCTACCACAGAAAAGTCGTTTTAACGTAACCGGCGGAATGGTGTTACCACCAGAATTTGTCGCCGTATTGGTGGCGCTATCTACCTATACTGGTGCGTTTATCGCTGAAATCGTTCGTGCAGGCATATTGTCTGTAAACTGGGGACAAACCGAAGCGGCTCGCTCTTTGGGATTGCGTGACAATCTTACTCAGCGACTCATCGTTTTACCTCAAGCTTTACGTGTCATTATTCCACCTCTGACCAGTCAGTACTTGAACTTAGCGAAGAACTCCTCTTTGGGCGCCGCCATTGCTTACCCAGAGTTAGTTGCGGTGGTAATGGGCACAACGCTTAACCAGACAGGTCAGGCGATTGAAACCATTGGTCTTTGTATGTTGGTGTATGGTTCATTAAGTCTATCGATTTCGGTATTCATGAACTGGTACAACAACAAAATGTCATTAGTAGAGCGCTAGGAGGTAAATCATGACTATTATATTTAAACCGTCCCCTAGCCTTCCACCACCAGTGACGTCTGTTGGGGCTGTCGCGTGGGTTCGTCAAAATCTATTTTCGTCCCCGCTGAATATCTTTCTCACGTTCTTTAGCGCTTATGTTATCTATTTGTTGCTGCCTCCAGTTATACAATGGGCATTCATAGATGCAACGTGGGAAGGGACTTCTAAGGCATCTTGTACGGCTGGTGGCGCATGTTGGGCCTTTATAGCCGTCTATTTCGATCAGTTTATGTATGGTTTATACCCAGAAGCTGAAACGTGGCGCATCAATTTAGCGGTCATTATGCTGGTATTGATGGTCGGTGCGTTTGCTATCAAGGCAGTCAATAAACTGTACCTTTCTATCGCGATTATCGTGGTGTATCCGATCGTGGCTTACTTTTTGTTTGCTGGCGGTGTGTTCGGCCTAGAAAAAGTAGAAACCTCTTTGTGGGGTGGTCTTTTCCTTACCGTACTGCTCGGTGTGATCGGTATTGTGGCGTCGTTCCCATTAGGGATTGTGCTCGCGCTTGGTCGACGTTCTGAGATGCCCATTGCAAAGTCTGTGTGTGTGGTCTTTATCGAAACCATTCGTGCGGTACCGTTAATCACCATCTTGTTCATGGCGTCCGTAATGATTCCATTGTTCTTGCCGGAAGGCCTGAATTTCAACAAGTTGTTGCGTGTACTGATTGGTATCACGCTATTCTCTGCCGCTTACATGGCCGAAGTAGTACGTGGTGGTTTACAAGCCATTCCAAAAGGACAATATGAAGCCGCTGATGCCATGGGATTAACCTATTGGCAGTCGATGATTCTTGTGATTTTGCCACAAGCTCTAAAGCTGGTTATTCCGGGTATCGTGAACTCCTTCATTGCTTTGTTCAAAGACACAACCCTAGTATACATCGTTGGTATGTTTGACTTCTTAGGTCGAATCCAAGCCGCTAACCATGACTCAAACTGGCTAGGGACAACGGTTGAAGGTTATGCTTTTGCAGGCTTTATCTATTGGGCTATCTGCTTTGGTATGTCACGTTATAGTATGGCTCTCGAGCGTAAGTTAGAAACTGGGCACAAGCGAAATTAGTTAAGAATTTGAGGTCTTTATTATGACAGATACAAATATGGCTCGTGCCCAACTAGCGCAGGGCGAAGAAGCAATCATCGAATTTAACGATGTAAACAAATGGTACGGCGATTTTCATGTACTAAAGAACATAAATTTCAGCATCAAAAAAGGCGAGCGCATTGTTGTGTGTGGTCCTTCTGGTTCTGGTAAATCCACCATGACGCGTTGTATCAACCGTCTTGAAGAGCACCAAAAAGGCACGATCTTGGTCGATGGTGTTGAGATGAACAACAACTTGAAAAACATCGAAGCGATCCGTAAAGACGTGGGCATGGTGTTTCAACACTTTAACTTGTTCCCTCACCTAACCATTTTAGAAAACCTGACATTGGCGCCAATTTGGGTTCGTAAAACGCCTAAAAAGCAAGCGGAAGAAATGGCGATGCATTACTTGGAACGCGTAAAAATCGCTAACCAAGCATTGAAATATCCAGGCCAGTTATCTGGTGGTCAACAGCAACGTGTGGCGATCGCTCGTGGTTTGTGCATGCAGCCTCGCATCATGCTGTTTGATGAGCCAACTTCTGCACTTGACCCTGAAATGATCAAAGAAGTATTGGACGTCATGGTTCAGCTAGCGGAAGAAGGCATGACCATGGTGTGTGTAACACACGAAATGGGCTTTGCTAAAACCGTCGCTGACCGCGTTGTGTTCATGGATGCCGGTGAGATTGTCGAGGCTAACGAGCCTCACGAGTTCTTCGAAAATCCTCAACACGACCGTACTCAGATGTTCTTAAGCCAAATTTTGAATCACTAATCACTTAGTATTCAGAACTGAAACTTAAAATCTGTTATATTCTCAAAGCCCCTTATTGGGGCTTTTTTTATCGTCGTCATTCATTACAGGAAATATCATGGAAGCCTCCATTAACCTTCAGCCAGCTCAAAAACTTCGTGTGGTGCATTTAGCCGACCACACAGGTCGTTTGCAGGTTATTTTTCCTGAAAGCAATATGCTAGATATCTCAGCGGTGTCTCGTATCACCAAACGTCGCTTTGAGCCTGTAAACCACTACCATGTTTCTGGCGACCCATTAATCAAGCCGAACAGCGTGAACACTCTGCTCGAAGCCAGCATGTTGAAAGAATCTGTCTTTTCAATTCGCACCAAGGTCGGTGGACAATATCGCAACATCACCTCCGCCGAATTGGAAAATATGTTCTCCGGTCCTTTGAACCGATTCGAAAACATCTCGATTAACGCTCAACTCATTAAGCCTTCCGTAGAAAATCACGAAGACGACGAAGAACAAATTTTAGAAGCACTCGGGCGTTTTCAATCCATTCGATTGAAACAGCGCATCGAAGAAACCCTAGAAATCCCGCCATTGCCCGCGTCTTCACACCGCATTATTCGCCTGTCGACCGATAAATCCGCTGGCACGGACGAGCTGTGCGAAGTGATTGCATTAGATCCAAGCTTAGCCGCGCAAGTCATTAGCTGGGCATCGTCGCCCTATTACGGCGCTCCGGGTTCTATTGAATCGGTCGAAGACGCTATTATTCGTGTTCTCGGTTTTGACATGGTGATGAACCTCGCGCTAGGCCTGTCTATGGGCAACGCGTTCCAAGCACCAGAAGATGGCCCTCGACATTACGAAGATTTTTGGCTGGATTCTGTCTCCAATGCTGTGTTGATGGAGGCGTTGGTTAAATCTATGCCCGTTCAGGATCGACCAAAGCTAGGCCACGCTTACCTTGCAGGCTTGCTTCATAACTTTGGTTATTTGGCCATTAGCACCATTTTACCGCCGCATTTTTCGATTTTGTCTCGCTATCAAGAAGCCAATGCTCACTTGCCTTCCGACGTCATTGAGATGCAGATTCTGCATTTCACCAAAGAACAACTTGGGTCTTGGCTGCTGCGTTACTGGAGCTTACCAGACAATATTTGGATGGCCATTCGCTACAGCAAAAAACCACATTATTATGGAGAACACGCCATGCTAGCCAAGCTGCTGTATGTCTCCTATCAATTGCGCCATAACGGTACAATTGAGCCGTCCGTCTTATTAGAAATAGGGTTATCGCTTGAAGAAGCTGAGTCCTGCCGAGATCAGATTTACCAAAAATCAGCAGAGCTGCACAAAATGGTCGCCCTAATCAACAAAATGAACGCATAACCTTTCGTATGACAGTGAAGAAAAAAGCGGTCATGAACGCGTCTGCCGCCCAGCAATTCGACTATCGCTGGGCACCGGTACATCGTGTTAACAAAGTAAAGGTTACGCAGAATTTATGGCCTTGGCTTATTACTCATGATTCTCTCACCGCTCGCCTTAAATGCCTTGGCACACTCACTGTCGAGGTCTTAGAAGACTCATGGGGAACACCAACAGCGAGAGAGAAAAAGCGCCTTAAACTGCGCCCAAGAGAAGCCGCCAGAATTCGTACCGTGTTGCTAAAAGTCGATGGCATCCCTCTGATCTACGCCCGATCCATTATTCCTGCTCAGTCTTTAAAAGGTCATTGGCGCCAAGTCAAACACCTGCAAGACAAGCCTTTGGGCGGCTATCTATTTCAGCATCGCGCCTTGATTCGCAGTGGCATTGAAATAACACAACTGCCAAAATCCATGTTCCCTCATCAACCGCAAGCCGTCTGGGCTCGGCGCTCCGTGTTTCACCAATTTGGACCAGGAATTTTGGTCAATGAAGCATTTTTTGATGAACTCAACCACGTAAAACCTTTGTCTGGATTCTTATGAACAAGCTGCAAGATTACGCCGAACTAACCCGCTTTAACCGTCCAATTGGCTCATTTTTATTAATGTGGCCAACACTGTGGGCTTTATGGCTGGCGGCCGATGGCATGCCACAATGGCATTTGGTGATTATCTTTATCTTAGGCGTTTTCAGCATGCGCTCAGCAGGTTGCGTCATTAACGATTACGCCGACAGAAAAGTTGATGGCTTTGTAGATCGCACTAAAAATCGACCATTACCATCGGGGCGAGTGTCTGAAAAAGAGGCGCTTTTACTGTTTGGTGTACTGTCGATATTAAGCTTTGTCTTGGTATTGTTTACCGACCTACAAACCATTTTGCTGTCATTTGTCGGCTTGGGGCTTGCTGCTCTGTACCCATTCATGAAACGATACACCCATCTGCCTCAGCTTTTTCTGGGTTTGGCTTTTTCTTGGGCCATTCCAATGGCTTACAGTGCACAAGGTGGCGCACTTACCGACCCAGAGCTGTGGATGCTGTTTGTAGCAAACTGTTTTTGGACAATCGCCTACGACACTTATTACGCGATGACCGATCGCCCTGACGACCTAAAAATCGGCATCAAATCAACCGCCATCCTCTTTGGACGCTACGATTTGTTCATCATTGTGTGTTTACAGGGATTCACCTTGTCTTTATTGACATGGATAGGTGTGTTAGCCGAACTCCATTGGCTATACTTTGTGTCTCTCGTAATGTGTATTGGGCTTTTTTATCAACAGTTTAAACAAGCTAAGGACCGCGATCGCCAAGCTTGCTTCCGCTCCTTTTTAGACAATAACCGGATTGGTTACTGTGTCTTTATAGGCTTGGTTTTAAGCTATTTTATGTAATATATGGCAAAGTTGTGACAGTTTAACTAAATTGTCACATTAGGTCGCTTTAATGAAACCGTTCCTGAGATGAGGATAAATCCTGTGACCGGTAAAAAAGTATTAATTATTGACGACGAGTCTTCCATACGCGAAATGATCGCCATTGCACTTGAAATGGCGGGTTACGAGTATCTGGAAGCAGAAAACATTCAGCAAGCCCATGAAATTATTGTGGATCACCGTCCTGACCTAATCCTTGTTGATTGGATGATGCCAGGTGGCAGTGGCATAGAGCTCACTCGCCGACTCAAAAAAGACACCACGACGGCAGAAATTCCGGTCATTATACTGACCGCGAAAAGTGAAGAAGACAACAAGATCCAAGGACTAGAAGTTGGCGCTGACGACTATATTACCAAGCCTTTTTCACCTCGTGAGTTGGTTGCTCGACTCAAAGCTGTGCTACGCCGCGCAACGCCTCAAGGGGTTGATGAACCAATTGAAATAGAAGGATTGGTCTTGGATCCGATTAGCCAACGCGTCACCATTGGCAGTCGTCCTTTGGAGATGGGACCTACCGAATACCGTTTACTCAAATTTTTGATGACTCACCAAGAGCGCGCGTATTCTAGGGCTCAGTTATTAGATCAAGTATGGGGTGGAAACGTCTACGTTGAAGAACGTACCGTTGATGTCCATATTCGTCGTTTACGCAAAGCCATAGGCAGTACGCACGATTTCTTGATACAAACCGTACGAGGAACAGGCTACCGCTTCTCAGCAAAAAGGTCCGTATGAAAACAGTTTGGCGAAACACCATCATTACTTGGTTAGCAGGTCTTGCGGCCTGCATTGTTATTGGCTTTATTATCGGACAAGTCTTAGGTGTTTTGCTGCTGTACGTTTTGGGCTCTTTGTATTGGCAGCTGTATCAACTGTATCAATTCCATAACTGGTTACGTCATTCAGGTCGCGCAGCGCCCCCAGAAACACGCGGAATTTGGGGCGAAGTGTTTGATGCGGTTTACCGTCTGCAGAAAAAACAGCGCAAATCCAAGCGCCGAATGCGCCAAGCGTTAACCCGTATCGAAAGCTCCACAACCGCCTTGAAAGAAGGCGTAATCATGGCGGATAACCAAGGCAATTTAGAATGGTGGAACAACTCCGCTGGGCATTTTCTTGGCTTGGTTCGCCACGCTGATCGCGGACAAGTCATTACCAATATCGTCCGCAACCCAGACTTTTTCCGCTATTTCAGCCAAAAGCGTTTTGGTGAACCCTTGGTCATCAAATCGCCCGCCAAAGATGGCGTGTATTTGGAAATCCAAACCACCTTATACGATAAAAATGACCACCTTATCTTTGTACGTGATGTGACGCGCTTGCACCTACTGGAGCAAATGCGCAAAGACTTTGTGGCCAACGCATCTCACGAATTAAAAACGCCGCTGACCGTGATCAAAGGGTATTTAGAAACCCTAGATATGTTCAAAGACAGCCTGCCAAAAAGCATGCAAAAAGGCATCGTGAATATGTCAGAACAATCTGAGCGTATGGAGCAGCTGATTGAAGATTTGCTGTTGTTGTCACGCTTAGAAAGCAATGATAAGCGCGAAGAAAACCAGTGGCACAAGGTCACAGACATTATTCAAGCCATCACCAATGCCATGGGGCCAATTCTGACCGACTCGCATACGCTACAGCTTCATATCCCTGAAGAAGCACGGCTATATGGCTCCTACAAAGAGCTGTACAGCGCATTTTCTAATTTGATCGTCAACGCCGTAAAGTATTCGCCCGATGGCGGTAACATCACGGTGAAATGGGAATCCAGCGAATTTAATGGGGTATTTTCAGTTCAGGATACCGGTATTGGCATCGACCCAAGGTACATCCCTAGACTGACAGAACGCTTCTTTAGAGTCGACAAAGGTCGAGGCTCAAAAACGGGCGGTACGGGACTCGGGCTAGCGATTGTGAAGCATGTTCTTTTGCACCATGAAGCCAAACTGCAAATACGCAGCCAGCCAGGTTTTGGCAGCACATTCTCTTGTCACTTTCCCGCGAGTCGGACACGCAATGACGCCATGACCGCCATCGCCTTTCAAAGCGACAATACCCAGAACCAAACAGACGACTCACTCAACATATCAAACTAAACTCTTGCCCTGCCTTCGGTCCGCTCAAAGGCAGGGCAATGACAATCTACTCACAATCACGCCATTACAAACTGTCGAACAACTGAGCGATAAACGCTTCTTTCTCGCTGTCTTGGTCTATCAAACCCAGCACTACGGTTAAAAAAGTCGAGTCTGGCTTTTTCTCAGTCGTTGCCACAGATTGAATAAAGTAGTTTAAACGATTCACCGTACCGTCGAATTCCAAATCCAAAACCGCTTGACCCAATACTTGCGGCACCACGTCATCACTTTTAATGAACATGGTCGCTTCGGTTTTACTAAACTGAACAATCATGCAGCGAAACTGTTTGCCTTCAAAGCGAACCAAAGTGGGCACTTTAACGTCTTTTACCGACACCGCGGGGGCATCTGGGTTGGTAAACTTCGTGGCCTGCACAGGGCTTGCCTTACCCGCGCCCATTAAGACATCTAACGATGCCGCGCTTACGCCGCCAGGAGAAATAGATTCACGCGGTTTTTGCGACGACAACTTACGCTCAATGCCATGTTTTTTCGCAGCAGACACCACCTTATTGATCAACTGCTCACTGGAAAACGGCTTACCCAAATAATCCGTCACACCAGACTGAACCGCTTCGACCACATGACTTTTATCACCACGGCTGGTGATCATCACAAAAGGCACATCTTCCTTTTTGTATTTTGGCTGCTCGCGGCACCATTTAAGCAATTCAACCCCCGTCATTTCGGGCATTTCCCAATCACAAAGCACAATATCAAACTGTGTTTTGTTCAACATTTGCTGAGCTTTGCGACCATTCACCGCTTCATCAATCTCGACCGCGGGAAATTGCTTACGCAAAGTCCGTCGTATCAAATCTCGAGTAAAAGAAGCATCATCTACAACCAATATTTTTAATGACATCACAACATTCCTTTCGAGCGATCTAACAAGGCAGAAAAATCCCCATGTTGTGATCTAAAAACCGTAATCCACAATAACGTAGCGGCCACGACCGCAATCGGCATCACAAATAAATTAAAGAACGGGATCGTCAAGCACACCATCACAATGCCACCAAATGTCCAGCACAATAACGGTTTCGCACGTAACGCCATTCTCATGTCGTGAAACTTTACCTTGTTGTTATCAAACGCATAATCCATGTATTGCAACGACAACATCCATGCGGAAAACAGCAACAACAACACCGGAGCAATGACATTCACCAACGGTATAAAAGACAACAGCAGCAGCAAGACAAAACGCGGCAAGAAATACAAAATTTTCTGACACTCACGCTGCAAACTGCGCCCCACAATAGCGGCCAACGCACCAGCGGACAGTGTTTCGTCAAAGACTTTCCCCGTCTCTTTTTCCTCTACTTTTTCCGCCAAAAACGCCATAAACGGCGCGGCCAAAATGTTCACCCCGACCGAAAAACTGTAGAACAAAAGCACACTGATAATGGCGCCAAAAATGAGGTAAAACAGCCAATTCAAAAACGAAACCCACTCTGGTAAATACCCCATCGCAGAATCCATCAACGTCTGAAAATAGCTAAACGCCACCATATAAAGCAGACCCATTAGCACAAAATTGGCCAATAAAGGCACCAGAATAAACAATCGTAACTCTTTTGAAAAAACCAATGGAAACGCTTTTAAAAAGGCCCCAGCTGCTTTAAATGGGTGAGTGATCACAATAACGTATGTCCTTTTTCAACTAAATTTTACCAAGAAACCCAGAGTACCATGCTGGCTTTCACGGCTCCACAACGCTCTTATCAATAATGGCAATCCTTTCTATCTTCATGCTTTGCGTTGATTTACCTCGTCCATGTAACCCCCCTTTCAACAACCTGACATTTATTAGACGCATGGGGCGATACGCAATTTCGATTGTGACCTTTAGTGAATTGGTGAACTATGAAAATGTAAGGCGAATACCCACCTGTGCGGATATCGCGCCTCATTATAAAAAAGAGCACACAGAACAACTCACATTAGGAATACACATAAAATGAAAAAAACACTACTCGCCAGCGCGATTCTGGCAACCTCATTGATCGCCATGCAAACACACGCCGCCAACGTTCCAGCGGGCGTAGAATTAGCCGCTAAACAAGAACTTGTTCGTGGCGGCGGCGCAGAGCCCGCAACACTTGATCCACAAAAAATGGAAGGCACGCCCGGCTCTATCCGTTCCAAGGATTTGTTCGAAGGTTTGTACAACCAAGATGGCGACGGCAACCAAATCCCAGGCGTAGCCACAAGCTACGATGTCAACGCCGACAACACACAATACACATTTCACCTTCGCAAAGACGCAAAATGGTCTAACGGCGACCCAGTGACAGCCGAAGACTTTGTTTACGCCTTCACGCGCGCGGTTGACCCTGCATTGGCCTCGCCTTACGCGTGGTTCATGGAAATCCCATCCATCGTCAACGCAACAAAAATCATTGCCGGTGACGCTGCGCCTTCAACCCTTGGCGTAAAAGCGCTCGACGCTTACACATTTCAAGTCTCACTTGAACGCCCTGTGCCTTACTTTGTAAAAATGACCTCGCATCAAACTATGTTCCCTGTGCCGAAGAAGGTAGTTGAGAAATGGGGCGATGATTGGACGAAACCAGAACACATGGTATCGAACGGCGCGTACAAAATGGACGAGTGGATCGTCAACGAAAAAATGGTCTTCACTCGCAACAAGCACTACTGGAACGACGCAAAAACCATCATCAACAAAGTCACTTACTTGCCGATTGAATCGCCAAACGCCGAGCTAAAACGTTTCCAAGCAGGTCAAATGGATCTAAGTTATGAGATCCCGAATGACCACTTTAAACAACTAATGCGTGATATTCCGGATCAAGTTGTCGTAACGCCAAAACTGGGTACTTATTACTACCAGTACAACACAACCAAAGCGCCATACAACGACGTTCGCGTGCGCAAAGCCTTGTCTTACGCCATTGACCGAGACGTGATTACTAAGTTTGTAACGGGAACAGGTGAACTTCCTGCGTACTCTTTCACGCCAGAAGTCGTCAACGACTTTTCACCTGCTACCCCAGAATACGCGACATGGACCCAAAAAGAGCGTAATGAAAAAGCCAAAGAACTGTTAGAAGAAGCGGGCTTCACGAAAAGTAACCCTCTGTCTTTCAGCTTGCTTTACAACACCAACGAAAACCACAAGAAAATCGCCATTGCGATCGCATCAATGTGGAAGAAAACCTTGGGCGTGAACGTCACATTGGAAAACCAAGAGTGGAAAACCTACCTAGAAACGAAAAAACATCAGCAATTTGATGTCGCGCGTGCTGGCTGGATCGGTGACTACAACGAAGCGTCTACCATGCTGGATCTTTTAACCACCACTCACGGTAATAACGACGGTAAATACAGCAACACGGAATACGACAAGCTATTGCACGATGCGCGCACCATGCAGCACCCTGCGGCGAACTACAACAAAGCAGAAGAAATCGCCATCGAGCAAGACATGGCCGTTGCGCCTATTTACCAATACACCGAAAAACGTTTGGTAAAAAGCTACCTAGGCGGCTACATGCCAAACCCAGAAGACAACGTTTACGTGCGCGATATGTACATCATCAAACACTAACGATCTGCTCTTGAAAAACAGGCTCAGCGGTTCTCCGCTGAGCCTCTCTTGAACTTCCTACAGGTTCCTAACATTAGCCGCTAAACACGCGTCTAATCCGGTAATTTTTATGCTGACATTTATTTCAAAACGCATTTTAGAAGCCATCCCAACCTTGTTGATTTTAATCACGGTGTCTTTTTTCTTAATGCACTCTGCGCCTGGCAGTCCATTTTCCAGCGAGCGCACCCTGCCACCCGAAGTGTTGGCCAACATTAACGCCAAATACCATTTGGACGAACCCGTCATTAATCAGTATTTCTATTACCTTGGCGGTTTGTTACAGGGCGATTTAGGCCCCTCTTTTCGCTATAAAGATTTCACCATTAACGAGCTGATCGCGCAGAGCTTTCCCGTGTCGGCAGAGATCGGCATTTGGTCCTTTCTTGTTGCGCTGTTGATCGGTGTCGGTTGTGGTGTTATCGCGGCATTGCGCCAAAACTCATGGTGGGATTACAGCGTCATGGGCTTTGCCAACCTAGGCATTGTGTTACCTAACTTTGTATTAGCTCCTTTGTGTATCCTATTTTTCTCCATTTATAACCATTGGCTACCTCCGGGTGGTTGGAATGGTGGCGCGTGGCCTTACTTGGTGATGCCGGTCATTGCCATGTCCACCAGCTACATTGCTCAAATCGCGCGTATCACACGGGGCAGCATGATTGAAACCATGCACTCCAACTTCATTCGTACCGCGCGCGCTAAAGGCTTGCCGAAATACCGCATCATTTTTCAACACGCCTTGCGCCCTGCCATGCTGCCCGTTATTTCCTACCTTGGGCCAGCGTTTGTCGGCATTGTTACTGGCTCGGTGATTGTGGATGTGTATTTTGGTACCGGCGGTATCGGTCAGCACTTTATCAATGGCGCATTGAATCGTGACTATTCCATGGTGATGGGTGTGACGATTTTGGTCGGCACATTGACGATTTTGTTCAATGCCGTCGTCGATATTTTATACGCCGTTATTGATCCGAAAATTCGCTACTAAGGCCACACAATTATGATGACTACAAAAGACAAGGTTCAGGCCGTCGAGCAGTTCGCCGAAAAAGTGGTGGAAGTCGAAGGCCGCAGTTTATGGCAAGACGCTCGCCGTCGTTTTTTTTCAAACCATGCCGCCGTGACCAGCTTGATTGTGCTGGCCATTATTGCGGCCATTGCGTTAGTGGGGCCTTTTTTCAGCCAATGGAATTACGACGATATCGACTGGGAAGCGCTGTCCGACATCGCTGTATTGGGACGTCCCAACATTGAAAACGGTCACTACTTTGGTACCGACACATTAGGCCGCGATATTTTTGTTCGTACTATGCAAGGCGGGCAAATTTCCTTACTGGTCGGCATCATGGGCAGCGCCGTGGCGATTGTCATTGGCACACTTTACGGTGCCGCCTCCGGTTACATTGGTGGACGCGTTGACAGCGTGATGATGCGTTTCTTAGAAATTCTGAACTCTTTCCCTTTCATGTTCTTCGTGATCATTTTGATGACCTTATTTGGTCGTCATATCTTTTTGATCTTTGTCGCCATTGGCGCGATTTCGTGGCTCGACATGGCGCGGATCGTTCGTGGTCAGACCTTAAGCCTGAAAAACAAAGAATACATCGAAGCCGCTTACGCTTGCGGTGTGTCGACGCCGAAAATCATCTTGCGCCACATTGTGCCAAACGTACTCGGTATCGTTGTCGTTTACGCCACCTTGTTGGTACCAAACATGATCTTGCTAGAGTCTTTTATTAGCTTCTTAGGGCTGGGCGTTCAAGAACCCATGACCAGCTGGGGCGCGTTGATTTCTGAAGGCGCGCAGAACATGGAGATTGCCATCTGGCAATTGGCTTGGCCGCTTGGTTTCCTAGTCGTGACACTGTTTTGTTTTAACTTCCTCGGCGATGGCTTACGCGATGCGCTTGATCCAAAAGACCGCTAAGGAGGCCTTATGAACTTATCAACCAAAAAAACGTTATTAGAAGTCAATAACCTAAAAGTGAACTTCAGAACACCCGATGGGTTTGTGACCGCGGTGAACGACCTCAATTTCACCCTAGCACAAGGGGAAACCCTCGGCATCGTAGGCGAGTCTGGCTCAGGCAAAAGCCAAACCGCATTTGCTCTTATGGGCTTATTGGCGGGCAATGGCGTGATTGAAGGGGAAGCGCGCTTTAACGAGCAAAACATTCTGACCCTGAATGAAAAAGCCATGAACCGCATTCGCTCCAAAGAAATCGCGATGATTTTCCAAGATCCAATGACCTCATTGAATCCCTACATGAAAGTCGGCAAGCAGCTGATGGAAGTTTTGATATTGCACAAAGGCATGAGCAAAGCCGAAGCCTTTGAAGCCTCGGTGAAGATGCTCGACGCGGTAAAAATGCCCGAAGCGCGCAAACGCATGAACATGTATCCACACGAATTTTCTGGCGGCATGAGACAGCGTGTGATGATTGCGATGGCGTTATTGTGCCAGCCTAAACTCTTGATCGCCGATGAGCCAACCACCGCCCTAGACGTCACCGTACAGGCTCAAATTCTGACCTTGCTGAACGAATTAAAAGACGATTTCAATACTTCCATCATTATGATCACTCATGACTTGGGCGTGGTCGCCGGTTTATGCGATAAGGTTCTCGTGATGTACGCAGGCCAGACCATGGAATACGGCAGCGCCGAAGACGTGTTCTATCGTCCTACGCATCCGTACACACAAGGCTTGCTTAAAGCCATTCCTCGTCTAGATGCCAATGACGAGTACCTTTCAACGATTCCGGGCAACCCACCTAACTTACTGCATTTGCCAACGGGCTGCCCATTTCAAGCACGTTGTGAATTTGCTCAAGATCGCTGTGGAGAAAGCATGCCGTCACTGCAAGAGTTCGCACCGGGTCAACTACGAGCGTGTCATAAATCCGTTGATGGGTGGGTCGCCTAATGAATACTGCAAACAGCAAGGTATTAATGGAAGTGAACAATCTAAAAGTTCACTTCAACATCAAATCAGACAACGCGTGGCCTTGGGAAAAAGGCCAAGCACTCAAAGCCGTGGATGGCGTTAATCTAACCATTTACGCTGGCGAAACGCTTGGGGTGGTGGGTGAATCCGGTTGTGGTAAATCCACACTGGCACGCGCTTTATTGCGTCTTGTGCCCATTACGGAAGGCAACGTGGTTTGGCTTGGACAAGACCTGACGGATCTTGATAAAAAACAAATGCGCAGCAAACGCCAAGCGCTGCAAATGATCTTCCAAGATCCCTTGGCGTCCCTGGATCCTCGTATGACTGTGGGCGATATCATCGCAGAACCGCTTAGAACCTTTCGTCCAGAATTATCAAAAGAAGCGGTAAAAGCCGAGGTTCGCGCCATCATGGATCGCGTGGGTTTATTGCCAAACGTGATCAACCGCTACCCGCATGAATTTTCTGGTGGTCAGTGTCAGCGTATCGGCATTGCGCGCGCGTTAATCCTCAAGCCGAAGTTAGTGGTGTGTGACGAACCCGTATCGGCGTTGGACGTGTCCATCCAAGCTCAGGTCGTAAACTTGTTGAAAGAGTTGCAGGCGGAAATGGGCTTGTCGTTGGTGTTTATTGCCCATGATTTGAGTGTGGTAAAACACATTTCAGATCGCGTTTTGGTGATGTATTTGGGCAATGCGGTGGAATTAGCCAGCAAGCAATCGCTGTACGATCATCCTCGCCACCCTTACACCAAAGCCTTACTGTCTGCAGTGCCTGTGCCAGATCCTAAAATCGAACGCGGTAAGAAAATCGAGCTTTTAGCTGGCGATTTACCTTCCCCCATTAGCCCGCCTTCAGGCTGTGTGTTCCGCACGCGCTGTCCTCATGCAAACGAAGGTTGTGCCCAGCAAAAACCCATTTTGCAAGCCGTCTCTAGCGAGCACCAAGCCGCTTGCTCACGTTTGGCTGACATTCCCTAATAAGCGGGTTTGGTCTTTCTTGTACGCCGCACTGAGACTTCTCAGCGCGGCGTATTCGTATCCTAACTGTAATGTTCTGTTATCTGCGCTTAGTATTCGCCCACAAACCTCTCATTTTTGTCTATCATTGACTCTCTTTTTCTGAAGGGTGTTAGGGATCCACTATGCGTTTACTTTTCTCTTTTTTGTTACTGATTTTGGCCAATAATACAGTGGCGGCGGACATGGCCGACACGCCAACAGGTCGCGTTATTTTGACCGTGTCTGGCGCCATTAACACCAAACTCAACGCCACATTTGATTTAGCCATGCTGGATGCCTTGCCTCAATATACCATCACCACTCACACCCCTTGGACGCAAGGACTGCACACCTATCGTGGCTTTTCTGCGGTTGATTTACTCGACCACTTAGGCAGCACAGGCACCTTGTTGCAAATCACCGCACTCAACCAATATATGACCGAAGTTCCCCTGAGCGACTTTCTCGACAATGGAGCGATTTTCGCGACGCGCCAAGATGGCAGAGAAATCAGTGTGCGCAATCTTGGGCCCATCATGGTGATCTACCCTTTTGACGAACGCGAAGAGCTCAAGTCAGAGCGAATTTATGGGCGCTCCATTTGGCAAGTGTCCCACATCAAATCGATCGTCTTAACGGAGTAATCCATGCGCCTGTTTCAGAAAAAGATGTGGCTCTCTGTTTTTAAGCAATGGCTGTTATACGGTTTTATTGTCCTAGTTATTGTCATCACGCTGGCGGTCTTTAGCATCATTACCCACACCAGTGACAGCTCGAAAAACAACAGCCGCCGCGTGTTTGAAAGTGCGCTGTGGAATGCCCTTCAGCTGCAATTGCAGTCCTATCGTTTTCTGAACTATTTAATCGAGCTAGACCAGACAGCGACGTCACTCAACGGTGACGCTTTCTTTGAATATGACCTGCTGATGAGCCGCGTTGACCTGCTAAGAGAAGGCGATGTGGCGACCTTGGTACGGAACTTTGAAAGCGGCCGTACGACGCGATTACTCAATATCATTAATGGCGAACTCGAATTACTGAGTTTTCAGCTGTCAAAAATCGAAGGCGGCGACTTTGCGTATCTGCCCACCTTGGTGGAAAGAATCAAAAGCATCGATACGCAGATCAATGAATTTGTCACCTTGGTCAACAAGGGAAGCAATAACTACATATCATCTCAACACCAAAAGCTGCAAAAGAACTTAGACGACATTCAGCTGTTGTCGATCATGTTGCTCGCTTGCTTGTTTTGTCTGTGCTTTTTTATCATCAAAGGAGTCTCCGAACTCAAGCGCGTTGTTAGGCGAAATAACGCTCTCAACGTCAATATTCAAGCGGTACACGAAGACAAAGCCCGTACCTTGGCGTTCGTTAACCAAGAAACACGTAGGCCTATCCACGCGATTTTGGGAGCGGCCAGCGCACTCAACAATCCCACTCCCCCCAATAACACCGCCGCGCTGTCAAAACACATAGAAGAATCAGGGCATCAACTACTGCAAATCATCGAGATGCTCTCGGATTTGTCTCTGATTGATGCCCAAAAACTCACGCTGACGCAAACCACAGAGCGACTGCAACCGCACATCGAAAATTGTCTCACGCAATTTGATGGTCATATGGCTCGCAAAGGACTGCAAAGTATGGTGTATGTTGACCCAGCCCTGCCGCCTTACATCAGTGTCGACTTCATGAGAATCAAAGAGATCTTGGTCGCGCTGGTCAAAAACGCCATTGCTCATACCTCGTCCGGCAGCATCAGCTTACAAGTTCGACCTTCGGCCTCCGCTGCGCCGTCTTTGCCACTGCCGTCTGGCATAAGCGAAATCCGCGTGTTGCAAATCGCCCTGAGAGACACAGGCCAAGGCATGCCCGATGAATTACAGCAAAGCCTAAGAGCCAACCCTACCCTCCCTATGCAAAAAGAAGGGCCTCTGCCAAGCACCGTCGGTTTGGATTTGGCACTGTGCCACAAACTGGTGTACCTCATGCAAGGCGAAATGCATTTCTCCTGCGCGCCGCAAAAAGGCTGTGAATTTTGGGTAGACATCCCCTTCTATGTACCAGAAAAGCAGCCAGAAGACGCAAAGCAAAACGCCTTAATGTGGCCTGAAAACACGCAAATATTGCTCATAGAAACCGACCCACAGCTTGCCAAAATCATCAGTTTGCAGCTGACGGCGTTGCAGCTTGACGTCATTCTAGCCAAAGACGGAAGCCTGCAAGACAACCACAACAGCGATCTTATTATTGTGGGTAACAGCCCAAAATTTGAACGCGATGGTCACGACGCCTTACAGCAATGGAAAAGCCGAGCTTGCCCGGTATTGAGCTACAATCCACAGGCTATAAACCACCCAGAGTCATCGGTAAAAGCGCTGCATTTTCCATTGACGCAAAGCCAACTAGAGCGGTTAATTACCAGCCTTTTAACCGATCTAAAAAAACGATCAAAAAACCAATAAAAAATAATCCGTAAAAATACGCCACTATAGGTGAGTAAACATGATTGATCATGAGCATTTAGAGTCCCTAACCCAACTGATTGGAAAAGACACCATGGACCAAATACGGTTGGAGTTCATTGACGACAGCCATGAAAAAATGACACAGCTGTTGCAGGCGTGGGAAGAGCGTAATTACGACGCATTAAGAGACATCAGCCACTCGCTCAAATCAGCCAGCTTAAACATGGCATTACGACGGTTCGCCGAACAATGCCAACAGATTGAAATGGCGTCGATTCAGCACGATGGACAAGCCATTCAACCCATCATCCATCAACTTCCCGCCCTTCATCAAGCGTCTCTCAATGCGCTGGCAGACCTTTTTACCTAACCTTGATCAACGAACTTAGATCGTCCAAGCAAAATCGGTGGCGTCCATAAACGTCGCCACCAAGCTTTCTAGTCCCGCTTGATCCGTCTCAGAGAAACGATTCACCCGTGGGCTGTCCATATCAAACACCGCCACCAGCTTGCCATCCATGACGAGGGGAATAACCACTTCACTGGCTGACGCCGCATCACAGGCAATGTGCCCATCAAAGGCATGAACGTCTTCAATACGTTGAGTTTGTAACGTCTCTGCTGCTTTGCCACACACGCCACGACCAAAGGGAATGCGAGTGCAAGCCACTTTGCCAACGTATGGCCCAAGCACCAATTCTTCGCCACGAGCAAAATAAAAACCGGACCAGTTTAAGTCCGTTACCGTTTGCATCACAAACGCAGAGAATTGAGCGGCATTACAAATGAAATCGCGCTCACCACTGAGTAACGCGGCCAATTGGGTATTAAGCGCTTGGTAAGACTCTTCAAGTGAGCCAGTAGACTGGGGTTCTATAGTAAACATCGGTTTTTGCACCTAATAAAACAAAAAAGCGATGATAACAAAGACAGGAAAAGACGAGGAGGAAATTATGGGGACGCTGTTTCTTGGTCGCTTACTCGCCACCAAGAAACAGCGTCGGTATTTACTTAGCTTTTGGTACCAACTTCACCCGCCAGATCGTTCACGTTCACATGACGTACATCGACGCCTTTCACCATGAAGATCAAATGCTGACAAGTATGGCGCGCGTGATCGCCGATACGCTCTAACGAACGCAACACCCAAATCACGTTGATCACACGAGAAATACTGCGTGGATCTTCCATCATGTACGTCACCAAAGAACGCATCGCTGTGTTGTATTCTTGGTCTACCGCACGGTCTTGTTTCGCGACTTTGATCGCGGCATCGATGTCTAAACGAGCGTAAGCGTCCAAAGAATCGTGAATCATGCGAGTCACCATTTGACCAATTCGGTTGATCTCAACGTAACCACGCGGAGACTCACCTTCGTTGATCAAGTTCAACGTCAAGTTCGCAATCTTTTTCGCTTCATCGCCCATACGCTCTAGCTCGCTTACGGCTTTGCTGATCGACAAAATCATGCGCAAATCCGACGCAGCAGGTTGGCGCTTTGCCAAGATACGACGGCATTCTTCGTCGATCAAACCGTCCAGCTGATTGACCGTAGCGTCTTGGTTTTTCACGTCTTCTGCCAAAGAACCATTGGCGTCCAATAACGCTTGTACCGCGTCCTGAACTTGGTTCTCAACCACACCACCCATTGTCAAAAAATGCTGGCGGAGCAGTTCTAATTCGTTGTTGAACTGCTGAGAAATATGATCCGTTGTTAATTCTTTCATAGTGCGTCCCCCGCCTAGCCGTAGCGGCCCGTGATGTAGTCTTCTGTTTGTTGTTTGCTTGGATTCGTGAACAAGGTGTTCGTGTCACCAAACTCAACCAAATCACCCATATACATAAACGCTGTGTAATCAGACACACGCGCCGCTTGTTGCATGTTGTGCGTCACAATGGCGATGGTGAAATCGTTTTTCAGCTCGTGAATCAGCTCTTCAATTTTCAACGTGGAAATAGGGTCCAACGCCGATGCAGGCTCATCCAACAACAATACTTCAGGTTTTACCGCGACAGTACGCGCAATAACCAAACGCTGCTGCTGACCACCAGACATGCCTAACGCACTCTCGTGCAAACGGTCTTTTACTTCGTCCCACAACGCCGCAGAACGCAATGCCCACTCAACCGTTTCGTCTAAAAGACGCTTTTTATTGATACCTTGAATACGAAGGCCGTACGCCACGTTTTCATAGATGCTTTTTGGGAATGGGTTCGGCTTTTGGAATACCATGCCCACGCGACGACGTAGCTCAGCCACGTCGGTTCCTTTGGCGTAAATGTTGTTGTCATGAAGGTTGATCTCACCCGTAATGCGGCAGCTATCAACCAAATCGTTCATACGGTTAAAGCAACGCAACAGAGTCGATTTACCACAGCCAGAAGGCCCGATAAATGCCGTTACTTTTTTCTCAGGGATGATCATATTCACCCCTTTCAATGCTTCTTTCTCACCGTAGTATAGGTGCAAATCGTTTACGGATAAGCAAACCGCTTCGTCTTCAATGCGCAATGCCTGTTGGCTACGCTGCATTGCTGAAATATCAATAGAGTGTGTTTTAACGTCGCTCATAATCGTCTCTTCCCCGCTGCTTACATTTCCAGCGATTTGTATTTTTCACGTAAATGGTTTCGGATCGTTACTGCTGATAAGTTTAACAAAGCAATAACCAACACAAGTAAAAACGCTGTTGCATAGACCAATGGTCGTGCGGCTTCTACGTTGGGACTTTGGAAGCCCACGTCGTAAATATGGAAGCCTAAGTGCATGAACTTCTGATCCAAATGGATATAAGGGTAGTTGCCATCTAATGGCAAAGAAGGTGCTAATTTCACCACACCCACCAACATCAATGGTGCCACTTCACCCGCAGCACGAGCTACCGCCAAGATGACCCCTGTCATGATCGCAGGACTGGCCATCGGCAACACAACACGCCATAAGGTTTCGGCTTTCGTTGCGCCCAACGCCAAGCTGCCTTCACGCACATTTCGAGGAATACGTGACAAACCTTCTTCGGTTGCCACAATCACCACAGGCACGGTCAATAGCGCCAGAGTGATAGATGCCCACATCAAACCACCCGTACCAAATGTCGGCGACGGCAAGGCTTCAGGAAAGAACGCTTGGTCGATGCCAGAACCTAAGAAGTAAATAAAGAATCCCAAACCAAACACACCGTATACGATGGAAGGCACGCCCGCTAAGTTGTTTACCGCGATACGAATAACGCGTGTCACCCAACCTTGCGCCGCGTATTCACGCAGATAAACCGCGGCCACCACACCAAATGGCGTCACCAAAACCGTCATCAACAAGACCATCATTACCGTACCGAAAATGGCAGGGAACACGCCGCCTTCTGTATTGGCTTCACGAGGTTCGTCAGACAAGAACTCCCACAACTTAGTGAAGTAGAAACTCATTTTCTGACCCACGTTCATCGCGTTCGCACGGTAAGCATGAACAATCTTAGCCACGGGCATTTCATGCTCCGTTCCGTCCATCACCTGAACCACGAAAGTATCGCGGTTAATTTGTGAATACAGATTGATCAAGCTTTGTTGCAAGCCTTTGTACTCTTCGTCGTATTGGCTACGCTCGACCGCCAAGTCTGCTTCTGCCGCTGGCGTTAGCTTGCCTTCTAGCTCAAGGCGACGCTGCTTCAATCGAATACGCTCTAGCGCGTAGTTGATCTTACCAATGTCTGTCTTTTCGATTTCATGGATTTCATCAAAAATCGTAGCCGCACGCGCAATGCTCTTTTCAAACACAGCCCATGTCGCTAACGCCGACTCAGTTGGCGTTATATCGCTGGTTTCAGATGCGACTTTTCCGTCTTCCTTCACCGCTTTTAAGTAACCGTACAAGTTACCCCATTCACGGCGTTCTGCTGTAAACAGCATCTCTGGTCGTTTCGTTTCTGTCAGATATTCATCGATCACCCAGCGAAAATCCGAACCATAAACGTCACGGTTACCGGTTTTCATCAGAGTACGCTGCATTAACTGATGGTTGTCAGGAATATCAATGCCCGCTTCACGCAATTGCGCCGCTGGCACTTCCACACTTTCAACACGCTCAGCCACGATGTTGTATTCCGATTCACCTGGAAGCGCGTAATGAGATTCCACCACATCCGCAGGCCAAAAATGCCCTAAACCACGAACGGCGATCAGCAGCAATAAACCCACTACCATGATGACGGAAATCGCCACGGCGCCCGCGTTTAGCCACACCCATGGGTCACCCGCTTTCACCCATTCAGATACGGACTTTTTCTTCATTTTCATTTCAGTACTCATTATAGCGACCCGTATTTTTTGCGTAGGTGCTGACGCACGGTTTCAGCGATTGTGTTCACCACAAAGGTGAAGATAAAGAGCACAAACGCCGCTAAGAACAAGATTCGGTAATGTGAGCTGCCCACTTCAGATTCCGGTACTTCTACCGCCAAGTTGGCCGCTAGCGTCCGCATACCTTCGAAGATATTGGCGTCCATGATTGGCGTGTTGCCCGTTGCCATCAATACGATCATGGTTTCACCCACGGCACGACCCATACCGATCATCACCGCAGAGAAAATACCTGGGCTCGCTGTTGGTAATACCACGCGAGTCATGGTTTGCCAGTAAGTCGCCCCCAATGCCAATGACCCTTGAGTTAAGGCTTTTGGCACGCTGAAGATGGCGTCTTCCGTGATAGAGAAGATGGTTGGGATAACCGCAAAGCCCATGGCAAAACCCACTACCAATGCGTTACGTTGGTCGAACGTGATACCAAGGTCATTGGTGATCCAGCCGCGAATGTTACCGCCGAAGAAATTCAGCTCAATGATTGGGCTCATCGCCAAACACAACCACGCCAAGAACACGATCACCGGAATCAACAACAGTGGCTGCCAGCCTTCTGGCACCAACCAACGTAAATTCTGAGGCAAACGCGACCAGCAATACGCAAACACGAGAATACCGACAGGCAGCACAACAAACACACTAAAGGTCGCGGCTAGGTTTTCTTCCAAGAAAGGCGCAAAGAACAAACCGGCTAAGAAGCCCAAAATAACGGTTGGCAAGGCTTCCATTAACTCGATCACTGGCTTGATCTTACGACGCAACGCAGGCGCCATGAAATACGCCGTGTAAATCGCACCACAAATCGCCAATGGCACCGCCATCAACATCGCGTAGAAAGCGGCTTTTAGCGTACCAAACGCCAATGGCATCAAGCTGTATTTCGGCTCGAAGTCGTTGTTCGCCGCAGAAGACTGCCAGGTGTACGTCGGCTCTTGGTAACCTTCGTACCACACCTTGCCCCACAAAGAAGACCAAGACACTTCTGGGTGCTCGTTATCAACGTGGAAAAAGTGCAGCCCCTTGTCGTCTTCCAACAACAGGCCATTAGCACGAGGAGAGAAACTGATCAGTCGAGCGTTGTTGTCGCTCAGCTTTTCGTTAATAACTTGGCGCGTAGACGTGGCGTTGTAAATCGCCACCAAGCCACGCTCATCCAAGGTCGCAAAGCCTTTACGGCGTTGCTCCATCGCTAAATCAACAATCGCGATAGGCTGCTTAACGTCACGAATAAAGGTCAGTTTTTCTTCATTCTCTTCATTACGCACATTGAACCACTGGCTCACATGACCGGACGAATCGGCCACCATAATCGATGACTTACCCAATAAATAGCTCATTGAAACAAGCTTAGTGTTTGGGTCTTTAAACAAGGACATCGCGTCTTTCAGCGCAATGTTATCGAAGTCGCGAAGGTCGAATTCGCTCAACGCACCAGAACGTGTTGCCACGTACAAATAGCGCTGGTCGCCACTCAGCAGCATGCTCGCGACATCCGCCACAAAAGGCAATGACTCGCTTTGCTCGCTTAGTTCCACTTCTTCGGTGATGAAGTTCACTTCTTTAGAGACTTTCGTGATGGCGCTTTTTGTGTCACCAATTGCCGCCATGGTCAGGCTGTCGCTGCCATCACGGACGGTGAGTTTTTTAATCGCAAAATCCGCCACATCGATCGCGTCTTCACCGTAAGGGTATTCCACGACTGGGGTGATTTTACGTTTGCCATCAGGGTAGGAAATTTTGTAATCGTGTTTCACGATGAGCGCTTTGCCGTCTTCGTAACCAAACGCCACTAAACGACTGGTATCCGATTCAACCGCAAACGCGGTGACTTTTTCAGAACGAAGGTTTTTAACCCTGTTGATCACACTGCCGTCAGCAACAGAAAAGAAGACAATACTGCCATTACTCGTCACTCGCATGCCAACTTCGGATTGCTCTTCGGTTGTCAAATAAAGGCTCTTTCCTTGATCCTCTGCAGGCAAGGCATAACTTGCCTCAGCATCAATGCTGGCGCTAGAAAATAAAGGCGCCACTTCATATAGTAAGTAGAAGCAAATAAGCAGCACAGCCAAAATAACACTGCTGCCTCCCACGGCAATACCCATTCCAGCCATACGGTCTTTCAGGGCGCGAATTTTTCGATGACGCTTTAAAGCTGGCGTATTGAAATCCAGTTCAGGCATCTGATGGTCAGTTGATTTAGTCATCCGCATTCATCTTTGTTGTGTGACGTTTTTATGTGACAGTAGTGTGACAGCCTACGAAGAAAGCAAAGTAGGAGAGCGTTTCGGCCCTCCTACTTTTAGCATCTACTTCGTAGCTCGCTACAGCGTTACTTAGTTAATACCTAGATCTTTAAGGTACTTACTCGCAACTTTCGCTGGAAGAGGAACATAACCGTCTTTTACGACAACCTCTTGACCCATTTTAGAAAGTACCATTTTAACGAATTCACGTTGTAGTGGTTCAAGCGGCTTGTTAGGCGCTTTGTTTACGTAAACGTAAAGGAAACGAGACAATGGGTATTTACCTGTTGCTGCGTTTTCAATCGTTGCGTCGATGAACTCGCCGCCTTCTTTCTTAGTTAGTGGTACAGCACGTACAGAAGACGTTTTGTAACCAATACCAGAGTAACCAATACCGTTAAGAGATGTAGATACAGACTGTACTACAGACGCAGAACCTGGCTGCTCGTTTACAGAGTTTTTGAAGTCGCCTTTGTAAAGTGCGTGCTCTTTGAAGTAACCGTAAGTACCAGATACAGAGTTACGACCAAACAACTGAACGTCACGATTCGCCCAAGCGCCAGTCAAACCCGCTTTGCCCCAGTTAGTGATGTCTTCGCTGTGTCCACCTTTACGAGTAGAAGAGAAGATCGCATCCACTTCTGGAAGAGACATACCTTTGATTGGGTTATCTTTGTGTACGAAAACCGCTAGAGCATCGATAGCCACTGGAATTGCTGTTGGCTTGTAGCCGTATTTTTTCTCAAACGCTGCGATTTCTTTGTCTTTCATTGTACGAGACATAGGACCGAAGTTTGATGTGCCTTCAGTCAATGCTGGTGGCGCAGTAGAAGAACCAGCCGCTTGGATCTGGATGTTCACGTTAGGGTAAAGACGTTTGAAGTCTTCTGCCCAAAGTGTCATCAAGTTTGCTAATGTGTCAGAGCCAACACTTGAAATATTGCCAGAAACGCCACTTGCTTTGCTGTAAGACATCAAATTTGAGTCAACATCGGCAAAAGCGTTAACAGAAACGCCTACCGCTGCTGTCATCGCTAAACCTGCAACTAGTTTTTTCATCACATAAACCTCAGTGGTTGTAGTCAAATATTTATGAGCAACTGCCCATAGCTCGTTCGATGTTTTGTACTATAGGAAAAGCGTGTGACAAAAATGTTACATCGTGAAATATTTCAAAAAAATTTTAATGTCCGATAAATAATCCCTAACGCGTGTTTCCCATAGCCTGCAATATTCCCAAGCGTAGCGTTATCCAATAGACTAACCATCCGGATTTTGACGCTGGTTTTTTGCCGTGCGAAGCATCCGATAATAATGATTAAAAAACTGTGGGTACTTTAATGTTTAACAAACTGGTCTCTTCGGCTGAGGCAATTTCCCAATACTTGGGAAGATGCATTGCTTGGCTCACGTTGGTGATGATGCTACTTACCTGTCTCATCGTCCTGCTACGTTATGGTTTTGATAATGGTTCGATTGCATTGCAAGAGTCTGTGCTGTACTTGCATGCCATGGTCTTTATGTTGGGCGCGGCCTATACCTTTAAAGACGACGAGCATGTCCGTGTCGATGTTTTTTACCGTGATTTCTCAGTGACGAAAAAAGCCTGGGTTAATATCATCGGTGGCATTTTCTTTTTACTGCCGTTCACGCTGTATACCGCCTATTTAAGCCTAGATTACGTTAGCGCTTCTTGGCGCGTATTGGAAACGTCTCCAGAACCGGGTGGTTTGCCTTTCGTCTATCTGCTCAAAACTCTGATCCCTATTATGATGGCGAGTCTCATCATTCAAGGTACGGCCGATATTTTGAAGAATATTGGCGTGGTAACTGCGGCTCGCTCCCCTATTAATAAACAGGCTAAAGGACAAAACTAATGGCTGAATTTATTCCTTTATGGCTGTTTGCTGGCGTGTGTGTCTGCTTGCTGTTTGGTTACCCTGTGGCATTTTCTTTGGGTGGCACGGCACTTATTTTCGCCGCGGTCGGTTCTTTTTTTGGCACCTTTGACAGCGTTTTCTTAGAAGCCTTACCCAACCGCTTGTTCGGTATTATTGGTAACGAAACCCTCATCGCGGTACCGCTATTCGTCTTGATGGGCGTGTTGCTCGAGAAATCAAAGCTGGCTGAGAAGTTGCTCGATTCCATGGCGATGCTGTTTGGAACCTTGCGTGGTGGTTTGGGTATTTCGGTGATTTTGGTGGGTATGTTGTTGGCGGCCAGTACGGGTATTGTGGGCGCAACCGTTGTCACCATGGGCATGATTTCGTTGCCAACCATGTTACGCCGCGGTTATGACCCTGCGCTGGCAACCGGTACTATTTGTGCAACCGGAACCTTAGGCCAAATTATTCCGCCTTCCATCGCCTTGGTTTTACTGGGCGACGTCATGTCCAACGCTTACCAAAAAGCGCAATTGGAAATGGGCATATTCTCACCAAAAACCATTTCTGTGGGGGATTTGTTTGTTGGTGCGTTAATTCCTGGCTTAATCCTCGTTGGCTTGTACATTCTTTACGTCATCATGGTCGCTTGGTTGCAGCCGCACAAAGCGCCCGCGGTTCCTCGTGAAGAGTTGCGCAATGGTTCTACTGAGCCATTGGCGATTCAGTTGATCAAAGGTCTTTTACCACCTTTAATCCTTATCTTTGCGGTATTGGGCTCTATCCTTAGCGGGATTGCAACGCCAACGGAAGCGGCCGGTGTGGGTGCATTAGGCGCAGCGATTTTGGCGTTGGCAAGCGGTAAATTAAGCTTCCCTACCCTAAAAGACGCCGTCTATTCGACCACCAAGGTCACTTGCATGGTCTTCATGATTCTCATCGGTGCGTCGCTGTTTTCCTTGGTATTCCGTGGCTTTGGCGGCGAAGAGCTGATTCAAGACTTCTTCTCGCAACTGCCTGGCGGTGTAGTGGGTGCCATGATTGTGGTGATGTTGCTGATGTTCTTCCTTGGCTTCATCCTCGACTTCATTGAAATCACCTTTGTGGTTGTTCCCATTGTTGCCCCAGTTTTATTGGCCATGGGTCTAGACCCTGTTTGGTTAGGTATTATGATGGCGATTAACTTACAAACGTCCTTCTTAACACCGCCATTTGGCTTTGCGCTCTTCTATTTACGCGGAGTGGCGCCGCCAGAAATTAAAACCCAGTCCATCTATAAAGGTGTGCTGCCGTTTATCTTGATTCAGATCTTTGTATTATTGATGTTGGCTGTTTGGCCAGATCTGGCGACATGGCTCCCTGAGCAAGTCTATGCAGACTGATCTAAGGCATAACTTTTGAAATAACAAAAACAGAACTCATTAAGTTAGGACAAAAACATGAAAGCAATGCAAATGAAAGACTACGGCCCCGCCAGTGACTTGTCGCTGGCGGATGCGCCAACACCTAAGATTAATAACGACCAGATACTCGTTAAAGTCGGTGCTGCAGGCGTCAACCCAGTGGACACTTACATTCGCTCTGGTACCAATAATTACTCTGCCAATTTCCCGCATACGCCGGGTTCTGATGGCGCTGGAACCGTGGTTGAACTGGGTGCGAACGTCACTGGGTTTGAAGTCGGTCAGCGGGTGTATTTCAGTCGCAACCTAACAGGGTCTTCAGCGGAATTTACCGCGTGTGCGGCAACGCACACTTACCCTCTTGCGGATGCATTGTCTTTTGAAGAAGGCGCTTGTGTTGGTATTCCCTACACCACGGCGCATCGTGCCTTGTTTGGTCGTGCCAACGGTAAAGCGGGCGATAAAGTCTTAGTCCATGGCGCAACTGGCGCCGTCGGCATTGCCACTGTCCAGCTTGCTTTGGCCGCAGGTATGGACGTGGTGGCCAGTTCAGGTACTAAGGAAGGTGCGGAATTACTGCGTCAGCAAGGTGTGAAAACCGTCATTATGCACAATGAAGCCGACCATCTGGCACCCTATCAATCCCTAGAAACCGGTTTTGATATCGTGATTGAAATGTTGGCTAACCATAACCTAGATCAAGACCTAAAAGCCTTGGCTTTCGGTGGCTGCGTGGCTGTCGTTGGAAATCGTGGCACGGTTGAAATCAACCCTCGCGACTTAATGGCGCGCGATGCGTCCGTTGTCGGTGTCGCATTAGCGAATGTGAAGCCAGCGGAATTGGCGTTGATTGCGAAAGCCTTGCGCCCTTTGTTTGAAAAAGGCGTACTCAAGCCGGTGATTCGCCAAAGTTACCCACTGACTGAATTGGCGCAAGCCCATGAAGACGTCCTGAAATCTGGGGCGCTAGGCAACTTAGTCATAGCCATTGGCGAGTAGCCAAATCACACAAACACAGCGCGTCGTTGAATTTTGCAGAAAAAGCGCGCTGTGTTTCTTTTCTCTCCACAAGCCCTCCTCATTTCGCTGCCAAGACGATAAAAACACGCTAAAATCCAGCATCTCCAAAAAAATACGCTACTAAAGCCGCATTAAGGCCGCTATACTTTCACACTTAATGTATTTAATAGGCTTATTTTGACTCAGTCTGATTCCGACGTTTTTAGCCTGCCAACCGAAGCAGATACCCACGATCACGATTTTCACCAACTGGTGATTGTGCTTGATGGCAACACTGATTTCGACGTAGAAGGCAAAGGCAAACAACTGCATACTGGCGAAGGGTGTATTCTTCCGTCAGAGAACAGTCATGCGTTCGCGGGTCTGGGTGAAAATCGCATTATGGTGGTTAACCTTCCCATTCCACCGCAAAAAAGCATCACAGATGAAGAATACGAAGTCGTATCACGCTTGTTCGATCAAGCCGCCTACTTCCAACTGAATCCTCGTTTGCAAATACTGGCATCGGCGCTGTCTGGCGAGTTACAGCAATACCCAAATGACGCCATTTTAGCCAGAGCCTGTGGCAACACACTGCTCAGTGCTATTCGCCACCAGATCAACAACAAAGACGTTCGCGCCCGCGGTAATCACCTCGACATCGACAAGCTTGACCAATTTATTGAGTTAAACCTATCGCGCCGTGTCCACATTGATCAGTTGGCTAATTTCTGCTTTTTGAGCGTCAGCCAATTCCACGAGCGCTTTAAAGACCGTACCGGCATGACGCCGCATCAATACCTCATGCGCAAGCGTTTGGAGCGAGCTCAAAGTTTGCTGACCGAAGGATTCCCGCCCATTCAAGTCGCCGAAATGTGTGGATTTTCTAGCCAAAGTGCGATGACCAACGTGTTTTCTCAAACACTGGGCATCACACCATTAAAATATCAGAAGCAATTCACTAACCGCTAAACCAGTCCCCACCTTAGTTTTCATGCTCCAATAATACGCATTGAGCACACTTCGACCGGATCTTGCACAACAATAAACCACCCCGCAATTTATTCTAGAAAAGTCGGACTTTCTTATAAAAAAAAACGATTTTTTCGAAAGACAATTTAACCCCTCTGTCACTAAAGTGTCAGCATTATCCAGACATGCATTTTTTTGATTAAGCAGAACGAAAAGTAATCAAAAAAAAGCGTAATGCTCTATAACAATATGCGGCCTTAATAAAGAGCCGAACGGCTTTTTAGGTTAACGCGGGAGAATCCAACCATGTTTAAAGCGATTGAGGTGTTACAACCTAACTTCATTCAGCGTCCACTTAACGAATTGTGGCAGCTCATTTCCCCTCTTTACAATTTGGATGAAGAAAAGTGGTTGAATGAATTATTGCCGTTGGCAAAACCAACTGAAGGCGAATTGGAAAGCCAAACAAATGCCGCAGCCGACCTAATTGCAGCCGTTCGTAAAGACGACGACAGCATGTCAATGATTGACGCTTTGCTACTGGAATACAGCCTAGACACCAAAGAAGGCATTTTGCTGATGTGTTTGGCCGAAGCGCTCATGCGCGTGCCAGACAAAGAAACCGCTGATGCGTTTATCAAAGACCGTTTGAGCGTCGCCGACTGGGCCTCTCACGCGAAAAACTCTGACTCTTTCTTCGTTAATGCGTCTACTTGGGGCTTATTGTTGACGGGCAAAATAGTCACTATGGACGAGAAAAAAGACGGTACGCCAGCGAACTTGGTGAACCGCATGGTAAACCGTGTTTCTGAGCCGGTGATTCGTAAAGCGATGAACCAAGCGATGAAAATCATGGGACACCAGTTTGTACTAGGTCGCAGCATTGAAGAAGCTCTATCTCGTGGTAAAAGCTACCGCGACAAAGGTTATACCTACTCTTTCGACATGTTGGGCGAAGCCGCGTTAACCGCCGCCGATGCAGACAAATACCTAAAATCTTACATGCAGGCCGTTGAGTCTGTGGGTAAAGATACTTACAACCAAAAACACCGCCCAACGATCTCCATCAAACTGTCAGCCCTTCACCCACGTTACGAAGTGGGTTGTGAAGAGCGCGTGATGACGGAATTGTTCGACAGCGTAAAAGGCTTGATCATCAAAGCGCGCTCGTTGAACGTCGGTATTACCATCGATGCAGAAGAAGCCGATCGCCTAGAGCTTTCTTTGCATTTGTTTGAAAAATTGTTCCGCGACGAATGTACTAAAGGTTGGGGCTTATTCGGCCTTGTGGTTCAAGCTTACTCAAAACGTGCTCTGCCGGTTTTGGTGTGGTTGGCGGCCTTATCCAAAGAACAAGGCGATCGCATTCCTGTACGTCTTGTAAAAGGCGCTTACTGGGATTCTGAAATCAAACTGTGCCAACAACGTGGCATCAACGGTTACCCAGTGTACACACGTAAAGAATCCACTGACGTGTCTTACTTGGCGTGTGCGAACTTCTTGCTAAGCGAACACACTCGCGCACACATCTTCCCGCAATTTGCCAGCCACAACGCACACACCATTGCGACCATCAGCTGTTTGGCAACGCAATTGGGCGCGACAACACAAGAATTCGAATTCCAACGTCTGCACGGCATGGGTGACGCGCTTTACAACCGTCTAATCAAAGGTAGCGATATTTGCGTGCGCATCTACGCACCAGTCGGCAGTCATAAAGACTTGCTTCCTTACTTGGTTCGCCGTCTGCTAGAAAACGGCGCCAACAGCTCATTCGTTCACCGTTTGATCGATGCAAGTTACCCAATTTCTGACTTGATCAACCATCCTGTCACCACATTGGAAAGCCGCAAGTCATTGGCTAACCCGCACATTAACTTGCCAGCAAATTTGTTTGACGACCGTAAAAACTCGTTTGGCCCGAACATTGAAATCGATTCTGATTGGACGCCTTTCAAAGCCAAAATCGACGCTTTCATGGGTCAAGATACGCAATGGCGTGCTTTCCCTATTGTGGGTGGCGAAAAAGTCACAACAGGGCAAACGCACTCTATTAAAAGCCCTTACGATCACAGCCAAACCGCTGGTCAAATCGACTGGGCAGACGCCGCGACCGTTACCAAGGCCATTGATCTTGCTGAAGCCGCTTTCCCTGCTTGGTCTGCGCGTCCAGCCACAGAGCGTGCGGATTGCCTAGACAAAATGGCTGACTTGATGGAGGAAAACTACGCAGAATTGATGGCACTTTGCCACCGTGAAGCGGGTAAAACCATTCAAGACAGCATCGATGAAGTACGTGAAGCCGTGGATTTCTGCCGCTACTACGCGCAACAAGCCCGTAGCCACTTTGCTAACCCAACGCACTACAAAGATTTCTTGGGTCAAGACAAACAAGCCAAGCTAAACGGCCGCGGCGTGTTCACGTGTATCAGTCCATGGAACTTCCCATTGGCCATCTTTACAGGCCAAGTCGTTGCTGCTCTAGTCGTGGGCAACACTGTTGTGGCGAAGCCGGCTGAGCAAACCAGCTTGATCGCTTTCCGCGCTATTGAAATGCTACACCAAGCTGGCGTTCCAACTGACGTACTTCACTTGTTACCAGGTGACGGCGCGACAGTTGGTGCTCCACTTACTAGCGACAAACGCATTGCTGGCCTTGCCTTCACAGGTTCCACTGGCACAGCACAATTGATCAACCGCACGCTAGCGGCTCGTGGCGTTGCGCCCGTACCAGTCATTGCGGAAACCGGTGGTCAAAACGCCATGCTGGTGGATTCTACGTCTTTGCCAGAGCAAGTCGTTCGTGATGCGGTACGTTCAGCGTTTGCTTCTGCAGGTCAGCGTTGTTCTGCACTGCGTGTATTGTTCGTACAAGCCGACATCGCTGATCGCGTTATTCCGATGATCAAAGGCGCCATGGCGGAACAAAGCGTTGGCTTGCCTTACCTACACAGCACCGATGTAGGTCCAGTGATCGATAAAAAAGCGCAAAAAATGCTGCTAGATCACATCGAGCACATGACGAAAGAAAGCAAATTGATCGCCCAAGCGGAATTACCAGATTTCGCCAAAAACGGTACTTTCGTTGCACCAACCGCGTTTGAGATCAGCAGCATAGATCAGCTAACAGATGAGAAATTTGGCCCTATCCTTCACGTTGTACGCTACAAAGCACGCGACTTGGATAAGATCATCGACACCATCAATAACTCAGGCTTTGGTTTGACTATGGGCGTTCACAGCCGTAACGAAACCACTTGTGCTCGTATCGCAAGTCGCGCTCGTGTTGGTAACCTATATATCAACCGCGACCAAGTCGGTGCAGTAGTTGGTGTTCAGCCTTTCGGCGGACAAGGTTTATCCGGCACAGGACCAAAAGCTGGCGGTCCACATTACCTTCAACGCTTCGCTATTGAGCAAGACCTTTAAGGGGAGACATTACTATGACAATCGTACAACCTATCCAAATTCAGGTCGCTCAGAAAGTCTTCGAAGCATGGGACAAACTTGGCGTAAATGGCCGCGCAGAAAAACTGAAAAAAGCCCTAAACGCCTTCCCTGAAGCACAACGAAAAATGGCCGCTTGGCAAATCGACAACGCGAAGCAATCCATTGCTGAAACGCGCGTCATGCCGGGGCCAACTGGCGAGCGCAACGAACTGTCTAACCAAGGCCGTGGCGTGTTTCTTTGCATGTCTTCGCTTGAAGGCGATATGGCGAAAGTGGGACTAGTTGGCCAAGTGTTTGCTGCGCTTATTGCCGGTAACCCCGTGATTACTGTGGGACTGGCTGGCCAAGAAATCATGGACATGATTTCCCCAGTTGTCGCAGAAGGTGTTGTGCAAAACATTGCGGAATCCGCGCAAGATTCTTTGATCGAAGCCAACCACCTTGCTGGTATCGCGACGCTGTGCGACCCTGCGCAAGCCCAACAGCTAAGCCAACGTCTTGCAGCGAAAAGCGGCCTAATCTGCCAATTGGTTGAAGAAACCGACGCGGAAAATTTAAGCGTGATAGCGAAACCACACTACGTACTACGCTTTGTCACTGAACGCACCGTGTCTAACAACACCACGGCAATCGGCGGCAACGCAACACTGCTTGAATTAGGCAGCATGAACGACTAAGCCTCGTTCTAATAGCAATACCTATAAAAAAACAGCCCTTCTTGGAAACAAGAAGGGCTGTTTTTTTTATCTATAACACGACTAAATTAAGAATTACTCAAGCTCACGAGCATTGATGTAAGCGCGTTCAGACACTTCATGCCATGCTCTTACTTTCGCACCAAACTCTTTGAATGAGTCATACACTTTTTGGCTCATTGGATCGGCTGCTGCCACTTCTTCCAATGTTTCTGTAGACGCTTTTTTCAATGCAGACAAGACATCATCAGGGAAAGGTTTTAACGTCACGTTATGTTCGTTAATAAGCGTTTGCAGTGCGGAGTTGTTCAATGCTGTGAACTCATCCAACATCTCGGCGTTCGCTTGGCGTGTCGCTGCACGTACGATCAACTGTAGGTCTTTTGGCAAAGCCTCAAACGCTTCTTTGTTGTACAGCGCTTCCATCGTTGAACCTGGCTCGTGCCAACCTGGGTAGTAATAGAACTTCGCCGCTTTGTACAAACCAAACGCTAGGTCGTTATAAGGTCCAACCCACTCGGTTGCGTCAATCGCGCCAGTTTGCAAGGAAGTAAAGATCTCACCACCTGGCAAGTTAATTGGCGTACCGCCCACTTTCTTCAATACTTCGCCACCAAGGCCTGGAATACGCATTTTTAGACCTTGGAAGTCTTCCAACGAGTTGATTTCTTTATTGAACCAGCCGCCCATTTGCACACCAGTGTTACCTGCTGCCATTGGGATTAGGTTAAAGGGTGCGTAAATTTCTTCCCATAGTTTCAAACCGCCGCCATGGTGAATCCAAGAGTTGATTTCTTGTGCCGTGAAGCCAAATGGTACCGCGGTAAAGAACTGCGCAGCTGGCGCTTTGCCTTTCCAATAATAGGCTGCACCATGACCCATTTGTGCTGTGCCACGAGACACCGCATCAAACACTTCCAACGCAGGAACCAATTCGCCTGCCGCATACACTTTGACATTAATGCGGCCATTGGACATTTCGTTGATGCTTTTGGCTAGGTTTTCAGCCCCCGTACCCAAACCTGGAAAGTTTTTTGGCCAAGTCGTGACCATTTTCCAGTTAATGACTTCGGCTTTCTTTTCTACTTTTGCGGTTTCTTTTTCTTCTGATCCACCACATGCCACCAAAGTGGCTGCCGTCAAACCGACTAAGGCCAGTTTGCCCCACGTTTTTATTTTTATCATTTGCTATCCCTCAGGAGACTGATTGCGTTTATTGTTATTGGACTTAGCTTTAAAACTCAAGCAACCCTAATTGCCTTTGCGTCAACGCCCTATAATAAGGATTGAAATTGACCCTTTAGTCACATTTTATGCACTAAGTGTACTGAATAGTATGAATTGCTGTGCGGGCGCTCAAGCCCTTTTTGATATTTATTTACAAATGGTCAGAATAGTCATTTAAAGACAAACAAAAAGAAGCCCTGTTATCCGTCGATAACAGGGCTTCTTGGAATCGCAGGCTTTGTACTCTAAGACATCAGTCTATTGCGCGAGCATTGATGAACGCACGTTCAGAAATGTCATGCCACTGGTTAACTGAGTTCAAAAATGCCGTGAAAGAATCGTACACTTTTTGGCTCATCGGATCGTTTGCCGCCACTTCTTTAAGTGTTTCATCAGACGCCACTCGCAGTGCTTCTAGCAAATCTTTCGGGAACTTTTTCAACACCACGTGGTGATCATTCACTAACGTCGTCAAAGCCGCATCGTTTCGAGCGGTAAATTCGCTCAACATATCCAAATTGGCTTGCTGAGCGGCAGTACGAACAATCTCTTGCAAATCCGTCGGCAAGGCATTAAATGCGTCTTTGTTCACTAACGCTTCAACGGCAGAACCCGGCTCTTGCCAACCTGGGTAATAGTAGTATTTTGCGGCTTTGTACAAACCAAACGCTAAGTCGTTATAAGGTCCCACCCACTCAGTCGCATCAATCGTTCCCGTCTGCAACGCTGTGAATATTTCGCTGCCGGGTAAGTTAATGGTTACCGCACCAACTTTCTTCAGCACCTCACCACCTAACCCTGGCATACGCATTTTCAAACCTTGGAAATCCGCCAGAGAATTGATCTCTTTATTAAACCAGCCGCCCATTTGTGCGCCCGTGTTACCTGCCGCCATGGGGATGATATTAAAGGGAGCGTACACTTCTTCCCACAGCTTCAAACCACCACCATAGTCGAGCCACGCGTTGAATTCTTGTGCCGTCATACCAAAAGGCACAGAAGAAAAGAACTGCACCGCAGGCGCTTTGCCTTTCCAATAATACGCCGTGCTGTGTCCCATTTCTGCCGTGCCGCGAGAGACCGCATCAAACACTTCCAGAGCAGGAACCAATTCGCCCGCCGCATAGACTTTGACATCCAAACGTCCATTCGACATTTTCGTAATGTTTTTCGCTAATTCGTCCGCAGAGGTTCCCAAGCCCGGGAAATTCTTTGGCCACGTTGTGACCATTTTCCAGTGAATGGTCTCCGCTTTCTTTTCAACTTTTGCCGCGTCTTCCGTCTTCTCTGAACCGCCACACGCGACCAAAGTCAAAGCAAACAAACCAGCGAACGCCAATTTGCCCAATACCATTAAATTACGCATTATTTTCCCTCAGGGAGCCAGTTACTTAATATTTTGAATCTGTCTGTGACATGAGAAAGCGACGCCCAACATCACTCACCATTGAAGATTTGATCAACAACCAACGCATATCAAAATATCGCCCGTTATTGTGTTTTTATTATAGGATCAGACAGAAAAACGCCCTTTTGATGTAAAAAACATCAAAAGGGCGAAAGATAATAAGAACTGGAGGAATTTTGCTCAACCCTTTTTTGCGATTTATCGAGACGAATTTACTTCGCAGAAAAATTAGGGACATAACCCCACGACATACGCTGACCACTTTCGGCTGATTGCTCCGCCAAACACAACAGATAAATCAGCTGACAAGCCTGCTCCATCGAAACCGGAGCCTCACCTTTACCAAGAATCGCATCACGTAATTGCCCGTAAAACGCGGCATACTCGCCATGCGTTGCGGCTTCTTGGACACAATCGATGTTATCTTGCGAATGCGCCACAAAACGCGTGATCTTTTGCTCAGCGGCTCGTGAAGGGAAATCGGCTTCCCAAGGCATTTGCCCTGCTCGTAGCGCCTCTTCCTGTGGGTCTAACCCCACACATTGCCAACTTCCTTTAGTAAATCTTGCGTTGAAGCGGCGCATTTCACCGGCCTCAAACGGCGTCGAGGCCAAACGCACACGTTTGTCGTCGTAACCAAACTCCACTTCAAACCAATCATGGGTTTGACTACCGTCGCGTAGCTTATCAATACTCGCATGCAACCACTTCGGCGGCCCAAATAAACTCAATGCCTGATCTAAAATATGCGGCCCTAAATCCCAAAAAATCCCCGTACCAACACCCGGCTCTTCGCGCCAACGGGCTTGTGCCGTCGGACGAAAACGATCAAAGCGAGAATCCAAATGCTTCAACTCACCCAACTCACCGCTTTCAATTAATGTTTTAAGACGCAAAAAATCGCCATCAAAACGACGATTCTGGTAAACACAAAACACCAAGCCTTTTTGCTTCGCAAGCGTACAAAGAGCCTCTATTTGATCGAGACTAGTCACTGAAGGCTTTTCCAACAACACATGCTTGCCATTTGATAACGCCGCTTTGGCTTGCTCAAAATGCAACGCATTTGGCGTCGTAATTACCACTAGATCCACATCCGGCGCAGCAAATACAGACTCCGCAGACGACACCACAGACACATCAGGCAACACCGCCCTCACCTCATCCGCCTTTGAACTGCAAACATACGACATCGTCATGTCAGGATCATTCATCACAAACGGCGCATGAAACACCCGCCCCGACAAACCAAAACCAATCAAACCAACGCGAATCGCCATGTCACACTCCTTATTAGCTAAATACTTACAACTCTAAATAGTTTACATCTAATCGAAAAAATTTGCTGCAATTAAAAAAAATTACTGAGTTACAATCGGAAAAACGAGAGAAATAGCGAAGTACACAAATGGCTAAACCGCTGGGGAACAGACAACGAACTTGAAGCTCTATTGCTGCCGATACGCTTTGCTGCGCAACAAGCGCAAAGGAAAATACTCAGCGTTCTTTTAGCAAGGCAACCTTAAATTATCTCGCTGTCTGATTTGCGCTGACGCGCTGAGCTTGCGAAGCAGGCGCAAGCAAATCAAACAACGAGATAACACATCAGATAGACCTAAAGCACTTCCAGCTTAGCAAACGACAACACCAACCATTTGGTGCCTTCGTCATCGAAGTTGACCTGTACTCGTGCTTGTGGGCCTTGGCCTTCGTAGTTGATTACCAAACCTTCACCAAACACCGGATGATTCACTCGATCCCCCATATTCACGGTAACTTCTGGCGCTTTGTAACTGTTTAACACACTGCTGTTTTGCAGTTTGTTCTTTTCAAAGTTGTAATCAGGGCGCTGCAAAGACACTGGACGGCTGACTTGAGAGCGAAGACGCACTTCTTCCAAACATTCCGGTGGCAACTCTTTGATAAAGCGTGATGGACTGTTAAAGGATTCGCTACCAAACAAACGACGAGATTCCGCGTACGTGATGTAAAGCTTCTCCATCGCACGCGTAATGCCCACATAGCAAAGGCGACGCTCTTCTTCAAGTCGACCTGGTTCTTCGAAAGACATCTTGCTTGGAAAAACGTTTTCTTCCACGCCGGTTAAGAACACCAATGGGAACTCTAGACCTTTCGCCGAATGCAGTGTCATCAGTTGTACTGCGTCTTGGTATTCGTCCGCTTGCGCATCGCCCGCATCCAATACCGCTTTGTCCAAGAAGGCCATCAACGGCGAGCTAAACTCTTCGTCTTCATCGCTCCAACTGAACCCACCTGCCGCACCCACCAACTCTTTCAAGTTTTCGATCCGTGCTTCGCCCTTCTCGCCTTTCTCTTTTTCGTGGAAAGGAATCAAACCCGCTTCTTCAATAATCTGCTCGAAAATATCATTCAGGTTCAAATCAGGCTGTTGAACGGTCGTACTCAAGCCTTCAATAAGGTGTAAAAATGCCTTGATAGCATTGGTTGCACGAGCCGTCATCAATGACTGGCGCACGACCTCCTGTGCGGCTTGCCACATGGAACAGCCATTATCACGGGCGATTTCACGCAAGGTTCCGATGCTACGTTCGCCAATACCGCGAGGTGGTACGTTGATGACTCGTTCCATGGCGCCATCGTCATTTGGATCCAGTGCCAAACGCGCATAAGCCAAGGCGTTTTTGATCTCAAGACGATCGTAGAATCTGTGCCCACCATAAATCCGATAAGCAATCTGTTCCCTAACTAAGCATTCCTCGATCACTCGCGACTGGGCATTGGAGCGATACAGAATTGCCATGTCCGTCAGTGAAGTGCCTTTGTCGCGCCATTGTTTGATAATGCCAAGAATGAAGCGCGCTTCGTCCTGTTCATTAAACCCGGCATAGAGTGAAATAGGATCGCCTTCACCACTGTCCGTCCAAAGCTCTTTCCCCAAGCGGTCGTCGTTGTGTTTGATCAAGCCGTTGGCCGCATTCAGGATATGGCCCGTTGAGCGGTAGTTTTGCTCCAAACGGATGGTGCCAACGTCTTTAAAATCTTTGGTGAAATTTTGGATATTTTCAATTTTCGCACCACGCCAGCCGTAAATGGACTGGTCGTCGTCACCCACGGCCGTTATCGTGCCTTCGCTGCCCACCATGATGCGTAACCACGCGTATTGAATGGTGTTGGTATCTTGAAACTCGTCCACCAGCACATGGCGAAAACGGTCTTGATAATGGCGTAACAAGGCAGGCGTGCTGAGCATCAGTTCGTGTGCTCGCAATAACAATTCACCAAAATCCAGTAAACCGCCACGCTCACAAGCTTCTTCGTAGTGGTAATACAATTCGCGCATGCCTTTAGAGAAAGGGTCATGGCTGTCTGGCACATGAGCCGCACGGCGACCTTCGTCTTTTTGCGCGTTGATAAACCAAGACACTTGTTTAGGTGGCCAGCGAGTATCGTCGATATTCAGTTCGCGCATGATGCGTTTTATGAGTCGCAACTGGTCGTCACTGTCCATTATCTGGAAATTTTCTTTCAACCCCGCATCACGCCAATGAGCACGCAATAAGCGATGCGCTAAACCGTGGAAAGTCCCCACCCACATGCCTTGTGGAGGAACGCCCACGAGCTGTTCGATACGCCCTTGCATCTCACGTGCCGCTTTATTGGTAAAAGTTACCGCCATTAGGCTATAAGGTGATAATTCGTAAGCGTGCATCAACCACGCAATGCGGTGCACCAAGACTCGGGTTTTCCCCGACCCAGCGCCAGCCAATACCAGACTGTTTTGTAGCGGTGCGGCCACCGCTTCACGCTGTTTGTCATTGAGTGAATCGAGGATAAAAGAAACGTCCATTGCATTCCGCCATGATTAATTAATAAATTTGTCACAAAAAACACGTAAAAATAGGTTGATTTTTAATCTATTTGAGTTTTTTATTAGCTTGAAAATGAGTTGTCTGTCTATTTTGACTTTTTTTAACTGTCGATGACAGTGATCTATGCACTCAATGTCATCGAACGTCCAAAAGGGTATAACGATGAGCGATTTTGCGGAAACATTAACTGAAGTAAAAACCGACATAATGCATGCATCCATTAGCTTGGAAAATGAATCAAAAGAACGAAATCAAAAGGAAGATGCTGCGCGTATGTTAAAAGCCCGACGTGCAATTGAACAGCACTTAGAACAAAAACGTTTGAACCAAGACATTTCAAACGGCTGGGACGATTAATTTCATCTCATTAAGCTGACACAGTCAGGTACGCGGCAAGACCTAACATTTGGTTAGGTCTAGAGGTTTTTGTCACACCAAAAAACGCCATTGGATTGGCTAAACGATGAACGCTCTGCGTAATTTGCTACATTTTTCTCATCGACTTATCCATTTCCCTCATCCTACACAGTAATTCCGTCCCCATTTCCCTCAGCTTATAGCGGTTACTCACGTCTTGGAGTACCATATAGCCTGATTTTTATATCTTCTAATCCATAATAAAAAAAGAAAATAACCCTCTTGGGGAGTTACTATGTTTGAACATATCCAAGCTGCTCCTGCAGACCCAATTCTTGGCCTGAATGACGCTTACAAAAAAGATTCCAATCCCAATAAAATTAACTTGGGCGTTGGTGTATACAAAGACGAGCAAGGTAATACGCCTATTTTAAAGGCGGTAAAACAAGCCGAGGAACGCTTGTTGACTCAAGAAACAACCAAAAGTTACCTAAGCATCGAAGGCGCCCCCGCTTATCGATCTGCCGTGCAAACGCTTTTATTTGGTAAAGACCACCCCATCATTACCAAGCAGCTTGCTCAAACAGCCCATACCCCTGGCGGCACTGGCGCATTACGCGTCGCAGCAGAATTCATTAAAAAGCACTTACCAGAAGCCACTATTTGGGTCAGTAACCCAACATGGGCAAACCACCAATCGGTTTTTCAATCGGTTGGTTTGGAAGTGGGCAGTTATGCGTATTACAACGCAGACAATAAATCGTTGGACTTTGAAGCCCTGCTTGCGAGCTTGTCTCAAGTTCCTGAAGGTGATGTAGTGTTGTTCCACGGTTGTTGCCACAACCCAACGGGCATCGACCCTACACCAGAGCAATGGTACCAACTTGCTAAGTTGTGCAGTAAACAAGGCTTCTTGCCGTTGTTTGACTTCGCTTATCAAGGTTTTGGTCAGGGCCTGCAAGAAGACGCTCAAGGCTTACGCACCTTCTTAGAACACGTGCCGGAAATGCTGATCGCCAGTTCATTCTCAAAGAACTTCGGTTTGTACAACGAACGTGTTGGTGCACTGACGATTCTTTGTGAAACCGCTGAACAAGCGGAAACGGCGTTCACTCAAATCAAACGCTGCATTCGCACCAACTATTCCAATCCACCATCTCACGGCTCGGCGGTGGTTGCCGAGATTCTGAATGACCCAGAATTGTTTGCACTGTGGGAAAGTGAAGTCAAAGCCATGCGTACTCGCATTCACGAAATGCGCAGCTTGTTTGTGAACACATTACGTATCAAAGGCGTAAGCCAAGATTTCTCGTTTATTTCACAACAGCAAGGCATGTTCTCTTTTTCTGGTTTAACGCCCGATCAAGTGGCTCAGCTGCGTAAAGAGTTCGGCATTTACATTGTTGGCTCAGGACGTATCAGCGTAGCGGGTATGACGCACGACAACATGGAACCTTTGTGTGACGCGATTGCGAATATCTTGAAAGGCTAAGAGCAAATAAGCTCACGTCAATAAACGGCTTCAACCTCTTGGTTAAGCCGTTTTTTTATGGGCACAGTTCAACTTGGTTGTGTTCTGACTAAAAAGACTGCTACTTTAAGCCCGTCGTTTTTACCACACAGAGACCATTTCATGACTGCTACACTACTTTATTGCTATGACCCAATGTGCAGCTGGTGTTGGGGATTTCGCCCGACTTGGACAAAACTACAAAAAGCCTTACAGCCTTTGATCGACTCTGACCAATTGTCGATTCAACCCATGCTAGGCGGCCTAGCGGTTGATTCAGATACCCCCATGGCAAAAGAAATGAAAGCCAAGCTTGAAGCGACATGGAAGAACATCCAGTCCACATTAGGTACGGAGTTTAATTTCGACTTCTGGCAAAACAATACACCACGCCGTTCAACTTACCCCGCCTGTCGAGCGTGCTACGTCGCAAGAGACATGGGGCTAGAAGATGAGATGTACCATGCGATTCAAGAAGCCTATTACGTAAAGGCCAAGAATCCATCGGATCTTGATACATTAACCGAATGCGCAGAACACATAGGCATGAATGCAGAAGGTTTTAATAAAGCCATGCAACACGTCAAACACAAGCAGCTTATCGAGCAAGAAATACTTCAAGCAAGGCAATTAGGGTTAAACTCATTTCCCTCTTTAGCACTACTAAAAGGCGACACGCTCATCTCGATTCCACTTGATTATAAAGACCCTGCAAGCATGGTAACGGCCATAAAAAAGGCGCTTTCATAGCGCCTTTTTTATGTCTATAGACCTTCTAATCAAGTAGAAACAGTCTCGTTATCTTACCCAGATGTAATTTTTGAATACTCGAAATAACGCAGCCGCAGACACCACATACAACAATGGCAACGCAAGCTTATAATCATTGCCATCTACGAAGATCATGATGCAGGCAATGACCAGCAAGGTCAGCGTGAACAAATGAACATAAGCGCAAATGCCAGCTTTCCACTTCGCCGTCACCATCACACCCGCGACGCCCAACACAACCCCTAAAGAGCCGCCTATTAACACATCCGCTGGCCAATGAACGCCGATCAAAACTCGACTCAAACCCACCAAGACAGCCAACGTCATAATAGACACTTTAAAGTACAGGTTCTGCACATAGCAAAAGCAAATCGTGGCCAGCAAGAACGCCGTCATACTGTGACCAGAGGGGAAGCTGCGCGACTTATACGCCCGCCCAAGTAAGTTAAATGCCTCAGGATCAAGCACCGCTGGCGGACGAGGCATCGCGAAATAATCTTTCAATAAATTCACAACAATCGCGGATACGATCGTCGTAAACAAAACCGTCCAATGAAAACGTATATGACGACATGAAAAAAGCAGCACCAACGCCAATAAAAACACACCGTCACCAAACACGGTGAGGTTCTCCAGCAAGGTAGGATAAATATAAGAAGATAAGTGGTTTATTTCTAAGAAGGCAAATTGATAACCTCCCATAGAATACCCAATGCCTGCCAAACTGGCTAAAACAATGGCAATCACTAATAAAATCTGGATGTTAGATTGCGACACGACAGTCGGTGTCGACCGAGCTTCTTCTAATAAAGACTTATAGTTATTGCAAATATTGGTTGAAGAGCAGCGCATAAAATCCATCTCAATTGGGAATATCTAATATGAAAATAACAGTTAGCGTTTAATTTTAACCATATTCTATGCACATTGCGTGAAAAATATATAAAAATTCATGACAAACATACCAATAATGGACATATGACCTTAATTTTTGGGGAATGTATTCTGCGCCTTCTCAATGACACGGATTCGCCATGATCCTAAATACGTCTACGATTAGTGTTAAATTGTTACAATCGGGCTTGCGTGATAAAGTGACTTCGCGGTGCAAATAAGCATCTATCATGTAACCTAGAATTGATATTTAACCATTAACGCCTTGCACTTTTCGGCACGAAGCCGCCGTAGGATCAACAGGAAACAACTCGCCCATGAAGCGCCAACACTCTGGTTTTTCTCGCTTTTTCAAAAGCACACCAAAAACATCAACCTTCATTATTTTCATCACCTTACTGAACATCGCCCTCTACAACTGGCCATTGTTTTCTTTTTCATTGAAAAACTTAGATGGCATCACTCTCAACAGTTTGCATACGCTGCTGGCGGTGTTCGCGGTGATTTACTTAGAGACGGCGTTGATTCTGTACCTGTTGTTTTTGATATCAAGACGCCTTGGTAAAGCGGTTTGTGTGGTGTTGGCGTTAGCGAATTCGCTGGCGGTCTACTTTGTTGTGACCTACAACGTCATTTTAGACAGAACCATGATGGGCAATATCTTCAACACACAATATTCGGAATCTGAGCAATTTCTAAGCCCAACACTGCTGGTGTACTTTGTACTTCTGGGCGTCATTCCGGCCTATTTGATCATGCGATCTTCGATTCAAAAGACGTCTAGAATCCGCCTAGCGTTGCATCTTGTGCTTACTATTGTCGTGATTTCTACTTTTTTATGGCAATCGCAAAGCAAATGGCTTTGGGTAGACGACCATGCCAAACAGCTGGGCGGTATGACCATGCCTTGGTCATACGTCGGCAATGCCGCGCGTTTCCAATACAGCAAGTCTCAGGAAAATATTGTTCAAACACCACTGCCTGATGCGACTTTCCTATCCAATAATAAAACCGTTGTGGTATTGGTGATTGGTGAATCGGCACGCGCACAGAATTTTTCGTTGTATGGTTACGATAGACCCACCAATCCATTGCTCGCCGCATCGGACGTCATTACGTTGAAAAACGCCACATCTTGCGCCAGCTATACTACCGCCGCCGTAAAATGCATTCTCTCGCACCACACTCCAAGCGGCGTATTTACTGAAAATTTTGAGCCGTTACCCAGTTACCTACAACGCCAAGGAATTGATGTTATTTGGCGCACCAAGAACTGGGGTGAGCCACCAATTAAGGTGTCTAGCTACCTAAGTTCAGGGGATCTAAAGCAGAATTGTGAAGGCAATGAATGCGGCTATGATGGTGTTTTACTCAGCCATTTGGCTGAACAAATCGCCGCATCGGATAAGCAAAAAGTGTTTGTGGTATTGCATCAAACAGGCAGTCACGGCCCCTCTTATTACAGCAAATATCCTAAAGAATTTGAGGTGTTTAAGCCTGTCTGTCGATCCGTTGAACTGAGCAAGTGCACACAAGCAGAGCTGATTAACGCGTACGACAATACCATTTTGTACAACGATCATTTCTTGGATCAATTACGCCAAACACTGGCGGGCATAAAAGACACATCAAGTGCCTTTTTGTATGTATCTGATCACGGAGAATCACTTGGAGAAGGTGGTATTTATTTACATGGAACGCCCTATTCTATTGCGCCAGAACAACAATTGCATGTGCCCTTCCTTGTCTGGATGTCGCCGTCTTTTATCGACCAACAACACATTAACGTCGATACGTTAAAAAGCAGAGAAAGCAGCACACAAGCCAATGTGTTCCACAGCGTTATGGGGGCATTCGACATGCGCAGTGAAATTTATAACAAAGATTTAGACATGTTCGGCGCAGCAAGCCAACCTTAAAACACATTTCGTACACGACAATAAAAAGGGCCGTCAATCTGGCCCTTTTTATTGCTTCGATCACTGGCATCACTCAGTATCGACTTAATGCGCAGATACTGAGAACCTAATGAATCAACCAAAATCGTGGTTGATCAAGTCCAACATCGGGTTATATAAGGGCTCGGTCGTTGCGTTTCGCGACGTCTTATCTTCTTTTTTAAGCGATGTTGGCTCACTTTTAAGGGGGGGTGGCTCACTGGTTTCTGTCGTCGCTAAATCACTTTCCACCGCTGCCACTGAATCTTCATGTGTTGCAGATTGATCAGGTTCGATAGGTTCAACGACTTCATCTTTTGCAACCGCCTTATCTTGCAAAACGATTTCCTCTTCTGGCTGAGTTTTTTTGCCTATGGCCAAATGCTCTGCTAACGCGTTGGCCAAAGGTTCCACATCGTCCAAGGTGACATTGATCGCAAGCCAATGGTGTGCGTCGGCTTCCTGACTCAATAGCGAACCGGGCACAATCGCATGACGAGAGCTGGCCAACAGCGCAGTAATGCTGCTCACTGGCAAAGGAGTCGACAAATACATCCACAAAGACATACCGCCTTTACTGGCAGCAAAACTGACCTGCTCCCCAAGACGAGTTTCCAAATGCGCTTTGATTCGTTCTGAATTCGCCCAAACATCTCTGGCACGCTTGGTTAATGAGCGCTTACTGTTTGATTGTAAAGCGTCACTAAGTGCTGCTTGCTGAACATCACTAAGTGACATATCGGCGGCTAAAAACGCCCCATCTAACAACGCCTGATGTCGACCAGGCAAACACCAACTGGCTGAACGGCCTGCGCCTTTGGACTCCACACCACCGATATACACAATATGATCCGACGAATCCAATGACTTATAAGTCATGACAGAGCCCGCTCGGTACGCCAAATGCGAGCACAAATCCCACTCAATCACTGGCAGTTTGGTTTCTTCAATAATCGCCAACCAACGACGCAAGCTTAGATTGCTAATCAATTGACCGGCAGGAAAAGCAAACTGCCCCGGCAAGACAATCAAGCGAATGGATTCATCACGCAGACAACGAATCGCCAAATCCAAATCAACGCCCCGCTCTCCCGCTTTTAGCGTGATAACTTGCCGCCCTAAACTTTGCAGCGTCGTGGTGATTCTAGGGTCACAAGGCGTCAGCACTAACACGCTGTCACCCTGTTGTGTCAGTGTTTGCACACTCTGGGTAAACATAGCCAACGGCGAATGACCCAGCCAGAGTTGCGACGCATGGGTCTTGATACCCAACTCTTTTAAATACCCACTAACGGCTTCACGAACTGCCAAATGCCCTTTACCAAGCACAGGAGCATGACTTTCATCCAAACGTCCAGACGGACTCAGAAAGACATCACTTTGATCCACCAAAGCCGCTCGATGCGCAAGACACGCCCAAGCAGGTTTGGTGCCGTCATTGGCCAATTCTTGCAATACGTCACCCGCCAACAGCAAAGCAGGTTTGGTCTCACTACGATGACAAACAAAGTAACCCGACTTGGGGCGAGATTCGATCCAACCGTCTTCACTCAATAAATCATAGCCATGAATGACCGTATTTAAGCTCAGGCCCAACTGTTTCGATAAAGCTCGTAAGGAAGGCATCTTGTCGCCGGGCGCGATGGCCTCCTGCGACATTTGATCCAAAAACCAATCCACCACACCTTTGTATAAAAAATCCGCCACCGCTTTGTACCTTTTCTAGTTTGTCATCTAGTATCTGTAATCAATCATTATAGTTGTCTTAAAAAAACGCAAGTAAAAGCCCAATAATTCCCGCTTTTAAGAGAAGTTAAGGTACAATTTCACCCATTTATGGCCTATTTTAGGCTTTTTGTTCGAATCCAAAGTAGAGTATCCATGGCTTTTGATCCTTTATCTATTCGCTCTTCTTTTCCAATTTTGAATCAAATGGCCCATGGTCATCCGCTTGTGTACCTAGATAATGCCGCGACCACTCAAAAGCCTTTGTGCGTTTTAGATGCGATTCAAGACTATTACCGCAACACCAATGCGAACGTACATCGTGGCGCGCACTTTCTCAGCGACAAAGCCACCAGTCAGTTTGAAGTTGCTCGCCAGACCGTGGCTCGATTTATTCGTGCGCCACAAGACAGTCATGTGATTTGGACAAAAGGCACAACAGAAGCCATTAACATGCTGGCTTATGGGTTAGAGCACTTACTAGAAAAAGACGATGAAATTCTGATTACCAGTTTGGAGCACCATGCGAATCTGGTGCCTTGGCAACAATTGGCAAATCGAACCGGCGCTGTTTTGCGTATTTTACCGATGGAAGTCGATGGTCAATGGAAAGCAGAATACGAACCCTACTTTACGCAAAAAACACGAATCTTCGCAGCCACTCACATATCTAACGCCATTGGCGTCAGTACGCCACTAAAAACCATGTTAAACCTAGCCAAACAACAAGGTGCGATAACCTTGGTGGATGGCGCGCAAGCGGTGGCGCATTATTCTGTGGATGTAGAAGAGCTAGATTGCGACTTCTATGTTTTTTCTGGGCACAAGATGTATGGCCCAACGGGCATTGGTGTTTTATATGGAAAAACGCCTGCATTAGAGGCCTTATCGCCTTATCAAACGGGCGGAGAAATGGTGCGAAAAGTGTCTTATCAAACAACAGAATTCAACGATTTACCTTATCGATTAGAAGCTGGAACACCAAATATCGAAGGCGCGATTGGCTTGGTGGCGGCCTGTGATTTCATAGAAGAACAAGATCGAAAGGCGTTATTGGATTGGGAACAATCCCTCGCCGCTCATGTTTATAAACGACTTTTTCATAACGAAAACATTAAGATTCATTCGCCTGAAAACAACACAACCTTGGTTTCCTTATCTGTACCCAATATTCATATTCTAGATTTAAACGCTTACCTAGATAGCCAAGGAGTCGGCGTTAGATCTGGATCGCACTGTGCCCAACCTTTAATGACAACACTTGGTATCGAAGGCACATTACGCGCTTCTTTTGCTTGTTATAATACGATGGAAGAAGCTGATCGCTTCTGTGATGTATTAATAGAAGCCATCGACTTATTGGGCGAGGATTGAGTTTCCCATGGCAAATTACCTAGAAATCAAACAACAGCTTCAAGCTTGTCGTAGCAAAGAAGAGACCTTTAAAGCGCTTGTCACCTTAAGCAAAACTTTATCTAGACTCTCAGCCGAAGAGAAAACAGAACAACACAAGGTAAAAGGTTGCGAGAGCGCGGTTTGGCTCATCATCGAAGAAATAGACGGCATTCGCCACTTTCACGCCGACAGCGACGCCAAACTCATGCGTGGCGTGTTGGTCGCCATTCTAAGTTTAGTGGAAGGAAAAACCTCTGATGACATCCAATCTATGGATTTAAAAACAGAGCTTACTGAACTCAATCTCTCCAGTTATCTAACCAGCTCTAGAACCAATGGCGTGTTGGGGATTTTGGATAAAATACAGGCTTAACTTTTCTCAAATTCCGGCATATCAGGCACAACACTTTTAATCGTCTGAATGAAGTTATGCAATGAGTCATGCTGTTTTATGTTTGTCGGGTAGGCAATGCCATAAGGGTAATAAACAGCAGGTTCAAAACTTCGAGTTAACACCCCTCTTCCGCTCCAAGCTCTTGCTGCAAAAGGCTCTAAAACACCAACAGATAATCCTGACGCGATAATCGCATAAGCCGTATGAGAGGTATCGATATGAATGCTTTGATGAACCTTATCTTTTACAGACTCTAAAGCATGATCCAGTTTATTCCAGTACCCGGGATAAGTATCAATAACGGAAAGCACCGTTTCGCCAATCAAATCCTCCGCACGAATACTGCTTCTTTCTTTCAATGGATGATCAGCATGCATAGCAAAAACAAAACGTGCATTACCAATAAATTCTCGTTCAATTCCTGCTAACTGAGGCAATTCCAAACCAACAGCTAAATCTATAGAGTTTGTCTGAAGCTTCATCACGATTTCAGACATAGGCAAGGTTAAAATACTCACCCGCTCTGCTGGATAGAACTTTTTATGTTCCTTTAAAACCAGAGGCAGCAAGGAGCTTGATATTGCGGAAGTACAGGCAATTTTTAATTCACTCGGAGTTCTATTGCGAATCCGATCCGCCACGGATTCCAGCTTTTGTATGCCTAAAAAGCTCTCTTCCACGGAACGAAAAAATTCCGCCGCTTCAAGCGTTGGGTATAAACGTCCTTTGCGTCGATCAAACAAGGTAAAACCCAGCGAACTTTCCAAATCACTTAACAAACGACTCACAGCGGGTTGAGATATATACATTTTTTCCGCAGCCGCAGACGTTGTGCCCTGCAACATAGTGTATCGAAACGCTTCAATCTGCCGAAACTTCATAACACCCCATAATGTTTAGTTATAAGCTATACATAAATATAAGTAGATATAATGACATTAAGTTTTCATTATAGGAATAAGCAAAGAAAAAGAATCGTTACCTTAGGCGTATACATTCCTCATCTTTGTCAAAGGAACAAACCCAATTCGTTAACCTAAAACTATATTATAAAGGGACGATTTACCGTGCTAGATAACTCAAGCTCGACCATTCTCGCTGTCAAAAATTTATCTGTTGAATTCGGTCCATCCCGAGTTATCGACGATTTAAGCTTCAGCGTACATCAAGGTAAAACACTCGCCATCGTAGGAGAATCTGGCTCAGGTAAGTCGATTACTTCACAATCTATCATGCGTCTGGCAGAGACCTCTGGTGCTCAATATCCGTCAGGCCAAATTCTTTTCTCGACTGAAGAAGGTGAAACAGATCTTCTGTCTTTGTCGCAGGATGAAATGCGCCGCATTCGTGGTAAAGACATTGCGATGATCTTCCAAGAGCCAATGACATCGCTCAATCCTGTTTTTACGATTGGCGACCAACTGTCTGAATCGCTTTCTCTTCATAAAAAGCTGAGTAAAAAAGAAGCCTTAGAAGAAAGCAGCAAACTACTCAAAATGGTACGTTTGCCTGATGCTGAAGACATGCTGAAACGCTATCCTCATCAGCTTTCTGGCGGTATGAGACAGAGAGTCATGATTGCGATGGCATTAGCTTGTCGCCCTAAAATCCTGATTGCTGATGAGCCAACCACAGCGCTGGATGTAACGATTCAAGCGCAAATATTAACCATACTGAGCGACTTACAAAAAGAGCTCAATATGGCGGTGATTTTCATTACCCATGATATGGGCGTTGTGGCAGAAATCGCAGACGACGTTGTAGTGATGCTAAAAGGACAAAAAGTGGAAGAAGGCCCAGTTAAAGACATCTTTACTAGCCCTCAACACCCTTATACTCAAGCTTTATTATCCGCTGTACCAAAACTAGGCAGCATGACAGGAGAAGCTTTTCCAAAGCGCTTTCCAATTAATTCAATTGAAGATGGCCAACTGCGCTTAGTTGGTGAAGAAAAAGCACAAAACACCGCACGATATAACGAAAAGCCCCTTCTTTCCGTTAAAAACCTTGTTACTCGCTTTGATACCAAAAAGGACTTCTGGGGGCGCGTGACTCACCGCGTACACGCCGTAGAAAAAGTCAGCTTTGATATTTATCCGGGAGAAACGCTGGCGCTGGTTGGAGAGTCAGGTTCTGGTAAGTCCACCATTGGCCGTACGATTCAGCAATTACAAGCCGCCACCAGCGGTGAAATTAGCTTTGAAGGTAACCCTTTTTACAATATGTCTAAGGAAGACCAACAAAAGCTGCGCCAAGAAATTCAATACATTTTCCAAGACCCATTAGCCTCACTTGACCCACGAAAAACCATTGGCTTTTCGATTGCCGAGCCGATCAAAACCCATAAGTTAATCCAAGGCGAAGCCAATATTCAAAAACGCGTTCACGAGCTATTAGAACGTGTCGGATTGACAGCAGAACACGCTAAACGTTATCCGCATCAATTTTCCGGTGGTCAACGCCAACGTATTTGTATCGCTCGAGCGCTCGCTTCTAACCCAAAACTCATCATTGCCGATGAAGCCCTTTCCGCTTTGGATGTGTCTATCCAAGCTCAAATCATCAACCTCTTTATGGAGCTTCAAGAAGAGCACGGCATTGCGTATTTGTTCATTAGCCACGACATGGCGGTGGTGGAAAAAATGAGCCATCGAGTGGCGGTTTTGTATCTAGGACAAATTGCGGAACTCGGCTCACGACAGCAAGTGCTGGAAACGCCAACCCATTCATACACAAAACGTTTGTTGAGCGCTGTCCCTGTGGCAGATCCAACCATTGAAAGAAGTTTAGGCCGTCTTACAGGCGAAATTCCAAGCCCTGTCAGACACGTGAGTGATGAGCCTCTCATCGTATCTCACACAGAAGTTGCACCGGGACATTTTGTCGCCGACGCATCATAAAAATAATAATTCCCTCATATCACGAAAGAACGGAGCACTATAAAAATGAACACCAAACAGTATTTTTCGATGGCATTAAAATCCATCGTTATGGCTACCAGCATCACGGCAGCAAGCGTTAGTTTTGCAAGCACATTAACCGTCTCTTCCCCTCAAGATCCGGGCAGTTGGGACCCAATCGATACCTTTTTAATAAACTGGGCATCGGTTTCTACGAACATTTATGATGGCTTAACCTATCGCGGCCCAGATCTTAAGTTAGAACCTGGCCTTGCCACATCCTGGCAGCAACTTGATAACGGCACCCGCATTCGTTTTAACTTGCGCCAAGGCGTGACGTTTCATAATGGCGAAAAGTTTGACGCTTCTGCCGTAAAATTTACCTTTGATCGCCTGATGGGAGACGAAGGTAAAAAAGGCCCTCAACGCTCGAACTACGCAGCCATTGAATCCGTTGAAGTGATTGACAGCCACACGGTCGATTTTCATCTGAAAGCCGCTGATCCAGTATTGCTAACCAAACTAGCAGGCTACGGCGCGATGATTGTGCCGCCTAAATACATTCAAGAAAAAGGCGAAGACTTCTTTAACACTCACCCAGTCGGAACAGGCCCATTTAAGTTTGTTTCGTACGAGCCGAAAGTGGACATCAAGCTAGAGGCCTATGACAAACATTGGGGCGGCGCACCTAAGTTATCCAATCTAAATTATCGCTTTATCAGCGAGCCTTCTACAGCGGTTGCGGAACTGCAATCTGGTCGCGTTGACTTAGTGATTCCACCAACCATTCCAATCGGCATGATCAGTACCATTGAGAAAAGCCCTGAATTAGACGTTGTTACGACCGTTAGCCCAAGTGTTTATGCCCTACGTTTTAATACTAAAAACGGCATCACGAAAGACGAACGCGTTCGCAAAGCAATGATCTACGGCGTTGACCGCCAAGCCATTATCGATTCGATCTTGGGTGGGCAAGCGTCTGCCATCAGCAGCTTCCAGAGCCCAATTTCCTTTGGTAATGACCCTGACATGTCACCGCTTCCATACGATCCAGCGAAAGCCATGCAGCTTCTGAAAGCCGCTGGCATCAAACCGGGCACCAAGGTTCAAATCGACATTCGAGGCAACGATTCAACCTTCAATGAAGTGACTCAAGCCATTGCCAGTTACCTACAAATTATTGGTTTGAATGCGACGATTAAGCCTTATGAAACCAGCGTTCTTATCAATGACATTGTGCCTGCAGGGAAAACCGGCGAAATGTTCCAACAAGGTTGGGGCGGCTGGACGTTAGATTACGACAACACCGCTTACTTCATGTATCACACAGGGGAAAAATGGAACCCTTACGACAGTGATCCAGAACTTGATAAGCTGTTGGAATCTCAACGCTCTCTTACTGACAGTAAACAACGTGAAGAGATCCTCAAATCCATCGCGAACTACACGGCGGATAGAGCGTTAGAAATGCCGCTTTACAATCTAAATGCCATTTTTGCTGTATCTAAAAAAGTAAAAGGCTTTGTTCCTGTACCTGATAGTCGTATGCGTCTAAACAATGTGACTATCGAATAATCGAAGAAGACACGATTGCTTCGTCTCTAAGGCGAAGCAATCTCTATGGTTAATAAAGGAACACTCATGGCTAATTTTTTACTAAAAAGATTACTGCAGGCAATATTCGTACTCTTTGCCATTACACTACTGGTCGCCTTCGCTATTCGCTTAACTGGCGATCCCGCTCTCATGCTGACTCAAGGTGCAGGCAGCGTGACAGAGGCGGATTTGGTACTGATTCGTGAAGCGTTAGGTATCAATAAACCCTTCTTCACTCAATATTTTGAATTTATCCTAGGCCTATTTAGCTTTGATTTAGGACGTAGTTTCCTAGGTGGCACGCCAGTCTCAGACTTGATCAGCACATCATTGCCAGCCACGCTCATACTGGCGGTGTCTGTCATGCTGATATCTATCGTGATTTCAATTCCTCTTGGCATCAAAGCCGCTGTATCAAAAGGAAAATGGGCCGATCAGACGATTCGTATCGTGTCTTTAGTTGGTTTGTCTTTCCCGAACTTCTGGCTAGCGCTTATGTTGGTGTTGGTGTTTTCCATCTGGCTGCAATGGTTACCGCCAAGCGGCATGTATGGTTTCACAAGTTTCTTAATGCCCGCTTTCACTATGGCCATCATATTAACGGCAACAAACGTTCGTCTGGTGCGTTCCTCTATGCTGGAAACCTTACAAGCGCAATACATTATGGTTGCTCGTGCAAAAGGCTTGAGTGAAAACACGGTTCTGTACAAACACGCGTTACGTAATTGCGCCATTCCTCTGATTACCTATTTCGGTTTGCAGTTTGGTGGATTACTGGGCGGCATTGTTGTCATTGAACGTGTGTTTAATTGGCCTGGTTTAGGGTCTTTAGCATTCGATGCGGTAAGTGGTCGTGATTACCCTGTACTACAAGCTGTCATCACCATTCTGTCCATGCTTATCGTCAGCGTTAACCTTCTGGTTGATATTGCCTACGGCCTAATTGATCCACGTATTCGCACGGAGTAAAAGATGATGACCAATCGTTTTCGTTCAAGCTTATCCAGATATAACAGCTTAGAGTTTATTCTTGGCGCGCTTCTCACTGGTGGGATTTGTTTTCTTGTTATTTTTTCAGATTTGATCTTTCAAAGTGCCGATAAAATCAATTTATCCGCTCGACTATTAGCGCCTTTTGCTGATCCTGAGCACATTTTCGGCACAGATCCTCTTGGCAGAGACATTCTTGCCCGCGTCGTTTCTGGTGGAAGCGTTTCTTTGCAAGTGGGCTTTTTGTCTGTCGCAGGCGCCGTCGTATTCGGCGTGATTATGGGATTAATTTCTGGCTATTACCGTGGTTTCTGGGATGTCATCGTTATGCGTTTTGCTGACGTGCAATTGGCCATGCCATTTATCCTTCTCGCGATTACCTTTATTGCCATTGTCGGTGGCGGTTTGGCAAACATGATCTTTTTGTTAATCATTTCCCAATGGGTGCAATACGCCAGACTCGTTCGTGGTTCTGTGTTGTCGCTAAGAGATCGTGAGTTTATCCAATCTGCGCAAGCCATTGGTGTGAGCAATTTTAGCATTCTATTTCGCCACCTTTTGCCGAACCTAATCGGACCTGTGATTGTCTTAATGACGCTGAACGTTGCCAATAACATCTTGTTAGAAAGTAGCTTAACTTTCCTTGGTCTTGGTGTGGATCCTCTTACGCCGAGCTGGGGCGGAATGCTTGCTGATGGTCGTACTTATATTCAAAACGCTTGGTGGGTGAGTGTCTTTCCTGGTATCGCTATTTTATTAACGGTGCTTGGTTTAAACCTACTGGGAGATTGGCTACGAGACAGCTTGGACCCAACGGGTAAAACATCACGATGAGTTCTATTTTCTCCACGCACATTTCTCTCACAACGGATTGGCTGATTAAGGAATTTAGCCAATCCGAATACCAAGATTGTACGCTTGAAGCTTGGGTGTTTGCCGATAAAACACACAGACAAAAGGCAGAAATGTCGCTTCAGAAATTGGGTATAAACGCCAAAATACGAAGCGCCTATAAACCTTTGATTCATTTTTTTATGGAAGACCTTCCCTTCCCAAAAAGTGATATTAAAGCGATACAAGTCACCTATCCGATTCATGATGCTGCTCCAGAAAAACGTTTTTTATTAGAGGCTTATCCGTTGTCTGCTCTGATGGAAAAGCAGGAGATTGAATTCATTGGCAGCGAAAAGCATCAAGATCACTATAAAGTGGTGTTGATATTAGCCTCTGGTGAATCTCATGTTGTTAACGTGTTTGCACCGAATCATCTGCACTCAACCTTGATCAATGAGCAACATCTGTCCCCAACAGGCTGGATAAAAATCACTCATTCGAGTCGAGGTGTTTGTAAAAATGAGCAACTCATTACCGATTATGAACAGCTCTTTCATCAAACGCTCAATGCCATTAGCCAACATTCATGGCAGGAAAAAGAGCCATATTTTGAAGAGCTAAAAATTACCGTTCATCTTCCTTATCAAGATCAAGATTTACCTTATGAGCACGAATCAATCAGCCTAAGAGAAGCCTTACATGAGGATCTGTATTTCTCTATTCTTGAATGGTTCAAAGTGAAAAGTGGCTATCTTGCCCATGGAAGAGAAGGCCAAATCGGCCATATTGTGCCAGATGTTCTTTATACAGAAGATCAACACGCTGGCGTTCACATTGAATTGCAAGCTTATCAATTACAAAACTCTACAGGCTTTCAGTCTCTTGAGTACGCTAAAAAAGCCATTAGCCAAGAGCAAATTGAAACGGAATTAAACAAGATCGAAGGTGAATCGTTTTTCGCTCAAACCATCACTGGCAGGCAAGTGCACGGACGTTATCATACTGGTTCAGATCACCCTGTAATGATCAGTAGCGGCCAGCATGCGAATGAAACATCCGGTGTCGTTGGTGCACTCAAAGCGGTGCGAGTACTCTCTCAAAAAAAACGCAGCCACTTTTCTATTTCCCCTTTAGAAAACCCTGATGGTTATGAGCTGCACCAAAGGTTAATCCAGAATAATCCCAAACACATGCACCACGCCGCACGTTATACCGCCCTTGGAGATGACTTAGAAAATAGGAAACACGAACCTTTTTATGAAAAAAGTATACGTCAGCAGGCGAAACAACGGAGTCAGGCTTGTTTGCACATTAATCTACACGGTTATCCGTCACATGAATGGACTCGGCCATTATCCGGTTATGTTCCCCATGGCTTTGACATGTGGACAATTCCTAAGGGGTTCTTTCTGATTTTACGCCACAATGGCGAAGATGAGTGGCTAAGCTATACAGAGAAGTTTCTGCAATTTGTGACAGCTAGATTGAGTCAGGTTTCGGGCCTTGTCTCTTTCAATCAAAAGCAGATCGATCTCTATACGCAATATGCTGGTGAGGTTAACTTCCGTTTTATTAATGGTATTCCGTGTCTGATTAATCAGGTGCAAAACCCTGATGTGCCAGTGCAACTTATCACAGAATTCCCCGATGAAACCCTTTACGAGGATGCTTTTATTTTGGCTCATCAAGTACAGACAGCAACCGTGCTAGCAGCCTATGAAGCCCATCAGCTATTCGCTTAATTCCTTTATTAACTCTATTCACCTTAAGCAAACGCAGAGACAACCTGTGTTTGCTTATCTAATATATTTTATTGATTTTCAGGCTTTACTCGCCAACTTCTCCAAGACTCTAGAAACCGCAACAAATCCAAAAGTAGCGGTCACCGTTGTACTGGCGCCAAAGCCAGTATCACAGTTCATTTTTGTTTCTGTATCTCCTTTTAATCGCTGTTTAGATACAGTTCCATCTCCTTGTGGGTAGCTAAGCTGTTCCATGGAATAAACACATTCAATATCAAAACGACGTTTCGTATTACGGCTAAAGTTATAATAACGACGAAGAAAATTACGGAGCTTTGACGCCAATGGGTCTTTTTCTGTTCGAGATAAATCAGCGATTTGAATTTGAGTTGGGTCCGTTTGACCACCAGCACCACCGACTGTGATGAGTTTGCGCTTGTTACGCTTACACCAAGCCACCAGAGCCGCTTTTGGCTTAATACTGTCAATGCAATCAATAATGTAATCAAACGGCTCAGAAAGAAGCTCAGGTATGTTATCTGGGGTGATGAAGTCTTCAATGCACGTCACACGACAGTCGGGGTTGATCTGTTTAACCCGTTCCGCCATCACATCGACCTTAGATTGACCAACGGTACTGCTTAGTGCGTGAATCTGGCGATTGGTATTGGTGACGCAAACATCGTCCATATCGATAAGTGTAATGTGGCCAACCCCAGAACGCGCTAACGCCTCAGCCGCCCAAGAGCCAACACCACCAATACCGATGACACACACATGAGCACGCGAAAAAGCAGCGTATGCCGCTTCACCATACAAACGGCGAATGCCACCAAATCGTTGATCGTCTGTCAATTTTCTCTCCTCGCAGATCGTTCGACCCTGCGCTTTTCTATCAATAAGTGTATTCTTAAACGCGGTAGTATTCTGACGCCTGTCGACAAATTAAAAAACGGTACTGTGAGCCCTATGATTCAGCAAGCTTTTGAAATGCTTGGTTTAACACCAAGAGAAACACAGCTTTACCAAACCCTATTAAAGCTTGGCCCCTCTTCTATTCGAGACATTGCCGAACACAGCGGCATCAATCGCGGTACCGCCTACGAAGACCTCAAACAATTACAAAGCAAAGGCATTGTCAGCTATTTTCCAAAAGGAAAGCGACGCTTCTTTACCGCTGAAAACCCGGATATTTTATTAAATTTGGCGGAAGAAAAACGCAATCGTCTTAATAAAACCATCGAGAATTTAAAGAACACCATCATTCCAAATTTACACCAACAACAGCCGGATTATCATCAAACTCATGTGCGTTATTACGAAGGCGATGACGGCATTGAGTGGGTATTGCGCGACATTTTAAACGTGGTATCTCAACAAGACCACAAAGAATATTGTGTGTTTTCGTCTAAACCGATACGTCCCTTTTTGTATCGCCCGTTTCCTAACTACACCAAGCAACGCGTTAAATTGGGCATTAATGTAAAAGTCATTGCTTTGGGTGACGGTGGCGAAGAAGCGGAATTATCAGAACGTAAGTGGATTAAAACGGAAGGATCGGTTGACGCCAGCTATATCGCTATCTATCCACCTAAGTGTGCGATTATTTCTTTGGCAAGCAACAACTTCCCTTCGGCCGTGGTATTGGAATCCAAAGACATCGCCAAAGCACAGCAGATCATTTTTGATACATTGTGGAAGATGCTTTAGTAGACAAATACTCAGACTATCAGCCAATAAAAAAGCAGCTCGAAAGCTGCTTTTTTTGACTTCACACTCAACATTACCGCTTATTTGTGCTCGCGGAACTGTTGAAGTGTACGCAAGCGGGCCATAGCTTCTGCTAGTTCCACTGTCGCACGAGTGTAGTCGACGTCAGGTTTTTGGTTAGCTAAAAGCTCTTTAGCATGTTCCTGAGCTTTTAGTGCCGCCTCTTCGTCCAGATCTCTTGCACGAGTGGCTGTGTTAGCCAAGACGGTGACACGGTGCGGTTGAACTTCTAGGAAGCCACCGGACACGAAGATAAACTCTTCGTCACCATTTTCTTTAACCACACGAACAGGACCTGGTTGCAGAGTCGTCAACAATGGCGCGTGACCAGGCATAATACCTAGATCGCCATAACTGCCTGCAGCCACAAGAGATTGTACCGTACCGGAAAAGATCTCTTGTTCAGCGCTTACGATATCGCAGTGTACTGTGATAGCCATAAGTTGCCTCTCTTAGTCATACTTAGCAAAAGCGCCTTACAACGCTTTTGCTACGCGTGATGGTTAAAGTTTCTTAGCTTTCTCGACAGCTTCGTCGATGCTACCAATCATGTAGAACGCTTGCTCTGGAAGATCATCGAACTCACCATCCAAAATGCCTTTAAAGCCACGAATCGTGTCTTTCAAAGAAACATACTTACCTGGAGAGCCAGTGAATACTTCTGCTACGAAGAAAGGCTGAGACAAGAAACGCTGGATTTTACGAGAACGGTTAACCGTTTGCTTATCTTCTTCAGATAACTCGTCCATACCCAAGATTGCGATGATGTCTTTCAATTCTTTGTAACGCTGCAATACCATTTGTACGCCACGTGCTACGTCGTAATGCTCTTGACCGATAACTAATGGGTCAAGCTGACGTGAAGTAGAATCAAGAGGATCGATCGCTGGGTAGATACCCAAAGATGCGATGTCACGAGACAATACAACGGTTGCGTCCAAGTGAGAGAACGTTGTTGCTGGAGATGGATCTGTCAAGTCATCCGCAGGTACGTATACCGCTTGAACAGACGTGATAGAGCCAGTCTTAGTAGAGGTGATACGTTCTTGAAGAACACCCATCTCTTCAGCAAGTGTAGGCTGGTAACCTACCGCAGATGGCATACGACCTAGCAATGCAGATACTTCTGTACCCGCAAGCGTGTAACGGTAGATGTTGTCTACGAAGAAAAGTACGTCACGACCTTCGTCACGGAACTTCTCAGCCATAGTCAAACCCGTCAAAGCAACACGTAGACGGTTACCTGGTGGCTCGTTCATCTGGCCGTATACTAGAGATACTTTGTCGATTACGTTCGAGTCAGTCATCTCGTGGTAGAAGTCGTTACCTTCACGAGTACGCTCACCAACACCAGCGAATACAGAGTAACCGCTGTGCTCGATTGCGATGTTACGGATAAGTTCCATCATGTTTACGGTTTTACCTACACCGGCACCACCAAACAGACCAACTTTACCACCTTTCGCGAAAGGACAAACAAGGTCGATAACCTTGATACCCGTTTCTAGCAATTCGTTGCTAGAAGACTGCTCAGCATAAGAAGGAGCTGCGCGGTGAATTGACCAACGCTCTTCTTCGCCGATTGGGCCTTTTTCGTCAATCGGATTACCTAGAACGTCCATAATACGTCCTAGTGTTTTAGTACCAACTGGCACAGAAACTGGTTTGTTTGTATTTTCTACAACCAAGCCACGTTTAATACCGTCAGTGGAACCCATTGCGATGGTACGAACAATACCGTCGCCTAGTTGTTGTTGAACTTCCAACACCAACTGTTTACCCTCAATGGTCAGGGCATCATATACTTTTGGCACGCTATCACGTGGGAATTCCACGTCCATTACCGCGCCAATAACCTGTACGATGTGTCCGCTACTCATGTTCGGATCCTCTTAAATACCTAAATACCTTAAACCGCTGCCGCGCCGCTGACTATCTCAGAAATTTCCTGAGTAATCGCTGCTTGACGAGCCTTGTTGTACACCAACTGCAATTCATCAATGATATCGCCGGCGTTGTCTGTTGCGTTTTTCATAGCAAGCATACGAGCTGCTTGTTCACACGCAATATTCTCAACCACTGACTGATATACTTGAGATTCAATATAGCGAACCAATAATTCGTTCAAAATTTCAACGGCTTCTGGTTCATAAATGTAATCCCAGTGGTGCTTTAACTCTGTATTCTCTTCCGCTTTTAATGGCAAAAGTTGTTCAACCGTCGGGTTTTGAGTCATGGTATTCACGAACTCATTTGAAACCACATAAAGACGATCGATACGACCTTCGTCAAATGCGTCTAGCATCACCTTTACGCTACCGACTAAATCGTCAGCTTTTGGTGCATCACCTAAACCGGTGAAGGCTGCTGTTACATTTCCGCCGTAGTTACGAAAGAATGAAACGGCTTTAGAGCCGATTGCACAGATGTCGATTTCAACACCAGAATCAGCGAACTGTTTCATGTCTTTGATGGCTGCTTTGAACACGTTAACGTTCAAACCGCCACACAAACCACGGTCAGAAGAGATTACGATATAACCAACACGCTTCGCCTCACGCTCGGTAAGGTAACGGTGTTTATACTCAGGATTCGCGTTGGCCAAATGACCAACTACTTGGCGAATTCGTTCCGCATACGGACGAGAAGCGGCCATACGATCCTGAGCTTTACGCGTCTTACTAGCAGCTACTTTTTCCATAGCACGAGTAATTTTACGCGTATTGTTAATGCTCGAAATCTGAGTACGTATCTCTTTTCCGACTGCCATAATAGAACTGCCCTTGTGAGAATGTTATTTCACAAACTGCAAGAAAGTGGTGACAAGCTTTAATTGCTTGCCACCAAACTCATTACCAAGTTTGCGTCGCTTTAAACTTCTCGATTGCCGCTTTAAATGTCGCTTCAATCTCGCCGTTAAAATTACCAGTTTTGTTAATGTCAGCCATAAGATCAGTGTGTTCACTGTTCATGTAGCTCAACAAAGCAGTTTCAAAACTACCAATTTTGCTTGTTTCAACATCTTCAAGGAAGCCATCATTAGCAGCGTAAAGAACTACGCCCATATCAGCTACAGACATAGGAGAGAACTGCTTTTGTTTCATCAGTTCAGTAACCTGTTTACCGTGCTCTAGCTGCTTACGAGTCGCTTCGTCTAGGTCAGATGCGAACTGAGCGAAAGCCGCCAATTCACGGTACTGAGCCAATGCAAGACGAATACCACCGCCAAGTTTCTTGACGATCTTAGTTTGTGCTGCACCACCTACACGAGATACCGAAATACCTGCGTTCATTGCTGGACGAATACCGGCGTTAAACGAGCTCGTTTCCAAGAATATCTGACCATCTGTGATGGAGATAACGTTGGTTGGTACGAATGCAGATACGTCACCACCTTGCGTCTCGATGATTGGCAATGCGGTCAAAGAACCCGTTTTGCCTTTCACTTCACCATTGGTGAATTTCTCTACGTAATCAACGTTTACACGTGATGCACGCTCAAGAAGACGAGAGTGAAGATAGAATACGTCACCTGGGTAGGCTTCACGACCTGGTGGACGACGTAGAAGCAAAGAGATCTGACGGTAAGCCCAAGCTTGCTTGGTCAAATCATCATAAATGATCAATGCGTCTTCACCGCGGTCACGGAAATATTCACCCATAGTACAGCCAGTGTATGGCGCTATGTAAAGCATCGCTGCTGGATCAGATGCGCCAGCGGCTACGACTGTGGTGTATTCCATTGCGCCAGCTTCTTCAAGCTTACGAACAACGTTAGCAATAGTAGATTGTTTCTGACCGATCGCTACGTAAACACATTTAATGCCAGAATCTTTCTGAGCAATAATAGTGTCGATTGCGAGAGCAGTCTTACCAATCTGACGGTCACCGATGATCAACTCACGTTGACCACGACCAATTGGCACCATGGCGTCAATGGCTTTGTAACCCGTTTGAATCGGTTGATCAACAGACTGACGTTCGATAACGCCTGGAGCTACTTTTTCAACTTTATCTGTTAATTTTGCATCGATTGCGCCTTTGCCGTCGATTGGATTACCCAATGCGTCAACAACACGACCAAGCAATTCAGGTCCGATTGGAACTTCCAATATACGACCTGTACATTTCACTTTTTGACCTTCTACAAGGTCTTGGTATTTACCAAGTACTACTGCACCTACAGAGTCACGCTCTAGGTTCAAAGCAATACCATAAACACCACCAGGGAATTCAATCATTTCCCCGTACATAACATCTGCCAAGCCGTGGATCAGAACGATACCGTCTGCCACGCTGACAATTGTGCCCTCATTTTGGGCATCAGAAGATACATCGAGGTTCTCGATGCGCTTCTTGATAATCTCGCTGATCTCAGATGGATTCAGTTGCTGCATGCTAAATTCCTCAACCCTGGTTTCGATTTAACGAAACACTAGGAGTTTATCGCCTCGGCCAGTTTCGCTAATTTACCGCGTACTGAACCGTCGATGATTAAGTCACCTGTACGAATAACCACGCCACCGATTAGGCTTGCGTCTGTTTCACTGGTTAAGTTGACCGTACGATCCAACTTTTTCGCCAATGAAGCGGCTAATGCTTGTGTTTGTTCTGCTGTTAATTCGAAAGCAGACGTAAATTCAACATTTACGGCTTTTTCAAAATTCAGTTTGAACTGTAAAAATAACTCAGAAATCATAGGAAGAAGCGATAAACGCTTATTCACTGCAAGAGCAAGCAAAAATGCCTTGCCTTGTTCTGTAGCTACTTCTGCACAAACGTCCGCTAGAGCGTTTGCCTTCTCTTCCGCACTAAAAGCGGGATTTCCAAGTGCTTTCTCAAGCTTAGGCTCTACTGTAACAGCGGCCAATATGCTTAACATATCGGCCCACTCAGTAATATGGCCTTGCTCTCTAGCAACTTCGAAAACCGCTTTCGCGTACGGTCGCGCGACTGTTTTTAATTCAGCCATTAGACCCTCGCTTAAAGCTCTTTGGCGAGCTGTTCAACGATCTCGCTATGTGCTTTTTCGTCAATGGTGGCTCCCAAAATCTTCTCGGCGCCGGCAAATGCAAGAACGGAAACTTGAGCACGCAATGCTTCTTTAGCACGCATAACATCTTGTTCAATTTCTGCTTGAGCCGCTTCGCGCAGACGCTTGCCATCGGCAATCACCTGCTCTTTTGCCTCGTCGATCATTTGGTTCGCACGTTTGTTGGCTTGTTCAATAATCTCGGCCGCGTTATCTTTGCTTTCGCGTAGAATTTGAGAGGCTTGTTCTTGTGCCAACTCAAGATCACGTGAAGCGCGATTCGCTGCTTCCAAACCGTCTGCAATTTTCTTGCTACGCTCTTCGAGCGCAGCAATCACTGGTGGCCACACATACTTCATGCAGAACCAGACAAAAATCGCAAACGAGATAGCTTGGCCTATAAGTGTGAGATTCAAATTCACGCTAATACCCTCGCTCTAAGTCGTTTAAAAATCGTTTCTGTAACATTACAGAAAATTAACCAGCGACCTGAGCAACAAAAGGATTCGCGAAAGTGAAGAACAATGCGATACCTACACCGATCATTGTTACGGCGTCAAGAAGACCCGCTACGATGAACATTTTAACTTGCAGCATTGGAACCATTTCAGGTTGACGCGCAGCGCCTTCCAAGAATTTTCCACCCAAAATACCAAAACCAATCGCAGTACCTAGGGCACCTAGACCGATTAGAAGGGCTACAGCAATCGCAGTAAGACCAACTACAGTTTCCATTTTAACTCCTACATTTTCACAGTTTTAGATAAGGTTTAAATAATATTACTTTAAAGAACACACTTTTAGTGATCTTCGTGCGCCATACTCAAGTAGACGATAGTCAACATCATAAAGATGAAAGCTTGAAGCACGATGACCAAAATATGGAAGATTGCCCATGGCACAGACAGAGCCCATTGTAGACCCCACGGCAAAATAGCAATCAAAATAAAGATCAATTCACCAGCATACAAGTTACCAAATAGTCGTAATGCTAATGAAACAGGTTTCGCAAGCAGACCAACACCTTCAAGTAATAAGTTGAAAGGGATCATCCATTTGCCAAAAGGCTGTAACGTTAATTCACCAACAAAGCCGCTCACGCCTTTTACCTTGATGCTGTAATAAACAATCAAGATAAATACAGACAAAGACATACCTAAAGTGGCATTCAAGTCCGTTGTTGGAACTACTTTAAAGTAAGGAATACCCAGTAGTCCGGCTAGCGTCGGAAGAAAATCAACCGGTACTAAGTCCATCGTATTCATTAAGAATACCCAGACAAAAATAGTGAGTGCTAATGGTGCAATGACTTTATTTTTGCCATGGAAAGTTTCTTTGACGCTGCCGTCAACAAACTCAACCATCAACTCAACAAAGTTTTGCAATCCAGACGGTGTGTCAGCCGACACTTTTTTCGCTGCTTTACGGAACAACCATAAAAACAGGATACCCAATGCGATAGAAAAACCCATCGTATCAAGGTGAATCGCCCAGAACCCCATATCTGCTGCTTCTTTAGCACCGTGAGCAATGCCCCAACTGCCATCAGGATGTTGACCAAAGGTCAAATTCTGAAGGTGATGCTGTATATATTCAGAAGCTGTTGGATTTTCACTTGCCATATTTATATCCACGCTCTTTCAATGATTAAAACCTTATTTCCTTCGTACAACTTAATGCTTTAGTACGATAGGACTGAGCCAATGACTCAAAATTGCACAACCAAAGCCTGCAAAAAAAGCCCCTGCAGCCAATGGCTTTACCAGAAGAAAAACCAGCGACAGTAATACAGCTGTCATTGCTAATTTACCAGCTTCTCCTCGATAAAATGATCGAACAACCTCTTTGGCAGGTCGAGTTCCCCTATAACCAAAGATTCGCCAAGCCATATAAACGCTTGGCAGTATGCTGGTTAACGCTCCGAAAATAAAAGAGTACCCATACAGACCACCAGCAACGTAAAAAATTCCCAATGATATAAAAAGAGTCAGTAATAATTGTAAAAAAAGAAAACGAAACACAGCCTTCTTTTTCGCGCTAATGATGGCACTCGCGCTTAGTGGCTTGTTTGTCCCCATTTCCTCACTCTCTTTGCGCACTGTAAAAGTGCAATCAATGTGATCATTTACAAAATTCGAGGCATTATATGGGTTATGACGACTGTGTTCAACTTAAACCGAATAGCAGAAACAGTTTCCAGAGCTCTTATCTCGTTAGAAAAAGCACTTACTAGAAATTTTGTTAATTCCCAGCAAGCAACTCGCTGATCAGCAATTCTAGGTGTTCAGGGTTACGATACTCAATAACCAACTTGCCTTTCCCTTTAGCAGAAGGTTGTATTTTGACGGCGGCGTTGATTTTTTGGCTGATGCGTTCAGCCTCTGCACTCAAATCAGGCAGAGCGGGTTTACTGTCTTCGCTTTTTTCCGCTGCCTGGACATTTTTAGCCAATCTTTCCGTTTCGCGAACAGATAACGATTTGGTCACAACCTGTGATGCTGCTTGAATTTGCTTATCATGCTCTAGAGGCAATAGCGCGCGCGCGTGCCCCATTTCAATGTCACCATGCTCCAACAGACGACGAACTTCTGGTGTCAAACCCAACAAACGCAATAAATTCGCGACCGTCGAACGAGATTTCCCCACCGTGTCTGCCACTTCTTGTTGGGTAAGATGAAAATCTTCAACGAGACGTTGTAAAGCCAGTGCTTCCTCTACAGGGTTTAGATCTTCACGCTGAATGTTTTCAATCAGGGCTAACACCACAGCATCAGCGTCTTCAACATGTCGGATAATCACAGGGACTTGTGTTAAATCCGCTAACTTAGCCGCTCTCCAGCGACGCTCGCCGGCGATAATTTCATATTGATTGTGGCCATTTGGTCTCACCACAATAGGCTGCATGATGCCTTGTGTTCGGATAGAGGCCGCCAACTCTTCTAACTGGGCAGGGTTCATATCACGACGAGGTTGGAATTTACCTTTGGAAAGCCATTCCACAGGCAAATAAGTCAGGCCTTTAATCTGTTCATTATTAATACCGCCATCAGCCTGTTTTGCGGCCGCTGTTTGTGGTGCTAACAATGCATCTAAGCCACGACCTAGACCTCTTTTTTTCATCGTCATTTCATTAACCCTAATTGGTATTAAATTGCTTATGTAAAAACGTCATCACGCCACAGATTTGCGAATAAATTCACTGGCCAAAGCAAGGTAGGCCATGGCACCACGAGACTGTTTTTCATAATGTAAAACAGGTAAACCGTAGCTGGGTGATTCTGCCAAACGAATATTACGAGGAATCACCGTGTCGTATACTTTGTCACCAAAATGCTTGTGAAGCTGACTAGACACATCGTGCGTTAAACTAGGGCGAGGATCGTACATGGTACGCAAAATCCCTTCGACTTCTAACGCTGGGTTTAACGCTTGCGTAATGCGCTCAATGGTTTGTAGTAACGCTGTTAAGCCTTCTAATGCGTAATATTCACATTGAACAGGAATTAGAACACCTTGTGATGCGGCCAACGCATTCACAGTCAACATGTTTAAGGCTGGCGGACAATCCAATAAAATATAATCAAAGTCATTGTCGACTTCGTACAACCCCGCCCGTAAACGTGTTTCTTTACTGGGCAGATCAAGTAATACCACTTCCGCCCCGGTCAAATCACCATTTGCAGGCAAAACCCAGTACTCTCCGGGCATACTTTGCTTCATAACGTCTTTCACGCCATGAGAACCAATCAATACGTCATAAACACTGGTGTCTAATTCTTCTTTGGTGAAGCCACTTCCCGTTGTCGCATTTCCTTGCGGATCGAGGTCAATCAACAACACTCGACGCTTCATCGCGGCCAGCGATGCGGCTAAGTTGACGCAGGTGGTTGTTTTGCCAACACCACCTTTTTGGTTGGTTACTGCAATGATTTTTGCCATGCTTTATCCTTTACGCGTCATCACTACCATGTGACGCTCCGCCTGAACACTTGGCACATTAAGAGGTTCTACTGACACCAACTCGACCTCTTTAGGTAGCGCCGTAATTTCTTCACTAGGATAAACCCCTTTCATGGCCAAAAAGTTACCTGTGTCTTTAGGAAGAGGCAACGTCCAATTGATCATATCTTGCAAAGAAGCGAAAGCTCGAGAAATCACATGGTCGTAAGTCCCTTGAAAGGCATGTTTTTCAACACGCTCATTTGCAACGGTTACGTTCTGAATACCAAGCTCCATTTTAACCTGAGTCAGAAAGCGAGTTTTTTTGCCATTACTGTCTAGTAAAGTAAACTGTTTTTCTGGGTAACATATAGCAAGCACCATACCAGGTAGGCCAGGTCCAGTACCTACGTCGATGATGTTATCGCCCTTAATGAAAGGTAACGTCGCCAAACTGTCCAACAAATGCAATGAGATCATTTGCTCAACATCTCGAATCGCGGTTAGGTTGTAAGCCTTATTCCACTTTTCTAGCATGGCTAAATAGTTAACAAGAGTCTGAATGGTTTCATCAGATAAAGAAGCGCCCATTTGTTGGGCGCCTTTTTGAATAGTGTCAAAGTGTGTCACAGTCGATCCATTTCTATAAAGATAGTAATCAAGGATTATCGGCTGATGATTCTAGGCACTTTTGCGTGCAATCGCACGTTTTTTCAAATGAATTAAGAGTAAGGACACGGCAGCCGGTGTCACACCTTGAATGCGAGAGGCCGCTGCAAGCGTGGCGGGGCGCAACTGAGTTAACTTTTGTTTGATCTCATTTGATAAGCCTTCCATCTTGGAATAATCCAAATCCGCTGGTAATTCTGTGTTTTCTTGTCGACGTAGACGCTCAATGTCTTCCGCTTGACGAGAAATGTACCCAGCGTATTTTACCGCGATTTGAACTTGTTCAGAAACTTGTTCATCAACAGGTTCTTCAAGCGCGTTTTTCAAATTCGCTACATCGGAATACACAATATTCGGACGTTTCAGCAAATCCAACAAACTGTACTCGTGAGTAATCGGTGTTTCTAATTTAGGATTGATGCTTTCCGCTTCTGGCGTATTTGGCACAATCCAACTGGATTTAAGCCGCTGAGTTTCCATCTCAATGGCTTCGCGTTTTTTGCAGAAAGCCGCCCAACGTTCATCAGAAACCAAACCAAGTTCACGGCCTTTTTCTGTTAAACGCATGTCGGCGTTGTCTTCACGCAAAATCAAACGATACTCGGCACGACTAGTAAACATACGGTACGGTTCTTTCGTCCCCATACTGATCAAATCATCAACCAGCACTCCCAGATACGCTTCGTCACGACGAGGTGTCCAAGCGTCTTTGTCTTGTGCAAGCAAAGCCGCGTTTAGACCAGCCAACAAGCCTTGTGCGCCTGCTTCTTCGTAGCCCGTTGTGCCGTTAATTTGTCCAGCAAAGAACAAACCAGGCATGTGTTTGGTTTCCAGTGAATACTTCAAATCTTGCGGATTAAAATAGTCGTATTCAATCGCATAACCCGGACGAATAATGTGCGCGTTTTCCATGCCTTTCATCGAACGAACTAACTCAATTTGCACATCAAATGGCAAAGAAGTGGAAATGCCATTTGGGTACAATTCGTGTGTGGTTAACCCTTCTGGCTCGATAAAGATCTGATGGGAGTTTTTATCGGCAAATCGCACGATTTTGTCTTCAATGGACGGGCAATAACGTGGGCCAACCCCTTCAATCACCCCTGTGTACATAGGAGATCGATCCATACCAGAACGAATAATGTCATGGGTGCGTTCATTCGTATGCGTAATGAAACACTCAATTTGACGAGGGTGCATAGAACGATTGCCCATGTAAGACATAACAGGGTCGATGTCATCACCCGGTTGCGCTTGCATTTGAGAGAAATCGACCGTTCGAGCATCTATTCGAGGCGGTGTGCCGGTTTTCAAACGATCTACTCGGAACGGCAGCGCGCGCAACTTTTGAGCCAAGCCAATAGACGGCGGATCTCCAGCACGACCACCAGCGTGGTTTTGTAAGCCGACGTGAATAACACCGCCCAAAAAAGTTCCCGCTGTTAACACCACTGTTTTGCTGTTGAAACGAATGCCTGTTTGAGTAACCACACCACGTGCAGCACCGTTTTCAACAATCAAATCTTCCGCAGACTGTTGAAACAACCATAAGTTTTCTTGGTTCTCTAATTGATAACGAATGGCGGCTTTATAAAGAATTCGGTCAGCTTGTGCTCTGGTTGCACGAACTGCTGGTCCTTTACGGGAGTTTAATGTGCGAAATTGAATGCCTGCTTTATCGGTAGCCAACGCCATTGCGCCGTCTAAAGCATCAATCTCTTTTACCAAATGGGATTTCCCTATACCACCAATGGCAGGATTACAGGACATTTGTCCTAACGTTTCAATGTTGTGGGAAAGCAATAACGTTTTAACGCCCATGCGTGCTGAAGCTAACGCTGCTTCTGTACCAGCGTGTCCGCCACCAACCACAATCACATCAAAACAACTTGGGAAATCCACTGGAACCTCGGTATTACTAATCAATAGAAATGAATAAAAAACGAACAATTTTCGATAAGGGCGCCTAGTATATCGGCTAATTTGGAAAAAGAAAGCGACGAAACGTAGATCCCCCCGGTCATCAATATTAAATAAAGTATTATATAGGTATGTCTTTTTATGTTTGTTATGTCTATATAGGAGGCAAAAATCTGTTTATAAACATAAAAAAACGCTATTTATCATTAGTTTATGTTGATAACAACATGTTAGAAACCGCCTTATTATCCTGTTATGTGGATAACCTATACCTGTGTATAAGGTGGTGAGTTATACAGAGCGGTTTTTTAAGTGTCGAGTTGTTAAAAACTGTGCAAAACTTTTTATCCACCTATCACCATACTTATCAACAGTGCTTTTGTATTGTTTTTATAAACATAAGAAATTGTTTTATAAAGATTTTATTTCGATTTCAACAACAAAAACGCCCATTTTTTCGGATAAACAATCCACAAGTAAAAAAATAAAAAAATGCTTTTTTTATTTTCTCTATGGTCAGTGTGTGAATAATTGACGCTTTCATTTTGGCATTAAAGATAGTGGATAAATCGAGAAAATGCTGATTGTGAGTAACTTTGTGAGGAAAATGAGCGTTGAAATAGACTGTTTCGATCATGGTTTCATAGGGTCAAGTCGTAACTTGAAAGCAGCCCGAAAGCAAAAAAACGAAGGCAAAAAAAAGCGCCCTCACTGGGGCGCTTTTAGTCAGTGTGTTAACATGACAATGTTACTCTGCCTTTAAACTCTTCATATCAATGATAAAGCGATATTTCACATCGCCTTTTTTCATGCGCTGATACGCTTCATTAATGTCTTGGATGTTGATCATCTCAGCATCACATTCAATATTGTGTTCTGCACAGAAATCCAGCACTTCTTGTGTTTCTGCGATTCCACCAATCAATGACCCCGTTAGCACACGACGTTTCATAACCAAATTAGCAGAATGCGGAGCAGGTTCCATGGGTTCTACTAAACCGACAAGAATGTGCGTACCGTCTACTTTTAAGCAATTTAAATAAGGGTTCAAATCGTGTTGAACTGGGATGGTGTCCAATAAGTAGTCAAAAGACATGGCTGCGGCCTGCATTTGCGCTTCATCGGTCGATACGATCACATGATCGGCACCTTGTTTTTTCGCTTCCGCAATTTTGCTTTCTGAACGAGTGAAGATGGTGACTTCGGCCCCTAATGCTTTCGCAAACTTCACGCCCATGTGGCCAAGTCCGCCCATGCCAAGGACACCGACTTTATCACCGGCTTTGACGCCATTATGACGCAAGGGAGAATATGTGGTGATACCGGCACACAATAAAGGCGCGGCTTTACTTACGTCTAATGCTTCAGGGATAGACAGCACAAATTCTTCACGAACCACAATGTGATCTGAGTAACCGCCATACGTTAGGCTGCCATCGATAAGATCATGAAATCCATAAGTACCAACAAAGCCATTATCGCAATATTGCTCTAAGCTTTCGGCGCAATGGGCACAATGTTGACAAGAATCGACCATGCAGCCCACACCGACAATATCACCCACTTTATATTTGCTTACTTTGCTACCAACCTCAGTAACACGACCAACAATTTCGTGGCCTGGAACCACTGGGTATTCACTTGATCCCCAGTCACTTTCTGCCACATGAATGTCTGAGTGACACACTCCACAATACAAAATATCGATATTCACATCGTTATCACGCAGAGCACGACGCTCAAAAGAAAAAGGGGCTAATGGTGTGGTGGCTGATCTTGCCGCGTAGGCTTTTGCTTGACTCATCGTCTTTGCTCCAATTAATAGAGAATGAAATAGTGATGAGCAGTCTAGACGAGTTTTTCTTTTATTGTGTTGTGCATTCTTATTGTTGTTTTGCCTATTTCTCCAATTTCTAAAAACTTAACTTTTCCTACACAATATTGAATGGATAATACAAGTCATGATTTTTAAAGCGAAAGGGCTTAAACATGAATAATAAAAAGCTAGTGGATTTGATCAAAACTCTGGCTATAGAAGAAGGTTTCTCAGAAACCTCTATTGCGAATGTGCGATTAATGAAATGCTCCAAATCGCTTCCAAGAATGCCGCTGATGTATCGCCCTGGACTTACCATCATCGCGCAAGGTCAAAAAATTGGCTATTTAGGTGATCGCGAAATTCATTACAACTCCGGGCATTATCTGGTGCAATCCCTACCTTTACCCTTTGAATGCGAAACCTTCGCGAGCCAAGACGGACCACTGCTCGGTGTTTCTATTGACCTAGATCCTGCGGTATTAATGGAATTAGTGACGGGCTTTCAAGACGACGGCGACGTTATCCATTCTACTTACTCCTCGATGTCGGCAGTGCCGATGAGCGATGACATGGAAGGCGCGTTAATTCGACTCATTCAGGCGTTGTATGACCCAAAAACCGCCAAATTAATGGGACAAGGACGGGTAAGAGAGGTTATTTTTGCGGCTTTACAAAGCCCAGAAGCCACCGCCTTAAAAACGCTAGTGATGAACCAAGGTCGATTTTCTCGTATTTCATACGCCATTTCTGGAATGCACCAGCAACTGGATCAAGAAGTACGAGTTGAGCAGCTGGCAGACGACGCCAACATGAGCGTGTCCAGTTTCCATCACCATTTTAAAGAAATCACAGGGTCCTCACCGGTGCAGTATTTAAAGCGATTACGACTGCTAAAGGCGCAAATGCTGCTTAATCAGAGGCTTAAAAACGTCAGTCAAATCGCGCTAGAAGTGGGTTATAAAAGCGTGCATCAGTTTAGCCGAGATTATAAACGCTATTTTGGGGTGTCTCCGACACAAGAAAAGCGGCATGAAGGCGCGGTTGTGTAAGTATTGATAGACGATAATTGATTTTTTTAGACGACTGGTCTAAATTATTCTTTCGTATGTCAAAAAGCCAAAGTGTGACTCGTAATGAAGTGTGTGGATGAACAACCCGTTTTAATGGATCAATCCAGTAAGCCACGTCGTGGGCGGCCTAAAAAATCTTCTCTGGAGTCCCTCGATACCCGTGAATTACTGCTTCGAGCAGGCATGAAAATACTCACCGAGACGGGTTTCGTACGCAGTGGTATTGACCCCATTTTAAAATCTGTTGGCGTTCCGAAGGGCTCCTTTTATCACTATTTTTCCAGTAAAGAAGCCTTTGGATTGGCGGTTCTAGCGCGATATCGGCGTTATTTCGAAGCAAAATTAGACAGTTTTTTATTAGACGATGCTTTTTCGCCGTTAGAGCGTTTACAGTGTTTTGCTCAAGATGCGCAAGATGGCATTGTTCGACACGATTTTAAACGAGGTTGTTTAGTAGGCAATCTAGAGCAAGAATCTAACCTGCTTTCTGAAGTATTTCGAGAGCAACTTCAGGCGACTTACCACAGCTGGCAAACACGCGTAGCCACGTGTTTGCTAGACAGTCAAAAACACGGTGAAATTGACACAAAAGTAAGCATTTCAGAGTTGTCCTACGCTTTTTGGATGGGATGGGAAGGCGCGGTTCATCGTTCAAGGTTAATGAAAAGCACGCAACCATTAAGCCTGTTCATGATGTTTTTTATCCAAGCGATTCAAGTAAAGGCAGAGTAAAGGCAAAAGCCAAGCAGTACGCTTGGTTTTTAGGTTTTTTATCCGTTATAAATAGACGATCGGTCTAAAATTGGAGAAGGTATGTTTAAGGGTGTGTTCATTACTCAGAAAGACAAAAAAAGTGTGGCATCAGTGGTTGAACTTAATGACGATCAGTTACCCGAAGGGGATGTATTGGTTGAAGTTCATTACAGCACGCTAAATTACAAAGATGGCTTAGCCATCACTGGCAAGTCCCCTGTTGTGCGTTCTTTTCCCATGGTGCCGGGCATAGATTTAGTGGGTAAGGTCTTACAAAGTGACTCTGAACGATTTTCTGAAGGTGATTTTGTCATACTGAACGGCTTTGGGGTTGGCGAAATGCATTGGGGCGGCTTAGCTGAAAAAGCGCGGCTTAAAAGCGACTGGCTTATTCCGCTTCCGAAAGGTATAGACGCTAAACAGTCTATGGCAATAGGTACAGCGGGTTACACCGCCATGCTGTCGGTTTTAGCGCTTGAAAAACAAGGCGTTACACCTGGTTCTGGCGAAATCCTTGTAACGGGAGCCAACGGTGGTGTCGGCAGCTTTGCTATTCGCTTATTAAATCGCCTTGGTTATCAGGTCGTCGCTTCTACTGGACGAATGGCGGAAAGCGATTATTTGAAAAATCTGGGTGCGAGCGACATCATCGATCGAAACACACTGTCTGAGCCAGGTAAACCCTTACAAAAAGAGCGTTGGGCTGGCGTTATCGACTGCGTCGGAAGCCACACTTTAGCCAACGCTTGCGCAAGCACAAAATACGGCGGCGTAGTAACCGCTTGTGGCTTAGCGCAAGGCATGGACTTCCCTGCTTCCGTCGCCCCATTCATTTTGCGTGGCGTCAAACTCATTGGCATTGACAGCGTTATGCGACCATTAACGGATCGTATTGAAGCATGGCAACGCTTAAGCGAACTGCTGCAAGCTGAAGACGTTGATAGCATGAGCGACGAAATTGGCTTGGAAGACGTCGTAGATACGGCCTATAAATTGCTTGATGGAAAGATACGTGGTCGAGTGGTGGTTAAGGTAAAGGCTCAATAACCTATTTTACTACTTGATCGATGATGACCTATTTTACCTGCAGCAAGGATTGACTATGAAGATTGTGATTGCTCCCGATTCCTTTAAAGAAAGTTTGACCGCGCTTGATGTTGCGAATGCGATTGAGACGGGCTTTCGTCAGGTATTTCCTCACGCGGAATACCTTAAAGTTCCGATGGCGGATGGGGGGGAAGGAACAGTGCAATCCATGGTGGATGCGACTCAAGGTCATTTTATTGACCTTGAAGTAACTGGGCCGTTGGGCAATAGAGTCATGGCGCAATACGGCATTTTGGGGGCGGTAGATGGCCAAGAGCCGACCACCGCGGTGATCGAAATGGCGTCTGCTTCAGGCCTTCATCTGGTGCCGCGAGAGCAGCGAGATCCTCGTTATACCACAAGCTTCGGAACGGGTGAGCTGATAAAAGACGCTCTTAACCGAGGCATTAAATACATTATTCTTGGTTTAGGTGGCAGTGCAACCAATGACGCTGGCGTTGGTCTGGCACAAGCATTGGGCATTCAATTCCTAGACGAAAATCATCAAGAACTGCCCTTTGGCGGCATGGCGCTCGCACAATTGAGTCACGTTGATGCAAGCCAAGCGCACCCTCTTCTATCCGAATGCCGCTTCGATGTCGCTTGTGACGTGGATAATCCGTTATGTGGTGAACGTGGTGCTTCGGCTATTTTTGGTCCACAAAAAGGCGCTACGCCAGAAATGGTTTCCTTGTTAGATAAAACGCTCGAGCACTTTGCGGATGTCTTGGTGCAAAGCGGTTTTGCGGATCACCGACTGGACGCTGGCGCTGGTGCGGCGGGTGGCATGGGACTGGGGGCGAAAGTCTTTCTTAGTGCGATGTTAAAACCCGGTATTGAGATTGTTATAGAGACAGTTGGCTTAGCAAGTTCACTACAGGGTGCAGATTTGGTGATTACCGGTGAAGGTCGGATCGATGGCCAAACGGTCTTTGGCAAAACGCCCATGGGCGTACTAAAACAAGCCAATGAAAATGGGGTTCCAGCCATTGGCATTGCTGGCAGTTTAGGGAAAGACGCCGAAGCCATTTTAGCGCACGGTATGTTGGCGATATTCCCTATTATTCCGGCGCTAGATAGCTTGGATAACGTCTTAACACAAGGCGAGCAAAACCTCATCACCACCGCTCGTAACGTGGCGGCGGCGATTAAGTTGGGACAAGGGTTGCACTGAAATCAGCCCTTATTTCAGTGATTACTTACCAATACAAAACGAGCCAAAGATGCGGCCTAGCAAGTCGTCGCTGGTGAAGGCGCCGGTGATTTCGCTAAGGGCTTGTTGGGCTTCTTTTAAATCTTCAGCGAGCAATTCCCCTGCGCCGTAACCGTGAAGTTGCTCGTTACCTGCGTCTAAAAAGCGGTTGGCTTTGTTAAGCGCTTCGATATGACGACGACGAGCGATAAATCCTCCTTCAGTCGTGCTATCGAAGCCCATGACGGCTTTTAGGTGTTCAGTTAAATCAGTAACGCCCTCGCCTGTTTTTGCCGATAGAGAGACAACAGGAACGCCTGAGACCATTTCAATACCCGTGCCTTCTTTGGTTAAGTCGACTTTGTTACGCACCAATGTTAGGTGTTTGGTGTCGCCGAGTTTTTCCATAAATTCTGGCCAGATTTCGCTTGGATCTTTTGAATCAATAGATTGGCTATCAACCATCATTAGAATGCGATCGGCTTTGCTGATTTCGTCCCAGGCGCGCTGAATACCAATGCGCTCTACTTCGTCTGGGCTGTCACGCAAGCCTGCTGTATCGATAATGTGCAGCGGCATGCCGTCAAGGTGGATATGCTCGCGCAACACGTCTCGTGTCGTGCCTTCTATGTTGGTGACGATAGCCGATTCTTTGCCAGACAAGGCGTTTAACAAGCTGGATTTACCGGCATTCGGACGCCCTGCTATCACCACATTCATGCCTTCGCGGATCAAGGCGCCTTGGTTGGCTTCTTTGAGTACTTCTGCCAGTTTCGTTTGAATGCCAGCCAGTTCTGCCGCGACTTTGCCGTCACCGATGAAGTCGATTTCTTCTTCTGGAAAATCAATCGCCGCTTCCACGTAAATGCGTAAATGAATCAAGGCTTCGACCAGTTCGTCAACGCGTTTTGAAAAAGCCCCTTGCAAAGAACGTAACGCGCATTTAGCGGCTTGTTCTGAGGTGCTGTCGATCAAGTCAGCAATAGCTTCCGCTTGGGTTAAGTCCATTTTGTCGTTCATAAAAGCGCGTTCGGAAAACTCGCCTGGGCGGGCTAAACGTGCCCCAAGAGCGACACAATGACTCAGTAGCATGTCCATAATGACGGGACCGCCGTGTCCTTGTAGTTCAAAGACGTCTTCGCCAGTGAAGGAGTTTGGTCCCGGAAAATACAAGGCGATGCCTTCATCCAGTTGTTCTTGATTCGTGGTTTTGAACGGCACGTAATGGGCATAACGAGGTTTCGGTTCAAAGCCGACTATTTGTTTGGCGATGGTAAGACTTTTTGGACCCGATAAACGAATGATCCCTACGCCACCTCGGCCAGGAGCGGTGGCTTGTGCGGCAATCGTGTCTTGGTCTGTGGCGTATTGGAAATCGGTCATAATCAAACTCTGTGCGGTAAAAATGGAAGCAAGGTTGCCATTGTCCGTTAGCACGTCAAGCATGGCAATCTAAACGTAAAAAAGGCCTCCCATTGGGAAGCCTTTTTAATCGAATCATTAGCCGTTTAGTATCAGGCTTCTTTTTCGATGCGTTTGGTAATTACATACTGTTGTAAGATAGACAACGTATTGTTTGTTACCCAGTAAAGAACTAGACCCGCTGGGAACCATAGGAAGAAGACAGAGAATGCAACAGGCATGATCTTCATGATTCGAGCTTGCATTGGATCTGGTGGCGTTGGGTTGAGTGACTGCTGAACAAACATACTAATACCCATCAAAATTGGCAGGATAAAGAATGGGTCCATTACAGATAGATCGTTAATCCATAGGAAGAAAGGCGCGTGGCGCAATTCGACAGATTCCATCAATACCCAGTACAACGAAAGGAAAACAGGCATCTGAACCAAGATAGGCAAACAACCACCCAGAGGGTTAATTTTTTCTTTCTTGTAAAGCGCCATCATTTCTTGCGACATTTTCTGACGGTCATCACCATACTTTTCTTTCAGTTTGGCAATTTCTGGTCCGAACTTACGCATTTTCGCCATAGAACGGTAGCTTGTCGCTGACAACTTGAAGAAAACGGCTTTTACACAGACTACGACCAAGATAATCGCGATGCCCCAGTTGATAACAAATGACTGGATCAAGGTCAGCAACCAAAACAGTGGCTTAGCCAACCACCACAACCAGCCGTAATCCACTGTTAGATCAAGGTTTGCTGCCGTGCTTTCTAGGTGGTCTTGTAGTTTCGGACCTACGTAGAATGTCGAACTCAGAGTGCCTTGTTTACCTGGTGCAATCTCCACTGGCGTGCCAGTGAAACCGATGATGTTAAAGTCACCGTTGGTACGTGCTTGCAAAGTGACTTTTTGACCTTGCTCTGGAACCCAAGCAGACACAAAATAGTGCTGAAGTACCGCAACCCAACCTTGAGTGGTGGTTGTTTTAACTGGCTCCTCTTTCATATCAGAGAAAGACACTTTGCTGTATTTCGTTTGCTCGTCAGAAATGGCGCCACCTAGGTAAGGCTGTAAGCCCATGCTGGTGGCTTGACTTGGATCTGGCGTGTTATCACGTTTGATCTGAGCAAAGAGATTACCGCGCCAAGTGTTTGATGACGTATTGTCTACGGTGATCAATTGGCGAATACGGTATTTGCCTTTCATGAAGCGGAAAGTCTTGGTGTATTTCACGCCATTTGCGTCGGTGTAGTACAGATTCACATCAAGAGAATCTTCACCTTCTGCTAGCGTATAAGCCGCTTTTTCAGACTGATAAACAGGACGGCCTTCAGGAGAAGCGTCTGGGCCATTTTGGCCGACCAAACCACTTTGCGTCACATAAGTGCGCTCGGTGCCATCTTCTAAGATGACGAATGGGTCTGGCTTGCCTAATTCTTTTTTGTATTGAAGAAGCGCCGCTTCAACCAAGTCGCCACCGACTGGATTGATGGCAACACGAAGGGTATCGGTTGTTACTTCAATCAATTTTCCAGGTGCGATTTGCTTCGCATTTTGTGGAATTTCGGCATTGGCATCGGTTGTGCTTTGAGTTGCCATTGGCAAATCATCGCTCATTTGAGAGTTTGTCTCAGATTGAGACTGAGTGCTTTGAGCTACGCTTTGAGTGGACTGAGGACCATAATCTTGGCTCCACTGTAAGAACAGTAGGTAGCCACTGATAAAAAGCGCACCCCATAAAAAGTAACGTCTGAAATCCATGGTATTCAACTAATTTGTTTGGTTGGACAATAGGTTCACAGAACCCTTATAAAAATCACGCGCTATTAAACCAGCCTTTGGCAGTTTTTTCAGCCTATTTCTGTCTAGATTGATCGCGTTTTTTATTTTGAGCGGGTTTTTGGGCTTTTTTTGCCAGTTGACTCCATGCTTTTTCAAGTCTGGAGTGCAAATCGTCGTTTTCCAGCTCTTTGATGCCTTGTCTTGCTAAAAAGACAATGTCGAGACCAGAAAGGGGGATTTTGTGGTGACGAAAGGAATCACGCACCAAGCGTTTGATACGATTCCTGCCTACCGCGCGTTTATCCGTTTTCTTGGACACAATAAGACCCAACCGAGCTTGGTCGTCATCTCGTTTTCGTGCCAATAAAAGGAATTCGCCTGCGAAGACTTTGGAGGAAGTGTCGTTAAAGACGGATTGATAATCCCCGGCATTCAGAAGTCTGACATGCCGAGGAAAACAATAATCGGTCATCAGCGGGATTATGCGCTTAGAACCTTGCGGCCGCGAGCACGACGACGAGCGATAACTTGACGTCCGCCTTTAGTAGCCATACGAGCACGGAAACCGTGGTTACGTTTGCGTTTTAGAACGCTAGGTTGGAAAGTTCTTTTCATCTTAATTCTCTCACTGAATGCAGTGTTTGAGTTTTGAGGGTTAGCGGTCGCCAAGCCTCTACATTTGATTGGTCAAATCAGGGCGCGGATTTTAGAGCCTTTCCTCAGTAAATTCAATGCTTAGCACAGGCAAATTAGTAAATAAATAGTGATACAAACCATTAAATACTTACACACAGACTTCTACTGGCTTAGTGGATAAAGAAAATTTAGAAAATAGTCTTTATCCACAGATGGTTTTTATTGTTTCATTATGTGTATAAAAATCAAAATGTTAAAAAAATTTTACGTTGTGAATAATATTATCATAACGGGATTTGTATATGTGTATAACTTGTTCTTTTATGCACATCTGAAAAAGGTTATCTACCGCTGTGTATAACCTGCCATGTTATTAACATTTGTGAGTTTT